>NZ_JH635998.1:3261975-3266985 GCF_000257605.1 Pseudomonas sp. R62
ACCAGCCGGCAATGTCGTAGGATTCGAGCGGCAGATCTTTTGTAGCTTCATAGGTCAACAGGGCGCCGACTTCCTGAGCGAGCTCGCGGAAATTCTTGGTGCTGATGTCAGCGCGGCGCATCAGGCCGAGTTTATGACGGATCAGCGGATGGCGGATCTCGAGGATGGGCATGGGAAAGGCTCCGGCGGCGGGCAAAAAAACCGGCCTAGATTAATCTATCCGAGGGTGATGTCCTATAGGACATTCTGTACGTTAGTCCATAAGAGCTTGATTCGACCTCGCGGGATGCGTACCTTTGCCCGCTTTTCCAATTCCGCCAACCCCTGGAGAGCGCCATGTCCGCTGATCTCGAGCATATCCGTCAAATCATGCGAGAGGCTGACTGCCTGTACACCGAGTCTGAAGTCGAGGCGGCCATCGCCCGCGTCGGTGCACAAATCAACGAGCAACTGGCTGACAGCAACCCGGTGGTGTTCTGCGTGATGAACGGCGGCCTGATCTTCTCCGGCAAACTGCTGACGCATCTGCAGTTCCCGCTGGAAGCGTCCTACCTGCACGCGACCCGTTATCGCAACGAAACCAGCGGCGGCGACCTGTTCTGGAAAGCCAAGCCGGAAGTCTCGTTCATCGACCGCGACGTGCTGATCATCGACGACATCCTCGACGAAGGTCATACCCTGGGCGCGATCATCGACTTCTGCAAACACGCCGGCGCGCGCAAAGTACACACCGCCGTGCTGATCGACAAGGATCACGACCGCAAGGCGCGCCCGGACCTGAAAGCCGATTTCGTCGGCCTGCCATGCATCGACCGCTACATTTTCGGTTATGGCATGGACTACAAGGGCTACTGGCGCAACGCCAACGGGATTTACGCCGTTAAAGGCATGTAAGAACCTGCATTGCCCCCTGTGGGAGCGAGCCTGCTCGCGAAGGCGTCGTGTCAGTCAGCATCATTGAAAACTGACACACCGCTTTCGCGAGCAGGCTCGCTCCCACAGTTGTTTTTGTGTGTGCTGATCCATCCGCGTTACCCATGCTAGAGTGCTCGGCCCCGCCCCCGGAGCCTGTCATGCGCCTCTTGATCTGCAGTCTCGCCGCCCTGTTGCTGTCTCTCAGCCTGCCGCTGTCCGCCGCGCCGATGCACAGCCAGTTCCTGCCGCCGGACGATCTGACCCTGCGCGACGCTGAACCCGAGCAGCAGCAACTGCTGCAAGTCAGCGAGTATTCGGTGGTGGTCGGTGCGCAGCGCCAGTCCAATCAGCAGCCGATTCCGGTCACCTCATCCTTGTTGATCCGCCTCAAAGGCAAATCGCTGAACAAGGGCGCGAGCATTTCTCAGGTGCTGGTGAGTTTCGACGGCGAAAGCAAAAGCCTGAAAAAGCCGGCCTACGATGACAAAAGCAAAACCCTGACGCTGTTCTATCCGCTCGCTCAGTACCGCGTGGTGATGGATCTGTTGCGTAATGACACGGTGTATGTGCAGTTCCTCAGTTATGCCAACGGCCATATCTGGGCCGATTTGCACACCGGGGCGATTCGTCCGCGTTGAGCCGGGCGGTCGGGCAGGGGTAAACTGCCCGCCCCGTGTCATGTCTGCGAGCTGGAGTCGGCAATGCGTAAAGATAAGAAACAAGTGATTGGTGACGAGATCGGCGATGAGCAGATCAAGCTGTTCCTCGATTTTGAGCCGGTCGACGCCACTTCGCCGTCGCTGCACAAACTGATCAAGGCCTACCGCGGTTTGCGCATCGATGACTTCGAGCGCTTTCTGGGCTTCTTCGTTGAGGCGGGTTTCGACGTGGATGGCAAGGACGCGCAGGGCAAGACTTTTGTCGAGCTGATCAAGGATCAGCGTAACGCCGCTGAGTACATCGAATTGATCGACAAGGCTCGCAGCTGAGGCCACCTCACTACAAAGGTTTGTAAGCCAGGATTATTGGTTCTTGCCTGGCCATAAAAAACGCCCGCACTCAAGGAGTACGGGCGTTTTTTTATGCCGCAAGATCAAGCGAAGCTTGGTGTCTCGCTGCTTTCTTCAACCAGTTCCAGGGCGATGTTGTTCTGCGTGTTGATCTTGCGATACAGCGCAGCATCGGTTTCCAGAACCTTTTCACGGGCCGGGAAGATTTCCGCCAGTTTGGTGGCCCACTCGCCGGACGCCTTGGCCGGGAAGCATTTTTCGATCAGCTCGAGCATGATCGAAACGGTCACCGACGCGCCTGGCGAAGCGCCGAGCAGGGCAGCGAGGGAGCCGTCCTTCGCCGCGACCAGTTCGGTACCGAACTGCAGGATGCCGCCCTTTTTCGGGTCCTTCTTGATGATCTGCACCCGTTGGCCGGCCACTTCCAGGCGCCAGTCTTCGGCTTTCGCCTGCGGGTAGAAACGGCGCAGGGATTCCAGACGCTGTTCCATCGACTGCATCACTTCGCTGACCAGGTACTTGGTCAGGTCCATGTTGTTTTTCGCCACCGCCAGCATCGGCCCGATGTTACCGGCGCGCACCGACATCGGCAGGTCCATGAAGGAGCCATGCTTGAGGAACTTGGTGGTGAAACCGGCGTATGGCCCGAACAGCAGGGATTTCTTGCCGTCGACGACGCGAGTGTCGAGGTGCGGCACCGACATCGGTGGCGAACCCACAGCCGCCTGGCTGTAGACCTTGGCCTGGTGGTGCTTGACCACTTCCGGGTTATCGCAACGCAGCCACTGGCCGCTGATCGGGAAGCCGCCGAAGCCTTTGCTTTCTTCGATGCCCGAAGCCTGCAGCAACGGCAGGGCCGCGCCACCGGCACCGAGGAAGACAAACTTTGCGTCGACTTCGCGGGTGTTGCCGTTGTTGACGTCCTTGATGCTGACGGTCCAGCCGGCGCCGTTACGCTTGAGGCCGGTCACGCGCTTGCAGTATTTGACCTGGGTGTCCGGAGCACTGCTCAAATGCTTGAGCAACTGATTGGTCAGGGCGCCGAAGTTGACGTCGGTGCCGTTCATTACGCGGGTGGCGGCGAGGACTTCTTCGGGCGAGCGACCCGGCATCATCAGCGGCATCCACTCGGCCATCTTGCCTTTGTCTTCGGTGTACTCCATGTCGGCAAACGCGTGGTGCTTGCTCAACACGTTGAAGCGCTCCTTGAGGAACGACACACCGCTTTCGCCCTGAACGAAACTCAGGTGCGGAACCGGGCTGATGAAGGATTTGCACGAGCCGAACGTGCCCTTCTTGGTCAGGTACGACCAGAACTGCTTCGACACCTCGAACTGGGTGTTGATGTGCACGGCTTTCTTGATGTCGACGCTGCCATCGGCAGCCTGCGGGGTGTAGTTCAGCTCGCACAGGCCGGCGTGACCGGTACCGGCGTTGTTCCACGGATTGGAACTCTCGGCGGCGCCGGAATCCATCAGCTCGACGACTTCCAGCTTGATCGCGGGGTCGAGCTCTTTGAGCAGTACGGCCAGGGTGGCACTCATGATGCCGGCCCCTACCAGAACTACGTCGACTGCTTCGTTATGCGCCATTTAACGCGTCTCCCAAATCTGCAGCACCAAATTGTCGGCATGGCTGCCAGGCGTTCCAGGGCAGGTCAGTGGGCCCGGGCTATCCGTGGTCAGGTGGGCCATGTCCGAATCTTCGCAATTTTTCGCAACTTCGACGGATGCGTGCGGCCTGGTTTCAAGCGTTCCATGAACGCATTTTCACGCAGGGCTGGCAATTCGACTTATGGTCGAGTCATCCGTTTTCGTGCAACCAAATCCGTAGCGGACAGGCTTCAGGCTCCGATGTTCGAGGTATACCCGGTCCTGTGTCGTTGGGCTGTTTCAGACGCTAATGGTGCATGTTCAGACGCAAAACTATTCATTTGCTCGCCACACTCTTGTGAAGTTGTGAAAACCCGTTTTTTTCACGCTCTTTTGAAGACGTGAACCTCAAAAAAGGGCTGCCTTGGCCTGGCACCTGCCCGCTAGGGCAAAACAACGCGGTGGCCGAGCGAATGACAGCTCTGCAGATTCGCGAAAAGCGGGTTTTTGCCGGAAGAACAGGCAAGCGCGCCAACTTCACTCGATCTGTGTGGGCGGCTCTCTGTGGGCGATTTTGATGTCGATGCATGCGCATTGACGCTGTTGCGGGGCCCGATCAGGAGACGTCCTTATAATCGGGGGGAGATTGTAGCGAAGAAATGCGCGCAGTTGCTCGTGTTTAATGACTTTATATTAGGCGTCCGGTCAGATGCTCAACTGCACCTGACCCCGTGCGCGCATTTGTCGCGGTACGACCCGGGCGCTGGCGGGCAGCGGCTGGTTCAACCAGGTCAGGCGGATTTCTTCAATTTCCACCCAGCCGTCGCCCATCGGTTGCAGGCTGCACTGCTTGAAGGCCTGGCAACGGCCGTTGCGGTCGAGCAGGGCGAAGCTGCGATGCAGTGGGCGAGGGGCGAACAGCGAGATCAGATAACGCATGGCAGAGTTCCTTGAAAGAGGACTGCTTTGAAGCTTGTCGGCAAGCCATGACGCCGCGGTGTATGGACGGTGAAGAATGTGTGACAGGAACCGCTTTCGGCGGGGTTTGTCAGACATTTCAGTATTCACTGTGCGGCGCTGGTTACGCGCAGTGGCCCACCGCTATACTGCCGGCCTGTTTGTGCCTGATTCTGGAGAGAAGAGCATGTTGCAACGCCTGTTGTTCGGTTTGATCACTGTCGCCGGTTTGACCCTCGCCGGCTGCGCCCACAGCCCGCAACAACTGAATCCGGAGCCGAAGCTGACCACGCAACTGCCAGCGGTCGGTCGCGGCCAGCCTGTCATCGTGCGTGTGGTCGACGGTCGTCCGTCGCCAACCCTCGGCACCCGTGGCGGTCTGTACCCGGAAACCAGCGCCATCACCGTACAGCGCGAGCAGATCCTGCCCAAGCTGCAGGCCCAGGCCGAAGCCGCCGTACGCCTGCTCGGCTTCACCCCGACCACTAACGCACCCAACGCGCCGCAGCTGACCGTGACCCTGGCCGAGCTGAAAT
>NZ_JH635998.1:3268560-3270636 GCF_000257605.1 Pseudomonas sp. R62
AGCGTGGGAGGCCTTGGCCTGGTCACACGGGTCGTACTCATAGCTGATCGACACCGGCGTCACGTTGAGCGAGCGGATCACTTCGCCAAACGGCTCGTCCTTGCGGCTCATGTGGAACATCTTGAGGATCGCCGACTCGGTGCGGTCGTCGCCGTCCTTCGCCCGCCCTTCCGCCTGAGCAATCCAGATCGACGCGCAATCGTTGCGTATCGAGTGGTTGATGTACGCCGACAGCAATTGATACGCCGCCATTTTCTCGCGACGGCCGGTGATCGAACGGTGGACGATGAAGCTCTTGTTCAAGCGCATCAGGTCACTGACAAACGGCTTTTGCAGCAGGTTGTCGCCAATCGCGATGCGCGGCGTCGGCAGGCCGGCGTGGTACACGGCGTAGTTGACGAAGGCCGGGTCCATGACGATATCGCGGTGGTTGGCGATGAACAGGTAGGCGCTGCCGGACTTGAATTGCTCGACACCGGTATACGTCACGCCGTCGGTGGCGCGCTCGATGGTGTGGTCGACGTAGAACTCGACTTTGTCCTGTAAGGTAGCCACGGAATTCACGTCGGCAAACTCACGACGCAGCCGATGGGCTATAAGAGGTTTGAGCATCCAGCCGAAGGCACCGGCAAAACGCGGGAAGCGGAAGTGGGTGAGGATATCTAGAAACGCCTTGTCGCCGAGCAGTCTTGCCAGTACCGCAGGTACTTCGCTGTCGTCGTAAGGTCGGATGGCATCGAATTCGCCCATCATGCTCTCTTGTTGGAAACGGCTAGGGTAAGTAAAGGGTTTGATCGAAAACCCGCGGGGCACGGTCTGAAAAGTAGCCAGACAAAAATAGCCCTGCAAATAGACCGGCGATTATACGCACAAGTCACTGGGGAGACCGCGATGCTGGAAAATGCACTGTATGAATGTCCGTATTGCGGTGAGGAAGTCGAGACCACTCTGGATTTGTCCGCTGGAGATCAGACGTATATCGAAGACTGCCAGGTGTGCTGTCGTCCGATCACCTTTGTCCTGCAGGTACATGAAGAAGAGTGGCATCTGGAAGTCTTCAGCGAAAACGAGTGAGGGCCGCGTATGCAGCGCATCTACGAACCGGCGAACCTGATGGAGGGCGAAATGCTCAAGGGCATGCTTGCCACTGAGGGGATCGAGGCGCATCTGATTGGCCGTGATCTGGTGGGCGGTGCGGGTGAATTGCCGATCTTCGGCCTGCTCTGGCTGTCGGTGGATAACGATCAGGCCGAATACGCCCGCGAGTTGATCACCGCGTACAATGCCGCGCTGCCGTTGCCTGGCGACGAACCGGAAAGCTTTCCCGGCACGCTGGTCTGTTAGGCTGGCCTTCGTTTTATTCAGAGTCGTGTTGCCCCATGTGTGGACGTTATGCCCTGTTTCGCTGGAACCGCGACTTCGCGGCCCTGCCAGGTTTTCCCGCCGATCAGCAGGCGCAGTGGAACATTTCCCCGAATGATTCGGTGTTGATGCTGCGTGCCGAAGAAGACGGCCAGCGCACGCTGGCCCGTGCGCGCTGGGGCCTGACGCCGCCGTGGCTGACCGATCTGTCGAAAACCCCGGCCCACGCCCGCGCTGAAACCGTCGCAGAACAGCCGATGTTTCGTGAGGCCTTGCGCTTGCGTCGCTGCCTGCTGCCGGCCAACGGCTTCTACGAATGGCGCGGCACCCAGCGCAAACGGCCTTACTGGTTGACGCCGGGGGAGGGCTCGTCGTTGTTTTTCGCGGCGATCTGGGAAGCGTATCCGGTGCAGGAACAGGTCTGGCTGAGTACGGCGGTGATTACTCAGTCGGCGGCGAGTCAGCGCCGGCCGTTGATTCTTGATGAAGCGGGGCAGGCGGCCTGGCTTGATCCTGAAACGCCGCTGCATGTGTTGCAGGGTTTGCTCGCCAGCGAACCGGCGGCGCTGCGCGAGCGAGTGTTGGCGAATCTGGTGAATGATCCGAAGTTGAACGGGCCGGAGTGTCTCACCCCGGCTTGATTTGCGTGGATCAAAAGCCCCTCACCCCAGCCCTCTCCCGGAGGGAGAGGGAGCCGAATGGGGGATGCTTCAG
>NZ_JH635998.1:3270656-3276176 GCF_000257605.1 Pseudomonas sp. R62
TTCAGAGGTACACCGACCTGAACGATCTGTTGTGAATCCATAATCGACTGTTTTTTTCAAGTGGATGTATAGCGCAAGACATCGCGGTCGGTCCCCTCTCCCTCCGGGAGAGGGGCTCTTGATCTTTCAGACCTTGAACTGATTGATCAACCGCCGCTGCTGTTCCGCCAGTTTGGTCAACCCGGCGCTCGCCGAACTCGACTCATCCGCACCGCCGGCCACTTCATTCGCCACCTGACCGATGTTGATCACATTGCGGTTAATGTCGTCGGCCACTGCACTTTGCTCTTCGGCCGCACTGGCAATCTGCGTGTTCATGTCGTTGATCACCGACACGGCCTGAGTAATGGTCTCCAGCGCTTCGGCCGCTTTCGCCGCGTGTTGCACGCTTTCGTCGGTGCGGTTCTGGCTGTCTTCCATGACGCGCACCACATCGCGCGTGCCCTGTTGCAACTGCTGGATCATGCTCTGGATTTCTTCGGTGGCCTTCTGGGTTTTCTGCGCCAGATTGCGCACTTCATCCGCGACCACTGCAAAACCGCGACCCTGCTCGCCGGCTCGCGCGGCCTCAATCGCCGCGTTCAGTGCCAGCAGGTTGGTCTGTTCGGCGATGCCGCGAATGGCGGTGAGGATGGCGTTGATGTTTTCGCTGTCCTTGGCCAGCGTCTGCACCACCTCGACAGCCTTGCCGATTTCCACCGCCAGTACGCCAATCGAATTCGAGGTGTCGCGGACGATCTGCATGCCTTGGCTGGCGGCCTGGTCGGCATGGCTTGCCGCTTGTGCGGCCTGGGTGGCGTTGCGCGCCACGTCCTGGGCGGTGGCGGTCATTTCCTGCACCGCAGTCGCCACCTGATCGATTTCGGCCATTTGTTTCTGCACGCCGATGTTGGTGCGAATGGCGATGTCGGCGGTGTGTTCCGAAGAATCGCTGACGCTCTGCACCGAGGTCACCACTTGCGTAATCATCGCCTGCAACTTGGCGAGGAAGGTGTTGAAGCCTTTGGCAATCGAGCCCAGTTCATCGCTGCGGTCGCTGCTCAAGCGCCGGGTCAGATCGCCTTCGCCCTGAGCGATGTCATCGAGCATGGCGACCATTTGTTTGAGTGGCCGCGCAATGCCGTGGCCCACCAGCCAGATCACCAGCAGGCCGATGCCGGCGATGATCAGGCCGACCATGGCCATGCCGAAGGTGTCGGATTTGCGCTGGGCATCAAGGTCGGCTTGGAGGTTTTGCAGATCGGCCATGACGGCGTTGAGCGGCAGTTGCAGCATCAGCGTCCAGCGCGCGTCGGTCTGGCCGATGCCGAACGGCAGGTACAGCTCGATACGACCCTTGGCCTGATTCACCGCATAGGTGACCTCGTCGCGCTTGAGGTTGGCGAGATTGCTGGCCTGTTCGGCGTCGAGGATGTCGCTGACTTTTTCACCGAATTTGCTCGAGTCCTTGGTGTAGGCAACGATCCGCCCGTTGCCGCCGACCAGCGCCATTTCACCGGCGCCGCTGTAAAGCTTCTGATTGGCGGCGAGCAGCATGTCCTGAATGAAGTTCACCGAGAGGTCGGCGCCGACGATGCCCTGGAACGCGCCGTTGACCATGATCGGTTCAATGAACGAGGCGAGCATGACAATCTTGTCACCGACCTTGTACGGTGCCGGGTCGATCACGCAGGGTTTCTTCGTCTCTTTCGAGCACAGGTAGTACTCGCTGGCGCGCACCCCGGTGGACAGGGTTTTCTGATCGTCGACGTCGGCCAGTTTGTCCACGCCCAGGCTGCCGTCGGTATTGCGGAACCACCACGGCAAAAAGCGCCCGGTGGCCGGGTCGATACCGACCACGGCGCTGCCGATGTAGGCGGCGTCATTGTGGTCCAGTGCGTTTTTTTCCCAGCCGATGTAGGTGCCGAGAATTTTCGGGTTCTTTTCGACGTTTTCCTTGATCAGGCTGATCAGTTGCTCGCGGCTGACGCTCAGGCGCGGCTGGCCATCGGCGCCGGTTGTACCGAGCAAGGCGTTGGCCCGTACCAGACCGCCGGCAATCAGCAGCGGCGCTTCGAGTTCGCGCTGGATCTGGCTGACCTGGGTCTGCGCCAGCGAGGTCAGGCGCTGTTCGATGACTTGCTCGAACTGCGCCTGGGTGCGCTGTTGCACCATTTCTTGAGTGCGAGCGCCCGAGAACAGCGCGTACAGCACCAGCGCCGCGACCACGCTGAGAACGATGGCGCCGGCCAGAGCGGCGACGGAAAACTGGATCGACTTGAACTTCATGGGAGCTCCGCACGCAAGAGGACAAACTGCGAGGGATTTATCGGCGGGGTGGGCGCGGCCATGAGAGACGTTGGTCGGAATCGCCGCGCGATGTCGCTGATGGATCGGTGCACGGCGGATTCAATGCGCTTGAGGAATTTCCACGAGGTCTTGCGGCCATAGGTGAATGTACGCGCAATGCGTCCGTTGTATCTGGCGCCGATACAATTAGCCGCCTAGGATACGCCTCAGGTTTTCAGGGAGCTTTTGAATGAACAAGACATTAGTGGTAAGTGCTTTGAGCGCAGCGCTGTTGCTGGCCGGTTGTCAGTCGGTCAACACCACCAGCGGCGGTGCCGTGGGCGTGGAGCGCAAGCAGTACATGTTCAGCATGCTGTCCTCGCAAGAGGTCGATCAGATGTACGCGCAGTCGTATCAGAAGACCGTCGGCGAGGCGTCGAGCAAAGGTGTGCTGGACAAGACCAGCCCTGAAGCCAAGCGCGTGCAGACCATCGCCAACCGCTTGATCGCCCAGGCGCCAACCTTCCGCCCGGACGCGGCGCAGTGGCAATGGGAAGTCAATCTGATCAAGAGCGATGAGCTCAATGCCAACTGCGGTCCCGGCGGCAAGATCATCTTCTACACCGGGCTGATCGACAGCCTGAAACTCACCGACGATGAAATCGCTGCGGTCATGGGCCATGAAATCGCCCACGCCCTGCGCGAGCACGGTCGTGAAGCGATGTCCAAGGCGTACGGTATGGAGATGGCCAAGCAGGGCGCTGGTGCCCTGTTCGGTCTGGGTCAGGACAGCCTGGCACTGGCCGACACCGTGGCCAACTACGGCATGACCTTGCCCAACAGTCGCGCCAACGAAAACGAAGCCGACCTGATCGGCCTGGAACTGGCCGCCCGCGCCGGCTACAACCCGAACGCGGCGATCACCCTGTGGGACAAGATGAGCAAGGCTTCCGAAGGCGCGCCACCGGAATTCATGAGTACTCACCCGGCATCGAGCAGCCGCATTGCTGCGTTGCAGGCAGCGATTCCGAAGGTGATGCCGCTGTACGAAAAAGCCCCGAAGTCCTGAGATTGACGGGGTCATGATCGTTCCCACGCTCTGCGTGGGAATGCCGCAAGGGACGCTCCGCGTTCCAAGCGGGACGCAGAGCGTCCCCGGCTGCATTCCCACGCGGAGCGTGGGAACGATCCTTCTCTCAGGGTTAAACCCAGCCGCTGCTCTGCATCGCTTTATAAACCGCAACAATCGCCAGAATCATGAACGCCGAAGCCGCGAGGCGGCGGATCAGGGTCAGCGGCAGTTTCTCTGCGGCAAAGTTACCCGCCAGGACCACCGGCACGTTGGCAATCAGCATGCCCACGGTGGTGCCGATAATCACCAGCCAAAGTTCCGGATATTGCGCGGCGAGCATCACCGTGGCGATCTGCGTCTTGTCGCCGATTTCCGCGAGGAAGAAAGCGATCAGCGTGGTCAGGAACGGCCCGAACTTGCGCGCCGTGCTGGCTTCGTCGTCATCCATTTTGTCCGGGACCAGGGTCCACAGCGCCGTGGCGGCGAAGCTGGCGGCGAGGATCCAGTGCAGGACGGCGTCGGAGAAGAAACTGCCGAACCAGGCGCCTACCGCACCGGCTGCTGCGTGGTTGGCCAAAGTCGCGGCGACAATCCCGGCAATGATCGGCCAGGGTTTGCGAAAGCGAGCGGCGAGAATCAGCGCGAGCAGTTGCGTCTTGTCGCCGATTTCGGCCAAGGCAACGATAGCGGTGGGAACGAGTAGCGAGTCCAGCATCAGGGATTTCCTAAGGGGCGGGTCGACACGGCTATGACACGTACAGCCTTCCCGCCCCGGGTAAGGTGTGCGTGTCATAGGTCTTGTCAAACCCTGCGATCCGTCTGGTGCGGACGCTTGGGTCGCATACGCCATGATCTGAGGATCAAGTATGTTGACGTATGCCGGACGAGCATGGCGCTCGTGGGAGACTACTCCCCTAGGACGGAGCGGATTCTGCCTAGGCAAATCCGATTGGGCAAGAACAAATTTTCAGCCGCGCTTGGCCCGGTAGATCCGGAAACCATTGCCTTCAGCCTTGATCGCACACACGCCCAGGTGCTCCTCGATCAACGGCTGATACTTGAGGAAGCTGTTCGCCACAAGGCGCAGTTCGCCACCGTTTTTCAGATGTTTCGCCGCTTTTCGCAGCAGGTTCTCCGTTGCGAAATAATCGGTGTGCACGCCGACATGGAATGGTGGATTGCTCAGAATCGCGCTCAAACCCATCGGCGCGGCATCGATGCCGTCGCCGGTCAGCACTTCGGCTTCCAGGCCATTGGCTGCCAGGGTCAGACGACTGCTGGCGGCGGCGAACGCGTCGACATCCAGCAACGTCACCTGATTGTGCGGATAGCGACGTTTCACCGCAGCCCCGAGCACGCCGGCGCCGCAACCGAAATCGAGCAGATGGCCGCTCGGCAGTTTGTCCAGATGCTCCAGCAGCAGGGCGCTGCCGCGATCCAGGCGCCCATGGCTGAACACGCCCGGCAGGCTGATGACTTTCAACGGCCCTTCGGCCAGCGGCAGTTCGTAAGTCTGCGCCAGGCTTTCCAGCGGTTTCGCTTCAGGTGCATTGGCCACGGTGACTTGCCAGAGCTGGCAGTGACGGGCGCTGTCGAGTTTGCGCGGCTTGCCAAACGGATTGAGCTGCTTGGACGCGCCTTCGATGCCGCTGCGTTTTTCCCCGACCAGAAACACTTCACGCCCGGCCAGACGCGATGCCACTGCGTTGAGGATGTAATCGGTGAGGTCCTTGGATTTGGGCAGGAACACCACAGCGCTGTCGAACTCACGCTCGGGCACGTTTACGCCGAACTGGCTGCGGCCCTCGAAACGCGCGTCCAGTGCGGCTTGATCGCCAGCGTGCCAGCACCAGCCGAATGCGTTGGGCAGGCGTCCGAGCAAATCATCGGCGGGCAGGCCGGCCAACAGCAGCGAACCCTGGAATAACTCGGCCTGACGAAGCAGTACTTCACTGCGCGGATCCATAACTGCTCCTTGAAAAAAAGTGCCGCAGTTTATCAACTGACGACCCGCAGCGCCTCACCGCTGAAGAACGCCTGGGCGTTTTCGCTCAGTTGCCCGACGATACGCTGGCGCGCCTCGCGGCTGCCCCAGGCGTTGTGCGGGGTGACGATCAGGCGCGGGATATCAGCGGCGAGCAGCGGATTGCCCTGGGTCGGTGGCTCGACACTCAACACAT
>NZ_JH635998.1:3277005-3279902 GCF_000257605.1 Pseudomonas sp. R62
GCCAGTTCGCGGGCGCCGATGAAATGCCGGGTGTGCTCGTTGAGCGGGCAGTGCAGGGTGAGCGCGTCGATCTGCGGCAGCAGTTCCTCCAGCGGCAAGCGATCCGGCCGAGCCGGGCGCCCCGGAATCTGCCCGAGCAACACACGCATGCCGAACGCTTCGGCCAAACGCGCCACGGCGCCACCGAGCTCGCCATGGCCGAGCAGGCCGAGGGTTTTGCCTTGCAGTTCGACGATCGGGTAGTCGAGCAGGCAGAACTGTTTCGCCTGCTGCCAGCGGCCTGCGCTCACAGCTTTCTGATAGTCGGCCAGGCGCGTAGCGAGGTTGAGCAACAGCATGATCGTGTGTTGCGCCACCGACGGCGTGCCGTAAGCCTGGCAATTGCACACGGTGATGCCGTGGGCGCGGGCGGCAGCGAGGTCGACGTTGTTGGTGCCGGTGGCGCTGATCAGGATCAGTTTCAGTTGCGGGTTGGCAGCCATCGCGGCCGCGTCGATCACGACTTTGTTGGTGATCGCCACACTGGCGCCGTGCAGGCGTTCGCTGACCTGTTCCGGCAGAGTCTGGGCGAACAGTTGCAAGTCGCTGAAGCATTCGCGCAACGGACCGAGGTCCAGATCGCCGAGATCCAGCGAAGGGTGATCAAGGAATACCGCGCGGCGCGTGTTCGTCATCAACTGTACCTTTTGTGCTGTGAGCGGAGGGCGTACCCTGCCGAGCCTACCAGATGAAACAATTGGTTACTCGACACCGAGATGCCTTGAACTCTTGTGGGAGCGAGCCTGCTCGCGAAAGCTGTGGCCCAGTCAACATCTCTGTTGGCTGACCCAGCGCTTTCGCGAGCAGTCTCGCTCCCACAGGGAAAGCATTCGGCAATGAGCCCAGTTTGAACATTCGAATCCTGAGGAGCCCCCATGTACTGGACCGAGTTCTTGACCGTTGCCCTGATCCATCTGCTCGCCGTGGCCAGCCCCGGACCGGACTTTGCCGTGGTCGTGCGCGAGAGCGTGACCCATGGGCGCCGCGCCGGCACCTGGACCGCACTGGGCGTGGGCTCGGCGATTTTCCTGCATGTCGGCTATTCGTTGCTCGGCATCGGTCTGATCGTGTCGCAGTCGATCGTGCTGTTCAACGCGCTGAAGTGGGCGGCGGCGGCTTACCTGCTGTACATCGGCTTCAAGGCCTTGCGCGCGCAACCGGCGAAAACCGTCACCGATGACTTGCACCGGGAAACCGGCGTACGCACCGCGCGGGGCGCCTTTACCTCGGGCTTCGTCACCAACGGTCTGAACCCGAAAGCCACGCTGTTTTTCCTCTCGCTGTTCACCGTGGTGATCAACCCGCACACGCCGTTGGCCGTGCAGGCCGGTTATGGCGTTTACCTGGCGGTGGCGACGGCGATCTGGTTCTGCCTGGTGGCGATGCTGTTCAGCCAACAACGCGTGCGCGCCGGCTTCGCCCGCATGGGCCACTGGTTCGACCGCACTATGGGCGCGGTGCTGATTGCTCTCGGCGTGAAAATCGCGTTCACCGAGATGCATTGAGAACTGGAACACATCAATCCCTGTGGGAGCGAGCCTGCTCGCGAAAGCGCCAGTCCAGTCACCAAAAATGTCGACTGACCCGACGCCTTCGCGAGCAGGCTCGCTCCCACAGGTCGTGTTTTCTTCAACTTTGGCCCGAAATGCTGGCGCAAAGCTAGCATTTGTACGGCTCTGCAAATCATTCCTTTGGCTGATTTGACTGTCATGCAGGCGCACTAGAGTACGAATCTCTCCGCCAACACCGTGCAGTCAGAAAAGGGATTCTTATGTTGCAGACTCGGGTCATTCCGCCGGCCGATGGGGCCTACCAGTATCCATTGCTGATCAAACGGCTGCTGATGTCCGGCGCCCGTTACGAGAAAACCCGCGAAATCATCTACCGCGACCAGTTGCGCTACAGCTATCCGACCCTGATTGAGCGGGTTGCGCGGCTGGCCAACGTGCTGACGGCTGCTGGCGTCAAGGCGGGTGACACCGTGGCGGTGATGGACTGGGACAGCCACCGTTACCTGGAATGCATGTTCGCCATTCCAATGA
Organism: Pseudomonas sp. R62; assembly: GCF_000257605.1. Classification (NCBI taxonomy): domain Bacteria; kingdom Pseudomonadati; phylum Pseudomonadota; class Gammaproteobacteria; order Pseudomonadales; family Pseudomonadaceae; genus Pseudomonas; species Pseudomonas sp. R62. Next base: position 3,279,087 of record NZ_JH635998.1, read on the forward strand.
TCGGCGCGGTGATCCACACCATCAATGTGCGCCTGTCACCCGAGCAGATCCTCTACACCATGAACCACGCCGGGGACCGCTTCGTGCTGGTCAACAGCGAGTTCGTCGGGCTGTATCAGGCCATCGCGCCGCAGCTGACCACGGTGGAGAAAACCCTGCTGCTGACCGATCTCCCGGAGAAAACCGCGGAGTTGCCGAACCTTGTCGGCGAATACGAGCAACTGCTGGCCGCTGCGAGTGCGCAATACGATTTCCAGGACTTCGACGAAAACTCGGTGGCCACCACGTTCTACACCACCGGCACCACGGGCAATCCGAAAGGCGTGTATTTCACCCATCGGCAATTGGTGCTGCACACCATCGGCGTGGCGACGATCATGGGTTCGATCGACAGCGTACGGCTGCTCGGCACCAACGATGTGTACATGCCGATCACGCCGATGTTCCACGTCCACGCCTGGGGGTTGCCGTACGTGGCGACCATGCTCGGGCTCAAGCAGGTTTATCCGGGGCGCTACGACCCGGAGTATCTGGTGGAGTTGTGGCGCAAGGAGAAGGTCACCTTTTCCCATTGCGTGCCGACCATCCTGCAGATGCTGCTCAACGCCAAGGCCGCGCAGGGTGCCGACTTTGGCGGCTGGAAAATCGTCATCGGCGGCAGCGCGCTCAATCGCAGCCTCTATGAAAACGCCAAGGCGCGCGGCATTCAGCTGACAGCCGCTTACGGCATGTCGGAGACCGGGCCGCTGGTGTCCTGCGCGCACCTCAACGACGAATTGATGGCCGGCAGCGAAGACGAGCGCACCACTTACCGGA
>NZ_JH635998.1:3281051-3281965 GCF_000257605.1 Pseudomonas sp. R62
GATTTTCAGCGCCACCGGCGCGCCGCAATCGGTCTACAACACCGCCGCCGCGCTGCCGGGGCCGTTTGCCGCGCTCGCACCGCTGCTGGTTGCGGGCAACTCCAATTACTTCATCGAATACCCGGAAGACATTCGTCTCTACGGTCTGAGCTTCTCCACCACCCTGCCTACCGGTACGGCGTGGAGCGGTGAGATCAGCTACCGTCCGAATGCGCCGGTACAACTGAACTCCACCGACATCCTGTTTGCCGGTGTGCGTCCATTGGGCGGTGCACTGACCAACGCTTCGCTGCTGACCGGCGTGCCGGGTCAGGATCTGCACGGTTACGAGCGCAAGGAAATCACCCAACTGCAAACGACCTTCACGCACTTCTTCGATCAGGTCATGGGCGCCAGCCGTCTGACCCTCGTCGGTGAAGTCGGTGCGACCTACGTCGGTGGCCTGGAAAGCCGTTCCGACAAGCGCTATGGCCGCGATCCGGTCTACGGTCCGGGTGAGTTGCCGGCCACTGGCGGTATCGATACCTGCGCCAACATCCTCAACAACAGCACGATCAACGGCGCAGGCCCGGGTTCGCCGCAGAACAACCGCAGCCGCAATTGCGAAAACGACGGTTTCACCACGTCGATGTCGTGGGGCTACCGTGGTCGGGCGATCTGGGAATACAACGACGTGTTTGCGGGTGTGAACCTGAAGCCGAACGTGGCCTGGTCCCACGACGTCAGCGGTTACTCGCCAGGCCCTGGCGGCAACTTCGAGGAAGGTCGCAAAGCGGTCAGCCTGGGCGTCGACGCCGAATACCAGAACACCTACACCGCGAGCCTGGCCTACACCAATTTCTTCGACGGCAAGTACACCACCGTGGATGACCGCGACTTCGTGGCGCTCAGCTTCGGCGTGAACTTCTAAGCAC
>NZ_JH635998.1:3281985-3285450 GCF_000257605.1 Pseudomonas sp. R62
GTGTTCTGGGCCTGTCGCTGCTGGCGACCAGTGTCATGGCGGCGGTGCCTGCTGCCGAAGCGGACAAACTGGGCAAGAGCCTGACGCCGATGGGCGCGGAAATGGCCGGCAATGCCGACGGTTCGATCCCGGCCTGGAAACCGCTGCCGAAAAATGCCGGCAGCGTCGACAGCAAAGGCTTCCTGTCCAACCCTTACGCCAGTGAGCAACCGCTGTTCACCATCACTGCCAAGGATGTCGACAAGTACAAGGACAAGCTTGCCCCGGGCCAGTACGCAATGTTCAAGCGCTACCCGGAAACCTTCAAGATGCCGGTCTATCCGTCCCATCGCGGCGCCACCGTGCCGGATGACGTGTTCGCCGCGATCAAGAAGAACGCCACCAGCACCAACCTGGTGTCCGGCGGCAACGGTCTGGAAAACTTCGATACCGCCGTGCCGTTCCCGATCCCGAAAACCGGCGTGGAAGTGATCTGGAACCACATCACCCGCTATCGCGGCGGCAGCGTGACCCGTCTGGTGACCCAGGCCACGCCGCAACCGAACGGCTCGTACAGCCTGGTGTACTTCCAGGATCAGTTCGTGTTCCGCGACAAGATGAAGGACTACGATCCGGCGAACCCGGGCAACATCCTGTTCTACTTCAAGCAGAAAGTGACCGCGCCGGCGCGTCTGGCCGGTGGCGTACTGCTGGTGCACGAAACCCTCGACCAGGTCAAAGAGCCACGTTCGGCGTGGGTCTATAACGCCGGTCAGCGTCGTGTGCGTCGTGCACCGCAAGTGTCCTATGACGGTCCGGGTACCGCAGCGGATGGCCTGCGTACGTCCGACAACCTCGACATGTACAACGGTGCCCCGGATCGCTACGACTGGAAGCTTGAAGGCAAGAAGGAAATGTACATCGCCTCCGACAGCTACAAGCTCGACGATCCGAAGCTGAAGTACTCGGACATCATCAAGGCCGGCCACATCAATCAGGACCTGGCTCGCTACGAGCTGCGCCGCGTCTGGCACGTGGTCGCGACCCTGAAGGAAGGCCAGCGCCACATCTACGCCAAGCGTGACTTCTACATCGACGAGGACACCTGGCAGGCAGCGGTCATCGACCACTATGACGGTCGCGGCCAACTGTGGCGTGTAGCCGAGGCGCATGCCGAGAACTACTACGACAAGCAAGTGCCGTGGTACGCCCTCGAAACCCTCTACGACCTGCAGTCCGGCCGTTATCTGGCACTGGGCATGAAGAACGAAGAGAAGCAGGCGTATGACTTCGGCTTCACCGCCACCACCAGCGACTTCACCCCGGCCGCTCTGCGTCAGGATGGTGTTCGCTAAACCTGCGTAAACCCGAGGCCGCATCCTCGTGAAAACGCCCCGACCGGTTCGGGGCGTTTTTGTGTCTGTAGCCTTTTTGTAGCCATTTGTAGCAGCAACCTTCATAACCGGTTCGATTAAGGCTAGGCTGCGGACATCTGCAACGCCGCCAATCGCCTTCGAACAAGAGCCGGCCATGACTGATCTGTCCCCACTTCCGGGTCCCGCAAGCATCACCGTCGCAGCACTGGACGGGCGTTTTTTCCGCCCGCCGCTGCCTGATGGCTATGTCTTGCGGCCGCGCCTTTGCCAGCGTCTGCAGGCCGGGCTCGGAGGTCGGTTGCTGCTGGTCAGCGCCCCGGCCGGGTTCGGCAAAAGCTCGCTGGCGGTGGAGTTCTGTCAAAGCCTGCCGGCGCATTGGCAAAGTCTCTGGCTGGGCTTGAGCCCACGAGACAGCGATCCCGGACGTTTTCTTGAGCGCTTGCTTGAAGGGCTACAGGACTATTTTCCTGCGTTGGGCGCTGGCGCTCTCGGTCTGCTGAAAATGCGTCAGCGCCATCAGCCATTTGCGTTCGAAGAGTGGCTCGACGGTCTGCTCGATGAGCTGGCGCTGCATCTCGATCCTGCCGCGCCGTTGCTGCTGGTGCTCGACGACTACCACCTCGCCCAGGGGCCGGTGCTGGATCGTTGCCTGCAATTTTTCCTCAATCATCTGCCCGATGGCTTGCTGGTGATGGTCACCAGCCGTCAGCGTCCGGACTGGCATCTGGCGCGTCTGCGCCTGTCGCGGCAGTTGCTTGAGCTGCACGAACAGGATTTGCGCCTGACCCACGACGAAGCCCTGACCTTGCTCGACCGCCACAGCAGCTCACTGCGCGGCGAAGCACTGGAAAGCCTGATCCAGCGCAGCGAAGGCTGGGTCGCCGGTCTGCGCTTCTGGCTGCTGGCGGTGGCCGAGGCGGGCAACGATGCCGCGCTGCCGCAAGCACTGAACGGCGGCGAAGGGCTGATACGCGATTATCTGCTCGAAGAAGTCATCGATTGCCTGCCGGCCGAAGTGCAATCGTTTCTCTACGAAACCGCTCCGCAGGAACGCTTTTGCAGCGAGCTCTGCGACGCCGTCCGCGAAGCCCATGACAGCGCCGAGATCCTGCGCTTTCTCCTCGCCCATCAGGTGTTTCTGGTGCCGCTGGACGAGCACGGTCACTGGTACCGCTATCACCATTTGTTCTCTGACTTGTTGCGCAGCCGGCCGATCGCCCAGGCGATGGTGCCCAACGCCACCCTGCATTTGCGCGCCTGCCGCTGGTTCAATGCGCAAGGCCTGCTCGACGAAGCGGTGGAGCAGGCGTTGCGTGCCGGGCATCTCGATGTCGCGGCAAATCTGGTACAGAACCTTTCCGAAGAACAGCTGCTCGCCGAGCAGAACGTCGGCATGCTGCTGCGCTGGAAAATGGACTTGCCCGACAGTCTGCTGATCAGCACGCCTCGGTTGATCGTGCTCTACAGCTGGGCGCTGGGGCTGGCCTGTCAGCTCGATGCCGCTGAGGAGCTGGCCAGCCATTTAAGCCGCTTTCTGCCAGCACCTTCAGCCACTGCGCAGAAATCCATGCTGGCGCAGTGGCTGGCATTGAGCGGGATCATCGCTCGCGGACGCGGCCATCGCGAACTGACCCTGCGCTATTGCAGTGAAGCGCTGGAGAGCCTGCCGGCCAAGCGTTACGGCCAGCGGCTGATGTGCCTGTCGACCTTGTCCAATCTGGCGATCGCCGACGGCGATCTGTGGCGCGCCCGTGGCCTGAACCGTGAATCCCTCGAGCTGGCGCAACGGGTCGGCAATCCATTATTCGAAGCATTGGCTCACTACGACAGAGCTCGAGTCTTGCAATCGCGGGGCGAGATTCTGCGTGCACTGGATGAAGTGCATCAGGGCCTGGAGCGGCTGCGCGGTCTGTCGCCGCAACGCCTGTACGCCGTGCGCGCGCGGCTGACGTTGTATGAAGGTTTCCTGCTGGCGATGCGTTTGCAGCCGCAGGCCGCACGCGTACGCCTGCTGGCCGGCATTGGCGAAGCGCGGGCCTGTCGCGACATCAGCGTGCTGATCGGCCACTGCGTGATTGCCCGCCTCGACGGCGCCAGCGGCGAGTTCGCC
>NZ_JH635998.1:3286299-3298654 GCF_000257605.1 Pseudomonas sp. R62
CATCTGGGACGTGCCGCCGATCTACTATCTGGCGATGATCACCCTGGTCAAATGCGAGCTGTGGCTGGCCCAGGGCCGCATCGATCTCGCCGAGGCGTGGCTTGCAAGATTGGGCCAGACCTACACCGGCGAACACGCTGCGGCGCCACCGGAGTTTCATCCACAGCTGCCACTGCACGTGGAACTGCAACAGGCGCTGCTCGATGTGATTCAGGGGCAACCGATGCTCGCCGAAGGGCGGCTGAACGTGTTGCATGAAAACGGCCAGCGGACCGGGCGGCAGTTGCTCAGTGTGATGGCGTTGACGCAGAAGGTGGCGCTGTTGCTGTCCAGTGGGCGCGAGCCCGATGCGCGCAAGGTGTTGAGTCAGGCGCTGGAAGCTGCGGCCGGCGGCGTTTACCAACCTTTTGATGCGCTGCTGAAAAACCATGCCGACTGGTTGCGCGGGCAGTTGCAGGCGCTTTCCTGCAACGCCGTCAGCCAGCAGTTGCTTACGCATTTTCCAACAGCCGCGCCGCGCCCGAGCGTAGAAAACTCAACTACCGAACAACTCAGCAGCCGGGAATTGGCCGTGCTGCGCCTGATCGCTCAAGGCTGTTCCAATCAGGAGATCAGCGAGCAGTTGTTCATTTCCCTGCACACCGTGAAAACCCACGCCAGCCATATCAACAGCAAGCTCGGGGTTGAGCGGCGTACGCAGGCCGTGGCGCGGGCGAAGGCATTGGGGTTATTGCTCTAGCGACGGTAAAATTCGCCATCGGCCGTTGCCAACGGCGTTGACCCTGTCCAGGATTTTTCCATGACCACGCCCAGCCCTGCGCTTATCCGCGAAACCTTCCCCGTCGGCCCGCTCCAGTGCAACTGCACCATCATCGGCGACCCAATCACCAAAAAAGCCATCGTCGTCGACCCGGGCGGCAACCCTGATCTGATCATGGCGCGCCTCGACGCCCATGGCCTCAAAGTCGTCAGCATCATCCATACCCACGCCCATCTCGATCACTTTCTCGCTTCCGGGCAGATGAAGGAGAAAACCGGTGCGACCCTGCATCTGCACAAGGACGACCAGTTCCTCTGGGACAACCTGGAAATGCAATGCCAGATGTTCGGTGTGCCCTACACCCCGGTGCCGTCGCCGGATCGCTGGTTGAGCGATGACGAAGAACTCGCCTGCGGTTGTGGCGTGGCACTGCACACGCCGGGACATACACCCGGTTCCATGAGCTTTTGGTTTTCCGAGGCTAAGCTGTTGATAGCCGGAGACACGCTGTTTCGTCGCGGTGTAGGGCGCACGGATTTGTGGGGTGGCGATCAGGCGACCATCGTGCGTTCGATCAAGCAGCGGCTGTATACGCTGGACGAGGACGCGACGGTGGTTACCGGGCACGGTCCGGATACGCGTCTGGGTGATGAGATGCGCGAGAACCCGTTTGTGCGTGCCTGAATTTTTTGTCACGGGCAGCGGGCGGAATTTTTAGGCATTGTCATGATCCAACGCCCGCGCAGGTCCATTGATTGATCAGTGGCCGCTGCACCACAGAATGCAAAAAGACCAGGAGCTCTCCATGTTCACCACGCGTCGTTTGATTATTGTCGCTACTGCCGTGGCCGTGCTGTCCGGCTGCGCCTCGCCTAATCCGTATGACAATCAGGGTCAGGCCGACGGTGGCTCGCAAGGCATGAGCAAAACCGCCAAATACGGTGGCCTCGGTGCGCTGGCCGGTGCACTCGCCGGTGCCGCCATCGGCCACGACAACCGTGGCAAGGGCGCCTTGATCGGCGCTGCGGTCGTCGGTGCCTCCGCAGCAGGCTACGGCTACTACGCCGACCAGCAGGAAAAGAAACTGCGCGCGAGCATGGCCAACACTGGCGTTGAAGTGCAGCGTCAGGGCGATCAGATCAAGCTGATCATGCCGGGCAACATCACCTTCGCCACCGATTCGGCGAACATCGCTTCCAGCTTCTATCAACCGCTGAACAACCTGGCCAACTCACTGAAAGAGTTCAACCAGAACCAGATCGAAATCGTCGGCTACACCGACAGCACCGGCAGCCGCCAGCACAACATGGACCTGTCCCAGCGTCGTGCGCAGAGCGTGGCGACCTACCTGACCTCGCAAGGCGTCAGCGGTGCCAACCTGTCGGCCCGTGGCGCCGGCCCGGATAACCCGATTGCCAGCAACGGCGACGTCAACGGCCGCGCGCAGAACCGCCGGGTTGAAGTCAACCTCAAGGCTATTCCGGGTCAGCAGTATGGTGGTCAGCAACAGCAGCCGGGCACGGTGCAGCAGTATCCGTAAGCGATTGCCTGATTGAAGAAATGCCCGGTCCTGTGATCGGGCATTTTTTTGTGTCATCTGTGCCGGCCCTTTCGCGGGCAAGCCCGCTCCCAGATTTGAAATGCATTCCCCCTGTGGGAGCGAGCCTGCTCGCGAAGAGGCCGGCAAGCGCAGCGAAGATTGCAGATACAAAAAAGCCCCCGGACAACAGCATTGTCCGGGGGCTTTTTGTTGGGCGCGAAACCCGATTACTTCTTCAGACCATAATGCTCATCGAGCATGCCCGGCGAATTCGGGCTCTTCGGTGCGTAATCACGCGGTGGTTCCTGGTCGCGCGGCGGCGTCAGGCGCTCACGCGGTGCCTGCGCGGCATCCGCGTGCAGGGCGGCGATCAGGCGCTGGCGGGTCTGCTCGTCCAGGGCCAGACGGTTGGCGCCCTCGGCAAGATGATCCTGCACTTCCTGATAGCTCTGAGTGAGCTTCTTGACCAGCATCGCGGTGCTGTTGAAGTGGGTGACCACCTCGTTTTGATAACTGTCGAAACGCTCCTGGATATCATCCAGTTGACGCTGCGTGCGGCTCGGTGCGGCGTTCGGCGCAACGCGCGCGATCAGGAATCCAATGGCGACACCCACAACCAGGGCAAGAGTCGGTAACAACCAAACTAAGAGCGAGTGTTCCACGAGTCCTTCCTCTATAAACGGCTTTGCTTTACGTTAACGGCTCGAACCTGCGCTGTATACCGCGATTCACTCGCAATAGATTGGCACAGACAATTTGCTAGACGAGTCGACCCGATTCGAGGTCACGGAGTTCCTCCCTTGCTGATGCGTGAAACCCCTGTAGTGATTGACGGCCCTGTCGGCCAAATTGAGGCTTTGTATCTGGATAACGAGCAGCCGCGCGGCATCGCGCTGATCTGCCATCCGAACCCGGTACAGGGCGGCACCATGCTCAACAAGGTCGTCTCGACCCTGCAGCGCACCGCGCGCGACGCAGGCCTGATCACCTTGCGTTTCAACTATCGCGGCGTCGGCGCCAGCCAGGGCACTCACGACATGGGCACCGGTGAAGTCGACGACGCCCAGGCCGCAGCTACATGGCTGCGGGAAATACACCCGGATCTGCCGCTGACCCTGTTCGGTTTCTCCTTCGGCGGATTTGTTGCAGCAAGTCTCGGCGGCCGTCTCGAAGCCCAGGGCGTGCAGCTTGAGCACCTGTTCATGGTTGCCCCGGCGGTGATGCGTCTGGGCGAGCAGGATCAACTGCCGCAGCACGGCGGGTTGACCGTGATCCAGCCGGAAACCGATGAAGTCATCGATCCGCAACTGGTCTACCAGTGGTCGGAACAACTCCAGCGCCCCCATGAGCTGCTGAAAGTGGCAGAATGCGGACACTTTTTTCACGGCAAGCTGACCGATCTCAAGGATCTGCTGCTGCCGCGTCTCTCGAATTGATTGCAGTCTGACAAGCGATTACCCATGACCAACCGTACCCGCATTCTCACCGGCATCACCACCACCGGCACGCCGCACCTGGGCAACTACGCCGGCGCCATTCGCCCGGCAATCCTCGCCAGCCGCGACAGCCAGGCCGATTCGTTCTATTTCCTGGCCGACTACCACGCCCTGATCAAATGCGATGACCCGCTGCGCATCCAGCGCTCGCGTCTGGAAATCGCCGCGACCTGGCTGGCCGGCGGCCTCGATGTTGACCGCGTGACGTTCTACCGCCAGTCCGACATCCCGGAAATCCCCGAGCTGACCTGGCTGCTGACTTGCGTCGCCGCCAAGGGCCTGCTCAACCGCGCGCACGCCTACAAAGCCTCGGTGGACAAGAACGTTGAAACCGGTGAAGACCCGGATGCCGGCATCACCATGGGCCTCTACAGCTACCCGGTGCTGATGGCCGCGGACATCCTGATGTTCAACGCGCACAAGGTGCCGGTCGGTCGCGATCAGATTCAGCACGTGGAAATGGCCCGTGATATCGGTCAGCGTTTCAACCATCTGTTCGGTCAAGGCAAAGAATTTTTCACCATGCCCGAAGCGCTGATCGAAGAAAGCGTGGCCACCTTGCCGGGCCTCGACGGTCGCAAGATGTCGAAGAGCTACGACAACACCATTCCGCTGTTCTCCAGCGCCAAAGAGATGAAGGACGCGATCTCGCGGATCGTCACTGACTCCAAGGCCCCGGGCGAAGCGAAAGATCCTGACAACTCGCACCTGTTCACTCTGTTCCAGGCCTTCGCCACCCCGGCGCAGGCTGACGAATTCCGCAGCGAACTGCTCGGTGGTCTGGGCTGGGGTGAGGCGAAGAATCGCCTGTTCCAGTTGCTCGACAGCGAGTTGGGCGAGGCGCGCGAGAAGTATCACCAGTTGATCGAGCGTCCGGCGGACCTGGAAGACATCCTGCAGATCGGTGCGAAGAAGGCCCGCGCCGTGGCCACGCCGTTCCTCAATGAATTGCGCGAAGCTGTCGGCCTGCGTTCTTTCGTCAATCAGGTTCAGGTGGCCGCGACTACCAAGAAAAAAGCCGCGAAAGCCGCGCGTTTCGTCAGCTTCCGCGAGGACGACGGCAGCTTCCGTTTCCGTCTGCTGGCGGCCGATGGCGAGCAATTGCTGCTGTCGCGTAACTTCGCCGACGGCAAAACCGCCGGCCAGGCGACCAAACAGTTGCAGTCCGGCGAGCCGCTGGATGTGCGTACTGAAGAACTGAGCTTCAGCGTCTGGCTGGCCGGTGAGTGCGTGGGCGACAGCCCGGCGTTTGCCGACATCGGTGCGCGGGACGCCGCCATCGAGGCGTTGCGCGTCGCACTGACTCCAGCTCAAGACTGATCGGCGGCACGACCCGACCAAGGGCCGATTGCCATTCCCACAGGCCGTCGCTACAGTGACGGCCCGTTTTTGTTGCCTTGCTAACGAATTATGACGCCCCTAGAACGATATCAAGCTGATCTGAAACGCCCGGACTTCTTCCATGACGCCGCGCAGGAAACTGCTGTGCGTCACTTGCAGCGTCTGTACGACGACTTGATCGCCGCTGACCAGAACAAGCCGGGTTTGCTCGGCAAGCTGTTTGGCAAAAAGGATCAGGCACCGGTCAAGGGCCTGTATTTCTGGGGCGGCGTCGGTCGCGGCAAGACATACCTGGTCGACACCTTCTTCGAAGCGCTGCCGTTCAAGGAAAAGACCCGCACGCACTTCCACCGCTTCATGAAGCGTGTGCACGAAGAAATGAAAACCCTGGGCGGCGAGAAGAACCCGCTGACCATCATCGCCAAGCGCTTCGCGGCCGAGTCGCGGGTGATCTGCTTCGATGAATTCTTCGTCTCCGACATCACCGACGCGATGATCCTCGGCACGCTGATGGAAGAGCTGTTCAAGAACGGCGTGACCCTCGTCGCGACGTCGAACATCGTTCCGGACGGCCTGTACAAGGATGGCCTGCAACGCGCGCGCTTCCTCCCGGCCATCGCCCTGATCAAACAGAACACCGAGATCGTCAACGTCGACAGCGGTGTTGACTATCGTCTGCGTCACCTCGAGCAAGCCGAGCTGTTCCACTATCCGCTCGACGAAGCCGCGCACGAAAGCCTGCGCAAGAGCTTCAAGGCACTGACACCGGAGTGCACGGCGGCGGTGGAAAACGATGTGCTGATCATCGAGAACCGCGAAATCCGCGCTCTGCGCACCTGCGACGACGTGGCCTGGTTCGACTTCCGCGAACTGTGCGACGGCCCGCGCAGCCAGAACGACTACATCGAACTGGGCAAGATTTTCCACGCCGTGCTGCTCAGCGGCGTCGAGCAGATGAGCGTCACCACCGACGACATCGCCCGTCGCTTCATCAACATGGTCGACGAATTCTACGACCGCAACGTCAAACTGATCATTTCTGCTGAGGTCGAGTTGAAGGATCTGTACACCGGCGGACGCCTGACCTTCGAGTTCCAGCGCACCCTGAGCCGATTGCTGGAGATGCAATCCCACGAGTTTCTGTCGCGGGCGCACAAGCCTTAAGCGGAGTCTCGGCAAAAAAAAAGGCCTGCAATTGCAGGCCTTTTTTTATGGGGCCAGTTCAGCGAGGCAGGTTGCCAACGTTGATTGCTGTTGGCAGCCAACCAGAAGCCACAGCAGAATTCTCGCTTTGCGCGGGCATAGGAACCCAGCCATCACGGCACCTTTACGCGTCATATCGATTTCACTGCCGACGAAGCCATAGGTCACTTGCGCCGTCGCGCCACAACCGGTGCGGGTGGCGATGATCACTGGAATATGTCGGGCAATGCCTTCGATGACGTTGGCCCAGTTCGCTGAAACATGGCCGGCACCGAAGCCAGCGATCACCAGGCCGGCGTAACCTAGCTCCACAACCTTCTCTAACAGCAGACTGTCTGCACCGAGCGAAGCTTCCAGCAAAGCAATATTCTGGCGGGTGTCTTGGGGGATCGGCAAAACATGGCGCGCAATCGGCGCATGGAAGTAGCGCGGAGCGCCTTCTACTATCAAGCCAGCAGGGCCGGTCAAGGGCGAGGCGAAGGCGTGCATGGCCATTGAATCGACTTTGCGCACGCTACTGGCGCGGTGAATCTCGCCGTTGATAACCACCTGTGCTCCGCGCCCATGACTGCATGCCGCCAGCGCAACGCGACCGGCATCCAGCAGGTTTGCCGGGCCGTCAGCCCCTGCTTGCATGGCAGAGCGCATGGCGCCAGTCAGCACCAGTGGCTCGTCGTGCGCCCACAGGTAATCGAAGAAAGTGGCGGATTCCTCCAGGGTGTCCGTGCCCTGGATGATGATGACTGCGGCCACGCCTCGGCTGATCTGCGCGTTGGCCCAGTCCAGCACGTTCAAGAGATATTCGAAATCCAGTGACGCGCTGGGCAACAGTCCGAAAGTTTCGACGGTCAGTTGCCCAAGCGTTTTCAGTTCAGGCACGGTGTTCAGCAGCATTTCCCCGGACACCGCGGGGACGACGCCTCGATCGACGTGCGTCGATTGCATGCTGACAGTGCCGCCGAGCGCGGCAATGGCCAGTTTTGGCAGTTCCATGTGATACCTCGCGAAGAAAGACCGGCTGTACCGGGGACTACCCAGATGCCAGCCGGGGCAGGGGAAAGATCAGTGGCTGGCCAGCCATCCGACGATTGGCAGGATCAATAGCGTACTGAGAGCCATCGACAACACGTTCCCGATAAAGCCATGCATGAAGCCTGGCAGCCGCTGCGCGAGGGCGCAGGCCAATGGCGGAGCGATCAGGGCGCCGAGCAGCGCACTGGAAATGATCACTTGCCAATCTGCACCGTAAGTGAGGATCGCAGCCGGAACAACGGACACCAGCGGTACATAGGTCGGATACCAACCGCGCGCCATCCACTGCTTGCGCCAGATCACCACGCCCAAGGCCGAGGTCAGCGCCTGACCGGCCAGCAGTTGCGGCAGCAGACCGGTGCCGTAGACCGGACTCATCGGGTTGAGTGTAAATGCGAGCAACGCACCGACAATCAGTCCCAGACTGGCCCACTCATTGCCGAAGAAAGGCGCTTCGGAAAAATCTGCCAAGACCCGGCGCATGCTCCACACCAGGCCGTAATCCGGCGCCTTGGTGGGCACGGTGGCGCTGGCTTGCATGGCGACCTGCTCGGGTTCCGCGGATTTCACCAGGCTCGGCACACAGCGACAGAGCACGAAGGCGCCGATGCTGGCGATGGCCATGCCCGAAACATTGCCAATCACCACGGGCAGCCCGAGTGGGTTGCATACGTAATTGACCATCAGCAGACACAGAGGTGTCACGAACAGGGCGCCCATGATGGCGCCGTTGATCGCGACCTTCCAGCCTGCACCGAACATCAATACCATTGCGGCAGGCAACGACACGAATGCCGCGAAGGTGGGCTGCCAACTGGTCGCGGTGACAGTCCAGCCCCATAGCAGATTGCTCAGCACCAGGCCCAGCAATGAGCTTGTGACCAGCCACGGCCAGAGCCCGCTGCCGTAACAGATGGTGAAGCCTTGCCAGGCTTTTCCCGTTCGATTCGCCCAATAGCCCAGATATGCACCAGCCAGTAGGCCGATCGAGGCAAACTCGTGTTTATAGAATGCTACCTCGCTGATATCCCCGAGCACCCAGCGCAGCCAGGCAGCAGCGTCGGGAAAGCTCGAGACCATATGGCCGTAATCCGGCCAGCGTGCCGACCACAACGAATGATGGGTGAGCGATAGCCAGGCAATCAATGCGGCCGCACCCAGAATCAGGCCGATGATGGTGCTATCCATCGCGGTTCTGGCCACGATTGTTTTGCGTTGCTTTGCGTGAATGTCCATAGCCCGGCCTCCGGTCAACGCGGCAGGCACGGATGCTGGGTGTAACCGAGCATTCGATCGTAGACATCACAGCGCCGATCACGGTGCAAATCGTTCAGGTCGTTCCAGATTGGCGCACTGCGCGAGCTGGTCAGGTCGATATCGGCGTAGAGGATTTCCTGCTGGTCGGCGGACGCCACGCGGCCAATCGGCCAGCCGTTAGTGCCAGCAATCAAAGAGCATCCAAGGTAACGAGCGCCACGCTCTTCGCCGATTCGACTTGCCGCCGCGATGAACACGTTGTTGACGTGCGCTGCGGTCATGGTCAGGTACGAAGCCATGCACTTGCCGGCGTCATCGAACAAGGGCGGTGGTGTCCAGACCCAGTTGTTCAGGCTGCAGATGATGTCCGCGCCCTGCTGGCTGAGGATCCTCGGGACTTCGGGAAACCAGATGTCCCAGCAGATCAGCAGACCGATGCGACCGATCGGCGTTTCGAACACCGGGAAACCGCTATCGCCTGCAGTGAACCAGAGCTTCTCCAGATTCCACAGGTGCGCCTTGCGGTATTTGCCGATGAAACCGTCAGGTCCCAACAACACGGCTGTGTTGTACAACCGTGCCCCTTCGCGCTCGGTCAGCCCTGCCACCAGATACACCTGATGCTGGCGGGCAAAATCCTCCCATCGGCTCACGCTCGGCCCATCCGGAACCGATTCGGCGTGATCGAACGCATCCTGTCGAGTGCGAAAGAAATAACCGGTGTTTGTCAGCTCGGGCAAAACGATGAGGTTGGCACCACCATTGACCGCCTGCAGTGCCAACTCCAGGCTATTACTCAGATTCGCTGCACGATTTTGCGTACCGACCTGCGGATCACATTGCACAACCGCAACACGAACAGGGCTTGTTGACTCACTCATTTTTCATGATCCCTTATTGTTGTTTTCACGCCATCGGGTGGCGGGGAACATAAGAGTCGAGTCAGCACTGGAAGGTAAGTCGGCGCTTTCCGGTTAAGTTGTAGTACGCCTCCTAGGACGATTAAACACATATCGACGATGCACGCTCAGGACGCTGAATTGCGTGACTGAAAACTTCATGGTCCGGTCTGGTAGTGTGGATAGTCGGTTATCTGGAAGCCGCCATTGAACTGCGCCGAGGTTTTTTCGCAAATATGAATCACCGCATCGATAGCGCCGCGAAAGCAGGGCTCGGTCCAGCCGGCATCCACTGAAAACGACTCGCCAGAAAGATACAGCCCGGAAACACTGGAATATTCGCGGTTGTATTTCATCAGGCTTACAGCGTCGTGGTAGGCGCCGGGGCGGTAAAGCTTGGCGCACCCAAGCGAGTTCTTGTCGGTGATCCAGCGCTGTACGACGGCTTGATTGAGGCCAATGAAAGGCGAGATGCGTTGCCCGATATTGCTGCAGTTCATCAGGATTCGATCCAGTTCTTCGGCACATTTGGCGACCAGCTCCTTGTCGCTGAAACAGCAGAGTTTGGTAGCGTCATCTTCCCAGGTATAACTGAGAAGAATGCAGTCATAGCTGTAGTGATCGTTATAGCGGTAGGTATAAACATCGTGGATAAAACTGTCCGTGACGATCGCTTGGGGGATAGCGGTATTGCCGGACAGGAAGGATTTCTTCAGTGGCGCGAACACTTTGCAGCTGGTTTCCCAATGTGCAGTCTTGTACGCATTGATCGTTTCGAACGGCAGCATTTGTGCAGTGAAGTTTTCAAGCCTGATTCGTGTTTCGATCAACCACGAAGGCAGCGTCATGATCACGGAGTCATAATCGCTGAAATGTTCCTGGGCCTGATGGGGGCGACTTTGCTTCCAGTTGTAGTAGACACGGGTTTTACCGCTGTCGAGCTTTTTCAGCCGAGTGACGGAGCTATCAGTCAGCAAACCTTCGCGGTATTGCAGGCTGTGTTCGTGGAAAGACATCGCTGTTTCATCAGGTTTGATGAACATAAGGCTTTCACTCAGCGCCGCCAGACCTAGGTAGCGCGGGCCTTCGAACTGCAGCCCGGTTGAATCGAAAACCGCATTGCTGCGGATATGCGGTGAGTCAGGCAGAGGATCGCCTTTTTCATCTACCCGACCCAGCACCAGTTGCAAGTGACTGCTGAACCCGAAGATGGCAGTGCGCAGCGGGTACAGTGCACAGACGTCATAGAATGCGCCCCAGCTGCCGTCACCGATGCCGATGGCATAAAAAATGGCCGATTCCTCTGGCGACATTCCCATCCCGCCAAAATCGCCCGGCGCGTCTTTTTCCCAGCGTTGCAGCACCGGCATGCTCACCAGATCACGGAAGGAAATGGCGTGATACCTGGCGACAATAGCTGCCCACACGGACTCCCATTCCTCGCTCGCATAACTGTCGCAAACGTGCCGGGTCATGCGGTCGGCGAACGCTCTCCATTTTGCATACACCGCTTGTAGCTCCTCGCCGGGAGGGCGGGTCTGACCGTCGGCGTTTTTCCAGATAAGCATTTGCGGCGTAGCCTGCTCTGACAGGCTGCCCTCGCGCAGATAGATGCCGGTTGATTTGACCCATTGGCTGCCGGGATTGGCAAAATCTGAAAGGGCCAGGTCGAATATCGTCGTGTAGTAGGCCATCAGCGAACGATCTTCCTTCGGCGATTCTCCTTCGCGATTGAACAAAGGCATACGCATCGCACCCATTTCGAACGGGGTATGGCTGGCCTTGGATTGAGGACTGCCGGGAACGGTCAGGTGCCTGCCGCCGATTCGCGAGGACTGTTCGATCAGCGTGATCTGGGTGAAGCCGCAGCGCAGCAATTCTCTCGCTGCCGTCAGGCCTGTGATGCCTGCGCCGATGATGCAGATTCGATGGCTCGAATCAGTCGCTCGGGCGATTCCGCCTGGCTGCTCCAGTAACGCGCGATAGTCAAAACACAGGTCCGGCGGATTGGGGAAACGGGCTTTCCATTTTTCCTGTGGCGAACGTTTTTTGCGTTTTTCAAGGCCAGGAGCCTGTGAGGGATAGTTGTAGCTGGAGCCGATGGTCACTGTTGATCTTCCCTGATGCGATGTGCTTGGGAAGTAGTCTGGTCGGCGCAGGCACGTCCGAACAGTCGTAAAACACAGCCAGACGCTGTTCTGTTTTCGTTCATTTGTGTCGGACGAATCACAACTTACAAGCCGGTCCCCGTGGAAGGACTACACCCACAGGGACGTCAGTCTGGCGGAAGTTTACGCAGCCTGCTGAAACTGTTGCCGATACTGGTTAGGCGACAGCTCGGTGTGCTGGCGGAACAACCGCGCGAAGAAGCTCGCATCGTCGTAACCGACCTCATAACTGATGGTCTTGATGCTCTTGCGCGTGCCCGAAAGCAAGCCCTTGGCCGTCTCGATGCGCAGGCGCTGCAAGTAGTGCAGCGGTTTGTCGCCGGTGGCGGTCTGGAAGCGGCGCATGAAGTTGCGGATGCTCATGCCGTGCTCGCGGGCGACGTCTTCGAAGCGGAATTTATCGGCGAAATGTTCTTCGAGCCACTGCTGGATCTGCAGGATGATCACGTCCTGATGCAGCTTCTGCCCACCAAAACCGATACGTCCCGGCGAATAGCTGCGCTGCACTTCGTAGAGGATGTCGCGGGCCACGGCTTGCGCCACGTTCGCGCCGCAGAAGCGTTCGATCAGATAGATGTAGAGATCGCAGGCCGAGGTAGTACCGCCGGCGCAGTAGAGATTGTCGGCGTCGGTCAGGTGCTTGTCCTGATTCAGATAGA
>NZ_JH635998.1:3299199-3310948 GCF_000257605.1 Pseudomonas sp. R62
CGTCGGTCAGGTGCTTGTCCTGATTCAGATAGACCTTGGGGAAACGTTCGGCGAAGGCATTGAAGAAGCGCCAGTAGGTGGTTGCTTCCTTGCCGTTGAGCAGCCCGGCTTCGGCGAGCCAGAACACTCCGGTGGCTTCGCCGCATAACACCGCGCCGCGCGCATGCTGTTCGCGCAGCCACGGCAGGATTTGCGGGTAACGGCCACACAGCGTATCGAAGTCGTCCCAGAACGCCGGGAGGATGATCACATCGGCGTTTTCCAGGCCACCGTCGACCGGCATGACCACGTCGCTGAAGCTTTTTACCGGTTTGCCATCCGGGCTGACCAGGCGCGTTTCGAACGCCGGTGTCAGGCCGTGGCCCAGTTGTTTGCCGTAACGCAGGCTGGCCACATGGAAAAAATCCTTGGCCTGCATGAGGGTGTAAGCGAAAACCCGGTCGATGGCCAGGATGCTGACGCGCCGCAAGGGCGGGGAGACGTGCTTAGACATAATTCAACTTTTGTTTTGTTTTTATAAGGGAAAGTGGTCACCAGACGGCTGGATCGTCTTATTTTTTGTCGGATGTGTCCAGTGTCCCGTAGCCGGAGTCGGGCTTAGTCTCTGAGAGCCGTATCCCTCCAACAACAAAGAAAGGTGCCGCATGATCCCCAGAACTCTGTTCAGCTCCGAGCACGAATTGTTCCGCGACAGCGTGCGAACTTTCCTCGAAAAAGAGGCCGTGCCGTATCACGCGCAGTGGGAGAAGCAGGGACACATTGACCGCGCGCTGTGGAACAAGGCGGGGGAGGCGGGGATGCTCTGTTCGCATCTGCCGGAAGAGTACGGCGGGCTCGGCGCGGATTTCCTCTACAGCACCGTGGTGATTGAAGAAGTCGGGCGTCTGGGACTGACCGGTATCGGTTTCTCGCTGCACTCGGACATCGTCGCACCGTACATCCTGCATTACGGCAGCGAGGCGCTGAAACACAAATATCTGCCGAAACTGGTCTCGGGCGAAATGGTTACGGCGATCGCCATGACCGAGCCTGGCGCCGGTTCCGACCTGCAAGGGGTGAAAACCACGGCGGTGCTCGACGGTGACAAATATGTGATCAACGGTTCGAAAACCTTTATCACCAACGGCTTTCTGGCTGACCTGGTGATCGTGGTGGCCAAGACCGATCCCAAGGCTGGCGCCAAGGGCACCAGTCTGTTTCTGGTGGAGGCGAATACGCCGGGCTTCGAGAAGGGCAAGCGCTTGGAGAAGGTCGGCATGAAGGCGCAGGACACCTCGGAACTGTTCTTCCAGGACGTGCGCGTGCCGAAGGAAAACCTTCTCGGCCAGGCGGGTGCCGGGTTTGCCTATCTGATGCAGGAGTTGCCGCAGGAACGTCTGACCGTGGCTATCGGCGGCCTGGCCTCGGCCGAGGCAGCGCTGCAATGGACGCTGGATTACACCCGCGATCGCAAGGCGTTCGGCAAGGCGATTGCCGATTTTCAGAACACCCGCTTCAAACTGGCCGAAATGGCCACCGAGATCCAGATCGGCCGGGTCTTCGTTGACCGCTGCCTGGAGCTGCACCTGCAAGGCAAACTCGATGTGCCGACGGCGGCGATGGCCAAATATTGGGGTACCGACCTGCAATGCAAAGTGCTCGACGAATGCGTGCAACTGCATGGCGGCTACGGCTTCATGTGGGAATACCCGGTGGCCCGGGCGTGGGCGGATGCGCGGGTGCAGCGGATTTACGCCGGCACCAATGAAATCATGAAGGAGATTATTGCGCGGTCGCTGTGATGATCGTTCCCACGCTCTGCGTGGGAATGCCGCCGGGGACGCTCCGCGTTCCGCTGTTGAGCTAATCCGACTGGCCTCTTCGCGAGCAGGCTCGCTCCCACAGGGGATAACCGTACCTGTGGGAGCGAGCCTGCTCGCGAAGCTTTTGGCGGTCAGTTACGGCGCCGGATTCGGATGATCCTTGTGAATCGCCTCGATCCCGGCCAGCACTTCATCGGACAGTTTCAGATCAAAACTGGCAATGTTGCTGTCCAGTTGCTCAAGCGTCGTCGCGCCAATGATGTTGCTGGTGACGAAGGGCTGCTGGGTCACGAAGGCCAGGGCCATTTGCGCCGGATCCAGACCGTGTTCGCGGGCCAGTGCCACGTAACGGCTGCACGCCGCTTCGGATTGCGGGTTGAAATAGCGGCTGAAGCGGCTGTAGAGGCTCAGACGGCCTTTCGGTGGTCGGGCGCCGCCTTCGTACTTGCCGGAGAGGAAGCCGAACGCCAGTGGCGAGTAGGCGAGCAGGCCGCACTGTTCACGGATGGCGATCTCGGCCAGGCCGACTTCGAAGCTGCGGTTGAGCAGGTTGTACGGGTTCTGGATCGACACCGCACGCGGCCAGCCACGGGCTTCGGCCAGAGCGAGGAAGCGCATGGTGCCCCACGGCGTCTCGTTGGACAGACCGATGTGGCGGATCTTGCCGGCCTTCACCTGTTCGTCGAGGGCTTCGAGGGTGTCTTCCAGCGGCGTCAGGTTGGCTTCGATCTTGTGCTTGTAGCCCAGCTGTCCGAAAAAGTTGGTGCTGCGCTCCGGCCAGTGCAATTGATACAGATCGATGTAATCGGTCTGCAGGCGCTTGAGACTGCCGTCCAGTGCTTCGGTGATGTGCTGGCGGTTGTGGCGCAGGTTCTTGTCGCGGATGTAGTCGATGGTGTTGCCGGGGCCGGCGATCTTGCTGGCGAGGATCCAGTCGGCACGGTCACCGCGATTCTTGAAGTAATTGCCGATGTAGCGCTCGGTGGTGGCGTAGGTTTCGGCTTTGGGCGGCACCGGATACATTTCGGCGGTGTCGAGGAAATTGATCCCCGCCTCTTTGGCCCGTTCAATCTGGGCGAAGGCTTCAGCCTCAGTGTTTTGCTCGCCCCAGGTCATGGTGCCGAGGCAGATTGCACTCACGTTCAGGTCGGTACGGCCTAGCTGGCGATAGTCCATCGGGTGCTCCTTGGGCAAAACAATCATAAAAGCAGGTTGAAAAATTTTTCGCAATCTGCATAATTGCCGACCTCTTTCTGCAGTGGAAGTGATGCGCCGCCGCCGAAGAATCTTGCCGTTGAACGGACGCGCCGACCCGAGCCCCCGAAAGCGTCTGTATCCGGCTGCCTTTGACTTGTCAAAGTACGCACTATTCAGTAAGATCCGCCGTCTTATTTACAGGCGGCCCCTGAGGCTATAAAGAATGAAAACTTTTACTGCTAAACCGGAAACAGTAAAGCGCGACTGGTTTGTCGTCGACGCTGCTGGTCAGACCCTGGGTCGTCTGGCCACCGAAATCGCGAGCCGTCTGCGTGGCAAGCACAAGCCTGAGTACACTCCTCACGTTGACACCGGCGACTACATCGTCGTCATCAACGCCGAGCAGATCCGTGTTACCGGCGCTAAAACCACTGACAAAATGTACTACTCCCACTCCGGTTTCCCGGGCGGCATCAAGTCGATCAACTTTGAAAAGCTGATCGCCAAAGCCCCTGAGCGCGTGATCGAGACCGCGGTTAAAGGCATGCTGCCTAAAAACCCACTGGGTCGCGACATGTACCGTAAGCTGAAAGTCTATGCGGGCGCTGCACACCCTCATACTGCTCAGCAGCCCCAAGAACTGAAGATTTAACGGAATAGTTCATTATGTCGGCGACTCAAAATTACGGCACTGGCCGTCGCAAGACCGCAACCGCACGCGTTTTCCTGCGTCCGGGTACTGGTAACATCTCCATCAACAACCGTTCGCTGGATAACTTCTTCGGCCGCGAAACTGCCCGCATGGTAGTTCGTCAGCCGCTGGAGCTGACCGAGACTGTCGAGAAGTTCGACATCTACGTCACCGTGATCGGCGGTGGTGTAAGTGGTCAGGCTGGCGCAATCCGCCACGGCATCACTCGCGCTCTGATGGACTACGACGAAACCCTGCGTAGCGCTCTGCGCAAAGCTGGCTTCGTTACCCGCGACGCCCGTGAAGTTGAACGTAAGAAAGTTGGTCTGCGTAAAGCGCGTAAGCGTCCGCAGTACTCGAAGCGTTAATTCCGCTTCCGCGTTCAAAAAAGAACGCCCGCCTCCTCACGGAAGCGGGCGTTTTTTTATGCCTGCGATTTATCAAAGAATTGCGTTGTGACAACTTGCCACAGCCGTAGACCCCCTATACTCCAAGGCTTAAGGGGCTGAGCCCCGGGCAATTAACCTTGTCAGAATTGGGGGTTTTCATTACCATTCGGGCAAAATTTTTATAAGTAACATTTGATTTATTTAGTAGACGCCTGATTTAACAGGCCAAAAAAGCTGATGGGAGAGGACTGAATGAGCAATGACGGCGTGAATGCAGGCCGGCGTCGCTTCCTGGTGGCAGCCACATCCGTGGTGGGTGCTGCAGGAGCGGTGGGGGCTGCGGTCCCGTTCGTGGGGTCATGGTTTCCCAGTGCCAAGGCGAAAGCTGCCGGTGCACCGGTGAAAGTGAATGTCAGCAAAATCGAGCCAGGCCAGCAGATGATTGCTGAATGGCGCGGCCAGCCGGTGTTCATTGTCCGCCGTACCGAGGAAATCCTGGGGAATCTCAAGAAGATCGAGGGTCAGCTCTCCGATCCGACCTCCAAAAACTCCACGCAACCCACTTATGTCGACCCTGAAGTACGCTCGATCAAGCCGGAAATTCTCCTGCTGATCGGGATCTGTACGCACCTGGGTTGCTCACCGACCTTCCGTCCCGAAGTGGCACCTGCGGATCTGGGCAAGGACTGGGTAGGCGGCTATTTCTGCCCGTGCCACGGTTCCCACTACGATCTGGCTGGCCGCGTCTACAAGTCGCAACCTGCGCCTTTGAACCTGCCAGTTCCCCCGCATTCCTATGAGACCGATGACCTGATTGTCATTGGCGTCGATACGGAGAAAGCGTGATGAGCAAGTTCATGGATTGGGTTGATGCGCGCTTTCCCGCGACCAAAATGTGGGAAGACCATCTCAGCAAATATTACGCACCAAAGAACTTCAACTTCTTCTATTTCTTCGGCTCGCTGGCACTGCTGGTGCTGGTCAACCAGATCGTCACCGGCGTCTGGCTGACGATGAGCTATACGCCGTCGGCAGAAGAGGCGTTTGCTTCCGTTGAATACATCATGCGCGACGTTGAGTACGGTTCGATCCTGCGTCTGCTGCACTCGACCGGCGCCTCGGCGTTTTTCATCGTCGTCTATCTGCACATGTTCCGCGGTCTGCTCTACGGTTCGTACCAAAAACCGCGCGAGCTGGTCTGGGTGTTCGGCATGCTGATCTACCTGGCGCTGATGGCCGAAGCGTTCATGGGTTACCTGCTGCCGTGGGGCCAGATGTCGTACTGGGGCGCCCAGGTGATCATCTCGCTGTTCGGCGCGATTCCGCTGATCGGCGATGACCTGACCCAGTGGATTCGTGGTGACTACCTGATCTCCGGAATCACCCTGAACCGCTTCTTCGCCTTGCACGTTGTCGCGCTGCCGATCGTGATTCTCGGTCTGGTGGTCTTGCACATTCTGGCGCTGCACGAAGTCGGTTCGAACAACCCTGACGGCGTCGATATCAAGAAGCACAAAGACGAAAACGGCATCCCGCTGGACGGCATTGCGTTCCACCCGTACTACACGGTGAAGGACATTGTCGGCGTTGTGGTGTTCCTGTTCATTTTCTGCTTCATCGTGTTCTTCTTCCCGGAAATGGGCGGCTACTTCCTCGAAAAACCAAACTTCGAGCCGGCTAACCCGTTCAAGACGCCTGAGCACATTGCCCCGGTCTGGTACTTCACTCCGTTCTACGCAATCCTGCGTGCGGTCCCGGACAAGCTCATGGGTGTTATTGCCATGGGCGCGGCGATTGCGGTGCTGTTCGTGCTGCCATGGCTGGATCGCAGTCCGGTGAGATCGATGCGCTACAAGGGCTGGATGAGCAAAATCTGGCTGGTGGTGTTCTGCATTTCTTTCGTGATTCTCGGCATCCTCGGCGTTCTTGCGCCGACGCCGGGGCGCACGTTGCTGTCGCAGGTCTGCACCTTCCTGTATTTCGCCTACTTCATTCTGATGCCGTTCTACACCCGGCTCGAGAAGACCAAACCGGTTCCGGAAAGGGTGACTGGCTGATGAAAAAGTTATTTCTTGCTCTGATTTTTACTGCGCTGCCTTCCCTGGCTTTTGCTGCCGGGGGCCATGGTCCGGAACTGGAAAGTGTCGATATCGACGTCTCCGACAAAGCCGCCCTGCAGGATGGTGCGCGGACCTTTGCCAACTATTGCATGGGTTGTCACAGTGCCAAGTTCCAGCGTTACGAGCGCGTCGCCGATGACCTTGGCATCCCGCACGAGCTGATGCTGGAGAAGCTGGTGTTCACCGGTGCCAAGATTGGCGACCACATGAACATCGGCATGCAGCCGGCCGACGCCAAGACCTGGTTCGGTGCAGCGCCGCCGGACCTGACTCTGGTAGCGCGGGTACGTGGCACCGACTGGCTCTACGGTTACCTGAAGTCGTTCTACGAAGATCCGGCGCGTCCATGGGGCGTGAACAACAAGGTCTTCCCGAACGTCGGCATGCCTAACGTGCTGGTCGGCCTGCAAGGTCGTCAGGTCGTCGGCTGCAAACAGGTGCAGATCGTCGAAGACGGCAAGAAGCAATACGATCCGCTGACCGGCACGCCGCTGACCCACGAAGCGTGCGATCAGTTGACCATCGTGCCGAAGTCCGGTGCTCTGAACGAAGAGCAGTTCGATGAGAAGGTCAAGAATCTGGTAACCTTCCTGGCTTACTCGGCTAACCCGGTTAAGCTGCAACATCAGCGCATCGGTACTTATGTCTTGCTGTACCTGGCGTTCTTCTTTGTGTTCGCCTACCTGCTCAAGCGTGAATACTGGAAAGACGTGCACTGATACGCTTCAAGCATTGCTGTTAATCGCGCGCGCCCAAGGGCGCCTCCGCTAAAGCAGGATCTGCTCAGTCAGACCCTGCGGGAGGTGCCCTCTGGGCGCGCGCGTTTTTCCGGTTCCGACAAATTCAACAAGCGAGGAGGATCGCCATGGGCGTGACCAATCGGTTGGCCTGTTACTCCGACCCCGCCGACCACTATTCCCACCGAGTGCGCATCGTGCTTGCAGAGAAGGGTGTCAGCGCCGAAATCATTTACGTGGAAGCGGGCCGCCAGCCGCCTAAACTGATTGAGGTGAACCCTTACGGCAGTCTGCCGACGCTGGTCGATCGTGACCTGGCGTTGTGGGAGTCGACCGTGGTGATGGAGTATCTGGATGAGCGTTACCCGCACCCGCCGCTGATGCCGGTTTATCCGGTGGCGCGGGCCAACAGCCGTCTGCTGATCCACAGGATTCAGCGTGACTGGTGCGGGCTGGTGGATCTGATTCTGGATCCCAAGAGCAAAGAGGCTGCACGGGTCGTGGCGCGCAAGGAACTGCGCGAAAGCCTGACCGGCGTTTCGCCGCTGTTCGCCGACAAGCCGTTCTTCCTCAGTGAGGAACAAAGTCTGGTGGATTGCTGCCTATTACCCATACTCTGGCGTTTGCCGATTCTGGGTATTGAACTGCCGCGGCCGGCCAAGCCGCTGCTTGATTATATGGAGCGCCAGTTTGCGCGTGAGGCTTTCCAGGCGAGTCTGTCTGGTGTCGAACGCGATATGCGCTAAGGCTTAAGGAGCCGCTATGAACTCCAGTCGACCTTATCTGGTCCGCGCGCTCTACGAGTGGATTGTGGATAACGATTGCACCCCGCACATGCTAGTCAACTCCGAGTACCCGGCGGTGCAGGTGCCACAGGGTTTTGCCAGTGACGGCCAGATCGTCCTGAACATCTCGCCGAGTGCCGTGCGTCATCTGCACATGGATAACGACGTGGTGACGTTCGAAGGCCGCTTCG
Source organism: Pseudomonas sp. R62 (assembly GCF_000257605.1). Lineage (NCBI taxonomy): Bacteria > Pseudomonadati > Pseudomonadota > Gammaproteobacteria > Pseudomonadales > Pseudomonadaceae > Pseudomonas > Pseudomonas sp. R62. The sequence goes on from NZ_JH635998.1 coordinate 3,307,112, forward strand.
GCGGTGTTCCGCACAGTCTCTACGTGCCGATCAGCGCGATCCTGGGTATTTACGCCCGGGAGAACGGCCAGGGCATGGTGTTTGACCTCGAGTTGCCGATGGACGACGAGGAAGACATCGATCCGGATGACGACTCGCCGCCACCGGGCAGCGAGCCGCCACGCCCGAGTGGCCGGCCAAGTTTGAAGGTTGTGAAATAAAAAAAGGCGATCCGAATGGATCGCCCTTTTTGTGTCTGCGTTGGTCGTGTAGGAGCTGCCGAAGGCTGCGATCTTTTGATCTTTAAAAGCAAGATCAAGAGATCGCAGCCTCGTTGCACTCGTCAGCTCCTACACGCTCCATAGTTTCTGTGTAATCAGGTCAGTCGATGTATTCGAACAGCTTCACAATCTTCTGCACACCAGACACACCCTGAACCAGATTGGTTGCCTGAGTGGCTTCCTGTTGGGTCAGCAGGCCCAGCAGGTAGACGATGCCGTTCTCGGTCACGACTTTGATGCGCGAGCCAGGAATGCTGGCGTCGGTGAGCATCTGGGTCTTGATCTTGGTGGTCAGCCACGCATCGTTCTGGCGCGCGAGCAGGGAAGACGGTTGCAGCACTTGCAGTTCGTTGTGCACTTTCTTCACGCGCTGGACGTTGGCGGCGGCCTGTTCGGCTTTGGCCTTGAGGTCTTCGCGCGGAGTCTGGCCGGCGAGCAGGACGACGCCGTTGAAGCTGGTGATGACGATGTGCGAGTCGTTGTCCAGTGCCGGATCGGCCTTGGCGATGTTCACGCCTGCTTTGGTTTCGATCAGCGAGTCGTCGATCTTGCTGCCGAAGGTACGCGTGCCACGGTCGTCTTCGATCGGCGCTTCACGGCTGGCGTTCACCACCGAGGTGCAGCCGCTGATGCCGAGGCACAGGGTCAAGGCCAGAAGGCCAAGGCGATTAGGGGTCATTCTTCACTCCCGAACAGTTGGCTGTCGATCAGATCGCAAAGGCAATGGATCGCCAGCAAGTGGACTTCCTGAATACGTGCAGTGACGTTGGCCGGTACGCGAATCTCGACGTCCTCGGGCAACAGCAGCGACGCCATGCCGCCGCCATCGCGTCCGGTCAAAGCTACGACAATCATTTCGCGATCATGTGCGGCCTGGATCGCTTGAATAATGTTCGCCGAGTTGCCGCTGGTCGAAATCGCCAGCAACACATCGCCCGGCTGGCCGAGCGCGCGAATCTGCTTGGAGAACACTTCGTTGTAGCTGTAATCGTTGGCGATCGAGGTGATCGTCGAAGTGTCGGTAGTCAGCGCAATCGCCGGCAGGCTCGGACGCTCGCGCTCGAAGCGGTTGAGCAGCTCCGAAGAAAAATGCTGGGCATCGCCGGCCGAACCACCGTTGCCGCACGAGAGCATTTTGCCTTCGTTGAGCAGGGCGTTGACCATGATCTGGCTGGCTTGCTCGATGTGCGGTGCAAGTACGTCCATCGCCTGTTGCTTGGTGTCGATACTGGCCTGGAAAAGCTGGCGAATTCGGGATTGCATGTCCATCTGTGTGACCTTAAGTGGCGCGGCTGTTCGGCACGTGAATGTGCAGCCGGCAAAGCAAAGAGCAAAATGTGTCGGACGAAAACAGGGCAGGGTGCAGGCGATCAACTGTCGAAAGCATTCTGCAACCAGTTCAGCTGATTCGGGTGGCTGTCGATCGCCACCACATCGAAGCGGCAGGGGGAATTGGCCCAACGCGACTCGCGCTGAAGAAAATACTGTGCTGCAAAGATCAGTTTCTGCTGCTTGCGCTCGTCGATACTGGCGAGCGCGCCACCCCATTGAGTGTTTTTTCTGTAGCGAACTTCAACGAATACTACTGTATCGCCATCAAGCATGACCAGATCAAGCTCGCCGCGTTTGCATAACCAGTTCTGCGCCAACAGGCGCAGACCTTGTTGTTGCAGATGTTCGAGCGCTTGGCGCTCGGCATCCTTGCCGCTTTGCGAGCGTGACCTGTCGGGCATCAGCGCGGTGTGTCCGGCAGGCGCTGTACCTGACCGCTGACGAACTGTGCCCATGGCAACTGGCGCACTACGCGTTGGGTCTGGGTCATGCCGAGGCTACCCGACTGACCTTCGATGCGGCTGTCCGGCAGGGCCTTGAGTTGGCCGAGGCGCGGTGCCAGGCGATAGGCGTCGGCGCCCATGGCGTACAGGCGACCGAGGCTGCCATTGGCTTGCGGCCATTGCGCAGCCACCTGCTGGCGCAGCGGATCGCTGGTTTCCAGCAGCCATGGGGTTTCGCAGAAGCGAATGCCGTTCATGTCGTTGTACTGATTGACGTCGCCGCTGGCGCTGTACACGTGGGAAGTCGCGTAGACCGGCACGTCACCGGCGTACTGGAAGTTCAGGGTCGGCTTGATCTGCTGGGCCTGTTGCGGCGTGGCGGCCAAGAAGATGAATTCGATGTCCTGGCGACGCGAAGGCTGCGCGGCGACATTGGTGCCGGCAACATTCTGCAGGCTCTTGGCGCGAGCTTCGCTCTGACGCAGCTGGAACATGTCGGCGATCTGCTGGGCCAGTTGCACCGGCTGATCGACACGCTCGGTGGCAACGATACTGCCGCCATTGGCTTGCCAGTCCTGGCTGAAGGCACGCAGGACGCGATCGCCCCATTCGCCCTTCGGCACCATGATCGCGGCGCGATGCAGGCCGTCGGCACGAGCGCGACGGGAAACTTCGCGAGCTTCGTCTTCAGCAGCGAGACCGAACTGGAACAGTTGCGCCGGGCCTTGCTCGCCTTCGCTGTAGTTCAGCGCCAGGGTGGTGATCGGCAGTTGCGGGCGAGTGCTCAGTTGCTTGACCAGTGGTTTTTCCAGTGGGCCGACTACCAGTTGCACGCCGTCAGCCTGGGCCTTGCGATAGAACTCGTCCATCGAGGTCAGCTTCGAGCTGTCGTAGAACTCGATGGCAGGTGGGTTCTGGCCGGCCTGTTGCGCCTGATAATGCGCGGCCATGAAGCCTTCACGCAGCGCTTTGCCGACCGACGCCAATTGGCCGTCCTGTGGCAGCAGCAGGGCGATTTTGCTCAGTGGCTGGCTGGCCAGTTCCTTGAGTTTGGTCAATGGCAGCGGCAGGTTGACAGCCGCCGGGTGCTTTGGATTCTGCGCACGCCAGTTGTCGATTGCGGCTTGTTGCTGTTCCAGCGTGCCTGCGGTTTTCACCGCTTGCGCCAGAGCCATCCAACCGCCGAGATCGTCGGTGTTGTTCGGTTGCAATTGATCGGTTGGCAGCGACGCGATCAGGGTCCAGATCGCTTCGTGGTTCTTGCTCGCCGCTTCGCCTTCCAGCATCGGTGCAATGAACACACGCTCACGGGCAGCGGCCAGCGTCTGGCCATCGGCTTCAAGGGCGCGGGCGTGAACAGTGCCAGTGCGCACTTGCTGCTCTTCCGGCATTTCGCTGAGCTTCTGGAAGCTCGGATGGCTCAGGGCGGTCAGCGCAGCTTTAGGCTGATTGCGCGTCATGGCCAGTTCGGCGGACAGCGTATTGGCGAAAATCTGCTGGCCTGGCTTGAGTTGCTCCACCGGCACTTGTTGCAGGATTTGCGCGGACTGGCCGGCATTGCCTTGGCGATAAGCCTGGTCTGCTGCGCTCAGGCGCAGCAGGGCGGCTTGTTCCGGGGTTTTAGCCTGGGCAGCCTGTTCGAGCAGTTGCTCGATGCTGGCGTCCGGAGTCCGTGGAAGTTCGCCAAGGCTGGAGGAAGGGGAGCTGGCACACGCGGCCAACAAGGCAGCGAGGCAGAGGGCAGTGAACAGCCGCAGGCAAGCGATCATGTAAGTGTTCCTGATACTCGATCAAATTAGCGT
>NZ_JH635998.1:3311424-3318566 GCF_000257605.1 Pseudomonas sp. R62
CATGTAAGTGTTCCTGATACTCGATCAAATTAGCGTGGAATTGTACCCAAGCACTGGCCGGGGCGCGATGTTACTGGCGTGAATCGGTCAATTTAGCTGGAGTAAATGTTGCGGCAGCGCACAACCGGGCGAAAAACCGCACTCGGCCGGAGCGCATCGCAAGCCTCATGACGCGCTACAATGGCCGCTTTTACCGATCACGAGGTGTGCGCTTTGACTGCTCCAGGTCCTTTGAATTCCGCTGCTGGCTCGCTTTATGTGGTGGCGACGCCCATCGGCAACCTGGACGACATCAGCGCCCGGGCCTTGAAAATCCTCCGTGAAGTGGCGCTGATTGCAGCGGAAGACACCCGGCATTCGGCGCGCCTGATGCAGCACTTCGGCATTGGTACGCCGCTGGCCGCATGTCACGAACACAACGAACGGGATGAGGGTAGCCGCTTTATTACCCGGTTGCTGGCGGGCGACAACGTCGCGCTGATCTCCGATGCCGGCACGCCGCTTATCTCCGATCCGGGTTATCACCTGGTGCGTCAGGCCCGTGCGGCCGGCATCAACGTGGTGCCGGTGCCGGGTGCCTGCGCTTTGATCGCGGCGCTGTCGGCGGCGGGATTGCCGTCCGACCGTTTTATCTTCGAAGGTTTCCTGCCGGCCAAGTCGGTCGGACGCAAAGCGCGTCTGGAAGCGGTTAAAGAAGAACCGCGCACGCTGATTTTCTATGAAGCGCCGCATCGCATTCTCGAATGCCTGCAGGATATGGAAGCGGTGTTTGGCGGCGAGCGTCAGGCTCTGCTGGCGCGGGAAATCACCAAAACCTTCGAAACCCTCAAAGGCCTGCCGCTCAGCGAACTGCGTGCGTTCGTCGAGTCCGACAGCAATCAGCAGCGCGGCGAGTGCGTGGTTCTGGTGGCCGGCTGGACGGCGCCGGAGTCGGAGGACGCGGTCAGCAGCGAAGCCATGCGCATCCTCGATTTGCTGCTTGAGGAAATGCCGCTCAAGCGCGCCGCCGCACTGGCAGCGCAAATCACCGGCGAGCGCAAAAACGTGCTGTATCAGGTGGCGCTGGATAAACAGAAAGGCGTGTAAGCCGTCGCCCATGGCGTTCCTGAGGGTTTTAGCGCTTGTTCTTCCGGCGCTCTGCCGTTAACCTTCGCGGCGGAGAGTCGATCGGACAGTCGCTGCCCTCTATGAAAATTAGGGGGGGGAGGAAAGTCCGGGCTCCATAGGGCGAAGTGCCAGGTAATGCCTGGGAGGCGTGAGCCTACGGAAAGTGCCACAGAAAATAACCGCCTAAGCGCGCAAGCGCCGGTAAGGGTGAAAAGGTGCGGTAAGAGCGCACCGCACGTCTGGCAACAGTTCGTGGCTAGGTAAACCCCACTTGGAGCAAGACCAAATAGGGTCCCAAGGCGTGGCCCGCGCTGGGACCGGGTAGGTTGCTAAAGATGTCCAGTGATGGCCATCGTAGACGAATGACTGTTCAAGACAGAACCCGGCTTACAGATCGACTCTCCACCTTTTTCTTTCCCTGCTTGAAACAAAAAAGACGCGGCTGTGTAATATCAGTCGGCCTGGTCTGAAATTCCGGCAGCGGCAAACGCGGTAATAGCCTTTTCCCACCCTGCTTCAATCAACAGCCGAAGCGCCTTTGTAATACCGAAAAAATCTTACTCTTAACAAACTACTTTAACTTTCGAGCGCAGCTTTCAGTGCTGCATCAAGTTATTGGTCGAAACTTCACGTCAGATTCTCGTTGAGCCTCCTTTTACGTCGCTAAATCTCCGTTCTGTAAGGCTTTTCCTTTAATCCGCGCCTTGACGGTGTGGTGGGCGCATTCCTATAGTGTGCGCAAGTGGCGGAAAGTGGCATGAAGTGGGTTTTTTGAGCTCAAAACGATAAAAATTGGAGAAACGCTGACGTGTTTCGCGGAGCTAACGCTATCAGTCTCGATGCAAAGGGCCGTCTCGCCATGCCGAGCCGGTACCGTGACGAGCTCGATTCGCGCAGTTCCGGCCAATTGATCGTGACCATTGATGCCGTTGATCCGTGCCTGTGTGTCTATCCGCTCGATGAGTGGGAAATTATTGAAACCAAGTTGCGCGCACTCCCTTCGCTTCGCGAAGAGAACCGTCGCCTGCAACGTTTATTGATTGGTAATGCCGTCGACCTCGAACTCGATGGCAGTGGTCGTTTCCTGGTTCCGCCGCGTTTGCGCGAATACGCCAAGCTCGATAAGCGCGCGATGCTGGTCGGCCAACTGAACAAGTTCCAATTGTGGGACGAGGATGCATGGAATGCGGTATCTGCCGCTGACCTTGCTGCTATTCAACAACCGGGCGCGATGCCTGATGAACTGCGTGATTTGATCCTGTGACTATTGATAGCGGCTTTAACCACATCACCGTACTGCTTGACGAGGCCGTCGAGGCTCTCGCCGTACGTCCTGATGGCTGCTATCTGGACGGCACGTTCGGGCGCGGCGGGCACAGTCGGTTGATCCTCAGCCAGCTCGGGCCGGACGGTCGACTCATCGGATTCGACAAGGATCCTCAAGCGATTGCCACCGGGCAAACGCTAGCGGCCGAAGACGGCCGCTTTGTCGTTGTGCAGCGCAGCTTTGCCGAGCTCGGTTCGGTGGTTGCCGAGCAAGGCCTGACCGGCAAGGTCAGCGGCATTCTGCTCGACCTCGGCGTGTCGTCGCCGCAGCTCGATGACGCCGAGCGCGGCTTCAGTTTCCTCAATGACGGCCCGCTGGACATGCGCATGGACCCGTCCCGTGGCATCAGCGCTGCCGAATTCGTCAACACCGCGCCGGTGGAAGAAATAGCCCGGGTGTTCAAGGAATACGGCGAAGAACGTTTCTCCGGGCGCATGGCCCGTGCCGTTGCCGAGCGCCGTGACATCAAGCCGTTCGAGCGCACCGCCGATCTGGCCGAAGTGCTGAAAGTCGCCAACCCGGCGTGGGAAAAGGGCAAGAACCCGGCTACCCGCGCGTTCCAGGGTTTGCGCATTCACGTCAATAACGAACTCGGCGATCTGGAAGCCGGCCTCGACGCCGCGCTTCAAGCGCTGGAAGTTGGCGGCCGTCTGGTGGTCATCAGCTTCCACTCGCTGGAAGACCGCATCGTCAAACTGTTCATGCGCAAGCTGGTGAAAGGCGAGGCCGACAATCTGCCGCGCAACCTGCCGGTTCGCCACGTCGCCTTCGAACCGAAAATCAAAATCCACGGCAAAGCGCAGACGGCCTCCGACGCCGAACTCAAAGCCAACCCACGTTCCCGTAGCGCCGTCATGCGTGTCGCGGAGAAGTTGCGGTGAGCAAGCTTTTCGCCAAACCACTGCCCGGCGGCAGCTTTCTGATGCTGCTGCTGTTTATCGGCGTGCTGTTTTCGGCCATTGCTGTGTCGTACAGCGCGCACTGGAACCGGCAGTTGCTCAACACCCTTTATAACGAACTCAGCGTGCGCGACAAGGCGCAGGCCGAGTGGGGGCGGCTGATTCTCGAGCAGAGCACCTGGACCGCGCACAGCCGCATCGAAGTGCTAGCCACCGAACAACTGAAAATGCACATCCCTGGCGCGGCTGACGTGAAGATGGTGGCGCCATGATGAAACTCGAAGGCGCACTGTTCCCATGGCGCTTCCGCCTGATGGTGGCGCTGCTCGGCCTGATGGTCGCTGCGATCTGCTGGCGCATCATCGACCTGCAAGTGGTCGACCGTGACTTCCTCAAAGGGCAGGGCGACGCGCGCAGCCTGCGCCACATTCCGATTCCGGCGCACCGTGGCCTGATCACCGACCGTAACGGCGAGCCTCTGGCCGTCAGTACGCCAGTGACCACGCTGTGGGCCAACGCCAAGGAAATGCAGTCGGCCAAAGAGAAGTGGCCGGCACTTGCCGCCGCGTTGGGCCAGAACCCGAAAGCCCTCAGCGAGCGCCTCGAAGCCCAGGCCAACAAAGAATTCATTTATCTGGTGCGCGGGCTGACCCCCGAGCAGGGCCAGGCTGTGCTCGATCTGAAAGTGCCGGGCGTCTATGGCATCGAAGAATTCCGCCGCTTCTACCCGGCCGGTGAAGTCACCGCGCACATGGTCGGCTTTACCGACATCGACGATCACGGTCGCGAAGGCGTCGAGCTGGCCTATGACGAATGGCTGGCCGGGGTGCCGGGCAAACGACAAGTCATCAAGGATCGCCGTGGCCGGCTGATCAAGGATGTTCAGGTCACCAAAAACGCCAAGGCCGGCAAGCCCTTGGCGTTGTCGATTGATCTGCGTCTGCAATACCTGGCCAACCGCGAACTGCGCAACGCGATCATCGAGAACGGCGCCAAGGCCGGCAGTCTGGTGATCATGGACGTGAAGACCGGCGAGATCCTGGCCATGGTCAACCAGCCGACCTACAACCCGAACAACCGTCGCAACCTACAACCGGCGATGATGCGCAACCGCGCCATGATCGACGTGTTCGAACCGGGTTCGACCATGAAAGCCATTTCCATGAGCGCGGCGATCGAAACCGGCCGCTGGAAACCGAGCGACACCGTCGAGGTGTATCCGGGCTCGTTGCAGATCGGCAAATACACCATCAAAGACGTGTCGAAGACCGAAGGGCCGGTGCTCGATCTGACCGGCATCCTGATCAATTCCAGTAACGTCGGCATGAGTAAAGTCGCCTTCGATATCGGCGGCGAAACCATTTTCCGTCTCGCGCAGAAAGTCGGCCTCGGTCAGGACACCGGCCTGGGCTTCCCCGGCGAACGTGTCGGCAATCTGCCGAACTACCGCGAATGGCGCAAGGCTGAAACTGCAACCTTGTCTTACGGCTACGGTATTTCCGTGACCGCGATCCAGCTGGTGCATGCGTTCTCGGCGCTGGCCAACAACGGTCGCCTCGCGCCACTGACCCTGATCAAAACCGACAAGATGCCGCAGACCACCCAAGTGCTGCCGGAAGCCGTGGCAAAAACCATGCAGGGCATGTTGCAGCAAGTGATCGAAGCGCCGCGCGGCGTGTTCCGTGCGCAGGTGCCGGCTTATCACGTCGGCGGCAAGTCGGGTACCGCGCGCAAGACCTCGGTCGGCACCAAGGGCTACGCGGAAAACTCCTACCGTTCGCTGTTCGCCGGCTTCGGCCCGATGAGCGATCCGCGTTACGCCATCGTTGTGGTGATTGATGAGCCAACCAAGGCCGGTTACTTCGGTGGCCTGGTGTCGGCGCCGGTGTTCAGCCGTGTGATGTCCGGCACCCTGCGCCTGATGAACGTGACCCCGGACAACCTGCCGACCACCCAACAGGCCAATGCCACCCCGGTCGTTCCGCTGAAAGCCAATGGAGGGCGCGGCTGATGTCATTAAGTCTGAACAAGATATTTCCCCACGCCGGCCACGATTTGTTGATCCGTGAACTGGCGCTGGACAGCCGCAACGTGCGCGCCGGCGATCTGTTTCTTGCTGTACCCGGTGGCCGCTTCGATGGCCGTGCGCACATCGCCGATGCCTTGCAACGCGGCGCGGCTGCCGTGGCTTATGAAGTCGAAGGCGCCACCGTGCTGCCGATCACTGACGTGCCGCTGATTCCGGTCAAAGGTCTGGCGGCGCAGCTGTCGGACATCGCCGGGCGTTTTTACGGTGAGCCGAGTCATCACCTGAACCTGATTGGCGTCACCGGCACCAATGGCAAGACCAGCGTGACCCAACTGGTCGCGCAGGCGCTGGATCTGCTCGGCCAGCATTGCGGCATTGTCGGTACGCTGGGTTCCGGCTTCTATGGCGCGTTGGAAAGCGGCCTGCACACCACGCCGAACCCGATTGCCGTGCAAGCGACCCTGGGTGACCTGAAAAAGGCCGGCGCGAAAGCCGTGGCCATGGAAGTCTCGTCCCACGGTCTGGATCAGGGCCGGGTCACCGCGCTGGCCTTCGACGTGGCGGTGATGACCAACCTGTCCCGCGATCACCTGGATTATCACGGCACCATGCAGGCGTACGCCGAGGCCAAGGCCCGGCTGTTCGCCTGGAATGACCTGAAGTGCCGCGTGGTCAACCTCGACGACGATTTCGGCCGGCAACTGGCGGCGGAAAAGCGCGAGTCGCGTTTGATCACCTACAGCCTGCTCGACAGCAGCGCCTACCTGTTCTGCCGCGAAGCGCAGTTCGACGACCACGGCGTACGCGCCACGCTGGTAACGCCGCAAGGCGAGCACCACCTGCGCAGCACGCTGCTCGGGCGTTTCAACCTGAGCAACGTGCTGGCCGCAGTCGGCGCCTTGCTCGGTCTGGATTACGCCCTCGACGAAATTCTCAAAGTGCTGCCGAAGCTCGAAGGCCCGGCCGGTCGCATGCAGCGTTTGGGTGGTGGCACGCAGCCGTTGGTGGTGGTCGATTACGCCCACACCCCGGATGCACTGGAAAAAGTTCTCACCGCACTGCGCCCGCACGTCAAAGGTCAACTGCTGTGCCTGTTCGGCTGCGGCGGTGATCGCGATCGTGGCAAACGTCCGTTGATGGCCGAAGTGGTCGAACGTCTGGCTGACCAAGTGCTGGTCACCGACGACAACCCACGCACCGAAGATCCTGCGGTGATTTTCGACGACATCCGCGCCGGTTTCACCGCTGTGGATAAGGTCACCTTCGTCGCCGGTCGCGGCCAGGCCATTGCGCAATTGATTGCTGGCGCAACCGCTGATGACGTGATTGTGCTCGCCGGCAAAGGTCACGAGGACTATCAGGAAATCAACGGCGTGCGCCATGCCTTTTCCGATCTGGTCGAGGCCGATCATGCCCTGACCGCGTGGGAGGTGGCCCATGCTTAAGGCCCTGACACTCAGCGAATTGACCAACGCGCTCGAAGCCCGTTTGATTGGCGCTGACGCGAGTTTCGACGGCGTCAGTATCGACAGCCGCGCCATTCAGCCCGGCCAGTTGTTCATCGCCCTGACCGGCCCGCGTTTCGACGGTCATGATTATCTGAACGACGTTGCCGGCAAAGGCGCCGTCGCGGCACTGGTCGAGCGCGAAGTCGCCGACAGCGCGCTGCCGCAATTGCTGGTCAAAGACACCCGTCAGGCGCTGGGCCAACTCGGCGCGTTGAACCGTGCTGCGTTCACCCAGCCAGTGGCGGCGGTGACCGGTTCCAGTGGCAAGACCA
>NZ_JH635998.1:3318602-3320722 GCF_000257605.1 Pseudomonas sp. R62
TGGGCGCCTCGCGTCTCGGTGAAATCGCCTACACCGTCGGGCTGACCAAGCCGCACGTAGCGATCCTGAACAACGCCGGCACCGCTCACGTCGGTGAGTTCGGCGGTCCGGAAAAAATCGTCGAAGCCAAAGGTGAAATCATCGAAGGCCTGGCTGCCGATGGCATCGCCGTGCTCAACCTCGATGACAAGGCTTTCGGTATCTGGAAGACCCGCGCTGCCGGTCGTCAGGTGCTGACCTTCGCTCTCAGCAACAGCGAGGCGAATTTCCACGCCAGCGATCTGGCCACTGATGCCCGTGGTTGCCCGGCGTTCAACCTGCACACGCCAGAAGGTAGCGAGCGCGTGCAACTGAACCTGCTCGGTACTCATAACGTCGCCAATGCCCTGGCTGCCGCCGCTGCTGCCCACGCCTTGGGTGTTTCGCTGTTCGGCATCGCCACCGGCCTCGGCGCGGTGCAACCGGTCAAGGGGCGCACCGTCGCGCAACTGGCGAAAAACGGCATGCGCGTCATCGATGATACCTACAACGCAAACCCCACCTCGATGTGTGCGGCCGTTGATATACTCGCCGGCTTTTCCGGCCGCACCGTCCTGGTGTTCGGCGATATCGGCGAGTTGGGCGACTGGGCGGAGCAGGGGCACCGCGACGTGGGCGAGTACGCCCGAGGCAAGGTTTCCGCGCTTTACGCGGTCGGGCCGAACATGGTCCACGCGGTAAACGCTTTCGGTGAGCAGGCGCAGCACTTCGGCACCCAGGCCGAGCTGATCCAGGCCCTCGCCGCCGAGCAGGACACAAACACCACCATTTTGATCAAGGGTTCGCGCAGCGCAGCGATGGAAAACATCGTTGCGGCTCTGTGCGGGTCCAGTCTGGAGAAACATTAATGCTGCTGCTGCTAGCGGAGTATCTGCAACAGTTCTACAAAGGCTTCGCGGTCTTCCAGTACCTGACCCTGCGCGGGATTCTCGGTGTGCTGACCGCGCTGGTCTTGTCGCTGTGCTATGGCCCGTGGATGATCCGTACTCTGCAGAACCGTCAGATCGGCCAATCGGTGCGTAACGACGGCCCGCAATCGCACCTGTCCAAATCCGGCACGCCGACCATGGGTGGCGCGCTGATTCTGTCTTCGATCGGCGTCAGCACTCTGCTCTGGGCTGATCTGAGCAACCGCTACGTCTGGGTAGTGCTGCTGGTGACCCTGCTGTTCGGCGCCATCGGCTGGGTCGACGATTACCGCAAAGTCATCGAGAAAAACTCCCGTGGCCTGCCGAGCCGCTGGAAGTATTTCTGGCAGTCGGTGTTCGGCCTCGGCGCAGCGATCTTCCTTTATATGACTGCCGCGACGCCGGTGGAAACCACGCTGATCCTGCCGATGCTCAAGGACTACAGCATTCCGCTGGGCGCCGGTTTCATCGTGCTGACCTACTTCGTGATTGTCGGTTCGAGCAACGCGGTCAACCTGACTGACGGCCTCGACGGCCTGGCGATCATGCCAACCGTGATGGTCGGCGGCGGCCTGGGGATTTTCTGTTACCTGTCGGGTAACGTGAAATTCGCCGAGTACCTGCTGATCCCTTACGTGCCCGGCGCGGGCGAATTGATCGTGTTCTGCGGTGCGCTGATCGGTGCCGGTCTCGGTTTCCTCTGGTTCAACACCTATCCAGCGCAAGTATTCATGGGCGACGTCGGTGCCCTGGCACTTGGCGCGGCACTGGGCACCATCGCGGTGATCGTCCGTCAGGAAATCGTCCTGTTCATCATGGGCGGCGTGTTCGTGATGGAAACCCTGTCAGTGGTCATTCAGGTTGCCTCCTTTAAGCTGACCGGTCGCCGTGTGTTCCGCATGGCGCCGATTCACCACCACTTTGAACTCAAGGGCTGGCCCGAGCCGCGCGTGATCGTCCGTTTCTGGATCATCACCGTGATTCTCGTCCTGGTCGGCCTTGCCACCCTGAAGCTGAGGTAGAACGAGTGTCTCTGATCGCTTCTGACCACTTCCGCATCGTTGTCGGCCTCGGCAAGAGCGGCATGTCCCTGGTTCGCTTCCTGGCGAACCGGGGCACGTCGTTTGCTGTGGCCGACACGCGGGAAAATCCACCGGAACTGGCCACGCTCAA
>NZ_JH635998.1:3320742-3325167 GCF_000257605.1 Pseudomonas sp. R62
CGGGAAAATCCACCGGAACTGGCCACGCTCAAGCGTGACTATCCGCACGTGGAAGTGCGTTGTGGCGAGCTGGACGTCGAATTCCTCTGCCGTGCCGACGAGCTCTACGTGAGCCCCGGCCTGGCGCTGGCGACCCCGGCCCTGCAAGCCGCCGCTGCCCGTGGCGTGAAAATGTCCGGCGACATCGAGTTGTTCGCGCGTAACGCGCGGGCGCCGATCGTGGCCATTACCGGCTCCAACGCGAAAAGCACCGTCACTACTCTGGTCGGCGAGATGGCGGCTGCGGCCGGCAAGCGCGTCGCCGTTGGCGGCAACCTCGGCACGCCGGCGCTGGATCTGCTCAGCGATGACGTCGAGTTGTACGTCATGGAGCTGTCGAGTTTCCAGCTGGAAACCACCGACCAGCTCAACGCCGAAGTCGCCACCGTGCTGAACATCAGCGAAGACCACATGGATCGCTACAGCGGTCTGCCGGCCTATCACCTGGCGAAGCACCGGATCTTCCGCGGCGCGAAGCAGTTTGTGGTCAACCGTCAGGATGCCCTGAGCCGTCCATTGATCGGCGAAGGCCAGCCATGCTGGTCCTTTGGCCTGAGCAAACCGGATTTCAAAGCGTTCGGCATTCGCGAAGAGGACGGCGAGAAGTACCTGGCCTTCGAATTCCAGAACCTGATGCCCGTGCGTGAACTGAAGATTCGCGGCGCGCACAACCAGTCCAACGCTCTCGCCGCACTGGCACTGGGTCACGCGGTGGGCCTGCCGTTCGACGCCATGCTCTCTGCACTGCGTACGTTTGCCGGCCTCGAGCATCGCTGCCAATGGGTGCGCGATCTCGACGGCGTGGCCTATTACAACGATTCCAAAGCCACCAACGTTGGCGCCGCTCTGGCGGCCATCGAAGGCCTCGGTGCGGACATCGACGGCAAGGTCATTCTGATCGCCGGCGGTGACGGCAAAGGCGCCGAATTCAACGATCTGCGCGATCCGGTGGCGGCCAACTGCCGCGCCGTGGTGCTGATGGGGCGTGACTCCGACAAGATCGGCGCAGCCATCGGTGATGCCGTGCCGCTGATACGCGCGACCTCGCTGGTCGACGCCGTCGCGCAATGCCGCGCCGCTGCCCAGCCGGGCGATGTGGTGCTGCTGTCGCCGGCCTGCGCCAGTTTCGACATGTTCAAGAATTACGAAGACCGTGGTCACCAGTTCGTCCGCGCTGTGGAGGAACTGGCATGAACCTGAGAAACATCATCAAGCCGTACCCGTCGCCGCTGATCACCGGGCGTGGCATCGACCTCGACTTCCCGATGCTCGCCGGTTGCCTGGCGTTGCTGGGCCTGGGCCTGATCATGATTGCCTCGGCGTCCACCGAAGTGGCGGCGGCGCAGTCGGGCAGTCCTCTGTATTACATGATTCGCCACCTTATCTATGTGGTGCTGGGCCTGGGCGCGTGCATCGTCACCATGATGATCCCGATCGCCACCTGGCAGCGCCTCGGCTGGATGATGCTGATCGGTGCGTTCGGCCTGCTGGTGATGGTGATCATCCCCGGCATCGGCCGCGAAGTGAACGGTTCGATGCGCTGGATCGGTTTCAGCTTCTTCAACGTGCAGCCGTCGGAAATCGCCAAGGTGTTCGTGGTGATCTACCTCGCCGGTTATCTGGTGCGCCGGCAGAAAGAAGTACGCGAAAGCTGGATGGGCTTCTTCAAGCCGTTCATCGTTCTGCTGCCAATGGCCGGTCTGTTGCTGATGGAGCCGGACTTCGGTGCCACCGTAGTCATGATGGGCGCGGCGGCTGCGATGCTGTTCCTTGGCGGGGTCGGGCTGTTCCGCTTCTCGCTGATGGTGGTGCTGGCGGTTGGCGCGGTGGTTCTGCTGATCCAGATGCAGCCCTATCGAATGGCGCGTCTGACCAACTTCGCCGACCCATGGGCCGACCAGTTCGGCGCCGGTTATCAGTTGTCGCAGGCCTTGATCGCGTTTGGTCGCGGCGAGTGGCTGGGCGTCGGCCTGGGCAACAGCGTGCAGAAGCAGTTCTACCTGCCGGAAGCGCATACCGACTTCGTGTTCTCGGTACTCGCCGAAGAGCTCGGTGCGGTCGGTTCGCTGTGCACCGTCGCGCTGTTCGTTTTCGTGTGTATTCGCGGCATGTACATCGGCCTGTGGGCGGAGAAGGCCAAGCAGTTCTTTGCCGCATACGTGGCTTACGGCTTGTCGTTCCTGTGGATTGGTCAGTTCCTGATCAACATCG
Source organism: Pseudomonas sp. R62 (assembly GCF_000257605.1). Classification (NCBI taxonomy): domain Bacteria; kingdom Pseudomonadati; phylum Pseudomonadota; class Gammaproteobacteria; order Pseudomonadales; family Pseudomonadaceae; genus Pseudomonas; species Pseudomonas sp. R62. The sequence continues at coordinate 3,322,993 of NZ_JH635998.1, forward strand.
GTGTGAACGTCGGCCTGCTGCCAACCAAGGGTCTGACCTTGCCGTTCCTCAGTTACGGCGGCAGCTCGCTGGTGATCTGCTGTGCCTGTCTGGGTCTGTTGCTGCGCATCGAGTGGGAAAGTCGGACCCACCTGGGCAGCGAAGAGATGGAATTCCAGGAGAGCGACTTCGCCGAGGAGCCGACTCATGGGCGCTAACGTATTGATCATGGCCGGCGGTACCGGCGGCCACGTGTTCCCGGCGCTGGCCTGTGCCCGCGAGTTTCAGGCGCGCGGCTACACCGTGCACTGGCTCGGCACGCCACGCGGGATCGAAAACGAACTGGTTCCGGCGGCAGGGCTTGAACTGCACCGGATCAACGCCAGCGGTCTGCGCGGCAAGGGCAAGCTGTCGCTGCTCAAGGCGCCGCTGATGCTGCTGAAATCGGTGTGGCAGGCGCGGGCGATCATGCGCCGTCTGAAGCCGGTGTGCGTGGTTGGCTTCGGCGGTTATGTGACCGGCCCTGGTGGCCTTGCTGCGAAACTGGCCGGCGTGCCAGTGATCGTTCACGAGCAGAACGCTGTCGCCGGCACCGCCAATCGGTTGCTGGTGCCGTTCGCCGCCCGAGTGTGTGAAGCGTTCCCCGACACCTTTACTCTGTCGGACAGCCGCCGTACCACCGGAAATCCGGTGCGCAGCGAGCTGTTCCTCGACACATCGCGACCGGCGCTGGCCGGGCGCAAAGCGCGTTTGCTGATCCTTGGCGGCAGCCTGGGCGCAGAACCGTTGAACAAATTGCTGCCTGAAGCCCTGGCTCAAGTCGCTGCCGACCTGCGCCCGGAAGTGTTTCATCAGGCCGGCAAAAATCACGATGAAGTGACTGCCGAGCGTTACCGCGCCGTGGGTGTGGAAGCGCAGGTGCAGCCGTTCATCAAAGACATGGCCCAGGCCTATGGCTGGGCTGACCTGGTGGTGTGCCGCGCTGGCGCGTTGACCATCAGTGAGCTGGCGGCCGCCGGTCTGCCCTCGATGCTGGTGCCTTTGCCCCACGCGATCGACGATCACCAGACCCGCAACGCCGATTATTTGGCCCGCGAAGGCGCTGCCTTCCTGATGCCGCAAAGAACGACTGGTGCCGCGGATCTTGCCGCGCGCCTGACAGAGGTCTTGATGCAACCGCAACGACTCGAAGCAATGGCCCAAGCGGCCCGCCGACTGGCCAAACCCGATGCCACCCGTAGCGTGGTCGATACCTGTCTGGAGGTGGCCCATGGTTGAGAATCAGAAAGCCATGCCACAACCGGAAATGCGCCGCATCCGTCGCATCCACTTCGTCGGCATCGGCGGCGTGGGCATGTGCGGCATCGCTGAAGTGTTGTTGAACCTGGGCTATCAAGTCTCCGGTTCCGACTTGAAAGCGTCGCCGGTCACCGAGCGCCTGGAATCGTTTGGCGCGCAGATCTTCATCGGTCATCGTGCCGAGAACGCGGCTACCGCCGACGTGCTGGTGGTGTCGAGCGCAGTGAACACGTCCAACCCGGAAGTGGCGACTGCCCTTGAGCGCCGCATTCCCGTAGTGCCGCGTGCAGAAATGCTCGCCGAGCTGATGCGCTATCGCCACGGCATCGCCGTCGCCGGTACCCACGGCAAAACCACCACCACCAGCCTGATCGCTTCGGTGTTCGCGGCGGGTGGTCTGGACCCGACATTCGTCATTGGTGGTCGTCTGAATGCAGCGGGCACCAATGCCCAGCTCGGCACCAGCCGTTACCTGATCGCCGAAGCCGACGAAAGCGATGCGAGCTTCCTGCATCTGCAGCCGCTGGTGGCCGTGGTCACCAACATCGACGCCGACCACATGGCGACCTACGACGGTGACTTCAACAAACTGAAGAAAACCTTCGTCGAATTCCTGCACAACCTGCCGTTCTACGGTTTGGCGGTGATGTGCCTGGACGATCCGGTGGTGCGCGAAATCCTGCCGCTGGTGAAACGTCCGACCGTGACCTACGGCTTCAGCGAAGACGCCGACGTACGCGCAATCAATGTCCGTCAGCAGGGCATGCAGACCTTCTTCACCGTGCTGCGCCCGGATCGCGAGCCGCTGGACGTGTCGGTGAACATGCCCGGCAACCACAACGTGCTCAACTCGCTGGCGACCATCTGCATCGCCACCGACGAAGGCGTCAGCGATGA
>NZ_JH635998.1:3325903-3331441 GCF_000257605.1 Pseudomonas sp. R62
GAAGGCGTCAGCGATGAAGCCATCGTTCAGGGCCTGTCGGGCTTCCAGGGCGTTGGCCGACGCTTCCAGGTCTACGGCGAACTGCCAGTGGACGGCGGCAACGTGATGCTGGTCGACGACTACGGGCACCACCCGACCGAAGTCGCTGCCGTGATCAAAGCCGTGCGCGGTGGCTGGCCGGAGCGTCGTCTGGTGATGGTCTACCAGCCGCATCGCTACAGCCGCACCCGTGATCTGTACGACGACTTCGTCAATGTACTGGCCGACGCCAACGTGCTGTTGCTGATGGAAGTCTATCCGGCCGGCGAAGAGCCGATCCCGGGCGCCGACAGCCGCAAGCTGTGCAACAGCATCCGCCAGCGCGGTCAGCTCGACCCGATCTACATCGAGCGTGGCGTTGACCTGGCACCGCTGGTCAAGCCGCTGCTGCGCGCCGGCGACATTCTGCTGTGCCAGGGCGCTGGTGATATCGGCGGTCTCGCGCCGAAGCTGTTGAAAAGTGAATTGTTCGCCGGCGCCGTGGCGGCGCCGGTCGAGGGGAAGTTGAAATGACTGCTGCCTACGCCAAGCTGTTCTCCACCATCGCGCCGAAAGACTTCGGCCGCGTCGCCGTGCTCTTCGGCGGCCTGAGTGCCGAGCGTGAGGTTTCGCTGAAATCCGGCAACGCCGTGCTCGAGGCGCTGCAAAGCGCTGGCGTCGACGCGTTCGGTATCGATGTGGGCGAAGACTTCCTGCAGCGTCTGCTCAGCGAAAAGATCGACCGCGCGTTCATCATTCTCCACGGTCGCGGCGGTGAAGACGGCAGCATGCAGGGCCTGCTCGAGTGCGCCGGCATCCCTTACACCGGCAGCGGCATCCTCGCCTCGGCACTGGCGATGGACAAGCTGCGCACCAAGCAGGTCTGGCACAGTCTCGGGATTCCGACGCCGCGTCACGCCGTACTGTGCAGCGAAGCCGATTGTATTTCCGCAGCGACGGAACTGGGCCTGCCTTTGATCGTCAAACCGGCGCATGAAGGTTCAAGTATCGGGATGGCCAAAGTGAATTCTGCGTCCGAGTTGATCGACGCATGGAAAGCGGCCAGTACCTACGATTCGCAAGTGTTGGTCGAGCAATGGATTCAAGGTCCGGAGTTCACCATCGCCACCCTGCGTGACCAGGTGTTGCCTCCTATCGCCCTGGGTACACCGCACACGTTCTACGACTACGACGCCAAGTACATCGCCAACGATACCCAGTACCGCATTCCGTGCGGGCTCGACGCGGCCAAGGAACAGGAACTCATGGAACTCACGGCCAAGGCCTGTGAGGCGCTGGGTATCGCCGGTTGGGGCCGGGCGGACGTGATGCAGGACGCCGACGGGCAGTTCTGGTTCCTCGAAGTCAATACCGCACCGGGCATGACCGATCACAGCCTGGTGCCGATGGCGGCGCGGGCTGCCGGTCTGGATTTCCAGCAACTGGTTCTGGCCATTCTGGCCGCCAGCGTTGAAGACGCAGGCGCAACAGAGGCGCGAGGTTAAGACCATGCAAGGCGCTCATCTCAGACATCAGCCACCCGCACCCGGCCGCAAGCCGGTGCCGCGGGGTGCCAGCCGAATGGTGGCGAAAGAGCCGATGTCCGCGCGCCTGCCGAAAGCCAATTTCAGCTTTCTGAAAAGCCTGTTCTGGCCAGTGCTGCTGGTGGCGCTGGGCTTTGGCACCTACGAAGGCGCGCAGCGTCTGCTGCCGTACGCCGACCGGCCGATCAGCAAGGTCGCGGTGCAGGGCGACCTGAGTTACATCAGCCAGCAGGCGGTGCAGCAGCGAATCGCGCCGTTCGTGGCGTCGAGCTTCTTCACCATCGACCTCGCCGGCATGCGCAAAGAGCTGGAACAGATGCCATGGATCGCTCATGCCGAAGTGCGCCGGGTGTGGCCGGACCAGGTGGTGATCCGCCTCGAAGAGCAATTGCCGGTGGCCCGATGGGGCGACGAGTCGCTGCTGAACAATCAGGGTCAGGCATTTACCCCCAGAGAGCTGGCGAACTACGAACACCTGCCGCAGCTGTTCGGCCCACAACGGGCTCAGCAGCAGGTGATGCAGCAGTATCAGGTGCTGAGCCAACTGCTGCGGCCGCTGGGTTTTTCGATTGCACGCCTGGAATTGCGTGAACGCGGCAGCTGGTTCCTGACCACCGGTGCTGGCAGTTCCGGCCCCGGCATCGAGTTGCTGCTGGGACGCGGCAACCTGGTGGAAAAGATGCGCCGCTTCATCGCCATCTATGACAAGACGCTGAAAGAGCAGATTACGAACATTGCGCGCATCGATCTGCGCTACGCCAACGGCCTCGCTGTTGGCTGGCGGGAACCCGTAGCGCCGACGACAGCCCAACCCGCTGTCGCAAAGAATTAAGAAGAGGCAGGACCCATGGCAAACGTGCAAAGCGGCAAAATGATCGTCGGTCTGGATATCGGCACCTCCAAAGTGGTGGCGCTGGTAGGCGAGGTCGCGGACGACGGCCAGCTGGAAATCGTCGGGATCGGCACGCATCCGTCCCGCGGTCTGAAGAAGGGCGTGGTGGTCAACATCGAATCCACCGTGCAGTCGATCCAGCGCGCGATCGAAGAAGCCCAACTGATGGCCGGCTGCCGCATTCACTCCGCGTTCGTCGGCGTGGCCGGCAATCACATCCGCAGCCTGAATTCCCACGGCATCGTTGCGATCCGTGATCGCGAAGTCAGCTCGGCTGACCTTGAGCGTGTGCTCGACGCCGCCCAGGCCGTGGCGATCCCGGCTGACCAGCGCGTGCTGCACACCCTGCCGCAGGATTACGTGATCGATAACCAGGAAGGCGTGCGCGAGCCGCTGGGTATGTCCGGCGTGCGTCTGGAAGCCAAGGTTCACGTGGTCACCTGCGCCGTCAACGCTGCACAGAACATTGAAAAATGCGTGCGTCGCTGCGGTCTGGAAATCGACGACATCATTCTTGAGCAACTGGCCTCGGCCTACTCGGTGCTGACCGACGACGAAAAAGAACTGGGCGTGTGCCTGGTCGACATCGGCGGCGGCACCACCGACATCGCGATCTTCACCGAAGGCGCGATCCGCCACACCGCGGTGATCCCGATTGCCGGTGATCAGGTGACCAACGACATCGCCATGGCGTTGCGCACTCCGACCCAGTACGCCGAAGAGATCAAGATCCGTTACGCCTGCGCCCTGGCCAAACTGGCCGGTGCCGGCGAAACCATCAAGGTGCCGAGCGTTGGCGACCGTCCACCGCGCGAACTGTCGCGTCAGGCCCTGGCCGAAGTGGTCGAGCCGCGTTACGACGAACTGTTCACCCTGATCCAGGCCGAGCTGCGTCGCAGCGGCTACGAAGACCTGATCCCGGCGGGCATCGTGCTCACCGGTGGTACGTCGAAAATGGAAGGCGCCACTGAACTGGCCGAAGAGATCTTCCACATGCCGGTGCGCCTCGGTGTGCCGCATGGCGTGAAAGGTCTGGATGACGTGGTGCGCAACCCGATTTATTCCACTGGCGTTGGTTTGTTGATGTACGGCCTGCAGAAGCAGTCCGACGGAGTTTCGTTCTCCGGCATCGGCAGCCGCGACAGCTACAGCAGCGAAGAGCCTCAGGCGCCGCTGCTGGACCGACTGAAAAAGTGGGTTCAGGGTAATTTTTAAAAGCTTTACCGCAACACCGCTACAAACAGCAGTAGGCGAAAAAACTAGAGAATGTAAGGAGAGGGAAAATGTTCGAACTCGTAGACAACATCCCCGCAAGCCCGGTAATCAAAGTTATCGGTGTCGGCGGTGGCGGCGGCAACGCTGTCAATCACATGGTCAAGAGCAACATCGAAGGCGTTGAGTTCATCTGCGCCAACACCGATGCTCAAGCGCTGAAAAACATCGGCGCGCGGACCATCCTGCAACTGGGCACCGGCGTGACCAAAGGCCTGGGCGCCGGCGCCAATCCTGAGGTCGGCCGTCAAGCCGCTCTGGAAGACCGCGAGCGCATCGCTGAAGTGCTGGCCGGCACCAACATGGTGTTCATCACCACCGGCATGGGCGGCGGTACCGGTACCGGTGCAGCGCCGATCATCGCTGAAGTGGCCAAGGAAATGGGCATTCTGACCGTTGCGGTCGTGACCCGTCCGTTCCCGTTCGAAGGCCGCAAGCGTATGCAGATCGCCGACGAAGGCATTCGCATGCTTTCGGAAAGCGTCGACTCGCTGATCACCATTCCGAACGAAAAACTGCTGACCATCCTCGGCAAAGACGCAAGCCTCTTGTCGGCTTTCGCCAAGGCTGACGATGTTCTGGCCGGTGCCGTTCGCGGTATCTCCGACATCATCAAGCGTCCGGGCATGATCAACGTCGACTTCGCCGACGTACGCACCGTGATGAGCGAAATGGGCATGGCGATGATGGGCACTGGCTGCGCCAGCGGTCCGAACCGTGCACGTGAAGCTACCGAAGCGGCAATCCGCAACCCGCTGCTGGAAGACGTCAACCTGCAAGGCGCGCGCGGCATTCTGGTGAACATCACCGCCGGTCCTGACCTGTCCCTGGGTGAGTACTCCGACGTGGGTTCGATCATCGAAGCCTTTGCTTCCGAGCACGCGATGGTCAAGGTCGGTACCGTTATCGATCCGGACATGCGCGACGAGCTGCACGTAACCGTGGTTGCCACCGGTCTGGGCGCGAAAATCGAGAAGCCTGTGAAGGTTATCGACAACACCGTGCACACCTCGATGGCTTCGGCGCAGGTGCAACAACCGGCTCCGGCCCGTCAGGAGCAGCCAGCGGTGAACTACCGTGATCTGGACCGTCCGACCGTCATGCGCAACCAGGCTCAGGCCGGTGCTGCGGCTGCCGCGAAGATGAATCCGCAGGATGACCTGGATTACCTGGACATTCCGGCATTCCTGCGTCGTCAGGCCGATTGATGGAATGTATCAGGGCTATGAAGGTGATTGGTGTTCAGCAAAGGCATGGTCTGCTATCATCGCCAGCCTTTGTTGATACCAGTTCGCAATTTGCGCTGAAGCGGCCCAAGCCATGATTAAACAACGCACACTGAAAAATATTATCCGTGCCACAGGTGTAGGCCTGCACTCAGGTGAGAAGGTCTATCTGACCCTCAAGCCTGCGCCTGTCGACACTGGCATTGTGTTTTGTCGCGCTGACCTCGACCCTGTGGTGCAGATTCCTGCCCGCGCGGAAAACGTCGGTGAAACCACTATGTCGACGACGCTGATCAATGGCGACGTCAAAGTGGACACGGTAGAGCACTTGCTCTCGGCCATGGCTGGCCTGGGCATCGATAACGCCTACGTCGAGCTCTCCGCGTCCGAAGTCCCGATCATGGATGGCAGCGCTGGACCCTTCGTATTCCTGATTCAATCGGCTGGCTTGGAAGAGCAGGACGCCGCCAAGAAATTCATCCGCATCCTGCGTGAAGTGACAGTGGAAGACGGCGACAAGCGCGCCACTTTCGTCCCTTTCGAAGGCTTCAAGGTGAGCTTCGAGATCGATTTCGATCACCCGGTA
>NZ_JH635998.1:3331461-3334246 GCF_000257605.1 Pseudomonas sp. R62
ATTTTTCCAGCACTTCGTTCGTTAAAGAAGTCAGCCGCGCCCGTACCTTTGGCTTCATGAGTGATATCGAGTACCTGCGCAAGCACAACCTCGCACTCGGCGGCAGCGTGGAAAACGCGATCGTGGTCGACGCTGATGGCGTGTTGAACGAAGACGGTCTTCGTTATGAAGACGAATTCGTCAAACACAAGATCCTCGATGCGATTGGCGACCTGTACCTGCTGGGCAACAGCCTGATTGGTGAGTTCAAAGGCTTCAAGTCCGGTCATGCACTGAACAACCAGCTGCTGCGCAAATTGATTGAGCAGACAGACGCTTGGGAAGTGGTGACGTTCGAAGACGCCAGCACCGCACCAATCTCTTACATGCGCCCGGTTGCGGCGGTGTAAGTAAAAAACCTCTCTAGTTTTTTGAAGGCCATCCTCGGATGGCCTTTTTTTATGCCTGTGGTTTCTCTAGTGCCTGATCAGGCTTCTTCGCGAGCAGGCTCGCTCCCACCTTTGAAATGCATTCCAACTGTGGGAGCGAGCCTGCTCGCGAAGGCGGCGGCGCCATCACCCTGGAAACATCAGACTGACACTACAACGCGATTGCGCCCGCCTTCCTTGGCTTGATACAGCGCCTTGTCCGCCGCAAACAGTAATTGCTCCAGTGTCATCTCGCTCGCCGATGTCCACGTAGCAATGCCGATACTCACGGTCATCGCCCGCTCAGCGCCTTCGACCCATGGCAAGTTTTCCACAGCCTGGCGAATCTGCTGGGCGATCTGCTGCGCCCCGGCGCTGTCGGTCTCGGCGAGAATCACCGAAAACTCTTCACCACCATACCGCGCGACCAGATCCGCCGGGCGTCGCACGTTCGCGGTGATTACCTTGGCCAGTTCACGCAAGACCTGATCCCCAGCCTGATGGCCATGGCGATCATTGAAGGCCTTGAAGTGGTCGGCATCGATCATCATCACCGACAGCGGCTGGCCCGAGCGCTGGGCGCGGAACCATTCGTGGCGCAGAGTCTGATCGAGCATGCGCCGGTTGGCTACTCCGGTCAGGTCATCGGTGGCAGCCAGTTGCGCCAGTTCGCGTTCGGCGCGATGGCGCAAACGCAGTTCCCGGGCGAGCAGCCACGTTAGCCACAACAGCCCCAGGCACAACACGCCGGTGGCGCCGCTGATCAGGATCGCCGTGCGCCGCCAGGTGCCGAACACTTCCTCGCTGGACAGCGCGACCATCACGGTCAACGGCAGATTGCCGACCCGCGAGTAGGTATAGAGCCGCCGCTGGTCATCCATGCTCGAAGTGCTGGTGAAACTGCCGCTGCCATCGCGATCGTTGAGAATCCGCACGACGTTGGGCCGGTTGCCGAAACTCTTGCCGACCGAATCGCTCTGCAGATACGGCTTCTGCGCAAGCAGCACGCCATCGCTGTTGATGATGTTCAACGTACTGTCGGTGCCGATGTCGAGGCTTTTGAACAGGTCGTCGAAATAGTCGAGTTTCAGCGACGCCACCGCCACGCCGAGGAATTCACCGGTCTGCGAGGAGATGCGTCGGCTGAAGCTGATGCGCCACTGATCGGCTTCTTCACAATCGCAACGGGTCTTGAACGGTCGGCTGATGAACATGCCAATGTCGCGGTTGAAGGCGTGGGCGAGAAAATAATCGCGGTCGGCGAAATTGCCCGGTTTCGCTTCGATGCGCGAGGAGTCGGCGATCACCTCGCCATGCTTGTCGAGCAGCAGGATGTCGCCCTTGAAGCGCGCGGTGGCAGAGCGATCGAACAGCGCCAGATGACGGATCTGCGGCGAGACGTTCTGCAGGTCGTCACGCTGGGCGGCGGCGATCAGCCCTTGCAGCGTCAGGTCGTACAGCTCGACGGTGCGCAGCACATCGGCATCGATCAATTGCGCGATGGTCGTGGCGCGGCGCGTGGCGACTTCCTGCGCACTGGCGTACTCGCGGATCAGCAGGAAGGTGACGATGCACACCATCGCAATCACGGTCAGCAGGCTGCCGAGGATCAGCAGGCGCTCGGGGCGACCGGTAAGGCCTGTGATGGAAGGCGTGCGGCTGGTGATCATGATGGGGAGCCGGTTGAAGTGGTTTCATAAGCTTAGTTGGGCTGACGCCGGACGAACCTGTGGGAGCGAGCCTGCTCGCGAAAGCTGATTGTCAGTCAACATCTGTGTTGAATGACACACCGCTTTCGCGAGCAGGCTCGCTCCCACAGGGTAGATCACAGGATCTGAAAAACGCAGCGCCGATCTTAGAAGACGTTGACCGGGTAGTCGATGATCACGCGGTATTCATCTGTATCCGAATCAATCGCGCCGTAGCCGTTGCCGCCACGGTTGGTCGCCCATTGCAGGCGCACCGCGAGGTCCTTGGCGTGGCCGCTTTGTACGACGTACTGTAAATCGATGTCGCGTTCCCAATGCTTGGCGTTGCGGCCATCGGCGCTGTACCAGCTGGAGTAGCCTGCGCTGTCCGGGTCGGCTTTGGTCAGATCCACCGTGCCGCGTGAATAAGACAGCGCCGAAGTCAGGCCGGGCATGCCGGCACCGGTGAAGTCGTAGGCGTACTTGAGCTTCCAGGAACGTTCGTTCGGGCCGTTGAAGTCCGAATACTGCTGCGAGTTGTCCAGGTACACGCTGTCGCCCTGGCTGATGTAGTCGAACGGCGTATTGCCGTTGACCCGCTGATAGGCGGCAGTGACGCTGTGGTTGCCGATGCCGACGGTGAGATGCGTGCTCCAGGTGTTGTTGTCGATATCGCCGAGCAGCGCATCG
>NZ_JH635998.1:3334395-3341714 GCF_000257605.1 Pseudomonas sp. R62
GGTTTGGTGAAACTGGCCTGGCCACCTTCGATCAGCCAGCCGTCGAAGCTGTGGTTACTCAGGCTGATGCCACGAAAGGTCTGCGGCAGCATCCGCGTGTCGCCGCCGGCGATGACCGGGTTGGAGAGGAACAGATCACCGGCCTTCAACTCGGTATCGAAGGCGCGCATCTTCAAAGTCCCGCCTGCGGTGGAGAACGAGCCCGGCGCTTTGCCGTTGCCATCGCTGACCGGCAGGATGCTCGAACCGTCGGTCCCGCCTCCGCCATCGAGTTTCAAGCCGAGCATGGCATGGGCATCGACGCCGAAGCCGACCGTGCCTTCGGTGTAGCCAGACTGGAATACGCCGAGAAAACCCTGACCCCACTCGATATTGTCGTCCGCCTTCTGCAAGCGGTTGCGATTCATGTAGTAGTTGCGGGCGTTGAGGTTGAGGCTCGAGCCTGCGACGAAGCCCTGTTGGGCAGGCTCATCGGCGTGGACAGCGGGGGCAATCGTTGCGGCAATTGCAATGAACAGCGGGGTGAGGCGGGCAGGGTAAAACACGTGCGATGGAGCTCCTTGGGTCAGCGGGCCGCTCTGGTTCTTGAGCGGCTTGATGTTTCTTGTTTTTTCAGACGCGCCAGACGGCTTTCAGACCACAACGAAAAAAGGCCGCTGAATGGCAGCGGCCTGGAGTGACGACGGTTGAACGGGAAGAGCCAAACAACCGCGTCGAGGGAAACCTTTCGCGGTGCGACTCAGCTGTCTTTCTCGAGCGCTTGAGCCTGGGAAGTAGCGGCCTGCGGGGATTGCGTCGCGTCTTGAGCCTTGGCCATCACTTCGGCCTGATGCTGATCGAATGCCTGCGCGCGAGCGACATTGTGCGCCACGAACGCTTGCGATTCTTCAGCCATCGCCATCGGCGACAGGATCAATGAGGACAAAACGAATGCGCTGGCAATACCCATACTGTTGGACATCTTGAAAACCTTCTCGCTTGGCGAGTGCTGTTTGGTGCGGGCAAAGATAAGGTTGCCGGGGTTTGGGAAACAGCGTGATTTTCATAAATGACTTTTACAGCAAAAGCAAAGATCGCAGCCTTCGGCAGCTCCTACAAGGGCTTGGCGTACACCTGTAGGAGCTGCCGAAGGCTGCGATCTTTTGATCTTTTCAGACCGGGAGGTTGATGCCGAAGGTGTTCATGCCCCGATCACTGCGCACAAACACATCCCCGCCATGCATCAGCGCAATCGCCTTGACGATCGCCAGCCCCAGCCCGTGGTTATTGCCGCTGTTGCTGCGCGAAGCATCGACCCGATAAAACCGTTCGAACAACCTCGGCAGATGCTCGCTGGCAATCGGCGTCCCGGGATTGGCTACGCCAATGCTTACCTGATGTTCTTCAACCTCGATGCGCACCTCGATCACTTGACCCGGTTCGGTGTGCTGCACCGCGTTGCTGAGCAAATTGATCAGCGCCCGGCGCAGATGCGCGACCTCGATCTGCACCTGCGCATCGCCGCTGACCTGAACTTCAACCTGCGCGTCTTCAAGGATGAAATCCAGATAGTCCAGCGTCGTCGCCACCTCATCAGCCAATGACGTCGAGGTCAGTTTGGTCGCCTTGTTGCCCTGATCGGCGCTGGCCAGAAACAGCATGTCGTTGATGATCGAACGCAGCCGCTCCAGCTCTTCGAGATTGGATTGCAGCACTTCGAAATAGTGTTCGGCGGAGCGCCCGCGAGTCAGCGCGACCTGGGTCTGGCCGATCAGGTTGGTCAGCGGCGAACGCAGTTCATGGGCGACGTCGGCGTTGAATGATTCCAGCCGTGAATAGGCCAGTTCGACCCGTTCCAGGGTCGAGTTGAACGACTCGACAAACTGTTCCAGTTCCGGCGGCAGCGGCGACAGGCGCAAGCGTCCGGCGCGCAGCGGTGGTGCCAGACGCTGGGCTTCCTGCGACAGTTTGATCAACGGCTTCAGACCGATTCTTGCGACCCAATAGCCCAATGCAGAGGCCAGCAGCACCCCGACAATCGCCAGACTGATCAGGGCGATGAGCAAGTGATGCTGGGTCTGATGCAGCGTCTCGGTGTCGATGCCGATCATGAAACGCAACGGCGGGCGCTGATCCTTGGCGGGGAACTGACTGACCAGCACTTTCAGTGGGTAGGGTTGATCGGGCAGTTGTAGATCATGCATGCCCAACGGGCCATTGAGGGCGGCACGAATCTGCGGCGTAAGGTTGCCGTATTCGTAGCGCGGATCACCGCTGCTGATCCAGAAGCTGATGCGCTTGTCTTCCTCGCCGAGCAGCTTGAGCTTGTTGTTGATCTTCACCCAATGCTCCGGCGTGCCGTAACGGCCGACGGTGGATTCGAGCACGCTGTACCGCGCATCCAGCTCGGCTTCGGGCAACAAACCCAGACCTTTGTCGACCTGCTGATACAGCGCGCCGCCAATCAACAGAAACACCACCAGCGCCACCAGCGTGAACATGCCGCTCAGGCGCAAGGCAATCGAGTTACTGGACACCACGGCTCTCCAGCACATAACCCATACCGCGAATGGTGTGCAGCAGCTTTTCGTTGAACGGCCCGTCGAGCTTGGCGCGCAGGCGTTTGATCGCGACTTCGACGACGTTGGCGTCACTGTCGAAATTGATGTCCCAGACCATTTCGGCGATTGCGGTCTTCGAAAGGATTTCGCCCTGGCGACGGGCGAGCACGCTGAGCAGGGAAAACTCTTTCGCGGTCAGATCCAGGCGCGTTCCGGCGCGGGTGGCCTTGCGGCTGATCAGGTCGATCCACAGGTCGGCGATGGTCACTTGCACCGGCTCATGGCCGCCGCTGCGCCGGGTCAGCGCTTGCAGGCGGGCGACCAGTTCGAGAAAGGAAAACGGCTTGCCGAGGTAATCGTCGGCGCCGTCGCGCAGGCCCTTGATCCGATCTTCGACGCGCTCGCGGGCGGTGAGCATGATCACCGGGGTCTGCTTGCGCGCACGCAATGCGCGCAGTACGCCAAAGCCATCGAGCCCCGGCAGCATGACGTCGAGGACGATCACGGCGTAGTCGCATTCCAGCGCCAGATGCAGGCCTTCGACACCGTCGCGGGCAAGGTCGACGGTGTAGCCCTGTTCGGTCAGGCCACGGTGCAGATAATCCGCGGTTTTTTCTTCGTCTTCGATAATCAGAACGCGCATGACCCTGCCTCAGTCTGTGGTCGCCAGTGCCGTTGCGGGCGTTGGGGCTGGTGGGTGTGAGTGCCGGTGAAACAGCCGCTCGAGCCATAAGTATATGACCGGCGTGGTGAACAGCGTCAGCATCTGGCTGACCAGCAAACCACCGACCACGGCAATGCCCAACGGCTGGCGCAATTCGGCGCCGGTGCCGTAGCCGAGCATCAGCGGCAACGCACCGAGCAGGGCGGCGAGGGTGGTCATGATGATCGGCCGGAACCGGGTGATGCACGCTTCGAAAATCGCCTCCTGCGGCGGCAGACCGCGCTGGCGCTGCGCTTCAAGCGCGAAGTCGATCATCAGGATGCCGTTCTTTTTGACGATGCCGATCAGCAGCACCAGGCCGATCAACGCCATGATCGAAAAGTCCTGGCCGCAGATCCACAGCATGATCACCGCGCCGAGGCCTGCCGCCGGCAGGGTCGAAATGATCGTCAGTGGATGCACGAAGCTTTCATAAAGCACGCCGAGAATGATGTACACCGCCACCAGCGCCGCCAGAATCAGCCACGGCTGGCTGGCCAGCGAACTCTGGAACGCCTGCGCCGCACCCTGAAAATTGCCGCTGATCGCGGTGGGCATGCCGATCTCGGCCTTGGCCTGATTGAGCTGAATCACCGCATCGCCCAATGCCACGCCGGGGGCGAGGTTGAATGACATGTTGGCGGCGGGGAACATGCCGTCGTGAGCAATCGACAGCGGGCCGATGGTCGGCGCGTCAAACCTTGCCAGCGCCGACAGCGGCACCATCTCGCCGCTCAGTGGCGAGCGCAGGTAGAAATAGTTGAGGCTTTCGGCCTTGCCGCGTTGTTTGGTATCCAGTTCCAGAATCACGTTGTACTGATTGACCTGGGTCTGGAATTCATTGATCTGCCGTTGGCCGAATGCATCGTACAGCGCCTCGTCGACATCGCTTGCAGTCAGGCCGAAACGCGCGGCGGCGCTGCGGTCGATGCTGATGTGGGTGATGCTGCCGCCCAGTTGCAGATCGTTGGAAATGTCGCGAAACGCCGGGTTGCTGCGCAGTTTCTCGGTCAGGCGCTGGGTCCAGGTGGCGAGGGTCGCGCCGTCATTGCTCTTCAGCACATATTGATACTGGGCACGGCTCGGCCCGGAGCTGAGGTTGATGTCCTGCCCGGCGCGCAGATACAGGACGATGCCGGGGACTTTCATCAGCTGCGGGCGGATGCGATCGATGAACTGGCTGGCGCTGACATCGCGATCGCCACGTTTTTTCAGGGCGATCCAGAAGCGCCCGTTGGCGATGGTCTGGTTGCTGCCGGAAACCCCGACGGAGTGCGAGAAGGCCTGCACCGCCGGATCGGCTGCAACGATTTCGGCCATCGCCAAATGTTTTTTCACCATGTCGCCGTAGGAGATATCCGCAGCGGCTTCGGTGGTGCCGAGGACGAACCCGGTGTCCTGCACCGGGAAGAACCCCTTGGGAATGAAAATGTAGCCGGCGACCGCCAACGCCAGCGAAAGGCCAAATACACCAATCATCAGTTTCTGGTGGTCGAGGGCGCGGCGCAGGCCTTTTTCGTACCAGCCGAGCAGGCGTTCGCTGAAACCGGGTTTGGCGTTGGCGTGATGTACCGGCTTACGCATAAACAGCGCGGCAAGGGTTGGCGCCAGGGTCAGCGACACCACCACGGAAATCATGATCGTCGAAGTCGCTGTCAGGGCGAATTCCTTGAAAAGGCGCCCGACCACACCGCCCATGAACAGCAGCGGAATGAACGCCGCCACCAGTGAGAAACTGATCGAAACGACGGTGAAGCCAATCTCGCCGGCCCCCTTGATCGCCGCCTCGCGCATGTCATCGCCGGCCTCGAGATGGCGATGGATGTTTTCCACCACCACAATCGCATCGTCCACGACGAAGCCGACCGCGACGACGATCGCCACCAGCGTCAGGTTGTTCAGGCTGAAGCCGAGGATGTACATCAGGGCGAAACTGGCGATCAGCGAAACACCGAGCACCGCCGAGACAATCAGCGTCGCCGACAACTGCCGCAGGAACAGCGCCATCACCGCGACCACCAGCAGGATCGCGATCAGCAAAGTGATCTCGACTTCATGCAGCGAGGCGCGAATGGTTTGCGTGCGGTCGATCAGGGTTTTCACCTGCACCGAGGCCGGCAGCATCGCTTCGAGGCCGGGCAGGGCGGCTTGAATGCGGTCGACGGTTTCAACGATGTTGGCGCCGGGCTGGCGGAAAATCACCAGATTCACACCGGGGCGATCTCCGGCCCAGGCCTGCACGTAGGCATCTTCCGCACCGTTGACGACTTTGGCGACATCGCGCAGGTGAACCGGGGCGCCATCCTTGTAAGAAACGATGAGCTCGCTGTAGTCCTCGGGGTGGAACAACTGGTCGTTGGTCGACAGCGTCGAGATGCTCGATTCGCCGTACAGCGCACCTTTGGCCAGATTAAGACTGGTTTGCTGGATCGCCAGCCGAATGTCGGCCAGCGTCAGGCCGATGGCCGCGAGTTTGTCCGCCGAGGCTTGTACGCGAATCGCCGGGCGTTGCTGGCCGGTGATGTTGATCTGGCCGACGCCGTCGACCTGACTGATCTGACGCGAGAGCAGGGTTTCCACCAGGTCGCTGAGTTCAGTGCCGGGCATCTGTGTCGAGCTGACGCTGAGGATCAGCACCGGGCTATCGGCCGGGTTGACCTTCTTCCACGTTGGCAGCGTCGGCATGTCTTTTGGCAACTTGCCGGCGGCGGTGTTGATCGCCGCCTGTACTTCCTGGGCGGCGGTGTCGATGCTTTTATCGAGGGTAAATTGCAGGGTCAGCAGAGTTGAGCCCAGCGCGCTGCTGGAGGTCATCTGGGTCATGCCGGGGATAGCGCTGAATTGCACCTCCAGCGGCGTGGCCACGGAGGAAGCCATGGTGTCGGGGCTGGCGCCGGGCAACTGTGCCGAGACTTGGATCGTAGGAAATTCCGCTTCCGGCAGTGGCGCAATCGGCAAACGCGGGAAGGCAATTACGCCGACCAGTACCAGAGCGAACGTCAGCAAAATCGTCGCCACCGGGTGATCGATGCACCAGGTCGAGATGCCCTTGTGCGAGTTCATGGCTTGGGCTCCGCCTGCACCACTTGCGGCGGCTCACTCATGATTTGCACGCTCGAGCCCGGTTTGAGTCGCGACTGGCCGTCGGTCACCAGCACGTCACCAGCGTTGACGCCTTTGATGATGTCCTGGCCGCTCCCCTGATAAACCATTTGCACCGGCACCACCTCGACCTTGTCGTCCTTCACGCGGTAAACAAAGTGTTGTTCGAGGCCACGCTGTACGACGGTGGGCGGAACCACCAGCGCATCTTTATCCACAGCCGTCTGAATTTTTACCGTCACCAGCAAACCCGGCCAGAGCTTCTGGCTGGCATTGGCGAATTCGGCCTTGGCGCGGATGGTGCCAGTGTTGGCGTTGATCTGATTGTCGATCAGGGTCAGCTGACCTTCGCCGAGCAGATTGCCGGTTTCGCCATCAGTATCGGCTCCGATGTACGCCTTGACCGGGGCGCGTTGCGGATCGCTGATCAGACTCTGCAGGGTCGGCAGCATCTGCTGCGGCAGGGAGAACTCGACGGCGATCGGGTCGATCTGCGTGACGGTGAACAGGCCTTGGGTGTCGGTCATGCGCAGGAAGTTGCCTTCATCGACCGTACGAATACCGACGCGCCCAGTAACCGGAGAGCGAATCTGCGTGTAGGACAGTTGCACCTGCGCCGCATCGATCGAGGCCTGATTGCCTTGCGCAGTGGCTTTGAGCTGATTGACCAAGGCCTGTTGCTGGTCGAAGGTCTGTTTCGATACGCCGTCGTCGACGCTGAGCAGTTTGTAGCGCTTGAGATTGACCAGCGCGACCTGCAACTGCGCCTGACTCTCGCCCAACTGCGCCCGGGCCTGGTCGAGGCTGGCGCGGATCGAGCGGTCGTCGATGGTGGCGAGCAGGTCGCCTGCTTTGACCAGCTGACCTTCCTTGACCAGAATTTTCGTCAGGATCCCGTCGATCTGCGGACGCACCACCACGCTGTGCAGCGACAGCACCGAGCCGATGCCGCTGGTATAGCGCGGCACGTCTTT
>NZ_JH635998.1:3342151-3351928 GCF_000257605.1 Pseudomonas sp. R62
CAGTTGGTGTAGCCAGTTTGGCCGGCGCCGGTTTCAGCGCGAACCACAGGCCGGCGGCTGCCAGCAGAATCAGGAGAGTGGCCAGCAGGATTTTGTTTTTCTGGATGGACATGCGCGGCGCCGAAGTCTGGAGTTTGGGCAGATTGACCAGTTATAAACCGGTCAGGCGGTCGGCAGGGTGACGGCTGGCTGTCAGGATTGTCAGTTTCCGACGTTAATTGCACTGGCTGCGATTACCGTTGAGTTGATAAGTCCCTAAAAGGGACCTATCGTTCCTGTTTTGGGACTCTTCGGTTTGCGCCAGTGGAAAACCTTTCTTTAAGCGAAGCCCTGTTCACCGCCACCCAGCAAAAAGTGTTGGGATTGTTGTTCGGCAAGCCTGACCAGACGTTCTACGCCAACGAAATTGTGCGCTGGGCACAGGTTGGCAAAGGCGGCCTGATGCGTGAACTTGATCGATTGCAACGAGCCGGGATCCTCAGTATGACTCGAGTGGGTAACCAGACCCATTACCAGGCCAACCCCGCATGTCCTATCTACGCGGAGCTTCTGGGCATCACGCGCAAGACATTCGGTGTTGCCGAGCCTCTTCGTCAGGCATTAGAACCGTTTGCCGAACAGATCACGTGGGCGTTCGTGTATGGCTCCATCGCCAAAAACTCGGCGAACACACTCAGTGACATAGATGTCATGCTGATTGGCGAAGGCCTGCACTACAGTGAGTTGATGGAGCGACTCATGCCGTTGGAGGAGCAATTGGGGCGTCCCATCAACCCGACGCTATACACCCCGCAAGACTGGGCTACGAAGCTGGCGGCACAGAACAGTTTTGTCATGCGAGTGATGCAGCAGGAAAAAATCGATCTGTCAGGGGCAAACCCTTTGGAGTCCAAGGATGGGCAGCAACGAGAGTCTGGAGAATCTTCTACGTAGCGGTGTACTGAAAGCGGAGCCACCTGACCGCAAGGAGTGTGAGGGGCTGATGCGCTCGGCTCTGGATAGGCTCAAGGATGCGCACACCTGCACACTGTCGTTTTCCAGCCGGTTCGATTTGGCCTACAACGCCGCTCACGCGCTAGCGCTGACAGCTCTTCGCCTGAGTGGCTATCGATCGGACAAGCGCTATCTGGTATTCCAGTGCCTGATCCATACCACGCAAAGCAGCAAGGTTCAGGTGCGATTGTTTGCGCTGTGCCATGAGCGGCGCAATCTCGCCGAATACGAAGGCTATATGGATGAAGATGACGCGCTTCTTGAGCAATTGCTGGAGAGCACGTTGCAATTGTTGGGTGACGTTCAACAACGCATGAACTGAAATATCATCACGCAGTGTCAGTGCCAGGCAGCCATTCAGCGCACGGTGCAAATCTTCAGATGCCGAGCCAGAGCGCACAGGTATACTGCGCGCCTTTGCGGCTCACTGATCGGGCCGACTTTTTGTTCCCGGAGCTTTTATGACTTCCCCGACCCAACCGCCGGTTGACGACGCTGTGAGCGACGTCCCGGCTGAAGTGGCTGACGCCAGCGAAACCAAGGCCGAGATCCCGGCGTTCAAGTTCCCGTTCAAGCCGGGCGAGCTGGCTTCGGCGAAAGGCTCGAATCAGCCGTGGTACAAGAATGGCGCGAAGAATGGCCACACCAAAACCCCGGGCATGGCGCCGCCGGGCACGCGTCGGTCGATGGGCAAGCGCTGACATCGGAAAGTGATGGTGCTTGTGCTGGCCTCTTCGCGAGCAGGCTCGCTCCCACATTGGATCTGTGTAGAACCCAAACCTGTGGGAGCGAGCCTGCTCGCGAAAGCGACATCCGCTACAGCACAAATATCAGATCAAGCCGCGCGCAATGAAATAAACGCATAAGTCTGCGCCGGTTCCGTCACCACTTGCCCGCCCGCAGCCAGCACTTGCCCGGCCACGTCATCGCCGGACAAATGAAACAGCCATTCACTGGTTCGCGCCGTCAGCGGTTGCGCGCTCACCTGGTCGATCACCGCTGCAAACGCATCCATGTTCGGCAAGTACGCGGTGAACCCGTCGCCCTTGAGCGCCGTGGTGCGAATCCCCAACGTTGCGCAGATCGCATCCTTGAGTCTGATGTCATCCCGATCCGCCTGACGCGAACGCTGGATCAGCTCAACCAGTTCCCGATCAACCAACTCGCTGCCCACGATCAGCTCCGGCCCCTGTTCCCAGGACTGTGGCGGGCAATCCTTGGCAGCTGGATTGAGCGGGATGTGCGGATTGATTTCCGCCGGGTAAATCCGGCACACCAGCGGGCGCCGCTCGTAGATCCGGCAGCGCTTGTCGTCGTCAAGATTCCGGCAGGGGCCGACGTTGTAGGCGGCAAAGGTGATCGCCACGTGAGCATCAGTAGTGCCGCTGCGGACCACCGCCGAACGGCGCTCGGCATGTTCGCGCTGCTGCGCTGGCAGGCCCAGGCCATTGCCGAGAAACGCCTCGACCAGCACGATCACCTGACCGCCATCGGCCGCCCACATGCGGGCTTCGGCGAGCGTCAGCGGGACATGGTGGTCGGTGCAGCACTTGCCGCAGCCTACGCAGGAAAACGTCGTATTCATTGAGCGATCTTTCTTCAATCAGGGTGTGAAACGACGGCGGAAAACCATCGCACAGAACCGGATCGAAGCAAGGACTGCGCCACTCAGTGGGTGTTCGTGGCCGGGCGAATCGAATCCCACTCGGTGACGAACGCGGTTTTCGACTGTTTGTTGTACAGGCACAGCTCGCTGCCTTGCTGGCCTTTCATGTGTTTTTGCGGGTATTGGCCTTGCAGCAGAACGGCGGTGTAACCGACGCGGTCGTCGAATTGCGCAGGTGTGCCGACCGGTTTGACGTTTTTCAGACCGCTGGCCTTGGTGCAACTGGCGAGCACGGTCTTGTCATAGGCAGCCCAGGCGTCGGGGCTGGAGGCGTGGGCCTGGGAGGCGAGGGCGGTGAGGCTGAGCAGCGCCAGGGTGATGGCTTTCATGGTTGGGGCATCCTTGGTTATGGCCAAGGTTGGAGTCTGCCTGAAGAGTTTTGTTGCCTGGGGCACCGCTAAAAGATCGCAGCCTTCGGCAGCTCCTACATGGATATGCGGTTTCCTGTAGGAGCTGCCGGAGGCTGCGATCTTTTGACTTTGATCAGTTCGGCACCAATTCCCGGCGGACCACACACATCCCGACACTCTCATACAACCGCTGCGCCCGCAGGTTGTCCTCCAGAACCCGCAAATCGACAAACCCCTCGCGCCGCTGTTGAAAGACGCTGAAGGCATGCAGCAACAACGCGCGTCCAAGCCCCCGGCCCTGCATTCGCGGGTGCACTACCAGATTCTTGATATATGTACTGGTCCAGCACTGCGCTACGCCCACCACGCCCTCGGCATCGCAGGCCACGAAACACAACGCCGGATCGTATTCAGGGTCGCTGGCAAAGCGCTGACGCCAGTCGTCCAGTGACGGCACTCGACCGCCACCTTCCAGCTGTCCGAGCTGCATCAACTGATGCACCGCCGGCGCCAGTTCCTCGCGGTAGACGGACAGCTCAATCCCGTCTGGCCACTGCGCATCCGGCACCGCTTCACTCAAGTCGCGCCGCAGCAGAAAGCAAAACGTCTCGGCCAAGACTCAGTGCCCGTTGGCCGCGACGTGCTTGGCCGCTTCGATCAGACGTTGGGTCAGCTCCGGCGAGGAGAACTTGGTCAGCACCGCATTGGCACCGGCCAGTCGGGCCTTTTCACTGTTCATCGCGCTGTCGAGGGAGGTATGCAGCAAGACGTACAAGTGCGCAAAGTCCGGGGTCTCGCGCAGGGTTCGGGTGAAGGCGTAGCCGTCCATTTCCGACATTTCGATGTCGGAGACGATCAGATTGATCTGCTGCGCGGTGCCTTGCAGGTCGAGCAGGCAGTCGATGGCTTCCTTGGCACTGCGCGCGGTGTGGCATTGCAGGCCGAGGTTGCGCAGGGTGTGCACCGATTGCTGCAGCGCCACCTGGCTGTCATCGACCACCAGAATGCGCGCATTGCCGAGCACTTCGGCGTCTTCCATGGTCAGGTCGGTCGGCGCCATTTCGATCTGCGCCGGGGCGATGCTGTGGATGACTTTTTCGATGTCCAGCACCTGCACCAGCGTACCGTCCACCGAGGTCACGCCGGTGATGTAGGCGCGCGAGCCGCCAGAGCCGAACGGTGGCGGCTTGATGTCGGTGGTCAGGCAATGGACGATCTTGCTCACCGCCTGCACATGCAGACCCTGCTTGGAACGGCTGACATCGGTGACGATCAGGCAGCCACCGTTGGGATCTTCCAGAGGCCGCTCGCCGATCGCGCGGCTGAGATCGATCACCGACAGCGATGCACCGCGCAGCGAGGCGATGCCTTTGACGTGCGGGTGCGACTCCGGCAGCTTGGTCAGCGGCGGGCAGGGGATGATTTCACTGACTTTCAGCAGGTTGATCGCCATCAGCTTGCCGCTGCGCAAGGTAAACAGCAGAAGCGAAAGTGAATCTGCGCGGGCTTTGGTGGAGGACATAAGAACCTTCTGTGGGGCGAGAGTGGGAATCGCCAGAAACCTTTGATGCCGTGTTATCGGCGTTAAAGGGATGGGCTTTAGGTTAGTTGTCGGGTAGTCGGCTTGAGTTGATCGCTGTTCTCTCTATCACTGCCCCTCACCCCAGCCCTCTCCCAGAGGTAGAGGGGGCCGACGGAGGTGTCTGGCGTTTTACACCGACCTGAACGACCGAGTCGATTATGGATTCGGAAGAAATCTTTCACGTCAGTGGAATTCTTCAATATCCCCCAATCAGTCCCCTCTCCCTCTGGGAGAGGGCTAGGGTGAGGGTGTGCTTTTAGCTCTTCATGCCTAGTCGTTTGGCCATCCGCCCCAGATTCGCCCGATCCACCCCCAACTCCCGCGCCGCACTCGCCCAGTTATCCTGATGACGCTCCAGCGCTGCACTGATCAGGCGCCGCTGAAACTCATCGGTGGCACTGCGCAGATCCGCGCTGATTATCGGCAGCACATTGGCCAAGTCGGCACTGGCAGGCGCAACCACGTTGTCCACAACCTCACGGGGCAGATCCAGATCCGCCGCGCTCAGACTCAGAATCTTCGGCCGCACTTTGCAGTTACCCAGCGCCTTCAGCGCACTGCGCCCGATCAAGTGCTCCAGTTCGCGCACATTGCCCGGCCAGGTATAGGCGAGCAGCGCTTCCTGAGCATCACTGTTCAAACGCAGGCTATTGAGGCCCATGCGCGAGCGGTTCTGCTCGAGAAAGAAACCACTGAGCAACAACACATCACGCCCACGATCACGCAGGGCCGGCACCCGCAGCGGGTACACGCTCAAGCGGTGATAAAAGTCGGCACGGTAGCGACCGCTGCGCACTTCTTCGGCCAGATCGCGATTGGTCGCGGCAATCAGACGCACGTCGACCTGGTGCTCCTTGTCCGAGCCCAGGCGCTGCAATTGACCGCTCTGCAATACGCGCAGCAACTTGGCCTGGACCGTCAGCGACAGCTCGCCGACTTCATCAAGAAACAGCGTGCCGCCATTGGCCAGTTCGAACTTGCCACGCCGGTCGCTGGTGGCGCCGGTGAAGGCGCCGCGCACGTGGCCGAACAGTTCGCTTTCCACCAGCGTGTCGGGGAGGGCGGCGCAATTGAGGCTGATGATCGGTTTGTCGGCGCGCGCGGAGGCGGCGTGAATCGCTTGGGCTACCAGCTCTTTGCCGACCCCGGTTTCGCCGGTGATCAGAACAGTCAGATCACTGCCGCCGACCAGATTGATTTCTTCCACCAAGCGTTTGTGCGCTTTGCTCTGGCCGATCATTTCGCGGTGCTGCTGACCGCTGGCCTGACGATAGACCTCGGCGCGCTGATGCTCGTCTTCAGCGCGGGTGGCCAGACGTTCGATGCGTTCGGCGGCGTTGACCGTGGCCGAGGCGAGGCTGGCGAAGGCTTGCAGGGCGTCGAGTTCGATCGGCTCGAAACGCTCGGGGTCCAGTGCGTCGAGGGTGATCAGGCCCCAGAGTTTTTCATCGACGAATAAAGGACAGCCGAGGCAGTCGTGAACTTCCAGATGATCGTCGAGGCCATCGACCAATCCGTCATAAGGATCGGGCAGGTCGCTGTCGGCAGCGAAGCGCGTCGGCCCGGCGCCGGCCAGCAAGATTTCAAAACGCGGGTGCTCGCTGACCTTGAAGCGCCGGCCGAGAGTGTCGGTGCTTAGACCGTCCACCGCCAGCGGCACCAAGGACTCGCCATCCAGACGCAACAACGCGGCGGCATCGCAGGGCAACAAAGCGCGCATGGCCTCGAGCAAACGCCGATAGCGCTCACCTTCGGGCAGTTCGCGGGAGAGGTCGGCGACCAGAGGCAGCAGGGCGGTAAGCAAGGATTTGGCGGTCATGGTTATGTAGTCAAAGAGACAAGGTGTAGTCGGGATGACTATACGTTCATTTGTGTCGAAATGACTATGAGGGGTTCAAACTGTTGAATTAAAAGGATTAATTAGTTGGCACGAAAGCTGATATCCCTAATGCAATCTTTCAAGAAAGCGCAGGAGTCACCTTATGCTTAGCGTCCAGGATCGTGCCATCATCAAATCCACCGTGCCTCTGCTGGAAAGCGGCGGCGAGGCGTTGATCACGCATTTCTACCGCATGATGCTCTCCGAATACCCGCAAGTGCGCCCGCTGTTCAACCAAGCGCATCAGGCCAGTGGCGATCAGCCGCGTGCCTTGGCCAACGGCGTGCTGATGTACGCCCGGCACATCGATCAGCTCGACCAGTTGGGCGATCTGGTGGCGAAGATCATCAACAAACACGTCGCCTTGCAGATTCTGCCAGAGCATTACCCGATCGTCGGCACGTGCCTGCTGCGCGCCATTTCCGAAGTGCTCGGCGAAGAGATCGCCACGCCTGAGGTGATGAGTGCCTGGGGCGCTGCGTACGGGCAACTGGCCGACATCCTGATCGGCGCCGAAACCGCGATCTATGACCAGAAGGAACACGCTGTCGGCGGCTGGCGCGGTGCGCGGGAATTCATCGTTGCGGCGAAAGTGCAGGAGAGCGCGGAAATCACCTCGTTCTACTTCGAACCGGCGGACAAAGGGCCGATTCTTGCGGCCGAACCGGGTCAGTACATTGGCATGAAGCTGATCCTCGACGGCGAAGAAATCCGTCGTAACTATTCGCTGTCGGCACTGGCCAACAATGGTCAGTACCGCATCAGCGTCAAGCGTGAACCGAATGGTCGCGCGTCCAACTACCTGCATGATCAACTGCACGTCGGCGCGAGCATCCAACTGTTCCCGCCGTCGGGCGAATTCACCCTGGCGGCCAGCGACAAACCACTGGTGCTGATCAGTGGCGGCGTCGGCATCACCCCGACGCTGGCGATGCTGGAAGCAGCGCTGGCGACCGAACGTCCGGTGCACTTTATCCACTGCGCGCGTAACGGCAGCGTCCACGCATTCCGTGACTGGGTCGATGGGCTGGCGGCGCGTCATCCGCAGCTCAAGCGCTTCTATTGCTACGCCGAAGAAGATGGGGTCAGCCCGGCGGCGGACAAGGTTGGCCTGCTCAACGAAGAACTGCTCGGCCAGTGGCTGCCGGCGCAGCGTGATGTCGATGCTTACTTCTTGGGACCGAAAGGGTTCATGGGCGCGATCAAACGGCACCTGAAAGCGTTGGGCGTGCCGGAGAAGCAGAGCCGTTACGAGTTCTTCGGCCCGGCTGCTGCTCTGGAGTGATCCGAGACCGAGTTGTCTCGTTCGCGAGCAGGCTCGCTCCCACCGGATTTGCGTTCGACGCAGTTCCATTGTGGGAGCGAGCCTGCTCGCGAATCTTCTGCGCGCCGCAAAGCCATGTTGGTTAATCATTCCTTAACCGCTCTATCGTTTATTGCCCCGGTGTAGACTTGCGACAATTTCAGCCGCCGGCCGGCTGGACCATGGACTTACAAAGGAAAGGCAATGAGCGAGGAAACGATGCGGTTGGGGCGTGAGCGGCGCTATCTGGTGTTGCTGGGGATCATCTGCCTGGCGTTGATCGGCGGCGCACTTTACATGCAGGTCGTGCTCGGCGAAGCACCTTGCCCACTGTGCATTCTGCAGCGCTATGCATTGTTGCTGATTGCACTGTTCGCCTTTATCGGTGCGGGCATGCGCAGCCGTCGCAGCATCACCGTGTTCGAGACGCTGGTGGTGATCTGTGCGATCGCCGGGGCCGGTGTGGCCGGGCATCACGTCTATACGCAGTTCTATCCGGCGGTGAGCTGTGGCGTCGATGTGCTGCAGCCGATTGTCGATGATCTGCCGCTGGCGAAGATCTTCCCGCTGGGCTTCCAAGTCGACGGTTTCTGCTCGACGCCGTATCCGCCGATCCTCGGTTTGTCGCTGGCGCAATGGGCGCTGGTGGCGTTCGTGCTGGTGGTCATTCTGGTGCCGTTGCTGACCTCGCGTAATCGAAAAGCGCTGCGCTGAGTCAACTTCTCGGCAGAGCTGCCGATAAACAAAACGCCCCGGTTTTCGCTGCTGAAAATCGGGGCGTTTTGCATTTCAGAGCGTTTGTGAAAACACCGTGACGAACGGCAATGAAGCGTGCGGCAAATGTGCGACATGTTGTCACACAGGGGCTGTCGCAGGGACTCGGGATGCGGCGGATTGGCCGCCTGTTACATAAAAACATTGGCCAGTTTCAGCGTTTTCGGGCTTGAGCACGGACGTACCAGAGCAGGCAGTTTTAACAGGCGCCGGCAGATGGGCGAAGCCCTTGGAACATCGGGCTTTGCGCCGCTCCAGCGTTTGTAGATCGGGTGCAGAGCTGTCTGATTTGAGGCGGTTACGCTGGCAGATTTTGCCGCTTTTATTGAGAAACGCTTTCGATAACTTGCGCAACTTTTGCAAAAATGGCGATGGATTGTTGCTCTGAGTGATAAAAATTATTTCGGGATAAGACATGGTGTATAGGGCGCTACCTATCTACAATCGCCCGCACTGAATTCCCGACGCTGTTCAGCCTTTATCAAGGAACTGATCAGGAGGTCGGGTGTCGAGCGAGCCGCGAGGCTTTCGAGACACCCTGGTGTCGGTGCCTTTCCAATTTTCCGCACCAAATGGAATTGGTCTGTAACAAGGCCTTTGACCACGAATTCGAATAAGAACTGAACGCTGTCCCAAGGTTTTGTCGAGCGTGTGACGCGCGACGGGCGGCCCTTATTCAATCCAAAGAAAATGCCAACCCTTGGCAGGGTGAAGTGTTGGCGATCAAAACCCAACTGCATTGCGCAAGCTGCTTTAGAGGTCGTGAGATGAGTAAAAACAGGTACCCCAGATTACTAGGCCTAGTGCCGCTGCTCGGCACGTTGTTGCTGGGAGGCTGCAACATGACCTTGCTCAATCCAACGGGCCAGGTCGGCCTGGAACAGCGCAACCTGATCATCACCGCCACGCTGCTGATGCTGTTGGTCGTCGTGCCGGTCATCGTCATGACCTTCCTGTTTGCCTGGAAGTACCGCGCTTCGAACAAGAACGCGGTCTACACGCCGAAGTGGTCGCACTCGACCAAGATCGAAGTGGCCGTATGGACCATCCCGGTGCTGATCATCATCGCCCTGGGCTACATCACTTACATCTCGACTCACGAGCTGGACCCGTATCGTCCGATCGAGTCTGACGTCAAGCCGGTGACCATCGAAGTCGTCGCGCTGGACTGGAAGTGGCTGTTCATCTACCCGGAACAAGGCATTGCCACGGTCAACAAGATCGTGTTCC
>NZ_JH635998.1:3352503-3360270 GCF_000257605.1 Pseudomonas sp. R62
CCAATCAACTTCAAGATCACCTCCGATGCCGTGATGAACTCGTTCTTCATCCCGGGCCTGGGCGGCCAGATCTACGCGATGGCGGGCATGCAGACCAAGCTGCACCTGATCGCTGACCGCAACGCTGAAATGGACGGTATCTCCGCCAACTACAGCGGTGCCGGTTTCACCGGTATGAAATTCAAGGCTATCTCCACTACTCAGGAAGATTTCGACGCCTGGGTAAGTGAAGTCAAGAAGTCGCCTAAACAGCTTGATCAGGCTGAATACGCGGCCCTGGCCAAACCGAGCCAGAACAACCCAGTCGAACTCTACTCGTCGGTCACGCCGAACCAGTTCCAGATCATCGTCGACAAGTACGAAGGTATGAAGCCGGGCAAGCCGCTGAAGCACGAGAAGAAAGAGAAAGAAGTGGCGGCCACGGATATTGACGCGGGTTCGCATTCAGCTGCCGGGGCAGAGGAGTAAACGATGTTTGGTAAATTAAGTTGGGAAGCAGTCCCATTCCACGAGCCGATCGTGATGGTGACCATCGCCATGATCGCCCTCGGTGGTCTGGCGCTGTTCGCTGCGATCACTTACTTCAAGAAGTGGACGTACCTGTGGACCGAGTGGCTGACTTCGGTCGACCACAAGAAAATCGGCGTGATGTACATCATCGTCGCCATGGTCATGCTGCTGCGCGGCTTTGCCGATGCGATCATGATGCGTACCCAGCTGGCCATGGCCACCGAGGGTTCGCCTGGCTACCTGCCACCTGAACACTATGACCAGATCTTCACCGCTCACGGTGTGATCATGATCATCTTCATGGCGATGCCATTCTTCACCGGCCTGATGAACCTTGCAGTGCCGCTGCAGATCGGCGCGCGTGACGTTGCGTTCCCGTTCCTGAACTCCCTGAGCTTCTGGCTGCTGGTGTCCGGCGTTGTGCTGATCAACCTGTCGCTGGGTATCGGTGAATTCGCCAAGACCGGTTGGGTTGCATATCCGCCGCTGTCGGGTCTGCAATACAGTCCTGGCGTGGGTATGGATTACTACATCTGGGCGCTACAGCTATCCGGATTGGGTACGACGTTAACCGGGGTCAACTTCCTCGCGACCGTACTGAAAATGCGTACCCCTGGCATGAAACTGATGGACATGCCGATCTTCACCTGGACCTGCACCTGGGCAAACGTTCTGATCGTGGCTTCGTTCCCGATCCTGACCGCTACCCTGGCACTGCTGACCCTTGACCGTTACATGGATTTCCACATTTTCACCAATGAACTTGGTGGCAATCCGATGATGTACGTCAACCTGTTCTGGGCGTGGGGCCACCCTGAGGTTTACATCCTGATCCTGCCGGCCTTCGGCATCTTCTCGGAAGTGATCTCGGCCTTCACCGGCAAGAAACTGTTCGGCCACCACTCGATGATCTACGCCTCGGGCGCGATCTCGGTACTGGGCTTCATGGTCTGGCTGCACCACTTCTTCACCATGGGTTCGGGGGCAAGCGTCAACGCCTTCTTCGGTCTGGCGACGATGCTGATTTCCATCCCGACGGGTGTGAAGCTGTTCAACTGGCTGTTCACCATCTACCAGGGCCGTCTGCGCTTCACCAGCCAGGTCATGTGGACTCTGGGCTTCATGGTGACCTTCGCCATCGGCGGCATGACCGGCGTACTGCTGGCCATCCCGGGTGCTGACTTCGTGCTGCACAACAGCCTGTTCGTGATCGCGCACTTCCACAACGTGATCATTGGCGGTGCGGTATTCGGTTACATCGCTGGCTTCGCGTTCTACTTCCCGAAAGCCTTCGGCTTCAAGCTGCACGAAGGCTGGGGTAAAGCAGCGTTCTGGTTCTGGATCTCGGGCTTCTTCGTCGCGTTCATGCCGCTCTATGCACTGGGCTTCATGGGCATGACCCGTCGTCTGAACGCCACCACCAACCCTGAGTGGGTACCGTACCTGTACGTTGCCATGTTCGGTGCGGTGATGATTGCTGTCGGTATCGCCTGCCAACTGATCCAGCTGTACGTCAGTGTGCGTGACCGCAACAAGCCAGAGAACGTTTGCGATCACGGTGACCCGTGGAATGCACACACCCTGGAATGGTCGACCTCGTCGCCACCACCGTTCTACAACTTCGCTGTGCTGCCTAAGGCTGACTGCATCGACCCGTTCACCGAAGCCAAGGAAAACGGTACTGCGTACCAGCGTCCGGCCAAGTACGAGCCGATCCACATGCCGAACAACACCGCCACTGGCGTGGTGATGGGCGCGCTGTTGACCGTCTTCGGTTTCGCGATGATCTGGCACATCTGGTGGCTGGCGATCGCGAGCCTGGTGGGCACCGTCGTTTACTTCGTGATCCACGCTGCACGTGACGACCAGGGCTATATGGTTCCGGTTGAAACGATCGAGCGTATCGAAGCCGAGCAGCACAAGCGTCTGGTCGCGGCAGGGAAAATCCCGGCCAATGCCACCCGTGTTGAAACCTCGTTGGAACAGGCTTAAACCATGTCGAATTTAGTGACCAATGTTGGACACGCCCATGGTGACCATGGGCACGATGACCATCACCACGACTCGGGCGAGATGACCGTATACGGTTTCTGGCTCTACCTGATGACCGACTGCATTCTGTTTGCGTCGATCTTCGCGGTGTACGCAGTACTGGTAAACAACGTTGCCGGTGGCCCGTCGGGCCACGACATCTTCGAACTGCCATACGTGCTGGGCGAAACCGCTCTGCTGTTGTTCAGTTCGATCACCTACGGCTTCGCCATGCTGGCGTTGTACAAGGGCAAGAAGCAGGCGGTCCTGGGCTGGTTGTTCATGACCTTCCTGCTCGGCGCGGGCTTCATCGCCATGGAGATCAACGAGTTCCACCTGCTGATCTCCGAGGGCTTTGGTCCTAGCCGTTCGGGCTTCCTGTCGGCGTTCTTCACCCTGGTCGGTACCCACGGTCTGCACGTTTCGGCCGGTCTGATCTGGATGGGCATCATGATGTATCAGGTCAACAAGCATGGCCTGACGTCGACCAACAAGACCCGTCTGAGCTGCCTGAGCCTGTTCTGGCACTTCCTGGACGTGGTCTGGATCTGCGTCTTCACCGTTGTTTACCTGATGGGGACTCTGTAATGGCTAATGCACACTCCAATGACAGCCACGATGCTGGCCACGGCAGCGTCAAGTCGTACGCCATCGGCTTCATCCTGTCGGTAATCCTGACCGTCATTCCGTTCGGTCTGGTGATGTACCCGACCCTGCCGAAGTCGACGACGCTGGCAATCGTTCTGCTGTTCGCAGTGATCCAGGTTATCGTTCACCTGTATTACTTCCTGCACTTGGACCGTTCCATTGCACAGCGTAACAACGTGATCGCATTCGTCTTTACGGCGATCGTGATCGTGCTGCTGGTTGGCCTGTCGCTGTGGATCATGTTCAGCATCCACACGTACATGATGGCGAAGTGAGGTAGACCCGATGTCGCTCAAGCACTTTATCCAAATCACCAAACCGGGGATCATTTTCGGTAACGTGCTTTCTGTGGCAGGCGGGTTCTTCCTGGCCTCGAAAGGGCATGTCGATCTGGCGGTGTTTCTGGCCGCCATGATTGGTACTTCCCTGGTCGTGGCCTCCGGTTGCGTGTTCAACAACTGCATCGACCGCGACATCGACCTGAAGATGGAACGCACCAAGAACCGTGTGCTGGTCCAGGGCCTCATCTCCCTGAAACTGGCCCTGGTTTACGCGACCATTCTGGGTGTTCTCGGCGTTGCCTTGTTGTACAAGGTGGCCAACCCGTTGGCTGCCTTGTTCGCAGTAATCGGTTTCATCATCTACGTCGGCTTCTACAGCCTGTACCTCAAGCGCAAGTCGGTTCACGGCACGCTGGTGGGCAGTCTGTCGGGCGCCATGCCGCCAGTGATCGGTTACGTTGCCGTGACCAACAGCTTCGACATGGCCGCACTGACCCTGCTGGTGATGTTCAGCCTGTGGCAGATGCCGCATTCCTACGCCATCGCGATCTTCCGTTTCAACGATTACCTGGCCGCATCGATTCCGGTGCTGCCAGTGAAACGCGGCATTCAAGTGGCGAAGAAGCACATCCTGCTCTACATCCTGGCGTTCCTCGTGGCGACCTTGATGCTGACCTTCAGCGGCTACGCCGGCATGAGCTACCTCGCCGTCGCCGCCGCCATGGGCATGTACTGGCTGTACATGGCCTGGACCGGCTACAAGGCAGTCGATGACACCGTCTGGGCACGCAAGCTGTTCGTGTTCTCGATCTTCACCATCACTGCGTTGAGCGTCATGATGTCCCTGGACTTCAAGGTGCCGACAGAGCTGTTGCTGACGTACGCGCCGTAAGGTTTGCAAGCTTCAGAAAAAACCCCGCACGTTGAGAGATGTGCGGGGTTTTTTGTTGGCTGAAATATGCTCGTTCGGGGTGCGGCCATTCGCGGGCAGGCTCGCTCCCACAGTTTGCGGTTGCGGCTATTCGGTAAAAGACCTAGATTCGGATCCAACCCCGACAGTAGTAGCTCCAAGCCATCCACCGGTGCTCGACTGTCCTAACCCGTGCATTGATCAAAAGGCTGGGCGCAATGACCGAACGGATGACCTGCGATGAGCGCTTTATCGCCCTGGCCGAAGAACTCAACTACGACATCTATGGCGAGAACACCGCCGGTGGCAATTACGCGCCGCTGATCCGTCATCACGACGAGCTCTACATCAGCGGCATGGTGCCGCGGGTCAATGGCAAGATCCTGTATCCCGGTCGCGTGGGGCTGGAATTGAACCTCAAGGATGCGCAAGCCGCGGCGAGCATCAGCGCCATGCGTTGCCTGGCGCTGATCGTCGATGCGGTCGGTTCGCTGGACAAGATTCGCGCGTTGTTGCGGGTCACGGTGTATGTGAAGTCGACCGCTGATTTTGTCGACCTGAGCGAAGTGGCCAACGGCGCTTCGGATGTGTTCAGCCATGTGCTGGGCGATGCCGGACGGCATACGCGCACGACCATCGGCGTGTATCAGTTGCCGAAGAATGCGGCGATTGAAGTGGACATGATTGCGGCGTTGCATCCTTCGGCTTGAGGGGGGTAGCTGTTTGCCCTAACCCTAACCCTCTCCCGGAGGGAGAGGGGACTGACTGAGGGGCTCTCAAGATATACGCCGACCTGAAATACCGAGCCGAACTCAGGTTTGAAAATCACACAAGTCGGCTCCCTCTCCCTCGGGAGAGGGCTGGGGTGAGGGGCGACGATTTTCGCCTCCTCACGAATCACAAGCCGGACAACAAAAAGCCCCGCCTGAATCTCAGTGCGGGGCTTTTTCGCAAGCGCTTTGCAGATTACTGCGCCGCGATGCTATACCCATCAAACGCAGTCTGCTGCTGCAGCGCGGTGATGATGTTCTTGCGGTTCACCGCCTGTTCCGTACCGGCGTTATCGACGAAGGTTTCGCTCTCCAGCTCGGCTTCATCGCCTTCACCCACGAAGGTGAAACCGAGGAATTCCAGCGCCTCACGATCAACGTTCAGACGCGAACGCGGGGTGCGCATTGGCAGGGTCACGCTGGCGCCGTCCTTGCTGATGGTGAAGATTTCCACTTCTTTCTTCTTCGCAGCTTTGCTCTTGCCGCCGCTCGGATTGCTGATCGCCTGATGGGTCTGATTCAGCACCTTCAGCGCCAGGCCATAGACGATTTCCTGAAATGCCGGATCGTCCTTGAAGCTGGACAGAATGCGTCCGATCGAGAACTTGCTGCTCAGGTCTTCCAGCGCGGCGATGTCGGCTGCCTCGGCGTCTTTCAGGCGCTTGAGTTCGCCCATCAGCTCGTACGCCTTGTCGTCATCAAAACTGTCATGCGCCTGACGGATCGCCGCACGCAATTCACGGATCTGGTCGCTTTCGCGGGTCGACTGGAACGCGTCCAGGACCATCTCGCTGATGATTTTGGCTTGTGGCAGGTGTTGTGAAAGATTGATGGAGTTTTCGTATTCCGCTTTGGACGACTGGGTGACTACGGATTCAGCGGTGTTGAAATCGGACATTGAAATTTCACTACTTTTTAACTTGAGTTGAGGCGAGAAAGCACGAGGTCTTTTTCAGGCCGACTAATTTAGGGGAGCGGGGCGGCGTTGTCACGGAGCAACGGTCTGGTGGTCGGGATTTTTCCCGGCGTGCGTTATTTTCCGAGCATGGCGTCAGCGGGTTTCCCCCACGTACGCATCGCAAACTCGACAAAGCGTCTCAGCTTCGGCAATCGATAGCGATCCTGCGCATACAACAGATGCATCGGCCTGCTTGGCGGTTGGTAGTCCGTCATTACCCTGACCAGTTTGCCGTCGCGCAGATCCTGTTCCACCAGCGCGTCGGGCAGCATCATGATGCCCATGCCGTTGCGCGCTGCCTGGTGCAAACCGGCGGAGCTGTTGATCAGCATCGGTCCGCTGACGTCGACGAGGACTTCGCCTTCCGGGCCGCTCAGACGCCAGCGTTTTTCCACCGATTGCCAGTCATCGCCAGCCGGGTAGGCGAAGGACAGGCAATCGTGTTGCTGCAAATCCTGTGGCGTGTGCGGCATGCCGCGCCGCGCGATGTAATCAGGGGAAGCGCAGACCGTCAGGGTGTAGTCGATCAAGGGCCGGGCGATCAGGTTGGATTGGTCGAAATTGCCCAGGCGGAATGCGACATCGAGGCCGTTCTCCAGCAGATCCGGACGGCTGTTGGTCAGCACCACGTCGAGCTTCACTTGCGGATAGAGCAAGGAGTATTCGCTGAGAGCCGGGGTCAGTCGTTCGACGCCGAAGGTCAGCGGCGCGGTGATACGCAGCAAGCCGCGCGGCTCGTCCGACGCTTGTTCAGCAAGGCGTTCGGAGTCGGCCACCAGGCCGAGCACTTCCAGGCAGCGCTGATAATAGACGCTGCCGAATTCGGTCAGGCGCTGGCGGCGCGTGGTGCGTTGCAGCAGTTGCACGCCGAGCCGTTGCTCCAGCGCGCGCAGATGATTGCCCACCATCGTCGTCGACATTTCGCACTTCGCAGCGGCGGCCGTCATGCTCCCGGTTTCGACCACCTTGACGTACACGCCCATCGACTGAAACAAATCCATTATCAAGCTCGGCTTTTAAATGATTGAAGTTTTTCCGGGTTTATCCAGCTCAGGTGGCTAACCATACTGCAAAAACACCGACCTGCAATGGAGTTTCACGTCATGACCGCCGCCCTGATGAACACCTACCAACCCCTGGCCCTGAGTTTCACCAAGGGCCTGGGCACGCGCCTGTGGGATCAGGCGGGGCGCGAATATCTGGATGCCGTTGCCGGTGTGGCAGTGACCAATGTCGGCCACTCGCATCCGCGCATCGTCGCGGCGATCAGCGAGCAAGCGGGGCTGCTGCTGCACACCTCAAACCTGTACAGCATCGACTGGCAGCAACAACTGGCCAAACGGCTGACGGCGTTGTCGGGGATGGAGCGCGCGTTCTTCAACAACTCCGGCGCCGAAGCGAACGAGACCGCACTGAAACTGGCGCGTCTGTACGGCTGGCGCAAAGGCATCGAGCAGCCGCTGGTGGTGGTCATGGTCAACGCGTTTCATGGCCGCACCCTTGGCACCTTGTCCGCCAGCGATGGCCCGGCAGTGCGCCTGGGATTCAACGAACTGCCAGGGGACTTCGTCAAAGTGCCGTTCGGCGATCTCCCGGCGCTGGAGCAAATACAGCGCAAACACGGCGCGCGCATCGTGGCGATTCTGGTCGAACCGATCC
>NZ_JH635998.1:3363765-3366868 GCF_000257605.1 Pseudomonas sp. R62
CAATGACCGTGCATTTCTCTGAGTCGAGCGGAATATCTCCTACACCTTGCAGGCGCAAGGTCAGCGACAGTTCACGCGAGCCCACCAGCCACAGCACCAGGCGCGTCGGCTCCAGCCGCCGCAGCAGCGGGCCGGCCAGGACAGGAGGCAGCGAGATCAGGTTATCGGGTGTTGGAAACATTGAGGATAAAGTTCAAGGCGCACAGGCCGGCGATGATAGCGCAGCCGGCGCCTTGATCCCTTAAATCAGCCTTAAGAGTCGGCTTTTTGCAGTTTCAGCGCCAGCAAACGCCACTCCCCAGCCGTCGCATCAACCCGTGGCAATTCCTGCACGGAGCAATCGAAACGGTAGGTGACATCGTCGCCATTCATGTTGCGCGCAGTGACGCTGTTGCTGAAGCTGTAGACCTGATCCTTATAGCGATGACTGACCAGCGCTTTGCTGTCAGCGAAACGTGCCGAAGCGGGATAACGCAGGGTGCTGGTGACAAACGGGCTGCACATGACATACGCGATCATCGATTTGTCGGCCTGTGCGTCGCCGCGCAACTTCTTGTTCAGCGCGGCCAGGGCCATGCGGCCCTCGTAGTCGCTCTGATTCAGCACCGTTTGTACCGCCATTGATTTCGGCGCTCGGCTGACGTTATACGGCAACAGTGCGGAGTCCGGCGGGGAAGGCTTGTCATCCGCTTCGATGGCAGCAAAAACCGGCGCATCTTTCAGTTCGGTGGCGGGCGTGACTGCCTCGGCTTCAGGCAGTACAGAGGTCGACTCGACGACTGGCGTGTTTTGCGCCTGCGCCTCGTGATCGAACGACGAAGGAAACAGCGAAAAGGTGATCGACAACATCACCAGCCCGACAATGAACCCACCCGCCGCGCCAACGATGTTGCCGTAGAAAATATTCCAGCTGCCGCGGTTCTTCACCACCCAGCGCCACATGAAACCCCAGACAGCGACGAACGCCAGAAAACGCAAAAACTCCATTTGATCCTTTCCTTACCTTTCAACAATCCAAGCGCGGCGCGAGACGATCAGCAAGCCCCGACGATGCGCGGCAAGATAGCAAAATAGACGCGCCGTCCGGCTACGGTTGCGGAAAATAATTCGCCGCCAGAAAAATCAACGTGACCATGCCTGCGGCAACGCCACAGGCGCCCGCGAGCAGTTGACGTGCAACCGGATGCGCTGGCTGACGACGTTTGGCGATCCACAACCACACACCCGCCAGAACGCCCGCGCTGGTCATGAACACCACCAGGCTATTATGCAGTCCCGGCGCTGCCATGGTGGTGCCGAACAGCCCGTCGTAAAGCAGCGTGAAGACAATGCCCGCGACCACAGCGCTGCCCGCTCCGGCGAGGTTTGCCAACAACAGATTCCAATGCCCGCGCTGTCGCACCACCCAGAACCACATTGCAGCCATGACTACCAAACACAACACAGCATCCATCGGATTTCTTTCCTGGCTACGAGACAGAGGCGGCAACTTGCTCGCCTGTAGAGAGTGGACGGCACGATAGCAAAATAGTAGCGTCCCGCCATGCCTTCTCTGTAATGGACTACCCATGTTTTCCACAACCCGTTTGCTGCAACTACTCGGCGCTCTCACCCTTGCCATCTCCATTACCCCAGCCTTCTGCTTCGCGAAAGAACACCCGCAAGCCAGCTGGAATTACTACCTCGCCAATTGCCAGCGGATGCAGGAGACAATCGCCGACGTCCAGAGCGGTCGCGTCTCCGCTGCCTATGCAGCCACGTCGGGCCTGCAAGACAGCCTCGCCTCCATGAACGAGCGCCGCCTCAACCTGCTACCGCAACACCTCGACTCCAGCGATTACGCCCACTGCGAAAACGTCGCCGCCCACGCTGAGGCAACCCTGGCCCAAGGCAAAGCCGAGTTCGCCGCGCAAATGCAACGGGGTGTGGAGGAGGGCAGAATTGCACACCAGAACTCCCCCGCCTACCAACGCGCCCGTTCCCTCGGCTACAGCGACGTCGGCGATATCTCCTTCCTGAAACTGCACGAAGACACCGACGGCGAAGCCCGCCTGAAAACCATGCTGATCACCGTCGACGAAATCTGCGGCCAATACTTCCGCGCCACGCAATACGTGAAGCCCTATGTGATCTATACCGTGCGACCATCGGATGGCGGCTGTGGCGAAGTGAAGCGTGTTGCGATAGTTGGCGGAGGGCAACCAGAGAAGGGCGACTACATTGATCCCAATGGCGAATTTCAATACATGGGCTGGAAAAAACTGGTTGGCGCTGATGGATTCCCAACGGATATTCGGGTGCTGAAGGCGCGTCGCTGATCGGACGAGATAGCGGCATGGCTGTAGCGCGCCACTCAAAGAATGTCGCGCAGATACCCCTTCAGCGCGAGCAGCGGCTGACCCAGCTGCTCCACCGACCGCGCCTGAGCCAACTCCGCCGACAACTTGCGCAACTCCCGCCCCAACGGCTTCTCGACCCCGCCCAAAGCATCCAGCGCCAGGTTCAGGCATTCGTTCATCTTGAACTGAATGGCCTCGACATCGCCGCGCTTCACCAGTAACTCGAAAACGTCTTTCTGATAATCGCCCATGACCATGTCATCGCGCAGGATCGGGCTCAGGCCCTCTTCTTCGTAGGCAAGTTTGAGGGAGAAGAGGGCGACGGTTTCCAGTGAGGTTTCCATGGGGATGTCTGTCAGTGAAGTGGAAGGTTTGAAACCAATGCGCGAAACGCCGAAGGAGGTTTGCCGTGCGGGCGTGATTATACGGGCGGGGAGCGCAGTCGAGGCAACCAGCAATCGGGCATCTAAACCCAAAAGCTCGCGCCGCATTGACATCCACTTTGATACGACGCTTTGATTACAAACACTGAACATCAGCGGAGTGACCATCATGGAATACGACATGAAACTGATCGACGACGCCGTCCTTGCTCTCCTGGCAGCCTATAGCTCCGACGACGGCAATGCGTGGAAGGGCTATGACTTCGAAATCATGAACCGCTTGCACGCGCAGGGTTTGATAAGTAATCCGGTTAACAGGAACAAGTCGATATGGTTGACGGAGGAAGGGTTGGAGCGGGGGCGGCAGATTGCTGGGCGGAT
>NZ_JH635998.1:3367517-3383352 GCF_000257605.1 Pseudomonas sp. R62
ATGTTTGCAGTCAAGGAGTAGGGTGGGCACACGTCCGATTTCGGGAACTGATTTGATCTTGGGTAGGAAGGCCAGATAGGCACCAAACACTTTCCACCAGACGAAAAAAAAGGCCCTGCTTTCGCAAGACCTTTTTCTCTGTGTTGGTGCCCCGAGGGAGACTCGAACTCCCACTCCTTTCGAAAACGGATTTTGAATCCGCCGCGTCTACCAATTCCGCCATCAGGGCTCAATGGCGGCGAAGTATAGAGAGGTGATTACCGTTGGTCAATCACGTTTCATGGTCAATTTTTGATATTTCCGCTAGACTTTCCGGCCCTGCTAGACGAACCCCATCATGCGCGTTGCTGACTTTACTTTCGAGCTTCCTGATTCGCTGATCGCCCGCCATCCGTTGGCCGAGCGTCGCGGTAGTCGCCTGCTGACCCTTGATGGGCCGAGCGGCGCCCTGGCACACCGTCAATTCACTGATTTGCTTGAGCATTTGCGCCCGGGCGATTTGATGGTGTTCAACAATACCCGGGTGATTCCGGCGCGGCTGTTCGGGCAGAAAGCGTCCGGCGGCAAGCTGGAAATTCTCATCGAGCGCGTGCTCGATGCGCACCGCGTGCTGGCGCATGTGCGCTCCAGCAAGTCGCCGAAACCGGGTTCGAAGATCCTTATCGACGGCGGTGGCGAAGCCGAGATGCTCGCGCGTCATGATGCGCTGTTCGAGCTGGGTTTCGCCGAGGAAGTCTTGCCGTTGCTCGACCGCGTCGGGCACATGCCTTTGCCTCCTTATATAGACCGCCCGGATGAAGGCTCGGATCGCGAGCGTTATCAGACCGTGTACGCCCAGCGTCTGGGTGCGGTCGCAGCGCCGACGGCGGGGCTGCATTTCGATGAGCCGCTTATGCAGGCGATTGCTGCCAAGGGCGTCGAGACTGCATTCGTGACGTTGCACGTGGGCGCGGGGACGTTCCAGCCGGTGCGTGTCGAGAAGATCGAAGATCACCACATGCACAGCGAGTGGCTGGAAGTCGGCCAGGATGTGGTCGATGCGGTCGCTGCGTGCCGTGCGCGTGGCGGTCGGGTGATTGCGGTCGGCACCACCAGCGTGCGTTCGCTGGAAAGTGCGGCGCGCGATGGTGTGCTCAAGCCGTTCAGTGGCGACACCGACATCTTTATCTATCCGGGCCGGCCGTTTCATGTGGTCGATGCCTTGGTGACCAATTTCCATTTGCCGGAATCCACGCTGTTGATGCTGGTTTCCGCGTTTGCCGGTTATCCCGAAACCATGGCCGCCTATAAGGCCGCCGTCGAAAACGGCTACCGCTTTTTCAGTTACGGGGATGCGATGTTCATCACCCGCAATCCCGCTCCAACTGCCCCTGAACAGACAGGCCCAGAGGAAACAGAATGAGTCGCGAATGTCGAATGTCCTTTGAGCTGCTGGCCACCGATGGCAAGGCTCGTCGTGGTCGCCTGACCTTCCCCCGTGGCACCGTCGAGACCCCGGCGTTCATGCCGGTCGGCACCTATGGCACGGTCAAGGGCATGCTGCCGCGCGACATCGTCGCCACGGGCGCGGAAATCATTCTGGGCAACACCTTTCACCTGTGGCTGCGTCCTGGCACTCAGGTGATCAAGGAACACGGCGACCTGCACGATTTCATGCAGTGGAAAGGCCCGATCCTCACCGACTCCGGCGGCTTCCAGGTGTTCAGCCTCGGCGCGATGCGCAAGATCAAGGAGGAGGGCGTGACCTTCGCTTCTCCGGTCGACGGCGCCAAAGTGTTCATGGGCCCGGAAGAATCGATGCAGGTGCAGCGCGATCTCGGTTCCGACATCGTGATGATCTTCGACGAATGCACGCCGTATCCGGCTGACGAAGACGTCGCGCGGGTATCGATGGAGCTGTCGTTGCGTTGGGCGCAGCGTTCGAAGAATGCCCACGGCGACAACACCGCGGCGCTGTTCGGCATCGTCCAGGGTGGCATGCATGAAAACCTGCGCATGCGCTCGCTGGAAGGCCTCGACAAGATCGGCTTCGACGGCCTCGCCATCGGCGGTCTGTCGGTGGGCGAACCGAAGCACGAAATGATCAAGGTGCTGGATTATCTGCCGGGCCAGATGCCCGCTGACAAACCTCGTTACCTTATGGGCGTTGGCAAACCGGAAGATCTGGTTGAGGGTGTGCGCCGCGGGGTGGACATGTTCGATTGCGTGATGCCAACCCGTAATGCCCGCAATGGGCATCTGTTCATCGATACCGGTGTGCTGAAGATCCGTAACGCGTTCCATCGCCATGATGAATCGCCGCTGGATCCGACCTGCGATTGCTACACCTGCCAGAACTTCTCGCGCGCTTATCTGCATCACCTGGACAAGTGCGGCGAAATGCTCGGCAGCATGCTCAATACCATCCATAACTTGCGCCATTATCAGGTGCTCATGGCTGGTTTGCGCGAGGCTATTCAACAGGGTACATTGGCCGCCTTTGTCGATGCCTTCTACGCCAAACGCGGACTTCCCGTCCCGCCTTTGGACTGAGTTTTCTGACCCCAAGATTCAACATTTGCAACTGGAGTGCTAAATGAGCTTTTTTATCTCTAACGCCATGGCTGACGCAGCTGCACCGGCTGCTGCAAGCCCAATGGGCGGCGGCTTCGAGTGGATTTTCCTGGTCGGCTTCCTGGTCATCTTCTACCTGATGATCTGGCGTCCACAGGCCAAGCGCGCCAAAGAGCAGAAGAACCTGCTGAGCAGCCTGCAGAAGGGCGACGAAGTCGTTACCACTGGCGGCATCGCCGGCAAGATCACCAAGGTTGCCGATGACTTCGTGGTTCTGGAAGTGTCCGACACCGTGGAAATGAAGTTCCAGAAAGGCGCCATCGCCGCCACGCTGCCAAAAGGCACGCTGAAAGCGATCTAAGAGCAACAACTTCTACTCAATCGACGGGGCGCGCAAGGCGCCCCGCGTTCATAACGGGCGGCGTGATGCTGAACAAATACCCTCTGTGGAAATACATTCTGATCCTGGCGGTGCTGGCGATCGGTCTGATTTATTCCGCTCCCAATCTTTACCCCGATGACCCGGCCATTCAGATCAGCGGCGCCAGCACGGCTCTGCAGGTCAATGACGCCGATCTGGCTCGCGTCAGCACGGCGCTGAAAGAGTCCGGCATCAACGTCAAGGCGGCCACATTGACCGCGGGCGGCAAGGGCGGTCTGATCCGTCTGAGCAAGGCTGAAGATCAGCTGCCGGCCAAGGACGTTGTACGCAAGGCATTGGGTGATGACTACGTCGTCGCGCTGAACCTGGCACAGACCACCCCGCAATGGCTGCGCAACCTCGGTGCGCACCCGATGAAGCTGGGTCTGGACTTGTCCGGTGGTGTGCACTTCCTGCTCGAAGTGGACATGGACAAAGCCCTCGATGCACGCCTGAAAGTCTACGAAGGCGACGTCAAGAGCCTGCTGCGCAAAGAGAAGCTGCGCTATCGCAGCCTGCCGCAACTGGGCGGTGCCATTCAGTTGGGCTTCAGCGATGAAGATTCCCGCGAACAGGCCCGTGCGCTGATCCGCAAGAACTTCAACGATTTCGACATTGTTCCGGCCGATCTCAACGGTCAACCGGTGCTGCGTCTGGCGATGACCCCGGCCAAGCTGGCGGAAATCCGTGAATACTCCATCAAGCAGAACCTGACCACGGTACGTAACCGCGTCAACGAGCTGGGTGTTGCTGAACCGATCGTGCAGCGTCAGGGCGCCAACCGCATCGTGGTTGAGCTGCCGGGCGTGCAGGACACTGCCGAAGCCAAGCGTATTCTCGGCAAGACGGCCAACCTTGAGTTCCGTCTGGCCGCCGAGCCGGGCGCTTCGAAAGCCACTTCCGAATCGTTCGAATTCCGCGAAGGCAACCGTCCTCCTGCGCAGATCGAGCGTGGCCTGATCATCACCGGTGACCAGGTCACCGACGCCAAGGCCGGTTTCGGCGAACACGGCACGCCTGAAGTGAACATCCGTCTGGATGGTCACGGTGGCGAGCTGATGAGCCGCGCGACCCGTTCCAACGTCGGTCGCAGCATGGCGGTGATCTTCATCGAGCAGCGTCCGGTCACCACTTACACCAAGCAAGTGGTTGATGGCGTCGAGAAAGACGTTGCGGTGCAGACGTTCAAGGAAGAGAAGAAGATCATCAGCCTGGCGACCATTCAGTCGCCGCTGGGTGCGCAATTCCGCATCACTGGCCTGAACGGTCAGGGCGAGTCGTCCGAACTGGCGCTGCTGCTGCGTGCCGGTGGTCTGGCTGCACCGATGTACTTCGCTGAAGAGCGCACAATCGGTCCGAGCCTGGGTGCTGACAACATCACCAAAGGTATCGATGCTTCCCTGTGGGGCATGCTGTTCGTATCGCTGTTCATCATTGCCATCTACCGCTTCTTCGGCGTCATCGCCACCGTCGCGCTGGCGGTGAACATGGTGCTGCTGCTGGCGTTGATGTCGTTGCTGGGCGCCACGCTGACCCTGCCGGGTATCGCCGGTATCGTCTTGACGATGGGTATGGCGGTCGACGCCAACGTACTGATCTTCTCGCGGATTCGTGAAGAGATCGCCGCGGGCATGACTGTGCAGCGGGCAATCAACGAAGGCTTCGGCCGGGCATTCACCGCGATTCTCGACGCCAACCTGACCACCTTGCTGGTCGGCGGCATTCTCTTCGCCATGGGCACCGGCCCGGTGAAGGGTTTCGCAGTGACGATGTCCCTCGGGATCTTTACCTCGATGTTCACGGCCATCATGGTGACCCGCGCAATGGTCAACCTGATCTTTGGCGGACGTGACTTCAAGAAGTTGTGGATTTAAGGGGCTGCCATGTTACGTACAATCAACTTCATGGGCGTTCGCAACTTCGCGTTCGGCGTCACATTGCTGCTTACCGTCATTGCCTTGTTCAGTGTCGCCACCAAGGGCATGAACTGGGGCCTGGACTTCACCGGCGGTACGCTCATCGAGCTGACCTACGAGCGTCCGGCCGACGTCACCAAGGTGCGCGAGCAACTGGCGACTTCCGGTTATCACGAAGCCGTGGTGCAGAACTTCGGTGCGACCACCGATCTGCTGGTGCGCATGCCGGGTGAAGACCCGCAGTTGGGCCATCAAGTAGCGGAAGCGCTGCAGAAGGTCGGCGGTGACAACCCGGCGACGGTCAAGCGTGTCGAGTTCGTCGGTCCGCAGGTCGGTGAAGAGCTGCGCGACCAGGGCGGCCTCGGCATGCTGCTGGCGCTCGGCGGCATCCTGATCTACCTGGCCTTCCGCTTTCAGTGGAAGTTTGCGGTCGGCGCCATTGTGTCGCTGATCCACGACGTGATCGTGACCGTGGGTATCCTCTCGTACTTCCAGATCACCTTCGATCTGACAGTACTGGCGGCAGTGCTGGCGATCATCGGTTACTCGCTGAACGACACCATCGTGGTCTTCGACCGGGTGCGTGAGAACTTCCGCGTGCTGCGCAAGGCGACGCTGATCGAGAACATCAACATCTCGACCACCCAGACCCTGCTGCGCACCATGGCGACCTCGATCTCCACTCTGCTGGCGATCGCGGCGCTGCTGTTCTTCGGTGGCGACAACCTGTTCGGTTTCTCCATCGCACTGTTCATCGGTGTACTGGCGGGTACCTACTCGTCGATCTACATCGCCAACGTGGTGCTGATCTGGCTGAACCTGACCACCGAGGATCTGATTCCTCCGGCCAACACCGACAAGGAAGTCGACGACCGTCCATAACGGTCAGCGATTTCCCGGCTGTCAGCCAACAAAAGGCGCGAGTTGAACTCGCGCCTTTTTTTGTGCTCCAAGGCTGGGAGAAGCGCGGGCGCGTCCCGCATGTGATGGTCAGGAGGTTCATGTGAACAAGTCGTTGCTGGTTGGTGCGGTATTGGGTGCTGTCGGTGTCACAGCCGGGGGTGCTGTTGCCACCTACAGCCTGGTTAAAAGCGGCCCTGAGTATGCGCAAGTATTAGCCGTTGAGCCGGTCAAGACACAGATCAAGACTCCACGTGAAGTATGCAAGGATGTAACGGTGACCCGTCAGGCACCGGTAAAAGATCAACACCAGATCGCCGGTACCGTGGTCGGCGCGCTGGCCGGTGGTTTGCTGGGCAACCAGATTGGCGGCGGTACCGGCAAGAAGATTGCC
Organism: Pseudomonas sp. R62; assembly: GCF_000257605.1. Taxonomy (NCBI): domain Bacteria; kingdom Pseudomonadati; phylum Pseudomonadota; class Gammaproteobacteria; order Pseudomonadales; family Pseudomonadaceae; genus Pseudomonas; species Pseudomonas sp. R62. The sequence continues at coordinate 3,373,702 of NZ_JH635998.1, forward strand.
ACGGTGGCCGGTGCGGTCGGTGGCGGTTATGCGGGCAACAAGGTGCAGGAGGGCATGCAGGAGCGTGACACCTACACCACCACGCAAACCCGCTGCAACACGGTCAATGACATCAGCGACAAGGTCGTCGGTTACGACGTGCGTTACTCGCTTGATGGCAAGGAAGGCAAAGTGCGGATGGATCGCGATCCGGGCAACCAGATTCCGGTCGACAAGGAAGGCAAGCTGATCCTGTCGCAGAATGAGCCGGCTCAGTAAGGATTTACGGTTGTGAAAAGAAGCACCCTGCGGGGTGCTTTTTTTATACCCGCGATTCAGGGCAGCGCGCGATTCTCACCTGTGGGAGCGAGCCTGCTCGCGAATGCGGTCCAACAGTTGATATTTCCTTTGTTGACACGCCCATTCGCGAGCAGGCTCGCTCCCACAGGGAATTGTGCTGTTTGGAATTGCAGGCATAAAAAAGCACCCCGGAGGGTGCTTTCTGGTTTCGCGTAAAGCTTAGCGCTTCAGCGAGGCCGGCAGATGCGGCTGGATCGCTGTCAGCACTGCCTTGAAGCATTTGGTGTTGCCGGCAACGATGTGGCCTTTTTCCAGGAAGTCGTGACCGCCGGTGAAATCGCTCACCAGGCCGCCGGCTTCTTGAATCAGCAGGGCGCCTGCAGCCATGTCCCACTCCGACAGGCCTGATTCCCAGAACGCATCGAAACGACCGGCAGCTACGTAAGCCAGGTCCAGGCTCGCCGAACCGGCGCGGCGGATGCCGGCAGTCTGGCCAACCAGGGCGCGGAACATGCCGAGGTAGTTGTCGAGGTTGTCCATCTGGTCGTCACGGAACGGGAAGCCAGTGCCGAGCAGGGCGCCGTCGAGGCTGGTGCGACCGCTGACGCGCAGGCGACGACCGTTCAGTTGAGCGCCGCGACCACGGCTGGCGGTGAATTCTTCCTGGCGGACCGGGTCCAGAACCACTGCGTGTTCCAGGCGACCACGATATTTGCAGGCAATGCTCACTGCAAAGTGCGGAATGCCACGGAGGAAGTTGGTGGTGCCGTCCAGCGGATCGATGATCCACAGGTACTCTTCGCCTTCGATGCCGGTGCCAGCGTGCAGGCCGGTTTCTTCACCCTGAATCGAGTGATTCGGGTAAGCCTTGCGCAGGGCATCGATGATTTTCTGTTCAGCGGCGCGATCGACCTCGGATACGTAATCCTTGGCGTCTTTTTCGTCGACCTTGATGGTATCCAGGCGCTCGATGGAGCGGAAGATCAGTTCACTGGCGCTGCGGGCGGCGCGCAGCGCGATATTCAGCATGGGCTGCATGGATGTGTCACCTAAGGTTGTTAAAGAAAGCCGCGCATTCTATCAGAACTTTTCTTCAGGTGAAGGACGCTGTTCGCTTTCATAGCTTAACGGTAGGCTGTTCTGTAAGATTTGCCCCCCTTTCCTGTGTCCGAGAGCGCCTCCCTTGCTGCAGAACATTCGTGTCGTCCTGGTCAACACCAGTCACCCCGGCAACATCGGCGGGGCCGCGCGCGCCATGAAAAACATGGGTCTGTCGCGACTGGTGCTGGTCGAACCGCGGGTCTTCCCGCACCACGAGGCCGATGCCCGCGCCTCCGGTGCCGGTGACATCCTTGAAAACGCGCAAGTCGTCGCCACCTTGGAAGACGCTTTGGTCGGTTGCAATCTGGTGCTCGGCACCAGCGCCCGCGACCGGCGTATTCCCTGGCCGCTGCTGGATCCGCGCGAATGCGGCAACAAGGTGGTCGAGGAAGCCGGGCAGGGCGCCGAGATTGCTTTGGTGTTCGGCCGTGAAGATTCCGGCCTGACCAACGAAGAGCTGCAGCGATGTCATTTTCACGTGCACATCCCTTCCGACCCGGCGTTCAGTTCGCTGAACCTCGGGGCGGCGGTGCAGGTGTTGAGTTATGAAGTGCGCATGGCCTGGCTGGCCGCACAGGGTCAGCCAAGCAAGGTCGAGAAAGAAGAAGTGGCCTCGGTGAAAAGCGCCGAGTTGGCGACCATGGATGAGCTGGAGCGATTCTATGAGCACCTGGAACAGACGCTGGTTGCCATCGAATTCCTCGACCCGGAAAAGCCACGGCACTTGATGGCGCGCCTGCGCCGGTTGTACGGACGCAGCTCGGTCAGCCGGGCGGAAATGAACATTTTGCGTGGCATCCTCACGGAAACCCAGAAAGCGGCCCGTGGCGAGCTTCTAAAGCGGAAGGATTGAATGATGTTTGAGCGTTTGCGTGAAGATATCCAAAGCGTATTCCATCGAGACCCGGCGGCGCGTAACGCTTTTGAAGTCCTGACCTGCTACCCCGGCATGCATGCGATCTGGATTCATCGACTGGCCGGCATGCTCTGGCGCAACGAATTGAAGTGGCTGGCGCGGCTGGTGTCGAACTTCGGTCGCTGGCTGACCGGGATCGAGATTCACCCGGGCGCCAAGGTCGGTCGGCGGTTCTTCATCGACCATGGCATGGGCATCGTCATTGGTGAAACCGCCGAGATCGGCGACGACGTCACCATCTATCAAGGCGTGACCCTCGGCGGCACCAGCTGGAACAAAGGCAAGCGCCACCCGACCCTGGGTGACGGCGTGGTGGTTGGTGCTGGCGCCAAGGTGCTTGGCCCGTTCACGGTGGGTGCCGGCGCCAAAGTCGGCTCCAACGCTGTGGTCACCAAGGAAGTGCCGCCGGGCGCCACGGTGGTGGGGATTCCGGGGCGGATCATCGTCAAGACCGATGAAGAGCAGGACGCCAAGCGCAAAGCCATGGCGGAAAAGATCGGTTTCGACGCCTACGGTGTCAGCGAAGACATGCCCGACCCGGTGGCTCGCGCCATCGGCCAGCTGCTCGATCATCTGCAGGCAGTGGACGGGCGTCTGGAGGGCATGTGCGGCGCGCTGAAGGATCTGGGCAGCAATTACTGTGCGAAAGATCTGCCTGAGCTGCGCGAAGAAGACTTCGCTTGCGTCAAGGGCAAGGATCAGAGCCAGGCCAGCTAAACCGCAGCGCGGCCTTCGCGAGCAGGCTCGCTCCCACAAGAGCCATGCATTCGAATGTGGGAGCGAGCCTGCTCGCGAAGAACGATCACGCGGTTGCGCTGGCTGTCCGCGCCCCGTCTTTGCTATAGTGCGCGCGCTCTTTTGCGGGTAAACCCGACTAAAGCACTAGGTCTTATAGTTGACTTAAATGCTCGGGAATTGCATACTCCCGCCCATTCCGAACTCCGTGGTAACTGTCCATGCGACTGACTACAAAAGGCCGATACGCCGTGACCGCCATGCTTGACCTGGCGTTGCACGCGCAGCACGGGCCGGTGTCTCTGGCCGATATCTCCGAGCGCCAAGGCATCTCCCTGTCCTACCTCGAACAGCTGTTCGCCAAGCTGCGCCGCAGCAACCTGGTTTCCAGCGTTCGCGGTCCGGGTGGTGGCTACCAGTTGTCCCGCGACATGCAGGGCATCCAGGTCGCCCAGGTGATCGATGCGGTGAACGAATCGGTCGATGCCACCAAGTGCCAGGGCCAGGGCGATTGCCATTCCGGCGATACCTGCCTGACCCATCATCTGTGGTGCGATTTGAGCCTGCAGATTCACGAATTTCTGAGCGGTATCAGCTTGGCCGACCTTGTGACTCGCCGTGAGGTACAAGAAGTGGCCCAGCGTCAGGACCAGCGCCGTTGCAGCAGCAAGGCGCCACGCCTGGACAAGATTGAAGCGTCCGCCGTCGAATGACAGCCGAAGAGCTACCCGCGGCACGCCAGCCCTGATTTAGGAGATAGTCCATGAAATTGCCGATTTACCTTGATTACTCTGCAACCACCCCGGTTGATCCGCGCGTTGCGCAGAAAATGAGTGAATGCCTGCTGGTCGACGGAAACTTCGGTAACCCGGCGTCCCGCTCCCACGTGTTCGGCTGGAAGGCTGAAGAGTCCGTCGAAAACGCTCGTCGTCAGGTGGCCGATCTGGTCAACGCCGACCCGCGCGAAATCGTCTGGACCTCCGGTGCCACCGAATCCGACAACCTGGCGATCAAGGGCGCGGCACATTTCTACGCCTCCAAGGGCAAGCACCTGATCACCAGCAAGATCGAGCACAAGGCTGTCCTCGACACCATGCGCCAGCTGGAGCGTGAAGGCTTCGAAGTGACGTACCTCGAGCCGACCGAAGACGGTCTGATCACCCCTGCAATGATTGACGCCGCACTGCGCGAAGACACCATTCTGGTGTCGGTGATGCACGTCAACAACGAAATCGGCACCATCAACGACATCGCTGCCATCGGCGAGATGCTGCGCGCCAAAGGCGTGCTGTTCCACGTCGATGCTGCTCAGTCCACCGGCAAGGTCGAAATCGATCTGCAGAAGCTGAAAGTCGACATGATGTCGTTCTCCGCCCACAAGACTTATGGCCCTAAAGGCATCGGCGCGCTGTACGTCAGCCGCAAGCCGCGTGTGCGCATCGAGGCGACCATGCACGGCGGCGGTCACGAGCGCGGCATGCGTTCCGGCACCCTGGCGACCCACCAGATCGTCGGCATGGGCGAAGCGTTCCGCGTAGCCAAGGAAGACATGGCCGCTGAAAACGTGCGCATCAAAGCCTTGAGCGATCGTTTCTACAAGCAGGTCGAGCATCTGGAAGAGCTGTACGTCAACGGCAGCCTGACCGCCCGCGTTCCGCACAACCTGAACCTGAGCTTCAACTACGTTGAAGGCGAGTCGCTGATCATGGCGCTCAAGGATCTGGCGGTATCGTCCGGTTCGGCCTGCACCTCGGCTTCGCTGGAGCCTTCGTACGTACTGCGCGCCCTGGGCCGCAACGACGAACTGGCACACAGCTCGATCCGCTTTACCTTCGGCCGTTTCACCACCGAAGAAGAAATCGATTACGCCGCGCAGAAAGTCTGCGAGGCCGTTACCAAGCTGCGCGCCCTGTCGCCGCTGTGGGACATGTACAAAGACGGCGTCGATATCTCGAAAATCGAGTGGGCGGCACACTAACTATAGAAGCCGCCGGATACAGATCCTGTAGCGACGCGGCGTTAACGCAGCGCAGTTGCAGGGTCTCAAGAGCGGCCCTGATGAGTGAGGATTGAGAATCATGGCTTACAGCGAAAAGGTCATCGACCACTACGAAAACCCGCGCAACGTCGGCAAGATGAACGCGGAAGATCCTGATGTCGGCACCGGCATGGTCGGCGCTCCGGCGTGCGGCGACGTGATGCGTCTGCAGATCAAGGTCAACGATCAGGGCGTTATCGAAGACGCCAAGTTCAAGACCTACGGTTGCGGTTCGGCAATCGCCTCCAGCTCCCTCGCTACCGAGTGGATGAAGGGCAAGACCCTGGACGAAGCCGAAACCATCAAGAACACTCAGCTGGCCGAAGAACTGGCTTTGCCACCAGTGAAAATCCACTGCTCCGTGCTCGCTGAAGACGCTATCAAAGCGGCTGTTCGCGACTACAAGCAGAAGAAAGGCTTGATCTGAATTTCAAGATTCGGCGACGAGTAAGGAGTCAACGATGGCTATCAGCATGACAGAAGCGGCTGCTCGACACGTGCGGCGCTCCCTCGACGGGCGCGGCAAAGGTGAAGGGATTCGTCTGGGTGTTCGCACCACAGGCTGTTCCGGCCTTGCCTACGTGCTGGAGTTTGTCGACGAGGTAGTGGCGGAGGATCAGGTGTTCGAGAGTCACGGCGAAAAAGTGATCATCGACCCGAAAAGCCTGGCCTACCTGGACGGCACCGAGCTCGACTTCGTCAAGGAAGGGTTGAACGAAGGCTTCAAGTTCAACAACCCCAACGTGCGCGGTGAATGTGGCTGCGGCGAAAGCTTCAACATCTGAGGCTGGTCGTGGGTATTCCTTGTCATTTCGCTTTATTCGAGCTGCAACCGAGCTTCCGCCTGGATCTCGAGCAGTTGGCCACGCGCTACCGTGAGTTGGCGCGCGGCGTCCATCCTGACCGCTTTGCCGATGCATCCGAACGCGAGCAGCGCTCGGCGCTCGAGCAATCGGCGCGGCTCAACGACGCCTACCAGACGCTCAAGAGTCCGGCCCAGCGCGCACGTTACCTGCTGAAAATCAGCGGGCATGAAGTGCCGATGGAAGTCACTGTCCACGATCCCGAATTCCTTCTGCAGCAGATGCAATGGCGCGAAGAGCTCGAAGATCTGCAGGACAGTGCCGACCTCGACGGTGTCGCGGTATTCAAGCGTCGCTTGAAGGCGGCTCAGGAACAGCTCAACGAAAGCTTCGCAGCCTGTTGGGATGATGCAGCGCAACGCGAGCAGGCCGAACGCCTGATGCGGCGCATGCAGTTCCTCGACAAGCTCACCTACGAAGTGCGCCAGCTGGAAGAGCGCCTCGACGATTAACCCAGTGCTGCCCTGATTGCACGCTGACAGACAGACAAGACCTGATCACCATGGCTCTACTGCAGATCGCCGAACCCGGCCAAAGTCCTCAACCGCACCAGCGCCGTCTGGCTGTGGGCATCGACTTGGGTACTACCAATTCGCTGGTCGCTGCGCTGCGCAGTGGTCTTTCCGAACCGCTGGCCGACGCCAACGGGCAGGTCATCCTGCCGTCCGCCGTGCGTTATCACGCCGACCGCGTCGAAGTCGGTGAGTCCGCCAAGCTGGCAGCAGCCTCCGATCCCCTGAACACCGTGCTCTCGGTCAAGCGCTTGATGGGTCGTGGTCTGTCCGACGTCAAGCAATTGGGCGAGCAGTTGCCGTATCGCTTTGTCGGCGGTGAATCGCACATGCCGTTCATCGACACCGTGCAAGGCCCGAAAAGCCCGGTTGAAGTCTCCGCCGATATCCTCAAGGTCCTGCGTCAGCGCGCTGAGGCGACCTTGGGTGGCGAGCTGGTTGGCGCGGTGATCACGGTTCCTGCTTACTTCGATGATGCGCAGCGCCAAGCCACCAAAGATGCGGCCAAACTCGCCGGTCTGAACGTGTTGCGTCTGCTCAACGAGCCGACTGCGGCTGCGGTGGCTTACGGTCTGGATCAGCACGCCGAAGGTCTGGTGGCGATTTATGACCTGGGCGGCGGTACTTTCGATATCTCCATTCTGCGTCTGACCGGCGGCGTCTTTGAAGTTCTGGCCACTGGCGGCGACAGCGCGCTGGGCGGCGATGATTTCGATCACGCGATTGCCGGCTGGATCATTGAGAGCGCTGGCCTCTCCGCCGATCTCGACCCGGGCGCGCAACGCAATCTGCTGCAAACCGCCTGCGCTGCCAAAGAAGCCCTGACCGATGCGGCCAGTGTGGAAGTGGCTTACGGCGACTGGAAAGCACAACTGACTCGCGAAGCCTTCGATGCGCTGATCGAGCCAATGGTCGCGCGCAGCCTGAAAGCCTGCCGCCGCGCCGTTCGCGATTCCGGTATTGAACTGGAAGACGTCCACGCCGTGGTCATGGTCGGCGGTTCGACCCGAGTGCCACGTGTGCGTGAAGCCGTTGCCGAAGCCTTCGGTCGTCAGCCTTTGACGGAAATCGACCCGGATCAAGTGGTGGCCATCGGGGCCGCGATCCAGGCTGACACCCTGGCTGGCAACAAGCGCGATGGCGGCGAACTGCTGCTGCTCGACGTGATTCCGCTTTCCCTTGGTTTGGAAACCATGGGCGGTCTGATGGAAAAGGTGATTCCGCGCAACACTACCATTCCCGTCGCCCGCGCTCAGGATTTCACCACCTATAAAGACGGCCAGTCGGCCATGGCGATCCACGTGTTGCAGGGCGAGCGCGAGCTGATCAGCGATTGCCGCTCTCTGGCACGTTTCGAATTGCGCGGCATTCCGGCAATGGTGGCGGGCGCGGCGAAAATTCGCGTGACCTTCCAGGTCGATGCCGACGGTCTGCTCAGCGTGTCTGCCCGTGAATTGGGCTCGGGCGTTGAGGCGAGCATTCAGGTCAAGCCTTCCTATGGTCTGACCGATGGCGAAATCGCCAAGATGCTCAAGGATTCGTTCCAGCATGCCAATGACGACAAGGTCGCCCGCGTTCTGCGTGAGCAGCAAGTCGATGCCCAGCGCCTGCTCGAAGCGGTGCAGGGCGCGCTGGAGGCCGATGGCGAGCGTTTGCTCGACGCCGAAGAGCGCATGGTTATCGAACTGCAAATGCAGGTACTGGCCGAACTGATGAAAGGTACCGATGGTTACGCCATCGAGCAGCAGACCAAGCGTCTGTCGCAAGTGACCGATGCTTTTGCTGCCCGCCGCATGGATCTGACGGTGAAAGCCGCTCTGTCGGGGCGCAACCTGAATGAAATCGAGGATATCTGATGCCGCAGGTCATTTTTCTGCCCCACGAGAAGTTCTGCCCTGAGGGCATGGTGGTCGAGGCTGCGCCCGGCACATCGATTCTCGAGCTGGCCCACGAACACCATATCGAGATGGAAAGCGCATGCGGCGGCGTCTGCGCCTGCACCACGTGCCATTGCATCATCCGCGAGGGTTTCGACTCGCTGGAAGAGGCCGACGAGCTGGAAGAAGACTTCCTCGACCGTGCCTGGGGCCTTGAGGCGCAATCGCGTCTGGCTTGCCAGGCCATCGTCGGTGAGGAAGACCTCACCGTCGAGATTCCGAAATATTCGCTTAACCATGCGGCCGAAGCGCCGCACTGACTGGTAAGACTGTCATGAGCTACGGTTGGAATGATGTTCAACGCATTGCAGAAGAGCTGGCCGAGGCCCACGAGGGACTCGACCCGTACTCTGTAGGTTTTGTCCGTTTGCAGCAGATGATTCTTGAACTGCCTGACTTCGATGCTACTTCCGGCCGGGTCGGCGAGAAGGTGCTCGAAGCGGTTCAGGAGCTCTGGGCCGCAGAATTGGACTGATCGTCTCGCAGGTTAGGCAATACCCAAGAACCCGCGTATAATTCGCGGGTTTAATTTTTCGCAAATTACCGTTTCTGGAGTTACACCATGGCTGTTCAACGTACTTTCTCCATCATCAAGCCTGACGCCGTTGCTAAAAACGTGATCGGCAAGATCACCACTCGCTTCGAAGACGCTGGCCTGCGCGTTGTAGCTTCGAAACTGAAGCAACTGTCCAAAGCCGAAGCCGAAGGCTTCTACGCTGAGCACAGCGAGCGCGGTTTCTTCGGTGACCTGGTTGCTTTCATGACTTCCGGTCCGGTTGTCGTTCAGGTTCTGGAAGGCGAAAACGCTATCGCTCGCAACCGTGAGCTGATGGGCGCTACCAACCCTAAAGAAGCTGCTCCAGGCACCATCCGTGCTGACTTCGCTGAATCGATCGACGCCAACGCCGTTCACGGTTCGGACTCCGAAGCTGCTGCCGCTCGCGAAATCGCTTACTTCTTCGCAGCTACTGAAGTAACCACTCGCTAAGCATTGCTTGCAGAGTGAAGGTGAATCCATGACTACATCGACTGTTAAAACAAACCTGCTGGGTCTGACCCAGCCGGAAATGGAAAAATTCTTCGACTCAATCGGGGAGAAGCGTTTCCGTGCCGGTCAGGTAATGAAATGGATTCACCACTTTGGCGTCGATGATTTCGACGCCATGACGAACGTCAGCAAAGCCTTGCGCGACAAGCTCAAGGCCATTGCTGAAGTGCGTGGTCCGGAAGTGGTCAGCGAGGACATCTCCAGCGACGGCACCCGTAAATG
>NZ_JH635998.1:3383705-3398119 GCF_000257605.1 Pseudomonas sp. R62
GGTGCGCGTGGCGTCCGGCAGCTGCGTCGAGACCGTGTACATTCCCCAGGGCAAGCGCGGCACTTTGTGCGTTTCGTCCCAGGCAGGCTGTGCCCTGGATTGCAGTTTCTGCTCCACCGGCAAGCAAGGCTTCAACAGCAACCTCACCGCCGCCGAAGTCATCGGTCAGGTGTGGATTGCCAACAAATCTTTCGGCAGCGTCCCGGCCACCGTCGACCGCGCCATCACCAACGTGGTGATGATGGGCATGGGCGAGCCGTTGCTGAACTTCGACAACGTCGTCGCCGCCATGCATCTGATGATGGATGACCTCGGCTACGGGATCTCCAAGCGCCGCGTGACCCTGTCCACCTCGGGCGTGGTGCCGATGATCGATGAGCTGGCCAAGCACATCGACGTGTCCCTGGCGTTGTCCCTGCACGCACCAAATGACGCATTGCGTAACCAATTGGTGCCGATCAACAAGAAATATCCGCTTAAGATGCTGCTCGAGTCGTGCCAGCGCTACATGTCCGCCCTTGGCGAGAAACGTGTGCTGACCATCGAGTACACCTTGCTCAAGGATGTCAATGACAAGCTTGAGCACGCAGTGGAAATGATCGAGTTGCTTAAAGACATACCGTGCAAGATCAACCTGATCCCGTTCAACCCGTTCCCGCACTCCGGGTACGAGCGGCCGAGCAACAATGCCATCCGCCGCTTCCAGGATCAGTTGCATCAGGCCGGTTTCAACGTCACCGTGCGCACCACCCGTGGTGAAGACATCGATGCCGCATGTGGTCAATTGGTAGGGCAGGTGCTGGATCGCACCCGTCGCAGCGAACGTTACATCGCCGTGCGCGAGTTGAGCGCCGACAGCGATCTGGCACAGAACGCCGCGAACACTAACTAAGAGAGGATCTCTATGTCCCTGCGCTTTGCGCTGCTGTTGCTGTTGGCCAGCCTGTGTGCTGGTTGTGTCCTGTCGGGTGACTACAATCCGATGAAGACCAGCAAGGGCCGCGATGAAGCGCGGGCTGCCTACGTGCAGCTGGGGCTGGGCTATCTGCAGCAAGGCATGACCGAGCGCGCCAAGGTGCCTTTGAAGAAAGCGCTGGAGCTGGACGGTTCCGACCCCGACGCCAATGCGGCCCTCGGTCTGGTGTTTCAGGCCGAGATGGAGCCGGCACTTGCCGACGAGCACTTTCGCAAGGCCCTGTCCTCACGTCCCGCCGATGCGCGCATCCTCAACAACTACGGCAGTTTTCTCTACGAAGAACAGCGCTACAAGGAAGCCTACGAGCGTTTTGAACAAGCGGCCGCCGATACCCTGTATCCTGAGCGCTCGCGGGTCTTCGAAAACCTCGGCATGACCGCCGCCAAGCTTGGCCAGCGTGATCTGGCACAGCAACAGCTGGAAAAAGCCCTGCGCCTGAATCGCCAACAACCACGCGCATTGCTGGAAATGGCTGAGTTGTCCTTCGAAGACAGGCATTATGTGCCCGCGCGTGACTATTACGACCGTTTCAGCCAGCTCACCGAACAAAATGCACGTAGTCTATTGCTCGGCGTTCGGCTGGCAAAAGTGTTTGAAGATCGCGACAAGGCAGCCAGTTACGGTCTGCAATTAAAACGACTCTATCCCGGTACGCCGGAATATCAGCAATACCTGTCGGAGCAATGATGAAAGCGGCGCATCCCGAAGTTGTAGCAGCGAATCGCGTAAATCCCGGTGAGACCCTGCGCCAGGCCCGCGAAAGCAATGGCTGGTCGCTGGCCGAAGTGGCCCTCAAGCTCAACCTCACCGTGACATCCCTGAGCAATCTTGAAGCCGGCGCTTTCGACAAGCTGCCGGGGCATACCTTCGCTCGCGGTTACATTCGCGCCTATGCCAAATTGCTCGGCATGGACCAGACCGTTCTGGTTCAGCAGTTCGACCAGTCCACCGGCACCGACTCCCAGGGCAGCAACGTTCACGCCCTCGGTCGTATCGAAGAGCCGGTGCGGGTTTCCCACACCATTTTGCGTATCGTCAGCCTGTTGCTGCTGATCGCGGTCATCGGCGGCGGATTCGTCTGGTGGCAGGATCAGACCTCGCAGCGCACCCGCGATCTGACCAGCCTCGCACCGGAACACGTCGAAGTCGAAGGCGCTGACGGCACCACGCAGATCCACCCGATCGACGAGCCGGAAGACCAGGCTGTCGCCGAAAATCAGGCAGACAATTCGACATCGCTGGCCTTGCCGCAGTCGGAAACCAGTGCCGAATCGACCGGCGCCGAGTCTGCCGCGCCAGCAACCGAGCCGGCTGCCCCGGCAGTTGCGCCAAGCGCTCCGGCACAGACGCCTGCACCAGTGGTGGCAGCTCCGGCCACTCCAGCGCCGAATGTCCCAGCGACACCTGCCCCGGCCGCGCCGGTCGCTCAAGCGCCAAGCGCTGAAGCAGCTGCTCCGGTTGCCGGCGAAGGCCAGGTGCAATTGCAGTTCACCGGCGATTGCTGGGCACAGGTGACCGATGGCCGGGGCAAAGTGATTTTCAGTGGTCTGAAGCATAAAGGCGACAGCGTGACCGTTTCCGGCAAACCGCCGCTCAATGTGCGTCTGGGCGTTGCCCGCGCAGCACAGGTCAGCTACAACGGCCAACCGGTCGATATCGCTCCGTTCACCAGTGGCGAGACTGCTCGCCTGAAGTTGGGTCAATAAGTCATGCACGGCGAATCTCCAATCAAACGTCGCGAATCGCGCAAGATCTGGGTCGGCAACGTACCGGTGGGCGGCGACGCGCCGATCGCTGTGCAGAGCATGACCAACAGCGATACCAATGATGTCGCTGCGACCGTGGCGCAGATCAATCGTCTGGAAGCCGCCGGCGTCGACATCGTTCGCGTCTCGGTGCCGGACATGGACGCCGCCGAGGCGTTCGGCAAGATCAAGCAACTGGTCAAAGTGCCGTTGGTGGCTGACATCCACTTCGACTACAAAATCGCTTTGCGCGTGGCCGAACTGGGTGTGGACTGCCTGCGCATCAATCCGGGCAACATCGGTCGTGAAGACCGTGTGCGTGCAGTGGTCGATGCTGCCCGTGATCGCGGCATTCCGATCCGCATCGGCGTCAACGCCGGTTCGCTGGAAAAAGACCTGCAGAAGAAATACGGCGAGCCGACCCCGGCCGCATTGGTCGAATCCGCGCTGCGCCACGTCGAGCACCTCGAACGCCTGAATTTCCAGGACTTCAAGGTCAGCGTGAAAGCCTCTGACGTGTTCATGGCCGTCGAAGCCTACCGCTTGCTGGCGAAAGAAATCGTTCAGCCGCTGCACTTGGGCATCACCGAAGCTGGTGGTTTGCGTTCGGGCACGGTGAAATCCGCCGTGGGCCTAGGTATGCTGCTCGCCGAAGGGATTGGCGATACTATCCGCATCTCGCTGGCGGCCGACCCGGTCGAGGAAGTGAAGGTCGGTTACGACATTCTCAAGTCTTTGCACCTGCGTTCCCGTGGCATCAACTTCATCGCCTGCCCGAGCTGCTCGCGGCAGAACTTCGATGTGGTCAAGACCATGAACGAGCTGGAAGGGCGCCTTGAAGACCTGCTGGTGCCGCTGGATGTCGCGGTCATCGGTTGCGTGGTCAACGGCCCCGGCGAAGCCAAGGAAGCCCATATCGGCTTGACCGGCGGCACGCCCAACCTGATTTACATCGACGGCAAGCCGTCGCAGAAGCTGACGAATGACAATCTGGTGGACGAGCTGGAAAAGCTGATCCGCCAGAAAGCGGCCGAAAAGGTCGAAGCTGACGCTGCCGTTATCGCGCGCGGCTGATCGAACGAATTAAGGAAATTTTGTGAGCAAGTCTCTGCAAGCCATTCGTGGCATGAACGACATCCTGCCCGAACAGACCCCGCTGTGGCGTTATTTCGAAGGCACCGTGGCGCGTCTGCTGGATAACTACGGTTACAAGCAGATCCGCATGCCGATCGTCGAGTTCACCGAGCTGTTCAAGCGCTCGATCGGCGAAGTCACCGATATCGTCGAAAAAGAGATGTACACCTTCGAAGACCGCAACGGCGACTCGCTGACCCTGCGCCCGGAAGGCACCGCAGCCTGCGTACGTGCAGTGCTCGAGCACGGCATCACCGGCGGCGGTCAGGTGCAGAAACTCTGGTACATCGGCCCGATGTTCCGCCACGAGCGTCCGCAGAAAGGCCGTTATCGCCAGTTCCACCAGATCGGTCTGGAAGTGTTCAACCTCGACGGTCCGGACATCGACGCCGAGCTGATCATCATGACCTGGCGCCTGTGGGGCGAGCTGGGCATCCGTGATGCGGTCAAGCTCGAACTCAACAGCCTCGGCACCAGCGAATCCCGTGGTCGCTATCGTGAAGCGCTGGTCGAGTACCTCTCGGCGCACCACGACAAGCTCGATGAAGACAGCCAGCGTCGCCTGAAAACCAACCCGCTGCGCGTGCTCGACACGAAAAATGCCGACACCCAGGCCGTGCTGGTCGATGCGCCGAAAATGGCCGACTACCTCGACGACGAGTCCCGCGCTCACTTCGAAGGCCTGAAGGCGCGTCTGGATGCCGTTGGCATTCCTTACGTGCTCAATCCGAAACTGGTGCGTGGCCTCGATTACTACAGCAAAACCGTTTTCGAATGGGTCACCGACAAGCTCGGCGCCCAGGGCACCGTGTGCGCGGGCGGCCGTTACGACGGTCTGGTCGAGCAGATGGGCGGCAAGCCAACCCCGGGCGTCGGTTTCGCCATGGGCATCGAGCGTCTGGTATTGATGCTCGAAACCCTCGAGCAGATTCCGCAGGAAATTGCCCGTCAGGTCGACGTCTACCTCTGCGCCTTCGGTGAAGAAGCCGAGCTGGCCGGTCTGGCCCTGGCTGAACGGGTTCGCGATGAACTTCCAAACCTGCGCCTGCAAGTCAATGCCGGCGCCGGCAGTTTCAAAAGCCAGTTCAAGAAGGCCGACAAGAGCGGTGCGCTGTACGCATTGATCCTCGGTGACGACGAAATGGCCCAGCAAGTGGTAGGTTTCAAACCCCTGCGTGGCCAGGGCGAACAACAAAGCATTGCCTGGGATGCGCTCGCCGCTCACCTGGCCACCTGCGTCGTGCAGGGTTGAAGCTGTCTTAACAGCCGATTTAGCGATTAAGGAGTATTGGGGTGTCGAGTACCGAAGACGAACAGTTGGCGGATTTGAAGGACTGGTGGACACGCAACGGCAAACCTCTGGTCACCGGCGGCCTGTTGGCGCTGGTCATCGTGTTCGGCTGGCAGGCTTATCACAAATACCAGAGCAACCAGTCGCAAGGCGCCTCGGTGCTCTATCAGCAACTGCTGGAAACCACGCTGACGCCCGACGGCAAGCCTGATGCCGCCCGCGTTGCGGATCTGGCCGGCAAGCTCAACAGCGAGTACGGCGGTTCGGCCTATGCGCAGTACGGCAGCCTGTTCGTCGCCAAAGTGGCGGTTGACAGCGGCAAGCTGGACGACGCGGCAACCGAACTCAAAGCCATCGTCGACAAGCCGGCCAACCCGGCGCTGGGCGAAATCGCCCGTCAGCGTCTGGCGCAGGTGCTGGGCGCGCAGGACAAGGCCGAAGACGCCCTGAAACTGCTCGACGGCGATGCCGACAAAGCGTTCCTGGCCACTCGCGAAGAACTCAAGGGCGACCTGCTGGTGCGCTTGGGCCGTACCGATGACGCGAACAAGGCGTATCAAAAAGCCAAGGCGGCACTGTCGGATGAAGCGGCGGTCGGTGGCCTTCAAATCAAGCTCGACGACCTGGCCAAAGGGGATGCGTGACGTGATCCGTTGGAAGCATGCAGCATTGCTGGCTCTGGCCCTTCTGGCCGCGGGTTGCAGCAGCAACAGCAAGAAAGAATTGCCACCGGCCGAACTGACCGACTTCAAAGAAGAAGTGGTTCTGCAGAAGCAGTGGAGCCGCTCGATCGGTGACGGTCAGGGCGAAACCTACAACATGCTGGTGCCGGCGATCGACGGTGACACCATCTACGCCGCTGATGTGACCGGTGTGGTGATGGCGCTGGATCGCAGCAACGGCGACGTGAAGTGGGATCAGGATCTGGAACTGCCTGTCTCCGGCGCCGTTGGCGTGGGTTACGGTCTGGTACTGATCGGTACCCTGCGTGGCGAAGTCGTCGCTCTGGACACCAGCAACGGTGAAGAGAAGTGGCGTGCCCGCGTCAACAGTGAAGTCCTCGCGCCGCCAGCCAACAATGGCGACGTGGTCGTTGTGCAGACCCAGGACGATCGTCTGATCGGTCTGGACGCTGCCACCGGCAACCAGCGCTGGGTGTATGACAGCACCCCGGCGGTCCTGACCCTGCGTGGCACCAGTGCTCCGCTGGTGACCAACCGCCTGGCGGTAGCTGGCCTGTCGACCGGTAAAGTGGTCGCGCTGGACATCTCCAACGGCGTGCCGGTGTGGGAACAACGCATCGCCATTCCACAGGGTCGTTCGGAACTGGAGCGCGTGGTCGACATCGACGGCGGTCTGCTGCTGTCCGGCGGCACGCTGTACGTGGCCAGTTATCAGGGTCGCGTTGCGGCGCTGGATCTGGAAAGCGGTCGTCAACTGTGGCAGCGCGACGCGTCGAGCTACGCCGGTATCGCTCAGGGTTTCGGCAGCGTCTACGTAAGCCTGTCCTCGGGCACCGTTGAAGGCGTCGACGAGCGTTCTACCACCGCACTGTGGAGCAACGATTCACTGGCTCGCCGTCAACTGTCGGCACCGGAAGTGTTCTCCAGCTACGTAGCTGTGGGTGACCTGGAAGGTTATCTGCATCTGCTGAGTCAGGTCGACGGTCGTTTCGTCGGCCGTGAGCGCATCGACAGCGACGGCCTGCGTGCCCGTCCGCTGGTGGTGGGCGACACGATTTATGTGTATGGCAACAGCGGCAAACTGGAAGCCCTGACCATCAAGTAACAACTATGCTTGGGGTTCATCCCCAAGCGGCCCTGCATCAGCAGGGTTTGCAGCGCCCCCGGGTGTTGCCCCGAGCACCAGCCGCTGCCTCGCAGCGGCTTTTGTATTTTCTGAAATAACGCAGTGGAGAGCCGCATGGTTCCCGTAATCGCCCTGGTGGGCCGACCGAACGTCGGCAAGTCCACCTTGTTCAACCGCCTGACCAGGACGCGTGACGCCATCGTCGGCGACCTGTCCGGTCTGACCCGTGATCGCCAGTACGGTGAGGCCAAGTGGCAAGGGCGTTCCTACATTCTGATCGACACCGGCGGTATCTCCGGTGACGAACATGGTATGGACGAAAAAATGGCCGAGCAGTCGCTGCTGGCCATCGAAGAAGCCGATGTGGTGCTGTTTCTGGTAGATGCCAAGGCCGGTTTTACCGCTGCCGACCAGATGATCGCCGAGCATTTGCGCAAACGTAACAAGCGTTCCCACGTGGTGGCCAACAAGGTCGACAACATCGACCCGGAAATGGCCCGCGCCGAATTCGCCCCGCTGGGCATGGGCCACGCGATCCCGATCGCCGGCGCCCATGGCCGTGGCATCACGCAACTGCTGGAAGCCGCCCTGAGCGAATTCCCGCGCGATGATGACGAGCCGGCTGAAGGCGAAGAGGAAGAAATCGTTGCCGAAGGCGAGGAAGCCAAGCGCATTCCTGGTCCGAGCGAAAAAGACGGGATCAAGATCGCCATCATCGGTCGTCCGAACGTCGGCAAGTCGACCCTGGTCAACCGCATGCTCGGTGAAGACCGGGTCATCGTGTATGACCAGCCGGGCACCACCCGCGACAGCATCTACATTCCGTTCGAGCGCAATGAAGAGAAGTACACGCTGATCGACACCGCCGGTGTGCGCAAGCGCGGCAAGATCCACGAAGAAGTCGAAAAATTCTCCGTGGTCAAAACCCTGCAGGCGATCAAAGACGCCAACGTGGTGATCTTCGTGATGGACGCCCGCGAGGGTGTGGTCGATCACGACTTGAACCTGCTGGGCTTCGCGATCGAATCCGGTCGTGCGCTGGTCATTGCGATCAACAAGTGGGACGGCATGACGCCGAGCGAGCGCGACTTCGTCAAAGTCGAGCTGCAACGTCGACTGTTCTTCGTCGACTACGCCGACATTCACTTCATCTCGGCCCTGCACGGCACGGGCGTGGGCAACCTCTACGCTTCGGTGCAGAACTCGTTCAAGTCCGCGGTTACCCGCTGGCCGACCAACCGTCTCACCCAGATTCTGGAAGATGCGGTGGGCGAGCACGCGCCACCGATGGTCAACAACCGCCGGATCAAGCTGCGTTACGCTCACTTGGGTGGTGCGAACCCGCCGATCATCGTGATCCACGGTAACCAGATCGAGAAAGTGCCGAAGTCCTACGTGCGCTATCTGGAAAACACTTACCGTCGTGTACTCAAGCTGGTCGGTACGCCGATCCGCATCGAGTTCAAGGGCGGCGAGAACCCGTACGAAGGCAACAAGAACACGCTGACCGACCGCCAGGTCAACAAGAAGCGTCGCTTGATGTCGCACAACAAGAAAGCCAGCAAGAAGCGCCGCGACAAGAAGTGATCCGAGGCGCTGCACAATTTTGTGTGGGGCTTTTGTGGCGAGGGGATTTATCCCCGATGGGCTGCGCAGCAGCCCCAAAACCTGTGTCCGCGGTGTATCAGTCAAACCGCATTCAACGGGTTTGCGACTGCTTCGCAGCCGGAACGGGGATAAATCCCCTCGCCACAGGATTGATCGTTCCCACGCTCCGCGTGGGAATGCATCCCGTGACGCTCCGCGTCACAAAGCGAGGGACGCAGAGCGTCCGTGGCGGCATTCCCACGCAGAGCATGGGAACGATCGGTCAGAGAGAAGGGCGCCGTTTGGCGCCCTTTTTTTATGGGCGCCGGATGGGCTATCCTCGGGCTCTCCCGCGCCGTCGTCAGAGCCGGGTGTTGAGCAGAGAACCCCCGATGATCACCAGCAAGCTGCCGAATGTCGGCATCACTATTTTCACGCAGATGTCTCAGCTCGCGGCGCAGACCGGCGCGATCAACCTGTCCCAGGGTTTCCCGGATTTCGACGGCCCGCAGTCGCTGCGTGATGCGGTCGGGCGGCATATCGCCAGTGGCCATAACCAGTATTCACCGATGACCGGATTGCCGGTGTTGCGTCAGCAGATCGCGGCCAAGATCACCCGCAGCTACGGCGTGACTGTCGATGCCGATCACGAAGTGACGGTAACGCCCGGCGCGACCCAGGCGATCTTCTGCGCGATTCAGGCCATTATCCACAGCGGCGATGAAGTCATCGTCTTCGATCCGTGCTACGACAGCTACGCACCGGCAACGGAGCTGGCGGGTGGTCGTTGCGTGCATGTGCAGCTGAATCCGGTCGACTTCTCCATCGATTTCGACCAGCTCGCTGCGGCCCTGAGCCCGCGGACGAAAATGATCGTCATCAACACCCCGCACAACCCGAGCGGCGCATTGATCAGCCGCGCCGAGCTCGATCAACTGGCGGCGTTGATCCGTGATCGCGACATCTATCTGATCAGCGACGAAGTCTACGAACACCTGGTCTTCGACGGCGTGCCGCATGTCAGCGTGCTGGCCCATGAAGAGCTGTATCAACGCGCGTTCGTGGTCAGTTCGTTCGGCAAGACGTACCACGTCACCGGCTGGAAAACCGGCTACGTCGTCGCCCCGCCAGCGCTGACGGCCGAGCTGCGCAAGGTCCATCAGTACGTCAGTTTCTGTGGCGTCACGCCGCTGCAATACGCGCTGGCCGATTACATGGCCGAGCACCCGGAGCACGTTGAAGAGCTGCCGGGTTTCTATCAGGCCAAGCGCGATCTGTTCTGCGATCTGCTCGCGCCGTCGCGCTTCAGTTTTACCCGGGTCACTGGTACCTATTTCCAGTTGGTCGATTATTCGCAGATCCGTCCTGATCTCAATGATGTCGACATGGCGATGTGGATGACTCGTGAGCACGGTGTCGCGAGCATTCCGGTGTCGGTGTTCTACCAGAATCCACCGCAAGGCCAGCGCCTGATA
Source organism: Pseudomonas sp. R62 (assembly GCF_000257605.1). Taxonomy (NCBI): domain Bacteria; kingdom Pseudomonadati; phylum Pseudomonadota; class Gammaproteobacteria; order Pseudomonadales; family Pseudomonadaceae; genus Pseudomonas; species Pseudomonas sp. R62. The sequence continues at coordinate 3,393,723 of NZ_JH635998.1, forward strand.
CGGCTGTGCTTTGCCAAACGCGAGGAGACGCTGCGTGAAGCGGCGGCGAAACTATGCGTGATCTGAGTGCATTGCCAGACCTGACTCTGGCGTTGATCCAGACCAGCCTGGCCTGGCACGACCGCCAGGCCAACCTCGAGCATTTCGAGCTGCTGCTGGAGCAGGCCCGGGGCGCCGATCTGATCATCCTGCCGGAGATGTTCACCACCGGATTCTCGATGGAATCGGAAACCCTCGCCGAAGCCGAAAACGGCCCGACCAGCAAATGGCTGCGGGCGCAGGCAGCGAAGTTCGATGCGGTCATCACTGGCAGCGTGATCATTCAGGCGGCTGACGGCAGCCATCGCAACCGCTTGCTCTGGGCGCGGCCGGACGGCGAAATGCTGCATTACGACAAGCGTCACCTGTTCCGCATGGCCGGCGAGCACAACCATTACACGCCCGGCGAGCGGCAGGTGCAGTTCGAGCTCAAGGGTTGGCGGATTCGTCCGCTGATCTGCTACGACCTGCGCTTCCCGGTGTGGAGCCGCGATGCGCAGGACACCGATCTGCTGCTGTACACCGCCAATTGGCCGGGCGCACGGCGTCTGCACTGGAACCGCCTGCTGCCGGCACGAGCGATTGAAAATCTCTGCTACGTGGCAGCGGTAAATCGGGTGGGCAGCGATGGCAAAGGCTTCGCCTATACCGGCGACAGTCAGGTGCTGGATTTTCAGGGCGAGACGTTGCTGGCGGCGGGGGAGGCGGATGGCGTGTTCAAGGTGATTCTGGAAGCGGCGCCGTTGGCGGCGTATCGCGAGCGCTTTCCGGCGAATCTGGATGCCGACACTTTCGAGTTCACCTAACGAGGCCGATCGTTCCCACGCTCTGCGTGGGAATGCAGCCCGTGACGCTCCGCGTCACTGGACGCGGAGCGTCCCTTGAGGCATTCCCACGCGGAGCATGGGAACGATCGCATCCTTTGATCGACAAAAAAAGGCCCCGGAGTTTGCACCCCGGGGCCTTTCGCGTTTCAGCGGTCGATTACGCTGCTTTTGCCTCTGGCTGGCTCAGCGAGCGGTTCAGCGCGCTGAACAATGCCTTGAAGCTGGCGGTGGTGATGTTTTCATCGATACCCACGCCGTGCACCGCACGTTCACCGTTCACCCGCAGTTCGATGTAGGCCGCTGCTTTGGCATTGGTGCCCGCGCCGATCGCGTGTTCGTTGTAGTCCATGATTTCCACCGGAATCGGCAGGCCGGCGACCAGTGCTTCCAGAGCGCCGTTGCCCTTGCCGCGCCAGTGCAGGTTGGTTTCGCCCTGACCTTTGCTGGCTACTTCGACTTCGACGGCGCTGTTGCCGTTCTCTTCCTGCAAACGATGGCTGACCAGCGCGTAAGGAGTGTTGGCCTGCAGGTATTCGCTGATCAACAGCGAGTGAATCTGCTTGGCCGTCATCTCCAGGCCCAGGCGATCGGTCTCACGCTGCACCACCTGGCTGAACTCGATCTGCATGCGGCGTGGCAGGCTGATGCCGTATTCCTGCTCCAGCAAGTAAGCGATGCCGCCCTTGCCCGACTGGCTGTTGACGCGGATCACCGCCTCGTAGCTGCGACCGATGTCGGCCGGGTCGATCGGCAGGTACGGCACTTCCCACAGGGTGTCCGGTTTCTGCTGGGCGAAGCCCTTGCGGATCGCATCCTGGTGCGAGCCGGAGAATGCGGTGTGCACCAGGTCGCCAACGTACGGATGACGCGGATGCACCTGGATCTGGTTGCACTCTTCGACGACCTTGCGCACGCCGTCGATGTCGGAGAAGTCCAGCTCAGGGTCGACGCCCTGGGTGTACATGTTCAGCGCGACGGTGACGAGGTCGACATTGCCGGTGCGCTCGCCGTTGCCGAACAGGCAGCCTTCGACGCGATCGGCGCCGGCCATCAGGCCCAGCTCGGTGGCAGCCACGCCGGTGCCCCGGTCGTTGTGGGTGTGCAGGCTGATGATCACGCTGTCACGACGGTTGATGTTGCGGCCGAACCATTCGATCTGGTCGGCGTAAACGTTCGGCGTCGCGCATTCAACGGTGGCCGGCAGGTTGAGGATCATCTTGTGCTCAGGCGTCGGGTTCCACACCTCGATCACGGCGTCACAGACTTCCTTGGCGAACTCCAGCTCGGTAGCGCTGAAGGTTTCCGGCGAGTATTCGAAAGTCCACTCGGTTTCCGGCTGCATGGCCGCATATTTGACGAACAGCTTGGCGGCGTTGACCGCGATGGCCTTGATGCCGTCCTTGTCCTGGTTGAAGACGATGCGACGGAAAGAAGGCGAGGTGGCGTTGTACAGGTGAACGATGGCTTTCTTCGCCCCGCGCAGGGATTCGAAAGTGCGCTCGATCAGGTCTTCACGGCCCTGGGTCAGTACCTGAATGGTGGTGTCGTCCGGGATGTGGCCTTCTTCGATCAGGGTACGCACGAAGTCGAAGTCGGTTTGCGACGCGGCGGGGAACGACGCTTCGATTTCCTTCACACCGACTTGCACCAGGGTTTTCCAGAAGCGCAGCTTCTTCGCCGCGTCCATTGGCTCGATCAGCGACTGGTTGCCGTCACGCAGGTCGGAGCTGCACCAGATCGGCGCGGCATCGATGGTCTTCGACGGCCAAGTACGATCCGGCAGGTTGATGACGGGAAACGCGCGGTATTTCGAAGACGGGTCTTTGAGCATGCTCATCGGGAAATTCCTTGTTGTCTGGGCCGAAAAGAGGCGGCCTGCCGGTTGAACGAATGTTCTTGGAAAAGCGTGGGACGAGGCGCAGCGATTCAGCCTGGCAGTCGTGCACTGACGAGGCACAGGCTGCGGTGCTGGCGAAGCTGAATGAGGGTGTGAGAGGTTTTCATGGCTTCAACCCTAACCGCGAGGGGAAAGGATGGCAAGCAGTCGGAAAAAATTGAGAGGAATACCCGGAAAGCGGGATTTTGCAGGAATTTATTGCGCTTAAGGCGGTGGAAGGTGTTGATGTTTGCGTAAGGCTAGATTGGGGCGCAATTGAGTTTTTGGAGATTCATTGAGTATGGCGGTGTTTTATAGGCGGCCTTCGCGAGCAGGCTCGCTCCCACACTGGATCTTATTCACAACAAAGATCCCCTGTGGGAGCGAGCCTGCTCGCGAAGAGGCCGGTCGCCTCAACACATACTCAAGGTTGGAAGGCACCAATGAAAATCGCCGGATCCACCCGCGCATCGTTCAGGCTGACATTCCAGTGCATATGCGGCCCGGTTGCCCGGCCAGTCGCGCCGACTTTGCCGACCACTGCGCCACGGGACAGTTGCTGGCCGTTTTTCACGTCGATCTTCGACATGTGGCAGAACATGCTGATAAAGCCTTGGCCGTGGTCAACAAACACCGTGTTGCCGTTGAAGAAGTAATTGCCGATCAGAATCACCTTGCCCGCCGCCGGAGTCTTGATCGGCGTGCCCGCGGGCACTGCGAAATCGAGACCGGCATGAGGATTACGTTCTTCGCCATTGAAGAAACGACGCACGCCGAACTTGCTCGACAGCGGCCCGTTGACCGGTTTGTCCAGCAGCAGATTGCTCGGCGTGGTCGGGCTGAAACTGCGGTAAGCCGCGATCTGTTCCGCCAGTTCACCCTCGATGCGCTTGAGGTTGTCGGCGTTCGGATTGACCTGCTGTTTGTTCTTCAGGGTGATGTGCTGTTCCGGATATTTCTTGCTGCCCACGGTGAAGGGCAGATTGCGCCCGCCACTGCTGATCTGCTGCGCGCCGGGCTTGACCGTCAGCGGCACGCCAACGATTGCCAGCCAGTTGTTCTGCTCCTTGACCACCAGCACCGGTTTGCCCTGATAAGTAGCTTTCGGCGCCTGCGCGGCAGTGCCCAGATTCACCACGGCGACGCCGCCCGGCACCGGTTTGTTCAACAGCCGGGTGATGTAACTGTCGGCGTGGGCGTTGAAGGTCAGGCAGAGCAACAGCAGCGGAGCGAGAAAACGCGGCATGGATCAGTCCAGTAAAGAGAGGGTGACGGGCGTCAGGTGATTGTCCTCGACGCGCACTTGCAGTTCGCCTTCGCCGAGCTTGGCTTTCAGACGCTGGCCGGTGTGGGTCTGCGCAGCATTGCGAATCGCGTGGCCACGCTCGTCGAGCAGAATGCTGTAACCACGACCGAGAGTCGCCAACGGGCTGACCACGTGCAGGGTCTGCATCTGACTGTGCAATTGCTGCCGACGCTGTTTCAGAGCATCGCGCATGGCTCGGGGCAGACGCTCGGCGAGGCTGTCGAGGCGCTGGCGGAGCATGGCCAGTTGGCGCCCCGGATGTTGCCCGGCGAGACGGGTTTCCAGACGGATCAGGCGTTCTCGACGCGTATTGAGGCTGCGCTCGAATGCGCGGCGCATGCGCATCGTA
>NZ_JH635998.1:3398296-3399989 GCF_000257605.1 Pseudomonas sp. R62
CAGATCATCCAGACGCTGCGCCTGCTGGCGCAGACGTTCGCCGGGATGGCGCAACCGTCGCGCCATGCCTTCCAGACGCAGGCGATCACGCATCAAGCGATCACGCATGCGCATCACCAGACGCCGGTGCAGGCTCTCGACCTGACGAATCAGATGGCTGGAATCCGGGGCGAGCAGTTCGGCGGCGGCCGAGGGCGTCGGGGCGCGGACGTCGGCGACAAAATCGCTGATCGAAACATCGGTTTCATGGCCGACGGCGCTGACGATCGGCGTGACACAGGCATCGACCGCGCGCGCCACCGCTTCCTCGTTGAAGCACCAGAGGTCCTCCAGCGAGCCGCCGCCACGGGCGAGGATCAGCGCGTCGAAGCCGCGGGCATCGGCCATTTTCAGCGCGCGGACGATTTGCGCAGTGGCTTCGCGGCCTTGTACGGCAGTCGGTATCAGGGTCAGTTGCACCTGCGGCGCACGGCGGCGGAATACGCTGATGATGTCGCGAATCACCGCGCCGGTCGGCGAACTGATGATGCCGATGCGCTGCGGATGCGCGGGCAGCGGCACTTTGCGTTCGGCACTGAACAGGCCTTCGGCGCTGAGCTTTTCCTTCAGCGCATCGAAGGCCAGACGCAGCGCGCCGTCACCGGCCGGCTCCACGGTGTCGAGGATCAGCTGATAGTCGCCACGGCCTTCGAACAGCGAAACCTTGCCGCGCACCTTGACCGCCAGACCGTCCTTCAACGCTTGGCGCACGCGCGCGGCGTTCTGCCGGAACAACGCGCAACGCACCTGCGCGCCGCTGTCCTTGAGGGTGAAATAGACGTGGCCGGACGCCGGGCGCGCGAGGTTGGAGATTTCGCCTTCGACCCAGATGTTGCTGAACACGTCTTCAAGCAACACCCGCGCGCGGCCGTTGAGCTGGCTGACGGTCAGGACTTCACGGTCCAGGCCAAGTCTTGCAAAGGGATCTTTAATCATGGGGCGCAGTTTAAAGGCATTTGCCCGCCAATCACCATGACGCCGCACAAAACCCTGTGGGAGCGAGCGTGCTCGCGAAAGCATTGTGTCAGCGGACAACAACGGGAATGACACTCCGCCTTCGCGAGCAGGCTCGCTCCCACATGGGATCAATTTGATATCTGGTCGTGCTGCCCGCTACTGGCTACAGTCAGCGCGGTCTTATAAAGGATGCGGACGATGAGCATGATGGAGCTGTTGGGGGCGTGGTCTTGGGGCGCGGGCGGTTGGGCGGTCATCGGGGTGGCCATCGCCTTGGCCTACATCGTATTCGGCATCGCCGGTTTCGGCACGGCGCTGGTTGCGGGGCCGATGCTGATCCTGTTCATGCCGCTATCGAAAATCGTGCCGCTGCTGGTGCTGCTGGATTTCGTCGCGGCATTCGGCAATCTGCTGCCCTCGCGGCGCGACGTCGCCAAGCCGGAATTGCTCAGGCTGCTGCCGTGCATGGCGATCGGCTGCACGTTGGGGGTGATCTTCCTGCTGAATCTGAAATCCGATCTGTTACTGCTTTTGATGGGGCTGTTTATCAGCGCCTATGCGGTTTACAGCCTGTGGGTGAAAGCGCGGCCGGCACAGTTGTCGGCAGCGTGGGCGGTGCCGATGGGCACAGTGGGCGGGTTGTTCGGCGCGTTGTTTGGCAGTGGCGGCTTTCTTTACGCGATCTATCTGAACAGCC
>NZ_JH635998.1:3400206-3420128 GCF_000257605.1 Pseudomonas sp. R62
CTGGCCAGCGGCATCGCGTTGATCGTGCGCTATTTCAGCACTTGACCGGATTTCGTCAGGGATTAAGCTGCCGGCCGCAGTTCCTTGTGGGAGCGAGCCTGCTCGCGAATGCGGTGGGTCAGCAACAAAAATGCAGCCTGACACTGCGCTTTCGCGAGCAGGCTCGCTCCCACATTCGAAATCTTCAATATTGGCAGCAGGCTCCACCATGAACTCGCAAAGCATCATCGTCCCGAAAATCTCCACCCTGCCGGTGCACGAGCCCCGGGCGCGGGCGATCGTGCGCTGGCTGGTGCGCAAGAACATCATCGAAGAACAGCTGACCACCTGCGGCCGCACCGGCAACCGCATGGCCCACGCCATCGCCGACGGTGCTCGCGCTGTGGTGCTGTACCCCGAAGCGCTGCCGTTCGGCGAACCGATCAACGGCCTGGAGATCGTCACCAAGCGCTGCATCTACACCCCGGCCAAAGGTTTTCTCGAGGAGGCTGGTTGCGCCGAGTGCCGCCGCGAAGTGGGCGAGGCGCTGTTCGAAAGTCTTGAAGACTGGTTTCCAGGTCGCACCGACAATTTCACCTGCCCCGAATGCGGGCATGAGGACGACATCAACGGCTTCCTGTTTTTGCAGGAGTGCGCGTTTTCCAACCTCGGTTTCATTTTCAATAATTGGCTGGAGGCGGGGTTCAAGCAGAGCTTTATCGACGAGTTCGCCGATTGGCTAGATCAACCTGTCTCTTGGGTCAAGGTGGAGCTGTAGGGCCGGGCTTTTCCATCTATCAATTAGGCTGAGTTTTACATTGAACAGCAGGGGGGGTCTGACTATAATGGCGCGCTTCCATTTTCCCGCTCGGGAGCCCCCGCGATGCTGCGTATCAGCCAAGAAGCTCTGACATTCGACGACATTCTCCTAGTGCCCGGTTATTCCGAGGTGCTTCCCAACGAAGTCAGTCTCAAGACCCGTCTTACCCGTGGCATCGAACTGAATATTCCTCTGGTTTCTGCCGCCATGGACACCGTTACTGAAGCCCGTCTGGCAATCGCCATGGCTCAGGAAGGTGGCATCGGCATTATCCACAAGAACATGACCATCGAGCAGCAAGCTGCCGAAGTGCGCAAGGTCAAGAAGTTCGAAGCCGGTGTGGTCAAGGATCCCATCACCATCGAGGCCGATGCCACGGTGCGTGATCTGTTCGAACTGACCCGTCTGCACAACATTTCCGGCGTTCCGGTCCTGCACGATGGTGACCTGGTCGGCATCGTCACCTCCCGCGACGTACGTTTCGAAAACCGTCTGGAAGCCACTGTCCGCGAAGTGATGACGCCTAAAGAGCGTCTGGTCACGGTCAAGGAAGGCGCCGACAAGAACGACGTCCGTGAACTGCTGCACAAGCACCGCATCGAGCGCGTGTTGATCGTCGACGACAAATTCGCCCTCAAAGGCATGATGACCGTCAACGACATCGAAAAAGCCAAAGCCTACCCGCTGGCCAGCAAGGACGACCAAGGTCGTCTGCGCGTCGGCGCTGCGGTCGGCACCGGTAAAGACACCGGCGATCGCGTGACTGCACTGGTCAATGCCGGCGTGGATGTAGTGGTGGTCGACACCGCACACGGTCACTCCAAAGGCGTGATCGACCGCGTACGCTGGGTCAAAGAGAACTTCCCTGAAGTGCAGGTGATCGGCGGCAACATCGCCACCGGCGCTGCCGCCAAGGCCCTGGCCGAAGCGGGCGCCGACGCAGTCAAGGTCGGTATCGGCCCTGGCTCGATCTGCACCACCCGTATCGTCGCCGGTGTCGGTGTACCGCAAATCAGTGCCATCGCCAACGTCGCCGCCGCCCTTGAAGGCACTGGCGTGCCGTTGATCGCCGACGGTGGTATCCGTTTCTCCGGTGACCTGTCCAAGGCCATCGTGGCCGGTGCGTCCTGCGTGATGATGGGCTCGATGTTCGCCGGTACCGAAGAGGCCCCGGGCGAGATCGAACTGTTCCAGGGTCGTTCGTACAAGGCTTATCGCGGCATGGGTTCGCTGGGCGCCATGTCCCAGGCTCAAGGCTCGTCCGACCGTTACTTCCAGGACTCCTCGGCCGGTGCCGAGAAACTGGTTCCGGAAGGCATCGAAGGCCGTGTGCCGTACAAAGGCACCCTGAGCGCGATCATTCACCAGTTGATGGGCGGCCTGCGTTCCTCGATGGGTTACACCGGCAGCGCCAACATCGAAGAAATGCGTACCAAGCCCGAGTTCGTGCGGATCACCGGTGCCGGCATGGCCGAGTCCCACGTTCACGACGTGCAGATCACCAAGGAAGCGCCGAACTACCGCGTAGGTTGAGGCTTCCAGCAAAACGTTAAATCACCGGGGCTGTTCATTCAGCCCCGAGTTGTTTCTGATTCACTACATGAGAATGAGTCATGGCCCTCGACATTCACGCTCACCGCATCCTGATCCTCGACTTCGGTTCGCAATACACCCAGCTGATTGCCCGCCGCGTGCGCGAGATCGGCGTGTACTGCGAACTGCACCCGTTCGACATGGACGAAGATGCGATCCGCGAATTCGCTCCTAAAGGCGTCATCCTCGCCGGCGGCCCCGAGTCCGTGCACGAAGCCAACAGCCCGCGCTGCCCGCAGGCGGTGTTCGACCTGGGCGTTCCGGTATTCGGCATCTGCTACGGCATGCAGACCATGGCCGAGCAACTGGGCGGCAAGGTTGAAGGTTCCGAACTGCGTGAGTTCGGTTACGCCCGCGTTGATGTGGTCGGCAAGAGCCGCCTGCTCGACGGCATCGAAGACCACATCGACGCCGACGGCCTGTTCGGCCTCGACGTGTGGATGAGCCACGGTGACAAAGTCACCAAGATGCCGGAAGACTTCCACATCCTCGCCAGCACCCCAAGCTGCCCGATCGCCGGTATGTTCAACGACGACCGCGCTTACTACGGCGTGCAGTTCCACCCGGAAGTGACCCACACCAAGCAGGGCGGTCGCATCCTGTCGCGCTTCGTCCTCGACATCTGCGGCTGTGAAGCCCTGTGGACGCCGTCGAAGATCGCTGAAGACGCCATCGCCAACATCCGCGCCCAGGTCGGCACCGACAACGTGCTGCTGGGCCTGTCCGGCGGCGTTGACTCCTCGGTGGTTGCCGCGCTGCTGCACAAGGCCATCGGCGATCAGCTGACCTGCGTCTTCGTCGACAACGGCCTGCTGCGTCTGCACGAAGGCGAGCAAGTGATGGCCATGTTCGCCGAGAACATGGGCGTCAAGGTAATCCGCGCCAACGCTGAGGAGCAGTTCCTCAACAACCTGGCCGGCGAAGCCGACCCGGAGAAGAAGCGCAAGATCATCGGCCGCACTTTCATCGACGTGTTCGATGCCGAATCCTGCAAGCTGGACAACATCAAGTACCTGGCTCAGGGCACCATCTACCCGGACGTGATCGAGTCGGCTGGCGCGAAAAGCGGCAAGGCCCACGTGATCAAGTCGCACCACAACGTGGGCGGCCTGCCGGAAGAAATGAACCTGAAACTGGTCGAGCCCCTGCGCGAACTGTTCAAGGACGAAGTCCGTCGTCTCGGCCTGGAACTGGGCCTGCCGTACGACATGGTCTACCGTCACCCGTTCCCGGGCCCGGGCCTGGGCGTGCGCATCCTCGGTGAAGTGAAGAAGGAATACGCCGACCTGCTGCGTCGCGCCGACCACATCTTCATCGAAGAACTGCGCAAGGCCGACTGGTACCACAAGGTCAGCCAGGCGTTCGTAGTATTCCAGCCAGTCAAATCGGTCGGCGTGGTCGGTGACGGCCGCCGTTACGCCTGGGTCGTGGCCCTGCGTGCCGTAGAAACCATCGACTTCATGACCGCGCGTTGGGCACACCTGCCTTACGAACTGCTGGAAACCGTTTCCGGCCGCATCATCAACGAAATCGAAGGCATCTCCCGCGTTACTTACGACGTGTCGAGCAAGCCGCCGGCGACGATTGAGTGGGAGTGATCCCGCTGCGGTTCGAATAACGAAAAACCCTTGGTGTGAAGCCAAGGGTTTTTTCGTTTCAGGCCCCTGCAAACAGGTCAGGCGGGTAAACGACTTTGCAGGGTCATGCCGAGCTCGATCAGGCGCTCGGCTACTGCGGCGATGTCGCGGAATATCATGCCGGTGATGCGGCGCATCGACTGGTCCCAGATATAAAACCGGCCATCTGCGGTGCAATGCACCCTTGTGTGCACGATGTTGCTGGCGCTGTTGCGCCGCACGAGTGTGTATGTGCTGGGTTCTGTTTTCCGTATCACGAACATGCCATTGCGATGCAGAAGCTTTTCCAGCGTAGCGTCATTCCATGGCGGCACGGGGGCCTTGACCTGCAATCGCAGGTCAGCGAACAGAGGGTCGAAGGCGTTGCTTGTCGTCGCCCCGTTGTGAAATGGACCGCGAGCGACTTCCACGCCCGGGTCAATCCTGACGTCGGCTGCCTCGTCGGGCCAGATTTCTTCGATGCGCAAACCGATACCGCCCCTGAGTTCGCTTATGCCTGGCAGGTCCCTGAAGGTATTGGTGTTCGTGGCATCGACCAGAGCCACCCACTTGCCGGGTCTGTTGAGGAGCTTGTCACGCTCCATGATCTGCGTTGCCAGGCGGGTCTTGATCATCTGCTCTTCGATCGAAGTGAGTGGGACTTTCAGCGTGCAGGTTTGTGCTGCGTCCAGTCCATGGACGCGGACGCCATTGGCTTGGGCAGACCTGATCAATTCGAGCATGTTGAACCGGTTCTCAGGGTCGGTACCCAGGCTGGACAAATAGGTAGTGAGGTCCTCTGACATGTCTCCAGAGAGGTAGAAATGGTTGAGGTCCTCTTGGGCGAAATCACTCAGCAATCCACGCACGTAGAGCGTTCTGATATGCCGCGCGAACGTTGGCATGTTCTCGATCATGAAGCGCATGCTGGCGATGCGATCGAGGGTTTCTCCGACCGCCAGTCCATCGGTATTGGCAAACATCAGATCTATCAGCTCTTCGGTTTGCATCAAGGGATCGATTTGCGGAATGAGCGGCCGTCCCGGCAGATTTGTCCATTTCAGTTCTCGAAAGAATTCTCCGGCGTTGTTCAGCAGTGCTGTTCGTTGTTCGCTGAAATGCGCCTGGTAACGGTCGGTAGCCAGTAAATAACGGCGTCCAGCGCTTGTTGACTCGGCAGAAGCGTTGGGCAAGTTCATTGCCCATCTCCTCATTCCGGGTTTTTCCGTCTCTGAAATATCTTTGAGCGCCGTAACCAGGCGCAGCGGGCACGGAACGCCTGGAAGCGGTTCGACGCGTGGCAGATCCACCGATGGTGTTGCCTCAGAAGGGCTCAAATCTGTCTCCGGCGCACACGCCTTGCCCACGCATTGGCCGCCTCCGCGCAGCCGCAGCGCAGGCATGCGCTCCCACTTGCCAGCGCTTCCCAGGCGGACCGGCAACGAATAAGCGAACTGGTTGGGGCGCTCGGGATCGATGATTGCCCAGTTGCCGCTGTCCTGCGAGTCGGCGAAGTAGCGCACGTAATAGGCATCGCCATCCATTTCGATGGCATGACCGGGCTCGTTGTCGAGGCGGTAAATGCCTTCGTATTTCCCCGGCGTCGCCTCTACGGAATGTTGCGCAAGTAACTCGTTGCATCGATAGCTGGCAGGTACTTGTGGAAATGTCGAACCTTGCCCTGTAGCAGGCGTATTCAAGGGCTCAGTGACGTCGACGAATGTCGCCCCGCTGGGTATCTCGTTTGCCAACTCGCTGCTCGCTTCTTCAGCCGCTGTGACGGGTGGCGGATCCACAGGTGGCAATAATCGCGTGTCAGCCGAGGCAAGCTCGACCAGACCACGCATCTCTTCAGCCTCGGCATACTCGACCTGTGGCCCGACTTCCAGTTGCGCGCCGGTGCCGATCAGGAACGGCACATTGAATACGGTTTCGATAGCGCTGAGCACCGCACCGATCACCCCGGCTCTACGTTCGGTCGCCGTAATGCCGTTGATCGCCTGATCGATGTTCAGCCCCATGTTCGCGACGCCGGCGCCGATCAAGGGCAAAGCCACCGGCCAGCCCACGGCCGCCATCGGGCCGAACACTTTCAGCCCGGCGCTCAGATACCCGGTCCAGAGTTTCCTGCGTAGCTCACTGTTGGACGTGAGCACCAGATGCGCCTCGGCAATCATGCCCGCGCGAGTCGAATCGCTTAACCACGTGAAGGCGTCACCGCTGATCGCAACGTTGCTGCGGTTGATCATCCGGTGATCGCTGTGGCCCCAGGTGTTCACCAGGCGGTTCATCAGATCAGTGATGTTCTCAGTGATGTGATTGCTGTCAGCCAGCGAGAAGTGCTTGAGAAACAAAGGGCGTTTCTGCTCTGAATTCATCTGTTCGAGCAACCACCAGTGCAGATCCGCCGCAGTGTCCATCAGCCGAAAGGCCTGGGCTTGTCCCGGCAGGTAAAGGGTCTGCCGGCCACTGTCTTCGACCAGACGCAGCACGTTAGTGGCGACGTGACCGTCCAGATCCAGCGTGCGCACCTGCGCGCCGACCGGGTACGTCGATCGGAGCATTTGCAGGGTTACCGGCCAGGTAACGGGGCCGATCAGCGAGCTGACGATGCGTTGAAAATCATTGCCGTCAACGTCCCCCTGTTGCAGCGCCTGCACCGCCTGACTGAGGAAACTGCACTTGGCCATGGCGCGGAAATCTTCCGACGAGGTTTGCCAGAATTTGGCCAATTGATCGCTGTAACGCGTGCTGAAATCAACGGCCCAGAATGCCTTCAGCACATCGCTGCCAAGCAGTCGCACTTCGTTGCTCTGATTGAAATTCTCCGCGTCCGGGCCATCCGAGTAGAAGCCGCAGTAAAGACCCAGCAAATCTGCGTTGTCTTGATCGGTCGCACGAAATCGATGGATCACCAACTGCGTGAGGGTGAGCGTTTCATAAGGCTTTTCCAGCAAGTGTTCCCAACCGGTAAAGGTCAGCGTGCTGCTTTGCGCCGTTTTGAATCGATGGAAATAAACCTGGTCGGGATCAAGGCCGGACAGCCCTTTGTCGGTCAGCAGTTCGATCGCAACTTGCCGGGCCGCATCGAGCAGGCTCGGGCAGTTCTGCACAATGGTCGTGGCGATTGCTTTGAGGGCGGTTTTGTCCGCTGCGTTTGGCAGCAGACGACGTTCGGGAGCGGTCATGCGGGTGTCATCCTTGAGACACAAAGGCGGAAGATGACCGATGTGCTCAAGGGGAGGGTGTTACTCGGCTATTGCGTGTTGCGTATCGAAAGATATCGCCTCAGCGCCGCGCCACATCCGAAAAATAGAACTTGTCCAGCGTATGCCGCGATTCGGTGTATTCGAACTGGCGGCCGTCCTGCAGGAAGGTCTGGTTGCTGACCACGATGACATGGCTCTGGCCGTCGAGGTCCAGGTGTTGTTGGTCGTCCTTGCTGGACGGTACGGCTTCGATGGTGCGCTGGGCGTAGGCGATCTGCAGTTGCAGGGTCTGTTCGATGTGGGCGTAGATCGAATGTTCGGCAATGTCTGCTGACAGGTCGGGGATCACGTCGCTGACGAAGTGGTTGATGTCGAGGATGACGCGTTTGCCGTCGATGCGCCGTACCCGCTTGATCCGGGTGATCGGGCTGCCGGGTTCGGCATTGATATGTTCAAGCAATGCACCTTCAAGCGGCACCTGACACATCTCGACCACTTCGGTGCTGACGTCGTTGCCCAGTCGCGGGTGGGTCTCCTGGAAGCTGACGATGCCGCCGAGCTGGAATTCGATCGGGTTGGTCGACAGCACGAACGCGCCTTTGCCGTGAATCTTCTGAGCGAAACCGCGCTCCTGCAACTGGTCGATGGCCTTGCGCACCGTGCCACGGCTGGCCTGATAGGTGTCCATCAGTTCGGTTTCGGAAGGCAGCCGGGCGCCGCGCTCCAGGCGCTGGGTGGTGATACTGGCAAGCAAATCGCTGTAGATCTGGTTGTATTTGCTCATGGCTGGACTCTGTGCCGACGGTGCTCAAAACCCCGAACCTTAAGGGCAGGGTAGGGGTTTGTCCATGCGGACGAAGGAAAACATCTTAGGTCAGAGTAGGAAGAATCCGCGTTTTTCTGACGTTCATCCGCGGATGCAAACTCGTACAGACGAGTTGTTGCATTAACTCGTACAGACGAGTATTTTTCGTTCGGCGTGCTGCCAATAACAACAATCCACGACGGAAGAACAAGCATGAGCCATGACTATCCGAACATCGCCAAGGAGCTGCTGGAAAGCCTCGGTGGCCCTGACAACATCGAGCAGGCGGCGCATTGCGTCACGCGTTTGCGTCTGGCGCTGAAGAACCCCGCGCTGGTGAATGTGGCCGCGCTCAATGGCGTCGATCTGGTCAAGGGTTCGTTCTTCACCGGCGGGTTGTATCAAGTGGTCATCGGCCCGGGTGATGTTGAAAAGGTTTATGCCGAACTGCGCCAGCAGACTGGCCTTGCGGCATCGACCATCGCCGACGTTAAACAGAAAAGCGCCGAGAAGATCAACGCCATGCAGCGGCTGGTGCGGGTGTTTTCCGATGTGTTCATGCCGATCCTGCCGGCGCTGATCATTGCCGGCCTGTTGATGGGCATCAACAACCTGCTCGGCGCCAAGGGCATGTTCATCGAGGGCCAGACCCTGCTCGATGCCTATCCCAACCTCGACGGGTTGTGGAGCCTGATCAATCTGATGGCCAACACCTCATTCGTGTTCCTTCCGGCGCTGGTGGGCTGGTCGGCGGCCAAGCGTTTCGGCGGCAGCGAAATCCTCGGCATCGTCCTCGGTCTGATGCTGGTGCACCCGGACCTGCTCAACGCCTGGAATTACGGCAAGGCCGTTGCCGGGCTAGACGGGCAGCAGCTGCCGTACTTCGACATCCTCGGCCTGTTCCAGGTGGAAAAAGTCGGATACCAAGGGCAGATCCTGCCGATCCTGCTGGCGGCGTACGTAATGAGCGTGATCGAAAAATGGCTGCGCGCACGCGTGCCCAACGCGGTGCAGTTGCTGGTGGTACCGATCACCACCATCGTTGTCACCGGCGTGCTGGCGTTGGCGATCATCGGCCCGGTGACCCGGCATATCGGCATCTACATCACCGAAGGGCTGGTGATGCTGTTCGATCTGGCGCCGCTGGTGGGCGGTCTGATTTTCGGCCTGTTGTATGCGCCGCTGGTGATCACCGGCATGCACCACATGTTCCTCGCCGTGGACCTGCAATTGATTTCGAGCCAGGGCGGCACTTTCATCTGGCCGATGATTGTCATGTCCAATCTGGCGCAGGGCAGTGCGGCCCTGGCGGTGTTCTGGATGACGCGCAATGCGCGGGACAAGAGCATGGCCTCGACCTCGGCGATTTCTGCGTATTTCGGCATCACCGAGCCGGCGATGTTCGGCGTCAACCTGCGCTACAAATTCCCGTTTTACGCCGCACTGGCCGGTTCGGCGCTGGGCTGCATGTTCCTCTCGCTGAACAAGATCCAGGCCTCGGCCATCGGCGTCGGTGGCCTGCCCGGTTTCATCTCGATCGTTCCGCAGTTCATCCCGATGTTCGTCATCGGGATGCTGATCGCCATGCTCGTGCCGTTTGCCCTGACCTGCGTGCTGAGCATGAAGATCGTCCGTCCGGGTTACCGGGTTGCCTGAAATCAATAAAGGAGTCGCGCCATGCAAGACTGGCAACGTTCGGTGATCTATCAGATCTACCCGAAGAGCTTTCACAGCCATGCGGGCAACGCCACTGGCGATCTGCTCGGCATCGTCGCCAAGCTCGATTATCTGCAATGGCTGGGAGTCGATTACCTGTGGATCACGCCGTTCCTGCGCTCGCCGCAGCGCGATAACGGCTACGACATCAGCGACTACTACGCGGTCGATCCGAGCTACGGCAGCATGGCCGACTGTGAACTGCTGATCGCCGAAGCGGGAAAACGCGGCATCAAGCTGATGCTCGACATCGTGGTCAACCACACCTCGATCGAGCACGTGTGGTTCCAGCAGGCGCGCAGCAGCCTCGACAACGCCTACCGCGACTTCTATATCTGGCGCGACCAGCCGAACAACTGGGAATCCAAATTCGGCGGCTCGGCCTGGGAGTACGAAGCGCAGACCGGCCAGTATTACCTGCACCTGTTCGACCACACCCAGGCCGACCTCAATTGGGACAACCCCAAGGTCCGCGACGAAGTGTTCAAGATGATGCGTTTCTGGCGCGACAAGGGTGTCGGTGGCTTTCGTCTGGACGTGATCAATCTGATCTCGAAACCGGCGGACTTCCCCGAGGACGACAGCGACGGTCGGCGCTTCTACACCGATGGGCCTAACGTGCATGCGTACTTGCAGCAAATGCACCGTGAGGTCTTCGAAGGGCATGAGCTGATCAACGTCGGCGAGATGTCTTCGACCCGCCTCGAACATTGCATTCGTTACTCCAACCCGCAGTCGAAAGAGCTTTCGATGACCTTCAACTTTCATCACTTGAAGGTCGATTACCCGAACCTGCAGAAGTGGGTCCGCGCCGATTTCGACTTCCTCCAGCTCAAGCAGATCCTGTCCGACTGGCAGACCGGCATGCAGGCGGGCGCTGGCTGGAATGCGCTGTTCTGGTGTAATCACGATCAGCCGCGCGTGGTCTCGCGCTTCGGCAACGACGGCGAATACCGCGAGCTGTCGGCGAAGATGCTCGGCACTGCGCTGCACTTTCTGCAGGGCACGCCCTTCGTTTATCAGGGCGAAGAACTGGGAATGACCAATCCGGGGTTCGAGAGCATCGAGCAATACCGTGACGTCGAAACCCTGAATATCTTTCGCCTCAAGCGTGAAGCCGGCACCAGCGACCTCGACAACATGGCGGCGATCATGCAGAAGTCCCGCGACAACGGGCGCACGCCGATGCACTGGCACGCCGGGCACAACGCCGGCTTCACTCGCAGCGAACCATGGATTGGTGTATCGGCCAATGCCGCACAGATCAATGTCGCGCATCAACTGCACGACCCGGAATCGGTGCTGCATCACTATCGGCGCCTGATCGCTTTACGCCGCACTGAAGCGTTGATCTCCGATGGCATCTATCGCCAGTTGTTGCCGGAGCATCCACAGGTCTGGGCGTACCTGCGCGAGGGGACGGGAGAACGCTTGTTAGTGGTGAACAATTTCTATGGCACCGCATGTGAAGTCGAGCTACCGGCGCTGCTCGACGAAGCCCAGGAGCAGCGCTTGTTGATCAGCAATTACCCGGACTGCCTGCAACGCACGAGTTTGCTGCAGTTGCGACCTTACGAATCCTTCGTGCTGCACCTGACCGACCCCTGATTTTTTAACTGAATAACAACCTTTGAAAAAACACGCAGAACGCTGCGCGGGGGATTTGTGCGCGCTGAATTCCTGCAACCACACAATAAAAACAACGGGTGGCATATATGAGAGCAACCATAAATTACAGTCTGGCAGTCGCGGGGATTTGTCTGGCAATGCCCACGTCATCACATGCGCTGGAGTTCGGCGGCTATCTGCGCAACGGTGTCGGTACTTCGGTCAACAGCGGCAGCCAGTCGTGTTTCCAGTTGCCCGGTGCGCAGACCAAATATCGCCTCGGTAACGAGTGCGAGCAGTACGGTGAGCTTGAGCTGCGCCAGGATCTGTACACCCTCGACGACGGCTCGGTGCTGAGCGTCGACGGCATGGCCTCGCTGTATAACCGCTACGACCGCAGCCTGACGTTCAAGGAAGACAACGGCTCGATTCGTTTGCCGCAGGCGTATGCGCAATGGTCGGCGATGCCCGCGCTCAATGGCGGCTCGCTGTGGGCCGGGCGGCGTTACTACAAACGTAACGACATCCATATTTCCGATTTCTATTACTGGAACCAGAGCGCCACCGGTGCAGGCATTGAAGACGTGTTGCTCGGTGGCCTGAAATACAGCTACGCCTTTTCGCGCAAGGACAACCTTTACCAAAAGGATTACATCAACCGCCACGACTTCAACGTCGGCGGTTTCAACAGTAACCCGGGCGGTGAACTGGAGTTCGGCCTGAGTTACATCGACAAGCCCGACAGCCGCGATGCCCACCGTGGCTGGGCGATCACCACCCAGCATGTACAGCAGGACTTTTTCGGTGGCAAGAACAAACTGGCGCTGCAATACGGCGAAGGGCCGGGCACCGGATTGGGCTATACCGGTAACGTCAGGCTTGATGACCGCAACAAGAGCTATCGCATCGTCGAGTTCTTCGACTGGCAACTGACGCCACGTTTTGGCGGACAATTCCAGGCGGTGTATCAGAAAGATATTCGTCAGGGTGGCGCCGACCAGAACTGGCTCTCACTCGGTGTGCGCCCGGCCTATGCACTGAGCGAGCAGTTCAAACTGGTGACCGAACTGGGGCACGATCAGGTCGAGGCGGCGGACGGCACGCGCAAGCTGAGCAAGTTCACCTTCGCGCCGACCTGGTCACCGAAAGGCCCGGAATTCTGGGCGCGGCCCGAGGTGCGTCTGTATTACACCTATGCCAGCTGGAACCAGGCAGCCAAGCGTGCCGCCAACCTGTTGGCCAAAGGTTCGGCGCTGTCCGACACGGGCGCCTTCGGCAACGCGCGGCACGGCGCCAATGTCGGCTTGCAGGTTGAATACTGGTGGAAATAAGCAAAGCGGCTGCGACCGCTCATTCAATGAATACAAGCTCAGGTGATGTCATGGCCACACCCCAAGAATTGCAGCTGCTGGCTCCTTTATCCGGCGTGCTGACGGCGCTGGACCAGGTGCCCGATCCGGTGTTTGCCGGGCGGATCATCGGCGACGGTTTGTGCATCGACCCGACTTCGTCAACGCTCTGCGCACCGTTGGCCGGTGTGGTCAGCGACGTGCAGGCCAGCGGGCACGCGCTCACGATCACCAGTGACGTGGGTGTTCAGGTGTTGATGCATATCGGCCTGGACACGGTGAATCTCGCCGGCAAAGGTTTCACCCGCCGCGTTGAAGCGGGGCAGCGGGTCGAAGCCGGGCAGGCGCTGATCGATTTTGACGCCGACTACATTGCCCTGCACGCGCGCAGTTTGTTGACCTTGATGCTGGTGGTCAGCGGCGAGCCGTTCGATTCACTCGTTGGCTCAACCGGGTTGGTCGAGGTGGGCCAGCCAGTGCTGGACGTCGTGGTCGGCGCAGCCGTCGGCGAACATCCAGCGCCGCTGCCGGGGGACGCGGTGTTCTCGCAGCCGATCAACTTGCCCAATCCCAATGGCCTGCACGCGCGGCCGGCGGCAGTATTCGCTCAAGCGGCCAAGGCATTTTCAGCGACCATCCATCTGCACAAGCTGCAAGCGCAAGCCAACGGCAAATCCCTGGTAGCGATCATGGCGTTGCAAACGGCTCATGGCGACAGTGTGCAGGTCAGCGCCGAAGGCGAAGATGCCGTAGCCGCCGTCGATGCGCTGACACGCTTGCTGAGCGAAGGCTGTGGCGAAGCGGTCACAGCGCCTGCACCGGTCGAAGCCGACGCAGCAGAAATGCCGGACATCCTGCGCGGTGTCTGCGCCTCGCCCGGTTCGGCGTTGGGGCAAGTCATGCAGATCGTCGAAGCGTCGCTTCTGGTCAACGAGTTCGGCGCCGAGCCGCCAGTTGAACGGGAGGCGTTGAGCCAGGCCCTGATCGAAGCCGACATGGCCCTGCAACATCTGCGCGACACCGCCAGCGGCCAGGCGCAAGCGGAGATCTTCAAGGCGCATCAGGAACTGCTGGCCGACCCGAGCCTGCTGGATCAGGCCCGGGCGCTGATCGACGCGGGCAAAAGCGCGGCGTTTGCCTGGAAGACCAGCACCGACGCAACGGCGGCGATGTTTCGCTCGCTGGGCAATGCCTTGCTGGCCGAGCGCGCGGCGGATCTGGATGATGTCGGCCAGCGCGTGCTGAAGCTGATCCTCGGTGTTCACGAGCAGACGCTGGAGTTGCCGGACGACACCATTCTGATCGCCGATCAGCTGACCCCTTCCCAGACCGCCGGGCTCGATACGCGCAAGGTGCTCGGGTTTGCCACCGTTGGCGGCGGCGCCACCAGCCATGTCGCGATCCTCGCGCGGGCCTGTGGCTTGCCGGCGATTTGCGGCATGCCGCTGCAAATGCTCGGGCTCGGCAACGGCACGCGGGTGCTGCTCGATGCCGACAAAGGCGAATTGCAGTTGCACCCGGACGCCGAGTCCATCGATCAGTTGCGCACGCGGCATGAGCGCCAGCGCCAGCGTCATCAGCAGGAACTGGCCCAGGCCAGCGAGGCGGCCTGCACCCGTGACGGTCAGCACATCGAAGTCACCGCCAACGTTGCCTCGCAGGAAGAAACCGCCCAGGCCATGGAGCTGGGCGCCAATGGTGTGGGGCTGCTGCGTTCGGAGTTTCTCTACCTCGGCCGTCAGCAAGCGCCGAGCCATGACGAACAGCTGGCCACCTACAGCGCCATCGCGCGCACCATCGGGCCGGCACACAATCTGGTGGTGCGTACCCTCGATGTCGGCGGCGACAAACCGCTGGCCTATGTACCGATGGACAGCGAAACCAATCCATTCCTCGGTTTGCGTGGCATTCGTCTGTGCCTTGAGCGACCGCAACTGTTGCGCGAGCAGTTCCGTGCAATCCTCGCCTGCTGTGAACTGACGCGTCTGCACATCATGTTGCCGATGGTCACGAATTTGGCCGAACTGCGTCTGGCGCGGCAGATTCTCGAGCAGGAAGCGCGGGTGTTGGGCCTGGCGCACGTGCCGAAGCTGGGAATCATGATCGAAGTGCCTGCCGCTGCGCTGATGGCCGATGTGCTGGCGCCGCACGTGGACTTTTTCTCCATCGGCACCAACGATCTGACGCAATACACCTTGGCCATGGACCGCGATCATCCGCGCCTGGCCAGTCAGGCGGACAGCTTTCACCCTTCGGTGCTGCGCCTGATTGCCATGACGGTGAAGGCGGCCCATGCCCACGGCAAATGGGTCGGCGTCTGCGGCGCCATGGCGTCTGAACGCCTTGCAGTGCCATTGCTGCTGGGGCTGGGTGTGGATGAGCTGTCGGTAAGCGTGCCGTTGATTCCGGCGATCAAGTCGGCGGTGCGCGAGTTGAATCTGGCCGACTGTCGAATCATCGCCGAACAGGTTTCGAATCTCGAAAGTGCCACTGATGTCCGCGAAGCCTTGCAGCGGTTTCATGAGGCGAAAGTCGATGCCTCGCCGGTTATGGAGAATTGAACATGTTCGACAAATTGCAGCAGGCATTCTGGAAAGCACTGACGCCGGATATGGTACCGGACGAGGCAAACATTACCGCCGATGCGGTTGCCGGCTTGAACGCCGAGATTGTTGCGGCGCTGGGCGGTGTGGATAACCTCAAGTCGCAGCAACCGCTGGCGCTGACCCGGGTGCGCGTGACGTTGCATGACGAGGCGCGGGTCGACCGTCAGGCGTTGAGTATGGCCGGTGTGGCGGGCGTCATGTGCCTTGAGGGCGGCGTGCTGCACCTGATCACCGGGCTGCGTGCAGAGGGCTGAACAAGACGTGCGGCCGCAGGTCGCCCTTACTGTTTCTCAACTGCGGGTGTATCGTATTCGCCTTTTTGCGGATCCCTCGGGGTCTGTCGCTGATACGTGAGGTAGTTGAGTTCATGTCCTTTACCCGTCGCCAAATCCTCGGTGGCCTGGCCGGTCTTGTTGTCGTTGGCGTGGGCGCGGGAGGCGCGTCGCGTTACTGGCTGGGCAAGATGGCCGACGCCGAGGCCGGCCACGACTATGAACTGATCGCCGCGCCGCTCGATGTCGAGCTGGTGCCGGGGCACAAGACCGAAGCCTGGGCGTTCGGCCCGTCGGCGCCGGGCACCGAGTTGCGTGTGCGTCAGGGTGAATGGCTGCGGGTGCGCTTCATCAATCACCTGCCGGTGGCGACTACCATTCACTGGCACGGTATCCGCCTGCCGCTGGAGATGGACGGCGTGCCCTACGTATCGCAGTTGCCGGTGCTGCCGGGCGAATACTTCGACTATAAATTCCGTGTGCCGGACGCTGGCAGCTATTGGTATCACCCGCATGTCAGCAGCAGCGAAGAACTGGGGCGCGGGCTGGTCGGGCCGCTGATCATCGAAGAACGCGAGCCGACCGGTTTCAAGTACGAGAAAACCCTGAGCCTGAAGAACTGGCATGTCGACGAGCAAGGTCAGTTCGTCGAATTCAGCATCCCCCGCGAAGCGGCCCGTGGCGGTACCGCCGGGCGCTTGTCGACGATCAATGGTGTGCCGCTGCCGGTGATTGATCTGCCGGCCGGGCAGATCACCCGGGTGCGTTTGCTCAACCTCGACAACACCCTGACCTATCGCATCAATATTCCTGGGGTCGAAGCGAAGATCTACGCGCTGGATGGCAACCCTGTCGAGCCACGACCATTAGGCAAGGAATACTGGCTCGGCCCTGGCATGCGCATTTGCCTGGCGATCAAGGCCCCGGCGGCGGGTGAAGAGTTGTCGCTGCGTAACGGCCCTGTGCGTCTGGGCACGCTACGTTCAGTCGCCAACACCGACGCTCCGACGGACTGGCCGAAAGCCCTGCCGGCCAACCCGGTGGCCGAGCCGGATCTGGCCAATGCGGAGAAACTCAACTTCAATTTCGAATGGGTCGGCTCGGTCTCGGTGAACACCGAAAACGGCAAACCGCCGAGCCTGTGGCAGATCAACGGCAAGGCCTGGGACATCACCGACAAGACCTGTGCTGACCGACCGATTGCCAGCCTGAAACTGGGTCAGAGCTATATTTTCGAATTGAAGAACATGACCCAGTACCAGCACCCGATCCACCTGCACGGCATGAGCTTCAAGGTGATCGCATCGAACCGGCACAAAGTCATTCCGTATTTCACCGACACCTATCTGCTGGGCAAGAACGAGCGTGCGCAAGTGGCGCTGGTGGCGGATAACCCGGGGGTGTGGATGTTCCACTGCCATGTCATCGACCACATGGAAACCGGCCTGATGGCCGCGATCGAGGTGAAGTGATGCGCCAGATCCGCCCGGCGGCGATCATCGACCGCAGCCGCGACCGCGACTTCATGCGCGAAGCCCTGACCCTCGCCGCACAGGGCGCCGCCCTCGGTGAGGTGCCGGTGGGCGCGGTGCTGGTGCAGGATGGCGCGATCATCGGTCGCGGCTTCAATTGCCCGATCAGCACCAGCGACCCAAGTGCCCATGCGGAAATGGTCGCGATCCGCGCCGCCGCGCAGGCAGTGGATAACTATCGCCTGCCGGGCAGCACGCTGTATGTGACGCTGGAACCGTGCAGCATGTGCGCCGGGCTGATCGTGCATTCGCGTGTGGCGCGGGTGGTGTACGGCGCGCTGGAACCCAAGGCCGGGATTGTGCAGAGTCAGGGACAGTTTTTTACCCAGGGCTTTTTGAATCACCGGGTGTTGTATGAGGGCGGGGTGCTGGCTGAAGAATGTGGTGCGGTGCTGACCGAGTTTTTCCGCGCCAGACGCACCAAAAGCCCCTCACCCTAACCCTCTCCCAGAGGGAGAGGGGACCGACCGAGTTGGATGGACCAAATCCGCCGACCTGAAATACCGAGTCGGACGCAAGTTTTGAAAAGCTCAATAATCAGCTCCCTCTCCCTGGGGAGAGGGCTGGGGTGAGGGGGTAGGCCCACCGCGGTCATGGGAAAATACGCTTACTTCCTGGCGACGATAACCGCCCGCATCGGCGCCGGCAGCCCTTCAATGGTTTTGCTGTGATCCTCAGGATCCAGAAAATCGCTCAGCGACTGATACTTCATCCACTCCGTCCCGCGTTGTTCTTCCACCGTCGTGGTACTGACATCCACACAACGAATATCGCTGAATCCGGCCCGCCGCAGCCATAGCTCAAGCGCCGGCACCGACGGCAAAAACCACACGTTGCGCATCTGCGCGTAGCGATCTTCCGGCACCAGCACCTGATGCTTGTCGCCTTCGACCACCAGGGTTTCCAGCACCAGTTCGCCGCCCTTGACCAGGCAATCCTTCAGCGCCAGCAAATGCTCGATCGGCGAGCGACGGTGGTAGAACACGCCCATGGAAAACACCGTGTCGAAGCCTTCCAGATTCGGCGGCAGGTCTTCGAACGGGAACGGCAGGTGCCAGGCATTCGGCTCGGACAAGTAACGCTGCACCGCCTGGAACTGGCAGAAGAACAGCCAGTTCGGGTCGACCCCGATCACGCTGTCGGCACCGGCGCCGAGCATGCGCCACATGTAGTAGCCGTTGCCGCAGCCGACATCGAGGATGCGTTTGCCCTTCAGGTCGAGGTGCGGGGAGACGCGCGACCACTTCCAGTCCGAGCGCCATTCGGTGTCGACATGCACACCGAACAGATCGAACGGCCCTTTGCGCCATGGCGAGAGGCCCATCAGCGCGGTGCGCATCTGTGCGCGGGTGTCGTCGTCGCAATCGGTGTCGAGTTTCAGGCCGTTGAGCAGGTCGATTTCGCTTGGCTGGATCTTCGGCAAGGCGTCCAGCGCACTTTGCCAGCGCTCCAGATCGCCGTGGCCTTTCTCCATTTTCTTGTCGAGTTGCGCTTGCAGGGTGTTGGCCCATTCGGCCAGCGGAGTACCGGCCAGACGGCGGGCGAGGGGAGACAGATCAATCATGGCAAGGCAATCAACGAGGCAAAGTTAAGACACTGGAACCACGGCACGACTTTCGAGAACCCGGCGGCCAGCAGGCGTTCGCGGTGTTCTTCGAGGCTGTCGGGCTTCATGACGTTTTCGATGGCGCTGCGCTTCTGGGCGATTTCCAGTTCGCTGTAGCCGTTGGCGCGTTTGAACGCCACGTGCAGATCGGTGAGCAGCGCGTGCTCTTCGGCATCGTTGAAGCGCAGCTTCTCCGAGAGAATCAGCGCGCCGCCGGGCAACAACGATTGGCGAATGCGCGAGAGCAACGCGGTGCGCTGGTCCGGGGCGATGAATTGCAGGGTGAAGTTCAGCGCCACCACCGAGGCTGGTTGAAACTCCAGCGCGAGGATATCGCCTTCGATCACCTCGACCGGCAGCAATTCCTGAAACATCGAATCCTGACCGTTGAGGTATTCCCGGCAACGCTCGACCATCGCCGCCGAGTTATCCACAGCAATAACCCGGCAGCCGTCGGTGCGCACATGACGGCGCAGGGCTTGCGTGACTGCGCCGAGCGACGAACCGAGGTCGTAGAGCACGCTGTTCGGCTGGGCGAACTGCGCCGCGAGCACGCCGAGGTTTTCGACGATGGTCGGGTAACCCGGCACCGAGCGCTTGATCATGTCCGGGAACACCCGCACCACGTCTTCATTGAAGGCGAAGTCAGGCACCTGGGCCAAAGGCTGGGCGAATAGGCGATCGGGTTCTTTGCTCACGGCGGCGTCCGGCGGTGTCGGTGGAAAAGGCCGGCATTTTAGCCAAAGTGGCGCGGGGATGCTTGGGTTGTCTGATAAAGCACCGAGAGGGGTGTAATTTCTCGCCGTCAGGGATATGGCTTTCGCGAGCAGGCTCGCTCCCACAGGGGATCGCGGTGTCCTGTGGGAGCGAGGCTGCTCGCGAAGAGGCCAGCGCGGTTTCCCACCGTCAGTTCACCGAAATGGCGCAGTCAAAGGTTTCCACCGGCAGCACTTCCGGAGCCCACGGTTGTTGCGAGGTCAGGCGCAAGCGCCCGGTGCCGGCCGCGAAGGCCTGGAAGCGCCAGGTCGAAACCCCCGCTGCGCCCACCACGCCGGCATCTTCCGGATTGCTGTAAACCTCCGGGCTGAGCGCGCGCAACACGCCGCCAGCCGAATCCTGAATCGCCCAGCGGTAGCCGGTGGTCGGGTTGCTTGGCAGGCTGATGATCAGGTTTTGCCCGACGTTGAGCCGCACGGGGCATTCGCTTTGTT
>NZ_JH635998.1:3420148-3422641 GCF_000257605.1 Pseudomonas sp. R62
CCCGACGTTGAGCCGCACGGGGCATTCGCTTTGTTTTTCCACAGTCACGTTGTGTTTCGGTTGCGTGGCGCAGGCCGCCAGCAAGGAAAGGGCGAGGGGGAGAAACAGGCGAGTGGGGGACATAAGGTCAGCAGCTCCGGCAGTTACGACGAGCGGCGAGCATAACTGAAGATGAGACAAAGTGTGACAGTCAGGGAGAGTGGTGTTGCAAGAGCTGACGCCTTCGCGAGCAGGCTCGCTCCCACAGTGATCAGCAGTGTCGACAGATTTTGTGTTCACTGCATCACCGTGTGGGAGCGAGCCTGCTTGCGAAGGAGGTATAGCAATGATCATCAGAAGAGAACCCTCGCCACGTCCGCAAGCTTCTCAACGAAACGCACGGTATCGCCTGTCTCTGCTGATGAAGATATGGGTTGCCTCAGTCAATCCTTGGCCAGGTAAATATCGAAATCTGCGTTGATGTTCAAAATCAACCCGTTGGGTGTATTGGCTTTTACCAACAAGGTCTTCGCGTGGTAGCGACGTTCATCGGTAACTTCCAGTTCAAGCGTTGCTTCAAGTATGTCCAGGCTCCAATTTATATATCCATCGCCCACGTAGCGCATTTCGCTATATTGCAACAGCGTAAATGGGCTCCCCACACTTGGAAAGTGATAGGTTCCAGAAGTGATTTCTTTCTTCAAGTGAACTGAAAATGAGCGCGCATCACTGGTTATATAAGTGTCCGGGTAAACTGTTCCGCTTTGGGTGTTGAAGTTAATGTCTTCCAGAAAAAATGCATCAGTGTAGTTTAGGCCCGAAGAGTGAAATGGAGCTCGTGCAAATGACGTTTCGCCCGGTTCCGCAGAAACAGGAAACGTCGCGTTGAATTCTCCGGTCAGGTTTTGCAATCTCGTGCTTGCTGGAGTTCTTTTAGACTGCATGCTGCTTGAAACTGTCGGACTGCTGTTGAAGGTCACTAGAACGTCAAAGCGCGACGTGATTTCAAGGATTTCTCCGTTGATCAGCACTTCGAATCGGAGCTCACCAGAGTAACGGCGCCCGTCTTCAGTAATGCTCAACTCAAGTTCAGCCTTGGTCGCCTTGTGAACCACGAAGTTGAAATTGGTGTCGGAGTTTTGAAATTCTCCATAGGTTACCTGGACCACTGAAGCGTCCCGCGGAAATACGTAGGTGCCCGATGCGATCTCTGATTTAAGCGTAATGCCTATGCTTCGATGGTCGCTGGTTGTCGTGGGTAATGGCTGCGTGCCCGAGTTGCTATCAAAGTTCAGATACTCAAGGGATCTGGCCATTCGGTTGTGCACTGTCTGCGAGTGATAGGGATAGCGTGCTTCGCCTGGATCGCCGGGTCTGGTGAATGAAGCTTCGAAGTGTCCGCAAAGGTTATGCATGTAGCGGGTATGAGGCGCGTTGTGATTGTTCATCAGGTACTCACGAGTAGACGACAAATAGAACAATCAGTGTGGGTAGTGCGCATGAAAAAAAGTACTGTCAGAGTTGACAGTACTTTAGATTCCTATGCTTGGATCTGACTGGTTTTAACAGCAGATTCATATAAGCGCTACGGTACGGCCCGCAGCACTTACACTCGCGTTAGAACAAGACTTTCGCCACATCCGCAAACCGCTTGGCAAAGTGCACGGTAATTCCTTCCTTCAGGTAATCCGGCAGTTCCTCAAAGTTACCCCGGTTCGGCTCCGGCAGAATCAGTTCGAAAATCTTCTGCCGCCGCGCTGCGATCACTTTCTCGCGCACGCCGCCGATCGGCAGTACATGCCCGGTCAGGGTCAGTTCGCCGGTCATCGCCACGCCTTTTTTCGGTGGCTGATTACGCGCGAGGGATAGCAGGGCGCTGGCCATGGTCACGCCGGCGCTCGGGCCGTCCTTCGGCGTTGCGCCTTCGGGCACGTGCAGGTGGACGAAGGCTTCGTCGAAGAACTTCGCATCACCGCCAAACTGTTTGAGGTGCGAGCTGACGTAGCTGTAGGCGATCTCTGCCGATTCCTTCATCACATCGCCCAGTTGCCCAGTGAGCTTGAAGCCGCGGTTGAGTGTATGAATTCGCGTGGCCTCGATCGGCAAGGTCGCGCCGCCCATGCTGGTCCACGCCAGACCGGTAATCACGCCGGTGCCGGACAGCACTTGTTCGTTGCGGAACACAGGATGGCCCAGCGAGGCTTCGAGGTCTTTCGGGCCGAGTTTGATCACCGCTTTCGGATCGTCGATCAGCTTCATCACCGCTTTGCGCACCAGTTTGCCCATCTGCTTTTCCAGCTGCCGCACGCCGGCTTCACGGGCATAGCCGTCGATCAAGGCTTTGAGCGCGGTGTCGCTGATGCTCAGGCTGCCTTTTGATACGCCGGCCTTTTCCAGCAGTTTCGGCCACAGGTGACGCTTGGCAATGGCAACTTTTTCTTCGGTGATGTAGCCGGACAGGCGAATCACTTCCATCCGGTCCAGCAACGGGCCGGGGATCGAGTCGAGGGTGTT
>NZ_JH635998.1:3422661-3427589 GCF_000257605.1 Pseudomonas sp. R62
AGCCGGACAGGCGAATCACTTCCATCCGGTCCAGCAACGGGCCGGGGATCGAGTCGAGGGTGTTGGCGGTGCAGACGAACAGCACCTTCGACAGATCCATGCGCAGGTCGAGGTAGTGGTCGAGGAATTCAACGTTCTGCTCAGGATCGAGAGTTTCCAGCAGCGCCGAGGCCGGGTCGCCCTGGTAGCTCTGGCCCATCTTGTCGATCTCGTCGAGCATGATCACCGGGTTCATCACTTCGACGTCTTTTAACGCTTGCACCAGTTTGCCCGGCTGCGCGCCGATGTAGGTGCGGCGGTGGCCCTTGATCTCGGCTTCGTCGCGCATGCCGCCGACGCTGAAGCGGTAGAACGGCCGGCCGAGGGATTCGGCGATGGATTTGCCAACGCTGGTCTTACCCACGCCTGGCGGGCCGACCAGCAACACGATCGAGCCGCTGATTTCGCCTTTATAGGCACCAACGGCGAGGAATTCGAGGATGCGATCCTTGATGTCGTCCAGACCGGCGTGATGCTTGTCGAGGATTTTGCGCGCGTGCTTGAGGTCGAGTTTGTCCTCGCCGTACACGCCCCACGGCACCGATGTTGCCCAGTCCAGATAATTGCGCGTGACGGCGTATTCCGGCGAGCCGGTTTCGAGGATCGACAGTTTGTGGGTTTCTTCCTCGAGGCGTTTCTGCACCTGCGCCGGCAGGGTTTTGCCTTCGAGGCGCTGCTGGAACTGTTCGAGGTCGGCGCTTCGGTCGTCCTTGGTCAGGCCGAGTTCCTGCTGGATGACCTTGAGCTGTTCCTTGAGGAAAAACTCACGCTGATGCTCGCCGATCTTGCGGTTAACTTCAGCGGAAATCTCTTTTTGCAGGCGCGCGACTTCGACTTCCTTGCGCAGCATCGGCAGGACTTTCTCCATGCGCTTGAGCATCGGCACGCAGTCGAGCACTTCTTGCAGCTCGGGACCGGTCGCCGAGGTCAGCGCGGCGGCGAAGTCGGTCAGCGGCGACGGGTCGTTGGGGCTGAAGCGGTTGAGGTAGTTCTTCAGTTCTTCGCTGTACAGCGGGTTGAGCGGCAACAGCTCCTTGATCGCATTGATCAGTGCCATGCCGTAAGCCTTGACCTCGTCGGTCGGCTCGGTGGGCTGGTGCGGGTATTCGACTTCGACGAGGTACGGCGGGCGATGGTGTTTGAGCCAGGTCTTGATGCGCACACGGCTCAGGCCCTGGGCGACGAATTGCAGTTTGCCGTTTTCGCGGCTGGCGTGGTGAACCTTGACCAGCGTGCCGTATTCGGGGAGGGCGCCGGTGTCGAAATGGCGCGGGTCTTCCTGGGGCGTGTCCATGAAGAACAGGGCCAGGGAATGGTGTTCGGACTTGCTGACCAGTTCGAGGGTTTCGGCCCACGGCTCTTCATTGACGATGACCGGCAGGACCTGGGCCGGGAAGAACGGACGGTTGTGGATCGGGATGATGTAGACCTTGTCCGGCAGGTTTTGCCCGGGCAGCGCCAGGCCGGTGCCGGAGGAGGTGTGTTCGATGTGGTCGGTTTCGTAATCGTCGTGGTTGTCCGGGCGATCTTGCTGGTCGGTCATGGGGCACCTGCGCAATGGGGTATGGGGTGTTAGATGGGGCAGGGGTGGGGTGGTTTCAATGGGGCGGGTGTGTTTCTGGTTGTGTGTTTGGGGCTGGATAGTTTTTGACCTTGGTGGCCTCTGGGCCGGTGGCGAGATTCTTCAGCTCGGCATGGGAAGCCTATTGGAATCTAACAATGTCTTTGCATAAATAGCGAAAAACGCTAGTGCTGGTTAGCTTTAACTATTAAATGGTGGCTGGATCGCAAGGATGGTATGTCGCTGTGGGCTGTCGACGTATGCCGCGATGTCGCTGGTCATGACATTGGCCGAGGCCAGGGATTCGCAGGCGTGGGCAAGCAGGCTTTCGTTGTTTTGGTCTGGAGTGACCTGGAACATGGTGCTGGGTTTGTGGGCCTTGTCGGCGTTGGCGGGTGGTTTCAGGTAGTGGTCCTGCGCACGGTCGGCGGCGTCGTGGCGTTTTTTTTGAGTCGGGGGATTGGTAGGGGGAAGTGCTTTCGGTTTCGGGGGGATTGGGTGTTGGTTTGAACATGGTGGCGCGCCGAATGAGAAATGGAGCTGCCTTGCTTGCTCGCCGCGACGCAATGCAAGGAGGCAGCTGTACGCAGGTTCGCGGACCGAGCCATTCGGAAAACCCGGCATACCCGAGGGTATCCCGCGCACAGCCACCATCAAACCAAGCGGCAAGCGCTTGGGCCGGCGATTATGCATCAAATCGAATGAACTGCTCGGGCCGCGACCCCCGTTCGCTGAATTTGCAGCGACCCCAGAGCCTATCCAGCCGATTTCCGAGGCACAACCGACGCGACTTGTCGGAAAACTCCG
Source organism: Pseudomonas sp. R62 (assembly GCF_000257605.1). NCBI lineage: Bacteria > Pseudomonadati > Pseudomonadota > Gammaproteobacteria > Pseudomonadales > Pseudomonadaceae > Pseudomonas > Pseudomonas sp. R62. The sequence continues at coordinate 3,425,069 of NZ_JH635998.1, forward strand.
CGCCACTTTCAACGTCTGTAGGACAAGCACCTTTCCCAAAGAGCAAACACTTTTCAACCTGTGGGAGCTAGCCTGCTAGCGATGGGGCACTTTCAGTAAACACAGATGTTGAATGTCAGGCCGCAATCGCTAGCAGGCTAGCTCCCACAGGAGATTCGCCATTTTAAGCAAATTATTTGGCACTAACCGGCCGGCATCACCAGCTATGGGATTGCTTGTCCAAATAAGTCGTAGTGCAGTTATTTTCTAAAGCCCGCTGGAGAGTAATAGTTACACGCAACAACTTCAGATGATTCATAGGGAACTGATGTGACTGGTCCATTTGCTTCGCAAATATCAAGAATTTTTCTAAATAACTCCCCTGGTGCATAGGCTCGCCAGTACATGTCCTTCTTCGTATTTGCTTCGCAACTATATTCGCCAGGCGTCACTCCGATAGTCTTCAGCTCACTCAGCGCTTTATTGCAATTGTTTGCCTTGTCTGTAAGTACGTCGGCTTTAACAATTGAGGCAGTCAGCGCCATAATGGTTACCAAGAGCGCAGCGCCCCTGTTTCTTATATTGTTCATGATTGATCTCCTTGAATATTTAATGCGGCTTCCGGAACCAGGGCTCAGGAGGTGCGCAGTTACTTTTCTGGCAACAAGTACTATTAATGCGACTGCATCCTCATCTTTTTTTGAAATGGGTCGCTACTGTCATAGTTGACAGTTTTTTAGCCCGTTTTTGCTGGGTTTTGATCGGGTTTATGCTCTTTGGGTTTTAATGCGGAAGGGGCACTGTTTCCTGAGTCGTTAATATTCCGCTTCGGATTAGTCTTTATCTCGAATGCGTATTGAATACCTGTCAACTCTGACAGTTGACGGTTTTTATAACGTTGTACGACATTGGTAGGGCGATTTCTCACACTAGGGAAGTGCGCAAAATCAAGGAGATAAACTATGAGTTACCCTATTACGACAACCTATCGAGGCTGGACCATCTTGGAACATGATCCTGCCAACTCAGGCTACCGTTTCCAGATTGTCTACTCCGGTGGGAAACCTGGCGGTCTGTTTGCATCGTTGGCGGATGTACAACAGTCAATCAAAGCTCAAATAGCCGCGAGCAAAAGAGGATAGCCTTCATTGGTGCCATATGCTCTGCCGTGGATGGAGTATTTTGGGCGCTCCTCTATGTAAAAAGGCGCCACCCTTCACAAGGTGGCGCCTTTGTTTTACCGCCGTTAAATCTTATTCCGGCAGCTTGTACGCAATGATGTAGTCACCCATCTTGGTGCCCAGCGAGCCGTGACCGCCAACAACGAGCAGCACGTATTGCTTGCCGTCCTTGCCGGTGTAGGTCATCGGAGTCGCTTGGCCGCCTGCTGGCAGGCGCGATTTCCACAGTTCTTTACCGGTATTCACGTCATAGGCGCGCAGGTACTGGTCGAGGGTGCCGCTGAGGAAGCCGACGCCGCCGGCAGTAACCATCGAACCGCCCATGCTCGGTACGCCGAGGGTGAAGCCGATCGGGATTGGCGAGCTGTCGCGGCTGGTGCCGTTCTTGCGTTTCCACACGACTTTGCCGGTGGTCAGGTCGATACCGGCGACGTAGCCCCAGGCCGGGGCCTGGCACGGTACGCCCAGTGGCGACATGAACGGGTGCATGATCACCGCGTATGGCGCGCCAGTGTTTGGCTGCACGCCCGAGGTTTCGCTCTCGCGCTTGCTGCCGGCTTCGACTTGCTCGCGTGGCACCATTTTCGAGACGAAGGCCATGTAGTTCGGGCTGGTGAACAGCAGCTGGCGAACCGGATCGACCGAGACGCCGCCCCAGTTGAACACGCCGACGTTACCCGGATAGATCAGGCTGCCCTGTTCCGATGGCGGGGTGTACTGGCCCTCGTAACGCAGTTCCTTGAACTGGATGCGGCACAGCATCTGGTCGAACGGGCTGGCGCCCCACATGGCTTTTTCGGTCAGTTCCGGGGCCAGCAGGTTGAGGTCCGAACGGGCCTGGGTCGGTGCGGTGTGGTCGCCTTTGACAGCGCCTTGCGGTACCGGGATTTCCTTGATCGGAATGATCGGCGTGCCGTCACGACGGTCGAGGACGTACAGGCTGCCCTGTTTGGTCGGGGCGATCAGCGCAGGTTTCACGCCGTCGGCGGTTTTCATGTCGAGCAGGGTAGGCTGGCTACCCACGTCCATGTCCCACAGGTCATGGTGGGTGAACTGGTAATTCCAGCGCACTTTACCGGTGGCCAGGTCCAGGGCGACGAGGCCGGCGCTGAATTTCTCGGCGCCCGGGGTGCGGTTGCCGCCCCATTGGTCAGGGGTCTGGTTGCCCAGTGGAAGGTAAACCATGCCGAGTTTTTCATCGACGCTGGCCAGCGACCACATGTTCGCCGAGTTGCGGCTGTAGGTTTCGCCCGGGGCCAGAGGCTCGGTGGCGTCCGGCTTGTCGCTGTCCCAGTTCCACACCAGGTGACCGTCGCGCACGTCGAAGGCGCGGATCACGCCCGATGGCTCGTTGGTCGATT
>NZ_JH635998.1:3428187-3443389 GCF_000257605.1 Pseudomonas sp. R62
CCCGATGGCTCGTTGGTCGATTCGTTGTCGGTGACGTGACCGCCCATGATCACCAGATCACGGGTAATCGCTGCTGGCGAGGTGGAGTAGTAGCCGCCGGCGGTGAACGGGCCGATGCCTTGGGTCAGGTCGACCACACCATTGGTGCCGAAGCCTTCGCAGATCTTGCCGGTGTCGGCGTTCAACGCAATCAGGCGGGCGTCAGCAGTAGGCAGGTACAGGCGACGCGGGCAGGCTTGAGCGACGGCCTGGCCGGCTTCGGAGATGACGGCCGAGCCAGCGTTTTCAGACTTGGCATAGGCGGCTTCGTCGTAATACGAAACGCCACGGCAGGTCATGTGGGCAAAGCCCTTGAAGCCGACCGGGCTCTTGATCTGTGGATCGAAGCTCCAGATTTCCTTGCCGGTGTCCGGGTCCAGTGCCAGCACTTTGCTGTGCGCGGTGCAGGCGTAGACCATGCCGTTGGCTTTGAGCGGGGTGTTTTCGTTGGTCAGCTCGACCGGGTCATCCGCAGTTGGCAGGTCGCCGGTCTGGATGCGCCAGGCTTCTTGCAGCTTGCCGACGTTTTCCGGGGTGATCTGCTTGAGCGGCGAGTAGCGGTCACCGAACTCGGTGCGACCGTACGCCTGCCAGTCGCCATCCGGCATGGCCGGTGCGGTGCTGGTCATGTCCGCGCTGTTGCGGCCCAGTTCGCCGAAGGTTTCGCCCGGGTGGGTGAACAGGCTGGCCAGAGCGGTAACGCCGGCCAGGACAACCGCCACGGTCAGACCGCCAGTGCCGATTTTCGCCGGGCCGTTGAGCAGCAGCGGACGACGGAACCACGGCAGCAGCATCACGAAGCCGAGGACAAACCACAGCGCCAGACGCGGCACCAGTTGCCACCAGTCCAGACCGACTTCCCACAAGGCCCACACCGTGCTGGCAAACAGCACGATGGCGTACAGGCCCAGCGCCGCGCTGCGGCGCATCAGCAGCAGGATGCCGCTCAGCGCAATGCCGATACCGGCCAGCAGATAGTAAAGCGAGCCGCCGAGCATGCTCAGCTTGACTCCCCCGGCCAGCATGGCCAGGCCCATCAGTAGAAGAAGGATGCCGAGCAGGCCCGGTAGCAGACGGCCCCGACTCGAAGCACTTTCGGTGCTCATAGTGTGATTCTCCGTGACGTTTATGTAGTCCCGCGCTGTAGTCACTTTAGATGACGATTTGGCGCAGGCATGGTTCAGATAAAAACTTGTTCGGCTAACGAAATGCATTCCTGTGGGAGCGAGCCTGCTCGCGAAAGCGGTGTATCAGGCAACACTGCAGCGACTGACAGGCCGCCTTCGCGAGCAGGCTCGCTCCCACAGGGGTTAGCTGTGATCTTTAGAACGACGACTGGATCTTGATCCCGCCGATCAGGGCGTCGTCGACGTCGTTCACGCCACCGGGGTGGCGGATGTATTGCAGGTTCGGGCGCACGGTCAGCCAGTTGGTTACGTGCACGCCGTAATACAGCTCGGCGCTGTATTCGGTGTCCTGCGGTGGCAGGAACGCCGGATTGTCGTAGTCGTAGACGGCGTTGGCGCGGTTGGTCATTTCGGCGTTCTTGCGATAGGCCGGGTTGACGTGCACACGAGCGAGGGCAAAACCGATGTCGTCCTTGGCGCGGGCATCGAACGGACCTTTGTAGGTCAGGCCGGCCTGCACGTAGTTGTCGATGGCGTTGGTTTTCTTGTCGTGCATCGTCGCGTTGGCGAACAGGCTCAAACCGCGCGAGTGGTCGCTGGCGATACTGGTCACCTGTTGCTGCACGCCCAGCCATACGCCGTGCTTGCTCGACGCGCTGCGGTAGGCTTCGCCGCTCAGCGCTGCCGGTTGGCCGTTCTGGTCTTTATAAACGTCAGAGGCTTTGGCATTGCTGTAGTAGTAACCGGCGCGGTATTCGCCCGGCAGGCCGTTGAGCTTCGGCGTCCACACCAGTTCGACCGGCAGTATCGCGCCCTGGGTGCCACTGCCGCTGAGTTTGAAACCGTTGCCGCGATCAAGGTTCGACGGGTTCTGCTCGTAGGCGCCGACCTGCGCATACAGCTCCGGCGTCAGGTGATATTTGACCCGCAGCGCCCACTGGCTGACTGGCCAGTTGTACCAGATGCCGCCGACCCAGTTGCCGACCTGCGAGCCGCAGAAAGCGAGGTTCTGGAAGTCACAAGGGAAGCTGTTGAAGTCTTCGCCTTCGCCGAAGCGGCCGACCTTGATGTCGAGTTTCTGATCGAAGAATTTCTGCTGGTACCACATCTGGGTCAGGCGCGTGGTCTGGCCACGGCCCCAGACTTCCTGGGCGGAAGTGAAGCCGCCAACGCGCGGGTCGTTGATGCGGTCGTTGCTGATGTTATTGCCGCTGCGTTTGGTGATGGTCAGTTGAAATTCGGCGTCGTTCCAACCGAGGATCTTCTGCAGATCCAGATGGGTGCCGAGGCCGAACTGGTCGCTGTAGCGGGCAGTTCGGTCGTGGTCGTAACCGCCGTGCAGGTTGCTGCCCATTTCGCCGGTGTAATCGAGTTTGAAGTCGTAGCCTTTTTCCGCAAGTTCTGTGCGCGTGCCGTTCCAGTCACCGAGCATGTACGGTGATTCACTGTCGAAGGCCGGCGCCGCGTGGGCACAGGTCGCCAAGCCAATGGCGGTGCAGCCGCCAAGGGTGCGCAGGGCAGAGATAGCGCTGTCTCGGGAGAAGGAAAAGTCAGGCATGAAGAAGTCTTTTTTTGATGTTTTCAGGTGCAGGCCGAGCGCTTCAGATTGTCGCAGGCAGTGAAGCGTTTCAGCGGAAGGGCGGCAGGATAATGATCTGTAACAAATTGAGAAAGCGCTTTTGCAGACATGCAGCGTTTCGGATTCGGTAACAGTGCGGCAAACGGGCGCATTGTGAGCCGGGCCACAGCCTGCGATCTTCCCGGGTTGGCCTACATTTGCAGGAAGGCCTTCCACCTGCTCTGCCCCTCGGCTAAGGTGCGCGGCTTCTGCATATCACTTCGCCCAAAGGCCCGGCATGAACGAACAATCCCCCGATCCGCTGCACGGCGTGACCCTCGAACAGATCCTCAACGCACTGGTGACTCACTACGAGTGGTCGGGTCTGGCCGAGCGTATCGATATCCGTTGCTTCAAAAGCGATCCGAGCATCAAATCGAGCCTGACCTTCCTGCGCAAAACCCCATGGGCGCGGGAAAAGGTCGAACGCCTGTACGTGAAGCTGATGCGCACCAAGCGACCGCTCTGAGATGAACAGCGCGAGGCGCCGACGCCTGACCACCGGCCTGGCCGTGCTGGGCTGGGCAGGGCTGGCAATTCAGCTGTACTTGATTCTCTTCGCACGATTGAGCATCGGCGCCAGCCTGCTGGGCGGGCTGGTGAGTTTCTTCAGCTACTTCACCATATTGACCAACACCCTGGTGGCGGCGGTGCTGACCTGCGCGGTCACCGAGCGCGAATCCGCCGCGCGGCGCTGGTTTCTGCAACCGTGGGTCAGCAGCGGGATCGCGGTGAGCATCGCCGTGGTCGGTCTGGCCTACAGCATCCTGTTGCGGCACTTGTGGCACCCCGAAGGCTGGCAGTTTGTTGCCGACGAATTGCTCCACGACGTCATGCCATTGCTGTTTCTCGGCTATTGGTGGTGCTGCGTCCCCAAAGGCACGTTGCGCCTCTGGCACTTGCCGCTGTGGCTGATCTATCCGCTGGTGTATTTCATCTACGCCTTGCTGCGCGGGCATCTGCTTGGCGCCTATGCGTATCCGTTCATTGATGTGGCGGTGTTGGGATATCCACAGGTGCTGATCAATGCCGGGGGGATATTGGTGGGGTTTGTGTTGGTGGGGTTGCTAGTGATTGGTCTGGATCGATTTCGGCCGTAACGATCAAAAGATCGCAGCCTTCGGCAGCTCCTACATTTGGAATGCATTCCCCTGTAGGAGCTGCCGAAGGCTGCGATCTTTTGCTTCTCGGATTTACTCTTCCTCGGAAGAGCCCTCGGCGCGCCAGTAGCCGACAGCCTTGATGAACTGTTCATCGAGCCCATGCTCATCGATCAGCACCCGGCGGATCTGCCGTGAGACCTTGGTCTCGGTCGCCACCCAGGCGTAAAGATTGCCCTTGGGCACCTGCAGTTGTTTGACCGTCGTCAGCAGGTTGTCCTTGCCACCTTCACGCAGCACCCAGATCACATTGAACTGCGCCGCGCTTTCCAGCACTTGCTGCTCGGCACCGTTTTCCACTTCGATCACCACGAGTGCCCGGCGATTTGCAGCCAGACCTTCGAGGCGGCGGGCGATGGCGGGGAGGGCGGTTTCGTCGCCGATCAGCAGGTAGCTGTCAAAGATGTCCGGCACGATCATCGAACCGCGCGGCCCGCCGATATGCAGGAACTGCCCCGGTTGCGCCTGTTCCGCCCAGGTCGAGGCAGGGCCGTCGCCGTGCAGGACGAAATCGATGTCCAGCTCCATTTTATCCAGGTCGTAACGACGCGGCGTGTAGTCGCGCATCTCGGGCATCGGCCCGTTGTCCTTGCCGGCGCCCAGTTGCATCGTCTCCAGCGCCGCCGCTTGTTCGGCGTTCTGCGGGAACAGCAGTTTGACGTGATCGTCCGTGCCCAGGCTGATGAACCCGGCCAGTTCCGGCCCGCCGAGGGTGATACGGCGCATGCGCGGGGTCAGGTCGGTGACGCGCAGCACTTCAAGCTTGCGCCGTTTGATTTCGTGCATCACGCGGTGAATGGTTTGGTTATCGACTGCAGTCATTCGGCTTTCTCCGTGGCAGGTTGAACGGCAGGGCCGTCGACGATGGCTTTGGCGGTGTCGTTGAGCAGGTCGCGCACGCGCAGGATTTCCTCGGCGCTCCAGCGCCCGTGGTGCAGTTGCAGGGCATGACGCAGGTTGTGCACCGCTTCGTGGATTTCCGGCGGGCGATCATGGCCGCGCAGCGAGCGCTTGCTGACGTCGATGCGCATGCGGACGCCGTCGAGCGCCACCGCTTGTTCACTTAAAGACAAACGACCGGCGTCGGTGACGCTGTAACGCTTTTTGCCGGCCTCGGCATCACCGGCGATCAGGTCGCTCTCTTCCAGAAAGGTCAGGGTCGGGTAGATCACCCCGGGGCTGGGGCTGTAGGCGCCGTCGAACATGCCTTCGATCTGGCGGATCAGGTCGTAACCGTGGCAGGGCTGCTCGGCGATCAGCGCCAGCAACAGCAATTTCAAGTCGCCGGGGGCAAAGACTCGCGGGCCGCGGCCGCCGCGTTCGCGACCGGGGCGCTTCTCGAAGCCGTCGCGGCCATCGCCATGCTCGCGGTGGGGGGAATGATGGTCTCTCATTTCGCTTCTCTCTCGTCGTATTTAGATACAACTTAAGATATATCTTAAGCGCTGTGCAAGACGTTTTTAGCCTCTGGCGACGCTCGACGGACGAGCGGTCAGCGTGAAAAAAGCCACAAAACTCTTCCCGATCAAAAAATAAAAAGGGGTGACCTTAAAGTTAAAGTTATCGCTCTAGTTGTGCTTGAGTATATATTCTAATTTCTTGCAAGTTGCCGCGTTAAAGCGGCTAAGTTGCTGTATGGTTTTTTGCCTGTAACTGTGTGTAGGGCGCAACTTACAGCGAATGTTGCAAGTATCTGTTTTTTGTTCTTTTTTCTGGCAGGGTGTGGGGTTGTTTAACTACGAGTTTGTCGGAAGTTGCCTGCTTACATTCCAGAGGCAACAGTCGATGATGCCCGGCATTGAAAGTTCAAGTTGCTTCAGCGGTCGACGAGCAAAAGGTTTATGAACTTTCAATGACACCCCCTTATATAAAGCAAACAGGTACTGAACGATGTTCAAGAAAATCGCAATCGCTGCTCCACTGGCTCTTCTGGCAATGTCCTCCACGGCCTTCGCGGCGAATGAAGCCTCGCACTCCATCAGTCTTGTCGCCACAGTGCCAACCAACAGTTTCTATGTGGTGCCGGTCGACCCTGATCTGGTCAACAAGGACCAGGACATGAGCTACAACCCTGCCACCGGCAAAATGACCGAGGTCAAAGGTTACTTCGACGTACGTAACTCTAACGGCTCTGTTCACGCCAGCCTCAGTGGCTATCCTTACCTGCAATCGGGTACTGACCAGATCCCTCTGGACGTTGAATTCAATGGCAAGATTCTCAACCAGATGCCGCAAATGGTTGTAGGCGAGGACGAATCCGACAGTTCCTACCGCGCGATGCTGAAGATCACTCCGCGTGCCACCGCCAAATACTTGCCGGGCGAATACACCGGTACCGTGGCAATGGTTTTCGATGCAGTACCTCCGGTCGGTACGCCTTGATCGCATGATCGCCTGCTAGACGCCCACCTTCGCCGTGGGTTTGACCGGCGGGGCAAACATCCGTGTTTGCCCCGACGGACTTTCATTGTCTGAAAATCAGAGTACGAGTTCATGTTCCCGATGACACCCATCGCGGCTGCGCTTGCGCTGTTGTTCTGTGCCAGCGCAGTCATGGCTTCCGACGCCACCGGTACCACGCCACGCAGTTTGCTGGCGCAGGCCAAAGGCTTGCCGGCGGATTTCGAGGAGCATTTCTTTGATGTACCGCTGGCGGTGCGGGTCGAAGTCGATCAGCAGCCGCTGGGCGAAGCCATGGTGGTGCTGTCGCGAGATGACCGCATCACGCTTCTCGAATTCACCGATACCAGCGAAAACCGCTTTGGCCCGGCCGAGCGGGAAAAGTGGGCGAGCTACCTCAAACCCGGTGTGCCTCTGGGCGCGTGCCGCGGTTCATGTCCCGATCAGTTTCTGGCGGTGCACTACAACCTGCAAAGTTCGCTGGTTTCGATCCTCACTGAAAATGCCGAGCGCGATGTTCAGGCCAAGCGTTATTACGAGCAACCCGACGGCGGCAGTCGTGGCCTGATGGTGCGCAATCAACTCAATCTCAATGGCGGCCAGGATCAGGATCTGGGTGGGCGCTTCGGCCTGGAAGCCAGTTCCAGTCTGGGCAACTGGAGCCAGACCCTCAACCTGCAAATGGCCCGGCTCGGCGGTCCTGACACCAAGCTGTATCACGCCGTGCATGAGCTGCACACCCAGCGCGAACTGCAAGGCAGTTTCTTTCGCCTGGGCTATTTCACCCCCAATTCCGAAGGGCTGATGCGTCAGCCGCGCACGTTCGGCACCAGCCCCGACACCGCTGTAGGCCTCATGTATGGCAGCTCCGACAGCCTGGCGATCAACACGCCGATGCCGAGCGTGTATCCGATCTACGTGACCGCCAATCGTCAGGGGGCGGTGGAAATCTGGCGCAACGGTTTGCTGATCAACACGCAATCGGTACCCGCCGGTCTGCAATCGCTCGATACGCGGCCGCTGCCGGGTGGCATTTACGAAGTGGAGGTTCGCCTGATCGAGGACGGCCAGATCACCTCCACCACGCAGGAACTGGTCTACAAGCCGAGCAACTGGCGCAACCTCGATGAGCGCTGGCGCTACAACCTATTTGCCGGCGAAGAAAGCAAACTGTTGAGTAACTGGGACAAGCAAAGCAGTGGCAGCCCGACCGCCGGTGCATCGCTCAACTATCTGTTGCATCCGCGGGTGATTCTCGGCGCTTCGGCGCGGCAGATTCGCGAAAAGCTGCAGTACGGCACATCCATCGACTGGACGCTGGCCAACCACCTCAGCCTGTATGTCAATGTCTACAAGACCGAGGATTACGGCACCGGTCTGGATCTGCAAAGCCTTTACAACTACGGCGCGGGCAGTCTGGTGATCAGCCACAACCGCAGCTGGCTCGACACCACCAACACCTACGAAACGCTGCCCGACGGCACACGCGTTCGTCCGCGTAACGTGTTCGTCGGCCAGACCAGCAATTCATCGCTGGCGCTCAATCATCGGGTGAGCAGCAAGAGTTCGGTCAATGCCCGGGTTTCGCACAGCGAAGGCAATGTCGAAGGCGTAGGCCTGGATCTGGGCTGGACCCAGCGCACTGTGCTGCTGGGCAGTAATGCCAGTTGGCGCCTGTCGGTCTTTGATCGTCCGGGCAGTTTCAGCAGCGGCGATGCGCGCAATCGCGGGATCGATCTGAGCATCAATCTGGCGCTCGGCGCGCCCGGTCAACAGCTCACCGGCAGCATCGGCTCACGCACCGCCCGTGATGGCAAACGCGACAACAACGCCTCGCTCGGCTGGCGCAAGGATTTCAAGGATCACGTGCTGCAAAGCGTCTCGGTCACGGCGCTCACCGATACCTACGGCCTGGGCATGTCCAGCCTGGCCAATTTCCGCACCGATGCGGTCAACGGCGATGGCTTTATTCAACGCTCGTCCTACAACGGCAATTTCACCGGCGGCCTCAACCTCGACAGCACGCTGGTCGTCGGTGGCGAGCAGATGCTCATGACCAATCACAGCGAAGTGCGCGGCGCCGGGATGATCGTCGATGTCGAATCGGACATCGACGACATCGTCCTGCGTGCCGACGACTATAGCGGGAGCAGCGCTGCCTTGAAGCCGGGGCGCAATTTCATCCCGATCACGGCCTATCAGAACAGCTCCGTGAGCTTCGACTTCGAGGGCAATAACGTGCCCGCAGCGACCATCGAGCCGGCGCGCACTCGCTATCACCTGAACAAGGGCGGGGTGGAGTACCGCAAGATCCGTGTGATGAAAACCCTGACAGTGCTCGGTCGCCTGATCGATGAAGCAGGGCAGCCGCTCAAGGGCCATCATGTGATCAACCATGCCAGCCGTGGCGTCACCGAGGTCGACGGGTTCTTTTCAATGGAGATGAACGCCGGTTCGCCGACCCTCGAAATCCGTCGCGATAATCGCTTGCTGTGTCAGTTCCGCCTCGATGCCAACCAGTACCGCAGTGAAAACAACGTCCTGATGATAGGCGATCTGCGCTGCACGCCAGACACCGTGGCCGACGTCGGTGTCACCGCGCAGAAGGCGGGCTGAACCGATGACCAGGTCCACATTCGGGCGACACGCGCAGCGGAAATATCAGCGTTATCCGGGAAGCCGACGTATGAACGTGCGCGCCGGCGCCTTGTTCCTTTTTTCATGGAGTTGAAGTGATGAACCGTGGTTTTTTGCTGGGCGTGCTCAGCGTGTTTTGCCTGACGGCGCAGGCCGGGCCGCAGATCAATGTCGGTACGGTGTACGACTATATGGATGGCGACAAGAGCACCTATCTGAAACGGGTGTTCAACAGCGGCGATGCCACCGCGTTCGTCAAGGTAAACGTTCTGGAGATTGTCTACGACGCCGACGGCACGCCGAAGGAAATCCCGGTTGAGAACGCTGCCGACGGCGCTTCGCGCAACGGCCTGATGGCCAGCCCGGCGCGGCTGATCGTCCCGGCCGAGGGCATGCAGGGCACCCGCTTGCTGTACATGGGTGAACGCGATCGCGAGCGTTACTTCCGCGTGCGCTTCGTGCCGGTGGTGCCGGAAAAGGAAGACGAGTTCGCTGTCAGCCAGGAAGAACGGGAAGACTACAAAAAGGCACTGACGGCCGGGGTCAACGTGATGACCGGTTTCGGCACGGTGTTCTTCGTACGGCCCAGGGAAACACGGTTTGCCACGACGATCAATGAAACCGACAGCCGCTACGAACTGCGCAATGACGGCAACACCGTGGTGATTGTCGACGAGTTCAGAAACTGCTCGTTGAGCGACGAAACCGACTGCGGCGTGACCACCAAACACCATGTGCTGGCGGGCAAGACGTTCGCTTTCGACAAGGAGAAGGGTCGTGGGTACCGCTTCTTCCTGATCGAAGGCAGCGAGAAGAAGAACCTGACGGTCAGCAGCCGCTAGGTCTGCTTTTCATTGACGCAACGGGTAACCAACATGATCAAGCAATGCACCGTCGTCGCGCTGATAGCCGCGGCGGCTCTGGCCAGCGATGCGGCCTGGGCGGCTCGGGAAGCACACACGTTCGAAGTGACAGTGGAAGTGCCGAACCGATCGTTCTACATCATTCCCGCGGTGCCGGACTGGATCCACCGACCGCAGCGGCTCGACTGGAATCACTCGACCTCAAGCCTGAGCAGTGTGCGCAAGTACTTTGATGTGCGTCACGACACCAGTGCGATTGAAGCGCGGCTGGAGTCCGCGCCCTACCTTTCGAACGGTCGGCCGGCAGACGATATCAGCCTGCGCGTGACCTTTAACAAGGTGGAGCTGAGCGCCGAGATGGCCCCGCGTGAGGTGGTGTCGCAGGCCGAGGCCGCTGCGGGGACACGGGTGCTGTTGCAGATCGACCCGATCAGCCCGGAGGGCGGCTACCGCCCCGGGGATTACGCCGGCAACGTGCTGTTGCTGTTCAGTGCCCGAGCGCCTGGCGAGTGAGATGGCTCGCGCAATGCTGGTATCGAAGTATTTTCTGGAGACCACCCATGATTTTTTCTAGCGCCCCGGGCATCCGCCCATGGATCGGATTGCTGTTGACGTTGTTCAGCGCTGCGGCAGTGGCCGAAGTGCACAACATTGATGCCACCTTCGAGCCGGACTTTGCCAATCCGCAAAAAAATCAGTTCAAGAATCAGACCCCATCCGAGGGTTTCTGCCGTCAGGTACCGGCAACGTGCGAGTCTTTGGGGCTGTTCAGCCTGGTCGCGCGCATCCCGTTCGCCGCCAATGCGCCGATTCAGGCCAACCACGCCGATCCGCGCCAGGGTGGCATGGCCAAGGTGCCGTCCGACTGGAGGACTGTTTCGGTGACCAACGCTGCCGGTGATAGCCACGTTGTCGAGGTGAGAATTGCCGGTGTTGGTCACGAGGCGGGCTTCCCGTTGTCGGTCGTCGAGTTGACCGGAGGCGGCTGGTGGGATGACTTGTGGGAAGGCGGCGGCTGGGTCTTCGCTCCGCCACCGTGTCTGGGTGTAGGTACCCTTACAGCGGGATATTATGGTTACAACAGTTTCTGGAGAGTTCCGGAAGGGGCGGGGGTCTGCGCCAAGAAAGCTCTGTTCGATATCCCGCTTGGCATGAACTATCAGTTTTTCGTCTACGCCTACGAACTGCGCACGCCGGATCCGCTGAAAATGGATGCTGGCGACTACACCGGTGCCATTACCTACACCGTCGGTCCGAACATGGATTTCGACATGGGCGATGTGATGATCCCGAACGACTCGATTCTGACCCTCAATTTCAATCTGAGGGTTACGCACACCATGAAGGTCGATATTCCTCCCGGCGGCAACCGCGTGGCGCTGCAACCGGTGGGCGGTTGGCAGTCGTGGCTGAACGAGGGCCGCAAGCCGACCCGGCTGATGCGTGACCAGACGTTCAATATCTCGGCCTCGAGCCGCTTCAAGATGAACATCGAGTGCCAGTACTTCTTCGTCAACGACTGCTTGATACGGGAACCGGGCACCGGCCATGCGGTACCACTGGAAGTCAGCGTCAGCCTGCCCAACGGGCTGACCGATGGCGCCGGACAAGCGGTCAATCGCCGGCGATTGCTGCGTGATGGCACGGGCACCGAGTTGTTTCAGCCGAGCTTTTATCTGGACCGCAAGGTGGGCACGCTGCATTTCGAAGTGGCCCGCGATGCGGTGGAAAGAATGATCAGGGAAGGGGAAGCGCGCACCTATTCGGGCAATGTCACGGTGATCTGGGATTCAGAGGTAGGTTAAGCGCGATTCCGGCCAAGCAGCCCATGCCAGTCTGGCTGCGTTCAGACGCCCGATCGGGCCCCAGCGTCTTGCGCGGCTGCACGGGGCCAGCCTGGCAGGACTCCTCGCGGTCTTTGCGACAGAAGCAAGAGCAGTAATGCGCTGTCATCCGGACAGGATTGCCAACTGCGCCGGCCCGGTGGTAACCACGGGGGGATTTTCCGCCGGACGACATTGCGAGTCACTGCCCGGTTGCAGATACGGCGTGAGAATCGGCGCCATGCCCTTGAGCACCTGCGTGGGCAGGGCCGAGGTGAACTTGAAGTTCTCTGCCGAGCGCCCCGGGACGAACGCGGTGAGGGTGCCGAAATGGTGATCGCCGATGTAGAACACGAAGGTCGCGGTGCGGTTGATCGACTTCGAACTGATGATCCGCCCGCCGGAGCCGATCGCCGCGATGCGGTTATCCCCGGTGCCGGTTTTGCCGCCCATGGCCAGCGGCGTGCCGTCGGGCAATTTGAAACTGCCCGACAACCGTTTGGCGGTACCGGCATCGACCACTTGCGACAACGCCTCGCGCATGGCTCTGGCCACTTCCACCGGCATCACGCGTTTACCCACGTGCGGGTCGTTGACCAGTCTGGTTTCGTACGGCGTATCGGCGGCGAAATGCAGGCTGTCGATGCGCAACGTCGGCATGCGCACGCCGTCATTGAGAATGGTGCCGATCAGCTCGGCGAGCGCGGCGGGACGGTCGCCGGAACTGCCGATGGCGGTGGCCAGTGACGGTACCAGGTGATCGAACGGGTAGCCGACTTTTTGCCAGCGCTGATGAATGTCGAGGAACGCTTCGATCTCGAGCATGGTGCGAATGCGGCTGTCGCGCGCGCCTTTGTGCCGGCTCTTGAACAGCCAGCTGTAGACTTCCTGGCGCTCGAAATGGCTGGCCTTGACGATCTCGCTGAAGGTCGCTTCCGGGTGATGCAGCAGATAACCCATCATCCACAGATCCAGCGGATGCACCTTGGCGATGAAGCCCTGATCAGGCAAATCGTAACTGCCGGGCCCATAGGCATCGTAGAGGCGGATCAGGCGGTCATCGGTGAGTTTCTCCTTGAGTTTGGCGCCTTTGAGGTGGGCGCGAACAAAGCTGTTGAAGTCTTCCTGGCTGGCATCCGGCAACAGATAACGGTGCACCGCCGCCATGCGAATCGGCGTCGGGCGGATGCTGTCGAGGAAAGTTTCCAGGCGCGCCTGGGTGTCCTTGTTCTTGTACTTCTTCCAGAACTTGAGCAGGAACGAGGTGCCTTCGCGGTCGGCGAAACTGGCCAGGTATTCCTGGCGGCGGGGGTCGCGGTCATCCTTGAGCAATTCGCCATTGGGGCCTGAGTAGGTGGTGTAACGGACGATGTCGCGCATCAGCCGAATGAACGGCAGGTTGATCGACTCGCGCAGCGAATCGCGCAGAGTGGGCAGGCGACCGTTGTCCTCTTTGCGGAAGTTGTTGAATCTGTGCAGGCCGCCGCCGGTGAAAAACGCTTCGCCGGGGCTGGCCGAGTATTTGCGATCCAGCGCGGCGCCGAGCAGCTTCGACAGATCGTGATCCTTGTTCTGGATCAGGTAGTCGATGACCCAGCGGCTGAGGCGGTCCTGATCCGGTACCTCAACTTTCTTCAGTTCTGGCCCGCTCATCGCGCCGTATTTGTCGTGCAGCTCGGCGACGATTTGCAGGTACGTGGTCAGCACACGCATTTTCGCCGTCGAGCCGAGTTCGAGCTTGCTGCCCTCGTTGATGTCGAACGGCTGATCGGTGCTGTCGGTCTGCACGCGCACCCGCGAGCCGTCCGGGGTCAGTTCGAAGAGGGTGAAGCTGTAGCGCACTTGCGTGGTGCTGGTCGGCGTCAGCAGGCGTTCACCGAGCAGGCCGATTTCGGCAGCGTAGACCGGATCGGCGAGTTTTTTCAGATAAGCCGTGGCCTGCGTTTGCAGGTCACCCTGCAGGGTGCTGGTGGCTGACAGGTCGAGACGATCGAGGTCGTAAAGCGGCCGGTTGAGCATGCTCGCCAGGCGGCTGCGGGCAACGCTGATGCCCTTGTTGGTTTCAATCGGCTGCATCGTTGGCTGGGTCTGCCAGTCGCGGTATGACACGGTGCTTGCCAGCGCGGCGTCGGCCAGAGCGCTGTCGATCACGCCGTTCTGCTTGAGCAGGCGCAGGTGGCTGTCGGTGAGGCTGGCCAATTCGTCGCGGCCCTTGGTCAGGAAATGCGAAGGACGGCGCTGGGCGATCATCAGCGAGAGCATTTCACGCAAGGCCAAACCTTTGGCGGCCATGGTCTGCGGATCGGTCTTCGGGCTGTTCAGTTGCTCGTTGGCCTTGTTGAAATCACTGCCGTACCAGACCCGCAAACCTTCGGCCATGCCGTGCACTTCACCGTGGCCGGGCACCGCCGAGAGCGGCACGCTGTTGAGGTAGTCGCGCACGATGTTCTGCCGCGAACCGAGGGTCTGCGGGCCATCCTGATAGGCGCGCACGCTGGCGGAAACCATCTGGCGGATCTTCTCCGCGCCCGACACGGTCAGGCCATCGGGCGAGTGGCGATACTTTTCCAGTTGCGTCGCCAGGGTACTGCCGCCGGCCGATTGCCCGGGCAGGCGCAGCAGTTTCGCCACTTGCGACCACGCGGCCATGCCGAAGCGCGGCCAGTCCACGGCCGGGTTGGCCAGCGGTTGTTTCGGATCGAGGAGAAAGCGGTTTTCGATGAACAGCAGGCTGCTGACCACCACCAGCGGAATCGCCGCGAAGTCGGCATACAGTTGCTGCGGATAGTTGTATCGATACAGCGGCGCGCCTCGGCAATCGGTGATCGACAGCCCGGCCTGAATCTTTTCCGAATACGGCACAAACAGGCCTTTGTCGGTGTAACCGAGCAGGGCTGGGGAGAAGCGTGTCTGCTCGGTGATCACATAGTTGCGCTTGAGCAGACGCGGCAGGAATTCGTCCAGAGAGCTGTAACCCAGGCGCAGATCGAACGGGCCGTTGCCCGGATAACGAATCGCTTCGCTGGGGCCGGGTTCAAGTTTGTAGGTCAGCGAAGCGGCGTACTGGCTCAGCTCCCGCGCCTGGAAACGCGAGGTGCGCATTTCCTTGGACGCAGCGAGTCCCACCACCACCGCAATGATCAAAAACAGCAACCAGAAAGCCTTCCACCCGTGCCGGTGACGACGGGGTTTTTCAGGGACAGGCGCTTCATTCACACTTTCAGTCTGAACCACGGTTTTACTCGAATCGGTTTGCCACAAAGCGCCCATAGTCGACTGATCCATTCACGCAGATTGATCGGACTTGTCTGAAGCTTAGACGTTGGTTGAAGCCGGTGAAAAAAATGTGAAGAGCGGAGCCGGTGCTTTATCTGAATAAAACTGGAACAAACACTGTGGCGAAGGGATTCATCCCCGCTGGGCCGCGAAGCGGCACCAAAACCTGCCAACACGGTTTCTACAGGCACACCGCGTGTCAGCAAGTTGCGACTGCTGCGCAGCCGAACGGGGACTCCCAGTGGCGAGGGGATTCATC
>NZ_JH635998.1:3445156-3448809 GCF_000257605.1 Pseudomonas sp. R62
GACGACTGCTTCGCAGCCGAGCGGGGATAAATCCCCTCACCACAAGGATGTTGTGCACATCCCGGGATGTTGTCTGTGTGACGAAGAAATCCACCTATTCCATAGAACTATTGTGCTCAGAGCCAGTAGGCATCCCAAAGCGGGTAATCACCGAGGTTATCGACCAGCCCGGCTCGCAAAGGATTATTGATGATGTAGCGGGCGAAGGGCTCCAGGTCCTCGCCGTCACGGATCGCACGGTCGTGGTAGCCGGTTTGCCACAGCGGTCCGTGACGTCCGGTTTTTCTGTTAACCGCATGCGCACAGCGAGCCTTTACACCGCCAATGACTTCACCAAGTGAGCCGCGTTGCAATTGCATCAGCCAATGAAAGTGGTCAGGCATGACAACCCAGGCGATGGATTGCGCGACTCCTTGCTCATGAGCCCGGCGCAGTTCGGCAACCAGTAATCGGCCGGTCTGCCAATCTGCAAATACGGGCTGGCGTTCGTGGATGACAGAGGTGACGAAATAGGCACGACCGTTTTCCGAGAAACGACCTTGGCGCAGACGGTGGGAGTTGGGACGGACTGGCATGTGAGCTTCCTTGCATGTGCTCCTGGCTTTTTCAAAGGTTAGTGGTTGGCCACCCCGCTCGGCGCTGCAACTGTTGAGCGAAATTTCTGAATCCGTCGGGCGATTTATCCGTGATCAAGCGCGAGGCGAGACATCACACAGTGGATCAAATGCCCTAGGGCTGAAACATGACGCTGCACCATGTCTGTGCAATACTTCGCGGCTTTTTCAGTGACGACTTTTCCTACGTAATGCAGGTAATGCCTCTCCGCAGAACCCACTATTGCCGAGAGTTGTCGCTGAATGTTGGGACTTTTAGAGTGAAAAATCCTGCCCTGAGCTTTTTATACTGCACGCCCCGCTGATCTTTCAGGCCCGCCCTGCAAGACGCGTCTGCCCACGAAGCCGACGCGGTTTCCTGCCCAGCCAAGGCCTATCGGCCGACGCTTCGAAACCCGGTGGTCATATCCAATAACAAGACGAGGTTGTACCCCTATGCCAGTTGGCAATCTTCTGCCGCACGGCGACACCGCTTCGGGCGGTCCGCTCAAACGTGAACTCGGCGAACGGCATATCCGCCTGATGGCGCTCGGTGCCTGTATCGGCGTCGGCCTGTTTCTCGGCTCGGCCAAAGCCATCCAGATGGCCGGTCCGGCGATCATGCTTTCCTACATCCTTGGCGGTCTGGCGATCCTGGTGATCATGCGCGCACTCGGCGAAATGGCCGTGCATAACCCAGTGGCCGGTTCGTTCAGCCGCTACGCGCAGGACTATCTCGGTCCGCTGGCAGGCTTTCTCACCGGTTGGAATTACTGGTTTCTGTGGCTGGTCACCTGCGTCGCGGAAATCACTGCGGTGGCGGTGTACATGGGTATCTGGTTCCCCGATGTACCGCGCTGGATCTGGGCCCTGGCGGCGTTGATCAGCATGGGCTCGATCAACCTGATTGCGGTGAAAGCCTTCGGCGAGTTCGAATTCTGGTTCGCCCTGATCAAGATCGTCACCATCATCGCCATGGTCATCGGCGGCGTCGGCATCATCGCCTTCGGTTTCGGCAATGATGGCGTGGCGCTGGGCATTTCCAACCTGTGGGCGCACGGCGGTTTCATGCCCAACGGCGTGACCGGTGTGCTGATGTCGCTGCAAATGGTCATGTTCGCCTACCTCGGTGTCGAGATGATCGGCCTCACCGCCGGTGAAGCGAAGAATCCACAGAAGACCATTCCTGACGCGATCGGCTCGGTGTTCTGGCGGATTCTGCTGTTCTACGTCGGCGCGCTGTTCGTAATCCTGTCGATCTACCCGTGGAATGAAATCGGTACCCAGGGCAGCCCGTTCGTGATGACCTTCGAGCGGCTGGGCATCAAGACCGCAGCCGGTATTATCAACTTCGTGGTGATTACTGCGGCGCTGTCGTCGTGCAACGGCGGCATCTTCAGCACCGGGCGCATGCTCTACAGCCTGGCGCAGAACGGCCAGGCCCCGGCCGGTTTCGCCAAGACCTCGAACAACGGTGTGCCACGCCGGGCGCTGCTGCTGTCGATCGCGGTGTTGCTGCTGGGCGTAGTGCTCAACTATCTGGTGCCGGAAAAAGTCTTCGTCTGGGTCACCTCGATTGCCACCTTCGGTGCGATCTGGACCTGGGTGATGATCCTTCTCGCCCAGCTGAAATTCCGCAAAGGCCTGAGCGCCAGCGAACGTGCCGGCCTCAAGTACAAGATGTGGCTGTACCCGGTCAGCTCGTACTTCGCCCTGGCGTTTCTGGTACTGGTGGTCGGCCTGATGGCGTACTTCCCGGATACCCGCGTGGCGCTGTATGTCGGGCCGGCGTTTCTGGTGTTGCTGACGGTGTTGTTTTACTTGTTCAAGTTGCAGCCGACGCAAGTGTCGCAAGGTTCGGTGCGTTCGGTTTCTTGAACCGTAAGTGCGTAAACAACGAAGCCCTGATCGAGAGATCGGGGCTTTTGGGTTTTATGGGCACGGCGTTTAACGGTCAACGCATTGAAATCGCACGCGATGAGCAATTGACACGTGAGTACGACAAGATGACCGCTGGTCGGATAAAGCCCTCTACCTGTAATTTCTGACAGTAGACCGTTTTCAAGCTCCGGCCTAGCTTGGAGGTCCGTCCTCTGGAAGCGGCTGGCAACCACCATGAAAGGATTCTCTGCAACTACCGTTATCGGACTGGCCGATGCGCTCATCCATTGGCAAATATTTTTCGTGCTCTGTCAGGCGGCCGCCCTGAGTCAGGCAGCCAGCAACTTTGCGGCGTTCTGCGTAGCTGCTGCGCTCTCTTTCTATCTGAACATGCTTTATATCTTTGAAAGGGAAACGCCGGTATTTCCCTATCTGATGTTCATCGGCCTGATGGGCGGCGTCAGTTTTGGCGTGGGTGTCATCGCGGACGTCTGGCGCTTGTCCGGGCTGGTGACGGTCGCTTCGTTTTCGCTGGTGAATATTGTTTTAGGGTACTGCGTTTTCCGCTTTGTCCTTTTTAGAGGGCGACGGGCATGAACGTCTCGCTGCCTGACGTACTGCCGATGTCAGCGTCCTGCGCTACTTCAATGCCCTTCGTGGTTGATCTGGACGGGACCCTCCTCAAATCTGATCTGCTGTTCGAATGTGTGATGTCCTTTGTCCGCAGCAAACCATTGCACTGCCTGAAACTCTTACCTTGGCTCTGGCATGGCAAGGCGTATCTGAAAGATCGACTGGCAATGGCGACGGACATCGATGTCGCGACTTTGCCCTATGATCCCGACGCGCTCCGGATGATTGAGGAACAGCGCAATGCCGGTCGGAAAATTGTTCTGGCCACGGCCAGTCATCACACATTGGCGGTACGTATCGCCGAGCACCTGAAGCTCTTTGATGACGTTTTGGGTACGACCCTTGAGCAGAACCTTTCCGGAACGAACAAGCGTGATGTGCTGGTGACGTTATATGGGGAAAAAGGGTTCGATTACATCGGTAACTCGCTGGACGACTTGCCGATTTGGCGCTCGGCCAGACGTGCATATATCGTCAACCCTTTAGCAGGCGTCGAACGCGCCACCCGGCACATGGATAACGTAGTTCAGGTGGTTCAATCTCGGG
>NZ_JH635998.1:3449404-3459410 GCF_000257605.1 Pseudomonas sp. R62
CCTTGCGCATTCATCAATGGATGAAGAATGTGCTGATTTTCGTTCCCCTTTTTGCCGCGCATCTAATGGCCAATCCGCTGCTGTTGGGGCGCGGCATGCTGGCCTTCATACTTTTCGGCTTGTGTGCATCGAGCGTCTATCTCCTGAATGACTTGCTCGACCTGAACGATGACCGCAAGCACCCGACCAAACGCCACCGACCTTTCGCCAGTGGATCGTTATCTATCCAGTCCGGTCTGGTGGTTTTTCCCCTGCTGTTGTCAGCTTCGTTCATCGGTGCCTGGTTGTGGCTGCCTCATCCATTCGTTGCCGTGCTCGCCTCTTATTACATTTTGACGCTGGTGTATTCGCTGGCGCTGAAGCGGTTGATGGCACTGGATGTGATCGCCTTGGCGCTGCTTTATACCTTGCGCATCATTGCCGGTGGCGCCGCGTTTGGCCTCGACCTGACGGGGTGGATGCTGGCTTTTTCCATGTTCATGTTTTTGAGCCTCGCGCTGGTCAAGCGCTATGCCGAGCTGTTGCTGGCGCTGCACAGCGGCATCACCGGTAAGACCGGCGGCCGCGACTACTTTCCTGCGGACCTGGCAATGCTCTCCTCTTTGGGGGCCGCATCCGGTTATCTCGCCGTCCTGGTGTTAGCGCTTTACATCCATGACAGCGTGACTACCCAGCTGTACACATCTCCCCGATGGCTCTGGTTTGCCTGCCCATTGATGCTGCTCTGGATCACCCGTATCTGGCTCCTGACGCATCGCGGCCGCATGAATGAGGATCCGGTGGTTTTCGCACTGCGTGATCGCTTGAGTCTGGTGATGGGAACGGCGTTCTGTCTGATTTTCTGGATGGCGGCATGATGGCCTCGCTGGCTTCCTGGGGAAACTATCCCCATGCCCCGCAGAGTGGTCGTCCCTGCCACTGGCAAGCGGATATCAGACCGCAGTGGCAGCATTTGATCGAATCTCACGGGACAACGTTACCGTTTGGCAATGGCCGCAGCTATGGCGATAGCTGCATGGCCGCAAGCGATCATGTGCTGCAATTACGCCCCCTGAACCGCTTCATCGAAGCCGATTGGGAAAAGGGTGAGATCTGCGCAGAAGCGGGTGTGACACTGGGCGAGATTCTGCAATTGGCCATTCCCCGCGGCTGGTTTTTACGCGTCACGCCCGGTACGCGGCACGTAACGCTGGGTGGGGCGGTGGCCAATGACGTCCACGGGAAAAATCACCATCGCTGCGGCACGTTTGCTCATTCGCTGGTGTGTTTCGAACTGCACCGATCCGTGCAATCGCCGATGGTCTGTTCGCTGCGGGAAAATCCTCAGTGGTTTGCTGCAACGATCGGCGGGCTCGGCCTGACGGGCGTGATTACCTGGGTGCGCATTCGTCTGCGCAAGATCCAGTCGAGCCTGATCGACAGCACACGGGTGCGTTTTGACTGTCTGGATGATTTTTTTGCCCTGTCGGCCGACATGGATGCGCAGCATGAATACAGCGTCGCGTGGATCGATTGCCTGGCCAAGGGCAATGCGCTAGGGCGCGGATGCTTCACGGCTGGTGATCATTGCGTGGCGGGGCCCCTTGAGGTCGCTGCACCACGTTCTCTGTCTGTCCCGATCCGCCCTCCGGTATCGCTGATCAATTCGCTCACCTTGAAACTGTTCAACGATCACTACTGGAAACGGCACCCAGCGAACGGACAACATCAAAAGGTTGGCTACAGCTCGTTTTTCTATCCGCTGGACCGTATCGAAAACTGGAATCGCATCTACGGACGCAGAGGTTTCCAGCAATTTCAGTGCGTATTGCCGGCCTCGGTTGCAGCCGTGGCACTGGCCGAATTACTCAAGTCGATTGCGCGTAGCGGCAGTGGCTCTTTCCTCGCGGTACTCAAGCGTTGTGGCGACATTCCTTCGCCGGGATGGCTTTCCTTTCCTATGCCCGGTACTTCATTGGCGCTGGACTTTCCACACGACATAGATCTGCCGAAAAAACTTCTGCCGCGGCTCGACGCCATCGTGCGGGAAGCAGGCGGTCGTTTGTATCCAGCCAAGGACGCTCACATGAGCGGCAGCGATTTTCGCCAGGCCTATCCCGCCTGGGAGCAACTGGAAGCGATGCGCGATCCAACCCTGATGTCCCGTTTCTGGCAGCGAGTCACGCGATGAAAAAAATACTGATTGTGGGCGCCACCTCGGCGATTGCCTGCGCTTGCGCACGATTGTGGGCGGCTGATCGCAGCGAATTGTTCCTGGTCGGCAGGGATGCGCAAAAGCTCCAGCAAACCAGTGTCGATCTGCAGGCTCGAGGTGCCAGAGCCGTGACCACGTACGTCATGGACGCCAGTGATATCGCCGCACATCCGGTCATGTACGAGAAGTGCCTGGCGACGTTGCAGACGGTGGATATCTGTCTGATTGCCTATGGCTCGCTGCCAGATCAGTACGCGTGCGAACAACACGTTGAACAGGCCATGGAGCAGTTCGCCAATAACGGCAGTTCAATGATCGCGCTGTTGACGCTGTTGGCAAACCGCATGGCTGTCCAGCAGCACGGCACGCTGGCGGTCATTTCCTCGGTTGCCGGGGATCGAGGACGACCTTCCAATTACCTGTACGGCGCGGCAAAGGCGGCCGTGTCCACGTTCTGCGAAGGCCTGCGGGTACGCTTGTTCAAGGCGGGTGTGCATGTGATCACGATAAAGCCCGGGTTAGTCGACACGCCCATGACGCAAGGGCTGGCGCTGCCCTCCTTGCTTGTAGCGCAACCCGATACGGTTGCCCGGCGAATAGTCAGAGGGATCAATCGACAGGTGGCGGTGCTGTATGTGCCCGGGTTTTGGGGGCTGATCATGTGGCTGATTCGGGTGATGCCGCAGCCGTTGTTCAAGAGGCTGAACCTGTGAATC
This sequence comes from Pseudomonas sp. R62, assembly GCF_000257605.1. Classification (NCBI taxonomy): domain Bacteria; kingdom Pseudomonadati; phylum Pseudomonadota; class Gammaproteobacteria; order Pseudomonadales; family Pseudomonadaceae; genus Pseudomonas; species Pseudomonas sp. R62. Next base: position 3,452,315 of record NZ_JH635998.1, read on the forward strand.
AGAGACTGATGTTATCCGGGTGGCGCTATCGCGTTTTGATTGGCTCGGTGATCTGCTCCGCCCTCGCTTATCTCGCTGTTTCCCTGTGGGGTGGGTGGTCGGCTGTGAGCGTGGCGGTCAGTCGAGTGGGCTGGTGGCAGTGCGGGCAAATCGTCAGCGTGGTTTTGCTTGGATACGGTCTGCGTTTCTTGCGTTGGCAGGGTTATCTGTCTGCCCTGGGCCACCGGTTGCCCTGGCGGCCGAGCTTGAACATCTACCTGGCCGGATTCGCCCTGACGACTACTCCCGGCAAGGCCGGGGAGGCGTTGCGCGGTGTTTTGCTCAAACGTTTGGAGGTGCCTTACGCACAGAGCTTTGCCGCGCTGTTCAGTGAGCGGCTTGCGGACCTGCTGGCGATGGCGGGCCTGGCATTCTTCGGCTTGAGCGCGCATCCGGAATGGTTGTCGATGATCGTTGCCAGTTTCGTCCTCCTGGCATGCGGTGCATCGATGATGTTTTCCCCAAGCCTTGCCAGCGCGATTGATCGTCGCACTGAGCAACGGCACGACAGATTCTCGCGGTTGCTGGGGCATGCCGTTCAGGTATTGCGTCAGTCGCGCCGCTGTCATTCTCCTCGTCGCGTCATGGGCGCAACGCTATTGAGCCTGCTGGCCTGGGGGCTTGAAGCATTGGCGTTTTACTGGATTTTGCAGGCGATGGGCGCGGACGTGAGGCTGACGTTAGCGATCTTTATTTATGCGGTGGCCATGTTGGCGGGGGCGTTGAGTTTCATGCCGGGCGGCTTGGGCACTGCCGAAGCAGTGATGCTAGCGCTGCTGGTTTCAGGCGGAGTCGGGTTGGCGGATGCGATCGCGGCGACGGTTTTGTTGCGGCTGGTGACGTTGTGGTTGGCGGTCGGGGTGGGGATGCTCGCACTTTTATGGAAGAGGTCGGTAGCCGGTTTTGCTCATGGCTGAGTAACTACTGAGGAGATGAAAATGGACATTGAGTCGCGAAAGTACAAGTTGGCAATGTACCTGTGTCTGACTGGCGCGATTGGATTTGGCCTGTATGTAAGGTTGCGCAACATCGATGCTACTGGCCTGTGGCTGGATGAGGCCTTCAGTGTGTCGGTAAGCGATCCGCAAAATGGATTCTTTGACGTTTATCGAACTACATTGAATGATGTTCATCCTCCCTTTTATCAGATTTTACTGTGGGCTTATTATCATGCTGTCGGATTTGGAGAGCACACAGGGCGGTATCTCTCTGCGGTAATCGGCGTGCTGTTGATTCCCGCTATATTCCTCCTCGGGCGCAAATTGTTTGATGAGCAAATAGGGCTCATCGTTGCGTGGTTGGCATCGGTCAACAGTTTTTTGGTTCAGTATTCGCAAGAGACTCGCTCTTATGCGCTTTTGACGTTGCTTACCGTTTTGTCTTTTGTGGTCTTTTTGCGTTGCTTGAGTCGAGGCAGGGGGCAGGATTTTTTTTGCTACTGGCTGATTTCCGCTGCACTGATAAATACTCATTACTTCGGCTATCTGCCAGTCTTTGCTCAGGTGCTTGTGTTGCTTCGCATGATCTTGCGCAGTGAAGTCCAGAGCCAAGTTATATACAAGTTCGCTTGCGCTGGATTTTTCGCCGCGTTAACCGTGGTTCCTGCTTTATCGTACGCTGAGAGTAGCTTTTCGCGGGAGTTCTGGATTCAACCGCCTGAGGATGTGTTTTTTTTCAAGGTTTTCCTGTCGTATTTTGGAGATTCGTTTTTAGCTGCTTTGTGCGCAGTAATCTTGATTACAGGGCTGGTTTCGATAGCTGGAAATCCTGCAGGCACAAGTACTTACAGGCTGATTATGTTCTGGGGGGTAGTAGGAATTGTGGTGCCCTATGTCTGTTCTGTTTATCTACGGCCGGTGGCGACTATACGCAATTTTATTTTTCTTCTGCCTGCGGTATTGCTGGTAGCTGCGCACGCGGTTGGCAATATAAGAGATGTGACAGTAAAAATTTTAATGCTGGTGGTTTTGATGACATTTTCTGCTACGCCTTTATTCAAGGATGTCAGTTATCTAAGGGATCCTGAAAATCCCTACTCCCGCGAAACGCACATGAGAGATATCGTCATCTCTGTAATGGGTAAGTCAAAGGTGTTGCCAATTTATTCGCTTGATGCGGTTCAGTTTGGCGTCTATTTCAAATTGCTGGAGTCTCCGCTGCTTGTGAATAATTTAGAGAAGCTGAAAGCTGATTTGTCGTTGCCCGGTCGCCCAAAAGATTTTTATGTTCTGGAAACGAACTATGGTGCTGGCTTTGCTCAGGAAGTCGAACTTTTGCAAAGATACGAAGCAAAAATTATCGATAAGGAAGAAATAGGTCATGTGCGTTTATTCAAGATACGTACGTTTGCACCATGATCGGTAAGGGTGTGCATTCCGAATGGAAATGCACACCTTTCAGCCGTTACGCAGCGACGACTTCTGCCGGCTCAAAACTGTCCGCCCGCGCCATCTGCCACATCCGCGAATAGAACTCGCCATTCACCTCACCGGTGAGCAACTCCCCCGGTTTCAAAAACACGTGCAACTGCGAGAACAGTTTGATCTCGGTCGCCGACATGCGCCGCACCAGATGCTTGGCCGACAGTTGCGATGGATGATCGAGCCCGGCGGCAGCGAGCATCTCCGCCAGCGCTTTGAGCGTGCTGCGATGGAAGTTGTAGACGCGCTGGGCCTTGTCCGGCACCACCAGAGCGCGCTGGCGCAGGGCGTCCTGGGTGGCGACGCCGGTCGGGCATTTGTTGGTGTGGCACGACTGTGACTGGATGCAGCCGATGGCGAACATGAAGCCGCGCGCCGAGTTGGCCCAGTCGGCGCCGATGGCCAGCACGCTGGCGATGTCGAAGGCGCTGACGATCTTGCCGCTGGCGCCGAGTTTGATCTTGTCGCGCAGGTTCAGGCCGACCAGGGTGTTGTGCACGAACAACAGGCCTTCGCGCATCGGCACGCCGATGTGGTCGGTGAACTCGACAGGCGCTGCGCCAGTGCCGCCTTCCTTGCCATCGACGACGATGAAGTCGGGAAGAATGCCGGTTTCCAGCATGGCCTTGGCAATGCCCATGAATTCCCACGGATGGCCGAGGCAGAACTTGAAACCCACCGGTTTGCCACCGGACAGCTCACGCAGTTGCTGGATGAACTGCATCATCTCGATCGGCGTGGAAAACGCACTGTGGCGCGACGGCGAAACGCAGTCCTCGCCCATCAGGATGCCGCGGGTTTCAGCAATCTCTTTGGTGACCTTGTGCTTGGGCAGGATCCCGCCGTGGCCGGGTTTGGCGCCCTGGCTCATCTTGATTTCAATCATGCGCACTTGCGGATTCTGTGCCTGTACGGCGAAGCGCTCCGGGTCGAAACGGCCGTCGCTGGTGCGGCAGCCGAAGTAGCCGCTGCCCAGCTCCCAGGTCAGATCGCCGCCGTGTTCGCGGTGATACGGGCTGATGCTGCCTTCACCGGTGTCGTGGGCGAAATTGCCGAGTTTCGCGCCCTGGTTCAGCGCGCGAATGGCGTTGGCGCTGAGCGAGCCGAAGCTCATCGCCGAGATATTGAAGATCGACGCTGAATACGGCTGCGTGCACTGCGGCCCGCCGACAGTGACGCGGAAACCATTCGGGTCGCTCAACGGCGCCGGGCGCATCGAGTGGCCGATGAATTCGAAGCCGGACTGGTAGACGTCGATCAGCGTGCCGAACGGTTTGTCGGCGGTTTCGTTTTTCGCTCGCGAGTACACCAGCGAACGCTGGGCGCGGGAGAAGGGCAGGGCGTCGCTGTCGGACTCGAGCAGGTACTGGCGAATCTCCGGGCGGATACCTTCGACCAGATAACGGATGTTGCCCAGAATCGGATAATTGCGGCGTACTGCATGGCGCGTCTGCAACAGGTCGAACACGCCGAGCAGGCTCAGCACCGCGGTGACGGCGGTGATTGGCCACAGCCAGTCATGTTCGAGAAAGGGCAGGCTGGCGAGGGTGAAAATCACGCAGACGGCAAAGAAGGCGTAGCGGCTCAGCAAAGACAGGCTCATACGGGTTCCTTGGTTCGGACTCAATTTTGTGCAACGGCACGCATTTCTGTGGGAGCGAGCCTGCTCGCGAAGACGGCGGACCAGCCAACCTTGATGTCGGCCATGAGGGCCTCTTCGCGAGCAGGCTCGCTCCCACAAAAAGCGTTAGTCACATTGTTTCAGGCGTTCTGCGCCTGCAGAAAAATCGAAAACAGCTCGGACTGGGATTTGATCCCCAGCTTGCTGTACATGTGTTTCTTATGGACTTTCACGGTTTCCACGGAGATTTCCAGCTTGCGGGCGATTTCTTTGCTGGAACAACCGCTGAGCATCAAACGCCCTACGTCCAGTTCCCGCGCGGTCAATTGGGCGCCCTTGAGCTGTTGCACCGACGCTTCCAGTTGCACCCGCCAGTCTGCCTGCGCGGGTGCGACGGCGAGGGCCACGGTTTCGTTGATTTCGTACGGCAGACGCTGGCGCAACAGACCCAGCACCCACGGTTGAATCAAAGACAGCAAAGCGATCTGTTCACCAGTGAAACGTTTTTCACTGCCCAGCGACAGGCACAGCGTGCGCTCGCCTTCGAGCTGGCAATTGAACTGGATTTCGTCGGCCACCACATTCAGACGAAAGTATCGCTGGTAGTACTCGGTCAGCTCGAAATGCTCCGGCGCGACTTCCGAAAGGCGATACAGGCCGGTGCGCGACTGCTCGCGGCAGGCGATGTAGAACGGATCGAGCAGATACAGTCCGCGCAGATAATCCTGGAACAACGGGTCCGGGCTGCCGTCCTCGCCGGGGCATTCGGCGAAGACTTGCGGATGCTGATCGGCGCTGAACAGCAGCACCACCCAGCTATCGAACGCCACGTACTGCTCAAGCAGGCGCACCAGTTGCGCCCAGAAATTCGGCTTGTCGAGCGCGTCGATCAATTGCCCGACCGCGCGGTGCCAAGTGATGTCATTCAACGAAAGTGTCATCGATCTACCCCAATCGGGTTACCCCGGCCGCGTGATTCCCTGGCCGGTTGCTTGCTGCGCATACTGGCCCACAGACGGGCACCGGGCAATCTTTCCGGGCCGGGCCACATAACAAGGGATAACCATGAAAGTCGAACTCGCCCAACTGGCGGGCCGTGACAACGACACGGCTTACAACCTGCAACGCGCACTGGCGGCGATTGCTGCCTGCGCGGCCGACACGCAGATGATCGTGTTCCCGGAAACCCACCTGATGGGCTTCCCCAACGCCGAAACCGTGGCGCAGATCGCCGAACCGCTCGACGGCCCGACCGTCAGCGCCGTGCTCGCATCAGCGCGTGAGCGTGACATGGCTGTGGTGATCGGCATGGCCGAAAACGACAACGGCCGCTTCTACAACACCACGCTGCTGATCACTCCCGAAGGCATCGCCCTGAAATACCGCAAGACCCATCTGTGGGCTTCGGATCGCGGCGTGTTCGAGGCCGGCGACCGTTACGCCACCTGCGTGTGGAACGGCGTGCGCGTGGGCCTGTTGATCTGCTACGACATCGAGTTCCCGGAAACCGCCCGCGCCCTGGCGCAACTGGGTGCGGAATTGCTCATCGTCACCAACGGCAACATGGACCCGTACAGCCCGACCCACCGCACCGCGATCATGGCCCGCGCCCAGGAAAACCAGGCGTTTGCGCTGATGGTCAATCGCGTTGATGCAGGGGATGACGGCCTGGTGTTTGCCGGCGGCAGCGCGCTGGTCGATCCGCTGGGTGCGCTGCTGTTCGAGGCCGGACGCGAAGAAGGGCGGTTCAGTGTCGAGCTGGATTTCACGCAACTGGAGATTGCGCGCAAGGATTATCGCTATCTGGATGATCAGCGTTTGAAGTTGCCGGGGGAGGTGGTGGAGCAGGCTTCTGGTCTGCGCGAGCTGCTGATTCCTTGACCTGCTGTACCTGATCGTCCCCACGCTCTGCGTGGGAACGCAGCCCGGGACGCTCCGCGTCCCAATAGCGGACGCAGAGCGTCCATTGAGGCATTCCCACGCAGAGCATGGGAACGATCAGCCACACCCGAAATTTTCGCCGAACCCGGCTCTGCCATAAATCCAATAACATTCGGAGTAAGTCGCCCATGGCTCGTTTGCAACGCACCCTTTCGCTAGGGTCGGTGGTGCTGTTCGGCATCGCCTACATGACGCCGATCATTGTCCTCGGCACTTTCGGCATCCTCGCCCAGTCCACCGCCGGCATGGTGCCGGCCGCCTATCTGGCGGCGCTGGTGGCGATGTTCTTCACCGCCATGAGTTACGGACGCATGGCCGCCGCTTTCCCGGTCGCCGGTTCGGCTTACAGCTATGTGCGCAAGGCGATCAGCCCGAAACTCGGTTTCATTGCCGGCTGGGCGGTGTTGCTCGATTATCTGTTTCTACCGATGGCGATCTGGCTGATCGGCGCCGCTTATCTGGCTTCGGCATTTCCGTCGATCCCGCAATGGATCTGGGTGCTGGCGTTCATCGGCATCACCAGTGCGATCAACATCGTCGGGCTGAAACTGGCCAATGGCATCAACGCTTTGCTGATGCTGGTGCAGTTCCTCGTGTTGATCGCCTTCGTTGCGCTGTGCGTGCACTACATCGGTGGCGATGCGAGCACGCCGCTGTGGTCGGTCAAACCGTTCTTCAACGGCGACATGCAGATGCCGCTGATCATGAGCGGCGCGGCGATTGCCTGCTATTCATTCCTTGGCTTCGACGCAGTCAGCACCCTGACCGAAGAGACCCGCGATCCACGCCGGACCATTCCCCGGGCGATCATGCTGATCACCCTGATTGGCGGCCTGATCTTCGTCGGCGTTTCGTACTTCGTGCAGATCGCTCATCCATCGTTCCAGTTCGACAGCGTCGACTCGGCGGCCTATGAAATTGCGCGCAATATCGGTGGCGACCTGTTCGTGTCGATCTTCCTGATCGGCCTGATCGTCGGCCAGTTCGCCTCGGGGCTGTCGGCCCAGGCCAGCGGTTCGCGACTGTTGTTCGCCATGGGCCGCGACGGCATCTTGCCCAAATCGTTTTTCGGCAC
>NZ_JH635998.1:3459919-3464763 GCF_000257605.1 Pseudomonas sp. R62
CATCTTGCCCAAATCGTTTTTCGGCACCTTGCATGCGCGCTTCGGCACACCGGTCAACAGCATTCTGTTGTGCGCGGCGGTGGCGTTGCTGGCGCTGAAACTCGACGTCACCACCTCGACCTCGTTCATCAACTTCGGCGCGTTCCTGGCGTTCAGCCTGGTCAACCTGTCGGTGATCTTCCATTACTGGATCGGCGGCGAGAAAAAAGGCCCGCGCGAGCTGCTGCTGTTTTTGCTCTGCCCGCTGATCGGTCTGGTCGCCGACCTGTGGCTGATGGTCAGCCTTGATCATCTGGCGGTGTGGCTGGGGCTGAGCTGGCTGGCGATTGGTGTGGTGTATCTCGCCGTGCTGACGGGTGGTTTCCGCCGTCAGCCGCCGGAACTGGATTTTCAGGAAGCGACCTGAGCTTCGTGGCTTGGCTTCCCTCTGACGGGCATGGGATCCTTGGCGCTTTTGCGCCAAGGGATTCCTTTATGTCGACCATTCATATCGCCGCTGCGCTGCTGCTCAACCCGCAAGGCCAGACTCTGCTGGTGCGCAAGCGCGGCACCACGGCGTTCATGCAACCGGGTGGCAAGATCGAAGCCCACGAGTTGCCGGTACACGCATTGGCCCGTGAGCTGGAAGAAGAACTCGGGCTGCAGATCGACCCGGCGCAGGCGATTTTCCTCAACAGTTTTTCCGCCCCCGCCGCCAACGAGCCGGGCTTTATTGTCCATGCGGAAATATTTCAACTGACCATCGACACTGATGTCTGCCCGGCGGCGGAGATCGAGGAAGTCATCTGGGTCGATCCGGCCACTGATCCGGCGCTCGAGCTGGCGCCATTGACACGCGAGCACATCATGCCGTTTTATCGCCGTTCACTGACGGCACTCGCCTGATCATTCCCGCAAAGGACGTTGCCATGATCCCGCTGCAAGACCTGCTGATCTTCGCCGCCGCCGCATTGCTGATGGTGCTGACGCCGGGGCCGAACATGATCTATCTGATCTCGCGGTCGATCTGTCAGGGGCGCCGCGCCGGAGTGACTTCGTTGCTTGGCGTGGTCGGCGGGTTTTTCGTGCATATGTTCGCCGCGGCGGCGGGTTTGACGGCGGTGTTTCTCGCCGTGCCGATGGCTTATGAAATGTTGAAATGGGCCGGCGCGCTGTACCTGCTGTGGCTGGCCTGGCAAGCGCTGAAACCCGGCGCACGTTCGCCGTTCGAAGCGCAGCAATTGCCGCCGGACTCGTCGCGCAAATTGATCACCATGGGCTTTCTCACCAGTGCGCTGAACCCGAAAATCGCCGTGTTCTATCTGTCGGTGTTTCCGCAGTTCATCAGCCCTGAGGACGGCTCGGTGTTCACCCAAAGCATCATCCTCGGCCTGACGCAGATCAGCGTCAGCTTCAGCGTCAATCTGTTGATCGCGCTGTTCGCCGCAGGCATTGCCTCGTGGTTTGTGCGCAATCCGACGTGGTTGGCGATGCAGCGTTATTTCATGGGCCTGGTGCTCGGCGGCCTCGGCGTAAAACTGATGCTCGAACAACGCCGGGCCGCCTGACATGTGGATCGAGCGGCTGGACGCCAGCCATGCCCTGGCTTACCGCGAACTGATGCTTGAAGCCTATGACCGGCATCCGCAGGCGTTCACTTCCAGCGTGCGCGAACGCGCGGTGATGCCGTTGAGTTGGTGGGAAGGGCGCCTGACCAGCAAGCTCGATGTGGTGCTGGGGGCATTCGATGCCGGGACGTTGGCCGGGATTGTCGGCCTGGCGTTCGAACCGCGCGAAAAGGCGCGCCACAAGGCCACGCTGTTCGGCATGTATGTCTCGGCAGATTTTCGTCGGCAGGGGATGGGCTTTGATCTGGTGCAGGCGGCTCTGGACGAAGCGCAAAAGCACCCGGCGCTGAAACTGCTGCAGCTCACCGTCACCGCCGGCAATGACGCGGCTTTTCAGTTGTACCAGCGTTGCGGCTTCATTCAGTACGGCCTCGAACCGCTCGCCGTGCGAGTGGGCGAAGACTACTTCGACAAGATCCACATGTGGCGCGAACTCTGACCCAGCGATAATTTCCGCCTACTGATCGTTCCCACGCTCTGCGTGGGAATGCAGCCCGGGACGCTCTGCGTCCCATCCAAAGCCGAACGCAGAGCGTCCGTTGAGGCATTCCCACGCAGAGCGTGGGAACGATCATCTCCTGCACAGCAGATCAGCGTACGGCGCTGACCCCATCGAGGGTCGAAAACGAGGTGTCCTTGGCGGTCAGCAGGAAATCGCGCATGTACGGCGCGTCGAGCATGTCGGTGCGAATCGCCGCGTACAGCGTCGCGAACAAGCCCTTTTCACCCAACCGTTTGCCCTTCACATAACCGCGCGAGCTGTATTCATGCAGCGCCCAGTGCGGCATGCCGCAGACGCCACGGCCGCTGGCGACCAGTTGCATCATCATCACCGTCAGTTCTGAAGTGCGCACCTGCGCCGGTTCGATGTCGGCCGGTTCGAGGAAGCGGGTGAAGATGTCCAGGCGATCGCGCTCGACCGGGTAGGTGATCAGCGTTTCCGTCAACAAGTCTTCAGGAACGATGTACGGCTTGCTCGCCAGCGCATGCTGATTGGCCACCGCGAGCATGGCTTCGTAAGTGAACAGCGGCACGTAAGTGATGCCGGCAATTTCCAGCGGATCGGAGGTCACCACCAGATCCAGATCGCCACGGGCCAGTGCCGGCAGCGGGGCGAAAGCGAAGCCCGAAGCCAAGTCCAGCTCGACCTCCGGCCAGGCATCGCGGAACTGGTCGATGGTCGGCATCAGCCACTGAAAGCAGCTGTGACATTCGATAGCCATGTGCAAACGCCCGGCGGTGCCACCGGCCAGCCGACCGATGTCCCGTTCAGCGGCGCGCAACAGCGGCAGGGTGGCGTCGGCCAGTTGCAGCAGGCGCAAACCGGCGCTGGTGAAGCGCACCGGTTTGGTCTTGCGTACGAACAACTGCATGCCCATGCGCTCTTCCAGTTCTTTGAATTGGTGCGACAGTGCTGACTGTGTCAGATGCAAACGGTCGGCGGCGTCGACCAGACTGTCGGCCTCGCGCAAAGCATGCAGGGTTTTCAGATGTCGGATTTCAAGCACCGGCGGGCTCCATGAAGAAAACTTGTGACGAATGCGGGGAAGGTGAGTTTGTCTCATGACGTTGGCTTTGTCGATCTGCCGGCCAGGATCCGGCGATGCAATCGACAGCCGACCGCTCGGCACTCTTCATCAAACTGTCATGCAACTGTGGCAGCGCGCTCGCACGAACTTCATCAGACTCGCGCTCTACTGGGGTGCTGCGTTTTGGTGTTTTTCATGTTCAAGAGATTGTTTTCAGTCGCGGCCGCGTTGGCCGCGCTTTTGTTCGGGGCCGGCTCGTTTGCAGCCGGACGCTGCGATGTCAACGTGCCGACCGAGCACGCCGAGCTGGCGCAGGTCAGTCTTGCCTATCAAAGTATCGGCCGTGCATCAGACCCGGCGCTGTTGCTGGTCATGGGCCTGGGTGGGCAGTTGATTCACTGGCCGGATGAAGTGGTTGTCGCTTTGTGCCAGCAGGGTTTCCGGGTGATCCGCTATGACAACCGCGACGTCGGCCTGTCGACCTGGCGGCAGGCGCCGATCGAGGCCAATCTGACTTTCGAAGTGCTGCGTTACAAACTCGGTCTGCCGGTGTCGGCACCTTACAGCCTGACTGACATGGCTGACGATGCGCTGGGTTTGATGACCGCGCTGAAGGTCGAGCAATTCCACGTGCTCGGCGCGAGCATGGGCGGAATGATCGCCCAGCACATGGCGGCGATGGCGCCGCAGCGGGTGGAAAGCCTGACGCTGATCATGACCACTTCCGGCGCTGAAGGTCTGCCGGCGCCGAGTGCGGCGCTGGTGCAGTTGCTCTCGCGCCGAGGCGCGCCGAACCGCGAAGTGGCGCTGGAGCAACAGGCCGATCTGCTCGCGGCACTCGGTAGCCCGGCGGTAACCGATGATCGTCAGGCCTTGCTGCAACAGGCGGCGGCATCCTACGACCGCGCGTTCAACCCCGAAGGCGTCAAACGGCAGATCATGGCGATACTTGCCGAACCGAGCCGGGTGGCATTGCTCAATCAGCTGCGCGTGCCGACCCTGGTGGTGCACGGCACGGCAGATCCGCTGCTGCCGGTGATGCACGGCGTGCATCTGGCGGCGCACATTCAGGGTAGTCAGTTGAAACTGATTCCGGGGCTGGCGCATCGCTTTCAGGAGGCGTTCAAGGAGCCGTTGCTGGCGGCGGTGCTGCCGTATTTGCAGGCGCATCGCGAGGACACTTCGCATTGGGCTCGGGTCGATCCGGCGGCGCAGAACAATCTGCTGTAAGAGTGCGCCAGCATCCTGTCGCCAAAAAAATATCAATGTGCCACTATTGTTTGCCGCGTTGTTGCCGATAAGGCGCAGGAACGTTTTCAGACATAGGGACTTGATCCATGATTTTTCGCGCTACACGTCAATGGGCCGCGCTGGCTCTGCTCGCCGTACTGACTCTCACCGGCTGCGCTCATGTGCAACCGCCCGTGGCCCTGGACAAACAGTTCTGGGATGCCAAAGAGCCGACCATTGGTGTGGCCATTACCGTCGTACCGTCGCCAGTGCTGGCGCTGACAGGCAATCAGGGCATCCTCGATTACGCCATCAATGCCGGCGTCAACAGCAAGCTCAGCGCCAACGTCGAAACCTGGCAGGTGCGCGACCTGGAAACCCTGCCCGACGCCATCGTCGCCAAGCTGCAAGCCAAGGGCTACAAGGCCAAGCGCATTGATGAAAAGGTCGATCTGAAGACCTTCAAGGAAGTCGATTT
>NZ_JH635998.1:3465727-3474213 GCF_000257605.1 Pseudomonas sp. R62
CATGGTGATCGATCTGTCGGACAACAAACTCTTGTGGTACCAGCCATTCGCCGCTGTGCAAGCCGCGCAAGGCGAGTGGGACGAGCCGTCCTACACCAACCTGTCCAACGCGTTTTATCAGGCGATGGATAACAGCCGGCAGCAAATGATCGCCCCGTTCGCGCAATGAAACGTCTGGCGCTGACCCTCGCGGCGATCTCGCTGCTGGCGTTGCCTGGCTGTGCGCAGAAACCGGCACCTGAGGCCGGTTTCAAGGATCAGGCCGCCATGAGCTATGTGCAGGCACACGGGCTGAAGGTCGACGTGCAACTGCCGGCGGAGTTTGTCGGCGCCAGCACGGTGATCGACAGCAAGGCGGCAGTGAATGCGGCCAATTCCAGTTACACGCTGGTATCGAGCTCCGGCGCAGGCGCCGGGCTGGCGGGGATTCTGGTGGCCAGCCTGATCAACACGCAAATGGGTTCCGGTACGTTGCAGCGCGATGCCGAAAAAGCCGCGCTGAACGAATCGCGGCCGCTGGCCGACCTGCTTGCTGGCGTGCCGTTGCAGGAGCGCTTGCAACAGCGTTTTCAGGCGGCGTCGCAAGTCTCCGGATTCAAGCAGGGGGCAGGTGCGGTCACGGCACGGTTGCTGATCGAACCGAAGCTGATGCTGACGCCCGATCGCGGCAGTTTCGTGCTGGTCAATCAGGTGCAATTACAGGATATCGCCGGCTCGCCGCTGTACCGCATGCGCATCGAAGTGGCCAGTCAGCCGATCCGTCGTTGCGGCAAGCAATGCATCGATGACGGCGCCCTTGACCTGGCCAAGGTCACCGCCGTGCTGGACGAATGCATTGATGAATCCATGCGCGTATTGAGCGCCGATCTGATGCAACCGACGCCACCGCCCGCCGCGCAGGAAACCCTGCGTTACGTGCTCGACGGCCAGCGCGTGGTCGAGCGCGGTTATCAACTGGCGCAAAACGGCAGCTACTGGCGCTACCGCAATCTCTACGGTGCGGTGAAGTCAGTGCCGGTGCCGTTCGAGGATGCCTTGTCGTCCGCGCAACTGGCCAAGGTCTACGGCCGCTAGAGGTTGATGCGCGTGGGTTCAGGCATGCAGCCGGACCCACACGCTCACCAATACCGTCGCCGCTATCAGCCACGCCACCGCCGCCACCGCCAATGACGCTTCCAGGCGCATGCGGTCGACCATCACATACAACGTCGCCAGGTACACGAAGTAGGGAATGATCGACCACATGCCGAACACGATCGTGGTCTTCAGGTCGTCGACCGAACGGCCCTTGCCGACGATGTAGTGCGCAATCAGGGCAAAGGTCGGGAACAGCGGCACCAGACCGGCGATGTAGTAATTTCTGGTCTTGGACAGTGCCGCGAGGATCAGCACCACTGCGGCGCCGATCGCGGCTTTGAGAATCAGATCCATCAGTGGCTCAGCCCGTACTTTTTGACTTTGTCGAACAGCGTGGTCTTGGCCATGCCCAGTTCCTGGCTGGCCTGGGTCAGGTTGCCGCCGCTGCGTTGCAAGGCGTCGACCAGCAGATTGCGCTCGAACGCTTCCACCGCTTCGGCAAACGCCAGACCCTGGCCGGCGCTGGCCCCGGACTTCTTGAAGGCCGGCAGGCCGAGGGCGAAGCGTTCGGCGACGTTGCGCAGTTCGCGCACGTTGCCCGGCCAGTCGTGGCTCATCAGGTTCGACAGGGTCTGGTTGTCCAGCTCCGGCAGCGCGCGGTCGAAGCGCAGCGCCGATTGCTGGGTGAAGTGTTCGAACAGTTGCAGGATGTCTTCGCGGCGTTCGCGCAGCGGTGGCAATTCCAGGGTCACAACGTTGAGGCGGTAGTACAAGTCGCTGCGAAACTCGCCGGCCTTGCTCGACTCATCGAGGTCGGACTTGGTCGCTGCGATCACCCGGCAATCCACTGCCACGCTCTGGTTCGAACCGAGGCGTTCGAGGGTGCGTTCCTGCAATACGCGCAGCAGTTTGATCTGCAACGGCAGCGGCATGCTTTCCACTTCGTCGAGGAACAGCGTACCGCCGTCGGCGTGCTCGATCTTGCCGATGCGGCGTTTGCCGGCGCCAGTGAAGGCGTTGGCTTCGTGGCCGAAGATCTCGCTTTCAAAGAGGTTTTCCGGCAGGCCGCCGCAGTTCAGCGCGACGAACTGTTTGCTGTGGCGCCGACTGAAATCGTGCAGGCAACGGGCGACCAGTTCCTTGCCGGTGCCGGTCTCGCCTTCGATCAAGACGTTGGCCGAAGTGTCGGCGACGTTGGCAATCAGTTCGCGCAGGTTCTGCATCGCTGGTGAACGGCCGATGATCCGCCCTTCAAGGGAGTCGCGTTCAGCCAGTTGCCGACGCAACGAGGAAACTTCGCGGGCGAGGCTGCGTTGTTCCAGCGCCCGTCGCGCGACATCGACCAGGCGCTCCGGCGAGAACGGTTTTTCCATGAAATCGTAGGCGCCTTTCTGCATCGCGCCGACGGCCATGGAAATGTCGCCGTGGCCGGTGATCAGCACCACCGGCAGGCTGCGGTCACGTTGCTTGAGGCGGGTGAGCAATTCCAGGCCATCGATGCCCGGCAGGCGGATGTCGCTGATGACGATGCCGGCAAAGTTGTCGCCGACCTGCGCCAGTGCTTCTTCGGCACTGCCGACGCCGATGCACGGAATGTCTTCGAGGGTCAGCGCCTGTTGGCAGCCGAGCAGCACATGGGGGTCGTCTTCGACAATCAACACACTGAGTTCGTGGTTCATATTGGCTCGGCAGGAGTAGGGCTTACCAACGGTAAACTGAGGACGAAAGTGGTGCCACCGCCGGCCGGGTGTTCGACACCCAGGTGCCCGCCGGTAGCGGCGGCGAGGCTGGCGGACAGGGTCAGGCCCAGTCCCAGGCCTTGCTCGCCGGGCTTGGTGGTGAAGAACGGTTCGAACAGATGCTTGCGCGCTTCGGCGTCGATGCCGTGGCCATTGTCGCGCACCCGCAAGCGATACTTGCCGTTGAATTCTTCACCCTCCAGCCACAGCTGCGGCTGCGGTTGCGCGTGCATGGCGTCGAGGGCGTTGCCGATCAGGTTGACGAGGATCTGTTCGAGGCGGGTCTGATCGATCAGCAATTGCACATCGGCAAACTGCCGGTGAATCTGCAGCGCAGTGTTTTCCAGGCGCGCGCCGAGCACTTGCAAGGCGGCGTCGACGGCTTTGCCGAGACTGGCCTGACCCTTGTTGTCGCCGCGCCGGGCAAACGAACGCAGGCTGGCGGTGATCCGGCCCATGCGGTCGATCAGGTCGTTGATGGTCTTGAGGTTGGTGCTGGCGACGTCGAGCTGGCCGCGCTCGAGAAAGCGCACGGTGTTGCCCGACAGCGTGCGCATCGCCGCCAGCGGCTGGTTCAGTTCATGGGCAATGCTGGTCGACATCTGGCCGATGGCCGCAAGTTTGCCGGCCTGCACCAGTTCATCCTGAGCGCGGCGCAACGTCTCTTCGGCCTGGCGGCGCTCGCGGATCTGACTCTTCAGGCGTTCGTTGCTGGCGCGCAGATCGGCGGTGCGTTCGGTAATCCGACGTTCGAGTTGGCTGTTCGCTTCCTGCAACGCTTCGCGGGCGGCGAGGCGGGTGGCGAGGACTTTGCGCCGCTCGTTCCAGGCAATCAGCAGGAAGGCGAACAGGGCGAACGCCACCGCCACCAGAATGCCTTGGTTGATCGCTTCGCGGCGCAGGTCCTGCAACGGTGTCAGCAGAGTGAAATTCCACGGCGTGTCACTCAGCAGTCGGGTTTGCGCCAGATAACTGATGTCGTCTTCGTCGGGCTGCAATTCACTGTTGGCCGGGAACGTCAGTTTCTCCACGCCCTCGGCCAGTGTCTCGCGGGCCAGCGGTTGCAGTTCGTTGAGAGGGAACCAGTAATACTGCAGGCTGCGGGCGAGTTTTTCCTTGACCTCGTCGCTGAGCGGGATCACCGATTTCAGCCGTCGCGCCGGATCGCTGGACAGAATGATGATGCCGTTCTCATCGCTGACGAACGCTTCCAGACGCGCGCGCTGCCAGCGCTCTTCCATGGCTTCCAGACGCACCTTGACCACCGCGACACCGATGATCTTGCCGTGCTCTTCGAGGCCGTGGGCAAGGTAGTAACCGGGTTCGCCGTTGGTGCTGCCGATGCCATAGAAGCGCCCGGGCTGGCCGCGCACGGCGTCCTTGAAATAGGCGCGGAAGGACAAGTCTTCACCCAGATAACTGTCGACATCGCGCCAGTTGCTGGTGGCCATGACCCGGCCGGTGGTGTCCATGACGTAGATGGCCCGGCTGCGGCTGCGGCGGTTCAGGCCTTCGAGGTAATCGTTGACCGTCTGCCGGTGCTCCGGGGTCGGGTCGGCCAGCAACTGCGGCACACTGGTTTCGAGTTCCAGCAGGCTGGGCAGGTAGGTGTATTTGCTGATCTCGCTTTCGACCGCGCGGGCGTGCAGTTCCAGCTGACGCTGACCGTTCTCGCCGAGGCTGCGGATGCCGAAGTGTTCACTGGTCCAGAAGCCGATGAAACCCAGGCCGACCATCAGGGCGATGATCAGTGGCGGCAGGAACAGATGACGGATCAGACGGGGCTTCACGGCAAGTGATGGCTCGGCAGCGCGATAAAGAGTGGGGTCGCATTTCATCACAGATGCCTTGGGTCAACCACAACACTTGTTTGTGCCTGTGGCGAGGGGATTTATCCCCGTTGGGCCGCGAAGCGGCCCCAAAACCATCACTGCGGTTTAACTGAAAGACCGCATGCAGAGGTTTTACGACTGCTGCGCAGCCGGACGGGGATAAATCCCCTCGCCACAGGGGATCTCATTGTCAGGCTGCCCGCACCCCACAGACAGGGTGCGGGTGTGTTGCTTTTAGTGCTGCAGGATTTTCTCAAGGAAGTGCTGCGCGCGTTCGGAGCGGGCGCTGATGTCGCCGAAGAATTCCTCTTTCGGGCAGTCTTCGATGATCTTGCCCTGGTCCATGAAGATCACCCGGTCCGCCACTTTACGGGCGAAGCCCATTTCGTGGGTCACGCACATCATGGTCATGCCTTCGTGGGCCAGCTGCACCATGACGTCGAGCACTTCATTGACCATTTCCGGGTCGAGCGCCGAGGTCGGTTCGTCGAACAGCATGACGATCGGGTCCATCGCCAGCGCACGGGCAATCGCCACACGCTGTTGCTGACCGCCGGACAGTTGCCCCGGATGCTTGTGGGCGTGCGCCGACAAACCTACGCGCTCGAGCAGTTGCAGGCCTTTTTTGGTCGCCTCTTCCTTGCTGCGGCCAAGCACCTTGATCTGCGCGATGGTCAGGTTTTCGGTGATGGTCAGGTGCGGGAACAGCTCGAAATGCTGGAACACCATGCCCACGCGCGAACGCAGTTTCGGCAGGTTGGTTTTCGGGTCGGCGATCGACGTGCCGTCAACCACCACGTCACCTTTCTGGAACGGCTCCAGGGCGTTGACGCACTTGATCAGCGTCGACTTGCCGGAACCCGACGGGCCGCAGACCACGATCACTTCGCCTTTCTTGACCTCGGTGCTGCAATCAGTCAGCACCTGGAAGTCCCCATACCACTTGTTGATGTTTTTGATAGAGATCATACGGCGAACCTTTTTTGCAGACGCTTGACCAACCGCGAGGCGGCGAAGCTGATGATGAAGTACACGAGACCGGCGAAAATCAGGAACTCATTGGAGCGGCCGATGATGTCGCCGCTGGCGCGCGAGGCGTTGAGGAAATCCACCAGGCCCACGGTGTAGACCAGCGAGGTGTCCTGGAACAGGATGATGCTCTGCTGCAGCAGTAGCGGGGTCATCTTGCGGAACGCCTGCGGCAGGATGATCAGGCGCATCATCTGCCCGTAGTTCATGCCCAGCGCTTGCGCGGCACCCATCTGGCCTTTGGAAATCGACTGCACACCGGCCCGGACGATTTCGCAGAAGTACGCCGCTTCGAACATCATGAACGCCACCACGCAAGAGGTGAACGCACCGATCGGCGTGTCTTCGCCGGTGATCCAGCGCAGCACGAACGGCACCGCCAGGTAGAACCAGGTGATCACCAGCAGCAGCGGAATCGAGCGGAAATAGTTGACGTAGGCGCCAGCGATGCTCGACAGCAGCTTGTTGTGCGACAGACGGCACAGCGCGAGGATAGTGCCGAGTATCATCCCGCCGATCACGCCCATGGCCATCAGCTTGAGGGTCATCACCATGCCGTTCCACAAACCGGGAATGGCCGGGACGATGCCACTGAAATCGAATTCCATTATTTACCCCCCACGGAGATCAGGCCGGGCACCGCGACTTTCTTCTCGACCAGGCGCATCAGCAGCATCAGGCTCATGTTGAGGGTGAAATAGATCAGGGTTGCCAGGGTGAACGCTTCGAACAGGTTGGCCGAGAACTCGGCGGTCTGTTTGGTCTGCGCCAGCAATTCCATCAAACCGATCAGGGACGCCACGGAGGAGTTCTTGAACACGTTGAGGAATTCCGAGGTGAGCGGCGGAATGATGATCCGGTAGGCCTGGGGCAGCAGCACGTTCCAGTAGATCTGCGGCAGTTTGAAACCCATCGCGCGGGCGGCGGATTCCTGGCCACGAGGCAGCGCCTGGATACCGGTGCGCACTTGCTCGCAGACACGGGCGGCGGTGAACAGACCGAGGCAGACGACAACGCTCAGGTAGGCCGAAGTAGTCGGGTTGAGGTCCTGCTTGTACCACTCCTGCAGATCCGGTGGCAGCAGATCGGGCACCAGGAAGTACCAGATGAACAGCTGCACCAGCAGCGGCACGTTACGGAACAGCTCGACGTAGCAGGTCGCGATGCCCGATACGATGCGGTTCGGCACGGTGCGCATGATGCCCAGCAGCGAGCCGAGCAGCAGGGCGATGATCCACGCCACGATGGCGATGGCGATGGTCCAGCCCAGACCGGAGATGAACCAGTCGAGATAGGTCTCGCTGCCCACGCCGGTGGACTTGAAGAACACGCCCCAGTCCCAGTTGTAATTCATTAGGGTCTCCCCTCGATTCGATCGATGTACAAGTGCCCGCCTGGGGAACTCCGTTCCCTCCCCAGTCTTTTTTCAAAGACCGGGCACACGCGATCGGCTCGACAGCCACCGGTTCGAGTGTTTCCAGAAAAATGCCAGCAGGGAATGACCATCCCCTGAAAAGGCAGGCGCCTCCTCAGGGGATAAGGTTAGTCAGAAAATCAGGACTTCTTGTCGTCAGCCGCTTTGTCGGTCGGATTGGCGATCAGCGCCTTGAGCTCGTCGCTCATCGGGAAGTTCAGGTTCAGGCCTTTTGGCGGAATCGGCTGCATGAACCACTTCTCGTAAATCTTGTTGATTTCGCCCGAAGCGTAGGTGGCCTTGATCGCGTCATCCACAGCCTTTTTGAACGGCTCGTCGCCTTTGCGCATCATGCAGCCGTAGATTTCATACGACTGTGGCGTGCCGGTCACTTCCCAATCGGCAGCTTTCTTGGCCTTGGCGGCTTCGCCGGCCAGCAGCGCGTCATCCATCATGAAGGCAACGGCCCGGCCCGATTCCAGCATCTGGAAGGACTCGCCGTGGTCTTTGGCGGAGATGACGTTCATGCCCATCTGCTTGTCGGCGTTCATCGCCTTGAGGATGCGCTCGGAAGTGGTACCGGCGGTGGTCACGACGTTCTTGCCTTTCAGATCGTCGAAATCCTTGTACTTGGAGTCTTTCTTGGACAGCAGACGGGTACCGATTTCGAAGATGCCGACGGAGAAGTCGACCTGCTGCTGACGCTCGACGTTGTTGGTGGTCGAACCGCACTCGACGTCCACGGTGCCGTTCTGCACCAGCGGGATACGGGTCTGCGAGGTGACGAGGTTGTATTTGACTTGCAGGTTCGGCAGGTCGAGGTCTTTCTTGATCGCTTCGACGATGGCCAGCTGGATGTCGTGCGAGTAGCCGACCGGTTTGCCGGATGCATCAGCGATGTAGGAGAACGGAATGGAGGCGTCACGGTGGCCCAGGGTGATGACACCGGACTCTTTGATTTTCTTCAGGGTGCCGGTGAGCTCGGCGGCGAAAACTGGCGTGCTGATCAGAGCGGCAGCAATGGCTGCGCCCAGGATATGGGGAACGATGCGCATCAAATTTTCCTCGACATTGTTTTTTTTATGGAGCCAGTTTGTCGGCCCTTTTTGTGCTTCGAATGCCTGACGGCTCCTGAAGTGTCGGCACAGCAGGCATTCGTCGAGAGAGTGTAGAGCATGACTCGTGCCAGACCAGTCGTAGTCGGTTAACCAGTTGTTTTATAACGTTATTAAAGTTTTATGGCGGTACTTTTTTGAGGGTGAGATCCGGTTAACCGAATCGACTGTGGAGTCGCGTTCGGAAAACCGAACGATCAAAAGCCCCTCACCCTAACCCTCTCCCGGAGGGAGAGGGGACTGACTGCGGTGGATGGTCGAGTTACGGCGACGTGAGATA
>NZ_JH635998.1:3474579-3477650 GCF_000257605.1 Pseudomonas sp. R62
GGCGACGTGAGATACCGAGTCGACCTCGGACTTTGGAACCCACGGAGATCGGCTCCCTTTCCCCCTCTACCCCTTGGGGGAGAGGGCTGGGGTGAGGGGGAAAAGATCTAACTGCCCCAATCAGGTTCAACAAAGTCCACATAACAAAAAGCCCCTGAATCTCTCGATGCAGGGGCTTTCGTTTGAACGGTGAGATCAAGCCGCCTCGATCTTCCGATTCTGCTCAACCTTGCCCAGATACGTCGCGAGCTTCTGCTGCTCCTCCGCTGTGGTGAACAAGCCTAGCTTGGTACGGCGCCACAGAATGTCGTGCGCCGTAGTGGCCCATTCTTCGCTGCACAGGTAATCGACTTCGCGGGTGTAGAGCCCGCCGCCGATGTGTTCGCCCATGTCGGCCAGGCTTTCCACGCCTTCGAGCATGCGCCAGGTGCGGCTGCCGTAGGTGACGGCCCAGCGCCGGGCGATTTCGGTCGGGACGAAATCGAATTTGTCGCGAATTCGCGCGCTCAGCGCCTCTGGCGTGGTCATGTCTTCGCCGCCGGGCAGGGTGGCGGTCGCGGTCCAGCTCGGGCGCATCTGGGTGAAGAACGGCATCAATTGCGCCATCGCCGACTCGGCAAGTTTGCGATAGGTAGTCAGCTTGCCACCGAACACCGACAGCAACGGCGCTTCTTCGGTACTGCCCGACAGCGCCAGGGTGTAATCGCGGGTCACTGCCGACGGGTTGTCGGATTCGTCGTTGCACAGCGGGCGAACGCCCGAGTAGCTGTGCACAATGTCTTCGCGGCTCAGCTGCTTCTTGAAGTGGGCGTTGACCACTTTCAGCACGTAATCGGTTTCGCCTTCGGTGATCGCTACTTTCGCCGGGTCGCCGGTGTACTCGCGGTCGGTGGTGCCGATCAGGGTGAAGTGGTTCAGGTACGGAATGGTGAAAACGATGCGCTGATCTTCGTTTTGCAGAATGTGCGCGTGCTCGCCTTCGTACAGCTTCGGCACGATGATGTGGCTGCCCTGGATCAGGCGAATGCCGTACGGCGATTCCATCTTCAGGTCGTCACGGATGAACTTGGCCACCCATGGGCCGGCGGCGTTGACCAGGGCTTTGGCGGTGATCGAAAACAGGCTGCCGTCGGCGCGCTCCAGATGCAGATGCCACAAACCTTTGCTGCGGCGTGCACTGACGCAGCGGGTCTGGGTGTGCACATGCGCACCTTTTTCCCGGGCGGCCATAGCGTTCAGGACCACGAGGCGGGCGTCATCGACCCAGCAGTCGGAGTATTCGAAGCCTTTCTTGATTTCGCTTTTCAGCGCGCTGTCGGCGCCGAACTTCAGGCTTTTCGAACCCGGCAGTTTTTCGCGCTTGCCGAGGTTGTCGTAAAGGAACAGGCCGGCACGAATCATCCACGCTGGACGCAGGTGAGGGCGGTGCGGCAGGACGAAACGCATCGGTTTGACGATGTGCGGCGCTTTCGCCAGCAGGACTTCGCGCTCGGCCAGCGCTTCGCGCACCAGACGGAATTCGTAATGTTCCAGGTAGCGCAGGCCACCGTGGATCAGCTTGCTGCTGGCCGAGGAGGTGTGGCTGGCCAAGTCGTCTTTTTCGCAAAGGAACACCGAAAGACCGCGACCGGCGGCATCCGCTGCGATCCCTACGCCGTTGATCCCGCCGCCAATCACGGCAACGTCATAGATCTCGGAGAGAGGGGGCGTACGCAAGGTAGAGGTGGACATCGGCTGGCCTCGGTTCTTTTGGTTTTATGTCTTGGAAATCGAACATTAATGTTCATTTGCGAAAATGGTAGCCCATAAATACGCGCGCAGCCAGTCGCGTTCGATTGAAAAAACTCATCGAAGGGCGATTAAAAGAAAATTTTCGAACATGAACGCGCGCAAGGGCGCAGAAGATGTGTTGTTTGATCGATTGTTTTCGCGAGCAGGCTCGCTCCCACATTTTGCAATGCATTCCAAGAGTGGGAGCGAGCCTGCTCGCGAAAGCGTCGGTTCGGTCAGCGAGGGAGAGGAATCAGACGACTTCCAGACGAATCTTGTGCTGACTCAACAACTGCGCCAGCGCCGGTACCGGCTGCTGATCGGTGACCAGGCAATCGATCAGGCTGATCGGCCCCAGTCGAATCATCGCGTTACGCCCGAACTTGCTCGAGTCCGCCGCCAGAATCACCTGCCGCGCATTGGCAATGATCGCTTGGGAAACGCGAACTTCCTGATAATCGAAGTCGAGCAGGCTGCCGTCCTCATCGATGCCGCTGATCCCGACCAAGGCGAAATCGACCTTGAACTGATTGATGAAATCCACACTCGCCTGACCGACCACACCGCCGTCCCGCCTTACATTGCCGCCGGTCAGCAGCACATCGAAATCATCCTTGGCGCTGAGCATCGAGGCGACGTGCAGGTTGTTGGTGATGATTTTCAGGTGACTGTGATTGAGCAGGGCGCGGGCGATCGATTCGGTGGTGGTACCGATATTGATGAACAGCGAGGCGTGATCGGGGATCTGTGCGGCGATGGCTTCGCCGATGCGTTGTTTTTCGTCGCGCATCTGATCGGCGCGCATCGCATACGCGGTGTTTTCGACACTGGAATCGTACGCGGCGCCACCGTGGTAGCGACGCAGCAGATTGGCTTCCGCGAGCTGATTGATGTCGCGGCGGATGGTTTGCGGGGTGACAACGAACAGTGTGGCCATCTCCTCGATGCTGACATAGCCGCGTTCGCGGACCAGCTCGAGGATTTGCTGCTGACGGGGAGGCAGATTCATGGGGCTTCCTTTGGGCTGCCAAGCAAAATTTGCCCATGATGCCGCAGGAATCCGCTCCCGACCAGTTAGATGCCTATGTGTAACTCAAGGCTGGCTTATTCAGCGTCCTCGCGCGCCCAGTCACGGGTGCGGCTGACGGCTTTTTTCCAGCCTTTGTAGAGTTTCTCTTTCTCGACTTCGTCCAGGCTCGGTTCGAACTCGCGCTCGATCACTGCTTTGCCGCGCAGTTCTTCCAGGCTGCCCCAGAAGCCGCAGGCCAGGCCGGCCAGATAGGCAGCGCCGAGTGCGGTGG
>NZ_JH635998.1:3477670-3485321 GCF_000257605.1 Pseudomonas sp. R62
AGGAAGTTGTTCGCCACCGCGCCGCCGTCCACACGCAGGGCCTTGAGGCGTTCGCCGGAGTCCTGTTGCATGGCGTCGAGTACGTCGCGGGTCTGGTAGGCGATCGATTCCAGCGCGGCGCGGATGATGTGATCCACGCGTACGCCGCGCGTCAGGCCGAACAGCGCGCCACGGGCATACGGGTCCCAGTACGGTGCGCCGAGACCGGTAAACGCCGGCACCAGATACACGCCGTTGCTGTCCTTGACCTTGTTGGCAAAGTATTCGGTGTCGTGGGCGTCGTTGACGATTTTCAGTTCATCGCGCAGCCATTGCACGGTCGAACCGCCGTTGAACACGGCGCCTTCCAGAGCATAAGCCACTTCGCCGCGTGGGCCGCAGGCGATGGTGGTGAGCATGCCGTGCTGGGATTTCACTGCTTTGTCGCCGGTGTTCATCAGCAGGAAGCAACCGGTGCCGTAGGTGTTTTTCGCTTGGCCCGGCTCCACACACATCTGGCCGAACAACGCCGCTTGCTGGTCGCCGGCGATACCGCCGATGGCGATGCCGCTCTTGGTGCGACCGTAGATTTCCGAGGAAGCTTTGACCTCCGGGAGCATCTCGCGGGGGATGTCGAGGATCTCCAGCATCTTCGAATCCCACTCCAGCGAGTGAATGTTGAAGAGCATGGTGCGCGAGGCGTTGGTGTAATCGGTGACGTGCACCTTGCCGCCGGTGAATTTCCAGATCAGCCAGCTATCGACGGTGCCGAACAGCAGTTCGCCGTTGCGCGCGCGCTCGCGGCTGCCTTCGACGTTGTCGAGGATCCACTTCAGTTTGGTGCCGGAGAAGTACGGGTCGGTGACCAGGCCGGTGGTGTCGCGGATGTAGTCTTCGTGACCATCGCGCTTGAGCTGCTGGCAGATCTCGGTGCTGCGGCGGCACTGCCAGACGATCGCGTTATAGACCGGACGGCCGGTGGTCTTGTCCCAGACCACGGTGGTTTCACGCTGGTTGGTGATACCGATGGCGGCGACCTGATCGTGATGCAGGCCGGCCTGGGCCAGCGCCTCAACCATCACCGCGCTCTGGGTGGCGAAAATTTCCATCGGGTCATGCTCGACCCAACCGGCTTGCGGGTAATGCTGAACGAATTCGCGCTGCGCGGTGCAGACCACGTTCGCGTCGCGGTCGAAGATGATCGCGCGCGAGCTGGTCGTACCCTGATCAAGGGCAATGATGTAGTTCTTGTTCTGAATGTCGGTCATGTCGATTGCCTTGGACGAAAAAAACGAGAGTGGGCCGTGGCGCAGGCTCGGATGGGCAGGAGCCGGCGCCGACTGTTTCAAGAAGTTCTTGGTTTGCCGTCAATGGCCGGTTCTGCATCCTTTGTAGCAGGTGTGGCGCCGGTCAGGTGACGGGCAATCAGCCCGCGATACCCGGCAGCGCCGAGGCAGGCACCGACAATCGGTGCAAAAATCGGAATCAGGAAGTACGGAATATCGCGACCACCGGTAAAGGAAATTTCACCCCAACCGGTAAAGAAAGTCATCAGTTTCGGACCGAAGTCACGCGCAGGGTTCATGGCGAAACCGGTCAGCGGGCCCATCGCACTGCCGATCACGGCGATCAGCAAACCGATCAGCAGCGGCGCCATCGGGCCGCGTGGCAGGCCGTTGTTGTCATCGGTCAGGGCCATGATCACGCCCATCAGGATCGCGGTGATGATCATCTCGACCAGAAAGGCCTGGGCCGTCGACAGCACCGGGTTCGGGTAGGTCGAGAACACCGACGCCAATTCCAGGCTGGCAGCCGAGCCACGAACCATCTGGTGGGTTTGTTCGTAATCGAAGAACAGATTGCTGTAGAGCGTGTAGACCAGCAACGCGCCGCAGAAGGCGCCGGCGATTTGCGAAAGGATGTAGAACGGAAGTTTGCGCTTTTCGAAGTCAGCGAAGATTGCCAGAGCGATGCTCACGGCCGGGTTCAGGTGCGCGCCGGAAACTCCGGCGGTGAGGTAGATCGCCATGCTCACGCCGACGCCCCAGATGATGCTGATTTCCCACAGGCCGAAGCTGGCGCCCGCGACTTTGAGCGCGGCGACACAACCGGTGCCGAAGAAGATCAGAAGGGCAGTGCCCAGGAATTCGGCCATGCATTGGCCGGAAAGCGATGGTTGCGGTAAAGCAGCTGTCATTGAAAACCTCGGTTCTTTTTCTTGTGTAGCGCCTTGCCAACGGAGCAGGGCGCGATCTTCACCGGGTCGGAATCCCCATTCGGTTCCCGGGTTACTGCTGGGTACTGCGCGGAGCATGATTCTTACATTATTCAGATTCGAAAAAATATAGACAAGAAACAAACCTGTCAAAGGTCGAAAGTGAACCGTCGGTCACAATAAAACTATTCGCCGCGTGAATGATCAGCGCCGCGAACAGCTTGAATGCAGCGCGAAGCCACGGGATTCGCGGCTTGGAATAGAGCCTTTTGCCCAACGATGACCTAGAATCGGCCGCAGGTTTTTCAAAGACTGCCGAACCCGGAGCTGCCATGACACCAGCGTTGGACTTGTTGAAAAAAGTTCGTGCCGAACATCGCGTGCACAGTTACGAACATGATCCGAAGGCCGCGTCCTACGGGCTGGAGGCGGCGGAGAAGCTCGGGCTCGAACCGGCGCAAGTGTTCAAAACCTTGCTGGCCGCCAGTGAAAAAGGCGAACTGCTGGTGGCTGTGGTGCCGGTCGTCGGAACGCTCGACCTCAAGGGCCTGGCCCATGCCGCTGGAGTGAAGAAAGCCGAAATGGCTGATCCCGCCGCCGCGCAACGCTCCACCGGCTACCTATTGGGCGGCATCAGCCCGCTCGGGCAGAAGAAACGCCTGCGCACCTTCATCGACAATTCCGCTCAAGAGTTTGCGACTATCTATGTGAGCGCCGGGCGGCGAGGACTGGAAGTGGAACTGGCGCCTGCGGTGCTGGCCGAGCACACCCAGGCGCAGTTCGCCGATATCGGCCGGGCGTAATAGTCGCGCCGGCTGTATGAAGAAAAAATTGCGCTTCTGTCACTGGCAGTGATCCGGACCGCCGTTGCATGCTCGGTCGACCAATTCAGGGAGAAAATCATGCAGCTTGCGTTTCATCAGGTCGACGCGTTCAGTGATCGGCCGTTCAGTGGCAACCCGGCGATGGTCTATCGGCTCGACAGCTGGCTGGCCGATGACTTGATGCAGAAGATCGCCGCCGAACACAACTTGGCGGAGACTGCGTTTCTGGTGCGCGAAGGTCAGGCCTGGCATATCCGCTGGTTCACCCCGACCACCGAAGTGCCGCTGTGCGGGCATGCGACCCTGGCCAGCGCATTTGTGCTGTTCGAAATTTATCAGGAAAGCGCCGAGCGCATCGACTTCACCTGCAAGTCCGGCCCTTTGAGTGTCAGCCGTGAAGGCGACCGCTTGTGGCTGGATTTCCCGACCATCGTGCCGTCGGAAATCGGCGTGACGCTGGACGTCGAGCGGGCGCTCGGTGTCGAGGCGGTTGATGTGCTCGGCTCCAACGAGCTGTTCGTGGTGCTGGACTCGGAACAGGCCGTGCTCGACTGCCAACCGGACATGGCGGCGCTGGCGAAACTGCCATGGCTGGGCGCAATTGTCACCGCGCGTGGCAACCAGCATGACTTCGTCTCGCGCTATTTCGCCCCGGCCATCGGTATCAATGAAGACCCGGTGACCGGCTCGACCCATTGCAGCCTGATTCCGTACTGGGCCAAACGTCTGGGCAAATCGAACCTGACCGCGTGCCAGCGCTCGGCGCGGGGCGGGGAGTTGTTCTGTCGGCTGGAAGGTGAGCGGGTGAAGATTGGCGGCAATGCGACGCTGGTGGCCAGCGGTACCCTGTTTTTAGGCTGAGGCAATACCAACTGTGGGAGCGAGCCTGCTCGCGAAAGCGCTCTTTCAGTCAACATCTTCGGCGACTGAAACACCGCATTCGCGAGCAGGCTCGCTCCCACAATTTTTATCCAGTGCGGATTAAAGGCTGGTGCTGAATCGACGGACGCCGTTTTCCACCGCCGGAATCTGTGCCGCAGTGCTCCCCGAAGCCTGGAACAGCACCAGGTGATCCGCCGCTACGCGAATCCCGACCTGCGCGCCAACCAGATGATCGGCATGGCTGGGGAAGATCGATTCCAGTTGTGCACCGGTCGGCAGTTGCAGGCGATACAAGGTCGCCGCGCCGAGGAATGTCTTGCCGACAATCTGCGCCTGCAATGCGCTGTCCGGTGCATAAACAATGTCATCCGGACGCAACAGCACATCCACCGCACCGCCAATCGGCCAGGTGTAGGCGCGATTGCCGCGCAGTTCACCCAGCTCGGTCTGCACCGATTCCGGGGTGACGAGCTGACCGCGAATGAAGTAACCCTGACCGATGAAACTGGCGACATATGGCGTCGCCGGTTCGTGATAGAGGTTGTAGGGCGTGTCCCACTGTTCCAGCCGACCTTCCTTGAACACACCAACGTGATCGCTGACGGCAAAGGCTTCTTCCTGATCGTGGGTGACCAGAATCGCACTGGTGCCACGGGCCTTGAGAATGTCGCGCACCTCATGGCTGAGCTTGCGGCGCAACTCGCCATCGAGGTTGGAGAACGGCTCGTCGAGCAGCAGCAACTGCGGCTCCGGCGCCAGGGCGCGGGCGAGGGCGACGCGCTGTTGCTGACCGCCGGACAATTCGTGGGGGAAGCGCTTGCCGAGGTTTTTCAGGTTGACCAGTTCCAGCAGCTCTTCGACCACGCGCGCCTTGTTCGGGTGCTTGCGAATGCCGAAAGCGATGTTGTCGGCCACGCTCAGGTGCGGGAACAGCGCGTAATCCTGAAACACCATGCCGATCCGGCGTTTCTCCGGCGCCAGGGTGAAACCGGCACTGGACAGGGTTTCGCCACCGAGGGTGATTTCGCCTTCATGCACCGGTTCGAAACCGGCGATGGCGCGCAGGGTGGTGGTCTTGCCGCAGCCGGACGAGCCAAGCAGGCAGCCGATGTCGCCGGCGTTGAGGTGCAGATTGAGGTTCTGCACCACGCGTTGATCTTGGTAGCCGCAAGCGAGGTTGCGCAGGTTCAGCAGTAATTCATGGCTCATGCGTGGTGATATGCCGGTTCGACGAGGAACTCGAGCAGGGCCTTCTGTGCGTGGAGACGGTTTTCTGCCTGATCCCAGGCGACGGAGCGCGGGTCATCGAGCAGGTCGAGACTGATTTCTTCGCCACGGTGCGCCGGCAGGCAGTGCATGAACAGCACGTCCTCGGCAGCGAGGTCGAGCAGGGCACGGTTGACCTGGAACGGCGCGAACAGCTTGAGGCGCTTGGCAGTTTCCTCTTCCTGGCCCATGGAAGTCCAGACGTCGGTGCTGACCAGATGCGCGCCACGCACGGCGTCTTGCGGATCGCGGACGATGGTCACGCGATCACCAGCCTGGGCGACGAATTCCGGGTTCGGCTCGTAGCCTTCCGGGCAGGCAACGCGCAATTGGAAGTCGAACTGGATCGCCGCTTCTATATAGCTGTTGCACATGTTGTTGCCGTCACCGATCCAGGCCACGGTCTTGCCCTGGATCGAGCCACGGTGTTCGAGGAAGGTCTGCATGTCGGCGAGCAATTGGCAAGGGTGCAGATCATCGGACAGGCCGTTGATTACCGGCACCCGCGAGTTGGCGGCGAATTCGGTCAGGGTGCTATGGGCGAAGGTACGGATCATCACCGCATCGAGCATGCTCGACATGACGATGGCGCAATCGCTGATGGGCTCGCCACGGCCCAGTTGGGTATCGCGCGGGGACAGGAAAATCGCCTGGCCGCCGAGCTGGATCATGCCGGCCTCGAAGGAGATCCGGGTACGGGTCGAGGATTTTTCGAAGATCATCCCCAGCACGCGGTTTTTCAGAGGCTCGAACAGTACGCCGCGGTTACGCAGGTCCTTGAGCTCAACGCCTCGACGGATCACGCTGACCAGCTCTTCGGGCGTGCAATCCATCAGGGAGAGAAAGTGCCTTGCGCTCATCATTGACTACCTTTTTGCTACAGACCGCAGATGCTCAAAGCCTTGTTTAACGGAACAACGGGCGAGACCTGCGGCGTAAGCCGCACGGGGCGACGAAATAGGGGAAGGCGCGATATTGACACTAAATGTCGCGTTTTTCCAATAGGGTACTTTTTCAGCGGGATTCGGAGCGCGGACCGAGCATTTCGATCACGCATGTTGAAGCCGGATTCAGTACAGCGGTGAGCCTCTTTGTACACTGGCGCCGCAGCGCTTGGCAATGCGCCGCGACGGCAACGCAGCGGTCCTGGTCGGTTTACGAACGCGGCGCCACCGATTCGCTTGGTCGGATGTTCAGACTGAAACATTTGCTAAAGCAAAGTGCTGGGTTATAAATAAGTTTCGAGCGACGCAGGAAGCCTCCGCATGGAATCGAAAGAACAACTGTTAATGGAACTGCTGGGCCACACGGCTCGCTCCCTGACCCATCTCACCGCGTCAGTCACCTCGATGTCTTTCGAGTTGCTGCGCAGTGACGACGAAGTGGTCAAATCCGCCGGCCGACACATGATCGATCGCATGGCCACCATCAGCGCCGGGCTCGATGAACACTGGCGATTGATCGGCGAGCTCACCGGCGTGCACGTCGCCCATGAGCAGATCGAAACCATCCAGGAAATCCAGCTGGCGGCACCGCCGCAGTTGCCGCCGAACTGATCGCGGCGATTTATCGGCTGTCCTGATAACCGTCGATTCACAAGACGAACGTCGCTGGCGCCGCCTCTGCGCACGGGCCATAGTTTTGTTCCCGCGGGCGTGATTGCCTGCTCCCGAACAAGACAGAGACTGGCCATGACCAAGACTCTTCACCACCGTGCATGCCACCTGTGCGAAGCCATTTGCGGCCTGACCATCGAAACCACGGAAACCGATGGCAACGTCGCGATCACCTCGATCAAGGGCGATGCCCTCGACACCTTCAGCCGCGGCCATATCTGCCCGAAAGCCGTGGCCCTGCAAGATATTCAGAACGATCCCGATCGCCTGCGTCAGCCGATGCGCCGCGTCGGCAGCGAATGGCTGCCGATCGAGTGGGACGAGGCGTTTGCCTTGGTGGCCGAGAAACTCGCGGCGATTCAGGAACGTCACGGGCAGAACGCCGTTGCGGTGTATCAGGGCAATCCGAGTGTGCACAACTACGGCCTGATGACCCACAGCAATTACTTCCTGGGGTTGCTGAAAACCCGCAATCGCTATTCGGCAACGTCGGTCGATCAACTGCCGCACCACCTCAGCAGCTACCTGATGTACGGCCACGGCTTGCTGTTGCCGATTCCGGACATCGATCACACCGATTTCATGCTGATCCTCGGCGGCAATCCGCTGGCGTCCAACGGCAGCATCATGACCGTGCCGGACGTCGAGAAGCGCCTGAAGGCGATTCAGGCGCGCGGCGGCAAAGTGGTGGTAGTCGATCCGCGCCGCAGCGAAACCGCAGCGATGGCCGATCAACATGTATTCGTCCGCCCGGGCGGCGATGCGGCGTTGCTGTTCGGCATGCTCAATACGCTGTTCAGCGAAGGCCTGACCCGCGACAGCCATTTGCCGGTCGATGGCCTCGACGAGGTGCGCAGCGCCGTGGCTGC
>NZ_JH635998.1:3485979-3501983 GCF_000257605.1 Pseudomonas sp. R62
ACTGGGTGGTGCAGTTGATCAATCTGGTCACCGGCAATCTCGACCGCGTTGGCGGTGCTCTTTGCACCGAGCCGGCGGTGGATCTGGTGGCGTCGACCTCGGGCGGGCATTTCAACAAATGGCAGAGCCGGGTTTCCGGGCGTCCTGAATACGGCGGCGAGTTGCCGGTCTCGGCACTGGCCGAAGAGATGCTCACGGAGGGCGAGGGGCAGATCCGCGCGCTGATCACTGTGGCCGGCAACCCGGTGTTGTCGACACCCAACGGCCGGCAGCTGGAGCAGGCGCTGGACGGCCTCGACTTCATGCTCAGCATCGACCTGTACATCAACGAAACCACGCGCTATGCCGATCTGATCCTGCCGTCGACCTCGGCGCTGGAAAACGATCACTACGACACCACGTTCAATCTGTTCGCGGTGCGTAACGTCACCCGCTTCAATCGCGCCATCCTCGGCAAGCCCGAGGGAGCTTTGCATGATTGGGAGATCTTCGTCGGGCTGGCCAAGGCCTTCGCCGAGAAAACCGGTAAAGAACTGAAACCGACGATGCCGCCGGCGAAGATGATCGACATGGGCCTGCGCATGGGCCGCTACGGCGATGCGTCCGAGCACAAGCTGTCGCTGGCGACGCTGTTCGATCATCCGCACGGCATTGATCTGGGGGCACTGAAGCCGAATCTGGCGTCACGTCTGAAAACGCCGAATCAGCGTATCCAGGCCGCACCGCCGGAAATTCTCGCCGACCTCGCACGCTTTGCCGCGTTGCAGGCGCCGGCAGCCGATGAATTGTTGATGATCGGTCGCCGCCATGTGCGCAGCAACAATTCGTGGATGCACAACTTCCATCGACTGGTGAAGGGCAAGCCGCGGCATCAGTTGCTGATGCACCCGGATGATCTGGCCAGCCGTGGCCTGGCTGACGGGCAACGGGTTCGGGTGAGTTCGCGGGTCGGGCAGATCGAGGTGGAAGTGCTCGCCAGTCTCGACATGATGAAAGGCGTGGTCAGCCTGCCCCACGGTTGGGGCCATGCGCGCCCGGGCGTGCAGATGGCGATCGCCAGCGGCCAGCCGGGATCGAGCGCCAACGACCTGACCGACGAGTGCCAGCTCGACGAACTGTCGGGCAACGCGGCGTTGAACGGTGTGCCGGTGACGGTGGCGGCGGCTTGAGCGGGTCTGTCGGGGAGACCGAGCATGGCGCTCGGGATTCCGTTACAATGCGCCACCGTGCCGACCCCTGAGTCGGAAAGTTCAGCCGAGGTGCTCCATGGATATCATCGAAACGATTAAAGAGCAGATTGCCAACAACACCATTCTGCTTTACATGAAAGGCTCGCCGAATGCCCCGCAGTGCGGCTTCTCCGCGAAAGCTGCGCAAGCCGTGATGGCCTGTGGTGAAAAGTTCGCGTACGTGGACATCCTGCAGAACCCGGAAATCCGCGCCAACCTGCCAAAGTACGCCAACTGGCCGACTTTCCCGCAACTGTGGGTCGGCGGTGAGCTGGTCGGCGGCAGCGACATCAT
Organism: Pseudomonas sp. R62; assembly: GCF_000257605.1. NCBI lineage: Bacteria > Pseudomonadati > Pseudomonadota > Gammaproteobacteria > Pseudomonadales > Pseudomonadaceae > Pseudomonas > Pseudomonas sp. R62. The sequence continues at coordinate 3,487,503 of NZ_JH635998.1, forward strand.
GACCGAGATGGCTGCAGACGGTTCGCTGCAAAGCACCATCAAGGCGGCTGTGGAAGCGGCAGCGGCGAACAAGTCCGAAGCCTGATTCTACTTTCATAGAGTTTCACTCGACAGCTCCTACTCTTCGCCCATCTGCGACTGCAGATAGTTTTCCAGGCCGATCTTGTCGATCAGGCCGAGCTGGGTTTCCAGCCAGTCGATGTGTTCTTCTTCCGACTCGAGAATGTCTTCGAGCAGTTCACGGCTGCCGAAGTCGCCAACGGTTTCGCAATGGGCGATGGCGGCTTTCAGATCGGCGTGGCCGGTCTTTTCGATGCGCAGGTCGCATTCGAGCATCTCGCGGGTGTGCTCGCCGATGTGCAGCTTGCCCAGGTCTTGAACGTTCGGCAGGCCTTCAAGGAACAGGATGCGCTTGATCAGCTTGTCCGCGTGTTTCATCTCGTCGATGGATTCGTGATATTCGTGCTTGCCGAGCTTGTTCAGACCCCAATCTTCATACATGCGCGCATGCAGGAAGTACTGATTGATCGCGACCAGCTCATTGGCGAGGATCTTGTTGAGATGCTGGATGACTGTAATGTCGCCTTTCATGATCGGAGTCCTGCCCTGAATTAACCGTATATAAGGCGGAGTTTGAGCTTGGCAGTTATAAGTGTCAAACCTAAGTTATTGAATAATAAATGAAAATTAATCGGAATAAGAATGTTTGTGTTCCGCGTCTGGACGCTAAGCAATTGATTTTCAGGCATAAAAAAACCGGACATCTAGTCCGGTTCTTTGAAATGGGGCATTTACGCAGCAGTAAATTCTACCGGGTAAGGGATCGCGGCCTGGGCGGTTTGCAGCTTGGTCAGGGTTTCGCGCACCACTTCCTTGGCAAGGCAGGCGCATTTGCCACACTGGCTGGCGACGCCGGTGGCCTGGCGAACTTCTTTGTAGCTGCAGCAACCTTCATAGATCGCTTCGCGGATCTGTCCGTCGGTGACGCCAGTGCAGAGGCAAACATACATAAGTAAGAACCGTCGCTGGTTGTGACTCAATTGCGATGGATCTTAATGTTAACGAGAATGATTGTCAAAGTGCTTTCGGAACGCTTCGCAGCCAATTTCCCAGCGACTGACGAACGGTATTTTCCAAATGCGCGTCTGACCCCATGAATACGCAGTGGATAACCGAACAGGGAAAATCCGTTACGGACAGGCCAAACACGCAGTGTATGATGGTCGTCCCTTGCGAAGAGGGTTCGTGTCACAGGGCTGTCGCCTGAGGGTGACAGGCTGGCCCGGACCCTGAACTTCAAGTTTTTACACCAGGAGATATCAATGAGCGTACTCGTAGGCAAACAAGCCCCAGACTTCACCGTCCCGGCCGTACTCGGCAATGGCGAGATCGTTGACAGCTTCACCCTGTCCTCGGCCATCAAAGGCAAATACGGCCTGGTGTTCTTCTACCCGCTGGACTTCACCTTCGTCTGCCCGTCCGAGCTGATCGCTCTGGACAACCGCATGGCTGACTTCAAGGCGCGCAACGTTGAAGTGATCGCTGTGTCGATCGACTCGCACTTCACCCACAACGCCTGGCGCAACACTCCAGTGAACAATGGCGGCATCGGCCAGGTGAAATACACCATGGCTGCCGACATGAAGCACGACATCGCCAAGGCATACGACGTTGAATCCGAAGGCGGCGTGGCTTTCCGTGGCGCGTTCCTGATCGACGACAAAGGCGTGGTTCGCTCGCAGATCATCAACGACCTGCCGCTGGGCCGTAACATGGAAGAGCTGATCCGTCTGGTCGACGCGCTGCAATTTCACGAAGAGCACGGCGAAGTCTGCCCGGCCAACTGGAAGAAAGGCGACAAAGGCATGAACGCTTCGCCGGAAGGCGTTGCGGCTTACCTGACCGAGAACGCTGCGGCCCTGTAAGGCGCAACGTCGAGGTACAAAAAAACCGGCCCACGTGGCCGGTTTTTTCATGCGCGGGATTTGCTCGCCGAGGATCAGTCGTCGAAGTCTTCCCAGCCGCCCATCTGCTTCCAGCGATTGACGATGCCGCAGAACAGCTCAGCAGTCTTTTCGGTGTCGTAACGCGCCGAGTGCGCTTCACGACCGTCGAAATCGATGCCGGCCGCCTGACAGGCTTTCGCCAGCACGGTCTGACCGTACGCCAGACCCGCCAGGGTCGCGGTGTCGAAACTGGAGAACGGGTGGAACGGGTTGCGCTTCATGTCCAGGCGCGCAACTGCTGCATTGAGGAAGCCCAGGTCGAAACTGCTGTTGTGCCCGACCAGAATTGCCCGCTTGCAGCCGTTGGCTTTCAGCGCCTTGCGGATGCCACGGAAGATGTCGGTCAGCGCGGTTTCTTCGCTGACGGCCATGCGCAGCGGGTGATCGAGCTTGATCCCGGTGAACTCCAGCGCTGCCGCTTCAACGTTGGCGCCTTCGAATGGCTCGACGCGGAAGAAGTAGGTGTGATCCGGGTAGACGAAACCCTTTTCATCCATGGCGATGGTGGTCGCGGCAATCTCCAGCAAGGCATCGGTGGCTGCGTTGAAGCCACCGGTTTCTACGTCGACGACAACCGGCAGGTAGCCGCGAAAACGCGCTGCCATCGGATGACGGGAACCGCCGCCGCCACCTTGACCGTCCAGTTCATCGTCGAAATTGTCTTCACTCACGCGTGTTCCTCCAGCAGGCGCCAGCGCAGTTTTTCACCGGCGCGCAGCGGGATAACGGTCAGCTCGCCAAATGGCAGACTGGTCGGGGCGGTCCATTCTTCACGGACCAGGGTGATGCGATCGGTATTTGCCGGCAGGCCGTAGAAGCGTGGGCCGTTGAGGCTGGCGAAGGCTTCGAGCTTGTCCAGCGCGTTACGCTGTTCGAACGCTTCGGCATACATCTCGATGGCGGCGTAGGCGGTATAGCAACCGGCGCAACCGCAGGCGGCTTCCTTGGCGTGCTGGGCGTGGGGCGCCGAGTCGGTGCCGAGGAAGAACTTGGCGCTGCCGCTGGTGGCGGCGTCGAGCAAGGCTTCCTGATGGGTGTTGCGCTTGAGAATCGGCAAGCAGTAGAAGTGCGGCCGAATCCCGCCGACCAGCATGTGGTTGCGGTTGTAAAGCAGGTGATGCGCGGTGATGGTCGCGCCAACGTTGGCCGAAGCCTCGTTGACGAACTGCACGGCGTCGCCAGTGGTGATGTGTTCGAACACCACTTTCAGTGTCGGGAAACGCTCGACCACGCGGCGCATGTGCTCGTCGATGAAAATCTTTTCGCGGTCGAATACATCGACGTCGCCACGGGTGACTTCACCGTGGATCAACAGCGGCATGCCGACTTCGGCCATGGCTTCCAGCGCCGGGAAGATCTTGTCGATGCTGGTCACGCCGGAATCGGAGTTGGTGGTCGCGCCGGCCGGGTACAGCTTGGCGGCGTAGACGAAACCGCTGGCCTTGGCCTGACGAATTTCTTCCGGTTGGGTGCGGTCGGTGAGGTACAGCACCATCAATGGCTCGAACTGACTGCCGGCCGGGCGGGCAGCCAGAATGCGCTGACGATAGCCGTCGGCTTCAGCGGCGTTGCGCACCGGCGGTACCAGGTTCGGCATGATGATCGCGCGCCCGAAGGTGCGGGCCACATCGGCAACGGTATTGGTCAAAACGGCACCATCGCGAAGATGAATGTGCCAGTCGTCGGGACGCAGCAGGGTCAGGCGGTCGGACATGAGGGGATTCCAGGCGGGTCAAACTGAGGCGAATGCTACCGGAAAAGACTCTTGCAGGCACCCGCTATCAAGTTTTGCCACGAGCGTCCGATATCCCGGAGGTATGCCGTAAACATTGTGTGAATCGGTGTTTGTGTTTCACAAGCCAATGGAGCCTCCCGTGCGCCAGCGTTATTTAGCCCTGCTCAGTGTGTTTGCCAGCCTTCCCGCGATGGCGCTGACTTACCAGACCCGTCTGGAGAACATTGAGTGGACGGTCGCCGGCGACCAGTTCGAATGCCGCCTGACGCAGCCGATCACCGATTTCGGCTCGGGCGAATTCGTGCGCAAGGCCGGTGAGCAGGCGATCTTCCGCCTGAATGCCTACAACGCCATGCTTGGTGGCGGCTCGGCGACCTTGCTCGCTGCCGCTGCACCTTGGCAGCCAGGGCGTGGCGACATCAATCTGGGCTCTGTGCGTCTGGGCAGCGGCAATGTGTTGTTCAACAGCTCGCAATCCCAGGCCGGGGGATTGATCAGCGGTCTGCTGGACGGTCGCAGCCCGGTGGTACGCCGTGCGTCTGGCGATGGCCGCGTCTCCGAAGTGCGTTTGTTGCCGGTGAAATTCAGCAAGGCGTTCAACGACTATCAAGGCTGTGTGGCGAAATTGCTGCCGCAGAATTTCGACCAGATCAAGCAGTCGCAGATCGGCTTCCCCGGCGAAGGCGTTGAGCTGGACCCGGCTGCCAAGGCCAAGCTGCAAGTGATGCTCGAATACATGAAGGCCGACCCGACGGTGAACCACATCGACCTCGACGGCCATTCCGACAACAGCGGCAATCGTCTGACCAACCGCGAATTGTCGCGGCGCCGCGCGCTGGCGGTGGTGGATTTCTTCAAGGCCAACGGCATTCAGGAATCGCAGATCACCGTGCGTTTCCACGGCGAGCAGTATCCGATCGTGCCCAACACCAGCAAGGCCAATCGTGCGAAGAACCGTCGGGTCAACGTGAAACTGTCGCGCGTCGCACCGACTACCGCCCCGGCTCCGGCGCCGCAAGCGAGTACGCCGGCCACGGCCGCAACGACTTCCTGACTCGCCGGTCATCGTCGCGCTCTCGACAGATTCTGTCGCTTTGTCGTCTTAAGCTGTCGCGCCTCTGTAAATTATCGCGTTTGAGCGGTAGACTCCCCGGCTTTCCGTAGAACCCCGTGGAGTGATGGCATGGCGGACGTAAACAAGGTCGTTCTGGCGTATTCCGGCGGCCTGGACACTTCGGTGATCCTCAAGTGGCTGCAGGATACTTATAACTGTGAAGTGGTGACCTTCACCGCTGATCTCGGTCAAGGCGAAGAGGTCGAGCCGGCCCGCGCCAAGGCTCAGGCCATGGGCGTCAAAGAAATCTACATCGACGACCTGCGCGAAGAATTCGTGCGTGATTTCGTGTTCCCGATGTTCCGCGCCAACACCGTTTACGAAGGCGAGTACCTGCTGGGTACTTCCATCGCCCGTCCGCTGATCGCCAAGCGCCTGATCGAAATCGCCAACGAAACCGGCGCCGACGCCATTTCCCACGGCGCCACCGGCAAGGGCAACGACCAGGTGCGCTTCGAACTGGGCGCCTACGCGCTCAAGCCAGGCGTAAAAGTTATTGCCCCTTGGCGCGAGTGGGACCTGCTGTCGCGCGAGAAGCTGATGGACTACGCCGAGAAGCACGCGATCCCGATCGAACGCCACGGCAAGAAGAAATCCCCGTACTCGATGGACGCCAACCTGCTGCACATCTCTTATGAAGGCGGCGTGCTGGAAGACACCTGGACCGAGCACGAAGAAGACATGTGGCGCTGGACCGTCTCCCCGGAGAAGGCTCCCGACACCCCGCAGTACCTGGAACTGACCTACCGCAACGGCGACATCGTCGCGCTGGACGGCGTCGAAATGACCCCGGCCACCGTACTGGCGACGCTGAACAGGATCGGCGGCGAGCACGGCATCGGTCGTCTCGACATCGTCGAAAACCGTTATGTCGGCATGAAGTCCCGTGGCTGCTACGAAACCCCGGGCGGCACCATCATGCTGCGCGCTCACCGCGCCATCGAATCGATCACTCTGGACCGCGAAGTCGCTCACCTCAAAGACGAGCTGATGCCCAAGTACGCCAGCCTGATCTACACCGGTTACTGGTGGAGCCCTGAGCGTCTGATGCTGCAACAGATGATCGATGCTTCGCAGGTCAACGTGAACGGCGTAGTGCGCCTGAAGCTGTACAAGGGCAACGTCATCGTCACCGGTCGCAAGTCCGACGATTCGCTGTTCGACGCCAACATCGCCACCTTCGAAGAAGATGGCGGCGCTTACAACCAGGCCGACGCGGCGGGCTTCATCAAGCTCAACGCGCTGCGCATGCGTATTGCTGCCAACAAGGGCCGCAAGTTGTTCTAAGTGGCTCAGACCCACGCGCAATAAAAAAGGCGGCCAGTTCAGGGCCGCCTTTTTTTTCGGAATTTTCATCGGGTTCATCAAGCCGTTTCTCTTGTCTGCCCGCTTGCGGGATGTGCCACGCCTGTCAGCTGGTTCGCCCCAGCAGGGTAACTGTCTGTGTGCACAGGTTGTAAACGACACACAGTGTTGCACCTGAGCTTTTCTTCGCCTGTTTGATCTGTTGCAGCGAAGTATGCGCCAGAGAGTCCGAAACATGATTCGACAGAAAAACCAGCACTCGCGGATTTTTTTTACCGGCGCTCCGAAGAGTGTCGAGAATCGCATCGAACTCCCTGGACGCATCAACGTCCCGGGCGTCGATGATGTTCAGTTCGCTTATCAGCGGTGACAGTTTGATCGTCTGCACCACGGGGTTCGCTTGGCCATCGATATCGGTTGGTGGGTCAGGCGCGTTGTGAATCCTGCATGGACGCTGGAATCCGCCGCTCCCAGTGTTGCTGGACACCACGCAGCTGGTTATCTCGAAAGCGCACGATCCATCGGTTTTTCGCAACGGTACTTTTCGTTCGCTGTCGCGTTCCGAATGTTCAGCCGCCTTCAGGAAATTTTTGTCCTTGCCGAAATCCGAGGGCGAGTAGAGTGAGCGGTGGTTGAAGTTCAGCGTGATAAAAAAAAGAAATAACAAGTAAAACGGAAAGCTGATCAGAAACCAGACATAAATCTCCCGGTCCTTGTTGTCGAGAAACGGCAGCGATACCGCCGCTGAAGTTTCCGAGATAATGGCGAATATCGCGATGACGGTCATTGGGTTAGTGATCTTGTTCGTTATCTTGAGCATGATTCAAGTTCTATGCTGTTTGTTTGAGGTTGAATATTTCTATATATAGCAAAAGCCTTCATTGAAGTTTCAGGCTGTTGTTTCAAGTTTTATAGAAGGGCTGCCGGTGCGTCGAATATGCAGTAGCGGCGGTTCGTTACGTCATATGTCGAGTCGGCAGCCGGCAAAAGTGGTCCAGGAAATTTCAGATGGCTCGATTGGAATTCGCAGCTGCGTAGGACGTGTGCGCAGTAAACGGAAATTCGCTGCGGTCTTGAAGGACGGGAAGCAGTTGCGATGGATGCGACGGGACCTATTTGTGGGAATTATCCTCAATGCCTGTAGGGAATGTCTCTCGATGCAAATGCGTGTAAAAGTTGCCATCCCTTGAAGCAAGTGACTGGGATATCGTGCGTGTTCTAAAAATTCGAACAGCGAAAACTGGACTTGCCCATGAATAAAGTGCTGATCGTGGATGACCACCCCGTCATTCGACTTGCGGTACGTATGCTGATGGAACGGCATGGCTACGAAGTCATTGCAGAAACGGATAATGGCGTTGATGCACTACAAATTGCTCGTGAACAAATACCGGATCTTGTCATTCTGGATATTGGAATACCCAAACTCGATGGACTGGAAGTTATTGCTCGCCTGACTTCCACCGCCATGCCGGTGAAAGTGCTGGTGCTGACTTCCCAGGCTCCCGGACATTTTTCAATGCGTTGCATGCAATCGGGTGCAGCGGGTTATGTGTGCAAGCAGCAGGATCTGACCGAACTGCTGAGTGCGATCAAGGCAGTTCTGTCCGGCTACAGCTATTTCCCCAATCAGGCCCTGCACACTGTGCGTACCAGTCTGGGCAATGCGAGTGAGGCGGACATGGTTGATCGTCTGTCCGGGCGGGAAATGATGGTGTTGCAGCAATTGGCGCGCGGCAAGACCAACAAGGAAATCGCCGACGGCATGTTTTTGAGCAACAAGACTGTAAGCACTTACAAGACTCGCCTGTTGCTGAAACTCAATGCGCGGTCTCTGGTTGATCTGATCGAGTTGGCGCAGCGCAACGGCCTGGTTTGAACGATTCGACAGCTGAGACCGTCATGGGCCGATCAAGCTCGGTTGTCGCAGAAAATGAAAAGCCTCCGCTTCGGGAGGCCTTCAGGTATCACAGATCAAAATCGTAATCGGCCAATTGCCTTTGCAGTCGGCGCTCCTCAAGCAGGTTGTCGATTGTGCGACGCTTGCTGAGGTTGGTCTTCGCCACCTCGACCACCGGTTCGACCTCATCGGCCTCGACGGCAATAAAATCTTCTTCTACATCCAGTTGCTCTTTGTCGGTACTCATGAAGTCAACTCCCGGCTAAGACTGCCTTTGGCGCTCCTTATATCGACATTACTGCGGCGGGTAAAAAAGATTTTTTCAATCGATGGATACGAAAAACCGATGACGGCTCAATCGTCAGAAGTTTTATGTTTGTATTCGCACAGATCTTCGATGCGGCAGCTGCCACAGCGCGGTTTACGCGCCAGGCAAACATAGCGGCCATGCAAAATCAGCCAGTGATGGGAGTCGAGCAGGAATTCTTTCGGTACAAACTTCATCAACTTCATTTCAACTTCCACCACATTTTTCCCCGGCGCGATGCCGGTGCGATTGCTGACGCGGAAAATGTGCGTGTCGACCGCCATGGTCAATTGACGGAAAGCGGTGTTGAGCACCACGTTGGCGGTCTTGCGTCCGACGCCCGGCAGGGCTTCCAGTTCTTCCCGGGTTTGCGGGACTTCACCGCCATGACGCTCAACCAGCAGACGGCAGGTTTCGATGACGTTTTTCGCCTTGCTGTTGTAGAGGCCGATGGTCTTAATGTACTCGGACAGCCCCTCGACACCCAGCGCATGAATAGCGGCGGGTGTATTGGCGACGGGAAAGAGTTTGGCAGTCGCCTTGTTGACGCCGACATCGGTGGACTGCGCCGAAAGAATCACCGCAATCAGCAGCTCGAACGGCGAAGAGTAGGCCAGTTCGGTTTTCGGCTCGGGATTGTCTTCGTGCAGTCGGCGAAATATCTCAAGACGTTTTGCAGCATTCATGGGCGATGCGTTTCCTTGATGACAGAGTTGCGGCGTGTCCACGCCTGACGGGCGGCGAGAAGCAGGCCCAGTAAAACGAAAGCGCCGGGAACCAGCGTAATCAGACGCAGCCCTTCGGGGAACAAAACCAGACCTGACCAATGCTCCGAAAGGCCTCGGCCAAGGCTGCCATAACCGATAATCTCGCGCAGCCCGCCGACTACCAGCATGAGCGCGCCTAACATGGCGCAGCGTTTGAAGCTGACAGCGACGGGGTCGCGGAAGGCACCGTGGTATTCAAGCACGACGCAGTGCAAGGCGATCAGCCCTATGTAGAGCTCAGACGTCTGCTGCCATGGCAAAAAACAGCGTTGCGCCACAATATCCGCGCAACTGGTCAACGTCGCAGCAAGTATCAGGCTGGCGAGCAAGGCACGGGTGCCCGTCAGGCGCTCGCGCAGCGGCGACATGCAGACGGCAAATACACCGAGTACCGCGCTGAGCATCAAGGTTATCCCCAGTGCAGCGCTGAATGTTGGTGTGGCGCCCAGTAGCGGCACCAGCATCAATAAATTCACCGTGCGCTTCATGGGTCAGTCCCCAACAGCAGCGCCCGATGCTCGTCGAAATAACGCAGTGCGTCATGAATTGCGTCAATGGCGGCACGGGAGGTAATGGTCGCGCCAGCGATCTGATCGAACTGCCCCTGATCCTTTTTCAACGCCCAACCGGCGTCTGTCGGCTCAGTACGGGATTTGCCGACGAAGGCCTGAAGCCAGGCATTCGGCCATTCACCGATGTAACCACCCAATCCTGGCGTTTCGCGCTGCTCAAGGGTTTTCACGCCTAAAAGTTTGCCATTAGCATCAATGGCAATCAGCAGTTCCAGAGTACCTGCGTAACCTTCACTGCGACTACGCAACAGCACTGCAACTGTCTGTCCGGAGCGGGTCGCTCGATAGCCGCCTGACAGCGTGCTATGGCGCAAAGCAGGCTCGGCGAGCGTCAGCGGTTGCTCCAGCGGCTGATTGTCGTAGAGCGCTGCAGGCATGACATCGAGCAGTTGGCGGCTATCGAGCAAGCGCTGCTCGCTGGCAATCTGCGGTGCACTGCTGCGCTGCAACACGTATGTCGCGCTCGCGCCTACGAGAGCCAGCAGTACAACCGTCACGACACTCGCCGAGCGGTTCATGTGCTCACCGGCAGATGGCGGCTGGCGGCGAAGCGCTCCAGCGTCGGCACCAGCAGATTCATCAGCAATACCGCAAACGCGACGCCGTCCGGGTATCCGCCCCATGTGCGAATCAGGTACGTGAGCAAGCCGACGCCAATGCCGAACAGCAGGCGGGCGAGGGCGCTTTTCGCGCCGGACACAGGTTCTGTCACGATAAAAAATGCACCGAGCATGGTTGCGCCGCTGAGCAGATGAAACAGCGGCGAACCATGGGAATCGGACCCCGATCCGTTCCAGCACAACAGGCTGATGAGGAACAGACTGGCGAGCATCCCCACCGGCGCATGCCAGGAGAAGATCCGCCGCTGCAACAGCCACAGACCGCCGAGCAGAAACGCCAGATTCACCCATTCCACACCGCGTCCGCCGAAGCGGCCGAAGGCCGGGTTGCTGGCGAACAGCTCATCGATGGTCAGGCTTTTATTGATGCGCAGACTGTCCAGTGCCGTGGCCTGCGCCCAGGCGTCCGGTGCTGGAGCCGGGTTGAAAACCTGTTGCAACGCCGAGAGGAAACCGAGGCCATGACCGGGCCAGTGGGTCATCGCTTGCGGAAACAGCACCATGCTCAGGGCAAAACCAAGCATCGCCGGGTTGAACGGGTTTTTGCCGACGCCGCCATACAGATGTTTGCCGAACAACAGACCTGAAGCGGTCGCAATGACAGTCAGCCACCAAGGGCAATAAGCCGGCAGCGCGGCGGCCAGCAACATCGCACTGACCAGCGCGCTGCCATCACGCAGTGCCGCTTGCACCGCTTGCCGACGCAGATGGGCGACCCCGGCTTCGACGAGCAAAGCACTGGCAACCGCCAACAGCAGATTGATCAACACGCCCCAGCCATACAACCAGAACAAAGCGAGCAGCCCCGGCAGCGCTGCGAGCAGCACGGTATTCATCGCCTGTTGCAGGCGATCGTCCGCTGCCTCAAGGGGTGGCATGGTCTTGCACCTGGCGCTCGGCGTCAGTCACGGCTTGCTCCAGTGCTGCGATCTGCTCCGGCGCAGCCTCCGCTGCCTGAGCCTTTTTCAACTCGGCGCGGCGCATGGCCAACTGGATCTTGGCTCGCTTGAGTTCGGCGTCGTTGCTCGGAGCAGAGACGGCGGGAATCACCGGTTGGCTGCTTTCCAGCTTCGCCAGTGCTTGCTCGGCGGCTTCGAATTGTTGCTGCAGGACGATCAGTTGCGACTGCTGTTCGAACGTCGGCGGATGGCCGAAAGCTTTCAGCGATTTATGCAACTGAGCCCGACTCATCGCCACATCGACCTTGGCCTTCTTCAGCGCCGCATCTGCGTTCGCGGCTTTTTGCGCACGCACCCGCTCCAGCGCAGCCTGCACCGGGTCGCCGGTCGATACTTGCGGTTGTACCGCACGCGCGGCTCGCGCTTCACGTTCGGCCTGCTTTTGCTGTTCTTCACGCAGCAGGCGCTGATTGCGGCGCTCGAAACGCTGGCGCGCGTGGTCACGTTTGATCGCGCGGGCGCGCTGTTCTTCGAGATCAAATGCGAGACCGCCAACCACTGGGATCGTGTTCGCAGGCAAAGGATGCATTTCGATGCAGTCGACCGGGCACGGCGCAACGCACAGATCACAACCGGTGCACTCGTCGATCAGCACCGTGTGCATGAGTTTTGCCGCGCCGACGATGGCGTCGACCGGGCAGGCCTGAATGCACTTGGTGCAGCCGATGCATTCGGCCTCGCGGATGAAGGCGACTTGCGGCGGTGCCGGGCCACGGCTGATATCCAGTTCCAGGACCGGTATTTTCAACAGCTCGGCCAGGGCAGCGATGGTTTCTTCGCCGCCCGGCGGGCACTTGTTGATCGGCTCACCGTCAACAATGCCTTGTGCATAGGGTTTGCATCCGGGATGTCCGCACTTGCCGCATTGGGTCTGCGGCAGCAGGGCATCGATGCGTTGAAGCAGACTCATGTTTTGATCAATCCACTGAATCCGAGAAAAATCACTGCGATCAGTCCGGCGCTGATCAGATCGATCGGCAGGCCGCGAAAGGGCAGGGGAATATCGTTGTCGGCCGTGCGCTCGCGCAGGTCGCAGAACACATTCAACACCAGCCAGAAACCCAGCCCGGCGCCGAAACTCAATGCTGTCGCGTGCAGCAGGCCTTGATCATTTTGCGCATTGATCAACGCCAGCCCGAGTACGCCGGCATTGCCGAGCAGCAGCGGCCACAATCCGTCGAACGGCCAATCCGGCAGCCCGCGCGTCAGCAGTTTCAGTAGCGGCGCGATCATCAACACACTCAGCGGCAGAAACACGAACAGGCGCAGCGCTTCAAGCTGCAACGGCAGCAGTATCCACTGCCAGATCGCCTGACCGATAACGCCGACCACCACCATCAGGCACAACGTCGCCAACCCCAGCGCATGCACCTGGCGTCGGTTGCCCGCCAGCAGCGGAGCGACGCCCAGCGGCCAGTGCAACACGAAATTGTTGAGCAGCGCAGCACTGATCAGCGTTAACACGAGTTCGGTCATGGTTCTGCCAGCGAAACGGGCGGGTGTCTCTTAAGGGTAGGCACTATCGGGCCAGATATGAAAAATCCCACCGGCATGCAGAGCACGTCGGTGGGATCGTTTTATCGCAACGTCTTACTTGATGCGCTGACCCGGCTTGGCGCCGCTGTCAGGGCTCAGCAGGTAGATCTCTTCACCGCCGGGACCGGCTGCCATCACCATGCCTTCGGAAATACCGAACTTCATTTTCCGTGGCTTGAGGTTGGCGATCATCATGGTCAGACGACCGTCGAGCTTGGACGGGTCCGGATACGCGCTCTTGATCCCGGAGAACACGTTGCGTTGCTCGTCACCGATGTCGAGGGTCAGGCGCAGCAGCTTGTCCGCGCCTTCGACGTGTTCGGCCTTGACGATCAAAGCGACGCGCAAATCGATGGCGGCAAAGGCGTCGAAATCGATTTCCGGCGACAGCGGATCCTTGGCCAGTTCGCCGTTGCCCGCAGGGGCGGCTGCGCCAGTGTCGGTCTGGCTGGCGGTCAGGTCTTCCTTGGAGGCGTCGGTCATGGCTTGCACTTTTACCGGGTCGATGCGGGTCATCAACGGTTTGAATTCGTTGAGCTGGTGATCGGCCAGCAGGGTGGTGTGGTCATTCCAGGTCAGCGGCGCGACGTTGAGGAACGCCTCGGCATCTGCGGCCAGCAGCGGCAGTACCGGTTTGAGGAAGATCACCAACTGGCGGAACAGGTTGATGCCGGTGGCGCAGATTGCCTGGACTTCATCCTGCTTGCCTTCCTGCTTGTTCAACGACCACGGCGCCTTGTCGGCGATCCACGCGTTGGCGCGGTCAGCCAGGGCCATGGTTTCACGCATGGCGCGGGCAAAATCGCGGGCCTCGTAGGCGTCGGCAATGCTCGGCGCGGCGGCGAGGAAAGCCTCGGTCAGCTCCGGCGCGGCATTGTTGTCGACCAGCAGGCCGCCGTTGCCTTTGTGGATAAATCCGGCGCAACGGCTGGCGATGTTGACCACTTTGCCGACCAGGTCGGAGTTGACCTTCTGCACGAAGTCTTCGAGGTTCAGATCGAGGTCATCGACGCCACGGCCCAGCTTGGCTGCGTAGTAATAGCGCAGGTATTCCGGCGACAGATGATCCAGATAAGTGCGGGCCTTGATGAAGGTGCCGCGCGACTTGGACATTTTCTGACCATTGACGGTCAGGTAGCCGTGCACGTTGATGCCGGTCGGCTTGCGGTAGCCGGCGCCTTCGAGCATGGCTGGCCAGAACAGCGCGTGGAAATTGACGATGTCCTTGCCGATGAAGTGGTACAGCTCGGCAGTCGAATCCTTGCCCCAGAACGCGTCGAAGTCCAGCTCCGGCGTGCGGTTGCAGAGGTTCTTGAAGCTGGCCATGTAACCGATCGGCGCATCCAGCCAGACGTAGAAATACTTGCCCGGTTCGCCCGGAATCTCGAAACCGAAATACGGCGCATCGCGGGAAATGTCCCACTGCTGCAGGCCGGCATCCAGCCATTCGGCGATCTTGTTGGCCACGGCGTCTTGCAGGGTGCCGCTGCGGGTCCAGACCTGCAGCATTTCCTGGAAATCCGGCAGCTTGAAGAAGAAGTGCTGGGAATCCTTGAGCACCGGAGTGGCGCCGGAGATCGCTGACTTCGGATCCTTCAGGTCGGTCGGTGCGTAGGTCGCGCCGCATTTTTCGCAGTTGTCGCCGTACTGGTCTTCGGTG
>NZ_JH635998.1:3502003-3502979 GCF_000257605.1 Pseudomonas sp. R62
CGGTCGGCCAGGAACATCTTCTTTTCCGGGTCGAAATACTGGGTGATCGAGCGCTGGGCGATGTGCCCGGCGTCACGCAGCTTGAGGTAGATCTGGCTCGACAGCTCACGGTTTTCTTCGGCGTGAGTGGAGTGGAAATTGTCGAAATCGACGAGGAAGTCGGCAAAGTCGGCGCTGTGTTCAGCCTGCACGTTGGCGATCAGTTGTTCCGGGGTGATGCCTTCCTTTTCCGCGCGCAGCATGATCGCCGAACCGTGGGCGTCGTCGGCGCAGACATAGATGCATTGGTTGCCGCGATGCTTCTGGAAGCGCACCCACATATCGGTCTGGATGTATTCCAGCATGTGGCCAAGGTGGATCGAACCGTTGGCGTAGGGCAGGGCGCTGGTGACGAGGATCTTGCGTGGCTCGGACATGGGGCTTCGCTACTTGATGAAACGGAGGTCGGCCACTATAAAGCGCCGGCGCATATTTTTCACCCCTGCGCCACTGGGTACTTTGAGAGCTCGTGTGGTGAGGGGATAAGTCCCCTCACCACAGTGGCTTTTCAGCGCAAGTAATCTGTTCGCCTCAAATCGGTGTCCAGCGTACGATAGCCGCCATCTTTTCCAGTCTTGTTATCGGAGTTGCCCATGAGCGCCGTCACTCGCGCAGCGGTGGAAGCCGTCCTCAGCCAATACACCGACCCTTACCTGAACCAGGACCCGGTCAGCGCCGGTTGCGTGAAAAACATCGAGATCATCGGTGACCGCGTCAATGTGCAGCTGGAAATCGGCTACGCCGCCGGCCTGTTCAAGAGCGGTTGGGCGCAATTGCTGCAACTGGCCGTCGAAAACCTCGACGGCGTGGTCATCGCCCGCGTCGAGGTCACCAGCGTGATCGCCGCGCACAAGGCCCAAGCGCAGATTCCCGGGCTGGCCAACGTCAAGAACGTCGTCGCCGTCGCGTCCGGCAAGGGCGGCGTGGGCAAATCCAC
>NZ_JH635998.1:3502999-3510389 GCF_000257605.1 Pseudomonas sp. R62
CAAGGGCGGCGTGGGCAAATCCACCACCGCTGCCAACCTCGCGCTGGCGCTGGCCCGTGAAGGCGCCAAAGTCGGCATCCTCGACGCCGATATCTACGGCCCGAGCCAGGGCATCATGTTCGGCATTCCCGAGCGCACCCGGCCCGAGGTCAAGGATCAGAAGTGGTTCGTGCCGCTCAAGGCTCACGGCGTGGAAGTCATGTCGATGGCCTTCCTGACCGACGACAACACGCCGATGGTCTGGCGCGGGCCGATGGTTTCCGGGGCGCTGCTGCAACTGGTCACGCAAACCGCGTGGGGCGATCTGGATTATCTGGTCATCGACATGCCACCAGGCACCGGCGACATCCAGCTGACCCTGGCGCAGAAAGTCCCGGTGGCCGGTGCGGTGATCGTCACTACGCCGCAGGATCTGGCGCTGCTCGACGCACGCAAAGGCGTGGAAATGTTCCGCAAGGTCAACATTCCGGTGCTGGGCGTGGTGGAAAACATGGCCGTGCACATCTGCTCGAACTGCGGGCATGCCGAGCATCTGTTCGGTGAAGGCGGCGGCGAGAAACTGGCCACCCAGTACGGCGTCGAACTACTGGCCTCACTGCCGCTGTCGATGCTGATCCGCGAACAGGCCGATGGCGGCAAGCCAACCGTAATCGCCGAGCCGGACAGCCAGATTGCCATGGTCTATCAGGAACTGGCCCGCCACGTCGGTGCGCGCATTGTCTTGCAGGAAGCGGCCACGCCGGCGATGCCGAATATCACCATCAGCGACGATTGATCCATCGGCAGCGCTGAAAAACCTGTGGGAGCGAGCTTGCTCGCGAAAGCGGTAGATCAGACAACCAATGGGTTGAATGACACACCGCATTCGCGAGCAGGCTCGCTCCCACATTTGTTTCAGGGTGACAGTCAGATCCGCAACCCGCCATCCATCTCCAGAATCCGCCCGGTGTAGTAGTCGTTCTCGAAGATATACGCCGCCGAATGGGCGATCTCTTCGGGCTTGCCCATGCGCTTGAGCGGAATGCCCGACGTCATCTTTTCCAGCGCTTCCGGCTTCATGCCCAGGGTCATCTCGGTTTCGATGAAGCCCGGTGCGATGCCCGCGACACGAATGCCGTAACGCGCCAGCTCCTTCGCCCAGGTCACGGTCGCCGCCGCGACGCCGGCCTTGGCTGCGGAATAGTTGGTCTGGCCGACGTTGCCCGCACGGGAGATCGACGAAATGTTGATGATCGCACCGCTGTTCTTCAGCTCGACCATTTTCGCTGCGACTTCACGGGTGCAGAGGAACACGCCGGTGAGGTTGACGTCGATCACCGCCTGCCACTGCGCCAGGCTCATCTTGGTCATCTCACCGTCCTTGACCTTCAGCAACAGACCATCGCGCAGGATCCCGGCGTTGTTGATCAGGCCGTGGATGGCGCCGAAGTCTTCCGCCACTTGCGCGACCATGTGCTCGACCTGTTCTTCATTGGCGACGTTGCACAGGTAGCTGCGCGCTTCGACACCTTTGGCTTTGCAGGCGGCCACGGCGTCGTCGAGTTTTTCCTGATTCAGATCGACCAGGGCCAGTTTCGCGCCCTTGCCGGCGAAATACTCGGCCATGGAACGGCCCAAACCCTGGCAACCGCCGGTGATAATGATTACTTTGTCGTTGAGTTGCATTCGCATGTCCCGCTGGCAGGTCTGAGTTGTTTTTGTTGTCG
This sequence comes from Pseudomonas sp. R62, assembly GCF_000257605.1. Lineage (NCBI taxonomy): Bacteria > Pseudomonadati > Pseudomonadota > Gammaproteobacteria > Pseudomonadales > Pseudomonadaceae > Pseudomonas > Pseudomonas sp. R62. Next base: position 3,504,706 of record NZ_JH635998.1, read on the forward strand.
GCAACGCTCGATAGGCACCGGTCAGGCCTGGTTGCACACGAACATCTGCCCGATGCGCGCCGGTTACTTTTCGCTGCGCGCCTGTCCGTTTTCTAGACGGAACCCATTTAAGGAGTCACAAATTGAGCGCTGAAGTGGCGAAGAATGCCCGAGAATTGCTTCTCAAGGAATACCGTGGAGTGCTGTCGACCCACTCCAAATCGATGCCGGGTTTTCCCTTTGGCTCGGTTGTGCCGTATTGCCTGGACGAGCAGGGCCGGCCGCTGATCCTGATCAGCCGCATCGCCCAGCACACGCATAACCTGCAGAAAGATCCGAAGTGTTCGATGCTGGTGGGCGAGCGCGAGGCCGACGATGTGCAGGCGGTCGGGCGGCTGACCTATCTGGCCCAAGCGCAGAAACTCGAAGACCCGGCCGCCATCGAGGCTGCCGCCGAGCGTTATTACCGCTACTTCCCCGACTCGCAGAATTATCACCAGGCCCACGATTTCGATTTCTGGGTGCTCGATCCGGTGCGCCATCGCTACATCGGCGGCTTTGGTGCGATCCACTGGATCGACGATCTGACCTTGGCCAACCCGTTCGCCGGCAAGGCGGAAATCAGCATGGTCGAGCACATGAACAGCGACCACGCCAAGGCCATCGCCCATTACGTCGAGCTGGCCGGGCTGCCGAACAGTGTGCCGGCGCAACTGGCCGGGATCGACAGCGAAGGCATGCACCTGCGCATTGGTCAGGCCGTCTACTGGTTGCCCTTCGCTGCGCCATGTAATACGCCGACACAAGTGCGCGAGGCCTTGGTTTCTCTGGCTCACGCCCAGTCCTGGCCGAAAAAAGCGCAAAGTTAAGCTTGAATTCACGCAAGGGCGACGTCATCTAAGGCTTACTGCAAGGCATTTCTTGCGTTGAGGAAACTTTGATGCGCCCTTTTCTGTTGCTCTTTCTGCTGTTTCCAGTGCTGGAGCTGTTCGTATTCGTCAAAGTGGCAGGCTCAATCGGGTTCTTCCCGGCCCTGCTGCTGATCATTCTCGGCTCGATGTTCGGTGTGTTCGTGCTGCGCGTCGCCGGTCTGGCCACCGCATTGCGTGCCCGGGAAAGCCTGAATCGCGGCGAATTGCCCGCGCAGACCATGCTCGAAGGCCTGATGCTGGCACTGGCCGGCGGCCTGTTGATCATTCCCGGCTTCATCAGTGACGTGGTCGGTCTGGTGATGCTGTTGCCGGTCACCCGTCGTCTGCTGGCGAACAAGATGCGCCAGCGTGCTGAAGACCAGGCGATGCGCCAGCGTGCCTTCGCCGACGACCTGCAACCCCGTGGCGGCCCGGCCCCGCGCGAGCCGCTCGGTCGAGAGCCGAATGTGATCGAAGGCGAGTTCGAACACCGCGACAACAAGTGATATCAGCATCGACACGGCACCTGCGGGTGCCGTGCTCGTTTATGGCTGTTATTTACTGTGTCTGGATGAAAAATTTTTTCCGCCAGCCCTTGTAATCGGCTTGTACGCCCCTATGTATCGGTCACCGAAAGGTTTCCGGTATTCAAACCGGACAGACTTGCGCGGTTCGCTCGACGGACCGCAACCGGCGCAGGCCGGATTCGTTAAACCCGCCGGGACTACACCGGCCGATGAAAACCACAATTAGGAGAGATCGACAATGAAGCTTCGTCCTCTGCATGACCGCGTCGTCATCCGTCGCAGCGAAGAAGAAAAGAAAACCGCTGGCGGTATCGTCCTGCCAGGTTCGGCTGCTGAAAAAGCCAACCACGGTGTGATTCTCGCTGTAGGCCCGGGCAAAGCTCTGGAAAACGGTGAAGTGCGTGCACTGTCCGTGAAGGAAGGCGACAAGGTTGTGTTCGGTCCTTACTCCGGCAGCAACACTGTGAAAGTCGATGGCGAAGACCTGCTGGTAATGAGCGAGAACGAAATCCTCGCGGTTATCGAAGGCTGATATCCCCGTTCATTTTCCCGCTACTACAAAGTATTTAAGGAATATCGATCATGGCTGCTAAAGAAGTTAAGTTCGGCGATGCCGCCCGTACCAAGATGCTCAAAGGCGTCAACGTTCTGGCTGACGCGGTAAAAGCGACCCTGGGCCCGAAAGGCCGTAACGTGGTTATCGAGAAAAGCTTCGGCGCTCCGACCATCACCAAGGACGGCGTTTCCGTCGCCAAAGAAATCGAACTGGATGACCGCTTCGAAAACATGGGCGCGCAGCTGGTCAAAGACGTTGCCTCCCGTGCCAACGATGACGCTGGTGACGGTACTACCACCGCTACCGTTCTGGCTCAGTCGATCGTCAACGAAGGCCTGAAGGCCGTCGCTGCCGGCATGAACCCGATGGACCTGAAACGCGGTATCGACAAGGCGACCATCGCCATTGTCAAAGAGCTCAAAGCCCTGTCCAAGCCATGCGCTGACTTCAAAGCCATCGCTCAGGTCGGCACCATCTCGGCCAACTCCGACAACTCCATCGGCGACATCATTGCCGAAGCCATGGAAAAAGTCGGTAAAGAAGGCGTGATCACCGTTGAAGAAGGCTCGGGCCTGGAAAACGAACTGTCGGTTGTAGAAGGCATGCAGTTCGACCGTGGCTACCTGTCGCCATACTTCGTCAACAAGCCGGACACCATGGTTGCCGAGCTCGACGGCCCGCTGATCCTGCTGGTCGACAAGAAGATCTCGAACATCCGCGAAATGCTGCCAGTGCTGGAAGCCGTTGCCAAAGCCGGCCGTCCGCTGCTGATCGTGGCCGAAGACGTTGAAGGCGAAGCCCTGGCGACTCTGGTTGTGAACAACATGCGTGGCATCGTCAAAGTCGCTGCCGTCAAGGCACCGGGCTTCGGCGACCGTCGCAAGGCCATGCTGCAGGACATCGCTGTTCTGACCGGCGGCACCGTTATCTCCGAAGAGATCGGTCTGAGCCTGGAAAGCACCACCCTGGAGCACCTGGGTAACGCCAAGCGCGTGACCCTGTCCAAGGAAAACACCATCATCGTTGACGGTGCTGGCGTGCAGGCAGACATCGAAGGCCGTATCGCTCAGATCCGCGCCCAGGTTGCCGAAACCTCCTCGGACTACGACCGTGAAAAACTGCAAGAGCGTCTGGCCAAGCTGTCCGGCGGCGTTGCAGTGATCAAGGTTGGCGCTGGTTCCGAAGTTGAAATGAAAGAGAAGAAAGCCCGCGTTGAAGACGCCCTGCACGCAACCCGCGCAGCCGTTGAAGAAGGCGTGGTACCTGGCGGTGGCGTGGCGCTGATCCGTGCTCTGGAAGCACTGACCGAGCTGACCGGCGACAACGCTGACCAGAACGTCGGTATCGCTGTGCTGCGTCGCGCTGTTGAAGCGCCGCTGCGTCAGATCGCTGCCAACTCCGGTGACGAGCCAAGCGTAGTCGTCAACGAAGTGAAGAACGGCAAAGGTAACTTCGGTTACAACGCTGCTTCCGGCGAATACGGCGACATGATCGAAATGGGTATCCTGGACCCAACCAAGGTAACCCGTTCGGCTCTGCAAGCTGCAGCCTCCATCGGCGGTCTGATCCTGACCACCGAAGCAGCGGTTGCCGACGCACCGAAGAAAGAAGGTGCAGCTGGCGGCGGTATGCCAGACATGGGCGGCATGGGTGGCATGGGCGGCATGATGTAAGCCAGCCCTGGCCCTGTAACGCAAAACCCCGCTGGCGAAAGTCAGCGGGGTTTTTTATTGCCCGAATTCCGGGGTGGGCTACAGACCGAGGTGTGGCCATCGCTGGCAAGCCAGCTCCCACAGGAATCCAAGGTCGGGCACATAGTGTGTGAACACCCTCAGTCCCTGTGGGAGCTGGCTTGCCAGCGATGGCGTCCGATCAAGCGCTGACGGGGAGTGCTTTGACAACCGTTGCAGTCTTGCCAGCCGGGCGATACAGCACCCAGTAATAAGCCCCCAGACAAATCAGCCAGCAGAAAATCGCCGTCCACACGTTGTGCGAAAAGAAGTGCGCGCCCTGCATCATGCGGCTGATCGAGAACACCGAGCCCAGCGCAAAGGCGAACACAAACGCCTGCCGCGCCAGTCGCGGGCGGCGGTCACGCAACACGAAGAACAACGCAAACAACGTAAACCCGGTTGCCGCATGGCCACCCGGCCAGCAACGTCCCGGCTTGTCCGTGGCGGGGCGATGCTCCATCAGTTTGCTGTAGGTCTCGTGACCGCCGAATTGCTCCAGGCTCCATGGGCACTGCACGGCGGTGACGGCTTTGACCGGCGTGACAAACGAAGTTGCCAGCCCTAGCGACAGCACCAGGCAACCGAGTTCGCGCTTGAACGGTTTCAGCCTTTGGATGAAAAACGCGCCGATGAAACCGAGGATGGCAAACCCCGAGAAGCCGATCACCAGCTGTTTCGCCCGGTCATGCAGGATGTCTTCGAGAAAATAGCTGTGCCGCCCGATGAAGTCCCCGGCCACCGGGTCGTAGAACATTTGCGCCAGAACCATGTCCAGATCGGTCAGTTCGAGCAACAGCAGAATGATCGCCGCCGCTGCGGGAATGCCCAGACACAACCACCAGTTCAGCGGTCTTGAAGCGGGAAGGGCAGAGGTCGACACCATGGCAGGTTCCTTGGTCGATGAACGGAGGAGAGAGCGTAATCGCGCGGAGTCTGCGCGCGCTGGCGTCGGCGATTTGTTAACCGAAAGTGAAAAAAACGTCGCAGCGCGCGCAGTGCAGGTTTATCGAAAAACGCCCCTAGCCCTCAGCCACACTTGGCCGTAAGCTGCGCGGGCCAAGACGGCCGTTACCCCGTTCGGAGGAGATGTCCATGCGAATTCTGCTGGTCGAAGACAACCGTGACATCCTGGCCAATCTGGCCGATTACCTGGGCATGAAAGGCTATACCGTCGATTGCGCACAAGACGGCTTGTCCGGTCTGCATCTGGCGGCCACCGAGCATTACGACCTGATCGTGCTCGACATCATGCTGCCCGGCATCGACGGCTACACCTTGTGCAAACGCCTGCGCGAAGATGCCCGGCGCGATACGCCTGTGATCATGCTGACCGCCCGCGACCAACTCGACGACCGGCTGCAGGGCTTCAAGTCCGGCGCCGACGATTACCTGATCAAACCATTTGCGCTGTCCGAACTGGCCGCCCGCGTCGAAGCGGTCATGCGCCGTGCTCAGGGCGGCGGTCGCCGCGCATTGCAGGTCGGTGATCTGAGCTACGACCTCGACACCCTGGAAGTGACCCGCGAAGGCAAGCTGCTCAAGCTCAACCCGGTCGGTCTCAAGCTGCTCGCGGTGTTGATGCAGAAGAGCCCGCACGTACTGCGTCGGGAGATTCTCGAGGAAGCGCTGTGGGGCGATGACTGCCCCGACAGCGACAGCCTGCGCAGCCATGTTCACCAGTTGCGCCAAGTGATCGACAAGCCATTCGCCAAGCCACTGCTGCACACCGTGCACGGTGTCGGTTATCGCTTGGCCGAGGGGCGAGATGGAGTTTAAGCAGAGTCTTTCCCAGCGGATCATCATCGCCTTTGCGCTGATGAGCGCACTGGTCGCCGGCGCTTTCGCCATGGGCATCGTTGCGACGGTGCACCTGGTGGAAGAGAAACTGATTTCCGCAGGGCTGGGCGGCGACCTGCAACGTTTGCTGCTGATGGACAACGTCTCCGACTGGAGCCACCGCCCCGAGCCGGATCAGTTG
>NZ_JH635998.1:3511069-3530348 GCF_000257605.1 Pseudomonas sp. R62
TCTATTTCAGCGGCGGGCCGGGGGATTTCGACCTGCCCAAGGATCTGCGTCACCTCGATGCCGGTTTCCACGAGGTCTTTCGCGAGCAGCTGTCCTATCACGCCATGGTCGAGGTGGTGGATGGTCGACGCTACGTACTATTGCAGGACCAAAGCGATTTCGAAGAGCGCGAGCGCGTGCTGTTTGCCGTGGTGCTGGTGGGCTTCGTGCTCAGCCTGGCACTGGCGGTGTTTCTTGGCTGGGTGCTCGCGCGCAAGGTGATGGCGCCGGTGGTGCGCCTGGCGCGGCAGGTCCGTCATCGCGACCAGTTGCTCGGGCTGGCGCCGCCCCTGGCGCCGGACTATGCGGCGGATGAAGTCGGTGAACTGGCGGTGGCGTTCGATGCCACGCTGGGGCGCTTGCGTCAGGCGCTGAACCGCGAGCGTTTGTTCACCAGCGACGTCAGCCATGAATTGCGCACGCCGCTGATGGTCCTCGCCAGTTCCTGCGAACTGCTGCTGGAAAACCCCGGTCTCGATCAGCGCGGTCGCGCCCAGGTCGAGCGCATTGCCCGGGCCAGCGAGGAGATGCGCGAACTGGTGCAGACCTTCCTGATGCTGGCGCGCGCACAGAACGAAGAGGCCGGCGCCGCGCCGCAGCAGAACCTCACGCAAGTCGCCGAGAGCCTGCTGTGTCTGTGGCGCGATCCGATCGAGCGCAAGGGCCTGTCGCTGATGTTCGAACCGGGCGACCCACCGGAAACACGTTACAACGCGACCTTGCTCAATGCGGTGATGGGCAACTTGCTGCGTAACGCACTGCATTACACCGAAGAGGGTTTCATTCGCCTTACCCTCACTGCCAACGGTTTTGTCGTCGAGGACTCGGGAGTAGGTATTCCCGAAGAAAAACGCGAGGCGATGTTCGAGCCGTTTGTGCGCGGTAGCGAGAAACGTGGCGAGGGTCTCGGCTTGGGCCTGTCGCTGGTCCAGCGTATCTGCGAAAACCAGGGCTGGACGGTCAGTTTGAGCACGATGGAGCCCAATGGCTGCCGATTCGAGGTAGATCTTGGCGTGAATGCCAGCAAATAGTGGATCGAGGCTACTCCCGCGCACCTGTCTGAATCCTGTATAACGTTGTAATACTTTGCAGATTTACCTGACAGAATTTTCACAATTGGATGACCTGACGCTGACACGCCGCTGCTTAAGGTGGCGTCATCAGAACAGGAGTCCAGATGATGGCCGGCCCGATCAAGCTCGATTTTTCCGAAAAGTACGACGACCAACACGCACAACGATATCTGCGCAAGCACCAGCAAAGCCTCGGTCGCCGCCTGTCGCACTGGCGCGATGAGCAAGTCGGTCGCAAGGCCTTGGCGCTGGCGGGAGATCCCGGGCTGGTGCTGGATCTGCCCTGCGGTGCCGGGCGTTTCTGGCCAATGCTCGCGGAGAAGCCCAACCGGGTGATCATCGGCGCGGACAATTCCGAGTCGATGATCAAGACCGCGCTGCAAGGGCAGCCAGCCGATGTGGTCAAGCGTGTACAGCCGCTGCACACCTCGGCATTCGATATCGCTCTGCCGGATAACTCGGTCGACAGCATCTTTTGCATGCGTCTGTTGCACCACATCGGCGAGGCCGAGCACCGCCGGGTGATCCTGCGCGAGTTCGAGCGGGTGACCCGTGACAGCGTGATTGTTTCGTTGTGGGTCGACGGCAATTTCAAGGCCTGGAAGCGCAAGCGCGCCGAGCGGGATCGGCCAAGTCATGATTACCAGAATCGGTTTCTGATTCCGGCGGCGACGATCGAGAAAGAATTTGAACAGGCGGGTTTCCGCATTCAGGAACAACTGGACTTCATACCGCTCTATGCGATGTGGCGAGTTTACGTATTACGCAAGAGGTAGAGGATGGCAGTGCAAGCAGCGGTTGAAGCGGATGTCGCTCCCCAGGATCGTTTCGATTATTACTGGAACCAGCGCGGCGAATGGGTTGAAGAGCCCAATGTGCGCCGTGGTGGCGAAAGCGGGGTGCAGCGCATCGTCGACCGTGACGGTCAGCTTTTGTACGCCAAGCGCCAGACCGGGCACATCTATCGCAGTTGGTTGCACCCGTTCGGTCGCCCGACCGTATTGCGCGAACTCGATGCCCTGACTGGCGTAAGCAAACTCGGCGTACGCGTACCGCAGATCGTCTTTTGCGGCGCTCAGCCGGATCCGCAGCACAAATGGCGCGCACTGCTTGTCACCAAATCCCTCGACGGTTTTCAGGAACTGGAACACTGGCTGGCCGCCGCCGGTGGTCGCGATCAATGTGGTGACGTGGTCTACGAAAAAGTCCTCAAGGACCTCGCCGAGAACCTGGCGCGCATGCACAAGGGCCGCTGGCAACACAGCTGCATTTACATCAAACACGTTTTCGTTCGGGTCACCGGCGAAGGCGAAGCAGCGCAGGTTGAAGTGGCGTTGATCGATCTGGAGAAGTGCCGCCAGCGTCTGACCCCCTATCGAGCCGCACAGCATGACTTGAAGCAACTGCGTCGCCATTCGTCGTTCCGCGATGCCGACTGGAAAAAACTCGTCTACTTTTATGAGACGGCGTTTGGCAGCGCTATCAAAGGTTTATAGCGATGAAACTCGAAATTGCACGAGGTTTGTTCCTGGTCGGGGCCTTGGCAGTTGCTTCACTGGCGGTGGCTGCCTGGGAGCAGCCGCGCATGCAGGTCATAGGGGCGTCCGGGAACGACGCTCATTGTTCGGTTCCACGGGTGGCAAAAGCCTCCGTGGCGACCCAGCCCGATCATGATTTGCTGTTGTTCATGTTCGGACTGTCTCAGGGAATGAGGCCAGCCAGTTGAAACGATTGAAGCCCAAATAAAAGGCCTCGCAATTGCGAGGCCTTTTATTTGGGATACGGATTGTGTAGGAGCTGCCGAAGGCTGCGATCTTTTGATCTTGCTTGATCGTTCCTACGCTCTGCGTGGGAACGCCTCAAAGGACGCTCCGCGTTCCAATGGGACGCGGAGCGTCCCGAGCTGCATTCCCACGCAGAGCGTGGGAACGATCAAAATACCGCATTCGCGAGCAGGCTCGCTCCCACAGGGAATTGTGCATTATCTGGCATCTGGCTTAGCGAGGAAGGTATAAACACACGGCAGCACGAACAGCGTAAACAACGTGCCGATCGACATCCCCGTCGCAATCACCATGCCGATATCAAAGCGGCTCACGGCTCCCGCACCGGTGGCCAGAATCAGCGGCACCATGCCGAACACCATTGCCGCCGTCGTCATCAGCACCGGGCGCAAGCGAATTGCCGCTGCTTCCTCCACCGCTTCACGGGCGCTCAGGCCCTTGTCCTTGCGCAACTGGTTGGCGAATTCGACGATCAGGATGCCGTGCTTGCTGATCAGGCCGATCAGCGTCACCAGCCCGACCTGGGTGTAGATGTTCATGCTCGACCAGCCGAGGAACAGCGGAATCAGCGCCCCGCAAATCGACAGCGGTACGGTCACCAGAATCACCAGCGGATCGCGGAAGCTTTCGAACTGTGCGGCCAGCACCAGAAAGATGATCGCCAGCGCCAGGGCAAACGTGACCCACAATGCGCTGCCTTCCTGCACGTACTGGCGCGAGGCACCACCGTAATCGAAGGCAAACCCGGCCGGTGCTTCTTCGCGGGCAATCTGTAGCACGGTGTCGATGGCTTCGCCCATGCTCACCAGCGGGAAACCGGAAATCTTCGCCGCGTTGAGCTGCTGAAACTGATTGAGCTGGCGCGGCCTTGCGCGGTCGCTGACCTTGATCAGCGTCGACAGCGGCAGCAGTTCGCCCTGAGTGTTTTTCACGTAGTAATTGTTCAGCCAGTCCGGGTTGTCGCGGTAGGCCCGTTCGACCTGGGCGATGACCTTGTAGCTGCGCCCGTCGATGGTGAAGCGGTTGATCTCCGCCTCGCCGAGCAAGGTCGCCAGCGTGCTGCCGAGGTCGAGCATCGACACGCCCATCTGCGCAGCCTTGTCGCGGTCGATATCCACGACTACTTCCGGCTTGTCGAACGCCAGATCGAGGTCGACGAAGGCGAACTTGCCTGACTCCATGGCGCGCTTCTCGATGCGCTCGGCGACTTGCAGCAGCAGCTCGTAGTCATTGGCGGTGTTGACCACGAATTCGAAGGGCAGGCCTTCACCCGTGCCGGGCAGGGAGGGCAGGTTGAAACCGAAGATCTGCAGGCCGGGAATGCTCTCCAGTTTGCTCTGCACCTCGGGGAGGATTTCCATCTGCGTGCGGCTGCGCTCGTTCCATGGCTTGAGCAGGAAGCCGCCGATACCGGCCTGCACGCCGTTGTAGCCGTTGATCTGGAACGATGAGTAGTACTCGGGAAATTCTTTGAAGATGGTGATGAATTCGTCGGTGTAGGTGCTCAGGTAGTCGAGGTTGGTCGGCTGCGGTGCGCTGGCCATCATGAAAATGATGCCCTGATCCTCGTCCGGGGCCAGTTCCGACTTGGTGAACTTGAGAAACACCGGAATCAGGCACAGCACGATCACCGCAAACACCAGCACCACCGGCCGGGTATTGAGCGTGCCGTGGAGCATGCTTTGATAACGGCGCTTGAGGCCTTCAAAGACTCGGTCGAGACGATGGGCCAGGCCGCTGGGATTCTCTTCGTGGCGCAACAGAAACGCGCACATCATCGGCGACAGTGTCAGGGCGACGACGCCGGAAATCACCACCGCGCCGGCCAGGGTCAGGGCGAACTCCTTGAACAGCGCTCCGGTCAGCCCGGTGAGGAAACCGATCGGCGCATACACCGCCGCCAGGGTGATGGTCATCGACACCACCGGCATGGCAATTTCCCGCGCGCCTTCCAGGGCGGCATCGAACGGCGTCTTGCCTTCCTCGATATGTCGGTGGATGTTTTCCACCACGACGATCGCATCGTCCACCACCAGACCGATGGCCAGCACCATGGCCAGCAGCGTCAGCAGGTTCATCGAGTAACCCATCATCTGCATGAAGAACATCACGCCGATCATCGACAGCGGAATGGTCACCACCGGGATCACTACCGAACGCAGCGCGCCGAGGAACAGGAACACCACGACGATGACGATCAGCACCGCTTCGAACAGGGTTTTCACCACCTCATCGATGGAGGCCTGAATGAACAGTGTCGCGTCGTAGGCAATTTCGCTTTTCAGGTTCGGCGGCAGCTGCGCTTCCAGCTCGGGCATCAGCTTGCGCACTTCCTTGATCACGTCCAGCGGGTTGGCGCCGGGAGTGGCCTTGATGCCGATGTACACCGATGGCGTGCCGCCGAACGAGCTGATCGAATCGTAGTTTTCCGCGCCCATTTCCACCCGCGCGACATCACGCAGCAACACACGGCTGTCGCCATCGACCTTGAGCGGAATCGCCGCGAAGGCCTCGGCGGATTTCAGTTCGGTGTTGGCGTTGATGCTGGTGACGGTGTACTCGCCTTTCACCTCGCCGGCAGCGGAGAGGAAGTTGTACTGGCGCACCGCAGCGGTCACGTCGGCGGCGCTGAGGCCGAAGCCGGCGAGTTTCACCGGGTCGAGCCACAGACGCATGGCGAACACCTGATTGCCGAGAATTTCCGCTTCGGCCATGCCCGGCAGCGTCGCCAGTTTCGGCTGGATGACCCGCGACAGATAATCGGTGATCTGCGGGTTGCTCAGGTCCTTGCTGAAGAAACTGATGTACATCAGCGCCGAAGCGTCGGCGGATTCCTTGCTCAGCACCGGGTCTTCGGCGTCCTGCGGCAGCTTGTTCTTCACCTCGTTGGCCTTGGCCAGCAGTTCGGTGAACAAGCGGTCGGTGTTGGCACCGATGCGCGCGTAAATCGAAATCACCGAGAAGTTCTGCCGGCTGACCGAGGTCATGTAATCGATGCCTTCGGCGCTGGCCAGGCTCTGTTGCATCGGCTGGGTGATGTAGCCCTGAATGGTTTCGGCGTTGGCCCCGGGATAAGCCGTGGTCACCGTGATCAGGGCGTTTTCCATCTGCGGATACTGGCGCAGCGGCAGCTTGCTCCAGGCCTGGAAGCCCAGCAGCACAATCAGCAGGCTGACCACGGTGGCGAGCACCGGGCGGCGGATGAACGGATCGGTAAAAGCCATGGGGATTCCTTGATCAGTCGGCGCGAGGCGGACTGTTCTGCTCGCCGAGGGTCTTGTCGTCGCTGATGGCAATGTGGGCGCCGTTGTCCAGTTTGATCTGGCCCGCCGTCACTACTTGTTCGCCGCTCTGCACGCCCTTGTTGATCATCACCAGGCCATCGCGGCGTTCACCGGTTTCGACGAAACGACGTTCGGCGATCAGCAGCGGTTGGCCGTTGTCATCCTTGGCGACGCTGCCGTCCTCGGCCTTCTTCTGCCCGACCACATAAACCGAGTTGCCGTACAGGGTGTAGGTGATCGCGCTTTCCGGCACGACGATGTGCTTCTGCGGATCGGGCAGCAGCACCTCAAGGCTGGCGAACATGCCCGGCAGCAGCTTGCCGTCGGGGTTGGCGAGGGTGGCGCGGACGAGGATATTGCGCGTGGTGCTTTCGACGATCGGGTTGATCGCGCTGATCTTGCCGGCAAAGTTCTGCCCCGGATAAGCGGCTACGGTGAACTGCACGGGCTGACCGATAGCGAGTTTCGGCACCGCTTGTTCCGGCACGTAGAAGTCAGCGTAGAGGCTGCTCAAATCCTGCAACGTGGCTATTTTGGTGCCGCTGGCGAGGTAGTCGCCAACGTCGACCTGACGGATGCCGATGGTGCCGCTGAAGGGCGCGAGGATGCGTTTTTTCGCCAGCGACGCGTTGAGCTGATTGACCGTGGCCTTGTTCTTTTGCAGCACGGCGGAGAGGCGGTCGTACTCGCCTTTGGAGATCGCGCGGCTGTCGACCAGTTGCGCGCCACGGCCGAAGTCCAGTTGCGCCAGGCCCAGATCAGCCTTGGCGGTTTCGAGCAGGGCGGTTTCCACGGCGCTGTCGAGTTGCAGCAACGGTTGCCCGGCCTTGACCTTCTGCCCGGATTCGAATTTGAGTTCAGTGACGGTGCCGGCGACTTCCAGACTCAAGTCGACACCTTGCAGCGCCTTGAGCGTGCCGACGGTGGGCAGGCGCATCTGCCACGGCTGTTCGCCGGCAGTGGCCACGGCGACGCTGATCGGCGGCTTGGGCTTGGAAAAGCCTTGGATCATCGTGTAGATCGAAAAGGCTTTGTATCCGCCCAGTACCAGGACGATCAGCAAAACAACACCCAACATGATCAGCATGCGGCGACGCAGCATATGTCCAGTTCCTTGGATAAATCATGAGACAGGCGGGCACATTACTCCGAGTCAGGTGGGGATTCCAACTGGCAGTTATTACGTGAAGGCCGGATATGAACCCTGTGGCGAGGGGATTTATCCCCGTTGGGCTGCGAAGCGGCTCCCTGAATCCTTCAGTCATACCGCAATTGCAGTTTTAAGGGCGGCTGCGCCACCCAACGGGGATAAATCCCCTCGCCACAGGATGGGGGGCCATCTCAAAAATGAGCGGGTATCAGGCCATCAAGTGCAGATGGTTGTCCCAGAGCCCCGCCGGCAATTCCAGCGGCTTGGCCAGCAGCTGTTCCTGCCGGCAATCGTAGTAACGGCAACGGCCCTGACCCGAGGTCACGACAAAGCCATCCTTTACCGCACCAACGCCGGCGCAATCAGGCAAAGGCGCATCGAGGCGCAGTTCGCCGCTGTCCAGATCCCAGATAAAGAAGCGATTGCCGCGCGGCGCTGTCAACGCGACCAGACGCAGGTCGCTGTGCACGGCGACGCTGGCGGTGTAGTGCCCCATCGCCTGCAACTGATCTTCCGCTACCGGGAACGCCACGAACGCTTGCCCGGGTCGCTTGATCGCCAACAGCTCCGAGCGCTCGTGGGACGGCCCCATGAATTGCTGGCCGGCGACGATGGTACCGTCACTGGCGATGCCCAGGTGGCGCACGCTGTTCATCTGCTGGGCGAGGGTTTCCTTGCTCTGCAATGTGCCGTCGCGCTGCATCAGGACCAAGCTTGGCTCCATGGCGTTAAGGTTCATATCGACGCGGCTCTCCGCCTCGGTGCGAATCCCGCCGTTGGCCACCACCAGCGTCTCGCCGTCGGGCATCCACGACACCTGATGCGGGCCGAGGCCGTGGGTGGAAATCTCGCCAGCGTGCACCAGCCGTTCGCCCTCGAACTTGTACACGCCGAGCAGGCCACGGCCGGGATCGCTCGTGTCATTCTCGGTGGCGTACAGGTATTCGCCATCCTTGTGCACCACGGCGTGGCCGTAGAAGTGCCGGTCCGGCTGCGAGGTCACGGTCTGCAGCAGCTTGCCGTCGCGCAGGTCGATCAGGTAACTCTCGGTTCCCGGACGCCGTGCAACGAACAGCGCCAGCGGCTGCGTCGGATGATTGATGATGTCGTGGCAACGCTGGCCGACGTGGGTGGCGAACACCCGCGTACCGTCGAGCCGATAGCCGACGGCGTAATGCTTGCCGTCAGTATCGTCACGCGCCGACAGCAGCAGCGGGCTCTGATCCTTGCGTTTGAACAGCGTCCAGCCGCCCAGCGTCACTGCTCCCAGCAGTGCACTACCTAAAGTCAGAACCTGACGTCGCAGCATGGCACTCGCCCTCATCAGTCACCGTCGTTGGCGTTGAAGCCCAGTTGGATGCCCAGCGCCTTGGCCAGCTCGCCTTCATGCAGGCGATGGACGACGTTGAGGCTGTCGTAGATATCGTTGAGTTGCTGGCGACCGGCGTCGTCTTCGAGCATTTCGCCCAGCGAGCGCTGGGTGCTGTCGAACAGCTTCAGCGAAGCGGCATAAGCGGCATCGATCTTGTCCGCCAACGGCTTCTGTTCGGCCGGCAGCAGACCGCGCAGGCCTTTGTTGTCGACGCCTTCCCAGACGGTTTTGGCGGCGGCAAGGCTGGCTTCCAGTGCGGTCAGCGACGACTGGCTGCGCCACGCATCCGCCTGGAACGGCTGCGGCACGCCTTTGCTCTGGCGGCCCATCGGCGTGCCGAGTTTTTTCTCAGGGTATCCAGTGCAGTCACTTGTACGCGCAGCAGATCGGCGATCGCTTCGTGGGAGTCGGCGTAGCGCTGGTTGGGGAACTTGCTCATCTGCGCGAGCATGCCATCGGTGTTGTTCCAGCCCTGCAGGATCTCTTCGGCCAGTTGCTTCTGGCGCTCGCCGATGGCGATCAGCAGCGGGCAGTATTTGGCTTTTTGCCCATAGTTGGCGACGTCAGGCTTGGCGTCGAAGAGGATGTATTCGTAAGCCGACAGGCCCTGCACCACGACGCTTGATTTGGCCAGTGCGGCGGCATCGATCTGCGGCTGGGCGACGACCAGTTGCTCGACCTGACGGCCGACGAGGTTTTTCTTGTCCGGCCAGAACTGCACTTGCCACGAACGATTGCCCTCAGCCAGCGGCCCGATCAGCAGCGGTTGCAGTTCGGCCCAGGCTTTCTGCGCGTGAAGGAAATCGGCACGGGCAGTTTCCAGGCTTTCCTTGCCCTGGCAATAGGCGAGGGCGCTGACCGCCAGTTGCCGGTCGGCTTCGACCCAGCGAGTGTAGGTCGGCAGGATCACCGATTTGGCGATCGCCGCCGAAGTGACCGCTTGCGGGTCCTGCGGCGAGCAGGCGCCGAGGGCGAGCGCGGCGAGGCTGGTGAACAGTAACTTGGGACGGAACATGTCGGGCTCCCGATGCTTTTACAGTATTTAAAGTGAGTTCAGAAAAGCCAGCAACGCAGCGCGCTGCTCGGCATTGAAAGACAAAACCTGTTGCTGCGCCGCCGACGCTTCGCCGCCATGCCAGAGCACCGCTTCGAGCAGGTTGCGTGCGCGACCGTCATGCAAAAACTGGGTGTGACCGCTGACCGCTTGCGTCAGACCAATCCCCCACAACGGCGGGGTGCGCCAGTCGCGGCCGGAGGCCTGAAATTCCGTGCGGTTGTCCGCCAGGCCTTCGCCCATGTCATGCAGCAGCAAGTCGCTGTACGGACGAATCACCTGATTGGCCAATTCCGGTTCGGCGGCATCGGCGGCGGTGGTGTATTTCGGCGTGTGGCACGACTGGCAACCGGCCTGGAAAAACAGATTCTTGCCGGCCAGCACCTGTGGATCGTTGACGCCACGGCGCGCCGGCACTGCGAGATTGCGGCTGTAGAACAGCACCAGCCGCAGGATGTTGTCGCTGACTTCCGGTTCGCCGTCCGGGCCATTGCCGTTCGGCGCCTGTTTGCAGGCGCTTTGCGCCTCGGTGCAATCGTCGAACGGCCGCAGGCTGGTGGTCAGGCCCATGTCACCCGAGAACGCATGAACATTCTGTTGATTGAGATTCGGCTGCCCGGCTTTCCAGCCGAACCGGCCGATGACGGTTTTCTGCAACTGGTCATCCCAGACACGGTTGGGCCGGCCGTTGATGCCGTTGTTCTCTTTCGCCTGGGCGGCGGCGTTGGCGAGGATCGCCTCCTTGGGGATGGCTTCGAGCAGGCCCAGACCAATCATCGGCGGCGCCACCCGCGCGGAAAAACGCGTGTCCGGGTGCATCGGGCCGTAACCGAGTTGAGTGATCTGCAGGGTCGGCTTGCGCAGCTCGACTTCAGTGCCGTCCTTGAAGCGTACGGACACCGGTGTGTAGTCGACCCGCACCTTGCCTTCCGGGGCGACGCCGGGCACGGCCATGTCCTGGAACTGCCCGCCATACACCGGCTCCGGCACTACGCCGAGCTGTTCGATGACTTTGGCGTAGGCCGGCGCGTCGGGAATCGACAGGCGCACCAGCATCGACACCGCATTGGATGCGTCAGATGCCGGCGGATGCCCGCGACCGTCCTTGATGTGGCAGTTCTGGCAGGCGTTGGTATTGAACAACGGGCCGAGGCCGTCGCGCGCCGTGGTGGTCGACGGCGCGATCACCCACGGGCTGCGAAAGAAACTGTTGCCGACACTGAAATCCACGCGCCGCGAGGGCGGCAGGTTGGCCGATGGCAGGGAGAAGGCGTTCTGATCGCTCTTGCGCACAGTCGCCGCACCGCCCGAACGCGCTTCCCCCGGCTCGGCCTTGGTGAAACGCGGGGCGTCATCGCAGGCACTCAGGCCCAGGGCCAGCAACAGTGCGGACAAGCGAAGCGGCAACGACAGCATCAGACATCCTGCAAACGGGCGAAAACAAAGGCGCAAAGTCTAACAGGGCGGGGGAGTTTGAATAAGAGGAATTATCGTTTGCTTGATATCGCGCAAGCTTTGAAGCGCATGCCAACACTGTGGGAGCGAGCCTGCTCGCGAAAGCGATGCCCGACGCGCTGAAAATGCTGCGCCGGATCAAGCCTTCGCGAGCAGGCTCGCTCCCACAGGGATAGTGGTGTGCCAATAATGAAAAAGGCGACCCGAAGGTCGCCTCTTTTTGAGCGGACGCTGCGATCAGAATTCGTGATCGGCGCTGTCCGGGTTCAGGTCGCTGATGCCCAGTTTGCCGGCAGCGGCTTCGATCGAGCCGGTCTGCTTGACCAGCGCGGCGATGGCGTCGCGAACCACCTGGTTGCCAGCGGTGTTGCCGGCAGCGATCAACTGGTCGTAGTGCTCACCCTTGTTGGCGTGATCGACCATGACCTGGATCTTCGCTTCGGTCGCGGCCAGATCGGCTTTCAGCGCGGTGTCGGCAGCCGGATCGGCCTTGGCCACCAGCGACGACAGGCTGGCGCCGGTCATCTTGGTGCCGTCAACACGGGTGTACTCGCCCAGGTAAACGTTACGCACGCCTTTGGCGTCGTAGAAGTGCGAGTAGTGGGTGTTGTCGCTGAAGCAATCCTGCTCGTCTTCGGGGGAGTTGGCTTCCAGGGAAACCTTCATGCGTTCGCCCGCCAGTTCACCCAGCGACAGGCTGCCCATGCCGAAGAGCATTTTGCGCAGGCCGGTTTCGCCTGGCTCCGCTTCCAGGGTGGCGCGGTAGTTGTCGGCCACGTTCGGCTTCCAGTTGCCAACCATTTCTTCCAGGTCGCTCACCAGCAGTTGGGTCACGGCTTTCAGGTAGGCACGACGACGCTCGTTGTGACCACCGGTGGCGCCGGCGCCTTCCAGGTAGTCCGAGGCCGGACGGTTGCCAGCGCCAGGGCCGGTGCCGTTCAGATCCTGGCCCCAGAGCAGGAATTCGATCGCGTGGTAGCCGGTGGCAACGTTCGCCTCGGAACCGCCCAGCTCGTTGAGGCTGGCGAGTTTTTCCGGGGTGATCTCTTTCACGTCGACTTTGTCTTCGCCGACCTGCACTTCGGTGTTGGCGATGATGTTGGCGCTGGCGCCCGGGTTACCCAGTGCGTGCTCGTAGGATTTGTCGACGTAGTCGATCAAGCCCTCGTCCAATGGCCAGGCGTTAACCTGACCTTCCCAGTCGTCGATGATGGTGTTGCCGAAGCGGAATACTTCGCTCTGCAGGTACGGCACGCGCGCGGCAACCCAGGCAGCCTTGGCGGCTTTGAGGGTGTCGGCGTTCGGCTTGGCGAGGAACGCGTCGACCGCGCTCTGCAGGGTTTTCGCGGTGGATTCGGCATCGCTGTAAACGGCGAAGACCATGTCGGCGTAGTGCGCGACCACAGCCTTGGCGGCGGCATCGTCAACTTTACCGGCGGCAGGAGCAGGTGCAGCGGCAGGGGCTGGAGCAGCACTGCTGGAAGCCGGAGTCATTTCGGAGGCTTTTTCTTTGTCCTTGCCTTCGCCGCAACCGGCGAGGGAAATAGCGATGGCCAGCAGACTGGCGGTAGCCAGAGGCATACGAATCATGGCGAACATCCTGCTTCGGTAGTTGAGTGGACTGGCGCCGGGGGCGCGCAAAACTGCGACATAATGCAAATCTTTCGCATTATGTGTAAAGGCGTGCTTGGAAATATTTCTTATTTAGGCAGGTGTAATGGCGCGATCTCTCGCTTTCAGAGAATCGCCGCGTTGCTGCGTTGCGCCTGCTTGAGGTAAATGCCCAGCTCACGCGCCGGCAGCGGTTTGCTGTAGTGGTAGCCCTGACCTTCGTGGCAACCCTCGGAAATGATGTAGGTTTCCTGCTCGGCGGTTTCCACGCCTTCGGCAATCACCTGCATGCCCAGGCTCTTGCCCAGTTGGATGATCGCGCGAACGATGGTCGCGTCATCGTCGTCATCGAGCAGGTCCTGAACGAAGCTCTTGTCGATCTTGATCTTGTCCAGCGGCAGGCTTTTCAGATAACTGAGGGACGAGTAGCCGGTGCCGAAGTCGTCGATTGCAATCAGCGCACCGGAGCGGCGCAGGCTGAGCAGATGCTGGGCGGCGGTGGTGATGTCTTCCATCAGGCCGGTTTCGGTGACTTCCAGTTCCAGACTGCGCGGCGGCAAGCGGTACATCTGCAACAGGTTGTTGACTACCCGTGGCAGCTCGGCGTGGTGCAGTTGCACGGTGGACAGATTGACCGCCATGCGCAGATCGACGAAACCCTGATCGTGCCACTCGCGCAATTGCTTGCAGGCCTGATCGAGCACCCACTCGCCGATGGCGATGATCGTGCCGTTCTGTTCGGCCAGCGGGATGAACAGGTCCGGCGGCACCAGACCGTGTTCCGGATGTTGCCAGCGAATCAGCGCTTCGACGCCGACCACGCGGTGATCGCGATAACTGATCTGCGGTTGGTAGACGAGGTAGAACTGGTCGCGGATCAGCGCATCGCGCAAATCCTTTTCCAGCTCGCGACGACGGCGCATCTCGCTGTCGACGCTGGCGATGTAGAACTGATAACGATTGCGCGAGCGGGTCTTGGCCAGGGTCATCGTCTGCTCGGCTTTCTGCAACAGTTTCTCGGTGCTGTCGCCGTCCTCCGGAAACAGGGTGATGCCGATGGTCGCGCGCAGGCGGATTTCCTGATCGTCGAGGGCGAACGGCGCTTCGAGGTCATCGAGAATGCTCTGCGCCAGTTCCGCTGCTTCGTAAGGCTGTTCAATGTCGGCCTGCACCAGCGCGAACTGGTCGCCGCCCAGGCGGGCGAGGGCGCCGAGACGACCGCTGTGGGCACGTAAACGATCGGCCAAGGCCAGCAGCAATTGGTCGCCGGTCTGGTAGCTGAATTGCTCGTTGATGCCCTTGAAATCATCCAGGCCGACGCACAACACGGCGACGCGGCGCTGCAATTTGCCGGCATCGACGAGAATCTTGTCCAGTTGCTGCTGCAATTGCTGGCGGTTCGGCAGGCCGGTGAGGAAGTCGTACTGGGCCATGCGCAGCAGGCTGTTTTCCGCTTCGTGGCGCAGGTGGGTGTTGCGTTCGATGGACTCGAGCAACTGGTTGGCGGTGTTGATCCACAGGCCCAGCTCGTTTTTTTCGTGGCCCTTGATCTGCGGAATCTTGTGCTCGCTGGGACGATCGGGGTTGATCTCGGTGAGGTGCTCAATGATTCGCGACAGCGGTTTGGTCAGCAGCCAGTGATAGACCAGATACAGCACCAACCCCAACGCCAGTGCGCGCAGTACGCCGGAGATGAAAATGATCACTGAGCTGACGATGAAACCTTCGCCATAAGTGGCCGTGTCGAGGGTGATGCTCAAGTCGCCGTAGTATTCGCTGTACGGACCGCGGCCGACCAATTGCGTGGTGAAGGTGCGTTCCTGGCCGAGAATCAGGTCGGTCAGCCAACGGCTGTTGGAATGCTGCAGTTCGCGGGATTTCTGCGCGAGCATGGCTTCGTTGGGGTGGCCGATGGA
Source organism: Pseudomonas sp. R62 (assembly GCF_000257605.1). Taxonomy (NCBI): domain Bacteria; kingdom Pseudomonadati; phylum Pseudomonadota; class Gammaproteobacteria; order Pseudomonadales; family Pseudomonadaceae; genus Pseudomonas; species Pseudomonas sp. R62. Next base: position 3,525,808 of record NZ_JH635998.1, read on the forward strand.
GGCCTGACGCACGGCGTCGTCTTGGAACAGCCCTTCGATCACCTGCATGCCCATTTCCCGATCCAGGCTGTACACGGCCTGGGTCGATGGATCGCGGAACATGTCGAGGATGCGCTCGGCGTCGCCGGCAACCGCCTGACGGGTCTTGTAGGCATCGAAGACAATCTGCGCGCAGCTCAAGACTACGCCTACGATCAATGCCGACAGGAGCACGACCCGGAGCAACTTCACCGACAAGCTGTTCTTGAGTTCCAGCTTCAAAGGGTTATTCCTTGTTCCGTGCGGGTAGCGTCAAGTTGCCATGAGTATTGGCAATCCCGGGTTGGCAGTCAAAGGGACAATCGGGCACGGGAAAAGTCGCCGTGATCCTGGCCGCAATGTCGTCATTTGAGTAATAGCTCTGAATCAACTGTGTCGGTTGCAATTGCCTTCAACTTGAGCACTGGGTCAAAGATTTTTTCCTTTCTGTGATGGTAGACGGCTGGGGGCTGGCGGCAAACGGCGCGAAGCTGCTTTTACCGTGCGAGAAACGCCATGCGCCGGGCATAAAAAAACCCGGCCGAAGCCGGGCTTTTCATCGGGCGCGCAGCTTAAGCGGTGAAGGTTTTGCCTTCGAACTGCTCGGCCACGAACTTCCAGTTGACCAGGTTCCAGAACGCTTCAACGTACTTCGGACGCAGGTTGCGGTAGTCGATGTAGTAAGCGTGTTCCCAGACGTCGCAGGTCAGCAGCGGGGTGTCACCGCTGGTCAGCGGGTTGCCGGCGCCGATGGTGCTGGCCAGGGCCAGGGAACCGTCAGCCTTTTTCACCAGCCAGCCCCAGCCGGAACCGAAGGTGCCGATCGAGGTTTTGCTGAATTCTTCCTTGAACTTGTCGAACGAACCGAACGCTGCGTTGATGGCATCTGCCAGGGCGCCGGTTGGTTGACCGCCGGCGTTTGGCGCCAGGCAGTTCCAGTAGAAAGTGTGGTTCCAGACCTGAGCGGCGTTGTTGAAGATGCCGCCCGAAGAAGTCTTGACGATTTCTTCCAGGGTCTTGCCTTCAAACTCGGTGCCTGGCACCAGGTTGTTCAGGTTCACGACGTAGGTGTTGTGGTGCTTGTCGTGGTGGAACTCCAGGGTTTCCTTGGAGATGTGCGGCTGCAGGGCATCGTGTGCGTAAGGCAGCGGCGGCAATTCGAAAGCCATGATGATTCTCCTAATCAGGTCTGTTGCGGTGAGCGCAAGGCCGATCACGGGCGGCCGGAAATGCACCGGCGAGTTTTTACTCTTTGCGGCGCAGGGTTCGGATCATAGCACCGGGGTCGCGCCTTAACCACGCAACAACTGTGTGGGATAGAGGTTCCAGAGCCTTTGGCAATTATTCATCCGGCGATGATCAACTGCGCGGCCACGGCGAACATCATCAACGCCACCACCAGATCGAGAATGCGCCAGGTGCTCGGGCGGGCCAGCCACGGTGCCAGCCACGCCGCGCCAAGGGCCAGGGTGAAAAACCACAACAGCGAGGCACTCGCCGCGCCGACCACATAAGCGCCCGGCACCGATTGCTGCGCGCCCAGCGAGCCGATCAGCAATACCGTATCCAGATAAACGTGGGGGTTGAGCAAGGTCACCGCCAGAGCGCTGAGCATCACTGCGCGCAGCGAACGCACGGTCTGGTTTTCGCCTTGCTCAAGGCTCTGTTTCGAGCAGGCCCGGCGCAGCGCCTGGCTGCCGTACCAGATCAGAAACGTCGCGCCGCCCCAACGGGCGATCGCCAGCAGGGTCGGGTTCTGCGCCAGGATCGTTGCCAGGCCGAACACCCCGGCCGCGACCAGAATTGCGTCACATACCACGCACAATGCCGCCACCGGCAAATGGTGTTCACGGCGCAGGCTTTGCGCCAAGACAAATGCGTTCTGCGTGCCGATCGCCATGATCAGGCCGAACGCCACCAACAGGCCGTTTACGTAGCTTTGCCACATGGGAGAGATCCTTGAAAGAGAGTGCTTGCTGGCTATTCTCCGGTGTGACGCTGTATAAGAAAAACCAATAGTGCTGATCGCCCATTAGGAAAACTGATGTTCGACTATAAATTGCTTTCCGCGCTCGCCGCTGTGGTCGAGCAGGCCGGATTCGATCGCGCCGCACAGGTGCTGGGCCTGTCGCAGTCGGCGATCTCCCAGCGCATCAAATTGCTTGAAGCGCGGGTCGGCCAGCCAGTGCTGGTGCGCGGAACACCGCCAGCGCCGACCGAAATCGGCCGGCGTCTGCTCAACCATGTGCAGCAGGTGCGGTTGCTCGAGCGCGATTTGCAATCAGTTGTGCCGGCGCTGGACGAAGAAGGCCTGCCGGATCGCCTGCGCATCGCCCTCAACGCCGACAGCCTCGCCACTTGGTGGGCCGCGGCCGTCGGCGGTTTCTGCGCCGAGCAGCATTTGTTGCTCGACCTGATCGTCGAAGACCAGACCGTCGGCCTCAAACGCATGCGTGCCGGTGAAGTGGCTGCGTGTCTCTGCGCCAGCGAGCGCCCGGTGGCCGGCGCACGCAGCGTATTGCTCGGCGCCATGCGTTATCGCGCCTTGGCCAGCCCGGCCTTCATCGCCCGGCATTTTCCGGATGGCGTGCGCGCCGAACAGCTGCCGCGCACCCCGGCGCTGGTGTTCGGCCCGGACGATTTTCTTCAGCATCGCTATCTGGCGCTGTTGGGCGTCGACGGCGCGTTTGAGCATCACTTATGCCCGTCCTCCGAAGGCTTCATTCGCCTGACCGAGGCCGGTCTGGGTTGGGGGCTGGTGCCGGAACTGCAGGTGCGCGAACAGTTGCAACGCGGGGTGCTGCGCGAATTGCTGCCAGATAAACCGATTGACGTGCCGCTGTACTGGCATCATTGGCGCAATGGCGGCCAGTTGCTCAATCTACTGACCGAACAACTGCTGCGCTCCTCAAAGCAATGGCTAGTGGCTTGAACGCAGCAACAAGCGTCAAGCTGCAAGCGGCAAGAACACGCACCGTTTCAACTTGCAGCTGAAAGCTCGAAGCTTGCAGCTGCTTCCCTGGAGTTTTTGATGAAGATTTTGGTTACCGGCGCCAGCGGCTTTATTGGCGGGCGCTTTGCGCGTTTCGCCCTGGAGCAGGGCCTTGAAGTGCGGGTCAACGGTCGCCGGGCCGAGAGCGTCGAGCATCTGGTGCGCCGGGGCGCGGAGTTCGTGCCGGGCGATCTGACCGACGCCGATCTGGTGCGGGATCTGTGCAACGATGTCGAAGCCGTGGTGCATTGCGCCGGTGCTGTCGGTGTGTGGGGGCGTTATCAGGACTTTCATCAGGGCAACGTCGAAGTCACCGAAAACGTCGTCGAAGCGTGCCTCAAGCAGCGGGTGCGGCGGCTGGTGCATCTGTCGTCGCCGTCGATCTATTTCGATGGCCGCGACCATCTCGGTCTGACCGAAGAGCAAGTGCCCAAAAGCTTCAAGCATCCCTACGCCGCGACCAAATATCTGGCCGAGCAGAAAGTCTTCGGCGCGCAGGAATTCGGTCTGGAAACCATCGCCCTGCGCCCGCGTTTCGTCACCGGTGCCGGCGACATGAGCATCTTCCCGCGCCTGCTGAAGATGCAGCGCAAGGGTCGGCTGGCGATCATCGGCGACGGCTTGAACAAGGTCGATTTCACCAGCGTGCAGAACCTCAACGAAGCCATGCTCAGCAGCCTGTTGGCGCAAGGTTCGGCGCTGGGCAAGGCCTACAACATCAGCAACGGCACGCCGGTGCCGCTGTGGGATGTGGTCAATTACGTAATGCGGCGGATGGACGTCGATCAGGTGCGCAAATATCGCTCCTACGGTCTGGCCTACAGCGTCGCGGCGCTCAACGAAGGCGCGTGCATGCTCTGGCCGGGACGCCCTGAGCCGACCCTGTCGCGCCTGGGCATGCAGGTCCTGAAAAAAAATTTCACCCTCGACATCAGCCGCGCCCGGCATTATCTCGACTACGATCCGAAAGTCAGCCTGTGGGCCGCCCTCGATGAGTTCTGTGCGTGGTGGAAAGCCCAGGACATCCGTTGAAACGATTCGGCCGGGCGGCAATGAACCGCCTTGCGGGTTGAGGGTCAATGCCTGCGGCTGAGGCGGTTATACTTCGCAGCATTTAGCCATCACCGCGTTTGCCAAAGGTTGCCTCAATGTCCATGCGAAACGATGCCCACGACGACGATTTCGACAACGTGCCAAGCCTGCGCGCCGACCCGTTCGATGACGATGACATCGCGCCCGGCCCCCGCACTTCCGTGCATTCGCGCAGCGCGCCAGTGGTCAAGGTCAAGGCCGCCAGCACCGGGCCGCTGTGGGCGCTGGTCGGCGCGTTGTTTTTTGCCTTCATCGGTCTGGCCTGGTGGAGCTTCCAGCAGATCTCGCTGATGGAGCAGCAACTGGTCGCCACCCAGGAAAGCTTCGCCCGCATCAGCGAAGAAGCGGCAGGGCGCCTGCAGGATATTTCCGGCAAGGTTGTCGCCAGCCAGAGCAACGTCAGCAGTGACAGCGAAGCGCTGAAGCTGCAAATCAAGCA
>NZ_JH635998.1:3531013-3535828 GCF_000257605.1 Pseudomonas sp. R62
GAAGGCAAGCTGCTCGACCAGAGCAAGCAACAGCAAGGCGTGGCCGGGCAGGCCAGCGAACTGGACAAGCGTCTGGCGCAGATGACCGCGCAGACCACCGAACAACAGAACGCCAATACGCAGTTGCAGGCTCAGGTCAAAGCCTTGAGTGCCGAGCTGGCGACCATTAAAAGCACCCCGGCCGATACCAGCAAGGTCGATGCCCAGTTGAAAGCCTTCGACGCCCAGTTCAAAAGCCTCGGCGCCGATATCGCCGCGCTGAAGAAACAGGGCAATCCGAGCGCGGCGATCGATCGTCTGGAGCAGGACATCGTGGTGCTGAAAAGTCAGCAGGACAACCGCCCGACAGCGCCACAGGGTGGCGGCAATACCGCCGAGTTCGATGCGTTCCGCGCGCAGATGACCCGCAACCTGAATACCTTGCAGGCGCAGATCCAGAATCTCCAGCAGCAGATCAATTCCCGTCCGTAAGCGCTGAGCGAGGCTGGCGAGCGTTGCTTGCCAGCTTCACGGCGCAATGTTCAGAAACGCTCTGAATATCTCTACATGACCGCAAGCCGTCTACGCTCTTGAAACACCAAAAAGAACGAGGGATGCGCTATGGGGTTTTTGCATAAAGTGGCCTGGCTCGGCCTGATTCTGTTGGCCGGCTTCGGCCAGGCCAGCGCCGCCACCGCCACCAAGGATGACAGTCAGGCCGCCATCGCCCTGCTGGAAAAAGCCTTGGCCTACTACCACGACAATGGTGACAAGGCCTTCGCCGCCTTCAGCCGCCAGGGTGAGTTCGTCGACAAGGATCGCTACGTGTTCGTCCTCGACACCAAAGGCATCATGCTTGCCAGTGGCGGGCCGTCATCGGCGCTGATCGGCCGCGATGTCAGCGAAGTGCTCGGGCCGGATCTGCAGAAGGCGTTCAAGGATGCGCTGAAAGTGCCGGAAGGCAATGGCATCCAGCAGGCCGAATACCGCTGGCAGAACTGGGCCGACGGCAAGGTCGAGCGCAAGCATGTGTTCTATCAGCGCGTCGGGCAGCGCATTCTCGCGGTGGGTTACTACCTGCCACGGGCCTCAGCTGAGCAGGCCAAGGCCTTGCTGGACAAAGCCGCGACGGATCTGACCAAGGACGAGAAGGGCACGCTGACCGCGATCAACTCACTCAAGGGCGGTTACTTGCAGGATGACCTGTATGTCTTCGTGGTCGATCTGAACAACCAGCGCTATGTCGCCCACGGCACCAATCTGCGCTTGATCAACACTGATTTTGGCAAGGTCAAGGATCCGGAAGGCAAACCGGTGGGCGAGCCGATTCTGGCGCTGATCGGCAAGCAGGATGAAGGCGAATATGAATACCGCTGGAAAAACCCGGTGACCGGCAAGATCGAGGACAAGCATGCGTACCTGAAAAAGGTCGGGCATTTCCTCGTCGCGGTGGGCTACTACAGCCCTTGAGCGCGCGATGATCGTTCCCACGCTCCGCGTGGGATGCAGCCCGGGACGCTCTGCGTCCCATCCAAGGCCGAACGCAGAGCGTCCGTTGAGGCATTCCCACGCAGAGCGTGGCAACGATCAGCGCAAAAGGCTCATTTCGCGCCGTGCTCCCGCCCGCGCAGCAGGTTGTTCGGCATGGCAATCGCCGCTGCCAGCCCGAGCAACGACACTGCCGTGCTCACACAGAGCAAGTGGCGGAAAGTCACCAGCAGCTCCGCGCGCAAAGCGTTCTGCGCTTCGCCGGGGGCTGCGTTCAGGCCATCGAGCAGGACGTTGCCCGAATGCCCCTCGCTGATCAGCGAACTGTTTGCCAGATGGGCGAAGCTGGAATCGTGCAGCAACGCCAGCAGTAGCGCCGACATCAACGCCACGCCCACCGCGCCGCCCAGTGAGCGGAACAGGTTGGTGGTGCTGGTGGCGACGCCGATGTCGCGTTGTTCCACCGAGTTTTGCGTGCCGACCAGCGAGGTCGGGAACTGCATGCCGCCGGCGATGCCGCTGAGCAGCATGAACAGACCGCTGAGCAGCGTTGCTTGTGGCGGACTGAAGGCCATGCCGAGAATCGAGATCGGCATGAGGATCGCCCCGGTAAGAATCTGCGGTTTGTAGCGTCCGGTGATCGAGGTGCGGCGGCCGGCGAAATAGGCACCGATCGGCAAGCCCATCGCCAGAGGCAGCAAGTGCAACGCGGCGCTGTCGGCACCCGCGCCGGTGACGCTTTGGAAACGCAGCGGCATCAGCACGATCAGCGAGATGGCCTGGAAACTGGTGAAGAAGATCGTGCACCAGCACAACAGGGCATTACGATTGGCGAACAGGTGCATCGGCAGCAACGGCTCGCGCGCCCGGCGTTCATGCCAGACGAACAGCGCCAATACCACCACGGCACAAGCGAACAGGCCGAGCACTTCGCTGCTGCGCCATGAATGACCCTGGCCGACTTCGGTGATGCCGAGCAGCAACGCGGTCAGGCCGATGATCATCAGCACCGTGCCGAGGTAATCGATCACCGGTTTACGCTGAGGAATTGGCAAGCCGCGCAGGTTACGCCGTGCCACCCACCAGGCGCCGAGGCCCAGCGGCAGGTTGATCAGAAACACCCAGCGCCACGACAGGTATTCGGTCATGTAGCCGCCGAGCACCGGACCGGCGACGCTGGCCACCGCGTACATGCTGCTGAAGTAACCCTGATAGCGGCCGCGTTCACGCGGCGGGACGATGTCGCCGATGATCGCCTGACTCACCGAGATCATGCCGCCGGCGCCGATGCCCTGAAGAATCCGCGCCAGTACCAGCTGTTCCATGCTCTGCGCCATGCCGCAGAACAGCGAGGCGAGGGTGAACAGGCCCATGCCGAACAGCATCAGTTTGCGTCGCCCGTACAGGTCGCCGAGCTTGCCGTAGATCGGCACCGCCACGGTCATCGCCACCATGTAGCCGGAAATCACCCAGGCCAGCAGGCTGACGTCCTTGAATTGCGCGGAGATCGCCGGCATCGACACGGCGACGATGGTCTGGTCCAGCGCACCGAGGAAGATCGCCATCATCAAGGCGACCAGCACGCTGCGAATGGCCGGTTTGGGCGTTTCAGGCTGATTGAGAGTGGTCACGGAAAACCTGCGGGCGTGTGATGGACCCGCGCGGCCTTCGCGCGCGGGTGGAGGCTCGCAGTGTAAGTCGGTAGGAAGCTATTCGATAGCCTCGTACGGAAGCCCGACGTAATTTTCTGCAATGGTTTTTTGCCCTGCTTGCGAGCTGACAAAGTAGTCCAGTTCCGACGCGCTGATGCGCTGGCTGAATTCATCGTGCTCGTCGAAGCGATGCAGCATCGACGTCATCCACCAGGAAAACCGTTCGGCTTTCCATACTCGGCGCAGGCAGATCTCCGAGTATTTTTCCAGCAAATCAGTGCGATTTTCGCGATAGACCTTCAGCAGAATATTGAACAACGTGCTGACATCACTGGCGGCCAGGTTCAAGCCCTTGGCGCCAGTCGGCGGGACGATATGGGCGGCGTCGCCGACGAGAAACATGCGCCCGTACTGCATTGGCTCGACGACAAAACTGCGCAGCGGCGCGATGCTTTTTTCGATCGAAGGACCGGTCACCAGTTTTTCCGCGAGGGCATCCGGCAGGCGCTTTTTCAGCTCATCCCAGAAACGCTGATCGCTCCAGTCATCGACGTTTTCATCCGCCGGCACTTGCAGGTAATAGCGGGTGCGCGTGGCTGAACGCATGCTGCACAAAGCGAAGCCGCGCTCATGGCGGGCGTAGACCAATTCGTCGTGGACCGGCGGTGTGTCGGCGAGAATGCCCAGCCAGCCGAACGGGTAGACCCGCTCGAAAATCTTCAGGCAATCGGCCGGAATCGACTGCCGCGCGACGCCATGGAAACCATCGCAACCGGCGATGTAATCGCAATCAACGCGCCAGCTTTCACCGTCCTTTTCGAAGGTGACAAAAGCTTCGTCGCTTTTCATGTCATGGGGAACGACATTGCTCGCTTGATAAATTGTTGGCGCGCCGGCCTCCCGACGAGCGGCCATCAGGTCGCGGGTGACCTCGGTCTGGCCGTAGACCATTACTGTTTTGCCGCCGGTCAGCGCGTGCAGGTCGATGTGCACCTGACGCCCGTCCAGCGCCAGATCGAAGCCGCCATGAACCAGACCTTCGGCATCCATTCGCTGACCGACCCCGGCCTCACGCAGCAGCTCTACCATGCCTTGTTCAAGCACACCGGCACGGATGCGCCCAAGAATGTAATCGGGCGTCTGGCGTTCGAGGATCAGGGTGTCGATGCCAGCGTTGTGCAGCAACTGGCCAAGGAGCAGTCCGGAAGGACCGGCGCCGATAATGGCGACTTGGGTTTTCAGGGTTTTCATTGTTTTTATGACTCGCAAGCTTCACGCAGCAACAGCCGGTGAATGATTTTATGGATCGAGTGCTTGCATTTTTCCCTTGCGGGTCTGTCAATTGAAGGTGAAAACTGAGCCGATACCTGTACATTCTGCCAATCGGTGCGATTATCGCCCAAAAACCAGAGGCCTGGATTGAAGTATGAACAAGCCTGCCCTGCCTTCTATTCCGGTGTTCAAGCTCTACGGTGAAAGCCTGGACTGGCCGACCCCGGACTTGCTGCACTGTGAAACCATTTCCTCGCGCAGTCGCGAACATCAATGGGAAATCAAACCTCACCGCCACGCGGATCTGTGCCAGCTGCTGTTCGTTTTCAAAGGTCAGGCAGAGCTCGAAATCGAAGGCCAGCGCACGCAACTCGAGACGCCGGCGATTCAGGTGCTGCCACCGTTATCGGTGCATGGTCTTTCG
>NZ_JH635998.1:3536592-3540236 GCF_000257605.1 Pseudomonas sp. R62
GATGTTGAAGGCTTCATCGTCACCTTGGCCACGCCGCTGATCAATCATTTGCAGGCGCAATTGGGCGATTCGGTACACGCGTTGGCCCGGGCGGAAAACTACCCGGCCGGCAAGGATGGCGATTATCTCAACAGCCTGTTTTCAGCGTTGCAGGCCGAGTACAACGGCCATCAACCGGCGCGGGAAATGCTCATGCATTCGCTGGTCAGCGTGATCATGGTCTGGGTCAGCCGCCAGGCGATCGTTCGGCACAAGGCCAGCCAACGGCCGCAACGCCAGCGCGAATACCTCAACGGTTTCATTCAGTTGGTGGAAGAGACTTACCGCCAGCACGTCAAGGTCGAAGACCTCGCCCATCGCCTGGGCATCTCCGTGTCGCACCTCAACGGCACCTGCCGTGAATTGGCCGGGCAACCGGCATTGCAGATCATGCACGAGCGTCAGTTGCTGGAAGCCAAGCGCCTGCTGACCTACACCAGCATGACGATTTACGAGATGTCGGAGTTGTTGGGTTTTTCCGATCCGACCAACTTCACGCGCCTGTTCCGTCGCCGGGTGGGGATTTCGCCAAAGGCATTCCGCGACCGCTTGAAGGCCGAGCAACAACCTTAAAAGCACAACCCAACACCTGTGGGAGCGAGCTTGCTCGCGAAGGCGGAGTGTCATCCAACAAACAGGCTGACTGACCCACCGCGTTCGCGAGCAAGCTCGCGCCCACAGGGTTGCAGTCCAGCGCAGGTCTATCAGCGCAATGCGTTCAGCGTGGCATTGTGCGGAATACACCGCTCATAGTTGCAGCTCGCATACTCGCGCGGCAACTGGCGCAACTGCTCGACCCGCCAGGCAGCGGTGCCGTACAGCGCCAGCGTGGCGGCGCAGGTGATGAAAATGGCGGCGTATCTTTTTGTTTTGATGTTCATGGTGTTCGACCTCTGAACGTCTACCTTGCGGTATTACTTTGAGCATAGGTCAGCGGCGCGCACTTGCCAGCGAGTGCGCTTGAGGATTTAGCCGGCCATTCAGCGAATTGATGCCCATGTGGGAGCGAGCCTGCTCGCGAAGGCGGTGGTGCAAGCGACATCAATGTTGAAAGTACTGGCCTCTTCGCGAGCAGGCTCGCTCCCACAAGGGAGCGGGTTTACAGGCCGACATCCCACGCGGGATTTTCGGGAAAGCGCTGAACCAGAAAGTCGAGCATGCTGCGCAGTGCCGCCGGCATGTGTTTGCGAGAGGCGTACACCGCGTAGATATTCATCTGGCGCGGTTCTGCGTGTGGCAGCAAACGCAGCAGCTCGCCGTTGTGAATATGCACGCCAGCCTGGTAGGTCGGCAGCATCGCCACGCCCGCGCCGGCCAGGGTTGCGCGCAGAAGGGTGCTGGCCTCGTTGGCGCTGATATTGCCCTGCACCGGTACCGAAACCGGTTCGCCATCCTCCTCGAAATGCCACAGGCTCTTGCCGAAATAGGAATGGGTCAGGCAGTTATGTCGGCTCAAATCCTCAACCGTCTGCGGCGCCGGATGCTCAAGCAGATAAGCCGGCGCTGCGCAGACCACCGAGCGGCACACGGTCAGGCGCCGGGCGATCAGATTCGGATCAAGATCATTGCTGGTGCGAATCGCCAGATCGATGCGTTCATCGACCAGATTCACCGTGCGGTCGAGCATTTGCAGATCGATACTCACGCCGGGGTAAAGCCTGACGTACGCCGCGACCGCATCGGCCAGCTGCGCCTGGCCAAACGAGGTGCTGACGCTGATCCGCAGCAATCCGCGCGGCGCGTCATCGGGTTCGCTGACGGCGGCCTGCATGTCGTGCGACAAGTCGATCATCTGCCGACAGCGCGGGAGGATTTCGCTGCCGGCGGCGGTCAGGCTCAATTTGCGCGTGGTGCGGTGCATCAGCCGCGCGCCGACCCAGTCTTCCAGCTCCGCCAGATAGCGCGACACCACCGGCCGCGACAGGTCGAGGTGGTCAGCCGCCGCCGACTGACTGCCGAGGTCCACCACCGTGACGAATACTCGCATTGCTTGAAGCCGATCCATGATTTGCCCGCTTTCAGAAACAAACTATGTCCAAGCATCGCATTTTTTGTACTGAGTCTGGCAACTAAGCTCTGTTCATCGCCAGACTGGCATTCGCAATCCGGAGCAACAAATGATCGGCTTCACCCCCTTCAAACGCGTTCTGCTCGCCGCAGCATTTTTCGGCTTTGCCGCCTATGCATCCGCCGCCGAGCTGAGCCTCGATATCTACAATCCGGGCACCCAGGCGATTTTCCCGGTCAGCTCGGTGCTGGTCAGCGGTGAGAAAGAAGCGATTCTGGTCGATGCGCAATTCGGCAAATCCCAGGCCGAACAGGTGGTGGAGAAGATCCGCGCCAGTGGCAAACAGTTGACCACCATCTACATCAGCCACGGTGACCCGGATTACTACTTCGGCCTCGACACCCTGACCAAAGCATTCCCGCAGGCGAAAGTGCTGGCTTCGCAGCCGACTGTCGATCACATCAAGCACACCGTCGACGGCAAACTGGCCTTCTGGGGGCCGAAAATGGGCGCCGATGTGCCGGCGAAAACCATCGTCCCGGACGTGCTCAAGGGCGACAGCCTGACCCTCGAAGGCAAGCAATTGCAGGTGATCGGCCTCGACGGCAAGCAACCGGATCGCAGCTTCGTATGGATCCCGTCGCTCAAAGCTGTGGTCGGTGGCGTAGTGGTCGCCGAGAACATTCATGTGTGGATGGCCGACACCCAGACCGCGCAATCCCACGCCGACTGGCTGCACACCCTGCACGCCATCGAAAGCCTGAAACCGCAAACCGTAGTACCCGGCCATTTTCTGGGCGACAGCAGCCGCTCGCTGGCCAGCGTGAAATTCACCGCCGATTACATCAAGGCCTTCGATGCCGAAACCGCCAAGGCCAAAGACTCTGCTGCACTGATCGCAGCGATGAAAAAACGCTACCCGCAACTCGGCGAGGAAAGCTCGCTGGAGCTCAGCGCGAAAGTCGCCAAGGGCGAGATGCAGTGGTAAGCCGAACCTGAACACGCAGCATTTTCAAGCCAACTGGAGAATGTCATGAGCAAGATTGCAATCATTGGTGCCACCGGCCGTGCCGGTAGCCAACTGCTGGAAGAAGCCCTGCGTCGCGGCCACAGCGTCACCGCCATTGCCCGCGATACCTCAAAGGTCGGTGATCGCGCCGGTGTCGTCAGCAAGAGCCTCGACGTGCTGGATTCGGCGGCGCTGCAAGCGGCGGTGGCCGGTCACGACGCAGTGATCAGCGCAGCGCATTTCGCCACCGTCCCGGCCTCGGCGATTGTCGGACCGGTAAAACAGGCGGGCGTGAAGCGCTTGCTGGTGGTCGGCGGCGCCGGTTCGCTGCTGCTGCCGGATGACACGCGAGTGATCGACAGTGCCGGTTTCCCGGCTGAATACAAAGCCGAGGCGAGCGCGGGGGCGGCGTTTCTTGATGCGCTGCGTCAGGAGCAGGAACTGGACTGGACTTTCCTGTCGCCGTCGGCGGAATTTGTCGAGGGTGAACGCAGCGGCCAATATCGCGTCGGCAAGGATCATCTGTTGGTCAGTGCCGATGGGCGTAGCTGGATCACCTTTGCCGATTATGCGATTGCGCTGATTGAC
>NZ_JH635998.1:3540652-3549551 GCF_000257605.1 Pseudomonas sp. R62
TATCCCCAATCAGTTCCCTCTCCCTGGGGAGAGGGCTAGGGTGAGGGGAGAGGCTCAACGCAAATGAGCCTGCTCAACCAGCCAGAGCATCAGTTCCTCAAGTTGCGGCGAGGGTTCGGCTCCAGCAGGCACCACCACGTAATACGCCAACCCCGTCTTCACCTTCAACGCAAACGGCATAACCAGCCGCCCGGCGTCCAGATCATCACCAATCAGCGACCAGTCCCCGATCGCCACACCCGTGCCGTGCGAGGCCATCGACATCGCCTGATCCAGCGTTTCGAAATGCTGCCCGCTGCCAAGGTTGCCCAGGCGCAATCCCGCTGCATCGAGCCATACCGACCAGTCCTGAATGTCGTGGGTCGGGTGCAATAACAGATGCTCTTGCAAATCCTGCGGTGAATTCAGCGCGGGCGAGCCCTTGAGCAGTTGCGGCGAGCAGACCGGTGTCAGTTGCTCGTCGAACAGATGCAGCGCGCCTGGCGAATGGTCTGGCGGCGGGCCGTAGATCACGGCGGCGTCGAATTGCTCGCGCTGAAAATCCACGCCGTGTTGCAGCGACGCCGTCAATTTGACCGGCACGTCCGGGCGTTCCTTCTGCCATTGCAGCAGACGCGGCAGCAGCCAGCGCATCACGCAGCTCGGTGCCTTGAGTTGCAAGGTTTGCCGCGTCTGACCGATCTGCTCGGTCGCTTCACTGATCAGCCCGAAGACCTTTTCCACTCGCGGCAGCCATTCGCGGCCTTCGGCCGTCAGCGCCAGACCTCGGGCCAGACGAATGAACAGCTGATAACCGAGCTGTTCTTCGAGCCCGGCGATCTGCCGGCTCACCGCGCCCTGGGTGATGTGCAACTGCTCGGCGGCGCGAGTGAAATTGCAGCATTGCGCGGTGATCCAGAACGTATGCAGAGCGGGCAGGGGTGGCAGGCGTTTCATGGCGATCCGAGGTATGACGTGGGGACATGGCTAGTATGACTTTTAATCGATTGTTGCTGCCAGTTGCGCACCGTTCCAATGGTCACTCCACGGACCCTGTGGGAGCGAGCCTGCTCGCGAAGACGGTTCAAGGTTCGACACGGATGTTGGCTGGACCGCTTATTCGCGAGCAGGCTCGCTCCCACAGGGAGTGTTCAGTGAATGAAAGGGCAATCAACATGGCAACGTGCGGCGAAGTACTGGTCAAGCTGTTGGAGAATTACGGGGTCGAGCAGGTGTTCGGCATTCCCGGTGTGCACACCGTCGAGCTGTACCGAGGCCTCGCGCGGTCGAGCATCAAACACGTCACGCCTCGCCACGAACAGGGCGCCGGGTTCATGGCTGACGGCTACGCGCGCACCAGCGGCAAACCCGGCGTGTGCTTCATCATCACCGGCCCGGGCATGACCAATATCACCACGGCCATGGGCCAGGCTTACGCCGATTCGATTCCGATGCTGGTGATCTCCAGCGTGCAGTCGCGCAGTCAGTTGGGCGGTGGGCGCGGCAAGTTGCATGAACTGCCGAACCAGAGCGCACTGGTCGGCGGCGTCGCAGCGTTCTCGCACACGCTGATGTCCGCTGCCGAACTGCCGGTGGTGCTTGCTCGCGCTTTCGCGCTGTTCCAGGCCGGGCGACCGCGTCCGGTGCACATCGAAATACCGTTGGACGTGCTGGTGGAAGAGGCCGATGAGTTGCTCGCCAGCCTGCCGGTGAATATCGATCGCGCCGGCGCCGCACCGGCTGCCGTGGCCCGCATGAGCGAACTGCTCGCCACGGCGCAACGTCCACTGATTCTCGCCGGCGGCGGTGCTATCGACGCAGCGCCGCAGCTGACCCGACTCGCCGAATTGCTCGACGCTCCAGTGGCGCTGACCATCAACGCCAAAGGCATGCTGCCGACCAGCCATCCGTTGTTGATCGGTTCGACGCAAAGCCTGGTCGCCACCCGCGCACTGGTCGCTGAAGCCGACGTGGTGCTGGCGATCGGCACCGAGCTGGCCGAGACCGATTACGACGTCACTTTCGCCGGCGGCTTCGAGATTCCCGGCAAGCTGTTGCGCATCGACATCGATGCCGATCAGACCGTGCGCAACTACCCGCCGCACGTCGCACTGGTCGCTGATTCGCGCAACGCCGCGCAAGCATTGCTCAGCGCCTTGTCGCACCAACCGCTGGCCGAGCGCCGCAATGATTGGGGCCAGGTTCGCGCCGCGCGTCTGCGTGATGAATTGGCCGCGAGCTGGGATGCGCCGACGCTGGCGCAGACGCGTTTGCTCGAAACCGTGCTGCACGAATTGCCCGAAGCGGTGTTCGTCGGCGATTCCACGCAACCGGTGTACACCGGCAACCTCACGTTCAACCCCGGGCGTCCGCGACGCTGGTTCAACGCATCCACCGGTTACGGCACCCTCGGCTATGCGTTGCCGGCGGCGATTGGTGCGTGGCTCGGCGGCCAACTCGATAACGGCGCGCGCCCGCCGGTGGTGTGCCTGATCGGCGACGGCGGCTTGCAATTCACCCTGCCGGAACTGGCCAGCGCCGTTGAAGCACGGGTACCGGTGATCGTCCTGCTGTGGAATAACCAGGGTTACGAGGAAATCAAAAAGTACATGGTCAACCGCGCCATCGAACCGGTCGGCGTGGACATCTATACCCCGGATTTCGTCGCCGTGGCCAAGGGCCTCGGTTGCGCCGCGCAAGCCATCAGCAGCATCGACGAATTGCGCGCAGCGCTGCGCGAGGCGACGGACCGGCAAGGCCCGACACTGATTGAAATCGACCAGAACCAGTGGATGCAGGCGGTGGCCCAATGATCAGTTTTCCAACCACACTCGACGGACTCTACATCAACGGTCAATGGTCGGCGGGGGGCGAACATCTACGGGTGATCAACCCCGCTACCGAAGCGCTGCTGACCACCGTCAATGGCGGTGACGAACACGCCGTCGACCAGGCGATCAGCGCGGCGACCGAAGCGTTCGAACACTGGTCGAAAACCACCGGCGCCGAACGCGCTGCGATCCTGCGCAACATTGCCAACGGCGTGCGCAACGGCCGCGATCACTTGATGAACCTGCAGTCGAGCAACAACGGTAAACCGCAGTTCGAAGCGGCCATCGATGTCGATGACGTAATCGCCACTTTCGACTATTACGCCGAACTCGCCGAAGGCCTCGACGCCGGGCAGGACAGCAACGTGCCGCTGCCCAGCGATGACTTCAGCGCACGCCTGCGTCGTGAGCCATGCGGCGTGGTCGGGCTGATCGTGCCGTGGAATTTCCCCATGGTCACCACCGCATGGAAACTGGCGCCAGCGCTCGCAGCCGGTTGCTGCGTGGTACTGAAACCCTCTGAAGTGACGCCGCTGCCGGAGCTGGAACTGGCCGCGATCATCGCTGAGTCCGGTTTGCCCGACGGCGTGTTCAATCTGGTCTGCGGCACCGGGCTGGCGGTGGGCGCGCCGTTGTCGGCCGATCCACGCATTGCCAAGATCTCCTTCACTGGCAGCAATGCGGTTGGTGTGCAGGTGATGCAACGCGCTGCTGAAACCGTGAAGGGTGTGAGCCTGGAGCTGGGTGGCAAATCGTCGTTGCTGGTGCTGGCGGATGCCGATTTGGAGCTGGCGGTGGAACTGGCCTGTGGCGGCGCGTTCTTCAACGCCGGGCAAATGTGCTCGGCCACCAGTCGCGTGCTGGTTGCCGAGGCATTGATGGATGAATTTCTTCAGCGCCTGCAAAAACGTGCGGAGGTGATCCGAGTCGCTGATCCGTTTGATGCGGATGTGGAGATGGGCGCGCTGGTCAATCAGGCGCAGTACCAGCGGGTGCTTGGGCATATTGATCGCGGTTTGAGCGCCGGGGCGAGGTTGGTGTGCGGCGGCAATCGTCCGGCGCATTTGCCGCGCGGTTATTTTCTGCAACCGACGGTGTTCACCGACGTGCCGCTGGACAGCGCGTTATGGCGCGAAGAGATTTTCGGCCCGGTGGTGTGTGTGCGCGGTTTCGCCAGTGAGGCCGAAGCGATTGCCTTGGCCAACGACACGCAGTTCGGCCTGGTCGCGAGTGTGGTGACGCGCGATGCCACAGCGGCGGATCGCGTGGCCAATGCGTTGCAGGCGGGGCTGGTGTGGATCAATGCTCCGCAGGTGATCTTCCCGCAGACGGCTTGGGGCGGTTACAAGCAGAGCAGCGTTGGTCGCGAACTGGGGCCTTGGGGGGTGGCGGCGTTTTTGGAGATCAAGCACGTCGTGCGAGCGGTGTAGAAGCCTGCCCTCACCCCAGCCCTCTCCCAGGGGGAGAGGGAGCTGACCGAGGTGTCTTGCTTTCTTCGTTGACCTGAAAAACCGAGTCGATTATGGATTTGAAGGTCATCAACCCAACGCTGGGTTGGCCTGGCTTGGCTGATTCCGGATTCAGCACCGATATCGCAAGTCGATGAACCTCTCCAATATCCCACAATCGGTTCCCTCTCCCTCTGGGAGAGGGCTAGGGTGAGGGGCTTCTATGGAGTTACACCGACAGCCGCAACCGCGCCAGATCCCGCAACGGCGGCGCGCCAAACAGGCGGCTGTATTCGCGGCTGAACTGCGACGGACTTTCATAGCCCACCCGATACCCCGCCGCCGAGGCTTCCAGCCCTTCGGTCAACATCAGCCGCCGCGCCTCTTGCAGGCGCAGTTGCTTCTGGTACTGCAACGGACTCATCGCGGTCATCGCCTTGAAGCGGTGATGCAGGGTCGAAACGCTGAGGTTCACTTCCCGCGCCAGATCATCGATGCGCAGCGGCTGCTCGAAATTGCCGTTGAGCCATTTGATGGCCTGGCTGATGCGATGGCTCTGGCTGTTGGCAATCGCAATCTCATACAAACGATGACCCTGCGGACTACGCAGCAGGCGATAGAGAATCTCCCGGCGAATCAGCGGCGCGAGCATGGCGATGTCTTTCGGCGCGTCGAGCAGCCGGGCCAGACGCAGCACCGCGTCGAGCATGGCGCTGTCGATTTTTTCCACATACAGACCACGTCCGGTCGGCCGGGTCGGCACGCCCATCGGGCCGGCGTCGGCGATCAGCGCGGTGATTTCGGTCGGGTCAATGTCGAGGCGCACGGCGAGGATCGGTTCTTCCGGCGAGACATTGACCACCCGGCCGCTGAGCGGCATCGAAACCGACACCACCAGATAATTCAGCGGGTCGTAGTTGAAGAACTCATCGGCCAGGCGGACCTCTTTGCGCCCCTGCGCCATGATGCACAGCGCCGGCTGCGCGAGTACCGGGGCAAAGTCATGGGACTGGGTGTGGCGCGACATCACCAGCGAACCGATCGCGGTCTGGTAGCTGCCATCGTCGCTGGTGTTGCGGCGGATGATCGCCGCCAGCTCCGCGCGCTGCTTTTCCATGTCGGCGCTGGGTTCGGCTTGAAAACGATCGAATGACGTCATGCACGGCATCCTCGGCAAGTGAGGGGGGAATGCAGCAGAGCATATGTTTGTGCAAGCAGCAGCGGTAGACACATTCTGCCAAATGCTTGCCTGATTCTGCCCGCAGGTGCACGCAGGTCTCCCGCCAGACGATTCCGTAGGAGCTGCCGAAGGCTGCGATCGTTGATCTTCAAGGCAAAAGCCAAAGATCGCAGCCTTCGGCAGCTCCTACACAAAACGCGTATGACAGACGTGTTGCGCGGGTTTACAGGTTGTTACAGGTCGTCTGCGCAGTCTCGCAGGATTGTGCAACGCGAAGGCAGGAATCGACTAACGGCGCGGCGGCCCCGGCCCTTAATCTTTGCTTCAGTCGCAGCCCGTCCCCCGGCTGCCACGCGATTTCATGGAGGGTTGATCATGTCCAAGCAAATGCCTGTCAGTCATATGGCCTTCGTTCGTGCCCAGGCCGGGCGTTCGGCGGAACTCGGCGTGCGCCTGAGCGCGTTGATCGAGGTCTCGCGCGCGGCGCCCGGCTGCCTGAGTTTTTCCCTGCAACAATCGCAGTGCGACGCCGACCTGTGGCTGGTCAGCGGCTACTGGAGCAGCCAACAGATGATGACGACGTATTTCAACAGTCCGTCGATGGAAGTCTTCGCCGAGCTGGTCCAGGACCTGGTGGTCAACAGCCTCGACTTCCACACCTTCAGGGACGTTTCCGCCGCGCAGGCCCTCGGTCAATGCGCCGCGCCGATACACAAACTCGCCGGTTGAGGGTTTAATGTCCGGCTTATTTGATTGAGCCAGGATCCGCGACATGGCACGTAAAGAGTTTGAACGCTTCGAAGCAGTCTCCGCAGTCGTCCCCGTCGAGCTGGGCGGCAACAAGGGTTATTACGCGGCGATCGCGGTCAAGGCCCTGGTCGATGGCGGCGCACCACGCTTTCACAAGTTGCTCGATGAGCAGGTGTTTCCCGGCGCCATTGCTGCCGATGATGCAGCCATCAACGAGCTGGACAAGCTCAAGGGCGTCACCGATGACGCCGAGCTGATCTGGTAATTACTTCTGTGCGCCCGGGCGCCACATCTTGAACAGAGCCTCAGGCCCCAGCTGGAAATAATCCGCCGGCCCGCCGCCGCGCAAAATCGGTTGTGCGGCGGCGGTGTCGTAGATGCCGTCCTTCAGCAGCCATTTGGCGATGTGCACTGCAACCACCTCACCGAGGATCAGCCAGCTCGGTACGGTTTCGCCATCGGCGCGTTGCAGCTGGATGATCTGCGTGACCTTGCACTCGAAGGACACCGGGCTTTCGGCGACCCGAGGCACCGAAATCAGCTTTGACGCCACGGTCGTCAGCCCTGCCAGTTCAAACTCGTTGACCTCAGGCGCGACCATCGCGCAGCTCTGGTTCATCTGCTCGGCCAACGGGCGCGTGGCGAGGTTCCAGACGAACTCCCCGGTCTGCTCGATGTTGTTCAGACTGTCTTTGCGCCCGACACTGGAAAAACCAATGATCGGCGGCACGTAGTTGAACGCGTTGAAGAAACTGTACGGCGCGAGATTGAGCCGGCCTTCGGCATCCTGCGAGGAAATCCAGCCGATGGGCCGCGGGCCGACGATGGCGTTGAACGGATCGTGAGGCAGGCCGTGGCCGTTGGCGGGTTCGTAGAAGTGGATGTCATCGGGCATGGGGAGCGGATTCCTGAGCTGCATTCGGATGCAGCCATAGTGCAAGGACCCAGCGCATATTTCCAGCCAGACGCAAGACCCCGTAGGGTTCGTGGCAGGACACAGATTTTGTGGCCTGCCAGCGATGCGGTGCGATCAGTCAGTGACGATCCGCGAATGCTTCTGGGTGTCTTTCATGGTGATGTACACCAGCAGCGACACGGCAATGCACGCGGTGACGTACCAGTAGTAACCGGTTTCCATGCCGATGCTCTTGAACCACAGCGCGATGTATTCGGCAGTGCCGCCGAAGATCGACACGGTCAGCGCGTACGGCAGGCCGACGCCCAGGGCGCGGATTTCGGTCGGGAACAATTCGGCTTTGACCACCGCATTGATCGAGGTGTAGCCGCTGACAATGATCAGCGCCGCCATGATCAGGAAGAACGCGCCCCACCAGGTCTGGATGGTGTGCAGGGTCATCAGGATCGGCACGGTGAAGATCGTACCGAGCACGCCGAACGCGATCAGGATCGGGCGACGACCGATCTTGTCCGACAGGCCACCGATGATCGGTTGCAGGCACATGAACAGGAACAGCGTGGCGGCGGAAATGGTGGTCGAGTCGGAGATGCTCATGCCGACCGTGTTCACCAGATACTTCTGCATGTAGGTGGTGTAGGTGTAGAACGCCAGGGTGCCGCCCATGGTCAGGCCGACCACGGTCAACAGCTCTTTCGGGTGGCGCATCAAGGTGCGCATGGCGCTTTCCTTGGATTTTTCTTTCTTGGTGAACGACTCGGTTTCTTCCATGCCGCGACGCAGGTACAGCGCTACCACTGCGCAGAGCGCGCCGATGGCGAACGGAATACGCCAGCCCCACGCGTAGAGCTGTTCGGTGGTCAGCATGTTTTGCAGCACGATCAAGACGCCGAGGGCGATGAGCTGGCCGGAGATCAGGGTCACGTACTGGAAGCTGGAGAAGAAGCCGCGACGTTCCTTGGTCGCCATCTCGGACAGGTAAGTCGCCGAGGTGCCGTACTCGCCACCGACCGACAGGCCTTGCAGCAGGCGGGCGAATACCAAGAGGATCGGCGCGCCGATGCCGATGGTTTCATAGTTCGGGCTCAGGGCGATCAGCAGCGAGCCGAAGCACATGAGGTATACCGAGGCCATCAGCGCTTTCTTGCGCCCGACCTTGTCGGCGTACATGCCCATCAGCCAGCCACCGATCGGACGCATCAGGAAGCCCACGGCGAAGATCGCAGCGGTGTTCATCAGTTGCGCGGTGGTGGAACCGGCGGGGAAAAAGGTCTTGGCGAAGTACAGGGAGAAGGCGGCATACACATACCACCGTCGTACCACTCGACCATGTTGCCGACAGAACCACTGAAGATCGATTTGATCCGGCTCGCGGTGGTTCTCGGTTTGGCCGGCACGGCAGCCGACCCAAGGGGCAGGGCGTTGGAGTTATCCATTGAAGGATCCTTCGTTTAATTGTTTTTGTGGAGCGCGTCGGAACGCAGCCTGCCAGGGCTATAGCAGGAGGTGTGCCAAGGGGTGAGGGGCCGGTTTAGAGGGGGTGGCGGGGAGGAGTGAGCGGATTTGTGCCGACTGATTGAGCTGAGTGAGCGGATTTCCGCTTACCGCGTGAAGATCAAAAGCCCCTCACCCTAGCTCTCTCCCAGAGGGAGAGGGGACTGACCGAGGTGTTCTTGTGGGTTACATCGACCTGCAATATCGAGTCGAATACAGATTCGGGAAAGCATGGAGATCGGCTCCCTTCCCCCTCGCCCCCCTGGGGGAGAGGGCTGGGGTGAGGGGGATGGATTTCAGC
>NZ_JH635998.1:3550356-3558669 GCF_000257605.1 Pseudomonas sp. R62
AGGGGGGATGGATTTCAGCTACACCACAAATCTCTGCCTCACTCCGCCAGAAACATCTCCCTACTCAACCCATGCCGCTGCATCTTTTCATTGAACGTGCGGCGCGGCAGTTGCAGTTCTTCGAGCACGGCTTTGACATCACCCTTGTGCCGGGTCAACGCCGCGCGCAGGCATTGCGCTTCGAACGCTTCCTGCTGCGCCGCCAGCGATTGCCCCGGGTCGATTCCGGCGACCGGTTCATCCAGCCCCAACACCTGACGCTCGGCGACGTTGGCCAGTTCGCGGACGTTGCCCGGCCAGTCATGGCTGAGCAAGTGACTGAGCTGCGCACCGGTCAACGGCGGAAAGGTCCGGCCCAGACGCTGGGCGGCGTTCTGGGCAAAGGTTTCAAACAGTAATGGAATGTCTTCGCGGCGATCACGCAGCGGCGGCAAGCGCAGTTCGGCGACGTTGAGGCGATACGCCAGGTCCTCACGAAAACGCCCGGCGCGAGCTTCGTCGAGCAGGTCCGGTTTGGTCGCCGCGACGATACGCAAATCAACGCGAATGCTCTGGTTCGAACCCAGCCGTTCGAGCTTTTGTTCCTGCAAGACCCGCAGCAATTTCACCTGCTGGGCCAGCGGCATGCTTTCGATCTCGTCGAGAAACAGCGTGCCGCCATCGGCGTATTCCAGCTTGCCGATGCGCTTGCCCGAGGCGCCGGTAAACGCGCCGCTCTCATGGCCGAACAGCTCGGCCTCGAACAGTTGCTCCGGGATCGCCGCGCAATTGAGCGCTACAAAGGGCTTACCGGCGCGCGGGCCGAAATCATGCAGGCAACGCGCGACCAGTTCCTTGCCGCTGCCGGTTTCACCACGGATCAGCACGTTGACCGGCAACGTCGCCAGATCCAGCACTTGCCGACGCAATGTCTGCAAACCGCGGGACACGCCGAGCAGCGTCGCATCGAGCTTTGCGCGGTTGTCGGCCAGTTCGTGCAGGGCGCGGTTTTCCAGGACCAGGCGGCGTTTGTCCAGCGCCCGGCGCAGGCTGCCTAGCAGGGTTTCCGGGCTGAACGGTTTTTCCAGAAAGTCGTAGGCGCCATCGCGCATGGCTTCGACCGCCATCGGCACATCGCCATGGCCGGTAAGCAGAATCACCGGCAGATCGCTGTCGCGCTTTTGCACTTCGGCGAGCAATTGCAAGCCGTCCATGCCGGGCATGCGCACGTCGCTGAGGATCACCCCGGCAAAATGTTCCGGGAGCGCGGCGAGGCATTCTTCGGCACGGCTGAACAACTGCACCTGAAACCCCGACAGGCTCAGCCACTGTTCAACGGCGTCGCGAATGCTGCTTTCGTCGTCGACCACCATCACCGAATTGAGCATCAGATGTGTGCCTCCAGATCGATTGGCAGGGTCAGGCTGAACACCGCGCCGTGGTCGCCATTCTCGACGCTCAAGCGCCCGCCGGATTCATGCACGATGGCGAAGGATACTGCCAGCCCCAGGCCAAGACCATCGCCCACCGGTTTGGTGGTAAAGAACGGATCGAACACCTGGCCCAGATGTTCCTCGGCAATCCCGCCGCCGTTGTCGCTGACGCTGAGCCGCCACAATTGCTCATCGGCCTCCAGACGGATTTCCAGGCGCTTGCAGGCTTTACCCTGCATCGCATCCAGCGCGTTGCGCAGCAAATTGATCAACACCTGTTCCAGACGAATCGCATCACCGCGCACCCACGCCGGGCGGGTCAGGTGCAACACAAGGCTGACTTGTTCGTCACGCAGGCGCGCATCGAGCAGTTGCAGCGATTGATCGACCACCGTCGCCAGATCCAGACGTTCGCGCAAACCGCTCGGACTCTTGCGGGCGAAAGTCTTGAGGTGGCCGGTGAGGGCGGCCATGCGCGTGAGCATATCGTCCACCGGTTTCAGCGCCTTGTAGGCGTCATCGACGCGGCCATGTTCGAGCAGCAGGCGCAGAGTCGCCAGTTGCATGCGCTGGGCGGTCAGCGGTTGATTGATTTCGTGGGCCAGTGCGGCGGACATCTGCCCCAGCGCGGCGAGTTTGGCCGATTGCACCAGACCTTCCTGCGCGGTGCGTAAGTCGCGGGTGCGCTCCTCGACCAGACGCTCGAGTTCTTCGCGATTGCGCTGACGGACCTTGGCCAGCCGCCAGCGCTGATTGAGAAACAGCAACAAGAACACCAGCGCCAGCCACACACCGGCGGCGGCCAGCGCGGCGTTGCGCAAATCCTCGAAGGCCACTTGCGGACGGCGCAACAGGTGCAGGGTCCAGCCTTCGGTCGTCAGCGGCAGCGATTCCCACAAATAATCCGCCGTGCCCTGCGGACCTTCGACCCGGCGCAGATCGCTGTTGTCATCGAAACGCCGTAGCGGCAAATGGGTCAGCGACAGCAGCGATTGCTTGTCGTACTGACGCGTGGTTTTGATCTCTGCCAGATCATCGGCGCTCAACGGCCGCAAGGCGCGATAACGCCAACCCGGCTGATTGGCGATAAAGATGATCCCGCGCGCATCGCTGACCAGCAGCGTGTCGCTGCCCTGGCTCCATTCACGTTCCAGTTCGGGAAATTCCAGCTTGACCACCATCGCGCCGAGAAACTCGTCGTTGTCGCCAAGTACGGCGCTGGAAAGGAAATACCCGGGAATGCCGCTGGTCACGCCCACTGCGTAAAAACGCCCGGTGCCTTGGGTGCGGGTCTGGCTGAAGTAGGGGCGGAAGCCGTAATTGTGGCCAACGTAACTGCTGGGCAAGCGCCAGTTGCTGGCGGCCACGGCCAGGCCGGTACGATCCAGCAGTTCAAGGGTCGAGGATTGCGCGGCGCCGTTGATCTTTTCCAGCTTCACATTCAATGCCGCTTGCTGCGCAGCATCGACCGGGCCGGCCAAGGCCGAACGCAATTGCGGGTCCAGCGCCAGCACGGCGGGCAGGGCGCGATAGCGGTCGATCAGGGTGTGCAAGGAGTTGGCGTACAACCCCAGTTGCTGATTGGCGCGGGCCGCGTCTTCTTCCAGCGCCTGACGCTCGGCGTGGCGCATGGCGAGTGTTGCGGCCACGACTGTGCCGGCGATGATCAGCAGGGAATACAACGACAGACGCAGGGTACGGGAAGTCGGCAGCATGCTGGATCAAAGGTCGGCAGGACGGGCGGGCACGATAGCATGCCATCACCCCTTGCCTGCTACTTGAGATCCATGGGGGTCATGCCGCCCTGGGTTTCTTCGAATAGGAGATTGCCATGTTCATTGTTTCTTGCAATTGTTCGGTAATTTTCGCCGTTTCCGCTTCAAGGTCGGCAAGATTGATCCCCGCCAGCGAATCGATGGAAAGTGCAGCGAAGTACTCTCTTGTGGTTTGCAGGTTATCGTTGATCTGCTGGACCAATTCTGGAATATACGTGAACAGCCTGTCGTATTTCTCGGCGGATATTTCCGAACTGGCATCGCTGACTTCTTTGGCGATTTCTACTGCTCCAACCGCTAAGGAGATCGCTGCACTTGCTTCAGAGGCAACGGTTGGCGTAATAAATTTTAGCCCCACAGAGGTGACGAATTTTCCGGTGCCTACCTGGCCTTTGGTTTTTCGAATGTCGAAATTCTTGACGACTTTGTGGCCCAGATAATTCAGCAGGTTCATGGACTTGTACTCTGCCTGCCGGATGAGTTTGTCGGGATCAAGCGGACTTGTCTTGAGCTTGACCGAGGTGCTCAGCCCACTTTGTTCGGCAATGTAGTCAATAGCGAAGCTGACGGCGGTTTTTGTGGCTACCCCCATGCCGATACCAACCACATTTCCTGCGCCGGGAGCGGCTGCCCCCAGAGCTTGGGCGCCCAGCCCCACCAGTATTCCCGCGCCATAACTAAGGGTCTGATTCGTCACATGAACGGCTGTCCTGCGGGCGGTCGCTTTCGCAAATTGGGACGTTGAATTCTGGTTGCGAATCTGCTGCTGCACATTGTTGGAACGCAGTCGGGTGATTGCCAAAATATTCACATGCTTGAGTATCTGATTCGCCAGAGCATTGCGCAGGCGATCAGAAGCCATCCCTTGACCTCTTTTTGCATAACTGGCGTTTTCCCGCGAAAAGTGCCTGCTCCAGGCGGAGTCATAGTCCGCTTTTGTCGGTAGTACTTTGCCTTGGCCGTCGGCGTCTATATAGCCGACGGGGTTGTTGCTTACGAACGCATACAGATTCAACCCATCCACATCCCCCGCCGGATCGGCACTGACCCAGCGCTGCAACCACGGCGCGTAATAACGGGCGCCGTAGTAGTACAAACCGCTGACATCCATTTCCTTGCCGGAGTAACGGATGAAGCGGTATGCGGTTTCCGATTTCGGTGCCATCCAAGCGGTTTCGCCGAACGGGTAGTAGCCTTCTTCGCTGGTGACCGTAGCGTTTTCATCCAGCTCCATTACGCATGAGCCGAGTTGGTCTTCGAGGGTGTATCGCAGTTGAGTGTTGGCGGCAGGTGGATTGCTCACCCAATGCAGGCAGCGCGCGTTACCTACGCTGATGATGTGCAGTTCTTCGCCATTGTCTTTGCTGCGGATTTCCAGGCCGGGCAGGTAGCGCACCTGCTGGAAGTGATTGGCACCTTTGGCGAACGTTTCACGGCGCTTGAGTACCCGTACGCCCTGGCTGTATTGGTAATTCTCGGTGTCGTTGACGCTGTCCTTGCGGATCACCAGATCTATATGTTCCAGCTCGTCGCGACTGTTCCAGTGCAGTTGCGGACCGTGCCGCAGCCTGCGTTGATTTCCATGCAGGTCGAACCAGTTGCCAAAGTCCGGTTCGTGATCGCCGGTTTCCCAGCGCACTGCGCGGTTGCTTTGCTCGTCGATGTACATGCGCCTGGTGCGACTGCCGCCGTCGCGCTGATGGCACAGCTCGGTCAGGTTACCCCCGTCATCGTAGGTGTAAGTCTGGGTGTAATTAAGGCGGTTTTTCTCATCGGGCGGTTGCGGCAGGCCAGGGATATCAGGAGGCAGGGCGTCGTCGTAACCGGTCGCGCGGATCAACCGGTACAAGGAGTCGTAGCTGAATTCGCGTTGGCCATCGACCCGTTGATTGGCGAACCAGGTCGGCTCGAAGGCGTGGTCTTCGATGCGAATGATGTTGCCGACGCGGTCGTAGAAATAGGCGAGATCCTGCAACCTGGCCTGGCCGGTTTTATGGCTGATCCGTGTTTGCAGGCGGCCATCGGTCGCGGTGTACGTCCATTGGCTGAGTACCCCGTTACCGGCCAGTTGCGAGATGATCTGATCATCGGCGTTGTACTGCGCATCCCGCAGAACCTGTGTGATCTGCTCCCCGACTTGCAGCTCCACCTGTTTGAGCTGGCCGGCAAGACCGTAGCTTGACGCTCTGCGATAACCACCGGCATCGGACTGCTGCAGCACAGCGCCCAATGGGCTGAAGACCTGATGGCTGGTGAACGCCTCGCCATCGTCAAAGGTTCGGGTTTGCGCGAGCGCCTGACCGGTGAGAGCGTAACTGGTGATATCCAGTGAGCCTGAAGAGTCAGTCTGTTGGATCATTTGGCCGCGCAGGTTGTGGCCGGCATCGGCAGAGCTCTCACCATAACTGTAACTGTTGATCCGAGTGTCACCGTCTTCCTTGAGCCTTGTCACGCGCAGCTGCGTATCGAAGGTCGACGCCCAGTGGTGACCGCGCTCGTCCCAACGCTGCCGCGGCTCACCGGCCAACCCCGGCAGCACCAGGCGCCAGCCGGAGTCCACGCTGTCGGTGTACACCGCAGCCTCGTTCAGCGAATACACGGTGGCGGTATTCGCATGAGTCTCTCGCAGACGCGGATCACTTTGCGCGACCAGACGCCCGAGCACGTCGTAGTGCTGGCAGGACACCAGAACGCTTGGCGTAGCACCGGCTACCGAACGCAAGTAAGAGACCTGCCGGACTGGCAGGCCACGTGCGTCGGTGACCGTCAACGCAGGAGTGCGTGAATGAACGGTATCGAATTTCATTGGTGTGGATTTGTATGTCGGGTGAATGGCCTGACAAAATCCTGAAATGCCGCTTTGAACCTGGATTTCGGTTGAGCTTGTTTGCGCAAAAAACGGTTGTCTGTGAGTGCGTCTTCCTTGTACCAACTCATCATGGTCTGGCTGGTTTCGATAAATCCCAAAACCTTACTGGTTTCCTCTCGAAGGGCTTCGAGTCGGATAGGCCCCGCAGCTGTTGAGTGGCCTGCATTAGGTATCACAAGACCTGCATCGAACGTGTTTCGCCCCAGACGCCTGTACGCTTTTTCGGCGATGGCCATTCGGGAAGTGAGGGCTTCTTTCCAGTCCGCAAGCATGGTTTCGATTTTCTGAATCTTGACCGGATCCAATCCGTTTTTGATGTCCTCGGCTTCTTGTACTCGTTGTCCCAGATTGAGCGTTGCGCCGACGCCTCCAATAACTGATCCGACGACGTAGTTCATGAATATCAGGCTTGCATTGGCCGGGCTGGTATCCAGTCGACCCTGTGTGAGACCGATCTTTTCATCAATGGCTGCGACGCTCATTGCTGACGTTTGTGGAATCAAGGGCTTGATCAGATTGGCAGGGGACATGAGGCGATCAGCAAGTTCCCCCGTGATGGTGCCGGCGATGTTCCCGCCAACCAACCCTTCGAGAAATGGTGGTTTACCCTGTTCAGTAAAATTGACCATGTGCGGATTGTCGGGAAGCATTGAGCCTATTTTCGGACCGAGGTGAAGGCCGCCGAGGAAACCGGCAGCGGCATTGATGCCTTCTCCCGCGAAATTCGCCAGCAATTCGACACCGTATTGTCGGTGTGAGATGTTCTGAATCTGTTCTTGAGCAGTAACAGAGTAATCACTAAGAACGGTCAGAAAGTTTGCGAAGTTGACAATCTCATGTCCTTCTCGGCTGTTCCCCTGCACATCCACAAAAGAGACCGGGTTGTTTCCCACAAACGCATACACGTTCAACCCATCCACATCCCCCGCCGGGTCCGCACTGACCCAACGCTGCAACCACGGCGCGTAATACCGGGCGCCGTAGTAGTACAAACCGCTGACATCCATTTCCTTGCCGGAATATCGGATAAAGCGGTATTCGATTTCCGACTCCGGGGCCATCCACGCGGTTTCGCCGAACGGGTAATAGCCTTCTGCGCTGGTGACCACAGCGTCTTCATTGAGCTCCATTACGCAAGAGCCGAGGTGGTCTTCGAGGGTGTAGCGCATCTGGTCGTCTATCGGCACTGAACGTTGCGCCCAATGCAGGCAGCGCGCGTTGCCGAGGCTGATGATGTGCAGCTCCTCGCCGTTGTCCTTGCTGCGGATTTCCAGCCCCGGCAGGTAGCGCACCTGGTGGAAGTGGCGGACCTTGTCGGTAAACCATTCATGACATTTGAGGACCCGCTGGCCGGCGCTGTACTGGTAATACTCGGCATCGTTATCGCCGTCCTGACGGATAACCAGATCCACGCGCTCCAGTTCATCACGCCTGCTCCATTGCAATGACGGACCGTGGCGCAGCTTGCGTTGATTGCCATGGGGGTCGAACCAGGTACCGAAGTCCGGCGGCTCGTCGCCCGTTTCCCAACGCACCCCGCGATTGCTTTGAGCGTCGATGCACATGCGCCGGGTGCGGCCGGCGCCGTCGCGCTGATGACGCAATTCGGTCAGATTGCCGCCATCGTCGTAGCTATACGTCTGGGTGTAGTTGAGGCGGTTTTTCTCGTCGGGCGGTCGCGGCAGGCCGGGAATGTCCGGGGGCAGCGCGTCGTCATGACCGGTCGCGCGGACCAACCGGTACAGGGAGTCGTAGCTGAATTCGCGGTGGCCGTCGACCCGTTGATTGGCGAACCAGACGGGCTCGAAGGCGTGGTCTTCGATGCGGATGATATTGCCGGCGCGATCGTAGAAATATTGCAGATCCTGCAACCTGGGCTGAGCAGTTTTTTGACTGGTGCGCGTATGCAGGCGTCCGTCGGCCGGGTCATACGTCCACTGACTCAGGACACCGTTACCGGCCAGTTGCGAGGTGATCTGATTGTTGGCGTTGTATTGCGCATCCAGCAAGACCTGCGTGACTTTCGTCTCGACTTGCAGCTCCATTTGCCTGAGCTGCCCGGCAAGACCATAGCGCGATGCTCTGCGATGGCCGCCGGCATCGGTCTGTTCAAGCACGGCGCCAAGCGGACTGAACACCTGATGGCTGGTGAACGCTTCGTTATCGTGAAAAGTGCGCTTTTCCACCAGTGCCTGTCCGGTGAGGGCATAGCCGGTGATGTCCAGCGAACCTGACGGATCTGTCTGCCGGATCAACC
>NZ_JH635998.1:3559236-3577105 GCF_000257605.1 Pseudomonas sp. R62
AGTCTGCTTCGGCAGAGCCTGGGGCGTACGTGAAGGTATCGAGCTGATTTTCGCCGTTTCCCGAAACTTCGAGCTGCACCACGCGCAATTGCTCGTCGAAGGTCGACTGCCAGACGTGGCCGCGCTCATCCCAACGGTGTCCGGGCTCCCCGGCCCTGCCCGGCAGCAGCAGGCGCCAGCCGCTATCCCGGCTGTTGGTAAACACGGCGATATCGTTCAGCGCAAACACGCTGGTTGTGTTTGCTGTCGGCAGGCGCGGATCCTGTTGCGCGACCAGACGCCCGGCGACATCGTGGCGCTGGCGAGTCACGAGAGCTTTCGGCGTGTCACCCGCCACGGTACGCAAATAAGCGACCTGACGGACTGGCAGGCCACGCCCGTCGCTGACGGTCAGCGAAGGCGTGCGCCAATGCGCGGAGGCGGTCATGAGCCTGACCCACGCGTAGACACCAGCTCTTCAGCGGTGTCGTTGAAGTCCTCACTGGCGTGATACCAAGGATGATAAGTCTCGCGGGAAAAGTCGCCCTTGGCGTTGATCAGCTTGATCGGACGCCCCGTTGCGTCATAGAACAGCTGATCGAACAACCCGAGTTGGCGCAGCGATTGATCATTGACGTAGCGGTGGGTGTTGGCGAAAAACGGCCGGTATTGGCGCTGCGGCAGACCTTTGTTGTTGTATTCGACGCGTTCACTGATGCGCCAGCGTGTCTGCGTCGGTTGCTCACCTTCTTCGATCAGCAATTGACCATCCTCACCCACCACATAAGCCAACCCGGGGTCGACCTTCTGCTGGGTTTGCAGTACCCGACCAAAGCCGTCGACGCAGGTTTTGACGATCTGGATCTGCGCCTTTATGGCGTCGTAGGGATAGCGGTCAGCGCTGAGCACTACGGTGTGAACCGGTTCTCGGTAAGCCAGTTCAATGGCCGTGAGCAATTGCTGGTCTTCAGGCGTCGGGCCGGGATTTCGCGCAAGCCGGCGACGTGCGCTGGCACGGATATGCCCGCCGGGTAACAGGTCACCTTGCTTGATCGAGCGGCTTTGAAGTGTGGAGGCGGGTATCAGGCCCATCCAGCTGAAAAGGTTTTTGTGCAGAGTGCTCGCTGCGTGTCCTACGGTATCTTCCGGAAACTGAATGGCGTATTCCGGACTGGGATCCGGCAAGGTCCAGTCATCGGTCAGCTTGTCGAATCCGGCAGGTTTGCCGTTCTCGGTACCGTGAAAGCTGATGACCAGCGGCTGACCGGAAGGCTCGTAGATGACTTCTTCAGTGTTGTCATTGGCGTCGGTGATTCGCTTGGGTTTCAGGGCGTGATAATCGAACTCCGCGACCTGGACGGCACAACCGTCGGGCAACTCGATGCGCATGACTGTCAGATGGTGTTGATCGTATTCGGCTTTGGTCACGCCATGGCTTGGCGTTTCATTGAAATCGAGCACGTTGTAGAACGCCTGCAAGTCGCCGTACCGGGCCAGATTGAACCGCGACGACCAGAGGTTTGGTTCCTCGCTGGGCGGTGCTTCGAACAGCAGTTGCATGGGTGAGTAACCAATTGCCGCGAGGGCCTCGCGGATATTCAGGTCCGGCACAATGCTGTAAGCGTCCAGCGCGGTTTTATCCAGCAGGGCAAGCTCCAGAGAGTGCGACAGCGCTTCGAATCCGGCGACGCCGTCATCCAGTTCAGTACCTTCTACGTCCACATAGCGCTGTATGGATTGCGAAGTCAGTACCCTTTCCATGGCCCATTCTTGCGTATCCTGCAGCTCTCTCAGTGATTCGAAAGATACCCGTGCCGGGTTCAACTCGCCGGGGAGCGTACCTTTGGCCAATTTCAGCGCATCGCCCCGTTCCAGATACGGCAAGCCTAATCGCCATTGCTGTGGCTCTGGCAGATTGATCAGACGTGCACGGGTTTCACTGATGTAAAAGTATTGTTGCGCCTCGTCGTGAGCGTCGGACCACCATTGATTCAGATGGTCTTCGGTGAAGGGGGGCGGGCTCTGGGCGGTCAACCTGCGCGCATAGCTCACCGTAAGTGCGTGGGCCGCGGCGCCATAAGCGTTCCAGCGCAGGGTGACCTCGTGGCGGCACAGCGGGTCGTTGATAAAGCCGTCGTACTGATAGCTGATGGCTTCGACCTGAAGGGGCAGCAGAACGGCTGCGGCATATGGCCCCTGTGGCCGCACCTCGCGAACCAGATAGCGCTTCTCTTCTACCGAGTACAGTGCGGCTGCACCGGGCGCCTGCGCATCGGCGCGGTAGGGAAAAATTTCTGTTCGAGCGACCGAGCCAACCAGTGCCTGCGCAATCCGATAGCGACTGTCGGACTCCTCCGGAGTGACGGGCTCATCGATTTCACCTTTGGGGTGGTAACGACTGAACAGGGTTTCGCCCAACGGGCAGGCGTTCACATCCGCGCTGAAATAATCGTCGCGGGAGCGATTGATTTCCTGACCGTTGTGAAACCAGGTGCATGTTTGCACCGGCTCGCTGAAGCCAGGCTCTGAAGGATCGGTTCCAACCTCGCAGTCAAGTTGCTGCAAGTAGCCGAACCCGCGAAATTCCCTCTCCCTGCCGTCGTAGAACCCTTCGCGCCAAGTGAACGACTGGGTCAACCGGTTGCCGGTGATCTCGTCGTGCTGCTCCTGCTTCTTCACCACGGCCAGCGGAAAGGGCAGGTGACATAGCGGTGCACGCTCAAGCGCCAGCAGCCGCTCCTTTTCATCCAGCCATTCCTGAGCCGAGCTGCGATAAGTCACGCTGCTGGAACAGCCCATGTTGTTGTTACTGGTGACCAGCAGGTAGGGCTTGGCTGCAACAAAATCGTAGCGCCAATGCCGCGGCTGGATATGCGGCACCGTCAGAATCAGGCTGGCGCAACCGAGGCCTTGCAGGTCGGCGAAACTGACCTGGCACAAACGGTCATAGCGCACGTCTTCAGGCCACGGCACGCTGACGGGAATCTGCTCCAGGCCGTTGCCGCCCCGGTTCAGGTAAATGTCGAACCCTTCGGATTTGAGATAGATCAATGCCGGCGCGCCGGAGCCATCGAGATCGGCCAGACGTACCCGCGAGGCGTCGAATTCGTCGTAGGTGAAGGGCAGGGCACTGATCTTGCGTCCTTTACCGAATTTGCCATGACCAAGATTCGGCCAGCAGCGGACTTCGTCATGGCGGATGCGGCACAGCTCGGGCATGTCGCTGCCGAGCAGGTTGCCCAGAAGCACCAGTTCGGTTCGCGAGTTGCTGAACACCGGCAGACGGTCGTCTGCGTATTCATGGGGTATTTCCTGTGCGGCGGCGAAGCCTTTTTCGCGCAGGCTGGCATAGAGGCGCACGCGGTCGGGGCTGATGCTGGCCGCTGACATCAGGCCGTCGCCGCTGAAATCCCCCATGGTCAAAGTCAGATCCTGGTGTTCCCGGGGAAACGTGTCGAACGCGCTGAACAGTTCGAATTGCCGCTGCGCATTCAGCGCATGAAACCCGCAGTAACCCAACCGGGCGATGATCAGGTCCAGACGGCCGTCGCCGGTCAGATCAAGCAGTTGCGCCACGGCGCGGTTGCGATCTGCCACCGGGATCCTGTCCAGCAAAACCCATGGGCCGTAACCGATCAGTTCGGTACCAGGCGCCGCGCGTAGCGGTTCTCGGTAATACCAGGCGTTGTCGTAGCGGCAGAGAAAGCCCGGCACGCCCTCGCCATACAAATCGACGCATTGATAGAACCCGCCGTCTTCGATGCCCGGTTGAGTCTCGTTTTCCAACAGGCGTGCAGGTGCCTTGTTGATCTCGAAGGGCGAGTATTCGAACTCTAGCGGCGGTGAGTGCTCGACATTGCCTTGCGCATCGAAGGCCTGATAGTGCGCCGCGCTGATCTGGCTGTAGGCCCACTGCGCAGTGTTCTGGATCGGTCGATATTCCAGCAGCAGGCGACGTGCAAGTTTTGCCTCTGTCGCCAGGCCCCCGGGGAAGTGATGAAACATCAACACTTGCTGGCAGAGCCTGCGGGTGCTCAGCTCAAAACCCTGGCCATAGGTGGAAAACGGATCAGGCCGCAGCCGCCAGCGGTTCACTTCCTCGTAGCTCGGAATCTCCGTCAGCGAATTGCTGCGTTCGCCGTAATCGAACACCAGTTGAAAATGCCATGGCAGATCCGTCGGTCGGTCAGTGTCCCAGCTGTAAAGGTGATCGCTCGCCGTGGCATTGCCGTAACACACTCGTCGCAGATAGCGCTGGGCGCGGTAGTCGTGAATCGGGTCTTGCTCGTCAGGCTGATCGTCGGCCTTGTACTCGTAGCAGATGTGTTCGCCATGGGCGTTCATGCTTTCACACAATAGCCAGCTGCTGATGCGTGATGGGTCGTCGGGGTCGGCACGGCGTGAGGCGGTGGTTTTGCCGTAGACATGCAACGTACCGTCGGCGCCGTGGATCAGCCAGAAAGGGGCTCCGCCGTCAGCCGGATGCCAGCATTCGCGCAGGGAAAAATCACTTTCGATCCGCGCCCGGTAAGTCACGACGTTGTGTTCGGCAATGGGGCGGTCTCTGTAGCTGTGTTCCGTGCGCGACTTCAGGTTTCCGGCATCATCGAGCTCCGGCATCCACACCTCGCCGTCATGCCCGATGATTTCATCGTGCTCGGTATAACGTGGAACACCTTTGTTGGTGCGGCGGCTGATCTGGCTCAGGCCCAGGTTGCAACCAAGGCCAAACGGGCCGTTACCGCTCTGGCTGTTGATTGACAGGGGTATTTGCGGGCCGTAGCCACGACCGCTTGAGAGCGGGATCGGCAATTCGCATCCAGCCGAGGCGGTCGGCCCGACGGCGCTCCAGCTTTTGCCGATGGTGGCGATCGATGAGCTCTTGGCGATGGAGGGAGCTGTGATGCTGAGGTCTTGATCGGCCATGGTCGAGTCCATTCGCGCTACATAGGGCGTATGGATAGACGCTAACAGGAGTGGGCCAGAGATGGACCTGTCAGATCTGACAGGTGCACAAGATCGTTTTCTGTGCTTGGGCGATTCTTTTATCGCAATTGGTTTGAACAAGCAAAAACGGCCGGGGCATCTTTGCGGATGCACCGGCCGTCTTCATGACGCCAGAGGCTTACTGCACTTCTACCGCCAGGCTTTCGCTGATCTTCTGTTGCCAGATCGCCGGGCCGGTGATGTGTACCGACTCACCTTTGCTGTCCACCGCTACGGTGACCGGCATGTCCTTGACCTCGAACTCGTAGATCGCTTCCATGCCCAGCTCGGCAAATGCCAGCACCTTGGACTTCTTGATCGCTTGCGCAACCAGGTACGCAGCGCCGCCGACGGCCATCAGGTACACAGCCTTGTTGTCCTTGATCGCGTCGATCGCGGTCGGGCCGCGCTCGGACTTGCCGATCATGCCCAGCAGGCCGGTCTGCTCGAGGATCTGGCGGGTGAACTTGTCCATCCGCGTTGCGGTGGTCGGGCCGGCCGGGCCAACCACTTCGTCACCGACCGGATCAACCGGGCCGACGTAGTAGATGAAGCGACCCTTGAGGTCGACCGGCAGGGTTTCACCCTTGTTGAGCATTTCGACCATGCGCTTGTGCGCCGCGTCGCGACCGGTGAGCATCTTGCCGTTGAGCAGCACGGTTTCGCCCGGCTTCCAGCTCTGCACGTCTTCCGGGGTCAGGGTGTCGAGGTTGACACGACGCGCCGACGGGCCGGCTTCCCAGACGATTTCCGGGTAGGCGTCCAGCGGTGGCGCTTCCAGCGAGGCCGGGCCGGAACCGTCGAGCACGAAGTGTGCGTGACGGGTGGCGGCGCAGTTGGGGATCATGCACACCGGCAGCGAGGCAGCGTGGGTCGGGTAGTCCATGATTTTCACGTCGAGCACGGTGGTCAGGCCACCGAGGCCCTGGGCGCCGATGCCCAACTGGTTGACCTTTTCGAACAGTTCCAGACGCATTTCTTCGATGCGGTTCTGCGGACCACGGGCCTTCAGCTCGTGGATGTCGATGGATTCCATCAACACTTCCTTGGCCATCACTGCGGCCTTCTCGGCGGTGCCGCCGATGCCGATACCCAGCATGCCCGGTGGGCACCAGCCGGCGCCCATGGTCGGCACGGTCTTCAATACCCAGTCGACGATCGAGTCGGACGGGTTGAGCATGGCCATTTTCGACTTGTTCTCGGAACCGCCGCCCTTGGCCGCCACGTCCACTTCCACGGTGTTACCCGGGACGATGGAGTAGTGAATTACGGCCGGGGTGTTGTCCTTGGTGTTCTTGCGAGCGCCTGCCGGGTCGGCAAGGATCGATGCCCGCAGGACGTTTTCCGGCAGGTTGTAAGCGCGACGCACGCCTTCGTTGATCATGTCGTCCAGGCCCATGGTGGCGCCATCCCAGCGCACGTCCATGCCGACACGGACGAACACGGTGACGATACCGGTGTCCTGGCAGATCGGGCGATGGCCGGTGGCGCACATGCGCGAGTTGATCAGGATCTGCGCCATCGAATCACGGGCCGCTGGCGATTCTTCGCGCAGGTAGGCTTCGTGCATCGCCTGGATGAAATCCACGGGGTGGTAATAGGAAATGAACTGCAGGGCGTCGGCAACGCTCTGAATCAGGTCATCTTGCTTGATCACGGTCATGAGTCGCGCTCCTCTGAAAACGGTGGGGAAGCTACAGGCTTCTAGCTTCGAGCGGCAAGTTAAAGCATTACGCGGACAGCTTGAGCTTGCCGCTTGAGGCTTGCGGCTTATGGCTGTCCCTTTGTGGCGCGACGCTAAAAAGGCGCGGCAGTATACCGCGCCTCGGTGGTGGGGGCACATTGGCTTTTGGTCGGATGACCCTGTGGCGAGGGGATTTATCCCCGCTCGGCTGCGCAGCAGTCGTAAAACCTGTGAGCTCAGTGTGATTGACAGGTTGCAGGGGGCCATTTCGCAGCCCATCGAAGAGAAATCCCCTCACCACAGGGACCTGGTGCGGGCATCAATGCAGCTCAATCAGGTCATGCATTTGACGTCAATTTTCGAGCCCGAAAATCGGTGGTCATTTAGCGACCGGCCCTCTAAAGTGGCATCCGGTCTGTAGAGTAGGACACTCGGTCAGCCTCCTATCGCACGGTGAGTCAACGATTGACCCATAACGCCATTCAACGCCTTTTGCTCAAACGCTTCGCCCTCGCTGCGGCCACCTACGGATTGGCTTTGCTGCTGCTGTGGCTGGCGTTTTTCACCGGGCATTATCAGCAATCGCTCAGTGGAGTGGCCATCGGCAGCGCTCTGGTGGTCATCAGTCAGGCGAGCCTTTTCGCCATGTTCTGGAGCGGGCGCAACCAGCGCTTCGCCGACCCCAGCCTGACCGAAGCGCAAGTGCTGATGGGCCTCGGCTGGCAGACGTGGCTGATCGCCCATGTCGACGAGGCACGCGGCGCGTTTCTGGTGTTTTATGTGCTGATCCTGCTGTTCGGCCTGTTCCATCTCACCCGACGGGTGTTCATCCGCTGCGCGCTGCTGGTGTTCTTCAGTTTCTCCGCGATTACCCTGTGGGACGCTTACCATTTCCGTCTGGCGGAGCCTGCGCTCGCGGCGTTGCAAGTGTGCATTCTGGCGATGGTTTTGGCGTGGCTGGTGCTTTACGCACGCTTTGTCCAGGTCTCGCGGCAACGTCAGCGTCAGCGCCGGTTTGCCTTGCAGGCGCATCAGGACACCCTGCGCGGGATGATGCGCCAGCTTGAAGACCTGGTGGCCACCGACGAACTGACCGGGCTGTTCAATCGCCGGCATTTCCTGCGCATCGCCTCGCGCGAGCTCAACGCGTTGGACGGCGACGTAATGCACGGGCTGGCGCTGATCGATCTGGACCACTTCAAACGCATCAACGATCTGCACGGCCACGCCGCCGGCGATCAGGTATTGCAGGCGTTTGCCGGGGTGGCGCAAGCCTGCCTGCGCGACGGTGACGTGCTGGCGCGTTATGGTGGCGAAGAATTCGTGGTGCTGGTGCCCGACTGCGATGCCGAACGCCTGACCGCGTGTTGCGAGCGTTTGCGCATCGCCTTCAGCGAGGTGGAATTGATGGGCCTGCAAGTGCGCAACCTGAGCCTGTCGGCGGGCATGACCCTGCTGTCCGTTGGCGATGATCTGGATGAGGCGTTGCAGCGTGCCGATCAGGCGCTGTACCGGGCCAAGCGTGACGGGCGCAATCGTTGTGCCGCCGCGTGGGAGAACGTCGATGCCTGAATTGCGTGTCGGTGATCGGCAGTGGAGGGTTGAGGCGGGCAGCAATCTGCTCGACAGTCTCAATCAGAACGGCGTTGCCGTGCCCTACAGCTGTCGCGCCGGCAGTTGCCATGCCTGTCTGGTGCAATGCGTGCAAGGCCTGCCCAGCGACAACCGTCCGGACGCCTTGAGCGCCGAGCAACGTCAGGACGGTTGGCGCCTGGCCTGCCAATGCCAAGTGGTCGAAGACTTGCAGGTGCACACCTTCGACCCGATTACTGACGGTCTACCGGCCTTGGTCGAAGCGCTGGACTGGCTCAGCGACAGCGTTCTGCGCCTGCGCCTGACCCCACAGCGGCCATTGCGCTACAGCGCCGGCCAGCATCTGGTGTTGTGGATCGGCCACATCGCCCGCCCTTACTCGCTGGCGAGCCTGCCGCAAGAAGACCGCTTTCTGGAGTTTCACCTCGATTGCCGCCAGCCCGGCGAATTCGTCGATGCCGCCCGCAAGCTGCAGATCGGCGACTCGATCCGCCTCGGCGAGCTGCGCGGCGGTGCTTTGCACTATGACCCGGACTGGCATACGCGCCCGCTGTGGCTGCTGGCCGCCGGTAGCGGTTTAGGTCCGTTGTTCGGTGTGCTGCGCGAAGCCTTGCGTCAGGATCACCAAGGCGCCATCCGCGTCATTCACCTGGCCCATGACGAACGTGAGCACTATCTGGCCAAACCCCTTGCCGCACTGGCTGCGCAGCGGGAAAACCTCAGTGTCCAGCTGTGGACGGCGGCCGAGTCGGCCGCCGCTTTGGCGCAACTGCGCCTTGTTTCCCGGCAGACCCTGGCCTTAGTCTGCGGCTCGACGGCCAGTGTCGACGCCTTCGCCAAGCGTCTGTACCTGGCCGGATTGCCGCGCAATCAACTGCTGGCCGACGTGTTTGTGAGCCGTGGTTGAGCGCTGATTTTCAGACGCGAGACACGCCATGACCGAAGCCATCCTGCTGGAACGCGAACGCGGTTTGCTGACCCTGCGCCTCAACCGCCCGGGCAAGAAAAACGCCCTGACCCGCGCCATGTACAGCCGCCTCGCCGAAGCACTGAAACAGGCCGACAGCGACCCCGAAATCAACGCCGTGCTGATCAGCGGCAGCGCCGAGTGCTTCACGGCCGGTAACGACATTGCCGACTTCCTCGAACAACCGCCGAGCGACCTCGACAGCCCGGTGTTTCACTTCATGCTCAATCTGCTCGAATGCCGCAAACCAGTGATCGCCGCCGTCTCCGGTGCCGCGGTGGGTATCGGCACGACCCTGCTGCTGCATTGCGATCTGGTCTATGTCAGCCGCGACGCCCGGCTGCGCATGCCGTTCGTCAACCTCGGATTGTGTCCCGAATTCGGTTCCAGCCTGATCCTGCCGCGTTTGCTCGGGCAAGCGAAAGCGGCTGAATTGTTATTGCTCGGTGAAGGCTTTAGCGGCGAACAGGCTGCGCAGTGGGGGATCGCCACCGAAGCGCTGGACAGCGGTGAAGCGGCGTTGAGCAAGGCGCGAGAAGTGGCGCTGCGGTTTGATGACTTGCCGGCCGAAGCGGTGCACATCAGCAAGCAACTGATGCGAGCGCCGGATCGGGATCTGCTACGCAAGGTGATCGAGGAGGAGGGTGCGTTGTTCACCCAGCGCCTGCGTTCGCCGGAGGCGTTTGCGGCGTTGAGCAGGTTTTTTCGGTGACGGTCAAGACGCCTTCGCGAGCAGGCTCGCTCCCACGGGGGAACGCATTTCAAAGTTGGGAGCGAGCCTGCTCGCGAAAGGGGTTGACCAGACCATAAAACTCTCAATCAGGGGCAGCCGGTAAACTCGTCGCCAGGTCACTCGATCAATCCACGGCCGACGCATTGAACCCGTTGCCCGTCGACTTGCCTTTGGCCGAGGAACGTCATTTTACCTTCACCGATTGCAACCCCGGTCCAGATCCCCCTCTCCAGGTCGAACACTCGCCAGCCTTTGCCATCCGCAAAATCCGTGTCCAATTTGCCGTCATCGGTGAATCTGGCAATAACATGGTTAAAACCAGAGGACACTTGACTCAGCCCGGCAACAAGTATGTGTCCGCTGCTCTGGATGGACGCGTCAAGCCATAAGGTGTCAATGCCTTGCAGTCTGCTCAGAAGTGGTTTGCCTGCGTTGAACTGGATGTTGGGTTTACCGTCGGATTCCCGGCTGATCAATACGCCATGGTGTGCAGGCTCGGTATACCCAACGGATAACAGCCGCTTATTCGTCTGCCCGATAACTTTCAAGACATTGACGCTCAGCGAGTTCTCTATCGGATCCATCACTTCAAAGCCATCAACGGCGAACGAGTCATCAATTTTCCCGGTAGCAGTCAAGCGGTTGAGTACTGCCCGGTAAGGATCATTGCCACGTACACAGCCCGCGAGCACGTAGGTCCCATCCTGTTTTGCCAATAGATCGTATAGCTCCGTGTGAGTGAAATTCGGGTGGAGAACATAGGCGATTTCTCCCTCGTTAAATTCAATATCCCGTGTGCCGTCAGGCAAGAGCCGAATGACGGCTGTCGCCACTTTGTTTCCATCCCGATCTACGGTGGTATGCAATACGATCTTGCCGTCAGGCAGAACGGTCGACCGCTGGCTACCGGTTTTTGAGTTCGCTGCGTTGGGTAGTTGCTGGTGCTTCTGATCTGCCGTGTCGTCATCCGTGAGGTAAACAGCGACTTTGCCGGTTTTGTTGAATGCCGGATCAAGGTTGCCAGCGATGTCGAGACGCACAACTCCTATGGCACGCTCGAGGTTAGCCTGAAAGAAACTGCCGATGAGCAGCAGTTTGCCGTCGGCCTGTTCCACTATTTCGTTAGCGAAGGAATGCGATCCTTCTCCGTCCTCAAATTGACCGGTTACGTAGCCACTCTGGCCAAATTGAGTGTCGTGTACGCCATTGCTATCCAGTCTGATCAAGTAGTAGGCATCACCGTTCGATTGGCCTACGCTTCCCGCGATATAGGTGCGCCCTGATTTGTCGACCATCACCCCCCGCAGGACAAGGTTTCCTGAAAAATCGGGAGGTTTTTTCGGAGTGGCAACGCCCTGATTGCCAAACGTTGGGTCGAATTTACCTGGCGAGATGTTTGCCGCAACGTCCATCTTCAATCCTCCTTGATCACGACTCGTGCCCAGTCTTGAGTGATTGGGTGGTGAAGTAGCACGCTAGTCAAGAATGGCTCTTGCAACAACTGACAGAACTGACAGTTGACGTTCTGTGAAAACTGGTTTTCAGCGACATGCAGACAACAAAAAGCCCCGCCATTCACATGGCGGGGCTTTTGCG
The DNA here is from genome assembly GCF_000257605.1 of Pseudomonas sp. R62. Classification (NCBI taxonomy): domain Bacteria; kingdom Pseudomonadati; phylum Pseudomonadota; class Gammaproteobacteria; order Pseudomonadales; family Pseudomonadaceae; genus Pseudomonas; species Pseudomonas sp. R62. Next base: position 3,570,775 of record NZ_JH635998.1, read on the forward strand.
TTTCAGCGGCCGGTCACTCAGACCTGCGGATCACCGACATGCAGGATCTTCATGCCGTTGGTGCCGCCAGTGGTCTGGTAGCTGTCGCCCTTGGTCAGGATGACCCAGTCGCCTTTTTCCACAACGCCGCGCTTGGTCAGTTCGTCGATGGCTTTCTGGCTGACTTCGTGCGGCTCCAGCGAGGCCGGGTCGAACGGGATGGTGTAGACGCCACGGAACATCGCCGCGCGGGCCTGGGCTTCGCGGTGCGGGGTGAACGCGTAGATCGGCACCGAGGAGCGGATCCGCGACATGATCAGCGGGGTGAAGCCGCTTTCAGTCAACGCAATGATCGCTTTGACGCCCGGGAAGTGGTTGGCGGTGTACATGGTCGCCAGCGCGATGCTTTCGTCGCAGCGGCTGAATTCCTTGCCGATGCGGTGGCTGGAAGTCTTGCCGGTCGGGTGCTTCTCGGCGCCGACGCAGATGCGCGCCATCGCCTGCACGGCTTCCAGCGGGTAGAGACCAGCGGCGGATTCTGCCGAGAGCATCACAGCGTCGGTATAGTCGAGCACGGCGTTGGCCACGTCGGACACTTCAGCGCGGGTCGGCATCGGGTTCTGGATCATCGACTCCATCATCTGCGTCGCGACGATCACCGCTTTGTTGTGGCGGCGTGCGTGCAGAATGATTTTCTTCTGAATGCCCACCAGCTCGGCGTCGCCGATTTCCACACCGAGGTCGCCACGGGCAACCATCACTGCGTCGGAAGCCTTGATCAGGCCATCGAGGGTTTCGTCGTCGGCCACGGCTTCGGCGCGTTCGATCTTCGCCACCAGCCAGGCTGTGCCGCCGGCCTCGTCACGCAGTTGACGGGCGTATTCCATGTCGGCGGCGTCACGCGGGAAGGACACTGCGAGGTAGTCGACTTCCATTTCGGCGGCGAGCTTGATGTCGGCCTTGTCTTTTTCAGTCAGGGCCGGGGCAGTCAGACCACCACCGCGACGGTTGATGCCTTTGTGGTCGGACAGCGGGCCGCCGATGGTCACCACGCAATGCAGCTCGGTGGCAGTGGCGGTTTCAACGCGCATCACCACGCGGCCGTCGTCGAGCAGCAGCTCGTCGCCCACGCCGCAGTCCTTGACCAGATCCGGGTAGTCGATGCCGACCACTTGCTGATTGCCTTCGGTCAACGGATGGCTGGTGGAGAAGGTGAACTTGTCACCGATCTTCAGCTCGATCTTCTTGTTGGCGAATTTGGCGATACGGATTTTCGGGCCTTGCAGGTCGCCGAGCAGGGCGACGAAGCGGCCGTGCTTGGCAGCGAGGTCACGCACCAGTTTCGCGCGAGCCTTGTGCTCGTCGGGGGTGCCGTGGGAGAAGTTCAGACGGGCAACGTCCAGACCAGCCAGAATCAGCTGTTCGAGAACTTCCGGCGAGTTACTGGCCGGGCCAAGGGTAGCGACGATTTTGGTACGACGGACGGACATGCAAAGACTCCTGAGTTCAAGCGCAGGCAGAGGCTACTATGCTCGAAGGGTGTAGTCATTGTTCGAATGCACTACTTATCGTTTTCTTTATTGAACGTGGCAACTTCGGGACAAACGCGCCTGAAGATTTTCGACCAGGGGTCGATACAGAGCACAAGACAGGAGAACCCCCATGCGATTGTTGCCCATTGCCGCCCTTGCCCTCAGCGTCCTCGCCGCGACGGGCTGCACCCGTTGGTCGATGAACCATCATTTGAACAACGCCTACAGCGCCTATGAACGTGGCAATTGCGAGCAGGTCATGCTTGAACTGTCAAAGGTCGAACGTGCGAGCCGCGCCCGCCCGTACGTGTGGCCGGAAGTGTCGATGATGCGCGGCCAGTGCCTGGAACGGCAGAAGCTGTACATCGACGCGGTGCAGACCTACCAGTTCATCATCGCTTCGTACCCCAACAGCGAATACGCCTACCGCGCCCGCGCGCGTCTGGAAACCTTGCAGAGCCTGGGCCATTACCCGACACGCAGCGCCGCTGCGGTGGTGCGGCCGACACGCTTCTGACGGTACTGTCGTACAAAATCTGGCCGTCTGTACAAGCTCCGCTATAGTCAAGGAAACCGCTTGCGAGGCTTGTCTCGATGGCGGCGCAACACCTGCGACTGGCAGTGGTAAAAGTGACGGCGATTGTCGCGACCGTCACACCGGAAGCGGGGAGAGCGGGCCTGCCTACAGGCTCGTTCCGAAGCACAGGTGCGGCTCCCTGGCGGAGCCCTGCATGGCGTACAGCACATCATGTTTACCGACCGCCGGATCGAACGGCACCAGTTGCCGTATTACCTCAGAGTGTTCAATAGCATCACCGACAAACCCGTGGGCTTTCTCGGCAACGTGTCTGCGGACGGGCTGATGCTGATCAGCCAGTTGCCGATGATGATCGGCGCAGATTTCCAGTTACGCCTCAAAGTCCCGGCCCGCGATGGCAGCCAGCAAATCATCGATTTCAGCGCCTGCTGCGTGTGGTGCCATGAAGACGCCACACCGCTGCATTACGACGCTGGTTTCATCCTGCGGCGTGCGCCGGCGGAGTTCGGCGAGCTGGTGCTGGCGCTGAAGCAGTACTTCAGTTTTCAGCCGTTGCCCGCTTCTGCCTGAACAACAAAAGATCGCAGCCTTCGGCAGCTCCTACAGGGGAACGCATTCCAGATGTAGGAGCTGCCGCAGGCTGCGATCTTTTGATCTTGACGTCACGCCACCGCGATTGCCCGCTCCTGATCCAGCGCCTTCTCCGCCAGCAATAACCCCATCTCGCTCAACTGATAGATCGCCATCGCCAGATGTCGCGGCTTGTCCTCGAGGCTGTCCGCCAGGTCGAGCAGCAGAATGCTGACCGAAGAAAAGGTCTCGTAGGTCTGAATGGCCATCGCTTCGGGGTTGATGTCGGGCGCGACCATGAACATCTGCATGCCGCGATCGACGGAATTGCACGACGGCGCAGCGCCGGGTTTTTTCAGGTAGTGATCGAGGGCTTTTTCAGCGGCCTGGTGGAGTCTGGTGGAATCGGCGGAAGCGTAGGGAGAGGTCGAGTCTTCGCTTTCAGGGGGATTGGGTGTTGGTTTGATCATTGTCTGCACACTCATAGTTGGGGCATCCACCTCTTCGCGACTAAACGAAAGGGTGGCGGCTGTAAGCAGGTTAGTCGACCGGGAGTGCACAAACCGGCGCGCCCTGAGGCGCCCTGCGAACAGCCACCATCGAGTGCGGGGATAGGGATTACCCGACTTGATGACGCTTATGCGCAATGCACGACCCGGGCGACTAAACCCGACCACTGATTGGCAGCGGCACGGATCACGTTACGGGGCAGCTTCAAAGCGCACAAGCCGGCGGATTCTGAGTGATGTGTAGGCAACGGCGCAAGCTGATGTAGCCGCGTGCTAATGGCTGAAGGACGTCTGCATGTTGCAGCGTGGGAATAGTTACCGCTGGTCGGGACTGTCAGGTTTTACAGGTGTCATTTCGTGCTTACGGTTCTTCAATGAGGCACCCAGATACCGACGGTATAAGGAAGCTCAATCATGTCCGACCATGAGAACCCAGGCTCCAATTCTCCAGAAGATCGCCCGTTTCCTGAGGACCATCGCCCTTCCCAAAAATCCGATGATCCGATTTCCGAAGAGCCGGGAATATTGGTCGCGGATTTGGAGTATGAGGCCGGCTCCGGGTCACTGTTAGTAGATACCACGATGGACTTCAAGTTTCGTATACCGGTAAACGATGGCCGCTATCACAAAGTTCATCTGGATTTTCACGGAGCCGATAATTACTACCGGCGTATCACTGAAAGTGCATGGTTGGGGGGCGTCTGGCACAGTATTCGAGTCGAAGACCTTCCCGAGAGTGACCTGCAAGTCAGAGTTGATGGAAGATGGCATTACGTTGATCAATGGTCAAGGTGGACACCGCGGACTTTGCTTGTCAGAAAGGCTGCTCGCATTGCTAGCAATCGTACTGTGACTACAACGGTTCCAGGCCTCGCCGGTAAAGGCAGCAAAATCACGCTTGTGCGTCCCAATTCAGGCTCTGTACTGAGCACAACGACCATTACCAATGGCTACGGAAATTGGACTGTCACCCTCCTTGATAATGTCCCCCAGGGTTTACAGGATTTCATCATCCGTGAGGAGTATGGAAGTACGCAGGGGCGCTACGCGGGGAAAGCGTCACTGACCGTACTCAAGCCTGTAACGCTCACGCCGTTGCCGCAGGTTATAAATACACAAACGCCGCAATTTGCGGGTACAGGCGGTCTGCACCAAGCGATGACGAGAGTGGATGTTTACATCAAAGGCACATCGATCAAAGTATTGGCCGACGCAAAGATCGAAATTGATGGGTCATGGGGTGGTACCAGCACTTATACGTTTGCGTTCGGCGAAAATTATTCTCTAGTCGCCAGTCAAAGATACGATGGCGCAACATCTGTGCCGTCAGTCCAACGAAATTTTTATGTCATTGACCCCCCCCGAATAACGTCTCCTGGATTGACGCAGACGGTGGACATGACATCGACGTTCACAGGCACTGTCGTCGCCGGGATCTCCAGTGCTGTTGCTGTGCGTTCGGAAAACACCCAAGCTCAAATCAGCATCCCAACCGATGCCGCCACAGGCGCATGGTCTGCATCTTTCACGCTGACACCTGGTCCGCATTCAATTGTCGGCACGCATACCTATTTGGGAGTGACATCGCTGACCAGCCAACCCTTCGGCATACGGGTACGCACGGGCAAGCCGACGGTCACATACACGCAAGCCAATGAAACGATCACATTTTCCGGCACCGGACATTTCGACGAGAAGCTCAGAACTGAAATCGAGTTCACTATCCTCGAAAGTCCAGCCCCAATGCCGGTCGCGCCTCCCAACGCACAAGTACAGCGCAACGGCACTTGGAGCACCGCCGTAACGGGCTGGAAACTTGGCACCTATGAGATCAACGCCGTCCAGAAGATCAGAGACAACGCCGGCGGCTGGATCGACTCGCTGCCGCTGACCTTTGAGGTCAAAAACATTCTCCCCGATGTCAGTGACGTGCAATTCACCGACGACTACCAACCGACCTTCAGCGGCAAAGGCTTCAACGGCGCCACGGTGTATCTGCACAGGCCCAATAGCGGAGATCACGAAGCGCCTCCAGTTGCGGTCAACGGCGGGCAATGGTCAAGCAAGGCTTATACGGTCTGGGGACCGTCGTTCGAGCGTGAGGTACACATAAAGCAATTTCTCGACGGTCATCAGTCGCCAAACTGGTTTGTGCTGAAAGTCACCATCGCGCCGCAAGCCCCAGGCCTGAACGACCCTGAAGATGAAGGGCTTTCGCCAAGGTTCAGCGGTACGTGCTGGCCGGATGCAACCGTGAACATTGAGTACAGCGACGAACCCGGCATTGTGCACCAGGGTGTCGTCATTGGTGACACGTGGGAGTTCAGGCGCGACAAAGAATTTGCCCCGGATATTTCCCATACCGTCACGGTAACCCAAGTCGCCGCGCAGCAAACTTCGGAGCCGGCGTCCAGAACCTTTATTGTCAGGAGGCCGATGGTCACGCCAGTGATTACTCAGCCGCCGGACGGCTCGGAAGTCGGCCGTGTCGTAACGGTCGAGGGCACGATGGGAATGGTGGGTGCTACCTTGCAACTGCGTGACAAACGGTTTGGCCGTCCGTTGGGAGAGCCGAAAGTATTGAGCCAGGACGGCGACTGGTCGATTGACCTGAGCCTTCTGGAATTCAGGCTCTACACCTTCGACGCACAGCAGACACTGGACGGTCGACCGTCGCTGTACAGTGACGAGCATGAATTGACGGTGGTGTTGCTGCCGCCAGAATTTCTCCAGCCGATACCAAACGGCAAGTTGCCACGAACTGCATTGCTCGAGGGTACCGGCATGAGGGGCGGGGTTGTCGAAGTCTGTCTGCTAGGGCTCACCGAACCTCTGCTCAGTAATGTCGATGTCGACTGGCACGGCATTTGGCAAGCCGAAGTGACGTTGCCGGTGGGCAGCAAAACAATCTGGGCTCGGCAAAGGTACATGGATGAAAGCGGCACACTGCAGGAGTCGAAAGACAACGAGCCGCTGCACTTTGACGTCGTGCCGGCCGCCCCCTTCATTGAAACTCCGGTCGAGGACGATGCCATCGGGCAGCAGGTGGTGGTGTGCGGTTTTGGCGTGCCGGGCGATACGGTTACGGTGACGCTGGTCGGTGCCACGCGCTCAGAGCCGGCAAGTGGAATCGTGCAGGAAAATCGCACCTGGTCAGTGATGCTCGCTGCAAGTTCGCTGGTCGGGGGGCTTTACCGGCTGGA
>NZ_JH635998.1:3577596-3580474 GCF_000257605.1 Pseudomonas sp. R62
CCTCTGCTCAGTAATGTCGATGTCGACTGGCACGGCATTTGGCAAGCCGAAGTGACGTTGCCGGTGGGCAGCAAAACAATCTGGGCTCGGCAAAGGTACATGGATGAAAGCGGCACACTGCAGGAGTCGAAAGACAGCGAGCCGCTGCACTTTGACGTCGTGCCGGCCGCCCCCTTCATTGAAACCCCGATCGAGGACGATGCCATCGGGCAGCAGGTGGTGGTGTGCGGTTTCGGCGTGCCGGGCGATACGGTTACGGTGACGCTGGTCGGTGCCACGCGCTCAGAGCCGGCAAGTGGAATCGTGCAGGAAAATCGCACCTGGTCAGCGATGCTCGATGCAAGTTCGCTGGTCGGGGGGCTTTACCGGCTGGAGGCATTCGCATCCCGGGACGGTTTCGAATCGTTTGAAACCCTGCGCTCGGTCATGTTGGGTACTTTTGTGCCTGTCCTCGACGAGCCGGCGGCGGGACGCTGGGTCACTCAGCCAGTGCAGTTCAGCGGCAAGGGTCGTCCGGGCGTGGGCGCCGTCGTGAGTTGGTACAACCCGGACGTGCAGTGGCTGGCTCAGGCACCTGTGGTCGATGAGCAGTGGCGCGGGGAGGCGACGCGGGCACTGCCGCTGGCGGGTAACTGGTACCGATTCCGGCAGACTCTGACTGACGCAGCGGATGACGCAACGATGTCCGATTGGGCGGACAGTGCGCGTTTTGAAGTCGAAGCCGCGCGCCTGATCAGCCATGCCGGGCGGCGTTTCATATGTACAAGTTGGTGAACTCTGAGTGATGTGTGGCAACAACGCAAGCTGATGCAGTCGCGTTTAATGGCTGAAGGACGCAAGCATATTAAGGCGTGGAATAGTTACCGTTGGTCGGGACTGTCAGGTTTTACAGGTGTAGCGATGCGGCGCATCGGTATTCAATGAATGTGACCTGTTTTATCTATCAGCCAGCTTGCCCTTTCTGAGATCCGGCCATGGAACAAGATGATGGTATTAAAGATCCTTCCGACAGCTTGCCCCCGAAACAAGAGGTAGTCCGCGCTGAGGAGATCGGAACGGATGTGGCATTTGTAACCCATGAGCTGCACGCGGAAGAAGACGGTAGGTGGGCGCAGCTTCGAGTGAGCTATGCCTACTCCTACGATGGTTCGACATTTACTTGCATCGTGTCAGCGTACAGAGCAAAAGAGAATCGACGTTATGAAGGGAATGTAAAATTCTATCTTTCGTTGGTTAGCGGTGAAGGTAATGTAAGAGAACTGACGGGCAGTGCTCGCCAGACCGGTGAGTGGATCGATCTTGATGAACCCTATCGAGAAATGATTATCGCCAATCAGAGAAACGTAACAGTGGGGTTCGATTATATTTATGATGTAGATAACGCAAGTGATCCGGTTCTGAAAACCTACAAGATCGCCAATTATCGGATGCCCATTCCAACCATCAGTGCAATCCGAAACTTCACATCTTCAACTTTCGCTGTCAAGGGTACGGGGGCAATATACCGTTATACTGTTGTCCTGGACGATGGGCGCGGTACGATTGGGGCAAAAGAGGCTTTCTACGATCCTTGGTCAGTGCCAGTCACCGTGGCAGAAAACAAAAATTCTCTAATGTTTCAAGCATATCAAATGTACGGTGGTAAGGTTTCCGAGCGGACGGGTTATATAACAGTCTACCGCGCTCGAATTACTTTCCCGGCAGCTAATGCTTTGATGTTGGCAAAGGATGTGGTTGGTTTCAGAGGTATTGCTGCGTCGGGTACTGATATCAGAGTAGTTGGGCACTCAAATCACTATGAGAACTGGAGCGACGTTATTACTGTCGGAGATGCCGGTACGAGTTGGGAGGCTAAGGCAACAAAGGTCCCAGTAAGTGGGACGATCTCGGTTACCGCTGAACTCAAATCACCGAATATCAGTCATTTTTATACCGAGGCCGCGACTTTCAGAGTCATGGGTGTGCCGTCAATATCCGAACCACCTGAGTTGGCAATCCATGATCCAGACTTCCTCCTGAAAGGAACCAACGGCCTGGCTGGCGCGCGATTGAGAGCATTTTTCGATCTGACGAATGATTCCGTTCCTGGCTGGGAAGTCGTTAGCGATGTAGACGGGCCGTGGGAGGGGATGATCAAAGTGCCGCCAGGGGCGATCAGCCTTGTTGTCGAACAGGATCTGGATGGCGTGTCATCCGGACGCAGTGCACCACAAGCCTTCAGGATTCGCCCGCCCACCCTGCAACAGCCCACCGTCACCTTCGCTGGAACTACAGTAACTTTCTCCGGCAAGGGTTATTACGATTCCAAACGCAAATCTGAAGTCCAGTTCACCGTCAGGGGGGGGACGGTGCAAGTTCCCACGCCCGCAAATGCCGAAGTGATGCCGAGTGGCACATGGAGCACCGCAGCGCAGGAATGGACTGTCGGTACCTACAACGTTACCGTCATTCAAAAAATCGCTGACAACGCCAGCGGCTGGATCGAGTCGCTCCCGCTGACCTTCGAAGTCAAAAACATTCTCCCCGATGTCAGTGACGTGCAATTCACCAACGACTACCAACCGACCTTCAGCGGCAAAGGCTTCAACGGAGCCATGGTGCATCCAAACAGGCCCAATAGCGGATACCTCGAAGCGCCTGAAGCTGAGGTCGACGGCGGGCGATGGTCTACCAAGGCTTCAACGGTCTGGGGACCGTCGTTCGAGCGTGAGGTACACATAAAGCAATTTCTCGACGGTCATCAGTCGCCAAACTGGTTTGTGCTGAAAGTCACCATCGCGCCGCAAGCCCCAGGCCTGAACGACCCTGAAGATGAAGGGCTTTCGCGAAGGTTCAGCGGTACGTGCTGGCCGGGTGCAACCGTGAACATTGAGTACAG
>NZ_JH635998.1:3582311-3587361 GCF_000257605.1 Pseudomonas sp. R62
ACCTGTGGTCGATGAGAAGTGGCGCGGGGAGGCGACGCGGGCACTGCCGCTGGCGGGTAACTGGTACCGATTCCGGCAGACGCTGACTGACGCAGCGGATGACGCGACGATATCCGATTGGGCCGATAGTGCGCGTTTTGAAGTCGAAGGCGCGCGCCTTTCCAGAACAATTCCTCAAGCCTGACTTCCGACGAACGGTTATCAAACCTGTCATAAATGACAGTGGACTGAACGGCTTTCGCAGCGCTAAATCGTACTTATTGAATGTGCAGCCCGACGAAGGATGTCGGGCTGTGCGGGCCAGTTGTCGCCTAAAGGAATCTGATCATGGTTGATTCGCGCCGTCCCGCCCTGCAACTGTTCGACCAGTTGTTCAGCGAGAAACAACGAGCACAGGACGTCGGACTGCAGAACCTCGAGACTTACCTGGAAAACGGTGGATCAATTTATCCACTGGTTGAAAAGGGTGTTCAAGGCATGCTCCAGCAGCACTCGCAACTCAGCTTTGAGCAAGCGCAACAATTCTGGCGCGGCGCCAACAGCATAGCCACCTCTCAGCGGCGCCAGTTTATCGAGAGGACGCTGAGGGGGAACAGGGACGCGCCAAAGCGCAGCTCCAGCGGTTTGCTATCGATCGTGGACGGTCCCAATTATCACGCTCTGATCGGTACCGATTTTGCTGCACTGTGCCCGCCAGATGCGCTGGAGTCCATCTGGTCGCCAGTAGCCTATCTGATCGACTTGTTGCGCTGGGTTCGTGACCGTCTGGAGGGCATCAACAAGGAAGAAAAATATGCGCTGCATAACCGGCGCACGGATTTGCTGGCACTGAGCGTCGACTTCAATGCGGTTTATCAGTCGATCTCGTCTGTGGACATCATCGTCGAGGTGCTGGAAAAATTCATTGCGGCGAATACAGATGTCGATTCGATCGAAGACGCGCTGATCGCAGCTCGCTACCCCAACGGCCTGCCTTATTACCAGCATTGGGTCACGATTGATGGTATCGCGCAGGTTCATGATCTGTCGGTGGGCGACTTTGAGCACCGGGTCGACCTCTCTTATCCGTATTTTCTGCAAACCAATGGTCGGGGTGCCAATACTGCAAAGGGTTTCGCCCATGCTTCGCGGCTTGGCCCTTATCAGCGCCTGTTGCTGACAGAAACCCGGGCAGATTTCGAAGATCGCGAAAGTTTCTTTGCGCAAAACTTTGGTACCACCAAGCTCGACGAATACCTGTTCCTCAATCAGGTGGTGTTCCTGGGTGAGCGCACCAAGCTCGACAGTCGGCAGATCGAAGCCCTGCTGTCGATTGGCGACTTTGCTCCGGTGCGCTCGACCAATGTTACCTATATAGATGACAAGCCCGAGCATCCGGAAAGCGAGCGCTCGGGGTCAATTTATATCAATGACAACACTGCGCCGGCGGTGCGTATCGATAATGCAAGCGAGCTTCGGCATCGATTGACGGCAAATCCCGACGAGTCCATCGGGTTCAATCGTTATGACCGACTGAATCGGATGGTGCGCCTGGCGAGCTGGACCGGATTGCCGTTCGATCAGGTAGACGTAGTGTTGGCAGCTGCCATCAGGGCGACAGCGCTCGGCAATCGGCCTGAAGACTCTTCAGACAAAATGGAAATAACCAATGGCGTCGTGCATGCACTTGGCTTGTTTCAAAAGTTGCGCGAGCGCTACCAATGCACTGCCGCGGACTTCGCGGTTTTTATCGGTGAGATGTCGGTTTATGGCCGCGGCGAAGCGCTTTCGCAGTTCGATCAGTTGTTCAATTTCGAATCAGGCTATCGCGAACCTTTCAAGCTCGACAACGGTGCGTTTGCGGTAACACCTGTGCCTGGCATGGTGGATCTGACGATCAGCCAGCTCTGCAGTGGCCTGGCGATTGATCCGCAGACTTATTACGTTCTGGCGAAAACAGTGGCCAAGGCTTATGGCTTGACCGAAACACTGAATCGCAACGCAGCGATCATCTCAAGTTTTTATCGTTTGGTGTCGCTGCCCCGGCTGTTGAACATCACACCGGTTGAAGGTGTACTGATGCTGTCGATGCTGGGCGGCGATGAGTGGATCAGCCGCTTCGCCGGTGTCCCTGTCATTCACGATGTTCCGGACGGTTTACCGGATGCGCTGGAACTGATCGAAGCTATGCAAAGTTGCGTGCAGTGGTGCGCGCAAAACAATCTGCCGGTGTCGTGGATGTTGCAGCATGCGGTCGACGCGCCACCGGTACAGGAACTGTCCGAACAGGATGAGCAGTTTTTCGAGCAGATTCGCAATTTGCTGCCGACGGCACAGCTGTCCAATAGCACTTTCCTCATGGCTGGCGTACCGACCGCCGGTGCTACCGACTGGATCGAATTCCTCGCGACGTCCGCCGACAGCCTGGGGCCGATAACCGATTTGTATGGTCTGATCCTGCCCTATGAGCAAGGCGCTGAGACGTATCCGGCCTTCGTCCTTCAAAAGATCTCATGGGCGGTCAATAGCGCCTTGGGTGAGATCGAGCCAGCATTGCGGCAGAACATCATCACCAGCATGGTCAGTGCTTTTCTACAGATGCGCGATGCTCAGACTTCGCTGGTAAGGGAGACGCTGGCGGCATACGCCGGCGTGGGTGTGGATCAAGCGTTGCTGGTCCTGGATTGGGCAGGCGTCACGGTGCATCAATTACTCCTGCATGTATTGGAGCGAACCGATATGCAAGCCGAGGCGTCCGGCCGTACACGCGACCGAGCCGCAAGCGCATCATTTGATCTGCTGGCTGAAATTCGTCGGCGCAGTGAGGTGGTGTCGACACTTGGGTTAAGCGCCGCGCTGTTGCAGGAATATCTGGATAGCGGCTACACGGACTGGCTTGTTCAGGCCGACAAACATACGTTGACGGTGCGCACTCTTTATTACCTGACGACGCTCACTCGCGCTTTTGCCCTCGCCTCAGCCGCGAGCGGCCAATCGCCACAGAAGCTTTTGGATTACCTGCGTCAGGTCAACGCATTGCCGGCAGTCAGCGGTGATGCGAAAAGGCTTGCGCAACAAGCGTCTGCCATCAAGCTGGCGAATTTTTTTGGCTGGAGCGTGCAGGAAGTGCGCGAATGTGTCAGCCGCATCGATGCCGACGGGATTCTGAAGAACCTCAGCCAGCTCGATTTGTTGATGCGCGTGCTGACGCTGTCCACCGCGACCGGTATGGATGCGTTAACGATTTTTCTCATCGGTAATCTGCCCGAGACGGTCGACAAAAGTTCCTACGCCAAGGCCGCTGAACATGCCCTGCTCGGCGAGTCCAGTGCGCAGGCGCCAATTGTGCATGCACCGGGCGACGTCACAGGGCTGGTCACGATGACGTGCGAAGTGGTGGATAACAGCACCGTTGTGGCCAATAAGCCAGGCGAAAAAGTCACTTACAAGGTGACCCTCAAAGACGCCAACGGGGAGCCGCTGAGTGGCGTCACCGTCCATTGGCGCGCCACTTTGGGCACCATTAAGGACGACACCACCCTGATCGACGGGACGCTTGTGGCCGAGTTTATTCCCGGCAATGTCATGGGTCACGACACGCCATTGCTCTGGCTGGATTTGTTCGAGCCGCAATATGCCCCTTCCATCGAGATCACGGCCGATTTCGCTACGCTGTTTTTCCCGCTTGAGGAACTTTCACCTACGCCTCTGGATACAGTGGAATACGGCCATGAAGTAGAACTTTATGCGGTGCTGGAAGACGCCTACGGAAACCGCGGACAGAACTCGCTGGTGGAGTGGTTCTGGACAATCGAAGCGCCCGCCAAGAGGGATGCCGTCACTATTCGGCCGGCGCAGGGTTTTACTGATCAGCAGGGGCTTACACGGGTTTTTGTTTCAAGCAGGACGGGCGGCACATTCGTGTTCAGTGTTCGCACTCAGTCTGGGGAAAGCGAAAGAATATTCACCAATGCCATCACGTTCGCCCGGAGCTAGTGGCAGGACGTTGCGTACTGCCTGGCGAACGTTTGTCCCCGGGCCATATTCCAAGGAGCGAGATCATGGCACTGAGTAACATTGGCGGGCTGCTGGAAAAACGTCGCTCGGCCCTGCTCGAATACTGCATTGGTCAAGTGGCCAATACCCGATACCCGTTTCTGAAAACGCCTGACGATCTGTTTGAATTGCTGCGCATCGACCCGCTTGACACCTATCAGGTGAAGAGTTCCAGAGTTGCCGAAGCGACAAGCTGTGTGCAGCAGTACATTCATGCGGTGTATCGAAAGCTGGAGCCAGGCTTTGGAGATCATGAGTTCGACAAGCGTCATCTGCACGAATGGATTTTTTACAGCAATTATTCCGATTGGGCGGCGATGCACAAAATTCCATGCTATCCGGAAAATTTCATCATTCCATCAGTGCGACTGCGCAAAACCAGTCTGTTCAGAAATCTGGAAAACAACCTTAACCAGGCCCGTTTGAACAACGATACCGTGCAGGCTGCGCTGCAGGAGTATCTACAGGCATTCGAAAAAATCTGCGATCTCGATGTGATCAGCTGTTTCATGGATGGCATGACACCAGCCAAAGCCGATTACTACTTCCTGGGGCGGCAGCGAGTGCAGCCGTTTCAGTATTTTTGGCGCAAGGCCGAGATCGAACTGAGCCCGGCCAGCGCGGCGGTCAACCCGGCGGCCTGGAGTGAATGGCAAGCGGTGGAAATCCCCACCACCAATCAGGTGCTGGATATCCGCCCGGTGTTCTGGAATGGCCGGTTATGTGTGGTCTGGGCCGAATGGCGTGACGCGGTCGTCGGCAGCGCAGCGGAGGCTTTCAGCCCGAGCAAATTGGTGATCAATCTGGCATTCATGACACAGAACGGGCAGTGGTCGGCGCCGTTGTGTGTGCACAGTTCAGAGTGCAAGGACAAGCTTTTGGCGAGCCCCCCCCGACTGATTGCGACTGTGCATGCTGATTACCTTAATCCGAAGGGCAAGTTGGGGATTCTGTTAAGTGGCAAGTTCTCTGAGAAGTCACCCGCAGATTCTCCACCGGAAGATTCTGCTGAAAC
>NZ_JH635998.1:3588296-3598175 GCF_000257605.1 Pseudomonas sp. R62
TGATGAAGAGCGCTTCCAGGAAGCGCAGGACTGGCTGCATTACGTGTTCGATCCACAGGCAACCCAGGATCGGAAAGATCCGCCGGTCCCGATCATGAACCCGAAACCGGCGTACTGGCGTTGCCGGCCTCTGGATATAGAAGGGGCGGGAAGTAATCCGGGGTGGGAAATCCAGAATCCCTCTGATCCGGATGCCATTGGCTATGCCGCGCCCGCGCATTTTCAGATCCTGATGTTCACTGAGTATGTGGAAAACCTGATGGCGTGGGGCGATTGGTATTACCGCCAATTGACCCGTGACAGTCTGGTGGCCGCCAAGCTCTGCTACGTCCAGGCCGGGTTTCTGATGGGCAAGGCGCCCACCGCCGACACAGCGACTCGTTGGCAGACCGCCACCGTTGAAAACCTTCTGGCCCAGAGTGATTCACGACCGCCTCTTGAAGCGCTTGAAAATACGCAGGATTTCAACCTGGCGGATTACCCGATCGCTTCCGATACCCCGCCGATGCTGGGATTGTTGGCAAGCAAACCTTTTGAAATTCCGATCAATCAATCGCTGCTCGACCTGTTTGCAAGGCCGCAGCAACGGCTTGGTTACCTGCGCGACAATCTCACCATCGATGGCAAACCGCTGGACATATTGCTGTTCAGCCCGATGACGGATCCCAGGCAATTGCTCCGCGATCTGGCCGCTGGCAGCGCGGCCGGACCCAGACCGATGGGGGGGCGGCTGGTGGTCAATGCCTACCGTTGGCGTGTCACGTTCGAAGTCGCACTGCGTGGGGTACAGAGTCTGCGGGATTTCGGCAGTCTGGTGCTGCGACTGCTTGAACAACGCGACCGTGCCGAACAAGAAGAACTGCAGCAGAACCATCTGCTGGAGTTGGGCCGTTACGCCGAAACGGTGCAGGAACAATCCATCGCCCAACTGGAGGCGAATGTAACAGCGCTTCAGCAAAGCCGGGCAATGGCGCAGGAGCGGGCCGATGCCTATGCAACGCGTTACAACGAGAACGTTTCGCCGATCGAGTACCAGGTCATGGCCAGCCTGCAGCAGTCGAAAACATCAGCCCTGCAGGCCAAAGCCGTCAGAGTGGCAGGGGGCGTCATCGCGGCGTTGCCGAAAATCTATGGTACTTCCAACGGTGGCTTCAAGCCCGAACACGCATTCGATGCAATGGCTTTCGGTTTTGACGTCTCTTCGTCACTGCTGCAAATCGACGCCGACCGACAAGCCACGACCGAAGGCTATCGTCGCCGCCGCACTGAATGGGCGCTGCAACGCGATCAGGCGCTGGCGGAGGTGGGCGCAATCAATGCGCAGATCGAAGCGCAAAGCCATGCGGTCAACGCAGCAAGATCCAGCCTTGAACAGACGCTTCGGGCCAACAGTCAAGCGTTGACCATGTTCAACTTCCTCAAAAAACGCGCGAGCAATGCCGAATTGTTCGGCTGGATGCTTGGCCAGCTAAAAGCCCTGCACTACCAGGCGTACGACGCGGTCGTCAGTCTGTGCCTCAGTGCGCAGGCTTCGCTGGCTGCTGAAACCGGCGATTATGATGCACCGGTCCCTTTGCCTCAGGCCTGGCTCGATCACCGTTATGGTCTGGGCTCTGGCGAACAGTTGCACATGTATCTGCTGGACCAGGAACGCAGGCGCTTGCAAAGCTACGAGCGGCGGCTGGAGCTGGTCAAAACAGTTTCCTTGCGGCAGTTGTGCGACGACGGCATCGAGCCTCAAGAGGGCGTGAGCAGTTGGGCAGATGCACACCAGCAATTGATGGCAACAGGTGTATTGGAGTTCAGACTGACCCAGTTGCTGTTCGACCGGGATTACCCCGGCCATTTCTGCAGGCAGATCAGTTCAGTGGAGGTGGATCTGCCTGTCCTGACCGGTCCTTACGAGGATGTCCGGGCAACCTTGCTGCAGATCAGTAGCGTGACGGCGACCCGGCCCACCACACAGTCTGTGCAGTACCTGCATACGCCGACCTCAGGTGTACCTGGCGATCTGGTGTTCAACCTGCGCAGCGCTCAGCAGATCGTTTTATCGGTAGGGCTTTCCGACAGTGGCCTGACCCACCAGAAACCTGATGAAGGTTTACTCAACCCGTTTGAATGCACGGGTGCGGTTTCCCACTGGCGACTGAGTTTTCCTCGACCGCTAAAACAGCCACAAGCTGCAATGCTCAAATCCTTGACCGATATCATTATCCGCGTGCGCTACACCGCCAAAGCCGGCGAGCCGACGTTCGCCCAAAAAGTCACAGACCTGGTTACCAAGGCTGAAAACGCCAGTTTGAAGATGCCAGTCGAAGGAGCAGGCGACCATGAATGATCCCGTCGTGCAAAACAATCAGAATCTGGTGCTCAATGGTGACTTCAACGATCGGCTCAAAGAGTGGCGCCCCAGCGGGATGATTGGCCTGGCGAGAGAATTCTATGCTGACGAGTTAGTCAATTTCATGGAGGTCGGTGTCGGGGCTTCGGCTACACAGGTAATCAAGGCTCCCAAGACCCCCGGCGCCCGCGCGGGTTACGAACTGACGTTTCTATGCGAACTGCGGCCCGGAGTTTCATGGTCGGGCGAATCGGGCTGGTTGCACATCCGCAAGAGCGGCGATGTGTTAATGAGCATCGAACTCACGGCAGAAGAAGGCCGGAAACAGGTGCACGAAGACGCCGGACTGGGGGCGGAGCAGCCGCTGGAATTCAAGCCCCGGGTGTATCAAAGATCACTGGACCAATTGGCGTTCGTCGAAGATGACGAATTGAGCTTCGAGGTCAGCGGTGTCCCGCGCAACGCGGGCGACCGTAGTTCGACAATCTGCATCACTCGAATCGACCTGCAACTGAAGCTTGATCCGTTGCAACTGCAGACGGTGCGACTGGATGACGAAGTTCTGCCACCAGGCCAGACGTTACACCTTTGCCTGGGCGCTTCCCTTGGCGATGACCCGGACGGCTCTTTGTACATTGCGCATCGTCTGTCTTTTACCCCTGTAGACGGCAGCGTCTGGCTGGGTACGGATATCGCACTGATCATTCAGGGCAACCCATTGGAAGCAGTCAAGGCAACCCCTGACTGGGGAGTCGATCAACCGCTGCTGTCGCAGTGGTCGCTCGACTGCCCGGATATGGGAGAAGAGAAAAGTCATGACTTCACAATAAACCTGGTGAACCAGTACAACACCGAGCCTTATGCGATTGACGTGTCGCTGGGGCATCATCGATTGGCGCTTCGCGAAGTGCAGACCGCGGCGTATTACCCCGTCCTCGAGTATGCACAAAGCGTCCGGTTGGGCGTGCAGGTCCTTTCGTTCTACACCGGCCGTTCGCTTGATGGTCGAGAGGTCAGGTGGACGAGTATCGGGCAGGGCGTGCAGGGCACCGCAGTCACTGATGAACAGGGCCTGGCTTACTTCGATTTCGTCCCTGAGCAAGCCGGCGATTTTGTCATCACAGCGTCGGTCGACAGCGCTTATTACAGCAATGGCGAGGTGACTCACGAATTTCCAGTCACGGTGCTGGCGACCGACCCCTGGCGGGACTTGCGTTGCGTTGTCGAAGAGCAGGTAACCCTGTGGGACGCGACCGGTTATCCCAATCGCGGCACTGATTACCCCTTCATCGTGCGCTTGCCCGCCGACAGCCCTTTGCTGGCGACTGATCTATCGCTGCACTGGAGCGGCGTCGGGCATGAAGAGTTGAAGGTCACGGTCAACCCGCCACTCCAGCAACCGGTCGCTTTCAATGGCGACGATAGTCTCTGGACGCTGGCCTGCGAGGACTGGCTGGATGGTCGCTTCGAACTGTCATTGGTCTGCTCGAAGTTGTTACTGCCATCGCCGCGTAAACCCATGTCGCTGGCGCGCAACAAGGTCAGGATCGCTGACACGCGCGGCCCGAATATTTCGCCGGTTGTCGAGAACTACGAAAAGACCTTGATGCGAGTGCAGGTGGTGCATGTCACTGACAAAGGTGCCGGTGAGCCGGTAATTGATGCGTTCGTCGACTGGCAAACCCCCGAGGGTATTGTCAAGTCTCGTACTGGCAGTGGTGGCTGGGCCAGCCTGTATTACTGGCCGTTGAAGGCTTTGAGCGACGAGACGATTACCGCCAGTGTGAGTGCTTACGAAGGCGGGCCGGCAGATGGACACACGTTTTCGGTCACGGCGTTTGCACGAGACGAGTGGAAGGACAAGGTCAGGATCACGTTTGATGGCTTTCAAATTTCCAGTGACGGAATCGCTTGCAAGCGAGGCAAGACGCACATCCTGACGGTCCGTGCATATGAGAATAGCCCGCTGATTGGCGAGGCAATTACGCTCGGTTGGCGCAACGCAAAGCCAGAGATCGGGCTTGCGGTGAGCGACCTTGATAGGCCGAGAATATTGCGCGAAGGGGAAGATCTGAGTTGGTTGTTCAGCTCTGATCGTATCGAAAGTACCAGCAGTATTTTCGAGGTAAGTTTGCTCACCGACACTCTCACGAACAAGGATTTTTCTTGCCGACTGTTATCACCTGACCTCCATGAAGAAATGACCGTGGTCCTGGATCAGATGACCGATCTCAGGGGGCAGCCGCTCTTTCCGTGTATTGGCGCTATACATCGCTATATCTTCCGCACCAATGCGCTGAGTCCTTTAGTGGGTATCCCCATGGATCTGATATGGACTGGAAGCCCGGCGGCGGAGCTCGGAATCGAGTTGAGCCCACCCCCCAAGAGCGAAAATGTTGTGGACGACAGCGGGTTTACCTGGACGCTGGACTGTTCAAAAAGTACCAAACCCGGGGTTTTCAAACTTGCGTTCATTATCAGTACCCATGGCTTGAGCGACATCAATACGATGACCCTGGCCCACAATAAAATCACGATCGAAGACGTCCGTGCATCTGCGGTGGATCCGGTCATTGGGCAGGATCCTGCGTGGATGTGGCTGAAGGTACGCTCCCCTTATCGTCCCGACCTCCCTCTGGAGCAAGTGGCTGTTCAATGGACAGCCGACGGCAGCACCGAAGTGCACGGGACGGGGGCCGACGGCTGGAGTGGTTTTCCCTTTGCGCCAACCACGGCAGGTGAGCATGTGGTGACAGCGGCGGTTATCAGCCCTTATGACCGTTTTGAAGAGCGCCGCTCCATGCAGGTTCTAGCGCTGGAAGGGGATCCGTGGGACGGATTCGAATACAGTTTCGACTCCAGACCGTTTCAGCCGCTGGGTGAAAGCGCTGAATTCCCCCGGCGCAAGGGGCAGCATCAACTGAGCGTGAGTGCTCCGGCTGGCAGTGCGCTGCATGACCAATATCTGACACTGGGCATGACCGGCACCGGGCCGGCGGAATTGGGCTTGCGCTTCGAGGAACCACGTCTGGGTGATCCCAGGTTTTTTTCGGAAGCTGGAATGACCTATCGGTTCAACGCGGGCGACCTCAAGGACGGGAGTTTCGGCCTGCGCTTTGCCTCGGCGCGGTTGGCCAGGCTTTCTCCAGTTATTGCGATGTCGCTGGGGCAAGGCGCGCAGGTGGTAAAAATTGCGGATCGTTCGCGCAGCAGTCAGACGCTGTTTTGGGGCGAGGCTGTATCGGAGCGGATCACCATTGTGTCGGGCATCAGTGGCAGACCGATGGTAGGGATGAAGGTTGTCTGGCGCAGTCCGGACCTTGGTGAGGTGACCACCACTACCAACTTCTACGGTGAAGCGCGGATACGGTTCGTGCCGACAACACCGGGTGCGGCGCAACTGACCGCCACGGTGGGCGATGCGCTGTATTCGGAGTCGATTTCCTTAGCGTTTTTGCTGCACGAGCCCCGGGAGATCAAGGAACTGGTCAGCGATTATCCGAGCGGGTATCCGGGGCAACAGATGACCGCGCAAGTCCTGGTAGTGTCAGCGAGTACCGCGCAACCCTTGGCCAATGTTGAAGTGATGTGGGAGTACGACCGCACCTCGCTGCCGACAACCCTGACGGATGCCGAAGGCAAGGCAACGGCGCGCATTGTCTTGGACGGAGCAGGCGAGGCTGCGTTGCGGGCGTCGGTAAAGGGTGGTTTGGCTGGCTGGGTGGTAAAAACGCTCTGGTTGACCGTCACTGAGTGTCCAGCAGCGGTGGAATCCGTTGTTGCGTCGCCTAATCCGGTTCCCTTGCAGACCTACGTCTCCATGACCGCGCTGATTGTGGCCAAGGAGGGGCGAGAGCCCATGCCCAGACGGAAAATCCTTGTCTCCACTAATGGAGCACCGTTCACTGAGTCGTTTACCAGTCACAGCGGGCGATACCAGGCTCACTGGCGGCCGATGAGCCTTACGGATCAGATTTCGCTGGTCGTCAAAGTAGAAAACAGCGACGGCACTTCGGACAGCGGCGCTGTGCATGTTGCAGTCACCAACTGATCGAATCTGTCAGATCGCAGCGGTCTTTTTCCAGCTCATGTAGCTTGTCACCAGTCCGGCCCCCAGCTCGGCGGGCCGAACATCCATCACTGCAACGCCATGGGCAGTCAGCCGCTCATGGAGTTGCGAGCGGTCATTGAGAAAATCGATGGTGCCGCAGTAGGCTAATGCTTCGGGCAGTGTTTGCACTGGCGTCTGGCGTAACCTATCCAGCGCTTCCTCGCGCAGGCTCGCCACCAGCACCCGATGTTGGGCGCTCAACCGTCTGACCGCGCCCAGCACTTGATCATCGTCATCGCGCAGATTGGTCACCAGCACTACCAGCGCCCGCCGCTTTTGGCGGGCCAACAACTGGTTGGCAGCAGCCTGGTAATCAGCAGGGAGCTGGGTGCTCCCGAGGTCATAAACAGCGTTGAGCAGGACGTTCAGTTGGCCGCTGCCTTTGACAGGCGCGACATGGCGCGGCTCATCACCGGCAAAGGTACTCATGCCCACCGCATCCCCTTGGCGCAACGCCACATAGCTAAGCAGCAGGCAGGCATTGAGCGCGTGATCGAAGTGCGACAGCTCACCATCGTGACTGCGCATCTGCCGGCCGCAATCGAGCAGGAAGATGATCTGTTGATCGCGCTCATCTTCGTACTCGCGGGCAATCGGCGTGCGCTGGCGGGCGGTGGCTTTCCAGTCGATCTGGCGCAGGCTGTCGCCCTCGCGAAATTCGCGCAACTGATGGAATTCCTGACCCTGACCGCGACGTTGCCGCTGACGTATGCCGAGCTGGCTCAGCCAGTTGTCGACGGCGCGCAACTCACCGCCGTAAAGCCGGGCGAAGTCCGGGTAGACACGGGTCTCGTCGCGGACGCTGAGCAGGCGTTTGCCGGACCATAATCCCAAGGGGCTGGGCAGGTTGACTTCGCACTGTTCGAAGCAGAAATGCCCGCGTTCGAGAGGTCGCAGACGGTAGGTGAGCTGACTGACATGGCCGGGTTGAAGCTCGACAACTGTTGGCAGATATTCAAACGCGAGGCCGTCGGGTACGTGGTCGAAGAAATTGATGTTCAGTGGCTCGGCAAACTCATGGGCGACCTCCAGCTTCACCTCTCCCCAGCGCCCGAGCGCCAGGCTGCCGGGCATCTGTCGTTTGATGCGCGGCGAGGGCAGGCGTCTGAGGCGTACGGCGTCGATAACCGCCAAGGCCAACAGCGCCAGGAGCAACCCCCAGTTGATCGAAATCAGGCTCGACGGGAGCTCTCTGCCGAGTGCCTGAAAGGCGCCAAGCACGATGCTGACGCCCAGCAGCAGCGCCAGCCAGATCAGCAGCAAACGCGAGGGTTTCACAGGCGCGGCGCCGGCACTTGATCGAGCAATTGCGCGAGCACCTGATCGACCTGCAGGCCTTCGATGTCCAGCTCCGGTGCGATGCGCACGCGATGGCGCAGCACAGCGAGTGCGCAGCCTTTGATGTCATCCGGAATCACGAACTCGCCGCCGCGCAACAAGGCGCGGGCACGGGCGCAACGCACCAGTGCAATCGAGGCGCGTGGTCCGGCGCCGAGGGTCAGGCCCGGCCAGGTGCGCGTGCTGCGCGCCAGACGCACGGCGTAATCGAGGACCTGATCATCCAGCGGCAGATCGCTGGCAATACGCTGCAACGCCTGCACGTCTTTGGCTTGCAACACTGTGCGTAGCGGTTGCACATCGAGCATGTCGGCGCGGGTCGAACGACAGACCTGACGGACCATGTTCAGCTCCTGATCGGCGTCGGGATAATCCATGCGCACCTTGAGCATGAAACGGTCGAGCTCGGCTTCCGGCAGCGGATAGGTGCCTTCCTGTTCGATCGGGTTCTGCGTCGCCAAAACCATGAACGGTTGCGCGATGGGCAGGGGGCGACCTTCGAGTGTCACCTGGCGTTCCTGCATGGCTTCGAGCAATGCCGCCTGGGTTTTTGCCGGGGCGCGGTTGATCTCGTCCGCCAGCAGCAGGTTGGTGAACAGCGGGCCTTTGCGCAGCTTGAACTGCTCGGTCTGCAGGTCATACACGGCGTGGCCGGTAACGTCGCTGGGCATCAGATCCGGGGTGAACTGGATGCGCGCGAACTCGCCGCCGAAGCATCGCGCCAGTGCCCGCACCAGCAAGGTCTTGCCCAGACCGGGCACGCCTTCGAGCAGCACGTGGCCGCCGGCGATCAGCGCGGTCAGGACATCGTCGACCACCGCATCCTGGCCGATCAGCGCCTTGTTCAATTCGTTGCGCACTGCCTGCGCCAACTGGCTGGCACGCTGGCGCTGCTGGGCGGCGTGCGTCGCGCTGCCGGGCTCGATCTGTTCAGTCATAACGCGTTCCTCAAGGTTTGCAGATGAGCGACCTGCCGGCTGAATTCGGCGCTGGACAAACGCTGCTTCGGACGTGGGCTCAGGGCCTGGCTGATGGCGCGGGTGGGTTGCCGGGTCAGGCGCGATAACGCCAGCCATTGTTCGGCCACATTCAATTGATCGAAACCGGGATGGCGGCGGCGCGCGCGGCGCAGGATGTCTTGTTGCAAGGCTTGCAGCAGCGCTTGCTGGCCGTTGTGGCGCAGGAGGAAATCGGCACTGGCACGCAGATGCTCCAGCAGTTGGCGCCGACCCGCTGGCGCCGGCATTTGCACCGGGCCATGGCGTACGCCGGCCTGCCACAACCACAGGCCGATCAAGGCGAGCAGGGCGACGATGGCCTGCGGGAAGTAGCGCCAGAGCAAGGTCCACAAGCCATCGTGCGCGGTGTTGTAAATCAGCGTGACGTCGGTGTCGGCGCTCAGATACCAGAGCAGCCAGGCGTTGTCATATTTGCCGATAGCGCCGGTTTTCCACAGCTCGGCATCGGTGACCACGGTGATCGTGCCGAGGCCGTACACCCGTTGCATCATGTGCGTGGCTTTGGCGCTGTTGGCCCAGGCTTGCGCGACATTGTTCGGGTCGTCGAGGTGGAAGTCGGTGTCGAAACCGGCGTAGGCGGGCGCGTCTTCGTCTTCCAGGTACAGTTTGGTCAGTTTCGGGAAGCGGTCCTTTTCCACGTCCACTGGTGGATCTTTCAAGTCCTTGCTCAGCGATTGATGCAGTTGCACCTTATCGAGTAGCAGATCATTGCTTTGCCCGGTTTGCGCATCCCACAGCGATTCAGCGACAAATACCAAGCGTCCGCCGGCGCGAGTCCAGTTCAGCACCTGATCGACTTCACGCGGTGTCATCCGCGCGCGCTCGCCGAACAACAACAAGGTGTGGCTGTGCGGATCGATCTGCGGCAGTACCGCCAGGGTCTCGGCGTGACTGACCGCGAGGCCGCGCTCGCGCAGGAACATTTCTGCCGCCAGATAAGGATTGGCTTGCGCGGCAGGCGAGGGGCCGTGATCGACGGTTTCCTGATAGGGCCGGGCCTTGAGGTAGAGGAACAGGCTCAAGCCGCCAAGCAGCACAAGCGCCAGCGCAGCCAACGACCAGCCGATGCG
>NZ_JH635998.1:3598900-3605847 GCF_000257605.1 Pseudomonas sp. R62
GCCGGTTCAATGCCCGGATCCTTTGCCGAACAATTCACGCCAGCCGTTGCACAGCTCTGCTTGCAGGTGCGCAGCTGGAAGTCGGTGCCCGTAGGCCATGTTCTGCCAGTGAACAGTGAGGTTGCGGCTGTAGGCGAGCAGGTCCGGGCGTTGCAATTGCTCAATGCGGTTGAGGATCTGGCTCTCGGTGTCGGCGGCTTTCAGCGTCAGGTGGAAATCATGCAACAGACGGCTGAGCAGGCCGCGATAGAGCAGGCCCAGCGCGGCGCGAGGTTCGCTCAGCCACAATTGTTCGGCGCTGCTGGCAATGTCATCCGGCAGGGTTTCACGGTTCAGATCGAGGCCGAAGACTTGTGGCGACGCCGGCGGTTTGCTGCGCGCTGGCAGGTTCGGGCGGCGGCTGACGAAAGCCCCGAGGAATTCGCGATAACGCCAGGCCAGCCAGCCCAGCGCGGCAATCAGCGCGCCCCACAACAGCACCTCAATCACGTTCGCCAAGGCATCAAGGTGTCGACCATCGAGCCAACCGAGAAGGGTTTTCAGCCACTGCGGTGCCTCACCCGCTTGCGCGTCTTTGGTCGGACTTGCCGGGTCGTCGCCAAAGCGATAACGGGTGACGCTCTCCTTGTTCTTGAACGGCGGTTGTTCGAGCAGCGACTGAATGCTGTCGCGCGAGGCCTGACTGGTCAGCGGCTGATTGAGCAACCGTGGAGCATCCGGCGCATCGCTGGCCCACACCGGTTGCAGGTTCGGCAGCAGCAGACACGCCGCCAGCAACACGCCGAGCACGCCGTTGTTCAAGCGCTGGCGCAAACGGCGGAAGACCAGCTCGATGTCCCAGGCTTCCAGTTGTGTGCGGCGGTTCAGGTACAGGCTGAAACCGCAGGCGACATACACCGGTCCCCAGGCCACCAGGATCAGCGCGTAAAAAACGTTGGTCAGGTGCTCCAGCCAGCGCCAATCCTGATCGGCGGCTAGCAAAAGCGATTGCCAGTCCCAGTCGGTTTCGATCTGCTGCGGCAAGAGCATGTAGAACAGCAGCATCAAGCCGATCCACAGCGCGGTTTCCAGATGCACGCCGATAATCGTCAGCCATTGCGCGGCGCCGCCGTTGCGTTGCAGCAGCACCTGCAGACGTTGTTGTCTGGCCTCGCCGTCGAGACCTTCGAGTTGCGTCACCGGCAGCACAAAGCTGCGACTCAGGCTCAGCCGGCGCCAGGTCAGACTCGCCAATAGTTGCGGCCTGAGCAGGCGCGGCCATTCACGCAAGGCTTGCTTGAGCGTCGGGGTTTCACCGAACAGCGCTTTGGAGAGGATGTACAGCGGCAGGCGTTCGTAGGCCGGTTTCAGCCACCAGAAAATGAACACCGCCAGTGATGGCGAATCCCACAGCAACAGGCTGAGCAGGGCGAACAGCGGCAGGGTGACGATCGCCCAACTGGTCATCAACAACCGCCGATGCTGCTGGCTCATCAATACGCCCAGGTCCATGGCTTCCCAGGTCGTGCGCGGGCGGATCACTACGCTGGCGTCACTCAGGCGCATGACGAATCCTTCCGGCAAACGACAGATAAACCACGACGGCCAGCCACAGCGCGGCGCCGACGGCGTATTTGGTCAGCGGCGTGACACTGGTTTTCGACGACCAGTAAGCCTCGATAAAGGCTGCGATCAACAGGAACAGCATGGCCCCGCACACCAGCAACACACTTTTGCGCGCGGCCAGGCGCAGCGCCTCGCCCCATGTCAGGCGTCCGGGGGCGATCAGCGCCCAGCCCAGCTTCAGGCCCGCCGCTCCGGCGAGGGCGATGGCGCTCAGTTCGAACGCACCGTGGCCGATCACGAACGACCAGAAGGTCTGGCCGAAACCGATCTCGCTGAGATGCCCGGCCACCGCGCCGATGATCATGCCGTTGTATAGCAGAAAGAATCCGCTGCCCACGCCCATCAACAAACCGCTGGCGAACGTCTGAAAGGCGATGCCCGTGTTGTGCATGACGTAATAGCCGAACATCACCCAGTCTTCGCTGGCCGCCCGTTCGGACGAGCGTCCGAGGTGGCCGGCAACGGGGTCGTACATGCCCTGCATCTCGCGCACCTGTTCGGCCGGGATCAGGTTGTAGATCAGTTCCGGGTTCAGATAAACCAGCACGCCGAAACCGATCAGGCTGCCGAAGAACAACAGGCTGGCGGCCGCAACAAAGCGCCACTGTTCGCGCACCAGTCGCGGGAAGTCGGCGAGGATAAAGCTGATGATGAGCGCCCCGAGGCGACTGCGATGCCGATAGAGCTGTTGATGGCCGCGCAGCACTTGCTGCTGTAATGAATCGATCAGAAAACTGCTGTAGCCACGCGCCTGGGCCAGAGCCAGATGTTGGCAGAGACGTCGATAGGCCTTGGGAAAATCGCTGACTTGCGCCGTATCCTTGCCGTGTTCGAGGCGTTCAAGCGCCACGGCGAAACGCTCCCATTCGGCCTTGTGGCGACTTTCGAACAGGCTCTGCTTCATGGGGTCGGCCCCAACAAACCGCGCGCGATGCCGTTGAGTTCAGACACGGCCTTGGGCGCAGAGATGTGCAGCGGCTGCGCCAGCAATGCCGCCAGCTCGTTGACCCGTGCGGGAGAGAGCTCGGCCTGACGCTCGGCGAAACCGAGTACCGCGCGTTGTTCGCTCAAGGTCAGTGGAACGGGGCAGCGACGAGGTTCGGCATCAGGCAATTGCGGTCGGCTCAGCGGCCGCTCGCTGTATACCACCAAGGTGCCGGCGGCAATGTCGCCGAGGCGTTTGAAGGTCGGGTGTTGCAGGCAACTGAGCGCACCGAGGAAATAGCCGAAGGGCAGTAGATCGACAAAGCGCAGCAGGTTGCGCAATAGCGAGGCCGACCAACCGATCGGCGTGCCGTCATCGTGTACCACGCGCAAACCCAGCCATTGCTTACCCGGCGAGCGGCCCTGACGCAGCACCTCGAACAACACCATGTACCACCAGCTGATGGCAAACAGCAGCAAGGAACCGAGGCCCATGCCGAGCTTGCCGAGAAATGCCAGCGCGATGAACAGCACGCCGAGGATCAAGCCGCGAATGCCCAGATCGATGGCAAACGCCACCGCGCGCACCATCAACCCGGCGGGGCGCAACGGCAGGTCGATGCCTTCCGGCGTTTCGACCTGATGGCGCGTATCCAGCGGTGCTTTCCTTCGCGGTGCTGTGGGCTCGAGCATGGGCTACCTGATGTTCGCCTGTTCGGGGTGCAAGTGCGCCTGATGCTAGCAGCCTCTCGGGGGGAAACGACATCACTATGTATTGCACAGCGTGTAACCACTCCGTAGGCGGACAATACTGGCCCTTGTGGGAGCGAGCTTGCTCGCGAAGGCGCAGTGACAGGCAGCCTCAATGTTGAATGTGCTGGACCCTTCGCGAGCAAGCTCGTTCCCACAGTTCGAGTACCTTTAAGCTGTAGGAAATTGGAAAAAATGCTGTTCGGAGGACAGGAGACTGGCTCCGGAGTCGGCTGAGCGCCTAGACTTCGCCGATCTTCTGTTCAGGATTCGCCCGTGACTTCAATCTTCTGGTACGACTACGAAACCACTGGCATCAATCCGCGCAACGACCGACCGCTGCAGGTGGCCGGGATTCGCACCGACCATGCGCTCAACGAGATCGACGAGCCGGTCAACCTCTATTGCCAGCCCAGCGAAGACATCCTGCCGCACCCGGCGGCGTGCGCGATCACTGGCATCACCCCCGGTCAGCTCGCTGAAAAAGGCTTGAGCGAAGCCGATTTCATGACTCGCGTGCATGCGCAACTGGCCGCACCGGGCACCTGTGGCGCCGGTTACAACACCTTGCGTTTCGACGATGAGATGACTCGCTACAGCCTGTATCGCAATTTCTTCGACCCCTATGCCCGTGAATGGCAGGGTGGCAACAGTCGCTGGGATCTGATTGATGTGGTGCGCGCCGCTTACGCATTGCGCCCGGACGGTCTGGTCTGGCCGACCGATGATGAAGGCCGCGTGACCCTCAAGCTCGAACGCCTGACAGCGGCCAACAATATCGATCACGGGCACGCTCACGAAGCCCTGTCGGATGTGCGCGCCACCATCGCGTTGGCGCGGCTGATTCGCGAGAAACAACCCAAGCTCTACGAGTGGCTGTTCCAGTTGCGCAGCAAACAGAAGGTGATGGATCAGATCCGCCTGTTGCAGCCACTGGTGCATGTGTCCGGGCGTTTCTCGGCGGCGCGCAGTTATGTCGGCGTGGTGCTGCCGCTGGCCTGGCACCCGAAGAATCGCAACGCCCTGATCGTCTGTGATCTGCATCTTGATCCGCAGGGGTTGCTGGACCTCGATGCGCAAGCCCTGCGTCAGCGTCTTTATACCCGTCGCGATGAGTTGGCCGAAGGTGAGTTACCGGTACCGCTCAAGCTGATTCATATCAATCGTTGCCCGGTTGTAGCGCCGCTGGCGGTATTGCGCGCACAAGACCAGCAGCGCCTTGGGCTGGACATGGCGCTTTATCAGGAGCGGGCAGTGCGACTAACTGACGCACAACAAGTGTGGAAAGATAAAGTCGCGGCGATTTATGCCAGCGAAGATTTCACTCCCAGCGAAGATCCCGAGCAGCAGTTGTACGATGGATTTATCGGTGATCGTGATCGTCGTTTATGCGAACAAGTTCGAACGGCCGACCCTGCGCAATTGGCGCAAGAGCACTGGCCTTTCGATGATGAACGTTTGCCTGAATTACTTTTTCGATATCGAGCACGCAACTTTCCGGACACCCTGGATGTGGCCGAGCAAGAGCGCTGGAAATTATTCTGTCAGCAGCGCCTGACGCAACCCGAGGCAGGTGCGCCGAATACCGTGCAGTCATTTATCGAGGCCGCCGAGCAATGGTCGCTTAGTGCGTCACCGATGCAGCGAGAGGTGCTCAATGACTGGCAGAATTATGTCCAGGCATTACGCAAACGTTTGAATCTGTGAAATCGAACATGCCCGGACAATAAATTACGGGCATAAAAAAACGCCAGCGCTAGCTGGCGTTCTTTTGTTCGCGGATCGCTCTGCGAAGGCGTCGCGGCTTAGCCCAGCAGGGTAGCCCAGCCTTCAACCACGTCGCCGCCCCACTTGGCTTTCCACTCTTTCAGAGTCTTGTGGTTGCCACCTTTGGTTTCGATGACTTCACCGTTGTGCGGGTTTTTGTATTGCTTAACTTTGCGTGCACGCTTGGTGCCGGTAGTTTTTACTGCGCCGCCACGTGGAGCCTTGGATTTGGCTTCTGGATCCAGCAGCGCGATGATGTCACGCAGCGACTTGGAGTATTCACCCATCAGCGTGCGCAGTTTGCCTTCGAATTCCAGTTCGGCTTGCAGTTTGTCGTCTTCGGACAGGTTCTTCAGACGGGCTTGCAGCTCTTTGATGGCTTCTTCGGTGGCGCGATATTCGTTGATCAAGGACATGAGTACTACCTTTTGTAGAATGCTGAATGACAGGGGACAGTGCCGCAATAATAGTCAGGCTGTTTCATCAAGTAAACATTTAGATCGGGTTTTTATTTAAATGAGTTACAGGAATTAGCCGCGACTTGAATGTTCAGTTAAATAATGTGATGCAGTCAGCACAGATATTTACAGTTGTCTGACAAAAGCCCTTCTAAAGCGTCACGGTCTTGACGTAAGACCTGCGTCAGAAAGCCGTTTCGCCATGCTTTATCCCACCCGGCGCGTATGCGTACTGCAGTTTTCCTGCGCAGTCGCTAGAATGGCGGCCTTTGTGAAGTTCTGGAGTTTCCCCCTCATGCGCACTTTTCGGCTGGTGATTTCTTGCCCGGACCGCGTTGGCATCGTTGCCAAAGTCAGTAATTTTCTGGCCTCTCATAATGGCTGGATCACCGAAGCGAGCCACCACTCTGACAATCAAGTGGGCTGGTTCTTCATGCGTCACGAAATCCGTGCCGACTCGCTGCCGTTCGGTATTGAAGAGTTGCGCGAGAAGTTCGCGCCGATCGCCGAAGAGTTCTCGATGGACTGGCGCATCACCGACACCGAGCAAAAAAAACGCGTAGTGCTGATGGCCA
The DNA here is from genome assembly GCF_000257605.1 of Pseudomonas sp. R62. Classification (NCBI taxonomy): domain Bacteria; kingdom Pseudomonadati; phylum Pseudomonadota; class Gammaproteobacteria; order Pseudomonadales; family Pseudomonadaceae; genus Pseudomonas; species Pseudomonas sp. R62. The sequence continues at coordinate 3,604,980 of NZ_JH635998.1, forward strand.
GCCGCGAATCCCACTGCCTGGCCGACCTGCTGCACCGCTGGCACAGCGATGAACTGGATTGCGAAATCTCCTGTGTGATCTCCAACCACGATGACCTGCGCAGCATGGTCGAGTGGCACGGCATCCCTTACTACCACGTGCCGGTCAATCCGCAGGACAAGCAGCCTGCATTCGACGAAGTATCGCGCCTGGTCAAACAGCACGACGCCGAAGTGGTGGTGCTGGCGCGCTACATGCAGATCCTGCCGCCGGACATGTGCCGCGAATACGCGCACAAGGTCATCAACATCCACCACAGCTTCCTGCCATCGTTCGTCGGCGCCAAGCCGTATCACCAAGCGTCGCTGCGTGGGGTCAAACTGATCGGCGCAACCTGCCATTACGTGACCGAAGAGCTGGACGCCGGCCCGATCATCGAGCAGGACGTGGTGCGTGTCAGCCACAGCGACAGCATCGAAGACATGGTGCGTTTCGGCCGTGACGTCGAGAAGATGGTGCTGGCCCGTGGTCTGCGTTATCACCTGGAAGACCGCGTGCTGGTGCACGGCAACAAGACGGTTGTGTTCTGATCGAGCACGCCACGCTTGAAAAACCAGGGGCCTGGGCGTTGAATCGCTCAGGCCCTTGTCATTTGAGCCCGAGGAAAAGCCATGAGCGATCCACTGGACAAAGCCACTTCCAAAGCCCCCGCCACCCTTGGTGAAGGTTGCCTGAGTCGTTACGACCCGGATGACATGAGCCCGGACGACGGCACCGAATTCCCCGGGGCCGCCGAACTTTGGGAGCAACTCCAGCAAGAGCAGGACGAACCTAAGAAGCCTGCCTGACGTTCACCAACTTCTTCAGCAACGGCTTGCCCAGCATCAAT
>NZ_JH635998.1:3606386-3612426 GCF_000257605.1 Pseudomonas sp. R62
AACACCGGCCCGCCCACCAGCAGATAGAAGTAATACGTCACCACGCGCCAGATCAGGATCGCCGCCGCTGCGGTGGACTTGCCCACCATGGGTGCGAGCAGCGCGGCGGAGGTCAATTCTGCGGCTCCCGCGCCGCCAGGTAACAGGCTGAATTGACCGGCGCCGAGCGAAAGCATCTGCACCAGAAAACTCCATGCCCACTGCAAATCCGCGCCGAGCCCGCGCAAGGCCAGATACAGCACGCTGTAGCGCAGCAGCCAGTGCACGCAGGTCAGAGCAAAAACCTGAACCAGCGTTTGCCAGGGCAGTTTCAAGGTATCGGTAAATGCCGCGAGGAAGTGCAGCAACTTGCGCGCCCAGCGACGGCGAGTGCGTGCCGTGATGTTCATCCCCGCCAACAGCCGCCCGCTCAGGCGAATCAACGCTCGGTGATAACGGGCGATCAACACGCAACTGAACAAACCGCCAAACAGCGAAACGGCGCTGACGGTCAGCAGCCACTCGAGACGATCGCTCAGGTGCTGGAACAGCGCGTAAATCAGAATCCCGCTCAGGGCGCAGAGAAAAAACAGCAGATCGCTGAGCTGATCCATGGCAAACACCGCGCTGCCCCGCGCCGGACGCACGCCGCAACGAGCGAGCAGAGCCATGATCGTCAGCGGCCCGCCGCTGCCACCCGGCGTGGCGCAGTACGCGAACTCGGCCGCCATCACCACGCCGAGGCTTTTCAAGGGCGCGACTTTTTCTCGCTGGTCGCCGAGCAACAAACGCAAGCGCAGCGTATTGATCCCCCAGCACAGCAGAATCATGCCGAACATGATCAACAGCCAGTTCAGCGGGAAGCTGCGCAGGCGCGCCCAGGTTTCGCCGCCGCCGAGCAGCACCGGAATCAGCACCGCCGCCAGCAGGCCGATCAGCAACAACAGGCTGCGCTTCATGCTGCGCGTTCCAGTTGTCCGCGCTGTCGGGCCAGCCAGTCGATTTTCGTCAGCGGCACGCGTCCTTCCGCCAGCAGGCGTTGCAGCGTGTGCAACCAGTAATCGCGAGAAAAGCGGTGACGCATGTCCACCGGATGCAGCCCCAGACGAATCACCGATGCCTCGCGCCAGCGCTGTTCACGCTGGTCGCTGAGGATTTTCGACACGCCGCGCCGCCAGGCACTGCGCGCACTCCACACCAGCCCCGGTGCATCGATGGCGCTGAAGTCGGGCAAGCGATAAAGATGCTGCGGACTGCTGGTGTAGCTGAGCGGCAATTCGCGCAAGGCCTGACGGGCGCCTTCGCTCATCAGCCAGGCCGGGGCGACGAAACCCTGCACCGGCCAGTCGTAGCGCTGAAACATCTCCAGACCCGCATGCAGGCGGGCCAGGGCTGCTTCGCGAGACAAGCGATAGAACTCGCCTTCATGGGTGTAGACCCGGCGCATGAACCAGTCGCGCGGGTTGTTCGGCAGGGGTTCCTGATCGTCGTGGTAGTAGCCGTGCAGCGCCAGTTCATCGCCTCGGGCGACCCTGGCATCGAGCACTCGGCGAAACTCAGGGTTGGCATCAAGGGCATCGTGGCGATGGAAATCCGGCACAACCAGCCACGTCATCGGCACATCACCCAAGGCATCGACGGCCTCGACGAAGGGCTGATAATCCGCCCACGTCGAGGGCGCCACATCATGCAATACCAGGCAAACAGCTTTCATTTCTTCAACCATTGGCCACCCGTGGCAGCGTATGGCCGAGCACCGCGTGATAGTGGCTGAGCAGACTGTCGACCACGGTGTCCCAGGCGTAATGCCGTTCGACGTGCTGACGCGCCTGCTGACCGAGCCGATCGCAGCCGCGACTGAACAGCTCACGCACAGCATTGGCCATGGCCTGGGGATTGTTCGGCGCACAGAGCAGGCCGCAGGAATCGTTGACGATTTCTTCAAACGCCCCGGCCGCCACCGCCACCACGGGAATGCCGCAGGCCATGGCCTCAAGGATGACCAGGCCGAAGGTTTCCTGGTCGCCGGCATGCAGCAGCGCATCGGCGCTGGCCATCAGCCGCGCGACTTTCGGCGCCGGGCAGAATTCGTCGATGACGCTGACGTTGTCCGGCACCGCTGCGGGCATCGACGAGCCGACCAACAACAAGTGATAGCGCGGACCGAGGCGCTGCATGCACTTGAGCAGCACCGGCAGGTTTTTTTCCTTGGAACCGCGCCCGGCAAAGATCAGCAGGCGGGTGTCTTCGGCAATGCCCAGCTCAGCCCGCAAGCCAGGATCGCGGGCGTCGGGATGGAAAGTGTGCAGATCCACGCCCAGCGGTTGCACATGGACATTGCGCACGCCAAGCCCGATGAGCTTGTCGGCCATGACCTGGCTCGGGGCAAGGACACGATCGAAATTGCCGTACAGACGAGTCACGTAAGCCTCGACATTCGGCGTGACCCAATGGCCCATGCGATTGCCCGCCAGCAGCGGCAGATCCGAGTGATAAAAGCCGATCACCGGCACATCGAGCTGTCGCCGCGCATCCAGCGCCGCCCATGCGGTGAGGTAGGGATCGCCGACTTCGATCAGATCCGGCTGCAAATCCTGCAGGACGTTTCGCCAAGGCGCCAGGCGCAGGGGGAAGCGATAACCTTTGCCGAAGGGCAGGGCGGGCGCCGGAACCGTGAAAATGCCGTCATGTTCACCCAGTCGCGCGCCGGGGATCAGCAGGCTGTGGCGAATGGCGTTGCGCTCGCCAAGGCGACGGTGTTTGGCATCCAGATAAGTCCGCACGCCTCCGCTGGCCGGGGCGTAGAACATGGTGATGTCGGCGATATGCACGGTGAGCAACCCTCCGCTGTGTCGTTCTCCCTTGATTGACCTTTATCCAGAATAGATGTTCGGTCGGGATTGCGCGGTGGGTTGTCAGTCGGGTTTCGTTGAAAGGTAGATATTCGCGAGCAGGCTCGCTCCCACAATGGAATGCATTTTCCCTGTGGGAGCGAGCCTGCTCGCGAAGTGGCCAGTCGCCGCAGCTTAAATCCTGAAGCTGCCCACCAACTGCTTGAGACGCGAAGCCTGCTGCTCCAGATCCGAGCACGCGCGCAAGGTCGCTTGCAGGTTTTCCACGCCTTCCTGGTTCAGCGTGTTGATCTCGGTGATATCGACGTTGATCGACTCAACCACCGCAGTCTGCTCCTCGGTCGCCGTCGCCACCGACTGGTTCATCCCGTCGATCTCGCCAATGCGCAGGGTCACGCTGTTCAGGCGTTCGCCGGCAAGGTTGACGATCTCGACGCTGTCCTGGCTGTGGCGCTGGCTGTCGCTCATGGTGCTCACCGATTCCCGGGCGCCGACTTGCAGCTCCTCGATCATGGTCTGCACCTGCTGTGCCGATTCCTGCGTGCGGTGCGCGAGGTTGCGCACTTCGTCGGCCACCACGGCGAAACCACGACCGGCCTCACCGGCGCGCGCCGCTTCGATCGCCGCGTTCAGCGCCAACAGGTTGGTCTGCTGGGAAATACTGGTGATCACCTCGAGAATCTGGCCGATGTTGACGGTCTTGCTGTTCAGCGACTCGATGTTGGTGCTGGACGCGCTGAGCATGCTCGACAACTGGTTCATCGCCTTGATGCTGCGCTCGACCACCTGCTGGCCATCTTCGGCCAGACCCCGGGCATCGCTGGCCTGATTCGACGCTTGGGCGGCGTTGCGGGCAATTTCCTGGGCGGCGGCGCCGAGCTGATTGATCGCGGCGGCAACGCTGCTGGTACGCGAGGCTTGCTGGTCGGAGTTGTACATCGACGAATTCGACGCAGCGACCACGCGCAGCGCGACTTCGTTGACCTGACCGGTGGCCGAGGACACTTCGCGGATCGAACCGTGAATACGCTCGACGAAGCGGTTGAACGCGGTACCGAGGATGCCGAATTCATCGTTATTGACGATGTTCAGGCGTTTGGTCAGGTCGCCTTCGCCGTCGGCGATGTCTTCCATAGCGCGGGTCATCACGTGCAGCGGCTGGATCAGCAGGCGGATCAGCATGCCGAGCAGGGCGATGATGATTGCCACGGCAATGAAGGTTGCGATTACCGCTGAGGTACGGAATTCGCTGAGCATCGAGTACGCCTGATCCTTATCGATCGACAGACCGATGTACCAGTTCACCGACGGCAGGCCTTTGATCGGAGCGAAGGTGACGATGCGGGTTTTGCCGTCGACGCTCACTTCGCTGAAATCGCTGCTGATGCGCGGCGTGTCCTGCGGGTAGGCTTCTTTCAGTGACTTCATCACCAAGGCCTTGTCCGGGTGGACGAGGATCTTGCCGTCAGCGCTGACCAGGAATACGTAGCCCATGCCGTCGAAATCCCGTGCGGCGAGGGTGTCGACCAGCGATTGCAGGCTGAGGTCACCACCGACCACGCCAACGCTCTGCCCGGCGTTTTTCGACGCGGTGGCGATGGAAATGATCAACTGGCCGGTGGCCGCATCGATGTAGGGTTCGGTCAGGGTCGAGGTGCTGCTGCTTTCGGCACCTTTATACCAAGGGCGCACGCGCGGATCGAAACCGTCCGGCATCTTCACGTCCGGGCGGATGGTGAAATGCCCGGTGGCATCGCCCAGGTAGGTGGCCATGAACGTCGAGGTCAGGCTTTTCTGTTCCAGCAGGCTGGCGACCGTGGCAGTTTCCGGGTTGATGGCGATGTTCTGCGCGGCGTTCTCGATCAGCAGAATGCGCCCGCTGAGCCAGGTCTGGATGTTGCCGGCGGTGACCTCGCCCATTTCATTGAGGTAGTTGTTCAGATCATCGCGGATCGCATTGCGCTGCAGCCAGTCGTTGTACAGCGTGAACGAGGCAAAAGCGGCAATGACGATGAGAGCGGCGGCAAGCAAAATCTTATGGCTGAAGCGCAGGTTTTTGTTCATGGCTTGGGGTTCCGCTAAGGTCTTAATGTCCTGGGCGTGCTTTGATAGAGACGCGCACTATGGGCAAGGTTGAAAAACTGATATTTCCGGCTCTCCTTAGGGAAATGTCCGACCCGATTTTCTGATGGGTCTATCCAATTTATGTATCGGCCATGTGTCATCAAAGATTAACCATTGGGTGAGAAAATGCCTGACTCTTCGCAACTCGTTATCGGCGCTGATCCGGCCGCGCAACCCATCGCTCAGGCCATGCGCCTGGCCAACCGCCACGGGCTGATCGCTGGCGCCACCGGCACCGGTAAGACCGTGACATTGCAGCGTCTGGCCGAAGCGTTCAGCGACGCCGGTGTGGCGGTGTTCGCCGCCGACATCAAGGGCGACCTGTGCGGCCTCGGTGCTGCCGGCAACCCGCAGGGCAAAGTGGCCGAGCGCATCGCCGGCATGCCCTGGCTCGGTCACACGCCGCAGGCTTATCCCGTCACGCTGTGGGACATCCACGGTGAATCCGGTCATCCGCTGCGCACCACGCTGAGCGAAATGGGTCCGCTACTGATCGGCAGCCTGCTCGAGCTGACCGACAGTCAGCAGTCGGCGCTGTACGCGGCCTTCAAAGTGGCGGATCGCGAAGGGCTGTTGCTGCTGGATCTCAAGGATCTGAAAGCGCTGCTCAATCACCTCAAGGACAACCCGCAGTTGCTCGGCGAAGACGCGGCGCTGATGACCACCGGTTCCAGCCAGGCGCTGCTGCGCCGCTTGGCGACGCTGGAACAGCAGGGCGCCGAAGCCCTGTTCGGCGAGCCGGCGCTGCAACTTGAAGACATCCTGCAACCGGGCGCCGATGGCCGGGGACGCATCCACCTGCTCGACGCCAGCCGTCTGGTGCACGAGGCGCCGAAGGTTTACGCAACGTTCCTGCTGTGGCTGCTGGCCGAGTTGTTCGAGCAACTGCCCGAGCGCGGCGATGCTGACAAGCCGCTGCTGGCGCTGTTCTTCGACGAGGCGCACTTGCTCTTCGGCGACACGCCCAAGGCCTTGCAGGAGCGGCTTGAGCAAGTGGTGCGCTTGATTCGTTCCAAAGGCGTGGGCGTGTACTTCGTCACCCAGTCGCCAGCGGACCTGCCGGATGACGTGCTGGCGCAGTTGGG
>NZ_JH635998.1:3613042-3631288 GCF_000257605.1 Pseudomonas sp. R62
AGAGCAGAAATCTCTGCGCGCCGTGGCGGATGGCTTTCGGCCGAATCCGGCGTTCGACAGTCTGTCGGTGCTGACTGAGTTAGGTATTGGTGAGGCGCTGGTCGGCACGCTGACCGAGAAGGGCACGCCGGAAATGGTCCAGCGCGTGCTGGTGGCACCGCCGCAGTCGCGGATCGGCCCGCTGACCGAAACCGAGCGCACCGTGCTGATCGCCGGCTCACCGTTCAAGGGCCGTTATGACAAGCCGATCGATCGCGAGTCGGCCTATGAGATCTTGATGGGCCGCAAAGGGCTGGCGCCCGAGGCTGAGACACCAGCGGGCAAAGCGGCGGCCGAAGAGCCGAGCCTGGCTGACCGCGCTGGCGAATTCCTCGGCACGGCGGCAGGGCAGGCGCTGAAATCAGCGATGCGCCAGGCGGCCAATAACCTTGGCAAGCAGTTGGTGCGCGGGTTGATGGGGTCTCTGCTCGGAGGCAGCAAGCGCCGCTAAAAAGCAAAGATCGCAGCCTTCGGCAGCTCCTACAGTTGAAATGCATTCATTCTGTAGGAGTTGCCGCAGGCTGCGATCTTTTGCTTTTGCTTCAGGTTTTGCTTTTGGCATGCGCCGCCAACCGCTCCAGCGCCGCGCGCAATCCCGGATCGCTGATCCCGTCGGCCGTCGACTGAATCGTCTCCGCCGCACTGCTGGACAAATCCATGGTGTGTCCAACCGCCCGGTGCTGGATGATCGGCGGGCGCACGCTGAATTTGATCCGCGTCAGGTTGGCGAACTCTTCGAACAGTTGCAGCTGCCGCTGCAGGCGTTTCTGCTGATAGCGCAGGCGCGTTGCCCAATGGCCGTCAGTGACCACCAGCGACAGCTCGCCTTCGCGCCACTTGGCCACCCGGCAATGCTCGCGAGCGGCCGGTTGCAGCTGGCTTTCGAGCAGGCGCTGCAAATGCTCCAGACGCTGGGCATGGCCGAGGATGGCTTTCAGCGGTTTGGCTTCACGTAACAGAACGGCGGGTGCTCTGGCCGTGAGAGGGCGAAACGCCATGATCGAACACCTGAAGGAACAGAGGCGCCATGGTAGCAGAAAGCTGCGGAACCTCTGGGCCATTGCTTTTGTCCCTGATTTGCTCATTAAATCAACGCCTGACTTCTTTCCCCCGACGGGTTGAAGTTGAGCAAAACGCCCCTATTTTAAGTGAGCCCCGTCAAAGCGCAGTGCCAGCATCGTGGAACATCGCCACTTTCCTCACCACCGTTTCCGGGTAGAATGCTCGTTCGCATGCGGCCATGAGGGCTGCACGGGCGACTCACGGGGCCGCCCTCCATCCCTTTAGTGTGGAAGATCCTGCCGATATGTTTGCGCCTTTGTTAAAGAAACTTTTTGGAAGCAAGAACGAGCGTGAAGTCAAACGCATGCTCAAGACGGTGCAGCTCGTCAATGCCTTCGAAGAGCAAATGGTGGCCCTTTCGGACGATCAATTGCGCGCCAAGACCGCCGAGTTCAAGGCCCGTATCGCCAAAGGGGAAACCCTCGACAAGCTGTTGCCGGAAGCCTTCGCCGTCGCCCGCGAGGCTGGCAAGCGCGTGATGGGCATGCGCCACTTCGACGTACAACTCGTCGGCGGCATGACTCTGCACGAAGGCAAGATTGCCGAAATGCGCACCGGTGAGGGCAAGACCCTCGTGGCCACCCTGGGTGTTTACCTCAACGCACTGTCCGGCAAGGGCGTGCACGTTGTGACCGTGAACGACTACCTGGCCCGCCGTGACGCCAACTGGATGCGCCCGCTGTATGAATTCCTCGGCCTGACCGTCGGCGTCGTGACGCCGTTCCAGCCGCCGGAAGAGAAGCGCGCCGCCTACGCCGCCGACATCACCTACGGCACCAACAACGAATTCGGTTTCGACTACCTGCGCGACAACATGGCGTTCAGCATGGATGAAAAATTCCAGCGCGAACTCAACTTTGCCGTGATCGACGAAGTCGACTCCATCCTCATCGACGAAGCGCGTACTCCGCTGATCATTTCCGGTCAGGCCGAGGACAGCTCCAAGCTGTACATGGAGATCAACAAGCTGATCCCGCAGCTGGAACTGCACGTCGAAGAAGTTGAAGGCCAGGTCACCAAGGCCGGTCACTACACCGTTGACGAAAAGACCCGTCAGGTCGAACTCAACGAAGCCGGTCACCAGTTCATCGAAGAAATGCTCACCCGCGTCGGCCTGCTGGCCGAAGGCGAGAGCCTGTACTCGGCGCACAACCTTGGCCTGCTGACCCACGTCTACGCCGGTCTGCGTGCGCACAAGCTGTTCAACCGCAACATCGAATACATCGTCCAGGACGGTCAGGTCGTACTGGTCGACGAACACACCGGTCGTACCATGCCGGGTCGTCGTCTGTCCGAAGGCCTGCACCAGGCTATCGAAGCCAAGGAAGGTCTGAACATCCAGGCTGAGAGCCAGACCCTGGCCTCGACCACTTTCCAGAACTACTTCCGTCTGTACACCAAGCTGTCCGGCATGACCGGTACCGCCGACACCGAAGCGTTCGAATTCCACCAGATCTATGGTCTGGAAGTCATGGTCATCCCGCCGAACAAACCGTTGGCGCGTAAAGACTACAACGACCTGGTGTTCCTCACCGCCGAAGAGAAATACGCGGCGATCGTCGCGGACATCAAGGAAAGCATGGCCGCCGGTCGTCCGGTGCTGGTGGGTACCGCGACCATCGAAACTTCCGAGCACATGTCCGAGTTGCTCGTCAAAGAAGGCATCGAACACAAGGTTCTCAACGCCAAGTTCCACGAAAAAGAAGCTGAAATCATCGCTCAGGCCGGTCGTCCGGGTGCGCTGACCATCGCCACCAACATGGCCGGTCGTGGTACCGACATCCTGTTGGGCGGCAACTGGGAAGTGGAAGTCGCTTCGCTGGAGAACCCGACCCCTGAGCAGATCGCCCAGATCAAGGCCGACTGGCAGAAGCGTCACCAGCAAGTGCTGGAGTCCGGCGGCTTGCAGGTGATCGCTTCCGAGCGTCATGAATCGCGCCGTATCGACAACCAGCTGCGTGGCCGTGCCGGCCGTCAGGGCGATGCCGGTTCGAGCCGCTTCTACCTGTCGCTGGAAGACAGCCTGATGCGCATCTTCGCCTCCGACCGGGTGAAGAACTTCATGAAAGCCCTGGGCATGCAGCCGGGCGAAGCGATCGAGCACCGCATGGTGACCAACGCGATCGAGAAGGCGCAGCGCAAGGTTGAAGGCCGCAACTTCGACATCCGCAAGCAACTGCTCGAGTTCGACGACGTCAACAACGAGCAGCGTAAAGTGATCTATCACATGCGTAACACGTTGCTGGCCGCCGATAACATTGGTGAGACCATCGCCGATTTCCGTCAGGACGTGCTCAACGCTACCGTCAGCGCGCACATTCCGCCGCAATCGCTGCCAGAGCAGTGGGACGTGGCCGGTCTGGAAGCGTCGATCGAAAGCGATTTCGGCGTGAAACTGCCGATCCAGCAATGGCTCGACGAAGACGATCACCTGTACGAAGAAACCCTGCGCGAGAAGCTCATGACCGAGCTGATGGCGGCGTACAACGAGAAAGAAGACCAGGCCGGTGCCGAGGCGCTGCGCTCGTTCGAGAAGCAGATCGTCCTGCGCGTACTCGACGACCTGTGGAAAGACCACCTGTCGACCATGGATCACCTGCGTCACGGCATTCACCTGCGTGGCTATGCGCAGAAGAACCCGAAGCAGGAATACAAGCGCGAATCCTTCACGCTGTTCTCCGAGCTGCTCGATTCGATCAAGCGCGACTCGATCCGCGTGCTCTCGCACGTTCAGGTTCGTCGCGAAGATCCGGAAGCCGAAGAGCAACGCCTGCGTCAGGAAGCCGAAGCACTGGCGGCGCGCATGCAGTTCGAACACGCCGAAGCGCCTGGGCTGGATCAGCCGGAAGCGCTGGGTGAAGAGGTCGATGTGGCACTGGCCACCGCCGCTGCCCCGGTTCGCAACGAGCAGAAGCTGGGCCGCAACGAACTGTGCTACTGCGGTTCGGGCAAGAAATACAAGCATTGCCACGGGCAGATCCAGTAAAACCCGTTTCAATCGCTGAACACCCCGCGCCGCGACCGGCTCCTGCCGTCGCGGCGTTTTGCCATTTATCCCACCGTCCTTTCCCGTGGCGGTGCTGACATCATTGAGTAAGGAGCGCATTCATGGCTGTTGGTCTTGGTCCTTTGCCAACGTTGCACCCGGTTGCCGGTTTTGAACTCGGTATCGCCTCGGCCGGCATCAAGCGCCCGGGGCGCAAGGATGTAGTGGTGATGCGCTGTGCTGAAGGTTCGACCGTGGCTGGCGTGTTCACCCTGAACGCGTTCTGCGCCGCGCCGGTTATCCTGGCGAAAAAACGCGTACAGAACGCCGTGCGTTACTTGTTGACCAACACCGGTAATGCCAACGCCGGCACCGGGGAGCCTGGCTTGGCGGCTGCCGAGCGCACCACCGCTAAGTTGGCCGAGCTGACCGGCGTCGATGCCAGCCAGATTCTGCCGTACTCCACTGGCGTGATCGGCGAGCCGCTGCCGGTCGAGAAGATCGAAGGTGCGCTGCAAGCTGCGCTGGATGATCTGTCGGAGAACAACTGGGAAGCCGCCGCCACCGGCATCATGACCACCGACACGCTGCCCAAGGGCGCCAGCCGCCAGTTCGAGCATGACGGCGTGACCATCACTGTCACCGGCATCAGCAAAGGCGCCGGCATGATTCGCCCGAACATGGCGACCATGCTGGGTTACATCGCCACCGATGCCAAAGTCTCCCGCGAGGTGCTGCACAACCTGATGCTCGACGGCGCGAACAAGTCGTTCAATCGCATCACCATCGACGGCGACACCTCGACCAACGATTGCTGCATGCTGATCGCCACTGGCAAGGCCGCGCTGCCTGAGATCACCCGCGCTGAAGGCGAGCTGTTCGCCAAGCTGAAACAGGCGGTATTCGAAGTGTGCATGGACGTCGCCCAGGCCATCGTGCGCGACGGCGAAGGCGCGACCAAGTTCGTCACCGTTGAAGTGAATGGCGGCGGCAATCATCAGGAATGCCTGGACGTCGGTTACACCGTGGCCCACTCGCCGCTGATCAAGACCGCGCTGTTCGCCTCCGACCCGAACTGGGGCCGTATCCTCGCTGCCGTGGGCCGTGCCGGCGTGCCGGATCTGGACGTGAGCAAGATCGACGTGTTCCTCGGCGACGTGTGCATCGCCAGCCGTGGCGCTCGCGCCGCGACCTACACTGAAGCCCAGGGCTCGGCGGTGATGCAGCAGGAAGAAATCACCATTCGCATCGAACTGGGGCGCGGCGATTGCAGCGAAACCATCTGGACCACCGACCTGTCGCATGAGTACGTGAAGATCAACGCTGAATACCGTACTTGATTCAAGGTGTGGGAGTGGGCTGCCGGCCTCTTCGCGGGCAAGCCCGCTCCCACAGTGATTGCGGTCGTTCACAAATGCCGTGTACACCACCAAAACCTGTGGGAGCGGGCTTGCCCGCGATGACGGACGACCAGACGCCAGACATTCTGGATTGTTTCCCTGACGAAAAGGCGCCACACCATGTCCCTGCACCTGATCATCGGCGACAAACTGCTTTCCTCCTGGTCCCTGCGTGCGGCACTGGCGCTGGACCTGACCGGCGCACCCTACAGCGAAGAGCTGATCAAGCTCGGCAAGCCCGACACCCGCGAGCGCCTGCTCAAGCATTCGCCGACCGGCAAGGTGCCGCTGCTGCAAACCACCCGTGGCACCATCGCCGATTCGCTGGCCATCGCTGAATATCTCGCCGAACAGTTTCCGTCCGAGCAACTCTGGCCGAGCGATACCTTTGCCCGCGCCCAGGCCCGCTCGGCCTGCGCACAAATGCACAGCGGCTTCTTCGCCATGCGTAACCACATGCCGTTCAACCTGAGCCAGGACGCACCGCTGAACCCGGTGCCGCCAGAAGTGAAGGTCGATATCGAACGCATGCTCGCGCTATGGGCCGAATGCCGCGCGGCAGCCACGGAAGAGGGGCCTTACCTGTTCGGTCGTGTCAGCCTTGCCGATGCCTTTTTCGCGCCGATCGCCGTGCGCTTGCGCACCTATCAGGTGAAGCTGCCGGCGGTCGACGAAGCCTATGTTGAAACCGTCTACCAATGGCCCGCCTTCAAAGCGTGGCAAAAGGCTGGACTGGAGGAATTGAACCCGTGAAACGCGTCCACGTCGCCGCAGCCGTCATTCGTGACGGCGCCGGCAAAATCCTTATCGCCCGCCGTGCCGACACCCAGCATCAAGGCGGCTTGTGGGAATTTCCCGGTGGCAAGGTCGAGGCTGACGAATCAGTCCAATCGGCACTGGCTCGCGAGCTGCATGAAGAGCTGGGCATCGTCGTTGATGCTGCCCGCCCGCTGATCAAGGTTCGCCACGATTACCCGGACAAACAGGTCTTGCTGGATGTCTGGGAAGTCTCGGCGTTCAGCGGCGAACCCCACGGCGCTGAAGGCCAGCCACTGGCTTGGGTCACTGCCAGGGAATTGATCGACTATGAGTTCCCGGCGGCCAATCAGCCGATCGTCGCGGCGGCGCGCTTGCCTGCCGAATACTTGATCACTCCGGAGGATCTGGAAGGCCCGGCCTTGTTGCGCGGCATCCAGAAAGCGATTGCCGGCGGGATCAAATTGATCCAGCTGCGCGCACCCAACGGCTACGACCCGAAATACCGTGATCTGGCGGTCGACGCGGTGGGCCTGTGTGCGGGCAAGGCACAGTTGATGATCAAAGGGCCCTTCGAATGGCTCGGCGATTTCCCGTCTGCCGGGTGGCACATCACCGCTGCGCAACTGCGTAAATACGCGGCGGCTGGGCGTCCGTTGCCGGCGGAGCGTTGGCTCGCGGCGTCGTGCCATAACGCCGAAGAGCTGGCGCTGGCCGAGCAGATGGGTGTCGACTTTGTCACCCTGTCGCCGGTGCAGCCGACGCTGACGCACCCGGATGCACAGCCGTTGGGGTGGGAGCAGGCGGGGGCGTTGATTGACGGTTTCAGTAAACCGGTGTTTCTACTCGGTGGAGTAGGGCCGGCGGAGCGCGAGAAGGCTTGGGGTGTTGGGGCTCAGGGTGTGGCGGGGATTCGGGCGTTCTGGCCTGATCCAGTGTAAGGGCTGCTTGCCCATCGCTGGCTTGCCAGCGATGGCGGTATATCAGGCGCTACTTTCCTTCAGGTTTCGCAGCCGGCTGCCACAAAATCTCCGCCACCCCTTGCCGCCGCGCAATCAACCGCGCCACAACAAACAGCAAATCCGACAACCGATTGATATACGCCAGGCCAACCCCGGCCAATGGCTCAACCGAGTTCAAATGCTGACAGCGGCGCTCGGCACCGCGCGCCAGACTGCGGCAGACATGTGCCTGCGCAATCAACATCGAACCACCCGGCAAGATGAAGTTTTCCAGCGGCCCCAGCTCTTCATTCCACACATCGATCGCCGCTTCCAGTCGCTCGATTTCAGCCTCGTTCAACGCCTGATATTCCGGCATCGCCAGTTCACCGCCGAGGTCGAACAGGCGATGCTGACACGGCGCCAGCACTTCGATGATTTCATTCAGCCCCGGATGCACTGCGCGCTCGGCGAGCAAACCGGCGAGCAGCACGCCGACCTGACTGTTCAGCGTATCGACCTCGCCGATCGCCTCGATACGCGGATGATCTTTTGGAACGCGACGGCCGTCACCGAGGCCGGTTTCGCCTTTGTCGCCGGTGCGGGTGTAGATCTTCGACAAGCGAAAGCCCATGGGTTACCTCGGTAGTGGATTGGTTTCGGTGGTCAGCGGCGCAGGTTGCGCCAGCGGCAGACGCAGGGTGAAGCAAGTTCCCTGGCCGGGCGCCGACTGCACTTCCATCTGGCCCTTGTGATTGTTGGTGATGATGAAGTACGACACCGACAGGCCCAGGCCGGTGCCTTGGCCGATTTCTTTGGTGGTGAAGAACGGCTCGAAGGTACGCTTGCGTACGTTCTCGCTCATGCCGATGCCGTTGTCCTCGACCTGAATCTCGGCCCACGGCGGATTGAGCCTGGTGCGCAGAATGATCCGGCCCGGCTCGCTGTCGTCTTCGCGCTGATGAATCGCCTGCGCGGCGTTTTTCAGCAGATTGAGCAACACCTGTTCCAGCTCGTTGGCGGTGCCCGGCACCGGACCGAGGGCAGGGTCGAACTGACGAATGATCGCCTGGCCCTTGAAGTCGAAGCCGATGGCCAGATCGAAGTCGTTACCGGCGATTTCCACGGCTTGATCAATCAATGCCGGCAGATCGCACGGCGCCATTTGCCGAGTGCTGCGGCGGCTGAAGCTGAGCATGTGCGTGACGATTTTCGCCGCGCGGGCGCCGGCCTGTTGAATGCCGTCGAGCAGTTGCGGGACTTCGCGGCCTTGCAGGTAGCGGTTCACCGTGTCCAGTTCGATGCCCAATTGTTCGGCGGTCTCGATGTTCTTCGGCAGATCCGCCGACAGACGCCGACGAATGTTCTGCACGTTGTGCAGGATCGCGCCGAGCGGGTTGTTGATTTCGTGGGCCATGCCGGCCGCAAGGCCACCGACCGAGAGCATTTTCTCCGACTGCACCATCATTTCTTCCAGCGACAGACGCTGAGTGATGTCGTCGATACGGATCACCACGCCACGCCCGGCCCCGCCCATCAGTGGGTAAAACGTCAGCGCGTAATGCTTGGGTTCATCGTCCTTGAACCACGTCACTCGGTCGACTTTGGCCACGGTGTGCTGTTCGACAGTGGCCTTGAGCTGCGGCAAAAACGGCTTGAGCGGTTCGAAGGCGAGGAAGATCGGCTGATTCAGCGCCTCGTCCAGGCGTGTCCCGGAAAGTGCGCTGGCCTCTTGGTTCCACTGGGTGACGTAGAGCTGCTCGTCGAGGGCGATCAGCGCCGACGGCATCGAGTCGATGATACTGTTGAGATAATTCTGGAAGCCGGTGAGCTTCTTCTCGATCTTGCTGCGCACCTGGACTTCCAGCTCCAGTTTGCGGTTGGTGTGGCGGGTTTCCTCGGCCAGCCCTTGCGCCTGATCGTAGGCGGCCTGCGAGTCGTCGCGTGCGCGTTTGAGTTGCTGCTCGCGGGCTTCGATGCGCGAAAGCATGGTGTTGAACGCCTCGGCCAGACTGCCGATTTCGTCGTGGTTGCCGCGCGCGGCGCGCAGGGCGTAGTTCTCTTCGCGGGTGACCTGGCGGGACAATTCCTCAAGCTGATGAATCGGCCGGGTAATCAGACGTTTGATCTGCCGGGCAATCACCAGCCACAGCAGTACGCTGAAGATCAAAATGCCGAGGCTGGCGGTCAGAGTGCCGGTGTAGAACGCCATCGGCAGTTCGCTGCTGGCGACCAGCAACAGATGCCCCGGCGCGGCACCGGGGCGTGGCAGGGTGATCAGTTGATTGCTGCGAAACTCGGTGAGTTGCCACGCTTCGACGTGGCGGTAGCGCTCGGGGAGGCTGAGTTTCTCGCCGCGCTGCACTTGCGCCAGGCGTTCGCCCTTGCCGTCGTACAGGGCGGCGGCGCGCAGCGGTGAATAACTGTCGAGTTCCTTGAGCAGGCGCTCGGCGCTGCGCGGCGACTCCAGCGCATCGCTGACCAGACTCGGATTGGCGATCAGCCGGCCGATGGTCTGCAGGGCCTGAGGCGCCATGCTTTCCTGAGAAATGTAGTAGGCGGCGCTGATAAAGGTCAGGTTGGCGACCAGCAGAACCGTGGTCAACAACACCAGCAGGGCAGCCAGCAGTTTCTGGCCGACCGGCAGGTTTTCAAGGCGCTGGCGCAATGGCATCAGGTTTATCGCAGCAGGGGAACAAGTCGTCAGCCTAGCGGCTGCTCAGTCGCTGGGCAATCCACGCTTGTGCAGATGCGCCACCAAACGTTGCTGCAACTGCTGCAGATGCGGCAGATGCAACTGATGGCGCTCGGCAACTTTGCAGGCGTGGCCCAACAGATAGCTGATCTCGGTGCGGCGCTGGTTGGCGACGTCCTGATACATCGAAGAGTAATTGGCGGCGGTGGCGTGGATCACTCGTTCGACTTCCGCTTGCAGATTGTCCGCCGCAGCAGGTTGGCCGCAGCGTTCGAACAGTTCGGTCAATTCAGCACAGAGTGTGGCAACTTCGCAGTGATGCTCGCTCAGCCCGCCGTTACGGCAGTTGTGCAACACGGTCAGCGGGTTGATCGCGCAGTTCAGCGCCAGTTTGCGCCACAGGCGAGTAAGGATGTCGGCGCTCCATTCATGGGGAATGTTCGCCGCTTGCAGATCGTCCAGCCAGACCGGCGCCAGCGGATTCGCGCCATCGCCCAGCCAGTTGAAACCGTGACCGGCAAACACCACGCGCCAATCGCCATCGCGGAACGCGCCCTCGGTGCTGGACGCGCTGATGCAGCGCGCTTGCGGCACCCGCGCGGCGACGGCGTCCTGACTGCCTAGGCCGTTCTGCAGCAGGATCAGTTCGGCGTCCGGAGCGAGGCGGGAAGCGAGGCGGGCGACGGCCTCTTCGGCGTCATAGGCCTTGCACGCAACCAGCAATCGGCGAATCGGCTCGGGGCTGTCCGGGGTTTCGCCGGGAACTGCATAGGTATGAGCTTGTCCGTTTTCTACCAGGGTCAAGCCGCCCACTGCCTCGTAGCTGTGCAAGCGCGCCGCATCGCGCAGGATCAGGCGCACCGGCAAGCCGGCGCGAGCCAGACGTGTCGCCCAGAGTGTGCCGAGGCTGCCGGCGCCAAGTACGTGCCAGGTGGTCGACATCAGTTTTTTGCTCGATTGCTTGCAGGCATGTGCGGCTCGCCGTATCGGTAGGAAAAGACCCGTTATAATGAGCCCGATTTTAACCGCAAGCCAAGCGCGCTCCATGCACATCGAGCGCGCCTTTTTATTGGAGAGATTACATGCCGTCGTTCGACGTGGTATCCGAACTGGACAAACACGAACTCACCAACGCGGTCGAGAACGCCGTGAAGGAACTCGATCGTCGTTATGACCTGAAAGGCAAAGGTAGCTTCGAGTTCAAGGAAAAAGACCTGACCGTCAGCCTCACCGCCGAAGCCGCTTTCCAGCTCGAGGCGATGATCGAAATCCTCAAGCTGGCGCTGACCAAGCGCAAGATCGACGTGCAATGCCTCGAGGTCAAGGACGCCTACGCTTCGGGCAAGCTGATGAAGCAGGACGCCATCCTCAAGGAAGGCATCGACAAAGAGCTGGCGAAGAAGATCGTCGGCCACATCAAGGAAGCCAAGCTCAAGGTCCAGGCCGCCATTCAGGGCGAGCAGGTGCGTGTCACTGGCAAGAAGCGCGACGACCTGCAGGAAGCGATCGCGGCCCTGCGTGCCAAGGAATTCGGCATGCCGCTGCAGTTCAACAACTTCCGCGACTAAGCTTGGTCTGAAGGCTATGTGGGAGCGAGCCTGCTCGCGAATGCGGTGTTTCATTCAGCGAAAAGTTGACTGACACGCCGCATTCGCGAGCAGGCTCGCTCCCACAGTTGTTTTGAATACACCCCGGGAAGCCGGAAATCAGGAGATAGAACATGGATTTGAATGCGGAAGTGGACCACCTGGTCAAGGCGTCCCAGGCGTGGATCCCGATGATCATGGAATACGGCAGCCGCGTGCTGCTGGCAGTGATTACCTTGGCCATCGGCTGGTGGCTGATCAACAAGGTCACGCAAAAACTCGGCGGTCTGCTCGCTCTGCGCAATGCCGACCTCGCGCTGCAAGGCTTTATCAGCAGCCTGGCCAACATCATTCTCAAGGTGTTGCTGATTGTCAGCGTCGCGTCGATGATCGGCGTCGAAACCACCTCGTTCGTCGCGGCCATCGGTGCTGCCGGTCTGGCGATTGGCTTGGCCTTGCAGGGCAGCCTGGCCAACTTCGCTGGCGGCGTGCTGATTCTGCTGTTCCGCCCGTTCCGCATCGGTGACTGGATCGAAGCCCAAGGTGTAGCGGGTACCGTCGACAGCATCCAGATTTTCCATACCGTGCTGCGTACCGGCGACAACAAGACCATCATCCTGCCCAACGGCAACCTGTCGAACGGCATCATCACCAACACCAATCGTCAGCCAACCCGCAAAGTCGTGTTTGATGTCGGCGTGGATTACGAAGCGGATCTGCAGAAGGCCCGTCAGGTATTGCTGGATCTGGCCAAGGATCCCCGCGTCATGCAGGACCCGGAGCCACAGGCAGTGATTTCGACATTGGGCGACAGTTCGATCACTGTTTCCCTGCGCGTATGGGTTAAAACTGCGGACTATTGGGATGTGATGTTCATGTTCAATGAACAGGCGCGAGATCGTTTGAAGGCTGCGGGCATTGATATTCCATTTCCGCAGCGAGTTATACGCGTAGTGCAGGAATCTGCCACGCAGTAATCGTCTTTGAAGTTGGCTTGGCAGTCAGCAACAAATATAAAACCCGAGCAGTGTGCACACTCTCGGGTTTTTTTTGGCGCGATAAAACTATGCTGGCTAATAAGTAGTTGGCTAATGTTTTTTCTGTTTGATCAGTTATTCATCCATAAAAAAACGCCCTCCTGATTCAGGAGGGCGGTTTTGTTAGAGCAGAGCTCTACAGTACGTCAGCTTCGCATCCTTATTAGAGGATGTTCAGTGGGTACTCGATGATCAGACGGGTGTCGTTGTTATCAGACGAGTAACCGCTGTAGGCACCGTTGGAGCGGTACATGGCGTAACGCAGACGGAACGACAGGTCTTTGGCCGGACCTTCCTGAACCACGTACTTGGACTCGGCGTTCCACTCGTTCTCTTTACCTTCACCCAGACCGTTGGTGGTGATGTGGTCACCCATTACGTAACGGGTCATGAAGCTCAGGCCAGGTACGCCGTAAGTTTTCATGTTCAGGTCGTAGCGAGCTTGCCAAGAGCGCTCGTCGCGGCCCACGAAGTCGGAGATCTGAATGGAGTTGGCGACGAAGATGGTGCTGTTGCCGTCAACGCCATAGTAGTAAGCGTTGTCACCGCTGGAACGCTGGTGAGCGAGGGTGAATTTGTGGGCACCGATGCTGTACGCAGCAGCCAAGGACCACAGGTTGTTGTCTACACCGGTGGTGCCATCGCCAATTGCGTCAACCAGATCACCGCGGCTGTCGCCTTTGGTGTGGTAGCCGTTGAAGTCGAAGTTCAGTGACTGCTCGTCGTTGATCGGCAAGGTGTAGTTCAGGTTGACGTAGTACTTCTTGAAGTAGTCGTCAGCGTCGGAAGCGGCCAGTGCACCGGTGAAATTGTCGGTGAACGAGTAGCTGGCGCCGAAAATGTTGATGCTGGTCAGGCCTTTGCCGCCATTGCCATCTTCATCCGGCAGACCACCGATGCTGTCGCGGCCCATGCCGGTCTGCTTGCTCAGCGCTGTGAAGCGACCTGCGCTCAGTTCCAAGCCTTTGATCTCTTTGGAAGTGATCAGGGTACCGGTGGCGACTTCTGGCAGCAGACGGCTGTCGTCAGTGGCGAAAACCGGGCTGGCAACGAATTGCTGACCGTATTTCAGAACGGTGTCGGATACGCGGAATTTGACTGCGCCGCCGACCTTGCCCTGGGATTTCTCAGGGTTGCCATCGCTGTCGTTGGCGAACAAGCCGTTACCACGACGACCCGAACCGCCGTCCAGTTTTACCGAACCCATGGCCATGGCGTCGAGACCGAAGCCTACGGTGCCTTGAGTGAAGCCCGACTCGTAAGTCAGCAGTTGGCTGAGACCGCTATCCTGGCGATAGCCACTTTTGAAAGTGCCGTCACCGTTGGAAACGTTGCCCGCGCCATTTTTGTAGTCGCGGTTCATGTATTCGAAACGAGTCTTCAGTTTCAGGCTCTGATCTTCCAGGAAACCTTTGGCTTCATCCTGAGAAGACGCCATTGCGAACTGCGAGGTGCCTGCTGCAACAGCCAGGGCGATCATGCTCCACTTCATCACGCGCATCGTGATTTGCTCCTTTGGTTTTTAGAAGAGTACTGCCGTCCCACCTGTTTTATTATCTGGGCGGCTCTTTCTTTTTGTGTCGGCGCAAACTTATATCACGCCGACATTGTTGGCGATACTTGCGAAATCAACCTTTCAGCTTCTTTACGGCGTTGTCGCAGAAGGAGCGCTGGATGTCGCAAATCCACAGTACCGATGCAACCGGGCTGACAACTTTATCGCTGTTTCCGGGCCTTTTTGCATCGCTAAAAAAGAGTCCCTGGCAAAACACTTGAATCTCCATCGGGCAACCCTGCCACTGTTTTTATTGGCTTCAGGCGACCACTTCCAGTGGTGCGCTTATAGTCCATACCTTTACGAATGCAACAAGCGTGCACAAACCGCAAAAACGCTGCGGTTATTTTTCTGTGTGCAGCTCTCAGATGTGAAAACCTTGTGAAAACGGGGTCTCGGGGCTGTTTTGTTACGGGCTTGACGACGATCCCCCAATGGTGTTGCAACGCACCAAAGCCGCGCAGGACAACCAAAAACGTTACCGGTTCACCCCGCGTTGAGTATTTGGCGGATGCCCGACCCACTGAGCGTAGACGTGTTGTGCAGTTTTGGTGCAAAAAAATCACAATCGGGCCCAAGTAAAACTGGCGCCGCCCGATTCGAGGGTCGACAGATCAGGGGTTTTCATGCGGATCTTCACGTCAAGGCTCATGTCCGGGGCTGTATTGGTGCGTCGGCGAGATAAATGTCTTATGTCGGCGCGCTTACTGAATTACTGTCGGAGGGAAGCGTGAAGCCCGCTGCATTCGCAGGTATGCTGCCGTCCTGTCGCTTGGCGCGCTGCTTTCACGGCGCCGCCGCTAAGCTGAGTCATAGGATCAGCGGGAGTGCTCACAGTGTTTGCTTTGGATTCACGACTTCAACAGGACGCCCTGGTCATCGGCGACTTTCCGTTGTGCCGGCTGTTGCTGTCCAACGACAGCAACTACCCTTGGTTCATACTGGTACCTCGTCGCGAGGATATAAGCGAGTTGTTTCAGTTGGATGTCGCCGATCAGCAACAGCTATGGCGGGAAACCACCACCCTTGCCGAGTTACTCAAGGATTCGTTCGACGCCGACAAGCTGAACGTGGCAACCCTGGGTAACGTTGTCAGTCAGTTACACATGCATGTCATTGTGCGTAAGCGTGACGATGCCGCCTGGCCGGCGCCGGTCTGGGGCAGGCACCCGGCCAAGCCGTACAGCGCGGAACAGGTAGCAGCCATTCGCGAGCGCTTGCGTCTGGTGCTGACCGAAGAATTCACCTTTGTGGAGGGCTGAGTCATGAGCCTTGAAGAACGCGTTACCGATCTGGAAAGCCGTCTGGCCTTTCAGGATGACACCATTCAGGCTTTGAACGATGTGCTGGTGGCCCAGCAGAGAGTCATCGAGCGCCTGCAATTGCAGATGGAAGCGCTGATCAAGCGTCACGAAGAAATGGTCGGGCAGTTCGGTGCTTTTGAAGAAGATGCGCCACCGCCGCATTATTGAGCCATTCGGCAGGCATAAAAAAACCGCGGACAGCCAGGCTGTTCGCGGTTTTTTTTTTTGCTTTGGATCAGCGACGCGGCAGAGCGGCGATCACGTCCTCGGCTTGCAGGCCCTTGTCGCGGTTCATCACCGAGAACTCGACGCGCTGGCCTTCGACCAGAACACGGTGGCCTTCGCCACGAATGGCGCGAAAGTGCACGAAAATATCATCGCCGGAATCCCGGGAGATAAACCCGAAACCCTTGGAAGTGTTGAACCACTTCACGGTGCCGGTATCGCGATTGCTCATGTCATAGGTAGTCGGCGCAGCGGCCGGTGACGATTTGTAGAAGCTGACAGCCAAATGCAGCAGCACGGCAACCAGGGCGATCACCAGGCTGAACAACACCGCCGGCTGGCCAGCGATGACCGGCATCGGCGCGATCAGGGTCAAAGTTTGCAGGACGACAGTCAGTACCAGAAGGGCGCTGACCAGATTTTGCAGATGCTGGCGCGGGCCTTTGTTCCAGTAGGGAATTACTGGAGCGATGACCAGGTTCAGCAGGCCGAAAAAGGCCAGGTAAAGTGCATCGGGCTGTTGCAGGTAAGGAACGGCTTCGGCTTTCAGGCTGGGTATGAACGACAGCAGCAAGGCTGCTGCGCCCATTAGCAGGTGGACGATTTTCAACATTTTGATTGGCTCACGTTATGACGGCTCACAAGGAAGAGCTGAAGGCGCACGGTTCGCTTCAGGACAAAATAAGAGGCGGTGGACACGTACACGGCATCAGCCTATGCGCAACGCCCCGGAAAATAGGGCATGGCGACACACTGCCTATTTAACAGCAAAGCCTGCGGCTACTCAAATCAGCCCGGCCAGCGGCAGAGAAACGGTCGATTTGTCGCAGTCAGATCACGGATTGATAGCTGCGAGCGGGCGCTTGCCTTGCTAAAGTGGGGCTGAACCTGCTGGATGAATTCAATCACTGTTAGGGGGTAAGCATGGCAATTGATATCGGTATCAGTGAAGAAGACCGCAAATCCATCGTCGAAGGGCTGTCGCGGCTGCTGTCGGACACCTATGTGCTGTATCTGAAAACCCATAACTTCCACTGGAACGTCACCGGCCCGATGTTTCGCACGCTGCACCTGATGTTCGAAGAGCAATACAACGAGCTGGCGCTGGCCGTCGATTCGATCGCCGAGCGTATCCGTGCGTTGGGCTTCCCGGCGCCGGGTGCCTACGCGACCTACGCGCGTCTTTCTTCTATTAAAGAAGAAGTCGGTGTACCGAGCGCCGAAGACATGATCAAGCAATTGGTCGAAGGCCAGGAAGCGGTGACCCGTACCGCGCGCGGTATCTTCCCGCTGCTGGACAAGGTCAGCGACGAGCCGACCGCCGATCTGCTGACCCAGCGCATGCAAGTGCACGAGAAAACTGCGTGGATGCTGCGCGCGCTGCTCGAGGAATGACCCGGCCGCTGCGGACGGCGTGAGGTCGTCCGCATGCTCTCCAGACTCTTACCGTTGTCGTTGGCTTATCCTACGAGGCTGGTCAACAAGTCGTATGGCGCTAACTTTGTCACTGGGTTTTTATGAAGGCGCAGGATGTTGCCTTATAAATCAGCAGTCATGGCAAAGGAGTGTCAACGCTATGGTAGAAGGAGACAGGCGAAGCGACAGGATGTCGGCTTCGCGGCACGTAATTAAAGTCGACCCGTTTGTCAGCGAGTTCGACATGAATCTGATCCGGCCGTTGTCGCGATCGATTCGCCTCAACGGTTTTGCGACCTGCCTGCGCCTGGAGCAGGTCTACTGGAATATTCTCGGCGGCATGGCCGAGGACAATCATTGTTCGGTCAGCACACTGTTATCCCACGTTGATCGCGAGGTGCATCTGCGTTACGGCGGGGTGAAGAATTTCAGTGCGCTGGTACGGGTGGTTTGTGTCATGAACGGGATCAAAGATCTCGCACCCGCCGTTTCGCGCTGAAACGGCGGTTGCAACGAGGTTGCAGGCTGTGCAGCGTTACGGCTGCACAGCCCGCATTTAATCGATATAATCCCGCGCTTTCGCCGCAAAGCCCTGCGCGCGGCAGCAATCTGATCGCCGAGACACCTCCATGCCAATGTACGATTACCAATGTGCTTCCTGTGGTCATCAGTTGGAAGCCATTCAGAAGATCAGCGACGCACCGTTGGTCGATTGCCCTGCCTGCCAGGCGCCCGAACTGAAGAAGCAGCTGTCCATGCCGGGTTTTCGCCTCAGCGGCAACGGTTGGTACGAGACCGACTTCAAGACCGGAGCCAAGAAGAATCTGGCCGGTGGCGACAAAGCTGACTAGGGTTCCAACCCTGAACGAACGACACGCGTGAGTTTCCGCCCTGCTTGATCGCGGCCGGATCTCCACCGAATTTCGAATTACGAGAAGCGAACCACACCATGATGCGCAGCCACTATTGCGGCCAACTGAACGAAAGCCTGGAAGGCCAGGAAATTACCCTTTGCGGATGGGTTCACCGTCGCCGCGACCACGGCGGGGTGATTTTCCTCGACATCCGTGATCGTGATGGTCTGGCCCAGGTGGTGTTCGACCCGGATCGCGCCGAGAGCTTCGCCGCTGCCGATCGCGTGCGCAGCGAATACGTCGTGAAGATCACCGGCAAGGTGCGTCTGCGTCCGGCCGGCGCGACCAACGCCAACATGGCCTCGGGCATGATCGAAGTGCTCGGTTATG
>NZ_JH635998.1:3633472-3635574 GCF_000257605.1 Pseudomonas sp. R62
CGAAGCGGCGCTGGAAGCCGATGCTGATGACGTGGTCACCCACGACGACGGTTCGATCGATGTGTTCACCTCGTTCACCGGTTTCTATGCGGTGCGCAACGCGCTGGAAGCGGCCGGGTTCAAGGGCGATGATGCGGAAATCGTCATGCAGCCGACCACCAGCGCCGAGCTGGATCTGGAAGGTGCGGAGAAGGTGCTCAAGTTGATCGACATGCTTGAGGACCTGGATGACGTGCAGAACGTCTACTCCAACGCGGATATCCCGGAAGACGTCGCCGCTCAGCTTGGCTGATAAGCGACTAGTCTTCCCTGTGGGAGCGAGCCTGCTCGCGAAAGCGGTGTGTCATTCAGCACCTGTATCTGCTGACATACCGCCTTCGCGAGCAGGCTCGCTCCCACATTTGCTATTGGCTGTCAGGTAAATCGTTTTTATGAATCTGCAGGCTTTATGACTCTAATCCTTGGTATCGACCCCGGTTCGCGCATCACCGGTTACGGGATCGTTCGCGATACCGGGCGGGGTGGCTGCATCTATGTGGCCTCGGGCTGCATTCGCACCGGCTCCGGCGAGCTGCATGAGCGTCTGCAAATCGTCTATCGCGGCGTGCGCGAAATCATCAAGACCTACGGCCCGGTGACCATGGGTATTGAAAAAGTGTTCATGGCGAAAAACGCCGACTCGGCGCTGAAGCTCGGACAGGCACGGGGCGCTGCGATTGTCGCCGGCGCCGAAGAGTGTCTGGAGATCGCCGAGTACACCGCCACGCAAGTCAAACAGGCCGTCGTCGGGACTGGTGCGGCCAATAAGGAGCAGGTGCAGATGATGGTCATGCACATGCTCAAGTTGACCAGCAAGCCGCAGATCGACGCCTCCGACGCCCTCGCGATTGCCATTTGCCATGCGCACACGCGCTCCAGCCTGCTGCCGCACGGGCTGGGAACCGCACGCAGTCGTGGCGGGCGCCTGCGTCTCTGATAGCATCAGCATCAATTTTCCTGAAAGTGGCTTTGCGGTGCCTGTGTTGCCGGCGCGCAAGCCACCTTCAATCGTCGCCAGCCCACGGCTGGCCAGCGCTCAAGGATTCAAAACGTGATTGGACGCTTGCGCGGCACCCTGGCTGAGAAACAGCCGCCGCACCTGATTCTCGATGTCAATGGCCTCGGCTATGAGGTGGAAGTGCCGATGACCACGCTTTATCGGTTGCCGTCGGTCGGTGAACCGCTGACCCTGCACACCCATTTGGTCGTACGCGAAGATGCGCAATTGCTCTATGGTTTTGCCGGCAAGCGTGAGCGAGACTTCTTTCGCGAGCTGATCCGTCTCAACGGCGTCGGGCCGAAACTGGCGCTGGCGTTGATGTCGAGTCTGGAAGTCGATGAGTTGGTGCGCTGCGTGCAATCTCAGGACACTTCGGCGTTGACCAAGGTCTCGGGGGTTGGCAAGAAGACCGCCGAGCGTCTGCTGGTGGAATTGAAAGACCGCTTCAAGGCTTGGGAAACCTCGCCGGCGATGTTCGCGCTGGTGCCGAATCAGCCGGACGGCCCGGCGCCGGTCAACAGCGCCGAGACCGATGCGGTCAGCGCGTTGATCTCGCTGGGCTACAAGCCGCAGGAAGCGAGCAAGGCGATTTCCGCGATCAAAGACAAGAACCTGAGCAGCGAAGACCTGATCCGCCGCGCTCTGAAGGGAATGATTTAAGTGATTGAAGCTGATCGTCTGATCGCCGCCGCGCACAGCCCGCGCGAGCGCGAAGAAGTCCAGGATCGGGCCATCCGCCCGGTCAGTCTGGCCGACTACATTGGCCAGCCGACCGTGCGCGAGCAGATGGAGCTGTTCATCCAGGCTGCGCGTGGCCGCAGTGAATCCCTCGATCACACCCTGATCTTCGGCCCACCGGGGCTGGGCAAGACCACGCTGGCCAACATCATTGCCCAGGAAATGGGTGTGTCGATCAAGAGCACCTCCGGGCCAGTGCTGGAACGCCCGGGTGATCTGGCCGCGTTGCTGACCAATCTTGAGCCGCACGACGTGTTGTTCATCGACGAAATCCATCGTCTGTCGCCGATCGTTGAAGAAGTGCTGTATCCGGCGATGGAAGATT
>NZ_JH635998.1:3635594-3641378 GCF_000257605.1 Pseudomonas sp. R62
TTGAAGAAGTGCTGTATCCGGCGATGGAAGATTTCCAGCTCGACATCATGATTGGTGAGGGGCCGGCGGCGCGTTCGATCAAACTGGATCTGCCGCCATTCACACTGGTCGGCGCCACCACCCGCGCCGGCATGCTGACCAATCCGCTGCGTGATCGCTTCGGTATCGTCCAGCGCCTGGAGTTCTACAGCACGGCGGATCTGGCAACCATCGTCAGTCGTTCGGCAGCCATTCTCGGTCTGCCGCTGGATCCGGAAGGTTCGTTCGAGATTGCCCGTCGCGCCCGTGGCACGCCGCGAATTGCCAACCGTCTGCTGCGTCGGGTGCGCGACTTTGCCGAAGTCCGCGCCAAGGGTCACATCACCAAAGCGGTGGCGGATCTGGCGCTGAACCTGCTGGATGTCGACGAGCACGGTTTCGATCACCAGGACCGGCGTCTGCTGCTGACCATGATCGAGAAGTTCGACGGCGGCCCGGTCGGTATCGACAGTCTGGCGGCGGCGATCAGTGAAGAACGCCATACCATTGAAGACGTGCTCGAACCGTATCTGATCCAGCAGGGCTATATCATGCGCACGCCACGGGGCAGGGTGGTGACGCGGCATGCCTATTTGCATTTCGGTTTGAATGTTCCGTCACGCATGGGCGAGATGCCCGTGGCAGACGAGTTTCTCGACGCCGTCGACGATTGATACACATTTGTTGGTGATTTATTCAGGGTTTGTACTGTCAGACGACGGTACTTTTGCGTTAAAGCTTTGAAACCACGAAAAACAGTTGTCTGGCCGGATTGGCAACCTGAGGAGTAAGCACTAGAGTATGCGCGCGCAAAACGGGCTTGAGCCGTTCGCACATCGTTGTCGCGTTTATTACGAGGACACCGATGCGGGCGGCATCGTGTATTACGTTAATTACCTCAAGTTTATGGAACGGGCTCGAACCGAGCGGCTACGGAAACTGGGCTTTGCCCAATCTGTGCTTGCCGGAGAGGACCTGTTGTTCGTCGTGCATTCCAGCGAAGCGCGCTACCACGCGCCGGCGCGACTGGACGACGAATTGCTGGTAAGCGCTGATGTAATCGAATTGAACCGTGCCAGCCTGCGCTTCAAACAGCAGGTCAGGCGGGCCACGGATAATGTGCTGCTCTGCGAAGGGCAGTTTTTGGTGGCCTGCGTGCGCACCGACAGTTTGAAACCCCGGGCCCTTCCCGAAGACCTGCGTGCGGCCTTCGCCGACGCGGTCGGCCCGGGTACACACTCAAAGCAGGAGATAAAGCGTGGAAGCTAACGTCGTCGACCATTCCTCCATGTGGAGCCTGGTCAGCAATGCCAGCATCGTGGTGCAGTTGGTAATGTTGACCCTGGTGGCCGCATCGGTGACCTCATGGATCATGATCTTTCAGCGCAGCAACTTGCTGCGCGCCGGTCGACGCGCCCTGGAGAGCTTCGAAGAGCGCTTCTGGTCGGGTATCGACCTGTCCAAACTGTACCGTCAGGCTGGCAGCAACCCTGATCCGGATTCGGGCGTGGAGCAGATCTTCCGTGCCGGTTTCAAGGAGTTCTCCCGTCTGCGTCAGCAGCCAGGTGTCGATCCTGAAGCCGTGATGGAAGGTGTCGCCCGTGCCATGCGCGTGGCCATCTCGCGCGAAGAAGAGAAGCTCGAGCAGAGCCTGCCGTTCCTCGCCACCGTCGGTTCGGTCAGCCCGTATATCGGTCTGTTCGGTACCGTGTGGGGGATCATGAACTCCTTCCGCGGTCTGGCCAGCGCTCAGCAAGCGACCCTCGCCACCGTTGCTCCGGGTATCGCCGAAGCCCTGATCGCCACCGCGATCGGCCTGTTCGCTGCGATCCCGGCGGTCATCGCTTACAACCGTTTTGCTGCGCGCAGCGAAACCTTGCTGGGCCGCTACTACACCTTCGCCGATGAATTCCAGGCGATCCTGCACCGCAAAGTGCACACCAGCGAAGAATAAGCAGGTATTTCCCGATGGCTTTAATCGCTCGAGCTCGCAAAAAGCGCAAGCCGGTCGCCGAGATGAACGTGGTGCCCTACATCGACGTGATGTTGGTGCTGCTGGTCATCTTCATGGTGACCGCGCCGATGCTCAATCAGGGCGTGAAAGTTGATCTGCCCAAGGTTTCCAGCGAAGCCTTGCCGCAGGACAACAACACCCAGGTCCTGACCATTTCGATCAAGGCTGACAAGACCTACTACTGGAACCTTGGCAGCGAAGTCGACACCGAGAAGCAACAGGACAGGGCCATGACCCTGCCACAGATGACTGACGCGGTGACCAAGATCATCCGCGCCGGCACCGAGGGCGGCAAACGCACCCAGGTATTCATTCGTGGTGACAAGACTGTCGACTACGGCGCCGTCATGGGTGCCATGGGCGGGTTGCAGAAAGCCGGGGTCGGTAACGTTGGTCTGATTACCGAGGCCCCCTGATGCAGCAACAGCGAGAGCCGTCCGCCTCGGAAAGCTACTTCTGGCCTAGTGTTCTGGCGATTGTCCTGCACGTGCTGGTGTTCGGCATGCTGTTCGTCAGTTTTGCCTTCACGCCCGAACTGCCGCCTGCCAAGCCGATCGTCCAGGCGACTCTGTACCAGCTGAAATCGAAAAGTCAGGCGACCACCCAGACCAATCAGAAGATTGCGGGTGAGGCGAAGAAATCCGCCGCGCGCCAGACCGAAGTCGAACAGATGGAACAGAAAAAGATCGAGCAGGAAGCGGTGAAGGCGGCGGAACAAAAGAAAGAGGAAGCGGCTCAAAAGGCCGAGGAAGCCAAGAAGGCCGACGAGGCGAAGAAAGCGGACGAAGCGAAAAAGGCTGATGAAGCCAAGAAAGCCGACGACGCGAAAAAAGCCGAAGCGAAAAAGGCCGAAGAGAAACAATTGGCTGATATAGCCAAGAAGAAGGCCGAAGACGAAGCGAAGAAGGCTGCTGAGGAAGAGGCGAAGAAAGCCGCTGCCGAAGAAGCCAAGAAGAAGATCGTCGAAGACGCGAAGAAGAAAGCCGCCGAAGACGCCAAGAAGAAAGCTGAAGCTGAAGAGGCGAAGAAGAAAGTCGCCGAAGACGCGAAGAAGAAAGCTGCTGCCGATGCTGCGAAGAAGAAAGCGCAGGAAGCGGCACGCAAATCCGCCGAAGACAAAAAGGCCCAGGCCCTGGCAGATCTGCTTTCCGACACGCCGCAGCGTCAGCAGGCCCTGGCCGATGAGCAGGGTGACGAGGTTGCCGGCAGTTTCGATGACCTGATTCGCGCTCGCGCAGCAGAAGGCTGGGCTCGTCCTCCTTCGGCGCGCAAAGGCATGACGGTCGTGCTGCAAATCGGCATGTTGCCGGACGGCACGGTGACTTCGGTCAGCGTGGCCAAGTCCAGCGGTGACGGTCCGTTCGATGCTTCGGCAGTCGCGGCAGTGAAGAATATTGGACGTTTGACAGAAATGCAGGGAATGAAGCCGAGCGATTTCGCTCCGTATCGTTCATTCAAGATGACATTCACACCTGAGGATCTAGCCTTGTGAGAAACCTTCTTCGAGGAATGCTGGTCGTGATCTGCTGCATGGCAGGGATCGCGGCGGCAGATGAAAAGAACATTCTGGTCACCAGCGGCAGCGATCGGGCTACTCCGATCGCCGTCGTACCGTTCGGCATGCAGGGCGGCGCCGTGCTGCCGGATGACATGGCTGAAATCATTGGCAACGACTTGCGCAACTCGGGCTATTACTCGCCGATTCCGAAAGCCAACATGATCAGCCAGCCAAGCCAGCCGAGCGAAATCATCTTCCGTGACTGGAAGGCGGTGGGTGCTCAGTACATGATGGTCGGCAGCATCGCTCCAGCGGGCGGTCGCCTGCAGGTGCAGTGGGCACTGTTCAACGTCGCCACCGAGCAGAAAGTGGCGGACGGCAGTGTTTCCGGTACGACCGACCAGATCCGTGACATGGCGCACTTCATCTCCGATCAGTCGTTCCAGAAGCTGACCGGCATTGAAGGTGCCTTCTCGACGCGTCTGCTTTACGTAACGGCCGAGCGTTTTTCCGAGAAGAACACCCGTTACACCCTGCAACGCTCCGACTATGACGGCGCACGCGCAGTGACTCTGCTGCAATCGCGCGAGCCGATCCTGTCGCCGCGTTTTGCACCGGACGGCAAGCGTATCGCCTACGTGTCGTTCGAGCAGAAGCGTCCGCGCATCTTCATGCAGAACATCGACACTGGTCGCCGTGAGCAGATCACCAACTTCGAAGGTCTCAACGGCGCGCCAGCCTGGTCGCCGGACGGCAATCGCCTGGCGTTCGTGCTGTCGAAAGACGGTAACCCGGACATCTACGTAATGAACCTCGGTTCGCGTCAGATCAGCCGCGTAACCAATGGCCAGGGCATCAATACCGAACCGTTCTGGGGCAAGGATGGCTCGACCATCTATTTCACCTCGGACCGTGGCGGCAAGCCGCAAATCTATAAAACCAGCGTCGGTGGCGGTGGTGCCGAGCGTGTGACGTTCGTGGGCAACTACAACGCCAACCCGAAACTTTCGGCTGATGAAAAGACTTTGGTGATGATCCATCGTCAGGATGGCTTCACCAATTTCAAGGTGGCAGCTCAGGATCTGCAGCGGGGTAGTGTAAAGATCCTCACTGATAGCACTCTGGACGAGTCACCTACTGTTGCGCCCAACGGCACCATGGTAATCTACGCCACCCGCCAACAGGGCCGGGGAGTCTTGATGCTCGTGTCCATTAATGGACGCGTGAGGCTCCCGCTTCCTACCGCTCAAGGCGAAGTCAGAGAACCGTCCTGGTCCCCTTACCTGAAGTGAGCGGGCGCTACACGTTTTACTTAACACACTGGGGTTCATTAGGAGTTTCACGATGGAAATGCTGAAGTTTGGTAAATTTGCTGCGCTGGCTCTGGCCATGGCTGTAGCTGTAGGTTGCTCGTCCAAAGGCGGCGACAACGCCGGTGAAGGCGCTGTTGATCCAAACGCTGGTTACGGCGCAAACACTGGTGCCGTTGACGGTTCCCTGAGCGAAGAAGCTGCTCTGCGCGCAATCACCACCTTCTACTTCGAATACGACAGCTCGGACCTGAAGCCAGAAGCCATGCGCGCTCTGGACGTTCACGCCAAAGACCTGAAAGCAAACGGCGCTCGCGTTGTTCTGGAAGGCAACACCGACGAACGTGGTACTCGTGAGTACAACATGGCACTGGGCGAGCGTCGTGCGAAAGCCGTTCAGCGCTACCTGGTACTGCAAGGTGTTTCCCCAGCTCAGCTGGAACTGGTTTCCTACGGCGAAGAGCGTCCAGTTGCTACCGGCAACGACGAGCAGTCCTGGGCCCAGAACCGTCGCGTCGAACTGCGTAAGTAATTCGATATGCGAACGTGCCGTCGTGCTGTAACTGTTCTGGCTCTCAGCCTCGCGCCGCTTGCGGCGTGGGCTGCGGTTCCTGTGGTCGATGACAACTCCGGTTATAACAATAGCGGGAGCAGTTATCCGCCTGCGGGTTACGGTACGAACGGCGCCTATGCCGGGGGAGCGGCTTCGGCCCCTGCCTCGGCACAAGGCATGCTGTTCAACCAATTGCAACAGATGCAGGATCAGATCTCGCGCCAACAGGGCGTGATCGAAGAACTGCAGAATCAGGTTTCGCGCATGAAGCAGGAATCCCTGGAGCGATACCAGGATCTTGATCGGCGCATAGGATCCGGCGTTGCACCAGCCGCGACTCCCGAGAATTCTTCTGCCGGTGGCGATGCAAGTGCTGCTGCCGGTGCTGCCG
>NZ_JH635998.1:3643744-3646418 GCF_000257605.1 Pseudomonas sp. R62
GGCGGCTCGGCGCTGACCGACACCAGCATCGACATTCCGGAAGAGCTGGGCGAAGGCATTCCGGTGACTTACGTGCCGGCGCGCAACACGGTGTTCCTGTCGTTGGCATTGGGTTGGGCCGAAGTGCTCGGCGCCCGCGACATCTTCATCGGCGTCAATGCAGTGGATTATTCCGGCTACCCGGATTGCCGTCCCGAGTTCATCGAATCGTTCGAGCGCATGGCCAATCTGGCGACCAAGGCTGGCGTGGAAGGCAATGGCTTCCGCATCCAGGCGCCGCTGCAGAACCTGAGCAAAGCGCAGATCGTTCAGGCCGGCGTTAAGCTCGGCGTTGATTACGGTCTGACGGTTTCCTGCTATCAGGCAGACGATGAAGGCCGCGCTTGCGGCAAATGCGACAGCTGCCGCCTGCGCGCTGAAGGCTTTGCTGCGGCGGGTGTAAGCGATCCAACCCCTTATTTTTGATCTTTTTCAAAAAAGGTGTTGAATAGTCCTTAAAAATCAGTATTATACGCGCCACCACACAGCGGGTCGTTAGCTCAGTTGGTAGAGCAGTTGGCTTTTAACCAATTGGTCGTAGGTTCGAATCCCACACGACCCACCATATTTGGCGGTTTAGAAAATCCGGAAGGCCCACGAAAGTGAGGATTTCCGGGTTTTTTTTTGCCTGCAATTCGGGCGTTCGATGTTTCAGCGCGGCCGCACCTGACGCAGGTCAGAATCATCTTTTGTATCAACGGGATATTCTGTAGCCTTGCGCAGCTTCAACGCTGTCCCGTGCCTGATGATACTCACTCTCCCGGCGGTACCCTCTAGTGGTCCGGAGCCGGGTGTATACTCGACTTTCGCGCGAATGCGCCTGCAGGTCTTGCGAACATGACGCAGATTTCCGAACGCCTTCTGGTTCAAGCCCACCTCGACGCCAAACAGCCGAAACCGCTGACGGCAGAAGAGGAGGCTTATTACCGTTCCGCCATCGCCGCCGAGCTCAAGGCTCAGGACGCGGTGCTCGTGGCCCACTTTTATTGCGATCCGGTGATTCAGGCCCTGGCCGAAGAAACCGGCGGCTGTGTTTCCGACTCCCTGGAAATGGCCCGCTTCGGCAACGCCCATCCGGCCAAGACCGTGGTGGTCGCCGGCGTCAAGTTCATGGGCGAGACGGCAAAAATTCTTAATCCGGAAAAACGCGTGCTGATGCCGACTCTGGAGGCGACCTGCTCGCTGGACCTGGGCTGCCCGGTCGATGAGTTCTCGGCGTTCTGCGATCAGCACCCGGAACGTACCGTGGTGGTGTATGCCAACACTTCCGCCGCCGTGAAAGCGCGGGCTGACTGGGTGGTGACTTCGAGCTGCGCACTGGAAATCGTCGAAAGCCTGATGGACAACGGCGAGACGATCATCTGGGGCCCGGACAAGCACTTGGGCACTTACATTCAGCGCAAGACCGGTGCCGACATGCTGCTTTGGGACGGTGCCTGCATCGTCCATGAAGAGTTCAAGTCCAAGCAGCTCGAGGATATGAAAGCGTTGTACCCGGACGCAGCGATTCTGGTACATCCCGAGTCGCCGACTTCGGTGATCGAGCTGGCGGACGCCG
Source organism: Pseudomonas sp. R62 (assembly GCF_000257605.1). Classification (NCBI taxonomy): domain Bacteria; kingdom Pseudomonadati; phylum Pseudomonadota; class Gammaproteobacteria; order Pseudomonadales; family Pseudomonadaceae; genus Pseudomonas; species Pseudomonas sp. R62. The sequence goes on from NZ_JH635998.1 coordinate 3,645,342, forward strand.
TCGGTTCTACCAGTCAGTTGATCGCCGCCGCGCAAAGCCTGCCAAACAAGACCCTGATCGTCGCCACCGACCGTGGCATCTTCTACAAGATGCAGCAGCTGTGCCCGGACAAGGTCTTCATCGAAGCGCCTACCGCCGGTAACGGCGCGGCTTGTCGCAGTTGCGCACATTGCCCGTGGATGGCCATGAACACCCTTGAGCGCACCCTCAAGAGCTTGAAGGAAGGCACTAACGAGATCTTTGTCGATCCGGCGCTGATTCCCCAAGCGATCCGCCCGTTGAAGCGCATGCTCGACTTCACCCAGGCAGCGCGGATGAAGCTGGCCGGTAACGCCTGAGTGAACCCCTTGTAGAAGTGAGCCCTGTGGCGAGGGGATTTATCCCCGTTGGGTGGCGAAGCCGCCCTAGATCAAACACCGCGGCATATCAGGGATACCGCGTGGGCTCCTTTACGACTGCTACGCAGCCGGACGGGGATAAATCCCCTCGCCACAGGGGGGACTCTTGAGTATGGAAATTATTTGCTCTTCTTTGGAATCCGCACCACGCGCGTATCCGAATAAATGTCATGCCAGGTGCGCTTCTGCTTGTCGAACAGCGACCAGAAGAAACCCAACCCGATACACAACCACGACGCGATCGACACCATAAAGCGCAACAGCGCCTGCCACAGGCTGATGGCTGTGCCGTTGGCGTTCTGCACGCGGATCCCCCATACCTGCATGCCGAGTGTCTGCCCGCCATGGGTCCAGAACTTGGCGAAGAAGCCGAACAATACCAACAGCAGCACCGTGGAATACAGCGGGTCACCATCGAGCTGGCCGGCGTCGGTCATCACCCGCAGCCGTTCTTCGCCAATGATCGCGGCCTGGATCAACTTGTAGATGAATCCGGTGACGATCAGCAGGGCGGTGCACAGCAGGAAGTCGTAGAACATCGCCGCCAGACGACGACCGAGAGCAACGGGAGGAAAGTCCCCTTGCGGCGTGAGCAGGTGTTTCGACATGGCAGCCTCAAGGCGTGAATGGAAGCGCCATTTTACGGATAAGCGCGCACAAAAAAGCCCCTGATATCAAT
>NZ_JH635998.1:3646836-3654505 GCF_000257605.1 Pseudomonas sp. R62
AATATCAGGGCTTTTTTGTATCAGAAGATCAGGCTTCTGCTTGTACTTCGTCAGCCTGCATGCCTTTCTGGCCTTGCACAGCAACGAAAGTCACTTTCTGGCCTTCTTTCAGGCTTTTGAAGCCGTTGCCCTGAATGGCGCGGAAATGTACGAACAGATCCGGACCGCTTTCTGGAGTGATAAAACCAAAACCTTTCTCGTCGTTAAACCACTTGACGGTACCGCTCTGACGTGTGGACATTTCTTATTTCCTTTGACGCATAAATTGATGACAGCCCCTTTCACATGAAAGAGTACTGGAGCTGGTTGCAAGGAGTAAGAAGACGTCGAGCGGGATGTAGCTAACTTGTAGGCTACTGCCCAGGTCACGATTCCAAGCTGACCCATGCAAACACAGTGGACAAACTCTACGCCAACTACGGGAGAAAAAACAAGCCCTGGGAAGGCCCCGGTTTTACTGCTCTTCATGGCAGTTCGTCAGCAAACTAGTTCAGTCTTAGACGATTGTCTGGTTCTTTTTTCAGCAAGCGTTATAAGCAACGTTCATATTCGAAACGGATGTTAAAAAACGCACTGTTTTATGGCGATTGCGTTACACATTAGTGCACGTTTAACGCAATCGCGTTACTTATAGAAACAGTCGATCAACCGCGATAGTAGCGTTGTGGAACAAATGGCATTTTGCTTACAAGCATTTGCACCTTTTTCCCACGTACGATGGCCCACACAGGTGTATCGAGCGCGACGTAAGCGGTGTCAAGGTATCCCATCGCCAATGGCCCGCCCAAAGTCGGACCAAAGCCACCGCTGCAGACGCTGCCGATGATCTCGCCGGCCTCGTTGACGATTTCTGCGCCTTCACGCACCGGGGTGCGCTCCTGCGGCAGCAGGCCGACGCGTTTGCGTGCCACGCCATTTTGTTGCTGCGCGAAAATTTGCTCGGCGCCCGGGAAGCCCCCGGCCCGTGCGCCATCGGCGCGGCGGGGCTTGGAGATCGCCCACAGGAGGCTGGCTTCGATCGGTGTGGTCTCGGTGTTCATATCATGGCCGTACAGGCACAGGCCGGCTTCCAGACGCAGCGAGTCGCGGGCGCCAAGGCCGATGGCCTGGACCTCTGGCTCGGCGAGCAGGGCGCGGGCTAGTTTCTCCGCTTCAGCGGCCGGGACGGAGATTTCGAAACCGTCTTCACCGGTGTAGCCCGAACGGCTGACAAAGCAGTCCACGCCCAGCAACGACACACGGTTGAACTGCATGAACGTCATCTTCGCCACGTCCGGCGCAAGACGCGCCAGCACCGTGACGGCTGCCGGACCTTGCAAGGCGAGCAGGGCGCGCTCTTCGAACAGCGCCGTAATGGTGCACTGATCGCCGATGTGTTTTTGCAGATGCGCGAGATCCTGATCCTTGCACGCGGCGTTGACCACCAGGAACAGCTCGTCATTGCCCAGATTGGCGACCATCAGGTCATCGAGAATGCCACCGCTTTCGTTGGTGAACATCGCATAACGCTGCATGCCCACCGGCAGGTCGATGATGTCCACTGGCACCAGGGTTTCCAGGGCTTTGGCCGCATTGGCACCGGTCAGACGAATCTGGCCCATGTGCGAGACGTCGAACAACCCGGCTTGCTCACGGGTGTGCTGGTGTTCTTTCATCACGCCGAGCGGGTATTGCACGGGCATGTCGTAGCCGGCGAACGGCACCATGCGTGCGCCGAGTTCGAGGTGCAGTGCGTGTAGCGGGGTTTTCGAAAGTTGTTCGGTGGACATGCGTGGCTCCTTTGAATTTGGGTTGCGGGTGAGAGGCAAGATCAAGAGCCCCTCACCCCAGCCCTCTCCCGGAGGGAGAGGGAGCTAGTTACGTTTGGCTGAGTTCGTAATCAGCATTCGATAATGTTGACCGCCAGGCCGCCGCGGGCGGTTTCCTTGTATTTGCTTTTCATGTCGGCGCCGGTCTGGCGCATGGTGCGGATGACTTTGTCGAGGGAGACGAAATGCTGGCCGTCGCCACGCATGGCCATGCGCACCGCGTTGATGGCTTTCACCGAACCCATCGCGTTGCGCTCGATGCACGGGACTTGTACCAGGCCGCCGATCGGGTCGCAGGTCAGGCCGAGGTTGTGTTCCATGCCGATTTCCGCGGCGTTCTCGACTTGTTGCACGCTGCCGCCGAGCACTTCGCACAGAGCGCCGGCCGCCATTGAACAGGCCACACCGACTTCACCCTGACAACCGACTTCGGCGCCGGAGATCGAAGCGTTTTCCTTGTAAAGAATGCCGATTGCGGCAGCGGTCAGCAGAAATCGCACGACACCGTCGTCATTCGCCCCGGGGATAAAACGCATGTAGTAATGCAGCACCGCCGGAATGATCCCCGCCGCGCCATTGGTGGGCGCAGTGACCACTCGCCCGCCGTTGGCGTTTTCTTCGTTGACCGCCAGTGCATAAAGATTGACCCAGTCGAGCACCGACAGCGGATCGCGCAGGGCCGATTCCGGGTTCTTGCACAATTGCCGATGCAGCGCCGCCGCCCGGCGTTTGACCTTCAAGCCGCCCGGCAAAATGCCTTCGTTACGGCAACCAGCGGCAACGCAGTCCTGCATCACTTGCCAGATTTTCAGCAGGCCGGCGCGGGTTTCGGCTTCAGGACGCCAGGCGCTCTCGTTGGTCAGCATCACCTGACTGATCGACAGGCCATAGGTGGCGCAATGACCGAGCAAATCCTTGGCACTTTTGAACGGAAAGGTCAGTGGCGTGGCGTCTTCGACGATGCGGTCGGCGCCGGCCGCATCTTCATCGACAACAAAACCACCGCCAACCGAGTAGTACTCGCGACTGCGGATCTGAATCCCCGCCGCATCGAAGGCGCGAAAGATCATGCCGTTGGGGTGATAGGCCAACGGTTTGCGGATCATCGCCAGATGTTCTTTCTCGTTGAACGCGATGCTGTGTTCACCGAGCAGATTCAGTCGGCCATTGCCGCGAATTTCTTGCAGGCGCGCGGCGACGGTTTCGGTGTCGACAGTGTCCGGGTGTTCGCCTTCGAGGCCGAGCAGCACGGCTTTGTCGCTGCCGTGTCCTTTACCGGTAGCGCCGAGCGAACCGTACAGCTCGACACGGACGCTGGCGGTGCTGGTCAGCAGGTTTTCCCGGCGCAGCCCTTCGGCGAAGCGCGCAGCAGCACGCATCGGGCCGACGGTGTGGGAACTGGAGGGGCCGATGCCAATCTTGAACAGGTCGAACACGCTTAACGACATGAGTGGTTCTCCGGTTTCTTGTTATAGGAATTGGCTGATCTTCGGGCTTAGCACATTCCCTGTGGGAGCGAGCTTGCTCGCGAAGGCGCAGTGTCAGTCACATCGAGGTTGGCTGACCTATCGCTTTCGCGAGCAAGCTCGCTCCCACAGGATTTTGTGGTGTTGTGGAGAAAGGGGGCGGGCGAACCCGCCCCCTCATTCCTTTAAGCGTAGCTTTCGATCGACGGGCAGGCGCAGACCAGGTTGCGATCGCCGAAGACGTTGTCGACACGGCCGACCGGCGGCCAGTATTTGCCTTCGATCAGCGACGCGACCGGGTACACCGCTTGCTCGCGGCTGTATGGGTGGGTCCATTCGCCCACCAGTTCCGCTGCGGTGTGCGGGGCGTTTTTCAGTGGGTTGTCTTCCTTGTCCAGCGTGCCGTTTTCCACTGCGCGGATTTCTTCGCGGATGCGGATCATCGCGTCACAGAAGCGGTCCAGTTCTTCCTTGGATTCGCTTTCGGTCGGCTCGATCATCAGCGTGCCGGCGACCGGGAACGACATGGTCGGCGCATGGAAGCCGAAGTCGATCAGGCGTTTGGCGACGTCATCGACGCTGATGCCGCTGCTGTCTTTCAATGGACGCAGATCGAGAATGCACTCGTGCGCCACCAGGCCGTTGCTGCCGGTGTAGAGCACTGGGTAATGCTCTTCGAGGCGACGGGAAATGTAGTTGGCGTTGAGGATCGCCAGTTGCGAAGCGCGCTTCAGACCGGCGCCACCCATCATGCGGATGTACATCCAGGTGATCGGCAGAATGCTTGCGCTGCCGAACGGCGCCGCGCAGACCGCGCCTTCCTTGCGTTCCATCTGGCCGTGGCCGGGCAGGAACGGGGTCAGGTGCGATTTGACGCCGATCGGGCCAACGCCCGGGCCGCCACCGCCGTGCGGGATGCAGAAGGTTTTGTGCAGGTTCAGGTGCGAGACGTCGCCGCCGAACTTGCCCGGTGCGCAGAGGCCGACCATGGCGTTCATGTTGGCGCCGTCGATATACACCTGGCCGCCGTTGTCGTGAATGATCGCGCAGATCTCGCGGATGCCTTCTTCGAACACGCCGTGGGTCGACGGGTAGGTGATCATCAGCGCAGCGAGGTGCTCGCGGTGCTCGATGGCTTTGGCGCGCAGGTCTTCGATGTCGACGTTGCCGCGGGCATCGCACGCGGTGACGACCACGCGCATACCGGCCATTTGCGCGGTGGCCGGGTTGGTGCCGTGGGCCGACGACGGGATCAGGCAGATGTCGCGGCGCTCGTCGCCACGGCTCTGGTGGTAGGCGCGGATCGCCAGGAGACCTGCGTATTCGCCTTGCGAACCAGCGTTCGGTTGCAGCGAGATCGAGTCGTAACCGGTGGCGGCGCAGAGCATCGCTTCCAGCTCATCGGTCAGTTGCTGATAACCGGCGCTTTGTGCGGCCGGGGCGAACGGGTGCAGTGCACCGAATTCGGCCCAGGTCACCGGGATCATTTCGCTGGCGGCGTTGAGTTTCATGGTGCACGAGCCCAGTGGAATCATCGTGCGATCCAGTGCCAGGTCCTTGTCCGCCAGTTTGCGCAGGTAGCGCATCAGCTCGGTTTCCGAGTGATAACGGTTGAACACCGGGTGGCTGAGGATCGGCGACTGGCGCACCAACTCAGCAGGAATGGTGCTCTGCACCGAGGCGGCCAGCGCAGCGAAGTCCGGCAGGGTCTTGCCGTCGGCGAACAGGCCCCACAGGGTTTCGATATCAGCCTGAGTGGTGGTTTCGTCGACCGACAGGCCCAGACGTTCGGCGTCGATCACACGCAGGTTGATCTGCTGAGCGTGCGCCTTGTCGTGCAGCGCGGCGGTGTGTGCGCCGGTAGCAACGGTCAGGGTGTCGAAGAAGTTTGCCTGCTCGACTTGAGCGCCCAGCGCGGTCAGGCCCTTGGCCAGAATCGCGGTCAGGTGATGCACGCGGTTGGCGATCTGGGTCAGGCCTTTCGGGCCGTGGTAGACGGCGTACATGCTGGCGATGTTGGCCAGCAGCACTTGGGCGGTGCAGATGTTCGACGTGGCCTTCTCGCGGCGGATGTGTTGCTCGCGGGTCTGCATCGCCAGACGCAGCGCTGGCTTGCCGAAACGGTCAACCGAGACACCGACCAGACGGCCCGGCATGTCACGCTTGAACGCATCTTTAGTGGAGAAATAAGCGGCGTGCGGGCCACCGAAGCCCAGCGGCACGCCGAAGCGTTGCGCCGAACCGATGGCGACGTCGGCACCGAATTCGCCCGGTGCGGTGAGCAGCGTCAGGGCCAGCAAATCAGCGGCCACGGCGACCAAAGCGTTGGCGGCGTGGAAACGCTCGGTCAGCTCGCGGTAGTCGAACACATCACCGTTGCTCGCCGGGTATTGCAGCAGCGCGCCAAAGAACGGCGTGACGTCAGTCAGTTCGCGCTCATCGCCCACGACCACGTCAATACCGAGCGGCTCGGCACGGGTGCGCAGCACGTCGAGGGTCTGCGGATGGCTGTGGATCGAGGCGAAGAACTGGTGGCTGCCCTTGTTCTTGCTCAGGCGTTTGCAGAAGGTCATGGCTTCGGCAGCGGCGGTGGCTTCGTCGAGCAAGGAGGCGTTGGCGATCGGCAGGCCGGTGAGGTCGCTGATCATGGTCTGGAAGTTCAGCAGCGCTTCGAGACGGCCCTGGGAAATTTCTGGCTGGTACGGGGTGTAAGCGGTGTACCAGGCCGGGTTTTCCAGCAGGTTGCGCAGGATCGGCGACGGCGTATGGCAGTTGTAGTAGCCCTGGCCGATGTAGGTTTTGAACAGTTGGTTTTTGCCAGCGATGGATTTGATCATCGCCAGGGCGTCGGCCTCGCTGAGGCCGTCGTCCATGCCGAGCACGCTGGTGCCCTTGATGCTTTCCGGGATGACGCTGGCGCTCAGGGCTTCGAGCGAGTCGAAGCCGAGGCTGTTGAGCATGGCTTGCTCGTCACCGGCGCGCGGGCCGATGTGACGGGCGATGAATTCGTTGGCGGTGCCGAGATTGATGGCGGTCATGGGGTAATTCCTCAGGCTTCGGCTTGGGCTTTGATCAGACGGTCGTAAGCGTCCTGATCGAGCAGTTTGCCGACAGCGGCGGCGTCGCTTGGCTGGAAGCGGAAGAACCAGCCTTCGCCCAGCGGATCTTCGTTGACCAGCTCAGGAGCGTTTTCCAGCGCCGGGTTGACTTCCAGCACGTCGCCATCGAGCGGCATGTACACGCCGCTGGCGGCTTTCACCGATTCCACGGTGGCGGCTTCTGCGCCTTTTTCGTAAGCCTGCAGCTCAGGCAGTTGCACGAACACCACGTCGCCCAGGGCGTTCTGCGCGAATGCGGTGATGCCGACAGTGACACTGCCGTCGGCTTCGGTGCGCAGCCATTCGTGATCTTCAGTAAAACGCAACTCGCTCATGGAAACTCCTCAGGGGCCAGACTCGTCTGGTGGGCGCGGTGGAAAGCTTGGGGCGGGGAAGCCCTTTATAGATGAGGAGGCAGGTAGCAAGAATGCGGCCAAGGTTGATTTATCTATATAAATCAATGGCTTGAGTTGTTTTGGTGTTTGTTGGGATGTTGCTGTTGTAGCGAAATCGCTACAGCTTGGGGCGGGGAGAAAAGCTTAATCGGATCAAAGCGTTGCGCAGCGCTGGTCACAGGCGGGTGTAGCGATATCGTTCCGCTGTAGCGCTTTCGGTACAGATGGAGGTCGTTTTTGGACGGATTTCGAATCCGCCATAAATCCTGTGGGAGCGAGCCTGCTCGCGAAGACGGTGTGTCAGGCGCCAGCTATTTTGCTGATAGACCGCTTTCGCGAGCAGGCTCGCTCCCACATGGGGAATTTCCTGCAATAGGGATGCGCGGTGAGTCAGGGTTTATTGGGAATGCCGTATTTGCGCAGGCGATGGGCAATGGCGGTGTGCGAGGTCTGCAAGCGGCTCGCCAGTTGTCGGGTCGAGGGATAGCTGACGTAGAGCTTTTCCAATAGCTCTCTTTCGAACGATTCGACCGCTTGCTCGAGGCTGTCGACATCGGTATCGGCCTGGCGCGCCACCGAAGTGCCGGCGATGTCGAGGTCGCCGATATCGACCAGGCTGCTCTCGCAAATCGCCGCTGCGCGAAAAATCACGTTCTGCAATTGCCGCACGTTGCCCGGCCAGCGATTGCCGAGCAGCGCCGGATAAGTGCCGGGCGCCAGGCGGCAGACCGGGCGCTGGATCTGCGCACAGGCCTGCTGCATGAAGTAGCGCGCCAGCAGCAGGATGTCCTGACCGCGTTCACGCAGCGGCGGCACTTCGACGTTGAGCACGTTGAGGCGATAGAACAGGTCCTCGCGGAACAGGCCTTCGCTGACCATTTTTTCCAGGTCGCGGTGGGTCG
>NZ_JH635998.1:3654525-3655457 GCF_000257605.1 Pseudomonas sp. R62
TGGGTCGCGCTGAGGATGCGCACGTCGACCTTTACTTCCCGATCACCACCGACGCGGCGGAAGCTGCCGTCGTTGAGAAAACGCAGGAGTTTGGCCTGCAAGTACGGCGACATCTCGCCGATCTCATCGAGAAACACCGTGCCCTGGTTGGCCAGCTCCATCAGCCCCGGCTTACCGCCACGCGCCGCGCCAGTGAAGGCGCCGGGGGCGTAGCCGAACAGTTCGCTTTCGGCGAGGTTTTCCGGCAGCGCTGCGCAGTTGAGGGCGAGAAACGGAGCGCTGTGCCGCGCACTGATCGCGTGACAGGCGCGGGCCACCAATTCTTTGCCGGTGCCGGTTTCGCCCTGAATCAGCAACGGTGCATCAAGGGCGGCGACGCGTTGCGCGCGGGCCTTGAGTGTGCGGATCGCCGGGGATTCGCCGAGCAGCGCGTCGAAGCCTTCGGCGTGATCGTGATGCAGTGCCGAGAGTTGTTCGCCGATGCGGTTCGGTTGATACAGGGTCAGCAGGGCGCCGGCGTCGGTGATCGGCGTGGCATCGAGCAGCAGGGTCTGGCCATTGACAGTGATTTCGCGCAACGGCAGGCGAAAGCCGTTTTCCAGCAGGGTATCGAGCAGGCCGGGATCATTGAACAGCGCCGAGACGCTTTCGCCGGCCGGTTCGCGACCGTACAGGGCAATCAGCGCCGGGTTGGCCAGCAGCACCTTGCCGGCGCTGTCGAGGGCCAGCACCGGGTCGGTCATCGCCGCGAGCAGGGCATCTAGCTGCAGATGCCGACGCTGGCCGGGCAGGATGTCGACCACGGTCACCGCTTCCACGCCGAGCACGCGAAACAGCGCATCTTTCAGTTCTTCGAGCACTTGCGGGCTGAGGGTCGGCGCGTCGATGTAGACGTTCGGCGGAATCATCTCCACCGCATCCAGATTGAGATT
>NZ_JH635998.1:3659033-3663701 GCF_000257605.1 Pseudomonas sp. R62
CGGTTATCCCCTTGGCCGCGCTCGATAAGTCGCGGCGAAGGCTCAAAGATTAGTAATCGATCGGGTCGCGGATGATCGGGCAAGTCATGCAGTGGCCGCCGCCACGGCCCCGGCCGAGTTCGCCGGCGCTGATGGTGATGACCTCCACGCCAGCCTTGCGCAGCAGGGTGTTGGTGTAGGTGTTGCGGTCGTAGCCGATGACCACGCCGGGTTCCATCGCGACCACGTTGTTGCCGTCGTCCCATTGCTCGCGTTCGGCGGCGAAGCTGTTGCCGCCGGTTTCCACCACGCGCAGTTTCGGCAGGTTGAGCGCCGCAGCGACGGTGTCGAGGAAGCTGCCTTCTTCGCGGCGGATGTCGATGCCGCCCTGTTTGCTTTCGTCAGGGCGCAGGGTGAAGGCGACGATCTGGTTGACCACTTCCGGGAAGATCGTCACCAGGTCGCGGTCGCAGAAGCTGAACACGGTGTCCAGGTGCATTGCGGCGCGGGATTTCGGCAGGCCGGCGACGATGACTTTTTCCACTGCTTTGTTGTTGAACAGGTTCAGCGCCAGTTGGCCGATGGCCTGACGCGATGAACGCTCGCCCATGCCGATCAGCACCACACCGTTGCCGATCGGCATGACGTCGCCGCCCTCAAGGGTAGAGTTGCCGTGATCCTTGTCCGGGTCGCCGTACCAGATCTCGAATTCGGCATTGGTGAACTGCGGATGGAATTTGTAGATGGCGGTGGTCAGCAGGGTTTCCTGACGGCGCGCCGGCCAGTACATCGGGTTCAGCGTCACGCCACCGTAGATCCAGCAGGTGGTATCGCGGGTGAACTGGGTGTTGGGCAGCGGCGGCAGGATGAAGCTGGAGTGGCCGAGGAAGTCGCGGAACATCTGGATGGTCTTGCCACCGAAGCTGTCCGGCAGATCATCGGCCGACACGCCGCCAATCAGAAATTCGGCGATGTGGCGTGGCTCGAGGCTTTTCAGCCAGGATTTCACTTCGCTGATCAGGCCCAGGCCCACCGAGTCGGCGGTCACCTTGCGCTCAAGAATCCAGTCCAGCGCTTCGGGAATGGCGACGATGTCGGTCAGCAGGTTGTGCATTTCCACCACGTCGATGCCGCGCTCGCGCATCTTGGTGACGAAGTCGAAGTGATCGCGCTTGGCCTGCGCCACCCACAGCACGTCATCGAACAGCAGTTCATCGCAGTTGTTCGGGGTCAGCCGCTGATGGGCCAGACCTGGGGAGCAAACCATGACTTTACGCAGTTTCCCGGCTTCGGAGTGGACGCCGTACTTCACTTTTTCCGTGGTCATTTCTGTGTTCCTCCAGATGACAATTCAATCAGGGGTTACAGCGTCAGGAAGCCATCGTAGAGACCGTAGGCCGCCACCACGGCGCCCACGACCACTGCGGCGAAAATCAGCTTCTCGACGTTGGTGAAAACCGGTTGTTTGAGTTCCAGCTTGGCCTTGGCGAACAGGATCGCGCCGGGCGCATAGAGCAGGGCCGACAGCAGCAGGTACTTGACCCCGCCGGCGTACAACAACCACACCGCATAGATCAGGGCGATACCGCCGATGATCAGATCCTTGCGCCGCTCGGCGGCAAAGCCTTCGTAGCTCTCGCCGCGCACCGCCAGCAGCAGGGCATAGGCCGCCGACCACAGATACGGCACCAGAATCATCGAGGTGGCGAGGTAGATCAGTGACAGGTAAGTGCTGGCCGAGAACAGGGTGATGATCAGGAACACCTGCACCATTGCGTTGGTCAGCCACAGGGCGTTGACCGGCACGTGGTTGGCGTTTTCCTTGCGCAGGAACTCCGGCATGGTGTGGTCTTTGGCGGCGGCGAACATGATCTCGGCACACAGCAGCACCCACGACAGCAGCGCGCCGAGCAGCGAGATGATCAGGCCGACGCTGATCAGCACCGCACCCCAGTGACCGACCACATGCTCAAGCACGGCGGCCATTGACGGGTTCTGCAGTTTCGCCAGTTCCGGCTGGGTCATGATGCCCAGCGACAGCACGTTCACCAGCACCAGAAACAGCAGCACGGTGATGAAGCCGATCACGGTGGCCTTGCCGACATCCGAGCGTTTCTCGGCGCGGGCGGAGAAGATGCTCGCGCCTTCGATGCCGATGAACACCCAGACGGTGACCAGCATCATGTTGCGCACCTGGTTCATCACACTGCCCAGATCGGGGTTTTTCACGCCCCAGATGTCGGCAGTGAAGATGTCCAGTCTGAACGCGAAGACTGCGATCAATACAAACAGCAGCAGCGGCACGACTTTGGCGACGGTGGTCACCAGGTTGATGAACGCCGCTTCCTTGATCCCGCGCAACACCAGAAAATGCACGCCCCACAGCAGCAAGGACGCGCCGATCACCGCCGCCGGGGTATTGCCTTCGCCGAAGATCGGAAAGAAATAGCCAAGGGTGCTGAACAGCAGAACGAAGTAGCCGACGTTGCCCAGCCAGGCGCTGATCCAGTAGCCCCAGGCTGATGAGAAACCCATGTAGTCGCCGAATCCGGCCTTGGCGTAGGCGTAGACACCGCCGTCCAGGTCAGGCTTGCGATTGGCGAGGGTCTGAAAGACAAATGCGAGGGTGAGCATGCCGACTGCGGTGATGGCCCAGCCGATCAGCACTGCACCGACGTCGGCGCTGGCGGCCATGTTTTGTGGCAACGAAAATATCCCGCCGCCAATCATTGAACCGACTACCAGTGCAACCAGTGCACCGAGTCTTAGTTTTCCGGGCGCTTCAGACATTTGCATGACTCCATTGCAGGAAAGGAGAGCTCACAGCCTAGTACTGTTGTCTGTTCGAACAGCTGACATGGATCAGTGCATGGTCACATTCCATTGTTAATGAATGACTTGTGCGCCCGTTGCGGGCATAACGCTGTAGCCTCAAAGGCCCATTCCAGAGCCGTTTCGCTGAGGAAGTCGAGAATGGCTATTAATGCTTTCGAACTATGACGCTAGTTGCTTTTCAGCGATTGGCAAATGTCGGTCATCTGTTTTCAGCACAGAATCGAATAATCAAGATCGGCGCACAAAACTGACTTAATGTGCTACGCCTTATCGTGGTCGGCTATATATAACGCTGCGAGATTCGGCATTACCTGATAAACGTCATCTACCCTTAGGCTTTTAGTCGGCTGTTGTTACAAATAAACAACAACGACTCTTTCAAGGAGATCTGCATGTCGCAACCGACGCAAAAGCTGCGCCTTGGTGCGTTGATCGCGCTGGTGGTGGGGTCGATGATCGGCGGGGGGATTTTCTCGTTACCGCAAAACATGGCGGCACGCGCCGATGCCGGGGCGATCCTGATCGGCTGGGGCATCACCGCAATCGGCATGCTGACGCTGGCCTTCGTCTTTCAGACCCTGGCCAATCGCAAACCGGAGCTGGACTCGGGCGTCTACGCCTACGCCAAGGCCGGGTTCGGCGACTACATGGGCTTTTCGTCGGCGTGGGGTTACTGGATCAGCGCCTGGCTGGGCAACGTCGGCTATTTTGTGTTGCTGTTCAGCACCCTCGGTTATTTCTTTCCGGTATTCGGCCAGGGCAACACGCCGATCGCCATCGGCTGCGCCTCGGTGCTGTTGTGGGCGGTGCATTTTCTGGTGATGCGCGGGATCAAGGAGGCGGCGCTGATCAACCAGTTGACCACCGTGGCCAAGGTCGTGCCGCTGATCATGTTCATCGTCATCGCTGCCGTCGCGTTCAAGGCAGAGATCTTCACCCGCGACATCTGGGGCCGCAGCAACCCGAACTTCGGCGGGGTGATGGATCAGGTGCGCAACATGATGCTGGTCACCGTGTTCGTCTTCATCGGCATCGAAGGCGCCAGCGTCTATTCGGCCCGCGCGGAGAAACGCAGCGACGTCGGCCGCGCCACGGTGATCGGGTTTCTTGGCGTGCTGGCGCTGCTGGTACTGGTCAACGTGCTGTCGCTGGGGATCATGAGCCAGCCGGAACTGGCCAATCTGCAGAACCCTTCACTGGCAGCGGTGCTCGAGCACATCGTCGGGCCGTGGGGTGCGTTACTGATCAGCATCGGGCTGGCGATTTCCCTGCTCGGTGCATTGTTGTCCTGGGCCTTGCTCTGCGCGGAAATCCTTTTCGCCACGGCCAAGGACAAGACCATGCCGGCGTTCCTGAAGAAGGAAAACAACAATCACGTGCCGGTCAATGCGCTGTGGCTGACCAATGTGATGATCCAGATTTTCCTGCTGATCACGCTTTTTTCGGCGGGCACTTACACCAGTCTTATCTATCTGGCCTCGTCGATGATTCTGGTGCCGTATTTGTGGTCGGCGGCCTACGCGGTGCTGCTCAGCGGGCGCGGCGAAACCTACGAACACGCCTCGGCGGAACGTACAAAGGATCTGCTGATTGGCGGCATCGCCCTGGTTTACGCGGTGTGGCTGTTGTACGCCGGCGGGGTGAAGTATCTGCTGCTTTCGGCGCTGCTGTATGCGCCAGGGGTGATCCTGTTTGCCAAGGCCAAGCGTGAACAGGGGCAGCCGGTTTTTACCACGGTGGAGAAAGGGATTTTTGCCTGCGTGGTGATCGGTGCGGGGCTGGCGGCTTATGGGTTGTATAGCGGGGTATTGTCGTTGTGATCTGAAAAGCCGCCCCTCACCCCAGCCCTCTCCC
>NZ_JH635998.1:3665369-3679253 GCF_000257605.1 Pseudomonas sp. R62
CTCCCAGAGGGAGAGGGGGCCGACCGAGGTGTCTGGCGCTATACATCGACCTGAGCGATCGAGTCGATTATGGATTCGACAAAAATCTTTCACGTCGGCGTAACTCTCCAATATCCCCCAATCAGTCCCCTCTCCCTCTGGGAGAGGGCTAGGGTGAGGGGCTTCTCATGGCCAACACGGAGGATGCGAGCCCAACTCCGTCGCCGGCCAATTCCACTGCACCGCCGTCCCGCTGATCTGCACCGGCACGCGCAACCTTCGCGCCGGCCCCCACGCGGTGTGTTCAATCGCCGGATCCTGATCCAGTGCATCTTCGGCCCGCCGCAGGTCATGCGTCCCCGGGCCATGCTCGACCAACAGCTTCGCCGTACGCGCCAGCGACAACCGCGCCGAACCCCCGCGACCGTTGGCCAGTCGTTCAGTCAGCAGCCTTATCGCGCTCGCCGCCAGCAGATACCCGGTTGCATGATCCAGCGCCTGCACCGGCAGCGGCGTCGGTTTATCGCTGTGCTTCCAATGCTGTCCGGCCTCGGCGATGCCACTGCTCATCTGCACCAGGCTGTCGAAGCCCCGGCGGTTCTGCCAGGGGCCGCTCCAGCCGTAGGCGTTGAGGCAGACGTCGATCAGCCCCGGTGCCAGTTGCCTTCGGCGTTCAATACCAAACCCCAGATGTTCCAGCGCATCGGCGCGGTAGCCGTGCAGCAGAATGTCGGCGTCTTTCAACAGGCCTTCAAACACCGCGCGATCCGCAGGAGTCTGCAGATCCAGCCGCGCGCAGCGTTTGCCCACGGTCATTTCCGGGACCACGCCGGGTTCGTTCCAGCTCGGTGGATCGATGCGTAGCACGTTTGCGCCGAGCCCTGCTAGAAAGCGGCTGGCGGTGGGGCCGGCGAGCACGCGGGTCAGGTCGAGCACCTTGACCCCGGCCATAGGCCGTGCGATCGAGCCTTGCCATGGGCTGCGGTTCTCGTCCGTCTGCTCGATGAACTGCACCAGCGCTTCGGCATTCACCGCCAGCCCCTGCGGATGCTGCTGCCACTGCGCCCAACTGCGCATCTCGGCGGCGCAGCCCTTGGCGTCGACCACCGCCTGCTCAAGCTCCGCGCTCGCCCACTGTGCGACTTTCGCCGCCATTGCGGCACGATCGGCGCAGGCGCCGAGCACGCGTTCAGCGGCGGCGCGGTGGTGCGGGGCGTTGGTGTGCAGACGGATCCAGCCGTCCCGGGTCGCATAGTCGCCGGCGATCGCATCCCACAAGGGCGGCACTTGCCAGCCGATCGGGCGCAGCGAGGTGGAGAACCACAACGAGGCCAGACGGCGGTCGACTGCAACCGCAGGCAAGTGCCCGGTTTGCTGGTGAAGCAATTCGCTGAGCGCTTGCCCGGCAGCGGCGATGCTGGCGCAGGCCAGTTCAGTGACGGCGAACGCCGAGGGCAACGCGCCGTCACCGTTGAAGGGGATCGGCGTGTGGGGCAGGCCGAGTGCGGTTTGGATGGACGTGAGCAGATCAGTCATCGAAGGCCCTCCGGAACGAGAGGGCGATGATAGTGCAAAACATAACCGGGCTGGATTGAGGATCGTTCCCACGCTCCGCGTGGGAATGCCGCCCGGGACGCTCTGCGTCCCAATCGAAAGCTGCAACGCGGAGCGTCCCTTGATGCATTCCCACGCGGAGCGTGGGAACGATCGATGCTGGATTGTTACACGCGAAACTGATCCATCAATTTCATCTGCTGGCTCGCCAGGCTGTTGAGCTGGCTGCTGATCGCTGCCGATTCGGTAGCCTGTTCGGTCAGGGTTTCGGTCACGGTGCGAATCGCCGAGACGTTGCGGTTGACCTCTTCGGCCACTGCGCTTTGCTCTTCGGCGGCGCTGGCGATCTGCAGGTTCATGTCGCTGATCACCGTCACCGCGTCGCTGATCTTGCCCAGCGCATCAACGGCCTGACGAATCTGCCCGGCGTTGTTGTGCGCCTGGGTCTGGCTCGAGTGCATGGTCGCGACCACGCCACGGGTGCCGGTCTGGATGCGCTCGATGACGATGCGGATTTCTTCCACCGAATCCTGCGTGCGCTTGGCCAGGTTGCGCACCTCGTCGGCGACCACGGCAAAACCGCGACCGCTTTCGCCGGCGCGGGCGGCTTCGATGGCGGCGTTGAGGGCCAGCAGGTTGGTCTGTTCGGCGATGCTGCGAATCACTTCCAGCACCGAGCCGATCTGCTCGCTGTTCACTGCCAGCGCTTCGACCTCGGTCACCGCTTTGCTGACTTCATCGGCCAGCTGATTGATGTCGCGGGTGCTGCGCTCGATGATCGCCATGCCGTCCTTCGCCGACTGATCGGCACCCTTGGCGGCGTTGGCGGCGTTCGAGGCACTGTTGGCGACGTCGTGGGCAGTGGCGCTCATTTCGTTGGACGCGGTGGCGACCTGATCGATCTCGCGGAATTGCACCTGCATGCCTTCGCTGGTCTGGCGGGCAATTTCCGATGACTGATCAGCCGTGCCACGTGCTTCGGTGATGCTCTGTTTGATCTGCGCGATGGTCGGCTGAAGCTTGTCGAGGAAGCGGTTGAACCAGTTCACCAGTTCGCCCAGTTCATCTTTCTTGCTGTAGTTCAGGCGCTGGGTCAGATCGCCTTCGCCGCTGGCGATGTTCTTCAACATGTCGGCGACACTGTTGATCGGACGGGTGACGCCGGAGGCGGTGAGCCAGATCAGCAGCAGGCCGACCAGACCGGCCACGCCCGCCACCAGCAGGGCAGTGATGACGCCGGTTTGTTGCGCGTCATCGAGTACCGCTTGCAGCTTCACCGAGTCGGCCAGCAGCACCTGCTCCGGCAGGTCGATGACCACGCCCCAGGCGCGCGAATTGCCGATCGGGTCGACCGGGTAAACCGCGCGAATCAGCTCGCCCTGTTCGAGGATTTTCGCCGTACCGCTGCCGACCAGTTGCAATACATCCTTGCCATCGGCGCCGAGGGTGTCGCCGATTTTTTTGCCCACTCGCGTCGCGTCGGCACTGTCGGCCGCCAGCACGCCGCTGCCGGAGACGATCAGCATGTGCCCGGCGTTGTTGAACAGGCTGCGCTGCGAGTCGACGGCGGCGGCTTGCAGGGCGTCGAGCGCGATGTCGACACCGACCACACCGATCGCTTTGCCGTCGGCCAGCAGCGGAACGGAAATGGTCGTCATGAGCATTTCCTTGCCACCGACGGTGTCGGCATACGGGTCTAGCAGGCAGGTGCGTTTGTTGTCGCGAGGGCAGGTGTACCAACTGTTGTACGGCGTGCCGCTGACGCTGAGGGTGGTCTTGGTCAAGTCGTCCTCGACCATGATCGTATTCAGCGCGGCGCCGGCGGCACGGCTCCAGTACGAGGCGAAGCGCCCGGCTTCGTTGGACTGCCGCGCGGCGTCGTTGGCGAATTCGCTGTCCTTGCCGTCGAGACCGTTGGGTTCGAAGGCCAGCCAGATGCCAAGGACTTTATCGTTGCGCTCGAAAGCGGTTTTCAGACTCTGGTTCAACTCTTCCCGAACGGCGCCGGCTTCGAGTGAGCGCTTGGTGGCCATCGTCCGCAGATCCTTGATCTGATCGGCGAGGGCGGTGACCACCAACAGGCTTTCACCAAAGGTTTTCTGCACCCGCACCGCTTGTTCGGCGGCCTTGGCCTGCAGCAGGTTCTGCACGCTGGCGGTGAGCAACTGGTTGCTGGATTGACTGACCAGCGCGTCGTTCTGGTTGGTCTGGTAGATGTTCATGCTGACAATCAGCGCCACCACTCCGAGCAGGCACAGGCCGGAGAGCAGGACGATTTTCAGGCGAATGGAAAGAGAGTCGAACATGGGGCGATCTCGCGAATGGAATAAACAGGTGGCTGGGCCGGGAGCCCGGTTTGCCAAATCCATTCAGCGCCATTCAATCCTCATCGGCGTTAAGCGAAACGGCATGAGGCGCTTACCGACGGACGGTCGCTGCTAAACGTTTGCGCAGGGGAAAGTGCTGAAAAGGCTTTAATTACAGGGATGTTTCACTACCGCGACGGGCGTCTCCGGGCGCGACCAGATCCACAGGTTGCCCAGGCCCATGCCGGCAATCGCCAGATAGATCGGCCAGCCGTGGTCGAGCATCACCAGCATCAACGTCGCACACAGCAGCATGCTGACGGTGGCGCTGACTTTGGCCTTACGCGCGATGATCCTGCCGTTGCGCCAGTTACTGAGGATCGGCCCGAAGAGGCGATGATTCTCCAGCCAGGCACTCAAGCGCGGCGAACTGCGGGTCGCGGCCCACGCGGCAAGGAGAATGAACTCGGTGGTCGGCAGACCGGGCACGACGATGGCGACCAGGCCAATGCCGAGGCTGACATAGGCCAGCAGGCCGAACAGCAGACGGGCGAGTTTTGATGGGGCGGGTGTGGGCATGGGCTCAGCGGCGGCTTCTGAAGCGGAACGGAGATCTTACAGATTTGTGGTGAGCTCTGTGGGAGCGAGCCTGCTCGCGAAAGCGGTTGATCAGGCACATTGATGTTGAATGTGCTGCCGTCTTCGCGAGCAGGCTCGCTCCCACAAGGGATAAGAGTTGCTTCAGGCCACTTCGGCTTCTATGGCATAAGCCCGTTCCAGCAGCACGGTGAAGCGGTTGAACGCATCCAGTGCACCTTGCTCAACTTCCGCCTCTTCCTCCGCCGTGAACGGCAACGCATCGAGGGTGCGCACAAAGCTTTTCCAGCCCTCGGCGCGGCCACCTTGCGGTTCCGCCAGATGCCGGGCACCGAAGCTTTCGCTCAACTCCAGCGCCACCGCGCGCTTGATCAGGAACGCCGCGCCGAGCTTGGAACCCTCGGAAACAAAGATCCAGCCCAGCGCCCGCGCCTTGCTAGGGTTTTTCAGCGCGCCGGCCACCGGCGCGGGGACTTCGGTGTCGAGGTCGGCGAGGTCAGCCCTGGCCGCTTCGGCGCGGCAACGGGCCGGCAGATCCGGGACGATCGCGGTCAGTTCGGCATCGTTGTACAGCTCGACCAGTTCCGCCTGGAACAGGTATTGCGCGACGACGAAACGGGCGAAGCTGGCGCGGGTTTCGAAGGGTGCGTGGGCTTTGACCAGCGCATCGAGTTTGCTGTGCGGCTCATGGGTGATCTGGTTCAGGCGTTGCGAACGCAGGGATTTTTCCGAGGCAGTCATGGGGTGTCCTTGATAAATGAGGCGCTTGATAACAAGACGTACGGGCGGGCGGCGGACAGTAAAAAAACCTCACTGCGCAGCGAGAACACGCGCAGTGAGGCCGGGCGGGTCAGATGTCCCAGATCAGGTTGATCGCGAAGTTGCGTCCCGGTTGGGTCAGCCGATCGAGGTTGGCCGGTTGCGTCACCGAGGCTTCGCCGACGCTGTCGTAACCGCGCACGTCATCCCACAGCCAGTACTTCTTGTCGGTCAGGTTGTAGACGCCGCCGCTGACGGTGACGTCGTCGGTCACCTTGTAATAGCCGGCCAGATCGAGAATGCCGAAGCCCGGGGTCTTGAACTGACTGCTGACGCCGTCCGGCGATTTGAAATTGCTGTCGTCGACGCGGTCCTTTTTCTTCACCACGGTCCAGCTCAGCAGACCGCCATAGTTGTCCTGGTCGTAACCGAGACCGAACACGCCGGTGAGCGGGTTGACGCTGTTGATCGGCTCGCCGCTGTCGTTGTTGCGACCGTAGGCGTAGGCGATCGAGCCTTGGGTATACAGGCCTTGCGGCGCGCCGAACGCGTCCAGATTCAAGCGACCTTTGACTTCTGCGCCCTTGATGGTGGCGCGCTTGATGTTATTGCTCTGGAAGGTCAACACATCGTCGCCCGGCTTGACCGCGTCCTCGTTGATGAAGTCGCGGTACTTGTTATAAAACACCGCGACGTCGAACGAGCCCTGCTCGAAATTCCCGCGCAGGCCGGTTTCGAAACCTTTGCTTTTTTCCGGCTCAAGGTCGGAGTTGGGCGCCACGGTGTAGCCGGTGGTGTTGTTCTCGAAACGCCCGTACAGCGATTTTGCCGTGGGCGTGCGGAAGCCTTCGGCGTACTGGCCGTACCAGGTGTAGTTGTCCGTCAGTGCATAGGTCAGGCCGAATTTTGGCGAGACTTTGTGCCAGGTCTTGTTCTTGTCGCTGACCGTGCCCTGGCCGTCGGCATTCACGGTGTTGAGGAATTCCTCGGTGATGTGCGGCTTGAGCTGAGTGTAGTCGTAGCGCAGGCCCGGCAGGAAGGTCCAGTCGTTCCAGCTGATCTGATCCTGAGCAAACAGGCTGTAGGTGTTGATGGTCGGATCGGGGAAGTCACTGGCCTTGGCCAGTACATCCGCCGCACTGGTCGCGCCAATCGCCGTGCAGCCACGACCGACCGCCAGGCATGTGCCGTCGCCGCTGCGTGAACCGGTGACTTTCTGTTGCTTGATCGTGGTGCCGTAGGTCAGCAGGTGATCGGTGTCACCGATGGCGAAGGCCTTGTCCAGTTGCGCGTCGAACACCCACTGTTTTTCTTCGTAGATCGTGTCGCGGGTACGCAGCACTTTACGAGTGATCGGGTAGTACAACTCTTCGGTGGTCTGGTCAGTCTTGGCGATCTGGTGGTTGAGGCTCCACTTGACGTTATCGGCCAGCAGGCTGTCGAGGGCGAACGCGTGTTCGATGCCGAAGCGCTCGCGGGTGATGGTGTCGTTACCGGTGCGCCACTGGTACATGCCGCCGGGCAGGATGCTGCTCGGGATGGTCGGCGCGCCGTTGAAATACGGGCCGCCGTAGGCACTTTTCTGGTCGGTGTCGCGATCGTCCTTGTACTTTTCGTAGGTCAGGCCCAGACGCGAATCGTCGTTGTAGTTCCAGCCGAGCTTGGCCAGGACGTTGGTCGCGCGCACGTCTTCCGGGTTGGCGGCGGTGCGCGCAAGGCCGGTGCCGTTGTTGCCGCCAAAGGACTCGGTTTCGTGTCCGTCGCGCTGGCTGTAATGCAGCAGACCGTCGAACTCACCGCTGCGGCCGGCGACGGTGGCGGACTTCAGCCAGCTGTCATCGGCGGAGCTGTAACCGCTTTTCAGGCGCGCGCCGACATCCTTGCCCGGTTTGATGATGTCGTCGGCGTCCAGCGTGTAGTAACTGACCGCGCCGCCGATGGCGTTGCTGCCGTACAGCACCGAGGCCGGGCCACGGAGGATCTCCACGCGTTTGACGATTTCCGGGTCGACGTAGTTGCGCTGGCTCTTGGCGTAGGGGCCGTTGAAGAAGCCGTTGGGGATCTCCACGCCATCGACTTGAGTCAGGATGCGGTCGCCGTCGATACCGCGAATGTTGTAGCCGCTGATGCCGCCACGCTGACCGGCGCCGCCAACGGAAACGCCCGGCTCGTAGCGCACCAGATCCTTGATCGTGTTGACGTTGTTGCGGTCAAGCGCTTGGCGATCATGCACGCTGACCGTCGAGGGCACGCTGTTGACCGACTGTTCCTGGCGAGTGGCGCTGATGGTCACCTGATCGAGATTGAGCGTGCCGATGCTGTTGCGTTTTTCCAGCACGACATTGTTGTTGCTCAGTTTGCGGAAGCTCAGGTTGGTCCCCACCAACAGGCGCTCGAGGGCTTTCTCCGGCGGCAGCGAACCGCGCACGCCCGGCGACGAGACGTTCTGCCCCAACTCGGCCGGCAAGCCGACCTGCCAACCGGTCACGGCGGTAAAGGCATTCAATGCCGAAACCAGTGGTTGCTGGCCGATGGCGAAGGCGTAATCGCCCATGTTGCGCGCCGGTTGCTCGGTGGCGGCGAGCAGCGGTGCGGTGCCAGCCATGAGGATGGCCGCAGTCAGCAGCGACAGTACGCGGGAAGGGGAAGCAGTCTGGCGGGTAAGGCGTGAGGACATCGATAGCGCTCCGTGTCGCACGAATCTTTATAGGTGCTGATCGGCATGGTTAGATGCGAATCAATTGCATTGGCTATAACGAGACGTACTGTCGTTGGCTATCGAGTAAAAATAATTCTCATTCAGTTCAGAATCACCAGCGCAGGGAATTCCTGCAGGCGTGCCGAGGTGATGTGAGCGAGGGAGCGGACCACGTCGAGCGGCTGGTCGAGACGGTAATTGCCGGTGACGGCGACGTCGGCCAATTGCTCGTTGTTGTTGATGATCCAGCCCGGATAGTAGCGGCGCAGCTCGGCCAGCACTTGATTCAGCGGGCAGTTCTCGAACACCAGGCGGCCTTCAACCCAGGCCAGATCGGCATTGGCGTCGAGCTTGGCCGGGCGATCAAAACCGTTGGGGCCGATGCGAATGCTTTCCCCGGCACGCAGGCGCACCCGGGCATCATTGTGGGTGGCGCGCAGATCGACATCGCCACGCTGCACGTTCACTTGTGCGACCCCGTCGAGGTAGCGCACGGCAAATGCGGTGTCGTGCACGCTTGCCTGCACCGGGCCTGCGTCGATCTCCAGCGGCTGATTGCGCCCGCTGGCGATCTCGAAAAACGCCTCGCCCTGAAACAGCCGGGCCACGCGCTGTTGATCGTTGATGGTGCTGGAAAACGCCGAGTTGGTATTGAGCAGGACCTTCGAGCCGTCCTCCAGTTGCAGCCGCTGACGCTCGCCAACCACGGTGAGGTGATCCGCTTGAATGCGCATCGGCAGGTTGCTGAAACTGAACAGCCCGAGGATCAGCACCGCAGCGGTAGCCAGCGGTTTCCAGTGCGGGCGCAAGCGTTTGAGAAAAGTGATTTTTACAGGTTTTGCCGCCAGGGCTTCGGCGCACAGTGCGACTTGCGGGCCGTCCCAGATCGCCTGGGCCTTGGCGAATGCCTCGGCATTCAACGGATCAGCCGCCAGCCAGGCATGAAATTGCCGGGTCTGTTCCTCATCCGGGCTGCCGAGCACGATGAGCCAGTCCAGCGCCTGGTCCATTGCAGCTGCAGCGTCCCGCGCCGAATCGGGCGAAGGCGAGCGGTGGGTGTCCGTCACGGTGGTTCCTCAGGGCTTCTGGCGAAGCAGTTTCTAGCTTCAAGCTGCAAGCTGCAAGCCGGATGCAATACTGCTTTTTGTTTTTACTTGTAGCTTGCAGCTCAAAATTTGCCGCTGCCGTTATGCCGTTCGGCAACGCCGATGCAGATCGACATGATCAGTTTCAGTTCCTTCTGCACGGTGCTCAGCGAAACATCAAGTTCATCAGCGATTTCCTGATAGCTGTGGCCGTGCAAACGGCTGAGGATGAAGATCTGCTGCTGACGCGGGCTGAGTTGGCTGAGGCTCACGTTCAAACGCTCCAGCAATTGTTCGGCATGGGCGGCGTCTTCGGCGCTGCTGGCCGGCGCGGCGATGCTCTGCACCACGTCCTGTGGTACATCGTCGACCATGGTCCGCGCATGAATCTTGCGCGCGCGCAAATGATCCAGCGCCAGATTGCGCGCGGTCTGGAAGACAAAGGGTTCAAGGTGATCGATGGCCCGCTCGCTCAACGCCCGGGTCACGCGCAGGTAGGTCTCCTGCAACAGGTCTTCAGCGGTGCTGTGATTGTTGACCATCCGTTCCAGCGTGCGCAGCAGGGAAGTGCGCTGGGCGAGGAAGACGTGGTTGAAGCGCGATTGACTCACGGGAGGACCTGATCCATTTCGAGCGAATGATAATACTTATCATCCAGCTGAATGGTCAAGTGCTGATTTCAAATTGAAATCGGATCTCCTGTGGGAGCGAGCCTGCTCGCGAAGGCGTCGTGTCAGTCAGCTCCATATTGACTGACAGATAGCTTTCGCGAGCAGGCTCGCTCCCACAGGGATGGGGGGCCGGCCGGGATTATTCGGCGTTACACAACGCCAGGCAGTTATCCAGCATGCGGTTGGAGAAGCCCCATTCGTTGTCGTACCAGGCCAGCACTTTCAGCAACTTGCCGCTGACTTTGGTGTGGTTGGCGTCGAAGATCGACGACAGCGGGTTGTGGTTGAAGTCGCTGGAAACCAGCGGCAAGGTGTTGTAACCGAGAATCTTCGAATGCTGGCTCGCCGCTTTCAGCAGGGCATTGACTTCGTCGGCACTGGCTTCTTTCTTCAGTTGCACGGTGAGGTCGACCAGCGACACGTTGATCACCGGCACGCGCACGGCCATGCCGGTCAGTTTGCCCGCCAGTTCCGGCAGCACCAGACCTACCGCTTCGGCTGCGCCGGTCTTGCTCGGGATCATGTTCTGCGTGGCCGAGCGGGCACGGTACGGGTCGCTGTGATAGACGTCGGTGAGGTTCTGGTCATTGGTGTAGGCGTGGATGGTGGTCATCAGGCCGCTCTCGATGCCCAACTCGCGATGCAGCACCTGCGCCACTGGCGCGAGGCAGTTGGTGGTGCACGAAGCGTTGGAAATGATCTGGTGCGACTGACGCAGAATGTCGTGGTTGACGCCATAAACCACAGTGGCGTCGGCGCCTTTGGCCGGGGCCGAGATGATCACCTTGCGGGCGCCGGCGCTGATATGCGCGGCGGCTTTGGCACGGTCGGTGAACAGACCGGTGCATTCGAACACTACGTCGATTTTTTCAGCGGCCCACGGCAGGTCGGCCGGGTTGCGAATGGCGCTGACTGCGATGCGGTCGCCATTGACCGTCAGGCTTTCGTTATCGTGCGCCACTTCGGCATCGAAAGTGCCGTGGACGGTGTCGTATTTGAGCAGATGGGCATTGATCGAACTGTCACCCAGATCGTTGATCGCGACGATCTGCAGGTCTTGACGATAGCCTTGGGTATACAGTGCGCGCAGGACATTACGGCCGATGCGGCCGAAACCATTGATTGCAATTCGAAGAGTCATGGAACAGCGCCGCCGTCGTTTTGTTGTTGGAATTACAAGATTATTCGCATAAAAATAGAAAACAAGCCTTTTTAGTGGCAATATTTTGTTTTATCTACAACGAGTGACCTGAATCAACTGGTCCGAATGGTCAAAAAAGCCGTCTGTCATTCCAACAACAACGGCGTTTGATCAGCATAGACAATCAGGTCGCCACATCCGTTAGCCTGGAGTTCTACACATGCATCCCCGCGTTCTTGAGGTCACCGAACGGCTTATCGCCCGCAGCCGCGCCACGCGTCAGGCTTACCTTGCATTGATTCGCGGCGCCGCCACCGACGGCCCGATGCGCGGCAAGCTGCAATGCGCCAACTTCGCCCACGGCGTGGCCGGTTGTGGCACTGAAGACAAGCACAGCCTGCGGATGATGAACTCGGCGAACATCGCCATTGTGTCTTCGTATAACGACATGCTTTCGGCGCACCAGCCGTACGAAGTCTTTCCACAACAGATCAAGAACGCCCTGCGCGAAATCGGCTCGGTCGGCCAGTTCGCCGGCGGCACTCCGGCCATGTGCGATGGCGTGACCCAGGGTGAGCCGGGCATGGAACTGAGCCTGCCGAGCCGCGAAGTGATCGCCATGTCCACGGCGGTGGCGCTGTCGCACAACATGTTTGACGGTGCGCTGATGCTCGGCATCTGCGACAAGATCGTTCCGGGCCTGATGATGGGTTCGCTGCGTTTCGGTCATCTGCCAACGATCTTCGTACCGGGCGGGCCGATGGTTTCGGGGATTTCCAACAAGGAAAAAGCCGACGTCCGCCAGAAGTACGCCGAAGGCAAGGCGACCCGTGAAGAGCTGCTGGAATCGGAGATGAAGTCCTACCACAGCCCGGGCACCTGCACCTTCTACGGCACCGCTAACACCAACCAGTTGCTGATGGAAGTCATGGGCCTGCACTTGCCGGGCGCGTCTTTCGTCAACCCGAACACACCACTGCGCGACGCCCTGACCCGCGAAGCCGCGCATCAGGTCACGCGCCTGACCAAGCAGAATGGCAACTTCATGCCGATCGGCGAAATCGTCGACGAGAAGGCGCTGGTCAACTCCATCGTTGCCCTGCACGCCACCGGCGGCTCGACCAACCACACCCTGCACATGCCGGCCATCGCCATGGCCGCTGGCATTCAACTGACCTGGCAGGACATGGCCGACCTTTCCGAAGTCGTGCCGACCCTGAGCCACGTCTACCCGAACGGCAAGGCCGACATCAACCACTTCCAGGCAGCGGGCGGCATGTCGTTCCTGATCCGCGAACTGCTCGGCGCCGGCCTGCTGCATGAAGACGTCAACACTGTGCTCGGCCATGGCCTGAGCCAGTACACCAAAGAACCGTTCCTCGATAACGGCGAGCTGGTCTGGCGCGAAGGGCCGACCGACAGCCTTGATGAAAACATCCTGCGTCCGGTGTCCCGTGCGTTCTCGCAAGAGGGCGGCTTGCGGGTGATGGAAGGCAATCTCGGTCGCGGGGTGATGAAGGTTTCCGCCGTTGCGCTGGAGAACCAGATCGTCGAAGCACCGGCGATGGTGTTCCAGGATCAACAAGACCTGGCGGACGCATTCAAGGCCGGTCTGCTGGAGAAGGATTTCGTCGCGGTGATGCGCTTCCAGGGCCCGCGTTCCAACGGCATGCCGGAGCTGCACAAGATGACGCCGTTCCTCGGCGTATTGCAGGATCGCGGCTTCAAAGTGGCGCTAGTGACTGACGGGCGCATGTCCGGCGCGTCGGGGAAAATCCCCGCAGCGATTCACGTCAGCCCGGAAGCTTATGTCGGTGGCGCTTTGGCGCGCGTGCAAGAGGGCGATATCATCCGCGTCGATGGCGTCAAAGGCACCTTGGAACTGAAGGTCGACGCCGCCGAATTTGCAGCGCGCGAACCCGCCAAGGGCCTGTTGGGCAACAACATTGGCAGCGGCCGCGAGCTGTTTGGCTTCATGCGCATGGCCTTCAGCTCGGCGGAGCAGGGCGCCAGCGCCTTCACTTCTGCCCTGGAGACGCTTAATTGAAACTGGCTTTGGTCGGTGACATCGGAGGCACCAACGCGCGGTTCGCGTTGTGGCAAAACCAGCAACTGCAATCGGTTCAGGTGCTGGCCACGGCCGACTTTGCCACCCCGGAAGAGGCAATCGCCTTGTACCTGAGCGGGCTCGGTCTGGCGCCGGGCTCGATCGGCTCGGTGTGTCTGTCGGTGGCAGGTCCGGTGAGCGGCGATGAATTCAAATTCACCAACAATCACTGGCGGCTCAGTCGCAGTGCGTTCTGCAAGACCTTGCAGGTCGAGCAGTTGTTGCTGACCAACGACTTCTCGGCGATGGCGCTGGGCATGACCCGCTTGCAGCCCGGCGAATTCCGCGTGGTCTGCGAAGGCACGCCGGAGCCGTTGCGTCCGGCGGTGGTCATCGGCCCGGGCACTGGCCTGGGTGTCGGCACCTTGCTCGATCTCGGCGAAGGCCGCTTCGCGGCGCTGCCGGGCGAGGGCGGACACGTCGACCTGCCGCTGAGCAGCCCGCGCGAAACGCAACTGTGGCAACACATCTACAACGAGATCGGCCATGTCAGCGCGGAAACCGTGTTGAGCGGCGGCGGCCTGCCTCGACTGTACCGGGCGATCTGCGCGGTAGATGGTCATGAGCCTAAGCTTGAAACGCCGGAAGCGATCACCGCCGCCGGCCTGGCCGGTGATCCGATTGCCCTGGAAGTGCTCGAGCAATTCTGCTGCTGGCTCGGTCGCGTCGCCGGCAACAACGTGCTCACCACCGGCGCGCGCGGTGGCGTGTTTATCGTTGGCGGGGTGATTCCACGCTTCGCCGATTTCTTCCTCGCCAGCGGCTTCGCCCGCTGCTTCGCCGACAAGGGCTGCATGAGCGATTACTTCAAAGGCATCCCGGTCTGGCTGGTGACCGCGCCGTACTCCGGCCTCGTTGGCGCCGGTGTGGCGCTGGATCAAGCAACACCTGCATAGAGATCGTTCCCACGCTCCGCGTGGGAATGCCTCAAGGGACGCTCCGCGTCCAGTGACGCGGAGCGTCACGGGCTGCATTCCCACGCAGAGC
>NZ_JH635998.1:3679273-3681733 GCF_000257605.1 Pseudomonas sp. R62
ATGGGAACGATCAACAGGCGACAAATTTTCCAGGTTCATCAGGCATAATCCGCCCCAACTCCAACAACAAGGATGCCTTCGAAGTGAGCTCAGTCAACAAGTCGATATTGTTGGTCGATGACGACCAGGAAATACGCGAGTTGCTGGAAACCTACCTGACCCGCGCCGGGTTTCAGGTGAGGGCCACCGCCGATGGTGCCGGTTTTCGTCAGGCGCTCAACGAGGCGCCGAGCGATCTGGTGATCCTCGATGTCATGCTGCCCGACGAAGACGGTTTCAGCCTGTGCCGCTGGGTGCGCCAGCATCCGCGTCAGGCGCAGGTGCCGATCATCATGCTGACCGCCAGTTCCGACGAAGCCGACCGGGTGATCGGTCTGGAACTTGGCGCTGATGACTACCTCGGCAAACCGTTCAGCCCGCGCGAACTGCAAGCGCGGATCAAGGCCCTGCTGCGTCGCGC
This sequence comes from Pseudomonas sp. R62, assembly GCF_000257605.1. Lineage (NCBI taxonomy): Bacteria > Pseudomonadati > Pseudomonadota > Gammaproteobacteria > Pseudomonadales > Pseudomonadaceae > Pseudomonas > Pseudomonas sp. R62. The sequence continues at coordinate 3,679,734 of NZ_JH635998.1, forward strand.
ACAATTCGCCCACGAACGCAGCGGCAGCGAAGTGCTGGTCTTCGACGACTGGCGCCTGGACACGGTCAGTCATCGGCTGTTCCACACCGACGGCGAGGAAGTGATTCTTTCCGGCGCTGATTTCGCTCTGCTGAAACTGTTCCTCGATCATCCGCAGCAAATCCTCGACCGCGACACCATCGGCAACGCCACCCGTGGCCGCGATCTGATGCCGCTCGATCGCATCGTCGACATGGCCGTCAGTCGTTTGCGCCAACGCCTGCGCGACACCGAAAAACCGCCACGGCTGATCCGCACCGTACGTGGCAGCGGTTATCAGTTGGCAGCCAATGTGGTTGCCGGCAATGCTCACTGAGTCGCTACGCAAATTTGCCAACCGCATACCGGTGCCGCGCTCACTGCTCGGGCGGATGCTGCTGCTGACTCTGCTGGCGGTGCTGTTCGCGCAGACGCTGTCGAGCGTGATCTGGGTCTCGCAGTTGCGCGCCACTCAACTCGAAGGCCTCGTCACCAGTGCCCGCAGCCTGGCGCATTCCATGACTGCCAGCGTCAGCTATTTCCGTTCCTTACCGGTCGCCTATCGGCCGCTGGTGCTCGATCAGTTGCGCAGCATGGGCGGCACCCGATTTGTCGTGACCCTCAATGACAAGCCACTGGGCATGGACGTGCTGCCGGTGACGCCGCGCAAGGCTGCAGTGATGCAAGCGGTGGACGAGGTGCTGCGTCAGTCTCTGGGCCATGACACGGATATTTCGGTGACCTTCGTCAGCCCCGAAGATCTGCGGATTTTCAACGCCGGACTGAAACTTGATGAATTGCCGCGCTCCTGGGCGCATTACGCGCTGACCCTGGAGCCGGTGAATCCGCCGGTGCTGGTCACGCAGATTCAAATGGCCCCGGGCGAGTGGCTGTACATCGCCTCGTTGCTGCCCGAGCCGTACACCAGTCTCGAAGAGCAAGGCCTGCCGGCGCAGCAGGTGTGGTTTATCGTCCTCACCAGCGGCTTTTTGCTGTTGTTCATCGGCCTGCTGGTGCACTGGCAGAGCCGGCCGCTCAAGCGTCTGGCGCGGGCAGCGCGGGATCTGTCGCTGGGTGCCGACGTCGAGCCGGTGGCGGAGGGCGGTGGCAGTGAAGTGGTCGAAGTCGGTCGCGCGTTCAACACCATGCGCGAACGCATCAGCCGCTACCTGACCGAACGCAGCCAGTTGTTCAGCGCGATTTCCCACGACTTGCGCACGCCGATCACTCGTTTGCGTTTGCGCGTCGAGCTGCTCGAGGACGAACAGCTGCAAGCCAAGTTCGGCCGCGATCTGGATGAGCTGGAGCTGCTGGTCAAAGGCGCTCTGCAATGCGTGAAAGACACCGACATCCACGAGAACATCGAGCCGGTGGATCTCAATCATGTCCTCGATTGCCTGGTCGAGCCGTATCTGGCGCCGAACGGCAATGGCCGCGTCACTCAGCATGGCCGCGCGCTGTCGGCATACCCGGGCAAACCACTGGCGCTCAAGCGCTGCATCGGCAACCTGATCGACAATGCTTTGAAGTACGGGCAGAACGCGCATCTGCACATCGATGACGATGACAGCGCGTTTGTCCTGCATGTCGACGACGAAGGGCCGGGTGTGCCGCAGCAGCGGCTGGAGCAAGTGTTCGAGCCGCACTTCCGTTTGGCCGGACAGCAGCAGGGTTATGGCTTGGGCCTTGGCATTGCGCGCAACATTGCCCATAGCCATGGCGGCGAGGTGACGTTGCAGAACCTGCGTGAAGGTGGGTTGCGGGTGACGTTGCAGTTGCCGCGGTCTGTGGATTGAGTCAAAGCTTTCCCTCACCCTAACCCTCTCCCGGGGGGAGAGGGGACTGATCGGGGGATGCTGCAGACATAGGCCGACCTGACCGTACAACGCCGAATCCATAATCGACTCGGTATTTCAGGTCGGCGGAAAGCTCATTACAACTCGGTCAGCCCCCTCTCCCTCCGGGAGAGGGTTGGGGTGAGG
>NZ_JH635998.1:3681753-3690186 GCF_000257605.1 Pseudomonas sp. R62
GGGAGAGGTTGGGTGAGGCTGCTCTTTGTCACGGACTGGTGACAAACCCCGTCCCCTTCGTTACAAGCCCGCCCCGGCCCGTTGTTTAGACTGCCCGCAGTCCTAACAACAAAAAAGGGTCACGCCATGGACACCTTTCACCCAGACTTCAGCAGTTGGCTGAACGCCCCTGCCCACCAGCAATGGCTAGCCGCCGAAGGCCTGCGTCTGCTGGATTTCGCCAAGGCATCACGACTGCCCGAAGGCTTCGGCAACCTCGACGAGCGCGGCCGTTTGCCGGCGCACGCGCAAGCCGAAACCATGAACACCGCGCGCATGACGCACAGCTTCGCCATGGCCCACATTCAGGGCCTGCCGGGGTTTGCCGAGCTGGTCGACCACGGTATCGCCGCGTTGCGCGGGCCACTGCGTGATGCGCTGCACGGCGGCTGGTTTGCGGTTGCCCAGCATCGCGACGACAACACCGGCAAGAACGCCTATCTGCATGCCTTTGTCGCGCTCGCCGCCAGCTCCGCCGTGGTCGCACAACGGCCCGGCGCCCAGGCTTTGCTCGATGACGCGATCGACATCATCGACACTTATTTCTGGAGCGAAGAAGAGGGCGCCATGCGCGAATTCTTCAATCGCGACTGGAGCGAAGAAGAAGCCTATCGCGGCGCCAACAGCAACATGCACGCGACCGAAGCATTCCTCGCGCTGGCCGATGTCACCGAAGATCCGCGCTGGCTGGTGCGCGCCCAGCGCATCGTTGAGCGGGTGATCCATGGCCACGCTGCTGCCAACGACTACATGGTCATCGAACACTTCGATCGTGACTGGCAACCGCTGCGCGAATACAACCACGACAACCCCGCCGACGGTTTCCGTCCTTACGGCACCACGCCGGGCCACGGTTTCGAGTGGGCGCGCTTGCTCCTGCATCTTGAAGCCGCGCGGGTGCAGGCCGGCATGCTTACGCCGGGCTGGCTGGCGACTGATGCGCAAAAACTCTTCGAAAACAATTGCCGCCACGGCTGGGATGTCGATGGCGCGCCGGGCATCGTCTACACCCTCGACTGGCACAACAAAGCCGTGGTCCGCCATCGCCTGCACTGGACGCATGCCGAAGCCAGCGCCGCCGCCAGTGCCTTGCTCAAACGCAGCGGCGACGGGCAATACGAAACCTGGTACCGGCTGTTCTGGGAGTTCTGCGAGACGAATTTCATCGACCGCTGCAACGGCAGTTGGCACCACGAACTCAATCCGCAGAATGTGCCAAGTGCCGATATCTGGCCGGGCAAGCCCGATCTGTATCACGCCTGGCAGGCTGTGCTGATTCCGCGATTGCCGCTGGCGCCGAGCATGGCCACGGCTTTGGCGCAGCTGTCCCAGCCTGTTCCTGTGTAACCATGTCGTGACATTTACGCGTCCCTTCGTTACCTGCGAAGCGAAACGCTCTGTTTAAACTCCGTGCAGCGCAAGCACCAGACTTGCAATGCATAACAACAAGAAAGGTACATCTCGAATGAATGCGATTTCTCGCCTCGCTACTGTCATTTCTGTCGCCTCCCTGTTCCCGCTCGCAATCCTGCCGCTCAGTGTCTCCGCTGCCGAATCCAAAGGTTCGGTCGAAGTCGTGCACTGGTGGACTTCCGGTGGCGAAAAAGCCGCTGTCGATGTGCTCAAGGCCCAAGTCGAAAAAGACGGTTTCACCTGGAAGGACGGCGCTGTCGCCGGTGGTGGCGGTGCGACTGCCATGACCGTGCTGAAAAGCCGTGCCGTTGCCGGCAACCCGCCAGGCGTAGCGCAGATCAAAGGCCCGGACATCCAGGAATGGGCGTCGACCGGCCTGCTCGACACCGACGTTTTGAAAGACGTCGCCAAGTCGGAAAAGTGGGACAGCCTGCTCGACAAGAAAGTCTCCGATACCGTGAAGTACGACGGTGATTACGTGGCCGTGCCGGTGAACATTCACCGCGTGAACTGGCTGTGGATCAACCCGGAAGTCTTCAAGAAAGCCGGCATCACCAAGAATCCAACCACCCTCGAAGAGTTCTACGCAGCCGGCGACAAGCTGAAAGCGGCGGGCTTCATTCCGCTGGCCCACGGCGGTCAGCCTTGGCAGGACAGCACCGTGTTCGAAGCCGTGGTGCTCTCGGTCATGGGCGTGGATGGCTACAAGAAAGCCCTGGTCGATCTCGACAACAAAGCGCTGACCGGCCCGGAAATGGTCAAGGCGCTCACTGAGCTGAAGAAAGTCGCGACCTACATGGACGCGGACGGCAAAGGCCAGGACTGGAACCTCGAAGCGGCCAAGGTCATCAACGGCAAGGCCGGCATGCAGATCATGGGTGACTGGGCCAAGTCCGAATGGACCGCCGCCAAGAAAGTCGCCGGCAAGGACTACGAGTGCGTAGCGTTCCCGGGCACCGACAAGGCATTCACCTACAACATCGACTCGCTGGCCGTGTTCAAGCAGAAGGACGCAGGCACTGCGGCCGGTCAGCAGGACATCGCCAAAGTCGTGCTGGGTGAGAACTTCCAGAAAGTCTTCAGCATCAACAAAGGCTCGATCCCGGTGCGCAACGACATGTTGAGCAACATGGACAAGCTCGGCTTCGACTCCTGCGCACAGACCGCTGCCAGAGACTTCCTGGCGGACGCCAAGTCCGGCGGCCTGCAGCCAAGCATGGCGCACAACATGGCGACCACGCTGGCCGTGCAGGGCGCGTTCTTTGACGTAGTCACCAATTACATCAACGACCCGAAAGCCGACCCGGCCGATGCGGCGAAGAAACTCGGCGCGGCGGTTCAGTCGGCCAAGTAATGCTTGGCCCCTGTGGGAGTGAGCGTTTGTGGTGAGGGGATTCATCCCCGATGGGTTGCGAAGCGACCCCGGAAAGTTGCAGCGGCGCAGTGTCTGAAATACCGCATGTAATGATTTCGCGACTGCTGCGCAGTCGATCGGGGATAAATCCCCTCGCCACAGGGCTCACTCCTGCAAGGGAATGCTTTCGTAAACCCTTATTGTGGATTTCCCCATGAGTTCTGTTGCTGTGTTCAGCAAGGCCTCGCCGTTCGATGCGTTGCAGCGCTGGCTACCGAAACTGGTGCTGGCGCCGAGCATGTTCATCGTGCTGGTGGGCTTCTATGGCTACATCCTGTGGACGTTCATTCTGTCGTTCACCACCTCGACCTTCCTGCCCAACTACAAGTGGGCCGGCCTGGCGCAATACGCGCGGTTGTTCGACAACGATCGCTGGTGGGTGGCGAGCAAGAACCTCGCCGTGTTCGGCGGCATGTTCATCGGCATCACTCTGGTGATCGGCGTGTTGCTGGCGGTGTTCCTCGACCAGCGCATCCGTCGCGAAGGCTTTATCCGCACTATTTACCTGTACCCGATGGCGCTCTCGATGATCGTCACCGGTACCGCGTGGAAATGGCTGCTCAACCCGGGCATGGGCCTGGACAAATTGTTGCGTGACTGGGGCTGGGAAGGTTTCCGTCTGGACTGGCTGATCGACCCTGATCGCGTGGTCTACTGCCTGGTGATCGCCGCTGTTTGGCAAGCCTCGGGCTTCATCATGGCGATGTTCCTCGCCGGCCTGCGTGGCGTCGATCAATCGATCATCCGTGCTGCGCAGATCGACGGCGCGAGCATGCCGCGCATCTACTGGAAAGTCGTGCTGCCAAGCCTGCGTCCGGTGTTCTTCAGTGCGGTGATGATCCTCGCGCACATCGCGATCAAGAGTTTCGACCTCGTTGCGGCAATGACCGCCGGCGGTCCGGGTTATTCCTCCGACCTGCCAGCGATGTTCATGTATTCCTTCACCTTCAGTCGCGGCCAGATGGGCATGGGCTCGGCCAGTGCGATTCTGATGCTCGGTGCGATCCTCGCGATCATCGTGCCTTACCTGTACTCCGAGCTGAGGACCAAGCGTCATGACTAGTCTTGCTGCCAAACCTGCGATCAGCTTCAGTCGCATCGCGATCTACGCGGTGCTGATCCTTGCGGTGTTCCTCTATCTGGTGCCGCTGGTGGTGATGTTGCTGACCAGCTTCAAGACCCCGGAAGACATCAGCACCGGCAACCTGCTGAGCTGGCCGACCGTGGTCAGCGGCATCGGCTGGGTCAAGGCCTGGGCCACGGTTGACGGCTACTTCTGGAACTCGATCAAGATCACCGTACCGGCCGTAATCATCTCCACCGCCATCGGTGCGTTGAACGGTTACGTGCTGTCGATGTGGCGCTTCCGTGGTTCGCAGTTGTTCTTCGGTCTGCTGCTGTTCGGCTGCTTCCTGCCGTTCCAGACCGTGCTGCTGCCGGCCTCGTTCACCCTCGGCAAGATGGGCCTGGCGAGCACCACCACCGGCCTGGTCTTCGTGCACGTGGTCTACGGTCTGGCGTTCACCACGCTGTTCTTCCGCAACTACTACGTGAGCATTCCCGATGCGCTGGTCAAGGCTGCGCGTCTGGATGGCGCGGGTTTCTTCACGATTTTCCGCCGCATCATTCTGCCGATGTCGACGCCGATCATCATGGTCTGCCTGATCTGGCAGTTCACCCAGATCTGGAACGACTTCCTGTTCGGGGTGGTGTTCTCCAGCGGTGATTCGCAACCGATCACCGTGGCGCTGAACAACCTGGTCAACACCAGCACCGGCGCCAAGGAATACAACGTGGATATGGCAGCGGCGATGATCGCCGGTCTGCCGACCCTGCTGGTCTATGTGGTCGCAGGCAAGTATTTCGTGCGCGGGCTGACGGCCGGCGCGGTCAAGGGGTAATCATGGCTACGCTTGAACTTCGCAACGTAAACAAGACCTACGGGGCCGGCCTGCCGGACACCCTGAAGAACATCGAACTGTCGATCAAGGACGGTGAATTCCTGATCCTCGTCGGCCCGTCGGGCTGCGGCAAATCGACCTTGATGAACTGCATCGCCGGCCTGGAAACCATCACCGGCGGCGCGATCATGATCGGTGATCAGGACGTCAGCGGCATGAGCCCCAAGGATCGCGACATCGCCATGGTGTTCCAGTCCTACGCGCTGTACCCGACCATGAGCGTGCGCGAGAACATCGAGTTCGGCCTGAAGATCCGCAAGATGCCCCAAGCAGCGATCGACGAAGAAGTCGCCCGCGTGGCCAAGCTGTTGCAGATCGAACACCTGCTCAATCGCAAGCCGGGCCAGCTCTCCGGTGGTCAGCAACAGCGCGTGGCGATGGGCCGTGCCTTGGCGCGGCGGCCGAAGATCTACCTGTTCGACGAACCGCTGTCGAACCTCGACGCCAAGCTGCGCGTCGAGATGCGTACCGAAATGAAACTGATGCACCAGCGCCTGAAAACCACCACGGTCTACGTGACCCACGACCAGATCGAAGCGATGACTCTGGGCGACAAGGTCGCGGTGATGAAGGACGGCATCATTCAGCAGTTCGGTACGCCGAAAGACATCTACAACAACCCGGCCAACCTGTTCGTGGCGAGTTTCATCGGTTCGCCGCCGATGAACTTCATTCCCCTGCGTTTGCAGCGCAAGGACGGTCGTCTGCTGGCGCTGCTCGACAGCGGCCAGGCGCGCTGCGAATTGCCGATGAGCATGCAGGACGCCGGGCTTGAAGATCGCGAAGTGATCCTCGGCCTGCGCCCGGAGCAGATCGTGCTGGCGAACGGCGAGGGCAATGGTCTGCCGAGCATCCGCGCCGAAGTGCAGGTCACTGAACCGACCGGTCCGGACACCCTGGTGTTCGTCAACTTGAACGACACCAAGGTCTGTTGCCGACTGGCGCCGGACGTGGCACCGCAGGTAGGCGAAAGCCTGACGCTGCAGTTCGATCCATCGAAAGTGTTGTTGTTCGATGCCAATACCGGTGAGCGTCTGGGCGTTGCGGGCCAGGTGCAGGCAGAAACCCGGTCGGCGAATGTGGCGCAGTTCAAAGGCCGCTGAAGTACAAAATGTGGGAGCGAGCCTGCTCGCGAAAGCGGTCTGACATCCAGCATTGATGTCGCCTGATACACCGCATTCGCGAGCAGGCTCGCTCCCACAAAGGAGCACGCGGTGTCCGGCCTGTCGAGCACCGCACTTTATGTAAACCGCGTTAGATAAAAACAGTTAATAACAATAAAGACGAGGATGTAGGGATGAAAAAGAAACACGTCAATGCCCGGTTGATCTGCCAGGTTTCTGCGGCAGCTGCACTGGTGCTGGCCGGTAATGCAATGGCGGCGGATGCGTTCAGCTCCGACTCCAAGTGGATGACCGGCGACTGGGGCGGCGAGCGCACCAAGCTGATCGAGCAGGGTATCGACATCAAGGCCGACTACGTTGGCGAGATGGGCGCCAACCTGAACGGTGGCTACAACGACGACAAGACTGCGCGTTACGCCGACCAGTTCGGTCTGGGCGTGGCCCTCGACCTGCAGAAACTGTGGGGCTGGGACAACACCCAGGCGAAGATCCAGCTGACCAATCGTAACGGTTACAACATCTCCAACGACCGCGTTGGCGATCCGCGTGCCGGCACCCTCAGCTCCTCGCAGGAAGTCTACGGCCGTGGCCACATGGTGCGTCTGACCCAACTGTGGATCCAGCACCAGTTCTTCGACAACAAGCTCGACGTCAAGGCCGGTTACTTCGGCGAAGGCGAAGACTTCAACACCTTCCCGTGCGACTTCCAGAACCTGGCGTTCTGCGGTTCGCAAGTGGGTAACTGGGCGACCAACATCTGGTACAACTGGCCCGTCAGCCAGGCCGCGATCCGTGTGAAGTACAACATCAACGACGAGCTCTACGCGCAAATCGGTGCGTACAACCAGAACCCGTCGCAACTGGAACACGGCAACGGCTTCAAGCTCAGCGGCAGCGGCACCAAAGGTACCGTGCTGCCGGTTGAATTGGTCTGGTCGCCGAAGGTCAACAGCCTGCCGGGCGAATACCGCGTCGGTTACTACAAGAGCACGGCCGATGCCGACGACGTTCGCGAAGACGTCAACGGTCTCGATGCGGCAACCACCGGTGATGACTACAAGTCGCACAACAGCAAAAGCGGTTACTGGTTCGTTGCGCAACAGCAACTCACCAGCCACAACGGTGATGCGACTCGCGGTCTGAACATCGCTGCCAACGCGACCTTCCACGACAAGGACACCAACTTCATCGACAACTACCAGTCGGTGATGTTTGTCTACAAAGGCCCGTTCGATGCGCGTCCGAAAGATGACATCGGTATTGGCGCTGCGCGTATCCACGTTAACAAGGACGTCAAGCGCAATGCTGAACTGCTGAACGCTGCCAACGGTGTGTCCGATTACGACAACGCCGCGTTCTCGCCGATTCGTGAAACCGAATACAACTACGAACTGAACTACGGCATCCATGTCACCAACTGGCTGACCGTGCGTCCCAACCTGCAATACATCACCCATCCGGGCGGTGTGGATGAAGTGGACAACGCTTTGGTCGCTGGCCTGAAAATTCAGTCAACGTTCTGACGCGTCTGCGATAAGCTCCTCTCTATGTGCGCATTTTGCGGACAGCCAAGGCTGTCCGCTTTTTTTTGTGACACAGGTCAGATGTGTTGCTTGATGATTTTTTGTGGCTGGAGAATTTTTTGTGGCGAGGGGATTCATCCCCGCTGGGCTGCGAAGCGGCCCCAAAGCCATCCACTGAGGTGTATCAGCGAGAGGCCGTTTTCCAGGTTTGCGACTGCTTCGCAGTCGAACGGGGATAAATCCCCTCGCCACAGTATTCAAGGGTCACAAAGGTAATTGTACCCCCATGATTTTCAGGACCGTAGCCAATGCATGAGCATCCGCTGCAACGCTTCTTCAAATCCCTGCGCGAGCGACCGGTGTTCGCCTGGGAGCGCTATCAAATGCGCGACGTGTTGGTGATCGATCATCCGCTGTGTCAGGCGGTGTTCAGTCGTCAGGGCGCGCAGTTGCTGCACTTTCAACCGCGCGGGCAGAAGCCGTGGTTGTGGTGCGCGGCGAAGTGGCCGCATGTCGGCGCGATTCGCGGTGGCGTGCCGGTGTGCTGGCCGTGGTATGGCCGTCATCCGAGCGAAAACGCATGGCCGTCCCATGGTTGGGCGCGACTGCTCGACTGGAAACTGCTCGACAGCAGCAGCGCCGAGGATGGCGTGCGCCTGCACTGGCAACTGCAGCTGTGCGATTGGCAGGTCGACCTGCACGCGCACTTGGGCGAACGCATGGAATTGCGCCTGAGCACCGAGCATCAGGACGACATGCCGTGCCAGTTGAGCCAGGCTTTGCACGCTTACTGGCGTATCGGTGATGTCGGTGAGATAGCGCTGTCTGGCCTCGAAGGCGCGCAGGGTTATGATCAGTTGAATCGTCAGGTTTGCCAGCAGGAAGGCGAGTTGCGGGTCGATGGCGGCTGTCAGCGGGTGTTCCAGCATGACGGCGAATTGCAGCTCAAGGATCACGCC
>NZ_JH635998.1:3690584-3700994 GCF_000257605.1 Pseudomonas sp. R62
AATTGCAGCTCAAGGATCACGCCTGGCAGCGCGAGTTGTGCATCGATACCGGTGACAGCGGCGACACCGTCGTCTGGCATCCCGGCGCGCGGCCGCTGCTGGGGGTGAGCTGGGACGAGGTATCGGAATTCGTTTGCGTAGAAGCAGCGGCGGGCGGCACCGACAGCCTGCACCTGGCGCCGGGCGAGAAGGCGCATTTGAGTTTGCAGGCGTGGGCGGCGGCTTAGTGCGTCAAGTACACCGATACCCTCACCCTAGCCCTCTCCCAGAGGGAGAGGGGACCGAATGGGGGATGCTCAAGAATTACGCCGACGTGAAAGTGCAGTTCTGAATCTATAATCGACTGGATATTTCAGGTCGATGTACCGCGCAAGACACCTCGGTCGGCTCCCTCTCCCTCCGGGAGAGGGCTGGGGTGAGGGGGCTTTTGATCTTTAGTTGAATTCGTCCCCAACCGGATACCGGCTGGCATTCAAGCTCTCTTTGATCTTGCGCAGATGCGGCTGGAAATCCACGCCACGGCGCAAGGTCATCCCCGTCGCCAGCACATCCAGCACGGTCAACTGAATGATCCGCGACGTCATCGGCATGTAAATGTCGGTGTCTTCCGGCAACGGAATATTCAGGCTCAAGGTACTGGCCTTGGCCAGCGGTGAATTCTCCGCCGTCAGGCCCAACACCGAAGCACCGTTCTCGCGGGCAATCCGCGCCACTTCCACCAGCTCGCGGGTACGCCCGGTGTAGGAAATGATCACGAACAGCTCACCGGTGTGCGCCACCGAAGCAATCATTCGCTGCATCAGCACATCGGCATGCGCGGTGACCGCAAGGTTGAAGCGGAAGAACTTGTGCTGCGCATCCAGCGCCACCGGGGCAGAGGCGCCGAGGCCGAAGAAGTGGATCTGCCGGGCCTGGATCAACAGGTCGACGGCGCGGCTGATCAGGTTCGGGTCGAGTGCCTGGCAAGCACTGTCCAGCGAGGCGATGGCGCTGCCGAAAATCTTCTGCGTGTACGCCTCGGGATTGTCGTCAGCCTCGACCGCGCGGCTGACATATGCCGCGCCACTGGCCAGGCTCTGCGCCAATTGCAGCTTGAGTTCGGGGTAGCCGCTGACACCGAACGAGCGGCAGAAACGGTTGACCGTCGGCTCGCTCACCGAGGCGGCCTGGGCGAGGGCGGCGATGCTGAAGCGGGTGGCCTGCTGCGGGTTGAGCAGGATCACCTCGGCGACCTTACGTTCGGCCTTGTTCAGCTCTTCAAGGCGACTCTGGATCTGTTCCAGTAAATTTCGCACGCGGTCCATATGGAATTCCTGATTCACCGACGCAGAGTTGCGTCGGGCTATGCAAATTGGGCCTTTGATATGGCCCGTGACGGTGGCCTATCCTACTGATGCGTCCGGGCGACCACCACTCGGATTGAGTATTCTGCGAAAATGTTGTGGTTATTACTACATTTTCCCTTGAGTGATGCCTTGAAAAAAGGTATTTGTAGCTTAACTTGATAAAAGAACAAACATCATGCCTTCCATTACGGTTGAACCGTGCACCTTTGCCTTGTTCGGCGCGCTTGGCGATCTTGCCCTGCGCAAGCTGTTTCCTGCCCTGTATCACCTTGACGGTGCCGACCTGCTGCACGAGGACACGCGCATCATCGCGCTGGCCCGTGAGCCCGGCAGCGAGCAGCAGCACATGGCGTTCATCGCCGCCGAATTGCGCCGTTACGTCGGCAAAGAGCTGAACGAAACCGTAGCCGAGCGCTTTCTCGCGCGCCTGACCTACCTGCACGTCGACTTCCTCAAGGCTGAGGATTACGTGGCGCTGGCGGAACTGGCCGGCAGCAGCCAGCGCATGATTGCCTACTTCGCCACTCCGGCGGCGGTGTACGGCGCGATCTGCGAGAACCTCGAGAAAGTCGGTCTGGCCGAGAACACTCGCGTGGTGCTGGAAAAACCGATCGGCTCTGACCTGGAGTCGTCGCGCAAGGTCAACGACGCCGTCGCGCAGTTTTTCCCGGAAGACCGCACCTACCGCATCGACCACTATCTGGGCAAAGAGACCGTTCAGAACCTGATCGCCCTGCGTTTCGCCAACAGCCTGTTCGAAACCCAGTGGAACCAGAATTACATCTCCCACGTGGAAATCACCGTGGCCGAGAAGGTCGGCATCGAAGGCCGTTGGGGCTATTTCGACAAAGCCGGCCAGCTGCGCGACATGATCCAGAATCACCTGTTGCAGCTGCTCTGCCTGATTGCCATGGATCCGCCGGCCGACCTGTCCGCCGACAGCATCCGTGACGAGAAAGTGAAAGTGCTCAAGGCGCTCGCGCCGATCAGTCCGGAAGGCCTGACCACACAAGTGGTGCGCGGCCAGTACATCGCCGGCCACAGCGAGGGCAAATCCGTTCCGGGTTACCTCGAAGAACCGAATTCCAACACCCAGAGCGACACCGAAACCTTCGTCGCCCTGCGTGCCGACATCCGCAACTGGCGCTGGGCCGGCGTGCCGTTCTACCTGCGTACCGGCAAGCGCATGCCGCAGAAGCTGTCGCAGATCGTCATCCACTTCAAGGAACCGTCGCACTACATTTTCGCCCCGGAGCAGCGTCTGCAGATCAGCAACAAACTGATCATCCGCCTGCAACCGGACGAAGGCATTTCCTTGCGCGTGATGACCAAAGAGCAGGGCCTGGACAAGGGCATGCAACTGCGCAGCGGCCCTCTGCAACTGAATTTCTCCGACACCTGGCGTAGCGCGCGGATCCCCGATGCCTATGAGCGGTTGTTGCTGGAAGTGATGAACGGCAATCAGAACCTGTTTGTCCGTAAAGATGAAATCGAAGCCGCGTGGAAGTGGTGTGACCAGCTGATCGCCGGGTGGAAGAAATCCGGCGACGCGCCCAAGCCGTATGCGGCCGGGTCGTGGGGGCCGATGAGCTCCATTGCTTTGATCACGCGGGACGGGAGGTCGTGGTATGGCGATATCTGATGTGCAACTGCCGACGGGCGTGACTGCCCGCGAATTCAACAGCCCGGTGCTGCTCGCCGAAGGCCTGGCGCTGAACGTTGCCAAGCAACTGAGCGACGCCATTGCTGCACGCGGCAACGCGGTGCTGGTGGTGTCCGGCGGGCGCAGCCCGGTAGCGTTCTTCCAGCACCTGGCCAAGCAGGAGCTGGACTGGTCGAAGGTCGTCGTGACCCTGGCCGACGAACGCTGGGTACCGGTTGAACATGCCGACAGCAATGCCGGCCTGCTCAAGCAGTATCTGCTCAAAGGCCCGGCAGCCAAGGCGCAGTTCCTCAGCCTCTACAGCGCGGCGGCCAACGTCGAGCAGGCTGCGGAACAGGCCGATCGTCTGCTCGGCGAACTGCCGCCGATCGACGTGCTGGTATTGGGCATGGGCGATGACGGTCACACCGCGTCGCTGTTCCCCGACAGCCCGAACCTCGGCGAAGCCCTGCAAGCCGATGGCACGCGCCGTTGCTGGCCGATGCTGGCGCCCAGCGTGCCACGTCAGCGCCTGACCATGAGCCGCGCGCTGCTGGCCTCGGCCCGGCACAAGATTCTGTCGATTTCCGGTCAATCGAAACTGACCACCCTGAATGCCGCGCTGGCATCCGATGACGTTGCGGCCATGCCGGTGCGCGCGTTTCTGCAACCTACGTTAGAGATTTACTGGTGCCCATGAGCCAAGGAACAGCCGCTATGACAACCCCATCCCCGACCGTTTCCATGGCGGACAAAGTTGCCCTGATCGACAGTCTCTGCGCCAAGGCGCGGATCCTGCCAGTGATCACCATCGCCCGCGAACAGGACGTGCTGCCACTGGCCGACGCCCTCGCCGCCGGTGGCCTGACTGCGCTGGAAGTGACCCTGCGTTCGCAGTTCGGCCTCAAGGCCATTCAGATCCTGCGCGAACAGCGCCCGGAACTGATGACCGGTGCCGGCACCGTGCTCGACCGCAACATGCTCGCAGCGGCGGAAGCGGCCGGCTCGCAATTCATCGTCACCCCGGGCATCACTCGTGACCTGCTCGAGGCCAGCGTCGACAGCCCGATTCCGCTGTTGCCGGGCATCAGCAACGCCTCGGGGATCATGGAAGGCTACGGTCTGGGCTATCGCCGCTTCAAGCTGTTCCCGGCGGAAGTCAGCGGTGGCGTGGCGGCAATCAAGGCGCTCGGCGGCCCGTTCGGCGAAGTGAAATTCTGCCCGACTGGCGGCGTCGGCCCGGCCAATATCAAGAGCTACATGGCGCTGAAAAACGTCATGTGCGTGGGCGGTAGCTGGATGCTTGATCCGGAGTGGATCAAAAACGGCGACTGGGCGCGCATTCAGGAATGCACTGCCGAAGCCCTGGCGCTGCTGGACTGATCTTTACCCCTACACCTCGTTGTGTGCTTTACGGCTTTATGGTGCGCTTGGTCGGCGCACCTTTTTTTTGCGCTGAAAAAACTGCCGGTACATGCCGCGATACATAGTTACTGCACGCTGGCTTTTTCACGGGGTTAATCTGCGTCCATCTTATGGAAGAGAGAACGCCTCATGGACGACCGTCAGTCTCTGACCCTTACACCACAATCCCGTTATCAACCGAAGCAACTTCCCCTCGGCCGCCCCGCAGCCGATTCCCAAGTGCGCAATATCAGCCAGGGTGTCCAAGGCCTGCCGCTGATCCTGCGTCTGTCGCTGGTCGATGCGATGACCAGCGAGCCGGTCATCGGCGCGCTGGTGCGCATTCAACAGCGTGTCGATGGCGACACCAGCCTGGGCGGCAGTCAATTGACTGATAGCCATGGCATCGTCCGCTTCACCAGTGTCTATCCGGATCGACCTGCGCACGGGGCTGCTTGCCTGAAGCTGAACGTATTCATTCCCGGCGACGAAGCAGGAGCCCAAGCTCACCACGAGGCCTGGGCCGGCACCTTGCACCTCCCAGGCCGCTGCGGCTGTGAAGCTGCCGCCGAGGACGCCTTGCAGTTGGTATTGCAGCCGATCGCCGGCGCCGATCTTGAAGACGGCGCCTTCGCCTGCCAGACCCTCGGCATCGACACCTTCGCCGTGTCGGCGCAGTTGGGTCTTGAAGGCTACGAAAAAAACTCCGGTGTGCCGTTCTAGCGCAGCTGGTTCAATGCGTGGACCAACTGCTCCATCTCGCCAGCCGTGGTGGTCAGCCCCGGGGTGATGCGAATGCACGGCCCGCACGCGGCGCCGGTGCGCACCACGGTGAACAGGTTGAATTCGTTGAGCAGACGCTCGGCCATGGCCTGTTGATCGGTATGCCGGGTGAAGCGCAGCGCGGTGATCCCGCAATACAGTTGCGGGTCGTCAGGCGTCAGCACTTCGATGCCCGGCAGGTGGCGCACGGCGCTGACCCACAGGTTGCGCAGGTAATTCAGGCGAGGGCTTTTGGCTGCGGCGCCGCCGAGCGCGTCGTGCTCTTCGAACACCAGCGGCAAAGTCATCAGCGCCGGGATGTTCGGCGTGCTGTACGAGGTGCGCGCGCGGATATCGGTAATCGGGTAATGCATCTCGCCCATGTCCGGATCGATATCAGCCAGACGCTGCGGGGCGATATAGATGAAGCCAAGGGTCAGCGGTGCGCCGATCCATTTGTGCAGGTTGTAACCGGCGAAAGCGATGCCCAACGCTTGCAGGTCAAATTCAATCTGGCCGAGGGCGTGGGCACCGTCGAGGATGATGTCGACGCCGTGCTCTTTGGCCAGTGCGGCGATGGCCTGCACCGGCATGACCAGACCGGTGCGATGGGTGACATGGGTCAGCGCCATCAGTTTGAGCTTCGGGTGGCGGGTAAAAGCTTCGCGGTAGCTTTCCAGCAGGCTGTCGAAACTGGCGGGATGGTGGTGGGTAATCTCGATGACCTCAACGCCACGCTGTTGCGCCAGCCAGCGCATGGCGCCTTTGACCGTGTCGTACTCAAGATCACAGATCAGCACCTGATCGCCCGGTTGCAGGCGATTGTAATTGCGGATCAGCGATTGCAGGCCTTCGGTGGCATTGCGCGTCAGCGCCACGCTTTGCGCGCGGACGCCAATCAGTTCGGCCAGTTGCGCGCGGATTTCGAGGTTGTCGTGCTGTTCAAAGCGCTGGCGTGCATAAATCGAGTTACTGGTGTTGATCAGCTCGATGTTGCGCTGGTATTCCTCGATCACTGTGCGCGACATGCGCCCGAAGTAACCGTTTTCCAGGTTGACCGGGCCGGGCTGCACATCGTATCGGTCGGCAAAGGTTTGCCAGAAGGCCTCGTCACGGGCGCGGCGGGTGTTGTCAGGCATGGTCGGCAAGGCTCAAGAGGGAAGGGCGCGTCAGTGGCGCGGGGCGGGTTTGCCGTGTTTGGCGCGCAGCGGCTCGAGCAGGTCGGACAGGCCGTTGTGGTCGATCTCCTGCATCAACGCCAATAGGCCACCGAGTTCACCGTGGGGAAAGCCTTCACGGGCGAACCAGTTCAGATAAGGGCCAGGCAAGTCGGCAATGATCCGCCCTTTGTATTTGCCGAAGGGCATCTCGCGGGTGATCAGCAGTTCGAGTTTTTCCGGATTCATCAGCACGCTTCATCGATTCACATGACAGCCCGGAAAATACAGGCATTCTGCATGCAGGCCAAATGACAGATCATGCAAAAAACCAGCATACAGATGGTTCAATCTTTCTTAAGTCACTGAAAAAAAAGATATTTTTACCTTAAGCGAAGCTGGCACGCACACTGCAATATCCCTTGCATCTTCAACCCATCGCAAGGAATTGAAAAATGACCGACATGAATAAAGAAGCCATTTCTGTACTCAACGACCTGATTGAAACCTGCAAGGACGGTCAGGAAGGGTTCAAGACTTGCGCCGAAGACATCAAGCACCCAGAACTGAAAACTCTGTTCGTGCAGCGCTCCGCCGATTGCGCCACCGCAGCAGCCGAGCTGCAGGCTCAGGTACGTTCGCTGGGCGGTGATCCGGAAACTTCGACCAGCGTTGCCGGTGATCTGCACCGTCGCTGGGTCGACGTCAAATCCATGTTCACCGGTAAAGACGAAGAGGCTGTGCTGAACGAAGCCGAGCGCGGTGAAGACCATGCGCTGAAGGCTTATCGTGAAGCGATCGAGAAGATCAACAAGCACAATCTGGTTGGCATCAAGGATCTGGTTGAGCGTCAGTACCACGGCGTACAACGCAACCACGACCAGGTGAAAGCCCTGCGTAACCAGGCTCGTGCCAACTCGTAAGAGTTAGTCAGCTGATAAAAAACGCCAGCTTGTCTGGCGTTTTTTTGTGCCCGCAGGAAAAGCCCCTCACCCTAGCCCTCTCCCGGAGGGAGAGGGGACTGACCGAGGTGAATGCCGGAGTTACGCCGACTTGAGCGATCTGAGTTGAACTCTGGTTCTGGAAGGTCTTGAAGATCGCCCGCGCCGAGCGCAGGATTTGAATCCGATGCAGATCAGCTCCCTTTTCCCCTCGCCCCCTTGGGGGAGAGGGCTGGGGTGAGGGGGTAGCAATCTACCTGACACTTCCCAATCATCAGCCAATACTGATCGCCGGCAATGTCGGCAACGTCACCGTCTGCTGTTTGCGCGGTGCGAGAATTTCGGCCTCGCCATCCACTACCAACTCATCACGCTGATTGAATACGCGAGTGGCAATGCGCACGCGGAATTTCGGCAGTTTCTCCAGAATCTCCAGGCGCACCGTCAACGTGTCGCCGATCTTCACCGGCTTCTGAAAGCTCATCTGCTGACCGATATAGATAGTGCCCGGCCCAGGCAATTCGCAGGCAACGGCGGCACTGATCAGCGCACCGCTGAACATGCCGTGGGCGATGCGCTCCTTGAACATGCTGGCGGCGGCAAACTCGGCGTCCAGGTGCACCGGGTTGTGGTCGCCCGACATCGCGGCGAACAGCTGAATGTCGCGCTCTTCGACAGTCTTGCTGTAGCTGGCGGTCTGGCCGACTTCAAGGGCTTCGTAAGGGATGTTGGTAACCTGGGTCATCGGTCTCGATTCCTGTGACGGATTTCAGTCAATCCACAAAAAATTATTCGCTGCGCTGTGGGCGCCGGTGGCTCAGGGCCTGGTCGATCCAGGCGAGCACATCGGTAGTCACTTCGTCGCGATTGCTTTCATTGAACAATTCGTGCCGGGCCTGCGGGTAGATCTTCAGTTGCAGATGCTGGCTGCCGGCCCTGCGCAAGGCATTGGCCAGATCTGTCAGACGCTTGCCCTCGCTCACCGGATCACATTCGCCGCCAATCACCAGCAACGGCAGGCCCGGATCGATCTGCGCGAGATTGGACGCTTTGCTGATTTGCTGCAAGCCGCCGAGCAGGTCGATCCACAGCTGATTGGTGCAGCGAAAGCCGCACAACGGGTCGGCGGCGTACTTGTCGACTTCGGCCGGATCGCGGCTCAGCCAGTCGAAACGGGTGCGCACCGGTTTGAATTTATTGTTGAACGAGCCGAACGACAGCCACTCGATCAACGCACTGCGGCCCTTGCCGCCCTGACGCAGTTTTTCCAGCCGGGCAATCTGCCGGGCGGCGCGATACAGCGCCACTGGCTGGTAATTCGAGCCACTGAGAATCGCCCCGTGCAGACTGGCACTGTGGTGCAACAAATAGCCTTGGGCGATGTAGCTGCCCATGCTGTGGCCGAGCAGGATGATCGGCACGCCGGGATGTTGCTGGCCGATATGCTGGTTGAGGCTGGCCAGGTCGCCGACGACCTTGCGCCAACCGTCGTCATCGGCGAAATGGCCGAGGGTGCCGTTGTCGGCGGTGCGGCCATGGCCGCGCAGATCCGGCGCGTAGACGCCATAGTCTTTGTCGCAAAACGTGTCAGCGAGCCGCGCGTAGCGAGCGCTGTGTTCGGCCATGCCATGGGCCAGCAGAATCACCGCTTTCAATGGCGTGGCCGGCAGCCAGCGGTTGACGTACAGGCGGCTGCGGTCACTCGCGTCCAGCCAGAAGGTGTCGTGGGTCATGGCGATTCCTTTGCTCAGCATCGCCACAGTGTATAGCGCGTCTGATCAGCTCACGCCACGGCAGGAAGATTCACGGGATTAATGAGGGCTTGCGTCATATTTGCCTCAATGGCCATAGCTGCTAGTGTCCGTGAAGCTCCGCTTTGTGCTTTTCGCCTTCCATGGACGAAGCAGAAACGACAGAAAGCGGCTCCCGGATCGGCTCAGGTAAAGAGGACAAGAACAATGCAACCTGATTTCTGGAATGACAAACGCCCGGCCGGCGTACCGCTGGACATCGACATGGGCGAGTTCAAGTCGGTCATTGAAGTGTTTGAGCGTTCCTGCAAGAAATTCGCTGACCGCCCGGCGTTCAGCAGCATGGGCATCACCCTGACCTACGCTGAACTCGAGCGCCAGAGCGCGGCGTTCGCCGGTTACCTGCAGGCCCATACCGATCTGGTGCCGGGGGATCGCATTGCGGTGCAGATGCCCAACGTTCTGCATTATCCGATTGCCGTGTTCGGCGCGCTGCGCGCCGGGCTGATCGTGGTCAATACCAACCCGCTGTACACGCCACGGGAAATGCGCCACCAGTTCAAGGATTCCGGTGCACGCGCACTGGTCTACCTGAATCTGTTCGGACAGAAAGTCCAGGAAGTGCTGCCCGACACCGACATCCAATATTTGATCGAAGCGAAGATGGGCGACCTGATGCCCACCGCCAAAGGCTGGCTGGTCAACACCGTGGTCAGCAAAGTGAAGAAACTGGTTCCCGAGTATTCGCTGCCGCAAGCGACCTCGTTCAAAAGCGCGCTGCGCATGGGCCGCGGCCTGGGCATCAAACCGCTGAACGTCGGCCTCGATGACATCGCCGTGCTGCAATACACCGGCGGCACCACCGGCCTGGCCAAGGGCGCGATGCTCACCCACGGCAATCTGGTGGCGAACATGCAGCAGGTGCGCGCCTGTCTGGCTCAGCTCGGCCCGGACGGTCAGCCGCTGTTGCGCGAAGGCCAGGAGGTGATGATCGCGCCGCTGCCGCTGTACCACATCTATGCTTTCACCGCGAATTGCATGTGCATGATGGTCTCGGGCAATCACAACGTACTGATCTCCAATCCGCGCGACATTGCCGGCTTCATCAAGGAACTGAAGAACTGGCGCTTCTCGGCGCTGCTGGGTTTGAACACCTTGTTCGTCGCGCTGATGGATCACCCTGACTTCAAGACCCTGGATTTCTCCAGTCTGAAGCTGACCAACTCCGGCGGCACCGCGCTGGTCAAGGCCACCGCCGAGCGCTGGGAGCAGATGACCGGTTGCCGTATCACCGAAGGCTACGGCCTGACCGAAACCTCGCCAGTGGCCTGCACCAACCCTTACGGCGATCAGTCGCGCCTGGGCACGGTGGGCCTGCCGGTGCCGGGTACGCTGGTGAAAATCATC
>NZ_JH635998.1:3705568-3709261 GCF_000257605.1 Pseudomonas sp. R62
CACAAGTGGGCCTGGAATACTTCATCGTCACGGTGTGGACGATTGCCCGCTGGCCGGTGATCGTGATTCTGATGATGGTCGCGGTGGCGCTGATCTATTACGTGATGCCCGACGTCAAACAGGAATTCCGTTTCATCACCCCAGGTTCGGTGCTGGCTGTAGTGGTGTGGATCCTAGCCTCGTTGGGGTTTGCCTTTTACGTGAAAACCTTCGCCAACTACAACGCGATGTATGGCAGCATCGGGGCGATCATCGTGCTCTTGCTGTATTTCTACATTTCTTCCGCAGTCCTGTTGCTCGGCGCAGAGATGAACGCGGTGATCGAGCACATGTCCGCCGAAGGCAAGGAAAAGGGCGAAAAAGCCCCTGGCGAGCCTGACGAATCCCCCAAACAACACGTCTCGGGCCTGGGCCGCGATCATTCGCTCAAGCCGGACACTGACGAAGCGCGACCATGATTCGTGAAATTCTGAAAATGGGTGATGAGCGCCTGCTGCGCATCGCCGCGCCGGTACCACCGGAAATGTTCAACAGCGCCGAGCTCTGGCAATTGATCGACGACATGTTCCAGACCATGGAAAGCGTCGGCGGCGTTGGCCTCGCGGCGCCGCAGATCGGCGTCGACCTGCAACTGGTGATCTTCGGCTTCGAACACAGCGAGCGTTACCCGGATGCTGAAGCAGTGCCGCAGACGATCCTGATCAATCCGCTGATCACGCCGTTGAATCCGCTGATGGAAGAGGGCTTCGAAGGCTGTCTTTCGGTGCCGGGGCTGCGCGGCGCGGTGGATCGTTATCAGCAGATTCGCTACGAAGGCTTTGATCCCAAGGGCGAGCCGATCGTGCGCGTGGCCTCGGGGTTTCATGCACGAGTGGTGCAGCATGAATGCGATCACCTGATCGGCCGGCTGTACCCGTCGCGAATTACCGATTTCAGCAAGTTCGGCTTTACCGAAGTGCTGTTTCCGGACCTTGATCCCAACGTTGACGATTAACCAGAATCGAAAGATCGCAGCCTTCGGCAGCTCCTACAGGGATCGGTGTAGGAGCTGCCGAAGGCTGCGATCTTTTGATCTTCAAACTAGCCCCATCGCAATCATCGGCTTACTCCGCGCGTACCGGCTCAACCGCTCGGCCATCGCCTGCGGCAGCGGCGGATCGAAGCTGAACCCGCGTCGCTCATAAAAACCGCGCAAATCAGGATGGCAAAACAGCCACACCGGCTCCTCCACCTTAGCAACCGCCGCCGCGATCAGTTGCGCAGCAATTCCCTGCTTGCGACACCCCGGATCAACAAACACCCCCGTCAGCCAATGCCCGCCCGCTACCGGCCGCAGGCACAGCGCCGCAACGATCTCGCCGCGCCGCGCTACCCACAACTGTGCCTCGCGCACGGCTTTCATCGACGACTGGTGGCTGCGGTAGAACTTGTTCATCAGCGGCCACAACGATTCGTCGAGCTGGCTGTAGTGGATATCGGACATGGTTCGGGCTGTCGCTGCGAAAAGCGCCGATTATAAAAGAACGCGCGCCTCGGGATAGGTGTATACCTGAACTCACACCCCTGTGAGTGGAGTACCGATCATGTCCAAAGGTATGGATTCAAAGAAAGCCGCGAAGAAGAAGCCGGCCAAGACTGCGATTGAAAAACGTGCCGAGAAGAAAGCCAAGAAGGTCGACATCTTCGGCCATTAAGCAATCTCTACGGGAGCCCGTTTCGCGGGCTTCCGCTTCGCTGGCGAAAACGCCCGTTTTTACCACACTGTCTCCCGCGCTGAACCGTTTCTTGTGCAAAAAATGCCAGATACTGGCCGACTAGTGGCCTTGCGCCCGGCGTCGGGATGGCTATGCTTTGCAGGTAACTAACCATGTCGACCGTCATGCCAACAGGGCGACGGTACCAGGTTGGTCCGTGATTCATGCTGCCAGAGTGCGCATTCCAAGGCACCGACACTGAACCAACAAGGAGCGTCATCTAAATGGAAGTTCTTCTACGCGTTAGGGCTGGCCCGCTTGCGGGCTATCAAGAAAAGGATGTCTTGATCAGAGCGTCGCTGCTGGGACCCTCCGATTGATCATCATTTATCACCTGACAACTTCCTCCCGTGGAGGAAGGCGTGTGCCTGTTCTGTGGAACGTAGTGATGGATCTTGCAAGACCAGAACTTTCATCAAATCAAAAGAACGCGCGGAAGGTGATACAACCATGTTCAACCTACATCACAAGGCTGACCTGCGGGAAATCGAACGCTTCAGCTGTGCGCTGACCGAGGCCAACGCGAAAATAGAGGCGATCAGCCGTTCGATGGCGATGATCGAGTTCACCCCGGACGGCATCGTCCTCGACGCCAATGAGAACTTCTGCAAGACCATGGGCTACAGCGCCGAAGAAGTGCGCGGCAAACACCATCGGATCTTCTGTGAAGAAAGCTTCTACCGCAGCGAGGACTACGCGAAGTTGTGGCGTGACCTGGCCCGTGGTGAACCGCTCAGCGGCACTTTTCTGCGCCTGAACAAGAGCGGCCGGGAGATCTGGCTTGAAGCCAGTTACATGCCGGTGTTCGGGCCCGACAAACAGGTCAGAAGTGTGATCAAGGTCGCGGCGGACATCACCGCGCGCATCAACAAAGAACATGAAGAAGAAGCCATGCTGGCGGCGATCGGTCGTTCCATGGCGGTGATCGAGTTCACTCCCGAAGGCAATGTCATACGCGCCAACGACAACTTTCTGCAGACCATGCAGTACGCGCACCCTGAAATTGTCGGCCAGCACCACAGCCTGTTCTGTCACCGCGCCGAAGCGGAGTCCGCGCAATACAAAGCGTTCTGGGCTTCGCTCAATCGCGGCGAATATCACTCGCACCGTTTCGAGCGCAAGAACAAGTCCGGGCAGATGGTTTATCTGGAAGCCTCGTATAACCCGCTGTTCGACGCCAAGGGCCGCTTGTACAAAGTGGTCAAGTTCGCCAGCGACATCACCCGGCAGATGACGACCCTGCAAAACGCTGCGGAATCGGCCCACAGCACCTCGGTACAAAACGACGCGTGCGCGCAAAAAGGCTCACAAGTCGTGCAGCAGACCGTGCAGATCATTCAGGACATTTCCCGCGATCTGAACGAAGCGGCGGTGAGCATCGATGCGGTAAGCAAACAGTCGGACATCATCGGCACCATTGTCCAGACCATTCGCGGCATTGCCGACCAGACCAACCTGCTGGCACTCAATGCAGCGATCGAAGCCGCGCGCGCCGGTGAGCATGGACGCGGTTTTGCCGTCGTCGCCGATGAGGTGCGCAGCCTCGCCGCGCGGACCAGTCAGGCCACTCTGGAAATTGTCGACGTGGTGCGCAAGAACCACGACCTGTCGCTGAGCGCAGTGTCGAGCATGCAGTCGAGCCTGAGCCGAACCGGGTTGGGCGTGGAACTGGCGAACGAGGCGGGCGAGGTGATCCTCGAGATTCAGCAGGGCTCGCGGCATGTGGTGGATGCGATCAGCCAGTTCAATGAAACCCTGCAATTGAACTGAGCTGTTTCAACATCACCAGTAACCAATGTGGGAGCGAGCCTGCTCGCGAAAGCGTTATGTCAGCCAGCACATGTCTTTCTGATACGACGCCTTCGCGAGCAGGCTCGCTCCCACAGTTGAGTCCTGCGTTGGCCTTCAACGATGAGCAATATTCTCCAGCGCCAGATTA
>NZ_JH635998.1:3712114-3721742 GCF_000257605.1 Pseudomonas sp. R62
GGCTCAAGAGCCAGCCATTGCAGAAGGGCGCGCAGGCTTTAGTGGACCTGCTCAGCCATTGAATTTGATAGAGATCCCCTGTGGGAGCGAGCCTGCTCGCGAAGGCGTCGTGTCAGCTGCATCAATGCTGACTGACCCACCGCTTTCGCGAGCAGGCTCGCTCCCACACGGGTTGTGTTTCAACTCAGCATTTGTGAAGGGTCAGGTACTCTCGCGAACCTTCAGCTCAAACCCCATATCCTCCACCGGCCGCGCCACTTTGTTGCCCGCCATCAACGTTAGCATCTGCTCCGCCGCGCGCCGGCCGATCGCCTCACGCGGGGTGTTGATGCTGCTCAAGCGCGGGACCATGTGCTCGGACATCGGCAAGTCGTTGAAACCGAGAATCGCCACTTGCTCGGGAATTTTGATGCCATTGCGCAACGCTTCCAGCAGCGCGCCTTGGGCCAGGTCATCGTTGCCAAAGAAAATCGCATCAACATCCGGATGCGCCGCCAGCAATTGCAGGAACAACTCGCCACCCAAGCCCACCGACGAAGCACGCGGTGTCAGCACTTCCAGATCCGGGTCGTAACGGCCCGCCTTCTGCAACGCCTTGCGGAAACCCTCACCGCGCAACAACGTGCGCTGATCCAGCTGCGCACCAATGTAGGCCAAGCGCTTGCGTCCGCGAGACAGAAGGTGTTCGGCGGCAGTTTCCCCGGCGCTCAACTGCGAGAAACCCACGCAATTGACTCCGGCAGCACTGTCCAGCTCCATCATGTACACGCAAGGAATGTTGCTGGCCTCGATTATCCGCCGCGAACTTTCCGTGCGATCAAAACCGGTCAGCAGAAACCCGCGCGGCTGATAGGCCATGTAGTTGCGCAGCAGGTTTTCTTCTTCATCGCGCGAATAGTGAAAGTTGCCGATCAGCACTTCGAAGCCCTTGGGCGTCAGCACCCGATGAATGGCTTCCAGCGTGTCGATGAACAGCAGGTTGGACAGCGATGGCACCAGTACGACAACCGAATGGCTCTGCGCCGAGGCCAAAGCGCGGGCGGCAGGGTTGACCACATAGTTGAGTTCGAGCGCGGCTTTCTGCACTTTTTCCACCAGTTCGGTGGCTACCGTGCTCACCCCGCGCAAGGCGCGGGACGCAGTGATCGGGCTGACGCCGGCCAGGCGGGCTACTTCATTAAGGGTCGGACGGCCGGTGGTGCGGGTATTTTTATCGTTCTTGAGGGAGGTCATCGGGCGGCTTGCCAAACAAAAATCAAGGCACTAAGGTAGCGCTGTCCTGATGCAGCTGCAAATGCGTGAGCGCGGTCCTGCCTGATCAGTGCTCTTTGGCGTTAGGAACAAACCTGCTGCAACCCAAAAAAACGACAAGAAGGCGTCGGCAACTTCTGCCTGTGCACTAGAGTCATAGCTAGCAAAGGTAGCGCTGTCTGCGCGCTGAGGTGTTATATGAGTCATCCCATCACCGCCCTGGTCATCATGGGCGTTGCCGGTTGCGGCAAGACGTGCGTCAGCCAGGCCCTGTGCCAATTGAGCGGCGCCACTGCCATTGAAGGCGATACTTTTCATCCGGCCGCGAACATCGAAAAGATGAGCGCGGGGATCCCCCTGAACGACGAAGACCGCGCCGGCTGGCTCGACAGCCTGTGCGATGAACTGCGTCGCGTCGATGCCCAAGGCCAGCGCCCGGTATTGACCTGCTCCGCCCTTAAACACAGTTACCGCGAACGTCTGCGCAGTGCCTTGCCGGGCCTGGGTTTCGTGTTTCTTGAATTGACTCCGGAAGTCGCCGCCGAGCGTGTATCGCACCGCCCGGGCCACTTCATGCCGGCGACGTTGATCGAAAGCCAGTTCGCCACCCTCGAATCGCCGAAGGGCGAGCCGCTGACTCTGCCGCTCAATGCCTCGATTCACAGCGTCGAAGAGCTGGCCCTGCAGGCTCACGTCTGGTGGCAGGCCAACGGTCTGAAACAGGCGGTATGAGTATGTTGAAAAAGACAGCGCTGTCCTCCCGACTTCTGTTCAACCCGCTTTAATAACAACAACAATCCAGGAGACACCCCCCATGTTTGGCATGTCCCACGAGACGTTCCTGCTGCTCGATGCGGTGGTCACGGTAATCGGCCTGATTATCCTGATCACCAAATTCAAGATTCACCCTTTTATCGCCCTGACCATCGCCGCCGCCTTCCTCGGCCTGACTTCCGGCATGCCGATCAACACCATCATCAAGGCGTTCCAGGACGGCTTTGGTGGCGTGCTCGGTTTCGTCGGCATCATCCTCGCCCTGGGCACCATGCTCGGCAAGATGATGGCCGAATCCGGCGGCGCCGATCAGATCGCCCAGACGCTGATCCGCGCCTTCGGCAAGGACAAGGTGCAGTGGGCAATGATGTTCGCCGCGTTCCTGGTGGGCATCCCGCTGTTCTTCGAAATCGGCTTCGTGCTGCTGATTCCGCTGGTGTTCATCGTTGCGCGCCGCACCGGTGTGTCGATCATCAAGATCGGTATCCCGCTGCTCGCCGGCCTCTCTGCGGTGCACGGTCTGGTGCCGCCGCACCCGGGCCCGCTGCTGGCCATCGGCGTGTTCGGCGCTGACATCGGCAAGACCATTCTTTACGGTCTGATCGTCGCGCTGCCGACCGCCATCATTGCCGGTCCGATCTTCGGTACCTTCATCGCCAAGCACATCCCGGGTCACCCGAATCAGGAACTGGTCGATCAACTGGCCCGTGAAAACGATTCGGCCAACCTGCCAAGCTTCAGCATTACTCTGGTCACCGTGCTGCTGCCGGTGTTCCTGATGCTGCTGAAAACCTTCGCTGACGTGGCACTGCCGGACGGCAACTTCTTCCGCATCTGGATGGACATGATCGGCCACCCGATCTCCGCACTGCTGCTGGCGTTGCTGTTGTCGCTGTACACCTTTGGCTACAAGCAGGGCATCGGTTCCAACCAGATGCTCAAGTGGCTCGACGCGAGTCTGGCGCCTACCGCTGCGATCATTCTGATCATCGGTGCCGGCGGTGGCTTCAAGCAGATGCTGGTGACCAGCGGCGTGGGTGACGTGATCGGCCACATGGCGGTCAGCGCGCAGATCTCGCCGATCCTGCTGGCGTGGCTGGTGGCGGCGGTGATCCGTATTGCAACCGGTTCGGCCACTGTGGCGACCATCACTGGCGCCGGCATTGTGGTGCCGGTTGTCGGCATGATTCCGGGCGTCAACCGTGAGCTGCTGGTGCTGGCCACCGGCGCCGGTTCGCTGATCCTGTCCCACGTCAACGACGCCGGTTTCTGGCTGGTCAAGCAGTACTTCAACATGACCGTGGCCGAAACCTTCAAGACCTGGACCGCGATGGAAACCATCCTCTCGGTGGTCGGCCTGGGCTTTATCCTGCTGCTGTCGCTGTTCGTATAAGCGGCAGTTTGCAGGCACAAAAAAACCGCAGTGATGCGGTTTTTTTGTGGGCGTGGACTTCCTGCTTGATCGTTCCCACGCTCCGCGTGGGAATGCCTCAATGGACGCTCTGCGTCCGCTTTGAGACGCAGAGCGTCTCGGGCTGCATTACCACGCAGAGCGTGGGAACGATCAGAGGCGTGTCAGTTATTTGGTAACCAAGCCATCCGCGCGGAACATCCCGCGAATCCCGCGCACGGCCTGGCGGATGCGATCCTGGTTTTCGATCAGGGCGAAGCGCACGTGGTCGTCGCCGTACTCGCCAAAACCCACGCCCGGCGAAACGCAGACCTTGGCCTCGGCCAGCAGTTTCTTGGCGAACTCCAGCGAACCCAGATGCGCATACGCCTGGGGAATCTTCGCCCAGACGTACATCGACGCTTTCGGGTTCTCGACCATCCAGCCCAGCTCATGCAGGCCCTTGACCAGCACGTTGCGCCGCTGGCGATACTGCTCGGCGATGTCGCGCACGCATTGCTGATCGCCTTCCAGCGCGGCAATCGCCGCCACTTGCAGCGGGGTGAAAGTGCCGTAGTCGTGGTAGCTCTTGATCCGCGCCAGAGCGCTGACCAGTTCCGGGTTGCCGACCATGAAACCGATACGCCAGCCGGCCATGTTGTAGCTCTTGGACAGGGTGAAAAACTCCACCGCAATGTCCTTGGCCCCCGGCACCTGCATGATCGACGGCGCTTTCCAGCCGTCGTAGACGATGTCGGCATAAGCCAGGTCGTGGATGACCAACACGTCGTATTGCTTGGCGAGGGCGATCACCCGCTCGAAGAAATCCAGCTCCACGCACTGCGCGGTCGGGTTCGACGGGAAGCCGAGGATCATCATTTTTGGCTTGGGGATCGAACCGCGAATGGCCCGCTCCAGCTCATCGAAGAAATCCACCCCCGGCACCAGCGGCACCGAACGCACCTGAGCGCCGGCAATCACTGCGCCGTAAATGTGGATCGGATAGCTCGGGTTCGGCACCAGCACGGTGTCGCCCTGGTCCAGGGTCGCCAGCATCAAATGCGCCAGGCCTTCCTTGGAACCGATGGTGACAATGGCTTCGCTTTCCGGGTCGATATCGACTTCGTAGCGCTGCTTGTACCAGTTGGAAATCGCCCGGCGCAGGCGCGGAATGCCTTTGGACGTCGAGTAACCGTGGGTGTCTTCACGCTGGGCGACCTGCACCAGTTTTTCGACAATGTGCGGCGGCGTGGCGCCGTCGGGATTGCCCATGCTCAGGTCGATGATGTCTTCACCACGGCGGCGAGCGGCCATTTTCAGCTCGGCGGTGATGTTGAAAACGTAAGGGGGGAGTCGATCTATGCGCGCAAAGCGGCGCGGCGAACCTTGTTCGGCCATTGTTGCCTCGGATAACGTAAGCGCCCGGAACCGTCCGAGCGACGCTGGTCACTGCGGTGACCTGTGGCGGAAGATAAGGGCAGTGATGGCATACTGTCCAGCGCGGTTGTAAACATTTTTTTCAAGGAAAATCGGTCAATGGAATTCACCAGCGGCTTCTTGCTGAGCCTTTCGCTGTGCCTGGATATCGGCGTAGCCAATATCGCGATGATCACCCTGGCCATGCAGCGCGGCTACTTTCAAGGCTTCGCCCTGGGCCTGGGCACCTGTGTCGGCGACCTGATTTACGCGGTGCTGGCGCTGGCCGGCATGACCGTTCTGCTGCAATACGAAACCGTGCGCTGGGTCCTGTGGATTGGCGGTTCGGCGCTGCTGATCTACTTCGCGGCGAAGATGATTTATTCGGCGATTCACCACGAAGCGCTGCTGGCGGAAACGGCGGAAGTGGGGCAGAACTCCCATCGCAAGGAATTCTTTCGCGGCATCTTCCTCGCCATGTCTTCGCCGAGTGCGATTCTCTGGTTTGCTGCGGTCGGCGGTACGTTGATCGCCCGATCCGGTGGCGGTGGTCCGTTGAGTTCGGCGCTGTTTTTGGGCGGCTTTCTCTGCGCCGGGCTGCTGTGGTCGGCCGGTCTGTGCTTCGCTGCAAGCCACGGCGGCAAGCTGCTGGGCGACAAGCTTCTGCGCTACTCCTATCTGGCATCAGCGGCGATCTTCTGTTATTTCGCGGTGTACGTGATCGTTTCCGGCTACAACGAGTTCGTCGGCTCGGGCGCCGTCGAGCAGTTGCACTCGCTGTAAACGTGCGAAACGGGTCGGGCTTTCTATACTCCCAGCCGAATCCACTTTTCCGTTCTGAGGAGTCGCGTCATGGATGAACAACAACGCGTCGAGATAACCGAGCCTCGCTTCGAACACGGGCAATTTCTGCTGATTGCCGGTTTCGGCGGGCGATTCACTCAGGAGACCACCGCAGACATTCCCGCGTTGTGGGAAAAGCTGATCCCGCACTTGGGAAAAATCCCCGCGCAAGTCAACGAAGTGACCTATGGCGTTTGCTGCAACGCGGACGGCGAGGGCGGTTTCGAATACATCGCCGGGGTGCAGATCGACAAGCTCGACGACCTGCCGGAAAAGTACCGCTGGGTTGAAATCCAGCCGCAGAAATATGCGGTGTTTGAGCACAAAGGGTCACTGACGCAACTCCCTGACACCTTCCAGTACATCTGGAACACTTGGCTGCCGCAGTCCGGCCACGAAGCGGCGGACGCCCCGGAATTCGAGCGCTACAGCGAGGATTACAACCCGAAACTCAATACCGGCACGCTGGAAATCTGGCTGCCGATCAAGGCCTGAGCGGCGTAACAATCGAGGTGGAGCATGTCCGCCCCGTTGGTTCTGCATTATGCTGGCGGGCCTTGTTTCCACAGATTTTTGAGCTGCCATGAACACCGTGATCCGCAACGTCAGCGCCGCCGACCTCGACCGCTGCTATGCCATCGAAACCGTCGCCTACGAAGGCGACGAAGCCGCCACCCGCGAAAAGATCGCCACGCGCATCGCCACCTGGCCGGACGGCTTCATCGTCGCCGAGGTGGACGGCGTGGTCGCCGGTTTCATCAATTCCGGCGCGGCGTTCGACGTGCAGATGTCCGACGAGGCGTTCAAGGAACTGATCGGCCACGACCCGAAAGGCCCGAACGTGGTGATCATGTCGGTGGTGGTGCACCCGGATTACCAAGGGCAGGGCCTGGCCAAGCGCCTGCTCGGCGAATTCATCGAGCGCATGCGCGCCATGGACAAAGCGACGATTCATCTGATGTGCAAGGAGCAGCACATTGCGCTGTATGCCGGCTTTGGCTTTGCCTACATCAAGCCATCCGAGTCCGACCACGGCGGCATGGCGTGGCACGAGATGATCCTGACCCTCTGAGGCCAAGACCTATCGAAACTGCCTGATCGTTCCCACGCTCCGCGTGGTA
Source organism: Pseudomonas sp. R62 (assembly GCF_000257605.1). Lineage (NCBI taxonomy): Bacteria > Pseudomonadati > Pseudomonadota > Gammaproteobacteria > Pseudomonadales > Pseudomonadaceae > Pseudomonas > Pseudomonas sp. R62. The sequence goes on from NZ_JH635998.1 coordinate 3,718,910, forward strand.
ATGCAGCCGGGGACGCTCCGCGTCCCAAAACCGTGACGCAGAGCGTCACAAAGAGGCGTTCCCACGCGTAGCGTGGGAACGATCAGGGGATACTCAGAAGAACAGCCCCATGCGCCGCTCGTAACCGATCCGGCCCTTGTACGCTTCGCCGCTGTCGACGTAGCCATGCCTGGCATACAGCGCAATCGCCGCCTCGTTATCAGCGTCCACCGACAATTCCAGCCCCTTGATCTCCGGCCACGCTTCACGGGCGACAGCGGGCAGCGCTTGCAGGCACGCCTTGCCGTAACCCTTGCCCTGCGCGCGCCGATCGACCTGCAGAGCATGCAACGTGGCGCTGTGTTCGTCGGCCCAGTCGGGCAATACCGGCGGGCGCTTGAGCAGCAGAAACGCCACCGGTACGTCGTCCGCCAGCAGGGCAAAACCTTTCACGCCGGGGCCGGGTTTCGACAGCAGGGTGTGCAGGGCACCATGGATGTCGCCGGAGAACTTGATCTGCTCGGGGTGAATTTCAATCGACTCGACTTGCTCACGCTGCAAAGGGCCGAGGCTGTCGTAAGGCACGAGTTGGGCTGACACGGGAATTTCCTTTTTCCTACAAGGATTGAAGCTCGGATTCTAGCGACATTGTTGTCGGCGAAATTTTTTTGTTTGCCCTGTCGATCTACGCAAAGGGCAAACGACTAAGGACGTCTTCACAACAAAAACCACGGAGAACACCATGAGCGCACAAAGCGAAATCCAGACTCTGATCAATACCTACCGCGAAGCAGTAATGGCCAAGGACGTCGAAAAAGTCATGGCCCTGTACGCCGACGACATCGTCTCGTTCGATGCGATCAAGGCCCTGCAATTCAAAGGCAAAGCGGCCTACCGCGCGCACTGGGTCGAGTGCATGGAAATGTGCCCCGGCCCGCACGTTTTCGAGTTTCACGAAATCGCCATAGAAAGCGCCGACAACATCGCTTTCGCCCACTGGGTGGCCAATTGCGGCGGCACCAACGACAAGGGCGAAACCCAGAGTTGCTGGATGCGTGTGACCGCCTGTTATCGGCAGGTCGGCGGGGCTTGGAAGATTGCCCACGAGCACTGGTCGGCACCGTTCGATCCGATGAGCGGCGCGACGCTGTTCGATGTAACCCCCTGATCTTCAGCCATAGTTGATCCGTTCGAATCAGGAGATCGCCATGAAATACCTATGCCTGGTCTACAGCGATGAACGCCTGCTGCACACCTCGCCGGACAGCCCGGAAGACGCCGAATGCTGGGCCTACGCCGAGTCGATTCAGGGCAGCGGGCGGATGATCGCCGCCGAAGCGCTGGAATCGGTAGAAACCGCCACCACCGTACGGATGCGTAATGGCAAGGTGTCGATCACCGACGGGCCTTTCGCTGAAGCCAAGGAGCAACTGGCCGGTTTTTACCTGATCGATGCCAAGGATCTCAACGAAGCGATTCAGGTGGCCGGCAACATTCCGGCAGCGCGGGTTGGCAGCGTTGAGGTACGTCCGGTGCGGCAGTTGAATGTCTGACGTCCGGGCGCGGGTCGAGCAGGTCTACCGCGAGGATTCGCGGCGGATTCTGGCGACGCTGATCCGCCTGCTCGGTGATTTCGACCTCGCCGAAGAAGCCTTGCACGAGGCGTTCTTCGTCGCGGTCGAGCGCTGGCAACGCGACGGCGTGCCGGACAACCCGCGGACCTGGCTGGTCTCCACCGGACGTTTCAAAGCCATCGATGTGCTGCGCCGGCGCGCGCGGTTCAAGGCTTCGCAACCGCTGCTGCTGGCACAACTTGATGAGCTCGAACAGGCCGACTGGAGTGGCGAAGACGTGGAAGACGATCGCTTGCGGCTGATCTTCACCTGTTGCCACCCGGCACTGGCGGCAGATGCGCAAGTTCCGCTGACCTTGCGCGAAGTCTGCGACCTCACCACCGAGGAAATCGCCCGCGCTTTTCTCTCGGCGCCGGCGGCGATTGCCCAGCGCATCGTGCGCGCCAAGGCCAAGATCCGCGACGCGAAAATCCCCTATCAAGTGCCCACGCTGAACGAATTGCCCGAGCGCCTCGACAGCGTATTGCGGGTGATTTATCTGGTGTTCAACGAAGGCTATTCGGCCTCGGTCGGCGCTGAGCTGACACGCGAGGATCTGACGCGCGAAGCGATTCGGCTGGGGCGCTTGTTGATGGAGTTGCTGCCGGAGCCGGAAGTCATGGGTCTGCTGGCGCTGATGCTGCTGCACGAATCACGTCGACCGGCGCGCACCTCGCCGAGCGGTGAACTGGTATTGCTCGACGATCAGGATCGCTCGTTGTGGGATGCCCGGTTGATGGCTGAGGGTTGCACGCTGGTCGAGCGCGCGCTGAGTACGCGGCGGTTCGGGCCGTATTGCCTGCAAGCGGCGATTGCAGCGGTGCATGCGGAAGCGCCGTCGGCGGCGCAAACGGACTGGGAGCAGATTGTCGGTCTGTATGACGTGCTGCTGCGCGCGGTGCCGTCGCCGGTGATCGAGCTGAACCGCGCGGTGGCGGTGGCCAAACGGGATGGAGCGTTGGCCGGGTTGTTGTTGGTTGAAGGGATTCTGGCGCGTGGCGAGTTGCAGGATTACCACTTGGTCCATTCGGCGCGGGCGGAGTTTTGCCGGCAGTTGGGTCGGGTGGAGCAGGCGCGCGCGGCGTATCAGCGGGCGCTGGAGCTGACGCGGCAGGAGCCGGAGCGGCGGTTTATTCGAGCACGTATCATGGCGCTCGAAATGCTCTGACCTTGGCGCTCTGGCTAGTGTGGGCAGCCTGTGGATTGCCCTCACCCTAACCCTCTCCCAAAGGGAGAGGGGA
>NZ_JH635998.1:3723664-3731125 GCF_000257605.1 Pseudomonas sp. R62
GGGAGAGGGCTGGGGTGAGGGGCTTTTGATCTCAAGCGCTTATTCAAGCATCTTGCTGAGCAACCAGCTCCCTGCCGGCCCCGGCGGATACAAGCGCGACCACAAGGCGTCGACAAACACCGGTTTCGGCCAGCCGCGCACATTCAGCTCTATCAGCAAATCATTGGCATAACGCTGCACCAGCCACCTCGGCAACGGTGCCCAGCCAAAGCCTTTTTCCGCCATTTCCAGCAGCATCAGGTAACTCGGCGCCGACCACACCCGGCCTTTGCCGCGACTGTCGTAGGGATTGACGATGGTCGCCAGCCGCAATTCGCGATGTTGCTCGAGGATCTGCTGATCCACATGCTCAAGCTTCGCCAACGCATGCTCGCGGCTGACGAACAAGGCTATCTCCGTGCGCTCGGCCACAGTGGAGGTCACAAGATCCGGCGGGTAGTTATCCTGCATTTCCGCGAAGGCCAGATGCGCCCGGCCGCGCTGGACCAGTTCGATCAGGTCTTCGCATTCGGCAATCAGGCATTCCAGCTCAAGCTCCGGATAACGCTGCTCGAAATCCACCAGCGCCGCCTCGAAACGATACGACTGGTAGGTATCGGAAATCGCCACCGTCAGCTTCGGTTCCACACCTTGCGCCAATTGCCGCGCGCTCATCTCCAGACGACTGGTGGCGGCCAAAATCGCCTCGGCTTTTTGCAGCATGACGTGGCCGGCGGGGGTGAGCGTGGGCTTGCGGCTGCTGCGGTCGAACAGTTGCAGGTCCAGATCGATCTCCAGGCTTGCCACTGCCGCGCTAATGGTCGACTGACTGCGCCCCAGTTTGCGCGCCGCTGCGGAAAATGAGCCTTGCGTCGCTGCCTGCACAAATGCCAACAGCACTTCCTGCGAAGCCATGAACTATCGCCTTGATCGATGGTTATTGGTTGTGAAGTATCGGTATTAAGTTGGATCATGGCAACCATCGTCAAACAAGGAGTCAGGCCATGACTGCCCACAAGTCCATCACCGAACGTGTTTTCCAGGCGGTTGGTTTCGAGTTTCTCGCGATCCTGATCTGCACACCGCTGCTCGCATGGATCATGCAAAAGCCGCTGCTCGACATGGGCGCGGTGACCGTGTTGATCGCGCTGTTGGCGCTGGCATGGAACGTGGTGTTCAACCGTTTTTTCGACCGTGCATTGGCGCGGATGAATCTGCCGCACAACGCCTGGGTCCGTGTAGTGCATGCATTGCTGTTCGAAGGTGGATTGATCGTGATGGGCGTGCCGCTGATTGCCTGGTGGCTGTCGGTCAGCTTGTGGCAGGCGTTGTTGCTCGACATCGGCGTGCTGCTGTTCTTCCTGCCGTACACCTATGTTTATCACTGGGGTTATGACGTACTGCGCGAGCGCTTCATGGCCCGCCGCGCATATGAAAGCTGAGGTAGCCCTGTGGCGAGGGGATTTATCCCCGTTGGGCTGCGTAGCAGACCCGATTTTGGGGCCGCTCCGCAGCCCAGCGGGGATAAATCCCATCGCCACAAACAGTCTGTTGGTTGAGGTCAGAGAAACATGCCGCCAGATGCCTCGACCCGCTGACCGTTGATCCACTGTCCACCCTCCGACAGCAGCAGCGCCAATGCCCCGCCAATATCATCCGGCAGCCCGACACGACCCAGCGCAGTGTTGCTGGCGACCATCGCGTTGACAGCGCTGTTATCGCGCACCGTGCCACCGCCAAAATCGGTTTCAATCGCACCCGGCGCCAGAACGTTCACGCCAATCTTCCGCGCACCCAGCTCTTTCGCCTGATAACGCGTCAGCACTTCCATAGCACCTTTCATTGCCGCGTAAGCGCCGTAACCCGGCAGGCTGAAGCGGGTCAGGCCGCTGGAAATATTGACGATGCGCCCACCGTCATTGATCAGCGGCAGCAGTTGCTGAGTCAGGAAGAACGGTCCTTTCAACTGCACGTTCATCAGCAGATCGAACTGCTCCGGAGTGGTTTCGCTGAACAGCGCATGCACGCCGACCCCGGCGTTGTTGATCAGGAAATCAAAGCGCTGACGCTCAAAGGTTTGCCCCAATACCTGTTCAACCTGCGCGGCAAACGCGGCGAAGTTTTCGCTGTGGCCGACGTCCAGCTGCAGCATCGCCGCTTTTGCGCCGAGCGCCTGCAATTCAGTGACCAGCGCCTGGGCCTCGTCGGCGCGGCTGTTGTAGGTGCCGATGATATCGATGCCTTGCGCGGCGAGGTGCAGGGCGGTGCTGCGGCCGAGGCCACGACTGGCGCCAGTGATCAGTGCGATTTTGCGGTTCATGCTGACTTCCTCGATTGCGTTGAGCGGGATGGAAAAAGTTTATTTATCCGCCCTGAGGTGATAAACACGGCAAAAGCGGAATCACTGATCGGCTCAGCCGAACAATCACCGGGGCTTGTCATGAACAAACTGGAACTGCTGCGCACCTTCGTCCGGGTCAGCGAACTGTCGAGTTTCACCCTCGCCGGTGAAAGCCTCGGCCTGCCGCGCTCGACGGTGTCCGAGCAAGTGCAGGCACTCGAAGCCTTGCTCGGCACGCGGCTGTTGCAGCGCACCACGCGCAAGGTGCAGGCCACTCAGGATGGACTGGTGCTGTATGAACGCAGCAAAGATCTGCTCTCGCACATGGATGAAATCGAAGGGCTGTTCCGTCAGGACGAGGCTTCGCTGACCGGGCGCATCCGCGTCGATATGCCGAACATCCTCGCGCGACGCTTGATCATGCCGCGCCTGCCGGAATTCATGGATCGCCACCCGAATCTGCAGATGGAAATCAGCAGTACCGACCGGCGCGTCGATCTGCTCAGCGAGGGTTTCGACTGCGTATTGCGCATCGGCGCGCAGCCGGATCAGTCGGTGGTCGCCCGGCATCTCGGCGACTTCCCGATGGTCAATTGCGCCAGCCCGGCTTACCTGCAACGTTACGGCGTGCCGCAGACCATCGAGGATCTGGCGCAGCATCGGCTGGTGCATTACGTCGGCGTACTGGGCTCGCGTTCGGAAGGGTTTGTGTATGAGGAGGGTGGCGAAGTGCGACGGGTGGCGATGGCCGGCAGTGTCACGGTCAACAGTACCGACGCCTATGAAGCGGCGTGCCTGGGCGGCTTCGGCCTGACGCAGGTACCGCGCACCGGCATGCAGCCGCATCTGGAGAATGGCGAACTGGTGACCGTACTGCCACAACACACCGCACCGCCGATGGCGATTTCGTTGTTGTACGCGCGGCAACGGCATTTGCCGCTGCGGGTGCGGGTGTTTATGGATTGGCTCGGCGATGTCGTACGTTCAACGCTCTGACATTGAGCACATTGCCCCTGTGGGAGCGTGTTGTGTGTGGGATTTGCGCTCAATAATCCCCACGCTTGCGAAACGCCCAGCGCCCGGCAATCACGGTGAACGTCGCCACCAGCGCGACCAGCACCCAAAATCCGTGCGGGTCTTGGGACAGCGGCACACCGCCGACATTCATCCCAAAAAAACCGGCAATGATGTTGATCGGCAAGGCCAGGACCGTCACCACCGTCAGGGTGAACAGCGTGCGGTTGCTCTGTTCGTTGAGGTTGGCGGCGATTTCTTCCTGCAACAGTTTGATCCGTTCGCCGAGGGCGGTGAGGTCGTTGATGATCAGCGCAAACTCCTCGGTGGATTTGCGCAACTCCTTGACGTCCTCCTTCTGCAACCACGGCGGCGGACGATTGAGCAGGCGCAGCAGCGAACCCGGCTCCAGCGCCAACAGCCGTTGCAGACGCACCAGCACGCGACGGTTGGCGCCAAGTTCGGCGCGGTTGGTCGACAGGCGCGAGGAGAGCAATTCGTCCTCGACCTGATCGACACTCAGGCTGGTCTTGCGCACGATCTGCGTCAGCACTTCGCCCTGATCGCGCAGCAAATGCACGAGCAGTTCCGAGGGCGAGCGAAAGCACTCGCCGGCCTTCACCGACGAGCGCAACTTGTCCACCGAATGCAGCGGTTGCAGGCGCGCGCTGACGATCAGTTTGCTGCGCACGCAGACCCACAGCGTCGACACGTCGGAGGAGACCATGCTGCTGAGGTTGAACACCACATCGTTGACCACCGCCAGCAGCGCCGAATCGACATGCTCGATGCGCGTCGATCGCGAACCTTCGTGCAGCGCTTCGAAAAACTCCTCGGGCAATTGCAGATGACTTTTCATCCAGCGCTCGCACGCGGCGTGGGCCAGGTTCAGGTGCAGCCAGAGAAACTCTTCGCTGTCACCGTCATCCTGCAAACAGCGCAAAGCCGTCGCCGAATCGATTTCGCGCCCGCGCTCACCGGGCAGGAAGCGAAAGCCGTAGAGCAAGCCAAACAGGTCCGGGGCGCGATGGCTGATATCGAGGCTGTGGTTCATGGCGGCTCGCTGCGAGGAGGGTGTCTGGTGGGGGATTTTCAGGTTCACCTGAGCGGCATCATCGCAAGCCAACATGACCGTTTTGTGACAGTAAAGTGACTGCAAATCAACGCGTTACCGACTGTCGGAAGATTCTCAAGAAGCCCTCTGGCGCGCCGATCTCAGGTGAGTTAGGTTGCGCGCCATCGGCCCTTGGCCATGGTATGTCGACAGGGAAGTCCGGCCATTTTTCACGTCCGCTCGGGCGTGCCTCATCCCTGCTTCGAGTACCTTGCAATGCTGCAAAAATCCCTGAGAGCGCAAATTCTCGCCCTGTTGAGCGGCAGTCTGCTGGCGATATTGTTGATCGCGCTGGCCTGCTTTCATTACCTCTCCAACGGCGTGCAAAGCTATAGCCAGTTGATCGCCGGCCCGCTGCACACTTCGCAACTGATCGATGAAGCCAACCTGCAATTCAAAGTGCAGGTGCAGGAATGGAAAAACGTCCTGCTGCGCGGCAAGCAACCGGCGGATCTGGCGAAATACTGGAGCCAGTTCGAAGAGCGCCAGCGCGATGTGCAGAATATTCTCGGCGAACTGGCCGGCCAGAAAGGCATCGAGGCCAATCTCAAATCCCGCATCGAACGTTTGCGCGAGGAGCATCGCCAGTTGGGCACGGCCTACCAGAAAGGCCGCGATGCCTACGTCGTTGCCGGTGGTGATCCGAGCGCCGGCGACGCAGCGGTCAAAGGCGTTGATCGCGCCGCCAGCGAGCAGATGAGCGCACTGGTCGCCGAGCTGCGCGAGCAGGGCACCGCGCAATCGGCGTTGATCAGCGCCAGCGCTGAGCGCACCGTGTGGCTGGGGCTGTTGGTGATGCTCGCGTCGGGCTTGTTGATCGGTCTGCTGAGCCTGTGGCTGGTCAGCCGCAACCTGATCGAGCCGATCCGCAACCTCATCGATTACGTCACCCGCTTGAGCCGTGGCCAGTTGGCTGAACGTGTTGTCAGCGAGCGTCGCGATGAACTGGGCAACCTCGCCGCCGCAGCGAACACTCTGCGCGATTTTCTGGCGGACACCTTCACTCGCTTGCAACGCAGCGCCGGTGATCTGGACAGCGCCAGCGGCGAGTTGAATGCCATTGCCACGACGATGGCCGGCGGCACCAGCGAGCAATTCAACCGCACTGATCAAGTGGCCACGGCGATGAATGAAATGTCCGCCACGGCCCAGGAAGTCGCCCGTCATGCCGCCGATGCCGCGCGTGCTGCCGACGATGCCGATCAGTCGGCGCAGCAGGGTGAAAAGGTCATGCAGACCACCATCCATTCGATCACGCAGATGCGCGGCGAGATCGCCAACACCGCCACGGTGATCCGTCGCCTGGAAACCGACAGCGGTCGTATCGGCAAGGTGCTGGAAGTGATTCGTGGCATCGCCGAACAGACCAACCTGCTGGCGCTCAACGCGGCCATCGAAGCGGCGCGGGCGGGCGAGGCCGGGCGTGGTTTTGCCGTCGTCGCCGATGAAGTGCGCAACCTCGCCCAGCGCACGGCGGAGTCGATCATCGAGATCAACCAGATCATTCAGAACGTGCAGACCGGCGCTGTCGATGCCGCGCAGGCTATCGAGAGCGGCCAGGCGCGCAGTGATGAAAGTGTCGAGCAAGTGACCCAGGCCGGCGCGATGCTGGAGCGCATCACCTTGGCGGTGGAGGCGATTCGCGACATGAACCGGCAGATCGCCACGGCCGCTGAGGAGCAGACTTCAGTGGCCGAGGATATCTCGCGCAATCTGACTGAAATCACCGCGATTGCCAGCACCAACCTGGACAACGTGCAGCGCACCGAAAGTGCCAGTCAGAACCTGCACGGATTGTCGGGGCAGTTGAATGAGGTGACGGCGCGGTTGAGTGCTTGATTTTGGGTGGTGGTTTGTCAGCCCCTCATCCTAACCCTCTCCCGGAGGGAGAGGGGACTGGCCGCAGGGAATGGGTGAATTGCACCGAACTTGCAATACCGAGTCGAACTCGGGTTTGAGCGGCCCGCAAATCGGCTCCCTCTCCTGGGGGAGAGGGCTGGGGTGAAGGGGGATCGATTTCACAGACCACACAAAGTTTGCGCCCCAATCCGCAGCCACAAAAAAGCCGCACGATCGTTAAATCGTGCGGCTCTTTAACAGCGGTCTATCAAGTGTCTTGCTTGTCGCTCAGCACTTTACCGGTGGTGGCATCAAAGTCCACGTCGAACTCTTTGCCGTCAGCAGTTTTAAGTTCAACTTCATACTCGTAACCATTGAAGTGGTTATCCAGATCGGTGTCGGTAATCGTTGCGCCCGGGTGCAGTTTCAGTGCTTCGGCGTTCATCGATTCCAGCGACTTGATCTTGCCGTCCTTGACCAGTTGCGGGATCTGGTCGATGCGAACATCAGCCTGAGCCAGGCCAGCGGTGAGGGTCAGGGCAGCGGCGGTAAACAGGGCAGTCAAAGTTTTCATCGGTTCATTCCTTGGCAGTGCGTTGAAGTGGTTGATCTGTGTAAGTGGGTTCAGATTAACCAGCGCAACTTAACTCACCCTTAAATCTCTGCTTCGCGATAAAACTGCTCTTTGTCGGAGCGAGCCTGCTCGCGAAGCAGGCGACTCGATAACAACTTAGAAACCGTTCTTCTTCAGAACCTCATCAACACTGCCAACAGCCGGACGCTTGTAAAACTTCAACAGTTCACTGGCGCGGTTGGTAAAGATGCCGTCGACACCCGCCGCCATGACTTTCTCGTAGTCCACCGCCTCGTCGACCGTATAAACATGCACCAGCATGCCTTGGTCGTGGGTGTACTTATTCATCCACGGTTGCACCAGGTCGGAGTAACTCTGATCACCACCCTGAGTCAGCTTCGCCGAAGGGCCGGTGCCGATCGCGCCCTGAGCCTTGGCGTAGTCGACCCATTGCTTGAATTCCGCTTCTGACTTGGGTTCCTGCTTGCCGTAGAAAACGTTTTTGTCTTTCTCGCCGGACGCGGCAAACGTCACCGCAGATTTAGGCTCGATGCTGCCTTCGCCGACCCACAACAGCAGGATCTTCGGCACTTGCGGCAT
>NZ_JH635998.1:3731835-3753531 GCF_000257605.1 Pseudomonas sp. R62
CCATGGGCGGCAGCGATTGCCTTGGGCTCCGGGTGGCTGGCGGCATGCGCCTGACCGAGGCCGAACAACAGACTCAGCACCAAAGCGCTTCGGGTAAAAGTGGCAGGCATGGTCGAGTTCCTTTCGCAGGTTTTTTTCGAGACGTACCTTTTAACAATTGACGCGCCGCAGGGCTATCGCCAGACCGACATAAACCGCGCAAAACGGAAATTTCCTGCACTTTTGTGGCGCTGTTTGCAGTACGCTTGCCCTCGGCTGACGCCCCGGCAGAGGGCGCGCCGCTACATTGCCCTGCGTGTAAACCATCGATCATCTTTCGTGAGGTTTACCATGCGCATCACCTCCCAACTCATCTGCCAGGCTGCCGACGATCTCAAAGGCTTCGTCGGCCTCAACCGCAAGACCGGCCAGTACATCGTGCGCTTCAGCGAAGATTCGTTCGGCATGGACGTGGCCGACGACGGCATCATCCCGGCCAGTGAATTCGTCTGGGCGACGGCGTCGGACACCACCATGACCCTCAAGCGCGAATTGATTCAGTTGCTGCTCGATCAACACATCGACGACCGGATCAACATCACCGAACCGTTACGGGTTTACATGAGCAAGGTTGAAGTGCCGGAGATTTTTGCGGTGCGGAGTCTGGTGCGCGGTTGAGGTATTGCAGTGTGGTTGCGGGCCTCTTCGCGAGCAGGCTCGCTCCCACAAGGATTTCGTGAACGCCACAGATCCAATGTGGGAGCGAGCCTGCTCGCGAAGGCGGCGTTGTGGGCGCCGCCAACCTCAATGGCCGAATGCATAACGCTCAATCCCGCAATCCGCAGGCTTCGATAAATGCGCGAACCAGCGGTGGCATTTTTCCTTTTAGTGCGGCGCGTTCCGGCTGGAACAGCGTGGCGACGAAAAACGGATGTTTTTTCAATTCGATAGCGCGCAGATCCCCCTCCGAATCACGGCCTACCGCTTGTAGCTGATCGCTCATCAAATGCTGTTCGAACTGCGGATTCACGCCGTAGCGGCAGCGATAGCCTTCTTCAATTTCAGACTTTTCGTACGCCTTGGCGATCAACGAGCCGGGCTGGAGGTGAATGACGTCGATGGCTTCAACCAGCGAGCAGCTCAGCGGCGTGAGCACAGCGCGTTCGGATTCTGGCGAGGTTTCCCCATGCTCGGCGTCGGCCCAGCCCAGCACATTGCGCGAATATTCCAGAATCGCGTGCTGAAAACCGCCACAGGTGCCGAGGAAAGGTCGCCCTTGCTCGCGGGCAAAGCGGATGGCGCGTAGCGCACCGTCTTCACTTTTATAAGGGCTGGCGGGTACACACCAGAACCCATCGAATTGAGTCAGCGCAGTGTCGGTGCCGATCTCTTCAGTGGCCAGCCACTCGAACTGCACGGTGCGTTGCAGGTGTTCGGCGACCAGGCCGAGTGCAACCGGGATCGCTTGATGAGCGGTAACTTGGGGGTCGTAATCGCCAACCAGGGCGATGCGGACGGCGCGATTTTCCATGGGATTTCCCTGCGCTTGCTGATGGATGGCAGTCACTATAGATCGCGTGATTGCCATCCCACTATCCCGAGTTTCACCTGGTGACTGGGACTACCGCCATTACCCCGGCACCCGCTCATTGGCAAACATGCTCACCGCATCCACCGCCTCACTGGCGCCATCGCGAATCTGCAGAATCACCGTGCCGGCCTGATTGGCCAGTTCCACGCCTTCTGCGGCGCGGTCGCGGGTGCCTTGCATGCTTTTGATCGCCTGCCGTGTTTCGCTCTGGATCAGACTGATCATGGTGGAGATCTCCGCGGTGGAACCGCTGGTGCGCGCCGCCAGTTGCCGTACTTCATCGGCCACCACGGCAAAGCCGCGGCCCTGTTCACCGGCGCGCGCGGCTTCGATGGCGGCGTTGAGGGCGAGCAGGTTGGTCTGATCGGCGATCGCGCGGATGGTGTTGACGATGGCGGTGATTTGCTCGGAGCGGTCGCCCAGTTGCGCGATCAGCGTTGAGGACTGGCTGATGTCCTCGGCGATTTCGCGCATTTCGCTGGCAGCCTGTTGAATCACCTGCGTACCTTGCTCGGCGACTTTTCGCGTCGCTACCGAGATGTGATAAGCGGTGCTGGCACTGCGCGCGTCCTGTTCGTGTTGCTCGACACGGGCGGTAACGTCAGACGCGAACTTCACGACTTTGTACAAACGCCCCGAAGCGTCGTAGACCGGGTTGTAGTTGGCCTCCAGCCAGACGATCTGACCGCGTTTATCCACGCGCTCGAACTGCCCGTGGAAGAACTCGCCCTGATTCAGGCGCCGCCAGAAATCCTGATAGGCGCCGCTGTTGACCAGCGCCGGGGTGCAGAACAAGCGGTGATGCTGGCCCTTGAGCTCTGCGAGGCTGTAACCCATGCGCGTGAGAAAATTCTGGTTGGCGGTAAGAATATTGCCGTCGAGATCGAACTCGATCACCGCCATCGCGCGATCGATCGCCTGCAGCTTGGCGTTGGCCTCGTTCTCCTGCTGCACCTTGGCGGTGACATCCATCGCGTACTTGACCACTTTGATCACCCGTCCCGACGCATCCTTGATCGGGTTGTAACTGGCCTCGAGCCAGATCGGCTGGCCTTTGCTGTTGACCCGTTCAAAGGTGCCGGACTGGAACTGACCGTTTTTCAGGCGTGACCACAGCTCGGTGTATTGGACACTGCGCCCGAATTCCGGCGTGCAGAAATGCCGGTGCGGCTGGCCGATCGCCTGGGCAGCCGTGTAACCCATGGTCTTGAGGAAATTGTCATTGGCACGCAACACCACGCCATCAAGATCGAACTCGATCACCGCCATCGAACGGTTGATCGCTTCGAGCATTGCAGCCTGGTCAAAAACGGTGTGTTGCAGTTCAGCGAGGGCGGCTTTCTGGCGATTGAAGAACATGCTTGCGATACTCGGGAAGTGGGGAAAATCAAAAGGATTCAGTCCCTATTCCTGCGCCGGCAGACCGAAATGCACGGACGGCATTCGGTGGTGACTGCTCAATGCCAGCGTTCCGTTACTGGCAGATGGCTACTTATACAAAACTTAATAAAGTTGTACAAGGAAGGAATTTTTCACGAGTTTGTATAACTTTTTGCGAAATTAGTTGTACGCGGCTCGCCGCGCCAGTGATTCACCGCTGATACAGTGCCAGGAACATCTCCAGCGCCGACTCGGCAACTGCATTCTGCGCGTCTGGATCAAGGGCCGCGCGACCCAGCGAGATCTGCGGCCAGAACGCGAATGCCTTGAGCAAACCTTGTACTTGATGCGCGGCAAATTCTGGATCCACCGGTTTGAGCCGTCCGTCGGCTTGTGCTGCGCGTATCCAGACGGTCAGGCCTTCCTCGCGCTCGCCCATGCGCTCGATCATGTTCTGCGCACGTTCGGGGGAATGAATGGTTGCGGCAATCGCCACCCGGGCGAGGGTGAGAAAATTCTCGTCAGCCATCATCTGCACTTTTTCTCGCAGCATCAGGCGCAGCTGCTCATGCAGCGGTTGCTCGCGGTCGTAGCTCACCGACGGCTCGGCAATGATCCGTGCCCACAACTGATTAAGGATCTCGGCGAACAGCTCTTCCTTGCTCGGAAAGTGGTTGTACACCGTCCGCTTCGACACCCCCGCCGTGGCGGCGATCTTGTCCATGCTGGTGATTTCGAACCCGTGGGCACGGAATTCGGCGATCGCCGCCTGGATGATGGCTTCGCGTTTGCGGTCGGTGAGGCGTTGTGGAGCGGTCATGAGCGGACTTCAGTAGAGAAGAAAGGAAATTACACTCGGCAGTTTACTTGGCGCCGGCTTTGATGCAACCTAGAAACTACACCGCTCAGTGTAATGTTGCGTTAATCCTCGCACCTTACAAATCAGAGCGTTTGGCCTTTGCGTGTAGCTTGGCCATTTTCATTTCCCGTGGAATACCGTGCAGCACACGGTTTTTCGGAGTCGTTCAGTCATGGCCAATCCAGTCTCTCTCCCGGATAACACTCCCACGCCTGAAGCCTCGCGCCAGGATCAAGGGCTGTTTCGCAATCATGCGCCGGTGCAGCGCGAAGGGGTACGCAAAATGCTGCGGATCATGTGGAACATGATTTTCCACAAACCGCGCGACACCCGTCCGAGCGCCGCCATTCCTGTGCAACCGTTGACCCGTGAAGATCTGCTCGCAGCGCCCAATCACAGCGTTTACCGCTTGGGGCACTCGACGCTGTTGCTGAAGCTGCGTGACAAATTCTGGATCACCGATCCGGTCTTCGCCGAGCGCGCCTCGCCAGTGCAATGGGCTGGCCCGAAACGCTTTCACCAACCACCGATCAGCATCGACGAACTGCCGCCGATCGAAGCGGTGATCCTCTCCCACAATCATTACGACCATCTCGACTACGAAGCGGTACTCAAACTCGCCAACAAAACCACGCACTTCCTGACCCCGCTGGGCGTGGGCGACACCCTGATCAAATGGGGCATCGACGCCAGCAAGGTGCGCCAGTACGACTGGTGGCAGGGCACCGAAATCGCCGGTATCCGCTTCATCGCCACCCCATCGCAGCACTTCTCCGGCCGTGGCCTGTTCGACGGCAACAGCACGCTGTGGGCGTCATGGGTGATGATCGACGCCGACACACGAATCTTCTTCAGCGGCGACAGCGGTTACTTCGACGGCTTCAAACGCATCGGCGAACAATACGGCCCGTTCGACCTGACCCTGATGGAAACCGGCGCCTACAACGTCGAATGGCCCCACGTGCACATGCAACCGGAAGAAACCCTGCAAGCCCACATCGACCTCAAGGGCCGCTGGCTCTTCCCGATCCACAACGGCACCTTCGACCTGGCCATGCACGCCTGGCATGAACCTTTTGACCGCATCCTTGCGCTTGCATGGGAACGCAGTATTGCGATTACCACACCGCGGATGGGGGAGGCGTTCAACATTGCGCATCCACAACGGGGGAGTGCGTGGTGGATGGCGGTTGAAGAGGAGAGTGATGCGGTGGTACAGAACGCATGAATCCGTTCAGTTGGTGAGGGGTGTCCCCCTCGCCAGCTTAATCAGCCATCGCATAATCCCCACGCCCCACCGATTCCCCCGCCATACCCTGGGCCCTGACACCGCGCCCCGGTGCAAACCCCGGGAAGAACACCAACCCCTGCGCTTCAAACCGATAAGCCAGTGCCAGCCTTGCGGCGTCCGCTACGTCCTGCTGCGCTTCGAACCGCTGGATATCTGCCACCGCCACCTCGGCCTCGCGCGACAGTTGTTCAACGCTCCAGCCCAGCATGGCGCGGGCCTGGACGCAGTGGGTCGGAGTGAACTGGAAAAGGGCAATGCGTTCGAGGACGTGGTTCATCGCAAGAGAGGCCATGGTGTGCTCCGGGCTCAAAAGTGCTGATTGAAAATTTACTGTGTTTTTGTACAGTTGTTTTCGGCCGGGATCAAACGCATTTTTCGAATTTGCCTAGTTCGTCGGCTCCAACCAGACGGACGGTGCCTGTCCCAGCACACGCCGAAACATCGTCGAAAACGCCGCCGGGCTCTCGTAGCCGAAGTCCAGAGCAATCCGCGTCACCGCTTCCCCCGCCGCCAACCGTGCCAACGCCTGCACGACGCACGCCTGCTGGCGCCACTGACGAAAGCTGAGCCCGGTCTGCTGCCGAAACAATCTGTTAAAGGTACGCAAGCTTATGTGTAACTGGTCCGCCCAATGCTGCGGGGATTGATGGGTGTTGGGCATGTTCAGAAAGGTCTGACACAGACTGAGGAGCTTTCCTTCGGTGGGCATAGGAATGTGTAGGGGAAGGGGCGCACTGCGTGTCAGTTCATGCAACAGCAAGTTGATCAGCACACCATCACGTCCGGCCTGGTCGTACATCAGCGGCACGTCCACCGCCTCCATGAGCAAATGCCGCAGCAGCGCCGACACGTTGAGCACTTGGCACTTCGGGCCCAAATCCACCGTGCAGGGTTCGATGTAGAGGCTGCGCGTGCTCACCCCTAGCATCAATACTTCGTGGGCGACTCCCGGCGGAATCCACACTGCACGCTGCGGCGGCACCACCCAGTTGCCGCTCTGAGTACTGACCCGCATTACACCAGTGGCGCCGTAGAGCAATTGCCCACGTCGATGCGTATGAAACGGGAGTAGGTGGCCGTGGGAATAATCGGTACCGATGGCCACGACCGGGCGAGGCGTGTCATCAAGCTGATTGATCGAAATATTGCGCATCAGGCGAGTTCCAGCGATTGGCGTAAACGCGAACATTATTGGCCCAACTGCTGAAGCCGGCCAATGCCTGCCGCACTAATGTCACGGCTCCCAGTTCTGGACGCTCACCATGTTCTACCTCCTGCTTACATTGTTCGGCTGCCTCACCGGCATCAGCGCCGTGCTCTTCGGTTTCGGCGGCGGCTTCGTCATCGTGCCGCTGCTCTATCGCATGCTCACCGCCAGCCACGCAGCCGACGACCCCATCGCGCAATCGGCCATGCACATCGCCGTGGCCACCTCGACCTGCGTGATGATCGTCAACGCCCTCATCGCCACGCGCAAACACCAGCGCGCGGGCAATCTGCTCCGGGACTACCTCTGGCCATTGGGCGGGTTTATCGGCGTGGGCGCGGTCGTCGGTGCCATCGCTGCGATGTGGGTCAGCGGCCAAGTGATCCGCTACGCCTTCATCACCTATCTGGGCGTGACCATCGTCGATTGCCTGCTGCGCCGAGGATTTCTCACACAGTCCCAAACCACATTCCCACGGCGACTGACCTCAACAGAAACATCCGCCGGCGGCGTAGGCATCGGCGCCATCGCGACGTTCCTCGGCGTAGGAGGAAGCGTCATGACCGTGCCGCTGCTGCGCCGTTGCGGGTTGAGCATGTCGCAAGCCACATCGCTGGCCAATCCGCTCAGCGTGCCGGTAGCGTTGGCCGGCACACTGACGTACATGGCGCTGGCCGGTTTCACCGGGGCTGATCTGGGCGTTTGGTATATCGGGTATGTCGATGTGCTGGCGTTTGCGCTGCTGACGGTTGGCTCGTTGCTGGGGATCAGATTGGCTGCGCGATGGATTGGGCGGATACCGGATCGGCTGCATGCGCGCGTGTACATCGGTTTACTTATGGTGGTGATGATCAGCATGTGCTTGAGCTGAGCGCGACGGCGCTCGATTCCAGCGCGCAAGCTCGCCATAATCCGCAGCTACTTTCGCTGGCAGTTGCTCGCTTATTCAAGGATGAAGTGATGTACCGAGGACTGTTACGTCTTTTTGCGGTTTTTCTTCTAACGGGTTTTTTTGTCTCGACGGCAACTTGGGCCGAGACCGGCGCGCAGTTGTTCACCGGCACGTTGGGTAAATCGTCTATCGTCCTCGAAATAAATCCTCGTACCGGAGAGGGACGTTACTTTTACAAGAAGTACCGCAAGGATCTACCACTCGACGGTGCTCTGGACGGGGAAACGCTTGTGCTGGAAGAAGGCTCGCGGATAGACGACTCACGCCCGACCTTGCGTCTGCGGCCGACAACTGATGGTTGGTATGGCGAGTGGACGAGCACCGCTGGGAAAAGCCTGAAGATCAAGTTACAGCCAGCCGTCATCCCCGATGTAGCGGGTGATGCCTTGCCCTTTTTCACCACACTTCACGACAAGTACCCTTATGAATACCTGCGGCTGCAGGGCGTCACACTCAAAAAAGGCAACATCGACACCTTCATGGGCTACACGCTGCAGTGGTGGAGCGAGCCGAAGACAGGCACTTCTCTGTTTGAAGTGGTCTCGGGTTATTCCCTTGAAGAGCGTCGACGCATCAACCAACAATTGATGGCGCGTTTGTGGAGCGAGGTATTGTCGTCTTATGGATGTTCAGGCAGTTACGCGCAGTCGAGCCAACCACTGTGGATGTCGTCAACAGTGATGAGTGTTCTGATTTCATCAGATTATTTCTGCGGCGGTGCCTATCCGGATCAAAGCCAGGATGCGCTCAACTTCGACACTAAAACAGGCAGACTCCTGACCCTAGATGATGTTTTGTGGGTGGGGCAGGGCAAGCCATTGCATTTTCAACGAGAGGGCGACTTCGGCGGGGAGGCGTCCGGCTCGTCTGATTCCTGGTCTAACTACCGCAGTGAGGAACTGGCACCCTGGCTGGTCGCGCAGTTGCTGAAACTCTACTCCAGTGAAATGACCGTTACCCCCGAAGGTGAAAACGACTGCAACTACGACGAGAGTTATCCCTGGCAATTTCCCGGTTGGCACTTCACGGAACTGGGCATCAAGCTCGAGCCATCATTTCCCCACGTCGCGGCGGTCTGCGGATTCGTCGACTGGAGCGTTCTGCCGTACACAATCGTCAAACAACATCCGGGCGGGGTTGCACTGCAACTGCCTTGATGTCGCGTTTACTTTCATGCGCAGCCCCTCGATTCCCGACCACAACCCCGCCATAATCGCCGCGAATTTATCCGCGCCGGCCCTCAAATGCCGGCGCGACCTCTGACTCTTTCAAGGAACGATCAATGCTCAAGGGACTGATGCGCCTGGCGCCATGCGCTGCTGTGCTGTTCTCGCTGATTCCAAGTGTCCACGCCTATGATGGCCGACGCGTGTTCACCGGCACGTTGGGCAAAATGCCGATCGTCGTAGAGCTCAATATCACGCAGCAGGACGAAGTAACCGGTCGGTACTTCTACGAAAAATACCGTCGTGATTTGCCGCTCAGTGGCGCGTTGCAGAACAGCACGCTGACCTTGACCGAGGGCAATAATCGCTATGGTGACGACAAGCCGCTGTCAACGTTGGAACTTGAAGAAACCGGCAGCGGCTGGCAGGGCGAATGGAAAAGTCCGCAGGGCAAGAAGCTGCCAGTGAAACTCATCGAGGCCAGACTTACCGCCCCCACCTCATCAACTTTGCCGTTCATTGCCGCGTTGCCTTACAGCGAGCCTTACGAGTATTTGCGCCTGCAGGGACTCAAACTGAAACCGGCGAAGAAAGAAAACTTCATGGGCTACGACCTGCAATGGTGGACAGAGCCTGAGACAAAGATTTCCCTGTTCAGCGTGGAGTCCGGATTGTCGAAAGATGATCAGCAACGGGTTAACCAGCAGTTGCTTGGACGCCTCTGGAATGAAGTCATCAGTTACCACGGCTGCCAGCTGCAGGGCGGCGAAAACGTCGAATTTATACAACAGGTGCAACCGAAAATGATCTCGCCAGCCGTGGTCAGCCTGAACATCTCGACCAGCTATTACTGCGGCGGCGCGCATCCAGACTTCGGCGATTCACCGCTCAACATTGACGTTAAAACCGGCCACCCGCTGTCCCTCGAAGATGTGCTGTGGGTCGGTGAGGGCAAACCACTTTTACATGCCGAACGCGACAGCTTGGGCGACGAACCTCTGAGCAAGGACGAAAGTAACGCGCGCTATCAGTACGTAAGTAAAGAGTTGGTGCCTTGGGTGATCAAACAATTCACGACCCTGTACCCCAATGAAATGAAGACACCGACGGGAGATGACGACTGCAACTTCCAGGACGAAAGCATCTGGGGGACTTCACCTTGGTACTTCACCGAGAAGGGCTTGTACCTCGGCGCGTACTTCGCTCGCGTGCAACGCTCTTGCGATAGACCTGACTGGTCGATCCTGCCGTACTCCCTAGTCAAACAACACCCTGGCGCCGTAAAACTGCAACTGCCCCAAGGCTAGCCATCACTCCAACCCCGGCGCTTCACGGATAATGAAGTGATCCAGGTTCTCGATATTGGCATTGAAGACCTCGAAAGGTTTTTCGGGGTTCTTCTTGCCGGGCACCTGCTTCAACTCCGGCGTCACCCCATAGAAGAAACAGAACAACGCCTTGTCGCTATCCACCGCGTGCTTGATCTCTTCCAGAAACGCCTTGCGCTTGCGGTAGTTGTCGATCAGCTTCTTGTTCAGATAAACGCTGACCGGATACGGCTTCTTCTTGCTGTCTTCGGGCTTCTTGAACCAGACCTTGTCCTCGAAATCGATACGAAAACTGGCGCTGTGGAAGTCCTCGATCTTCTTGATCCGCCCCCAGTAAATCAGCCCCTTGTTGTCCGTCAGATACTCGATCTTCTTGAAGAACGAACTGTACGGCGCCGTATGCTCGCCAATCTTCAACGGCATGCGCTTGAGCAACTCCTTGTCGGCGAAGTTGGAAACAAAACACTCCACCGGATGCGCAAACACACTGGTCTTGTCCGGCGCCGACTCACGACTCGCTGACTCCTTACCACTGTCTGCCACCATCCGAACCGGATCATCGCGCAACACATCCGCCGCCCCCGCTGGCGTGACAGGCTTGCGTACATACTCACGCCGGGTCAGCAATAACTCCGACGGAAAATGCTCCTCCCGCCCGTCATCCACCTCGCCATCCGCCGTCTCAACGCCAGACGCCGACGCCCTCAAACTCACATACGGACAACCCGCCACATGCTGCGTAGTCGGCAGATTCTTGAAATGCGGCGTGCGCACGTAATTCACGTTCTTGGCGTTGAACGTACCCAACTCATTGGGAGCCTCAAACGCTGAACGACAAGCATCGTTGGGGCACTGGAAGTGTTCCTTCGCCGAGTCAAACGCCACCGTCTCATCGAAATTGAGATCGCGAACGTCATAGATCGACAACTTGTCGTCGAGGCTGAGGCAGTAGGCGAGATCGAATTTCATGGTGGGGGCTCGGATCCTTGAGTGAGGGAGGGGTATTAATAGCGGGCGGCGGGGTAGGTTGCACTGATTGTTTTCAGGATGATGCGGGATTTGTGGGAGGTAGCCTGCTGGCGACTGGTGGGATCAACCTAATCTTGAATCCAGACATCCACCCAGCAGCAACACATTGAATTGTGGTGAGGGGATTTATCCCCGATGGGCAGCGAAGCTGCCCCAAATCCAGCAAATGAGGTTAGCCAGACAAACTGCAATTATTCCTTTTCCAGTCTTCCAACATTGTCATAAAGCCAAGCAGTGAATTCAGCTCTGTCGTCCGAATGGTGGCAACGTTGGTGACAGTTGGGACATAACGCCACAACATTCGTGTCAAGGTCCGAACCCTTTTGCGACAGGTGCTTGACGTGATGCACTTCTAAAAACGGTTTCCCATCCTTTTCAAATGGCGCTGCTTTGCCACAACCTTCGCACTTGCCATCGGCTTGCTGACGAACCCAGCCCCTCAATTCAGGATCGCGAAAGTAAACCTTTCTAGTGGACGTCGTTTGGATAGGTGTTTTTATTCCTTTGGGGACGTAGTCAAATTGCTTTCGCTCAAATTTAGCCGCGCGTTGCTCGAGCAATGCTTCGTCCGCCGTTGGATTGGAATCTTCAAGTGTCAGAACGGTAGAAGCATCAAGTGCCTTACGGATGCTGCGCGCTACATTCGCGCCAACATTCTTGGCAGGTTTGTAGCCTTCAATACGCTTTCTATCCATTTCGACCAACACGGTAGAAATGTTCTGCATCCGGAACTCGACAGAGCCTTTAGTCCGACCGGCTAACGGGCCTTCGCGCAGGATGCGATTCTCCTCAGTCTTGACGAATTTCTGGCCGCTCTGCTCGCGTACAAGCATCTTCAGATAGGCATCAACTGCCGCCTGAATCTCGACCTCACTCCAATCGCTATTACTTTTTTCCGTGTCCATAAAATCGCCGAGGGTTGAAAACCCTCGGACGATACTGAGTGGCCATCACTGCTGTCTAGGAAATTTCCTACGAGGAAAAGCGACTGATCCTGCCAAATCCTACCAATGCATCGTTAACCTAATTACCGCTTTGCACCCATAAAAAAGCCCCGATCAGATCGGGGCTTTTTGCTTTCTCGACTCGCCGACTCAAACCGCAATCTTCAAATCGTGCCGAGCGAGACTATTAGTCCCAGCTCAACGCACCACCAGTTTGGTATTCGATCACGCGAGTCTCAAAGAAATTCTTCTCTTTCTTCAAGTCCATAATCTCGCTCATCCAAGGGAACGGATTAGTAGTCCCTGGATACTCTTCCTTCAAACCAATCTGCGACAAACGACGGTTAGCAATGAACTTCAGGTAGTCCTCCATCATCGCCGCGTTCATACCCAACACCCCGCGAGGCATGGTGTCACGCGCGTATTCGATCTCCAGCTGCGTACCCTGCAGGATCATCTGGGTCGCTTCTTCCTTCATCTCAGCATCCCACAAGTGTGGGTTTTCGATTTTGATCTGGTTGATCACGTCGATGCCGAAGTTCAGGTGCATGGATTCGTCGCGCAGGATGTATTGGAACTGCTCGGCGACGCCGGTCATTTTGTTACGGCGGCCCATGGAGAGGATCTGGGTGAAGCCGCAGTAGAAGAAGATGCCTTCCAGAACGCAGTAGTAGGCGATCAGGTTGCGCAGCAACTCTTTGTCGGTTTCCGGGGTGCCGGTTTCGAACTTTGGATCGGAGATCGAACGGGTGTACTTCAGGCCCCAGGCTGCTTTTTTCGCGACCGATGGGATCTCGTGGTACATGTTGAAGATTTCGCCTTCATCCATGGCCAGCGATTCGATGCAGTACTGGTAGGCGTGGGTGTGGATCGCTTCTTCGAAAGCCTGGCGCAGGATGTACTGGCGGCATTCCGGGTTGGTGATCAAACGGTACACGGCCAGCACCAGGTTGTTGGCAACCAGGGAGTCGGCGGTGGAGAAGAAGCCGAGGTTGCGCATGACGATGCGGCGCTCGTCGTCGGTCAGGCCTTCCGGGTTTTTCCAGAGGGCGATGTCGGCGGTCATGTTGACTTCTTGCGGCATCCAGTGGTTTGCGCAACCGTCCAGATACTTCTGCCAGGCCCAGTCGTACTTGAATGGCACGAGTTGGTTGAGGTCGGCGCGGCAGTTGATCATGCGCTTTTCGTCAACGGCGACACGGGCGGAGGCGCCTTCGAGTTCGGCGAGGCCTTCGGCGACGTCGAGGGAGTTCAGTGCAGCCTTGGCGCGGGCCACGGCGGCCGAGTCGTCGGCGGTGACGGCGCGGGCTTCCAGCGCGGCGGCGCCGCCAGCGTTGTCGAGGCGGTCCATGTTGGCTTCGCTTGCGTGGCCGGCGTTGGCGCCTTTCACGGTTGCGACTTCACTGTCTTCTTTATCGAATTCGTCCCAGCTCAGCATGACGTGTCGTCTCCTGCGTGAGGGCTTGTGCCCGTGTGAAACCTGAAGGGTTGGTTTTTCACACGGCCAAACAAGCCGCGTTGGATGTCGTTTTTTGCAGCGCTGCACGCAGGCAAATAAACAGAAATTTTGACGGGTTCCGAGAGCCTCTGATGGGCGCAATCAGCGTCTGGCACTGTTGCGGGGCTTCAGAATGGCTTTTGCTCCCTGTAAGGGAATATTGCTGACCCGTATAGGGCGGCATTATAGGGAAATTTTTACCGGCGTGGTGCGGCGAATCGGCTCATGGCGAGGCCGAGGAGGGGGTGGATTTCGGTCCGACCGAGGGATTACAGGGCTTTGCGCGGAATCGACCCGAGCAGATTTTTTTTCGTTAATTTTTTGGCAGGTGTTTTTTTGTTTAAAAAATAGCCAGAAAAGCAGGTTTTTCACTATATCTAGTGTTTTGCAAGCCTTTTTCGCGGCTCCAGACACAACTGAGCCCGACCGAAGCCGGGCTGGAATCGACCGTCAATGTAGCGTTGAGCGATCCGATTCGGTGCAGTCTGATTCAGTTCGTGCAGCCGTTGCCCATGATGCTGTAGCGCAGGATGTGGCGTTGGCCTTTGGAGTCGTCGTATTCCATTTTTGCCGGTACAACTTCACAGACATTTGGAATTTCGCTCATCGATACAACTTTGGCGATGTCCAGATGTGTGGAGTAAGTGTATTCCTCGATGACCGGTTGTTGCTGTGCGACATCAGTCGGGACCTCGTCTGCCATGGCGGTTGCGCACAGACTGCTGAGGGCCAGAACCAATAAAGCTTTCATTTCTAATTCACCTTTTTGAGGTCGAGTGGGGTCACGCAACCTTTTTAGGGTTGCGTGTGGAGCTTGAGTATTTGATGCGTTAATTGGAGAGCTGGATTAACGGCCTTCGTGGGGGCTGTAACGTTGTTAATCGCGGTTGCCTTGTTGGCGAGGTGAATTTTAGGGCGGTGGGGTGTCGGTAAACAGGGGCGGTTTTGATAAACACTTTTGATAGATTTGGTAACAATCGATTGAGGTCTTGATGTCTGGCCGGATGGGATTTGCCTGACGGACCGCGTTGACTGCATCGCTGGCAAGCCAGCTCCCACATGGAATGCGGACATTTTGTAGGGGCTTGTTACTACCATCGTCGAATGGTTCTATGGCCCCCACCCGGCTACAACGGGGTCATACAAAAACAACTATTACACCGAGGTAGGAAAGATGAGTGCGGCTTCTCTGTATCCCGTTCGTCCCGAGGTTCTGGCAAACACGCTGACTGACGAGGCGACCTACAAAGCCATGTACCAGCAGTCGGTCGTCAACCCTGACGGCTTCTGGCGCGAGCAAGCCAAGCGTCTGGACTGGATCAAGCCTTTCACCACGGTGAAGCAGACGTCGTTCGACGATCACCATGTCGACATCAAGTGGTTTGCCGACGGCACCCTGAACGTTTCCTACAACTGCCTCGACCGTCATCTGGCCGAGCGCGGCGACCAAGTCGCGATCATCTGGGAAGGCGACGATCCTTCCGAAAGCCGCAACATCACCTACCGCGAACTGCACGAGCAAGTGTGCAAACTGGCCAACGCCCTGCGTGGTCAGGACGTGCACCGTGGCGACGTGGTGACCATTTACATGCCGATGATTCCCGAAGCCGTGGTCGCCATGCTGGCCTGCACCCGGATCGGCGCGATTCACTCGGTGGTGTTCGGCGGTTTCTCGCCGGAAGCCCTGGCCGGTCGCATCATCGATTGCCGTTCGAAAGTGGTGATCACCGCTGACGAGGGTATTCGCGCCGGCAAGAAGATTTCCCTCAAGGCCAACGTCGACGACGCGCTGACCAACCCGGAAACCAGCAGCATCCAGAAAGTCATCGTGTGCAAGCGTACCGGTGGCGACATCAAGTGGAACCAGCATCGCGACATCTGGTACGAAGACCTGATGAAGGTCGCAGGCACTGTTTGCGCGCCGAAAGAGATGGGCGCCGAAGAAGCATTGTTCATCCTTTATACCTCCGGCTCCACCGGCAAGCCGAAGGGCGTGCAGCACACCACCGGCGGTTATCTGCTGTATGCGGCGATGACCCACGAACGCGTGTTCGACTACCGTCCAGGCGAAATCTACTGGTGCACCGCCGACGTCGGCTGGGTTACCGGCCACAGTTACATCGTCTACGGCCCGCTGGCCAACGGCGCGACCACCGTGCTGTTCGAAGGTGTGCCGAACTACCCGGACATCACCCGGGTGGCGAAGATCATCGACAAGCACAAGGTCAACATCCTCTACACCGCGCCGACCGCGATCCGCGCGATGATGGCCTCGGGTCAGGCGGCGGTTGAAGGCGCCGATGGCAGCAGCCTGCGCCTGCTCGGTTCGGTCGGTGAGCCGATCAACCCGGAAGCCTGGGACTGGTACTACAAGAATGTCGGCAAGTCGCGTTGCCCGATCGTCGATACGTGGTGGCAGACCGAGACTGGCGGCAACATGATGAGCCCGCTGCCGGGTGCTCACGCGCTGAAGCCCGGTTCGGCGGCGCGTCCGTTCTTCGGTGTGGTGCCGGCGCTGGTCGACAACCTCGGCAACATCATCGAGGGCGAGGCCGAAGGCAATCTGGTGATTCTCGATTCGTGGCCGGGTCAGGCGCGTACGCTGTACGGCGATCACGATCGTTTCGTCGATACCTACTTCAAGACCTTCCGTGGCATGTACTTCACCGGTGACGGCGCGCGTCGCGATGCCGACGGTTACTACTGGATCACCGGGCGCGTGGACGACGTGCTCAACGTGTCCGGGCACCGCATGGGCACCGCCGAGATCGAGAGCGCGATGGTCGCGCATCCGAAGGTGGCCGAAGCTGCGGTGGTGGGCGTGCCGCATGACATCAAGGGGCAGGGCATCTATGTCTATGTGACCTTGAAGAATGGCGAGGAACCGACCGAGCAACTGCGTCTGGAGCTGAAGAACTGGGTGCGCAAGGAGATCGGCCCGATTGCTTCGCCGGACGTGATCCAGTGGGCGCCGGGGCTGCCGAAGACCCGTTCGGGCAAGATCATGCGCCGCATCCTGCGCAAGATCGCCACGGCGGAATACGATGGCTTGGGCGATATCTCGACCCTGGCGGATCCGGGTGTGGTGCAGCATTTGATTGATACGCACAAGACCATGAATGTTGCTTAAGCGTTAGAAGCATAGGAGCCCTGTCCGGTGATGCCGGATGGGGCTTTTTTGTGTCTGGTGGATTTGTGTCGATCGGGCTGGCCGCTTCGCGAGCAGGCTCGCTCCCACAAGGAAACGGGCGCATTTCAAATGTGGGAGCGAGCCTGCTCGCGAAGGCGATCTGTCAGACACCGCAGTAGTCAGCTGTAGGAAACCGCAACACCCCAACCAATAATTATCGATCTGCACCGTCAGGCCTTTCCCGCTGTTACCCGCCACAACCCAATGTGTAACCGCCCGCGCCAAACCGGGGCGAAGGGAAACGCGGTGCGCCGTTTTAGAGCCGCCAAAGCCCCGCGGAAAAATAAGACATAACGCTGCGCTTGCCGGATTAGAAGGGTTTGCGAATAATGGGCCCGCAACTTGCAATATGTATCGGTTCACTGTCTTTTGCTCTTGCATGAAATTGCAGGGCTGTCAATGAGCTCAAACCGCTTTCTCGGTGCATCTGTAATTAGTTGTCGCATTGAAGAAATATCGGCTTCGGGCCTGTCGTTAGAATGCCGATCACTCGCTCATCGTGGCTGACGTTGAAATCGCCTGCGGTTTCAACGGGAAATTTCCGCCGATGCGCAACCGATTTCCGATTCACCCATTCGCATATTGGGCTGTCGCTCACTCTGCCGTTTTTGCCCTTTACCGATGGAGTCCCAAGATGAAGAAACTTGTGCTGCTTGGCGCCCTGGCACTGTCCGTGCTGTCGCTGAATGCCGTCGCTGACGAAAAACCTGTGAAGATCGGCATCGAAGCGGCTTACCCTCCATTCGCTTCGAAAGCACCGGACGGCAGCATCGTCGGTTTCGACTACGACATCGGCAACGCGCTGTGCGAAGAAATGAAGGTCAAGTGTGTGTGGGTCGAGCAAGAGTTCGACGGTCTGATCCCGGCTCTGAAAGTGCGCAAGATCGACGCGATCCTGTCGTCGATGTCGATCACCGAAGATCGCAAGAAGTCGGTCGACTTCACCAACAAGTACTACAACACCCCGGCGCGTCTGGTCATGAAGGCCGGCACTCAGGTCAGCGAAGATCTGGCTGAACTGAAGGGCAAGAACATCGGCGTACAGCGTGGCTCGATCCACGAGCGTTTCGCCCGCGAAGTTCTGGCTCCATTGGGCGCCGAGATCAAGCCGTACGGCTCGCAGAACGAAATCTACCTCGACGTGGCTGCCGGTCGCCTCGACGGTACCGTGGCTGACGCCACCCTGCTCGATGACGGTTTCCTGAAAACCGACGCCGGCAAAGGCTTCGCATTCGTTGGCCCGGCCTTCACCGACGTCAAATACTTCGGCGACGGCGTAGGTATCGCAGTGCGCAAGGGCGACGCCCTGAAAGACAAGATCAACACGGCCATCGCGGCCATCCGCGAAAACGGCAAATACAAAGCAATCCAGGACAAGTACTTCGCCTTCGATATCTACGGCAAGTAAGACGTCTCTGCGACAAGTCCGAAATGGCGCAAGCAACAGAATCTCTGCGGTTTGCGCCATTTTTTCATCCCAACTTTCGAGGACCTGAATCATGTTGAAAGGCTACGGGGCTGTCATCCTCGATGGCGCATGGCTGACGCTTCAGCTCGCCTTGTCGTCCATGGCTCTGGCCATCGTTCTCGGGCTGATCGGTGTCGCGTTGCGCCTGTCGCCGGTGCGCTGGCTGGCGTGGCTGGGCGACCTGTATTCGACGGTGATCCGCGGCATTCCCGATCTGGTGCTGATCCTGCTGATCTTCTACGGCGGTCAGGACCTGCTCAACCGCGTTGCGCCAATGCTTGGCTATGACGACTACATCGATCTGAATCCTTTGGCCGCCGGTATCGGTACCCTCGGTTTCATCTTCGGTGCGTACCTTTCGGAGACGTTCCGGGGGGCGTTCATGGCGATTCCCAAGGGCCAGGCCGAAGCGGGCATGGCGTACGGCATGAGCAGTTTTCAGGTGTTCTTCCGGGTGATGGTGCCGCAGATGATTCGCCTGGCAATTCCCGGCTTCACCAACAACTGGCTGGTACTGACCAAGGCCACCGCGCTGATTTCCGTAGTCGGTCTGCAAGACATGATGTTCAAGGCCAAGCAGGCGGCGGATGCCACGCGCGAGCCTTTCACCTTCTTCCTCGCAGTGGCGGCGATGTACCTGGTGATCACCAGTGTTTCGTTGCTGGCATTGCGTCACCTTGAGAAGCGCTACTCGGTAGGCGTAAGGGCGGCTGATCTATGATCTTCGACTACAACGTCATCTGGGAGGCACTGCCGCTGTACTTCGGCGGCCTGCTGACCACCCTCAAACTGCTCGCGCTGTCGCTGTTCTTCGGCTTGCTCGCGGCGTTGCCCCTGGGGCTGATGCGCGTCTCGAAAAACCCGCTCGTCAACGGCGCCGCGTGGCTGTACACCTACGTGATCCGTGGCACGCCGATGCTGGTTCAGCTGTTCCTGATCTACTACGGTCTGGCCCAGTTCGAAGCAGTGCGCGAAAGCTTCTTGTGGCCGTGGCTGTCGAGCGCGACGTTCTGTGCGTGTCTGGCTTTTGCGATCAACACCAGCGCCTACACCGCGGAAATCATCGCCGGCAGCCTCAAGGCTACGCCGAACGGTGAGATCGAAGCGGCCAAGGCCATGGGCATGTCGCGCTTCAAACTGTACAAGCGCATTCTGCTGCCGTCGGCCCTGCGCCGCGCGCTGCCGCAGTACAGCAACGAAGTGATCATGATGCTGCAGACCACCAGTCTGGCGTCGATCGTGACGCTGATCGACATTACTGGCGCGGCACGAACCGTCAACGCGCAGTTCTACCTGCCGTTCGAGGCGTACATCACTGCTGGCGTGTTCTACCTGTGCCTGACCTTCATTCTGGTCAAGCTGTTCAAACTGGCCGAGCGTCGCTGGTTGAGCTACCTCGCGCCACGGAAGCACTGATATGCAACGCATCGACCACGTATTGCCGTGGAGCCACCTGGGCAGCGAGCGCAAAGTCTCGGTTTTCCGTTTCGGTAGCGGCGAGCGCAAGGCCTACATCCAGGCCAGCCTGCACGCCGACGAACTGCCGGGCATGCGCACCGCCTGGGAGCTGAAAAAG
This sequence comes from Pseudomonas sp. R62, assembly GCF_000257605.1. Lineage (NCBI taxonomy): Bacteria > Pseudomonadati > Pseudomonadota > Gammaproteobacteria > Pseudomonadales > Pseudomonadaceae > Pseudomonas > Pseudomonas sp. R62. The sequence continues at coordinate 3,751,294 of NZ_JH635998.1, forward strand.
CGCCTCGGCGAACTCGAAGCCCAGGGCTTGCTCAACGGTGTGATCGAGCTGGTGCCGGTGGCCAATCCTCTGGGTCTCGGGCAATTGCTGCAAGGCAATTTCCAGGGCCGTTTCGAGGCGGGCAGCGGCAAGAATTTCAACCGTGACTTCGTCGAGCTCAGCGCGCCGGTAGCGGCGGCACTGGGCGACAGGCTCGGCGATGATCCGCATGCCAACGTGCGCCTCATCCGTCAGGCAATGGCCGACCACCTGGCCGGATTGCCCGAAGCGAGCAGCCAGTTGCAAGGCATGCAGCGTGTGCTGCTCAGCCACGCCTGCACCGCCGACGTGGTTCTGGATCTGCACTGCGATGCCGAAGCCGCGCTGCACATGTATGCGCTGCCGCAGCATTGGCCGCAGTGGCGTTCGCTGTCGGCGCACCTGAACGTCAAGGTCGGTTTGCTCGCGGAAGATTCCGGCGGCAGCTCCTTCGATGAAGCCTGCTCGCTTCCGTGGCTGCGCCTGTCGCGGCAGTTCCCCGACGCGCAGATTCCGTTGGCATGCCTGGCGACGACCATCGAGCTGGGCGGGCAGGCCGACACTGGCCGCGTCGAAGCTGAGGCTTATGCCGAAGGCATTCTCGCGTTTCTCGCCGAGCAGGGCCTGATCACTGGCGAGTGGCCAAATCCGGCCTTCGAACCGTGCGAAGGCATGCCGTTCGAAGGCACTGAATTGCTGTTTGCGCCGCACCCCGGTGTGGTGAGTTTTTCCCGCAAGCCCGGCGAATGGGTCGAGGCGGGCGACGAAATTTTTCAAGTGATCGACCCTGTGTCCGATCGGGTCAGCACGGTATGTGCTGGTACGTCCGGGGTGCTGTTTGCCATTGAACGGCTGCGCTATGCCCAACCCGGTTTCTGGCTGGCCAAGGTGGCGGGGCGCGAAGCGCTGCGTCACGGGCGCTTGCTCAACGACTGACTGTTTTTGTGAGAACCGACCGCATGTACAAACTTGAAGTCCAAGACCTGCATAAACGCTATGGCAGTCACGAAGTGCTCAAGGGCGTGTCTCTGAAAGCCGCCGCCGGCGATGTGATCAGCATCATCGGCTCCAGTGGCTCCGGCAAAAGTACTTTCCTGCGTTGCATCAACCTGCTCGAGCAGCCGCACGCCGGCAAGATTCTGCTCAACAACGAAGAGCTGAAACTGGTGGCGAACAAGGACGGCGCGCTGAAAGCGGCTGACCCCAAGCAGCTGCAGCGCATGCGTTCGCGCCTGTCGATGGTGTTCCAGCATTTCAACCTGTGGTCGCACATGACCGCACTGGAAAACATCATGGAAGCGCCGGTGCACGTGCTCGGCGTATCCAAGGCCGAAGCCCGCGAGAAAGCCGAGCACTACCTGAACAAGGTTGGCGTGGCCCATCGTAAGGATGCATTCCCTGGGCATATGTCCGGCGGCGAGCAGCAGCGTGTGGCGATTGCCCGTGCGCTGGCGATGGAGCCGGAAGTGATGCTGTTCGACGAACCGACCTCGGCCCTCGACCCGGAGCTGGTCGGCGACGTGCTGAAAGTCATGCAGGCGCTGGCGCAGGAAGGCCGCACCATGGTCGTGGTGACCCACGAAATGGGCTTCGCCCGTGAAGTGTCGAACCAGTTGGTGTTCTTGCACAAAGGCGTCGTCGAAGAAAGCGGCAACCCGCGCGAAGTGCTGGTCAATCCGCAGTCTGAGCGTTTGCAGCAGTTCCTGTCGGGCAGCCTGAAATAAATCAGGGCTGCCGTTGTGCACCAGATTAGGTCATGCTTCGCGATCTTCTGGCTGGCTCAGATCCCCTGTGGGAGCGAGCCTGCTCGCGAAAGCGGTAGAACAGCCAGCAATTATGTTGACTGGTACACCGCCTTCGCGAGCAGGCTCGCTCCCACATTCTGATCTTCACCGGTTTCAGGATTTGTATTCATTTCCGGGCTAGCATTGGCCCATGCCTTCATCACCGTTGTTCGTTTCGGATTGCCCGCCCATGACTGCCCATCGAATTGGTTTCCTGATTTGGCCCAGCACTAAAGCGTTGACGCTGGCGCTGGCGGAGGAGGCCTTGCGTGTTGCGCAGCGGGTGCACCCGGACGTGGTTTACGAACTGTCGTTCTTGCAGGCCGAGCCGCAGAGCGAAGGGGCCTGGCAATTGCCAGGCGAACCCTGGGCCGGCAAGCTTGAGAACTTCCAGAAACTGTTCCTGCTCGCCGACGAGCCGCCGACCACCCTGGCG
>NZ_JH635998.1:3754404-3758055 GCF_000257605.1 Pseudomonas sp. R62
CCGACGAGCCGCCGACCACCCTGGCGCCGGCGCTGAGCAGTGCGCTCAAGCAACTGGTGCGTGCCGGTTGCGTGATCGGTGGTCTGTCGGCCGGTGTCTATCCGCTGGCCCAGCTCGGTTTGCTCGACGGTTATCGCGCCGCCGTGCACTGGCGCTGGCAGGACGATTTCGCTGAGCGCTTCCCGAAAGTCATCGCCACCAGTCATCTGTTCGACTGGGATCGCGATCGTCTGACCGCTTGCGGTGGCATGTCGGTGCTCGACCTGTTGCTGGCGGTGCTGGCCCGCGATCACGGTGCGGAACTGGCCGGTGCGGTGTCGGAAGAACTGGTCGTTGAGCGCATCCGCGAGGGCGGTGAGCGTCAGCGCATTCCGTTGCAGAATCGCCTCGGCTCCAGCCATCCGAAGCTCACCCAGGCGGTGTTGCTGATGGAAGCCAACATCGAAGAGCCGCTGACTACCGACGAAATCGCCCAGCATGTGTGCGTATCCCGTCGGCAGTTGGAGCGCATCTTCAAGCAATACCTCAACCGCGTGCCGAGCCAGTACTACCTGGAATTGCGCCTGAACAAGGCCCGGCAGATGTTGATGCAGACCAGCAAGTCGATCATCCAGATCGGCCTGTCCTGTGGCTTTTCCTCGGGGCCGCACTTCTCCAGCGCCTATCGCAATTTCTTCGGTGCCACGCCGCGGGAAGATCGCAACCAGCGGCGCAGCAGCAGCCCGTTCGAATTGTCGTCAGTGCCGCCGGAGCGTGGCTGAGCGCGGGCCGAGTTCAATCGGTGTCGATGCTGCTGGAAAAATCATGGAAGTCCTCAAACGACTGATACACGGTGTCGTTGCTCGCCTGTCGCTCCGCCAGGCGCAGTTGATACGCCGCCTCGTAACGCTGCAGGCGCTGCTGGCTTTCTGCGGTCAGCGGGTTGTCGCCGAAGGCATATTCGGTCAGCACCTCGCCGGGCTGTAAAGGAAACCCGACCGGCAACTCGGTAATCGCGTTCCCGGACAAGTCCGCGTACCTCAATCGAGGCAGTTCGAGCAGACCGTCAGGCACCTTGCTCAAGGCGCAATTGCCCAGACGCACATCGGTCATCTGCGGGAAATGACTCAGATCCGGAGCCATGTTGAGTGGATTGTCGCTCAGGTCCACGGATCTCAGGTTTCTCAGCATTCTGAAGGCTTCTGCGGTCTGCGCAGTCAGCGTGATTTCACAGCCAGGCAGATACAGGCTGTGCAATCTGTCCATTCCGAAGATTCTGGGGGGAACCTCGCGCAACGGATATTTGCGGATGGTGATGCTTTTGAGTTTGGGAAAAAGCGCCAACAATTGATCGACCCTGGGCGGCGCGGACGCTCCGCTTGTCAGTCGCAACTCTTCGATATGGTCGAAGCTTGCGGCCAGCGCCGGCAGCTCGCCGGTGAACGAAATGTCGCAGGTAACTCTTGGGTCCATGATGAACGTGGGCGCCCGGCGCAGGTCGGTTTCCAGATCTCGCCTGAAATGTTGGCGATTGCGTGTTTCCCTGGCTGCCGCGTCGTTCGCCAGTGGCATCTGCGTGTCAGGATCGTTGGGGATCTCGTTTGCCCAGCTATCCAGGCGTTCGAGCAGGCTGGTGAGGCCGGTTTTGCGGCGCATCAGCTCAAGACGCCCATCGGCCAGCGTACCCGCCAGCTTGTAGACCAGATCGTTGGCATCGAAGCCGGACAGCGACGGGTAAAGGCTTTGCGCCAGATCGATGTCGTCCTGTTGGACCCAGACACCGAAATTGTCGGCTTTGGCCTGGAAAGCGGCTTTGACACGTTCTCTGGAAGCAACCGACAACGGGTTGGCGCCCAGTTCCATGCCGCGACCGGAATAACGCGTCAGCTCCGTCGGCACTTCGATGATGTTGTTGTCGCTCAGCAATGCAACTTCCAGCTGCGGCAGCTGTTCCAGCCCGGCAGGAACGCTATCGATTCCGGTGCTGGTCAGATCGATGAACGTCAGGTTCTGCAGTGCCGACACATCGGGCGTGACCTGCAGCGGATTGCTATACAAGTCCAGAGATTTCAAGCGGGTCAGCGTGGATAAGACCGCTTGTCCGGCAGGATCCAGTGTGATCTGGCACTTGCTCAGCATCAACGTTTCCAGCGACGGCAGGCTTTGCAGCGCTTGCGGCATCTGGCCCAGGGAAAAATCCTGCAGTTCCAGGCCCTGCAATCCGCCGAAGCTTGTGAGAAAACCGTCGGAAACCTTCAGTGCCGGATTGCCCTGCAGACTGAGATGGGTGATGTGACTGAAGTCGGTGGCCAATTGCGGTAACTCACCGGTAAATGCCGCATTGGCATTGAAGGTGTTGAACCGTAGTGCTGAATTGTCGGTGCGCCTGCCGCGCCACAGTTGTTCGAGGCTTTCGCTGAATTTTTGTCTCTCGGCGAGTTCTGCAGCTTTTTCCTGCGCAGTCCATGGCCGTTCTGTCGATGGATTGTTGACTGGCAGACGCTCACGCCATGCGTTGAGATCGCCAATCATGCGGGCGATTTCGCCCTCCCACCTGATCAGTTGCGCCGTGCCGGTCTGTAATGTCCCGGGCAGGCGATAAATCATGTTGATCGCAGCGTTTTCCCCAAGTCGCGGGAACAGTCTCTGCGCCATGGCAATGTCAGCCGATGGCGGCTTGATGCGGAAGTTGCGCCCGTGTGCCGCGTAGTAGAACTTGACGCGCTCGCGGGCATTTATCGACAGAGGGTTGTCGTTCAGATATATGCCGTCGGCCTTATCGGGCTTCAGGCTGAAGATAGCGTCCGGCAGCTCGGTAATCTGGTTGTTGGCAAGCGAGAGCTCTCGCAGCAGCGGATGCTCGGCGATGCCCTTCGGCACGCTGGTCAGATCGGTATGGCCAAGTAAAAAGTTGGTGACCTTGGGCAGGGTGGTCAGATCGGGCGCATTTGACAGTGGGTTGTGGCTCAGATCGAGCAGCCGCAACTCGGACAGGGTGCCGAGTACTTGCTGCCCGGCAGGTGACAGTGTCAGCGCGCAGTCATTCAGTTTGAGCTCTTTGAGATACTGCAGGCGGCCGACGAATGAGGGTATGTCATAGAGCGTGAAGGCTTTCAATTTCAGCGTCTGAAGATTCGGGAACAAGGCAGCGAACGGCTCCAGTTCGGCGGTCGTCACGTTGCCGGTGAGCTTGAGGCTGGTCACGTGATCGAAGTTGACACTCAGGCGCGGCATTTCGCCGAGAAACTTCAGGTCTGCCGCAAACAATGCGCTGCGCTTGCCGCTTCCCATCGATCTTTCGCTCCAGAAATCCTCCAGCAATAGCTTGAAGTCCGAGCGTGCGGATCGTTGCGCCAGATGCGCGCTTACGCTCAAGGCCTGGCCTGTGACCGGGTGCGCGGACGGAATTGCCGAGGCCCAGCGGGTCAGGTCATCGCGCATCTGTTGCTGCTCCGCTTTCCAGCGAAGGAGCTGTTTGCGGCTGTCGCCCAGATTGCCGGGCAAGTCGTAGATCATCTCGCTGGCCTCCTGCTTGTTCAAACCGGGAAACAGCTGCCGGGCGAGGCTGACATCCTGCTCGGGCGCCAGGACGTCAAAGTCGTTTCGATGGATGCGGAAGTAGTTTTTGATCTGATCGCGCGCTGCTGCCGATAGCGGATTGTCGGCAAGGTC
>NZ_JH635998.1:3759109-3762232 GCF_000257605.1 Pseudomonas sp. R62
CAACGGGTTGTCTGCAAAGGTGTAACCATCGCTGAGGGAGCTGGCCAGGTTGAAGAACTTTTCCGGTATCCGCGTGATGCGGTTGCGATCGAATTGCGCCGAGATCAATCGCGGATGATCCAGCAGATCGTCGGGCACCGTATGAATGCCGGTGTCCGACAGATTGACGTAGCGCAACGAAGGCATCGCTTGCAGGTCCGGCGGCAAGCCCAGCGCATTGCCTTGCAGATCGAGCAGGGTAAGTTGTGGCAAGGAAGCCAGCACCGACTCTGTGACCGTTGTCAGGCTCACTCGGCAATCGCGTAAACGCAGTTCGCGCAGCGAGGGCATTGAAGTCAGTGCTTGCGGCAGGCTGGGCAGATTGAGGTTGCGCGCATCAATATTCTGCAATTGACTGAAGGACTGCAGAAAGCTGTCGACAGATGTGGTCATCGGGCTGCCGTCAATGGCGAGCGAGGTGATATGGCTGAAGTCCGCTGACAACACCGGCAAGTCGCCCATCACCGCCGGTGTAAGGCGCAAGGCGTATCCGGCGGCGAAGCCCTGTTGATTGATACCCGTGACGTGCTCCCGCCTCCAGGCTTTGAGCAATTGCTCCCTGAGCAGCCTGCGATTCTGGAGTTCGGCGCGCTTCTCCAGCGGCGTCAGCGCCGTGCCGGTTTCCGGGTGTACGGCGGGCGGATTGTTGGCCCAGACATGCAGCTCGTTCTGCAATTGCAAGTAGTCATTTTGCAAGCGAAGCATCTCTGCGCGCGGGCCTGCGGGACTACTGCGCATACTTTCGGCGAGAAAGCGCATCTCATGGTTCGACATGCGTGGATAGAGCACGCGGATGTCTTCTTCGAGGGTGTGCGGCTGGTAAGCGGGGCGTGGCGGACGCGGAGCATGGGCGTAACCGTCGGTACCCAGCAGGCGCAGGGTGTCGACAGTCGGCGCTCGGGACGGCGTATCGGCAATCACCTGACGCCACTCGTGGCGCTCGAGCGTACGTTCACGAATGGCCGCCTTCAGCGCCTGACTCTGACCGATGCGCAGGTCCAGGCTCTGGCGCTCGCTGTCGGGCAATGCGTACAACAGGCTGGAATAGAAATCAGTGAATGAGTGCAGCTGCTGCCCACTATCGTCATAAGGTTGATATTGGCCATCGTCGCGGCGCACCAGCACCTTGTGTGCAGGCGCATCGTCGCGGCCGATGGTGTCCAGTAATGCGCCCTCGTAGCGCCCGTCACGGATCTCGATGCGCACATCGCCACTCCAGCCCGGCAGCAGTTTGAGGCTGTGCAGCGCCAGAGAGTCAGAGTCGGGGTTGCCCACCGAGGCCAGCTCAAGGCCTTCATACGCGCGGGTGACGCGCACCTCGTCACTGGCCATCTGCATGAGCGCCTGTTGGCGCGCGGGCAATTGTCCTTCGCTGATCTGCAGCAGTTCGCTGCCGGTCGCGGTATCGAGCAGTTCGCGGGTAATGCTGGCCGGCAATTGCGGAGGGTGGGTCTTGAGTCGTGCCGCCAGCGGGTCGTCGAGGTGCTGAAGGGCTTGATAGCGCGACTCGAACAGCGCGCTTGTGTTGCGTCTGGCGAGGTCCGCCACTTGCTTGCGCAGGTTCTGGCTGCGGATCTCAATGGACGGCGTCGGTCCGGCGAAGGGCTCGTCCAGCAAGGCTTTGATCTGCGTCTCGTCGAGGGTTTGGAGCAGGGTTTTGAGCACGTCGCCACCGATCAGTTCGCCCTGGCGCAGTTCGGTCACGGGCAGGGTTGTGTCGGCAGATGATTGCCACAGTTGCTCGCCTTGGCGATCGAGCAGACGCAGGCATTTGTCGCCTGGCCAGCGGCCGTATTCGCTGAGCACCTGCAGCTGCATGGCCGGGTCGGCGCGCAAAAAAACTTCGGCGTCATCGCTGTCGAGCTGGTCGATGAAGCGTTGCAACTGCTGATCAAGCTTGAAGCGCTGGATACTGTCGGCCAGCAGCGGCGGGACCTTTTCCTGCTCGACATGCATTTTGCGCAGCGCGTCTTCGCTGGTTCCGCTGATCTGCAGGACGGTTTCGCGCTCGCTCGCGGACAAGCTCTCGACCGCAGGGCCGATACGGCGCAGCGCGGTTGCGCCATCCCATTCCAGCGGTTGCTCCAGTTCAGTGTGCCAGGCACCTTCGCCATTGTGGCGCAGCACCGGTTGGTATGCGTCGGGGCGACTCGGATGTTCGATGCGGTACTGCCCCGGCACCTGACTTTCCCTGACTGCAAAATGCGCGTCCTCCAGGGGCAGTAGGCGCTTGTCTTCATGGGTATGCAGACCCATTACATCGGGTTGCGAATCGGAACTCGGCTTCTGCGGGTGTTTGTAGCGCTCGATATCCGGTTGCCAATAGCGGGTGTCACCATTGGCCAGTTGTACCGGTTTGAAGCGGTCGATGAACGCCACGATTTCCTTGGGCAATACCTTGCGAAACTCGGCCGCGCCAATCGCACCGCCGACGGCGAACATGCCCAACTGGATCATCGATTCCACGGTGCCCATCAAGTGTTCGACCGCTTCGGTCGTACGTCCCTGCGCCCACTCGACAATGCCTTCGAATACTTCATCGAGCATCTGATAGGCCATGTACGCCATCATCGCTTCACCGAGCACCGGCACGAACGGCGCGACGATCATCGCCGCGGTCTGGGCGATGGAAGACAGGATGTTGACCAGCGAATCCCAGAATGCCCAGCGCGCCCTTTGATCAACCAGGGCAGTCGGTACGGCAATGGTTCGGGCGTCATTGAAAATCTTGTTCAGCTTTGCCTGGTACAGGTGTTGCCAGACATCGTCGTAAAACGGCGTCAGCGCAGTCTGCAGATCGGGCCGCTCCACCGGGGCTTCGCGCCACGCCGGCAGCGGGTCGCCGGGTTCGTGCGGATGCCAGCGGATTTCACTCAGCCGGCTGTTGAGAGTGCTGAAGAAGAAACCGCGCTGGTCGTGGTTGACGAAGCGGCTGAAGAATTGCTGATAGTCCCTGGAGCGCAACTGGCGCGTCAGTTCCACGACCATTTCCAATGGCGAGGCGTACTCCTTGAACGGATGTTCGGGGTCATCCGGGACGTAGGCAACGACGCGCGCGGCATTGCGCGTCATGTACAGGTCCGG
>NZ_JH635998.1:3762503-3767222 GCF_000257605.1 Pseudomonas sp. R62
ACGCGCGCGGCATTGCGCGTCATGTACAGGTCCGGGGCGAATACCACGATGCCGGTCAGCGGTGCGCAAAGCATCGTCATGTCATGACACAGCAGCGGGGCGCCATGCACATGCAGGCCTTTCACGCCGTCGAGCATGGCCTCGATCGTGCGTAACGCGTTTTCCGAGACATCGCGGTTCATCCGCGCCCATTGCAGGGCAGACTTCATCGCGGCCTTCTGGCTGGCGTCGATTTTGCCGCGCAAGACCGAAGCGACCATCGGATCGGAATAGCCCAGATTGTCTTCCAGACTGGCTTTGTATTGGGCGCCGATATCCAGTCGACGGCACAGTTTGGTGAAAGCGGAAATGCTCAGTTTCGCCTTGATCTCTGGCAGGGTTTCAAACTGCCCTGTGGCCGAGGGGGCGCTGGTGAATGTCGACTCGGCTTCGAAGGCGTTGTCTTCGGTTTCCCTGTCTTCGAAGTTATGCAGCGCAGCCTCGAGCAGTGACACGGACCAGGCGCGGGCGCCGGTGCGGATCGGAAACCACGGGGTGGTGGCGGGAATGTACAGGCGCACGTAGGTGTTTCTGACATCCAGTTCCAGATCGAAGCAGCTTTTCAGCTCGGCCTTGAGCAGGGGCTCGGCGAAGGCCGCAGCGTCCTGCAAGTGCTCCAGGCTTTTATCGACCCGGCTCTGGGCGCTGATATGCGCCGCCCCAAGGCTTTTCATCAGCGCGTGCTGTTCGGCTGGCGCGTTCTTGAGCGCGGCCGGCTGTTGCGGGAGGCTGCTTTTCAATGCTTCTCGCCGAGTGGCTGAGGTGTCGCCCAGCCAGGCGGGAATCGCGTTTTTCAGTGGTTGATAATGCTCGTCCGCATGGTGCGCGTCAGTTGCGTCATCCGGGCTTGCCGATGGGGGTGCTTCAGACAAATGCATGGCCATTCCTTGGCGTTGGGAAGAACCCTCAGCAAATCAGCAGCAAGCGCCCCCCGTGCGGTAGATATTTATGTCTCTGCCGTGGGGGCTGACTTGGTATCCTGCGCGGCCTGCCGCAAATCGGCCGCGCCCGGTAAACTGCGCCTTTGCGACGCTATATGTCGCATTGCCGTAAACCCGGGAAAATCCGGGGTTTGCGCTATAAGAAGTTGTCGCTTGGCGACAAGGCCGGGCACCCAACTGTCCTTACAATCCCCTCATCGCTCGCCAGTTCCAGGCGGGTGTTCCTCTTCAGGAGACTCCGATGTCCGTTGAGCACGCTGCGGTACAACGCGCCGATTTCGACCAGGTAATGGTTCCCAACTACGCGCCTGCCGCTTTCATTCCGGTGCGTGGCGCCGGTTCCCGGGTCTGGGATCAGGCCGGCCGCGAGCTGATCGACTTCGCTGGCGGGATTGCCGTCAACGTTCTGGGCCACGCGCATCCGGCGCTGGTCGGTGCGTTGACCGAACAGGCGAACAAGCTGTGGCACGTGTCCAACGTGTTCACCAACGAACCGGCCCTGCGCCTGGCGCACAAGCTGATCGACGCCACGTTCGCCGAGCGCGTGTTCTTCTGCAACTCCGGCGCCGAAGCCAACGAGGCCGCATTCAAGCTGGCCCGTCGCGTCGCATTCGACCGTTTCGGCACCGAGAAATACGAAATCATCGCCGCGCTGAACAGCTTCCACGGCCGTACCCTGTTCACCGTCAACGTCGGTGGCCAGTCGAAGTACTCCGACGGTTTCGGCCCGAAAATCACTGGCATCACCCACGTTCCCTACAACGATCTGGCCGCACTGAAGGCCGCGGTGTCCGAGAAGACCTGCGCGGTCGTGCTCGAGCCGATCCAGGGCGAGGGCGGCGTACTGCCGGCCGAGCTGGCTTACCTGCAAGGTGCCCGCGAACTGTGCGACGCGAACAACGCCCTGCTGGTGTTCGACGAAGTGCAGACCGGCATGGGCCGCAGCGGCAAGCTGTTCGCCTACCAGCATTACGGCGTGACCCCCGACATCCTTACCAGCGCCAAGAGCCTGGGCGGTGGTTTCCCGATCGCGGCGATGATGACCACCGAAGCGCTGGCCAAACATCTGGTTGTCGGCACCCACGGCACCACTTACGGCGGCAACCCGCTGGCCTGCGCCGTCGCCGAAGCGGTGATCGACGTGGTCAACACCCCTGAAGTGTTGAACGGCGTGAACGCCAAGCACGACAAGTTCAAGACCCGCCTGCAACAGATCGGCGAGAAATACGGCCTGTTCACTCAGGTGCGTGGTCTCGGTCTGCTGATCGGCTGCGTGCTCAGCGAAGCGTGGAAAGGCAAGGCCAAGGACATCTTCAACGCCGCTGAGCAGGAAGGCCTGATGATTCTCCAGGCTGGCCCGGACGTGATCCGTTTCGCCCCGAGCCTGGTGGTGGAAGACGCCGATATCGACGCCGGTCTCGACCGCTTCGAACGTGCTGCGGCGAAGTTGACGCAAGCCTGATGGACCTTTCGGCGCCTGGAGTTTTTCCGGCGCCGAACCAATTTTTGATACCGGGCACATTCACCTGTTGGATTGAACCTGTGGTGAGGGGATTTATCCCCGATGGGCTGCGCAGCGGCCCCAGATTTTTGGGGGTGCTTCGCCCCCCAGCGGGGATAAATCCCCTCGCCACAAGTCCCATTCCTGCATCGATCTTTATGTGGGCCCGGTTTTTTCTGTGAATATTGAAGAGAAAGGAGTGACACCATGCTGGTGATGCGCCCCGCGCAAATGGCTGATCTGGGCGAGGTACAGCGTCTGGCTGCGGACAGCCCGATTGGTGTCACTTCCTTGCCGGATGACGTGGAACGTCTGAGCGACAAGATTGCCGCGAGCGAAGCCTCGTTCGCCGCCGAAGTGAGCTTCAACGGTGAAGAGAGCTACTTCTTCGTTCTTGAAGATTCCACTACCGGCAAACTGGTCGGCTGCTCGGCCATCGTCGCTTCCGCCGGTTATTCGGAGCCGTTCTACAGCTTCCGCAACGAGACTTTCGTCCACGCCTCCCGCGAGCTGAAGATCCACAACAAGATCCACGTGCTCTCGCAGTGCCACGACCTGACCGGCAACAGCCTGCTGACCAGTTTCTACGTGCAGCGCGAGCTGGTCGGATCGCCGTGGGCCGAGCTCAATTCCCGTGGCCGTCTGCTGTTCGTCGCCAGCCACCCGGAGCGTTTTGCCGACTCGGTGGTGACCGAGATCGTCGGTTACAGCGACGAGAATGGCGATTCGCCGTTCTGGGATGCGATCGGGCGTAATTTCTTCGACCTCAACTACGCCGAGGCCGAGCGCCTGTGCGGGTTGAAAAGCCGCACCTTCCTCGCCGAGCTGATGCCGCATTACCCGATCTACGTGCCGCTGCTGCCGGATTCCGCCCAAGAGGCGATGGGCCAGGTGCACCCGCGTGCGCAGATCACTTTCGACATCCTGATGCGCGAAGGCTTCGAGACCGATCACTACATCGACATCTTTGACGGTGGCCCGACCCTGCATGCACGGGTTTCCGGGATCCGTTCGATCGCCCAGAGCCGCGTGGTGCCGGTGAAGATCGGCGAGCCGGTCAAAGGCGCCGGGCGTCAGTATCTGGTGGCCAACGCACAGTTGCAGGATTACCGCGCGGTGTTGCTGGAGCTGGATTACGCGCCGGGCAAACCGGTGACGCTGGATATGGAAGCAGCCGAAGCCCTGGGCGTCGGTGAAGGTGCCAGCGTGCGCCTGGTGGCGGTTTAACGCCTTAGCGAGTTTCACGGGTGGCGCGAGCGGCCCGTTTGAGGAGATAGCATGATTGTTCGTCCCGTACGCAGCAGCGATTTATCCGCGCTGATCGACCTGGCCCGTAGCACCGGCACCGGCCTGACTACCTTGCCGGCCAACGAAGAGCGCCTGACCCACCGGGTCGGCTGGGCCGAGAAGACCTTTCGCGGCGAAGCCGGGCGTGGCGATGCCGACTATCTGTTCGTGCTCGAAGACGATGACGGCCGTGTGGTGGGGATTTCCGCCATCGCCGGTGCGGTCGGCCTGCGTGAGCCCTGGTACAACTTCCGCGTCGGTCTGACGGTCAGCGCTTCGCAAGAGCTGAACATCTACCGCGAAATCCCGACGCTGTTTCTGGCCAACGACCTGACCGGCAATTCCGAGCTGTGCTCGCTGTTCCTGCACGCCGATTACCGCAACGGCCTCAACGGCCGGATGCTGTCCAAGGCGCGCATGCTGTTCATCGCTGAGTTCCCGGAGCTGTTCGGCAACAAGATCATCGCCGAAATGCGCGGTGTGTCCGACGACGCCGGGCGCTCGCCGTTCTGGGAAAGCCTCGGTCGGCACTTCTTCAAGATGGAATTCAGCCAGGCCGATTACCTGACCGGCGTCGGCAACAAGGCATTCATCGCCGAACTGATGCCGAAATTCCCGCTGTACACCTGCTTCCTCTCGCCGGACGCGCGCAACGTCATCGGCCAGGTGCACCCGGACACCGAGCCGGCACTGGCGATGCTCAAGAGCGAAGGCTTCAGCTACCAGGGTTACGTCGACATCTTCGACGCCGGCCCGGCCATCGAATGCGAAACCAGCAAGATCCGCGCGGTGCGTGACAGCGAAGCGCTGGTGCTGGCCGTCGGCACGCCGGGCGATGACGCCACGCCGTTCATCATCCACAACCGCAAACGCGAAGATTGCCGCATCACGGCTGCCCCAGCGCGTCTGGCTGCGGGCACCCTGGTGGTCGATCCGCAGACCGCGAAACGT
>NZ_JH635998.1:3768017-3776194 GCF_000257605.1 Pseudomonas sp. R62
AAGTGCTGTGGGCGGGCGAGGGCGCCACTGCCGCGCAGGTCGAATCGGCGGTTCAGGCTGCTCGCCAGGCATTTCCTCATTGGGCTCGTCGCACCCTCGAGGAGCGCATCAGCGTCCTCGAAGCTTTCGCCGCTGCGTTGAAAAACCACGCTGACGAACTGGCTCGCACCATCGGCGAAGAAACCGGCAAACCGCTATGGGAAGCTGCGACCGAAGTCACCAGCATGGTCAACAAGATCGCCATTTCGGTGCAGAGCTACCGCGAGCGCACCGGCGAGAAGAGCGGCCCATTGGGCGACGCCACCGCCGTGTTGCGCCACAAGCCCCACGGCGTGGTTGCGGTGTTTGGTCCTTACAACTTCCCGGGTCACCTGCCTAACGGTCATATCGTCCCGGCGCTGCTGGCCGGTAACAGCGTGCTGTTCAAACCCAGCGAACTGACGCCGAAAGTCGCCGAGCTGACGGTCAAGTGCTGGATCGAAGCCGGTCTTCCGGCAGGCGTGTTGAACCTGCTGCAAGGCGCGCGGGAAACCGGTATCGCTCTGGCGGCGAACCCGGGTATCGACGGCCTGTTCTTCACCGGTTCGAGCCGCACCGGCAATCACCTGCATCAGCAATTCGCCGGGCGTCCGGACAAGATCCTTGCTCTGGAGATGGGCGGCAACAACCCGCTGGTGGTCGATCAGGTCGCTGATCTGGACGCGGCGGTGTACACCATCATTCAGTCGGCGTTCATTTCCGCCGGCCAGCGCTGCACCTGCGCCCGGCGTCTGCTGGTGCCGCAAGGTGCGTGGGGCGACAGCCTGCTCAAGCGACTGGTTGAAGTCAGTTCGACCATTGAAGTCGGTGCCTTCGATCAGCAACCGGCACCGTTCATGGGCTCGGTGATTTCCCTCGGCGCGGCCAAAGCGCTGATGGATGCGCAGGAACAACTGCTGGCCAACGGCGCGGTGGCGCTGCTGGAAATGACTCAGCCACAAGCGCAGTCGGCCTTGCTGACCCCGGGCATCGTCGATGTGACGGCCGTGGCCGAGCGTCCGGACGAAGAACTGTTCGGGCCGTTGCTGCAAGTGATCCGCTATGCCGATTTCGGCGCGGCGATCAGTGAAGCCAACAACACCGCTTATGGACTGGCCGCCGGTTTGCTCTCCGATTCCGAAGCGCGTTACCAGCAGTTCTGGCTGGAAAGCCGCGCCGGCATCGTCAACTGGAACAAACAGCTGACCGGCGCCGCGAGCAGCGCGCCGTTCGGCGGCGTCGGCGCCTCGGGCAACCACCGTGCCAGCGCCTATTACGCAGCGGACTACTGCGCGTACCCGGTGGCGTCGCTGGAAACCCCGAGCCTGATGTTGCCATCGGCCCTGACGCCTGGCGTGAAAATGGCGTAGCGCCAAATCGCTGGCAAGCCAGCTCCCACAGGGTCAGAGACGTCCACACATTTTGTGTACGACGCGGTCAATGTGGGAGCTGGCTTGCCAGCGATGGCCGCACCTCGGTCTTAAAGAATAGTTACTGAAGCCTATAACAACAGATTCTCGTGGAGCCTCGCTGATGAAATCCTATGAAGTCAATTTTGACGGTCTAGTGGGGCCGACCCATAACTACGGTGGTCTGTCCTACGGCAACGTCGCCTCGCAGAGCAACAGTCAGCAATCCTCGAATCCGAAGGAAGCGGCGCTGCAAGGTCTGGCAAAAATGAAAGCGCTGATGGACATGGGCTTTCAGCAAGGCGTGCTGGCTCCGCAGGAACGTCCTGATGTGGCGGCGCTGCGTCGTCTGGGCTTCAGCGGCACTGACGCGCAGGTGATCGAGCGCGCCGCCAAGGAAGCGATGCCGCTGCTGGTCGCCAGTTGCTCGGCGTCGAGCATGTGGGTGGCCAACGCCGCCACGGTCAGCCCGAGTGCCGACACCGCTGACAGCCGCGTGCACTTCACCGCCGCCAACCTCAATTGCAAATACCACCGCAGCATCGAACACCCGACCACCAGCCACGTGCTCGGCGCGATGTTCGCCAATCAACAGCACTTTGCCCATCACGCCGCTTTGCCGGCAGTGGCGCAGTTCGGCGACGAAGGCGCGGCCAACCACACGCGTTTCTGCCGTGAGTACGGCGAGGCGGGCGTCGAGTTTTTCGTGTTCGGCCGCAGCGCGTTCGATAATCGCTTCCCGGCGCCGCAGAAATACCCTGCACGCCAGACCCTCGAAGCCTCGCAAGCCGTGGCGCGTCTGCACGGTCTGCGTGACGAAGGCGTGGTCTACGCGCAGCAGAATCCCAACGTCATCGATCAGGGCGTGTTCCACAACGACGTGATCGCCGTGGGCAATGGTGAAGTGCTGTTCTATCACGAGGACGCGTTCCTCGAGACCGACAAGATGCTTGCCGAGCTGCAAGGCAAACTGGCCAAGGTCGGCGGTAACTTCCAGTCTGTTTGCGTGCCGCGTTCGGCGGTCACTGTGGATGACGCGGTGCGTTCCTACCTGTTCAACAGCCAGTTGCTCTCGCGTGCCGATGGCTCGATGCTGCTGATCGTGCCGCAGGAATGCCAGGCCAACGAACGCGTCTGGGCTTATCTGCAAAGCCTGACCAGCTCCGGCGGGCTGATCCGCGAAGTGAAGGTCTTCGATCTCAAGCAAAGCATGCAGAACGGCGGTGGCCCGGCATGTCTGCGTCTGCGCGTGGCGCTGAATGAAACCGAACTGGCGGCAGTCAACCCAGGCGTTATCATGACGGCCCCGTTGTACGGTTCGTTGACCGCATGGGTTGAAAAGCACTACCGCGACCGCCTGAGCGAAACCGATCTGGCGGACCCGCAGTTGCTGCTTGAATGCCGGACGGCACTGGATGAACTGACGCAAATCCTTAAACTGGGCGCGGTTTATCCCTTCCAGATCAATTGATCGCCGGCGCGCTGCCTGAACGCGGCGCGCGGCGTGTCACCCAAGAGAGTAAAAACATGAGCGATTCCCTGCAGCTGATCCTTGAAGACACCGACGGCACGCAATTGCAAACCTCGTGCACCCGCGTCGCGGTGATGTGGCAAGGCAAAGAGCTGTGGATCCAGCAGGACGGCCGTGGCCAGCTGCTCATCGGCGTGGACGTCGAGGAAGGTGACGAAGAGTACGCCAACCTGCTGCTGCGCCCATTGGCGACTAATCTGGTAAGTCTGCAACTGGAAATGGAACCGGCTGACCTCGGCGCTGACGAGGATCACGTACACGGCCCGGATTGCAACCACGACCACTAAGGAAACCGCTCTATGCTCGCCCTCGGCAAACTGCTTGAACTGACCCTCGCCGGCCGCGAACCGGCGGAGAAGACTCAACTGACTGTCGAAGGCGTGCGCATGCGCTGGTTGAGCGAAGGGGCACTGGAAGTCCGGCCCCCGGAAGCGCGCGACAATGGCCTGGACCTGCTGCTGTCGGCAGGCATCCATGGCAACGAAACGGCACCGATCGAGTTGCTTGATCGGCTGCTGCACGACATCGCACGCGGCGATCTCAAGCCGCGCGCACGCATTCTGTTCCTGTTCGGCAACCCGGAAGCGATTCGCAAGGGCGAGCGTTTCGTCGAGCAGGACGTTAATCGGCTGTTCAACGGTCGCCACGAACAAAGCAGCGGCTCGGAAGCGCTGCGCGCCTGTGAGCTGGAACGGCTGGCGGCGAGTTTCTTCAGCAAGCCCGAGCGCCAGCGTCTGCACTACGACCTGCACACCGCGATTCGTGGGTCGAAGATCGAACAGTTCGCCTTGTACCCGTGGAAGGAAGGGCGCCAGCATTCCCGTCGCGAACTGGCGCGCCTGCGCGCCGCCGGCATGGAAGCAGTACTGTTGCAGAACAAGCCATCCATCGTCTTCAGTTCGTACACCTACGACAAGCTCGACGCTGAAGCTTTTACCTTGGAACTGGGCAAGGCGCGGCCGTTCGGGCAGAACGACGGCGTTAACGTTTCACTGCTGGAAACCCGTCTGAAGCAGATCATCGAAGGCACTGAGCCGGAGACAGAAGAAGGGCTGGACGGCTTGCAGCTGTTCAGCGTGGCGCGGGAAATCATCAAGCACAGCGATGCGTTCCGCCTGAATCTGCCGGCGGACATCGAGAACTTTTCCGAGCTGGAACCGGGTTATGTGCTGGCCGAAGACCTGGCCAATACCCGCTGGGTGATCGAAGAGCAGGGCGCACGGATCATTTTCCCCAACCCCAAGGTCAAGAACGGCCTGCGCGCCGGCATCCTGATCGTCCCGAGCACCGACGAAAACCTCGCCTGACGTGATCGTTCCCACGCTCCGCGTGGGAATGCAGCCCGGGACGCTCTGCGTCCGTTCCAAAGCCGAACGCGGAGCGTCCGTTGAGGCATTCCCACGCAGAGCGTGGGAACGATCGGGCGGAGTTTAAACCGCTACAGCACGCGGCTCGGTTCGACGCAACGCGCGAATCTTCTGCAACGTATCGGCGCAAGTCCGCGCTGCTTCCTGGCCCTTGTGCACAAAGTGCTCGAAGAAGAACTTCTGATGCTCTTCGCCCGAATGGAAGTGATGCGGGGTCAGCGACACCGAGAACACCGGCACTTCGGTTTCCAACTGCACCTGCATCAGGCCGCTGACCACCGATTGCGCAACGAACTCGTGACGGTAAATGCCGCCGTCCACCACCAGGGCGGCGGCGACGATGCCGGCGTAACGGCCGGACTTGGCCAGCAGCTTGGCGTGCAGCGGCATTTCAAAGGCGCCGCCGACTTCAAAGAAATCGATGTCCGATTCCTGATAACCCTGCACCAGCATTTCAGCGACGAAGCCTTTGCGGCTCTGGTCGACGATTTCCTTGTGCCAGCAGGCCTGGATGAACGCGACGCGCTCGCCCTGTGGGTGTTTGCTTTTGCTGTCGATAGCGGTGGGTTGCATGTTCTGACTCCTGTTTGTGTGAAAAACAGGGCGTTATGAATCGAAAGGGATGCAGGGGTGCGAACGCAGGCACGGATGCACGCGGACGGCCCTTTGGCGTCGATCCCGTTCTCTCTTCATCCGGACTATGACCGTCGGCCCCGGGATCACACCGGGTCTGCTGACCTTGCCGACGCACCCGACTCAAGTCGTGTGCAACGCCAAGCGCTCGCGGGCTATACGCGTTGCGCGCAATTACCGCCGGTGGGGAATTGCACCCCGCCCTGAGAACGTTTGTGCCGCCCAATCTCGGGCAGCGCGCAGTTTGTAACACATATTTTTCGGTCCTGCACAGAACCTGTGGGAGCGAGCTTGCTCGCGAAAGCGGCTTCACATTCAACGAATATGCTGCCTGTTACTTCGCTTTCGCGAGCAGGCTCGCTCCCACATGGGCTTTGTCTTCTCGAGGAAGAATGGGATTTTTACTCGGTGAAGGGTTGATTAATCTGCGCGATGACCGCAGTAATCCCACTTCACAAAGGGCTTTCCCCATCTGACCAGAGGCCAGGTTCATGAGCGTTATCGATCTTCGCAGCGACACCGTCACCCAACCGACTCCCGCCATGCTCGAGGCGATGACCGCAGCGGACACCGGAGACGACGTGTACGGCGAAGATCCGACGGTCAATCGCCTCGAGGCCGAACTGGCCAAACGCCTGGACTTTGCCGCCGCGCTATTCGTGCCGACCGGGACCATGAGCAACCTGCTCGGCCTGATGGCGCACTGCGAGCGTGGCGACGAATACATTGTCGGTCAGCAGGCGCACACCTATAAGTACGAAGGTGGCGGGGCGGCGGTGCTCGGTTCGATTCAGCCGCAGCCGCTGGAGGTGCAGGCCGACGGTTCGCTGGATCTGGATCAGGTCGCCGCCGCGATCAAACCGGACGATTTCCATTTCGCCCGCACGCGTTTGCTGGCGCTGGAAAACACCATGCAGGGTAAAGTGCTGCCGCTGGAATATCTGGCGCGCGCCCGACGCTTTACGCAGGAGCATGGCCTGCAATTGCACCTCGACGGGGCGCGGTTGTACAACGCGGCGGTCAAGCTCGGCGTCGATGCCCGTGAGATCACTCAGCACTTCGATTCGGTGTCGGTGTGCCTGTCCAAGGGCCTCGGCGCGCCGGTCGGCTCGGTGCTGTGCGGCTCCGAGCAACTGATCGGCAAGGCGCGGCGTTTGCGCAAAATGGTCGGTGGCGGCATGCGTCAGGCCGGGTTGCTCGCGGCGGCTGGCCTGTACGCGCTGGATCATCACGTCGAACGGCTCGCGGATGACCATGCCAACGCGCAGTTGCTCGCCGAGGGTCTGCGTGAAGCCGGTTTCGTCGTCGAACCCGTGCAAACCAACATGGTTTATGTGCAGATGGGTGACAAGGCCGCAGCACTCAAAGACTTTGCCGGCGAACGCGGGATCAGGCTCAGCGCCGCTGCGCGCTTGCGCATGGTCACGCACATGGACGTCAGCCGCGCGCAAATCGAACAAGTGATCGCGACATTCGTCGAGTTTTCACGCAAGTGACAGCGTCAGCCGTCCAATTGACCGTTTCTATCGTATAAACACGCTGTACCCCGCGCGCAGGGCCGATATAATGCGGCCCTTTGCCGTCGCTTCGTCTCATGACGTTTCGAACAGGCCTTTGGCCGCAGCCTCCGTGGAAGAACCTAATGAAAAGCGCAGAAATCCGTGAAGCCTTCCTTCGCTTCTTCGAAGAGCAAGGCCACACCCGTGTAGCCTCCAGCTCTTTGATTCCGGGCAACGACCCAACCCTGCTGTTCACCAACGCGGGGATGAACCAGTTCAAGGACTGCTTCCTGGGCCAGGAAAAACGTGCGTACACCCGTGCCACCAGCAGCCAGAAATGCGTGCGCGCCGGCGGCAAGAACAGTGACCTGGAAAACGTCGGTTATACCGCGCGTCACCACACGTTCTTCGAAATGCTCGGTAACTTCAGCTTCGGCGACTACTTCAAGCACGACGCGATCACCTTTGCCTGGACCTTCCTGACTGGCGTGCTCAAGCTGCCGAAGGAAAAGCTCTGGGTCACTGTCTACGCCACCGACGACGAAGCGTATGACATCTGGACACAGAAAATCGGTGTGCCGGCCGAGCGCATGATCCGCATCGGCGACAACAAGGGCGCTCCATACGCTTCCGACAACTTCTGGACCATGGGCGATACCGGCCCGTGCGGCCCGTGCACCGAGATTTTCTACGATCACGGCGAGCACATCTGGGGCGGCCCGCCGGGCTCGCCGGAAGAAGATGGCGACCGCTACATCGAAATCTGGAACAACGTGTTCATGCAGTTCAACCGCACCGCCGATGGCGTGTTGCATCCGTTGCCTGCGCCGTCGGTGGACACCGGCATGGGCCTGGAGCGGATCAGTGCGGTGATGCAGCACGTCAACTCCAACTACGACATCGACCTGTTCAAGAACCTGCTCAAGGCTTCGGCTGAAGCGATCGGCTGCGAAAACGGCGATCAGTCGTCGCTCAAAGTCGTCTCCGACCACATTCGTTCCTGCGGTTTCCTGATCGCCGACGGCGTGCTGCCGTCCAACGAAGGTCGCGGTTACGTGCTGCGCCGGATCATCCGTCGCGCCTGCCGTCACGGCAACAAGCTCGGCGCCACCGGCAGCTTTTTCTACAAGATCGTCGCGGCGCTGGTTGCCGAGATGGGCGAAGCCTTCCCGGAACTGCAGAAGCAGCAAAGCAACATCGAGCGCGTGCTCAAGGCTGAAGAAGAGCAGTTCTCCAAGACCCTGGAGCACGGCCTGAAAATCCTCGAGCAGGATCTGGCCGAGCTCAAAGGCACCGTGGTGCCAGGCGACGTGGTGTTCAAACTCTACGACACCTACGGTTTCCCGATGGACCTGACCGCCGACATCGCCCGCGAACGCGGCCTGACCGTCGACGAAGCCGGCTTCGAGCGCGAAATGGAAGCGCAGCGTGTTCGCGCGCGTTCGGCCAGCTCGTTCGGTCTGGACTACAACACCCTCGTCAAGGTCGACGTGGCCACCGAGTTCACCGGTTACGCCGCCACCAGCGGCTCTGCGAAAATCGTTGCCATCTATAAGGATGGCCAGTCGGTCGACGTGCTGAGCGAAGGTCAGGAAGGCGTGATCGTGCTCAACCAGACGCCGTTCTACGCCGAATCCGGTGGCCAGATCGGCGACTGCGGTTTCATTCAGGCCGGCAGCAGCCGCTTCGACGTGCGCGACACCACCAAGACCGGCGGCGC
>NZ_JH635998.1:3777001-3798097 GCF_000257605.1 Pseudomonas sp. R62
CGTATCGAGGCAGTCACCGGTGCTGCGGCGCTGGCCTACTTGAACGCGGCGGAAGAACAACTCAAGGAAGCGGCCAGCCTGGTCAAGGGCAGCCGCGACAACCTGATCGACAAGCTCTCGGCGGTACTGGAGCGCAACCGTCTGCTGGAGAAACAACTCGAGCAGTTGCAGGCCAAGGCAGCCAGCGCTGCGGGCGACGATCTGTCGGCCTCGGCGGTGGACGTCAAGGATGTGAAGGTGCTGGCCGCCCGTCTGGACGGTCAGGATGGCAAGGCGCTGCTGGCGCTGGTCGATCAGCTGAAAAACAAACTCGGCCGCGCAGTGATCCTGCTCGGCGGTGTCCATGAGGAAAAGGTCGTACTGGTTGCAGGCGTAACCAAGGACCTGACTGGCCAACTCAAAGCCGGTGATTTGATGAAACAGGCTGCTGCGGCAGTGGGCGGGAAGGGCGGTGGTCGTCCGGACATGGCGCAGGGCGGCGGTGTCGATGCCGCTGCGCTGGATGGCGCGCTGGCGCTGACCGTTCCATTCGTCGAGCAGGCTTTATAAGACGGCTCGCCGGGCTCGCAGTCTAGTGGCGGGCCCGGCGACTGTTCGAAAGATTATTGGGCGCCCTTCATGGGCAGAGGCGGCTTTGAAATGGCTTTGATCGTACAGAAATTTGGAGGCACCTCGGTCGGCACTGTCGAGAGAATCGAGCAGGTCGCCGACAAGGTTAAGAAATTCCGCGATGCCGGCGATGACCTGGTGGTTGTGCTGTCTGCAATGAGCGGCGAAACCAACCGTCTGATCGATCTGGCCAAGCAAATCAGTGGCGAGGCACAACCGGTTCCGCGCGAGCTGGACGTGATCGTGTCCACCGGTGAGCAGGTGACGATTGCCCTATTGGCCATGGCGCTGATCAAGCGCGGTGTGCCGGCGGTGTCGTACACCGGCAATCAGGTACGGATCCTGACTGACAGTGCGCACAATAAAGCGCGTATCTTGCAGATTGATGACCAGAAGATTCGCGGTGATCTGAAGGCTGGCCGTGTGGTGGTTGTCGCCGGTTTCCAGGGCGTCGACGAGCACGGCAACATCACCACCCTCGGTCGCGGCGGTTCCGATACCACCGGCGTGGCACTGGCGGCGGCCTTGAAGGCGGATGAATGCCAGATCTACACCGACGTCGACGGTGTCTACACCACCGACCCGCGTGTGGTGCCGGTCGCTCAGCGTCTGGACAAGATCACCTTCGAAGAGATGCTGGAAATGGCCAGCCTCGGTTCCAAGGTGCTGCAGATCCGTGCGGTGGAATTCGCCGGCAAGTACAACGTTCCGCTGCGCGTACTGCACAGCTTCAAGGAGGGTCCGGGCACCCTCATTACTATTGATGAAGAGGAAACCATGGAACAGCCGATCATTTCCGGCATCGCTTTCAACCGCGATGAAGCCAAGCTGACCATCCGTGGCGTGCCAGACACCCCGGGCGTGGCATTCAAGATTCTCGGCCCGATCAGTGCCGCGAACATCGAAGTCGACATGATCGTGCAGAACGTCGCGCACGATAACACCACCGACTTCACCTTCACCGTGCACCGCAACGACTACCAGGCCGCACAGACCGTGCTGGAAAACACCGCTCGCGAGATCGGTGCTCGTGAAGTAGTCGGTGACACCAAGATCGCCAAGGTCTCGATCGTTGGCGTCGGCATGCGTTCCCACGCAGGCGTGGCCAGCCGCATGTTCGAATCCCTGGCAAAAGAAAGCATCAACATCCAGATGATCTCGACTTCGGAAATCAAGGTGTCCGTAGTGATCGAAGAGAAGTACCTGGAACTGGCCGTGCGCGCGCTGCACACGGCTTTCGAACTGGATGCTCCGGCCCGTCAGGGCGAGTAATCCGCTTCTGTGAAGGGCGCGGTCTGACCGCGCCCTTTATTTTTGAATGGCGCGAGCCCCGGAACTGTTCTTTTGCTCGCGCTGGTCAATACTCAGGCAAGTAGGGCTACGATCGCTGCGGTTGTAGGTCGGGTGCCTTTTTTTTGCAGACTGTTGTCCCTGAAATGAATGGCGTAAGGAGAAAGGTATGCTGATTCTGACTCGTCGGTGCGCGGAAAGCCTGATTATCGGTGACGGCGAAATCACCGTGACCGTGCTCGGCGTCAAAGGAAACCAGGTGCGTATCGGCGTCAACGCTCCGAAAGAGGTTGCGGTGCACCGTGAGGAAATTTACCTGCGTATAAAGAAAGAGAAGGACGAAGAACCAAGCCATTAATTTTTATCGATTTTTATGTTTGCAAACGGGGAAGAAGCTGGTTAATATACGCCCCGTGTTGCGGAGAGCTGGCCGAGTGGCCGAAGGCGCTCCCCTGCTAAGGGAGTACACCTCAAAAGGGTGTCGGGGGTTCGAATCCCCCGTTCTCCGCCATTATTTGCTTAGTACGTCGTAATCTGGCTTCTTCTGTAAGTTGTTGAAATTACTAGAAAAAGTGGTTGACATAGAGATTAGACGGCCTATAATGCGCGGCAACAAATGCACTCGTAGCTCAGCTGGATAGAGTACTCGGCTACGAACCGAGCGGTCACAGGTTCGAATCCTGTCGAGTGCACCATTTAAGAGTTATTTGCTGTAAGGTGAGTAACTCGGCTTCAGCCAGTTGTGGTCTGGTTTAAAAACACAAAATGCACTCGTAGCTCAGCTGGATAGAGTACTCGGCTACGAACCGAGCGGTCACAGGTTCGAATCCTGTCGAGTGCACCATATACCAAGAAGCCCGCGTTTAACGCGGGCTTTTTGCTGTCCGGGATTTGGCTTTTCCCTTCACACAGCCTCTTTCATCAAAATCAAATTGAGCACTGCGGCCTCGCTTGAGGTCGTAACGATAGCTCGTGGTCGACGTGCGCGTGTTGATCTTGTCGGGCTTGCCCAGTGCGCTTTCGACGTCCCGCTGGCTCATGCCGGCAATCACTCGCCGATTGATGATCGCTTCGCGCCGCTGCCTGTTATCGATCAGGTTTCCACATTTGTGTTCGGTGCCACCGACGATGCCCGGTTCGCGCCCGCTGTCTTTCATGCCGGAAACGGCTTCGTGATTGAACTCCGGCATGATTGCGACCCAGCCGGGTGAATACGGGTGGACCTCCTGAATTGAGAGTTGCTCGCCAGTTGCGCAGCTCATCGACGTAAACGTGACGCTGCCGTCAGCGGCCTGGCAACGATGAAGTGTGGTGGCGTTGGCAGGCGTGGTGTGGAGCAGGGCGGTCAGTAGATATAGCGCGGGTTTTGCAGGCATTCGATGTCCTCCATGACGATCTACGCTCAAGGGTAGTCGCTGCTTTTTGCATTGCCGGTGTGTTTTCTTTTCAAGATGAGTCGTCGCATTTGCACGGGTCAGGCAGGTGCTCAGGTTTGTTTCGCAAGCGCTTGTTTCAGCCGTGATTTTTTCAACGTTTTAAACCGTCAGGCGTGTATCATTGCGCCCGTCAGCCCCGCCGGGGCTTATGGAAATCCTCCATGGACTTACCCAGTAGTTGTTCAGTAAACCGTTTCACCAATCATGAATTGACTGATTGATCCTTCCGGCGTGCCCCGCTGCTGGGAGTGGAGTTCGCCTATGTCCGAAATCGAAGTAAAGAAAACACAGGAAAGCCTGCAGGACCGCCTGGCTCAGGTCGTCGAGTTGTTGCAGCGCCAACGTGTCGTTGAAGACCTGACTCATCGCCAGGAAGGTCCGCACCACGACCGCGTGGAAAACCTGGTTCACCGGCAAAACCTCGTCGAGCTGCAACGCAAACTCGATGATCTGCACTCCGCCGACGTCGCCTACATCCTTGAAGCCTTGCCGCTGGACGATCGTCTGACGCTCTGGCAACTGGTCAAGGCTGATCGCGACGGCGACATTCTTCTCGAAGTATCCGATTCCGTCCGGGAAACGCTGATCGCCGACATGGACGATCATGAGCTCCTGGCTGCGGCCAAGGACATGGACGCCGACGAACTCGCTGACCTGGCCTCCGAGCTGCCGCGCGACGTTGTCCATGAGCTGATGGAAAGTCTGGATAACCAGCAGCGCGAACGCGTGCGCTCGGCCCTTTCCTATGACGAGGATCAGGTCGGTGCGCTGATGGACTTCGAGATGGTGACGATCCGTGAGGACGTCAGCCTTGAAGTGGTTCTGCGTTACCTGCGTCGCCTGAAAGAGCTTCCCGGTCATACCGACAAACTGTTCGTGGTCGATTACGACGGCGTGCTCAAGGGCGTGCTGCCGATCAAGCGTCTGCTGGTCAACGATCCGGAGAAGCAGGTCGCCGAAGTCATGGCCAGCGATCCGGTCAGTTTCCATCCTGACGAAGACGCCTACGACGCCGCTCAGGCATTCGAGCGTTACGACTTGATCTCGGCGCCGGTGGTCGACAAGAACGGCAAACTGATCGGCCGTCTGACCATCGACGAAATGGTCGACCTGATCCGTGAGGAAAGCGAAAGCGAAGTCCTCAACATGGCCGGTCTGCGCGAAGAGGAAGATATCTTCGCCTCGGTATGGAAATCCCTGCGTAACCGTTGGGCGTGGCTGGCGGTGAACCTGATCACTGCATTTGTCGCATCGCGGGTGATCGGTCTGTTCGAAGGTTCGATCGAGAAGCTCGTGGCACTGGCGGCGCTGATGCCGATCGTGGCGGGTATCGGTGGCAACTCCGGTAACCAGACCATCACCATGATCGTGCGCGCCATGGCGCTGGATCAGGTCAGCACCGGCAACACCTCGCGCTTGATGCGCAAAGAGCTGGCGGTCGGTTTGATCAACGGTCTGGTCTGGGGCGGGGTGATCGGTGTGGTCGCGTACATGCTCTACGGCAGTTGGTCACTCGGCGTGGTCATGACGGCGGCGATGACGCTCAATCTGTTGCTGGCGGCGTTGATGGGCGTGTTGATCCCGATGACGCTGGCGAAGATGGGGCGCGATCCGGCGATGGGCGCCAGTGTGATGATCACCGCGATGACCGACAGCGGTGGCTTCTTCATCTTCCTCGGGTTGGCGACAATCTTCCTGCTCTGACCTTGTGCAATGAAAAGCCCGTCAAATCGACGGGCTTTTTTGTGCCTGCCAAACAGATATGAGCGCAAGTACAAGTAACCGTGGCGAGGGGATTTATCCCCGCTGGACTGCGCAGCAGTCCCATTGTTTTTGGGGCTGTCATGCAGCCCAGCGGGGATAAATCCCCTCGCCACACTCAATTGCCAATCGGCCATCTGTCATATTGCGGGCAAAAAAAAGCCAGCAATCATGCTGGCTTCAATATGCTCGGTATAACTCAGGACGCGTCAGCGGCCATTTCTGCGTCGTGTGCGATCAGCGACACCAGGGCGTTCTGCTGACGGTGCGACAGCTGACGGAAGCGTTGCAACAGCTCGCGCTCGTGCAGCGACAGCTCCGGGCTGTCCAGGCGCATGCTCAGCTCTTCGCCCAGTGCGCCTTCCTGAATAAGACTCTGCTCAAGGCGCGCAATGATCTCGGAGTTCATGCTGCGATGATGATTGCGAGCCACCTCGGCAATGCGTTCACGCATTCCGTCTGGCAGACGTACGACAAACTTGTCAGCCGTACGGCTGGAATAAATTGCCTGTTTCAATGGGCGCATATATTTAACCGGTTAGTTCAGGGGAGCGGTTCTCGGGATTGGCCGCAGGATGTGTGGTAGGACAAGCATCCGGACCAATTGGTTCAACCTGAATTGTTAAGAGGCCGGCATCATGCCTCAAAATTGCCAGATCATTGGCGTCAATTCTGTGACAAATATTGAGCCGGGTAAAGGCGTAATGCCAGCACCAGTTGTCAGAAATGCGGACTGGTTGGAAAACTTTCCATCCTTGCGTATCGCTGCCCGTTTTCGCATGCACATCTGTTGATGTCCGAAGACCTCAGAACGTGCATGCTATGCGGCTCGCTATTCTTGATCCCTATGTGTACAGGATAGTGGCAATTTGCCGATTTACTAGAGGCAGGACCCGTCGGAGGGCGTTTACAGGATGGATGGCAAGCTTTTTTACCTGATGGGGCCGTCCGGTTCGGGCAAGGACAGCCTGATCGATGCATCGCGTGAGCCACTGCGGGTGTTGAACTGTGAAGTAATGCGTCGGGTGATTACCCGCTCGGCGGAGTCCGTCGGCGAAGATGCAATCGGCGTGACCCCTGAAGAATTCGAACGGCGACAGCACGCCGGCGCTTTCTCCCTGGCCTGGCAAGCCAACGGCCTCTCCTACGGCATTCCAAGGGAAATGGATGAATGGTTGCAAGCGGGCCGGCACGTACTGGTTAACGGGTCAAGAGCGAACCTGCGTCAAGCAATGGAGAAGTATTCAACCCTGGTGCCGATTCTGCTGACAGTCAACGATGAGGTCCTGCGCAAGCGCTTGCTCAGCCGTGGTCGGGAGACCCCTGAGCAAATCGATGCGAGGCTGGCTCGCAATGCGTTGTTCAAAGACCGAAGATCCAGCGACAGCCCCGTTCATCAGATCGACAACTCTGTTGACCTTGCTATCGCGGTCTCTTCGTTATTGGAGTTAGTTCGGCTCAACGCAGAACCGGATCGAACTTGATTTTGCGCCCTGCAATCAGCGCCAGCACAAACAGCACCGCAAACACGCCACAGCCAACCAGAGGCAAGGTGACTTCCGTCTCCTCGAACAGCGCCAGGTGGGTAACGCCACTCAGTAAAGCGAGGATCAGAAATCCTGTCGCCGATTTGGACATGTTGTACTCCTGAAGATATTTCAAAAAACCAGACGTTCGGTGGTTGGCGCCGAGGCTTGCTCAGGCTCGCTGACCATTTGTGTAGAAGCGTCGCTGCGATCACTCAACACGGCCCACTGCGGCGCTTTCTGCACTTGCAGGTAATGCGGCATGCGCTGCGCCACTGGCTGCTCAACGTCAGCCTTGGGAAAAAAATGTGATCCGAGCAAGACAGCCAGAGCCGCTGCGTTTGCAAGCAAGAGGGTGCTGTTCATGGCACGACGCTCCAAATTGTTCTTTTTGATAGAACAGGCATAGCAGTCGCCGTGCCAACAGTGTAACGGCTGATAAGTCCTTTAAAAACAAGGGGTTGGTATGTTTTTTTCGGCGACGCTGATTGCAATCTGCAATGACCGCATTTCCGCGCAGTGCAAATTGCCCGGTAAAAGTTCCCGCAATCTTCCAGGGCGCTTGCCTACACTTAAAAAGCCCTACGGACGACATGACAAAACAGGGGCTGGCCGTTAACATGCACGCCGTCTGTCGCACCGTGTACAGGCCGCGTCGATCAGTGTCTCAGTAGCTCAATTGGATAGAGCATCCCCCTCCTAAGGGGAAGGTTGCAGGTTCGAACCCCGCCTGGGACACCACCTCTTCAAAAAACAAAAAGCCCCGTCGCACTTACTCGTGCGGCGGGGCTTTTTGCGTTGGAGCGCTGGCGAGCTTTACAGCAACTCCGAGCGGCGCATCGCCTCGATGGTTTCAATCAGGTCGTCGTACGCCACTGGTTTACCCAGATGCTGATCGAACCCGGCTTCACGGGACTTCTGCATGTCGCTCTGAGTGCCATAACCGGTGAGGGCGATCGCCGGTACGTTTTTCGCCAGCGGCAGCTTGCGCATTGCAGCCATCAGTTCATAGCCGGTCATGACCGGCATGCCGAGGTCGGAGATGATCAGATCGTAGCGCGTGCTCTCAGCGGCTTTCAGCGCTGCCACCGGATGATCGAAGGCCGTTACGTCGGCGTCTTCCATCTCCAGCAGCAGCTTCAAGGTCTCCAGCACTTCCGGCGAGTCGTCGACCAGCAGAATACTCAAGCCATCGAGCTTGCCGGAAACCGGTTCAACCTCGGCTGTTGCAGCGGTTTCTTCGACATCAGTCGACAGCGGCAGGCGAACGGTAAAGGTACAACCGGCGCCCAGCCCCGGCGAAGCAACCTTCACCGTGCCGTGCTGGGCTTCGGTCAGTTGCCGCACCAGTGACAGGCCGATGCCCAAGCCTTCACGTTGATGGTTGGTGTGCTGTTTTTCCGCCTGGCCGAACAGATCGAAGACGTGTTCGAGGTTTTCCGCAGCGATGCCGACGCCGTTATCCTTGACGTCCAGTTGCGCCATTTTCCCGCTCTTGCTGGCGATCAACTCAATGCGCCCGCTCGGTGGTGTGAACTTCAAGGCATTGTTGACCAGATTCCAGATGATCTGCTCGACCCGTGTCGGGTCGGCATGAATGATCAACGGTGCTTCAGGCAATTGCAGGTCGATGCGCGTGGCATGCTGCTCATTGAGCACTACCGTGTGGATGTCACGCAGAACCGCGCTCAGATCGACACGCGCCAATTGCAGTTTGAGCTTGCCGGTGCGCACCCGTGCTACATCAAGCAGGTCGTCGATGATCCGCGCCTGACTGTTCACCGCATCGCAAATGGTGTTGACCGCTTTGGTCGCCGGTCCGGCGGTGCGGATCATTGGCAAACGGCGCAACAGTTCTGCATTGAGCTGGATCAGGTTGAGCGGGTGCTTGAGTTCATGGGACATGACCGCGAAGAACTCATCACGCAGGGACACCGTATTTCGCGTCTGCGCCAGTTCCTTGCTCTGTTCATCCTGCTGGCGCTTGTGCCCGGTCAGGTCGCGGGCGATTTTCACATAGCCTTGCAAGCGGTCGCCGCTGAGCCGGGTGACCTCGCCGCTGCAGAAGAAACGGCTGCCATCCTTGCGCACATGCCAGCGCTCATCCTCCGAGCGCCCGTGCTGACGAGCCGTGGACAGTTCACTTTCAGCCATGCCGGCAGCACGGTCTTCGGCTGTGAAGATGAAATCGTAGTACTGACCTTCGGCCTCGTTTTTGCTGTGGCCAAAGATCAGTTCAGCGCCTTTGTTCCAACTGGTGATCGCACCCATTTCATCGAGGATGATAATCGCGTAGTCACGCGTACTCTCAGCGACCAGGCGCATGCGTTCTTCGCCCAGGCGCAGCTCTTCCTCGGCTTCGCGGCGTTTGCTGATGTCGATGAAGGTCAACACGGTGCCGTCGATGTGGTCTTCGCTGGAGCGATAAGGCAGCAAGCGGGCGATGTACCAGCGGTTATCGGTACTGTTGACCTCGCGTTCGATCATGTTCAGCGATTCGAACACTTGCGCCGCGTCCTCGGTCATCGCCGGGTAATTCAGGCGATGGGTGATATCCAGCAGTGAACGGCCGGTGTCTACCGGCAACATGCTGAAGATGTCGGTGGCGCGCGGCGTGAACCATTTGATGCGCATGCTGCGATCGACGAACACCGTAGCAATATCAGTAGAAGCGATCAGATTGGTCAGATAATCGTTGATCTTGTCGGTTTCTTCGACTTTGGTCTTCAGCTCGTAGTTGACCGTCAACAGCTCTTCATTGATTGACTGCAACTCTTCCTTGCTGGTCTCGAGCTCTTCGGTGGCCGAGCGCAGTTCTTCGTTGATCGCCTGCATCTCCTCGTTGGAAGCCTTGAGCTCTTCGCTGGAGATTTCCGACTGTTCGATGGTGTCCTGCAAATGCAATTTGGTGCGTTGCAGCTCACGTTCCAGATTCGAGAGCACTTGGCTTTCAGTCTGCAGCACGGTGGTCAGCGCCTGCTCGTGCGCGTCGATCTCCGTTTCATCGAAGGTCACCAGCACGCACTCGCTGTCGAAGTCGTCGTCCTTGTATGGCTGCGCAATCAGCGTGATGCGGTACTGACGCTCCTCGCGCTTGAGCAGCACTTCACGCGAGCGCACGGTGAGGTTGCTTTGCTGCACCTGGAACAGCGTCGTGCGGATTTCCAGGCGCAACTCCGGCAGGATCAGCGTCAGCAAGTTGCGTGACAGCTCGCCGCCGACATGCCGCAGGAAGCGCCCGGCGGCTTCGCTCATATGAAGGATATCGGCGTTGGTGTCGACGATAATGCTCGGCGGGGCGAAGCGTTCTATGGCGCGGCGGTGGATATCGGCAAACGACAGCTTGACGGGCTCGATGGCTTTCGATGGCGGTCGGGAAACGCTGGTGCGCATGTAACCGCCACGCGGCATGGTCGGGGTGCGGCGGCTGTTCGCGGTACCGGTCTTGGCGCGGAAGATGCGGTTGCGCTTGTCCACGGGCGCGAACAGTTCGTGGCAGGCATCGGCGCTTTCCGAAGTGCCGAGAAACAGGAAACCACCCGGTCGCAGGGCGAAGTGGAACATCTGCAGGATTTCCCGCTGCACCTCGCGATCCAGGTAAATCAGCAGATTGCGGCAAACGATCAGGTCGATCTGCGAGAACGGCGGATCGGACAACAGGCTGTGCTTGGCGAACAGCACTTTCTCGCGGATTTCCTTGCGGATCCGGTAGTGGTCATCGTCTTTGACGAAATAATGCCGAAGGCGTGTTGGCGGTACGTCGGTGACGATGGCTTGCGGATAGGTGCCGGCGCGGCCGGTGGTGATCGCGCGTTCGTCGATATCGGTGGCGAACACTTGCAGGTTGGCCTTGCTGCTTTGTACCTGCATCTGATCATCGAGCAGGATCGCCAGGCTGTAGGCTTCTTCGCCGGTCGAGCAGCCGGCAGACCAGATGCGCAGTTCTTCTTTTTCCGACGAGTCGGCAACCGATTGCACCAGTTGCGGCAGCACATCGCGCTCAAGGGCTTCGAAGGCTTCGCGGTCACGGAAGAAGTTGGTCACGCCGATCAGCATATCGCCGAGCAGGGCCTTGGATTCTTCCGGGGTATTTTGCAGGTAGTCGTAATAAGCGCCGAGGTCAGACTGGCTGGTGACCTGCATGCGCCGCTCGATGCGGCGCAGCACGGTGGCGCGCTTGTAGTGTTTGAAATCGTGACCGGTGCTGCTGCGCAGGTACAACAGGATTTCATGCAGGCGTTGTTCGGCGATCGACGCTTCGTGTTCGTTTGCAGGCTTCAAGGCTTTCAAGTCGGGATCATTGGCGCTGGGTAATTTGATGTTCTGAGAGTTGCGCCACAGCTCCATCAGTTTCTGCGGCATCTCGACCACTGGCAGTATCAGATCGACCATGCGCGTCTCGATGGCGGCACGCGGCATGCCGTCGAACTCGGCGTCTTCCGGCACTTGCACCAGCGTCACGCCACCCTGTTCCTTGATTCGCGACAAGCCCACCGCACCATCGGAACCGGTGCCTGAAAGCACCAGGCAAAAAGCCCGCTCGCGATGCACATCGGCCAGATCGCGGAAGAACAGGTCGATGGCAGTGTGGCGCGCTTGCGGTGAGCCAGCGGGGCTGACGCGCAGGTAGCCGTCATTCATCGTCAGCGAGTGCGCCGGAGAAATCACGTACACGCAGTTCTTTTCGATCGGCACCGGCTGCGTCACTTGCAGCACCGGCATGCGCGTCGATTCCTGAATGATCTGGTCGGCGATGCTCTGGTGATCGGGCGACAGGTGCAAAATGATCACGAACGCCATGCCACTGTCCTTCGGCATATGCTCGAAAAACAGCTTGGTCGCTTGCAGGCCGCCCGCCGAGGCGCCGATGCCCACCACGGGGAAATTCAGGTGGCTGGGTGTCAGGTCCTTGCGTTCGGGCGCAGAGGGCGAGGCAGGGGTTTTCGAGGTCATCACTTCGGCCTTTTTTGTGGCGGTACAAGCGTATCGCGGACGTCCGGGGGCGCAGGTAATTGCGCAGAATAAACCTCATTTGCGAATCTGCCTGCACTTTTGAAGGACAAATGTGCTGTCTGTGTTTTTGACATCCGGTGATTGGCAACCGTGCCGATTAATTTTCCGACGTGATGATCGGTGGTCAGTCGTCGTTGATTTCGACTTTGCCAAGGCTCCCACTGACCTCGGTTACATGCCGACGGCCGAAGACTTCGTAGGTAGTCCCGCTGGCCTCTACGCCCGGCTTGCGCACGGCCAGTTGGGCGAATAACCCAGTCTTTTCGCTGTAACTGCCGAACCAGTCAATCAGCGCCCCGATGTAGCATTCGCCGCCGATCATTACCGGCAAATCGGTGATCTTTTCGATGGTGTAGTGCCCTGGACCGTAGCTGTAGTAATCGTCTTCGCCGGCGCCCGTCGGAGGAATGGGGCAAAGGGGCGCGTCAGGGTTTGAGCCCGATGCGACTTTCGTTGCCTGAGTGATGGCGTGGTCGAGTGCCGCGCGCAAATCCGCTTCGAGCGCATAGGTGCTGGTGCCGTCTTCCGTATGTTGCGTGGTTGGCACTTTCAGGGAGTAAGCGTAACGCACAGACACCGTCGGTACCTGACGGTTGATCTTCAGCGGATTGAGCAGGTACAGATTATCGACACCATAGGCGCCGTTTCGGTAAGCGGCATAAATTCTGTCGTGAAGCCTGATCCAGCTGATTGCCTGATTAGCGCCACGGTCGTTGGTGTAGAACAGCGAGCTTTCCGGCTCGACCGATCTTTTGACGAACCGCTCGCCCGTGCGGCGCCAGGTTTCCACGTAGGTGAACAAGCCGGTGCCGCCTGCGTATGTGTCGACGATAAGGTCGCGCTGGCCATCATTGTCCAGATCCAGCAGTGCGTAAGAAGTCCGTCCGGTCTCGGCGGCGCCTCCGATGCTTGAGGCTTTCAATGCTTGCCACTCATCCTCGCTCACGCCTTTGGGATGCGACTTGGGGAAGTTGGTTTGCTCGCCGTAACTGTCGACTGGATCGCCCGCGAACGATGTCTGCGAAGACTCCAAAGCCCGTGCGGCCAAGGCATGTTCCAGCGCAAATTCCGGGTGGTTTTTGCTCTCGGCACGAATGCTTTCCTGCAGATCGTTCATCGCCTGAAGATCCACGGCGTCCGGCTGCCACATTGCGGCTTGCGTCCACTGTGCCTGCAATGCTTGCAGGCGCTGGCGGTAGCTGCCATCCAGGCAAGCGACATCGACTGCGCAGGCATTGCGGGTTTTTAGCCAGGCGCGCTGGGTGCGCTTGAGCTCAGGTTGCGTCGCTGTGGCAGATGTCATCAGTTGGCGATACAGCGTGCCCATCTGCGCGTCGAGCTCATAAAGCGGTTTATTCGCGCAAATCGTGTTTTCCACGTCGTTCGCCGCTTTGGTGCAGTCCATTGCCGCCGCACTCATTGGCTGGATAAACAGCAGCAAAAAGGCCGACAGGATGTAGCGTCCCTTGATGTACACGATTCAGTCCCTATGAAAATCCTTGAGCAGGCGCGCAGAGTAATACTCCAGGCAACATTCTTGAAGCACCACCCTCAGGCCCCGGGATTTTTGGCCGATAACCCGAACGGTGAGTTCAGACTCCAGCGAAATCGCTTGATGGCGCATGGCCTCCGGCTATCATCTGTGCGCCTGAAATCGCCTCGGTTCGTTTTCTTCAATTGCCTGGAAATCTTCGATGTCGTCGTATCACCAAAAAAGCTTTCTGATCGTCGATGATTTTTCCGATTTCCGCAGTTCCGTGCGTTCGATGTTGCGTGAGCTCGGCGTCAAGGATGTCGATACTGCCGACACTGGCGAGCAGGCGCTGAAGATGTGCTCGCAGAAGTCCTACGATTTCATTCTGCAGGACTTCCACCTCGGCGACGGCAAGAAGAATGGCCAGCAGGTGCTCGAAGACCTGATGTCGGAAAAGCTCATCAGCCACGAAGCCGTTTTCGTCATGGTCACCGCCGAAACCAGTCAGGCGATGGTGCTCAGTGCGCTGGAGCATGAGCCGGATGCGTACCTGACCAAGCCGTTCAACCGTTCCGGGCTGGCCCAGCGCCTTGAGCGTCTGGAGCAACGCAAGACGTTGCTCAAACCGATTCTGCAAGCCCTTGATCGCGGTAAGCCGGTCGAGGTGCTCAATGCCTGCATTGCCCTGTGCAAACAGGACATCCGCTACTCGCCGCTGTGCCTGCGTTACCGCGCCGATGCGCTGCGCGACATGAATCAGAACGAAGCGCTGGAGCGGCTCTACGACGGCATCATTGCCGACCGTCCGTTGCCGTGGGCCTTCGCTGGATTGGGCAAGTTGCTGTTCAAACGCGGGCAGGTCTCGCAGGCCAAAGAGGTCTATGAAAAGGCCTTGAAAGTGTTCCCGATGATGCCGGCGCTGTATGACGGCATGGCCGATGTGCTGGTGGCCGAAGGCGACAGCAAAGGCGCGCAGCGGGTGCTGGAAGAAGCGATCCGTCTGTCGCCGCTGGCGGTGCGCCGTCAGGCTTTGCTCGGCAAACTGGCGATGGCCAACGAAGATTTCGAAACCGCCTCGCGTGCTTATCGTCAGGCCGTGGCGCAGGGCGCGCAGTCGCGTTTCAAGGACCCGGAAAGCAATCTCGGCCTGGCGCACGCGCTGATCAGCAAGGGCAGCGATCGCGGCCTCGACACGCGCACGCGGCTGGAGATCAACACCACCCTCAGCGCCGTGGCTAAAGAAAACCCGAGCGATCCCGGCCTGCAAATTCGCGCGCGGCTGATGAAAGCCACGAGCCTATTGCTCAACGACGCTGAAACCGCCGACAAACTCACCGAACAAGCACTGATGCGCCTCGATGGCATGGAGCAATTCATGAGCCCCGAGGCGGCGTTGCTGGTGGCCAAGCAGTTGCAGATGCTCGGTCAGGCCGAGGCGGGCACTTCGATGCTCAAAAGCTGCGCAGAGATCTACGGCGATGACCCGGCGGTGATGAAAGACATTGCCAAGCTCACCGACGATCCGACGATTCTCAGTTCGAGTAACGCTGCGGCCGATCTCAACCGCCAGGGCGTGCGCGTGTACAAGACCGGCAATCTGGTCGAGGCCCGCGAGGTGTTCCGCAAGGCGCTCAAGCTGCAACCGAAAAACATCAGTATTGCGCTGAACCTGGCCCAGTCGCTGCTGCACGGCACCGACACCAGTGTGCCGTCGGCGGAGCTGGAAGAATGTCGGGCCTGCCTGAAACTGGTGGGCCTGATGCCCGACACCGACGCGCGTTTTGCGCGTTATCAGAAGCTGAAAAGCAAGGCGTTTGGCGAATGAACCCAATTGATCCGGCGCTGGATTTTTCCACGGTGATTGCCTCCACCGTCCACGACATGAAGAACTCCCTGGCCATGCTGATGCAGGCGCACAGCCAATGGCTGGCGCGTCTGCCGAAAGAGCTGCGCGACGGCTCGGAACAGGGCGTGATCGACTTCGAGTTCGCCCACCTCAACGGCATGCTCGTGCAGTTGCTCGGGCTGTACAAACTTGGCGTGAATCAGTTGCCGCTCCAGCCGGCGTATCACGAACTCGACGATTTCATTGAGGCGCAACTGGCCGCGCATCAGGAAGTGTTTGCCAGTCGCGGCATCATCGCCACCTATGAAGTCGATCCGTTGAGCCCGCTGGGTTTCTTCGATCGCGAGCTGATCGCCTCGGTGCTCGGCAACTGCATCAACAATGCGATCCGTTACGCCCGCGAGTCGTTGCTGATTACTGTCAGTGATGAAGCCGGGCAACTGGTATTGAGCATCAATGACGATGGCGACGGTTATCCAGCAGAGATGCTCGAGCGTCAGGCCGATTATGTGCAGGGCATCAATCACAGCAGCGGCAGCACCGGGCTGGGTCTGTATTTCGCCAATCGCATCGCCGCGCTGCACCAGCGCAACGGCGTGGAAGGGCGCACCGAAATCAGCAATGGCGGGCCGTTGGGTGGTGGGGTGTTCAGCCTCTACTTGCCCTGAGGTCTGGTGTAGGAGCTGCCGAAGGCTGCGATCTTTTGTTTTTAAAAAGCAAGATCAAAAGATCGCAGCCTCGTTGCACTCGTCGGCTCCTACGGCTCCTGCACAAGATCGGGATTTTTGTGGGCGCTGCTTGATATTCCGAACAGCCGCAGCCTATTTTGTCCGGGTCGCCGTTCGCGGCTCGCACAACAACAAGGATTGCGTCATGACAACCGATGGCCAGGGTTCACTCGCGCAGCGATTGACCGGCATTGATGAGATTGAATGTGTCACCCCGGATCTGAACGGTGTGCCACGGGGCAAGGTGATGACCGCCGAGGGTTTTCTCGAAGGGCGGCGTTTGCAGTTGGCGCGGGGTGTGCTGCTGCAATGCATCATGGGCGGCTATCCGCCGGCGCGGTTCTACGGCAGCGATGACGGCGATCTGGCGCTGGTTGCCGATCCTGCGCAGATTCACCGTTTGCCCTGGAGCGACGAGCCGCGCGCCATGGCGATTTGCGACGCCGACGAACTGAGCGGGGAGAGCTCCAGTCTCTCGACCCGTGGCCAGCTCAAAGCGGTCATCGCCCGTTACGCCGCGCACGGTCTGGCGCCGGTGGTGGCGACCGAACTGGAATTTTTTGTCTTCGCACCCAATACCGATCCGACTCAGCCGTTCCGTCCGCCGGTCGGCCTCGACGGCCGTCGCGAGGATGGCCAGTCGGCGTTCAGCGTCAGTTCCAACAACGGCCTGCGGCCGTTCTTCCGCGAAGTGTATAAATGCATGGCCGCCCTCGGCCTGCCGCGCGACACCTTCATGCATGAAATGGGCGTCAGCCAGTTCGAGATCAATCTGCTGCACGGCGACCCGCTGCTGCTGGCCGATCAGACGTTCCTGTTCAAGCACCTGCTCAAGGAGGTCGCGCTCAAGCATGGCCTGAACGTGGTGTGCATGGCCAAACCGCTGGCGCATACGCCGGGCAGCTCGATGCATATTCACCAGAGTATCGTTGAGATCGGCAGCGGCAAGAATGTCTTCACTGACTCGAACGGCGAGCCGACGTCGATGTTCCGCCACTTCATCGGCGGGCAACAGGCAGGCCTCGCCGATTTCACCGCACTGTTTGCGCCCAACGTGAATTCCTATCAGCGCCTGTGTCATCCGTACGCGTCGCCGAACAATGCCTGCTGGTCCCATGACAATCGCGCCGCCGGCTTGCGTATTCCCGCCAGCTCGCCGGTCGCACGTCGGGTCGAAAATCGTCTGCCGGGCGCCGACGCCAATCCGTATCTGGCCATCGCCGCCAGTCTGGCTGCGGGTTTGCATGGTATCGAACAGGAACTGGAGCCGAGCGCGGCAATCCAGGGAGAATTCGCCGTGCCGGATAATCTGGCCTTGCCGTGTACCTTGCACGCCGCGCTGGAGCGTCTGAAACGTAGCCAGTTGGCGAGGGAACTGTTCGGGTCGGAGTTCATCGAAGGCTACATCGCTTCGAAGACCATGGAGTTGACCAGCTTCTTTGATGAAATCACTCCCTGGGAGCGCCGTGTGCTGGCCGCCCAGGCCTGACGTATCGCTGCTGCCGGGCTGTCGTTCTGAACGCCCGGTATTTACTGCAAGGAGCCGCTCGGAACGCCGATGCGCCAAATCTGGAAATCCTTTCGAGCGCTGTATTTCGCCTCGCTGATGATGTTGATCGGCTCAGGCCTTCTTTCTACTTATCTGGCTTTGCGTCTGGCTGCCGACAATGTCGACGGGCTGTGGGTCGGTGCGCTGATGGCGGCCAACTATTTCGGTCTGGTGCTGGGCGGCAAGATCGGCCATCGCCTGATTGCCCGGGTCGGGCATATCCGTGCCTACTCGGCGTGTGCGGGGATCGTCGGCGCCGCGGTGCTCGGCCATGGGCTGGTGGACTGGCTGCCGGCGTGGCTGGTGCTGCGGACGATCGTCGGTCTGGGCATGATGTGTCAGTACATGGTCATCGAGAGCTGGCTCAACGAGCAGGCCGACGCCAATCAACGCGGCCTGGTGTTCAGCGGTTACATGATCGCCTCGTACCTGGGCCTGGTGCTGGGCCAACTGATTCTGGTCATGCACCCCGCCCTCGGCCTGGAACTGCTGATGCTGGTCGCGCTGTGCTTTGCCCTGTGTCTGGTGCCGGTGACGCTGACCCGGCGGATTCACCCGGCGCCTCTGCACCCGGCGCCGATGGAGCCGCGATTCTTTATCAAGCGTGTGCCGCAATCGCTGAGCACGGTGCTCGGCGCCGGTCTGATCATCGGTTCGTTCTACGGTCTGGCGCCGCTGTATGCCTCGCAACAGGGGCTCACGACCGAGCAGGTCGGTCTGTTCATGGGTAGCTGCATTTTTGCCGGCTTGCTGGTGCAGTGGCCGTTGGGCTGGTTGTCCGACCGTTATGACCGCGCGCTGCTGATCCGCTGCTTTGCCGGGTTTCTGGCGGTGGCGGCGTTGCCGTTGGCGATCATGCCGCAGGTGCCGCTGGAGGTGCTGTTCGTCGTCGGCTTCTTCTGTTCGCTGGTGCAGTTCTGCCTGTATCCGCTGGCGGTGGCGTTCTCCAATGATCACGTCGAAGGCGATCGCCGGGTGTCGCTGACCGCCATGCTGCTGGTGACTTATGGTGTTGGCGCGAGCATCGGGCCGCTGCTGGCGGGTGTGCTGATGAAGTTTCTCGGCAGTCAGAGCCTGTATGCGTTCTTCAGTTTCTTCGCGTTGGTGCTGGTCTGGCGGATTCGTCCGAAAGCAGTGACCAACCTGCACCAGGTAGACGACGCACCGCTGCATCACGTGGCAATGCCGGACAGCATGTCGAGCTCGCCGCTGGTGGCGGCGCTTGACCCGCGTGTCGATGAGCAGGTGGTGCAGGAGCAGATGGTCCAAGACCCGGCGCCGGTCACTCCTGAGCCTGAGCCTGAGCCCGAAGCGCAGCCGGAAGCAGTCGTTGAAACCGAACTGGACAGCGGCAATGACGATAAGCCTGCGCCGGATATCAGCGGTGGCAGGCCCTGAATCGAAGGTAAACATCGGCGCATAAAAAAGGGCAGTCCTGTGCGGGACTGCCCTTTTTATTGGTCACTGCGACTCAGAGATCGTCTTTGTCGAAACGCCGTGCTTCACGCTGCAACTGGTAAACGAAACGCTCGACGTTGCGCGCAGCCTGGCCACTGATGTTGTGGAAGCGCAGACCGGCGAAGGTGATGTTGAGTTTTTCTTCGAAATGCAGATAGCGCAGTTCGACCGATGTTGGCTGGTTGCCGAACAGCGGCGGGGCGATCAGGCGATCGTAGACCTGGCCCAGTTGCAGGCGATCAGTGATGTCGCCTTCGAAGCGGAACTTGCAACCGGTCGCAGAAATATCCAGCAGCTTGCCCTGCAGAGGAACCTTGAGCTTTTCGCCGCCCAGTTCAACGCTGACCAGATCGGTGAGCTTCAACGCAGCGCGGAAGGCGTTACGGCGCTGGTGATAGACCACTTCGCTCGGCAGGTCGCCGGTGTAGAAACGGTCGCCGTCGGATTCTTCGATGTTCAGCGTGCCGTTGCATTCCCAGGCGATGCGCACGCCGTCATGAAAGCCTTCGACCTTGAACGGTTCGCCAGCCTGGAGGAAGCGCTCTCCATCGCGCGGGATCATTTCGTCCAGCGCGATCGTTGCGGTTTCGCGGTCGACCTTGATCAGGTAACTCTGAAAACGCTGGCTGCGTTCATGGAAGGTGATGATCAGCGGATCGTGGCTGTCTTGCAGCTGGCGCAGGTTGCTGGAGATTTCCAGTGGCGTGGTGAGCACCTTCGGAGGCTGCGGAGCATCATCCGCGCTTAGGGTGTTGGACACGGTTCTTCAATCTCCAGACAAAATAAGACGACTGGCCAGTATTTTGCCAGCATGTTGCGCAAGTGGATAGTGCAGGGCCAGCGAATGGCTCATGCCTGGCTGAGCGTTCGCGGCTTGACCGGTTTGGCAAAGGTGCCGCTGGCGTCGTACAGCGCTGGCGGCTCACCGCCGGTGAGGATCTTCAGCTGGTTGGCCGTAGTCGCCTGCTGGATCTGGATCGACTGGCCGTTCTTGATGTTGGCTGCCTGGCATTGGGCGATCAGCGCGGTCAGGGCATCGCCCTGGGTCAGCAACTGGTCGCCAATGCTCGACTGGCTGGCCAGTTGCTCAAGACCTGTGCGATCGGTCGGCAGGTTGAGGCTGGCGAGGATTTCGCTGCGCTTGCGGCCATGCTGCTCGAGCAGAATGATCAACGCTTGCTTGGTCGCCAGAATTTCTTCCAGCAACGGCATGTCGCGACCATGCAAAGCGAGGGATTCGGTTTGCAATAACTCCAGCAATTGTTGCGCTGGAGCAAAGTCGTCGTTGATCAGTTGCAATAAGTTAGTGTCGTGCATGGCTGGCCTTGGGGTTTAAGCGTCCAAAAGCCTGGCGCCGGCAAAAGCCTAGCGCTGGGCTTCGAAGTTGAGCAGTTTGCTGGCTACACGGTTGCTGTCGACTTTATAGCTGCCATCGGCAATCGCGGCTTTCAACTCGGCCACTCGGGCTTTGTCGACAGCAGGCTGATCGCGCAGCTTGTCAGTGACCTTCTGCAACTGTTGAGCCTCATTGCTGAGGTGTACCGACTCCCCGCTTTTGGCGACATTGGCCTGTTCGGCCTGGGTATTCAGCGGCGCGGAGGGGCTGTTTTCAGCGCTTTCCTTGGCGTTGCTGGTACGTGTGCTGCCGGTTAGTGACGAGGAACTGTTCAATCGGTTGAAATCGATAACCATGATAAAAAACCTCTGGGAATTTGGACGCTTGCCATGTTTTCGGCTATCCCCTGAAAAACTTTAGGCCCAATCAACCATAAGCTTGCATGCGCCGTTGCGAGACCTGCTGCGGCACAGTTTAGGGAAGCGACGGGATCGGCGCCAGTTTTCTCCACGAGGCTTTTACATGGCCACTTCGACCTGTCCCGGCGCAATCACCTGCGCCTTGATAACTCTTTGAGAATTAAGGTTTTTTACTCGAATCTGTTCTTTCATGCCGCCATTGGAGAGCGCTTCCCCCGGCATGCGTACGGCAAGGGTGCCGCTGCGCGCAGTGATCACCACCTGGTCACCCTTGCGCACCACTTCGGCCTGTTCCAGATGCACCAGTGTGATGACCTGATCGGCGACCGTTGGTCGGGTAAGTTTCTGCCCGATCGCTTCGTCGACCGAGGTCAGGAAACCCTGGTTGATCGTGCTGACGTCGCGCTCGCGCAAGGTCACATCCTGCGGCTCGATAATGCCGGCGCGTTTCAGCGGACGAGTGGTCGTCACGATCTCGCGAAACAGGCGGACTTGAGCGGGTACGAACACCGTCCAAGGCGAACTGCCTTCGCAGCGAACCTTCACCGTGACGCGGCCCAGCGGGCGTGCCGGGCTCTCCAGCGTGGCTGTCAATTCCTTGTCGCACATGGGCATGCGCATGCGCGGGTCGAGCTGGTTGACTTCGATTTC
>NZ_JH635998.1:3798788-3805447 GCF_000257605.1 Pseudomonas sp. R62
CTGGAAGCCAAATAGTCTTCTACGGTGAATTCAAGAAAGCCCTGAGTCACGCCGATAAGCATATCAGGCAAGGTAACCGCATCTGCATGGGCAGGACTGCCAGCAAGCAAGCAGCAAACGGCGGACACCGCGCAAAGCCCTTTGCGAAGGGAGGATGTCAGGCGTCGGGAAAATGTCGTTTGAGCGTTCATACGAGTTAAAAAGCAAGCGCCGTGCCGTTTAGCAATGAATGTGCGTCGCAACAACACTTGGCGTTGGTGTAGGAGTCTGGGCATGGCTGGTGTAATGGATTCGGTGAACCAGCGCACGCAACTGGTAGGGCAGAATCGCCTCGAGCTGCTGTTGTTCCGTCTCGACGGGCCGCAGCTCTACGGGATCAACGTGTTCAAGGTACGGGAAGTGTTGCAGTGCCCGTCCCTGACGTTGATGCCCAAATCCAGTCCTGTCGTGTGCGGGGTAGCGAATATACGGGGAGCGACCATTCCGATCCTGGATCTGGCAATGGCAACGGGCTCCGGTGCGTTGAAAGACAAGAACAGTCCGTTCGTGATCATCACGGAGTACAACACCAAGACCCAGGGTTTCCTGGTCCGCTCGGTGGAGCGCATCGTCAACATGAACTGGGAAGAGATCCATCCGCCACCCAAGGGTACCGGCCGCGATCACTACCTGACCGCTGTGACGCGGGTCGACAACCAGTTGGTCGAAATCATCGACGTCGAGAAGGTGCTGGCCGAAGTGGCGCCGACGCCGGAAGCGATTTCGGTGGGCGTGGTCGATGTCGAGACGCAGACCAAGGCGTTGTCGCTGCGGGTGCTGACGGTCGATGACTCGTCGGTGGCGCGCAAGCAGGTCACCCGTTGTCTGCAGACCATCGGTGTCGAAGTGGTGGCGCTGAACGACGGCAAGCAGGCGCTGGATTACCTGCGCAAGCTGGTCGACGAGGGCAAGAAGCCGGAAGAAGAGTTCCTGATGATGATTTCCGACATCGAGATGCCGGAGATGGACGGGTACACCCTGACGGCGGAAATCCGCGGCGACGCACGCATGCAAAAGCTCCATATCATCCTGCATACTTCGTTGTCGGGGGTATTCAATCAGGCGATGGTCAAGAAAGTCGGTGCTGATGACTTCCTGGCCAAATTCCGTCCTGATGACCTCGCATCCCGGGTAGTCGACCGGATCAAAGCAGCAGATATCAGCTAGGGGCCTTCTGCCCCTGGCGGTCAACACGATTTAAGAGGCGGCATCATTGTCTACGGGTAATTTGGATTTCGAACAGTTCCGGGTCTTCCTGGAAAAAGCCTGTGGCATTCTGCTCGGTGAAAACAAGCAGTATCTGGTCTCGAGCCGTCTCAACAAACTGATGGAGCAGCAAGGCATCAAGTCCCTGGGTGAGCTGGTACAGCGCATCCAGACCCAGCCGCGCAGCGGTTTGCGCGAGCAGGTGGTCGATGCCATGACGACCAACGAAACCCTGTGGTTTCGCGATACCTATCCGTTTGAAGTCTTGAAGAACAAGGTACTGCCGGAAGCGATCAAGGCCAGCCCCAACCAGCGTCTGCGGATCTGGTC
Organism: Pseudomonas sp. R62; assembly: GCF_000257605.1. Classification (NCBI taxonomy): domain Bacteria; kingdom Pseudomonadati; phylum Pseudomonadota; class Gammaproteobacteria; order Pseudomonadales; family Pseudomonadaceae; genus Pseudomonas; species Pseudomonas sp. R62. The sequence continues at coordinate 3,800,364 of NZ_JH635998.1, forward strand.
GGCGGCCTGCTCGTCGGGACAGGAACCGTACTCGCTGTCGATGTCGATCGACGAGTTCGAGCGCAGCAACCTGGGTCAGTTGAAGATGGGTGTGCAGATCGTTGCCACCGATCTGTCGGGCCTGATGCTCAACAACTGCAAGACCGGCGAGTACGACAGCCTGGCGATCGGTCGCGGTCTGTCGCCGGAACGCCTGCAACGCTACTTCGACCCGAAAGGGCCGGGGCGCTGGGTGGTCAAGGCGCCGATCAAGAGCCGGGTGGAATTCCGTTCTTTCAACCTGCTCGACAGTTACGCGGCGCTGGGCAAGTTCGACATCGTGTTCTGCCGCAACGTGCTGATCTACTTCTCTGCCGAAGTGAAGAAGGACATCCTGTTGCGCATTCACAGCACATTGAAGCCGGGTGGGTACCTGTTCCTTGGCGCTTCGGAAGCGCTGAACGGTTTGCCGGATCATTACCAGATGGTTCAGTGCAGCCCGGGGATTATCTACAAGGCGAAATAAGCGGTTTGCAGTGATACAAAAAACGGGAGGCCGCAAAGGCCTCCCGTTTTTTTATGCCCGAAGAAATTCTCTTAACACCAACAATCCCTGTGGGAGCGAGCTTGCTCGCGAAGAGGCCGTCACATTCTGCATTTGCATTGGCTGACACGCCGCCTTCGCGAGCAAGCTCGCTCCCACAATTGTCTGGCTGTGATGGGACGGCAAGCGGCAGAAAAGCGGCATCCGGCGGTAACCGGTTGCCGCTTTTCTGGCATTGCCGCTTAGCCTGTTTGGCGCAAAGCCCCGGAATACGGGGCTTTGTTCATTTGGCACGGCGCTTGCTAAAGCTCAGATACGAAAAACCGGTCACCCGAAGGTTCCCGACATGAGCATCAGCTTCGACAAAGCGCTGGGCATTCACGAAAAGGCATTGGGCTTCCGCGCCCAGCGTGCCGAAGTGCTGGCCAACAACATCGCCAACGCCGACACCCCGAACTATAAGGCGCGGGATCTGGATTTCTCCAAAGTGCTCGAAGCACAGACCGAGAAGACCAAGACCGGCGGCCACTTTGCCCTGAACATGACCAACAGTCGGCACATCGAGGCTGAAGGGCTGGGCAATGGCGACGAGTCGCTGATGTATCGCACGCCGATGCAGCCTTCGATCGACCAGAACACCGTCGACGCTCAACTGGAACAGTCGAACTACGCGGAAAACGCCGTCGGCTTCCAGGCCAGCTTCACCTTGCTCAACAGCAAATTCAAAGGGCTGGTGTCAGCCCTGCGCGGAGAATAATCCATGTCCCTGTCCAGCGTTTTCAACATTGCCGGCAGCGGCATGAGCGCGCAGACCACGCGTCTGAACACCGTGGCGTCGAACATCGCCAACGCCGAAACCGTCTCTTCGAGCATCGACCAGACCTACCGCGCGCGCCATCCGGTATTCGCCACCATGTTCCAGGGCGGCCAGGCTGGCGGCAGCAATTCGCTGTTCCAGAACCAGGACGCGGCCGGGCAGGGCGTGCAGGTGCTCGGCGTTGTCGAAGACCAGAGCAATCTTGAAGCGCGCTACGAGCCGAACCATCCGGCCGCCGACGCCAAGGGCTATGTCTACTACCCGAACGTCAACGTGGTGGAAGAAATGGCTGACATGATTTCTGCGAGCCGCTCGTTCCAGACCAACGCGGAAATGATGAACACCGCCAAAACCATGATGCAGAAGGTACTGACCCTCGGTCAGTAATAAGGGGCGACTGCCATGAGCGTTACGGATACCACCAGCAGCCTGAGCATGAACGACATCCTGGCCAACTCGTCGAAGAAGGCCAGCAGCACTACGTCGGGCGGCATCGCTTCGGCGACCAACAGTGCCACCGGCGGCCAGGCGCTGGGCAAGGATGCTTTCCTGCAATTGCTGGTCACCCAGCTGAAAAACCAGAATCCGCTCGACCCGCAGGACAACAGCGCGTTCGTTGCGCAACTGGCGCAGTTCAGCAGCCTTGAAGGCATCACCACGTTGAACTCCACCGTCAGTGGCCTTGCCGGCAACTACAACTCGTCGCAGGCGCTGCAAGCGTCGTCGCTGGTCGGTCGCAACGTGATCGTGCAGACCAACACCGCCCAGCTCGATGACCCGAGCAAAGGTCTGACCGGTTCGGTCACCGTGCCGTCGTCGATTGCCGGCGGCACCGTGACCATCACCGACAAGGACGGCAAAACCGTGCGCACCATCGACCTGGGCAGCCGCGCTGCCGGCGATGCCAGCTTCACTTGGGACGGCAAGGACACCGCCGGCACCGTGGTTCCGGTCGGCACTTACACGTTCAAGGCCAACGCACCGATCAACGGCACCGCGACCGACCTGGCGACCTACCTGCCGGCGACCGTCAACAGCGTGACGATCAGCCAGACCGGTGGCGAGCTGATGCTCAACCTGGCTGGCAAGGGCACCGTCGCCCTGTCCAAAGTACAAACCATTGGTATATAGAGCCGACTAACCCGGCATAAAGGAGTGGAATATGTCTTTCAATATCGGCCTTAGCGGTCTCTATGCAGCCAACAAGCAACTGGACGTGACCGGCAACAACATCGCCAACGTCGCCACCGCCGGTTTCAAATCCTCGCGCGCAGAATTCGAAGACGTCTATTCGGCGACTCGTCTGGGCAGCGGCAGCAAGGTGATCGGTAACGGCGTACGCCTGGCCAACGTTTCCCAGCAGTTCACCCAGGGTGACATCAACAACACTGGCAACGTGCTGGACATGGGCATCAACGGCTCTGGCTTCTTCACCATGAACAACAACGGCTCGGTGTCTTACACCCGTGCCGGTACGTTCAAGGTCGATAACGCCGGCTACATCACCAACACCGACTACACCTCGCGTTTGCAGGGCTACGGTGTGGATGCCAACGGCAAGATTATTAACGGCGTGTTGACCGATCTCAAGATCGATACCTCGAACCTGGCCCCGAAGTCGACTTCGGCGGTGGCTTCGACCATCAACCTGAACTCGACCGCTGCGGTGATCGACGATACGGTCGCGGCAGGCAAATTCGACCCTACCAACACTGCGACCTACACCAAGTCGTTCAGCACCCCGATCTATGACAGCCAGGGCAACCAGCACACCATGGATCAATACATGGTGAAAACCGGCGCCAACACCTGGAAGGTCTACACACTGGTGGACGGTCGTAACCCGGATGCGACCGGCAGCGATCCGAAGACCACCGCGCCTGTGGCCTCGACGCTGTCCTTTGATGCGACCGGCAAGCTGACCCAGGTCAGCACGCCAGATCCGCTGGGTGGCCCGGCCATCATCAGCAGCGATCTGACACTCAAGGGCTGGGTGCCAGGCACTGTGACCGATGGTGTCTGGAAGGCTAACGGCGCGGCGGCAAACCCGGCGGGTGTGACCATCTCGATGGCCAAGACCACTCAGTACAACGCCGACACCTCGCGCACGATTCCTACTCAGGATGGTTACGCGACTGGCCAGATCACCAACCTGACCATCGACGGTACCGGTACCCTGTTCGCCAACTTCAGCAACAACCAGAGCAAGGCCATCGGACAGGTTGCACTGGCGAGCTTCACCAACGAACAGGGCCTGCAGGCGATCGGTGGCACCAGCTGGAAAGAGACGTTTGCTTCGGGTATTCCGGGCTACGATGCGCCTGAGACCGGTACGCTGGGTTCGGTGGTGTCCAACTCGCTGGAAGAGTCGAACGTTAACCTGACCAACGAGCTGGTTGATCTGATCAAGGGTCAGAGCAACTATCAGGCGAACGCCAAGACCATTTCGACGCAGAGCACGATTATGCAGACCATTATTCAGATGACCTGATTCGGGTTTCTGAGCTGGTTTTTTGGGCCCCTCGGTTTTGAGGGGCTTTTTTTTGGCCGTGGCGGCCTTTGGGCCGACCAGGTTCTTGGGGTTTTGGGGGTATATCCGTTTTTGCGGGTGTTGCGGCTGGCGGTTCCGCTCTTACAGCGGGTCACTTTTGCAGACGCCCAAAAGTAACCAAAACGCTTTGCTCCTGCGTTCGGCCCTCGCAGGCTCGGGTCCCTTCGCTGCGGGATCGATCCGGGCGCAGCGGCTACGGTTTGCTTCGCTGCACCTCCTTCCGCTGTGTCTGGCTGCGCCAGACGGTCGCTGCGCTCCCACGCCCGGATCAATCCCTCCACTCAGCCTTCCGACGTCGCCGGTGGATCAAGATCAAAAGCGGTACTCGAGCTTGCGCTCATCGTTTTGAGTGGTGAAAATCGTGGGGTCTGCTTTGGATCTGTGTTGGATTCGCCCCTCATCGGAACGCCGCCCGCCCAGCCCTCTCCCGAGGGAGAGGGGGCCGATTTGTGTGGTGTTTAAAACCTGCATTCGACTCGGTATCTCAGGTCGGCGTACTTCGATTAAACACCTCGGTCAGTTCCCTCTCCCTCCGGGAGAGGGCTAGGGTGAGGGGCTCTTGATGTTTTGCCTCAGCGAGCGCCGTACGCCGGGGCAAAGCCTTTTGATTCCTTTTTGCTGGGTCGGCACTCCGGCGTCTGAAAAAGGTGACTCGCTGTAAGAGCGAAACCGCCAGCGGCAACACCCGCAGCAACGGATATACACCCAAAACCTCAAGAGCCCGGTCGGCCCAAAGGCCGCCAAAAAACAAAACCCCCAACAAACCAGAAGTCTGTCGGGGGTTTTGTTTGCCTTGAGATTCCAGGCGTCTCGCAACGCCTGAATCAGCTCAGCTTATTGGCAAGCTTCGCAATCCGGCTCGTCAATCGCGCAGGCCTTTGGCACTGGCGCCGGACCTGCCGGAGCGGCCAGGACCGAATCGTCGCCGTGGTTGCCGCCGCTGGAAACAGCGTTCAGCTTACCGGTGTTGATGGTCGACTTCTCGGTGCTGGTCGCGGCCAGGGCACGGAGGTAGTAGGTGGTTTTCAGACCACGGTACCAGGCCATGCGGTAGGTCACGTCGAGCTTCTTGCCCGATGCGCCGGCGATGTAAAGGTTCAGCGACTGGGCCTGGTCGATCCACTTCTGACGACGGCTGGCGGCGTCAACGATCCACTTGGTGTCCACTTCGAACGCGGTCGCGTAGAGCTCTT
>NZ_JH635998.1:3806083-3809697 GCF_000257605.1 Pseudomonas sp. R62
ACTTCAGGTCGTTGATCATGACCGAGTCCCACAGACCGCGAGCCTTCAGGTCGCGAACCAGGTACGGGTTGATCACGGTGAATTCGCCCGACAGGTTCGATTTCACGTACAGGTTCTGGTAGGTCGGCTCGATCGACTGCGAAACGCCAGTGATGTTGGCGATGGTCGCGGTCGGTGCGATGGCCATGATGTTCGAGTTACGGATGCCTTTCTGTACACGGGCGCGAACCGGTGCCCAGTCGAGGGTTTCCTTCAGGTCGACGTCGATGTACTTCTCGCCGCGCTGCTCGATCAGGATCTGTTGCGAATCCAGCGGCAGGATGCCCTTGGACCACAGCGAGCCGTTGAACGTCTCGTAGGCGCCGCGCTCGTCGGCCAAGTCGCAGGAAGCCTGAATCGCGTAGTAGCTGACCGCTTCCATCGACTTGTCGGCGAACTCGACGGCGGCGTCGGAGCCGTAGGCGATGTGCTGCAGGTACAGAGCGTCCTGGAAGCCCATGATGCCCAGACCGACCGGACGGTGGCGGAAGTTGGAGTTCTTCGCTTGCGGCACCGAGTAGTAGTTGATGTCGATCACGTTATCGAGCATGCGCACGGCGGTGTTCACGGTGCGTTGCAGCTTGGCGGTATCGAGGTTGCCGTCGACGATGTGGTTCGGCAGGTTGATCGAGCCCAGGTTGCAAACGGCGATTTCGTCCTTGTTGGTGTTCAAGGTGATCTCGGTGCACAGGTTCGAGCTGTGGACCACGCCGACGTGCTGCTGCGGGCTGCGCAGGTTGCACGGGTCTTTGAAAGTCAGCCATGGGTGGCCGGTTTCGAAGAGCATGGACAGCATCTTGCGCCACAGGTCTTTGGCCTGGATGGTCTTGAACAGCTTGACCTTGCCCGGGTACTCGGTCAGCGCTTCGTAGTACTCGTAGCGCTCTTCGAAGGCCTTACCGGTCAGGTCGTGCAGGTCCGGTACTTCGGATGGCGAGAACAGGGTCCACTTGCCGTCATCGAAGACACGCTTCATGAACAGGTCAGGGATCCAGTTGGCGGTGTTCATGTCGTGGGTACGACGACGATCGTCACCGGTGTTCTTGCGCAGCTCGATGAACTCTTCGATGTCCATGTGCCAGGTTTCCAGGTAGGCACACACAGCGCCTTTGCGCTTGCCACCCTGGTTCACGGCCACAGCGGTGTCGTTCACTACTTTGAGGAACGGCACCACGCCTTGCGACTTGCCGTTGGTGCCCTTGATGTACGAACCCAGCGCACGCACCGGCGTCCAGTCGTTGCCCAGGCCGCCGGCAAATTTCGACAGCATGGCGTTGTCGTGGATCGCGTGATAGATGCCCGACAGGTCATCCGGCACGGTGGTCAGGTAGCAGCTCGACAGCTGTGGACGCAGGGTACCGGCGTTGAACAGGGTCGGGGTCGAAGCCATGTAGTCGAACGAGGACAGCAGGTTGTAGAACTCGATCGCACGATCTTCTTTCTGCTTCTCTTCGATCGCAAGGCCCATGGCCACGCGCATGAAGAAGATCTGCGGCAGTTCGAAACGCACGCCATCCTTGTGGATGAAGTAGCGGTCGTACAGGGTCTGCAGGCCCAGGTAGGTGAATTGCTGATCGCGCTCGTGATTGATCGCCTTGCCCAGTTTTTCCAGGTCGAAGGTAGCCAGCACAGGGTTCAGCAGTTCGAACTCGATACCTTTGGCGATGTAGGCCGGCAGGGCCTTGGCGTACAGGTCGGCCATTTCGTGATGGGTGGCGCTTTCGGCGACTTCGAGGAAGTTCAGGCCTTCGGCACGCAGGGTGTCCATCAGCAGGCGGGCGGTGACGAATGAGTAGTTCGGCTCGCGCTCGACCAGGGTACGGGCGGTCATCACCAGGGCGGTGTTGACGTCGGTCAGGGCCACGCCGTCGTACAGGTTCTTCAGGGTTTCGCGCTGGATCAGGTCGCCGTCGACTTCTTCCAGGCCTTCGCAGGCTTCGGTAACGATGGTGTTCAGGCGGCCCATGTCCAGCGGCGCGAGGCTGCCGTCGGCGCGGGTGATGCGGATCGACGGGTGCGCGTTGACTGCTGCTTCGGCAGGAGCGTGCGCTGCGCGCTCTTTCGAACGGCCGTCACGGTAGATCACGTAGTCGCGTGCAACTTTCTGCTCACCGGCACGCATCAGGGCCAGTTCGACCTGGTCCTGGATTTCTTCGATGTGGATGGTGCCGCCCGATGGCATGCGACGCTTGAAGGTCGCGGTGACCTGTTCGGTCAGGCGCGCAACGGTGTCGTGGATTCGCGACGAGGCGGCAGCGGTGCCGCCTTCAACTGCGAGGAACGCTTTGGTGATAGCGACGGTGATCTTGTCATCGGTGTAAGGAACGACAGTGCCATTACGCTTGATCACGCGCAGCTGGCCAGGCGCGGTGGCTGCCAGATCCGAAGTCGAATCGGCGGCCTGCGGCAAGGTGCCCTGCGGGTTCTCGCGAGTTGTGTCGGTTTGCATGGGGGGTGGTCTCCACATTCTCTATGTTTGTTTGGCACCGTCATGGTGCTCACCGTTCTGTACCGAAGCACTGCAACCGACGGGCGTCGGCATTACAAACTTCGGAACAGTAGGAAAAAGGCTGCAACGCCGCATCCTTGCCGAAGTTTTGGTTACGAGCCGAAGCTCGCCACCGGATTCCTTCGCGGGTGGCAGTCATGACTGCAACACCCATACCGTTTTGTCCGTTTCGGACCAAATAAAACGGTGCCATCCGCCAGTGCGGTTTGGGCTTGAAAAAACTCGCTTGTTCTACCGGAAACTGGCCATAAAGCACTTGAGTTTCAGGTCTGAAATGTGGTTGGGCGTTTTAGGTGAAAACCCTATATGTAGGGTCTCTGTTTTCGCCGTGCTACAAGATAATGCGTTTCAGGGGGGGATTGCAACGTACTACCTGTGGATAAGCCTGTGCGTAATTTGTGTAAGAAACAGGGAAAACGCGTGTAGGCCGCGAACCTGCTGAGCCAGACCGTTTGTCACTGTTTTTTTGCCTGGAAAAACGCTTCAGCGGTTTTTTAAGGGCGCGAACCCTATCACAGAATTCCGCCTTGTCCGAACGCATTTACCGACTTGTTTTCCGCGTGACCGGCGTTTATACAATCGCTGGGTGCATGGACATTTTTATCCTCCTGAAACATGACAGATGATCGGGAGGTATACGCAGGATTGTGGGAGTGAGCCTGCTCGCGAATCGGTTGACCACTGAGCATTCAGGTTGGAGCAACAGACGCTTTCGCGAGCAGGCTCGCTCCCACAGGTTTTGTCCGTGTCAGGCGATTGTCTTTCTTCTTTTAATAAAAACAGCAAGCAGAGGTCACCGGTGGAGCAACAAACCTGGCAGGTATTGATCGTCGAGGATGACCAGCGACTGGCCGAGCTCACCCGCGATTACCTGCAAGCCAATGGCCTGCGCGTGGAGATCGAAGGCAACGGTGCGCTGGCGGCGGCGCGGATCATCAAGGAGCAGCCGGATCTGGTGATCCTCGACCTGATGCTGCCCGGCGAGGATGGCCTGAGCATCTGCCGCAAGGTGCGCAGCCAGTACGACGGGCCGATCCTGATGCTCACCGCGCGCACCGATGACGCT
>NZ_JH635998.1:3810764-3823544 GCF_000257605.1 Pseudomonas sp. R62
TGCTCAATCAGGTGCGCAGCGAGCAATACCGCGAGCGCCTGGCCCACGGCACTTTCTCGCTGATGGCCGACAACCTGCAACCGATGAACCAGACCGAACGCCATCGCGCGCTTCTGGTGTGGGAGCGGCTGCTCGGTATTCCGCTGACGCTGAAGAAATTCTCTGAAACCGACCTTGATCTGGCCCAGCGCACCCGTGTGCTGCGCGGTCAGGCGCTGGTCGAGCAGACCGGGCCACATGCGGCCAAGGTCTATCGGCTGATCAGCGAAAAAGAGCAAATGATGCTGGTGGGCGAGGTACAGCAAATCAGCGAGCAACTGGCCCGGGCGACCATTTACCTGCTGGCCGATGAACTGGTGCGGGTACCGGTCGCCGAACAGCCCAAGCGTCTGGCGCAGATCAAGCAGGAAAAGGGCTTCGGCTTCGATCTGCGTCTGGTCACGGTAAATGACGCCGACATGGACGAAGACCAGAGCCGCCGCGTGGCCGAGGGCGATACGGTGATGGCACTGGGCAAGGGCGGCGATTCGATCCGCGTCTTCGCTGGCATGGTCGGTACGCCGTGGGTGCTGGAAATTGGCCCGCTGTATCAGATGAATCCGTACCCGCCGGAATGGCTGGTATTGATTGCCGCGCTGGGCCTGACCCTGATCGGCCTTATCGTTTATCTGTTGGTGCGTCAGCTCGAGCGACGTCTGCGCGGCCTCGAAGCGGCGGCCACGCGCATCGCCAAGGGCAGCCTGGAAACCCGTGTGCCGGCGCGCGGTGCCGACTCGGTCGGGCGGCTGGCATCGGCGTTCAACGGCATGGCCGAGCACTTGCAACAGTTGCTGGCGATCCAGCGTGAACTGGTGCGCGCGGTGTCTCACGAGCTGCGCACGCCGGTGGCGCGGCTGCGTTTCGGTCTGGAAATGATCGGCACGGCTACCACTGCGCAGGCGCTGGAGAAATACCGCGAAGGCATGGATCACGACATCGAAGACCTCGATAAGCTGGTCGACGAGATGCTCACTTACGCACGGCTGGAGCAGGGCTCGCCGGCGCTGACTTTCCAGCGCATCGATCTGGATGCGCTGGTCAATCAGGTGATCGAAGAATTGGCGCCGCTGCGCGCCGAGGTCACGGTGCAGCGCGGATTGTGTCTGTCATCGGCCGACAACGACGGCGCGTGGGTCGAGGCCGAGCCGCGTTATTTGCATCGGGCGCTGCAGAATCTGGTGGGCAACGCGATGCGCCATGCCCATTCACAAGTGACGGTGAGTTATCAGGTCGGCCAGTTGCGTTGCCGGATCGACGTTGAGGATGACGGGCCGGGCGTGCCGGAAGTGGCGTGGGAGCGGATCTTCACGCCGTTTCTGCGCCTCGACGATAGTCGCACGCGGGCCTCGGGCGGGCATGGTCTGGGCTTGTCGATTGTGCGGCGGATCATCCACTGGCACGACGGCCGGGCGATCATTGGCAAAAGCAAGAGTCTGGGTGGGGCGTGCTTCAGTCTGAGCTGGCCGAGGAATCAGGAGCGCCGGTAGGGTGTGTAGTGGCAGGGCTGGCCCCATCGCTGGCAAGCCAGCTCCCACAGGTTTTGCGGGTGTACATTGTCTCTGTGTTCACCGCGAATACTGTGGGAGCTGGCTTGCCAGCGATGAGGACCATGCAGGCAATGCAAAACTTCAGGCAGGAATGCTGACCAGACTCAACAACTGCCCATCCTGCACTGCAAACTGCGCCTCCAGCTCCGATCCGTTGCGCCATTCGCTCGACAGATCCGTCAACAGCCGCAGCCTGACCTGACCCGCCGCAGTCCATTCCAGCACTTCGGCATGCTCGAAATAAAAGCGCTGCTGCACGATCGGGTACAGCGCCTTGAACAAACTCTCTTTCACCGAAAACGTCAGGGTCACCCGCAGCGCCAGTTGCTCCTGCGAGCCTGCCGCCATGCGCTGCATTTCCGCCGGGGTGAGAATTTCCCCGGCCAGGCGTTCAGCGCGCTCGTGGCTCAACAGGTTTTCCAGATCCATGCCCAAGCCGCGCCAGTGCTGTTTGTTGGCGACAATCGCCGCCGCACGGCCAGTGCTGTGAGTGATCGAACCACAGATGTGCGCCGGCCACACCGGCGCGCGGTCTTCGCCAATCGGCGGGACGATATTCAGGCCTTCGAGTTGTTGCAGCGCGGCCCGCGCGCAAATGCGTCCAGCGAGGAACTCGGCCTGGCGCTTGGCCACCGAGCGCTGAATGCTCGGTGGCGCCGGCACAGCGCTGCGCTGGAAGTCATCGCCAAGCAACCGTGTCGGGTCGAAGTGGGTACTGAGCAGCACGGTATCGGCCAGGACCGTCGGCAACGGCCAGTGGCTGTCGAGCGCAGTGCAGCAGGCGGGCAGGGCGGGGGTGGTATGCATGGCGGGCATTTTGCCGGTTAGTCGGGGCGAGGTCGAGATCGGCGGTGAAGCCTTCGCGAGCAGGCTCGCTCCCACAGGGGATCTTCTGTGCGACAGGGATCCAATGTGGGAGCGAGCCTGCTCGCGAAGGCCGCGCCTCGGTCGCTACTGACTCAGCCGAAAATCTTCTTGAAGAACGCCTGCATATCCGCCCAGGATTTTTCATCCGCCGCCTTGTTGTAACCAATGTCCGGCCCGCCATGCTCGCCATGGCTCAGGCGATCGGCATCCGGGTTGCTGAAACCGTGTTTGGCGCCATCCAGACTGACGAACTGGTAGTCCGCCCCGGCCTTGTCCATCTCCGACTTGAACGCGGTGACGTGGTCCTGAGTGACCATGCTGTCCAGCGCACCGTGCTCGACGAGGATTTTCGCCTTCACACTGCCCGGAGTCGCCGGAGTCTTGGTTGCCAGCGCGCCATGGAAACTCACCACACCGGCCAGCGGCACACCCTGACGCGCCGCATTCAGTACCACGGCGCCACCGAAGCAATAGCCGACGGCGGCGATTTTGTTCGGGTCGGTCTGCTTTTGCTTCTTCAACAGATCGAGCCCGGCGGCGAAGCGCTTGCTCGCCGCATCGGCGTCCTTGGTCGCTGCCTGCATGAAGGCCATGGCGTCTTTCGGGTGCTCGGTGTTCTTGCCTTCGCCGTACATATCGATGGCCAGCGCGCTGTAGCCGAGTTCGGCGAGATCCCGCGCGCGGCGCTTGGCGTACTCGTTCAGCCCCCACCATTCGTGAACCACGACAACGCCGGGGCGTGGGCCTTTGATCGCGTCGTCATAGGCGTAGTAGCCGATCAGTTGGCTGCCGTCGGCGCTTTGGTAGGGGATTTCTTCAGTCTTGATCGCAGCCTGGGTGAAGCTGCTGACTGCCAGCAAAGTGAGGGCGAGGAACAGGCGCATGGTCGGATCTCCTTATTGAAAGTGGTCAGAACAGCCTAGTCGATCCGGTTCAGGTCAGGTTCAGAGACGGTTCAGGGGCCGTACAGGGGCGGCTCAGTAACCTTGCGCCATACCCAAACAGCACTGTGAAAGAGGAAATACCCATGACTCGTTTAAACAAATTGCTGCTGGCTTTTACCCTGTTAGGCTCCAGCATCGCGGCGAACGCCGACGACACCAGCAACTTCGCCGGCCTGACATTCGGCCAGACCAGCGACAAGATCGACAAGTCCCACGCGCTCAACAACAATCTCGGCAACCCCAACGTCACCGGGGCCATCGACGGCAACAACACCTACGGCATGCGCCTCGGTCAGCAAAACAGCCAGGGCCGCTACTACGCCACTTACGACAACGTTTCCGGCTCGCACAATGGCGTTAAACTGCGCCAGGAAAATCTGCTCGGCAGCTATGACCTGTTCTACCCGGTGGGCGGCAGCACTAAATTGTTCGGTGGCGCCACGGCCGGTCTGACCAAGCTGACGCAGGATTCGCCGGGTTTCAGCCGTGACAGCGACATCGGTTACGCCATCGGTGGCCAGGTCGGTGTGTTGCAGCAAGTTTCGCAGAACACCTCGATAGAACTCGGTTACCGTTACCTGCGCAGCAACGCCAGCACCGAAATGAAAGAGAGCGGCGGCAGCAAACAGGGCTCGCTGGGCTTGACCAGCAGCGCGCAGACCTACCTGTCGGCCAACTACTATTTCTAAGCGGTTGTCGCAGTTTGAAGTGTGGGAGCGAGCCTGCTCGAAAGGGGTGTATCAGCCGACACTTGCTTGGCTGATCCACCGGATTCGCGAGCAGGCTCGCTCCCACAGGTAGTTGCCTGGAGAGTTCAAGTGATAGGGAGAAAGGCATGAAACTGTTGGTCGTCGAAGACGAGGCGCTGTTGCGTCATCACCTGCAAACCCGCCTGACGGAAAGCGGTCATGTGGTCGAGTCCGTGGCCAATGCCGAGGAGGCGCTGTACCAGACCGGTCAGTACAACTTCGATCTGGCGGTGATCGATCTCGGCCTGCCGGGCATGGGCGGGCTCGACCTGATCCGCCAGTTGCGCTCGGGCGGCAAGACCTTCCCGATCCTGATCCTCACCGCGCGCGGCAACTGGCAGGACAAGGTCGAAGGCCTCGCCGCCGGTGCCGACGATTACGTGGTCAAGCCGTTCCAGTTCGAAGAACTCGATGCGCGCCTGAACGCATTGCTGCGCCGCTCCAGCGGTTTCACCCAGTCGACCATCGTTGCCGGGCCTTTGCTGCTCGACCTCAATCGCAAACAGGCCAGCCTCGATGAGCAACCGCTGGCGCTGACCGCTTACGAATACCGCATCCTCGAATACCTCATGCGCCACCATCAGCAGGTGGTGCCCAAGGATCGCTTGATGGAGCAGCTGTATCCGGATGACGACGAGCGCGATCCGAATGTCATCGAAGTGCTGGTCGGCCGTCTGCGCCGCAAACTCGAAGGCCCGGCCGGGTTCAAACCGATCGACACCGTGCGCGGCCTCGGTTACTTGTTCAATGAGCGCTGCACTTGATCCGTTCCCTTCGCGTTCGCTTGATGCTCGCCGCCACCACGTTGGCGGTGTTGTTCATGCTCGCTTTGTTGCCGGCGATGCAGGGCGCCTTCAGCCTTGCCTTGCAGGACTCGATCGAACAACGTCTGGCCTCCGACGTCACCACATTGATCTCCGCCGCGCGGGTGGAAAACGGTCGGCTGGTGATGCCGTCGCAATTGCCCGACGAGCGTTTCAACCTCACCGATTTCCGCTTGCTCGGCTATATCTACGACCGCGACGGCAAACTGGTGTGGCGTTCGAAAGCCACCCAGGAAGAACAGATCAACTACAAACCGCGCTACGACGGCCTCGGCAACGAGTTCGCGCGGATTCGTGAAAGCAACGGCCAGGAATTCTTCGTTTACGACGTTGAGGTGAAATTGCTCGGCGGTAAAAGCGCTGCGTTCAGCATCGTCGCCCTGCAACCGGTGCGCGAATACGAAACCACCCTCGAAGGCCTGCGGGAAAATCTCTATCTGGGCTTCGGCGCGGCATTGCTGGTCTTGCTGGCACTGCTATGGATCGGCCTGACCTGGGGGCTCAAGGCCTTACGCAGGCTCAGCCAGGAACTCGATGAAATCGAAGGTGGCACCCGTGAAAGCCTGACCGAAAAACATCCACGCGAACTGTTGCGCCTGACCGGCTCGCTCAACCGCTTGCTGCTCAGCGAACGCCAGCAACGCAGCCGCTACCGCGACTCCCTCGACGACCTCGCCCACAGCCTGAAAACCCCGTTGGCGGTGCTGCAAGGCGTCAGCGAAGACATGGCCCAGCGCCCCGCAGACCGCGATCAGGCCTGGGTGCTGCAAAGTCAGATCGAACGCATGAGCCAGCAGATCAGCTACCAACTGCAACGGGCCAGCCTGCGCAAAAGCGGCCTGGTGCGCCATCAGGTGCGCCTGCAACCGGTGCTCAAAAGCCTGTGCGATACGCTGGACAAGGTCTACCGCGACAAACACGTGCGCGTGACCTTTGATCTGCCGGAGCATTGCTACGTGCCGATCGAGCAGGGCGCCTTGCTGGAAATGCTCGGCAACCTGCTGGAAAACGCCTACCGCCTGTGCCTCGGCGAAGTGCGGGTCAGCGTGCGCGAGTCCTTGGCCGGGATCGAATTGTGCGTCGAGGATGATGGCCCGGGCGTGCCACTCGATCAGCGTGCGCGAATTCTTGAGCGTGGCGAACGCCTGGATGCCCAGCATCCCGGGCAGGGCATCGGGCTGGCGGTGGTCAAGGACATCATCGAAAGCTACAACGCGCGTTTGGCTTTGGGTGATTCACCGATGGGCGGGGCGGCGTTCAGGATTCATTTTCCTGCGGTGTGAAGGTTGGCAGTGCCAGCCTCTTCGCGAGCAGGCTCGATCCCACCTTGAAAAGCATTCTCCTGTGGGAGCGAGCCTGCTCGCGAAGGCGTCTGACTTCACAACTCCTGCGCCCGATAAGCCCCCGGTGTCAGCCCCGTCCATTTCTTGAACGCCCGATGAAACGCCGAAGGCTCAGAGAACCCGAGCTGCTCGGCAATCTGCTGCAACGACAGCTCCGCCCGGCCCAGATGGTAGATGGCGATATCCCGCCGCAGCTGATCTTTCAGCTCCTGAAAACTGGTGCCTTCCTCGCGCAAGTGCCGCCGCAAGGTCTGCGGGCTGATATGCAGATGCGCCGCAACCGCTTCCAGATCAGGCCAGTGCGCAGCGTCGCGACTGAGCAAGCGGCGCAGACGGCTGCTCAGGCTGTCGCCGTCGTCCGGGCGCGAGAGCAGGTCGGCGGGGGAGCGTTCGAGGAAGTGCTTGAGCGTGCGTTCGTCCTGCAACAGCGGCATGGCCAGGTAGCGACTGTGAAACAGCAGGCTGCTTTGCTCGGCATCAAAGGTCAGCGGGCAGGGGAACAGCAGATCGTATTCGCCGCCGTGCTCGGGGCGCGGATAGCTGAAAGTCGCCTGCTTAAGGCGTATCCGCTGGCCGATCAGCCAACTGCCGAGGCGGTGCCAGATCACCAACAGACTCTCGCTGAGAAAGTGATCCGGGTCCCACCACTGCGCGTCGTCCAGGCTCAAACGCACCCATTCGTCTTCGCGACGCAGGGTCAGGCGTGGGGCGTCGGGGAACAGGCTGTAAAACAACAAGCCACGTTGCAGAGCCTTCTCCAGGTTGCGGCAGTGAATCGAGGCGTGGCACATCATGGCGAAGCTGCCGGGCTTGCTCGGCGCGCTGCCGAAACCCAGGTATTCGTCGTCCAGCGCCAGCCACAAACCCTGAATCAGCCGGGTGAACTGCTCCGGGGCAATGCGCGCGCGGGGCTCGTCGAGCAATTCCGCGCTGATCCCCAGTTGCTGCAACAGGCCTGAATAATCCAGGCCGCGCCGGCGCGCACCGCCAAGGGCGGCACGGGCGAAATGGCTGGCGATGGTGCGTTCGCGCATAAGCGGCAATCCTTGTTCAGGCACCGATCGTAACGGCGGGCCGGCAACGCAACAAGGCGGATTTCCGCCAAATTGCAGGACACTGAACGCTCAGTTGGCGGAAATCCGCCATGCCTCAAGTCACTGATTGGTGACAGGAAAATCCCGCAGCCCCTGATATCAAAAGGCTTGCTGCCATTCGCACCAATCTGGCACGACGTTTGCGATACAAGCCACAGAAGCGTGCATTTCTCCGCCCGGAAAAATGCCGTTCCAACAACAAATCCCTCCAGTGCAGGAGGGTTCGCAATTAAGGTTCAGCGCTCGACAGATGGATGTTGCCGCTGGACGCTTGAGGAAACCTGCAATGACGACTCGTCAGCCACTGTACAAATCCCTGTATTTCCAGGTGATCGTTGCCATCGCCATCGGCATCCTGCTTGGTCACTTCTATCCGCAGACCGGTGTGGCCCTCAAGCCACTGGGTGACGGCTTCATCAAGCTGATCAAAATGGTCATCGCCCCGATCATCTTCTGTACTGTTGTCAGCGGCATCGCCGGCATGCAGAACATGAAGTCGGTGGGCAAGACCGGCGGCTACGCGCTGCTGTACTTCGAAATCGTTTCCACCATTGCCCTGCTGATCGGTCTGGTCGTGGTCAACGTTGTGCAACCGGGCGCCGGCATGCACATCGACGTCACCACCCTCGACGCCTCGAAAATCGCCACCTACGTGACGGCCAGTAAAGACCAGAGCATTGTCGGTTTCCTCCTCAATGTGATCCCGAACACCATCGTTGGCGCGTTCGCCACCGGTGACATCCTGCAAGTGCTGATGTTCTCGGTGATCTTCGGCTACGCCCTGCATCGCCTGGGTTCGTACGGTCGTCCGCTGCTGGACATGATCGATCGCTTCGCCCACGTGATGTTCAACATCATCAACATGATCATGAAACTGGCACCGCTGGGTGCGTTCGGCGCCATGGCGTTCACCATCGGTGCCTACGGTGTCGGCTCGCTGGTGCAACTGGGCCAGTTGATGATCTGCTTCTACATCACCTGCGTTCTGTTCGTCGTGCTGGTGCTGGGTGCGATCTGCCGGGCTCACGGTTTCAGCGTGTTCAAGCTGGTGCGCTACATCCGTGAAGAACTGTTGATCGTACTGGGTACGTCCTCGTCGGAATCGGCACTGCCACGCATGCTGATCAAGATGGAGCGTCTGGGCGCGAAGAAATCCGTCGTGGGTCTGGTGATCCCGACCGGTTACTCGTTCAACCTCGACGGTACTTCGATCTACCTGACCATGGCCGCCGTGTTCATCGCCCAGGCGACTGACACGCACATGGACATCACCCACCAGATCACCCTGCTGCTGGTACTGCTGCTGTCCTCCAAAGGCGCGGCGGGTGTGACCGGTTCGGGCTTCATCGTCCTGGCCGCGACACTGTCGGCGGTAGGTCACCTGCCGGTTGCCGGTCTGGCGCTGATCCTCGGTATCGACCGTTTCATGTCTGAAGCCCGCGCACTGACCAACCTGGTCGGTAACGCTGTAGCGACCATCGTCGTCGCCAAGTGGGTCAAGGAACTGGACACCGATCAACTGCAGACCGAGCTGGCTTCCGGCGGTCGCGGTATCTCCGACGAGCGTGAAGAAGATGACCTGGGTGTGGCTGAAGGCCCAGCCCCGAGCAATGTGAAGTAAATACAAGAACTGCGCATCAGTACGATGTGAGGTTGTAAAAAATCCCTTGTGGTGAGGGATTTACCCCCGATGGACAGCACAGCGGGCCTCTTCTTCCAATTCCAGAGAAGGGGCCGCTTCGCGACCCAACGGGGATAAATCCCCTCGCCACAGGGGTTTTTTCTTGCCCGGAATTTGAGCGCAACGGTCACACCTGCTGACATTTGCGGTGATTGCCGCATCGACGATGGCTGCCTACGCTGAGTACATCGCCCAAGGAGTTCGCCCATGTCTGCACCGCTGGCCTCACTGAAGATTCTCGATTTCTCGACCTTGCTGCCGGGGCCGTTCGCCTCGTTGCTGCTGGCGGACATGGGCGCCGAGGTGCTGCGCATCGAATCGCCAACCCGTATGGATCTGCTGCGGGTGCTGCCGCCGCATGATGGCGGGGGCTCGGCCAGCCACGCTTATCTGAACCGCAACAAGCGCAGTCTGGCGCTGGATCTCAAACAGCCCGAAGCGTTGGAGATCATCAAGCAACTGCTGGGCGAGTACGACATCGTGCTCGAGCAGTTTCGCCCCGGGGTGATGGAGCGTCTGGGCCTGGGTTATGAAGCGTTGAAAGCGATCAATCCAAAGCTGATTTATGTGTCGATCAGCGGTTACGGCCAGACCGGGCCGTACAAGGAGCGCGCCGGGCATGACATCAACTATCTGGCGCTGGCCGGGCTTGCCAGCTATACCGGGCGCGCCGACAGCGGGCCGCTGCCGTTGGGCATGCAGGTGGCGGACGTGGCGGGCGGCTCGCTACACGGCGTGATCGGCTTGCTGGCAGCGGTGATTGCCCGTCAGCAAACCGGGCAGGGCACCCATTTGGATGTGAGCATGACCGACTGCGCTTTCAGCCTGAACGCCATGGCCGGCTCGGGCTATCTGGCCTGCGGCGTGGAACCGGGTCGGGAAGACCAGATGCTCAATGGCGGCAGCTTTTACGATTATTACCGCACCCGGGATGGGCGCTGGATGTCGGTGGGCAGTCTGGAGCCGGCCTTCATGCAGCAATTGTGCACGGCGCTGGGCCGGCCGGAACTGGCCGCGCAAGGGTTGTCGCCCAGGCCTGAGCAACAACAAGCCTTGAAAGAGGCGTTGCGCATCGAATTCGAACGGCATGATTTTGCAGAACTGTGTGAGTTGTTCGCCGGGGTCGATGCCTGTGTCGAGCCGGTATTGAGTCTGGGCGAGGCGCTGCGCCATCCGCAGTTGCAAGCGCGGGATCTGGTAACGCAGGTGCCCCGCGGCGATGGTACGACGCAGGCGCAGATGGCCTGTCCGTTGAAATTCTCTGAGGCGTTGCCGGAGCCAAGGCATGTTGGCGCCGGGTTGGGGCAGCATACGGATGAGGTGTTGGGGGAGTTGGGACTTAGCCCTTCGAAAATTGAAGACCTGCGTCGCGCCAAAGTCATTCTTTAGCGCCTGTAACGGCCTCATCGCTGGCAAGCCAGCTCCCACAGGTTCCGAGGTGTTCACAAAATCTGTGGGAGCTGGCTTGCCAGCGATAGGGCCAGTCAGGGCACCGCAGAAACTGACTATTCCACCCGCATCTCACCACTGAACACCAGCGTACTGCGGCAGCGCCGGCACAGATACCGCCGCCCTTGCCGCACCAGGCCATGGCGCTGGGCGGTAAACGGGAAATCACTGTCGGGGCACGGGCATTTGTAGATATAGCGGGTCACGCTGCGCCGCTTGATTTCATAGGTGTGGCAGCGATCCGGCGGCAATTCGTAGACGCCGCGCATGATCAGTTGCCACTCCTCGCCATGGGGCTGGATGCGGTCGCCGAACAGTTGATGAGCGATCAGGTGAGCGACTTCGTGAGCGACGGTCTGCTTGAGGAAGTGCTCGGTGTTTTCCCGGTACAGCTGCGGGTTGAAGCGCAGCAGGTTCTCGTGCAGATGCGCGACACCGGCTTTCTGCCCGCGCAGCTTGAGGCTGACGACGGGGCGTTTGAAGGAACGTTTGAAAAAGGATTCAGCGAGTTGGTAACAGTCTTCGACGCGGGTATTGAGTAGCTCGGGCATGCTTGATGGATCTCCAGAGACGCCGAGTATGCCGCAACCCCGGCGACTTGCGAATCGCCGACCTGCCGAATGGTCGTCGCCCCAACGAGAAGGCCGCCTTGCGGCGGCCTGTATTGGCAGATGTTGTTTTTCTCAGGGAGGAAACAGGTCAGTTGGTATAGACCGGGCCGACACCCAGGCCCCAGACAATCACGGTGAACGCCATGATCGCCACCAGCACCACCAGCCCAACCGCGAGCACCGAGCTGGAAAACAGAAAACCTTCATCCGAAGGGATGTTCATGAAGGTCGGCAGGCCGACATACAACAGATACACCGTATAGCAGATGGCCGCCGTGCCGACGATCATCCCCAGCCACATGTGCGGATACAGCGCCGCCAGACCGCCGACGAACAACGGTGTCGCGGTGTATGTGGCAAACGCCACGCAACGGGCCAGGCTTGGATTGGCGTCATAGGTGCGCGCCATCCAGTGCACGAAGGCGCCCATCACCGCGACCCCGCCGAGCATCGCCAGGTACGACATGATGGTCATCCACAAGGCGCTTTCGAACGTGAGCATCACCGGCGCGCGGTTGCCGATCACCCAACCGACCTGGGTCGTGCCGATGAACGCCGACACAGCGGGGATCGCCGCCAGAATCAGCGTATGCGTCAGGTACATGTGGCTGATACTTTCCTCTTGGTCGCCACGGATCTCCTTCCATTCCTGATCGGGGTGGGTAAACAGTCCCACTACGTGATGGATCATGCCATTCACTCCTCTTGTCATTGCCATCGCCCCCCAACGGAGCGCCTACGGGCCAAGATGGCCGAGCAAATACAGGTCTTCAGATGTGTGCGACCTTATGTCGCAGTATAGAAAGGACTCCAGCGCACCGGTATGCCGGGCTTAGAGCAAATCGCGCTGTAAACGGGGTGGGTAATCGCCTCGGAGTCTTGCGGTGAAGGCATTTATGAGGTTGAAACACTTTTGTGGCGAGGGGATTTATCCCCGCTCGGCTGCGCAGCAGTCGCCAGCCCATTCAGCGCGTAGTGTCAGGCAATACGAGTTCTCAGGTATTGGGGCTGCTTCGCAACCCAGCCGGGATAAATCCCCTCGCCACAGATGCTTCGCGCTACTGGGGTTTTTGCGTAAAATGCCGGCCTTTCGTCACACCTCACGGATTTCGCGTCATGGGCACTCTTACGGTCAACCAGAACAAACTGCAAAAGCGCCTGCGCCGCCTGGCCGGCGAAGCGGTCGCCGACTTCAACATGATCGAAGATGGCGACAAGGTCATGGTCTGCCTGTCCGGGGGCAAGGACAGCTACACCATGCTTGACGTGCTGATGCACCTGCAGAAGGTTGCACCGATCAAGTTCGACATCGTCGCGGTGAACATGGACCAGAAACAGCCGGGCTTTCCCGAGCACGTGCTGCCGGCCTACCTGAAAGAACTGGGCATCGAGTATCACATCGTCGAGAAGGACACTTACTCGGTGGTCAAGGAACTGGTGCCGGAAGGCAAGACCACCTGTTCGCTGTGCTCGCGCCTGCGTCGCGGCACCCTGTACACCTTTGCTGACGAAATCGGCGCGACGAAAATGGCCCTCGGTCATCACCGCGACGACATCGTCGAGACGTTCTTCCTCAACATGTTCTTCAACGGCACCCTGAAAGCGATGCCGCCGAAGCTGCGCGCCGACGAC
>NZ_JH635998.1:3824098-3835679 GCF_000257605.1 Pseudomonas sp. R62
CAACGAGAAGGACATTCAGGCCTACTCGGACCTCAAGCAATTCCCGATCATCCCGTGCAACCTCTGCGGCTCGCAGGAAAATCTGCAGCGCCAGGTGGTCAAGGAAATGCTCCAGGACTGGGACCGCAAGACCCCGGGCCGTACCGAATCGATTTTCCGCAGCCTGCAGAACGTGGTGCCGTCGCAACTGGCCGACCGCAACCTGTTCGACTTCACCAGCCTGAAGATCGACGAGACCGCGGCTTCGCGTTTCGTCAATGTCGTCAATCTGTAAACACAACCTGTAGAAGCGAGCCCTGTGGTTGAGGGGACAGCTTCTGCATGGGTTATTCATTTCCAAACCTCAGGAGAGGGCATGCGCGATTACAAGTGGCTGCACGAATACTGTCTGAACCGTTTCGGTTCGGCGGCTGAACTGGAAGCCCATCTGCCCGTTCCCAAGACCCCCGCACAACTGCGCAAAATCCGCGACGACCGCTACCTCTCGACCATGGCCCTGCGGGTTTTTCGCGCCGGGCTCAAGCACAGCCTGGTCGACGCCAAGTGGCCGGCGTTCGAAGAAGTGTTCTTCAAGTTCGATCCGGAAAAAGTCGTGCTGATGAGCGCCGAACACCTTGAGCGCCTGATGCAGGACGCGCGGATCATCCGCCACCTCGGCAAACTGAAAAGCGTGCCGCGCAATGCGCAGTTCATTCTCGATGTGGAAAAGGACAAGGGCAGCTTCGGCGCGCTGATCGCCGACTGGCCGGTGACCGATATCGTCGGCCTGTGGACCTACCTGAAAAAGCACGGCCACCAACTCGGCGGGCTGTCGGCGCCGCGCTTTTTGCGCATGGTCGGCAAGGACACGTTCGTGCCGAGCTACGACGTGGTTGCGGCGCTGAATGCGCAGAAGATCGTCGACAAAGTGCCGACCAGCCAGCGTGATCTGGCAACGGTGCAAAACGCCTTCAACCAATGGCACGAACAGAGCGGCGGACGGCCGATGAGCCAGATTTCGATGATGCTTGCCTACACCGTCAACCATTGAGTCAATCCGATCGTTCCCATGCTCCGCGTGGGAACGCCGCCCGGGACGCAGAGCGTCCCTGAGACGCAGAGCGTCTCTGGATGCATTCCCACGCAGAGCGTGGGAACGATCGGTGTAGCAACTGATGGCGGTTGTTCAGGCGACGCTGATCTCGCCTTCACCCGCCAATTTGCGATTCAACTGATAGCGCCAGCGCACATACAACAGCGCCGAGCAGAACACCGCCAGGCTCGCGGCCATTTCCAGCAGGCCGAACAGCTGCCGGTTGGGGTCGTACGCCGCCAGGGCGCCTTTGATGAAATACAGGTTCACCACAAAACACATCCACGAATGGCCACGGGCGCTGCCCATGATCATCGCCGGGGCGAGCACCAGCCACGGGATCAGCTCGACCAGCAGAATCACCCAAGGCCGCGCGCCATGCAGGTCGGCGAACAGCAGGTAATAAACAGCGAGCAAACCGGCGAGGGCGAAAAAGCTCAGCAGGCTGAGCACGCGCATCGCCTTGACCCGTGGCTCAAGCCACTCTATCGAGGGCAGGACTTTCGGCTTCTTCGCCATCAGCCCACCAGTTTCTGCGCGGTTTTTGCCAGGCGCAGACCGAGTGCGCGACACAGCGCCACTTCGTGCTGGTCGAGACCGTTCTTGCCGTCGGCACCGGCGTGATGGCTGGCGCCATAAGGCGTGCCGCCACCCTCGGTTTCGAGCAGGGCCGATTCGCTGTAGGGCAGACCGGTGATCAACATGCCGTGATGCAACAGCGGCAACATCATCGACAGCAGCGTGGTTTCCTGACCGCCGTGCAGGCTGGCGGTGGAGGTGAACACGCCGGCCGGTTTGCCGACCAGCGCGCCAGTCAGCCAGAGGTTGCTGGTGCCGTCGAGGAAGTACTTGAGTGGCGCGGCCATGTTGCCGAAACGCGTCGGACTGCCCAAGGCGAGGCCGGCGCAGTTCTTCAGATCATCGAGGCTTGCGTAGAGCGCGCCCTCAGCGGGAATCTCCGCCGCCACCGCTTCGCATTCGGTGGAAATCGCCGGCACTGTGCGCAGACGCGCTTCCATTCCGGCCTGCTCGACGCCACGGGCGATTTGCCGGGCCATCTCGTTGGTCGAACCGTTGCGGCTGTAATAGAGAACCAGAATGTACGGCGTGCTCATGGCAACAACTCCAGCACGTTTTCCGGTGGGCGACCGATGACGGCCTTGTCGCCGACTTCCAGAATCGGCCGCTCCATGAGTTTCGGGTGCGCGGCGATGGCGTCGATCAGCTGCTGCTCGCTGAGGCTGGCGTCGGCCAGGTTCAGGGTTTTGTATTCCTCTTCACCGCTGCGCAGCAGCTGCCGCGCGCTGATCCCGAGCTTGCCGAGCAGGGCCTTGATCTGCGTGGCGCTGAGCGGCGTTTCCAGGTAGCGCACGACAGTCGGAGTCAAGCCGCGGGCTTCGAGCAGTTCCAGCGCGCCGCGGGATTTCGAGCAGCGCGGATTGTGATAAAGCGTCAGATCGGTCATGGCGGGTCGCTTCTGGCGTAAAGTGGCGGCTATTCTAACTGTGCGGCGCGCAATCCAGAACCGTCAGAGGCGATGGGTCGCAGGCGCTTTCGAATTTTCACAAGGAACACGACATGACACGGCGATTGGCAGCGGCATTGACGATTCTCGGGGCGTTGATGCTGGGGGGCTGCGGCAATGATTACGGCATCGACCAGAACGGCCAGAAGGTAGCGTCCGAACGTCTGGACAAGCAGTGGGTGGTGCTCAATTACTGGGCTGAATGGTGCGGCCCGTGCCGCACGGAAATTCCTGAGCTGAATCATTTGGCTGATGAGCTCAAGAGCAAGAATGTCGGGGTGTTCGGGGTCAACTTCGACAATGTGCAGGGCGCGGAATTGAAAGAGGCGAGTGAAAAGCTCGGCATCAAGTTCACCGTGCTCGCGCAGGATCCGGCCGAGCTGTTCGACCTGCCGCGCAGTGAGGCGCTGCCGGTGACGTTCATCATCGATGACAAGGGCAAGGTGCGTGAGCAGTTGCTGGGTGAGCAGACGGCGGCGGGGGTGATGGCGAAGCTGGAGGCGTTGCGGAACAAGTAAACATGTGGTGAGGGGATTCATCCCCGTTGGGCTGCGTAGCAGCCCTGAATTTGCAGTTCGCCTGGAACTGCGCAGAGGGCCGCTTCGCGACCCAACGGGGATGAATCCCCTCGCCACAGGTGACCCCTGCGGGCGTAGAAGGGGCTCAGCCCTCTTCCAGCCACCAGCGCAACGGTTTGCCTTGAGCAGGCCAGAAGCGTATCTGCTCGATGGGCGAAATGTCCCAGCGCTCGACTTTTTCCAGCGCCTGCAAAAAGCGTTGTTCCTGCTCCATCAACGCCGGGGCGCAGAGCTTGCGGGTCTTGCCGATTTTGCCGAAGCTCAGCTTGTCGCCGTCCTGCGTGTAAGGCGCGAACCAATGGTTGCAGCCGCCGTTGCCGTAGGCGCGGCCGTCATCGCCAAGGGTCACGGTCAGATGGCTGTAATCCATCAGTGGCCGCTCGCCGATCCATTCCAGAATGTAGCTGCGGTTGTGCTGCAGTTGCACCGGCTCTGCGGCGCAACCGACCAGGCCGACACCGATCAGTGCGGTCAGGGCGAGGCGTTTCATCACGCAGGCTCCTGGCATTTCGGGCACAGGTGCTTGTCGCCGACGGCTTTCCAGCCCAGCTCGGCGATGCGCGCGGTGGCGGCAGGTTTCTCGGCGGACTTGCCGAGTTTGGCATCCACGGCGAATTCGAAGCTCAGCTCTTTCGCGCAGCTGTCGCAGTTGACCTGCCAGGTGTGAATGGCCAGTTCGCCGAACACCGGGCCTGTGGTCATCGCGGTCCATTGGCCTGGCGGATTGATCAGGTGGCGCACAGTGTCGACGGTCAGGCGCATGGACAAATCCTTGCTGCCTTTGAGCGTGACCAACAGGGCATCGCCGATACGGATCGAGCCACCGTTGCCGGTCACCTGATAGCGGCCTGGAACCAGGGCGCGGCATTCGGTGAGGGTGTGTTGCGGGTTCATCAGGGTGTAGCGGAAATCGTGTTCGACCATGGGTCCTCCAAATATGCGCGACATGCTAGCACGGGCTCGATTGCAGAATGATGCACGCGTGCGACCTTCGATCCGGTTCAAATGCGCCGACAGTCATGGCAAACTGCCGGCCCCCGAATCTGAAGGAACGGAACATGGCGCTGATCGAATGTTATGAATGCAAGCGGAGCATCAGTTCCGAAGCGCTGGTGTGCATTCACTGCGGCGCGCCGATGGCCGAACATGCCGCCATGCAGGCGCAATCGACGGCGGTACCGGTGCAAGCCTCGACGATTTCCTTCGGCAGCCTGCCACGCAACAACGCAGTGCCCGAGGCGGTTGCGCCGCCAGTGTCCGAGCCTTTACCCAAAGTGATGCCGGCAGCGGCGGGGCGTCGCCGTCGTCAGCAGGCTGCGGAACAGGCCCGCGAAGAGCAGCAACCGCTCAATCCCGATGGCAGTCGCCCGGTGGAAGGCTGGCTGAAAATCATGGTGTTTCTGCTACCGGCGTTTTTCGTCTGGTTTCTGCTGCGCAACGGCCACTCCAGCAAGCAGCGCCTGCTCGGGTTCGGCTGGCTGGGCTTGCTGATCCTGGCGTCTTCGCTGTCCAAGTAAAACCGTTCAACCCTCGACCTGGTTCTGCGGCGCACCTGCCGCCCAGGTCGCGATGTTGTGCAGGGTGGTCGCGGCAATCGCGCCCAATGCTTCGCGGGTCAGAAACGCCTGATGCGCGGTGATGATCACGTTGGGAAACGTCAGCAGACGCGCCAGCACATCGTCCTGCAACGGCAGATCGGAGCGATCCTCGAAAAACAGCTGCGCCTCTTCCTCGTACACATCCAGCCCCAGATACCCGAGTTGGCCGTCCTTCAGCGCGTCGATCAGTGCCGGCGTGTCGACCAGCCCGCCGCGCCCGGTGTTGATCAGCATCGCCCCGGCCTGCATGTGCGCCAGTGAGTTGCGGTTGATCAGGTGCTTGCTCTGCTCGTTGAGCGGGCAATGCAGGCTGATGATCCGCGACTGCGCGAGCAATTCCGGCAGGCTCAGATAACGTGCGCCCAGGGCCAGCACCTCGGGGTTGGGACACGGATCGTAGGCCAGCAATTCACAGCCGAAGCCGTGCATGATTTTCGCGAAGGTCGCACCAATCTGCCCGGTGCCGACGATGCCGACGGTTTTGCCGACCAGATCGAAACCGGTCAGGCCATGCAGGCTGAAATCGCCTTCGCGGGTGCGGTTGTAGGCGCGATGCAAGCGACGATTGAGGGCGAGGATCAGCGCCACCGCATGTTCGGCCACGGCGTGCGGCGAGTAGGCCGGCACACGAACCACGGCCAGGCCGAGGCGTTTCGCCGCCGGCAGGTCGACATGGTTGTAACCCGCCGAACGCAGGGCAATCAGCCGCGTGCCACCGGCAGCGAGGCGCTCGAGCACCGGGGTGCTGAGGTCGTCATTGATGAACGCGCAGACCACTTCGTGCTGCTCGGCCAACGCCGCCGTATCGAGGCTCAGTCGCGCTGCTTGAAAGTGCAGTTCGAGCCCGGCCGGGCAGTCGGCGCCGAGAAAGCTGTCGCGGTCGTAGGTCTGGCTGCTGAAAATGATCGTGCGCATGAATCCTCCTGGAACATCGACGCGGGCCGCAACGGCCCGCGACAACTGTAGCGCTTTGCGCGCGCCGTGCCTTGCCGTGGATCAGGCGCTGATGCGCGCCTGCGCCGCGAGTCGATTGATCGAGCGCTCCAGTTCATCCAGTGCGGCGGCGGCTTTCGGATCGTCCTGCTTGAGCAGGGTTTCGCTGCGCTGGCAGGCGGCGCGCAGTTGTGGCACGCCGCAGTAACGGGTGGCGCCATGCAAACGGTGCACGCGTTCGAGCAGGGCATTCTGGTCGTGGCTGTCACGGGCGGCGCGAATCGCTTCGCGGTCGGCTTCCAGCGAGGCCAGCAGCATGGCGAGCATGTCTGCCGCCAGATCCGCTTTGCCCGCTGCCAGACGCAAGCCTTCTTCGTGATCGAGCACCGGCAGTTCCTGCTGACTCGCCGCGCTGTCGCCGCTGCGCTCAGGTGCCTGATTGCGCAGGGCCAGCCCGGTCCATTTCAACACCACCTGCGCCAGTTGCCGCTCGCTGATCGGTTTGGTCAGGTAGTCGTCCATGCCGCTTTGCAGCAGCGCGCGTTTTTCATTGGCCATGGCGTGGGCCGTGAGGGCGACGATCGGCAGCGGCGTGCAATGCCGCTCGCTTTCCCACTGGCGAATGGTTTCAGTGGTCTGGCGACCGTCCATGCCCGGCATCTGCACGTCCATCAACACCAGATCGAAAGATTCGCTCTGCACGGCTTTGACGGCCGCGTAACCGCTTTCCACCGCGAGCACGCGGGCGCCCATGTCTTCGAGCAGGGTCTGCACCAGCAACAGATTCGCCGGGTTGTCGTCGACACACAGCACGCGCGGCGCACGGCTGGACAGCGGCTCGCCCGGTTCGCTGCGGGTCTGGCGCGGATTGACCAGATCGGACAGCGCCCGGCGCAATTTGCGCGTACACGCCGGTTTGGCCTGAAGCTGGCTGTGCGGGTTGGGCACCGACAGGTGAAACAGCGTCTGTTCGGTGGTCGGACACAGCACCAGCACTTTGCAGCCAAGATGTTCGAGGTCCCAGATGTGCTGGTTCAAGCGTTCCGGGAGCATGTCGTTGCTGGTGATGCCGATCACCGCCAGATCGATCGCCTGATCGGTCTGATGCGCGCCGGTGACGCCATTGCTCAGGCTCTCCAGAGTATTGAACGGCGTAACTTGCAGTCCGCAGTCTTCCAGCTGATGTTGCAAGGCCTGACGCGCCAGTTCGTGATTTTCCAGCACCGCCACACGGCGCCCGAGCAGCGGCGCGGCGGGCAGGTCTTCGGCGTCGTCGCGAGTCTTGGGCAGGCTCAGGCTGATCCAGAATTCCGAGCCCTCGCCCGGCGTGCTCTCGACGCCAATCTCGCCGCCCATCTGCTCGATCAGGCGCTTGGAAATCACCAGCCCCAGCCCGGTGCCGCCGGGTTGGCGCGACAGCGAATTGTCGGCCTGACTGAAAGCCTGGAACAGCGCGCGCACATCCTGACTCGACAGACCGATGCCGGTGTCCTGATGCTGATGCGCAGTTGCACGCTGTCTTCGTGTTCGTCTTCGAGCATCGCCCGGGCGACGATGGTGCCTTCGCGGGTGAACTTGATCGCATTGCTGACCAGATTGGTGAGGATCTGCTTCAAGCGCAGCGGATCGCCGACCAGCGACAGCGGCGTATCGCGATAGACCAGACTGACCAGCTCAAGCTGCTTGGCGTGCGCCGCCGGGGCGAGGATGGTCAGGGTGTCCTGCAACAGGTCGCGCAGGTTGAACGGAATGTGATCGAGTACCAGTTTGCCGGCCTCGATTTTCGAGAAGTCGAGAATCTCGTTGATGATTCCCAACAGGCTGTCGGCAGACTTTTCGATGGTGCCCAGATAGTCGAGCTGGCGCGGGGTCAGTTCGCTTTTCTGCAAAAGGTGAGTGAAGCCGAGAATGCCGTTGAGCGGCGTGCGGATCTCGTGGCTCATGTTGGCGAGGAACTCGGATTTGATCCGGCTGGCTTCCAGCGCTTCTTTGCGCGCCAGGTCCAGTTCGATGTTCTGGATCTCGATGGTTTCCAGGTTTTGCCGCACGTCCTCGGTGGCCTGATCGACGCTGTGCTGCAATTCTTCGCGAGCGTTCTGCAGGGTGCCGGCCATGCGGTTGATGCCGGAGGCCAGTTCATCCAGTTCCTGACTGCCGAGCGGCGGCAAGCGGGTTTCCAGATGACCGTCCTTGAGTTGCGCAACCGCTTGTTTGATCTGGCTCAGCGGACGGTTGATGGTGCGGCCCATGCGCAACGCGAGGAGGGCGGCGCCGGCAAGTCCGGCGGCGATCAGCAGCAGGCTGGCGAACAGGCTGCGATAGCCGCGCAGCAACATGCCGTTGTGCGACAGCTCCAGCTCGACCCAGCCGAGCAGGCGTTCGGATTCTTCGGGAATGATTTCGCCGGCGAGGTTGCGATGCTTGCCGAACACCGGCATCAGGTAGCGCGTCGCGTCATTGCCGCTGCGTCGTTGCAGCAGCGCGCTGTCGCCGCTTGGCGCTTGATTGAGCATGGTCGGGCCGGCGTGGGCCAGTGGCGAGCGATCCGCCGCGAGGAAAGTCACCGCGCGCACGTCGGGTTGTTCAAGGGACTGGGTGGCGATGCGTTCAAGCAGATCGGCGTCGCCGTGACCCATCGCCGGGGCCACCAGTGGCGCCAGTTGCTCGGCGATCATTTCGCCGCGCTGCATCAATTGGCTGTGCAGGTCGGTCTGCTGCGTCCAGGTGAAATAGCCACCCAGCACCAGCGCCATCAGGCTGGTCGGCAACAAGGTCAGCAACAGCACGCGACCTTTGATTCCCAGTTTCTTGAGCACGCCTATCTCCCGCATCCCGCTGATCTGTTGACACATGCGTGCATCCGGCACGCGACATGGGCGCAGTGTAGCGATTTGCAGGCGGGCAATCTTGCGGAAAATGCAGCGCCGCCCACGCACTCGTTCGTCCGACAGGCCAAGCTTGTGTTGCCCGCTGTCGGACAATCTTGAATAATCCGCCAACTGAGAATTACTTGCAGATACTCATGACTCCTGTTTCCGTTGGCCAGCCACGCATCCTTTCCATTGAAGACGATCCGGTCCTCGGCGCGTATGTGCACGAGCATCTGGGCCGCAGCGGTTTTCAGGTGACCTGGTGCCAGAACGGCCAGGAAGGTCTGAACATCGCCCAGTGCCAGCCTTTCGACGTGGTGCTGATGGATATTCTGCTGCCGGGGCTCGATGGTCTGCAGTTGTTGACGCAATTGCGGCAGAGCCATTCGACGCCGGTGCTGCTGATGTCGGCGCTGGGTGCCGAGGCCGATCGCATCAGCGGTTTTCGCCTCGGTGCAGATGACTATCTGCCCAAGCCGTTCAGCATGGCCGAGTTGCATGTGCGCATCGAAGCGATCCTGCGCCGCGTGGCGCTGGATCGGCGCCCGCCTGCGGTTACCGCTGCGGTGGTCAGCGGCGCCCTGCGTTTCGATGACGAACAGTGCGATGTGTTTTTCCGCGAGCAAGCGGCCGGGCTGACCCGCAGCGAATTCCGTCTGCTGGAAACCCTGCACCGCAACAACGAGGAGGTGCTGAGCAAGGCCTTCCTTTATCAGCACGTCCTGCAACGCGGCTTTGCGGCGCACGACCGCAGCCTCGACATGCACATCAGCCAGATCCGCCGCAAACTCAAAGCCATCGGTTACACCGAGCGCGAAGTGCGCACGGTGTGGGGCAAGGGCTACGTCTTGAGCGGCGCCGATGAAACTGTCTGAACTGCCGGGGCGGCATTCGCTGTTCTGGAAACTGGCGTGCCTGCTGGTGGCGTTCTGTCTGCTGATGATCTGGTTGAGCTGGTCGTGGGGCCGCTACATGGAGGAGCGCAATCAGTTCCTCTCCAGTGACGCGCGCAGCACCCTCAGCCGTTACGCCGCGCAAGCCGAACAGGCGTGGCAGCGCGGCGGGCGCAATGGCGTCGATGACTGGTTGCAGAGCATGGAATTGCGCGAGGCCAGTTGGGTCGGCGTGATCGGCGCTGATTTGCAGTCGCTGAGCAGCCAGCCGTTGAACGCCGCGGAGGTGCAGCACCTGACCTTTTTGCGCGGCCTCGACTGGCCGATCCACAAGAAGGGCCGACCTTGGCTGCGGGTGCCGTTCCCGCAGGATCCGGCCGTCGGCATTCTCGTCATTGAATTGCCCGAGCGTTTTGTCCCGGGCAAGTACCGGGTGTTCTGGCGGGTGATCACCAACGGCGTGATTCCCGGGCTGTTCACCCTGTTGCTCTGCGTCGGCTTGTACCGCCTGTTGGTGGTGCCGCTGAACAACCTGCGCGAACAGGCCAACGCCTGGCGCGCCGACCAGTTGAATGTGCGCCTGTCGAGCGGCATCACCCAGCGCCCGGACGAACTCGGTGAACTGGCGCGGGCCTTCGATTCCATGTCCGAGCGCCTGCAAACCACGGTCGCCTTGCAGCAGCAATTGTTGCGCGACCTGTCCCACGAACTGCGCACGCCGCTGAGCCGCCTGCGCGTGGCCAGTGAAAGCGAACAGGGCTTGGCGCAATTGCGCGAGCGCATCGGCCGCGAGGTCGACGGCATGCAACGTTTGGTCGAAGACACCCTGCAACTGGCCTGGCTCGACACCGACCGCTCGCCGTTGCCGGATGAAGCGATCCAGATTCAGGCACTGTGGGAAATGCTCACCGACAACGCCTGTTATGAAAGCGGCTGGCCGAGCCTGCAATTGCAATGCTCGGTCGAAGCTTCGTGTTGGGTGCGCGGCAACCTCAATACCCTCGCGCAAGCGCTGGAAAACATCCTGCGCAACGCCATTCGTCACTCGCCCGAGGGCGGCATCGTGCGGCTCGATGCACGGCGCGATGGCGAGTATTGGCATTTGTGGCTGGAGGATCAGGGCGGCGGCGTGGCTGACGAAGATCTGCAGCGAATCTTTTCGCCGTT
The DNA here is from genome assembly GCF_000257605.1 of Pseudomonas sp. R62. Taxonomy (NCBI): domain Bacteria; kingdom Pseudomonadati; phylum Pseudomonadota; class Gammaproteobacteria; order Pseudomonadales; family Pseudomonadaceae; genus Pseudomonas; species Pseudomonas sp. R62. Next base: position 3,834,735 of record NZ_JH635998.1, read on the forward strand.
CATTCGATTGGACGGCTCAAGGCCCGGGGATGGTGGCTTTGGCCTGGGCTTGAGCATTGCCCGCAACGCGGTGCAGCGCCAGGGCGGGTTGCTCTGGGCGGAAAATACCGGGGAGGGGCTGCGGTTGAATTTGCGCTTGCTGGCGGATGATGGTGTCGCACCGACTGGCGCTATCGCTGGCAAGCCAGCTCCCACAGGGAGTTTCTGCCAAACACAAATCGTGTGAAGACTCGGTCTCTGTGGGAGCTGGCTTGCCAGCGATGAGGCCATCCGCATCGCTGCAGATGAAGTCTGGCGAACTTAAATGTCTCACCACTGGTGAGACTTTTGTGCCTTATTCCCATAAACCATAAGCACCGCACTTTGCGTGATATGGCCTGCGCGGGTTTGCCGGTATGATAGGCGCCCCCGCACGTCTGGATTGCGAATACGCCATGACCTTGCAGTACCCAACCATCGCCGATTGCGTCGGCAACACGCCGCTGGTGCGTTTGCAGCGCCTGCCCGGCGCCACCAGCAACACCCTTTTGCTCAAGCTCGAAGGGAACAACCCGGCGGGTTCGGTCAAGGACCGCCCGGCGTTGTCGATGATCACTCGCGCCGAGTTGCGCGGGCAGATCAATCCCGGCGATACGCTGATCGAGGCGACCTCCGGCAACACCGGCATCGCGCTGGCGATGGCCGCTGCGATCAAGGGTTACAAGATGATCCTGATCATGCCGGACAACTCCAGTGCCGAGCGCAAGGCAGCGATGACCGCTTACGGTGCCGAGCTGATCCTGGTGACTCAGGAAGAGGGCATGGAAGGCGCCCGTGATCTGGCCCAGCGTATGGAAGCCGAAGGCCGTGGCAAGGTGCTCGACCAGTTCGCCAATGGCGACAACCCCGAAGCGCACTACACCACCACCGGCCCGGAAATCTGGCGTCAGACCCAGGGCAGCATCA
>NZ_JH635998.1:3835699-3837225 GCF_000257605.1 Pseudomonas sp. R62
TCAGTTCGATGGGCACCACCGGCACCATCATGGGCGTGTCGCGCTACCTCAAAGAGCAGAGCGACAGCGTGCAGATCGTCGGTCTGCAACCGATGGAAGGCTCGGCCATTCCCGGCATCCGCCGCTGGCCGCAGGAATACCTGCCGAAGATCTATCAGGCTGACCGCGTCGACCGCATCGTCGACATGGCGCAAAGCGAAGCCGAAGACGTTACCCGGCGCCTGGCCCGCGAAGAAGGCATCTTCTGCGGCGTGTCCTCCGGCGGTGCGGTGGCAGCGATGCTGCGCTTGTCCAAAGAAGTTGAAAACGCGGTGATCGTCGCGATCATCTGCGACCGTGGCGACCGTTACCTGTCGACCGGCATTTTCGACGCGCCGAACTGATGGCCAAACACGAGAGAGGCCTGCGCTTCCAGCCCACCGGCGGCAGCAAGGCGCCACAGATCCCGACCGGCAAAAAGCAGCGCTTGAACATCGAGCGCCTGGCCAATGACGGTCGCGGTATCGCGTTTTTCGAAGGCAAAACCTGGTTCGTCCTCGGCGCCCTTGCCGGTGAAGAGGTCGAAGCGCGGGTGCTCGGCGCCCACGGCAAAGTGGTCGAGGCGCGCACCGAACGGGTATTCACTGCCAGCGAATTGCGTCGTCCGGCAGCGTGCGCGCACTTTGGTCGCTGTGGCGGTTGCAGCGTTCAGCACTTGCCCCACGACGAACAACTCGCCCTGAAACAGCGCATGCTCGCCGAGCAATTGTCGCGGGTGGCCGGTGTCGAACCTGAAGAATGGGCGGCGCCGCTGACCGGCCCGGAATTCGGTTACCGTCGGCGCGCGCGGATCGCCGTGCGCTGGGACATGAAGGCAAAAAAACTCGAAGTGGGTTTCCGCGCGGCTGGCAGTCAGGACATCGTCGCGATCAGCGAATGCCCGGTGCTGGTACAGCCCTTGCAGCCGATCATGACCCGCTTGCCGGAGATGCTGCGGCGCTTGAGCAAACCGCAGGTGCTGGGCCATGTCGAGTTGTTCAGCGGCTCATCTCTGGCGGTATTGCTGCGGCACATGGCGCCGTTGTCCGAAGCGGATCTGACCATTCTCAAGGATTTCTGCCAGTTCCACGAGGCGCAGTTGTGGCTGCATGGCGAAGGTGAACCGCAACCGGTCGAGGCCGGTCAGAGCCTCGGTTATCGCCTGGAACAGTGGAATCTCGAGCTGGCTTATCGGCCTGGTGACTTCGTTCAGGTCAACGCCGGGGTCAACGAAGCGATGATCGCCCAGGCGCTGGACTGGCTGAAACCGACGGCTGAAGAACGCGTGCTCGACCTGTTTTGCGGGTTGGGAAATTTTGCGCTACCGCTGGCCAAAAGCGTCCGTGAAGTGGTGGCTGTGGAGGGCGTGCAGACCATGGTCGAGCGGGCCGCTGCCAACGCCGTCAGTAACAATTTGCATAACACAAAGTTTTTTCAAGCCGATTTATCCCAGCCTTTGAGCGATGCCCAGTGGATCGGAAACGGCTTTTCTGCGGTACTCTTGGACC
>NZ_JH635998.1:3837245-3843430 GCF_000257605.1 Pseudomonas sp. R62
GGACCCACCGCGTGACGGTGCTTTCGAGGTGGTGCGCAAGCTCGCGACCCTGGGTGCCAAGCGGTTGGTATACGTGTCGTGCAACCCGGCCACGCTGGCGCGCGACACGCAGGAATTGATCAAGCAGGGCTACCGGTTAAAACGTGCCGGGATTCTCGATATGTTTCCTCAGACGGCACATGTCGAGGCCATGGCGTTATTTGAAGCGAGCCAGGACGGCTCGTCTGAATCCGTCTGATCTGTCCGCGCAGCGCTCGCCTGAGCCCCGCGAGCGCGAACGGACACTGAGGATCAGCGATTTGACGCATTGAGTCTGCGTCGTAGGGAAGGTAAAGCAGCATGGTACAGGTGAGAGCACACCAGCCGATCAACACCGACGGCAGTATCAATCTCGAGGCCTGGCTCGATCACGCGGTCAGTGTCGATCTGGCACTGGATCGCGAGGCCTTGAAAGAAGCCTGCGAGTTCGCTCGCGAGGCCGAACAGCAGTCCAATGCGAAGAAGAACCTGTGGGCCGAAGGCTCCGGCAGTTTCAGCACGGGCCTTGAGATCGCCGAGATCCTCGCCGACCTCAAGCTCGATCAGGATTCGCTGGTCGCCGCCGTTTTGTATCGCGGCGTGCGCGAAGGCCAGATCGAGCTGGCGGCCATCGGCCAGCGCTTCGGTCCGGTAGTGGCCAAGCTGATCGACGGCGTGCAGCGCATGGCGGCCATCAGCGCCAGTCTCAGCCCACGGCAATCGATGGTCATGGGCACGCAAGGGCAGGTCGAGAACCTGCGCAAAATGCTCGTGGCCATGGTCGATGACGTACGCGTTGCGCTGATCAAACTGGCCGAACGCACCTGCGCCATCCGTGCGGTGAAAACCGCCGACGATGAAAAGCGCAACCGCGTCGCTCGCGAAGTCTTCGACATCTATGCGCCGCTGGCCCATCGCCTCGGCATCGGTCATATCAAATGGGAACTGGAGGACTTGTCCTTCCGTTATCTGGAACCCGATCAATACAAGCAGATCGCCAAGTTGCTCCACGAGCGGCGGCTGGACCGCGAGCGTTTCATCAGCGACGTGATGACCCAGCTCAAGGACGAACTGCAGGCCACCGGCGTCGTCGCCGACATCAGCGGCCGGGCCAAACACATCTACTCGATCTGGCGCAAAATGCAGCGCAAGGGTCTGGAATTCAGCCAGATCTACGACGTTCGCGCGGTGCGCGTGCTTGTGCCGGAAATGCGCGACTGCTACACCGCGCTCGGCATCGTCCACACTCTGTGGCGGCACATCCCGAAAGAATTCGACGACTACATCGCCAACCCGAAAGAGAACGGCTACCGCTCGCTGCATACGGCGGTGATCGGCCCGGAAGGCAAGGTCCTCGAGGTGCAGATCCGCACCCACTCCATGCACGAAGAAGCCGAACTCGGCGTCTGCGCGCACTGGCGCTACAAGGGCACCGACGTCAAATCCGGCTCGAACCATTACGAAGAGAAGATTTCCTGGCTGCGTCAGGTGCTTGAATGGCACGAAGAGCTGGGTGATATCGGCGGTCTGGCCGAACAATTGCGCGTCGATATCGAGCCTGATCGGGTTTACATCTTCACTCCCGACGGTCACGCCATCGACTTGCCGAAAGGCGCGACGCCGCTGGATTTCGCCTATCGGGTACACACCGAAATCGGCCACAACTGCCGGGGCGCGAAGATCAACGGCCGCATCGTGCCGTTGAACTACAGCCTGCAGACCGGCGAGCAGGTCGAGATCATCACCAGCAAGCACGGCACGCCGAGCCGCGACTGGCTGAACCCGAACCTCGGTTACGTCACCACCTCGCGGGCGCGGGCGAAGATCGTTCACTGGTTCAAGTTGCAGGCTCGCGATCAGAACGTTGCGGCCGGTAAAACCCTGATCGAGCGCGAACTCAATCGCCTCGGCCTGCCGGCGGTGGATTTCGACAAGCTGGCTGAAAAGGCCAACATGAAAACCGCCGAAGACATGTTCGCCGCCCTCGGTGCCGGTGACCTGCGTCAGGCGCATCTGGTCAACCTTGCGCAGCAATTGGTCGAACCGGAGCGCGGCAACGAACAGTTGGAGCTGATCCCGCGCAAGGCTACCGGTTACAAACCGGGCAAGCGCGGCGATATCCAGATCCAGGGCGTCGGCAACCTGATGACGCAAATGGCCGGCTGCTGCCAGCCACTGCCGGGCGATGCGATTGTCGGTTACATCACCCAGGGCCGTGGCGTGAGCATTCACCGTCAGGACTGCGCCTCGGTGCTGCAACTGGGCGGGCGCGAGCCGGAGCGGATCATTCAGGTCAGTTGGGGGCCGGTGCCGGTGCTCACCTATCCGGTGGACATCATCATCCGCGCCTACGACCGTTCCGGGCTGCTGCGTGACGTCTCGCAGGTGCTGCTCAACGAGCGCATCAACGTGCTGGCGGTCAACACCCGCTCGAACAAGGAAGACAACACCGCGCTGATGTCGCTGACCATCGAGATCCCCGGTCTGGATGCGCTGGGACGGCTGCTGGGGCGGATTTCGCAATTGCCGAACATCATCGAAACGCGGCGTAACCGTACTCCGTGAAGATGACTCTGATCCCATGTGGGAGCTGGCTTGCCAGCGATGCAGACAACTCGGTCTCTCAGGAGAGTCGAGGTGATGCAATCGCTGGCAAGCCAGCTCCCACAGGATTTTGTGGTGAGCCTGATAAATGATGTATTCACTCGAAGACCTGCTCCACCTGATGTCCCGTCTGCGCGATCCGCAGTTCGGCTGTCCGTGGGACATCAAGCAAACCTACGCGACCATCGTCCCGCACACCCTCGAAGAGGCCTATGAAGTGGCCGATGCCATCGAGCGTGGCGATCTCGACCATTTGCAGGGCGAGTTGGGCGATCTGTTGTTTCAGGTGGTGTATTACAGCCAGTTGGCCAAGGAAGAAGGGCGGTTCGAATTCGCCGGGGTGATCGACAGCATCACGCGCAAACTGATCCGCCGTCATCCGCATGTGTTCCCGACGGGCGACCTGTACGCGCCGCTCGACGTGCCGCGCTTGAGCGAAGAGCAGGTCAAGCAGCGCTGGGAAGAGATCAAGGCCGAAGAGCGTGCCGAGAAAGCCTCTGCGCCCGAGCAGTTGTCCTTGCTTGATGATGTGCCGGCCACCTTGCCGGCACTGTCGCGCTCAGCCAAGTTGCAGAAGCGCGCCGGGCAGGTCGGTTTCGACTGGCCGGATGCCTTGCCGGTCCTCGACAAGGTCCGCGAAGAGCTCGATGAAGTGCTCGAAGCCATGTCGGAAAATGATCCGGTGGCGGTGGCCGACGAGATCGGCGATTTGCTGTTTTCCGTGGTCAATCTGGCCCGGCATCTGAAGGTCGATCCGGAAACAGCCCTGCGCGGCGCCAATGGCAAGTTTGAAAGACGTTTCCGTTTTATCGAACAGGCATTGCGCGACACCCACCGTCCCATGGAAGATTGCACCCTCGAAGAGTTGGACGCCCTGTGGGGCGAAGCCAAACGCCAGGAAAAGAATGAGCCCAGCTGCGGCTGAGCCGTTGCCCAAGTGAGTAAGCATTGATGAGCCTTTCCCTTCGCGACCAGTTGCTCAAAGCAGGCCTGGTCAACCAAAAGCAGGCCAAGCAGGTCAGCAAAGACAAGCAGAAGCAACAGCGCCTGGCCCACAAAGGCCAGGCCGAGCTGGACGATTCGCAGCAGCGCGCCGCCCAGGAAGCCATGGCCGAGAAGGTCAAGCGCGACCAGGAGCTGAACCGTCAGCAGCAGGAAAAAGCCGAGGCCAAGGCCCGTGCCGCGCAGGTCAAGCAGTTGATCGAAGTCTCGCGTCTGCCCAAGCTGACCACCGAGGACTACTACAACTTCGTCGATGACAAGAAGGTCAAGCGCATCTCGGTCAACACGCTGATGCGCAACAAGCTCAGCAGCGGTTCGCTGGCGATCGTGCACCACAACGGCGGTTATGAAGTGATTCCCCGTGAAGCGGCGCTGAAGATCCAGGAGCGCGACCCGCAGCGCATCGTCCAGCTCAACGTGCAGACCGAAGAGGTCAACGCCGAGGACGATCCGTACGCGGCGTACCAGATCCCTGACGATCTGATGTGGTAAATCCACGGCTGTAACAACGACGAACCCCGCTCATGGCGGGGTTTGTCGTTTTCAAATGCTGTGTTGTTTCAGGCGGACTTCAGTTCTCTTTGTTGCTCCTGCACTTCCAGTTCAGCCTTGTAGTTATGCGCATCGATCTCGTTGTGGAACATGCCGACCAGCAAGTCTTGTTGATGCACATCCCAGATACGGATGCCGGCGGCCAGGCCTTCGTGGGACATGTGTGAATCGTCGCGTTCAGTTACTTTTACAGTCATCTGCTAGCTCCAAATCTCAAGTTACTGCACCAAGGCGTGTGCAGGACTCTGTTATAGGATTTGTTAGTCAGCTAAGTAAACCGCCAATTGGCGCAATGTGTTGTTGCGGATTTCGCAACAGTGCTGGAGGCCGCGTAAACCGCGACATTCGGTCGCAGGGTGGTAAGTTTCATGACAGAAGTTTCATCTCCAGAACGCTCTGGATCCCTGTCTTTGATCGTTCCCATGCTCCGCGTGGGAATGCCTCTGGGGACGCTCCGCGTCCAGTGACGCGGAGCGTCACGGGCTGCATTCCCACGCAGAGCGTGGGAACGATCAACAACACGGACCGGAAGTTTCCCGGCTGATATCTGCAGGCCAAAAAAAAACGCCCCGAACCAGTCGGGGCGTTTTCATGTGCGGCTCAGCGGTGGGGAATTACTTGCCTTCCCAGCGCTTCAGTACCAGCGTGGCGTTGGTGCCGCCAAAGCCGAAGCTGTTGCTCATCACGGTGTTGATGGTGGCGTTCTCGCGGGTCTTGGTCAGCACCGGCAGATCGGCCACTTCCGGGTCGAGCTCGTCGATGTTGGCGGAGCCGGCAATGAAGTTGCCTTCCATCATCAGCATGCAGTAGATCGCTTCGTGCACGCCGGCGGCGCCCAGGGAGTGACCGGACAGGCTCTTGGTCGAGCTGATCGCTGGAGCCTTGTCGCCGAACACTTCACGCACACCTTTCATTTCCGCAACGTCGCCGACCGGAGTCGAAGTGCCGTGGGTGTTCAGGTAGTCGATCGGGGTGTCGACGGTGGACAGCGCCTGCTGCATGCAGCGGATCGCGCCTTCGCCGCTTGGGGCAACCATGTCGTAGCCATCGGACGTTGCGCCGTAGCCAACGATCTCGGCGTAGATCTTCGCGCCACGGGCCAGAGCGTGTTCCAGCTCTTCAACGACAACCATGCCGCCGCCGCCAGCGATGACGAAACCGTCGCGGTCCTTGTCATAGGCGCGGGAAGCTTGTTCCGGGGTGTCGTTGCGCTTGCTGGACAGAGCGCCCATCGCGTCGAACAGGAACGACTGGCTCCAGTGCTCTTCTTCACCGCCACCGGCGAAGACGATGTCCTGCTTGCCCATCTGGATCTGTTCCATGGCGGTACCGATGCAGTGAGCACTGGTGGCGCAGGCAGAAGCGATGGAGTAGTTCAGCCCCTTGATCTTGAATGGCGTGGCCAGGCAAGCGGAAACGGTGCTGCTCATGGTCCGCGTGACGCGGTACGGGCCGACGCGCTTCACGCCTTTCTCACGCAGGATGTCCAGCGCTTCCATCTGGTTCAGCGTGGAAGCACCGCCGGAGCCGGCGATCAGGCCGGTACGCGGGTTGGACACCTGCTCTTCGGTCAGGCCGGAGTCAGTGATGGCGTCTTTCATGGCCAGGTAGGCGTAAGCCGCTGCATGGCCGACGAAGCGATAGATCTTGCGATCGATCAGCTCTTCAAGGTTGAGGTCGATGGAGCCGGAAACCTGGCTACGCAGACCCATTTCAGCATATTCCGGGTTGAACCGGATGCCAGGGCGGCTTGCACGCAGGTTAGCGGAGACGGTCTCTTTGTCATTGCCCAGGCACGAAACGATGCCCAGACCAGTGATAACGACGCGGCGCATGCGAATAACCCTTAGAAGTTGTCAGTGGAGGTGAACACGCCGACGCGCAGGCCTTCGGCGGTGTAGATTTCGCGTCCGTCGACACTGACCGAACCATCGGCGATGGCCATGTTCAGCTTGCCCTTGAGGACGCGTTTGATATGAATGTTGTAAGTGACTTTCTTCGCGGTTGGC
>NZ_JH635998.1:3843920-3852752 GCF_000257605.1 Pseudomonas sp. R62
CATCCAGACCCAGGCAGCCCGGCATCACCGGATCGCCTTCGAAATGGCAGGCGAAGAACCACAGGTCAGGGTTGATATCCAGCTCGGCGACCAATTCACCTTTGCCGTACTTGCCGCCTTCTTCGCTGATATGGGTGATGCGATCCACCATCAGCATGTTCGGGGCGGGCAGTTGCGCGTTACCTGGGCCGAACAGCTCACCGCGACTGCAGCGCAGCAGGTCTTCCCGAGTAAAGGCGTTTTGTTTGGTCATGCGAGCTCCTCAATAATCCCATGCGGCAGGTGGGGCAGATCTTCCCGACCGTTCAAGACGTTCATGCCTCGAACCGGCAGCCTACTCATAGACTATTGCGTTGTGGTGAAAGTCACAGCACCAAGGACATGAATGTACACTTGTGCACTGAAATTTTTAATCAAGCCCCTTTTGGGGCTCGTTCGGGTGCCTAAGACTGCCGCACTTTCGCTTTTCACGCCAGTCGCAGATGGTCGAAAGGCCCACACTACGACACCCAGCGCTGCAAAATCTGCTGCAGGTCATTGCGTTTGAACGGCTTGGCCAGGTAATCGTTCATCCCCGCTGCCAGACAGGTTTCGCGATCGCCCTGCAAGGCGTTGGCGGTCAGCGCGATGATCGGCACATCGCGGCGTCCGGGCAGGTCGCGGATCTGCCGCGTGGCCTCGTAGCCGTCGATGATCGGCAGCCGGCAATCCATCAGAATCACTTCGAATTCGCCACCCTCGGCACTGCGCACCGCTTGCGCGCCATCGGTCGCCACGCTGACCGCAAAGCCGAGGCTGCGCAGCATCGCTTCGATCACGGTCTGGTTGACCGGGTTGTCTTCGACCAGCAACACATGGCGTCCTTCGCCCTGACCACTACCGTTCAGGGTGCGCGGCGCGGCCAGCGCCGGCATTGCCTGCTTATAGAGCGCCAATGGAATTTCCAGAGTGAACACCGAACCGCGTCCTTCCTCACTCTGCGCGCGCAAGGTGCCGCCCATACGTTCGGCCAAAGTCCGCGCGATCGGCAGACCAAGCCCGGTGCCACCGTAACGACGGGAGATCGAACTGTCGGCCTGCTGGAAGGCATTGAACATCAGCTCCAGACTCTCAGAAGAAATGCCGATGCCGCTGTCGCGCACCGAGCAGGTGAACCAAAGCAGTTCGTGATCCAGCGATTGCCATTGCGCCTCGATGCTGACCCGGCCCTGCTCGGTGAACTTCAAGGCATTGCCGACCAGATTGACCAGAATCTGCCGGATCCGCGTCGGATCGCCCTGCACCTGCAAGCCGCGCATGTCGTCGGGAATGCGCAGATTCAGTGCCAGGCCTCGCTGCACGGCGCTGTGCTGGAACGATTGCGCGCAGGCGCCGATCAGCTCGGCGAGATTGAACGGGATGTGCTCAAGCTCCAGCTCCGAACGCTCGATTCGCGAGAAGTCGAGAATGTCATTGATGACCTTCAGCAGATGTTCGGTCGACTCCGAAGCGAGTGCGGCGTATTCGACTTGCTCCTCGGTCATCTCGGTGGTTTCGAGCAACTGCAACATGCCCAGCACGCCGTTCATGGGCGTGCGCAGTTCATGGCTCATCATCGCCAGAAAATCCGATTTGGCGTTGTTGGCCTTTTCCGCTTCTTCGCGGGTCTGGATCAGCTGCGCCATCGCCTGCTGCTGCTCGCGGCTGGCCTGTTCCAGCGCCTGAGCAAGATTATTGATGTGCTGCGACAGCGCGCCCAGTTCGGTGTCGTCGACAATCGGCAGCGGTGTTTTGTAGTCGCCTTCCTGAATCGCCTTGACCGCATCGCCGATGTCGCGGATGGGCTGCGACAGACTGCCGGCCAAACGACGGGCGACGACGAAGGTGAAGAGCAGGGCGAACAGCGCGAGAATCCCGGCCTTGAACAGGATCTCCTGCTGGCGCTGACTGAACGCATCGTTGGACAGGCCGACGATCACTCGCCCCAGATAATCCTCGCCGGCGGCGCTGTTGCTGACCTTGCCGTCCTGGAAGAAGTCGTTGTGCAAGGCGATCCGCTGCAAACGCACCGGCGCCTGGAACACTTCGACCTGATGCGGGCGGCTGTGGCTATCAGCCGGTTGTTCGACATACACCAAAATCCGGTTGGCGCTGTCCTGCACTTCGAGAAAACGCACGTTGGGCGTGGCCAGTGTCGCCTTGAGCAGGCTTTCCAGCACTTCGTTGTTGCCGGAGATCACCCCGTATTCCGTGGCCGGGGCGAGTTGGTTGGCGATCAGTTGGCCGGTGTGGTTCAGCTCCTGACGCAAATCCTGGATGCGCACGAAGGTAAAGAAGCTGATCAACAGCAACGTCAGCAGCAGCGCCGGGCCGAGGCTGATCAGCTGCGTGCGGGTGTTGATGTCCCAACGGCGACGAAAACTCATGGGCGGCGCTCTCCTTCGGCCAAGGCACTGGCGACAGATGCTTCATTCAGCGGTTCGATGCCTAAGGAACGAGCCACCTGCGCATTACTTGAGACTTTGAAACGAGCGGGGTAAAGCGTTCGCGGCCATGCGCTGGTCGGCTGATCGAGCAAATGGTCGAGAATCGCCAGCCAGTCGCTCTGGTCGCTGTAGGTACTGGCGAGGCTGCCAGCGCGAACGAATGCAATGTTGGGGCCGATCAGCGCAACCTGACGCGAGTAGCTGCTGAGCAGGAGGTTTTTCGCCGTTTGCGAGTTGTACAGATCGGGGTCATCGAGGCCGAGCAAGACGTCGCTGCTTTTCAGCACCGCTTGCAGCGGACGGCTGTCGTGGATGTTGTCCCAGCGCTGGCTGACAATCTCCAGGTTCAGCGGCCGCGCAGCCGCGCGCAATTCGTCAATGAGGAATTCGCCGTGCTCATCGAACAGCACGCCGACCCGCCGCGCCTGCGGCAAGATCCGCCGGATCAGTTGCAATTGCCGGCTCAGCGGCGGGTCGCTCCAGAGCAGGCTCAGGCGCGCCGGTTGGGCATCGGCGAAACGCTGGCGCGCCTGCAAGCGGCTGATGCGCAACACCAGCGTCGACGGGCCTTGTGAGTCTTGCAGACGCCAGTCGAGGCTGGGCAGATCGAGCAGGATCAAGCGCAGACTGGCCGGTAATTTGCCCGGTGCCGGCAAACTCGCCAGCGGCTGGAACCGCACGTTGTCGGTCGGGCGCAGTTCACTCAGCGCTTGCACGAAGGCCTGCACGCCAGGGCTTTCCTCGGCGCCGGTCAACAGAATATCCGCCGCTTGCACCGCGACGCCGTGCAGCCACGCAGTCATGAACAGGCAGAGCCCGGCCAGCCAGTGACCCAGGGTGGGCGTCTTCCGTGACGGGCCGGTGCGCATCCTAGAACTCCAGCTCGGCACTGAAATACATCACCCGGCGTTCATCGTAATTATTGTCGACGAAGGTGTTCGGCTGATGGTCGAGGCGCTGTTGCAGCACGCCGGCCAATTGCAGCTGAGCTTTGCCAATGGCGATGCGTTTGGCGATGCGCGTGTCGACGCGTTCGAAGCGATAGCCGTTGAGCGCGTTGTCGCCGTAATAGAAGAGGGCGCTGTTCCAGCCATGGCCCCAATTGCGCAGCCAACCGGCGGAACCGCTGTTGCGCGAGGTCAACTGCTGGTCCAGCGGATTGCTCGCCTCGGCGTCGACGAAGGCGTAGGTCAAACGCAAACGGTCGGCGCTGCTGAGGCGCCAGTCGAGTTGCGTTTCGGTGCCGCGAAAGCGCGAGCTGTTGGCGTTGCTGGCGATGTACTGATTGTTGCGCAGCGGTTCGCTGATCATCCCGGTGATTTCGTCGTAGAACAGCTTCACGTCGACGGCCAGTCCGAGTTCGGCGAAGTAACCGTTGTAGCCCAACTCGCGCGAGCGCATGTGTTCCTGATCGAGATCACCGGGGCCACGGGTCTTGACGAAATAGCGCGCCGACGACTGGCCGTAGGCCGAGGGTCGCAGGTTGCTGACCTGATAGCTCCAGTTGACGTTGTTCTCGAACATGTCCGGCGAGCGGATCGCTTCCGAGTACACCGCGCGCAGGCCATGACGCGGGTTGATCAGGTAGTTGACCGCGAAGCGCGGGGTCAGCGAACTGCCGATCAGTTGCGTGTCTTCGAACATCGCCCCGCCCTGCACCAGCCAGTGCTCGGTAGCGCGCCATTCCAGTTGGCCGAAGGCGCGCCAGGTGGTGTCGTCGAGGGTGCCGTTGAAGTAGGTTTCGGAATCGGCGCGGTCGTAGCGGTAATTCAGGCCGCTGACCAATCGCAGGCTGTCGGAGAGGCTGAGGGTGTCCTGCAGTTCGAGGTCGTAGCGCGATTCGCGGGCGCTCTGGTCGATATCGCCGCACAAGGTCTGGCTGGCGCCGTTGCGCCATTGTTCGAGCACTTGATTGGCCAGCGCCATTTCCTGCGGCGTGCCGGGTGCCGCGCCGGGGCCGGTGAACTGGTTGATGTTGCGCGCCAGCCGTTCGGTGTAATTCGGGTTGAGCTGCCACAGCTGCGCCAGCTCGGGGCTGAACGACACCTCGGCATCGCAGGCGCGCCAGACTTGCTGGCGATCCCAGTGCTGCGCCGAACCTTGCACATAAAGGCTGTGTTCGGGATTGATATCGAGGTTCCAGCGCACCGAGCCGGCGTAATCCTTGGCCACCACGTCGGAATTGTTCCCGGCGTCGGTAATCCCCGAGAACACCGGGCGGTAGGTATAAGGCCGCTGATTGCTACCGTCCTTGGCGTTGAGCTGCCAGTCGAGGCTTTGCCCTTCATTGAGGTCGTGGCTGACCGCCAGGCTCAGACGATTCAAGCGTCGACTGTCGCGATAATCGGCGCCGTTGCGGTCGCTGTCGAAACCGTCGTCTTCCTGGCCGGACAGCGACAGGCGCAGATCACCGCCATCCCACCCGGTGCCCTGACTGGCATAAAAGTCGTTGATGCCACGCTGGCCGCGCGTGATCTTCAAACGCGTGCCATGGCTGTCGGCTGGGTGGCGGGTGATGATGTTGATCACCGCCATCAGCGCGTTGGCGCCGTAGCTGACCGTGTTCGGGCCGCGAAATACCTCGATCCGGTCGATGTCTTCCATCGCTACCGGGATATCGCTCCAGTCCACCGTCGCGAGGCCGGCGCGATACACCGAGCGGCCATCGATCAACACCTGCATGCGCCGTGCTTCGCTGGCGTTGGTGCCGTGGTAATTCACCGCCGGCTGATTGCCGTTGATGCTGCCGACCATCATTCCCGGTACCAGCCGCAGCAGTTCGCTGATGTCGCGGGCACCGCTGGCGCTGATCAGTTCGCTGTCGAGAACGGTCATGCTTCCCGGCACTTCCGCCGGCGTCTGCTTCAGGCGCGTAGCGGTAAGCACCTGCGGCAGCGTCTGGCTGTCGACGAACAGATCGTCCGCCAGCACCAGCGGGCTGAACAGCAGCGCCAGGAGCAGCGGCGAGCGCGGGGGAGGAGGGCCAGAAAACACGACACAGCCTGCAGAGAGAAGAATTGGCGCGCATGTTAACCGAGGGCGGCGACTTTTCCAGTGACGTTGCAGGCATTTTCCTAGGTTTTATCGGTCTTCTTCCTACAAATGTCGGTAATTGTTGCTGGGGCTGGCCGCCATCGGGTCGCCCCGTATAATGCCCGGCATCGCCACTGGTATGGATTAACGGATTGCATATGACTGAACAGCGCCCGATTGCGGTCCTGGGAGGCGGAAGTTTTGGTACCGCCGTGGCCAATCTGCTGGCCGAGAACGGCCATCAAGTCCTTCAGTGGATGCGTGACCCCGAGCAGGCCGAGGCCATCCGGGTCAATCGCGAAAACCCGCGTTACCTCAAAGGCATCAAGATTCTCCCGGGCGTGACTGCTGTCACCGACCTGCAAGCCACTCTCGATGCCTGCGATCTGTGCTTTGTCGCGCTGCCATCCAGCGCCTTGCGCACGGTACTCGCCGCCCACGCCGAGCGCTTGAGCGGCAAGATGCTGGTCAGCCTGACCAAAGGCATCGAAGCGCAGACCTTTAAGCTGATGAGCCAGATTCTCGAAGACATCGCCCCGCAGGCGCGCATTGGCGTGTTGTCCGGTCCGAACCTGGCGCGGGAAATCGCCGAGCACGCATTGACCGCCACGGTGGTCGCCAGCGAAGACGAAGAACTGTGCAAAGCAGTGCAAGCCGCGCTGCACGGGCGCACTTTCCGCGTTTACGCCAGCGCCGACCGTTTCGGTGTCGAGTTGGGCGGTGCGTTGAAAAACGTTTACGCGATTATCGCCGGCATGGCGGTGGCACTGGAAATGGGCGAGAACACCAAGAGCATGCTGATCACTCGAGCCTTGGCCGAGATGACCCGCTTTGCGGTGAATCAAGGCGCCAACCCGATGACCTTCCTCGGCCTGGCCGGGGTCGGCGATCTGATCGTCACGTGCTCTTCACCGAAAAGCCGCAACTACCAGGTCGGCTTCGCCCTCGGTCAGGGCTTGAGCCTCGACGAAGCGGTGTCGCGTCTTGGCGAGGTCGCCGAAGGGGTCAACACCCTCAAAGTGCTCAAGGCCAAGTCCCAGGAAGTCGGCGTGTACATGCCGCTGGTCGCCGGGCTGCACGCGATCCTGTTCGAGGGACGCACGCTGGAGCAGGTGATCGGTCTACTGATGCGTGCCGAGCCGAAAACCGACGTCGACTTTATTTCCACCAGCGGTTTCAACTGATTCAGCTGTTACACGGACAGGAAGCAAGCCATGAACGATCCGAAAAGCGAAACCCAGTACGAATCCATCCTCCTGCGGGTGTTGTGGATGATCGTTTATCTGCTGGTCTGGCAAGTCGCGCAGTTCATCCTCGGCGCGGTGGTATTGGTGCAACTGATCTACCGCCTGATCTACGGCGCACCGAGCGCCAGCCTGATGAATTTCGGCGACAGCCTCAGCCAGTTCCTCGCGCAGATCGGCCGCTTCGGCACGTTTCACAGTGACCAGAAGCCCTGGCCGTTCGCCGACTGGCCGGCGCCGCGCACCCCGGAAGGTGAAGCGCCGCACACCGTCGCCCCGGCCGCGCATCCGGTGCGCGATGAGGAGCCCAAACTATGAAACTGTGGGTATTGCGTCATGGTGAGGCGGTGCCTCACGGCTCGAAAATCGATTCCGAGCGCGAGCTGACCGAGCACGGCCGTAAGGAAGTCCTGAGCAGCGCCGCGCATCTGATGGGCCAGCCGCTGACGGCGATCTACGCCAGCCCTTATCTGCGCGCGCAGCAAACCGCGCAGATCGTGCGCGAGGCGCTGGGGTTCGAGCCGGAGATCCGTACGGTCGAGTGGCTGACGCCGGAGAGCGATCCGGACAAGGTCGCCGAGCAATTGGTGTCGGTGAGCAATGTGCTGCTGGTCAGCCACAACCCGTTGGTGGGGAACCTGCTCAGCTATCTGCAGCATGGCGCCGGGCATCCGCCGGAGAAGGTCAGTACAGCGGGGCTGGCGGAGCTTGAGCACAGCGAGCTGCTGATTGGCTCGATGAAGCTCAACAGTCTCAAGCACCCTTAACGCCATATCCCTGTGGGAGCGAGCCTGCTCGCGAAGGCGGCGTGTCATTCACCCTTTTTGGGGCTGACATACTGCATTCGCGAGCAGGCTCGCTCCCACAATGATTTCTGCCAACCCATGAAATTATTTGTTTGAAAATTCCAACCAAGCACTTGCTTGGTTGACTACGCTTGCTCCAGACCAAAAAAACAGGAGCGAGTCGCATGTCTGCCGCCTTCCGTTTGCCGCTGGACGTGTTCTACGAACGGGAAGCCCGGCACCCGCGCCAGCGCTTTCTGGTGCAGCCCATCGGTGGCGGTCAGGTCGAGACGCTGACATGGGCCGATGTCGGCCATCAGGCCCGCTGCGCCGCGCACTGGTTGCGCGCGCTGGAGCTGCCGCCCGGCAGCCACATTGCGCTGATCTCGAAAAACTGCGCGCACTGGATCATCGCCGATCTGGCGATCTGGATGGCCGGACATGTGTCGGTGCCGCTGTACCCCAATCTCACCGCTGAATCCGTTGCGCAAGTGCTGACTCACTCGGAAAGTGCGCTGGCGTTTATCGGCAAACTGGATGACTGGGCGGGCATGTCGCAGGGCGTGCCGGCGGGCCTGCCGACCATCAGCCTGCCGCTGCATCCGCCAGGCGAGTTCGATTACAGCTGGGCGGACCTGCAGAGCTGTTCGCCAATCCAGGACGATCCACGTCCCGCCGCCGAGCAATTGGCGACTATCATCTACACCTCCGGCACCACAGGCCTGCCCAAAGGCGTGATGCACAGTTTCGCCAATCTCGGTTTCGCCACCAGTCGCGGCACGCAGCTGTTCGGGCTCAACGAGAACGATCGGCTGCTGTCGTATCTGCCGCTGTGCCACGTTGCCGAGCGCATGTTTGTCGAGTTGGCTTCGATCTATACCGGGCAGACCGTGTTCTTCGCCGAAAGCCTCGAGACTTTCATCACCGATCTGCAGCGCGCGCGGCCTACGGCAATGTTCGGCGTGCCGCGTATCTGGACCAAATTCCAGATGGGTGTGTACAGCAAGATCCCGGCGCAGCGTCTGGACTTCCTCCTCGGGTTGCCCTTCATCGGCAAGCGGGTCGGGCACAAAGTGCTCGCCGGGCTCGGCCTGGATGCCTTGCGCGTAGCGTTGTCCGGTGCCGCGCCGGTGCCGCAGACCTTGCTCGCCTGGTATCAGAAACTTGGCCTCGATGTGCTGGAGGTGTACGGCATGACCGAGGGCTGCGGCTATTCGCATATCTGTCTGCCGGGGCGATACAAACAGGGCTGGATCGGCCAGCCGTGCCCGGAAGTCGAGGTGCGCATCGATGAGTCCGGCGAGG
>NZ_JH635998.1:3853320-3858418 GCF_000257605.1 Pseudomonas sp. R62
CGCAGCCAGGCCAACATGCTCGGCTATTTCAAAGAACCGCAGAAAACTGCCGAGACGCTCACCGCAGACGGTTTTCTGCGCACCGGCGACAAGGGTGAGCAGGACAGCGAAGGGCGCCTGCGCCTGACCGGGCGACTCAAGGAAATCTTCAAGACCAGCAAGGGCAAATACGTCGCGCCGGCGCCGATCGAAAACCGTCTGGCCGTGCATTCACGCATCGAACAAGTGTGCGTGGTCGGCGATGGCCTGAGTGCACCGCTGGGGTTGTGCGTGCTGTCCACCGTCAATCAGCAAGAGCCTCGTGCCAGTCTGCACGCGAGCCTGGAAAAGCTGCTGGAAGAGGTCAACGCCGCCCTCGACAAGCACGAACGCCTGCACCGGCTGGTGGTGGTCAAGGACAACTGGGCGGTGGATAACGGCTTCCTCACGCCGACCCTGAAAATCAAACGCAACGTCATCGAAGACCGCTACGGCGCACGCTTCGAAGAATGGAGCGCGCGCAGCGAGGCGGTGCTGTGGCAGGATTGAGCATCGATTACAACAACAAAGGAAGTCTGCGATGAGCTTGTGGCGTACTACTCCCGACATCGAACAGTTGAACGCAATCCAGAAGAACACCATTGGCGAAGTGCTGGATATTCGCTTCGAAGCCTTCGACGAACAGTCGCTGACCGCGAGCATGGTCATCGACCATCGCACCCACCAGCCTTACGGCCTGCTGCATGGCGGCGCATCGGTGGTGCTGGCGGAAACCGTGGGTTCGATGGCCAGTTATCTGTGCATCGATGCCAGCAAGTTCTATTGCGTCGGCCTGGAGATCAACGCCAACCATTTGCGCGGTTTGCGCAGTGGGCGGGTGACGGCGGTGGCCACGCCGATCCATATTGGCCGCACCACGCATGTCTGGGACATCCGTTTGACCAGCGACGAAGGCAAGGCCAGTTGCGTGTCGCGCCTGACCATGGCGGTGGTGCCGCTGGGGGAGCAGCCGCCGCTGCGTTGACATCTATCGGGTTCCGTCAGGTCGAGCCCTCACCCCAGCCCTCTCCCAGAAGGAGAGGGGGCCTACCGTGTGGTTTTCGCGATCCTCGTCTACCTGATAATTCGAGTCGAGCTCAGGTCCCGGACACTCCCCCGATCTGCTCCCTTTCCCCCTCGCCCCCTTGGGGGATAGGGCTGGGGTGAGGGGGCAGCGGTCTCGCTGATGCACATCACCCTGACCGGACTGTCATCATTCCTGGCACTTACAGTCATTGCTGCGACGCCGGCTCTTGCGGACAATCAACGCCACGATTCCCGCTCATGGATTTGCCCGCATGTCGCAACCGATCTTTTTCGCCCACGCCAACGGCTTCCCTTCGGGGACCTATGGCAAGTTGTTCGCGGCGCTGGCGCCGGAGTATCGGGTCGTGCATCTGGAGCAGCACGCCCATGACCCGCGTTTTCCGGCGGACGACAACTGGTACAACCTGGTCGATGAACTGATCCATCACCTCGAGCAGCAGGAACAGCCGGTATGGGGCGTCGGCCACTCCTTTGGCGGTCTGCTGCACTTGCACGCGGCGTTGCGCTGTCCCGAGCTGTATCGCGGCGTGGTGATGCTCGATTCGCCGGTGCTGACCCGCACCGATCAGTGGGTGATTCGCGCGGCCAAGCGCTTTGGTTTCATCGACCGGCTGACCCCGGCCGGGCGCACCCTCGGACGCCGTGAAGAGTTCGCCGATCTCGACAGTGCACGCAGTTACTTTTCCGGCAAAACCCTGTTTCGCGGCTTCGACCCGGAATGCTTCGATGCCTACCTGCAACACGGTTTGCATCAGGTCGACGACAAGCTTCGTCTGCGTTTTGACCCAGCCACGGAAATCAGCATTTATCGCGGCGTGCCGCACACCAGTCCGGGGCGCACCCGCCAGTTGCAGGTGCCGCTGGCCATCGTGCGCGGGCACAAGAGCCGGGTGGTCATGCGCCATCACACACGTTTCGTCTCGCGCCTGCCCCAAGGCGAGGCGCTGAGCATGCCCGGCGGGCACATGTTTCCGCTGGAGCGCCCGCAGGACACGGCTCGGCTGCTAAAGAGCCTGTTCATGCGCTGGGAACAGCGGCAGAACAAGGATTGCGCATGAGCGCGACCTGCGAAGAAGTGCGCCTGAACCTGCCGCACATCGAATTGGCCGCGCATATGTTCGGCCCCGAGGACGGCCTGCCGGTGATCGCGTTGCACGGCTGGCTCGACAACGCCAACAGCTTCGCGCGGCTGGCGCCGAAGCTCCACGGTTTGCGTATCGTCGCGCTGGACATGGCCGGCCACGGTCATTCCGCGCATCGGCCGAACGGCGCCGGTTATGCCCTGTGGGACTACGCCCATGATGTGCTGCAAGTCGCCGAGCAGCTGGGCTGGAAGCGTTTCGGCCTGCTCGGACATTCAATGGGCGCGATTGTCTCGATGGTGCTGGCCGGTTCGCTGCCTGAACGCATCAGCCATCTGGCGCTCATCGATGGCGTGATTCCTCCGACAGACAAAGGCGAAAACGCCGCCGAGCGCATGGGCATGGCCCTGCAAGCGCAACTTGATCTGCGCGAAAAGCGCAAACCGGTCTATACCACCCTCGAGCGTGCCATCGAGGCGCGGATGAAGGGCCTAGTGGCAGTCAGTCGCGAGGCCGCCGAACTGTTGGCCCAGCGCGGTTTGATGCCGGTCCCCGGCGGTTACACCTGGCGCACCGACAATCGCCTGACCCTGCCATCGCCGCTGCGCCTGACGGAAGAACAGGCAATGGCGTTTGCTTCGCGCGTCGGTTGCCCGGCGCATCTGGTGGTCGCGGCGGATGGCATGCTGGCCAGGCATCCTGAGTTGCTGCAGCGTCTACCCTTCGGTCACGAACAGTTGCCGGGCGGGCATCATCTGCACCTGAATGACGAGGCTGGCGCAGGTCTTGTAGCAGACTGTTTCAATCGCTTCTTCGCCATGCCTTGACTTGCTACCGGCAACTGCCGAGGCTGGGCGGGTTGAAACAGGAGACAAACTTGATGGATTTCTATACCGCTGCGACCCCGACCCGCCCAGCCATGACCGTCCGGTGAGCCTGACTATGCGGCCACTCAGTCTTTTCGCGCTGTGCTGCTTCAGCTCCTTGTCCTTCGCTGCCGATGTGCCGGGCAGCCAGGATCTGCAAATCTTGCCGCGTCTGGCCGACGCACAGATCGTCGACTATCGCCCGGCGGCCGAGCTGGAGCGCATCTACCCGCTGGGCTCGATCCGCAAGATCAGCGGCCAGTTGCGCTTCGACGGCCAGGTCACCGCCCGTGGCCAGACCACCTCGGTGACCTACGAGTTGCCGCCGGAACATTCCGCCACCGAAGCCTTTACTGCCGCCCGCGAAGCCCTGCAACAGCAGGATGCCGAATTGCTGTTCTGGTGCCAGGCCCGCGATTGCGGCGAAAGCAGCCTGTGGGCCAACGAGGTGTTCGGCAACGCCAAGCTGTATGGCTCTGACGAGCAGCAGGCTTATCTGTTGCTCAGGCTGGCGGCGCCAAAGGACAACACGCTGGTGGCGCTCTACAGCATCACTCGCGGCAATCGCAAAGCCTATCTGCATGTCGAACAGTTCGAGGCGACTGCGCCGTTGGGCGAACTGCTGCCGACCTCGGCAACCCTGCTGCGCCAGTTGAAAAGCACCGGCGAGCTGGATTTCCCGAAACTCGCTGATGAGCCGGATGCCACCTGGCTGCGCCTGATTTCCCGTGGCCTGAATCTCGACACGACCTTGCGGGTCACGGTTTCCGGGCCCAAGGCCGAAGCCTGGCGCCAGGCGTTGATCACTCAGGGTGTGCGGGCGGCCCGGATGGAAACCGGCAATCTCGAAGGCTCTGGCCTGCGCATCGACCTGTTGCGATAAGCTGTGCCGGGCGAGCATGCACGCAGTGTTCGCCTACTCTTTCGCTGACTGACTTTGCCGAGACTTCCCATGCTCAATAACGATCGCCTGCTGGTGCAGATTCTGCTGCTGGTGTTATTCGGTGCCAGCCTGTGGGTGATGGCGCCGTTCTGGTCGGCGCTGTTCTGGGGCGCGGTGCTGGCGTTCGCCAGTTGGCCGCTGATGCGTTTGTTGACCCGCGCGCTCAATGGCCGCGAATCGCTGGCCGCGTTGATCCTGACACTGGGCTGGATGTTGCTGGTGGCGGCGCCGCTGGTGTGGCTGGGCTTCAATCTTGCCGATCATGTGCGCGATGCCACGGCATTCATCAAGGATGTGCAGGTCGACGGCTTGCCGGAAGCACCGACCTGGCTTGGCAGCGTGCCTTTGGTTGGTGAGCGACTGGTGGCGATGTGGGACAGCATCGATCAGCAGGGCGCGGCGTTGATGGTCTCGATCAAGCCGTATCTGGGCCAGGTCGGTAACTGGCTGCTGGCGCGCAGTGCGCAGATCGGCGGCGGGATTCTCGAGCTGACGCTGAGCCTGGTGTTCGTGTTCTTTTTCTACCGTGACGGGCCACGACTGGCGGCGTTTGTGCACAGTCTGCTGCAGCGCTTGATTGGCGATCGTGCCGGTTATTACATCGAATTGGTGGCGGGCACGGTGCAGCGGGTGGTCAACGGCGTGATTGGTACGGCGGCGGCGCAGGCGGTGCTGGCGTTGATCGGCTTTTTCATTGCCGGGGTCCCTGGGGCGCTGGTGCTGGGGATCGTCACGTTTATGCTGAGTCTGATTCCGATGGGGCCACCGCTGGTGTGGGTGCCGGCTACGGCTTGGCTGGTGTGGAAGGGGGAGTACGGGATGGCGATCTTTCTCGGGATCTGGGGGACGTTCATCATCAGTGGCGTGGACAATGTGCTCAAACCGTATCTGATCAGCCGTGGCGGCAATCTGCCGTTGGTGATTGTGTTGCTCGGGGTGTTTGGTGGGTTGATTGCGTTTGGGTTTATCGGGTTGTTTATTGGGCCTACTTTGTTGGCGGTGGCTTATAGTCTTTTGACGGATTGGAGTAAGAGTCAGGCTCGGGTCTAGGGGGGGCTTGGCGGCCTTTGGGCCGACCATGCTCTTGGGGTTTTGGGTGAATATCCGTTTCTGCGGGTGTTGCGGATTACGGTTCCGCCCTT
>NZ_JH635998.1:3859913-3862715 GCF_000257605.1 Pseudomonas sp. R62
CTCCCTCACTTCCAACCAATATCTGCCGAATACACTCAGTTTCATTGTGGGAGCGAGCCTGCTCGCGAGGGCGGCCTGGCAGCCAACCCATCTCTCTCTGAAACCACTCGATCCCTGTGGGAGCTGGCTTGCCAGCGATAGCGCCCTCACATCCAAGCAATATCTACCGAATACACTCAGTTTCATTGTGGGAGCGAGCCTGCTCGCGAAGAGGCCGATACATTCAACAGATGCATTGAATCATCAGACGCTTTCGCGAGCAGGCTCGCTCACACTTCAAGTCGGCTGAGCCTCAGCCCCGTGGCAAGCGGACAATGGCAGTCAGCCCGCCACCCGGTGTTTCTTCTAGATTCAACCGCCCACCCAATCGCTGCGCGGCTTCGCGGGCGATGGTCATGCCCAGTCCTACGCCGCCGGAGTTGCGGTTACGCGAGCCTTCCAGTCGGTAGAACGGTTCAAACACGGCTTCACGCTGGTCCTCAGCAATCCCCGGCCCGTGATCAATCACCCGAATCAGCAGTTCTTCGCGCTGTTCCAGCAGTTCAATCCTTGCCTGTCCTGCGTAACGCAGGGCGTTGTCCAGCAGGTTGTTGATGCACGAACGCAGCGCCATCGGTTGTACTGGCAAAGGCGCGCAGTGGCCGCTGACCTGTACATCGGCGCCCTGGTCCTGGGCGTTTTCGCACAGCGATTCGACCAGCGCCTGCACGTCCAGCAACTGCAAGGCTTCGCTTGTGCGTTGTTCGTGCAGATAGGTGAGGGTGGCGTCGAGCATGCCGATCATGTCGTCCAGGTCCTGGCGCATCTGGCTTTGCAGCTTGTCGTCGCTGATGTTTTCCAGGCGCAGTTTCAGCCGTGACAGTGGCGTGCGCAGGTCGTGGGAGACGGCGCCGAGCATGCGCGCGCGTTGCTGGACCTGTTCGCGGATGCGCCGTTGCATGAGGTTGAAGGTGTGCGCCGCTTGCCGGGCTTCGCGCGGGCCGGATTCGTCGAGGGGGTCGCTGTCGAGGTCTTCGCTCAGGCGCTCGGCGGCGTCGCTCAGGCGTTGGATCGGCCGGCTGAGCAGCTTGGCGCCGTACCAGGCGGCAATCATCAGGGTGATGAACTGGAAGGTCAGCGGCACCACCGGCCCACCGAACCAGGGGCGTGTTTGCCTCGGTGGGTAAGCAGCGGCGTGCATGGGCGGTTGGCCGTCGATGTTCGTTGAGAACTCTGGCGGTGGTGGGGGCGGAGGAGGGCCGTAGAGCCTGAACCAGGCGAAGGCCAGCAGGTGCGCCAGGACAATCGCCACAAACAGCACCCCGAACAGGCGACCGAACAGGGTGTCGAAGCGCGCCTTCATCAACCGATGTCCCGCGCGTCGAACAGGTAACCCTCGCCGCGCACGGTCTTGATCAGTTGCGGGGCTTTCGGGTCGTCGCCGAGTTTCTGTCGCAGGCGCGAGACCAGCAGGTCGATGCTGCGGTCGAAAGCCTCGATCGAGCGACCACGAGCGGCGTCGAGCAGTTGTTCGCGGCTGAGCACGCGGCGCGGGCGTTCGATGAAGACCCAGAGCAGGCGGAATTCGGCGTTGGACAACGGCACTACCAGGCCGTTGTCGGCGACCACTTGGCGCAGGACGCTGTTCAGGCGCCAGTTGTCGAAGCGAATGTTCGCGCGCTGTTCGCTGCGGTCGTCGCGCACGCGGCGCAGGATGGTCTGGATGCGGGCGACCAGTTCGCGTGGTTCGAACGGTTTGGCCATGTAATCGTCGGCGCCCAGTTCCAGGCCGATGATGCGGTCGGTGGGTTCGCAGCGGGCGGTGAGCATCAGGATCGGGATGTGAGATTCGGCGCGCAGCCAGCGGCACAGCGACAGACCGTCTTCGCCGGGCAGCATCAGGTCGAGGACGATGACGTCGAAATGTTCGCCCTGCAGCGCCTGGCGCATCGCCGCGCCGTCGGTGACGCCGCTGGCGTGAATGTTGAAACGAGCGAGGTAATCGATCATCAGCTCGCGGATCGGCACGTCATCGTCGACGATCAGCGCGCGGATGCTCCAGCGCTTGTCGTCTTTGCTTTCATCCGTCACGGTTGTCGGGGTGCTGTGCATGGGGCTGTTCACTACCAGGGGTGGTTTCAGCATAGGCGTCCGGCCGAGAGGCGGGAAGTGCTGTTGTAAGGACGTGTTGCGCCGGGCGAGGCTAACCCGGGTGCGTGTTGCCGGCGTGTCGGCTGTGTATCGGAGTCGACACAATAGCCGTGCGGGCTAAGCTGATAACCGCCAGCGCGACGATTTACCGATCATCGGGTGCCGCGCCGCCGCCGGTTCCGCTACAATGCGCGCCGTTTTCGACCAGCCTGAGAGCCCATCCATGTCCGCCTGCCAGACTCCTATCATCGTCGCCCTGGATTTCCCCACCCGTGACGCCGCACTGAAGCTGGCCGACCAGTTGGACCCGAAACTTTGCCGGGTCAAAGTGGGCAAGGAACTGTTCACCAGTTGCGCGGCGGAAATCGTCGGCACCCTGCGTGACAAGGGTTTTGAAGTGTTTCTGGACCTGAAATTCCACGACATCCCCAACACCACCGCGATGGCCGTGAAAGCCGCTGCCGAGATGGGCGTGTGGATGGTCAACGTGCACTGCTCCGGTGGCCTGCGCATGATGGCTGCCTGCCGCGAGGAGCTGGACAAGCGCAGTGGTCCGCAACCGTTGCTGATCGGCGTGACCGTGCTGACCAGTATGGAGCGCGAGGATCTGGCCGGTATCGGTCTGGATATCGAGCCGCAGGAACAAGTGCTGCGTCTGGCGGCGCTGGCCGA
>NZ_JH635998.1:3862930-3866026 GCF_000257605.1 Pseudomonas sp. R62
CTGGCGGCGCTGGCCGAGAAGGCCGGGATGGACGGTCTGGTGTGTTCGGCGCTGGAAGCGTCGGCGCTGAAAGCCGCGCACCCGTCGCTGCAACTGGTGACCCCGGGGATTCGCCCGGCGGGCAGCGCGCAGGATGATCAACGGCGCATTCTGACCCCGCGTCAGGCGCTGGATGCCGGTTCCGATTACTTGGTAATCGGCCGTCCGATCAGCCAGGCGGCAGATCCGGCGCAGGCGTTGGCCGCAGTCGTAGCCGAAATTTCCTAAAGCTTATTGAAGATCCGAATGTGGGAGCGAGCCTGCTCGCGAAGAGGGAGTGTCAGTCGGCATCATTATCGACTGATCCACCGCTTCGCGAGCAGGCTCGCGCCCACATTGGTTTCAGGCGGGCCTTAAACCTTCAACACCAACTTGCCAAAGTTCTCGCCGTTGAACAGTTTCATCAGCGTCTCAGGGAACGTCTCCAGTCCCTCAACCACATCTTCCTTGCTCTTGAGCTGCCCGTTGGCCATCCAGCCGGCCATCTCCTGGGCGGCGCTGGCGAACTGCGCGGCGTAGTCCATCACCACAAAACCTTCCATGCGCGCGCGATTGACCAGCAGTGACAGGTAATTGGCCGGGCCTTTGACCGCTTCTTTATTGTTGTACTGGCTGATCGCGCCGCAGATCACCACGCGCGCCTTCATGTTCAAGCGGCTCAGCACCGCGTCGAGAATGTCGCCACCGACGTTATCGAAGTACACGTCCACGCCTTTCGGGCATTCGCGCTTCAGACCGGCCACGACGTCTTCGGCCTTGTAATCGATGGCGCCGTCGAAGCCCAGTTCGTCGATGAGGAATTTGCACTTGTCGGCCCCGCCGGCGATGCCGACGACGCGGCAGCCTTTGATTTTGGCGATCTGCCCGGCCACGCTGCCCACCGCACCGGCCGCGCCGGACAGCACCACGGTGTCACCGGCTTTCGGGGCGCCGACGTCGAGCAGGGCGAAGTAGGCGGTCATGCCGGTCATGCCCAGCGCCGACAGATAGCGGGGCAATGGCGCGAGTTTCGGGTCGACCTTATAGAAACCGCGCGGCTCGCCGAGGAAATAATCCTGCACACCGAGGGCGCCATTGACGTAATCGCCGACGGCGAAGCCAGGATTGTTCGAAGCGATGACTTTTCCCACGCCCAGTGCGCGCATGACCTCACCGAGACCGACCGGCGGGATGTAGGACTTGCCTTCGTTCATCCAGCCGCGCATGGCCGGGTCGAGGGACAGGTATTCGTTTTTCACCAGAATCTGTCCCGCCTGTGGCTCGCCGACCGGTACTTCCTGATAAGTGAAAGTCTCGCGGGTCGCGGCGCCCACCGGGCGTTTGGCGAGCAGGAACTGGCGATTGGTCTGGTTGGTCATGACAGGCACTCGAATGGAATGAAGCCTTGTTGATAGCTCTTCAACGGCGATGTCGCAAGGTTGGCTGATACGGCGAATGCGAGTCTATCCAGTGCAGTGATGGTGACGGGGCGGGTTTCATCACTGCGGCGCATGCGCCGGTAAACAGCGATTGCATAGTGCTGACGTGCTTTCGCCGCCCTTGGCTATGCTGCGACGCAACATCTCCCAGCTTTTTGCATTCGAGGACATCTCCATGAGCATGACGTTTTCCGGTCAGGTGGTTGTAATCACGGGGGCCGCCTACGGCATCGGTCGCGCGACAGCCCTGGCGTTTGCCGCCGAAGGCCTGAAAGTGGTGGTGGCTGATCTCGACGCGGCTGGAGGCGAAGGCACGGTTGCGCTGATTCGTACCGCCGGTGGCGAAGCGTCCTTCGTGCGCTGCGACGTGACGGTGGAAAGCGATGTAAAAAATCTGATGGATGAGGTGATCAATACCTACGGTCGTCTCGACTATGCCTTCAACAACGCCGGGATCGAAATCGAGAAAGGCAAACTGGCCGACGGTACGCTGGACGAGTTCGACGCGATCATGGGCGTCAACGTCAAAGGCGTCTGGCTGTGCATGAAGTATCAGTTGCCGTTGCTGTTGGCGCAGGGCGGTGGCGCGATCGTCAACACGGCGTCGGTAGCCGGGCTGGGCGCAGCGCCGAAAATGAGCATCTACGCGGCGTCGAAACATGCGGTGATCGGCCTGACCAAGTCGGCGGCGATCGAATACGCGAAAAAGAAAATCCGCGTCAACGCAGTGTGCCCGGCAGTGATCGATACGGACATGTTCCGCCGTGCCTACGAAGCCGACCCGAAGAAGGGCGAATTCGCCAACGCCATGCACCCGGTCGGGCGCATTGGCAAGGTCGAGGAAATCGCCAGCGCGGTGCTGTATCTGTGCAGCGATGGCGCAGCGTTCACCACTGGGCACTCATTGGCGGTGGACGGCGGCGTGACAGCGTTCTGAAAGCTGCCGAAATACAAAGAACCCGCCTGCGTGCGGGTTTTTTTGTACCTGGCGGTCGGTCCCTGTGAATACCGTTAAACAATGTGTATCAAACCGTTAGAACTGCCGTAATTGGCGGCGTTGTCGCACAGCCTCGGCGGCGCGGCTGTGATTTACTGCTGCCAGCAAAACTGACAGGAGTTTGCGAGCTCATGGAACTGAGAATTGACCGACAGGCAATGGTGCCGGTCGTGCAGCAGATCGTCGACGGAATGACTGACTGGATTGTGCAGAGCGGCATCCCGCCGGCCACCCGGTTGCCCTCCGTACGGCAAATCGCCCGGGGTAATCTGCTCAGCCAGTCGTGTGTCGTCGAAGCCTGCGAGCGCCTGGTTTCGCAAGGTGTGTTGACTGCGCGTCAGGGCGCGGGATTCATCGTCGCGGCCTCGCCGCCGTTGCGCGAAACGGACTCGGAACTGGCAGTGTTCGAGGGCCGCCATGCGTGGTGCGATGAGGTGAGCGCTTCGACGGGTCGCTTGATCTTGGGGCAAGGAGGCTTGCCGCCGAGCTGGCGTGAGCCCGACGACCTCAGCTACGCATTACGCGAGGTGGCGCGCACCGACATGGCCAGCCTGTTCAACTACAGCTCGCCGCTGGGCCTGCCAGCGTTGCGCGAGCAAATTGCCAAGCGCCTGAAACTGCTGCATATCGACGCCTGCAGTG
>NZ_JH635998.1:3866606-3870585 GCF_000257605.1 Pseudomonas sp. R62
ACGCCTGCAGTGCTCGGCTCATGAGTACCAGCGGTGCCAGTCATGCGCTCGATCTGATCGTGCGCACCCTGTTCAAGGCCGGTGACTGCGTGGTGGTGGAAACGCCTGGTTATGCACCGTTGTTTGACCTGCTGCGCCTGCACGGCGTACAGATGCTCGAAGTGCGTCGGACACCGAGCGGGCCGGACATCGACATGCTCGAGTCAGTGCTGCGTCAGTTTCGTCCCGCTGCCTTGTTCATTGGCAGCCATCACCACAACCCCACCGGCAGTTGCCTGACGCCTGCGGTCGCCCAGCGTATCGTGCAGTTGAGCAAGACCTACGACCTGCGCGTGATTGAAGATGACGTCTACGCTGATCTGCACACCGGCAGCGGTACACGGTTGGCGGCGCTGGACCATGGCGGCCGGGTCATTTATGTCGGCAGCTTTTCCAAGACACTGAGCAGTTCGTTGCGGATCGGCTTTGTCCTGGCGGACAGCGAGCTGCTGAAGCGCCTGGCCGAGGTCAAGATGATCAGCGGGCTCGGCTGTTCGAGGCTGGCCGAGGCGGTGCTGGCCAGGCTTATGGCGACCGGCGCTTATCGCAAACTGGTGCAGCGCCAGCGCCAGCGCTTGAATGCCGATCGCGCGGCGGCCTTGCAGGCCCTGGAAGACGCCGAGTGGGAAGTGTTCGGCAAGCCGGTTGGCGGGCTGTTCATCTGGGCGCGGGCGCGCTTGCGCGACCAGACGTCGGTGCGCAGGCAGGCCCAGCACTGCGGGCTGGAGTTGTCAGCAGCGGACGCCTTCAGTCCCAGCGGTGAGTGCGGTGACTGGCAGCGCATCAATGTGGCCTGTGCCTGCGACCCACGGGCCCGGCAGTTTTTTCGCAATACTTGCGCGGATCGACCTCCAGCATTCTGAAAACGACGCGGGCGTAGCTTTTTGCCATTATTCCGAAGCCAGAGTCTTGTGCTGGTTCGAGCCCGTTGCGAATCTTCGGCAACAGACTTTGGCAGGGGACTACGCGCAATGATTTCGGCCGTGCAAGGACGTTTTGCCAACCTCGGTATGGCGAAAAAACTGGGTATCGGATTTGTGCTCGTCTTGTTGCTGACTGCGTTGGTGGCGGCGATCGGCGTCTGGTCGCTGCAAACCATCAGTCTGCGTTTCGACGGCTTGAAGCAGATGTCCGCGCTTAACAGCGGCCTGCTCAAGGTGCGCCTGCTCGAGCAGGAGTACGCCCTGCGCGGCAATCCGAAAACCGCCGATGCCT
The DNA here is from genome assembly GCF_000257605.1 of Pseudomonas sp. R62. Classification (NCBI taxonomy): domain Bacteria; kingdom Pseudomonadati; phylum Pseudomonadota; class Gammaproteobacteria; order Pseudomonadales; family Pseudomonadaceae; genus Pseudomonas; species Pseudomonas sp. R62. The sequence continues at coordinate 3,867,861 of NZ_JH635998.1, forward strand.
TGCGCGAGGGCGTCGATGGGCTGATCGTCCTTGCCGGTGAGCTCAAGGCACATTCCCCGGCCAATGTCCCGGTGATGAGCGATGTCGAGCAAGCGCTGGGCGCGTATCGCAAGGCCTTCGATGAATTCGTCTCGCTGAGCCAGGCCAAGGACCTCGCGCTGGAGATGGCCAGTTGGTCGGTGTCCAGCGTGGCCAATAACCTCGACGTGTTGCAGAGCGGGCTGGCCGATGATGGCGCTTATACGTTGAAAGACACCGAGGGCAAGGACGGCGCGCAGTTCATCGAACAGGCGAATCAGGTCAGTCAGGTCTCGCGACTTATGCTGCAAGCGATGAACGAAGCGCGGGTGCGGCTGGATCAAAGCCGCAAGGGCGATGCCGACAATGCCGGTCAAGGCAACATCGAGCAGGCCGCGCAAGCGCAGGAGCAGGCCGAGGCGTTGAAAAGCACGGTCAAGGACGAGGGCTATCTGACGGTGCTCAACGAAGTGTCGGGGCATATCGCCGGATTCAACGAGAAACTGGCTGAATACACCGGTTTGCTGGCGCAAGAAAAGACGGTTTATGACCAACTGCATCAGCGTGCTGCTCAGGTGGTGGACCGGGTCAATCAGGCCTACGTCGCCGAAGATGCTTCGATGCAGGCGGAGCTGAAAAAGAACACGGTGTTGATCATTGGCTCTTCGGCGCTGGCCTTGTTGGTTGGATTGCTCGCTGCGTGGGTGATCACGCGCCTGATCGTGGCGCCGCTGCGCAGTGTGATTCGTGTGGCGCAGCAGATTGCTGCGGGTGATCTGACGGCGAAGGTCGAGGTAACGCGCCGCGATGAAATGGGTCAGCTGATGTTGGCGATGCAGCAGATGGCTGCCGGCCTCGGCACGATTGTCAGCGGCTTGCAGGCCGGTATCGAGCGCTTGGCCGGTTCCGCGCAATCGCTGTCGGCGGTGACCGAGCAGACCAATCTGGAGGTCAACAGCCAGAAGGAGGAAACCGAGCAGGTCGCCACCGCCATGAACCAGATGACCGCCACCGTGCATGACGTCGCGCGCAATGCCGAAGAGGCGGCGCTGGCGGCGCAGACGGCGGATGACAAGGTCGAGAGCGGCCAGCAGGTGGTGCGTCAAAGCATGGCGCGGATCGAGCAGTTGGCGGATTCAGCGACCTCGGCCAGCTCCAGCATCGAGAGCCTCAGTGCCGAGATCCAGAATATCGGCACGGTGTTGGAGGTGATCAAGAGCGTGGCCGAGCAGACCAATCTGTTGGCGCTGAACGCGGCGATCGAAGCGGCGCGGGCCGGGGAGCAGGGCAGGGGGTTTGCTGTGGTCGCCGATGAGGTGCGTGCGCTGGCACGGCGTACGCAGCAATCGACAGAGGAGATCGAGCGCTTGGTCAGTGCCCTGCGGGCAGCGGCGCAGTCGTCGGTGCAGCAGATTCGCAGCAGTGGCGAGCTGGTGAAGCTGGCGGTCAGTGATGCGTTGCAGACCGAAAGTGCGCTGGGGAGTATTGCGGCGGCGGTGTCGTTGATTCAGCAGATGAATCAGCAGATCGCGGCGGCGGCGGAGGAGCAGAGTTCGGTGGCGGAGGAGATCAATCGCAGTGTTACGCAGATTCGTGCGAGCGCGGATCACTCTTCCGTGGCCATGCGCGGGAATGCGGCTTCGAGTGTTGAGCTGGCGCAGTTGGGCGGGGAGTTGCGTTCGATGGTTGGGCATTTTCGGCTTTGAGTCTTGGCAGCCTTTGGGCCAGCCAGGCTCTTGGCTACGCCGCGTGGGGATGGCCCGGGTTTGCTTTTGCTGTTCTGTGGGAGCTGGCTTGCCAGCGAAGGCGGCCTGACAGCCGACCGATTTTTAGCTGAGAACACTGCTTCCCAATGTGGGAGCGAGCCTGCTCGCGAAAGCGGTCTTCAAGTCACATCCTCTTTCAAGTCGGCCACAAAAAAGCCACCTGTAACGGTGGCTTCTTTACCAGTATTCGCGCCTCAGTCGTAAATCACTTTCTTCTTCCAGTCCGCATCGGCTTCGACATCCTTCAAGCCGGCGGTCAGTTGGTTTTCTTCACCTTCCACCGGGGCGATCTTGTCCATGACCTGGGCGTTGGCTCGGGCGAGGAGTTTTTCCAGATATTGCAGTTGCTCGGCATACATCTGCGGGTCCTGCTGTTTGCGCAGATATTGCACGCCGCGTTCGAAGGCGAGGCGGGCCTGGCCGGGTTGGTTTTGTTGCAGGGACTGTTGGCCGAGGTTGTTGAAGAATTCGATGTGCAGCAGCACGAGGATGTGGCGCACCTCGCGAATCCATTGTTTGGCTTCGTTCGGTGGCAGGAAACCGTCGTGGGCGGCGCGGGTGATCTGGCCGTGCAGGGCTTCGAGGAGGAAGCGCACGTCTTTGGCTTTGGCTTCGGTCAGGATCGGCGCGGGCGGGTTGTTCACCGGGATCGATTCGCCTTGGGCAACGAGGGCGCTGAGTTCGGTGATGCGGGCCTTGGTCGTCGCGCTGGTTTTTTCCAGGTTGAGCAGGCGCTGGCAGACGTTGAGTTCCAGGCGGGTCAGCAGTAGCTTGAGCGCCGGGGTCATGAACTGGCCGGGGAAGGTTTCGGTCAGTTCGCCGCAGCGGCGCAGGCGGTCGTTGAGTTCGACTTTGGTGCGGGCCTTCTCCAGTTTGTTGTTTTCCACCACATGGTTCATGTAGCCAATGGCGATCAGAATTGCGATCCCGGCTACGACTAG
>NZ_JH635998.1:3871380-3877914 GCF_000257605.1 Pseudomonas sp. R62
AGTGGTGTCACCGGTAAGACCTCTTTATAGGGTTCGCATGCGAGTGTAGTGGCTGGGCATTTAGGCGCCTAGCGCCGCTCGACGGGTTTGATCGGCTGCTGCAATCTGTATCGGCCGCCAGCTGTATAGATGAATGCTGGCGCTTGATGTGCAGATTGCCATCACTGTGCGGTGACTATAACGTCTTGGCGAGTGGCGGAATATAGGCGTCAGGTTTCGGACGACGGAAAAGCCCTACGCGGCCCGTAATCCAGGTCGAAGTCATTGATTTAAATAAATTTATATCAGGGGGTTGACGACCCCTCAATCCATCCATAGAATGCGCGCCACTTGCAGCGTAAAGCACACAGCGAAACGCGGCAGGGAGTGAATGTTGTAGTGTGTCCCCTTCGTCTAGTGGCCTAGGACACCGCCCTTTCACGGCGGTAACAGGGGTTCGAGTCCCCTAGGGGACGCCAATGCGGGAATAGCTCAGTTGGTAGAGCACGACCTTGCCAAGGTCGGGGTCGCGAGTTCGAGTCTCGTTTCCCGCTCCAATTTTAAACAGCAGTGCTTTCGGGCGGTGCTGAGTGAAACCAGAACCAAGTCTTCGGATGCGGATCTGGACACCGAAACACACACCATGTGTTCCGGGTAGTGTGTCCCCTTCGTCTAGTGGCCTAGGACACCGCCCTTTCACGGCGGTAACAGGGGTTCGAGTCCCCTAGGGGACGCCATTTGCGGGAATAGCTCAGTTGGTAGAGCACGACCTTGCCAAGGTCGGGGTCGCGAGTTCGAGTCTCGTTTCCCGCTCCAATTTCACAAAAAACGCCGATCAGTGATGATCGGCGTTTTTGTTTGTGCGCGTTTTATGGCGGCAATAAAAAAGGACCTTTTCACAGGTCCTTTTTTATTTTGAGCCCGGTCATTAATGATCGGGCTCAGGCAGAGCTTTACAGCTTCGGCAACTGCCCGACACGCCCCATCATTTCCGTGACGATCTGCAGATCCAGCAGGAACTGCTCGACGGTCTTGAATTCGCCATCGGTGTGGCCGGTGTACTTGGCCTCAGGTCGCGCCAGGCCGAATTGCACGCCGTTCGGCAATTCGTGAACCGAAGTCGCGCCAGCGGAAGTACCGAATTCCGACTTCATGCCGAGGTTTTCGCTGGCTACCGCAAGCAGCGCCTTGACCCATTCACCTTCGGGGTTGCGATACATCGGTTCGGCCACGGAATAGTCGAACGCTACAGCGACATGAGTCTTCTTGCTCCAGGCGTCCAGTTTCTCAGCGATCTCAGCCTTGAGCTTTTCCGGAGACTTGCCCTTCGGTACGCGCAGATTCACCGCCAGTTTGAAGGTTTTGTCATCCTCACCGACGTAGGTCAGCGAGGTGGTCAGTGGCCCCATGAACGAGTCGGAGAAGCCCACGCCGAGTTTTTTGCCCAGGTAGTCCAGGCCCCAGTTGTCATCGGCATAACGCGCGGCATCGGTGAACTGGTTGTGCTTGAGCGCGACTTTGCCGTCCAGGCTGTTGATGAAGCTCAGCATCCGCGCGACCGGGTTGACGCCGGACTCTGGTTCGGAGGAGTGCGCAGAAACCCCCGTCACGGTCAGTTTGACGCCTTTGCCATCAACCTTTGCCGCGACTTCAAAGTCGCCGCCATTGGCTTTGGCGTAGGCGTCGCCGGCTTTTTGCAAACTGGCGGCAAGCTCGGCTGGCTTGTCGGTTACCAGTGTGACCACCGAAGCGGACGGAATCTGGTTGGTCGCTTTGCCGCCGGTCATCGAAATGATTTCCGCACCGTTGCCTTCACCTTTGCGTTTGGCAAAGTTGGCCATGACAGTGCCGTAACCTTTTTCGGCGATTACCACCGGATAACCGCCGTCCAGCGCCATGTTGTAGGTTGGCGTCGGGTTGCGCTCGAAGTAATAAGGAATAGCGTCGCCGCTGGTTTCTTCAGTGGTGTCGACCAGCAACTTGAAGTTACGCGCCAGTGGCAGTTTCTCGTCCTTGATCACTTTCATGGCGTACAGCGCGACGACGATAGCGTTCTTGTCATCCTCGGTGCCGCGACCGTACATGCGATCGCCAATCAGCGTGACTTTGAACGGGTCGAGTTTGGTGCCGTCCTTCAGCACCCAGTTTTCCGGCGTCACCGGCACCACATCGGCGTGGGCATGAATGCCAACGACTTCGTCGCCTTTGCCGTCCAGAGAAATTTCGTAGACACGGTTATCGACATTGCGGAACTTCAAACCGAAGGATTCGGCGAGTTTCTGGATCTCGCCGGCAATCTTGATGAATTCCGGGTTGTCGTGTTGCTCCACGCCGTCCTTGCGGAAGGTCGGGATCTCGACGAGTTGGCGCAGGGTTTCCAGCGCGGCCTTGCCATATTTCACGCGGGTATAAATGCCCAGCAAGCGATGAATTTCATTCTGCTGGTCGGCGTTCAGGGTCTTGTTGTCGAGGAAGGCGCTGATGGACGGGGTGAGCTTATCCGACTTGGCTAGGTCGCTTTTCGCCAGGCTGCCAAGGAAGCTGCGGAAGTCCGTCAGGTTTTTGCCGTCGAAGGATTTCAGAATCGCTGCACTTTGCTCGGCAGTGATGTTGGCTTGTGCGGCACTGGTAAATGCGGTGAGGCTGGCCATGACGAGCGTAGCGGCGGCCAGTTTTTTCAGGGAAAAGACCATTGAACAGGCATTCCTTTGCTAGAGATTGGGAAAATATGTCTGACGCTTGCGGCAGAAACATTTTGCAACCTACCACCATGAGCAGGTGAAGAGGGAGTCACAAACTTGATCTGTCGCACAGAAATGCAAAAGAGGCGCACAAATGAAAAAGTCCCAGCAGCTAATGCCGGGACTTTTTTCTGTGGGTTACATCGATAGCATCAGGCGTCCGGCAAACAGAATGAGGATGACGCCCATGCTGCGCTCGAACCAGTGTCCAAGGCGCATGAACAGCAGGCGCACTTTGTTGCTGGAGAAAAACAGCGCGACGATCACGAACCACAGCGCGTTGACGAAGCACATCCACAAGCCATAGAACGCCTGGATCTGCAGCGGTGTGCTGGCACTGATGATCGTGGTGAAGATGGCCAGGAAAAACAGCGTGGCCTTGGGGTTGGTCGCGTTGGTCAGAAAACCGGTGCTGAATGCCTTGAACAGTGACTGTTCAACCAGTGGCTCATCGGCGGTTTTTTCGCCTTCGACGCTGCTCTTGGGTTTGCTGCGGATCAGGCTGACGCCCAGATAGAGGATGTAAGCCCCACCGACCACTTTGGCCACAGTCAGCAGCCACGGCGTGGTGTGCATCAGGGCGCCGACGCCGAGCAGGGTATACAGCACGTGCACGGAAATCCCCGCGCCGATGCCCAGCGCAGTGCAGATGCCGACAAGGCGGCCGAAGCGCACGCTCTGGCGGATGGTCACGGCGAAGTCCGGACCGGGCGCCACCACGGCGAGAAAGTGGATGGTCGCCAATGCGAGAAACTCGCCCAGGTAATTGGAAAGCATGTCAGCTCCAGAAAGTCAGAGGGGAGGCATTGCCGCGATAGCCGACAAAGAACGACAGGCTCAAACGCGGATCAGCCACGCCCGGAGTCACCGAGTGCATGCGCCGCGAATTGAACATGATGAAATCGCCGGGCTGCGGTCGTACTTCGAGGGCGGGCGGCCCCAGCAGCGACGGCTCGATGCCATAACTGTCGCCGCGCATTTCGTCGAATTGATCCGGGGTGATGTGGTCATTCCACATCTGCAAGGCGCCACCCTCGGTGGGCATGTTCAGGTAGACGTTGCAGGCGAATTGCGCCTCGAGGCTGCGCGCCTGAAAACTGTCCGGGGCGTCCTTGGCGAAGATGTCGTGATGAGCTAGAAAGCACACGCCGGGTTTGACCACCCGCGACAAGCCGACATACATCTTGCGCCCGTAAAGATTTTCCAGATGCGCGCCAGCGGGCCAGGACTCGTCGAGCATGCAGCGCAACGTGTCGATCGGCGAAGAGTAGGGCGCGCAGCGCTGGCGCAGTTCGTCGATGTTGCGACTGGCGCGTTCGAAGTAATCCTCGATCAGCAGCGGCTGGTTTTCCGCCTCGTAAAAGGCCATGCCGATACGGCCGATACTCGGCGCGTTGATGTAGCCTTCAAAGCCCGGGGCGAGGATCTTGTCGCCGATCTCGATCGCCAGTGGCTCGGGCAGAAAGCGTTTGACGCGGATGGCGAGGACTTCTTCGTTGGCCAGTTTTTTTATGCACATCTCATCGAGACGCTCGACGTCTAGCATCATTTGTTTTAGGTCCATCTATCGATAGTCAACGGAACCGGCGAGTGCGGTTCCCCGGCGTCGGACGCTGCGCGACGGCAACGTCCGAAATGCTCAATCCACGCTGTAGTGGACGGACAGCGTGCCTTTCTTCTGTGAAAGGGACGCGATCGTGACTGTGCCCAGATCCTTCAGGCTGCGTACGTGGGTGCCACCGCAGCCATAGGCTGGCAGCTCACCGAAACTGATTTCCCGCGCGCCCTCGCGCAGTGAAGTCAGACGCGGCAGATCGTGTTCGATCCACTGCTCGATACCGGTTTGCACGGTTGGCGCATCGACTTCTTCCGCGCCATCGCCCGGTTTGAATTGCACCCGGCCTTCGTCCGGCCAGTGGTGCGCTTTGATCGGCATCCAGCCCATGGCCTGAATGAAATGACCGATCAGGTGCCCGGCCGAATGCATGCGCGTGTTGAAGCGGCGGCGTTCTTCGTCGATGCGGATGACGGTCATGCCCAGCGGCAGCGGGCGGTCGACGAAATGCACAATGCGCTCCGCTTCCTGCACCACGCGCGACACCCGGCTTTCACCGATCCAGCCGGTGTCGCAAGGCTGACCGCCGCCCTGGGGGTGAAACAGGGTAGCGCGCAGCACTACGGCGAATTCGTTCTCGCGGGGTGTGCAGTCGAGGACTTCGACATTCGCCTTGAGGTCGTCACTGTGAAAAAACAGGCGAAGCGTCATATTCCATGCCCTGATCGAAGTTCTGTTTTTATTATATGAATCGTGCAATAACGTGATAATCCGTTCGAACATCAAAGGACTTGTGCGTCGTGAGCATCAATCTTCCGCTCCCGCTGTTGGGTGAAATGGCGATTTTCGTGAAGGTTGTCGAGACCGGCAGCTTCTCTGAAGCGGCGCGGCAGATGGGTTCCTCACCCTCGGCGGTCAGTCGCAGTATTTCCCGCTTGGAAAAGGCGTTGGCCACGCGCCTGCTGCAACGCACCACGCGCAAACTGCGCTTGAGCGATGGCGGTGAGGAGGTGTTCAAGCGTTGCCAGGAAATGGTCAGCGCGGCCAGGTCGGTGATGGAAGTCAGCGGCCAGTTCACCCACGAAGCCGAAGGTCTGGTGCGGGTCAGCGTGCCGAAAGCGGTGGGGCGCTTTGTGATTCATCCGCACATGCCGGAGTTTCTGCGCCGCTATCCCAAGGTCGACGTCGAGTTGTTGCTGGAAGATCGTCAGGTCGATCTGATCGATGATCATGTCGATCTGGCGATTCGCATCACTGATCGTCCACCGGCCGGTCTGGTCGGGCGGCAGTTGCTGACCATCGATCATTTGCTTTGCGCCACGCCGCAATACCTGGCCGAACACGGCACGCCGACGCATCCTCACGATTTGCTCAATCACAGTTGTATTTATCTGGGCGAAACGCCGAGCGATGCACGCTGGAAGTTCAAGAAGGGCAGTAAAGCGGTGACGGTCGGGGTGCGTGGGCGTTATGCCGCCAATCACACGGGGGTGCGCTTGGGGGCGGTGTTGCAGCACATCGGGATTGGCAGTCTGCCGTATTTCACGGCGCGTTATGCGCTGGAACAGAAGTTGATTGTGCAGGTGTTGCCGGACTGGACGTTTCTTGCTTCCTATCATGGCGGGTTGTGGTTGCTGCATTCGCCGACGCGTTATTTGCCGCCGAAGTTGCGGGTGTTTATTGATTATCTGGTGGAGTGTTTGCAGAAGGAGCCGACGTTGGGTAGGCCCGGGAAATCTGCCGGTGGGAGCAATGCGGCTGTGGCGTATGAGCTGCCGGAGAGTGAGGGGTTGCTTTGAGGTTTTTTTGGTGGGACTTGGCGGCCTTGGGGCCGACCAGGTTCTTGGGGTTTTGGGTGTATATCCGTTGCTTAGGTTGTCGCTTCTGGCGGTTTCGCCCTTACGGCGAGTCACTTTTTCAGACGCCAAAAAGTAACCAAAACGCTAGCTCCTGCGTTCGGCCCTCGCAGGCTCGGGTTCCTTCGCTGCGGGATCGATCCGGGCGCAGCGGCTAAGGTTTGCTTCGCTGCACCTCCTTTCGCTGTGTACGACTGCGTCGTACGGTCGCTGCGCTCCCACGCCCGGATCAATCCCTCCGCTCAGCCTTCCGACGTCGCCTGTGAATCAAGATCAAAAGCGGTACTCGAGCTTGCGCTCATTGTTTTGAGTGGTGAAAAGCGTGTGGTCTGCTTTGGATCTGTGTTGGATTCGCCCCTCACCCCAGCCCTCTCCCCGAGGAGAGGGAGCTGATTTGTGTGCT
>NZ_JH635999.1:0-4525 GCF_000257605.1 Pseudomonas sp. R62
GGGCTCTTGATCTGGCTTTGGCTTTTGCTTTTGATCTTTTGCCCTTTCGGCAGGCTTCGTTACGGGATCGATCCGGGTGTGGGAGCGCAGCGACCGTACGACGCAGTCGTACACAGCGGAAGGAGGTGCAGCGAAGCCAACCGGAGCCGCTGCGCCCGGATCGGTCCCGTAACGAAGGTACCCCGAGCCCCAGCGAGCGGGCCGTACGCCGGGGCAAAGCCTTTTGGGTTACCTTTTTGGCGTCTGAAAAAGGTGACTCGCTGTAAGAGCGAAACCGCCAGCGGCAGCACCCGCAGCAACGGATATGCCCCCAGAATCCAAGAACCAGTCGGCCCGAAGGCCGCTGAGACCACAAACAAAAACGGCCTCTATATAAGAGGCCGTTCCTGACACACCACTAAACCATCACAAAAAAAGAAAAACCCTTATTTGCGATCTTCCAGCTTGGTGATGTCACGCGACTCGTAACCGGTGTACAGCTGGCGCGGACGGCCAATCTTGTATGGGCTCGAGAGCATTTCCTTCCAGTGCGAAATCCAGCCGACAGTACGTGCCAGGGCGAAAATCACCGTGAACATGCTGGTTGGAATGCCGATCGCCTTGAGGATGATCCCCGAGTAGAAGTCGACGTTCGGGTACAGCGAGCGCTCGATGAAGTACGGGTCGGTCAACGCGATCTCTTCCAGGCGCATGGCCAGTTCGAGTTGCGGATCGTTGTTGATGCCCAGTTCCTTCAGCACTTCGTCGCAGGTCTGCTTCATGACAGTCGCGCGAGGGTCGCGGTTCTTGTAGACGCGGTGACCGAAGCCCATCAACTTGAACGGATCGTTCTTGTCCTTGGCCTTGGCGATGAACTTGTCGATGTTCGACACATCGCCAATCTCGTCGAGCATGGTCAGCACGGCTTCGTTCGCACCGCCGTGGGCAGGGCCCCACAGTGCGGCGATACCGGCGGCGATACAGGCGAACGGGTTGGCACCCGAAGAACCGGCCAGACGCACGGTGGAGGTCGAAGCGTTCTGCTCGTGGTCGGCATGGAGGATGAAGATCCGGTCCATGGCCTTGGCGAGTACCGGGCTGATCGGTTTGATCTCGCACGGGGTGTTGAACATCATGTGCAGGAAGTTTTCCGCGTACGTCAGGTCGTTGCGCGGGTACATCATGGGTTGGCCCATGGAGTACTTGTAGACCATCGCTGCCAGGGTCGGCATCTTCGCAACCAGACGGATCGCGGAAATTTCGCGATGCTGCGGGTTATTGATGTCCAGGGAGTCGTGGTAGAAGGCCGAGAGGGCGCCGACTACACCGCACATGACGGCCATCGGGTGGGCGTCGCGACGGAAACCGTTGAAGAAGGTTTTCAGCTGCTCGTGAACCATGGTGTGGTTTTTCACGGTGCTGACGAACTGGGCCTTCTGTTCTGCGGTCGGCAATTCGCCGTTGAGCAGCAGGTAGCAGGTTTCCAGGTAGTCCGACTTTTCAGCCAGCTGTTCGATCGGGTAGCCGCGGTGCAACAAAATGCCGTTGTCGCCGTCGATATAGGTGATTTTCGATTCGCACGAAGCGGTCGACATGAAACCCGGGTCGAAAGTGAAGCGGCCCGTGGCCGTCAGGCCCCGAACATCGATTACATCGGGACCAACGGTGCCGGTTAAAATGGGCAGCTCGACGGGGGCTGCGCCCTCGATGATCAACTGCGCTTTTTTGTCAGCCATGTGGCCTCCTATTTATGCTTGAACCATCAGACAGACCCCCCACGCAGGGCCCGCACCACTATAGTGAGATAAATTCGAATGTCAATTTGCCTAAAGTCTTGCTCCAGAAGGCTTTAAGCCGACTTTTTCCTCGAAATTGCCTGCCATTTACGCCTTTTATGCAACTTGTGCAATCCGCTATTGGGGGTAGGTGAACGCGTTGTCATTAGTAGCCTAACTGTCTATACTCGGCCACCGACCGCCAAGGGCTTTTGGGCTTGCTTTCATTGGGGGTCGCATCCCTGGGTGGTGGTTACCTGACCAGTGCACTCCCCAACAACTTTGCCCTGATTGTTAGGGGCTCTTCAGTGTGAAAAAAAAGCCGTGAAAAGCCAACGACCTGTAAACCTAGACCTAAGGACCATCAAACTCCCAGTCACTGCTTACACGTCCATTCTTCACCGTATCTCCGGTGTCATCCTCTTCGTGTGCCTTGCCATCATGCTTTACGCATTGGACAAGTCGCTGAGCTCCGAGGAAGGCTTCGGTCAGGTGAAAGCGTGTCTGACCAGTCCGCTAGCCAAGCTAGTGATTTGGGGCATCCTGTCCGCTCTGCTGTATCACCTGGTAGCCGGTGTGCGCCACTTGATCATGGACATGGGCATCGGTGAGACGCTGGAAGGCGGCAAACTGGGCTCGAAAATCGTTATCGCCGTTTCCGTGGTGGTAATCGTTCTGGCAGGAGTCTGGATATGGTAACTAACGTCACTAACCTGTCGCGTTCGGGCCTCTATGACTGGATGGCACAGCGTGTGTCTGCGGTCGTTCTCGCGGCTTACTTCATCTTTCTGATCGGATACATCGTCGCCAACCCTGGCCTCGAGTATGCCCAGTGGCATGAACTGTTCGCTCACAACGGAATGCGTATTTTCAGCCTGCTGGCCCTTGTTGCTCTGGGCGCTCACGCCTGGGTCGGCATGTGGACCATCGCGACCGACTACCTGACGCCAATGGCGTTCGGCAAGTCCGCAACGGCGATACGTTTCCTTTTCCAGGCGGTATGCGGCGTTGCGATGTTCGCTTACTTCGTCTGGGGTGTGCAGATTCTCTGGGGTATCTGATTCATGGCTAACATTCCAACGATTTCTTTCGACGCCATCATTATTGGTGGTGGCGGTGCCGGCATGCGCGCTGCGCTGCAGCTGGCACAGGGCGGCCACAAGACTGCGGTGATCACCAAGGTTTTCCCGACCCGTTCGCACACTGTGTCCGCGCAGGGCGGCATCACGTGCGCCATCGCTTCCGCCGACCCGAACGATGACTGGCGCTGGCACATGTACGATACCGTCAAGGGTTCCGACTACATCGGTGACCAGGACGCTATCGAATACATGTGTCAGGAAGGCCCGGCCGCTGTTTTCGAGCTGGACCACATGGGTCTGCCGTTCTCGCGTACCGAGCAAGGCCGCATCTACCAGCGTCCGTTCGGTGGCCAGTCCAAGGACTACGGCAAGGGCGGTCAGGCTGCACGTACTTGCGCTGCGTCCGACCGTACCGGTCACGCGCTGCTGCACACGCTTTATCAGGGCAACCTGAAAGCCGGTACCACGTTCCTCAACGAGTACTACGCTGTTGATCTGGTGAAAAATCAGGAAGGCGAATTCGTTGGTGTGATCGCGATCTGCATCGAAACCGGCGAAACCTCCTACATCCGTGCCAAGGCCACCGTTCTGGCCACTGGCGGTGCAGGCCGTATCTACGCGTCCACCACCAACGCCCTGATCAACACCGGTGACGGCGTCGGCATGGCTCTGCGTGCTGGCGTGCCGGTACAAGACATCGAAATGTGGCAGTTCCACCCGACCGGCATCGCCGGCGCCGGTGTACTGGTTACCGAAGGTTGCCGTGGTGAAGGTGGTTACCTGATCAACAAGCACGGCGAGCGTTTCATGGAGCGTTATGCTCCGAACGCGAAAGACCTTGCAGGTCGTGATGTGGTTGCCCGTTCGATGGTCAAGGAAATCATCGCCGGCAACGGTTGCGGTCCGAATGGCGACCACGTAATGCTCAAACTCGACCACCTGGGCGAGGAAGTACTGCACAGCCGTCTGCCAGGCATCTGCGAACTGTCGAAGACTTTCGCCCACGTTGACCCGGTCGTTGCTCCGGTTCCGGTTGTGCCGACCTGCCACTACATGATGGGCGGCGTTGCCACCAACATTCATGGCCAGGCGATCACCCAGAACGCCGAAGGTCAGGACCAGATCATTCCTGGCCTGTTCGCGGTAGGCGAAGTGGCTTGCGTATCGGTTCACGGTGCGAACCGTCTGGGCGGCAACTCGCTGCTCGACCTGGTGGTCTTCGGTCGCGCTGCCGGCCTGCACCTGGAAAAGGCGTTGACCGATGGCATCGAATACGACGACGCTACCGAGTCCGACATCGAAGCTGCACTGTCGCGTCTGAACGCGCTGAATAACCGTACCGACGGTGAAGACGTTGCCACCCTGCGTCGCGAGCTGCAAAGCTGCATGCAGAACTACTTCGGTGTATTCCGTACCGGCGAATACATGCAGAAGGGCATCGCTCAGCTGGCCGATCTGCGCAAGCGTATCGCCAACGTGAAGATCAACGACAAGTCGCAAGCGTTCAACACTGCACGTATCGAAGCGCTGGAACTGCAGAACCTGCTGGAAGTGGCTGAAGCTACCGCCATCGCGGCCGAAGTACGTAAAGAGTCTCGCGGCGCTCACGCCCGTGAAGACTTCGAAGACCGTGATGACGAAAACTGGCTGTGCCACACCCTGTACTTCCCGGGTGACAAGCGCGTCACC
>NZ_JH635999.1:4768-8341 GCF_000257605.1 Pseudomonas sp. R62
GTGCCGTGAACTTCTCGCCGAAGACTGTTCCGACTTTCGAACCTAAAGTCCGGACTTATTAAGGGTGACCGCCATGTTGCAAGTCAGTGTTTATCGCTACAACCCTGATCAGGACGCTGCGCCGTTCATGCAGGATTTCCAGGTCGATACCGGTGGTAAAGACCTGATGGTGCTGGACGTGCTGGCCCTGATCAAAGAGCAGGACGAAGGTTTCTCCTATCGTCGCTCCTGCCGTGAAGGCGTCTGCGGCTCCGACGGCATGAACATCAACGGCAAGAACGGTCTGGCCTGCATCACGCCGCTGTCTGCCGTTGTAAAAGGCAACAAACTGATCGTTCGTCCGCTGCCAGGTTTGCCGGTTATCCGTGACCTGGTCGTCGATATGAGCATCTTCTACAAGCAATACGAGAAGGTGAAGCCTTACCTGCAGAACGACACGCCGGCTCCGGCCATCGAGCGTCTGCAGTCGCCAGAAGAGCGCGAAAAGCTCGACGGTCTGTACGAGTGCATCCTGTGCGCCTGCTGCTCGACCTCTTGCCCGTCCTTCTGGTGGAACCCGGACAAGTTCCTGGGTCCTGCTGCGCTGCTGCAAGCCTACCGCTTCCTGGCAGACAGCCGCGACACCAAGACCAGCGAGCGTCTGGCTTCACTTGACGACCCGTTCAGCGTTTTCCGCTGCCGGGGCATCATGAACTGCGTCAACGTATGTCCGAAAGGCCTGAACCCGACTAAGGCCATCGGTCACATCCGTAACATGCTGCTTTCGAGCGGCGTGTGATTCAGCTGCTGTAACCGTTGCACCGTAGAGGCTGTGGCGCGGGCTTCAACCCGCGTCATGGCTATAACCAGAGCAGTAGCCATAAGCTGCAGCTCTTCTTTTGAAGAAATGAGACAAGCAGGGGCATCCGGGCTGGTACCCGGACTATCAGTGTGATCCTAGGTGGCTTGTTTTAGTCGCTGCATTCGGACTTCTGCAAGTTTGCTCGGTGTCGACACCGATGGTGTTCCCCTAACCGAGGGTGACCAAGCATGCAAGAAAGCGTGATGCAGCGCATGTGGAACAGCGCCTACCTTTCAGGTGGAAACGCTGCCTATGTGGAAGAGCTTTATGAGCTCTACCTGCACGACCCTAACGCTGTGCCAGAAGAGTGGCGCACCTACTTTCAGAAGTTGCCTGCCGACGGCAACTCTGCCACTGATGTTTCGCACTCGACGATTCGCGATCATTTCGTGCTGCTGGCAAAGAACCAGCGCCGCGCCCAACCGGTTTCCGCCGGCAGCGTGAGCAGTGAGCACGAGAAGAAGCAAGTCGAAGTGCTGCGATTGATCCAGGCCTACCGTATGCGTGGCCACCAGGCAGCCCAGCTTGACCCGCTGGGACTGTGGCAGCGTCCTGCACCTGCAGACCTGTCGATCAATCATTACGGCTTGACCAATGCCGATCTTGATACGACCTTCCGTGCCGGCGACCTGTTCATCGGCAAAGAGGAAGCGAGCCTACGCGAAATTCACGAAGCGTTGCAGCAGACATATTGCCGCACCATCGGCGCTGAATTCACGCACATCACCGATTCCGAGCAGCGCCAGTGGTTCCAGCAGCGTCTGGAAAGCGTGCGTGGTCGTCCGACGTACTCCGCCGACATCAAGAGCCACCTGCTTGAGCGCGTGACTGCCGGTGAAGGCCTGGAAAAATACCTGGGCACCAAATACCCGGGCACCAAGCGTTTCGGTCTGGAAGGCGGCGAAAGCCTGATTCCGATGCTCGACGAACTGATCCAGCGTTCCGGCTCGTACGGCACCAAGGAAGTCGTCATCGGCATGGCCCACCGTGGCCGTCTGAACGTACTGGTCAACACCTTCGGCAAGAACCCGCGCGAGCTGTTCGACGAGTTCGAAGGCAAGAAGAAGGTTGAACTCGGTTCCGGTGACGTCAAATACCACCAGGGCTTCTCGTCCAACGTGATGACGACCGGCGGTGAAGTTCACCTGGCCATGGCGTTCAACCCGTCCCACCTGGAAATCGTTTCCCCGGTGGTCGAAGGCTCGGTGCGCGCCCGTCAGGACCGTCGCAACGACCTGACCGGTGAGAAAGTTCTGCCAATCTCCATCCACGGTGACGCGGCATTCGCCGGTCAGGGCGTGGTCATGGAAACCTTCCAGATGTCGCAGACCCGCGGTTTCAAGACCGGCGGTACCGTGCACATCGTGATCAACAACCAGGTTGGTTTCACCATCAGCAACCCGCTGGACTCGCGCTCCACCGAGTACGCCACCGACGTTGCCAAGATGATCCAGGCGCCGATCCTCCATGTGAATGGTGATGATCCGGAAGCCGTGCTGTTCGTGACCCAACTGGCCATCGACTACCGCATGCAGTTCAAGCGTGACGTGGTGATCGATCTGGTCTGCTACCGTCGTCGCGGCCACAACGAGGCCGACGAGCCGAGCGGCACCCAGCCCCTGATGTATCAGCAGATCACCAAGCAGCGCACCACCCGTGAGCTGTACGCTGATCGCCTGACCCAGGCCGGTGTGCTCGACGCTGAACGTGTTCAGGCCAAGGTCGACGAATACCGCAACGCGCTGGACAACGGTCTGCACGTGGTGAAATCGCTGGTCAAAGAGCCGAACAAAGAGCTGTTCGTCGACTGGCGTCCGTACCTGGGCCACGCCTGGACTGCGCGTCACGACACGCGTTTCGATCTCAAGACCCTGCAAGAACTGTCCGCCAAGCTGCTGGAAATTCCGGAAGGCTTCGTCGTTCAGCGTCAGGTCGCGAAGATCTACGAAGACCGTCAGAAGATGCAAGCCGGCGGCCTGCCGATCAACTGGGGTTACGCCGAAACCATGGCGTACGCGACCCTGGCGTTCGAAGGTCACCCGATCCGCATGACTGGTCAGGACATCGGCCGCGGTACGTTCTCGCACCGTCACGCTGTGTTGCACAACCAGAAAGACGCGGGCACCTACATTCCGCTGCAGAACCTGTACGACGGTCAGCCACGTTTCGACCTGTACGACTCGTTCCTCTCGGAAGAAGCGGTACTGGCATTCGAATACGGTTACTCGACCACCACGCCAAACGCGCTGGTGATCTGGGAAGCCCAGTTCGGCGACTTCGCCAACGGTGCTCAGGTCGTGATCGACCAGTTCATCACCAGCGGCGAGCACAAGTGGGGCCGTCTCTGCGGTCTGACCATGCTGCTGCCACACGGTTACGAAGGCCAGGGCCCTGAGCACAGCTCGGCACGTCTTGAGCGTTACCTGCAGCTGTGCGCCGAGCACAACATTCAGGTGTGCATGCCGACCACGCCAGCGCAGATCTACCACTTGCTGCGTCGTCAGGTGATTCGTCCGCTGCGCAAGCCGCTGGTCGTGCTGACGCCGAAGTCGCTGCTGCGCCACAAGCTGGCCATCTCGACGCTGGAAGATCTGGCCGAAGGTTCGTTCCAGACCGTGATCCCGGAAATCGACGCACTGGACCCGAAAAAGGTCGAGCGCGTGGTTCTGTGCAGCGGCAAGGTCTACTACGACCTGCTGGAAAAACGCCGTGCCGAAGGCCGCGAAGATATC
>NZ_JH635999.1:9701-18190 GCF_000257605.1 Pseudomonas sp. R62
AGCAGTTGCTGCGAAGAAAGCCGCTCCGGCTGCCGCGCCTGCCAAGGCTGCTGCTCCTTCGGCTGCTGCGCCTGTGTTCGCTGCTGGCGACCGCATCGAGAAGCGCGTACCGATGACTCGCGTACGTGCCACCGTGGCCAAGCGTCTGGTTGAAGCCCAGTCGAACATGGCGATGCTGACCACGTTCAACGAAGTCGACATGACCGAAGTCATGGCCCTGCGTTCGAAGTACAAGGACCTGTTCGAGAAGTCCCACAACGGCGTACGCCTGGGCTTCATGTCGTTCTTCGTGAAAGCGGCCACCGAAGCGCTGAAACGCTTCCCGGCTGTCAACGCGTCGATCGACGGCGGCGACATCGTTTACCACGGCTATGCGGACATCGGCGTTGCCGTTTCCAGCGACCGTGGCCTGGTAGTACCGGTTCTGCGTAACGCCGAGCTGATGAGCCTGGCGGAAATCGAAGGCGGCATCGCAACATTTGGCAAGAAAGCCCGTGACGGCAAACTGTCGATGGACGAGATGACCGGTGGTACCTTCACCATCACCAACGGTGGTACCTTCGGTTCGATGATGTCGACGCCGATCGTCAACCCGCCGCAGGCAGCGATTCTGGGCATGCACAACATCATCCAGCGTCCGATGGCCATCAACGGTCAGGTCGTGATCCGTCCGATGATGTACCTGGCTCTGTCCTACGATCACCGCCTGATCGATGGCAAAGAAGCTGTGACCTTCCTGGTGACCATCAAGAACCTGCTGGAAGATCCGGCTCGTCTGTTGCTGGATATCTAAAAAGCAGCTGCAAGCTTTCAGCTACAAGCCTCAAGCTCAAGGCGAGCGGGTGGGCTTGCAGCTTGAAGCTTGCGGCTTGTAGCTTTATTGCTAAAGAGGATTTTTTGAATGTCGCAGAAATTTGACGTAGTAGTGATCGGTGCCGGCCCTGGTGGCTATGTAGCGGCCATCAAGGCTGCTCAGTTGGGCCTGACCACTGCCTGCATCGAGAAGTACACCGACGCAGAGGGCAAGCAAGCCCTGGGCGGTACCTGCCTGAACGTGGGTTGCATTCCTTCCAAGGCGCTGCTCGACAGCTCGTGGAAATACAAGGAAGCCAAAGAGAGCTTCAACGTTCACGGTATCTCGACCGGCGAAGTCAAAATGGACGTCGCTGCGATGGTTGGCCGCAAGGCTGGCATCGTCAAGAACCTGACCGGCGGCGTTGCCACCCTGTTCAAGGCCAACGGCGTTACTTCGATCCAGGGCCACGGCAAGCTGCTGGCCGGCAAGAAAGTCGAAGTCACCAAGCCGGACGGTTCGGTTGAAGTCATCGAAGCGGAAAACGTCATCCTCGCGCCAGGTTCGCGTCCGATCGACATTCCACCGGCTCCGGTTGACCAGAAAGTCATCGTCGATTCGACTGGCGCTCTGGAATTCCAGTCCGTACCTAAACGTCTGGGCGTGATCGGCGCTGGCGTGATCGGTCTGGAGCTGGGTTCGGTATGGTCGCGTCTGGGTGCAGAAGTGACTGTTCTCGAAGCGCTGGACACCTTCCTGATGGCAGCGGACACCGCTGTTTCCAAGGAAGCGCTGAAAACCCTGACCAAGCAGGGTCTGGATATCAAGCTGGGCGCTCGCGTTACCGGTTCGAAAGTCAACGGCGAAGAAGTCGTCGTCAACTACACCGATGCCAACGGCGAACAAACCATCACTTTCGACAAGCTGATCGTAGCCGTTGGTCGCCGTCCGGTGACCACTGATCTGCTGTCTGCCGACTGTGGCGTGGAAATCGACGAGCGCGGTTTCATCGCGGTCGATGACCATTGCGTCACAGCTGTACCGGGCGTCTTCGCCATCGGTGACGTGGTTCGCGGCATGATGCTGGCCCACAAGGCGTCCGAAGAAGGCATCATGGTTGTCGAGCGCATCAAGGGCCACAAGGCTCAGATGAACTATGATTTGATCCCTTCGGTTATTTATACTCACCCGGAAATCGCGTGGGTTGGCAAAACCGAGCAGGCGCTGAAGGCCGAAGGCGTTGAAGTCAACGTCGGCACCTTCCCGTTCGCCGCTTCCGGCCGTGCCATGGCTGCCAACGATACCGGTGGTTTCGTCAAGGTCATCGCCGATGCCAAGACCGACCGCGTATTGGGCGTGCACGTGATTGGCCCGAGCGCTGCAGAACTGGTTCAGCAGGGCGCGATCGGTATGGAATTCGGCACCAGCGCTGAAGACTTGGGCATGATGGTTTTCTCCCATCCGACCCTGTCCGAAGCCTTGCACGAAGCTGCTCTGGCAGTGAATGGCGGTGCCATTCACATTGCCAACCGCAAGAAGCGTTAAGACATAATAAGAAACCACGGCGGTAGCGGCCCGTCGTGAGCCTTGCGAGCAAGACTCACCGCGGAATGTCCGCCGGACGCAGTCTTGCGTAGCCCAGCTACGCAAGCAGCAGTCACAGGTGGCGCGGCACTCAAACGAGCGCAGCGCCGAATGCGCAGTACCTAACGAAGACGGTAAAAAGCATGAATCTTCACGAGTATCAGGGTAAGCAGCTGTTCGCTGAATACGGCCTGCCAGTTTCCACTGGTTACGCAGTAGACACCCCGGAAGCAGCAGCAGAAGCTTGCGACAAGATCGGCGGCAACGAGTGGGTCGTCAAAGCCCAGGTTCACGCCGGTGGTCGCGGTAAAGCGGGCGGCGTAAAGCTGGTTCGCAGCAAAGAAGACGCCAAAGCCTTCGCACAGCAGTGGCTGGGCAAGCGTCTGGTGACTTACCAGACTGACGCCAATGGCCAGCCAGTCACCAAGATCCTGGTTGAATCGTGCACTGATATCGCTAAAGAGCTGTACCTGGGCGCTGTCGTTGACCGTTCGAGCCGTCGCATCGTGTTCATGGCTTCCACCGAAGGTGGCGTGGACATCGAGAAAATCGCTCACGACACTCCAGAAAAAATTCTCAAGGCCACTATCGATCCACTGGTTGGCGCTCAGCCATCCCAGGGTCGCGAGCTGGCATTCCAGCTGGGTCTGGAAGGCAAGCAGGTCACTCAGTTCGCCAAGATCTTCGTAGGTCTGGCCAAGCTGTTCAAAGATCACGACCTGGCTCTGCTGGAAGTGAACCCGCTGGTGATCAAGGCTGACGGCGATCTGCACTGCCTCGACGCGAAGATCAACATCGACGCCAACGCCATGTACCGTCAGCCTAAGCTGAAGGCTTTCCACGATCCGTCGCAGGACGATCCGCGCGAAGCGCACGCTGCCAAGTTCGAACTGAACTACGTAGCCCTGGAAGGCAACATCGGCTGCATGGTCAACGGTGCCGGTCTGGCCATGGGTACCATGGACATCGTCAACCTGCATGGCGGCAAGCCAGCCAACTTCCTCGACGTAGGTGGTGGCGCTACCAAGGAACGCGTTACTGAAGCGTTCAAGATCATCCTGTCCGACCAGAACGTCGCGGCAGTACTGGTCAACATCTTCGGCGGCATCGTTCGCTGCGACATGATTGCCGAAGGCATCATCGGCGCCGTGAAAGAAGTCGGCGTGAAAATCCCGGTTGTTGTTCGCCTTGAAGGCAACAACGCTGAGCTGGGCGCTAAAGTACTGGCAGAAAGCGGTTTGAACATCATCGCTGCTACCAGCCTGACCGACGCTGCTCAACAAGTTGTCAAAGCTGCGGAGGGCAAATAATGAGCGTCCTGATCAATAAAGACACCAAAGTTATCTGCCAGGGTATTACCGGTTCGCAAGGTAGTTTCCACACCCAGCAAGCCATCGAATACGGCACCAAGATGGTTGGCGGCGTAACTCCGGGCAAGGGCGGCACCGAGCACCTGGGTCTGCCAGTGTTCAACACCGTCAAAGACGCAGTAGCTGCCACTGGCGCTACCGCCAGCGTGATCTACGTTCCGGCTCCGTTCTGCAAGGACTCGATCCTGGAAGCGGCATTCGGCGGCATCAAGCTGATCGTCTGCATCACCGAAGGCATTCCTACCCTGGACATGCTGGACGCCAAAGTTAAGTGCGACGAGCTGGGCGTAGTCCTGATCGGCCCTAACTGCCCAGGCGTGATCACCCCAGGCGAATGCAAGATCGGCATCATGCCAGGTCACATTCACTTGCCAGGCAAGGTCGGTATCGTTTCGCGTTCCGGCACCCTGACCTACGAAGCTGTGAAGCAGACCACTGACGCCGGTTTCGGTCAGTCGACTTGCGTCGGCATCGGTGGTGACCCGATCCCGGGTTCGAACTTCATCGACATCCTGAAGCTGTTCCAGGAAGACCCGAAGACCGAGGCGATCGTGATGATCGGCGAGATCGGCGGTTCGGCTGAAGAAGAAGCGGCTGCCTACATCAAGGCTAACGTGACCAAGCCGGTTGTTTCCTACATCGCTGGTGTGACTGCTCCTCCGGGCAAGCGCATGGGCCATGCTGGCGCAATCATCTCTGGCGGCAAAGGCACTGCAGACGAGAAATTCGCTGCGCTGCAAGACGCAGGCGTTAAAACCGTGCGTTCGCTGGCAGACATCGGCAAGGCCTTGGCCGAGCTGACTGGCTGGGAAGTGAAGAAGTAAGCTTCGGCTGACTTTTTAGCTCCAGCAGCAAAGGCCACCTTCGGGTGGCCTTTGTCGTTTCTGGCGTATGAGAATTTTGAGAGCTGTTGTGGCGAGGGGATTTATCCCCGCTGGGCTGCGAAGCGGCCCCCATGCCAGCGACCATGATCAGTCAGGCAGTTTGAGCTCGGATTCTTTGGGACTGCTGCGCAGTCCAACGGGGATAAATCCCCTCGCCACAGGTTTGCTGTGATGAATACAGGGTCTCTGTATGAAAAATAGATATGTAAACGCGACACGGAAACGTCGCGTATCGGATAGTTCGCCCTCCAACAGTGCGTTTGTCCGCCAAATTCGTTAGGCTGGCTGCCATTTTTGCGTCCGCCGCCCACAAGGCAGCCACGCGCTTTAAGGGTCAGTCCCATACGGATCGACAGCATTTCCCTAATCCAACAGGGCAATCCCCCTCTAAATTCCGATTTCAGTAGTGTGGTATTACCTTAATGAAAGTTTTGAAAGGTCAGGACATCCTGGCACTTGGTTTTATGACGTTTGCCCTGTTTGTCGGGGCCGGTAACATCATTTTCCCGCCGATCGTCGGCTTGCAGGCCGGACCTCACGTCTGGATGGCTGCGCTGGGCTTTCTGATTACCGCCGTTGGTTTGCCGGTAGTCACTGTGGTGGCGCTGGCCAAGGTCGGCGGCGCGATGGATGCGCTGAGCAGCCCGATCGGCAAGATCGCCGGCGGTATCCTCGCGGCGGCATGCTATCTGGCTGTGGGTCCGCTGTTCGCCACTCCGCGTACCGCCACCGTTTCCTTCGAAGTGGGTCTGGCGCCATTGACCGGCGAGAGCCCGCTGGCGCTGTTCCTCTACAGCTCGGTGTACTTCCTCTTGGTGTTCTTCATTTCGCTCTACCCTGGGCGTTTGCTGGATACCGTGGGCCGCTTCCTCGCACCGCTGAAAATCATTGCGCTGGCAGTACTGGGCATTGCCGCGTTCGCCTTGCCGGCGGGTGACATCGGTCACGGCACTCCAGAGTATGTGGCGGCACCGTTTTCCCAAGGCTTCATCAATGGTTACCTGACCATGGATACCCTCGGCGCACTGGTATTCGGCATCGTTATCGTCAACGCGATCCGCTCCCGTGGCGTCGAGTCGCCAGCGCTGATCACCCGTTACGCGATCATTGCCGGGCTGATTGCCGGCGTGGGTCTGGCACTGGTCTACGTCAGCCTGTTCCGCCTCGGGTCCGGCAGCCATGAAGTCGCGGTCGGCGCCACCAACGGCGCGGCGGTGTTGCATGCTTACGTGCAGCACACCTTCGGTTCGCTGGGCAGTGGTTTCCTTGCGGTGCTGATCTCGCTGGCGTGTCTGGTCACGGCGGTCGGCCTGACCTGTGCCTGTGCTGAATACTTCAGCCGTGTGCTGCCGCTGTCCTACAAGACGCTGGTGATTATCCTCGCGGCGT
Organism: Pseudomonas sp. R62; assembly: GCF_000257605.1. Taxonomy (NCBI): domain Bacteria; kingdom Pseudomonadati; phylum Pseudomonadota; class Gammaproteobacteria; order Pseudomonadales; family Pseudomonadaceae; genus Pseudomonas; species Pseudomonas sp. R62. The sequence continues at coordinate 15,722 of NZ_JH635999.1, forward strand.
TCTCGCTGCTGGTCTCCAACCTTGGTCTGACCAAGCTGATTGCTTTCTCGATTCCGGTACTCACCGCGATCTACCCGCCGTGCATCGTTCTGGTCGCGCTGAGCTTCTGCAAGGATTTCTGGCATGAGCACGGGCGCATTCTTGGCCCGGTGATGCTGGTTTCCTTCGTTTTCGGCACCATCGACGCCCTGAAAGGCGCTGGTCTGGCCGACTGGATGCCAACTCAGCTGACCCATCTGCCACTGAGCGAGCAGGGTCTGGCGTGGCTGGTGCCGTGCGTGATGACCCTGGTGGTCGCCGTGGTCTGTGATCGCCTGCTGGGCAAGCGCAGCGAAGTCACTGCCTGACGTGGTTTGGACCCGCCACAAGTGGGTCGAGCACGGTTAAACAGAAATGCCCCGTATCAATCGATACGGGGCATTTTTTATGCGCGTGAGGCAGTGTCTTTTTTGCTGAGCTAACGTCGAAGGGTTGCCGAAATCGTTATGTGGGAGCGAGCCTGCTCGCGAAAGCGTCGTGTCAGCCGCCATGAGTGTTGGGTGGTACGTCGCTTTCGCGAGCAGGCTCGCTCCCACAGGTCATTCATACCGTGATCACATTTCACAAGGAATTGCATGTCGTTCATCCAAGCCAATCTGATCCACTTGCTCGCCGCCGTCTGGTTTGTCGTCTGCTGGGGCGGTTACACCCGTTATGCCACCTGGAAGGCCCGTGATACGGCGTGTCTGGCCAGCGTGTTGCACCTTTACCGCGAAGACTGGATGCGCCGCATGCTGCTGCGTGACAACCGCATCGCCGATGCCAGCGTGATCGGCAATCTGGAGCGCAACGCCTCGTTCTTCGCATCCAGCACGCTGATCATCCTCGCCGGTATTCTCACCGTGCTCGGTGCGTCCGACCGAGCTGTGTCGTTGTTGGCGGATATTCCGATGGTGCAACAGGCCTCGCAAGGCATGTCGGAGATCAAGTTGCTGTGCCTGGCACTGGTGTTCGTCTATGCGTTCTTTACTTTCAGCTGGTGCATGCGCCAATACAACTTCGCGGCGATTCTGGTCGGTTCAGCGCCGATGATCGGCGAGCGCCAAGTGACCGAGCAGGAACGCAAGGCCTTCGCTTCACGGGCGGCGCGAGTGATTTCGATGGCGGCCAACCAGTTCAACTTCGGCCTGCGCTCTTATTACTTCGGCATGAGCATGCTGGCGTGGTTCGTCAGCCCGTGGCTGTTCATGATCATGAGCGCGGGCGTGGTGGTGGTGTTGTATCGCCGCGAGTTTCATTCCGACGTTCTCGATGTCATGGTCTATACCCCTACAGAGGCGCCCGTCCCTGAGGCGAACAAAGAGGCTGTTTGATGAGTATTCCGTTCTGGTGTGTGTTTATCAGTGCTTTATTGATCTACGTGGCGCGCATGCCGGTGGCCAAGGCCATGAAAGAGCAGGGCGGGTATGACAATCACTTGCCTCGGCAGCAGCAGGCGCAGTTGACCGGCTTCGGTGCGAGGGCGCTGGCGGCCCATCAGAACAGCATCGAAGCCTTCATTCTGTTCGCGGTCGGTGTGCTGATGGCGCACACCACGCAAACCGCGGGTTGGCTGATCGATGCGCTGGCGATCATCTTCGTGATCTCGCGAGTGTTCTATCTGTGGTTCTATCTGGCCGATCTGGCGAAGTTGCGCAGCCTGATGTGGCTAGTTGGCTTCATCTGTTCGTTGTTGCTGATGATTAGTCCGACTTTTAGAACCGTGTTGCTCTAACCGGTAAATCGCAGGCAAAAGAAAACCCGCACTTGGCGGGTTTTCTTTCACACCAGAAAGCTTATTGCTTTTTGGCGGCTTCTTCTTGAGCAGCGGCGTTCGATTCAGCCTGAGCTTTGGCAGCTTCGGCGTTTTCTTTTGCTGCGTCGTTCACTTTATCCTGAGCTTTGTTCATGTCTTGCTGAGCTTGCTCAGCATGTTGGTTGGCATCTTGAGCTTTGTCCTCGGATTTTTTATCGCAGGCAGCGAGACCGAGGGAAGCGGTCAACATCAAGGCAATAGCTAAAGTCTTACGCATGGGGTGTATCTCCTTATGGAAAATAACTACTGGCCTTAAGAACTCGGCGCTACGGGTTAAGTTCCTCAATTGTTTCAGATATATAAGTTTGTTTTATCACGGAACTTTTGCCGCTTTTCTCACTACTGGCACAAGGCCCAAACGCGAGTAATTATCACATGGCCGAAAACCCCGTTTTTGAGCGCGCGACGCGCTTTTTATCGGCATTGCGACACTGTCAGGTCTTGGAGCTGCAAGTGCACAGTGCCTCCAGCGAAGGGCTGACGGTGATCCTGCCGTACAGCGAAAAAATCGTCGGCAATCCCGAAACCGGAGTCATTCATGGCGGCGCCATCACTTCATTGATGGACACCGCCTGCGGCATGTCGACCCTGTGCGTGCTGCCGGAGTTCGAAGTCTGTCCGACCCTCGATCTGCG
>NZ_JH635999.1:19084-22073 GCF_000257605.1 Pseudomonas sp. R62
ACTACATGCACGCCGCTGAACCGAACAAAGCGGTGTACGGCTTTGCCCAGTGCTATCGCGTCACCACCGACGTGATCTTTGCCCGTGGTTTTGCTTACCAGGACGATCCCGAGCAACCGATTGCCCACGTCGTCGGCACATTCATGCGCATGGGCATCGGTCTGAAGGGCAGCAAGGGTTTCGCGGGCGCGATCAAGGGAGCGAGCCAATGAGCAACGATCTCAGGGAGCAGCTGCAACAGGCTCACGCGCAGGGCGATTACGCGCCGCTGCTGGCGTTGATTCCTTATGCCGGGCTGATCGGTATCGAATGCTCGCGAGTCGGCGATGAGTTGCTGTTCAAGCTGCCGGCGAACAAGGACAACATTGGTAACCCTTTATTGCCGGCGATCCATGGCGGCGTGATTGCCGGCTTCATGGAGCTGGCCGCGGCCCTGCATTTGCTGATTTTCACCGGCACGCCGGGTGTGCCGAAGATCATCGATTTTTCCCTCGATTACCTGCGCGCCGGGCAGTTTCGCGACACTTGGGCCAGGTGTCAGGTCTGCCGTCAGGGCCGTCGCGTCGCTAACGTAGCGGTCACTGCCTGGCAGAGTACCGAGGCCGAACCGATCGCCACCGCCCGCGCGCACTTCAAAATTGATGAGCCCTTGAAATCCTGAACAGCGCCCCCAACTCAGATGACAACCCGCCGCAGACCATTTCGGGTCGCGGCCACTGCCATCTGATTGGAGTTTGATGACCATGAGTGTGGAAACTCAAAAGGAAACCCTGGGCTTCCAGACCGAGGTAAAGCAGCTGCTGCACCTCATGATCCATTCGCTGTATTCGAATAAGGAAATTTTCCTTCGCGAATTGATCTCGAACGCCTCTGACGCTGTCGACAAGCTGCGCTTCGAAGCCCTGGCCAAGCCTGAGTTGCTCGAAGGTGGCGCTGACCTGAAAATCCGTGTGAGCTTCGACAAGGACGCCAAGACCGTCACCCTCGAAGACAACGGTATCGGCATGAACCGTGACGATGTGATCACCCACCTGGGGACCATCGCCAAATCCGGCACCGCCGACTTCATGAAAAACCTGTCCGGCGATCAGAAGAAAGATTCGCACCTGATCGGCCAGTTCGGTGTCGGCTTCTATTCGGCCTTCATCGTCGCCGACAAGGTTGACGTTTACAGCCGTCGCGCCGGCACTGCCGCCAGCGAAGGCGTGCACTGGTCGTCGAAAGGCGAGGGCGAGTTCGAAGTCGCCACCATCGACAAGCCAGAGCGCGGCACCCGCATCGTCCTGCACCTGAAATCCGGCGAAGACGAATTCGCTGATGGCTGGCGTCTGCGCAACATCATCAAGAAGTACTCCGACCACATCGCTTTGCCGATCGAACTGCCGAAGGAAGTCACTGCGGCCGAAGGCGAAGAGGCTCCAGCCGTTGAATGGGAAACCGTCAACCGTGCCAGCGCCCTGTGGACCCGTCCGCGCACTGAAGTCAAAGACGAGGAATACCAGGAGTTCTACAAACACATCGCTCACGACTTCGAAAATCCGCTGTCGTGGAGCCACAACAAGGTTGAGGGCAAGCTCGAGTACAGCTCGCTGCTGTACGTGCCGGCCCGCGCACCGTTCGACCTGTACCAGCGTGAAGCGCCGAAAGGCCTGAAGCTGTACGTGCAGCGTGTGTTTGTGATGGATCAGGCCGAGTCGTTCCTGCCGCTGTACCTGCGCTTCATCAAAGGCGTGGTCGATTCCAACGACCTGTCGCTGAACGTGTCGCGTGAGATCCTGCAGAAAGACCCGATCATTGATTCGATGAAAACCGCGCTGACCAAGCGTGTGCTCGACATGCTGGAAAAACTGGCGAAGAACGAGCCTGAGCAATACAAAGGCTTCTGGAAAAACTTCGGTCAGGTCATGAAAGAAGGCCCGGCAGAAGACTTCGCCAACAAAGAGAAAATTGCCGGTCTGCTGCGTTTCGCATCGACCCAGGGCGACGACGGCGAGCAGGTTGTCGGTCTGGCTGACTACCTGGCCCGCGCCAAGGAAGGTCAGGACAAGATCTACTACCTCACAGGTGAAACCTACGCGCAGGTCAAGAACAGCCCGCACCTGGAAGTCTTCCGCAAGAAAGGCATCGAAGTGCTGCTGCTGACCGATCGCATCGACGAGTGGCTGATGAGCTACCTCAGCGAATTCGACGGCAAGACGTTTGTCGACGTGGCGCGCGGTGACCTCGATCTGGGCAATCTGGACTCGGAAGAGGACAAGAAAGCCGCAGAAGAAGTTGCCAAGTCCAAAGAAGGCCTGGTCGAGCGTCTGAAAACTGCGCTGGGTGATTCCGTGGCTGAAGTCCGCGTATCCCATCGTCTGACCGATTCGCCGGCCATTCTGGCCATCGGCGAACAGGACCTGGGCCTGCAAATGCGCCAGATCCTCGAAGCCAGCGGGCAGAAAGTCCCGGATTCGAAGCCGATCTTCGAATTCAACCCGAGCCACCCGCTGATCGAGAAACTCGATGGCGAGCAGAGCGAAGAGCGTTTTGGCGACCTGTCGCACATCCTCTTCGATCAGGCTGCCCTGGCGGCTGGCGACAGCTTGAAGGATCCGGCCGCTTACGTGCGCCGGCTGAACAAGCTGCTGGTTGAACTGTCGGTTTGATCACGTTGTAGGAAAAACCCGCTTCGGCGGGTTTTTTCGTTCTGGTGTTTACTCAATCAGGAGTCAGAAATGAGCCAAGTCACTGTACGTTCCGTGGTCTATCAGATTGACGGCCAGGCCTATGAAGGTCGCCTGGCGTTCGACGCCGAGCACAAGGCTGCGCGCCCGGGTTTGCTGATGGCGCCGAACTGGATGGGCGTCAGCGCCGGTGCCGAAGACATCGCCAAAGCGGTAGCGGCCAAGGGTTACGTGGTGCTGATCGCGGATGTCTACGGCCAGAGCGTACGTCCGCAGAACGCTGATGAGGCGCTGGCAGCAATGATGCCGCTCAAGGACGACCG
>NZ_JH635999.1:23356-27873 GCF_000257605.1 Pseudomonas sp. R62
CCCGGAGGGAGAGGGGACTGATTGGGGGGTGCTCGGGAGTGACGTCGACCTGAACGTGAACAGGCGAATCCATAATCGCCGGGATTTTTCAGGTCGATGTATAACGCAAGACGCCTCGGCTCCCTCTCCCTCTGGGAGAGGGCTGGGGTGAGGGTAAGCGGCCTAGCGCGGTAGTTCGATCCGCTCGACTTCCCCCGGCACCGTCGGCCATTCCTTGGCCGCCCATTTGCGCCGTGCCTCATCAATCGCCGCCGGATCGCTTGCAACAAAATTCCAGTTGATCCGCCTCGGACCGTCCAGCGCCGCGCCGCCGAACACCACCGCGTGCACATCGCTTTCGGCAAACAGGCTCATCTCTTCGCCGGCTGGCAACACCACCAGCGCTTGCGGCTCGATCGCCTCGCCATTCAATTGCGCATCACCGCTCAACACGTACACCGCGCGTTCTTCATGCTCGGTGGGAATCAGCAGGGTGGTCGCGGTCTGCATCTTCACTTCCGCATACAGCGTAGGAGAAAGCACTGGCACCGGCGATTCCAGGCAAAAGCCTGACCCGGCAATCATGCGAATCTGCACGCCAAGGTTATCGCTGACCGGCAGCATCGCTGCCGGGTGATGGCTGTAATGCCCCGGGCCCTGTTCGTGTGCCTTGGGCGAGGCCAGCCAGACTTGCAGGCCGTGCAGGGTGAAGGTCTCGGCGAGCAGTGGCGCTGGCGTACGCTCGACGTGGGCGATGGCGCTGCCGGCGGTCATCCAGCTGACATCGCCGGCGCCGACCACTTGATCGGAGCCCAGACTGTCCTTGTGCTGCAATTGCCCTTCGAACAGATAGGTAAGCGTCGACAGACCAATGTGCGGATGCTGTCGGATGTCCATACCTTTGCCCGTCGGATAAATCGTTTCGAGCATGTGGTCGAAAAACACGAAAGGCCCGACATTGCGGCATTTGGCTGACGGCAGCGGGCGCAGGATCGGCTGGCCTTCGACGTCTTCGGCGCGCGGGCGGATGATCAGGAGTGGCGTGTCCATGGTGCATTCCAGGCTGAGCGGGTGATGCCAGAAGCATAACCCGCCGCTGGCATCAGGAGGATTATTGGCTGTCGAAGCCTTGTGGTGCGTGGGTTTCGATACTGACTTCGCTGGTGGTCATCAATTTGTGAATCGGGCAGCGATCGGCCACACGCAGCAGTTCCTCGCGCTGGGCGTCGGTCAGTACGCCTTTAAGGGTAAGGGTGACATGCAGGGCGTATTTGCCTTTCTGCTCCTGGCTGTTGTCGCGCTTTACCTCGACTCCCACGCCGGTCAGCGGGATGTCTTTTTTCTTCGCATACATTTTCACGGTCAGCGCTTTGCAGGCGCCCAGCGCAGCGTCGAAGTAATCGTGTGGCTCTGGTGCGGTGCCTTCACCACCGGCAGTTTTCGGTACATCGGCAAACAATTCGTGGTCGTCGATCTGGACGGTGTGACGAAAACCTTCGGCGGAGACGGTATTGACGGTAACAGTCATGGAAACCTCACAGGCGGCAGGAAAAATCGTTCGATCAAAGCAGACCTTGCAGTTATAGAGCATTCCCGGCAGTGGGCGTTCCGCTTTTCCGCAGGGATGAACCCTTGTCGTTCGGGCGCGGTCTAGGCTATGCCCATCTGCCGGAGATTACTTGTGTCCTTGTCTCGTCTGAGTCTTGCCTGTCTGCTGCTGTTCGCTGGCAGCGCCAGTGCCCGCGAATACACCTACAGCGATGCGCACCTGCATTACGTGGATTTTTTCCAGGAAAGCGCCGGCATTCAGAAATTGCTCACGGCCATGAAAGAAAATTCCATCGAGCACGTGATGATTTCCGGCATTCCCGTGGCGAAGAAATGGCATGAAGACGAACCCAAGCGCCCGCGTTATTACGCCGGTGATGACGCCGATGCCTATTGGTACAGCGCCACCGATGTGATAATTGCCGACGCGGTGGAAAAACTTGCGCCGGAGCAGCGCCAGTACTTTCATCCGTTCCTGTCCGGCTTCAATCCCAATGACAAGAATTCCGCCGCGCACATTCAGCGCATGCTCGACCTGTATCCGGGTTTGTGGCAGGGCATCGGCGAGGTGTTCACCCGGCACGATGACCTGACCGCGCTGACCTCCGGCGACACACCCCGGGCCAACAACGAGGCGATGACCAAGATCTATCACCTCGCTGCGGAAAACGATCTGCCGGTGATGCTGCATTCCAACATCACTTCCAAGCGTGAGAGAAATCCGCTGTACCTGAAGGAGGTCGAAGAGCCGCTGCGCAATCATCCGCACACGCGATTCATCTGGGCGCACGCCGGCACCAGCGCCGAGATCCATCGGCATCAGACCCAGTTGCCGTTTCTCCTGCCAACCCTGACGCGCATGCTTGAGGCTTATCCGAATCTGTTTATCGACCTGTCGTGGAGCATGCTCACGCCGTATCTGCTGGACGAGCAGGGCAAGCCGCGCGCCGAATGGCTGGCGCTGGTGGAAAAGTATCCCGAGCGCTTCATGCTCGGCTCAGACGTAGTAGGACGGTTCAACAAGCTCGGTCAGGAAATGCACAGCTACAAGCCGTTTCTCGATGCGCTGCCGGAGGCGGTGGCGCGCAAAGTCGCGCGGGATAACTTCCTGGCGATATTGCCGCGCAACACTGTAAACCCGCCGGTCCGCGCTGAAACGTCAAAGCCATGAGTTCGGACTAGCCACTCGTCTGCCTATCGCTTTTTCGTCTTACGCAATTTCAGGGCAATGCCGATACCTTCTAAAGCAACCCGCTGCAGGCTGATGCAGCGCTTTTGGAAGGAGCCAGAGTGATGAATATCCGTAGTCTCAATATTGCCCCGCGTGCCGGTCTCGGTTTTGGCCTGCTGGCCTTGATGGTGTTCGCCCTTGGCGCGTTCGCCTTGCTGCAAATGTCGAACATGCGTGCGCAGTCCGATGAAGTCGACAACAACTGGCTGCCAAGCGTGATGGCGGTGGGTGAGATGAGTCAGGACATGCTGCGCCTGCGCGCACTGACCATGCGCCTGTTACTCAACCGTGACCCCAAGGCACTGGAGCAGAATGTCGCCAAGCTCGACGAGCTGCGCAGTGGCTTGAGCGAAGCGCAGCAGCGTTATGACGGTCTGATCGTGCTGCCTGAAGAGCGCGTATTGTTCGAACGCTTCAAGGGCACCGAGCACAAATACCTTGAGCTTCAGGCACAAGTCCTACAGCTGTCAGCGCAGAATAGGGTCGCTGAGGCTTCGACGATTCTCAATGATCAGATGAGCCCGCTGGCCGATGAAATCGCCGCCACTTTGCGTGAGCTGGTCGAGTTGAATAAACAGAATGCCGGTCTGGCCACTGAGGCCGCGCGGCTGGTGTTCAAGCAATCGCGGCTATGGGTCGCAGTAATGATCGCCATGGCTGCGCTGATTACCATTGGCCTGGCATTGCTGCTGACGCGCAGCATTGTCGTGCCGTTGTCGCAATCGCTCAGCGTGGCCGAAGTCGTGGCCGGTGGTGATTTGACCGGTGACATTCACATCACTGGCAAAGACGAGCCGGCGCGTCTGCTGCAAGCGTTGAAAAGCATGCAGCACAATCTGCGCGACACGATCCGGCGCATTTCCGAGTCGTCGACCCAGTTGGCCTCGGCCGCCGAAGAACTCAGCAGCGTCACCGAAGATGCCACTCGCGGCTTGCATCAGCAAAGTCAGGAAATCGAACAGGCCGCCACTGCGGTCAACCAGATGACAGCAGCGGTGGAAGAGGTGGCGAACAACGCCGTGGCCACGTCTGAAGCTTCCCGCGAATCCGACCGCATCGCCCGCCAAGGGCGCGAGCAAGTTCAGCAGACGGTGACGTCGATCGAGTTTCTCGCTGGCGATGTCACCAATAATGCCGCGCAGGTCGAGGCGCTGGCGCAAAAGGTTCATGGCATCAGCAAAGTGCTGGACGTGATTCGCTCGATCGCCGAACAGACCAATCTGCTCGCCCTCAACGCCGCGATCGAAGCCGCGCGCGCCGGCGATGCCGGGCGTGGCTTTGCAGTGGTGGCGGATGAAGTGCGCGCGCTGGCGCATCGCACCCAGCAGTCGACCCAGGAAATCGAGCAGATGATCGGCGGGATCCAGCAGGGCACCGATTCGGCGGTAAGTTCGATGCAGCAGAGCAACTCAAGGGCGCGCTCGACCCTCGAGCTGGCGAAGAGCGCAGGCTCGGCCCTGGAGGAAATCGCCTCGGCGTTTACCTTGATCAATGAGCGCAACCTGGTCATCGCCAGTGCCTCGGAAGAGCAGGCAGCGGTGGCGCGCGAGGTGGATCGCAATCTGATGAATATTCGTGATCTGGCAATGCAGACATCGGCGGGGGCCAATCAGACCAGTGCGGCGAGTCAGGAGTTGTCGAAGTTGGCGGTGGATCTGAACGGGATGGTGGCGCGGTTTTCGGTGTGAGTTTGACCTTCAAAAGCCCCTCACCCTAACCCTCTCCCGGAGGGAGAGGGGACTAATCCTGCGATGCTTTG
>NZ_JH635999.1:29149-34453 GCF_000257605.1 Pseudomonas sp. R62
CGGTTTCTCAGCTCGATGGTTAGCGGCAGACACCTCGGTCGGCTCCCTCTCCCTTGGGAGAGGGCTGGGGTGAGGGGTAGGGCCGCCGCGCAGTATCATCGAACAGATAAACAAAAGCCCCGCATTCGCGGGGCTCTTTGTTCTGCTATGGATCAGCTGCCTTTAACGGTTTTGCCGTTAACCGTGCCGTCCTGGAGCATGATGTTGTACTCCTTGCCGTCAGTCTCGACCTGTTGCAGGCGCACCAGCAGGTAATCCCAGTCCTTGGCGAACCACAGCACGGTGATGCGCTTGCTTTGTGTCGGATCGCGCACGCGTTCGACCTTGATCGCGTCGATCTGGCCGGCCTTGGTGTCGACCTTTTCCGAACCCAGCACGCGGAAGTCGTAGGTATCGACTTCGCCATCATCAACCACCTGATAGCTCATGCTTTTCTTGCCGGCGGCAACGTCGTGCTGCAGCGCCAGTTGGTAGGTCGACTTGTCGACCATGCCACGGTTCAGCGGGATTTTCACCGCGTCGCCACGGTCGGTGCCGGTCACCAGTTTGTTGGCCCAGTCGAAGTCCAGATCAGCCTTTTTCGCTTTGCCCAGACCGCCACGTTCAAAGTGGTAGGACTGCGGCAGCAGGGTGTCCTTGTCCAGCTTCAGGGTGCTCTCTTCAGTCAGGCTGGCGATCATCATCGAGGCCTTGAAGCTGAGTTTCCAGACGCCGTTGGCTTCCTTGGTCAGGCTGCGTTCGGCGGTGCCGCTCATGGGCAGCTGCTTCCAGTCGGCGGTGTAGCTGGCGGAGAACGGTTGAAGGTCCGCTGCCTGCGCGAAGGGCAGGGCGAGCAGAGCGCAAGCGAAGAGCAGGGCGCGACGCATAATATCTCCTAGTGTCGAATCAAGTGGCCGCTGGCGGCGAGTAACTGGCCGTCGAGTAAAGCACCCTGGTCACCGAGTGTCAGCCTGCCTTCGGCAAACCAGCGTACTGCCATCGGGTAGATCAGGTGTTCCTGAACGTGGACTCGTTGCGCCAGACTCTGCGGCGTGTCGTGCAACTCTACCGGTAATACTGCTTGTACGACCAGTGGTCCGCCATCGAGTTCCTCGGTGACGAAGTGCACGGAGCAGCCATGTTCCGTGTCGCCGGCCTCCAGCGCACGCTGATGAGTGTGTAACCCTTTGTATTTGGGCAGCAGCGACGGGTGGATGTTGAGCAGGCGACCCTGGTAGTGGCGCACGAAATCAGCGCTGAGAATGCGCATGAAGCCGGCCAGTACCACGAGTTTGGGGTTGAATTGGTCGATCAGTTCGATCAACGCGGCATCGAAGGCCTCGCGGCCCTCGAATGCCTTGTGATCCAGCGAGCGGGTGGCGATACCCGCGTCGCGGGCGCGTTGCAGGCCGTAGGCGTCGGCGCGGTTGGAAATCACCGCAGCGATGCGGACCGGGCTGTCGCCGGTCCGCGTGCTGTCGATCAGAGCCTGCAAGTTACTGCCGGTGCCGGACAACAGCACCACGACATCACAGGACTTTGGCATCAGTGAGCCTTGAGGTTCTTCAGCTCGACCTGCGCAGCGCCCTCGGCGGCCACGGCGATCTGACCGATGACCCAAGGCTGCTCGCCAGCGTCACGCAGGGTGTTCAGCGCAACTTCAACGTGCTCCTGAGCTACACAGATGACCATGCCGACGCCGCAGTTCAATACGCGGTGCATCTCGGTTTCATCAACGTTGCCTTTCTCTTGCAGCCAGTCGAACACGGCCGGGCGAGTCCAGCTGGCCACGTCAACCACTGCTTGCGCGCCTTTTGGCAATACGCGTGGGATGTTGTCGAGCAGGCCGCCACCGGTGATGTGGGCCATGGCCTTCACAGCGCCAGTGTCCTTGATAAGCTTGAGCAGTGGCTTGACATAGATGCGGGTCGGGGCCATCAGCAGGTCGGTCAGCGGTTTGCCGTCGAGCTGGGTGTTTTCGATGTCGGCACCGGAGACTTCGATGATCTTGCGGATCAGCGAGTAGCCGTTGGAATGCGGGCCGGACGATGGCAGGGCGATCAGCGCGTCACCGGTGGCGACTTTCGAGCCATCGATGATTTCCGCCTTTTCCACGACGCCGACGCAGAAGCCGGCCAGGTCGTAGTCTTCGCCTTCGTACATGCCTGGCATTTCAGCGGTTTCGCCGCCGACCAGCGAGCAACCCGACAGTTCGCAGCCAGCGCCGATGCCAGTGACAACCTGGGCAGCGGTGTCGACATTCAGTTTGCCGGTGGCGTAGTAGTCGAGGAAGAACAGCGGCTCGGCGCCGCACACCACCAGATCGTTGACGCACATGGCGACCAGGTCGATGCCGATGCTGTCGTGCTTGTTCAGGTTCAGCGCCAGACGCAGCTTGGTGCCGACGCCGTCGGTGCCGGAGACCAGCACTGGCTGCTTGTAGCCGGCCGGGATTTCGCAGAGGGCGCCGAAACCGCCCAGGCCGCCCATGACTTCCGGGCGCGCAGTGCGCTTGGCGACGCTCTTGATGCGTTCGACCAATGCTTCACCGGCGTCGATGTCTACACCGGCGTCCTTGTAGCTCAGGGAGGGTTGCTTGCTCATGATCCAGGCCTTTAGGGGAGGGGATTCAGGGGGTAACGACCGAGTTCAGCGGGAACATCGAACTCGATGGGCGATCGCCTCACGCGAGTTTCGAGGGGCCCGGCTGTTGCCGGTCTGCGAAGGCGCGCGATTTTATCAGGCTTGAGGGGCAGCGGCCATCCTCGCACCGACGGGCAGGGCCATATCGGCGGAAATTTTTTGCAATCGCAGGGTATGACTGCCTGTATAAGGTGTGGCGATTAACCGTCTATCGTTAGGACTGTGCGAAAACTTACCGCCACCGTGTGAATGTTTTGCCAGGGGTGGGGGTCACAGCCTTGCTCAAACGGTTCACGCGGCGTGTTCCAGCCGCTCCTGTCGACGGGAATTTTCCATGCGTTTTTGTAAATTGTTATTTGTAGGCTGCCTGACGCTGGTCAGCCTGGCGAGCCATGCCGAAAACCTCAAAGGCCTGTATCAGGTGCGTCAACCGGTCAACGGCCAGGCGCCGGAAGAGCGCGATCGCGCCACGCAGGCGGCGCTCGATACCCTGGTGCTGCGCCTGACCGGCGACCCGAAAGCCGCGCAGAACCCGGGGCTGGCACCGATTCGCAAGGATCCGCAGCAAATCATCAGCCAGTTCGGTTTCGACGCGGGGCCACCGGAAGTGCTGAAAGTCGACTTCGATCCGGCAACCACCGAGCAGGCCTTGCGCCGGGCCGGGTTGCCGGTGTGGGGCGCCAGTCGACCGTCGATCCTCGGCTGGTGGCTGAACGATTCAACTGAAGGTGCGAGCCTGGTCGGTGATGGTCAGGCCGCAGCCGCAACGTTGCGCACGGCCGCACAACATCGCGGTTTGCCACTGCGTTTGCCACTGGCTGATCTCAGTGAGCAACTGGTCGCCACCGCACCGGCGCTGGAAAGCGCTGATCCCGCGCCTCTACGCAGTGCTTCGGAACGCTACAACGCTGACGCCTTGCTGGCGGTGCACGCGCGCGAAGAGGGCGGGCAGTGGCAGGCAAAATGGCGCTTGTGGCTCGGTGATCAGAAAGAGGCCGGCAGCGTACAGGGCGCCGATCAGGCAGCTGTCGCCGATGCGGTGATGCTGGCGGTGGCCGAGCGTCTGGCGCCGCGATTTGTCGCCAAGCCCGGCGCATCGGGTCAGCAGACCCTGGAAGTGCAGGGCATGAATCTGGAGCATTATGCGGCGCTGCTGCGGTTACTCGAACCGTTCGGCGTGCGTCTGCAAAGCGTGCAGGGTGATCGGATCGTCTACCGGGTCAATGGCAGCGTCGATCAATTGCGCGCGCAATTGTCGCTGGCGAAGTTGCAGGAACTGCCGGCCGAAGCGCCGGCCCCGGTGGCGCCTGCCCAGCCAGCGGCGGATGGTACGCCTGCGGTGGCAGCGCCAACCCCGGCAGCGGCGGCACCGTCGTTGCGGTTCCGCTGGTAAGTCTTTCCTTATATAGAAGCATCAGGAGTGGTAAATGGCCGATACGCGGCGTTGGTTCTGGCTCGGTGGGGTAGTCCTGCTTTGCGCGTTTGTATGGTTGCTGCACCCGATCCTCACGCCGTTTCTGGTCGCGTTGTTGCTGGCTTATCTGTTCGACCCGCTGGTGGATCGTCTGGAACGGCTCGGGCTGTCGCGAACCTGGGGTGTGATCGCCGTGTTTGCCTTGTTCACCTTGATCGTCACGGCGTTGCTTCTGGTGCTGGTACCAATGCTCGCCAAGCAGTTGCTGCGTCTGTACGAGCTGGCGCCGCAGATGCTCGACTGGTTGCAGCACACCGCTGTGCCGTGGGCGCAAGCGAAACTGGGGCTGTCGGACGGCTTCTGGAAATTCGATAAGGTCAAAGCTGCGATCAGCGAGCACATGGGCCAGACCACCGACATCGTCGGCGTGGTGCTGAGTCAGGCGACGGCCTCGAGCCTGGCGCTGATCGGCTGGCTGGCAAACCTGGTGCTGATTCCGGTGGTGAGCTTCTACCTGCTGCGCGACTGGGACGTGATGATGGGCAAGATCCGCAGCCTGCTGCCCCGTGATCGCGAAGAGCGCGTGGTTGCGCTGGCGGGCGAGTGCCACGAAGTGCTCGGCGCGTTTGTGCGCGGGCAGTTGCTGGTGATGGTTGCGTTGGGGGTGATCTACGCGGCAGGCCTGATGATCGTCGGTCTCGAGCTGGGGCTGTTGATCGGCCTGATTGCCGGGCTCGCGGCGATAGTGCCGTACATGGGTTTTGTCATCGGCATTGGCGCGGCGCTGATCGCCGGATTGTTCCAGTTCGGTGGCGATCTGTACCCGATGGTCGGGATCGTCGCAGTGTTCATGGTCGGTCAGGCACTGGAAGGCATGGTGCTGACGCCGCTGCTGGTCGGGGATCGGATCGGCTTGCACCCGGTGGCGGTGATCTTCGCGATCCTCGCTGGCGGCGAGCTGTTCGGTTTCACCGGCGTTCTGCTGGCGTTGCCAGTGGCGGCGGTGATCATGGTGCTGGTGCGTCATGTCCACGACTTGTATAAGGATTCCGGGATCTACAGCGGCGTTGACGAACCTGAGCTGTGATGGCGCGGGCGGCCCGGCGCTTGGCCGGGCTGGCCCGTGTCGTGCAGGCGAGGGCGCCAGAGAATCCGTCACAAAACCGCTGCGTCAACGCAAACCTTTGATTTTGCTTGGGGTCTGTCGCATTGTGCGCTCAGCCTCACGGGTATAAACTTCGCCAACTTTACACAGAGGCCACTAACGG
>NZ_JH635999.1:34473-36703 GCF_000257605.1 Pseudomonas sp. R62
GGGTGGACGGAGAGCCTGATCTACCTGTGGGGCAAGCACGGCGTCGGGCGCACGCATCTGTTGCAGGCCGCGTGCCTGCGCTTCGAGCAGATGGGCGAACCGGCGGTGTATCTGCCGCTGGCCGAGTTGATGGACCGCGGCGTGGAAATCCTCGACAACCTTGAACAGTACGAACTGGTCTGCCTGGATGACTTGCAGGTGATTGCTGGTAAGGCGGACTGGGAAGAGGCGATGTTTCATCTGTTCAATCGTCTGCGTGACAGCGGCCGGCGCCTGCTGATCGCCGCGTCCACTTCGCCGCGCGAATTGCCAGTGA
This sequence comes from Pseudomonas sp. R62, assembly GCF_000257605.1. Lineage (NCBI taxonomy): Bacteria > Pseudomonadati > Pseudomonadota > Gammaproteobacteria > Pseudomonadales > Pseudomonadaceae > Pseudomonas > Pseudomonas sp. R62. The sequence goes on from NZ_JH635999.1 coordinate 34,790, forward strand.
AGCTGGCCGATCTGAAATCCCGCCTGACCCTGGCGCTGATCTTCCAGATGCGTCCACTTTCTGATGAAGACAAATTGCGTGCGCTGCAATTGCGCGCATCCCGTCGCGGTCTGCACCTGACCGATGAAGTCGGGCACTTCATTCTCACTCGCGGCACGCGGAGCATGAGCGCGCTGTTCGATCTCCTCGAGCAGCTTGATCAGGCTTCCTTGCAAGCGCAACGCAAGCTGACCATTCCCTTCCTCAAGGAAACTCTGGGCTGGTAGTAGTGGGCTTTTGCCAGCTTTCAGGCGCCAGAAAACCCGCGTCCCTGCGCCGATTCAACGGCCAGACGAGTTACGCGCTTAGATGTAAACGCGAAACCGGGAAGTCACATAAAGTTCGATTGAATTTGCAAATGAGGACGATAGCGGGCATAGTCTCGGCTTCTTTACAACTATCAGCCACGGTCGTGCCCATGCTAAAGCGCTTCGCACCCCTCGTGCCTCTCGCACTCGTTACCCTGTTATTCGGTTGTGCTGCTCATTCTCCGGTTCAAGAGCCGCCGCAACAGGTCAAGAATTCTGCTACCGCCCAGTCTTCCGTTATTTACCAGGAAGAGCTGGACACCGAAAAAGAACTCAACCAGTTCAACGGCAGCAAGCCTTATCAGCTTCCTGTACTGGCTGACAGCATCCTCGAACGCGGCATGTCCCTGATCGGTACCCGTTACCGTTTCGGCGGTACCTCTGAAGCCGGCTTCGATTGCAGCGGTTTCATCGGTTACCTGTTCCGCGAAGAGGCGGGCATGAACCTGCCGCGCTCGACTCGCGAAATGATCAACGTTGATGCGCCGCTGGTTTCGCGCAGCAACCTTGAGCCGGGTGATCTGCTGTTCTTCGCCACCAATGGTCGTCGCGGTCGTGTCAGTCACGCCGGTATCTACCTGGGTGACAACCAGTTCATTCACTCCAGCAGTCGTCGCAGCGGCGGTGTTCGCATCGACAGCCTGGGTGACAGCTACTGGAGCAAGACTTTCATCGAAGCCAAGCGCGCACTCGCCATGGCGCCGACCGTGGTCACCGCTCGCAAGTAAACTGCATGTCGCTGCGTTCGCGGCGACAAAACGGCACGGCAATGGAGTAGACCTAAACTTTACAAGGTGAAGTTAAAGTCTTACTTGAAGTTTGCCGCGTAGCCGCTAGAATCCTGAATCTATATTGATGGCAAACCGCCTGCGTGATGACGCAGGCGGTTTTGTTTCTGTCCATTCGGCAGAGAAAGCCGCAGCCAGATCAGGATGTTCTGCTTATGACGATGTCGGCCCGCCTCACCTTGATCCTTTGCGCCGCGCTGCTCAGCGCCTGCGCCAGCCGCACACCGCCGCCAGCCCCCGTGGTTCGCGCGCCGATCGTGTTCGGTCCTTCCCAGGCTTTTTCTCCCGTTGCTGAAGACGTGCTGTTCCGCGCCCTCGGCCTGGTCGGCACGCCGTATCGCTGGGGCGGCAACACGCCAGATTCCGGTTTCGATTGCAGTGGTCTGATCGGTTTCGTCTACCGCGACGCGGCGGGAATTTCGCTGCCACGCTCGACCCGCGAAATGATCGTCATGCAGGCGCCGAATGTCGGCAAGGAAGGCCTGCAGACCGGCGACCTGATCTTCTTCGCCACCAATGGCGGCTCGCAGGTCAGTCATGCGGGGATTTACGTCGGCGAGGGTCGCTTCGTGCACGCACCGGCCACGGGTGGCACGGTCAAGCTTGATAGCCTGTCGAAGGCCTATTGGCAGAAGGCGTATCTGAGCGCCAAGCGAGTGTTGCAGCCGGGGCAGCTGGCGCATAACCCGTAGTAAAAATTGCAGACATTCTAATGTGGGAGCGAGCCTGCTCGCGAAGGCGGAGTGTCAGTCGACAATGATTTGACTGATACACCGCTT
>NZ_JH635999.1:36770-40714 GCF_000257605.1 Pseudomonas sp. R62
CTTTCGCGAGCAGGCTCGCTCCCACATTTTTTTACGTCGTGCTTAGCTTATTTGCTGGCCGACACGCGCCACACCTTATTCCCGACATCATCCGCCACCAGCAAGCCACCTTGCTGATCGATCACCACGCCCACTGGGCGGCCCAGCGCGTTCTCATCCTTGTCGAGGAAACCGGTCAGCACATCTACCGGTTGCCCGGTCGGTTTGCCGCCAGTGAACGGCACGAAAATCACCTTGTAGCCGCTGTGCGGTTTGCGGTTCCACGAGCCGTGCTGGCCAATGAATGCGCCTTCCTTGAATTGCGCCGGCAGGCTGTTGCCCTCGGCGAAAGTCAGACCCAAGGATGCGGTGTGTGGGCCGACCGCGTAATCCGGTGCGATGGCCTTGGCCACCAGATCAGGATTCTGCGGTTTGACTCGCACATCGACGTGTTGCCCGTAGTAGCTGAACGGCCAGCCATAGAAGCCGCCGTCCTTGACCGAGGTGATGTAGTCCGGCACCAGATCGCTGCCGATTTCGTCACGCTCGTTGACCGCTGTCCACAAGGCGCCGCTGGTGGGTTCCCAGGCGAGGCCATTGGGGTTGCGGATGCCCGAGGCGAAGATCCGGTGATTGCCGGTCGCCCGATCCACTTCCCAGATCGCCGCGCGGCCTTCTTCCTGATCCAGACCGTTTTCGCCGACGTTACTGTTCGAGCCGACGGTGACGTAGAGCTTGTTGCCGTCCTTGCTGGCGATGACGTTCTTGGTCCAGTGGTGATTCAGCGTGCCGCCGGGCAAGTCGACGACTTTGATCGGTTGGGTCTTGATCTCGGTGGCGCCCGGCTCGTAGTTGAAGCGCAGCAGGCGGTCGGTGTCGGCAACGTACAAATCATTGCCAACCAGCGTCATGCCAAACGGCGAGTTGAGGTTCTGCAGAAATACCGTGCGGGTTTCTGCGACGCCATCGTGGTCGGCATCACGCAACAGGGTGATGCGGTTCGGGCTGGGTACGCCGGCGCCGGCCTTGCCCATGACTTTCTTCATCACCCAGCCACGAATGCCTTTGCTGTCATCGGGCTTGGGCGGCGCATTGGTTTCCGCCACCAGCACATCGCCGTTGGGCAGCACGTAGAGCCAGCGCGGGTGATCGAGTCCTTCGGCAAACGCGGCGACCTGGGTGCCGGCCGCTGCGGTCGGTTTCGCGCCGTCCGGCCAGCCCACCGCCGGGGCGATGTTGACTGTCGGGATCAGCGTCTTGTTCGGTTCGGGCAGTTTCGGTGACGGACCGGTGCCGTCGGAGACTTGCAGGCTGGAGGTTTCACCGCAGGCAGCGAGCCCGCCAGCGACGGCGATGATAAGAGCGAGTTGGGCCTTGCGCATTGCTGATCTTCCCTATGAATGCATTCCTAAACATAGAGGAGGGCGCAGGCCCGATGGTTCAACTGCTCAACCGCGGGCTTCCTTGAACAGCACGGCGATGCCCGGATGATAGTTGCCCGCGTCGCTGTGCAATTTGCGATAGGCGTAGGGGAAATACCAGGCCACGGCGCAGGTGTGTTCCTTTTGCAGGTCGTCGACCATGTCCTGCAGTTCCTCGGGGCTGGCGCTGTGCTGGACCTTTTGCGGGGCGACGAAGAGGCAGCCGAGCTTGAGATCGCTGGCGTAGCTGATGCGCTTGGCATCAGCGGTGATGTCGAGCAGGGCCTGGGTCAGGTTGAGGTTGTTGACCCGTGGCCAGCGTTGCGTGGCCTGAATGAATGCACGGTCTTCGCTGCCGGCAATCAACAGATCGGCGCGGGCATTGCGTTCGCCTTCTTCGTTCTGTTTGCGCGTGGCGGTGTCGTTCAGCGTGACCATTTCAGCCATCCACGCCGCTGCCGCGAGCAGGCCGAGATTGGCTTTTTCGTCGTGCCAGTACGGCGTGTCGTTGTCGCCGCGAACGGTGTTGTAGCGATCGATACAGTCAAACCAGCGTTCCAGCACCGGGCGCAGGAATTCCAGGCGCGGGTTGCTGATGATCATGCCTTGCATCGTCGTCATCCTTATTGTTGTAGTGGGCTTTTCGGAAAAAGCATGGCTCTTTGATATCACTTGTCACAGTCTGGCACAAGATTGCCGCTGCACATTTGATCAGCGGCAGTTATTCGCGCGCAAAGCGCCTCTTCAATTGACGCTCCACCCCCAACCCTCTAACCTTCGCCGCTTGTTTCAGGTGCTCTGTGGCCCCGCGTCGACAGAGTGAAACAGGGAAGCCGGTGAGTGTGGTCTTCAAGCGAAGCCACGACGATCCCGGCGCTGCCCCCGCAACGGTAAATGAGTGAAAACTGCGCCTTGAGCCACTGCCTCGAAAGAAGCGGGAAGGCGCGCAGTCAGGCGAAACGCCGCTCATGAGCCCGGAGACCGGCCTGATCCATCTCAGCGGCATCACGGTGGGCGATGCCAGGCTTTTTGCCGTCTATTCTTGTGCCTGCCCGCCGTTATCCAGCCTCAACGGAGAGCTCCCCCCATGACTGATTCCCCCGAGCGTGACGAACGCCATCTGGCGCGCATGCAGCGCAAGAAAGCCGTGATCGACGAACGCATTGCCAACTCGCCCGACGAATGTGGCCTGGTGCTGGTGCTGACCGGCAACGGCAAAGGCAAGAGCAGCTCGGCGTTCGGCATGCTCGCCCGCGCCATGGGCCACGGCATGCAATGCGGCGTGGTGCAGTTCATCAAGGGCCGCAACAGCACCGGCGAAGAATTGTTTTTCCGCCGCTTTCCCGAGCAGGTGCGTTTCCACGTCATGGGCGAAGGCTTCACTTGGGAAACCCAGGATCGCCAACGTGACATCGCCGCGGCGACCGCCGCTTGGGAAGTCTCGCGCGAATTGTTGCGCGACCCTTCGATCGGTCTGGTGGTGCTCGATGAATTGAACATCGCCCTCAAGCACGGCTACCTAGATCTCGATCAGGTGCTCAGCGATTTGCAGGCGCGTCCGCCGATGCAGCACGTGGTGGTCACCGGTCGCGGCGCCAAGCCGGAAATGATCGAGATGGGCGACACGGTCACCGAGATGGGCATGCTCAAGCACGCCTTCCAGGCCGGGATCAAAGCGCAGAAAGGCGTCGAACTTTGAAGCCTCCACGTCACTGCCCGGCGGTGTTGATCGCCGCGCCGGCCTCCGGTCAGGGCAAGACCACCGTCACCGCCGCACTCGCCCGTTTGCATCGCAATCAGGGGCGCAAGGTGCGCGTATTCAAATGCGGCCCGGACTTTCTCGACCCGATGATCCTCGAGCGCGCCAGCGGTGCGCCGGTGTATCAACTGGACATGTGGATGGTTGGCGAGCAGGAAAGTCGCCGCCTGTTGTGGGAAGCCGCCGCCGAGGCTGATCTGATTCTGATCGAGGGCGTGATGGGCCTGTTCGACGGCACGCCATCCAGCGCTGATCTGGCGCGCCACTTCGGTGTGCCGGTGCTCGGCGTGATCGATGGCACCGCCATGGCGCAGACCTTTGGCGCCTTGGCGCTGGGCCTGGCGAAGTATCAGCCGGACTTGCCGTTCGCTGGCGTGTTGGCCAACCGCGTCGGCACCTTGCGCCATGCGCAATTGCTCGAAGGCAGCCTCACCGAAGGTCTGCGCTGGTACGGCGCACTGTCCCGCGAGACCGGCATCGAATTGCCGAGCCGCCACCTCGGCCTGGTCCAGGCCAGCGAATTGAATGATCTGGATCTGCGTCTCGACGCGGCTGCCGATGCGCTGGCCAGCAGTTGCCAAGTTGCGCTGCCCCCCGCCGTTGAATTCGCCGCGCCTGACCTCATCGCCGCCGAGCCCTTATTGAAAGGTGTGCGCATCGCCGTCGCCCGTGATGAAGCCTTTGCATTCACCTATGGCGCCAGTCTCGATCTGCTGCGGGCGATGGGCGCCGAACTGCAATTTTTCTCGCCGATCCGCGACACGCAATTGCCCGAGGCGGACAGC
>NZ_JH635999.1:41661-46461 GCF_000257605.1 Pseudomonas sp. R62
GGAACTGCACCACGTCGCGCTGGCGCAGAACACCTCGATGCTTGCAGCAATCCGCGCGCACCACGCGGCGGGCAAGCCGTTGCTCGCCGAGTGTGGCGGCATGCTTTACCTGCTTGATTCGCTGACCGACGTGGAAGGCACCCGTGCTGAGCTGGTCGGTTTGCTCAAGGGCGAGGCGGTGATGCAGAAGCGTCTCGCGGCGTTGGCGTTGCAGGCGGTTGAGCTGCCGGAAGGTTCCTTGCGGGGGCATACCTATCACCATTCGCTGACCACCACCGAGCTGACGCCGATTGCCCGTGGGCTGAGTCCCAATGGCGGGCGCGGCGCTGAGGCGGTTTATCGCGAGGGGCGGATGACGGCTTCCTATGTGCACTTTTATTTCCCGTCGAATCCTGTGGCTGTCGCTGCGCTGTTTGCGCCCGGCCTTGAGACCGCCATCGCTGGCAAGCCAGCTCCCACAGGGGATTGCGTTTCGTCAGGTATTGCACCGCCCACTGTGGGAGCTGGCTTGCCAGCGATGGGGCCATGACCGACAACGCATTCTCCGAAGCCGAACGCGCGGCGGTCTACAAGGCCATCGCCGAACGCCGCGACATGCGCCACTTCACCGGCGGCAGCGTCGAACCGCAGCAGCTGCGCCGTCTGCTCGAGGCTGCTCATCAAGCGCCGAGCGTCGGCCTGATGCAGCCGTGGCGCTTCATCCGCATCAGCGATCGCGCTCTGCGCGGGCAGATCCGCGATCTGGTGGAAGAAGAGCGCATCCGCACCGCCGAGGCCCTCGGCGAGCGCAGCGATGAGTTCATGCAGCTCAAGGTCGAAGGCATCAACGATTGCGCAGAAGTGCTGGTCGCGGCGCTGATGGATGATCGCGAAAAGCACATCTTCGGTCGGCGCACGTTGCCGGAAATGGACATGGCCTCGTTGTCCTGCGCGATCCAGAATCTGTGGCTGGCCTCCCGTGCCGAGGGCCTGGGCATGGGCTGGGTCTCGCTGTTCGAACCGCAAGCCTTGGCGGATTTGCTCAAGTTGCCGGCCGGTGCCAAGCCGCTGGCGGTGTTGTGTCTGGGCCCGGTCAGGGAATTCTATCCGGCGCCGATGCTGGTACTTGAAGGCTGGGCGCAGGCGCGGCCGCTCAACGAGTTGCTGTACGAAAATTATTGGGGAGTGAGTCAATGAGTGTGGCGTTGCTGAGTGTCGCCGCGGTAGCGCTGGATGCGCTGCTCGGTGAACCGAAACGCTGGCATCCGCTGGTGGCGTTCGGCAATTTTGCCGGGCGCATCGAGCAACGCTTCAACGCCGGCGGTCGTGGCTGGCGCAGCCATGGCGTGACCGCGTGGGTTATCGCGGTACTGCCGCTGACCTTGCTCGCCACGGCATTTTCCTGGGCGCCTTATGTCGGCTGGATTGTCGAGATTCTCGCGTTGTATTGCGCCCTCGGCATGCGCAGCCTCGGCGAACATGTTGCGCCGGTTGCGGCGGCGTTGCGCGCCGATGATCTGGACGAGGCGCGCAAGCGTGTCGGTTATCTGGTCAGCCGCCAGACCGATGAACTCGACGGCACTGCGGTTGCCCGCGCCGCGACTGAGTCGGTGCTGGAGAACGGCAGCGATGCGGTGTTCGCTGCGCTGTTCTGGTTTGTCGTCGCCGGCGCGCCGGGCGTGGTCCTGTATCGCTTGAGCAATACCCTCGATGCGATGTGGGGTTATCGCAACGAACGCTTCGAGCGTTTCGGTTGGGCGGCGGCGAAAATCGACGACGTGTTGAACTACATTCCTGCGCGTCTGGTGGCATTGACCTACGCGCTACTGGGCAAAACCCGCCTCGCGCTCAAATGCTGGCGCACCCAGGCGCCGCAGTGGGACAGCCCCAACGCCGGCCCGGTGATGGCGGCCGGTGCCGGTGCGCTGGGCGTCGAGTTGGGTGGCCCGGCGATCTATCACGGCGAACTGCATGAGCGCCCGCAACTGGGCGAAGGTGCGCCGGCCGATGCCGATTCCATCGACCGTGGCTGGCAATTGGTCCAGCGCGGCGTATGGTTGTGGCTGCTGATGCTTTGCCTGGGGGCGGAATTTTATGCTTGAGCACGGTGGCCGGTTGCGCAAGGCTGCACTCGATTACGGGATTGCCGAAGCCGACTGGCTCGACCTGTCCAGCGGCCTCGCGCCATGGCCGTTCCCGATCCCGGAAATCCCGCTACGCGCCTGGGCGCGCTTGCCGGAAACCGATGACGGTCTGGAACAGGCCGCCTGCGATTATTACGGCGCCGCGCAGGTGCTACCGGTGGCCGGCTCGCAAATGGCTATCCAGTTGCTGCCGCGTCTGCGCCGGGCCGGCAAGGTCGGCGTGTTGTCGCCGTGCTATGCCGAGCATGCCGAAGCGTGGCGGCGCAGCGGTTACATTGTCCGTGAAGTGCTCGAGCAGGAAGTCGAATTCTTTCTCGACAGTCTTGATGTGCTGGTGGTGGTCAATCCGAACAACCCGACCGGCCTCAGCCTGACCCCGGCGCGCCTGCTCGACTGGCATGCGCGGCTGGCGCAACGCGGCGGCTGGCTGGTGGTCGATGAAGCGTTCATGGACAACACGCCGCAACTGAGCCTGGCGCCCTATGCGCATCAGGTCGGGCTGGTGGTGTTGCGTTCGTTCGGCAAGTTTTTCGGTCTGGCCGGGGTGCGCCTCGGTTTCGTTCTGGCCGAGCGCAAGTTGCTCAAACTGCTCGCCGAACAGGTCGGGCCGTGGGCGGTGAGCGGGCCGACGCGGGTGCTCGGTACGGCGTGCCTGCAAGACACCGAGGGCCATACCCGTCAGCGGATTCGCAGCGATGAAGCGAGCGAACGGCTGGCGGCGTTGCTGACACGTTGCGGTTTTGCACCGCAGGGCGGCTGCGCGCTGTTTCAGTGGCTGATCACCGAGCACGCCGAAGCGCTGCACGAATTCCTCGCCCGGCGCGGCATCCTCCTGCGCCTGTTCAGCCACAACAGCAGTGTGCGTTTCGGCCTGCCGGCCGATGCCGCGAAAGAGTTGCGCCTCGAACAGGCTTTGCAAGCTTTCACCAAGGACAATCCATGACCACTCTGATGGTGCAAGGCACCACGTCCGATGCTGGCAAAAGCACTCTGGTGACGGCGTTGTGCCGCTGGGCCACCCGCCAGGGCGTGGCGGTGGTGCCGTTCAAACCGCAGAACATGGCGCTCAACAGCGCAGTCACCGCTGACGGCGGCGAGATCGGCCGCGCGCAGGCAGTGCAGGCGCAAGCGGCCTTTCTCGAACCCCACACCGACATGAACCCGGTATTGCTCAAGCCCAACAGCGACACCGGCGCGCAAGTGATCATTCATGGCCGCGCGGTGACGACGATGAACGCCGTCGCCTATCACGATTACAAGGCCATCGCGATGCGAGCGGTGCTCGCCTCGCACGAGCGACTCAGCGCTGCCTATCCGCTGGTAATGGTCGAGGGCGCCGGTTCGCCGGCGGAGATCAATCTGCGCGCCGGCGACATTGCCAACATGGGCTTTGCCGAAGCGGTGGACTGCCCGGTTTTGCTGATCGCCGACATCAATCGCGGCGGCGTGTTTGCGCATTTGGTCGGCACGCTGGAATTGCTTTCGCCGAGTGAACAGGCGCGGGTCAAAGGCTTCATCATCAACCGCTTTCGCGGCGATATCGCCTTGTTGCAACCGGGCCTCGACTGGCTGGAACAGCGCACCGGCAAACCGGTGGTCGGCGTGTTGCCCTACGTGATGGACCTGCACCTTGAAGCCGAGGACGGCATCGACCAACGCCAGACCGACAAGGCCGAGCAGGTGTTGAAAGTGGTGGTGCCGGTGCTGCCGCGCATCAGCAATCACACCGACTTCGACCCGCTGCGTCTGCATCCGCAGGTGGATCTGCAATTTGTCGGCCCGGGGCAGGCGATTCCCGCCGCCGACCTGATCATCCTGCCGGGCTCGAAAAGCGTGCGCAGTGATCTGACTTATCTGCGCGCCAACGGCTGGGACGCGGCGATCAATCGGCATCTGCGCTACGGCGGCAAGGTGCTGGGGATTTGCGGCGGTCTGCAGATGCTCGGCGAGCAGGTGCACGACCCCCTCGGACTGGAAGGCGCTGCCGGCTCCAGCGCGGGGCTGGGTCTGCTGGCGTTCGAAACGCAGCTCGAAGCCGACAAGCAACTGCGCAACGTGCGCGGGCGGCTGGCGCTGGAAAACGCCGCAGTCAGCGGTTACGAAATTCATGCTGGCGTAACCAGCGGGCCGGGGCTGGAAACGCCGGCGGTGCATCTGGACGACGGTCGTTGCGATGGTGCGCAAAGTGCCGATGGCCAGGTGTTCGGCACCTATCTGCATGGCTTGTTCGAATCCCCCGAGGCGAGCGCGGCGTTGTTGCGCTGGGCCGGGTTGAGTGATGTGCAGGAAGTCGATTACCACAGCTTGCGCGAGCGTGATATCGAGCGGTTGGCGGATCTGGTGGAGAAGCATCTGGATACCGGGCTGTTGCGTCAGCTCTGCGGGATTTGAGTTGTCCTGGCTGGCCTCTTCGCGAGCAGGCTCGCTCCCACAGGGAACTGCGATCAACGGTGGGAGCGAGCCTGCTCGCGAAGAGGCCGGTTGCCTTACCACACATTTTTGGATGAACCCATGCTCCAACTGATCCTCGGCGGCGCCCGCTCCGGCAAAAGTCGTCTGGCGGAAAAACTCGCCAGCGACAGCCATCTGGCGGTCACCTACATCGCCACCAGCCAACCGCTCGACGGCGAAATGAATCAACGCGTCGCCCATCATCGCGCACGTCGCCCGGTCGAAT
>NZ_JH635999.1:46481-50209 GCF_000257605.1 Pseudomonas sp. R62
CCGCTGGAACTGGCCCGCGTGCTGCGCGAATCCGCCGGCGCCGAGCGCTGCCTGCTGGTCGATTGCCTGACCCTGTGGCTGACCAATCTGCTGATGCTCGACGACGCCGAACGTCTCGCCTCCGAGCGTGAAGCCTTGCTCGACTGCCTGGCGTCGTTGCCGGGTGAAATCATTTTTGTCAGCAACGAGACCGGAATGGGTGTCGTGCCGCTGGGCGAATTGACTCGCCGCTATGTCGATGAAGCCGGTTGGCTGCATCAAGCTCTGGCCGAGCGTTGTCAGCGAGTTGTATTGACCGTCGCCGGCCTGCCCCTGACTTTGAAAGGACCTGCGTTATGAGCCCGACCTGGTGGCTGAACCCGTGCAAAACCGTGAACCCGGACATCATCGCGCAAGCGACCGAGCGCCAGCAGCAACTGACCAAACCGGCCGGTTCGCTGGGGCGCCTTGAATCGGTGGCCGTGCAACTGGCCGGTCTGCAAGGTCAGCTCAAGCCAACGCTGGAGCAAGTCTGGATCGCGATTTTCGCTGGCGACCATGGCGTGGTAGCCGAAGGCGTATCGGCTTATCCGCAGGAAGTTACCGGGCAGATGCTGCTCAACTTTGTCAGCGGCGGCGCGGCGATCAGCGTGCTGGCGCGTCAGCTCGGCGCGCAGCTGGAAGTGGTCGATCTGGGCACGGTGAATCCGACGCTGAATCTGCCCGGCGTGCGCCATCTGAACATCGGCGAGGGAACGGCGAACTTCGCACAGGGCGCAGCGATGACTCAGGCGCAGGGCGAATCGGCTTTGCAGGCCGGTCGCGACAGCGTCTTGCGCGCGAAAGCCGCCGGCACGCAGTTGTTCGTCGGTGGCGAAATGGGCATCGGCAACACCACGGCGGCCAGTGCGCTGGCCTGCGCCTTGCTCGATTGCCCGGTGGCGCACCTGACCGGTCCCGGCACCGGGCTGAATGCCGCTGGCGTCAGCCACAAGGCGCACGTCATCGAACGCGCTCTGGCGCTGCATGCCGCACAGCGTGGCGATGCCTTGCAAACGTTGTTCAATCTCGGCGGCTTCGAGATTGCCGCGTTGGTCGGCGCTTATCTGGCCTGCGCGCAGGAAGGCATTGCGGTGCTGGTCGACGGCTTCATCTGCACGGTCGCGGCGCTGGTCGCGGTGCGCTTGAATCCGGCCTGTCGCCAGTGGCTGTTGTTCGGCCATCGCGGTGCCGAGCCGGGCCATCGCCATGTGCTGGAAACCTTGAGCGCCGAGCCGCTGCTCGAGCTCGGCCTGCGCCTCGGCGAGGGCAGTGGCGCGGCGTTGGCAGTGCCGTTGTTGCGTCTGGCCTGTGACCTGCACGGGCAAATGGCGACGTTCGCCGAAGCAGCCGTGGCGGATCGCCCGGCATGAGCCTGCGCCTGGATCTGCTGCGCCATGGCGAAACGGAACTCGGCGGCGGCTTGCGCGGCAGCCTCGACGATGCGCTGACCGCAAACGGCTGGACGCAGATGCGTGCGGCGGTGGTCGACGGCGGGCCGTGGGATCGTATCGTCAGTTCGCCATTGCAGCGCTGCGCGCGCTTCGCTGCTGAACTCGGCGAGCAACTGAACCTGTCCGTGCATCTGGACAAGGATCTGCAGGAACTGCATTTCGGCGCGTGGGAAGGGCAGAGCGCGGCGGCTTTGATGGAGATGGATGCCGAAGCGCTGGGGCTGTTCTGGGCTGATCCCTATGGTTTCACGCCGCCGCAGGGGGAGCCGGTCAGCGCGTTTTCCGCGCGGGTGCTGGCGGCGGTCGCGGGATTGCACGCGGCTTACGCCGGCGAACGGATTCTGCTGGTCAGCCACGGCGGCGTGATGCGCTTGTTGTTGGCGCAGGCCCGAAGTTTGCCCCGCGAGCAACTGCTCAATGTCGAAGTCGGCCACGGTGCGCTGTTTGCGCTGACGGTCGAGGCTGACGGCGCGCTCAAGGAAGGTCACTGAGATGTTGCCGCTGTGGATCGCCTTGCAGTTTCTCAGCAGCCTCCCGATTCGTCTCCCGGGCATGCCCGAGCCGCAACAGCTCGGCCGTTCGCTGCTGTTTTATCCGCTGGTGGGATTGCTGTTCGGGCTGATCCTCTTCGCGTTGAATCTTTTGTTGGCCGGCGCGCCGTTGTTGCTGCATGCGGCGCTGTTGCTGACCGTGTGGGTATTGCTCAGCGGCGCGCTGCATCTCGATGGCCTGGCCGACAGCGCCGATGCCTGGCTCGGCGGTTTTGGTGATCGCGAGCGCACGCTGACGATCATGAAAGATCCGCGCAGCGGGCCGATCGCGGTGGTCACGCTGGTGCTGGTCCTGTTGCTCAAATTCGCCGCGCTGCTGGCGCTGATCGAGCAAGGGCATACCCTGGCGCTGATCATCGTTCCGGTACTCGGGCGAGCGGCGCTGTTGGGGTTGTTTCTGACTACGCCGTATGTGCGTGCGGGCGGCTTGGGTCAGGCACTGGCCGATCATCTGCCGCGCAAGGCCGGGTGGTGGGTGCTGGGGGTGAGTGCGCTGGGCTGCGTGTTGATCGCGGGTATCGGCGCGGTGCTGATTTCGCTGGTTGGGTTTGTCTTGCTGCGGCGATTGATGATGCGGCGGTTGGGTGGGACTACCGGGGACACGGCGGGGGCGTTGCTGGAATTGCTGGAGATGGGGGTGTTGGTGGGGCTCGCTTTGGTCTGAAGGATTAGCGATGGCCTGACCGGCCCTATCGCTGGCAAGCCAGCTCCCACACAATCTGTCGCCGTACGGGAAATTTGCAAACATTCCCAGTACCTGTGGGAGCTGGCTTGCCAGCGATGGCGGCCTCACCGGCAACAATGATGTTCAGAGTAAACTCATCTGTAACTTGATTTAACACACTCGCGGGTATATACACGCATCATGCTTCCTTCTCAGTGTTTGTGCACCAACCTGCGTCGCGCCGCGCGTGGCGTCAGCAGGCATTACGACGGCGCTCTCGATGGCTTCGGGATCAACGTTGCCCAGTATTCTCTGCTGTGCAATCTGCAGCGACTGGAGCAACCGAGCATTTCCGAACTGGCAGAGGCCATGGGGCTGGATCGCAGCACCTTGGGGCGCAACTTGCGCGTGCTCGAGGGCGAAGGTCTGGTGGCGCTGGCCGAAGGCGAGGACATGCGCAACCGTATCGTGCGCCTCACCGAAACCGGTGTGCAGCGCCTGGCAGCGGCATTGCCGGCGTGGGAAGCGGCGCAACAGCGGCTGATCGACCGGCTCGGTGCCGAGAAGCGCGAAACCTTGCTCAAACTGCTCGACGAACTGGCCTGATGCCGGTTTTTTCGCGCTCAAGCGGGTATATACCCGCGACTGGAGAATAACAATGACAACGATGTGGCGTACGTGCGGTTGGGTGTTGCTGGGGAGTGCGCTGATCCTGGCGTTGTCATTGGGCGTGCGCCACGGGTTCGGTCTGTTCCTGTCGCCGATGAGCGCGCAGTTCGGCTGGGGTCGCGAGGTATTTGCTTTCGCCATCGCCCTGCAAAACCTGATCTGGGGCCTGGCGCAGCCGTTTACCGGCGCGCTGGCTGACCGCTTCGGCGCGGCGAAAGTGGTGCTGGTCGGTGGGATCCTCTACGCGGCGGGCCTGGTGTGCATGGGCCTGTCTGATTCGGCAGTGACTCTGTCACTCAGTGCCGGCCTGCTGATCGGTATTGGTCTTTCGGGCACTTCGTTTTCGGTCATTCTTGGTGTTGTGGGTCGCGC
>NZ_JH635999.1:51343-58456 GCF_000257605.1 Pseudomonas sp. R62
CTGATCGGCTGGCTCGGCTGGTCGGCGGCGCTGTTGGTGTTGGGCCTGTTGGTGGCGATGATTGTGCCGCTGGTGAGCATGCTCAAGGACAAGCCGCTGCCGGTGCTTGGCCATGAACAGACTCTTTCCGAAGCGCTGCGTGAGGCCTGCTCGCACTCCGGTTTCTGGCTGCTGGCGTTCGGCTTTTTTGTTTGCGGTTTTCAAGTGGTGTTCATCGGTGTGCACTTGCCAGCGTATCTGGTCGATCAGCATCTGCCCGCCAGTGTCGGCACCACGGTGCTGGCGTTGATCGGATTGTTCAATATCTTCGGCACTTACACCGCCGGCTGGCTTGGTGGACGCATGTCGAAACCGCGTCTGCTGACTGCGCTGTATCTGTTGCGCGCAGTGGTGATCGTGCTGTTCCTGTGGTTGCCGGTGACGACCACCACGGCGTATCTGTTCGGCATGGCCATGGGCTTCCTGTGGCTGTCGACGGTGCCTTTGACCAACGGTACGGTGGCGACCTTGTTCGGCGTGCGCAATTTGTCCATGCTCGGTGGCATTGTCTTTCTGTTCCATCAGCTCGGCTCGTTCCTTGGCGGCTGGCTGGGCGGGGTGGTGTACGACCGAACCGGGAGTTATGACTTGATCTGGCAAGTGGCGGTTCTCTTGAGCCTGCTCGCGGCGGCGCTGAACTGGCCGGTGGGCGAGCGTCCGGTGGCCCGCCTGCAAGCTGCGACGAGTGCAGCATGAGCCGGATCTGCGCGCGGGTCGTTGTTGCCGCACTGGCTGCTGCGCTGTTGGCGCTGGTGTGGTGGGGCTGGCAGCGCGGCGGTCTGGCGCTGATGCAGTTGGGCATGAGCATTTGCTAGATGGCAGCGTGGCGAGTAACGTCGAAGCCTGATGATTGCCCAAGGAAATTCGACATGTTGATGCGCTGGTGTGCTGTTCCCGCGTTGCTGATGGCGTTGACTGGCCTGGCCCAGGCCGCCGATTGTCCTGAGCTGCTGCAAGGCTCGCTGCCCAAGTTGCGCGCCAAGGAATCCATCGATCTGTGCAAGCAGTACGCCGACAAGCCGCTGGTGGTGGTCAATACCGCCAGCTTCTGCGGTTTCGCCCCACAGTTCGAAGGGCTCGAGGCGCTCAACAAGCGCTACAAGGCGCAAGGCCTTGAGATGCTCGGCGTGCCGTCGAATGATTTCAAGCAGGAGTCCAAGGACAGCGCGGAAACCGCCAAGGTCTGCTACGCCAACTATGGCGTGACCTTCAACATGACCGAGCCGCAGAAGGTTCGCGGCGATGACGCCACACACCTGTTTCAGGTATTGGCCGCGCAGAGCAATGCGCCGAAGTGGAATTTCTACAAGTATGTGGTCGACCGGCAGGGCAAGGTGGTGGCGAGTTTTTCCAGTTTGACCAAACCGGATGATCCCGAGTTTATTGCGGCGATCGAGAAGGCCATTGCCTCCAAACAGCTGACTCACTGACCCATGTTTTTCCCTGTGGGAGCGAGCCTGCTCGCGAAGCGGTGTGTCAGCCAGCAAATCTACATCTGACATACCGCCTTCGCGAGCAGGCTCGCTCCCACAGGGGTGATTTAGTCGTTCCAGTGAAAAGTTGCAGACATGAAAAAGCCCCGCCTCTGTAAAGAGTGCGGGGCTTTTTCGTGGGCGAGGGGTTAGCCTCGCCACGGTGCATCAGAAGCGGTAAGTCGCGCCGACACCGAAGCCGTTTGCCGAGTTTTCATACTTGGCATCGTAGGTCTGGCCACGCGCGTTTTCGTTGCGGATGTTGACCGACTCTTCTTTGAGGTACGAGTACGCGACGTCGATGGTCAGGTCGTCGGTCGGGCTCCAGCCGGCACCGATACTGAAGATGGTGCGGTCGCCAGTCGGGATACGTGGCGAGCGGTCTTCGTTATTGGTTGGCGATTGGTCGAAGGTCAGACCGGTACGCAGTACCCATTCCTTGTTCAACTGGTACGAGGTACCCACGGCGTACGCCCAGGAGTCATGCCAGTTCTGGTCTTCGTTGATCGAACCGAACTGACCGGCCAGCAGAGGCTGCACGCCGGAGTTCTTCACGGTGATCTTGTCCAGCTGGCTCCAGCGAGTCCAGGTGGTGCCGGCGTAGACGTTCCAGCGATCGTTGATCGCCTGGGTGACCGACAGGTCCACGGATTCCGGCGTGGTGATCTTCAACGAAGCGTCGTACTTCTGGTTGGCGCCAACGCCCACCAGCGCCAGAGCGTTGTAGTTGACCTTGGTGTCACCTTCGAGCTTGTAGTCGACCTTGGAGTGGTAGGTCAGGCCGACACGGGTGGTGTCGGTGGCCTGGACCAGCAAGCCGACGTTGTAGCCCAGCGCGGTGTCGTCACCCTTGATCTTGACCTTGCCGTCCGGCAGTGCCTGGGTGATCGACAGGTTGGATTCCAGCGAGCCGTCGATGCGGTTGATGGTCGGGCCGAAACCGATCGACACCTTGTCGTTGAAGGCGTAGCTGACGGTTGGCTGGAAAGTGATGACTTGTACTTCGGACTTGCTGCCGAAGTAACGACCGGCGAAACCGTTTTCGTAATCCGTGATCAGACCGAACGGCACGTACACACCGAGACCGAATGCCCAGTGGTCATCGATCGGTTTTACATAGAAGCCCATAGGTACAGCGGTGAAGGGCACCATGTCGCCTTTGTTGCTACCGCCGTTAGGGCTGGAGCTGGCGTTGCTGATATCGGTGTGTGCATCGACAACGGCGACACCACCGGTGACTTGTTCGCGCTTGATGCGCGCCATGCCGGCCGGGTTGCCATAAACAGTGCTTGCGTCGTCGGCAGAAGAAGATCGCCCGGCAAAACCAGTCCCCATCCCACTGATGCTTTGTTCGTTGAGGGCAAAACCTGCCGCGAAGATTTGTGTAGAGGCAAGGGTAACGGCGAGGCTAAGGGTGGTTTTGAGCATGACTTTTTTCATTATTAGAACTCCTGGTGATCACCGGGGCGAAAATTACCAACATTTTCGTCCCAGCGCTATAGCCTGTATGCCTTGAGTTAGAGCGGTTTTGTAGGACAATCCGACCAAAATGGCGGCCTGATGGGAGAACTTGTGAAACCGCCCGGTCAGCAAGCGACCTGATTCAGCGGTGAAACACAGGTTTGCCAGGCATAGGTGAAGTCGCGTAAACGGCCTTGCGGTTGAAAGGTCTGGCGCCAGATACGCGCCATGCCGAGCAGGTCGGTCGGAGCGGGGAGGGTGGGGTTTTGTTCTTCTATCAGCAGCCAGGCGATGGCCGTGGCGTAACGCAGGTTGACGGTCAGTTCCAGATGCGGGCCGCTGAGGAACGCATGCTGACTGGCCAGGCCGCGCACCAGGCTGGCGCGCTCCGGATCGAGCGCCAGATAATCGTCCCAGAGGGCCTGATGCCGATGCTCGGCAATCCGGTAGAGGCCGTGGCCACGGCGGTCATGCAGGGCAGACCCGAGGGCGGACTGGCTGGCGGCGATACCCAGCAGCAGGGATTCGGCAGTTGCGCAGTGGCGTCCCAGATAAATCAGTGTGGGACGGATCACATAGCGGCACAGTTCGCTGGCAGCGATACCCATAACACCCTCGGTTCTTGTTGTTGAGGGCGAGTCCTGAAGGGGCCTTGGCAGCAGTGGATCGACTCAGGCTCGCCGCAAGCGGGTCAAGCCGCTTGAGTTGAAGTGTAGTGTCATATTCAGCGTGTAAAGGCCTGTTTTTAAAATATTTCCGTCATCGCATCCCGGGCCTTAGATCGGAATATGCTTAGAAGCGCAGCGCTAAAAGTGAAATATCAGGCAATAAAAAGCCCCGCTTTTCAGCAGGGCTTTGCTTTTGCAGCCTGTCCGGCTTTCAGGCAACCAGTGCCTGACGGGTACGCTCGATCACGGCCTGCAGCGGTTCGGCGCTGGAGTATTGATCGGGGTACAAACGCTCGCTGTGACGAGCGATGCCGTGTTCATTGACCACGGTGAAGCTGAAGCAGCCTTTGCGAGCGGCCATGATCAGGCAGTTCATTGGAGCAAAAGCGTTGGTTAGGGTGCGAATGGCATCCTGAGTCTGGATTTGAGTAGACATAGTTATTAGGTGTTCCTACAAATGACACGGATAAGAACCGTGCAACGTTAAAACGTTCCAGTAACGTTGATCACCATTGATCGAACGAAGAACCCGACTGGAACAAAGCAGCCAGTTTGAAGCGCTGATAAGTGAGCGCGCTTGGGCTGGCAGGTAGGTACTTAGGAGGACAGGCATCACAGCGAGGGCAAAGGTTCTGGGCCCGGGGTGAAGATCCTGATCAATTTGCAGGTTGGTTCGGTCAGAGTAAGTGTTCTTCGCAACGCCCTTTGTTTTCGTTCAAAGGCAGCGTCGTCGCAAGATTTACCTGGAAACCATCGAGGGGTCGTTCCCGCTTTTTTCGGCAGTGTCTTCCTGTTGGAAGTTGACCGTGGGGAGATGTTCGACCGGAATTGACTTTCAGCTTGGTACTAACGCCGCGGATAGTAACGGATCCGTCCGGGCGAAGCAAACCCCATGACCAAAAAAAGGATCTCAGGGAAAGGTCGGGTCGCACCGTCCGTCGGCGTGCAGGCTTTTCGCAGAGCCTTTGGGTCGTTCGTAGCTGCGCAAAATGACCCGAAAAAGCGCACGCATATAACCGGCTCACAGGTACTTGTGCACATTAGTTGCGCAGAGCGTAACGCAACTGTCACATCGATCCTGACTCCAGTCGCTGCCTGTATCAAAAGTTTAAGTCAATGAAAAATATCGTCTTTTTTTGTTGGTGAAAAAATCGTCAGTTTGACTGCGAGCCCCATTCCATAAGGCTTTGCGAGGATCACAGAGCGGTTGTCCACTGACTTATCCACAGCTTCTGTGGATTGTCCCTAGCGCTTGCTCTAGGACGGGCGTGCCGGGTTTTTTTCGACTTTACCTGTAAGAAAAAGAGAGTAAAGTGGCGCGCCTTCCGATCTGTCCCGCAGTGCTTTATGAAGTTTCGCTCAGTATCAGACTCTGTTACCTCCAATCCGACCTCTGTTACCGCTCCCAAGCGTTTTTCCGTGCGTGTGGCCGAATGGCTGCTCGATGCGCCGCGCCTGAGCGACAGTCCCAGCGCCAAGCACCTGGCCGGCCGTCTGCTCAAGCAACCGGCCCGAGAAGGCGTGGTCGCCGCACAAAGCCGCCTCGGCCAATTGATTTGCCGGGAGTGCGGCAATGCCCGTGACCGGCGTATCGGTCAGGAGTTGCTGCGTCAGGCCGCCCGTGCCGGTGACCGTCGCGCGCAGCAGGAACTCGGTCTGATCGAAGACTGAGCTGTCCAAGCCCTGACACCTTGGTTAACCTTCAGGCTTTATCCGATTGGCAGGAGTCGCTATGGCTATGGACTTGACCAGCGTATTGCTCGGTCTTGCGGCGGCAGGGTTGCCGCTGCTGGCGCTGGCCTGGCAACTGCAACGCCGGGCCAGCAATGCCCAGGCCGATCTGGCCTTGCTCGAAGAGCGCCTGGCGATGGCGCAACTGGCCCAGGACGGCCTCACCGCGCAGCTTGAAGCGAGCCGCGATGAAATCGCCGATCTTGGCCAGGCCAACGCCGCCAAACAGGCAGACCTCGCCGCGCTGCGCCGCGAAGTCGAATTGCTGCAGATCGAGCGCGACGACGCCCGCGACGCCTCCCACGCCTGGAACCTCGAACGCGCCAACAAGGATGCTGAGTTACGCCGCCTCGACGCCCACGCGGCCTCGCTGAGTGCCGAACTGCGCGAGCAACAGGAAAGCCATCAACAACGTCTCAACGACCTGCAAGGCTCACGCGATGAACTGCGCGCGCAATTCGCCGAGCTGGCCGGCAAGATCTTCGATGAGCGTGAGCAGCGCTTTGCCGAAACCAGCCAGCAGCGGCTCGGGCAGTTGCTTGATCCGTTGAAAGAGCGCATCCAGTCCTTTGAAAAGCGCGTTGAAGAAAGCTATCAGGCCGAAGCCCGCGAGCGCTTCTCGCTGGCCAAGGAGCTGGAGCGTTTGCAGGCGTTGAACCTGCGTCTGAGCGACGAAGCCACCAACCTGACTCGCGCGCTCAAGGGCCAGAAAACCCAGGGCAATTGGGGCGAACTGATCCTCGAGCGCGTTCTTGAGCATGCAGGTCTGGAGAAGGGCCGCGAGTACCAGACCCAGGTCAATCTCAAAGGCCCGGACGGCGAGCGCTTCCAGCCCGATGTGATCATTTATCTGCCCGGCGACAAGCAAGTCGTGGTCGACTCGAAAGTCAGCCTCACCGCGTATCAACAGTATGTTGCGGCAGATGACGAAACGTTGGGGCAGGTCGCGATCAAGCAGCATGTGTTGTCGCTGCGCAATCATGTCAAAGGTTTGGCCGGCAAGGATTACAAGCGCCTGGAAGGCCTGCACAGCCTCGATTTCGTCTTGCTGTTCGTGCCGATCGAAGCGGCATTTTCTGCGGCCTTGCAGGCTGAGCCTTCGCTGTTTCAGGATGCTTTCGACCGCAATATCGTGATCGTCAGTCCGACTACGCTGTTGGCTACGCTGCGGGTGATCGACAGTTTGTGGAAGCAGGAGCGGCAGAGCCAGAACGCCCGGGAAATCGCTGAGCGCGCGGGTTGGCTGTACGACAAGTTCGTGTTGTTTATTCAGGATCTGGACGAAGTGGGCAATCGTCTGCAGCAACTGGACAAGGCTTACAGCTCAGCGCGCAACAAGCTGACAGAGGGGCGCGGTAATCTGGTCAGCCGCAGTGAGCAGTTGAAGTTGCTCGGTGCGCGGGCGAGCAAGAGCTTGCCGGCGGATTTGCTGGAGCGGGCGATGACGGATGTTGATGGGTTGGTTGAGTTGCCTGAGTAGGCGTCGTTTTTTGGGCTGATTTTGGGGGCATATCCGTTGCTGCGGTGATGGCGGCTGGCGGTTTCGCCCTTACGGCGACTCACTTTTTTTACAAACGCCCGGAATGCCGGCCCAGTAAAAAAATAAGCAAAAAAACGCTTGCTCCTACGTTCGGCCCTCGCAAGCTCGGGTTCCTTCGCTCCGGGATCGATCCTGGCTCAGCGGCTCCGGTTTGCTTCGCTGCACCTCCTTGCGCTGTGTCTGGCTGCGCCAGACGGTCGCT
>NZ_JH635999.1:60379-63587 GCF_000257605.1 Pseudomonas sp. R62
TGCGCTCAAGCCTTCGTTCTGGTGGGAGAGGGCGGCGGAGAACAGTCGCGCGGCGTTCAGCGGTTGCATCAAGTCGTGGCTGACGGCGGCGAGGAAGCGGGTTTTCGACTGGTTGGCCGCCTCGGCATTGCCCTTGGCTTCGGTGAGCGCGACGTTGAGTTGCGACAGTTCCTGGGTGCGTTCGCTGACCCGTTGCTCGAGCCCTTCGTTCGCCTCGGTCAGCGCCTGTTCGGCTTCGCGGAACGCGGTAATGTCGGTGAAACTCATGACAAATCCGCCGCCAGGCATCGGGTTGCCGATCAGCTCGATTACCCGGCCATTGGGGAATAGCCGTTCGGAAGTGTGCGCACGGCCCTGACGCATCCAGTGCAGACGCCTCGCAACGTGCACTTCAGCTTCGCCGGGGCCGCACAAACCGCGTTCGGCGTTGTAGCGAATGATGTCGGCAATCGGCCGGCCGACGCTGATCAGGCCGTCGGGGTAGTTGAACAGCTCCAGATACCGCCGGTTCCACGCCACCAGTTTCAGCGACTGGTCGACCACGCTGATGCCCTGGGTGATGTTCTCGATCGCGCCTTGCAGCAGCGCGCGGTTGAATTGCAGCACTTCCGAGGCTTCGTCAGCGATTCGGACTACGTCCTCCAACTGCATTTCCCGACCTTCGATGGCGGCCTTTACTACGGCGCGCGTCGAAGAAGCGCCGAGGACACCAGCCAGCAAGCGTTCGGTGTGGGCAATCCATTCGCTGTCGGCGTTCTGGTTGGGGTTGAAGCCCTTGCCCTGGCGGTAGGCGAAGCGAATGAAGCTCTGTCGCGCGCGTTCTTCGCCGACAAAACGCGCCGCCAGTTGCAGCAGATCGTCGATCTGTACCGCCAGCATCGAACGAGCATTAGGTCGTGCGCTGATTTCCTGGCCGATGAAACGCCCAGCCTGCCAGTGCTCGGAAACCCGCGTGCGCGAGAGCACCGAGACCCAGGCGAACAGGGTGAAATTACCGGCCAGCGACAGCACTACGCCTTGAGTCAGCGGGGTGATCGGCAGGTTCAGTGGATTGCTGTGCAGCCACGCCAACCCGGGGAAACTCGCCAGCGACCAGCCGAGACTGTGCGCGGCAATCGGCAGTACTAGCGTGTAGAACCACAGAAAGGTGCCGGTGGCGAGGCCGGCGAACACGCCGCGACGGTTGGCCTGTTTCCAGTACAGTGCGCCGAGCATCGCCGGCGCCAGTTGCGTCACCGCGGCGAAGGCGATCTGGCCGATTGTCGCCAGGCTCGCGGTCGAGCCGAGCAAGCGATAACTGACGTAGGCCAGCAGCAGAATCACCACGATGCTCACGCGGCGCACCGAGAGCATCCACTGGCGAAACACCTCGAACGGGCGCTCGGCGTTGTTGCGGCGCAACAGCCACGGCAACAGCATGTCGTTGGAAACCATGGTCGACAGCGCAACGCTGGCGACAATCACCATGCCGGTCGCTGCCGATGCGCCACCAATAAACGCCAGCATCGCCAGCGCCGGATGGGCTTGGGCCAGTGGCAGGCTGATCACGAACGAGTCGGGCAGCACATCGCTGGGCAGCATCATCTGACCGGCGAGGGCGATCGGGACTACAAACAGTGCGGCCAACGCCAGATAGGCGGGGAAGACCCATTTCGCCAGACGCAGATCCTGCGGGTCGATGTTCTCCACCACGGTGACGTGAAATTGCCGCGGCAGGCAGATGATCGCCATCATCGCCACGCCGGTCTGCACCACCATCGATGGCCAGTTGATGGTTTCCTTCCAGTACGCCTCAAGGCGCGGGGCGAGCATTGCCTGATTGAACAGGTCGTCGAAACCGTCATACAGACCGTACGTGACGAAGGCGCCGACGGCGAGAAAGGCGAACAGCTTGACCAGCGACTCGAACGCGATCGCCAGCACCATGCCACGGTGGTGTTCGGTGGCGTCGAGGTTGCGCGTACCGAAAACGATGGTGAATAACGCCAGCACCAGCGACACGATCAGCGCCGTGTCCTGGGCGCGGGTGCCCATGGCATCGGCGCCGGCGCCGATCAGCAGGTTCACGCCAAGGACAATGCCTTTGAGTTGCAGGGCAATATAAGGCAAGACGCCGACCAGGCAGATCAGCGCCACCACCACCGCCAGCGATTGTGACTTGCCGTAGCGCGCGGCGATGAAGTCGGCGATGGAGGTGATGTTCTCCTGTTTGCTGATCATCACCATTTTCTGCAGGACCCACGGCGCGCCGACCAGCAGCAGGATCGGCCCGAGGTAGATCGGCAGGAATGACCACAGTTGTTCCGCCGCCTGACCGACCGCGCCGAAGAACGTCCAGCTGGTGCAGTAGACCGCCAGCGACAGGCTGTACACCCAGGCGCGCACCCGCGGCGGCAACGGTGTGCTGCGACGGTCGCCGTAGAAGGCGATAGCGAACATGATGGCCATGTAGGCCAGGGCAACGACGGCGATCAGCCCGGTGGACAACGACATGCAGCACTCCCGACAAAAGACTCCCCCGGCACTCCTGCCCGGGGCGGACAGTCTCGCACGGGCGCGGCGGTTAGTCAGTGTCGACCAAGGTCGTGGCGTGGTGGGGTGTCGCACGCGGGGTACCGGGTGGTTTTTGTGGTGACCGGGCGGACCTCTTCGCGAGCAGGCTCGCTCCCACAATTGGAATGCATTTCCTTGTGGGAGCGAGCGCGTCAGTCCCGACGCAGCGCAATATCGATCAACCGATGCAACTCATCAACCTCCAGCGCCGTGGCCGAAAACAGAATCCGGAACACCACCGGCGCCACCACCAGATTGATCAAGCGGTCGACACTCGGCGCCTTCTCATGCGGATAGCGATCGACGATGGTCTGCAACTGCGCACCGATGATCGTCACGCAATAGCCCGGCGTAGCGCTGGCCTGCACGTCGCGCATCATGTTGCGCCCGACCTCCGAACTCATCTCGTCGAGATATTGCTCGGCCCAGGCGCGGATATCGCCGCGCAGGCTGCCAGTGCTCGCCGGCTCGCTGTCCGGGCGCATGCGGGCGAGGGCGACGTCCGCCAGCAATGCCGCCAGATCGCCCCAGCGGCGGTAGATCGTCGACGGCGTTACCCCCGCGCGGGCGGCAATCTGCGGGACGGTCACGGTGGAACGTTCCTGCTCTTGCAGCAGCGCATTGACCGCCGAATGAATCGACTCCTGCACCCGGG
>NZ_JH635999.1:64029-68686 GCF_000257605.1 Pseudomonas sp. R62
CTTAACACAAAGAATTTGCTTTAAGCGCTGAGCGGTAGCACACTGCGCAAAAGCAAAAAATTAGCTTTTGTGGAGTGTGCCGATGACCAGCCCGTTGAATAATCTCGCTTCCCACCGGTTCAGCTTGTGGTTTCTGGCGATCACCTTACTCAGTTTTCTCGCCGCTTCCACCGCCCCGACGCCGTTGTATCACTTGTATCAGGATCAACTGCATTTCTCGGCAGCGATATTGACGCTGATCTTCGCTGTTTATGCTTTCAGTCTGTTGGCAGCGTTGCTGACGGTCGGTTCGCTTTCCGACCATCTCGGACGCAAACCGGTGATCTTCACCGCCGTGTTGCTCAATGCGCTGGCGATGTTGCTGTTCATCTATGCCGATAGCGTGGCTTGGTTGATCAGCGCACGGGTGTTGCAAGGTTTCGCCACCGGCATGGCCACAGCCGTATTGAGCGCAACGCTGCTCGACACCGACCGGCAGCAGGGGCCGCTGATCAACAGTGTCGCGCCGTTACTCGGGATGGCTCTGGGCGGTTTGGGTTGTGGCTTGCTGGCAGAATTTGCACCGGCGCCGTTACAGCTGACTTACTGGTTACTGTTGGCACTGTTTGTGTTGCAAGGCGTGTATGTCTGGCGCCTGCCGGAAAGTGTCTCGCGGCAAGGTGGGGCGCTGGCGTCGTTGCGACCGACCCTGCACGTGCCGGTGCAAGCGCGTTCAACCTTGTGGCGAGTGCTGCCGCTGAACACCGCAACCTGGGCGCTCGGTGGTTTTTATGCCTCGCTGGCACCGTCATTGGTGCGCACGGCCACTGGTTCTACCTCCAATCTGATCGGCGGCGCTACGGTCGCGGCGCTCACCGTGACCGGTGCGTTGATGATTTTCATGATGCGCAATCGTCCGGCCGCTCAGGCGCTGCGGCTGGGCGCGAGCCTGCTGCCAATCGGGCTAGTGCTGATTCTGCTCGGCGTGCATGGCGCCAGTCTGTCGTTGTTTTTCTTTGGCACACTGGTCGCCGGTTGCGGCTTTGGTTCGGGCTTTCTCGGAGCGGTGCGCAGCCTGGTACCTCTGGCTTTGCCGCATGAACGAGCCGGGTTGATGTCGGCGTATTACGTGCTCAGTTATCTGGCGTTCTGTTTGCCGGCGTTGCTTGCCGGGCACTTGGCGCGCAGTTTCGGGTTGCTGGCGACCACTGATGGTTACGGCGTTGTGTTGATCGTGCTGGCCTTGGCTGCGCTGCTGCTCAGTCTGCGTCCGCAGACAGGCAGAGTTTGCAGCGCTCCTTGAGCGCATGTAGAGACTTATCTGCAAAACAGATAACAGTTAGAGATATTACCCGTTATATCGATATTCGATTCGGATCTACCATGGACTCAACCTCACCAGAGGACAGGAGTTCATGATGATTTGCCCTAACAGTGTCACCCCCGGCTACAAACCTTTCAGCCAGCTGCAGCATCCGCGTGAAGTGATCCGCCAGTTCACGCCGAACTGGTTCGCCGCGACTATGGGCACCGGTGTGCTGGCATTGGCGCTGGCTCAGTTACCGCTGGCCATTCCCGGATTACGCGTCGTGGCCGAGGGGCTGTGGCTGTTCAACATTCTGTTGTTCAGCTTGTTTACTGCTGCCTACGCCGCGCGCTGGATTTTGTTCTTTGACGAGGCGCGGCGGATTTTCGGTCATTCCACCGTGTCGATGTTTTTCGGCACCATTCCCATGGGCCTGGCGACGATCATCAACGGCTTTCTGTTGTTCGGCCTGCCGCGCTGGGGGGACGGTGTCATTCATATCGTTGAAGCGTTGTGGTGGATCGATGTAGCGATGTCGCTGGCCTGTGGCGTGCTGATTCCGTACATGATGTTTACTCGTCAGGAACACAGCATCGATCAAATGACCGCGGTCTGGTTGCTGCCGGTGGTGGCGGCGGAAGTAGCAGCGGCCAGCGGCGGTTTGCTCGCCCCGCATCTGACCGACGCCTATGCGCAACTCGTCGTACTGACCACCAGCTATGTGCTCTGGGCTTTCTCCCTGCCGGTGGCGTTCAGCATTCTGACCATCCTGTTGTTGCGTATGGCTCTGCACAAGCTACCTCACGAAAACATGGCCGCGTCGAGTTGGCTGGCCCTCGGTCCGATCGGCACCGGTGCGCTGGGCATGTTGCTGTTGGGCGGTGAGGCACCAGCGATTTTTGCCGCGAATGGTCTGCCCGGCGTCGGTGAAATTGCTTCAGGCCTGGGTCTGGTCGCTGGGATCACGCTGTGGGGTTTTGGTCTGTGGTGGATGTTGATGGCGCTGCTGATCACCGTGCGTTATCTGCGTGACGGCATTCCGTTCAACCTCGGCTGGTGGGGCTTCACCTTCCCATTGGGCGTGTATTCGCTGGCGACGCTGAAACTGGCAAGCATCCTCAACCTGACATTTTTCAGTGTGTTCGGTACGGCGCTGGTGATTTTGTTGGCGGCAATGTGGCTGATCGTCGGCAAGCGCACCGTGCAGGGCGCGTGGCGAGGCGAGCTGTTTGTCTCGCCGTGTATCGCAGGTTTGAAGAAATAATCCGAAAAGTTTAGGTAAGGTGTGGCCTGGATCGTGGTGCGGGATTCCAATAACAAGCACCCAGGCCTCACTACCTAACATCAGGAAACACGGAAGATGAGTCACCCCTCACAGTTCAACCTGTTGCGCACCCGGCGCTTTTTGCCCTTCTTTATTACCCAGTCGCTCGGCGCGTTCAACGACAACGTGTTCAAGCAGTCGTTGATCCTCGCCATCCTCTATCGGTTGACCATCGAGGGCGATCGCTCGATCTGGGTCAACCTCTGCGCGCTGCTGTTTATCCTGCCGTTTTTCCTGTTCTCGGCGCTGGCCGGGCAGTTCGGGGAAAAATTCGCCAAGGACGCGCTGATCCGTCTGATCAAGCTCGCGGAAATCGCCATCATGGCCGTAGGATCGATCGGCTTCCTCTTCGATCATCTGTCGCTGATGCTGGTGGCACTGTTCGCCATGGGCACGCACTCGGCGTTGTTCGGCCCGGTGAAGTATTCGATCCTGCCGCAGGCCTTGCGCGACGATGAACTGGTCGGCGGCAACGGTCTGGTGGAAATGGGCACGTTTCTGGCGATTCTCGCCGGTACCATCGGCGCCGGGATCATGATGTCGTCCGAGCACTACGCGCCGGTAGTCTCCGCAGCGATCGTCGGCATTGCCGTGCTGGGTTATCTGGCCAGCCGCAGCATTCCGCGCGCGGCGGCCTCGTCGCCGGAAATGCGCCTGAACTGGAATATCTTCAGCCAGTCCTGGGCGACGCTGAAACTCGGTCTGGGCCAGACACCTGCGGTGTCGCGCTCGATTGTCGGCAACTCGTGGTTCTGGTTTGTCGGGGCGATTTACCTGACGCAGATCCCGGCCTACGCCAAGGAATGGATGCACGGTGACGAAACCGTGGTCACGCTGATCCTGACCGTGTTTTCGGTGGGCATCGCGCTGGGTTCGATGCTCTGCGAGAAGCTCTCGGGGCGCAAAGTCGAGATCGGACTGGTGCCCTTTGGCTCGTTTGGCCTGACCGTGTTCGGCCTGTTGCTGTGGTGGCATTCCGGTGGGATCCCGGACAGCGTCACCGGCCATAGCTGGATTGCCGTGCTGGGCTTCGTGCACACCTGGGCGGTGTTGATCGACATCCTTGGCCTGGGCATTTTCGGTGGTTTCTATATTGTGCCGCTGTACGCGCTGATCCAGTCGCGCACGGCTGAAAACGAACGGGCGCGGGTGATTGCCGCCAACAACATTCTCAACGCGTTGTTCATGGTGGTGTCGGCGATTGTTTCGATCATTTTGCTGAGCATCGCCAAGCTGTCGATCCCGCAACTGTTCCTGGTGGTGTCGCTGCTGAACATCGGCGTCAATGCCTACATCTTCAAAATCGTTCCGGAATTCAGCATGCGCTTCATGATCTGGCTGCTCAGCCATTCCATGTACCGCGTCGAGCACCGCAACCTTGAAGCGATCCCGGACGAGGGCGCGGCGCTGTTGGTGTGCAACCACGTGTCGTTCGTTGACGCCTTGCTCATCGGCGGTGCCGTGCGTAGGCCGATTCGCTTTGTCATGTACTACAAGATCTACAACCTGCCGGTGCTGAACTTCATCTTTCGCACGGCGGGCGCGATTCCTATCGCCGGGCGCCAGGAAGATATCCAGATCTACGAAAAAGCCTTCACGCGCATTGCCCAATATCTGAAGGACGGCGAATTGGTGTGCATCTTTCCAGAAGGCAAATTGACCGCCGATGGCGAGATCAACGAGTTTCGCGGCGGCGTAACGCGCATTCTGGAGGAGACGCCGGTACCGGTGATTCCGCTGGCGTTGCAAGGATTGTGGGGGAGTTTCTTCAGTCGCGATCCGAACAAGGGCTTGTTCCATCGCTTGTGGTCGCGGGTGACGCTGGTGGCGGGGCCGGCGATTACTGAAGGGACGGAGCCGGCGAAGTTGCAGGTGTTGGTGGGGGAGTTGCGCGGGGCTGTTAGATAGTTGTTGACTGGACGGCCCTCATCGCTGGCAAGCCAGCTCCCATAGGTTCGATGGTGTACACCAATCTTGTGGGAGCTGGCTTGCCAGCGATGGGGCCGGTGGCTTAAGCGCTGACCTTGAGCCCGATCAACCCGGTAACG
>NZ_JH635999.1:68706-70115 GCF_000257605.1 Pseudomonas sp. R62
ACCGAACAGAATGATCCCGGCGATCACCGTGCCCACAGCACCGACACCGGTCCAGATCGCATAGGCCGTACCCAGCGGCAATTCCTTCATCGCCAGACCGAGCAAACCAAGGCTGATGGCCATGGCGGCAACGGTCAGGGCAGTGGGGAGCGGGCGGGTGAAGCCGTCGGTGTATTTCAGGCCGACGGCCCAGCCGACTTCGAACAGGCCGGCGCAAAACAGAATGATCCAGGACATGCAGGACCTCCATCGATTGACGGGGTCGTCCCCATATGAATGACTCGAGCGAGCCGCAGGGTCGTCCCCGCGTTGCGCAATATACTGACGAGCATTAACCCGGGGATCAAGTTTTCAGCCTCAATCGGTAGCCCGTTGCGCGAGGTTGTCGCGGTCTTCTTTTTCGCTCATGCGCCGGAAGTACGTCGACAGCAGTGCTCCGGAAATATTGTGCCAGACGCTGAACAGCGCGCTCGGCACCGCCGCCAGTGGCGAGAAGTGCGCACTGGCCAATGCCGCGCCCAGTCCCGAATTCTGCATGCCGACTTCCAGTGCCAGCGACTTGCGCTGAGCCAGCGGCAGGCCGAACAGGCGCCCGGTGAAGTAGCCGAGCAGATAACCGAAGCTGTTGTGCAGCATGACCACGGCCATGATCAGCAGGCCGGACTCGGCGATTTTCGCCTGACTCGCCGCCACCACGGCGGTGACAATAATCACGATGCTGACCACCGACACCAGCGGCAACACATCCACCGCATGCCGCACCTTGTCGCCGAGTAGCCGCTGCGCGACCACGCCGAGAACGATCGGCAACAGCACCACTTGCAGGATCGACCAGAACAGCTCCATGAACGATACCGGCAACCACGCCGAGGCCAGCAGCCAGATCAGTGCCGGGGTCAACAGTGGGGCGAGCAGGGTGGTGACCGCGGCAATCGCCACGGAAAGCGCCAGATCACCGCGCGCCAGCCAGGTCATCACGTTCGAAGAGGTGCCGCTCGGGCAGCAACCGACCAGAATCACCCCGACGGCGATTTCCGGCGGCAGATGAAACACCTGGCAGAGCAACCACGCCACACCGGGCATGATCACGAAATGCGCAACCACGCCCAGCGCCACCCGCCACGGATGGCGAGCGACGGCAGCGAAGTCGTCGAGTTTGAGGGTCAGGCCCATGCCGAACATCACCAGACCCAGCAGCGGTACGATCGCGCTTTTCAGGCCGATGAACCACGCCGGTTGCAGAAAGGCCACGACGGCGAATATCAGAACCCAGTAAGCGAAGGTATTGCCGACAAAGCGGCTGAGTGCAGCCAGTGCGCGCATGGCTTGATCCTTATTTTTGGTTACACCACAAAACATTGTGGGAGCGAGCCTGCTCGCGAATGCGGTGAGCCAGACACATTAATGTT
>NZ_JH635999.1:71523-74269 GCF_000257605.1 Pseudomonas sp. R62
CAGTGCCGGCAGGAAGTCGCCGAAGGTCAGCATCATCAGGGTGAAGCTGGCATCCAGTTGGCCCAGGGCTTCGTCGCCACCGTCCTGTTCCGCCTGATCCTGCAACAGATCCTCGAATTTCAGGCGTTTGACGGTCATCTTGTCGTCGAGCATGAACGACAGTTTGTCCTGCCAGGCCAGCGACAGCTGAGTGACGACTTTGCCGGTGCTCAGGTGCAGCTGGATTTCTTCGCTGGTCAGGTCTTGGCGTTTGCAACGGACGATGCCGCCGTCTTCGTGGGTGTCGCGCAGTTCGCACTCGTCCAGCACATAGAAATCGTCGGCGGCTTTCTGCGTGGTGACCCACTCGGTCATCACCGCAGTCGGTGCCATTTTCACGGTGAGCGGACGCACGGGCAGGGTGCCGATCACTTCGCGCAGGGTCGAAAGCAGGTCTTCGGCGCGTTTCGGGCTGGCCGAGTTGACCAGGATCAGGCCCTGTTTCGGCGCGATCGCGGCAAAGGTCGATGAGCGACGAATGAACGCGCGCGGCAGAAAGGCCTGGATGATTTCATCCTTGATCTGATCGCGTTCCTTCTTATAGACCTTGCGCATCTGCTCGGCCTCGATCTCTTCGACCTTTTCCTTGACCGCGTCACGCACGACGCTGCCCGGCAGAATGCGTTCTTCCTTGCGCGCAGAGATCAGCAGGAAATCGCCGCTGACATGCACCAGCGGCGCATCCTCGCCCTTGCCGAACGGCGCAACGAAACCGTAAGTGGTCAGCTCCTGGCTTGCACACGGCCGCGCCAGTTTGGTCGCCAGTGCAGTTTCCAGCGCCTCGGCGTCGACAGGCAGGTCTTGGGTCAGGCGATAGATCAGCAGGTTCTTGAACCACATGGGGCGAGTCACTCCTTTATACAAAGGGGGGCATTATTGTCTTCGCCGGGGCATAGGCCAACCCTTCTCTAAGCCTTTGGAAGGCCTCGGAAAATTATTTAAAAAAGTGCTTGCCAGAGGTTGGGGTGCTCCGTAGAATGCGCGCCACACCGAAGCGAAGGGTGATTAGCTCAGCTGGGAGAGCGTCTGCCTTACAAGCAGAATGTCGGCGGTTCGATCCCGTCATCACCCACCATTCGTTTCAAGTGTTTAGCGCAGCGGTAGTTCAGTCGGTTAGAATACCGGCCTGTCACGCCGGGGGTCGCGGGTTCGAGTCCCGTCCGCTGCGCCATATTCGGTAACCTGGACCACTGAACGCCAGGTCGCCACGGAAAAACCCGCTGAAGCGGGTTTTTTTCTGTCTCAAGGTTGTACCCGCGGGATGTATCGTTTCACCGGTTTTCAGATTTTTTTGAAAAATATTCAATTAAATCAACACTTTACGAAAACCTGTGGCATAATGCGCCCCGTAACGAAGCGAAGGGTGATTAGCTCAGCTGGGAGAGCGTCTGCCTTACAAGCAGAATGTCGGCGGTTCGATCCCGTCATCACCCACCATTCGTTTCAAGCGTTTCGCGCAGCGGTAGTTCAGTCGGTTAGAATACCGGCCTGTCACGCCGGGGGTCGCGGGTTCGAGTCCCGTCCGCTGCGCCATATTCGGTATCTGGAACTGAACGCCAGACACCACAAAAAGCCCGCCTTGTGCGGGCTTTTTGCTGTCTGCGATTTATAAAATCGCCGCGCTACTGCGCCGCATTGCGGGCATGCCGATAATCGCTCACCGCCTCGTACACTGCCTTGCGCAAGCGATTGATCCCGCCAATCGGCCGATGCGCCTCGATGCCGAACCACGGGTTGAACGACAGGTTGTCGCATTGCAGATTCAGCGCCGGCGTGTCGAAGTCCTGCGCGGGCAGGGTGATCCGCGCCACGGTTGCAAACGGTGCATCCTGCTCACGCCACTCAATGCTCGTGTCCTCGATCGGCATGTATTTGTTCGCGTCCTGGCGCTGGATCTGCAAGGCGAAGCACGCCGGCACCCGATCCGTCGACAACTGCTGATTCAGTGCGCTGCGCAGGAAATTCGGCAAGTCGTGATTCTGTTTGGGCAGCGTATACGCCGGGCAACGCTCCGGATCCGGCACGACGCGGAATTTCGCATTGGCCTCACCGAACTTGTAGGGCGATACCGAGAAATATGTGGTCTCGGTCGGACTGTCCGGCGGCGCTGACAGCGTAGCCAGCGCGATGAATAGATGACGGACCTGCCAGGTGCGCGGATCCCATGTCGGAAAAAACGCCATGACCTTCTTGCCGTCAGCCTGCGCCGCCACATTCTGACGATACTCTGCGACATTGCTGACAAAGAAATTCGGATGGCTGAACATCACGAAATCCTGTTCATGCTGGTCCTGGCGGTTGCCGAGCAGTTGCGTGCCAGGAACCTCAAGCAACTTGATCGCCATTCCGCGCGCGTCGCGAATGCTGTCGAATTGTGGATAGGCATTGCCGTTGGACAACCGGATCAGCGCCTGCCAGGTCTTGCCCGGCTCGCTGAACACACCCTGTCGCAGCGATTGCGCCAGTTCCGGTAACACCTGCACTTGCGCCTTCACGCAGCCATGCGCCTTGGCGTGGGCATCGCGCAGATAACGCGTGGGTTCGCGGTGCTGGTCGACGATGCGCACTGCGGTTTGGATGACGTCCTGGGTCATCGCCGCTTCGCCTGCTGGAATCTGTTCCTGCGCCGACACCGGCCCGCGATGCTGCCAGGCAAACCACGCGGTGGCGATGGCCCAGCCGAGCAGGGCGATGACCAGCAGGATCA
>NZ_JH635999.1:74766-80898 GCF_000257605.1 Pseudomonas sp. R62
TTTTCCGCGAACAGCGCGCGGCCTCTGGCGGCCAGCGGCTTGTCGATCGCACCGAACAGATCTTCCGGCCAGGTCGGCGGCTTCAGCTGCTGCAAGGTTTCTTCGATGGCGTGCAGATCACGCACGCGCACGCTGGAGGGATAGCGCTCAGCGCCTTGCAGCGGCTGACCGTTGGCGTCGAAGAAATTCAGCGTGGCACCGACGCCGAGCGCCTCGCCGATGTTGCGCGCCATTGGCTGTTGAGCCGAGCCGTTCCACTGCACCCAGTCAAACGTCCACATGTCCCACAGCTGCGGGTAATCCACCGGGGCATCGGCCACGCGGTAGTTGGCAGGGGAAATCGCATCGCCAAACGTAGCGTTGGCAATCCGGCCGAACGCATCGGTGCGCCCCGGGCCTTCCTCGGTCGGATAGAGGCCGCGATGAGTGTCGTTCCAGGCCACTTTGACGAAGGTGTTCAGCGAGGTCTTGAACTCGCTGCGCAATTGTTCGCGGCGCGCTTCGTAATCATCTCCGAGCACCTGGCGGGCGAAGCGCTCAAACTTCCATGGGTTGTAGTAAGTCGAGGCGAGACTGGCGACCAGGGCCTGTCCGAAACTGCCACCGCGCAAAGTAGGAACGCTGGAAGGCAACACGTGCTGTGCGGTGCCACCATCGATGCGCACGGCCTGGTCTTTGAAGCGCAACTCGCCGGTGTGGCAAGCGGCGCAGGTGATGTCCAGATAATGCTCGGAGGCGTTGCCGGGATTCTGGTGCCGGGCAAAACCGACGGGGAGGTTGCCGGGGTTGTTCGCGCTAGCTTTCTGCTGCGGGTCGACCAGGAAGCCGAAACGGGCGAGATATTCAGGGGAGGCGAAGCGCTGCTTGGAGAAGGGCAATTCCAATGCCTGGAACCACTCGTAACGCAGGCCTTTGACTTGCGTGCCCTGCGGCGTGAAGTAGTAGGTCTGGCGTTGCTCTTCGCTCCATTGATCCAGGTAACGCACCTGCTGGGGCGGGGTGTAGAAGGGCAATTTCG
Source organism: Pseudomonas sp. R62 (assembly GCF_000257605.1). NCBI lineage: Bacteria > Pseudomonadati > Pseudomonadota > Gammaproteobacteria > Pseudomonadales > Pseudomonadaceae > Pseudomonas > Pseudomonas sp. R62. The sequence goes on from NZ_JH635999.1 coordinate 75,785, forward strand.
GGTTGGCGACGTAATAGACAATCACCGCAACGGCGATTAACGCCAGAACTATCACCAGACTGATAACGCGGAATAAGAGGCGCAAGTTGAACATCCTTGTCGAATTGTTGCGCTGTTATGCCTGAGCGGCGCTAGCTGGGCAAGTGGCCATTACGCCAGATGTTGAGCCGTGAGCCGACGAGCCTTGTCGCCCACGGATGACAGAAGCTTCATCCAGCCGTTGCCCAAATGCGTTTTAATCCCTGAACTTATCGGAAGATTCCTGCTCTCATGCCGGTAGCCATTGGTCGTGGCGGCCTGATAAGCTCGCGGCTTTACTCGATTGCCCATTCGGCGCATGAACAAGGAAATAGCATGAAACAGCATCGGTTGGCGGCGGCGGTAGCCCTGGTTAGCCTGGTACTCGCGGGTTGTGACTCGCAGACCAGCGTAGAGCTGAAAACCCCGGCGCAAAAAGCTTCCTACGGCATCGGCCTGAACATGGGCAAAAGCCTTGCCCAGGAAGGCATGGATGATCTGGACTCCAAAGCGGTAGCCCAGGGCATCGAAGATGCCGTTGGCAAGAAAGAACAGAAGCTGAAAGATGAAGAACTGGTCGAAGCCTTCGCCTCGCTGCAAAAGCGTGCTGAAGAGCGCATGGCCAAGATGAGCGAAGAGTCGGCAGCCGCCGGCAAGAAATTCCTCGAAGAAAACGGCAAGAAAGCCGGTGTAACCACCACCGCTTCCGGCCTGCAGTACGAAGTAGTGAAGAAAGCCGATGGCCCACAGCCTAAGCCGACCGACGTCGTCACTGTTCACTACACCGGCAAGCTGACCAACGGCACCGTGTTCGACAGCTCCGTCGAGCGCGGCAGCCCGATCGATCTGCCAGTCAGTGGCGTGATCCCGGGTTGGGTTGAAGGTCTGCAACTGATGCACGTTGGCGAGAAGTACAAACTGTACATCCCTAGCGACCTGGCTTACGGCGCTCAGTCGCCAAGCCCGGCAATCCCGGCCAACTCGGTTCTGGTTTTCGACCTGGAACTGCTGGCCATCAAGGATCCAGCCAAAGAAGACGCCGCTGCCAAGTAACACGCAACGGCATCGCCAACAACGCCTCGCTTATGCGGGGCGTTGTTGCATCTGCAGGTCAGGAAAGGTAAACAGAGCGAACTGACGCCGTTCAACACAGTCATAGCTTTGAGGCTGCCCGCGCTAGACGCCCTGAGCTGCCAAGTCAATGAAATATTGGGCTTTTTTATGTGAGTAAAAAACGCCCGATCTGAGCGCAGCCCTTATGAAACGGGGCTCTCAGCGCTGAAATGCAGCTCTGTTCACAAGGTTATCCACAATTTGTGTGGATAACATTTCAACGGGAAGAATAGATGAAAGCTCCGTGGAATTTCGCTCGATTCCTGCCGTTGGCCGGTCGCCTGCTGGCCCGTGGACGCCTGCCGACCCTGTTGTTTGCCGTGGCCAGCAAAGGCGCCGCGCAAGGCAATCGCTTGGGCAAACTCAAGGATGATCTGCGCTTGCTGCAGTCGTTATGCCTGGCCTACTGGCGTGGCGAGTATCGCGCGATCAGTGCCAAGTCGCTGATTTCGGTGGTGGCGGGCCTGATGTATTTCCTCAGCCCGGTCGATGCCATTCCGGATTTCATTCCCATGTTCGGCATGCTCGATGACATCGCTGTCCTCGCCTGGCTGATGAAAACCCTCGATGACGAGCTCAACGCCTTTCGCCTGTGGCGCAAACGCCAGCAGCCCGAAAAGCTGGCGGTGGTTGAACGCCTCCCTGATACCCCTGAACAATTGCAGCTGCAAGGCCCGAAAAAACCCTGACTGACCAAGTCTGCCTACAGATAGATACCACTCGCGACCTTAGCCGCTGTTAGGATTACACTTCTAGGGAAAAGTGCCGACTCGCTAAGTGGTGTTGTCCTACGGGGTAGTCATGGATATTCAGATAATTGCACGCGATGGCGAACCCGAATACGCGGTTCTGCCGTGGGCTCAATATCAGGCTTTACTGAAAGCAGCAGGGATCAACGCAACACCGGCGCCGCAGCCAGCAGCGCCGCTCGCCACCTCGCCGGAGCCGATTCTTCCGGGTCTGGATCAATTACGCAGTTTGCGCGAAGGGAAGGGCATCGCCATCGAGGCGCTGGCCCGCACGGTAGGCATCAGCCCGTCTTACCTGGCCATGATCGAAAGTGGTGAGCGTCAGCCCGACGCCGCGATTCGCCGCAGCCTGGCCTGGGAACTGACGGTGCCAGGTTGGAGGGATGAATCGTGAGCGTACGCATCAGCCGTCAACATTGGGACGGATTGCTGGGGGAACTGGACCAGGCGCGCCGTCAGCGCCATCTTCTGACCTATCGAGCCTTGCTTGAGCGTTTGCAGCTGCCGACGCCGGCGATGCAGACGCTGACGGCTGCGCTGGAGCATCTGGCCGCACTGGATGCCAAAGCCGAGCAGCCGTTGCGCAGTTCGCTGGTCATCAGTCAGGGCGCGAGTCGTTTGCCGCGTACCGGGTTCTTTGAATGTGTCGAGCGTCTGGGGCGCTTTTCCGGGCCGTCAGATGGCGTTGCAGCGGCGTCCTGGCATGCGTCGGAAGTGGTGCGGGTCTTCGAATACGAATACCCGGAATCGGCGGAGGCCTGAGTGTTTCTGCGGCTCAAGGCGCGGGCCGGTTATTGGCTGGCCCGCCGGCTGTTTCATTGGTCGTGGTTCGTTCGCCAGCCGCGTGGCTGGCGCTGGCTCGAAGGCCAGTTTGCGCGCATGGCCAACCTCGGCAATGTCGATGCTCAAAGCTTTTATGGGCACATTCTGACTTTTCGCGGCGTCGGGCTAGGCGCGCGTGAAGAAGGCGTGCGTCTGCTGCGTCTGGCGGCGTTGGCCGGCGACGGTAAAGCCGCTTATCAAGTCGGCGTGATCAGCCTCGCCGGTACCTCGAGCAAGGCGCCGGATCCCGTTGAGGCCGCTCGTTGGTGGAGCATGGCCGCCAATGCCGGGCATCCGTTGGCCGAGCTGAAGCTGCAACAGCTGAGGGCTGGTGATTCAACGCAGTAATTCCATGTATGTCTTCTAAGTAAACGCGGCGTGAGGTTTTCCTCACGCCGCGTTTACGTTTCTGCCTGCACGTTTTTCGCTTGATGCTGGATTGCAGATTAGTCCTACATCCTTTGCCTACTCGCCTGACTTCTTTCCTCTTTGATCCCCCGCACAGTTCCCGCGACTAATTTCTTGCGCGAGGGACCGCTCATGCTTCAGCCCGTTTTTCAGTCCACCTTGTTTGCTCGCGTGTGTTGATGGAAGCCATCGCGCGCATCGAGCAGGAACTCGACAGCTTTCCGCAAACGCTCAGCCTCTACCGCAAACAGCTTGATCACTGGCTCAGTCGCATGGCGGACCAGATCAGCGAGGCAGCAGACCTGCCATCGCTGGTGGGTATGGAGCGGATCATCCGCTTCGGCGATAGCAGTACGTCGGTCAGCAGCAGCGACGACGAATTTTCCTCCAGCGTCGTCCAGTGCCCGCACGGCGGGCTGATGCAAATCGAGAGCAAGTTCGAATCGGTCTACGACATCCCGCTGGGCAACATTTCCGTCGATGTGGTCGACGTGGATAGCGGCAAAACCGCGCCGGTCACCCTTGATCAGCAGGGCAAGGGCGAGTTCAGAGGCGACGAGGGCAAGTTCTACCGCGTTCTGGTCCACAGCGCTGTCACCTCCAGTCAAGTCGACGAGCTGTTCAAATCCTACGACGGTTTGACCGGCGAACTTGAGCGCTGGCTGCGTAGCGAGTGGCAAGGTTTCAAGCCGCAGTGGTCACAGTCGGTGGCGATCGCAGCCAGCAACGGCATGCTCGCCGGCAGTTGGGCGGCCATCGAGGGGGTATGGGACAGCCTCGGTCTGCTCTCGGAAATTCTCCAGGATCCCGGCAAGTTTGCCGAGCGTTTGGGCAGTGGCGCGGCTGAGCTGATTGAGCTGGCGCAGACCGCTCCGGATCTCATGGAAAAGCTGCAGTTGCTGGTCAGTGACGAAGCGGCGATGTGCTTGCTGCTGCGGTCGGCGAGCCTGTGGCTGGACATGCTGCCGCCCAGCGAGGTTGCCGGCAAGTCTGCTGAAGTGGCGTCGATGATGATCGTGCAACTGATCATCGATGTGTTGATCAGCGTGGTGCTGACGTTTGTCGGAGCGGGGGCGGGGATCGCTTATCTGACGCTGCGTCTGGCTGACCGCGCAACGCAGCTGTTCAACGTCGCCAAGCGTCTGGTCAAGGCGCTGTTCAGCATCGTCAACGCCTTTATTGAATACGTCGACCGCTACAAAGCCGTTGCCGCGCGGGGCATCGCCGCCGGGGTGAAAAAGGGCCGGATGCAATTGCGCTGGGATGCCAAGCGCAACGCCATGTTGAAGAAGGACGAGCCACACGACGACGCGCCCGACCAATCGAAAAACCCTAACGGCGATGCCGCCGATTGCGTGCCCAAAACCTGTACCAATGGCTGCCCGGTGTCGATGGTCACCGGCGAAGAACTGCTGACCCTGACCGACGCGGTGCTCGATGGCGTGCTGCCCTTCGAGTTCACCCGCTTGTACCGCAGCAGCGCGGTCGAGATCGACATCGGCCTGGGGTTCGGCTGGAGCCATACGCTGGCCCATCGCCTGTCCTTCGACGGCGATGGCGTGATCTGGATCGACCACGAAAACCGCCGCACCCGCTTTCCCCTGCCCAACGTCGCGCGCCCGGCGATTCACAACAGCCTGTCGCGGGCGGCGATCTTTCTCGGTGATGAGCCGGAAGAACTGATTCTGGCGTTGGCCGGCGACAGTGCGCGGTTTTACCATTTTCGCGCCGGCCGGCTGACCGCAATCAGCGATGTCTACGGCAATCGTCTGACCCTGCAACGGGATCGCTCCGACCGCATTCAGCGTCTGGACAACAGCGCCGGGCGCGCGCTGCTGTTGCGGTATGACCGCGCGCAACTGGTGGCGGTCGATTATCAGGTGTTTGTTCAGGGCGAGTGGATCACCGAGCAAAACCTCGCCACCTACAGCTTCGATGCGCGGCAACGGCTACTGGTCGCGACCAACGCGGTCGGCGACAGCGAGCGCTACGACTATGACGACC
>NZ_JH635999.1:84404-87720 GCF_000257605.1 Pseudomonas sp. R62
GATGTCGTTGAAGGGTTTGAAGCTGTCGATGTCGACGTAGCAGATAATCGACTCGCGGGCCTGTTGCAGCAGGCGCGTGAGGCATTGCTGGATCGGTACGTTGCCCGGTAGCAGGGTGAGGGGATTGGCGTAGCGTGCCTGCTGGATTTTCAGTTCGGTGATCAGTTTCAGCACGTCGATCACCCGGCCGAGGCCGAGGTAACTGCCGTTGAGGGTGATGATGAAGTCTTCTTCGATGCGCTGGCGGGCGCGGCTGGTGATCAGGCGGCTGACTTGCTGCAGCGACTGGCTGATTTCCACGGCGAGGAAATCATCGTTCATCAGGCGGCTGATCGGTTTGCGTGCAAACAAGTCCGTGGCAAACGGTTTGAGCAGTGCGTCCGACAGCGAGTGGCGATGGACGATGCCGCAGGGCTGGCCTTGTTCGTCGAGCACGGCGAGCGAATTGAGGTTGGCCTGGCGGCGGAAGGCTTCCAGTACCGTCGCGGTGGGCGTATCGCGTTGCACGGCGGGCTGGTCGTTGAGCAGGGCGCTGAGGTCGCTGCCTTCGTCATTCAGCGCGACAGCGCTGCTATCGTGTTTGGGCATCAAGGCGCGAGCGTCGCGGGACGGATGTTCCTGAGGGCGGCCGAGCAGGTAGCCCTGCACCAGGTCGACGCCCATTTCAGTCAGCACCGCGAGTTCTTCCGGCAACTCGATCCCCTCGGCAATCACCTGCGCGCGCGAGGCTTTGGCGATTTGCAGAATCGAACCGACAAACTCTCTTTTCAATGCATCCTGATGAATGCCATCAATGAAATGCCGGTCGATCTTCACGTAATCCGGACGCAATTCCGACCACAGGCGCAGGCTCGAATACCCTGCACCCAAGTCGTCCAGCGCAATGGAAAAACCCATCGCCCGATAGTGATGCAGAGCGGTTTGCAGCAACTGAAAGTCATCGATTGGCGTCTGCTCGGTGAGCTCGATGACCACTTGGCTCGGCGCAATGCCCAAGTCCTGCAGCAGTTGCAACGTTCGTCCGGGTTGGTGCGCGGCTTCGAGCAAGGATTCCGGCGAGACGTTGAGGAACAGCTTGCCCGGCAGTTGCTGCTCATTGAAGCGGCGACAGGCGCTTTGTCGGCAGGCGATCTCCAGTTCGCTCAATCGGCCAGCCTGTCGCGCCACGGCGAACAGTGCAATCGGCGAGTGAAGAGGGCTGTTGGACGGGCCACGGGTCAGGGCTTCGTAACCGAGAATGCGGCGTTCGGAAAGACAGATGATCGGCTGGAACAGGCTGTGTAAACCGCTTTGAGTCAGGATCGAGCTCAACGCGCTCAGCTGTTCGGTCGTGGTCATGGCAGTCTCTGGCGATAAAAAAAGGACCGGGAGCGCTTGCTCCCGGTCCTTTATTGCACGACAGAATGATGACTGTTTGATGACGATCCGGGGATCGTCAGCACTAAATTGCCATCACTTACTTCTTGGCCACCTGATTGCTCAGTTTCAGGTAATCCAGCAGCACGCGCCCGGTTTCGCTCAGGTAGGCATCGTCTTCCGGTTTGACCTTGTCCGGCTCGGCAGCGGCCAGTGCGTCTTCGTCTTCTTTCTTCAGCTCTTTGAGCGGTTCTTCGCCTTTGGCCTTGCGACGGATGTTCTCCATCGCCAGTTGCTTGGCGTCGATGTCGGCGTGCTGGGCGCGACGATCAGCTTCGTTGAGGCTGACGGTTTTTTCTTCCATCAGTTTCTGCGCCAGGGCCAGCTTGTCGCGGATGAACACGAACTCGGCATCCTTGTTGGTGCGCGCGTCATGTTCGGACTTCAGCTGGGCGAGGAACGGCTTGAACGGATCGGCCGCTGGTTTGATCGCCGCGCGGATGGTGTCCCACGGCATGGCTTCCGGCAGGGCGCTTTCGCCGATTTCCTTGGTGTCGATCAGCGACGGGTAGTCGATGTCCGGCAGTACGCCCTGATGCTGGGTGCTCTGCCCGGAGACACGGTAGAACTTGGCCAGGGTCAGTTTCAGTTCGCCATGGTTCAGCGGCTGAATAGTCTGCACGGTGCCTTTGCCGAAGGTCTGACCACCGATGATCAGCGCGCGGTGGTAGTCCTGCATGGCGCCGGCGAAGATTTCCGAGGCCGAGGCGGACAGGCGGTTGACCAGCAGCGCCATCGGGCCTTTGTAGAACGCGCCCGGGTTTTCGTCCTCGAGGACGTCGACACGGCCATCGGCATTACGCACCAGCACGGTCGGACCTTTGTCGATAAACAGGCTGGTCAGTTCGGTGGCTTCCTGCAGGGAGCCGCCGCCGTTGTTGCGCAGGTCGATGACCACGCCGTCGACTTTTTCCTTTTGCAGCTCGGTCAGCAGCTTCTTGACGTCGCGGGTGGTGCTCTTGTAATCCGGGTCACCGGCACGGAAGGCCTTGAAGTCGAGGTAGAAGGCCGGGATCTCGATCACGCCGAGTTTGTAGTCCTTGCCGTCCTGTTTCAGGCTGAGAATCGACTTCTTCACGGCCTGGTCTTCGAGCTTCACCGCTTCACGGGTGATCGGCACGATCTTGGTGGTCTGGTCGTTCGGCGCATTGCTCGCCGGGATCACTTCCAGGCGCACCACGGTGCCTTTCGGACCGCGAATCAGTTTGACCACTTCGTCCAGGCGCCAGCCGACCACGTCGACCATCTCTTTATTGCCTTGGGCAACGCCGATGATCTTGTCGGCCGGAGCGACCTGCTTGGTCTTGTCCGCCGGGCCTGCCGGCACCAGACGCACGACCTTCACTTGATCGTTGTCGCTCTGCAACACGGCACCGATGCCCTCGAGGGACAGGCTCATGTTGATGTCGAAGTTTTCCGCGTTATCCGGCGACAGATAATTGGTGTGCGGGTCGTAGGACATGGCGAAGGTGTTGATGTACGCCTGGAAGATGTCTTCGGCACGGGTCTGGTCCAGACGCGCCAGCTGATTCTTGTAGCGCTTGGTCAGGGTTTCCTGGATCTGCTTCGGGTCTTTGCCGGCGATCTTCTGGCGCAGCACTTCGTCCTTGACGCGTTTGCGCCACAGGTCGTCGAGTTCTGCGGTGGACTTGAGCCAAGGCGCGTCCTTGCGATCGATCAGCAAGGTCTCCTTGGTGTTGAAGTCCATCTTGTCGACGCCTTTGTTCAGCTCGGCGAGGGCGAAGTCCAGACGCGCCTTGACGCGGTCCAGATAGCGCTTGTAGATGGTGAACCCGGCGTTGAGGTCGCCGCTTTTGAGGAAGTCGTCGAACTGCGTCTTCCACTTGTCGAATTCGGCGATATCGCTGGCCATGAAATAGCTGCGCGACGGGTCGAGCAG
>NZ_JH635999.1:88460-94987 GCF_000257605.1 Pseudomonas sp. R62
GAAATAGCTGCGCGACGGGTCGAGCAGCTTGATGTAGCTGTCGTAGATGATCACCGAGCGCGCATCGTCGAGCGGCGGCTTGCTGTAGTGGTGACGCTTGAGCAACTCGACGACGTTCAGACTGGCGATGACTTCATCGCGATCAGGCTGCAACTTGTCCCAGCTGTTGGCTGCGAATGTGGTGCCCGACACCGGCAACAGGCCGATACCGATGAAAAGAGCGAGGGCGGTGCTGGGGAGCAGATGCTTCATGCTGATTCGACGCGGGGACAATTGATAACGCATATTAGGCCGTCTTTGAAGTCGCCGGTTCTTTGAGAGCCGGTCGCATAATGCAAAAAGCCCGGCGCTACAGCTTCGGGCTCAGTCCAGACTCACTATGGAGGCAGTGTGAAGGCATTGCAAGGCGTTGAAGGTCAAGTGGCATGGGTTGAAGAGCCGAGTCTTACGTGCGATGTAGGACAAGTCCGCATCCGGGTGGCGGCAGCCGGCCTCAATCGCGCCGATTTATTACAGAAAGCAGGGCTTTATCCGCCGCCACCCGGGGCCAGCCAAGTGCTTGGTCTTGAGTGCTCCGGGGTGATCAGCGAGGTCGGCGCGGGCTCGTCCTGGCAAGTCGGTGACCGGGTCTGCGCCTTGCTGGCCGGGGGCGGCATGGCCGAAGAGGTGGTCGTCGACGGACGGCACGTGCTGCCAGTGCCCGAAGGTGTTTCGCTGATCGAGGCGGCGGCATTGCCCGAGGTGTACGCCACCGTCTGGCTGAATGTGTTTCAACTTGCAGCGTTGAAGCCCGGTGAGAAAATTCTCCTGCACGCCGGCGCAAGTGGAATCGGTTCAGCCGCCATTCAGCTGTGCAAAGCCTTCGGTAACCCGTGCTGGGTCAGCGTCGGTTCCGCCGAGCGCCTGGCTTACTGCGAAGCGCTGGGTGCGCAGGGCGGCGTGGTGCGTACCGATGATCTGGAGAGCCTGCGCGACTTCGGGCCGTTCGACGTGATTCTCGATCCGGTGGGCGGCAATTATTCAGCATTGAACCTCAAGCTGATGGCGCTGGACGGGCGTTGGGTGCTGATCGGTTTGATGGGCGGGCGCGAGGCGAAACTGGATCTGGCGCAGGTGTTGGCCAAGCGTGTGCAACTGCTCGGTTCAACGTTGCGCAGTCGTGGCGATCAGTTCAAGGCCGATCTGCTCAGTGACCTGGGCCAGCATGTCTGGCCGCTGTTTGCCGAGGGCCGCTTGCGTCCGCAATTGGCCAAAGCGTTTGCGGTGAAGGATGCCGAAGCAGCGTTTGCCGGACTGGCGAGCAATACGGTGGCGGGCAAGTTGGTGTTGGTGATCAATGAAGGTTTGAGCTGACAGCAAAACAAGGTCAAAAGATCGCAGCCTTCGGCAGCTCCTACAGAGGCACGCATTCCAAAAGTAGGAGCTGCCGAAGGCTGCGATCTTTTGCTTTTATTTCCAGAGATGGATCGGCCAGCCGGCCTTTTCTGCGTGCTCAAGCAGCACCGGATCCGGATTGACCACGTGCGGGAAGTCCACTTTAAGCAACAACGGCAGATCATTGCGCGAATCGGAATAAAAACTCGCGCCTTCGAGGTTTTCTTCTTCGGCATCCAGCCATTCCAGCAAGCGGGTGATCTTGCCTTCGCGGTAAGTCAGGGTGCCGACGGTGTTGCCGCTATACACGCCATGGGCGACTTCCAGTTCGATGGCCAATATCTCGTCGATGCCCAGACGATCGGCGATCGGGCGAACCAGGTGCGCACCGGATGCCGAAATCACCAGAATCCGGTCGCCGGCCTTGCGGTGGGCGGCGATGGTTTTGGTCGCGTCGCTGAAGATGATCGGCTCGATGAAATCTTCCACCCACGGGCCAACCAAGTGCTCGATTTCCTCAGGGGTGCGGCCTATCAATGGTTCGAGACTGAAGGCCATATAGTCTTCCATCGCCAGATGTCCGCGGCCGTAGGCATCCATCAGTTCCTTGTCGCGCTGCATGAACGACTCGCCATCGACCCAGCCGAGGCGGACCATCTGCTCACTCCATAGCGAGGAGCAGTCGCCGTGGATCAACGTTTCGTCCAGATCAAAAATTGCCAAAGCCATCGGTTCTCTCCGAGAACAGCTGCAAGCTACGAGCTAATAGCTGCAAGAATTAAAATCAGGTGCACCGCAGTCTACAACTTGAAGCTGGTAGCTCGAAGCTTGCAGCTGCTTTTATGCTACTTCGCACAAGGCCGTTGGATCGATGGAAAGTGCCAGGCGCTGTCCGTCGGGATGCAGATCGGCGGCGGAGCGGTTGAGCACATCGACCACCAGTTCCACGCCGCGTGCTTCGACGCGATAGCGAATGACGTTGCCGAGCAGGCTGTGGCTGCGGATCTGCGCGTCGAGTTCGCCGTCAAGGCTCAGTTCGATGGCTTCCGGGCGGATGGCGATGCGGTGGTTGATCGGCCGTTGCAACAGCTTCGAGGCGGCATCTGCGTCGAGCAGGTTGTAGTTGCCGATGAAGCCGGCGGCGAATACATCAACCGGCGCGGTGTAGAGGGTTTCGGCGTCGCCGCTCTGGACGATCTTTCCCTGATTCATCAGGAAAATCCGGTCCGACATGGTCAGCGCTTCTTCCTGATCGTGGGTGACGAAGATTGTGGTCAGGCCGAGCTCGCGCTGGATCTGACGGATCTGTTCGCGCAAGTGCTTGCGAATCCGAGCATCGAGCGCCGACAGCGGCTCATCCAGCAGCAACAAGCGCGGGCGGGTTACCAGCGAACGGGCGAGGGCGACGCGTTGGCACTGACCACCGGACAGTTGATGCGGATAGCGGCTGGCGAAGTCGTGCAGTTCAACCAGTTTCAACACTTCTGCCACGCGCTTGTGGCTGTCATCGGCGTTGACCTTTTGCATGCGCAGGCCGAAGGCGACGTTCTGTTCGACGGTCATGTTGGGGAATAGCGCATAGCTTTGAAAGACCATGCCGATACCGCGTTTCTGTGGGCTCAACGGCACGATGTCGACGCCGTCGAGGAGGATCTTGCCGCCATCCACCGGGGTCAGCCCGGCGATGCAACGCAGCAAAGTCGACTTGCCGCACCCGGACGGGCCGAGCAGGGTGACGAACTCGCCTTTGTTGATTTCGCAATCGATGTCGCTGAACACCGTGGTGCCGGCATAACTTTTCTGCAGGTGTTGGACGCTGACGTAGCTCATTCGCTTTTGTCCTTGTTCAAGATGTTGGCGATCCAGGTCAGGACCAGCACGAAAAAGAAATACGAAATGACCAGCGCACTGGTGAAGTGGCCGCTGCTGTTACGCATGTTGTTCAGGTACACCTGCAGGGTTTCGTAGCGGGTGCCGACGAGGATGTTGGCGAACACGAATTCACCGAAGAGGAACGAGAACGACAGTAGCAGCGCCACCATCAGGCCTTTGCGCAGATTCGGCAGCACCACCAGAAACGCCGCTTGAAAAGTGCTGGCGCCAAGCAGTTGCGCGGCGTCCATCAGGTCGCGCAGGTTGATCGCTTGCAGGTTGTTGGTGATCGCCCGGTACATGAACGGCAGCGCCACGGTGAAGTAGCAGCCGATCAGAATCCACGGTGTGCCGACCATCGCCATCGGCCCGGAACCGTAGAGCTGCAACAGCCCCACCGAGGACACCACCGGCGGTACCGCGAAGGGCAGCAGGATGAGGATGTTCATCAGCGCATCGAGTTTCGGAAAGTAGTAATGCACGACGAACAGCAACGGCAGGATCAGCACCACCGATAACACCAGCGCGCCGACGCAGACGATCAGCGACTGACCGAATGCATGCAGAAAGCGCGGATCGCTCCACAGCTGGATGTACCACTTGAAGGTGAAGCCGCTGGGCAGAATCGTTGCCGACCAACTGCTGGCGATCGAATAGACCAGCGTGCCCAGCAGCGGCAACAGCAGAATGGCGAACAGCAGATAAACCACGACGCGGTGGTAGAGGCCGGCCGGGCCGGATTCAGCGCGAGACATGGTAGCTCCTCTTCAACAGCAGTTGATGCACGACGGTGACGATGGTCATCAGCGCCACGAGCACCACGGCCAGGGCGCTGGCCAGGTTCGGGTCAAGGGAAATGTCGCCGGAGACCATCGCCGCAATACGGATCGGCAGAACGTTGAAGTTGCCGGTGGTCAGCGCGTAAACCGTGGCGTAAGCGCCGAGGGCGTTAGCCAGCAGGATCACGAAGGTGCCGAGCAACGCCGGGGTCAATACCGGCAGGCCGATGTGCCGCCAGAACTGCCAGCCGTTGGCGCCGAGCAGTGCGGCGGACTCGCGCCAGTCTTCACGCAGAGCGTCGAAAGCCGGGTAGAGCAGCAGCACGCCGAGCGGGATCTGGAAGTAGGTGTAGAGGATGATCAGGCCGGTTTTCGAATACAGGTTGAAGTCCTGAATGATCCCCGACTGCTTGAGCATGATGGTAATGCTGCCGTTGAAACCGAGCAGGATGATGAAGGCGAACGCCAGCGGCACGCCGGCAAAATTGCTGGTCATGTTGGCGAAGGCATTCACGAAGTTGCGCAGCTTCGAATCCACTCGACGCAACGAGTACGCACCGAGCACGGCGATGATGATGCCGAATACGCTCGACCAGAAACTGATCTCCAGGCTGTACTGGATCGCCTGCCGATAGAACTTCGAACCGAAGATCTTGCTGAAGTTGGCCAGGCCCCAGCCGGACTCTTCCGATTGCAGGCTGTTGATCATCACCCAGACCAGCGGGGCGATTTCGAAGACGATAAAGAACAGCGCGAAGGGCACCAGACACAGCGCCGCGAGCCATTTGCCGCGATTCATGGCATTCACTTGAGCAGCTCCCGGCACACAGGTTTGTCATGGGGCACGCCGAGCAGTTCGCAAACCGTGCCGCAGAGCTCGGTCTGCGTCGGCGTGGCGTCAGGGTTGAGGCTGAACGCCTCACCGAGGACGAACAGCGGTACCTGACGTTCTTCCGCCAGCAGGCCGTTGTGCGAGCGATCGTTGTTCATACCGTGGTCGGCGGTCACCAATACCTGATAACCAGCGTCGAGCCAGCTCTGCAGATAGTCGGCGAGGATGACGTCAGCCGAGCGCGCGCTGTTGCGGTATTGCGAGCTGTCGAGGCCGTGCTTGTGCCCGGCGTCGTCGATGTTCATCGGGTGGATCAGGAGGAAATCCGGCGCGTGGCGCAAGCGCAGGCTTTCGGCGTCGGCGAACAGGTGCGAATCCGGATAATGGTCGTTCCAGTAGAAATGCCCGTGCTGGATCGGCAATGTCGGATCGTCGGTGTGGCGGTCGCGCGCGGCCACGAACGGTGAGCGGTTATACAACTCGCTGACCCAGTGATACGCCGCAGCGGCGGTTTTCAATCCTGCATCGCGGGCGTAGTGATAGATGCTGCGCTGGTTGGACAAGCGCGAGACATTGTTGTGGACGATGCCGCTGTCGATCGGCGGCACGCCGGTGAGAATACATTCGTAAAGCGGTCGGGACAGGGCCGGCAGTTCGCACTCCAGTTGATAGAGCGCCGCGCGTCCTGCGCCAACATAAGCCTGCAGATGCCCCATGGCGTGACATGCAACCTCGTAGTTGAGGCCGTCGAGCACGACAAGGATGACGTTGTGCTTCATAGGGGCAAGAACTCCGCGAAATTCAGATATTCCGAAATCAACTCAATCCCTTGTGGGAGCGAGCTTGCTCGCGAAGGCGTCAGATCAGCCAACATCAATGTTGAATGAATAACCGCATTCGCGAGCAAGCTCGCTCCCACAGGGATCTTTGTCGGATCAAGCAGTGGGTCAAGCCATCACTTCATTTCTACGATGACTTCTTCGTTCCACTGCTGTGGCAGGGCTTTGGAAGTCTTTTCCCACGCCTCGGCGTCCTTGACCGGCGTGACCTTCTTGTACTGCTCGTTTGGCAGCAGTTTGGCTTTCACGTCTTCCGGCAGTTGCAGGTGTTCGGCGCGGATCGGCCGGGCGTTGCCGCGGGCGAGGTTGGTCTGGCCGGCGTCGCTGAAGATGTATTCGCGGGTCAGCTTGGCGGCGTTGGGGTTTTTCGCGTACTTGTTGATGATCGTGGTGTAGCCGGAAATCACCGAGCCGTCGGATGGAATCAGCACTACGTAATCATCGGGGTTGGCCATCTTGGCTTTGTAGCTCAGGCCATTGAAGTCCCAGACCACGCCGACTTCGATCTCGCCTTTTTCCATGGTGGCGATGGTCGGGTTGGCCATCGACAGACGACCCTGTTTGGCAAGGTCGGCGAACAGCAGCAGGGCAGGCTTGATGTTTTCTCGTCACCGCCATTGGCCAGTGCGGCAGCGAGGACACCGTTGGCAGCCTGGGCGGCGGTGCTTACATCGCCGATGGAGACTTTGTATTTACCGGTTTTCAGGTCAGCCCATTTGGTCGGTACGTCGGAGCCGTGCAGCAGCTTCTTGTTGACGATGAAGGCGATGGTGCCGGTGTATGCCAGTGCCCAGTTGCCGTCCTTGTCCTTGGCCCAGTCCGGAACTTGAT
>NZ_JH635999.1:95100-97211 GCF_000257605.1 Pseudomonas sp. R62
GTCCTTGTCCTTGGCCCAGTCCGGAACTTGATCCCAGGTGCTTGGCTTGTAGGGTTGCACCACGCCTTGCTTGACCGCGATCGGGCCGAAGGCGGCACCGACGTCGCCGATATCAGCGGTGGCGTTGTCTTTTTCGGCAGCGAACTTGGCGATTTCCTGGGCCGAGCTCATGTCGGTGTCGATGTGTTTCAGACCGTATTTCTTGGCCAGATCTTCCCAGGTGCCTTTCCAGTTGGCCCAGTCATCGGGCATGCCGACGCTGTTCACGGCGCCTTCCGCCTTCGCAGCGGCTTCGAGGGTTTTCAGATCGGTGTCGGCCGCCATGGCGGCGCTGCACATAGCGATGGTCGAGCCTAACAGTGTTGCCAGGAAAAGCTGTTTCATTCCGAAGCTCCTTGGTCGTGTTCAACGCTGCGATTGCGGTTGGTGTTGGTCTAGGTCAGCAATACCTGAGCCAATTTAGGTCGGCTGGATGACATTTTGATGTCGATGGCCTCGTGGCTAATGTTTTATCAACCATTGTCAGGAAGGTGCCAGATCAGCGTAGACCATGCTCAAAAGCCCGTGGGGCAGGGGACTTGGCCGATGTATTGCAAGCCGTGAAAGCGACCGTTCGGTAGTTTTGTCATCTGTCGGTCATCTGCAATGCCTAGGCTTGCAACATACGAAGGCGCTTTGATCGGCGTTCGGATTTGCCCCGAAACAGTGCTGGTCTAGTCCAGATAGGTAACGTTGATGCGCGATGAGGCAACGAAAGCGGTGACAGCGATTGGCCAGGTGCTGCAGGAGCAAATCGATCACGGTTTGCTGGCGGCCGGGAGCAAGTTGCCCGCTGAACGCAAGCTCAGCGAGTTGTTCGGGACGACGCGGATCACTGTGCGGGAAGCGCTGTTGCAGCTTGAGGCACAGGGGCAGATTTACCGTGAGGAGCGGCGTGGCTGGTTCGTGTCGCCGCCGCGTCTGGCTTATAACCTCATGCAGCGCAGTCACTTCCACGCCATGGTCAGTGCGCAGGGGCGCGAACCTTCGACCGAGGTGATTTCGGCGCGCTTGCAGCCGGCTTCGGCGGCGGTGTGTGCGTGGTTGCAGCTGCCGGCGTTGTCGAGCGTGATTCAGATTTGCCGCTCGCGGCGCATTGATGGGCGACTGGTGTTGTATGTGGAGCACTATCTGAATCCGCAGTTTTTTCCGGGGATCCTCGAGTTTGATTTGAATCAGTCGATCACCGAGTTGTATGCGCGGCATTTCGATTTGCACTATGGGCGGGTGCGGTTCGAGATCGTGCCTACGTCTTTATCTGTCGATGCGGCGGCGGCTTTACGGGTGTCGGTGGGGAGTCCGGGACTGAGGATTGCTCGGGTCAATTATGATCAGCATGGGCGGTTGATCGATTGTGATCTGGAGTTTTGGCGGCATGATGCGATTCACGTAGGGGTTGATGTGGTTTGACTTTCTGGTCGCTGCGCTCCCACAGTCACCTCCTTTCTACTTGCCCACCGCCGCATTCCCATACAAATAATCCGTCGCCAACGACGCCAATGTTCTCACCCCAACCACCAGCGCTGATTCATCTACAAAGAATCCCGGATTGTGATTCGGCGCGGCCTTGCTCATGTCCTGATCCCGCGGCGTCACCCCAAGAAACACAAACAACCCCGGCGCTTCCTTGGCGAAGAACGAGAAATCTTCCGCCCCACCCACCAGCGGTCCCTGCACCACATCATCCTTGGCGGCCCACTTCAACGTCGGCAGCATTTTCTCGGTCAATGCCGGGTTGTTGATGGTCGGGTCGTATTTTTCGATGATGGTGACGTCGGCTTTAGCGCCGCCGCTTTCGGCGATTTTCTCGACTGTCTGGCGCACGTCGCTGTGCAGTTTCTGGCGGATGCCGTAGTCGTAGGAACGGATGGTGCCGGTCATGTCGAGTGATTCGGGGATGATGTTGTAGCGGGTGCCGCCGTTGATGGTGCCGATGCTGACCACTGACGGGTAAGAGGAAATGTCGGTGCGGCGGCTGACCACGGTTTGCAGGCCGACGATGGTTTGTGCGCCGACGGTGATCGGGTCGATGCCATCCCAGGGGCGGCCGGCGTGGGTTTGTTTGCCGTGGA
>NZ_JH635999.1:97231-102589 GCF_000257605.1 Pseudomonas sp. R62
GGTTTGTTTGCCGTGGATCTTGATGCGCAGGTCGTCGGAGCTGGCCAGGGTCGGGCCGGGGCGGTAGGCGATCTGGCCGGCGGGGACGCCCGCCCAGACGTGCAGGCCGAACACCGCGGCGGGTTTCGGCGATTTCATCACGCCTTCCTCGACCATCATCTTCGCGCCCCAGGTATTTTTGCCGTCGGGAATGAAATCGCTCGGGCCTTCTTCGGCGGGCTGGAAGTAGAACACTACGGTGCCGGGCAGGGTGTCGCGCATCCCTGTCAGAATTTTCGCTGCGCTGAGCAGGATCGCGGTGTGGGCGTCGTGGCCGCAGGCGTGCATGACGTCGACTTCCTTGTCGAGATACGTGCCTGTGGCTTTCGAAGCGAACGGCAAATCGGAGACTTCCTTGACCGGCAGCGCGTCCATGTCGGCGCGCAGGGCCACGGTCGGGCCGGGCAGGGCGCCTTTCAGCACGGCTACAACGCCGGTGCGGGCGACGCCGGTTTTCACTTCCAGGCCCATGGCTTGCAGCTGTTTGGCGACCAGTTCAGCGGTGCGTTTTTCAGTGTTGCCAAGTTCTGGATGAGCGTGAAGGTCGCGGCGGGTTTCCAGCAGCTCCGGTTCGAGCTTCTGCGCCTGCTCGGCGATGCGTGCGCGGGCGCTGTCCATCGTCGCGGCGCTGGCGTGGCTGGCGACCACGGTGAGCAAAAGGGTCTGGGCAATGCGCGTCAGTTGCATGGGCTTCTCCTTGATTATTGTTGTGGGCTTCCTTGCCTGTGACTGCAACCGTGCGCCTGAGTGCTATTCCTTCGGCTGACCACCGCCGGCAGTAATCACCTGCACACTCATCCTTGGCGTCGCCAGATCCAGCCCCGCCTCATCCAGTTGCCTTTTCAGCGACAAATTGAACGCCCGGGAAACCTCCCACTGTTTGATCGGCGCAGTCTTGAACCGTGCGCGGAGGATCGCGCTGCCGGACTCGAAACTTTCCACGCCCTGAATCTCCAGCGGCGACCAGATGTTGCGGCGTTGCAGCGGATCGCTGCGCATCTTTTGGCCGACGTCGCGCATCAGTTTGATCGCGTCGTCGATTTCCATGTTGTACGGCACGGCGACGCGGAAGATGGCGTAGCCGAATTCCCGCGAGTAGTTCTTGATGCTTTTGATTTCGCTGAACGGGATGGTGTGGACGATGCCGTCGATGTCGCGCAGGCGCACGGTGCGGATGGTCAGACCTTCGACGGTGCCGAGGTGGCCGCCAACGTCGACGTAGTCGTCGATGGCCAGCGAGTCTTCGATGATGATGAACAGGCCGGTGATCAGGTCAGCGACCAGCGACTGCGCGCCGAAACCGATGGCCAGACCGATCACACCGGCACCGGCCAGCAGCGGCGTGACGTTCATGCCCATGTTCGCCAAGGCGACGATTAGCGCGATGATGAAAATCGCCACGAACAGCACGTTGCGGATCAGCGGCATCATCGTCTGCGCCCGCGCATTCGCCAGGCCTTTGCGCGAGCGGGTGAGGGCGTGGTGCACGGCGGTGTCGGCGAGGATCCAGATCAGCCAGGAGAAAATCAGCGTGCCGATCAGGCTGAACAGTTTGACGCTGATGTCATGGCCATCGCCTTCGGCGAATGCGATCAGCGAATGGCCCCACACGCGCAGGCCCAGTTCGATGAAGATCAGCCACACCAGCAAATGCGTCAGGGTATAGAAGAAGTTTTTCAGGCGCTCCGAATACAGCGCATGGCGTTTCGGCCCGCGTTGCGGTTTCAGTGAATGGCGGCGCACGAGGCCGTTGATGACCATGCACAACACCAGCAGCACTGTGCAGATCAGCGACTGCCGCAGCGCGGTGCTGGTATCGCCGGCGGAGACGAAGGTGGCGAACAGCGAGATGCCGACCAGCACCAGTGCCGGCACGTACCAGAAGGTGCCGAGAATTTCGATGGTGTCGCTGAGGGCGCGGCGGGTCAGGCGCCGCGACAGTGGTTGGTTGCGGATCAGGTGCGCAATCGGCCGACGGAAACGCAGGATAAACAGACCGGTCGACAGTGCCGCGAGGACATTGGCAGTGGTCGCGGCGGTGTGCGCCAGATGCACGCCCAGGCTCTCGACCAGACGCGGATCACTCAGCGCTTCACCAAACGCGGCGAAGCTGCCGATCAGCCACAGCGGCCGAAACGCCTGATGACGCAGAATGTACAGCGCGCGATGGCGGTGCGGGCCATCGAGCAGGGAGAAGGCGATCACGCAGATCGCCGAGAAACAGGTGCCGACCACCAAGGCATACGCCAGCACCATCGCCAGGCTTTTGCCCAGCGAAGACGGCAGCACGTAGCTCATGTACACCGTGATCACCAACGCGATCAGCCACGGCCCAAGCTTGCGCAAGGCAAAACGCAGCATGTCGAGGGCCTTGGGGTGTTGCGGCAGTTCTTCGGTGAGGCCGAAGCGCAGACGCACGCGGTGGCCGAGCCAGATCAGCGCGGCGGCGAGCAGGCTCCAGACCATCAGGATCACCGCGAAGCCGAAGATGATCGGCAGCCATTCATTGGCCGGCAGCAGCTTGCTGGTCAGTTCGTCCTTGGCCAGATCGAATTCGTTGGACCAGCGGGTAATCGGGCTGTCGGCGCCGGAAAACTGTTTTTCGAAGTTGGCGAGGGTGCCGCCGATCAGGCCCAGCACGCCTTCTTCCGGGGTGGCCTGCGCTTTTTTCGTGGCGTCGCGCAGCTTCTTCAGATCACTGAGCAGCTGCGCGCGTTGCTTGTCGTTTTCCAGCGACTTGATCACTTCGTCCAGGGACTGGCCGAGGGGTTCCACGGCTTCAGGCTGCGGTTTGGAAGTGTTGAGCAGGCCGGGCAGACCGACTGCCTGGGCGGGCGCCAGCGGCAGCAGCGTCATCAGGCAGACAAGCAGCAGACCGGGCAAAGCAAAAAGACGAGCAAACACCAGAAGACAACCTCGCGATAGGCGGATGCGCTGGAGTGTACGAGGCCCCTTGGCGCAATGCGAGCCGGGCGCGGTCATTCGTTGAGTTTGGCGAGGATCTTGTAGACCACCGTGGCGAGGATCATCAGCATGCCGATCCACATGGCGAAAACCCCGGCGTTCTTGTCGCGGAAGTTGAAGCCGATGGCCAGCAGGATCATTCCGCTGAGGATGGGAATGAGCATGGCGTGGAAGGAGGACATCGAGATCATGGAGACTGCCTTGTCTGTAGAGGATTCTTGCAGTCTAGGCGGGTTTTCGAGGCAGGGTGTGATGTGGCTCAGGAATGCATCAGGCCGAGAGGATTCTGCTGTCTGCACAGGCGCTTTCGCGAGCAGGCTCGCTCCCACAGGTGAATGGCATTCCATTGTGGGAGCGAGCCTGCTCGCGAAGCTTGTCAGCCGTTACGGCAATTCACGGCTGGCATAAAACGCGCTGAGCACTTTGACCAGATGCGCCAGATCATGGCTGCCGCACAGTTCGCGAATCGAGTGCATGGCAAAGGTCGGCAGGCCAATGTCGACGGTGCGCACACCCAGATGGCTGGCGGTGATCGGGCCAATGGTCGAACCGCAACCCATGTCGCTGCGCACCACGAAGCTTTGCACCGGGACTTCTTCGGCCATGCACAGATGGCGGAAGAAGCCGGCGGTTTCGCTGTTGGTGGCGTAGCGCTGGTTGCTGTTGACCTTGATCACCGGGCCGGCGTTGAGTTTCGGGCCGTGGTTGGCATCGTGCTTGTCCGCGTAGTTGGGATGCACGCCGTGGGCGTTGTCGGCCGACACCAACAGGGATTTCTGGATGGTGCGGACGAACTCGTCACCTTCCGGCAGCAGGCGGCGCAGGGTCTGTTCGAGCATCGGGCCGTCGGCACCGCATGCCGAGCAGGAGCCGACTTCTTCGTGGTCGTTACAGACCAGAACGCAGGTTTCGTCGGTCTCGGCGGTGAGCAACGCTTGCAGGCCGGCGTAGCACGACAGCAGGTTGTCCAGACGCGCACCGGCAATGAAGTCGCCGTTCAGGCCGATCACCGCCGCGCTTTGCGTGTCGTAGAAACTCAGCTCGTAATCCAGCACCACGTCGGCGTTCAGGCCGTGTTCGCGGGCCAATTGATCAGTGAGCACGGCGCGGAAATCGACGCGCTCGTCACCGGCAAATTGCGCCAGGATCGGCGGCAGTTCGGTCTGCGCGTTGATCGCCCAGCCCTGGTTGGCTTCACGGTTGAGGTGAATGGCCAGGTTGGGAATGATCGCGATCGGTGCCTTGAAGTCGATCAACTGGCTCTCGACCTTGCCGTCACGGCGGAAGGTCACGCGGCCGGCGAGCGACAGATCGCGGTCAAACCACGGCGCCAGCAGCGCACCGCCGTAGACTTCGACGCCCAGCTGCCAGAAACCCTGACGCTGCAGTTCCGGTTGCGGCTTGACCCGCAGGCACGGGCTGTCGGTATGGGCGCCGACCAGACGGATACCGTCGTGCAGTGGCGAGTTGCGGCCCATTTTGATCGCGACGATCGAGGAGTCGTTACGGGTGACGTAATAGCGGCCGTTGGCCTCGGTGGACCATGGCTCGCGCTCGTCGAGGCGCACATAACCGGCGGCCTCCAGACGCTGAACGAGGCTGGCGGTGGCGTGGAACGGGGTAGGGGAGGCCTTGAGAAAGTCGATCAGGCCCTGGTTCAACTCTGCGCGCATAAGAAACTCCAGACAGCAATGGGCGGCAGTTTAACGCATCACTCGGCGCCATTGGGCAAGTGGTTTGCGCAAGCACGCTCAGGAGTGCTGATCGATGCGCTTGCGCAGGTAGGCAATGATGGCTTGTTGATCATCCTTTCTGGCGGGTTTCGGCAGGTGCTTCGGCCAGCCCTTGCCGCTGCCGAAGAAGGCCTTTTGCGCAACGCTGTCCCAACGCAGGATTTCCCGCGACGCCGATTCCCACCATTCGTGACGGCAGATCTCGTAATACGGGTGGGCAGGTGCAGCACTGCCGAACAGCAATGCCCGGCCGACTTTCTTCATGCCGCCGCGCTTTTTGCGCAGCTTCCACTTGATGCGCAGGCGCTGCCAGGTCGAGGGGACGGGCTTGCTGCGCGGAACCTCGGAGCACAGCTCTGGCAGTTCGGGGTGGAAGGCCTCGCCATGGCGGGCGAAAAAGTGTTTCTGCATGGCGTGGAAGAAGTTTTTGTCGGCGAAGTAGTGATAGACGAATTTCTTCGCTTCCTGGATCGGTTGGTCGCGCATGGCGAACGACAGTGCAATCTGTTCGATCGTATGGATGTCGAACGGGCCCTGCGTCCACTCATCGATCAGCCGGATCGACTTGTCCAGCAGCGCTGAATCGCCATCGGTGACGCCGCACAAGCCACTGTTGTAGAGC
>NZ_JH635999.1:103181-112109 GCF_000257605.1 Pseudomonas sp. R62
CAGCGCTGAATCGCCATCGGTGACGCCGCACAAGCCACTGTTGTAGAGCTTGAAGCTGTTCGCTGACGAAATCCCGTGGACTTGCAGGCAGCGCGCGAGTTTTTCGTAGTCCGCCCGGTTACAGACGTAACTCCAGTCATATTCGAAGCGATCCATCACGTAACGCCCGGGCGTGATCATGCTGAACAGCCGGTGCGGCGAATCGAGAAACAGCGTGTCGGTATCGACGAACAGGGTTTTTTCGGCGAGTGTCAGGCCCAGCGCAATGGCGCACGCTTTGCGGCGGTGGTGGTAGCCGTTTTCACCCTGCCACTGGATCAGGGTCTGCTCGCTCAAAGTGACGGTATCGACCGGCCAGCCGGCATAGTCCTGCGGACGATCGGTCAGCACTCGGATGCACAGTGATTCACTTGGCTGCAGTTGTGCCAGGGCGGTGAGGATGCTGAATTTCGCCTCGCGCCGATAAACGTCTTTGTCACCATAGATCAGGTAGAGCAGCTGGTGCGGTACTTTTTCCATGGGGGGGAAGGCTTCGCGCATAAGCGGCTCCATACGGCGGGGGCGCGAGTCTACCGTATTGCTCCGCTGATTTGCAGGCCGGGCACTTGCTTCAAAGTGTTGCCGGGGTGGGCGTCAACCGGTGATCAGTCTGCCACTGAGGAAGACTTCTCGGCGCTGCTTGCGACCGACGTATTCATGTTTGCTCAACTGATAGACCGCCTCGAACCTGTCTCTCGATAGACCGGGCAGCGCGCTGAGATATTGATCGACCAGGCGATCGTAGGCGGCTTCGGTAATGAACTTGTAGATATCCCGACGGTAGAAGAAGCCGAGTTGAAAACCGAGTGTTTCACTTGCGTGCGCGGTCGGGCCGGCGAAGCAGTTTTCAAAGTCGATGGCTTTGAGTGGCCTTTGCGTTTGCTCGGGCACCATGATGTTGCCCACCCAGAAATCCATGTGAGTGATGTTCTTGCTGGCGAGCGAGCTGAGCAATTGGAACGCGTCGAGGATGAAAGCTTCGATGTTTGCGGGATTGCGTCTGATGCATTCGGCGCCGTCGATATGGCCTTCGAGCAGGTGAGTCAGGAGGAAAAATTCCTCGGTCAGGCCGAGTCTGCTGCGCGTATAGCCATAGCCCTTCAGCGCAGGCATCTCCACGCCCCGGCGCTGAGCTTCGAGGGAATTCATCAGTTCTTCGAGCGGCCAGTCGAAGCGCCCGTTGCGTTGCGGTTTGTTCAGGCTCACCCGCACCTTTGCCTTGAACGTGTCCAATGGCTGGACCTTGGCAAAGAGTGGTGTTTCACAGGACGATAACGGTGCGCTGGCTCGGGTCAGTTTGCGCGCGCGACGTTTTTTTATCAGCTGCTCCAGGGCTTGGCGTGCCTGGATGCTGGGTGCTTCGCTCAGGTGCAGGGTGGTGTTACCGAATGCGCACACGATGGGGTATTCGGATTGAAGTGTTTTGCTGCAGAACACGGAAGAGGCCTCCTGCCTGATGTCGAAGTGCCATGATTTATATTTGATTACAATTTTATGACAGTTCTTTACGTCAATCTATTGCCGGTGGAATTCTGGCAGGACAAAAAAAGCCCTTCGCAAGGAAGGGC
The DNA here is from genome assembly GCF_000257605.1 of Pseudomonas sp. R62. Taxonomy (NCBI): domain Bacteria; kingdom Pseudomonadati; phylum Pseudomonadota; class Gammaproteobacteria; order Pseudomonadales; family Pseudomonadaceae; genus Pseudomonas; species Pseudomonas sp. R62. The sequence continues at coordinate 104,789 of NZ_JH635999.1, forward strand.
TTTCAAAGTATTTACGCATTTCAGAATGGCGCCGGGCACTCGAAGCGCAGGCGTTCGGCGGTTTGCGGATGAGTGAAGCTGAGCATGCTAGCGTGCAGGCACAAACGTGGCCAGGCGGCCAGCGCCTGCTCGTGGGCGTAGAGCCCGTCACCGAGCAGCGGATGGCCGATCGACAACATGTGCACGCGCAATTGATGCGAGCGCCCGGTAATCGGTGTCAATTCGACCCGGCACCAGTCGCCGCACCGTTCCAGCACCTTCCAGAACGTCAGCGCATGTTTGCCGAATTCGTGATCGACCACATGCCGTGGCTTGGTCGGTGGGTCGTAGCGCAGGGGCAGGTCGATGCTGCCGCTGTCCAGTTCCGGCTGACCCCAGGCCAAAGCGGTGTAGGCCTTTTCGGTTTCGCGATCATGAAACTGCCGCGACAGCTCGCGATGGGTGTCGGTATCCCGGGCCAGCAGAATGATGCCGGAGGTTTCCCAGTCCAGGCGATGGACGATGCGCGCTTCCGGGTAGCCGTTTTCCTGCAAGCGGGTAATCAGGCAGTCCTTGTTGTCGTCAGCGCGCCCGGGCACCGAGAGCAGCAGGGTCGGTTTGTCGACCACCAGTACGGCGGCGTCCTCATGGATGATGCGGATGTTGGACAGCGGCATTAAAACAGCCTCGTAACAAATGCCAACGGCGGCTCGGAGCTGCTGATAACCCTGTAGGAGCTGCCGAAGGCTGCGATCTTTTGACTTTGAAGATCAAAAGATCGCAGCCTTCGGCAGCTCCTACACGAGCATCAACAGTCCGAGCCGCCGTAGCGACTGCCAAATCGACTCAGCGATCGGGCAGGGTGATGTTGAGTTCCAGAATCGAGCAACTGCCCTGGCTTTCCAGTGCAACATGTACGTCGTCGTTGCCGATGTTGACGTACTTGCGGATCACGTCGACCAGTTCCTTCTGCAAGGCTGGCAGGTAATCCGGCGTGCTGCGCTGGCCGCGCTCATGCGCCACGATGATCTGTAGACGCTCTTTCGCTACCGAGGCGGTACTTGGCTTTTTGTTGGCACGAAAGAAGTCAAAAAGGTTCATTACCTACCTCCAAACAGGCGCTCGAAGAATCCCTTCTTCTCGACATCGAGGAATCGGTGGGCTTTTTCTTTGCCCAGCAGGCGGTCGACGGTATCGCTGTAAGCCTGACCGGCATCGCTCTGGTCGTCGAGAATCACCGGCACGCCCTGGTTGGAAGCCTTGAGCACTGCCTGGGATTCCGGGATGACGCCGAGCAGGGTCACCGAGAGGATTTCCTTGACGTCTTCAACGCCGAGCATCTCGCCCTTCTCAACACGCTCCGGGTGGTAGCGGGTGATCAGCAGGTGTTCCTTGATCGGGTCTTCGCCACGTTCGGCGCGGCGCGATTTGCTTGCCAGCAGACCGAGCATGCGGTCCGAGTCACGTACCGAGGACACTTCCGGGTTGGTCACGACGATCGCTTCATCGGCGAAATACATGGCCAGGTGCGCACCTTTCTCGATGCCCGCCGGGGAGTCGCAGACGACGAACTCGAATTGTTCCTTGAGCTCCATCAGGACTTTTTCCACGCCTTCGACGGTCAGCGCGTCTTTGTCGCGGGTCTGGCTGGCCGCCAGTACGTAGAGGTTTTCCAGGCGCTTGTCTTTGATCAGTGCCTGTTGCAGGTTGGCTTCGCCGTTTACCACGTTGACGAAGTCATACACCACGCGGCGCTCGCAACCCATGATCAGGTCGAGGTTACGCAAGCCCACGTCGAAGTCGACGATCACTGTTTTGTGGCCGCGCAGAGCGAGACCGGTACCGATAGCGGCGCTGGTGGTGGTCTTACCCACACCACCCTTGCCGGATGTAACCACGAGAATCTTGGCCAAGGTGTTTCACCCCTAAGGAAGAAGGACTGTTCAGCCCCTGAAAAACATCTCTTGAAAACTACTGCAGTCGGACAGCCTTGGCTGGAATTTGGCTTTGGGCCTTTTTCCTACTTCGTTTGAGCCGTTTTCGCTACGTTTTAGAGATGCTTGGAAAATGCGGCAGTATCCGTTAAAGCCGAATGATGTTCAACACGTCGCCTGACAGGCTGACCTGGACGCCCGAGCCCCACATCGGATCGCGACGCAAATCCTCGGAGACCTTGTAATGACCGGCGATGGAGATCAGTTCAGCGCTCAATTGCTGACAGAAAATCCGTGCCTTGGTGTCACCTTTGACGCCGGCCAGTGCTCGGCCGCGCATCGGGCCGTATACATGGATGTTGCCATCGGCGAGAAGTTCCGCCCCCGGACTGACCGATGAGACCACGACCAGATCGCCACCCTGGGCATATATCTGTTGGCCACCACGTACTGGCGTGGTGATTACGCGGGTCGGTTTGACCGTCGGCTCAGGTGGCTTTTCCGGCTTCTTTTTGACTTCGACTTCCGGCGTCTCCAGCGGGCGCTCGCGGGCGCCGGAGGGCGGTAGCACGGGGATGTCGATGGCGATGGCGGCGGCGATGTCTTCGATGCGGCTGGCGCGAATGGCCAGGGTACGCAGACCGTGCTGACGGCAGACGCGCATCAGCCCCGGCAGATCAACCGCGCCTTGGTTCGGCGGCAGTTTGTCCAGCGCCAGGACCAGCGGTGCATTGCTGAAAAAATTCGGCGCCTGGGCGACTTTGGCGGCCAATTGCCGATCGAGGCTTTCGAGGTCGTTACGGGCCAGTTCCAACACAGTGATGGCCAGCATGCTGCCCTTGAGCTGGAATACGGGATCTTGGTCTAACGGGTCGGTTTGGCTCATGTCGGCATACAACGGCTTGTCACTAAAAGTGCCGAGACTTATAACGAGAACGCCCGCGAGCCGCAAGCCGGGTCGAACGATGTAGAATGCGCGGCCACTGTATTTACGGAAGCTTTAATGGATCGCCCGCGTTTTCGAAAAGCATATCTTGCTCCGCGCTTCTGGCCGCTCTGGTGCGGCCTGGGGCTTTTGTGGCTGATCGTGCAGCTGCCGTATCCGGCGCTGCTGACCATCGGTCGAGTTTTGGGCGCGTTGATGTATCGCGTCGCCAGCGACCGGCGAACCATCGCCCGGCGCAATCTGGAATTGTGCTTCCCGGAAAAATCCGCCGCCGAGCGCAAACGCCTGCTCAAGGAAAACTTCGCCTCCACCGGCATTGCCTTTTTTGAAATGGCGATGAGCTGGTGGTGGTCGCGCGAGCGTCTGGCGAAACTGGCCCACGTCGAAGGCCTTGAACATCTGCAGAAGGCCCAGCGCGAAGGCAAAGGCGTGATCCTCATGGCCGCGCATTTCACCACGCTGGAAATCGGCGCGGCGCTGCTCGGCCAGCAGCACACCATCGACGGCATGTACCGCGAACACAAAAACCCCTTGTTCGACTTCGTCCAGCGCCGTGGCCGCGAGCGGCACAATCTCGATTCGCTGGCGGTGGAGCGCGATGACGTGCGCGGCATGCTCAAACTGCTGCGCTCGGGACGGGCGATCTGGTATGCGCCGGATCAGGATTACGGCGCCAAGCAGAGCGTCTTCGTGCCGCTGTTCGGCATTCAGGCCGCCACTGTCACTGCGACGACCAAGTTCGCGCGCCTGGGTAAAGCGCTGGTGGTGCCGTTCACTCAGGAACGTCTGGCCGACGGCAGTGGTTATCGCCTGGTGATCCATCCGCCGCTGGAAGACTTCCCCGGCGAGAGCGAAGAGGCCGATTGCATCCGCATCAATCAGTGGGTCGAGAGCGCTTTGCGTGCCTGCCCCGAGCAGTATCTGTGGGCGCATCGGCGCTTCAAGAGTCGCCCACCGGGCGAGCCGAAGCTTTATCCCAAGCGTCGTTGATTAGCCGATCTGACAAGCACCGTGGAGTGTCGCGATGAGTCCTGCTGAACCGGTCACAGGTTTGATTCTTTCCGGCGGCGGGGCTCGGGCGGCTTATCAGGTCGGGGTGCTGGCGGCGATTGCCGAGTTGCTGCCGGTCGGCGCGGACAATCCGTTTCCGGTGATCGTCGGCACCTCGGCCGGGGCGATCAATGCGGTCAGCCTGGCCAGTGGCGCCACGGACTTTCGAGTCGCCATCGAACGCCTGACCCAGTTCTGGCAGGGCTTTCGCAGCCACCGCGTGTTGCGCAGCGACTGGCCGGGCGTGATCCATCAAGCCAGCCGCTTCGTCAGCCACAGCCTGCTCGGCCTCGGTCGACAGATGCCGGTGGCGCTGCTCAACAGTTCGCCGCTGCGCGAACTGCTCGAGGAAAAACTGCACCTGCCCGGCATCGCCGAATCCATCGCGCGCAAGCAATTGCATGCGGTGGCGGTGACCGCGTTCGGCTACGAATCGGGGCAAGCGGTGACGTTCTATCAGGGCGGCGGCACCATCGACGCCTGGCTGCGGCACCGCCGCATCGGTGTGCCGACGCAGCTGTCGGTTGATCATCTGTTGGCCAGTTCAGCGATTCCGCTGCTGTTCGCGCCGGTGAAAATCGGCGAGGAATATTTCGGTGACGGCGCAGTACGCCAGTCGGCGCCGATCAGCCCGGCGCTGCATCTGGGTGCCAGTCGCGTGCTGGTGGTGGGCGTCAGCGGCAACCCGCGCGGCGTCGATCCGCAGCAGCCGCTGGAGCGCGCCTACAGCGGCCAGCAACCGACGCTGGCGCAGATCGGCGGGCACATGCTCAACAGCACGTTCATCGACAGTCTGGAGAGCGATATCGAGCTGCTGCAGCGTCTGAATCAGTTCAGTCATTTGCTCCCGGCCGGCACGCCGACCCGCGCGCTGGGTGTGGCGCCGGTGGAAGTGCTGGTGATTGCGCCGAGTCAGCCGATCGACGAAATCGCCGCACGGCATCGTCAGGAGCTGCCGGCGGCGTTGCGCCTGTTTCTGCGCGGGCCGGGCGCGACGAAGACGAGCGGGGCGGGGGTGCTCAGTTATCTGCTGTTCGAGGCGGGGTATTGCAGCGAGTTGATCGAGTTGGGGCGGCGGGATGCGTTGGCCAAGCGTGAAGAGCTTTGCCGGTTTTTGCGGATATCTGAAGCGGTGGCTCCGGCCTGAAATCTGCGGTGCGGCCTTCGCGAGCAGGCTCGCTCCCACATTGGAACTCGGTCTGAATGTGGGAGCGAGCTTGCTCGCGAAGACGTCGGGGAGGATGCCGCCGGATCAGAAGTGGAACTTGACCAGGAAGCTTGTGGTGCTCTGATCGGTCTTGAAGTACTGGCTGTCCTTGATCCCGTACTTGTCCGACCAATAGTCGTACTCAACACCGACATACAACTGCTTCTCGCCGAAATTCAGCGCCTTGCCCAGGTCGTATTTGACCTGTGGGTTGAAGTGCAGGTTGGCGTGGTAGTCGCCTTTGGAGTTGGAGTCGTTGTCGACCACCCAGTCCATGAAGCCGTCGATGAGGATGTTCGATTTGCCCACCGGGACGGTGTAGGACCAGACCGGGGTGATCTGCCAGACATTGTCACCGGCGCGTGCGCCCTGGGTGTGACGCTGGTAGAAGTTCAGCTGGAAGTAGTCGAAGCCCGGAATCGCCAGGTCGAAGCCCGGACCGATCAGGTACGACTCGGTATCGCCTTCACCGAACTCGTAGGTCATGGCCAGCAACACGTCAGTCACCGGGCCGAAGGCCAGTTTCTGATCGAAGATCTTGCCGAACGACAGGCGCGGGCTGAGCTCGCCGTAGTAGGTGTTGGAGCCGACGCCGCCATCATCCTTGCCGTTGTAGAAGATCTTGTCGATGAACAGGAAGTTGTCCCCATACTTCCAGGCATCGGCGTGCTCGAAGGTCACGGTCTGCTGAATGCGCGGGTTGACCTGGAAGTCCTTGCCATACAGGTAGGTCAGGCTGTTGTTCTGCCACTGCAGCAGGCCTTCGGCCATCGCCTGGCCGCCGGCGAACATCGATCCGGCCAGCATCAGGCTGGTGCACATACGTTTCATTCGGTTGCTCCCAAAGTAGGTGTTCCACGTTATTTTTTTAAGTTCGGCGCTCTGATGTGGCGCCTTTTTTCGTACCGCAAATTTCATCCGATCGGTCAGCTTTGAATGCTGGTAGCAAAAGCTGCGCCAAGGCTTTTGAAAAACCAAAAAACGCCCGTTCGGCTGCTGAAAAACAGTCGACGAGCGTGTTTTCGGGAGGCCTCAGGACTGACCGCAGCCGGGATAAGTTGGCTTTTCGGTCAGAAATTGAATTCAGGCTTTTTTTTAGAGCGAATTCGGAAGGCCGCGGAGAATACTGACTCCTCGGCCAAGGCTCAAGTGCCCCGCAACAGAGCACCGACGGCAAGCATGGCGCACGGTTGCGGGCCATCTCAGAAGTGCACCTTCAGCAGCAGGCTGGCAGTGTTCTGGTTGGTATCGAACGCGTGGCTGTTTTCAATGCCGTATTTGTTCTTCCAGTAGCTGTACTCGGTGCCGACGTACACCTGCTTCTGGCTCCAGCCCATGGCTTTGCCGAGGTCGTATTTGAGCTGCGGATTGATGTGCAGATTGGCGTGGTAGGTGCCGCGTGAGTTTTCGTCGTTGTCGACGACCCAGTCGAGGTAGCCGTCGATCAGCACATCGGAATTGCCCAGTGCAAAGCTGTAGGACCACGCGGGGGTGATCTGCCAGACACCATCGCCGGGCCGCGGGCCTTCGGTCTGGCGGCGGAAAATGTTCAGGGTGACGTAGTTGAAGCCGGGCACTTTCAGGTCGAAGCCGGGGCCGATCAGATAGGCCTCGGTTTCGCCTTCGCCGTACTCGTAGGTCATTGCCAGCAGCACATCCTTGATCGGGCCGAACTCGATCTTGCGGTCGAGGATCTTGCCGAAGGAAAAGCGCGGGGTGAACTCGCCGTAGAAGGTGTGCGGACCTTTGTTCGGGTCCTCCTTGCCGTTGTAGAAGATCTTGTCGACGAACAGAAAGTTGTCGCCGTACTTCCACTTGTCGGCGTGCTCGAAGGTGACCGTCTGCTGATTCGACGGGTTGATCGCGAAGTTCTTGCCGTACAGATAGCTGAGGCTGTTGCTCTGCCACAGCAGCAGATCGCCGGCCATGGCCTGACTCGCGGCCAGCAGGCCGCCACTCAACAGAACGTTGCTTTGCGTGCGGATCATCTGTTGCTCCCTCTTGTTTTTATTGTTTGAGGCACAAGCAGTTGCGTAGTCCCTGTGGGAGCGAGCCTGCTCGCGAAGCGGTTGTGTCAGTCGCCATCAATGTTGAAGGACACAGCGCTTTCGCGAACAGGCTCGCTCCCACAGGTGGTGTGGTGGTTTCAATCAGTGCGCATGGCAATCATTGATCGCCGCACGCTCCTTGCCGCCGAGGATGTTG
>NZ_JH635999.1:112734-118528 GCF_000257605.1 Pseudomonas sp. R62
CGGACGCACCACCGGGATCAGGCCCATGCCGATGCTCACCGCGACCAGCAGCTGATTGCGGCGGTCACCGATGTCCGCCTCTTGGAGGATTTTGATGCCAGTCGCGGCGACCATGCCGAACATCGCAATCGCCGCACCGCCCAGCACCGCCGGTGGAATCGATGCCACCAGAAACGCCGCTTTCGGCAACAGGCTGAGGACGATCAGCAGACCACCGGCAACGATGGTCACCGAACGGCAGCGCACGCCGGTCATCTGCACCAGGCCGATGTTCTGCGCGAACGAGGAGTGGGTGAAGGTGTTGAAGAAACCGGCGAAAAACGACGCGCCGGCATCGCACAGCAAGCCGCGACGAAGCATGCGCGGGCAGACTTCCTGGCCGGTGATTTTGCCCAGCGCGAGGAACATCCCGGTGGACTCGACGAAGATGATCACCACCACCAGACACATCGACAGAATCGGTGCCAGCTCGAATTTCGGCATGCCGAAATGCAGTGGAGTTACGAACTGAATCCATGGTGCGCTGGCCATGCCGCTGAGGTCGACCATGCCGATCGCGCCGCACAGTACGTAGCCCAGGCACATGCCGATCAGCACCGAAATATTGACCCAGAAACCGCGCATGAAGCGGTGAACCAACAGGATGGTGGCCAGCACCAGCGCGGCGATGGCCAGATAAATCGGCGATCCGAATTGCGCGGCATCGACCCCGCCACCGGCCCAGTTCACGGCCACGGGAAACAGCGATAAACCGATCGAGGTGATGACCGTGCCGGTCACCAGCGGCGGGAAGAAGCGCACGACCTTGGACATGAACGGCGCGATCAGCATGCCGAAGAAACCGGCGGCGATCGTCGCACCAAAGATCCCTTGCAGACCGATGCCGGGCATGCCGGCCATGGCCACCATGCTGCCGACCGCAGCGAAACTGGCACCCATCATCACCGGCATGCGAATACCCATCGGGCCGATGCCGAGCGACTGCACGATAGTGGCGATGCCGGCGACGAGCAGGTCGGCGTTGATCAGGAAGGCGATTTCTTCACGACTCAGGCCAGCGGCCTGTCCGATGATCAGCGGCACCGCGATGGCACCGCCGTACATCAGCAAAACATGTTGCAGACCGACCAGGATCAGTTGCAAAAGGGGCAAACGCTGAATGGCGGGTGCGTCGGGGATGCGCGCTTTGGACAGCTCGGACATGCAACACCTCGGATCTTTTTTATTCTTGTGATTAACAGCTGCCGGGTTGCTTGCAGCTGTTTCTTTGCATCAGGGGGACCGCGGAGCGGCCATTCGCGGGCAAGCCCGCTCCCACACAGGCAATGCAAAACCCTGTGGGAGCTGGCTTGCCAGCGATGCTTTTAACGATTAATTGGTCTGCGCTCCCTGGGCAATCCAGGCACCGATCAGGTCACGTTCCTGCTGGGTCATCTGGGTGATGTTGCCCAGTGGCATGATCTGCGTAGTGATGGCTTGCGCCTGAATGCGCGCGGCGTTCTGGCGGATCTGCTCGGGGGTGTCGAACATCACACCGGCCGGGGCTGCGCTGAACAACGGGCTGGTCGGCTTGGACGAGTGGCACACCGTGCAACGCTCTTGAATCACGTTGTGTACTTTGTCGAAACCGGGGCCGGCATTCGAGGCTTGCGCGGGTGCCGCCGCAGGGGCTGCGGGTGCCGCAGGTTGCGCCGCTTCGGCCGGTTTCGCGCCACCGCCCAGTGCCGTTTCCGGCAGCGGTTGGTACTCGATTTTCGCCGGTGCCTTGGCCACTTCAGGTGCAGTCGACATCGGCGTCGGGCCAGTGACGTAGGCCAGGCAGATCATGCCCACCGCTGCCACCGGCAGGGTCCAGGCAAACTTGTGGCTGTCGTGACGGGTGTTGAAGTAGTGACGCACCAATACCGCCAACACTGCGATCCCGGCGAGGATCAACCAGTTGTACTGGCTGCCGTAAGTGCTCGGGAAGTGGTTGCTGATCATGATGAACAGCACTGGCAGGGTGAAGTAGTTGTTGTGACGCGAACGCAGCAGACCCTTGGCCGGCAGGGCCGGATCAGGCGTGCGGTTCTCGGCGATCGCCGCGACCAGTGCCCGTTGCGCCGGCATGATGATGCGGAACACGTTGCCGACCATGATGGTGCCGATGATCGCGCCGACGTGCAGGTACGCACCACGCCCGCTGAACACTTTGCTGAAGCCATAGGCCGCGGCAATGATCAGCACGAACAGGATGAAGCCGAGCAGGGCGGGTTTCTTGCCCAGCGCCGAATCGCAGAGGAAGTCGTAGACGAACCAGCCGACGATCAGCGAGCCGATACCGATGGCCACGCCTTCAGGACCGCTGAGGCCACTGCCGGGTGCCACGAGGTAGAGCACCGGATTGGAGTAGAACACCACGCACAGCAGCGCGATCCCCGACATCCAGGTGAAGTAGGCTTCCCACTTGAACCAGTGCAGATTGTCCGGCATGGACGGTGGGGCCAGTTTGTATTTTTCCAGGTGGTAGATGCCGCCGCCGTGGATCGCCCACAGATCACCGGCCAAACCGGTTTTCGGGTTGACGCGGTTGAGGTTGTTCTCCAGCCAGACGAAGTAGAACGACGCGCCGATCCAGGCCACGCCAGTGATCATGTGAACCCAGCGCACGCTCAGGTTCAGCCATTCCAACAGATGTGCTTCCACAGTCTTTACCTCTCGCCTGTCACTCTTGTTGTCGAGTGATCAGACCTTCTCTTATTGGTGGGGGGCGAGGATCAACCGCTCATCCTCTTTGAAAAAATGCTCATCGCAGTTATTGCCTGTGCCACTGCGATCAACCACCAGGAAGTCATCCCGCTTTTCGATCGTCAGCACCGGGTGGTGCCAGACGCCGCGATGGTAATTGATGCCCTGCCTGCCGTTGGTGACGAAGGCGCGGACCAAGCCTGATACAGGTTCATCGCCAACTGGCGCGACCACGATCAGAAAGGGGTTGCCGAGCAGCGGAATGAAAGCCTGGCTGCCCAGCGGATGGCGTTCCAGCATGCAAACGGTCAGCGGCATGTCCTGCGCGTCGGCGCGGAAAATACTGATGATCGCGTTGTCCTCAGGCGTCGCGGTTTCGACCGTCGCCAATTTGTGGAAGCGCATGGTCGAACCGTTGTTGATCATGAAGTGATCGCTGCCGTCGGTTTCGATCACGTCACCGAAAGGGGCGAAGGCTTCTTTGGTCAGCGGTTCAATCGTCAATGTGCGCATGCTGTTCTTCTTTTCGTTGAGTGATCGTTCCCACGCTCTGCGTGGGAATGCAGCCCGTGACGCTCCGCGTCACATCCAAAGCGGACGCAGAGCGTCCAGTGATGCATTCCCACGCAGAGCGTGGGAACGATCATTGCAGTGTTATTTAGCGACCTTGCCCAATACACGCAGGCGACTCACGCCACCATCCGGGAACACGTTCAGGCGGATGTGGGTGATCGGGCCGAGTGCCTTGATCTGCTCGACGAAGGTATGTTCGGCGTGCATTTCCAGCTTCTGGCTTGGCAACAGTTCGCGCCAGAACAGCGACTGGGTTTCGATCTGGCTGTCGGTGCCGCCCTTGACGAACGCGCCCTGGATCGAGCAAGTGTCCGGGTAGTTGCCTTTGAAGTGCAGGGTGTCGACGACGATCTTCTCGATCTCGCCCGGATGACCCAGCGCGACGATCACCCAGTCATTGCCCGGCGTGCGACGACGCGCGGTTTCCCAGCCGTCGCCCATGTTGATGCCACGGCCCGGGTTGAGGATGTTGCTCATGCGGCCGAAGTGTTCGTCGGAGCAGGCGAGGGCGCGGCCACCGTTGAGGGCTGCTGCCAAGTCCACTTGCTCGTTGTCGCCCACAGCGGACCAGTCGCGGAACGGAATGCCGTATACGCGCAGACGGGCAACACCACCGTCCGGGTAGATGTTGAAGCGCAGGTGGCTGAACGCTTTGTCGTTGCTGATTTCGTGGTAGTGGTGGCTGTTGCCCTGCAGCTCGACGGCCGACAGCACTTCGGTCCACTGGGTGTTTTCATCCGGCTCGCCCGAGGCCAGGAAGCACGCTTCCAGCGAGGCCGATGGCGGGTAGTTGCCGGTGAAGAATGAAGTGTCGATGTCCACGCCTTTGATCGAGCCCGGTACGCCCAGACGGATCACCGCGCTGTCGAAACCTTCGAAGCGCTTGCGGCGCGACTCCCAGCCGTCCATCCACTTGCCGTTGTCGTCGAACACGCCCTCCTTCCATACGGCCGGGGTCGGTTGGAACAGACGATTGGCGTCTGCGAACCAGTCATCGGTGACCGAAATGATCTTGGTGCCCAGACGGGCGTCGGCCAGGTTGACGTATTTTTCGAAAGGTACGGCGTAAGCTTTCATTCTTCTTGTCTGCCTTTGATAAGTTGGCTGGGGATGCTCGCAGGGCCCTGGGCGTTTGCGCGTTCATTCACGCTCGGGCCAGGCTTGCTAAAGAGTCAGTAAACGGAACAGGGCAATCTTGTTGATCTCCGCCAGCGCGCATTTGAACTCGGCTTCCACCGAATTGTTGATGCGCGTTTCGAACGCCGCGAGGATCTGATGCCGGTTGCTGCCTTTTACCGCCATGATGAAGGGAAACTTGAACTTGGCTTTGTAGGCGTCGTTCAGCTCGGTGAAGCGCTGGAACTCTTCGGCCGTGCATTGGTGAATACCGGCGCCAGCCTGTTCATTGGTGCTGGCTTCGGTCAGTTGGCCCTGGACGGCAGCTTTGCCGGCCAGGTCCGGGTGAGCGTTGATCAGGGCCAGCTGGCTGGCATGATCGGCGCTCAACAGGATATCGCTCATGCGCTGGTGCAGGGTTTCGATCTCGTCGATCGAAGCGTCCGCACCGAGGTCGTAGGCCTTTTCGGCCACCCATGGCGAATGTTCGTAGATGTCGGCGAAGGCTTTGACGAAAGCGTCGCGGCTCAGGGTCGACGGTTGCAGGGTTTGAAAGCGGCTCATTTTGCAGTCCCTTGGTACGGGTGGGTTTCTTGCCAGTGACGCGCGATGTCGACGCGACGGCTGAACCACACCTGTTCATGACTTTTGGCGTATTCGATAAAGCGCTTGAGCGAAGCGAGGCGACCAGGACGGCCGATCAGGCGACAGTGCAGACCGATCGAAAGCATTTTCGGCGCTTCGGCACCTTCGGCGTAAAGCACGTCGAAGGCGTCTTTGAGGTATTCGAAGAAATCGTCACCCTTGTTGAAACCCTGCACTTGCGTGAAGCGCATGTCGTTGGTGTCGAGGGTGTAAGGGATCACCAGATGCGGCTTGCCGGTCGGGTTATTCGGCTCCCAGTAGGGCAGGTCGTCGTCGTAGGTGTCGCAGTCGTAGAGGAAACCGCCTTCTTCCATGACCAGTCGACGGGTGTTCGGCCCGGTGCGGCCGGTGTACCAGCCCAGCGGACGTTCGCCGGTCAGTTCGGTGAGGATGCGGATCGCTTCGAGCATGTGCTCGCGTTCCTGCGCTTCGTCCATGTACTGGTAGTCGATCCAGCGGTAGCCATGGCTGCAGATTTCATGGCCGGCCTCGACCATCGCACGGATCACGTCCGGGTGACGCTGGGCGGCCATGGCCACGGCGAAGATGGTCAGCGGAATATCGAATTCCTTGAACAGCTTCAAAATGCGCCAGACGCCGGCGCGGCTGCCATACTCGTAAAGCGATTCCATGCTCATGTTGCGCGCGCCTTGCAGCGGCTGAGCGGCGACCATTTCGGAGAGGAAGGCTTCGGATTCCTTGTCGCCGTGCAGAATGTTGCGCTCGCCACCTT
>NZ_JH635999.1:118977-126989 GCF_000257605.1 Pseudomonas sp. R62
CTTGTCGCCGTGCAGAATGTTGCGCTCGCCACCTTCTTCGTAATTGAGCACGAAGGACAGGGCGATCCGGGCATTACCCGGCCAGTGTGGGTGAGGAGGGTTACTGCCGTAACCGATCAGGTCGCGTGGGTAGTCAGCGCTCACTGCAGTCTTCCTTCTTGTACGTTGACAGATTGGTGTGGCGGCCTGGCAGGCTGGCGTCACAGCGATGGGCTGATTGTATACAACTTTATTTACATTTTGTAAGCCTGAATTTTCGCATTTTTCACCGGCTGTCATCTTTTGCTGTTAATGGTTCCAGCCTGCAAGAAACCTGCCTGACCAGTCAGCTAATGAATAGAAGGTTCAATGATCACGCGCTTTGCCTACGAATTGGTGATAAAGACCCGGATGGCGGGGGTGAAGCGGAAAATGTCGTTTTTATTGTGTACAATTTTTTTGAAAAGTGTCTTAATCAGTCGCTCGCCGCAGCGTTTCGTGCTCTGAAACGGTGCGGTCTCCTTTTTAACTGACTTCGGGAGGCGCGAAGTCTGACCGCTTGTTGCGGCCGGGCGCGCAGAATCAATGGGACGTTTGACAACACACGTTTTGGACGCTGCACACGGTTGCCCGGGCAGCTCGATCAAGGTCGAGCTGTACCGCGTTGAAGGATCGCAGCTGGAATTGGTCGCCAGTGCGACAACCAACAGTGATGGCCGGGTCGATGCGCCGTTGCTGCAAGGCGACGATTATCGCACCGGGGTTTATCAGGTGCAGTTCCATGCCGGCGATTACTACCGGGCCCGTGGCGTACAACTGCCCGAGCCGGCGTTTCTCGATATCGTCGTGCTGCGTTTCGGCATTTCCGCCGAGCAGGAGCACTATCACGTGCCCCTGCTGATTTCGCCTTACAGCTATTCCACGTATCGGGGCAGCTGACCCCCAAGCAGCTGCCCCCACCGGGAAGCGACTGCGCATATAGCTTCTTTGGTCTTTCGCCCGCTCACACTGCGGGCTTTTTTATGCGTGTTTACGGCGCAACTGCCGGCGCAGTCGAGTCTCGGGTCAACGCTCGCGAATAATGAACACCGAGTCTGGCGTGGACGCGACCTTCAATACGCCTCCTATCAGCCATACCACCTTGTTCCGCGTCGCTGCATCGGTCAGTGCGGTGAAGGCGTCCTGACCGATTCTGGCGGGCAAGCTCGGTTCTGTCAGTTCGTTGCCAGGAACGTGAGTCAGGCCGGCTTGACTGATTGCTCCCAGTTTCAAAAAGAAGATTTGATCGTGACCGGCGCGTTTGAATACCAGCGTCGGCATTCTGTGTTCATAGGTCAGTGGAAACAGCTCGTAACCACAGCCAACCAGCAACGCGCCGAGCAATCGCCGCAGATTCAGATCCGACGGATAGGTCTTGTAATGATTCCAGGCGGAGGAGAAGTGCTGTGGATCAAAGGTCAGGCGTTGCAATTCGCTGTCGGTCTGGGAAGGCATCGGGATAAGCCGCTTGCCCCCCAGGTCGATGTCTGGCGCTATGGCGAGCATATTCAGCGGGTCGGCAAAATCAGGCGCTGTGGAAAACGGCAGTTGCTTCCATTGATGCAAGACGGCCTGAACGTTGATCAGGCCGGTGCCGGTAATCGTCGGGGAATGATCGGCGAGTTCGAATAACCTGCGGGCAACGGCTGTCGTTGTCGCTTGCGAAAAATCAGGGAACGCGCGAGCGACGGACGTTGTTATCGGCTCTTCGAAAAACCGTTTGCCCGGATGGACTTCACCTGGATCACTGCCGATTCGAAACGTCGCCACCGGCTGTTGCTCGGGGGCGTTTTTCAGCATGTTCTCGAAAGCGTCGAAACCGCTCGGGAAAAACTCGGGATGACATACGAAATACACGGTGGGCGCCGTATTCGAGCCAACCGGAACGATTGGATAATGCAGCCAGCCAAGCTGTACCGATTCGGTGTGCGCAGGTTTGTTCAGATGCCCCCAGGGAAGCCAGAAATACGGCGTCTGGTCGTTGTCAGAGGACGGCTTGGCTGTCGCCGCGGTTAGCGTTTCTACGGCTTCGGCAAGTCGGGGACGCTTGCTCGGGCCAGGTGTTGCCTGGTCGGTCTGTTCGCCTGGCTGGCTGGATTGGGCTGGCGTTTGCGATGGCTTCGCCCCTGGCGGTTTTTGTCGCCAGAAAACAGTGCCGGGGATTTGCTCGAAGAAAACGTCGGGTGCATTGCTCGTCGAGGCAAACGCTTGTTGGTATTCGCCATCTTTGTTTTTGCGCACCATGACCGTGCCGTCCACCGTCGTTACGAAGGTCTGCCTGAGTCTGTTGTATCGAAGGCCCTCCGTTGCCAGCTCAGGCTTGCTCAGCGTCATGGCGTCGGCCGGCGAGATGTATGAGGGCAGGTTGGGGCTGGCGGATGCAGGCCGGTTGGATAGCCTCTCGGGCCGCCGGATCTGCCAAGTCGTCTGACCCTCGAGGCGCGTCAGGGGCAGGCCGGGCACACCGGGTGCGAAGGTCAGAGGCACATGATAATTGCCTTGCCCGTCCTGCTCGACGACGAACTGGCCTTCATTAGCGATCTGAGCGTACGTGCGCTGATCCGGTCCGGTGAACAAACCTTCGTTCTGCGCCACGGGTACCAGTTCGTGGAATCGCTCTTGCGGCCAGGCGATTGCGTTACGAGTGGCGCTGAAGTTTTCCGTTGCATCCGGCAGGGCGTGAACAGTAACCGTGGACAGTGTGCTGGCTGCGGCAGATGTGCTTGCCGCTTGACTGACGGCCGGTGAATCGACGCCCAGAAGCAGGGCGTCAGGCATGTCCAGGCCCATACGGCTGACGAGAGGCGGTGAGCCGGAATGTCCAGCATCGGGGGCATTGGGTGGTTTTACTGCAGGGACTTTTTTGGGTGACTTGGCCATGGGGAATGCTCGGTAAAAGAGCGCGCAGACGCGTGCAAATGCCGCGTAGACAGCAACGCTCGAAAAAATGGGTTTATTGACGAACGACCGGCGAATTACGCGGGAGGCACTTTCATCACAGAAACGGGGCCGAAAATGTTGGTTTGGTGGTTGCAGCGATTCACCACCCTTAAAGCAGACTTTTCGATGCGGGATTTGTCGGCACGCAATACCCAGCCATGCGCGGCAAAGTTGTAGCCCACGCGCGCGGTCTGGTCGTTAAGGCAGATAATGTTCCAGGCTTTGACTTCGTCATTGGCCAATGCGGCAAGAGCTTGCGGGAGTGCTTTTGAGGCGTCGGGCTCTTCGAAAAAACGAGCATCGAGACCATCCAGATAGACACGGTCAAAGACCAGATCGACCGTATGTACAACTCCACCGATGGTAATAACGCGGATCTGGTCTATCAAATCCTCGCTTTCATAGACAGGCAGATAAAAAGTGGTAGTGCCGATGGAAAGCCGGTTTTCTTCGAGTTTTATATCGACCTCGCCGAGCTGCGTTGCATCAAGTTCCCAAGTGGATGAGTAGGGAAGCCGCTCTTTGGCATTGGCGAGCGCGCCAGGAGTCGAGAGTCTGATAGTCATGTCAGGCAGTACGTGAATGAGATAACTCGCACCCACTCCTTCATAGGCGTCCATGCTGGTTTGCACGGCCAGTGGTATCGGCATTGCGCAACTCCTTGTAGTGCCAAGCGAATAACCCGCTTTCTCAGGCAGCGCATAAAAGCACTGTCGAGAACGACCCGTGAGTGGCACTTTCATCTGGGTTACCCAATGCCTCGAGACCGAGAAGTCAGTAAAGGCTGGCGGGATGTCGGTTTCCGCTGTAAGACCAGCGTTTGCAACGACACCGTCCCTGAAAATCAACACATAACGGCCGAACGGTCGAACGGCCATGGTTCGCAGGATCTTGGTGATATTGTCGTGATCGTCTTCGCTACGCGCAGCCGAGTAATAATTCAGCTTGATGGTCTTCGCGCCGAAGTGATAGACGAGATGGCAACCGACAGTCAGTCGATATGACTTGGGTTTGTCGGAGAAAAAATGCGCCTCGGCTTTTGTCAGTTCATCACTGGTGAAGTCCAGATATATCCGGGTTATGACATCCGGGCGTAAAACCGCGTAGAAAGTGTTGGCCTTGCCGGTTCTCGGTACGTAATAGCTCGCTTCCTTGCGGTGTCGGATCCAGCATTCCGGCGCATAAATAATGATCGGTGTTACCGGTTTGCCGCGTTTGACGAAAATTTCCGGTATGTCAGCGGTGTGGCCATCCGGGATTGTTTCAGGCAGGTCAAGCCTGAAATGCCAATCATCACTGGTTATGAAAATCAGATTTTTGTTGCTCAGCTTTCTCGTGCCTTCGTTTTTCTTGTAAACGTCATGAATGGTCAATACGTTTTTGGGATTGTCATGAGTTTCGAAGCCTGAGCGGATGACCAGGTCATTGCCCTCGATATCCCAGGACTCAATCAGGTCCTTGCGCCAATTCATGACGATATGACTGGTCTGTTCACCATCATCGACAATGGAAAAACGACCAGCCACATGCGCAATGTAATACTGATCCGCACCGGCGCCTCCCGACGCTTTTGCTTTTTCGTGGGAGAGGAATATCTGATCGTCTCCGGCGCCAGCTTCAATGATGTCGCTGCCCCGTGATTTGATGACGTTGTTTTGCGCAGTGCCGGTTACTACGCTTGCTGCGCGATGGACTGTTTCAATATTTTCGATACTGTCCAGCAAACTGTGCAGGATGGATATCTTGTTATTCTCGGCATCGACATCGCTGGTGATGATCTGCAATGTTCCGGCCAGCAAATCTATGTCATAGCCAGTTCTGTTCGTATCACGAGAGGAGTAATTGCCGCCAAGTACCAGTGTGTCATTTCCTGCGCCGCCGCTGAGCGTTGAATATTCTGCAACATGGCTGTCCTTTTCGAGGAAAGCGGCTGCGTTCTCAAACAGGAACTGGTCATTGCCTTCACCGCCCGACAGTTGTTTTTTTCCTGACTTGTAATAGAACGTGTTGGGTTTTTTTTCTACACCTTTGATCGAGTCGTTACCCTCGCTGAGAAACCACAGAATGTTTTTGCCCTCTGCCGCAACTCCCAGTTCCGCGCCGGGTGTATCTTTTGTAACCCCTGCGCTTGCATCAATGATGTCATCGGTGCCTACCACTTCAGGGACATTGACCGACTCCCACGCATCCTGTTTGGTCCACCAGTTTCGTTTCCAGACCCGCGTCGGTTTCAGGCGTACATCAAACTTGCCATTGACGATGGCTTCGGTGCTCTCTTTCAAGGGGCCATCGAGTAGCGTTCTCGCGGTCTTTTTTAACTGCAATGAGTGTTGAAGTAGTGTTTTGGCCTTGATATAGCGGTTTTGAACGCTTTCGTCGACGTCCATCATGCAGAACGAAAACCATCCGCTACGCCACCGCTCGTCAACGGTTAATTCGATGTAGTCATCTATGTCGTCAACGATACGTACCGCACCGTAGACCTGCGAGCCAATGGCGAGAATCGCGCCGGCGGCAAGCCCGACGGGGCCGGCAAACGAGAAACCGGCCATCGCGGCAGTGCCGAGAATGACGGTCATGGCTGCACTGGTAATGCTCAGGCCAGCGCTGACGTAATGATCCATAGCCTCTTTGCCGGTGGCATTCTCAGCGGCGTTCATGGATCTCACGGCGGTAAAGATGTCGAAGGGCAGCGTCAGCATGCCGCCGACCAGACCGCCTGATCGACCCAGTCTGAGTGCGAAACGTGTTCTGGCGAAGTCCCGGTAAGCATTCTGTCCGGCTGTGAGCATCTGCGTGGCTATTTTACTGACCGTGACATCGGCCGCGATGGAGGCCAGCTCCGATGCAATGCCCGCGCTGTTTATCGCTACTTCAGCACGGTTATCAGCTTTGATCGCATCGATTACGCCACGAATCCCCATGAAAATGCCGAAACCCTGGATGCCCAGGCTGGAGCCCAGCGTCGCGTAGCTTTTGGTCAATGCCGCCCAGCGGGGATGATGTCTGGGGACGTGCACATGTTGTAGATCGAGCGACTGTGCTGCGCTCAGAAGTTTTACCAGTTTGTCGCGGTAATTGCCGGCTACCTTTTCATTGGCATTGTTTTCCCTCAAGAGCTGAGGGGCGCCAAGCGGGCGCTGGCTGGCCATTTCAAACAGGAGCGTGGGTAACAAGTAGCTATCGCTGCCCGTTGAAGTTTTCAGAAAGTGTTCAACTTTATTGGCGTCGAACTGCAGGCTATTGATAAAAGAAAGTTTGGGGCGGCGAAAGAAGCTGTTCTGGCCATTCAATGGCTGACCGTCAATCGTTGCGCCTAGTCCGTCGAGTGCGGTACGGGTAATCGAAATATCGCCAATTTCCAAAGGGCCGAACACTTCGTCCACCATTTGCAATTGACTCGATTTTCCATTGGTTTGGCCATGGTCGATGGTTGAAGGCTTGTATTCGTTGGATTCATAGCCCAAATCCATAATTATGACGGTATCGGAAACAGGTTGCGTGTCGGCATGTATTGCAGGGTCGGTTTGTGCTGTTGCTTCGCGTATAAGTGTGGCCATTAGAACTTCCTTGTTCCGGCAATTGTTGTTAAGGCCGAGGATATTACGTTGGCCTTTCGAGACCTGTATATCGATGGGTTGTTGCTATCTATTGCATATCAGGGATTGGATGTTGCACTTAATTTATTCATGAACAACATGATCCTGCCCGAGATCCATTCCGGCAGGATAATCAATAGTGGCGCTTTTCAGTCAGTGGCTGCCAAGCAACGACGCCGCGCCAGCACCACCAAACAGTCCGGCACTCACCCGATTGAACCAACTCTGGCCTTTGCCGCTGCGCAAATAACGTGCGGCACCATTGGCACCCAGACCGTAAGCCAGTTTGCAGCACAGATCGAGCACTACCCAGGTCGCAATCATGATCAGTAATTGCGGCAGAAACGGTTGGTCTGCGCGGAGGAACTGTGGCAGAAACGCGGCGAAAAACAGGATGTCCTTAGGGTTGCTCGCGCCCAGTACAAAAGCGCGTCCGAACAATGTGCGAAAACGCGGCACCGGTGCGGCTTCGGGTACTTCGGCCCCCGTCGATGGCTGACGCGACTGCTGCCAGCTCTGCCAGGCGAGATAAAAAAGGTACAGCGCACCGATGATTTTCAGCGCGCTGAACAACTGTTCCGAGGCCAGCAACAGAGCGCCAAGCCCCAGGGCCGAAGCGCTGAGCAGGCAGATCGAGGCGATCACGCCACCCAGGAACGCGGGGTACGACCTGCGTAAACCGTAATTCAGACTGTTGCTGATCATCAGCAATGACAGCGGTCCCGGGATCAGGATCACCACCAGTGCAGCGCCACTGAACAGCAGCCAGGTTTCCAGACTCATCGTTTTGCTCCTTTGTTGTTATCGGGATGTGCAAAAGCCCCACCCGTGAGGGTGAGGCTGGTTTGAAGCTTGAACCGCGCAGCGTTTACAGGAAAATGAACTTGGCGATGAAGATCGCGCAGAGCACCCACAGGCTGACGGAAATTTCCTTGTACTTGCCGGTGCCGGCCTTCAACGCGACGTAGGTAATAAAGCCCAGCGCGATGCCGTCGGCGACGGAGAAGGTCAGCGGCATCATGATCGCCGTGACAATCGCCGGAATGGCGTCAGTCGCCTCGTCCCATTCGATGTGGGCCATGCCGCCCATCATCAGCATCGCCACGTAAATCAGGGCACCTGCCGTGGCATAAGCGGGAATCATGCCAGCCAGCGGTGCGAAAAACATGGCCGCTATAAATAGCACACCCACGGTGACGGCGGTAAGACCAGTCCGACCACCAGCGGCTACGCCGGCGGCACTTTCCACGTAACTTGTCACTGGGGGCACGCCAACCACGGCGCCGAATACGCTGGAGGCGCTGTCGGCCTTCATGGCTCGTGAAAGGTTCTCGATGCGACCGTCAGCGGCGACAAGGTTGGCGCGCTGGGCCACGCCCATCAGCGTGCCGGCGGTGTCGAACATGTGCACGAAGAGGAACGCCAGCACTACGCTGATCATGCTGACGTTGAACA
>NZ_JH635999.1:127518-136005 GCF_000257605.1 Pseudomonas sp. R62
ATCATGCTGACGTTGAACACGCCGGCGACGTTCATTGCCATCCAGGTCGGCGCCAGGCTCGGCGGCGCGGACATGATGCCCTCGTAATGGACCAAACCCAGGCCCCAACCGGCGAGGGTAACGGTGATGATGCTGATCAGGATCGCGCCGAATACGCGGTGGTAACTGAGGATCGCGATCATGAGGAAGCAGATCGCGGCGAGCAACGGGCCGGGTTCGCGCAGCGAGCCAAGTTTGATCAGCGTTGCCGGGCTGTCGACGACGATGCTGGCAGTCTTCAGCCCGATCAGGCCCAGAAACAGACCGACACCGGCGCCCATGGCAAACCGCAGGCTGACCGGAATGCTGTTGAGCAGCCACTCGCGAATCCGCGAAAAGGTCAGGAACATGAACAGCACGCCGGAGACGAACACCGCGCCGAGGGCGGTTTCCCAGTTGTAGCCCATGGTGCCGACCACGGTGTAAGTGAAGAAAGCATTGAGGCCCATGCCCGGCGCCAGGCCGACCGGCCAGTTGGCGTAGAGCCCCATCAACAGGCAGCCGAGCGCGGCGGCGATGCAGGTGGCGACGAAGGCTGCACCGTGATCGATCCCGGCATCGGCCATGATGTTCGGGTTGACGAAAATGATGTAAGCCATGGTGATGAAGGTTGTCAGACCGGCAATCAGCTCGGTCTTCACCGTGGTGCCATGCAAGCTGAGTTTGAACAGACGCTCCAGCAGGCCATTGCGTAATGGCGGCGTGAGCTCGAGCGGCGGTGCTTCGGATTTGCGGCTTTCCACAGCGAGTACTCCTCAAGAGTTTTATTGTTATTTCCAGGGCCGGACCCATGAGGGGTGGCAGCGGCCCTTTGAGGCATACGCGAATTTGTTGACCGTGTAGTCAGGAACTCGCACGCAGTGGATTATGCTTTTGTGTACAAATAAAGCAAATATTGTTTTGGTTTTTGTCGCCGATTTTTTTGCTGATAGGGATATATGGCCATCCTGGATGGCTTCGCGAGCAGGCTCGCTCCCACCTTTGAAAAGCGTTCCCATGTGGGAGCGAGCCTGCTCGCGGAGAGGACGGTCCTGTCACTCGAGATGCGTCTGACTGCCCCCAAGCGCCAGATTCACCGCCAACCACCCATTCACCGCCGCTTCCCCAGCCTCGGCAAACACCCGCTCAAGCAATTTCACCTGCTCACGGCGCAACGCCTGCTCGAACTTCGCGCCTTCCGCGGTCAGCTCAAGCAGGCGCTTACGCTTGTCCGTCTGTGAAGCGACGCTGTCGACCAGATGCATTTCTTGCAACTGGCGCAGGGGCATGTTCAACGCTTGTTTGCTCACGCCCAGCAGGGCCAGCAACTCTTTTACACTCAGGTTCGGATAGCGCGCGATGAAAAACACGATGCGCTGATGCACCCGCGAGAGTCCGCGGCGCTCGAGCATTTCATCCGCCTTGGCCGTGAACGCCTGATAGCCGAAGAAGAACGCTTCCATGGCCTGTTGCTGACTAGTGGGGTTTTTAAGGTCAAGCATGTTGACGTACTCGCTCAAGCTGTCGTAGTTTCAGTCAACCAGTTTGACTCATTTTTTACCTGCCTCGCTACGGTGACCACCATGGCTTTTTCCGAACGTGTCTCGCGCCTGAAAAGTTCTTTGATCCGAGAAATCCTCGCCGCCGCCCAGCGTCCAGAGGTGATGTCATTCGCCGGCGGCCTGCCTGCTGAAGCGATGTTGCCGAAGGTGAAGTGGGACGAGATGCCGATATCCCTTGGTCAGTACGGCATGAGCGAAGGCGAGCCGGCCTTGCGCGAGGCGCTGGCGGCAGAGGCGAGGGCGCTGGGCCTTGAATGCGAGGCGAGTCAGGTGCTGGTGGTCAGCGGCTCGCAGCAAACCCTGGATCTGGCGGCCAAGCTGTACATCGACAAGGGCACGGAAATTCTGTTGGAGGCGCCGACTTATCTGGCCGCGCTGCAAATCTTCCAGCTGTTCGGCGCCGACTGCCTGACTGTGGCGCAGGAAGCCGACGGCCCAAATCTGGCGCAATTGCGTAATCGTTTAGAGCAGCATCGCCCGGCGTTTATCTACCTGATCCCGACTTTCCAGAATCCTTCCGCCGTGCGCTACAGCGAGGCCAAGCGCGCAGCGGTCGCGGCATTGCTCGATGAATTTGGCGTCACGCTGATTGAAGATGAGCCATACCGCGAACTGACTTTCGATGGTGGCAGCGCGAAGCCGATTGCCGCGCGTCTGAGAAAAGCCAGCTGGATCTACACCGGCACCGTCTCGAAAACCTTGCTCCCGGGTTTGCGTGTCGGTTACTTGATCGCCAGTCCGGATCTGTTCCCGCACCTGCTCAAACTCAAGCAATCGGCGGACCTGCACACCAATCGCATCGGCCAGTGGCAGGCGCTGCAATGGATCGGCTCGCAGAAGTATCAACAGCATTTGAGCGAGTTGCGGGATTTCTATCGGCAGCGGCGCGACGCGTTTCAGTTGGCGCTGGAACTGCATTTTACCGATCTGGCTGAGTGGAACATGCCCCAGGGCGGGCTGTTTTTTTGGCTGACGTTGAAGCAACCGCTGGACACCCGGTCATTGCTCAATGAGGCGTTGGCCAATGATGTGGCATTCATGCCCGGTGAGCCGTTCTTTCCTGAGCCGGACAAGCATCATGGGCATTTGCGCTTGAACTTCAGCCACATTGATCCGGCGCGGCTGGATGAGGGGTTGAAGCGGTTGGCGGCGGTGGTGCGGCGGGCGCAGATGGAGAGGGCGGCCTAGCAAAAACGCCGGCTCAAGGGCCGGCGTTGTCAGTGCGGGCCTCTTCGCGAGCAGGCTCGCTCCCACAGGACGGGATGCGTTTCAAGGGTGGGAGCGAGCCTGCTCGCGAAAGCGGCTAGCGCTCCAACCCATTAACATCAGACCGCCGCAAACCGCTTATCCAGGTAATCGATAATCACCTTGGATTCATACATCCAGGTGGTTTGCCCATTCTCGTCGATACGCAGGCAAGGCACTTTGATTCGGCCACCCTGTTCCAGCAGAGTCTGGCGATCCTGCTCGTTGTTCTTCGCGTCTTTCAGTGCCACCGGCACATTCAGACGATGCAGGGCGCGGCGGGTTTTCACGCAGAAGGGGCAGGCGTGAAACTGATACAGCGTCAGATCTTTCGCGGCAGCGTCGACTTGCGCCTGAGCAGCAGCGGGGCGTTTTTTCTTGCCCGGGCGGGTGATGAAATCGATGAAGATAACCAGTTGGCCGAGGCCGACACGAAGCGCTTTGACGAACACGTTGAAAGCCTCACGGTGCAAATGAAGAAAGGCGCGCAGCTTACCCGATTTTTCACAGGCGAAAAAAAACCGGCGATCAACGCCGGTTCTTTTCTGTTGCGAATTACTTGATGAGGCTGAGGAATTCGCTACGGGTTGCCGCGTTTTCACGGAATTCACCGAGCATCACCGAAGTGATCATCGACGAATTCTGCTTTTCGACGCCGCGCATCATCATGCACATGTGCTTGGCTTCGATCACCACGGCCACGCCCAGCGCGCCGGTCACTTGCATCACGGCATCGGCGATCTGGCGGCTGAGGTTTTCCTGAATCTGCAGGCGGCGCGCGTACATATCGACGATCCGCGCAACCTTCGACAGGCCCAGCACTTTGCCGCTCGGGATATAGGCGACATGCGCCTTGCCGATGAACGGCAGCAGGTGGTGTTCGCACAACGAATACAGCTCGATGTCCTTGACCAGCACCATTTCGCTGTTGTCGGAGCTGAACAGGGCACCATTGGTGACCTCTTCGAGCGTCTGTGCATAACCACGGCAGAGGTACTGCATGGCTTTGGCGGCACGCTTTGGCGTGTCGAGCAGGCCCTCGCGGGACACGTCCTCGCCCAATTGGCCGAGAATCGCGGTGTAATTCTGTTCCAGGGACATGAAACTACCTGTGGGGATTTTCGCAAAGGGCAAGGGTACGGTGGCGGACACAACCCTGCAAGTTCGGTGTGACGGCTTTATTCGTCGCGGCCTTCCATCATCGTCCGTTTCAGCATCACATAAACCGCGCCGGCGCCGCCGTGGCGGGCCTGGCAGGAGCAGAAACCGAGCACTTGCGCATGCTGGCGCAGCCAGGTGTTGACGTGGCTTTTGATCATCGGCCGCTTGCCATCCAGGCGCACAGCCTTGCCATGAGTCACGCGTACGCAGCGGATTTCGAATTTGGTTGCTTCGGCGAGAAAGGCCCAGAGTGTTTCCCGGGCCTTTTCCACGCTCATGCCGTGCAGGTCGAGACTGCCTTCGAACGGGATCTGCCCGACCTTGAGCTTGCGCATCTGGCTTTCCTGCACGCCGTCGCGGGACCACATCAGCTCGTCTTCCGGGCCGACGTCGATCACGAACTGGTCGGACAAGCCGTCAATGATGGTGGTGTCGCTGCGCACGGTGGCGGACTGACGCAGCTTGGCGATCTGCGCGCGGTCAGCCTTGGGTTTGCCGGTGTCGGCGCGGTCGTGCTTGATCGGTTTGACGCCCTGGATCGCACTTTTGAACAGAGAAAAATCGTCGTCTTGCATGTCAGCCTCCGCGAAGGGCGGCCAGTTTACCCAAGTCGACAGAAAACGGCCCGGCAAAAAGCCAGGCCGTTGGGTCAGTCGTGTTTTTTCATCAGATGCGGGGACATGTTCAGTTCCCGCGATTGCCGTGCGCGACGGCGGCAGCGGCGCCACAGAGCAACGCCGAAGTACAGAAACAGCAAGCCGACGGCAAGCATGATTGCCGAGCCCAGCGGTGATGCGTTCAGGTCACCCAGCGCCGGCGGGCGGCCGAGCAGGCTGGCGGCGCCGGCCATCGCCAGCAGCACGCCGAACGTCGCCAGAATGGCCGAGATCGCCGCGCCAAATCGAAAACGCCAGTTGCTTTGGCCTTTGGGCCGCAAACGGCGTGCGTCAAATCCATCGGATAACTTCATTCCGACCTTCCTCAATGGTATCGGCCCTTCGACCGGGAGTTGACCGGGTTGTTCCTGAGGCTATGGCATTTGCGGCAAATCAGCGGATATAGCGGATGAGCGGCGCCAATGCACCGCTCACAAGGACGGGATCAGATCAGGTCCTGAGTCTTGGCCAGCGTGGCGAAGTTGTCGGCCATGATCGCCATTTCCGCTTCCTGCACGCGTTCGGCGCTGAGCACGCCGCCCTTGAACGGCAGATCGCGGGTCGCGCAGGCGTCTTCGACCAGGGTGCAGCGGAAACCGAGGTTCTTTGCCGCGCGCACGGTGGTGCTGACGCTGGAGTGACTCATGAAGCCGCAAACGATCAGGTCCAGCGAGCCGAGGTTCTGCAGGCGCTCGAGCAGTTCGGTGCCATGGAACGCGCTCGGCAGCAGTTTGCCGATAATGGTTTCATCGCCTTGCGGTTCGAGACCGGGGATGAATTCGCCGCGTTCGCCCTGCGGGTCGAACAGGCCACCAACGGTGCCGAGATGACGCACGTGCACGATCGGCCGACCGGCGGCACGGGCTGCGGCAACCACTTGTTTGATGTTCGCGACGGCCGCGTCCATGCCGCTCAGGGCCAGCGGGCCACTGAGGTATTCCTTCTGGGCATCGATGATGACCACGGTGGCATGGCTCAGGGTGGCCGCTGCGTAACCGCGACCGCTGAGTTGAAACATCGTTTTTGGAACGGACATTCTGGGGCTCCTCGGGGTGGGGCTTTTGCGACATTGTCCTCTGGCTGAGCGGTTCTGTGAATCGCTACCATCGTAGGCGCCGTCGTTCTTGGCCTGCAGCCTTGTCAAGTTACACGTTCCGTTCAATGCCTGATGCAAAAAAAAGAAAACTCCTACCGGAACCGCGTGGTTTTTCCTGCGTCGTCGTCGCGCGTTTTGGCTGCTAGAATCGCCAGTCGTTTTTTCTGGAGTTCTACGCCGTGATCACTTCCCGACTTCGTACCCTGCGCGACCACATCCGTTGGGCCGTCAGCCGCTTCCATGGGGAGGATCTGTTTTTCGGTCATGGCACCGACAACGCCTGGGACGAGGCGCGTCAGCTGGTACTGGGCGCTTTGCACCTGCCTTGGGAAATCGCCGACAGCTATCTTGATTGCGCGCTGGAAGATGACGAACTGGTCAATCTGCAGCGCTTGCTCAAGCGCCGCATCGAAGATCGCGTTCCCACCGCCTATCTGCTCGGCGAGGCGTGGTTCTGCGGCATGTCGTTCATCGTCGACCCGCGCGTGCTGATCCCGCGTTCGCCGATTGGTGAACTGATCGAAAACCGCTTTGCGCCGTGGATTGGCAACGAACCGGCGCGGATTCTCGACCTGTGCACGGGTTCCGGCTGCATCGGCATTGCCTGCGCTTACGAATTCCAGAATGCCGAAGTGGTGCTCGCGGACCTGTCGTTCGAGGCGCTGGAAGTGGCCAACCAGAACATCGAGCGCCATGGCGTCGATGAGCGCGTCTACACCGTGCAGGGTGATGGCTTCGATGGTTTGCCGGGTCAGCGTTTCGATCTGATCGTGTCGAACCCGCCCTACGTCGACGCCGAAGATTTCGCCGACATGCCGGACGAATATCAGCACGAGCCGGAACTGGGCCTGGCCTGCGGTGATGATGGTCTGAATCTGGTCCGGCGCATGCTCGCCGAAGCGGCGGATCACCTGACCGAGAAAGGTTTGTTGATTGTCGAGGTGGGCAACAGCCAGGTGCACGTCGAGGCGTTGTACCCGGAAGTCGATTTCGCCTGGCTGGAGTTCCAGCGCGGCGGGCATGGCGTGTTCATGCTGACAGCCGAGCAGTGCCGCGCGCATCAGGCCCTGTTCGCGTCCCGCGTCTAAGGTTGTGACTGATCGTTCCCACGCTCCGCGTGGGAACGATCAGTACGCGCTCAAGCCCTCAGCGGTGCGTAGCAATCCAGATCAACAACCCCGCCTGAAACACCGCAAACGCCACCAGACACGTAATGGTGAAACGCAACCCGGCATCTTCGCGCTTGAACTTGCTGACTTTTTCTTCCTGCTTCTTCAGCTTCACTTCCTGCTCGGCGAGATTCTGTTCGGCCTGCTGGAGCATCTGCGCGGCTTCAAGAATTTCGACGATCTGCAGCTTTTCGCTGTTCCAGTCACCCAGCAGATCACCGACCTGCACCGCCTTGATGCTGCCTTTCAAATGCTGGGCATCGGCGTAAGCCACATCGAAACCGTGCACGCGCAGGAAATGGTCGCGGCGCAAGCGAGTGTCTTCGTTTAGCGCGTCCTTGTTGTTCAGGTCCATGCCGTCGACGATGTAGCCGGGCCAGCGTTTTTTCGCCCAGTTGATGCCTTGCGCGGCCATGAAACGACCAATGCCGCGGTTCAGCGGTTCGATCTGCAAGCCACTGTCGGGACCGAAACTCACACGTTTGCTCGCGTGGTCGACCCACACATCGAGATGATTCTGCTCTTTGCGCACGCGCTGATTGGGCAGTTTGATCGCCATGCGCATCAGGCTGCGTTCTTTGCTGTTGCGCTCGGCGTAACCGAATTCGACAAAGCGCAACGGCCGGCCGCCGGTGTTGCGGTCGGTCTGCAGCGGCGCCAGGCGGAGCATCTTGTGGTGCTCGGCCTGAACGTCCGCCCACGGCAGTTCGACCGCTGGCGGTGCGTCTTTTTCAGCGCTGGTGTCGGGTGAAGTCTGGGTTTCAGTCATAACGGCGAGATCCTGTCCAAGCCCTGCTTGCCGCCAGACGTTGCGCTGGCGGCAAAGGCTTATCGGCCGTTTTCTGTGAGGCTGGAGGGTAAAACGCAGTTAACTTGCACGAATTCCGTCAATAAATTCGATGACGGCAGCGCCCAGTTCGGCGGCCAGGGGCAAATTCGGGTCCTTGTAGGAGGCCAATTGCCGCTTCATGTCGTTGTGGACGATGCGCAGCACATGGTTCATGCCTTCGATCACCGTCAGTTGCGCGTCCGGTTTCGCCGCCTTGAGCAGCTTCGCGTCTTCGGTGCCGACCTGAATGTCGTTGCTGCCCTGGACGATCAGTGCCGGCATTTTCAGCTGGGCAAAGGCTTGCGCCGGGTCCTGACGGAACAGCGAAATCAGGTACGGCTGCACGCTCGGGCGGAAGATCACCTGCAACGGTTGCGGCACGTTGTCATCGGTGTGGCCGGCCTTGAGGCTGTCGAGCAGTTCGTTGCTGCGCAGCATCAGTGGCGGCGGCAGGCTGCGCGCCAGTTGCTCGCGGATCACTTCATCGACCGGCCGCGCGCTGCCGGACAGCGAGATCACCGCCGCTGCGTCCAGCTTCGGCGCGGCGAGACTGGCAATCAGCGCGCCTTCGCTGTGGCCGAGCAGAATCAGTTTGCCGAAACGCGGATCGGCCTTGAGCTTCTGCCCCCACGCCACGGCATCCGCCGCATAGCCCTCGACTGACAGCTCACGTTCATCGGGAGCGGCCGCCAGACTCGCCGCGACGCCGCGCTTGTCGTAGCGCACGCTGGCGATGTTGTGTTTGGCCAGC
>NZ_JH635999.1:136168-137733 GCF_000257605.1 Pseudomonas sp. R62
CGCACGCTGGCGATGTTGTGTTTGGCCAGCACCCAGGCCAAGCGCTTGAGGCTGTCATTGCGCCCGCCGTCGGGGTTGTTTCCGTCGCGATCTGTAGGACCCGAGCCAGAAATCATCAGAACAATCGGCACCGGGCTGTCGGACTTGGGCAGCAACAGCGAACCGAAAAGTTCGCCGCTGCCGGTGTCCAGAGTGACCGGGCGCTGTAGGACTGTCGCTTGGGCAAAGCCGGTAAAGAGGGTAAGACTCAAGATCAGAACTCGCAGCATCATCACGCCATCATTGGTCAAGGTGCCGGTTGGACTCGCCAGCACCACTAAGGTTCGAGGATGAACTACTCGGTTAGCCTGCGTATACTGGCGCGCATCAAGAATTCGGGTTTGATTTCACGGAGCGTCCTGCATGTCCGGCAATACCTACGGCAAGTTGTTCACTGTCACCACCGCTGGCGAAAGCCATGGTCCGGCGTTGGTCGCCATTGTCGACGGCTGCCCGCCGGGCCTGGAGATTTCCCTGGAAGATCTGCAGCGCGACCTCGATCGCCGCAAGCCTGGCACCAGCCGCCACACCACCCAGCGCCAGGAAGCCGATGAAGTCGAAATCCTCTCCGGCGTGTTCGAGGGTCGCACCACCGGTTGCTCGATCGGCCTGCTGATTCGCAACACCGACCAGAAGTCCAAGGACTACTCGGCGATCAAGGACCTGTTCCGCCCGGCTCACGCCGACTACACCTATCACCACAAATACGGCGAGCGCGATTATCGCGGCGGTGGCCGCAGTTCCGCGCGGGAAACCGCCATGCGCGTAGCGGCCGGTGCGATCGCCAAGAAGTATCTGGCCAGTCAGGGCATCGTCATTCGCGGTTACATGAGCCAGCTCGGCCCGATCGAAATTCCGTTCAAGACCTGGGATTCGGTCGAAGAAAACGCCTTTTTCAGCCCTGACCCGGACAAGGTCCCGGAGCTGGAAGCCTACATGGACCAGTTGCGCCGCGATCAGGACTCGGTCGGAGCGAAGATCACCGTGGTCGCCGAAGGGGTCATGCCGGGCCTTGGCGAGCCGATCTTCGATCGCCTCGACGCCGAACTGGCCCACGCGCTGATGAGCATCAACGCGGTCAAAGGTGTCGAGATCGGCGCCGGTTTCGACTGCGTCGCCCAGCGCGGAACCGAACACCGCGATGAACTGACGCCGGAGGGTTTCCTCAGCAACAACGCCGGCGGCATCCTCGGTGGCATCTCGTCCGGCCAGCCAATCGTTGCGCATCTGGCGTTGAAACCGACCTCGAGCATCACCACCCCGGGCCGCTCGATCGACGTGAATGGCAACCCGGTCGATGTGATCACCAAGGGTCGTCACGACCCTTGCGTCGGTATCCGCGCGACGCCGATCGCCGAAGCGATGATGGCCATCGTGCTGATGGATCACCTGCTGCGCCACCGTGGGCAGAACGCCGATGTGCGCGTGAGCACGCCGGTGCTGGGCCAGCTCTGATGGCTGCGCTCAAAGCCGTCGCGGCATAACCGGCGTGGCGGCGCTTCCTTACTGGCGGCTGTCCAGTTTCT
>NZ_JH635999.1:138065-145291 GCF_000257605.1 Pseudomonas sp. R62
CTATCTGTTCTATTTCGCCTTGCTCGGTTCGACAGCGCCGTTTCTGGCGCTGTACTTCGATCACCTCGGCTTCAGCGCCGCGCGCATCGGCGAGCTGGTGGCGATTCCGATGCTGATGCGCTGCGTGGCGCCGAACATCTGGGGCTGGCTCGGCGATTACACCGGCAGGCGTCTGGCCATCGTGCGCTTTGGTGCGGTGTGCACGTTGCTGACCTTTTCGCTGATCTTCGTCAGTCAGACCTACGCCTGGCTGGCGATGGTCATGGCCCTGCATGCGTTCTTCTGGCACGCGGTGCTGCCGCAGTTCGAAGTCATCACCCTCGCGCATCTGCAGGGGCAAACATCGCGCTACAGCCAGATTCGCCTGTGGGGCTCGATCGGTTTCATCATCACTGTGGTAGTGCTGGGGCGGCTGTTCGAATGGCTCAGTCTGGACATTTATCCGGCGGCGCTGGTGCTGATCATGGCCGGTATCGTCCTGAGTAGCCTGTGGGTGCCGAATGCACAGCCGGCGCAAGGCAATCGGCCGACGGGCGAGGGCTTTCTCAAGCAATTGCGCCATCCCGGCGTACTGGCGTTTTATGCCTGCGTCGCGCTGATGCAGGTCAGCCACGGGCCGTATTACACCTTTCTGACTCTGCACCTTGAACGCCTCGGTTACAGCCGTGGCGTCATCGGCATGCTCTGGGCCGTGGGTGTGGTGGCGGAAGTGCTGATGTTCATGGCCATGAGCCGCATTCTGGCGCGCTTTTCCCTGCGCCGGGTGCTGCTGGCGAGTTTCCTGCTGGCGGCGTTGCGCTGGGTGCTGCTCGGTTCGTTTGCGGAGTTTCTCTGGGTGCTGTTGTTCGCCCAAGTGCTGCACGCAGCGACTTTCGGCAGCTTTCATGCGGCTGCCATCGCTTTCGTGCAACGTAGTTTCGGCGCCCGCCAGCAAGGTCAGGGCCAGGCGCTGTATGCGGCACTGGCCGGCACCGGCGGGGCGCTCGGTGCGCTGTATTCCGGCTACAGCTGGAATGCCCTCGGCGCGACATTGACCTTTAGTATTGCCAGTCTCGCAGCGCTTGCCGCTGCCGTTATCATTGCCACATGTATGCAAGAGGACAGGCCATGAGCCTTAGCCGTGAACAGCTCGCCCAGCAGATCGTTGACGCCGGGCGTTTTCTATATGGCCGTGGCTGGTCGCCAGCCACCAGCAGCAACTATTCGACGCGCCTGTCGCCGAGCGAAGCGCTGTTGACCGTATCGGGCAAGCACAAGGGCCAGTTGGGTGTGGATGACGTACTCGCTACCGATCTGTCCGGCAATAGCCTGGAACCAGGCAAGAAACCCTCCGCCGAAACCTTGCTGCACACCCAGCTTTACAGTTGGCGCGCGGAGATCGGTGCGGTGCTTCACACTCATTCGGTAAATGCCACGGTGCTGTCGCGCCTGACTCCGCAAGATTTCATCGAGTTCGAAGACTACGAATTGCAGAAAGCCTTCAGCGGCATTTCCACCCATGAATCACGGGTGCGTGTGCCGATTTTCGACAACGATCAGGACATTGCGCGCCTCGCCGCCAAGGTGCAGCCTTGGCTCGACGCCCATCCCGATTGCGTCGGTTATCTGATTCGCGGCCATGGTCTCTACACCTGGGGCGCGCAGATGAGCGACGCGCTGCGGCAGATCGAGGCCTTTGAATTCCTGTTTGAATGCGAGTTGAAAACCCGCAGCGTCATGAACCGCCAAGGCTGAGTTCACCAGAAACAGCCCGTTTGCCTGATGCCACGCGGCGCCCGACCGGTCTGCAAGAGCCGGACGGCGCCGCCGCCACCGAGGAATTGCCCATGAGCAGCCTGTCCGTTTACCACGTTTCCAGCCCTGAGATTCCCAACAAGGTGCTGACCCATTTCGAAGACATCGCCTCGACGCTGGCCGAGCAGGGCGTGCGTTTCGACCGCTGGCAGGCCGCCGCGAAGATTCAGCCTGGCGCCAGTCAGGAAGAAGTCATCAGTGCTTATAAAGAGCAGATCGACAAACTGATGACCGAGCGCGGCTACATCACCGTCGATGTGATCAGCCTCAACAGCGATCACCCGCAAAAAGCCGAGCTGCGCGCCAAGTTCCTCGAAGAGCACCGCCATGGCGAAGACGAAGTGCGATTTTTCGTTGCCGGTCGTGGCTTGTTTACCCTGCACATCGACGATTACGTCTATGCCGTTCTCTGTGAGAAGAACGACCTGATCTCGGTTCCGGCCGGCACCAAGCACTGGTTCGACATGGGCGAACATCCGCACTTCGTGGCGATCCGTCTGTTCAACAACCCGGAAGGCTGGGTTGCCAATTTCACCGGCGAAGACATCGCCGGCCGCTTCCCGCGTCTGGAGGACTGAAACCGTGTCGATCAAAGCCATCCTCACCGACATCGAAGGCACCACCAGCGCGGTGAGTTTCGTCTTCGACGTGCTGTTTCCCTACGCCGCCAAACATTTGCCCGACTTTGTGCGGCAGAACGCTTCGCGTGCTGATGTCGCCGAACAGCTCGACGCCGTGCGTCGCGACAGCAACGAGCCGCAGGCCGATGTTGAACGGGTTGTTGAAATCCTCTTGAGCTGGATCGCCGAAGACCGCAAAGCCACGCCGCTCAAGGCATTGCAGGGCATGGTCTGGGCGCAGGGCTATCAGGCAGGGCAGCTGAAAGGGCATGTTTATCCGGATGCCGTTGAAGCGCTGCAACGTTGGCATGCGGCCGGTTATCAACTGTTTGTTTACTCGTCCGGCTCGATCCAGGCGCAGAAACTGATCTTCGGTTGCTCGGAGGCGGGGGATCTGACACCGCTGTTCAGCGGCTATTTCGACACCACATCAGGGCCGAAGCGTGAAGCGCAGTCCTACCGCAACATTCAGCAGGCGGTGGGTGTTGAAGCCGATGAAATCCTGTTCCTCTCGGACATCGTCGAAGAGCTCGACGCTGCCCAGTCGGCCGGCATGAAAACCTGCGGTCTGGCGCGTGAAGGCGGGGAGTTGGCAGGGCACGTGACGGTTGACCGCTTTACTGGAATCGAACCGGAAGCGTTTTGACCATTGCACACATCCCTGTAGGAGCTGTCGAGTGAAACGAGGCTGCGATCTTTCGATTTAGGCATGACATCAAGATCAAAAGATCGCAGCGTGCCGCAGCTCCTACAAAAATCCTGAGCACATAAAAACAGGCCGTGAAGCACATGCTCCACGACCTGTTTTTGTTTAAAGCAAATTACAGCGAGTGATACGTCGGCAGAGCAAAACGCTGCTGGCTCTGCAGCATTGCAATTTGCGGCAGCTCGCTGGCTTGTTCGGCCAGGTCGCGGCGGATCGCGCTGATCGCCCACGACAGTTGGTCACCGGCATGCAGTTGCTGATACGAGAGGGCGCGTTTGAAGACTTTGCCGTCGCTGCTACGCAGAGTGAGCAGGATGCCACCGTCAGGACGTGGGGCAGTGCTGACTTCGTAGTTGGAGAACAGCGATGTAAATTTTTCTTGAATCAGGCTCATGTCATCAGCTCCGTATGTACTTGAATGGCAAGCATGCGGAGGTAGTTGCAGCGTTTGTGCCAGTATTGATGCGAATAAAATCCCTTTAAAATCAATAAGTTGAAGGCATTGCATTTTGCAGGCGTCGTGCAATCTGCATGAATGGCCATCGTGCATCCTGCATTTTGCGTGATTTTTCTCCGTACAACGGAACCAAACGTCCGTACCAGAATCCGCTCTTCCCCGAAGGCGCGACGGGATACAAATCATTGCAAAAACCGCGTGTACAGCCCCGCGAGCACTGACGTACTTTCCTTCTCGACCCACGGCGTAAACGCGTCGGTCGCAGTCATTACCCGATAACAAGAACAGCGGTCTGCACGTCAAGATCGAACGGGGAGCTTTCATGCGTCACGCACCAAGCGACACGATTACCTGGGGCATGATGCTCCGCAAACTGCCGATGATCGCCAAGGCCATCCCCCGGGTGGTCAAAGGCATGAAGGTGGCCAACGTCACGGATCCGACCCAAACGTGCGGCCTGGGCTGGACGTTCGAGCAGGCGACGCTGCGCAATCCCGATGGTGTGGCGTTGTTGCAGGGCGACGTGGCGTTGACCTACACGCAGGTCAATCAGTGGGCCAATCGCATTGCGCATTACCTGAGCGAGCAAGGCATCGGCAAGGGCGATGTGGTCGCGGTGTTCATCGAGAACCGTGCGGAATTGCTGGTGACGATTCTGGCGCTGGCCAAGCTTGGCGCGGTGAGTGCGCTGCTCAATACCTCGTTGATGCGCGACACGCTTGTTCACAGCATCAATCTGGTTGCGCCGGTGGCTATTGTGGTTGGCGAAGAACTGACCGCTGCCTATGCCGGCGTGCGTGATCAGGTTGCGATCGCAGCGCCGCGCACCTGGTTCATCG
Source organism: Pseudomonas sp. R62 (assembly GCF_000257605.1). Classification (NCBI taxonomy): domain Bacteria; kingdom Pseudomonadati; phylum Pseudomonadota; class Gammaproteobacteria; order Pseudomonadales; family Pseudomonadaceae; genus Pseudomonas; species Pseudomonas sp. R62. The sequence goes on from NZ_JH635999.1 coordinate 142,482, forward strand.
CCGATCAGGACACCTATAGCCATCCGGGCATCGCGCCCGAGGGCTACGTCAATCTGATCAGCGCCAGTGCTGACGCCAGCAGCGATAACCCGCCGAGCAGCGCGCAAGTATTCTTCGACGATCCGTGTTTCTACATCTACACCTCCGGTACCACCGGCCTGCCCAAGGCCGGGGTGTTCAAGCATGGACGCTGGATGCGCAGTTCGGCGAGCTTCGGCATGATCGCCCTCGATATGCGCCCGGATGATGTCGTTTACTGCACCTTGCCGCTGTATCACGCCACGGGCCTGTGCGTGTGCTGGGGATCGGCGATCAACGGCGCCTCGGGTTTCGCCATCCGCCGCAAGTTCAGCGCCAGCCAGTTCTGGGGTGACGTGCGCCGCTATCGCGCAACCACCATCGGCTATGTCGGTGAGCTGTGTCGCTACCTGGTCGAGCAACCGGTCAGCGCCGATGACAGCCGCCACGACGTGCGCAAGATGATTGGCAATGGTTTGCGTCCTGGTGCCTGGGCCGAGTTCAAGACGCGTTTTGCCGTCGAGCACATTTGTGAGCTGTACGCGGCGAGCGACGGCAACATCGGTTTCACCAACATCCTCAATTTCGACAACACCGTCGGGTTTTCGCTCATGGCGTGGGAACTGGTCGCTTACGACCATGACAGTGGCGAGCCATTGCGCGGCGATGATGGTTTCATGCGCAAGGTCGGCAAGGGCGAACAGGGCCTGCTGCTGGCGCGGATCGACGACAAGGCACCGCTGGACGGTTACACCGACCCGCAGAAAACCGCCCGCGTCGTCCTCCACGATGTGTTCAACAAGGGCGATCGCTTTTTCAACACCGGCGACCTGCTGCGCAATATCGGTTTCGGCCATGCGCAGTTCGTTGATCGCCTCGGCGATACCTATCGCTGGAAGGGTGAAAACGTGTCGACCACCGAAGTCGAGAATTTGTTGCTGCAACATCCGCTGATCGCTGAAGCCGTGGCCTACGGTGTGGAAATCCCCAACACCAACGGGCGTGCGGGGATGGCTGCAATTACTCCCGCCGAATCCTTGGCCACGCTGGATTTCGCTGAACTGCTGAGTTTCGTCCGGCAACGCATGCCGGCTTATGCCGTGCCGTTGTTCTTGCGGGTGAAAGTGAAAATGGAAACCACCGGGACCTTCAAATACCAGAAGACTCGCCTGAAAACGGAAGGCTTTGACCCCGGGCTCACCGGCGATGACCCGATCTTCGCCTGGCTGCCGGGCAGCGAAACCTATGTGCATGTCAGTGAGCAAATCCTCGCTGAAATTCAACATGGCAAACATCGATATTGAGTGTGGCTATCGGGACGCTCGGAAAAAACCGAGTGACAGCCACCGTCGCGCTCGGGAAACTGTCGGCTTTCCGATAGACCGAAATGGAGTGCCCCATGTCCGACCAAAGCCGCCAGATGACCCCTGAAGAAGCTGCCGAATTCACCGAGCAGGTTTTCAACAAGGCGCGCGACGGTGATGCCGAGATGCTTGATCGCCTGGTCAGCGCCGGGCTGCCGGTGAACCTGAAAAACAGCAAGGGCGACACCTTGTTGATGCTCGCCAGCTATTACGGCCATGTCGATGCGGTGAAGGTCCTGCTTAAACACAAGGCCGATCCGGAAATGCGCAATGGCAACGGCCAGAGCCCGATTGCCGGCGCTGCGTTCAAGGGCGATCTGGCGGTGGTCAAGGCGCTGGTCGAGGCGGGCGCCGAGATTGAAGGTTCTTCCTTCGACGGCCGTACCGCGTTGATGATGGCGGCAATGTTCAACCGCGTTGAAATCGTCGACTACCTGATCGGCCAGGGTGCTGACCCGAAAGCCAAGGACGCCAACGGCGTGACCGCGCTGGATGCGGCGCGGACCATGGGCGCGGTCGACACCACCGCGCAGCTGGAAAAGTTGCTGGCGTAAAGTCCACGGACTGTGGCGAAGGGCAGAATGCGCTATCCTTCGCGCCCTGAAAATTCACCTCCGCCACAGGATCCGCCCTCATGAAAGCCGCACTCGTCGAACTCATCAGCAAAATCAGCTCCGGCTGCATGGGCGAGGACGAGATCCTGAAGGTGGCCGACGAAGCCGCTCAGGCCTACGCCGATGCCGTGGCTTTTCTGGCCGCCAATCCGGACATCAACTACGACGACACTTTCCCGATCCCGCTGGGTGAGTGGGTAGTGGTCGGTAGCCTGCCGGAAACCGTGCTGTTTCAGGCCGATACCTACGTCGATCTGTTCGCACAAATCGTTGCCTCGTTTGGTCCGGGCGTGGATTTCAATCTCAAGCCCAAGCAACTGGCCAAGACCGAAGCGCTGACCGCCCTCAACCGCATCCAGGTGCAGATGAGCAGCCTGAACAAGGAGAACGGCGGTTACACGTTGATGAACTTCAGCCAGTTGCTCGACGATGAGCTACAAATGGTCCTGGTCTACGGCAACGATGTGCCCCGGGTGCTCGAGTTATGCGCCGAGATTGGCATCGCCGCTGCGCCAGCGCTGGAAGCCTTGAAGGTCGCCGTTCACGTCTGAACGCAATAAAAGGGAACCCTGCGCGCGACCGTCTATCCTAAAAGTGCATGCCACTATTCTGGAGCGACACCATGGGTTCCACGTTCAACGGTCTGATTGGCCTGATCATCCTTGCCCTCGACATCTGGGCCATCATCAACGTGCTGAAAAGCGGCGCCTCCACCGGAATGAAAATCGTCTGGGTGTTGCTGATCATCCTCCTGCCGGTGCTGGGCCTGATCATCTGGGCGATTGCCGGGCCACGGGGCAACGTCCGGATCTGA
>NZ_JH635999.1:146063-154601 GCF_000257605.1 Pseudomonas sp. R62
CGATCACACGGTCATCCCTGTGGGAGCGAGCCTGCTCGCGAAGACGTTGGGTCAGTCGCCATCACCGGCAACTGATGCTGCGCTTTCGCAAGCAGGCTCGCTCCCACAGTAATTTGCGCTGGTAAAAAACAACCTGAGGTTCGACCTGTCATCTTCGGCAACGTAGAATGCGCGCCTTTCCCGGGCAATCGTCCCCACGATGGCGCCCGCGCATTTATCGGAGCACTTGACCATGACCGTCACCAAGACCAGCGAGTACCTGGAAACCCTCTACGAAGGCTACGGCCAGCGTTTTCGCATGGAAAAACTGCTGCACGAAGTGCGCACCGAACACCAGCACCTGGTGATCTTCCAGAACCCGCGCATGGGCCGGGTGATGGCGCTGGACGGCGTGATCCAGACCACCGAAGCCGACGAATTCATCTACCACGAGATGCTCACCCACGTGCCGATCCTCGCCCATGGCACTGCCAAGCGCGTGCTGATCATCGGCGGTGGTGACGGCGGCATGCTGCGCGAAGTGACCAAGCACGCCGGCGTCGAGCACATCACCATGGTTGAAATCGACGGCACCGTGGTCGACATGTGCAAGGAATTCCTGCCGAACCATTCCGCCGGAGCCTACGACGATCCGCGCCTGAACCTGGTGATCGATGACGGCATGCGTTTCGTCGCCACCACCACTGAAAAATTCGACGTGATCATCTCCGACTCCACCGACCCGATCGGCCCGGGCGAAGTGCTGTTCTCGGAGAACTTCTACCAGGCATGTCACCGCTGCCTGAACGAAGGCGGCATTCTCGTCACTCAGAACGGCACGCCGTTCATGCAGATCGACGAAGTCAAAACCACCGCCGGTCGCCTGCGCAGCCTGTTCCCGGACTGGCATTTCTATCAGGCCGCCGTGCCGACCTACATCGGCGGTTCGATGACCTTCGCCTGGGGCTCGACCAACCCGGCCTACCGCAAGCTCAGCCGTGAAACCCTGCAACAGCGCTTCATCGGCAGCGGCATCGTCACCCGCTACTACAACCCGGAAATCCACATCGGCGCGTTCGCCTTACCGCAATACGTGCTGCAAGCGGTCAACAAGCCGAGCAACGACTGATCACGCTGACGTCGCTCTACAAGGGAGCTCTTGTGGCGAGGGGATTTATCCCCGTTGGGATGCGCAGCATCCCTGAACCGGCCTGCGCGGTGTCTCCGTCAAACCGCAATGGACGGTCTTACGACTGCTGCGCAGCCGGACGGGGATAAATCCCCTCGCCACAGAGTCCGCCCTATCGATCGGATGGTTATTTTCACCGTTGTCGGCTGTAATCCTTTTGAACCAACTATCGCGGAAAAAAGTCGAGATAGAGGTAAGCCCATTTACGGGTTGATCGAGGAGGCACTGATGCAAAAGTGGAAAGTCACTTTCGTGGATGATCACGGTGAAATTGTCGATGAAGTCTTCGAACGTGAGGAATGCCCGTCCGATGATGAAGCCGCACGGCTCGTCAAAGAGCGGCTTCTTCCGGTCGCCGCCCAGCTGGATCTCAACGATCTGGAAGGGCGCACCGCCGATGCCGGAGTGAAAAACCTCAAGACCCAGAACGGCATCGAAATCCGCAGCATCACCCCTGTCTGAACACTTCCTGTCATCTCGTAAACCAGGCCTTGGCAGCGGCGCTCTCTTGGGGCTACTCTGCAAGCGAGATCAGCGAATGGATCGCTAAGGTCTGGTCTTGTCAGCTACATGCTTGTTTCCCGCGCGCAACCACGTTGCCGTAGTACTTAGGCCAAAAGGCCCGGGGCGGGAATACGGAAAGTCTATCCATCAATCGAGGGGGACGATTCATGAGCACAGCCTATCAAGAAGACATCAGCAGCAACGTTCTGCGCCGCATGAAAGAAGGCGGTTTCGATTTTTCCCGGTTCCATCCCATCGAGTTCTACGCGATTTTCCCGGACGAGGAGCGGGCGCGCAGGGCAGCAGGCAAATTTCGCGGTGAGTCCATCAATGCCCAGGTCAGTGCGCGCGACGACGGCGCCTGGTCGCTGGAATTGAGCAAAGTGATGTACGCAACCTATGACGACATCGGCGATTTCGAGCAAGGCTTTTCAGCCGTGGTCGAACCGCTGGGCGGCATTATCGAGGGTTGGGGCGTGAAGCAGGAGGTGCGCAATCGTTACCGGTTGAATTGATATTGCGCATTGTCTGTCGGGCAACGGCTGACCTTCGGGTCGGCCGTTGTCGTTTCTGGCTTCTGCATATCGCAGTGGCAAAACCCTGAAACAAGAATCCTGGGCAAAAAAAAAGCCACCGGAGAGGGTGGCTGAAAGGGAAGACGGGTATGCAATAAAGTCCTGTCGGGACGGGGCTGCCAAGGCAGTTCAGATCAGTTGAGCTGTCTACTTCGCGGCGGCGTGCCGGGGAAGTTTTGCAGCGAATGCGCGGATTATCCGCAGTCGTGGCCGGGCAGTGAAATCAACTCTGACTATGCTGGTGATAGGCGATGCAGTGCGTCGCAATGAAGCGGGGGCAATCGGGCCGGGGCATTTGCCGCACAGGAATGGTGCGCAGCCTTCGGCGTGGATCTACAACCGATTGAAATCAAAGCGTTTATGCCGATGGCACGGGCCTTGCGAAGGCCTGTATGTCCGGAGTGACAAGGAGTACGGCATGATCCGCACCTATTTTGACGAGATGTACGATGCCGGCGGCCTGGTCCGCCCGCATTACCGGGAATTTGCCCGCTGGCTGGCCGAGACGCCCGACGAGCTGCTCGCGCAGCGCCGCCGCGAGGCCGATCTGCTGTTCCACCGTGCCGGGATCACCTTCACGCTCTATGGCGACGAGCAGGGCACCGAGCGCCTGATTCCGTTCGATACCATTCCCCGCAGCATCCCCGCCAGTGAATGGCGGATTGTCGAGCGCGGCTGCATCCAGCGGGTCAAGGCGTTGAACATGTTTCTCGCCGACCTCTACCACGAGCAGCGCATCATCAAGGCCGGGATCATTCCCGCCGAACAGGTGCTGGCCAACGAGCAATACCAATTGGCGATGCAAGGTCTGGATCTGCACCGCGATATCTATTCGCACATCTCCGGCGTCGATCTGGTGCGCGATGGCGATGGCACTTATTACGTTCTCGAAGACAACCTGCGCACACCCAGCGGCGTCAGCTACATGCTCGAGGACCGCAAGATGATGATGCGCCTGTTCCCCGAACTGTTCTCCGCCCAGCGCATCGCCCCGATCGATCACTATCCCAATCTGCTGCTCGACACCCTGAAAAGCTCAAGCCCGATCGACAACCCGAGCGTGGTGGTGTTGACGCCGGGACGCTTCAACAGCGCGTTCTTCGAACATGCGTTTCTGGCGCGGGAGATGGGCGTGGAACTGGTCGAAGGTGCGGATCTGTTCGTGCGTGACGACAAAGTCTTCATGCGCACCACCGATGGCCCGAAAGCGGTCGACGTGATCTATCGCCGCCTCGACGATGCCTTCCTCGATCCGCTGGCATTCAACCCGGACTCGATGCTCGGCGTGCCTGGGCTGTTGTCGTCCTATCGCTCCGGCAATGTGGTGCTGGCCAACGCCATCGGCACCGGGGTGGCGGACGATAAATCGGTGTATCCGTTTGTCACCGACATGATCCGTTTCTACCTCGACGAAGAGCCGATTCTGAAAAACGTGCCGACCTGGCAGTGCCGCAACCCGTCTGAACTTTCCCACGTGCTGGCCAATCTTCCGGAACTGGTGGTCAAGGAAACCCAAGGCTCCGGCGGTTACGGGATGCTGGTCGGGCCGGCCGCGACGACGGCGGAAATCGATGCCTTTCGTGAGCGCATCAAAGCCAAACCCCATGCCTACATCGCGCAGCCGACGCTATCGCTGTCGACCTGTCCGACCTTTGTCGAAAACGGCATTGCACCGCGCCATATCGATTTGCGTCCGTTTGTGCTGTCCGGTCGCGAAACCCGTGTGGTGCCTGGCGGTTTGACCCGTGTCGCGTTGCGTGAAGGCTCCCTGGTGGTGAATTCCTCCCAGGGCGGCGGCACCAAGGACACCTGGGTAGTCGAGGATTGAAGGAAGCTTGCCATGTTAAGTAGAACTGCCTCGGATCTGTACTGGATGTCGCGTTACCTGGAGCGTGCGGAGAATCTCGCGCGCATGCTCGACATCAGTTATTCGCTGTCGCTGATGCCGCAGGACGGGCGCGGCGATGGTCTGCATGAACTCGCCATGCCGTTGCTGATCACCGGCACCCTGGACGATTACCTTGAACGCCACGGTGACCTGCACGCCGAGCGCCTGCTGCATTTCTTCGCACTGGATGCGGCCAATCCGGCCAGTATCTACAGCTGCCTTGGTGCAGCGCGGGCCAGTGCTCATGCGGTACGCGGGCGAATCACTGCGGACATGTGGGAAAACATCAACGCGACCTGGCTGGAAATTCGCGGCATCGCCGAACAGGGCTTGAGCCGCTATGGCATGAGCCGTTTCTGCGAATGGATCAAGGAGCGTTCGCACCTGTTTCGTGGCGCCTCATACGGCACGATCATGCGCAACGACGCGTTTCGCTTCATTCGTCTGGGCACGTTTATCGAGCGCGCGGACAACACGCTGCGCCTGCTCGATGCCCGTTACGAAATGGCCGGTGATCAGGCCGAAGCAGTCAGCGATGGCACGGCGCACGCCTATTACCAATGGAGTGCGCTGCTGCGCGCCTTGTCCTCATTCGAGGCCTACACCGAAATCTACCGAGACGCGCCCGGCGCCCGGCATGTCGCCGAACTGCTGCTGTTGCGCGCCGATGTGCCGCGTTCGCTGCGTGCCTGTACCGAAGAAATCGACCAGATCCTCGCGCAACTGCCAGGCGCCAACGGCCGACCGGCACAACGCCTGGCGGCGGAAATGGATGCGCGCCTGCGCTACACCGGCATCAACGAAATCCTCGAAGAAGGCCTGCACGCCTGGCTGACTGAATTCATCCCGCTGGTGCGCCAGTTGGGCAACGCCATTCACAGTTCCTACCTGGAGGCTGCATGAGACTTTCCATAAGCCACGAGACCACCTATCACTACGAAGATCAGGTGCGCGCGAGCATCCAGTACCTGCGCCTTACGCCCCACGACAGCGAGCGCCAGCATGTCCTCAGTTGGCAACTCGACCTGCCGCGTCCGGTGCGTGCGCAGCTCGATCCGTTCGGCAACATCCTGCATGTGCTGACCATGGACGAGCCCCACGAAGCGATCATCATCGGCGCCCGTGGTCAGGTCGATATCGATGAATTGCGCGAGGCCGAACATGAGAGCCAGTCGGCGCTGCCGTTCCTGCGCTTCACACGCCTGACCGAAGCCGATGAAGCCTTGCGCGAATTTGCCGCGAAGAACTGCAAGCAACGGCGAGATCGCACCGCGCTGATCGACTTGATGCATGGTTTGAATCAGCACATGACCTACACGCCGGGCTCAACCGAAGTCGACACCAGCGCCGCCGAAGCTTTCGCCGGTCGCGCCGGTGTTTGTCAGGATCATACCCATGCGTTTCTGGCCTGCGCGCGCAGCCTCGGCGTGCCGTCGCGTTACGTGTCGGGTTATCTGTACAGCGAAGATTGCGAGCATCTGGCCAGTCATGCCTGGGCAGAAGCGTGGCTGGATGACGCGTGGTACAGCTTCGACGTGACCAACCAACTGGCGCGCCCGGAGCGACACCTGAAGCTGGCGGTGGGTCTGGATTATCTCGACGCCTGCCCGGTCCGTGGCATGCGCCGGGGCGGCGGCTGCGAGCAGATGCATGCGAAGGTGTTCGTCTCGCCGACGCCGGTTATTTCCGTGCAGCAACAATAGCTCGACGCACGCAAAGCCCTGTGGGAGCGAGCCTGCTCGCGAAAGCGGTTCATCAGCCAGCCAACCAGCGACTGACACTCCGCCTTCGCGAGCAGGCTCGCTCCCACAAGGGAGACTGCATCAAGGCTTGGCTTTGCGGCCGGCCATGTGCTTGAGATAGCCCACCAGCATTTCCAGGTCTCCATCCGGCAACACCTGCGCGGAAAACCCGGGCATCTTCGCCTGCGGCCACTGACGCAAACTCTGCGGATCGCGGATGTAGCGCTTCAAGAAATCCGCACCGAAATACTCGGTCGGGCTATGCGGAATATTCAGATCCGGACCGAACTGCGCGTCTCCGGCACCATTCAACCGGTGACAGGCCAGGCAGTTTTTCTGAAACAGGGCAAAACCCTGGTTCACCGGATCATCGGCCTTCAAGGCAGGATCGGGCAGCAGGGCAGGGAAGCGTTGGGCCACTGGCGCCATCAGCTTGATACTGGCGACTTCGAACGGCCACTGTTCGGGGCTGACATTGCCGGCCTGCGGATCGGTCCAGACCAGATAGAACGGCCCGGCGCTGTGCTTGCCGGCAGACAGCGGTGGCCACGGCCGCGCCGGGTCCTCGATTGCCAGCCATGCGCGTGCGCCGTCCTTGTTCAGCAAGGGCGCGGCGGCCAACTCTGCGGCAAAGCCATCCAGTGCCACCGCCTGCAAGTGATCCTCCGGCTTGACCCCCGTCAGCAATGCGGCCAGCGGCACGGCCTGATAGGTCATGTCCTTCTTGTAGGAAACATCATTGTTGATCGTGAGGGTTTGCACATGAGGATGCTTGAGCAGCTCTTCGGTCTGCCAGGTGCGGCTGTTTGCGCCCAACTGCAGATCCAGTTGTGCAGCGGACAAGGGCAAGCTCAGCAGCAAGGTACCGAGCGCAATGAGCGTTTTCAAATGATCGCCGTCCATGTCGTGGGAGTACGCAAAGGTTGGCACAACCACGCTGGCCCGGGTAGCGGGCCAGTCACATTTTCAGTGGCGATATACAGCACGCGACGTTTGAATCAGCCGATGACCTTGGTCAGATTCGGCAAGATCAACAACAGCGTCGTGGCGAAAAGAATGAGTCCTGCTTGACGTACTTTCGGTTGTTTGAACATGGCTTGACCGCCTTTATTGTTATTTCCTGATGCATGCCTGACTGCATATCCCTGACGGCACGCGTTGCACTTCCTGTTGGAGCACGCCCGTCTCGGCAAAACCCGACGACGATGGCGTACATCTTCACCTTAGAGCCCGCGTCTCCCTTCGCTTAGATCCATTTCATATGGAGTTCTTTGCAAAAGCTCTTAAAACGGCATGAGGCGTATTGCCAGCTTCTTTGCCGCCCGCTGGCTAGACAACTCGGTGACCTGAACCGGTTCATCTGATGACGGATGACCGTCCGTCTGAGCGTGTGCGTCAAGCGCTTTGAGCAATGTGGTCATTGCTTGCCAGTCGGCGCAGGGCGAAAGTGAAGTGACAATAAATCAGGTTCGAGGACGTCATGACTGAAGCTTTGATTTTCGATGCGTTGCGCACCCCGCGTGGCAAAGGCAAGGCCGATGGCGCGCTGCACAGCGTGAAGCCGGTCAACCTGGTGGCCGGTTTGCTGAGCGCCTTGCAGGCGCGCACCGCGCTGGACACCAGTCAGGTCGATGATGTCGTCCTCGGCTGCGTCACGCCGATTGGCGATCAAGGCTCGGACATCGCCAAGACGGCGGTGCAAGTGGCCGACTGGGACGTCAGCGTCGCCGGTGTGCAGATCAATCGTTTCTGCGCTTCGGGTCTGGAAGCGGTGAATCTTGGCGCGATGAAAGTGCGCTCGGGCTTCGAGGATCTGGTGGTGGTTGGCGGCGTCGAGTCGATGTCGCGGGTGCCAATGGGCAGCGATGGCGGCGCCTGGGCGCTGGACCCGCAGACCAACCTGCACAGCCATTTCACCCCGCAAGGGGTCGGCGCCGATCTGATCGCCACCCTTGAAGGCTTCAGCCGGCAGGACGTCGATGCCTACGCGCTGCACTCGCAGCAAAAAGCCGCACGAGCGCGGGCCGACGGCTCGTTCAACAAGTCGCTGGTGCCGGTGCAGGATCAGAACGGCATCATCCTGCTTGATCACGACGAGTTCATCCGCGCCGAATCGACCCTCGAAGGCCTGGGCAAGCTCAAGCCAAGTTTCGAAATGATCGGGCAGATGGGCTTTGACGCCACGGCGCTGCGGGTCTACAGCCATGTCGAGCGGATCAACCATGTGCACACGCCGGGCAACAGTTCCGGAATTGTCGACGGTGCGGCGCTGATGCTCATCGGCTCCGAAGCCAAGGGCCGCGCGCTGGGGCTGCAGCCACGCGCGCGTATCGTTGCCACGGCCGTCACCAGTACCGACCCGACCATCATGCTCACCGGCCCGGCGCCGGCGACCCGCAAAGCGCTGGCCAAGGCCGGACTGCGGGTGGAGGACATCGATCTGTTCGAGGTCAACGAAGCGTTTGCTTCGGTGGTGTTGAAATTCATCAAGGACATGGCCGTCGATCCCGGCAAGGTCAACGTCAACGGCGGCTCGATCGCCATGGGCCACCCGCTGGGCGCCACCGGTTGCGCGATCCTCGGCACCCTGCTTGATGAACTGGAAGCGCGGCATCTGCGCTACGGCCTGGCGACGCTGTGTGTCGGCGGCGGCATGGGCAT
>NZ_JH635999.1:155177-166113 GCF_000257605.1 Pseudomonas sp. R62
GTTACGAAAAAGGCCATGACGGTATCGTCGTGCTGACCATGGACATGCCGGGCCAGAGCGCCAACACCATGAACGCCGTGTACCGCGAGGCCATGGCCGCTTGCGTCGCCCGCTTGCTGGCCGAGAAAGACAGCATTGCCGGAGTGATCATCACCTCGGCGAAGAAAACCTTTTTTGCCGGCGGCGACCTCAATGAATTGATCAAGGTCGGCAAGCCCGAAGCCAAAGCCTTCTACGACATGGTGCTGACCCTCAAGGCGCAATTGCGCTGCCTGGAAACCCTCGGCAAACCGGTGGTCGCGGCGATCAACGGTGCAGCGCTGGGCGGCGGCTGGGAGATCTGTCTGGCCTGTCACCACCGCATTGCTGTTGATGACGCCTCGGTGCAACTCGGTCTGCCGGAAGTGACCCTGGGCCTGCTGCCGGGCGGCGGCGGGGTGGTGCGCATGGTGCGCATGCTCGGCATCGAAAAAGCCCTGCCGTACTTGCTCGAAGGCAAAAAGGTGCGCCCGCAACAGGCATTGCAGGCCGGGCTGATTGATGAATTGGCAGCGGATCCAGATGAATTGCTGGCCAAGGCGCGTGCTTGGATTTTGGCCAATCCGGCGGGAGTGCAGCGCTGGGACGTCAAGGGTTACCAGATTCCCGGCGGTACGCCATCGAACCCGAAAGTGGCGCAGATGCTGGCGATCGCGCCGTCGATCCTGCGCGCCAAAACCCAAGGCACATTGCCAGCGCCAGAGAAGATTCTGTGCGCGGCGGTGGAGGGCGCTCAGGTCGATTTCGACACCGCGCACCTGATCGAAACCCGCTACTTCACCGAGCTGACGACCGGGCAAATCTCGAAAAACCTGATCGGTACGTTCTGGTTCCAGTTGAACGAGATCAACGCCGGCGGTTCCAGACCGCAAGGTTTTGCACCCTATAAAGCCCGCAAAGTCGGTGTGCTCGGCGCCGGAATGATGGGCGCAGGCATCGCGTTCGTCAGCGCCTCGGCCGGTATCGACGTCGTCCTCAAGGACATCAACCTTGCCGCCGCCGAGAAGGGCAAAGCGCATTCCGAAGCGCTGCTGGACAAGAAAGTTGCCCGTGGCCAAATGACCGCCGAACAGCGCGAAGCGGTGCTGGCGCGAATCGTTGCGAGCGAAAGCGATGCCGATCTGGCCGGTTGCGATTTGATCATCGAAGCGGTGTTCGAGGATCGCCAACTCAAAGCCAGAGTGTCCGCCGCCGCGCAACAGGTGGTGGGCGGCGAAGCGGTCATTGCTTCCAATACGTCGACGCTGCCGATCACCGGTCTGGCGACGGCGGTGCCCGATCAAAGCAAATTCATCGGCCTGCATTTCTTCAGTCCGGTAGAAAAAATGCCGTTGGTGGAAATCATCAAAGGTGCGCAGACCAGCGCCGAAACTCTCGCTCGCGGTTTCGATTTCGTTCTGCAAATCAAGAAAACTCCGATCGTGGTCAACGACAGTCGCGGCTTCTTTACCTCGCGGGTGTTCGGCACGTTCACCAACGAAGGCATTGCCATGCTCGGCGAGGGCGTCACTGCGCCGATGATCGAGACCGAAGCGCGCAAGGCCGGGATGCCGGTCGGGCCTCTGGCAATCTCCGACGAAGTTTCCCTCAGCCTGATGAGCCATATCCGTCAACAGACGGCCAAGGACCTACAGGCTGAAGGGAAACCGCTGATTGAGCACCCGGCCTTTGCCGTGATTGACTTGATGCTCAATGAATTCAAGCGACCGGGTAAAGCTGCCGGAGGCGGTTTTTATGAGTATCCAGCCGGTGCCCAGAAGCATTTATGGCCGGAGCTGAAAACGCGCTTCGAGAAGGCCGACGGACAGATCTCTGCGAAGGATGTGCGTGATCGGCTGTTGTTTGTGCAGGCCATCGAAACCGTGCGCTGTGTGGAGGAGGGCGTGCTGACCTCGACGGCGGATGCCAACGTCGGCTCGATCTTCGGCATCGGTTACGCCGCGTGGACCGGCGGGGCGCTGCAGTTCATCAACCAGTATGGCCTGAAGGACTTCATCGCCCGCGCGCAGTATCTGGCCGAGCAGTACGGCGAGCGCTATACCCCGCCAGCGCTGCTGCTGGACAAAGCGGCGAAAGGTGAAATGTTCTAAGGCCAGCGAGCATTTCGGGGCTTGCTTTGGCCACGTGTTTCAAGGCAGGCTCTGGGGTGTTCATTATTCCCATCACGTGTCAGGTATTTTTTATGTCGCTGCGCATCTGCATTCTCGAAACCGACATCCTGCGGCCCGAACTGATTGACCAATATCAGGGCTATGGGCAGATGTTCCAGCGCCTGTTCTCGCAGCAACCGATTGCCGCTGAGTTCACTGTCTATAACGTGGTGAAGGGTGAGTATCCAAGTGACGATGAGACTTTCGATGCGTACCTGGTCACTGGCAGCAAGGCCGATTCGTTCGGCACGGATCCGTGGATCCAGACCCTTAAAACCTACCTTTTGAAACGCTACGAACGCGGCGACAAATTGCTCGGCGTGTGTTTCGGTCATCAATTGCTGGCACTGCTGCTTGGTGGCAAGAGCGAGCGTGCATCCCAAGGCTGGGGTGTCGGCACTCACAGCTACCAGCTGGCAGCCAAGGCGCCGTGGATGAGCCCGGTGCGCGAAGAGCTGACACTGCTGATCAGTCATCAGGATCAGGTAACCGAGCTACCGGAAAACGCCACGGTCATCGCCTCCAGCGATTTCTGCCCGTTCGCGGCTTATCACATCAACGATCAAGTGCTGTGCTTCCAGGGCCACCCGGAATTCATTCACGATTATTCGCGCGCGCTGCTCGATCTGCGCCAGGAAGCGCTGGGCTCGCAGATCTACAGCAAGGGGGTCGCGAGCCTAGAGCAGGAGCATCATGGCGCTACGGTTGCGGAGTGGATGATGCGCTTCGTGGCGCAAGCCAGAAACGGCTCAACGCTGAAAGGGCCTGCCCCCACAATCCTGCGGGAGCGAGGCTGATCGCGAATCGCCGGGGCAACGCGGTCCCGGCTACAACCACCCCGACCGCTTGAAGCTCGCCCACAAACTCACACACCCCACCGCAATAAACCCCAGCACTGCAAAATAACCGTAATGCCAGGTCAATTCCGGCATGTTCTGGAAGTTCATCCCGTAAATTCCCGCCACCGCTGTCGGGAACGCCAGAATCGCTGCCCACGCCGCAAACTTGCGCTGCACCACGCTCTGCCGTGATGCCTCGAGCAACACGCCAATCTCGATGGTCTGGCTGGCAATGTCGGCCAGCGTGCTCAGATCTTCCATTTGCCGCGTCACGTGAATCTGCACATCGCGGAAGTACGGACGCATGTTCTTGTCGATGAACGGGAAACTGAGCTTTTGCAGCTCTTCGCCGATTTCCACCATCGGCGCCGCATATCGACGCAAGCGCACCACGTCACGGCGCAGACCGTGCAGCTTCTGAATGTCACGCTCGTTGAGGGCGCTACACAAGACGTTGCGCTCCAGCTCATCAATCTCGGCGTGGATCGCTTCGCCCACCGGCTGATAATTTTCGATGACGAAATCGAGCAGCGCATACAGGACGAAATCCTCCCCGTGCTCGAGCAACAGCGGGCGCGCTTCACAGCGCTGCCGCACATAGGCGTACGACGCGGAATGGCCGTTTCGTGCAGTGATGATGTATCCCCTGCCGGCGAAGATATGCGTTTCGATAAATTGCAAGACGCCGTTTTCGCGAACCGGTGAGTAGGTGACGATAAACAGAGCGTCACCAAAGGTTTCCAGTTTCGGTCGGCTGTGTTTTTCCAGCGCGTCTTCGATGGCCAGTTCATGCAAGTTGAACTGACGTTGCAGGTTGGATAATTCCTGTGCGTCCGGTTCTTCCAGGCCGATCCACACGAAGTGGCCGGGTTTGGCCGCCCAGGCAGCACCTTCGTCCAGCGCAATATTGGTGACTTTCTTACCCTCGCTGTACACCGCAGCAGCAACAACTCGACCCATGGTGGTGATTCACTTCTTCTTGGCAGATGGCAGGGGAACAAGGCTTCAGCTTAGCCGTGTCGCTGCTTGAGAGTCAGTGAAACTTCTACAGTTCACCCGGCAAAAGAAAACCCGCGCAGGGCGGGTCTTGTTTCAAGCGGCTTGCAGTTGCCGATCCATCGATTCGATGCACTCGCGCATCTGCTCGCGGCATCGCTCAATCAGCATGGGCATGTCGTCCATGGTCAATCCGACTGTAGGAATCGCCGGCAAGGAACGTATGAGAACGTCCCCGCTGCGCCAGCGATTCAGGCGCATGTGTTTGATATAGCTGCTCACGCACACCGGAACGATCGGCACGCCGGCGGCAATCGCCATCTGGAACGCGCCTTTCTTGAACGGCAACAAATCTTCACCGAGGTTGCGGGTGCCTTCCGGAAACACCCAGATCGAGGTGTCTTCGTTCTGCAAGGTGTGGGTCGTCGTCAGCATCGACTGCCGCGCCTTGTGCGCATTGCCACGGTCGATCAACACATTGCCGGCCAGCCAGAACAACTGGCCGAACAACGGCACCCACTTCAGGCTTTTCTTGCCGATACACACGGTGCGGCGGGGGACGACATTGCCGAAGACGAACAGATCGTAGTTGGACTGATGGTTGGCAATGATCACGCAACTGTCGGGCTTGTTCATCAAGCCGTTGACCTCGGACCTGACCCGCAAACGCAAGATACACATCGCCGGCAAAGCGTAGAGGCGGGCGCAGAGTCGGCTGTTGTCCGGGTTGAACGGGCGGCACAGTCCAAGGATCACGCCGAGCACGCCGGCCAGAATAAAGTGCAGGCCCATCAACAACATACGAAACACAAACAGCATTTTTGCAGGCCCACCGGGACAAAAGGTGGCGCAGTGTACGGATGTGCACTGTTTTCGGCAATTGCCGCTATAGAGTCCGGAGATGGCCGATGTTTAAGCGCATGTTTCAGTCTTGCCTGTCAGGCGCGTCCTAGAGCTTTCCGCGAATCTTCGACGCGTGACGTAAGAAAAAGCCCGCCACGAGGGTCGGGCTATTCACTTACCGGCAGATCCTGGACGAGTCAGCCCAGATGTTGCTGATCCTGCAGGATGGCGTCGTCAAGAGTTTCCAGCAGTTGCTTGCGCACTTTCAGCTTGGTGTTCTTGTGCGCGAGCATGTTGATCTTCTTCAACTGGCGTGCGGCAGCCAGCGCGGCGCCCTGCAATTCTTCGGCAGCGACAACTTTGTCGAGGAAGCCCGCGTCCACCGCGCTTTGCGGATCGAACATCTCGCCATTGATCACCGAACGATGGAAAGCCGAACGCCGCAAGCGGTCGCGTGCCAGCTCAATACCGGCGTGGTGCATGGTCATGCCGATTTGCACTTCGTTCAGACCGATGCTGAACGGGCCATCGACACCGATGCGGTAATCGGCGGACAACAGCAGGAAAGCGCCCTTGGCCACAGCGTGCCCCGGGCAAGCAACGATCACCGGGAACGGGTGAGAGAGCAGGCGGCGGGCCAGGGTCGAACCGGCCGTCACCAGCGCAACGGCTTCTTTCGGGCCGGCGGTCATCACCTTCAGGTCATACCCGCCCGAGAGGATCCCCGGCTGCCCGGTAATGATCACCACGGCGCGATCCGCCACCGCCTGATCCAGCGCCGCGTTAAACGCCGCAATCACATCCGGAGAAATCGCGTTGACCTTGCCATTGTTCAGGGTCAGGGTCGCGATACCGTCTTCGAGGTGGTAGGCAATCAACTCGCTCATGACGCTATTCCTTATTAGAAAGATGGGCAGACGTTACCCACCGCCGCAGGCCAGGTAAAGCGCCGTGACTGACCTGCCAGTCACCGTTTTGCGCTTCGGCCAGCGTCGCGCGCGTGTTGCCTGCTATAAAGGAAGCGTGGCGGCTTACCCGAGATTGGCGGGTTTGCCATCACCCGCTTTGGCAGAATGAAGCGTGCTCTCTTAAGCGCATGAAAATTCTGAAAAAAAGTTTGCCATCGCAAAAGCTTTCGACTACATTAGCGCGCCTCGACAGACAGAACATGTCTGCAGAGATACGGTGAAGTGTCCGAGTGGCTTAAGGAGCACGCCTGGAAAGTGTGTATACAGGAAACTGTATCGAGAGTTCGAATCTCTCCTTCACCGCCAAATTTGAAACGACTAAACCCCTGAAAACTTAGAGTTTTCAGGGGTTTTGCGTTTCTGAAAGCCAAAAAAGTGAATATCAAAAATAACCCGACTCAGTGTCGGTTTGTTTGTGCCTTGGATGGATGCGCCAAGCGCACAGCTCCCTTGAGCCCCTCACCTTTTCTCGCCAAGAATATCCGTGCTGATATAGCGGTGTCCCAATTCTGGTACTCGGAAAAGAGCACTGCCTGCTGGAAACGGAAAAGTCGCTCTTCCTCACACAACTCGCAGAATTCGCCTACAACCGCGCGTTGAGTCTCTCGTTATCCTGATGCAGTACCAGTCTGCAGCTATCCCATCAGGAAATACGTTTTCCGCAGAAAGCAGGCTTTCTCCTCGTAATTGCGGTTTGACCCAGTTGCCCTATTATCGCGGTATCATGATCTAATACCATGAACAGCAAACAGCTCGGCACGCTTAAAGCTATTTTTTCAAGGCCGGTCCCAAATAACTTGGAGTGGGTTCGTATGGAATCCCTCTTCGGCGCAGTAGGCGCCCAGACCATCGAAGGCAGCGGTTCTAGAGTGCGTTTTGAATTGAACGGTGTGGTCGTGACGTTTCACCGGCCCCACCCAGACAAAGAAGCGAAGCCCTATCAGGTGCGCGACGCTCGGGCTTTCCTTGAGCAAGCAGGAGTCATCCCGTGAATGTAATGAACTACAACGGCTATGCCGCCCGGATTGAATACAGCGACGAAGACGGCCTCTTTGTCGGCCACATCGCCGGTATCAAGGACGTCGTTGGATTCCATGGAGAGTCGGTGGCAGAACTGCGAAACGCGTTTCAGGAGGCCGTGACTGATTATCTCGAAACCTGCGCCAGGCTCGGTCGCGCACCGCAGAAACCCTATTCGGGAAATCTGAGCCTGCGTTTGGCACCAGCGCTGCATGCAACTGTCGCTGTAAAGGCGCAGCTTGCTCACAAGAGCATCAATCAATGGGTTGCAGACGTGCTCGATCGTGAAGTCCACGCGTAGCCGCGAAACCCAATTTTCGGCAGAAGTTGTACAAAACCCTGTCACCCGTCGAAATCTCCTACACGCCTCATTGACCCCCCGAACCGTCCCGAGTTTACTGTATGCGCATACAGTAAATTCACTATCAGGTTCGTATCATGAGCGTCACCATCCTCGGCCCTTTGTCAGGCGCGGGCGAAAAGCTTGCGCTGTATTCGTTTCGGATTCCCGCCGGTTTTCCTTCGCCGGCGGCTGATCACATTGAAAAGCACATCTCTCTGGACGAGGTTTTTGATATTCGTGCACCGCACGTTTATCTGGCGAAGATCGAAGGCGAGAGCATGCAGGACGCGGGGATATTTTGCGGTGATCTGGTGATCGTCGATCGCAGCCTGAATGCCGAGCACGGCGATATCGTCATCGCCGGTCTCAATTCCGAACCCATCTGCAAGCGCCTGCATATGCGCGACAACACCATCATCCTTCTTTCGGCCAACAGCAAATATCCGCCTCGCTACGTGATGGAAGGGGATGAGCTGGTGATCTGGGGTGTGGTGACTTACAGCGTGCGCGACCATGGCAAATCGTGAGCAGGTCTTCGCGCTGATCGATTGCAACAGCTTCTATGCCAGCTGTGAGCGAGTGTTCCGGCCCGATCTGGCGAAGACGCCGATTGTCGTGCTGAGCAATAACGATGGATGCGTGATTGCGCGCAGTTATGACGCCAAGCCCTTTGTGAAAATGGGCGCGCCGTATTTCCAGATTCGCGATGATTTGCGCCGCCACGGCATTCAGGTGTTCAGCAGTAATTACGCCTTGTACGGCGACATGAGCGAACGGGTGATGACGATCATCGAATCCATGGTGCCGGCCGTCGAGGTGTACAGCATTGATGAGGCGTTCGCCGATCTCAGCGGCATCCCTGGGGACCTGACCGCGTTTGGCCGCACCATCCGCTCTGCTGTTTATAAGCGCACCGGCATCCCGGTCGGCGTCGGCATCGCCCCCACGAAAACGCTGGCCAAGCTCGCCAACCACACTGCCAAACGCTTGCAAGCGCATACCGGTGGCGTGGTCGACATCTGCGATCCGTCCAAACGCGACTGGGTGTTGCGCAATACCGATGTCGGTGAAGTGTGGGGCGTCGGGCGGCGGATGAAAGCTCATCTGGAAAGCATGCAGATCAGAAGTGCGATGGACCTGGCGAAGGCCGATCCGTGGACGCTGCGGCGCAAGTTCAGCGTGGTGATCGAAAAGACCGCGCGCGAACTGGGTGGCACATCCTGTCTGGAACTGTCGGAAACAGAACCGCCGAAGCAGGAAATTTGCAGCAGCCGCATGTTTGGCAACCGTTTGACTACCATCGAGCCGATCAAGGAAGCCGTGGCGACTTATGTGCATCGAGCGGCGGAAAAGCTGCGTGCTCAGAATTCGCTGTGCAAAAAGATCCGCGTGAGTATCCGCACCGGCATGTTCAATCCGGAAGAGGCGAAGTACGCCAATGGCGCGCTGATCGAGTTGCCTTATCCGACCAATGATGTGCGGTTGCTGAGTAAGGTGGCGAGCGAAGCGATCGATCGATTGTTCCGGCCGGGCTTCAAGTACAGCAAGGCTGAGGTGCTGTTGATGGATCTGCGACAGCCCGGAGAATTTACCGAAGACCTGTTTGCACAGTCCCAACCTCAAGCGGCGGAGAGGGTGATGGGCGTGCTGGACCAGATCAATCAGCGCTGGGGGCATGGAACGTTGCGAGCGGGGAGTGTGCCGGCTGATCCGGCCTGGGGCATGCGGCGGGAGATGATGAGCTCGAGTTTTACGACGAAGCTGGATCAATTGTGGGTCGTTAAATCTAATTGAGGCACGGGTGCCAGGCCTGGTGCAGCGCTACAATCGCCGCCTTCACTTTTGCAGTAAAAGGACGACTTTCATGATCATTTCCACCACTCATTCCGTCGAGGGGCGGCAGATCACGGCCTATCTGGACATTGTCAGCGCCGAGTCTGTGCAGGGCGTCAACGTGATCCGCGATATGTTCGCCGGCATGCGCGACTTCTTTGGCGGGCGGTCGCAGACATTGGAGCGGGCTCTTAAAGAAGCACGCATTCAGGCCACCGACGAACTGAAGGATCGGGCGCGGGCATTGCAGGCTGACGCGGTGGTCGGCGTGGACTTCGAGATCAGCATGCCGGCAGGCAAGGGTGGCATGGTCGTGGTGTTTGTCACCGGAACGGCGGTGAAGCTGCGTTGATCATTGCGTTGAAGGCAAAGCCCACTCGCACGAGGAATGGGCTTTTTTCGCGTCAATCAGCCTTGAGGCTTGAGCAACACAGCGCCTCTTGCGTCATAGGTCAGCGGTGTATCGATGGCGACGAGGGGCGGTGTCCCATCAGGCTGCGCCGATGGTGCGGGCTCGCTGGGATGGTAGACGACGCCCGGCTGCAGAAGCGGTTTGTCCGGGTATTTGATGGTGATTTCACCCGAGGCGATCTTTTCCTTGAGTTTTTCCGCACCGGCCTTGCCGGCAGCGATCTGCTCGTCCGTGAGTTTTACGACTGGCATGTTCGGGAATCCATTGATCTGCATGATCTCTCCTTGAGATTCATTGGTAGGAATAAGGGCAGCGGCCGTTCGATGGAAATCTTTAGCGAATGATCGCGTGCGACGCTTTTTTCCATTCGTCGGTGATCAGCCTTTCTGAACAGCAAGTCCAGTAGTGACCGGCTAGTCTCAAAAGCGCTGAGGGACGATATTTTCCAGGCAAAACTGTTTTGCCGGTGTCGGCCCGGTTGCGTAGGGGAGAGTCTATGTCAGGTCCATTTATCGAAGATGATGGCGCTGAGTTTTCATTCAACAACTGTGTGCGCTGCGGTCAGTCGGAGTATCAGTCGGGGTTTGGCGAGGATCCGGTCAGCATCGGCAAAATCAAATCCACGGCCCCAAAAGGGCCGAAAGCAAAATTCCTGCCCAAGGTCACGGCAAGGACCAGAAAGTGATTTCATCCCGCACCCCGTCACTGAACGGGGTTTTTTATGTGCGCAAGAATGAGGGGGCGGGCGTTGACATTAATGTCGGTTTTTTTTCACAAACTTTTCACGTTGGCCAACGTAGTGTGAAGCCATCCGTTAGAAAGCAAGTCTCCAGCCCGTCTCCCCAGCGGGCTTTTTTTTGCCCGGCATAAAACCTTTTCCCTGATCGCGGTCCAATCGACGCTGTCGCCGGCGTCTGGACTTTCCTGCGCCGAGCGCATTAAATCCCGCTCCTTCTCGTCATCCCGTTTATTTGAGGTTTTCGTCATGCGTTTAACACTGCCTGCTCTGGTTCTTGGCCTTCTGGTTGCTCAAGGTGCGATGGCTGCCGGTGACGGCACCGCGGCGCTGGGCGGTGGCCTGGGCGGCGCGCTGGGTAACGTGGTCGGTCAGAAAATGGGCGGCAGCACCGGTGCCGCCATTGGCGCTGGCGTCGCGGGCGCAGCGGGCAGCGCAGTCGCCGCACGCAAGGGCAGCCGTACCAAAGCGGCGATCGGCGGAGGTGTCGGTGCAGCCGGTGGTTCGGTGATCGGCAACAGCCTGGGCGGCCGCAACGGCGCCACCATCGGTGCAGGTCTGGGCGGCGCGGCCGGCGGTGCCGTCGGCAGCAACCTGGGCAAAGGTCACAAGCGCCACTGAGACTGATGGCCTGTCAGAAAAAGCCCGACTCGATGTCGGGCTTTTTCATGGCTGAACGTTTCCTGCGAAATCATCTCCAATCTGCATACGCCCCGCTTGGGCGGATTGTCCCGTTTCGGGAACTGCGAGGTTCATA
>NZ_JH635999.1:167765-172014 GCF_000257605.1 Pseudomonas sp. R62
CCGCCTCGTCCAGCTCTGCCAAATAGTGGGCGATGCGCTTCTCCAGCTTCTGTTCTTGATGTTGGAGCCGCTTCAAATTCATATGACGCCGTGAAGAGGCGACCGCCTGAAATTTGCTGCCATCAATGGCCATCAACTCGTCGGTTATCAGCCCCGCTGTGCGGCAAAACTGCACGAAGGCCCGGCACGTCGCGATAAAAGCGACTTTGTTGTCTCTAAGGAAATCGGCGATGGTCTTGAAATCAGGCTTGAGTCGATTGATCAGCCACATCACTTCGACGTTGCGCTGGCACTCGGCTTCGAGCCGTCGTGATGAGCGAATCCGCTGGAAATAGCCGTAGAGGTAGAGTTTGAGCTGATCCGCTGGATCGTAAGAGGGACGGCCGGTACTTTTGGGAAGTGCTTTATCAAAGCCCAGTCGAACCAGATCCAGCTTGGCGACGTAAAGATCGATAACGCGAACGAGGTGATCCTCGGGGATCAACTCTTCCAGCGAGACCGGAAACAGGCTGGTCTGGCTGCGGGACTGTCCCTGGATGTAGGCCATAACGAAAAATGTTCCGTATCTTTCGATACGGAGCATTTTCTTTGAGCGCTGCGCAGATTGCTAGGTTTTCACACAGTCTGTGGCGCCGGGTTTTTCGTGTCTGGCCGTCAGGCGGAGGAACGATTGGCGATAGGGCTTTTCGAACGTCATATATCCCACACGAGCAAGAGGTGCGCCATGACTCCTGAAACCGAAGGCAAAGAAGAGAAGGGTCCGAGTGGATTGCCATTTATCAATGATCCGGGGAATGAAGATCCCGGCTCGCTGATGGATGATGCGACGGTGCCGTTGAATGATGCGGATGAGGCGGATATGGAGTATGAGGAGGATGGGGATGAGCAGTGAGGTGGGGTTGAGGTTTTGAATGATGGTTTAAGGGCCTGACTCAGCAGGCCCTACAGAAAATCTGGTCCTCAGAATGAGACGTCGATTCTTTGTGCTCTGATTTTTACAAACTGACCATTGAGGTGCGGAAAATCGAAGTGGATATCTTGATCCGCAAATTCGACGAACGACTTGAGCGTATCGCCTTCTAAGCGCCCCTGGATCTCGCATGAGAAACCGTCGTCAAGCATCTCGACATATGTTTCGCTGTTTTCACATTTTGCGATGTCAATTTCGTCCGGCAGCACCATTTCGAACTCGGCTGAGTAGGTCTCACCTACTTCGATGACTGACGGGCAGTGGCCTGCGAAACATCTAACAGTCACACCGTTGATGCTGAGCAGTAGCATTTCCTCAATGATTGGGTCGATCTTCACAATATGCGCGGGATATTTCTTAGTCATTTGCGAGCCATGCTGTTCTTTTCTTTCAGAGGATTGAGATGAACTGTGAGGTTTTTAAGAGGTGAACTTTGGCATAAAGGCCTGAGTCAGTAGGTGCCTAAGTCTAGTTTTCAGAGTTTTCATGCAGGTCGATTAATACATAGAGGTCATCGGAGGGCGACATTTTTTTGATTCTGCCTGCATCTATATAGGTCTTGAATTCACGCTCAAGAAATTTCATGTTAGTGTATTTTTTATATCTTAAAGGCCTGTCGATGGCGTATATGTAAAGGCGCCACTCATCAAAGCCATCGATCCTGTTATTCGAACCGTAATCGAAGTCCACTGAGTCAGTGGGAAAATGAATAGCACAGCCTATGCCGTGTAGTTCATATTCAACACCATCGATGATTTCTCCGCAACGTTCTATTTTGCCGCTCCTCCAAAGTCTTAGGATGTTTCGAGTACCAAATTTTTCTTGTAATAGCGTTGTTCCTTCTTCAACTTTGCTGAGGAAGCCTTTGATCAAGTCTTCGAGACGTATCATGTTGTTGCTCATGTTTTTCTATTATTATCCAGTCGATCGGTATCGAGTCTTTTTAGGATGACATGTTTCATTCGCTCTTGTCTCGAAAATGGTTTTTCCAATATTTCTAATGATTTTTACATTGTGAATTTTGGTGTTTGTCTCACAAGTAGATGCGGAAGTCAGGGTGATTTTTTATGCGTTTTGGTCTTTTCGGTTTCTTTTTAGTTGGTCCATATATATAAGTTGCTAATTAAAGAGATTTTCTTGATTTTTTTAGGTCTATGTATTCGGCGAATTCTTTTTCGATTATTTTTTTGTCGCAGTATTTTCTATATTTAGATGGTCTTTCGCAAGCAAAGAAGTATAAGCGGCAAATGTCAAACCCATTGATTTCACCATAGGCCCATAGTCAAAATCTACAGTTCCTGTCGATAAATTAATGCGGCAGCCAATGCCGTGCAATTCATATTTAACTCCTCGAGTGACTCTCCCGCGACGCTTTATCGCCTTGGTATGCCAAAGCCTTCGAATGTCTCGAGTACCAAATTTTTCTTCAAATATCAGCGTGCTTGTCTCTACCATAGCAATAAAGTCATTTATCAGGGCATCCAAGGTTTGATCACTCATCCTTTTCTCCTAATTTGCAAAATATCTAGTCCGATGAATTGGCTGGCTGGATTGCATTTTTTATTGTTTAAAAATTGCGGTATGCTCTTTGGGGCGGTAATAGCTTTAGCGTTGGTGATATTGCTTTTGGTCTTGCAGGCGCTGCGCGTGGAGTGTTAAGTGCGTGATTTTAGACAGGTGACTCTGTTAAATAGACGCTAGGTTCTCTTAATCTCAACGATGACGTAATGAATTTTATCTCGGAAGTCTCTGATGCAATGCAAAACAAGTGCCCGCTCTCAAAATTTTTAATGGATAATTGAAGTATTTTCCGTGTGGGGAGATTGGATGTCGTCAAGCTTGTAACTTCACTGCACGTTATCCCTATGCGACAAGCATTGTATCCTATGGATTCCCACTTCTTCAGAGGCGTGTCTGGAATTTCTCTGATGTCAAATGCCAGAGTCAGTGTTGAAAGATTATTGTCTATGTTTAGAGTGAAGAGCTTAATCTCTCCGATAGGTACATTTCGGCTGAAGACCATGTTGAAGAGTTTACTGCCATGTATCTCATTCCAGTAATTCATGTTTTTCTTTTAGTCTGTCGATCTACCTAGAAAGCGTCTTTACGTAGTGTTGGTTAAGGCTCGGCTTGCGTCTTTCTTAAAATTCTCTTGGGCGCCATTTATCATTTCTGCCGTCAAAAAAATATATCTTTCTGCCCCTAAGTCCCCATCCACTGTAAGAAAAATTCTCTTTGTAGTTCTGGTGAGTTTGTTAGGTTTTCATTTTCGTAGTCAAATATCGACACCACATCTTTCAGTGATGGTTCTGCTCCATTTGTCAATTCATAAGCTTTTAAACCAAGAGACATTTGTGATGATAAGCTCGAGGGGTGAACATTTAACTTTGAGCCTTTGCAAAAGAAAGTTACTAGGGGGTTGTCCTTGCGGATTAAGCCGAAACAGTGATAAAAATTTTTGCCGGTGTATGTTTTTGGCGATAGTTCGTCCAGGCTTAGGGTTATGCTTATTTCCTCGCTGTCGCAAATCAGAACTACATCTTTGATTGCGTATTCTTTTTCTACGATAATTTTGAACTCCGAAATCATTTGTCAATTTTCCTATATGGATTCGGGATGGAGTAACCAAAGTCACGCCCATCATCAATAATTATCGTGGCGCCTAGAATATCTTCATTTTTGATGACTTTTGGAACGGCGAATTCCTGTTCTCGGGAAAATTTGTATCGGTTTCCTAATTCTTGCTTCAAATCATAGCCCTCGACTCTCTTCAAAGTATAAAGAAACCCGGTTTTTGTAAAAAAGCTGGTAGCAAACTCTTTTCCCACATCTCTAGAGGGGGAGGTGCTGATGAAGCCGCTTGGAGGAAAATCGCTATCAATGGAGTGGAGGAATAAGTCCTCGCTGTCTCCCTTGCTTTTGAATCCGTTCACAAAAACATCGGACGGGTCTCTTGAGTCTCCTCGGTACAGATATTCCTGTTTTTTCTTAGGCGCTGGTGCATCAGGCTCCCCATCATCAACCTTAACCCCGTCACTTGCCCCCGGCACCTCACACCCAGGCTTATTCGGCGGTGGGCAATTGGACGTCAACCCCAACGGATCCACCCACCCCGTCGGATTCGGCACGTATTGGTACTGATTCAACCCACCCGCGAGCTTCACCGGATCCGGTGTCAGATACCGCCCCAATCTCGGGTCGTAATACCGATGCCGGTTGTAATGCAATCCGCTTTCAACATCGAAATACTGCCCCTGAAACCGCAGCGGTTGGTCGAGG
>NZ_JH635999.1:174707-182313 GCF_000257605.1 Pseudomonas sp. R62
GATCGTCATAGTCGTAGCGCTCGCTGTCGCCGACCGCGTTGGTCGCGACCAGCAGGCGTTGCCGGGCATCAAAGCTGTAGGTGGCGAGGGTTTGCTCGGTGGTCCACTCGCCCTGAACAAAGACTTGGTAATCGACCGCCACCAGCTGCGCGCGGTCATAACGCAACAGCAGGGCGCGCCCGGCGCCGTTGTCCAGACGCTGTATGCGGTCGGAGCGATCGCGTTGCAGGGTTAGACGATTGCCGTAGACATCGCTGATTGCGGTCAGTCGTCCGGCGCGAAAGTGATAGAACCGCGCGCTGTCGCCGGCCAGAGCCAGAATCAGTTCTTCGGGTTCCTCGCCGAGAAAGATCGCCGCCCGCGACAGGCTGTTGTGAATCGCCGGGCGCGCGACGTTGGGCAGGGGAAAGCGGGTTCGGCGGTTCTCGTGGTCGATCCAGATCACGCCATCGCCGTCGAAGGCCAGCCGATGCGCCAGCGTATGGCTCCAGCCGAAACCCAGGCCGATGTCGATCTCGACCGCGCTGCTGCGGTACAAGCGGGTGAATTCGAAGGGCAACACGCCATCGAGCACGGCGTCGGTCAGGGTCAGCAGTTCTTCGCCGGTGACCATCGACACTGGGCAGCCATTGGTACAGGTTTTGGGTACGCAGTCGGCGGCATCGCCGTTGGGGTTTTTCGCCTGGTCGGGGGCGTCGTCGTGGGGCTCGTGGCGCTCAAGCCGTGCCATGCCTTGGGATTTTTCCCGCGCGAGTGGCGCCGGATTCGGCACGCGGAGCACCACCGCGTCGGCCTGACGAATGTTCAGCGGAATCGACGGTGTCGGCTTCAGCTCAACCTCGCGCGCATGAAACATCAGCGGCTTCAGCGTGCTCGCATGCTGCGTGAGTTCCGGCGTTGAGGTCAGTTCCGCCAAGCGTAAAGCAGAAGCCGCCAGCCATTCCCGCGCCCGTGGCGACTTGATCTTCGCCAGGACCTTGCTGCTCAAACGCAGCGATACGCCGGCACCGCCCGCCACGCGCATCAACAGGAAACTGATCAGCAACTCGGTGCGAACTTCAGCCACCACTTCGGCGAGGTATTGCGGCGGCAGCATCTTCAGCCAACTGGTAAACGCAGCCAGATGAATGAACAGCAACGGCTCGTCGCTGAGCATCAACAAGGCGTTGGCGATCGCTTCGTTTGAAGCGGCAAGCAGCGCCTCGAGTTCGACTTCGCTCAGATATTCGAGGAGCTTTGCGCTGTGCTCCTGCAGGTCGGCGAGGAGGGCAAACAGCTGTTGAATGTCATCCCAGACGCCATTCAGGGCTTTTTCCAGACCGCGCCAATCGGCCCGTTGCAACTGCCCGTAACGATCAAGAAAACCGGCGCTGGAAAACTCCGTCCATTGCGGCTGAAAGCCTGTCCACTCGGCGCGCAGCCAACCTTCAAGACCGGCGATGACTCCTTCATAAGAGGCATACAGGGCGCGGACGTGCGCGGTTGAAACGTCTGGAAAGAAGGTGACGCGGTAGCGCTGGCCGCGCATGCAATCGGTCACCTCGAGGATCCCGCTCGGGCCAATGGTGTAGCGCTTTGGTTCGCCGAAGGTCAGCACGCCGTCGACGTCGCTGAGCAGCGGTTCGAGGGTCACCGGGGTGTCGCCGATCGGCACAAAGCGCGCCGCTTCAAACAGGTGCACCAAGGTCAACGGACCGCTGGCCGAACACATGACCACCGATGAGCTGACAGGTGCGCGCGAGGTGATCGGCGCGCTCAGTTGTACGTCATTGCCAACCTTGAACACCTGCTCGATGTCCAGCGCCGTCCCGGTCCAGAACTGCTCGGCCCAGGCATCGTAGTTGTTCAGGCACAGGCGGAACTCGTCGATCAGCGCTTCGAAATCTGGCTGCTTCGGATTCAGGGCGGCCACCACCAGCAGTCCGATGCTGTTGTTCAGGGCCAGGAGCTGATCGGGTTGAAACATTCGCAGTCGCTCGCGCATATGAAAAAACGGGAGCGCGGACTTTGCGGGGGATCAAAAAGGAAAGAAGTCGGGGAAGTAGGCAGTGTCTGTAGGAGTTTTCGCTAAATGCGAAAAGGCGTCGATGGCATTGCCCGTTGCTCAATGTCCATCGGCCTCGCTATGCTGCTGAACCCATTAATCAGATCCGCGTTGCGGCACGTTGCCTGTCGCCCGGGATGTCTTTGTTAACGGATCCGATGATGAATGCACCGCTGAAGACGTTCGGCCCGATCAAGGCCGTGATTTTCGATATGGACGGTTTGCTGCTCGACACCGAGGGCATTTACACCGAGGTCACCTCGCTGATTGCCGGGCGCTACGGGAAAACCTTCGACTGGAGCGTCAAACAAAACATCATTGGTCGCGGTGCCAATGACCTGGCCAACTACGTGGTGCAGGCGCTGGAGTTACCGATCACTCCGGAAGAATTTCTGCAGATCCGCGAGCCGCTGATGCGCGAGCGTTTCCCCAAGGCGCAGGCGATGCCGGGGGCCGAAGCGCTGGTGCGTCACCTCAAAGCGCACAACATCCCGATCGCGGTGGGCACCAGTTCGTCGCGCCAGTCGTTCGGGCAGAAAACCACCTTGCACCGTGAGTGGTTTGCGCTGTTCGATTTCATCGTCACGGCGGACGATCCGGAAGTCGGCGCGGCCAAACCGGCGCCGGATATTTTCCTCACCGCCGCCCGGCGTTTGGGCGTTGCGCCCAAGGATTGTCTGGTGTTCGAGGATTCGCCGTTTGGCGTCACCGCAGCGAAAGCGGCAGGCATGACCGCAATCGCCATCCCCGACGCAGCAATGGCAGACGAGAAATATGCTCACGCTGACGGCATTATCCGCTCACTGAAAGATTTCACGCCCAGCGTATTTGGCCTGCCGATGCTGGAACTGGCCTGACCGCTTAAACACAAACGCCGCCCTTCTATAAAGAAGGGCGGCGTTTTTTTTGCCGGTCTGTCAGGCGCCGAAACCACCGTCGATGGTCAGGCTGGCACCGGTGATGTAACCGGCTTCCGGCCCGGCCAGGTAGGCGACGAAGCTGGCGATTTCATCGGCGGTGCCGTACCGACCGACGGCCATCAGCGGGATCAGGCTGTCGGCGAATTCGCCATGGGCCGGGTTCATGTCGGTGTCGACCGGGCCAGGTTGCACGTTGTTGATGGTGATACCGCGTGGGCCGAGGTCGCGGGCCAGGCCTTTGGTCAGGCCGACCAGTGCCGATTTGCTCATCGCGTACACGCCGCCACCGCCGAAGGGCATGCGGTCGGCGTTGGTGCTGCCGATGTTGATGATCCGCGAGCCTTCGCCCATGTGTTTCGCCGCTTCCTGCGAAGCAATGAACACGCTGCGCACGTTGATGGCCAAAGTCTGATCGAAATCTTCGAGTTTGAAATCTTCCAGCGGCGCGATGGCCAGCACGCCGGCGTTGTTGACCAGAATGTCCAGGCGCCCAAACGCTTCGACGGTGGCGCTGACGGCGTGGCGAATCGCGCCGGCATCGGCGCTGTCAGCCTTTATCGCCAGGGCTTTGCCGCCGTTGCCGGTGATGCTGTTCTGCAGTTCTTCGGCTTTGGCGGCGGAGCTGACGTAAGTGAAAGCGACGGCGGCGCCTTCAGCGGCCAGGCGTTTGACGATGGCTGCGCCGATGCCGCGCGAACCGCCTTGAATCAGAGCGACTTTGCCGCTGAGGTGTTGAGTGGTCATGTTCGATCTCCAAGTGTTCAAGGCGGAATGCCTTGGTGTTGGTGCCGAGTATCGGCGTGGCATCGACAACCGGGTAGACCATGATTGCTATAGTCTGTGTAAACCAGAAGTTTATAGTGGCGATCATGGAAACGTTCAGCAGTATCGAATGCTTTGTGCGCAGCGCCGAAGTCGGCAGCTTCGCCGAAGCCGCGCGACGCTTGAGCCTGACCCCGGCGGCGGTCGGCAAGAGCGTGGCGAAATTGGAGGCGCGGCTTGGCGTGCGGCTGTTCCAGCGTAGTACACGCAGCCTGACCCTGACCGAAGCGGGGCAGCTGTTTTTGAGTGAAGTCAGCGCCAGCCTGACCACCATCCAGAATGCCGTGGCCAATCTGGCCAGTGCCGGCGGGCAACCGGCCGGCACGCTGAAAGTCAGCATGGGCACGGTGTTCGGCCGTCTGTATATCGTGCCGCTGCTCGGTGAGTTTCTGCGGCGCTATCCCGCGATCAACCCGGACTGGCATTTCGATAACCGCCAAGTCGACCTGATCGGGCAGGGCTTCGACGCGGCGATTGGTGGCGGCTTTGAACTGCCGCAAGGCGTGGTTGCGCGCAGGCTGACACCGGCGCATCGGGTGTTGGTGGCATCTGAGGACTATCTGCAAAAACATGCGCCGATCAGCCATCCCGATGACCTCAAGCAACACGACGGCATTCTGATTCGCTCACCGCAGACCGGGCGCGTGCGTTCCTGGCAACTGACTCACCGCGATCAGCAACACAGTCCGCTGATGTTGCGGGTGCGGATGACCATGAGTGATTCCGAGGCTGCCTGTGCAACGGCGATGCAAGGTTTGGGCATTGCGCTGGTGAGCATGCCGTTTGCGGTCGCGTATCTTCAGGCAGGGACGTTGCAGCGGGTGCTGCCTGACTGGTTTGTCGATGACGGCAACATTTCGATCTATTACGCCGAGCACAAATTGTTGCCGGGCAAGACCCGGGCGTTTGTGGATTTCGTGATTGAACAGTTTGTTGAGCAGGGATTGGGGCGGCGGTTTAGTGCTATCTGAGCCAGGCACCAAACCGAGTTGCGGCTATCGCGGGCAAGCCCGCTCCCACAAGTTTTGAGTTGCTCACACATCTTGCAAAGAACACAAAACCCTGTGGGAGCGGGCTTGCCCGCGATGAACGATAACTCGGTCTATCGAGCAAAGCGCTGCGCCCAGCCAACAATATTCTTCGGCCGTGGCGTCGCATAAGTCCGCACCTTCGACGTCGACAACTTCAAACGCACCAGCGATTCGGCAATCATCACCGCCGCTGTCACGCCATCCACCACCGGCACGCCGGTGCGCCGACGGATCTGTTCATCCAGCCCGGCCATGCCGCCGCAGCCCAGGCAAATCACCTCGGCCTTGTCCTGGGTCACCGCCAGTTCGGCCTGCTGCACAATCGCTTCCAGTGCGCGCTGCGGTTCGTGTTCCAGCTCCAGAACCGCCAGACCACTGGCGCGCACCGAGGCACAGCGATCCCACAGGCCGGACAATTTCAGCCGATCCTCGATCAGCGGCACGGTGCGATCCAGCGTGGTCACCACCGAGTAGACATGGCCGAGAAACATCGCGGTGCTGGCCGCCGCATCGGTGATGTCCACCACCGGCACGTTGAGCAATTCCTGCAAACCCTCGCGGCCGTGTTCGCCGTAGCCGGCCTGAATCACGGCGTCGAAGGGTTGGTCGTAGGCCATCACCCGGTCCATGACGGCGATGGCGGCCAGGTAGCTTTCGAAATTGCCTTCAATCGATTCGGCGCCGAAGTACGGGGTCAGGCCGACGATTTCGGTACCGGGTGAAGCGACGGCCTGCGCCGAGCGGGCGATGGCGTCGGTGATGGATTCGGTGGTGTTGACGTTGACCACGAGAATACGCATGGAAAATCCTTATTGCGGGCAGTGGTGCGGCCCGAAAACCGGGCCGCGAAGGGATCAGTGGCTGACGTTATCCACAGCGATGCACTCGCCGCTGACTTCGGCGTAATGCGTCTGGCGTTTGGCGATGATCAGGTAAAGCATGCCGGCGATACCGGCACCGATGAGCCAGGAGAACGGCGAAACACTGTGGAAACCGGGTACCAGGGCCAGGACGATGGCGATCAGCGCTGCCGGAATAAACGCCGCCACCGCGCGGAAATTGATGCCACGGCTGTAGTAATAAGCGCCGTTGGGGTCTTCGCTGTAGAGCTGCGGCACGTTGATGCGGCCTTTGCGGATCAACCAGTAGTCGACCATGATCACCCCGTACAGCGGGCCGAGCAGGGCGCCGAGGCCCGACAGGAAATACACGATCACCAGCGGGCTGTTGTAGAGGTTCCACGGCAGGATCAGTACAGCGATGGTCGCGCTGATCAATCCGGCGCGGCGGAAGGTCAGGTACTTCGGCGCCAGGTTGCTGAGGACGAACGCCGGGGCGACGAAGTTGGCCATGATGTTCACCGCGACGGTGACGATCAGAAAAGCCAGGCAGCCGAGCACCAGAAAGAATGTGTTGGGGATCGAGGCGATGATTTCGGTCGGGCTTTCGATGATCCGCCCGTTGATCTGGAACTGCGCGCCACACAGCAGCACAGTAATCGCAGCGAACACCAGAATGTTCACCGGCAAGCCCCAGAAATTTCCTACCTTGATGGTTTTGCGGCACGGCGAAGAACGGGCGAAATCGCAGAAGTTGAGGATCAGCGTGCCGTAGATCGCCAGCCACAACGCGCCGCCGGCAAAGATGTTGCGCCACATCTCGCCACCGGTCAGCGGCTCGCGGATCGACCAGGCAATGGTCGCGTTGGCCTGGAAGTACATCCACGCGGCAAGGGCAGCAACGGTCAGCAGAATCACCGGCCCGGCAAATGCCTCGTAACGGCGCACCATTTCCATGCCGTAGGCAAGGATCGCCAGTTGCACCAGCCAGATGGCAACGAAGCACACCCAGCCCAGAGTCGACAGGCCGAGAATCGAGTTGTGATCGTATTCGGCAAAGCCCGGATGCACGGCGGTCAGCAGGACGCGGAATACCACCGAGGCGAGGTACGTCTGAATACCGAACCAGGCGATGGCGATAACCGCCCTGATCAATGCAGGAATTTGCGCACCGTGAATGCCGAAACTGATCCGGCTGATCACCGGAAACGGCACCCCGGTTTTCTGCCCCATGTACCCGGACAGGTTCATGAAGAAGTACACCAGCGCCGCGCCAATCCCCAGCGACAACAGAATCTGCCAGCCGCCCAGGCCCAACGCATACAGGCCGATGGCGAACGAGTAGTTGGCGATGTTGTGCACATCATTCGTCCACAGGGCGAAGATGCTGTACTGGCCCCAGCGCCGGCCTTCGGCTTTGGTCGGCGCCAGATCGCTGTTGTGCAGACGCGGGCTCAGTTGCAGCGGCTCGCTCAGTCCGTCATCGGGCAACGGTTGATCGAGCGTAGCGGAGGGCAGATTCAGCGCGATGTTATTCGAAAGACTTGTACGCATTCCGGCAGGCTCCTGACGTTCGCCACCGCGATGACTGTGCATGAGCGCTCAGGCTCGACAAATCTTCGTCGCGGCGGTGAAAACATCACTGGTTACGGGGCATCTGCAGCCTGTACGGGATAGGGCGCTTCAGGCTTGCGGATCGAAAGTGTGCATGTTTTGCAGTTTTGTATACAAAACATGTATGCGATAAAGCCAGATTTGTGCCAGTTGCGAATCTATAAGCGGCAGGGCTCATTTCGAATAGTTATCAATGCGGGATAAGTAACTGAAAAACCGGCGATATAAATTGATCGATTGGACAGGAATTTTTTTCAGGGGAGGGAGTTTGCAGAGGGGCAAGCAGATGGGGATTTTGCTGGGGAGTGTAACTTTTCAGGGCGTCAGAACTGAAAG
>NZ_JH635999.1:182651-184589 GCF_000257605.1 Pseudomonas sp. R62
CACCGATGGTGACAACCTTGTGTACACCTTTTGTGTGCCTGGCACCTATCAATGTGGGAGCGAGCCTGCTCGCGAATGCGGTGGATCAGGCAACTGAAACGTTGACTGGAACGGCGCTTTCGCGAGCAGGCTCGCTCCCACAGGTCTTTCTATAAATGGGGGATCAAACCTTGCTCTTGCTGATGATATTCCCGGCATGCAAGCCGCATTCTTTCTGCGTGGCTTCTTCCCACCACCAGCGGCCTTCGCGCTCGTGTTGGTTCGGCAGCACCGGGCGGGTGCAGGGTTCGCAGCCGATGCTGATGAAGCCGCGCTCGTGCAGGCTGTTGTACGGCAGCTCAAGCATGCGGATGTAACCCCAGATCTCCTCGCTGGTCATCTGCGCCAGCGGGTTGAACTTGTACAGGGTGCGTTCCGGTGTCGAGAAAGCTGTGTCGATTTCCAGCACCGCCACAGCGCTGCGGGTGCCCGGGCTCTGATCGCGGCGCTGGCCGGTGGCCCAGGCTTTGACGTCGGACAGCTTGCGCCGCAGCGGCTCGATCTTGCGGATGCCACAGCATTCGCCGTGGCCATCTTTGTAGAAGCTGAACAGGCCTTTTTCCTTCACGAACGGTTCGAGTTTCGTGTAGTCCGGCGAGACGATTTCGATGTCGATCTTGTAATGCTCGCGCACCTGCTCGATGAAGCGGTAGGTCTCCGGATGCAGGCGGCCGGTGTCGAGGCTGAACACTTTGACGTTCTTGTTCAGCTTCCACGCCATGTCCACCAGCACCACGTCCTCGGCGCCGCTGAAAGATATCCACAAGTCATCGCCGAACTCGGCGAAGGCGAGCTTGAGGATGTCCTGGGCGGATTTGTTGGCATGGGTCGTGGCGAGTTCCACGACGTTAAACGTTGGGCTCATCAGGGCGGCTTCCTACAGGTCAATGGCGCTCGGGCGCTCTATAGGGGGCCGATGGTAACAAAAAGCTGCCGCGCCCGGGGCGTCCTCTGCGTTGCACGCCTCGGGTGCAAACGCTAGAGTTCGGCCTCGCTTGACTCAAATAATCACTACAAACGGGAGTGTCTTGTGGAAATTGCTTGCCTGGATCTTGAAGGGGTACTGGTACCGGAAATCTGGATCGCCTTCGCCGAAAAAACCGGAATCGACTCCCTCAAGGCCACCACCCGGGACATTCCCGATTACGACGTATTGATGAAGCAGCGCCTGCGCATCCTCGATGAGCACGGCCTCAAGCTCTCGGATATTCAGGAAGTCATCGCCACGCTGAAACCGCTGGACGGTGCGGTGGAGTTCGTCAACTGGCTGCGCGAGCGTTTCCAGGTGGTGATTCTATCGGACACCTTCTATGAGTTTTCACAGCCACTGATGCGCCAGCTGGGCTTCCCCACCTTGCTCTGCCATCGCTTGATCACTGACGAAAGCGGTCGGGTGACGGGCTATCAGCTGCGCCAGAAAGATCCCAAGCGCCAGTCGGTGCTGGCGTTCAAGAGCCTGTACTACCGGGTGATCGCGGCGGGGGATTCATACAACGACACGACCATGCTCGGCGAGGCGGACGCAGGGATTCTGTTTCATGCGCCGGACAACGTGATTCGCGAGTTTCCGCAGTTCCCGGCGGTGCATACGTTTGAAGAGCTGAAGCAGGAGTTCCTCAAAGCCTCTAATAGAGAGTTGAGTTTGTAGTCGTCTGGAAGGACGTCTTCGCGAGCAGGCTCGCTCCCACACGATGATCCTTCCCACGCTCCGCGTGGGGACGCCTCATCGGACGCTCCGCGTTCGGCTTCTGAAAGGGACGCGGAGCGTCCCGGGCTGCATTCCCACGCAGGAGCGTGGGAACGATCGGTGTGGGAGGCTGCTCGCGATGCTTCAGAGGTTCTGCAGGGTATCGAGCAGGATCCGCACTTTGGTCATCGACTCCTGATACTCCGCCTGCC
>NZ_JH635999.1:187513-198052 GCF_000257605.1 Pseudomonas sp. R62
GGGAGAGGGCTAGGGTGAGGGGCTTTCGCTTTTAGGCTTGTCAGCCCTCAACCGCAGGAATATGCCCAAACATTTCCTGGGTAAACGCCACCCGTTCTTCAACCGATTCCTTTACGCCCCGCGCCTTCAGCTCTTCCAGCCGCGCTTCAACCGCGTGAGTGCGCAAGGTCAGGCCGCAATCGTTGGCGATCTGAATGTTCAGCCCCGGCCGCGCATTCAGTTCGAGAATCAACGGACCCTTTTCCTGATCGAGCACCATGTCCACGCCGATATAACCCAGCCCGCACAGCTCATAGCAGCCGGCGGCGAGTTTCATGAAACCGTCCCAGTAGGGCAGTTGCACGCCATCCACCGCGTTGGTGGTGTCGGGGTGTTTGGTGATGATGTTGTTCAGCCAGGTGCCACGCAGCGTAAGGCCGGTGGCCAGATCCACACCAACGCCAATGGCGCCCTGGTGCAGGTTGGCCTTGCCGCCGGACTGACGGGTCGGCAGACGCAACATCGCCATCACCGGGTAGCCCATCAGCACGATGATGCGGATGTCCGGCACGCCTTCGTAGCTGATGCTTTTGAAGATCTGGTCCGGGGTCACGCGGTATTCGATCAGTGCGCGGTCGCGGTGGCCGCCCAGCGAGTACAGGCCGGTGAGGATGCTGGAGATGTGATGCTCCAGCTCTTCGTGGGCGAGAATCTTGCCCGACACCGTGCGATAACGGCCTTCGAAGCGGTCGGCGATGACGATGATGCCATCGCCACCCGCGCCCTGCGCCGGTTTGATCACGAAGTCGCTGCGCCCGCCGATGATCTCGTCGAGCTTGTCGATTTCCTTCTCGGTGGAGATCACCCCGTACAGCTCCGGCACGTGGATACCGGCGGCGATGGCGCGTTCCTTGGTGAGGATCTTGTCATCGACGATCGGGTACAGGCTGCGCTTGTTGTACTTGAGCACGTAGTCCGCGTTGCGGCGGTTGATGCCCATGATGCCGCGCGCCTCGAGGGCCTTCCAGGTCTTCCAGAAACCGAACATCAGGCGTCAGCCTTCTTCAGGAAGGCCTTGAAACGTACCAGTTCGGTCAGGCGGTAGCCGCGATAGCGACCCATCGCCAGCATGAATCCGACCAGAATCAGCAGGATCGCCGGGAAGGTAAACACGAAGTACACCAACTCCGGCACGGTCATGATCAGGTGCGCCAGGGAGGCGGCGAACAGCGTGCCGATCGCGACTTTCAGCGCATGGTTGGCGCCGCGTTCTTCCCAGGTGATCGACAGTCGTTCGATGGTCATGGTCAGAATCACCATCGGGAACAGCGCCACCGACAAGCCACGCTCAAGCCCCAGCTTGTGGCTGAACAGACTGATCGCCGCAATCAACACCACCACGAACGTCAGCACCACCGACAGGCGCGGCAGCATTTGCAGCTTCAGATGTTCGAGATACGAGCGCAGCGACAGGCCCAGCGCGGTGATCACCGTGAACAGCAGAATGCCGAAGCCCAGCTGCGTTTCGCGGAAGGCGAGGGCGATCAGCACCGGGGTGAATGTGCCCAGGGTCTGCAGGCCGATCAGGTTGCGCAGGATCAGGATCACCAGCACGCCGATCGGGATCATCACCATGATCATGAAGGTCTGCTGGGTCTGCAGCGGCAAGCCGTACAGCGAATAATCGAGGAAGTTGGCGTCAGTGTTTTCGTCGGTCAGCTTGGCCAGACGAATCGCGTTCATCTCGCTGTTGTTCAGGCTGAAAGTCACGTTGGCTTTCTTGCCGCCGTCGACGGTGATCAGGTTTTCGTCGCCGGTCCACCACAGCAGGCGATCGGTCGGCAGGCCTTGTTCACCGGTTTCCGGGTTGAAGTACAGCCAGTCGTTGCCGTTGAAGCTGCGCAGCCACAGCTCGGGAGTCTGAGGCTGATCGGCGACGAGGCGGATGGTGTGGACTTTTTCTACCGGAACGTGGGCAATCGACAGCAGCAGTTCGACGATCTTGGCTTTGTGCGAAGTCGACGGATCGCCAGCCAGCAGCAATTTGACGTTGTCGTCGTTGACATTGTTAACGCGCTTGATCGCCTCGCCAATAAAGGTTTCGACGTCGGCCGAGTGTTGGCGGATCGGCGCGAGCAGGGCTTCGGCGGCGATTTTTTCCGGGCCTTCGATGACCATGCTGTCACGGAAGGTCGGGCCTTTGACCTTGGATTTTTCCGCGGTGTAGCGCTTGGTCAGCACCAGACGGTAATACAGCGTCTGGTTGCCCTTGGCGCGACGGGCCGACCAGGTCACCTTGCGGTTGCCGTCGATGCGGTTGACCGCGACGCCGTAGTTATTGGAGATGAAGCTTTCGTTGAGGCTCACGTAATCGCGGCTCAACGGCGGCACGAACATCTGGATCTTCACCGGATCCTTGGTGCTGGCGACGAACTCGACCTTGGCGTCGATGTTCCACAGGTCGTCGGTGGCGTCTTCGGTCACCGGGATGCCGAGCACGAAAATCTGATAGGCCGTAACCGAAACGCCCAGCAGCACCAGCACGGCGATCAGGATTTTCAGGTGGAAGGTTAGAGAACGCATGGAAATTACTCGGCGGTGTGAGCGGCGATGGTGCAGGCAGGTTTGCCGGCAGCGTATTTAAGACTGGGGTCGACCAGCGCGTCGAAGCGTTTCAGCGCCTCGGAGCCGATCAAAAGCGGGTATTGGAACGCACTTCGGTCGGTGAGGTTCACTTCGATGCTGCGCATTGCCGAACCCATGCAGATATCCAGCTCGATCACCGGACGGGCGGTGTACTGCTTGCCTTCTTCCGGATCGTAGTCGCCGGCGCGGCGCTTGATCTTGCTGACCCGCGCCAGCGGCCGTTCGATGGGGTGTGAATGCGCGGTGTCGATGGCCAGGTAGAAACGTACCCAGGATTCACCGTTGCGTTTGAAACGTTTGATGTCGCGGGCGCTCAGCGAGGCGGTTTTCGCCCCGGTGTCGAGTTTGGCCGCAACTTCGAGATTGATGCCGTCAAGCGAAGCGTATTCGTTGAGGCCGTACACGGTTTTTTCCCCCGCGGCGGCGAGGCCCGGCAGGCAAAACAGAGCAAAAAAGGTGGGGAAAGGCTTGAGTCTCATAAATCCTGGTGCGCAGCGTTCCGTTATCGGTTCAGGTGCCCGCGCAACCGTGCGCAAGCCCCCGCGTGTGCCTGGCAGCTTTTTATGGCAAGCCGTACTAAAGACCCGCAAATGCGGGCGGCATTCTAGCACGGTGGTTTTATGGCGCCAGCGCTTGCGCCGACCCATGAGCTGCAAGGGATGCCACTCTTGTGGGAGCGAGCCTGCTCGCGAAAGCGCTGTGTCATTCGATGTAGAAGCCGGCTGATGTGCCGCCTTCGCGAGCAAGCTCGCTCCAACATTAATAGATGATCGATTGGCTGCGGTTATTAGACGATTGTCGACAATACCTATTTATCCTTTGACTGATGCGGTCTTATTGGCTAGTTTTTGCCGCATTGGATTTAAAGGTGTCGACAATCATGCTGGATCAACTCGATCCCCCGGTCATCAGCGGCGACGATTCCGAGACGCTGTCGGAAAACGTCTTCCGGCGCATTCAGGCGGCTATCGTCAAAGGCGAAATCGCCCCGGGCAGCAAGATCTCCGAACCGGAGCTGGCGCGCACCTATGGCATCAGTCGGGGTCCGCTGCGTGAGGCGATCCATCGTCTGGAAGGCCAGCGCTTGCTGGTGCGCGTGCCGCACGTCGGTGCGCGGGTGGTCTCGCTCAGCCATGCCGAATTGATCGAACTCTACGAAATCCGTGAATCCCTCGAAGGCATGGCCTGCCGCCTCGCTGCCGAGCGCATGAGCGTCGCGGAAATCGACGAACTGCGCCGGGTGCTGGAAACCCACGAGCGCGATGCGGCGTTTCAGGCCGGCGTCGGTTACTACCAGCAGGAAGGCGATTTCGACTTTCATTACCGGATCATCCAGGGCAGCGGCAATCGCACGCTGACGCAGATGCTCTGCGGCGAGCTGTATCAACTGGTGCGCATGTACCGCATCCAGTTTTCCACCACGCCGAACCGCCCGCACCAGGCCTTCGCCGAACACCACCGCATTCTCGATGCCATCGCCGACCGTGACGGCGAGCTCGCGGAATTGTTGATGCGCCGCCACATTGGCGCCTCGAAACGCAACATCGCCCGTCACTACGAGGACGGCGCCCACAACAAGACAGCCACTGAACGAGGTGATGCATGACTTCCAACCTGAACACGCCGGGCCAGCGCTTCCGCGATGCGGTCGCCAGCGAGCATCCTTTGCAAGTGGTCGGCGCGATCAACGCCAACCACGCGCTGCTGGCCAAGCGCGCCGGTTTCAAGGCGATCTACCTGTCCGGCGGCGGCGTGGCCGCAGGCTCGCTTGGCGTGCCGGATCTGGGCATCACCGGGCTGGATGATGTGCTGACCGACGTGCGCCGTATCACCGACGTTTGCGACCTGCCGCTGCTGGTGGATGTCGACACCGGTTTTGGCTCGTCGGCCTTCAACGTGGCGCGCACGGTCAAGTCGATGATCAAGTTCGGCGCGGCGGCGATTCACATCGAGGACCAGGTTGGCGCCAAGCGCTGCGGCCATCGCCCCAATAAAGAAATCGTCAGCCAGCAGGAAATGGTCGATCGCATCAAAGCCGCCGTCGATGCCCGTACCGATGGCAGCTTCGTGATCATGGCGCGTACCGACGCACTGGCAGTGGAAGGTCTGGAATCGGCGCTTGATCGCGCGGCAGCGTGCATCGAGGCGGGCGCCGACATGATCTTCCCGGAAGCGATTACCGAACTGGACATGTACAAGCTGTTCGCCAACCGTGTGAAAGCACCGATCCTGGCCAACATCACCGAGTTCGGCGCAACGCCGCTGTACACCACCGAACAACTGGCCGGCGCTGACGTCTCGCTGGTGCTTTACCCGCTGTCGGCGTTCCGCGCGATGAACAAGGCAGCGGAAAACGTCTACACCGCGATCCGCCGCGATGGCACGCAACAGAATGTCATCGACACCATGCAGACTCGCATGGAGCTCTACGATCGTATCGATTACCACACGTTCGAGCAGAAGCTCGATGCGTTGTTTGCACAGAAGAAAGGCTGAACAAAACCCTGTGGGAGCGAGCCGGCTCCGGGCGGCGTTCCGACGAAGACGGACTGACATCCAACATTGATGTCGACTGATCCAGCGCTTTCGCGAGCAGGCTCGCTCCCACAAGTTTCCCCATACAAATTCAAGAAGATTGGAGAACACAATGGCCGAAGCAAAAGTACTCAGTGGCGCCGGGCTCCGTGGCCAGGTTGCCGGGCAAACCGCATTGTCCACCGTGGGCCAGGCCGGTGCCGGGCTGACCTATCGCGGCTACGACGTGCGTGAACTGGCCGCCGACGCGCAATTTGAAGAAGTCGCCTATCTGCTGCTGTACGGCGAACTGCCGACAACAGCGCAACTGGCCGACTATCAAAGCAAACTGAGCAAGCTGCGCGACCTGCCGCAAGCTTTGAAAGAAGTGCTCGAACGAATTCCCGCCGACGCCCACCCGATGGACGTCATGCGCACCGGTTGCTCATTCCTCGGCAACATCGAACCGGAGAAAGACTTCTCCGAACAGCGCGACAAGACCGACCGTCTGCTCGCCGCGTTCCCGGCGATCATGTGCTACTGGTATCGCTTCAGCCACGACGGCAAGCGCATCGACTGCGTCAGCGACGAGCCGACCATCGGCGGCCACTTCCTGCACTTGCTGCACGACAAGAAGCCAAGCGAACTTCACGTCAAAGTGATGAACGTGTCGCTGATCCTCTACGCCGAACACGAATTCAATGCCTCAACCTTCACCGCACGCGTTTGCGCCTCGACTTTGTCGGATCTGTACTCGTGCGTGACGGCGGCTATCGGTTCGCTGCGTGGCCCGTTGCACGGTGGCGCCAACGAAGCGGCGATGGAAATGATCGAGCGCTTCGGTTCACCGGAAGAGGCGATCAAAGGCACCCTGGGCATGCTCGAGCGCAAGGACAAGATCATGGGCTTCGGCCACGCGATCTATAAGGACAGCGACCCGCGCAACGAGGTGATCAAGGGCTGGGCGAAAAAACTCGCGGACGAGGTCGGTGACAAGGTGTTGTTCCCAGTCTCGGAAGCCATCGACAAGACCATGTGGGAGCAGAAGAAACTGTTCCCGAATGCCGACTTCTACCATGCCTCGGCGTACCACTTCATGGGTATCCCGACCAAGCTGTTCACGCCGATATTCGTCTGCTCGCGCCTGACCGGCTGGGCCGCGCACGTGTTCGAACAACGCGCCAACAACCGCATCATTCGCCCAAGCGCCGAATACACCGGCGTCGAACAGCGCAAGTTCGTGCCAATCGAACGTCGCTGAAATGGTGGGCTGACCCGTAACCAGAGAACACCGCTAGACCCTGTGGGAGCGAGCCTGCTCGCGAAGACGGACTGACATTCAACATTGATGTCGACTGATATACCGCTTTCGCGAGCAGGCTCGCTCCCACAGTGGACGGTGTGTAACTCAGGTTTCTGGCCCACCCTTTGCAACCACCGTGACCCGAGTCCTGACCCGATGAACACAGAATTCCGCAAGAACCTGCCTGGCACGCCGCTGGATTACTTCGACACCCGCGCGGCGGTCGAGGCGATTGCGCCTGGCAGCTACGACACCCTGCCGTACACCTCACGCGTGCTGGCGGAAAACCTCGTGCGTCGCTGCGACCCGGCCACGCTCACCGACTCGCTCAAGCAACTGATCGAACGCAAGCGCGATCTCGATTTCCCGTGGTTCCCGGCGCGGGTGGTCTGCCATGACATCCTCGGCCAGACCGCGCTGGTCGACCTCGCTGG
This sequence comes from Pseudomonas sp. R62, assembly GCF_000257605.1. Lineage (NCBI taxonomy): Bacteria > Pseudomonadati > Pseudomonadota > Gammaproteobacteria > Pseudomonadales > Pseudomonadaceae > Pseudomonas > Pseudomonas sp. R62. The sequence goes on from NZ_JH635999.1 coordinate 194,390, forward strand.
CCTGCGCGATGCCATCGCTTTGCAGGGCGGCGACCCGGCGCAGGTCAACCCGGTGGTGCCGACGCAATTGATCGTCGACCACTCGCTGGCCGTCGAGGCGGGCGGTTTCGATGCCCAGGCCTTCGAGAAGAACCGCGCCATCGAAGACCGCCGCAACGAAGACCGCTTCCACTTCATCAACTGGACCAAAAAGGCCTTCAAGAACGTCGATGTGATCCCGCCGGGCAACGGCATCATGCACCAGATCAACCTGGAGAAAATGTCCCCGGTGATTCAGGTGCGCGAAGGCGTGGCGTTCCCCGACACTTGCGTCGGCACCGACAGCCACACCCCGCACGTCGATGCGCTGGGTGTGATTGCCATCGGCGTCGGCGGCCTTGAAGCCGAGAGCGTGATGCTCGGCCGTGCGTCGTGGATGCGTCTGCCGGAAAGCGTTGGCGTCGAACTGACGGGCAAGCTGCAACCGGGCATCACCGCCACCGACATGGTCCTGGCCCTGACCGAATACCTGCGCAAGCAGAAAGTCGTCGGTGCCTGGCTGGAGTTCTTCGGCGAAGGCGCGGCGGCGCTGACCCTCGGCGACCGCGCGACCATTTCCAACATGGCCCCGGAATACGGCGCCACGGCGGCGATGTTCTACATCGATCAGCAGACCATCGATTACCTGAAACTGACCGGTCGTGAAGACCAGCAGGTTCAATTGGTCGAGCAGTACGCCAAACTCACCGGCCTGTGGGCTGACAGCCTCAAAGGTGCGCAATACGAGCGCGGCCTGACTTTTGATCTGTCCTCGGTGGTGCGTAACATGGCCGGCCCGAGCAACCCGCACGCCCGCGTCGCGGTATCCGATCTGGCGGCCAAAGGCATCTCCGGGCAGTGGGATGACGTGCCGGGGCAAATGCCCGACGGCGCGGTGATCATCGCCGCCATCACCAGTTGCACCAACACCAGCAACCCGCGCAACGTCATCGCCGCCGGCCTGTTGGCGCGCAATGCCAACAAGCTCGGCCTGACGCGCAAGCCGTGGGTCAAATCTTCGCTGGCGCCGGGCTCGAAAACCGTGGCGCTGTACCTCGACGAAGCGGGGCTGACCACTGAACTTGAACAGCTCGGTTTCGGCGTTGTGGCATTTGCCTGCACCACTTGCAACGGCATGTCCGGCGCCCTCGATCCGCTGATCCAGCAAGAGATCATCGACCGCGATCTGTACGCGACCGCGGTGCTTTCCGGCAACCGCAACTTCGACGGCCGCATTCACCCGTACGCCAAACAGGCATTCCTCGCCTCGCCGCCGCTGGTGGTTGCTTACGCGATCGCCGGGACCATCCGTTTCGATATCGAGAAGGATGTGCTGGGCGTGGTCGATGGCCGGGAAATCCGCCTCAAGGACATCTGGCCGAGCGATGAAGAAATCGATGCGGTGGTGAAGTCGTCGGTCAAGCCTGAGCAGTTCCGTCAGGTCTATATTCCGATGTTCGCCGTGCATGAAGACACCGGGCCGAAAGTCGCGCCGCTGTACGACTGGCGCGAGATGAGCACCTACATCCGCCGTCCGCCGTACTGGGAAGGCGCGCTGGCCGGCGCCCGTCCGCTGAAGGGCATGCGCCCGCTGGCGGTGCTGCCGGACAACATCACCACTGATCACCTGTCGCCATCGAACGCGATCATGCTCGACAGCGCCGCCGGCGAATACCTGGCGAAAATGGGCCTGCCGGAAGAGGACTTCAACTCCTACGCCACCCACCGTGGCGACCACCTGACCGCCCAGCGCGCAACGTTCGCCAATCCGAAACTGTTCAACGAAATGGTCGTGGAAAACGGCAAGGTCAAACAGGGTTCGCTGGCGCGCGTGGAGCCGGAAGGCCAGGTCATGCGTATGTGGGAAGCCATCGAAACCTACATGCAACGCAAGCAGCCGCTGATCATCATCGCTGGCGCTGACTACGGTCAGGGTTCGTCCCGCGACTGGGCGGCGAAAGGTGTGCGCCTTGCCGGTGTCGAGGCGATTGCCGCTGAAGGTTTCGAGCGCATTCACCGCACCAACCTGGTGGGCATGGGCGTGTTGCCGCTGGAATTCAAACCCGGCACCAACCGCCACACCCTGGCCATCGATGGCAGCGAAACCTACGACGTGATCGGCGAGCGCAAGCCGCGTGCGGATCTGACGCTGGTGATCAATCGCAAGAACGGCGAGCGCGTCGAAGTGCCGGTGACCTGCCGTCTCGATACCGCTGAAGAAGTGTCGATCTACGAGGCCGGCGGCGTGTTGCAGCGCTTCGCACAGGATTTCCTCGAAGGATCGGCGGTAGCCGTTTAAATCAACGTGTGGGCATGGGATTTCAAGTCCCATGCCTTCGGTAAGGAGCACCATGGCTCACGCACCACAAATCAGAATCGCTGCCACCTACATGCGCGGCGGCACCAGCAAAGGCGTGTTCTTCAGCCTCACCGATCTGCCCGAAGCAGCGCAAGTTCCAGGCCCAGCGCGCGACGCTTTGTTGCTGCGGGTGATCGGCAGCCCCGATCCCTACGACAAGCAGATCGACGGCATGGGCGGCGCGACGTCGAGCACCAGCAAAACCGTGATCCTGTCGAAAAGCACCCGCGCCGATCACGACGTCGATTACCTGTTCGGTCAGGTGTCGATCGACAAGCCGTTCGTCGACTGGAGCGGCAACTGCGGCAACCTCTCGGCGGCGGTCGGTTCGTTCGCCATCAGCAACGGTCTGGTCGACGCCAGCCGCATTCCGCACAACGGCGTAGCGGTGGTGCGCGTGTGGCAGGCCAACATCGGCAAGACCATCATCGCCCACGTGCCGATCACCAATGGCGAAGTGCAGGAAACCGGTGATTTCGAACTCGACGGCGTGACCTTTCCGGCGGCCGAAGTGCAGGTCGAATTCATGGATCCGGCGGCGGAAGAAGAGGGCGGCGGTGGCTCGATGTTCCCCACCGGCAATCTGGTCGATGAGCTTGAGGTCCCGGGTGTCGGCACGTTCAAGGCGACCATGATCAACGCCGGGATCCCGACGATTTTCGTCAACGCCGAAGACATCGGTTACACCGGCACCGAACTGCAGGGCGCGATCAACGGCGATCCAAAAGCGCTGCTGATGTTCGAGACGATTCGTGCTTACGGTGCGTTGCGCATGGGCCTGATCGCCAATCTGGAAGAAGCCGCCAAGCGGCAACACACGCCGAAAGTAGCGTTCGTCGCCAAGCCTGCGGATTACGTAGCGTCGAGTGGTAAAGCGATTGCCGCTGGTGATGTGGACCTGCTGGTGCGCGCGTTGTCGATGGGCAAGCTGCACCACGCCATGATGGGCACGGCAGCGGTGGCGATCGGCACGGCGGCGGCGATTTCCGGGACGTTGGTCAATCTTGCTGCTGGTGGGATTGAGCGCAATGCGGTGCGTTTCGGCCATCCGTCCGGGACGTTGCGCGTGGGCGCTGAGGCGACACTGGAGAATGGCGAGTGGGTGGTGAAGAAAGCCATCATGAGCCGCAGTGCGCGAGTGCTCATGGAAGGCTATGTCCGCGTGCCCGGAGATTCTTTCTGACTTAACACAAAACCAGGTAGGAGCTGCCAAAGGCTGCGATCTTTTGATCTTGATCGCGAAAAACAAAATCAAAAGATCGCAGCCTTCGGCAGCTCCTACAGGA
>NZ_JH635999.1:198301-201540 GCF_000257605.1 Pseudomonas sp. R62
GTGAATCGAACATGAGCGCCAACGTCGACCTGAACAACCGCCCCGATTACGACGCAGTCCTGCAGGACATCGCCGACTACGTCCTCACCTTCAAGCCCGAATCCGCCGAAGCGCTGAACACCGCGCGCAACTGCCTGATCGACACGCTGGGCTGCGGCTTGCTGGCCCTGCGTTTCCCCGAATGCACGAAACACCTCGGCCCGATCGTTGAAGGCACGGTTGTACCGTTCGGTGCACGAGTGCCAGGTACCCCTTATCGCCTCGATCCGGTCAAAGCCGCTTGGGATATCGGCTGCATTGTCCGCTGGCTCGACTACAACGACACCTGGCTCGCCGCCGAATGGGGGCATCCATCGGACAACCTCGGTGCCATCCTCGCCGTGGCCGATCACCTGTCACAGAAACGCATCGCTAACGGTGAAGCGCCGCTGACGGTCCGCAATGTGCTGGAAGCAATGATCATGGCCCACGAGATTCAAGGCGTGATCGCCCTGGAAAACTCCTTTAACCGGGTAGGACTGGATCACGTCATTCTGGTGAAAGTCGCCTCGACCGCCGTCAGCGCCCGACTGATGGGCGCCAATCGCGAGCAGCTGTTGTCGGCACTGTCCCACGCCTTCGCCGACGGTCAGGCACTGCGCACTTATCGGCATGCGCCGAACGCCGGCTCGCGCAAATCCTGGGCGGCGGGGGATGCGGCGAGTCGCGGCGTAAGGCTGGCCGACATCGCCATGCGCGGTGAGATGGGCATTCCCGGGGTTCTGACGGCAAAGCAGTGGGGTTTTTATGACGTTTCGTTCAGCCACACCAACAACGATCTGGCGCTGAAACCCACGGACAAACGCGCTTTCAGCTTCTCCCGGCCGTTCGGCAGTTACGTGATGGAAAACGTGCTGTTCAAGATCAGTTTCCCCGCCGAATTCCATGCGCAGACGGCATGCGAGGCGGCGGTGACCTTGCATCCGCTGGTTCGCAATCGGCTGCATGAGATCGACCGCATCGTCATCACCACCCATGAATCGGCGATCCGCATCATTTCCAAGGTCGGCCCGCTGGCCAATGCCGCCGACCGCGACCACTGCCTGCAATACATGACCGCCGTGCCGCTGGCATTTGGCAATCTGGTCGCGGAGCACTACGAAGACGACTTCCACAAGGCGCATCCGATCATCGATGTGCTGCGCGAAAAAATGCTCATCGTTGAAGAACCGCGCTTCACCCGCGAATACCTTGAGCCTGACAAACGCTCGATTGCCAACGCCGTGCAGGTGTTTTTCAAGGACGGCAGCAGCACCGACAACGTCGTGGTGGAGTACCCGATCGGCCATCGCCGCCGCCGCGCCGAGGGCATTCCGTTGCTGGAGGACAAGTTCAAGGCCAACCTGGCCACGCGGTTTGCCGGGCAGCGTTGCGCTGAGATTTTTGCGCTGTGCGAGGATCAGGCGCAGCTTGAAGCCACGTCGGTGCATCGATTCATCGACCTGTTTGTGATCTGACGGACCGCGTTATCGTTCTTCGCGGGCAAGCCCGCTCCCACAGGGAATGGTGATGAACACAGAAATTGTGAACGCCTTCAGAACCTGTGGGAGCGGGCTTGCCCGCGATAGCGTCAGATCAGGCACCGCAAACCTACTTGAACCGCCGCTCAACGCCTTTTTCCACGAGAATCTTCGCCGAAATCTCTTCCACCGAGAAATGCGTGGAATTGATGTGCGGAATGTTCTCGCGGCGGAACAGGTTTTCCACTTCGCGCACTTCGAATTCGCACTGGGCGTAGCTCGAATAACGGCTGTTGGGCTTGCGCTCATTGCGGATCGCGGTCAGGCGGTCGGGGTCGATGGTCAGGCCGAACAGCTTGTGCTGATGCGCGCGCAGGGCCGTCGGCAGGGTCAGGCGCTCCATGTCGTCTTCGGTCAGCGGATAGTTGGCCGCGCGGATGCCGAACTGCATGGCCATGTACAGACACGTCGGCGTTTTGCCGCATCGCGACACGCCCACTAGTATCAGATCGGCTTTGTCGTAATAGTGGGTGCGCGCGCCGTCATCGTTGTCGAGGGCGAAGTTCACCGCCTCGATGCGCTCCATGTAATTGGAGTTGTGCCCGATGGAATGGGACTTGCCGACGGTGTAGGAAGAGTGCTCGGTGAGCTCCTGTTCGAGCGGCGCGAGGAAGGTCGAGAAAATGTCGATCATGAAACCATTGGACGTTGCGAGAATCTCACGAATGTCCTGATTGACGATGGTGTCGAAGATGATCGGGCGAAAGCCGTCGGTTTCAGCGGCTTTGTTGATTTGTTGTACCATGGCCCGCGCTTTTTCCACGCTGTCGATGTAGGGCCGCGTGAATTTGCTGAAGGTAATGTTTTCGAACTGCGCCAACAGGCTTTGACCCAGGGTTTCGGCAGTAATGCCGGTGCCATCGGAGATGAAGAAAGCAGATCGTTTCATTTGCACCTTGGGCCTTAAGCTAGTAACGAATCTTGGATATGATAGGCGCGATTTGCCGGCCGCCATTGGCCCGCATTCTCACTTATTTTCCAGGTCCAGGCCATACAACCGGCCGAGGCTCCCCCGGGCCGCCGGTTTCTGAGCTTTTCCAACACAGTTAGTGGAGAGATCACCTTGGTAGAGTACGTAGTTTCCCTCGATAAGCTCGGCAAACACGATGTTGAGCATGTGGGGGGCAAGAACGCATCCCTGGGCGAGATGATCAGTAACCTGGCAGGCGCCGGTGTTTCGGTCCCCGGCGGCTTCGCCACGACGGCTCAGGCCTATCGTGACTTCCTCGAACTGAGCGGCCTGAACGATCAGATCCACAAGGCCCTCGACGCGCTCGACGTCGACGACGTCAATGCCCTGGCCAAGACCGGCGCGCAGATCCGCCAATGGATCATGGACGCCGAATTCCCGGAAAAGCTCAACACCGAGATCCGCACCGCGTTCGCCGCGCTGTCGGCCGGCAACCCTGACGTGGCCGTGGCCGTGCGTTCTTCCGCCACCGCCGAAGACCTGCCGGACGCGTCCTTCGCCGGTCAGCAGGAAACCTTCCTGAACATCCGTGGTGTGGAAAACGTTATCCGCGCCGCCAAAGAGGTGTTCGCTTCGCTGTTCAACGACCGTGCGATTTCCTACCGCGTGCACCAGGGCTTCGACCACAAACTGGTCGCCCTGTCGGCTGGCGTGCAGCGCATGGTGCGTTCGGAAACCGGCACCGCCGGCGTGATGTTCACCCTCGATAC
>NZ_JH635999.1:201667-217520 GCF_000257605.1 Pseudomonas sp. R62
AATCGGGTTTCCGTGACGTGGTGTTCATCACCGGCGCTTATGGCCTGGGCGAAACCGTCGTGCAAGGCGCGGTCAACCCGGATGAGTTCTACGTACACAAAGGCACGCTGGAGGCCGGTCGTCCGGCGATCCTGCGTCGCAACCTGGGCAGCAAAGCCATCAAGATGATCTACGGCGACGAGGCCAAGGCCGGTCGTTCGGTCAAGACTGTCGATGTCGACAAGGCCGAACGCGCGCGTTTCTGCCTGACCGACGCCGAAGTCAGCGAGCTGGCCAAGCAGGCGATGATCATCGAGAAGCACTACGGCTGCCCGATGGACATCGAGTGGGCCAAGGACGGTGACGACGGCAAGCTGTACATCGTGCAGGCGCGTCCGGAAACCGTGAAAAGCCGCACCCAGGCCAACGTGATGGAACGTTACCTGCTCAAGGAAACCGGCACCGTGCTGGTGGAAGGTCGGGCGATCGGCCAGCGCATCGGCGCCGGCAAAGTACGCATCATCAAAGACGTCTCGGAAATGGACAAGGTCCAGCCGGGCGACGTTCTGGTATCCGACATGACCGACCCGGACTGGGAACCAGTGATGAAGCGCGCCAGCGCCATCGTCACCAACCGTGGCGGGCGTACCTGCCACGCGGCGATCATCGCTCGTGAGCTGGGCATTCCGGCGGTGGTAGGTTGCGGCAACGCCACCCAGCTGCTGAAGGATGGCCAGGGCGTGACCGTGTCCTGCGCCGAAGGCGACACCGGCTACATCTTCGAAGGCGAACTGGGCTTCGACATCAAGAAGAACTCCGTCGACGCCATGCCGGAGCTGCCGTTCAAGATCATGATGAACGTCGGCAATCCGGATCGCGCCTTCGACTTCGCCCAATTGCCGAACGCCGGCGTCGGTCTGGCGCGTCTGGAATTCATCATCAACCGCATGATCGGCGTGCACCCGAAAGCGCTGTTGAACTACGACGGCCTGCCGCAGGAAATCAAGGACAGCGTCGACAAGCGTATTGCCGGTTACAGCGACCCGGTCGACTTCTACGTCGACAAACTGGTGGAAGGCATCAGCACCCTGGCTGCAGCGTTCACGCCGAAAAAAGTCATCGTGCGTCTGTCGGACTTCAAGTCCAACGAATACGCCAACCTGATCGGCGGCAAGCTCTACGAGCCGGAAGAAGAGAACCCGATGCTGGGCTTCCGTGGTGCTTCGCGTTACATCAGCGAATCGTTCCGCGATTGCTTCGAACTCGAATGCCGCGCGCTGAAACGCGTGCGCAACGAGATGGGCCTGACCAACGTGGAAATCATGGTGCCGTTCGTCCGCACTCTCGGCGAAGCCAGCCAGGTGGTCGATCTGCTCGCCGAGAACGGCTTGAAGCGCGGCGAGAACGGTCTGCGCGTGATCATGATGTGCGAACTGCCATCCAACGCGATTCTGGCCGAGGAATTCCTCGAATTCTTCGACGGTTTCTCGATCGGCTCCAACGACCTGACCCAACTGACTTTGGGTCTGGACCGCGATTCGGGGATCATCGCGCACCTGTTCGACGAGCGGAATCCGGCGGTGAAGAAGCTGTTGGCCAACGCCATTCAGGCCTGCAACAAGGCCGGCAAGTACATCGGCATCTGCGGTCAGGGTCCTTCGGACCACCCGGATCTGGCCAAGTGGCTGATGGAACAGGGCATCGAAAGCGTGTCGCTGAACCCGGACACCGTGCTGGAAACCTGGTTCTTCCTCGCCGAAGGTCAGGCTTGATCAGTATGTAATTGGCCCGCGCCCCATGTGGGAGCGGGCCTTGAGATTGAAGTAGGGCGGGCTCCATCGGATGCCGCCCTTTTTTGTGCAAGAGCATTATGCAAAGCAGCAGCAACCTGTTTCCTGTCGCGCTGATCAGCGCCGAGCGGCGCGGCGATCTGAGCGAAGACGTCTATCGATTGAAACCCGGCAACAGCCCGGACTGGTCCGTGGAGATCGCCGTCACCCGCCTGGGCATGGCCGATGACACGGCGCCACGCGGCGTGCCGGTGATTCTGTTGCACGGCAGCTTTTCCAATCGGCGCTTCTGGTTTTCCCCCAAAGGCCTCGGGCTCGGCGCGTATCTGACGCGGCTGGGCTTCGACGTGTGGATCCCGGAAATGCGCGGTCACGGCCTGTCTCAGCGCAACGAAGACTATCGGCGCAATCGTGTGGCCGACTACGCCCGCTACGATCTGCCGGCGATTGCCGCTTTCGTGCGTGAGCAGAGCGGACAGATCCCGCACTGGATCGGCCATTCGCTGGGCGGCATCACCCTGGCGGCGGCGCTCGGTGGCGAATATCTCGGCGAACCGGCCGTGGCCTCGGCGGCGTTTTTCGGCACCCAGGTCAGCCGCACCTACTGGCCGTTGAAAATCCCACCGGTGGAGTGGGGCGGGCGCTTTATTCTCAAGCGTTTCGCGCAGTTGTCCGGCTCACGCCTCAAACGCGGCCCGGAAGACGAGCCGATCGGCCTGGCCATCGAAAGCATGCGCTGGTACGGCTTGTTCGGCCGCTTCGGCGATAAGGACAAGGACTGGTGGGCCGGACTTGCCGAGGTGCAGGTGCCGGTGCTGGCGGTGACGGCGGCGGGCGATCATCAGGATCCGGCGTGGGCCTGCCGCAAGCTGTTCGAGCAGATCGGCTCCGAGCACAAGCAGTTCATCAACCTGGGCCGCGAGCAGGGCTTCTCGGATAATTTCGGTCATGTCGAAATGTTGGTGAGCAAAGCGGCGCAGGCTGAGGTGTGGCCGCTGGTGGCGCGCTGGTTGAAGGATCAGCAGACGCCGTTGCTGGCGCAGACGGCGGATCTGGCCGCTGCAGTGTGAGAGGCGTTCCGTTCAGCCTGGCTTGCGGCTAAGATATGACGCATTGTGCGGTTCCGGTCATATTTCGTGACTGTTTAGCGATAACGTTTCAGCCGCGGTTCAGGTTCGCTCAGCGACCATGGCATGGACTAAGGTAAACAGCGACCGCCGGAACTCGTCTCATCAGAATGCGGCATCCTTGATCGTCTTCCTTGTTACAGGAGTTTTTCGATGGAACATTACCTTACGCCTGACCTGTGCGACGCCTACCCGGAGCTGGTGCAGGTGCTGGAACCGATGTTCAGCAATTTCGGCGGCCGGGATTCCTTCGGCGGCGAAATCGTGACCATCAAATGCTTCGAAGACAATTCGCTGGTCAAGGAGCAGGCCGAACTCAACGGCAAAGGCAAAGTGCTGGTGGTTGATGGTGGCGGTTCGCTGCGCCGCGCCCTGCTGGGCGACATGATCGCCGCCAAGGCCGCGCAGAACGGTTGGGAAGGGCTGGTGATCTACGGTTGCATCCGTGACGTCGACGTCATCGCCCAGACCGATCTCGGCGTGCAGGCGCTGGCCAGCCATCCGATGAAAACCGACAAGCGCGGCATTGGCGACCTCAACGTCCCGGTGACTTTCGCCGGCGTGACGTTCCACCCGGGCCAGTACATTTATGCGGACAACAACGGCGTGATCGTTTCGCCGAGCCCGCTGAAAATGCCTGAATAAGGTTTTCGACAAGGGATGCGGATGTTCGAGGAAGAAAACGCGCAATGGGGGCTGGTACATGCCCTGGTACTGGACGGCAAGGGCGGTGCGCGTTCGATAGCCCGGACTGAGCTCGACGATTTGCAGCTGCAGGCCCATGAAAGCCTGTGGCTGCACTGGGATCGCAGCCATCCGCAGACCCAGACCTGGCTGCGCAAATCCAGCGGGCTCAATGAATTCACCTGCGATCTGTTGCTGGAAGAGAATACCCGCCCGCGTCTGTTGCCATTGCCCGACTCCGAGCTGTTGCTGTTTCTGCGCGGGGTCAATCTCAACCCGGGCGCCGAGCCGGAAGACATGGTTTCGGTGCGGATTTTCGCCTCGGCTCAGCGAGTGATTTCCCTGCGCTTGCGTCCGTTGCGCGCTACGGATGAGTTGCTGGCGCTGCTGGGTGAGGGCAAAGGGCCGAAAACTTCCTCTGAATTGATGCTGTATCTGGCGCAGTTCCTCACCAATAAAGTGCAGGATCTGGTTACGTGCCTGTCGGAAGTGGTCGATGAAGAGGAAGAAAAACTCGACGCCGACGAACGGTATACACCCGAGCATGGGGCGATTTTGCACATCCGTCGCAGAGCGGCCGGGCTGAAGCGTTTTCTTGCACCACAGCGGGATATTTTCGGACAGCTGACGCGGATAAAACTGCCGTGGTTCGTCGAAGACGACGCCGACTACTGGAACGAATTGAACAACAGCCTCACCCGTTATCTGGAAGAGCTCGAATTGACCCGAGAGCGCGTAGGGCTTGTGCTGGAGGCCGAAGACCGGCGTTTGAGCGTGCACATGAACCGCACCATGTATCGCTTCGGCATCATTACCTGCATATTTTTGCCGATGAGTTTCATCACCGGTCTGCTCGGGATAAATGTCGGCGGTATTCCTTTCGCCGAAAGCCCGTATGGCTTCCTGATCGCCTGTCTGACGGTGCTCGCCTTGGCATTCGGCCAGTGGTGGTTGTTCCGTCGATTGCGCTGGGTGTGAACATGGCGCATGTGACCCGAGCAAATCTGCCCGCGTCTTTCACAGACATCACGAGAGGTGCGTATGCACGATCCGTTTGAACAGTCTTTGCGCGACATGCTCAACGCTTCGCCGTCCAGCCGCGACGACGATGCGTGCCTGGGCCGCGTACTCAAAACCGCCAACCGCCAGGTCGGCGCCGGTGATCTGTTCAGCCTGCTGGGCCGCTGGCTGCCCGCGCTGATGATTGCCCTGAACAATGGCTCGGCGCATGTCTCGCCGGTTTCCCGTCTTCGTAAAACCACTGCTCGCACTGCTGATAAGGCTGATTGAATATGGAACTTGATCTCTGGACTCAGAGCCTCGTCACTGCAATGACTGCGTTGTGGACCAAAGTCGCTAACTTCATTCCGAACCTGTTCGGCGCACTGGTTGTGCTGCTGTTGGGTTTCGTCGTGGCCAAGCTGCTCGACACCTTGCTCTCCAAATTGCTCGCCAAACTGGGCCTCGATCGCCTGATGGGCGGCACCGGGCTGACCAAGCTGATGTCGCGTGCCGGGCTGCAGGTGCCGATCTCGACGCTGATCGGTAAAATCGTCTACTGGTTCGTTCTGCTGATTTTTCTGGTTTCTGCGGCAGAATCCCTTGGCCTCGAGCGAGTTTCAGCTACGCTGGACATGCTGGCGTTGTATCTGCCGAAAGTATTCGGCGCCGCGCTGGTGTTGCTGGTCGGGGTCCTGCTGGCGCAATTGGCCAACGGGTTGGTGCGCGGCGCAGCAGAAGGCGTAGGGCTGGACTACGCTTCGGGGTTGGGGCGGATCGCGCAGGGGCTGGTGATCATCATCAGCATCTCGGTGGCGATCAGCCAGCTCGAGGTCAAGACCGACCTGCTGAACCATGTGATTGTTATCGTATTGATTACCGTTGGTCTGGCAGTTGCGCTGGCCATGGGTTTGGGAAGCCGGGAAATCGCCGGTCAGATTCTTGCGGGAATCTATGTGCGTGAGCTGTACGAGGTTGGGCAACAAGTGCGTGTTGGCGAGGTCGAAGGCCAGATCGAAGAGATCGGCACGGTTAAAACCACATTGCTGACCGATGAGGGTGAGCTAGTCTCTCTCTCCAATCGGATCCTGCTGGAACAGCATGTGAGTAGCCGCTAAACCGGCAAACCCTGCTAATGTATGCCGCCGCAAAATGCCAGCCGAGGCTGGTTGTGGCGGACATTGACCTGACTGTCGGCACGACTTGTTTTGAATAAAGCCCAACCGCTATCCACGCGCTACGACCCCCGCGAGCTCTCTGATGAGGAGTTGGTCGCGCGCTCGCATACCGAGCTGTTTCACGTAACGCGCGCCTACGAAGAGTTGATGCGGCGTTACCAGCGAACATTATTTAACGTCTGCGCGAGATATCTTGGGAACGATCGCGACGCAGACGATGTCTGTCAGGAAGTGATGCTGAAGGTGCTGTACGGCCTGAAGAACTTCGAGGGGAAATCGAAGTTCAAAACCTGGCTTTACAGCATCACTTACAACGAATGCATCACGCAGTATCGGAAGGAACGGCGTAAGCGTCGCTTGATGGACGCTCTCAGTCTGGACCCTCTTGAAGAAGCGTCTGAAGAAAAGGCGCCTAAGCCGGAGGAGAAGGGTGGGCTTGATCGCTGGCTGGTGTATGTGAATCCGATTGACCGCGAAATTCTGGTGCTACGATTTGTCGCAGAGCTGGAGTTTCAGGAGATCGCAGACATCATGCACATGGGTTTGAGTGCGACAAAAATGCGTTACAAACGCGCTCTAGATAAATTGCGTGAGAAATTTGCAGGCATTGCTGAAACTTAGTTCAGCGCAAATATCTCTTACGTGTAGGCAAGTTCTGATAGACTTGCCGCCGAGTTGTCCCCCGGTTTGCGGGACTGCTTCACAATCACCAGATGGGGATTTAACGGATGAAACTGAAAAACACCTTGGGCTTGGCCATTGGTTCTCTGATTGCCGCCACTTCGTTCGGCGCTCTGGCACAAGGCCAAGGCGCAGTTGAAATCGAAGGCTTCGCTAAGAAAGAACAATTCGACAGCGCTCGTAACTTCAAGAACAACGGCAACCTGTTCGGCGGTTCGATCGGTTACTTCCTGACCGACGACGTTGAACTGCGTCTGGGCTACGACGAAGTGCACAACGTACGTGCCGACGATGGCAAGAACGTCAAAGGCGCTAACACCGCTCTGGACGCTCTGTACCACTTCAACAACCCAGGCGACATGATTCGTCCATACGTTTCGGCCGGTTTCTCTGACCAGAGCATCGACCAGAACGGTTCGAACGGTCGTAACCGTTCCACCTTCGCCAACGTTGGCGGCGGTGCCAAGCTGTACTTCACCGAGAACTTCTACGCCCGTGCCGGCGTTGAAGCTCAGTACAACATCGACCAGGGCGACACCGAGTGGGCTCCTAGCGTCGGTATCGGTGTGAACTTCGGTGGCGGCTCCAAGCCAGCTGCTGCTCCAGTTCCAGCACCTGCTGAAGTCTGCTCCGACAGCGACAACGATGGCGTTTGCGACAACGTTGACAAGTGCCCGGACACCCCAGCCAACGTAACCGTTGACGCTGATGGCTGCCCAGCAGTTGCTGAAGTTGTTCGTGTTGAGCTGGACGTGAAATTCGACTTCGACAAGTCGGTAGTCAAGCCAAACAGCTACGGCGACATCAAGAACCTGGCTGACTTCATGAAGCAGTACCCATCCACCACCACTACTGTTGAAGGTCACACTGACTCCGTCGGTCCTGACGCTTACAACCAGAAACTGTCCGAGCGTCGTGCAAACGCCGTTAAGCAAGTTCTGACCAACCAGTACGGTGTTGAATCGTCCCGCGTTCAGTCTGTTGGCTATGGCGAATCCCGCCCAGTTGCTGACAACAAAACTGACGCTGGCCGCGCTGTAAACCGTCGCGTAGAAGCGCAGGTTGAAGCTCAAGCTAAGTAATTAGCTGCCGCTGATGGAAAAGCCCGGCTCAGGCCGGGCTTTTCTTTGTCTGCGATTTGGCTTCGCCGCTTAAAGCGCCTGCACGTTGTACGCCGTCCCGGAGCTGCCGAAGGCTGCGATCTTTTGCTCTTCCACGACAGCAGCCACCGCACCAATCACCAGAGTCGCCGGGCTTTTCAATTCAAACGCCGAGGCATCCTCAGCCATCGCACTCAGGTCACTGCGACATTCACGCTGATGCGCCAACGAGGCGTTTTCGATCATCGCCACCGGCGTATCCGCCGCCATCCCTCCGGCCAGCAACTGATCACGAATCTCGCCCAGCTTGGCCACGCCCATGTAAACCACCAGCGTCGTCCCGCCTTGCGCCAGCGCCTGCCAGTTCAACTGGCTGTCATCCTGGGTGTGCGCAGTGACCAGCGTCACCCCGCGCGCCACGCCGCGCAACGTCAGCGGAATATCGCACTGGGTCGCCCCGGCCAGCCCAGCGGTGATGCCATTGACCAGTTCCACTTCAACGCCACGCTCGCGCAACCACTGCGCTTCTTCGCCACCGCGGCCGAAAATGCACGGATCGCCCCCTTTCAGGCGCACCACGCATTTGCCCTGGCGGGCATAACGCAGCATCAGGCGATGAATGAATGCCTGCGGCGTCGAACGGCAGCCGCCGCGTTTGCCCACCGGGATCACCCGCGCAGCCGGGCAGTGCTCCAGCACCGCGTCGTTGACCAGATCATCGATCATCACCACATCGGCCTCGCGCAATGCGCGCACCGCTTTGAGCGTCAGCAACTCCGGATCGCCAGGGCCTGCGCCCACCAGCCAGACTTTCGCATTCATGGTGTTGTCCTCGTTAAATGACCGCGACCGGCTGCGCTTCGGCAGCCAGCAGACGCTTGATTTCCGGCACGCAGGAACCGCATTGCGTGCCGCATCGGAGATTGTTTTTCAGGCCTTGCAGATCCAGGCCCTGGCGAATGCCGGCGCAGACTGCGTTGAGGCTGACGTTTTCGCAATTGCACAAGGTCTTGTCGGTCGCAATGGCGCCGACAGTACCCGGCGGCGCGCTCATCGGCGCGAGCAGCCAGCGCCGCAGTTGTTGGTCGGCGCGGCCCTCCAGCCACAGGCTCTGCAACCAGTGTTGCGCAAGGGTTTCGCCGGCCAGGCGAATGGCGGTGATACGGCCGTTTTCGATGCGCACGCGCTTGCCAATGGCGCGACGCGGATCGTCATAGGCTAGAACCGGGCCATCCAGCAGTGACAGGCACTGGTCGATCTCGCCCAGCAGCTGTGGATCCGGCGCCTGGCCGTGTGCAGCGCGTATCAGCAGCGCTGGCCGCTCACGACCGACAAGGCTGAGGCTGACGTAGGAAAACGCCTCGCACAGCGGTCGTAGCGTCTCGAAATGCCGTTGGACATCACCCTCGATCAAGGCGAACAGCTGCCACGGCAGGTTGACTGCCTCCAGACGCACGCCGCTGTGCTTGAGCTCCGGTTGTTTGGACAGCGGATCAAACGCCGGCAAGGTCAGCGTGTTGACGCCGCCCTTGAGATAGCGATCGCCCCAGTGCATCGGCAGGAACGCCTGGCCCGGACGCACGCTGTCGTCGCTGCCGACCGCAACAATCACTGCGCCACGGCGGCTTTTCAGATTGACCAGATCACCGGGCTGCAAGCGGTGCCGGCGCATTTCGTCAGGGTGCAGGCTCAGCACGGCTTCGCTGACGTGGCCGAACAATTGCGCGGCGGTGCCGGTGCGGCTCATGCCGTGCCACTGGTCACGCAGGCGACCGGTGATCAAAGTCAGCGGGAAGCGCGCGTCGCGTTGTTCCTTGGCGGCGCGATAAGGATCGGCAATGAACTGCGCGCGGCCGCTAGCCGTAGGAAAGACGCCGTCTTCGTAAAGTCGTGTGGTGCCTCGCCGGGCGCCGGCAGGGAAGGGCCATTGCTGCGGACCGATCTCGTCGATCAAGGCATGACTGATCCCGGACAGATCCAGGTCTCGCCCACGGGTCAGCGCTTTGAATTCATCAAACAACTGCGAAGGTTGATCGAAAGCGAACAGACTTGGCTGCTTGGGGCGCAGACGTTTCTCCAGACGCTGTGCGAAATCCACCGTGATGGCCCAGTCCGGTCGCGCTTCGCCTGGTGCGACAACCGCTTTGCGCACGTGGGAAATGCGCCGCTCGGAGTTGGTCACCGAACCTTCCTTCTCGCCCCAACTGGCGGCGGGTAACAGCAGGTCGGCAAACGCAGCAGTTTCGGTGGTGCGAAAGGCTTCCTGCAACACCACAAACGGGCAGGCCTCAAGCGCTGCGCGGACTGCGCTCTGATCAGGCATCGATTGCGCCGGATTGGTACAGGCAATCCACAGCGCTTTGATTTTGCCGCTGCGCAGGTTTTCGAACAGTTCGATGGCGCTCAGGCCCGGCGCCTCGGGCAAGCTCTCCACACCCCAGTACGCCGCCACTTCGGCGCGATGTGCCGAATTGGCGGCATCGCGGTGAC
Organism: Pseudomonas sp. R62; assembly: GCF_000257605.1. NCBI lineage: Bacteria > Pseudomonadati > Pseudomonadota > Gammaproteobacteria > Pseudomonadales > Pseudomonadaceae > Pseudomonas > Pseudomonas sp. R62. Next base: position 211,696 of record NZ_JH635999.1, read on the forward strand.
CGGGCAGCAGATTCGACAGACTGCCGGTTTCCCGCCCGCCCATGGCGTTCGGCTGACCGGTAAGTGAGAAAGGTCCTGCACCGGGGCGGCCAATTTGTCCGGTGGCCAGGTGCAGATTGATCAGCGCGCTGTTCTTTGCGCTGCCGGCGGTGGACTGATTCAGGCCCATGCACCACAGCGACAGGAAGCTCGGCGCAGTGCCGACCCATTCTGCGCATTGCTGCAGTTGCTCGATGCTGATGCCGCACAGTTGCGAAACCATTTGCGGGGTGTAATCGCGGACCAGCGTCTTGAGTTCGGCGAGGCCTTCGGTGTGCGCCTTGATGAAATCGCGATCGATCCAGTCTTCCCACAGCAGCAGATGCAAAATCCCATGGAACAAGGCGACATCGGTGCCCGGAAGAATCGCCAGATGCAGGTCGGCCAGATCGCAGGTGTCGGTGCGACGCGGGTCGATAACGATGACTTTCATCTGCGGGCGACGGGATTTGGCTTCCTCCAGTCGACGGAAAAGTACCGGATGGGCGTAGGCCATGTTACTGCCGACGATCATCACGCAGTCGCTCAGCTCCAGGTCTTCGTAACTGCACGGCGGCGCGTCGGCGCCGAGGCTGCGTTTGTAGCCGACCACCGCCGAGGACATGCACAGCCGCGAATTACTGTCGATGTTGTTGGTGCCCACCAGCGCCCGCGCCAGTTTGTTGAAGGCGTAGTAGTCCTCGGTGAGCAACTGCCCGGAGATGTAGAACGCCACGCTGTCCGGGCCGCGTTCGGCGATGGTTTCGGCAAACACGTTGGTCGCGTGGTCGAGGGCGGTATCCCAGTCAGTACGGCTGCGCGCAAGGCCTTTGCCCAGGCGCAGTTCCGGGTACAAGGCGCGGGCGGCGAGGTCGCCGGTCAGGTGCAGCGTCGAGCCTTTGCTGCACAGTTTGCCGAAGTTGGCCGGGTGCGCCGGATCGCCGCTGACGCCGAGGATGCGCTCGCCGTCATGCTCGATCAGTACGCCGCAGCCGACCCCGCAGTAACAGCAGGTCGAGGCGGTCGTCTGGCGGTTCATCAGATGGCGTCCCGCAGGGCCAGTTGCACCCGGCCGTTCTCGACCCGCGCCGGATGGTGATGGGCACAGCCGATGTCCGGCGCCTGAGCTTCGCCGGTTTCCAGGTCGATCTGCCAGTTATGCAGCGGGCAGGCCACGCGCTTGCCATAGATCAGGCCCTGCGACAGCGGGCCGCCCTTGTGCGGGCAGCGGTCATCGAGGGCGAAAACCTCGTCGTCGCTTGTGCGAAAAATCGCGATGTCTCCTTTCGGCCCGGCAATGATCCGCGAACCGAGGGCGTTGATCTCTTCCAGCGCACAGATATCGAGCCAGTTCATGCCGGCACCTCCAGGTTTTTCACGGGGATCACGTCGAATTCTTTCTTCAGTTGCGGCTGCGCCAGGCGCTCCTTCCACGGGTCCTGTTCGAACGACAGGGAGAATTGCAGGCGCTCGTTCAAGGCCTTGCGCCGCTCGGCGTCTTCGAGCACGTTTTTCTTGATGTGCTCCATGCCGACCCGTTGCAGGTAATGCACGGTGCGCTCGAGGTAGAAGGCTTCTTCGCGGTAGAGCTGCAGGAACGCGCCGTTGTATTCACGGACTTCCTCGGCAGTCTTGAGCTTGACGAAGAACTCGGCGACTTCGGTCTTGATCCCGCCATTGCCACCGATGTACATCTCCCAACCGGAGTCGACGCCGATAATTCCTACGTCCTTGATGCCCGCTTCCGAGCAGTTGCGTGGGCAACCGGACACTGCCAGCTTCACTTTGTGCGGCGACCACATGTTGAACAGGTCGTGCTCGAGTTCGATGCCCAGTTGCGTCGAGTTCTGTGTGCCGAAGCGGCAGAACTCGCTGCCGACGCAGGTTTTCACGGTGCGGATGGATTTGCCGTAGGCGTGGCCGGACGGCATGTCGAGGTCTTTCCAGACGCCGGGCAGATCCTGTTTCTTGATCCCCAGCAAGTCGATGCGCTGACCGCCGGTGACCTTGACCATCGGCACGTTGTACTTGTCGGCCACATCGGCGATCCGCCGCAGTTCCGACGGATTGGTCACGCCGCCCCACATGCGCGGCACCACCGAATAGGTGCCGTCCTTCTGGATGTTGGCGTGGGCGCGTTCGTTGATCAGACGCGATTGCGGGTCGTCCTTGGCTTCGCCCGGCCAGGTGGAAATCAGGTAGTAGTTGAGCGCCGGGCGACAGGTCGCGCAGCCATTGGGCGTGCGCCAGTTCAGGTAACTCATGGTCTCGGCGATGGTCAGCAGGTGTTCCTGACGGATCGCCTGACGAATCTGCCCGTGGTTGAGGTCGCTGCAACCGCAGATGGCTTTTTCGCTTTTCGGTTTGACGTCGGCCGCGCCACCCACGGTATTGATGAGGATTTGCTCGACCAGACCGGCGCACGAACCGCAGGAGCTGGCAGCCTTGGTGTGTTTCTTCACTTCATCGACGCTGAACAGGCCGTGTTCCTGAATCGCCTTGACGATGGTGCCTTTGCACACACCGTTGCAGCCGCAGACTTCGGCGCTGTCGGCCATGACCATGGCTTTGTCCTGGCCCTGATGTCCTACGTCGCCTAAAGCGTTTTCGCCAAACATGAGGTGATCGCGGATCTCGCCGATGGCGTGATTCTCACGAATCTGCCGGAAATACCAACCGCCATCTGCTGTATCGCCGTACAGACAGGCGCCGACCAGCACGTCATCCTTGATCACCAGTTTTTTGTACACGCCGCCGATCGGGTCGGAGAGGGTGATGGTCTCGGTGCCTTCGCCGCCCATGAAATCGCCGGCGGAGAAGAGGTCGATGCCGGTGACTTTCAATTTGGTCGAAGTCACCGAGCCCTGATAGCGAGCGAAACCCAGTTGCGCGAGGTGATTGGCGCAGACCTTGGCTTGTTCGAACAGCGGCGCAACGAGGCCGTAGGCAATGCCGCGATGGCTGGCGCATTCGCCGATTGCGTAGATGCGCGGGTCGTAGGTTTGCAGGGTGTCGTTGACCAGAATCCCGCGATTGCACGGAATGCCGGCCTTTTCTGCCAGTTCGGTGTTGGGGCGGATGCCGGCGGCCATCACCACCAGATCGGCAGGAATGATGTCGCCGTTCTTGAACTGCACCGAGCCGACCCGGCCATTGCCGGCATCGTGCAAGGCTTGGGTCTGTTCGCACAGGCGAAAATGCAGGCCACGGGATTCCAGCGCCGATTGCAGAAGCTGGCCGCTGGTCTTGTCCAGTTGCCGCTCGAGCAGCCATTCGCCGAGGTGCACCACGGTGACGTGCATGCCGCGCAGCATCAGGCCATTGGCCGCTTCGAGGCCGAGCAGGCCGCCACCGATGACCACGGCGTGCTTGTGGGTCCTGGCGGTGTCGATCATGGCCTGGGTGTCGGCGATGTCGCGATAGCCGATCACGCCCTGCAAAGTGTTGCCGGGGATTGGCAGGATGAACGGGGTCGAACCGGTGGCGATCAGCAGGCGATCGTACTCGGCTTCGGTGCCGTCCTCGGCGATCACTCGGCGTTTGACCCGGTCGATCTCCACCACTTTGCGGTTGAGCAGCAACTTGATGTTGTTTTCCAGATACCAGTCGAGGTCGTTGAGCACGATCTCTTCGAAGGTCTGCTCACCGGCCAGCACCGGCGACAACAGGATGCGGTTGTAGTTGGTGTGCGGTTCGGCGCCGAAGACGGTGATGTCGTAGAGCTCGTCGCTCAGCTTGAGCAGTTCTTCCAGGGTACGCACCCCGGCCATGCCATTGCCGATCATCACCAGTTTGAGTTTTTTCATCAGGTTCTCCGGGAGCTGCGGCTGGCCTCTGGTGGGCCGTCGGGCCTTGCTCGACAAATTTTGCGCAAACAAAAAAAGGCGTCCCGCTAGTTGCCTAGCGAGGACGCCTTTGTCCTGGTCCCGTTCTCTCGGGAAGCGCAGCCTTCGTCGTTGAAGGTTGGGCTTTATGTATGGTGAAAAGGGTTATGCAGTGGTTGTGCCAACTCGGGGGGACGCGGATTTATTGGGGATTGGGGTTGTGACAGGAGATTTTTTTGCACCGAATCGAGGCGTGTTGCTCGTTCGTGGCGCGTTAATTCTTGGGGTTATGCGGTGTGAAGCCGAATGCCTTCGCGAGCAGGCTCGCTCCCACAAGGTGTCTGCGAACGACGCCAATCCCCTGTGGGAGCGAGCCTGCTCGCGAATGGCGCAACTCAATCTCAGCCATGAAACAACAAAACCAGCAGCACCACATTCCCCAGCAATGCCAGAAGCGCCATGGTCCGCCAGACCTTCAACGGCTCCCGTTCCAACAAAGGCCGGGGCCGCACACTCAAACTTTGCCGCTCACCCTGTTCCAGCACCAGCAGCCACTCTTCAGCGGTTTCAAAGCGTTGCTGCGGATCGGCGGCGACGCCGCGTTCCAGGCTTTGCGCCAGCCATTCCGGCAAGTCCGGGCGATAGCGACTGGCACTCACCGGCACGCCAAATCGGGGCCGCTGGAATGCTTCGATTTCGCCGTAGGGAAAATGCCCGGTGAGGAGGAAATACAGGGTGACGCCCACCGAATACAAATCCTGCTGCGCACTTGGCGACTCGCCGCGAAACGCTTCCGGGGCGATGAAACTAGGCGTTCCCGGCAGGGTCGACGGCGCGTCCTCCGACAGTCCCGGACAATAAGCCAGACCGAAATCCAGCAGGCGCAGCTCGCCATCATCCCCCTGCAACAGGTTTTCCGGTTTGATGTCGCGGTGCAGAATCTGCCGTCGATGCAGCAGCCCGACCGCGCGCAATAGCCGCTCGGCGATGTCCTGCCACTGCGCCAAAGGCAACGGGCCGCTGTGTTGAAACACGTCGGCCAACGTAGTCCCGGCGTATTCGCGCATGACGTAATACAAATGTTGACGCTGAGTGCAGGCATGGATTTGCGGAAAATGCCGGCCGGCCACGCGCTTGAGAAACCATTCCTCCGACAGCAATGCCTGCCCGGCTTGCGGATCGTCGGCCAGCCGCGTCGGCAAGGTCTTCAGCAGCCAAGGCTGGCCCTGGCTATCGAGCACGCGATATAGCAATGATTGCTGGCTCTGGCCGATGATGCCTTGCACCTGCCAGCCTTCAAACGCTTGCCCGGGTTTCAGCGTTGGCGGCAGTGGCCATTGCTGCAATTGCACCAGCGCATCGCCGATGCTCGCTTCGCCCAGCGTATCGACGCGCACCAGCAGGGCACTGGCGTTGTCCTGACTGCCGGCCATATGCGCGGCGTTGACCAAGGTTTGCGCCGCGCTGGGCAGATCCACTTGATCGCGCAGAATCGCGGCGATTGCGGTATCGCCCAGGGTCGACCAGACGCCGTCGCTGAGCAAAACGAAGCTTTCGCCCTCACGCAGTTCGCCGTCGAGGAAATCCATGACCAGATGCTGATCGAGCCCGAGCGCACGCTTGAGCACGTGCTGCATGCCCGGTTGCTCCCAGACGTGATCCTCGCTGATGCGCTGCAAGCGCTCGGCGTGCCAGCGATAGACCCGGCAATCGCCGACGTGGGCGAGGGTGAAGCGCCGACCGCGCATCACCAGCGCGCTGACCGTGGTCAGCAGCGGTTGCCCGCCGCCGTTGGCCTGCAGCCAGCGATTTTGCGCGAGCAGCAGGCGATCCAGCGCCTGGGCCACGCTCCAGGTTTCCGGTGTCGCGTAGTAGTCCAGCGCCAGCGCCTGCAAGGTCGAACGCGCGGCGAGGCCGCCATCGGCGCACTGGCTGACGCCGTCGGCGATGGCGAACAGATAACCCTTGCTCACCGACAGTGCC
>NZ_JH635999.1:218255-224463 GCF_000257605.1 Pseudomonas sp. R62
CAGGGCGTCCTGATTCTCCGCGCGCGGGCCGGTGGCGCTGGCTTCGGCGAAGCTCAGTTGCAGGGCCATTGGGGCCTCAGACCCGCGCCGCTGTCACCGCCGCCGAACCCCAGGTGGTTCTCCAGCGACGCTTGACGCCGTGCAGGCCAAACCATGCCAGCACGCCGAGGCTGGCGAACAACCACAGTGCCAGTTGATAGCTGCCGGTGCTTTGCTTGATCGCGCCCATGCCGGCCGCGAGGGCGAAGCCGCCGATACCGCCGGCCATGCCGATCAGCCCGGTCATCACGCCGATCTCCAGACGAAAACGCTGCGGCACCAGTTGGAAAACCGCACCGTTGCCCGCGCCCAAGCCGAGCATGGTGCAGACGAAAAGTGCCAGCGCCGCGTAGGAACTTGGCAGATTGAAGCCGACGGCGGCGATGCAGATGGCAGCGACGGTGTACATCGCCAGCAAGGTGCGAATGCCGCCGAAGCGATCGGCCAGCGCGCCACCCAGTGGCCGCATCAGGCTGCCGCCGAACACGCAGGCAGCGGTGTAGTAGCCGGCGGTTACCGGGCTCAGACCGTATTGATCGTTGAAGTAACCGGGCAGGGCGCTGGCCAGGCCGATGAAACCGCCGAAGGTGACGCTGTAGAAAAACATGAACCACCAACTGTCGCGATCACCGAGGGCCTTGAAGTAGTCGGCCATGGCTTTCGGTTTTGGCCGCTGCGGGGCGTTTTTTGCCAACAGGGCGAACAGCACCAAGGTCAGAACCAGCGGGATCAGGGCGAAACCGAAGACATTGCTCCAGCCGAACGCGGCGGCAATCACTGGCGCCAGCAGCGCGGCGAACACGGTGCCGGAGTTGCCCGCGCCGGCGATGCCCATGGCTTTGCCTTGGTGCTCTGGCGGGTACCACTGCGAGGCCAGCGGCAGCGCCACGGCAAATGATGCGCCGGCCATGCCGAGGAACAAGCCGAGGATCAGCGCCTGTTCATAACTGTGGATACCCAGTTTCCAGGCGCCGAACAGCGCGCAGATGACGATGACCTGGCCGATCAGCCCGGCGGTCTTGGGCGACAAGCGATCAGCGAGCATGCCCATGGCGAAGCGCAACACCGCGCCGGCGAGAATCGGCGTGGCGACGACGAGGCCGCGTTGCTGGGTGGTCAGGTGCAGGTCGGCGGCAATCTGCACCGCCAGCGGGCCGAGCAGGTACCAGACCATGAAGCTCAGGTCGAAATACAGGAAGGCCGCGAACAGGGTCGGGGTATGGCCGGATTTCCAGAAGCTTGAATTCATCGCGCACCTCGGCTGAAAAGAGTCTCGAAAGGAGTCATGCACAGCAGGTGGAGCGCCTCACGGCCGCACCACCGGCCCCGTTCTGTGGGGCCAAAACGCAAAAACGCCGCTACCTGATTCGCCGGGGGGCGAACGGGGTGAGCGACGTCTTTGTCGTAGGTGGGGCAACCGCCGTTGGTTACCTGTGCGGTTTACTTAGCGAGATTTGTGCCAACAGCTGAAAAGCAAAAGCCCCTCACCCTAGCCCTCTCCCAGAGGGAGAGGGAACCGAGCGGGGGATGGCCGAATCATTTGCCGATCTGAACGATTTCGAGTGAATCCATAATCGACTCGGTCGTTCAGGTCGGCGGACAGCGCAAGACAACGCGGTCGGTCCCCTCTCCCCCCGGGAGAGGGCTAGGGTGAGGGGCTCTTGATTTGCAGCGAAAATTTCAGCCCAGCAACTCACTCATGGCAATGATCTGCTCCGCCACCTGAATCAGCTTCTGCTGGCGGCTCATCGCCTGGCGGCGCATCAGCGTATAGGCCTCTTCCTCGTTGCAATCCTTCATCTTCATCAATAAACCCTTGGCCAGCTCAATGCGCTTGCGCTCGGCCAGTTGCTGATCGCGCGCCTGCAATTGCGCGCGCAGGGCCTGGTCACTCTCGAAGCGCGCCATCGCCACATCGAGAATCGGCTGCAACCGTTGTGCGTGAATGCCTTCGACGATGTAGGCACTGACCCCGGACTTGATCGCCTGACGCATCACCCCCGGGTCATGTTCGTCGGTGAACATCACGATCGGCCGGGGCTGGTCGCGGCTGACCAGCACCACTTGCTCCATGACATCGCGGCTCGGTGACTCGGTATCGATCAGGATCACGTCCGGGCGCACCGTTTCGACGCGCGCCGGCAGGTCGATGGTCAGGCCGGACTCGTCGATTACCTCGAAGCCGGCCTCGGTCAGCGCCGCTTTCAGGCGTCCGACTTTTTTCGCGGTGTCGTTGATCAGCAGAATGCGCAACATGTTCGCGGTCTCCTGTCAGCGGCGGGCGAGAAGGGGTGCATCGTCGTTCAACGCGTGCAGCTTGAAACTGCGCGCATAGCCCGCCGGATCGTTGCCGTCCCAGACCTTGCCGTCGAGCAACTGGCTGCTGCGCAGGTCGGCGTGCGAAGCCGCAATACCGACAGCGCTCGCTGCCTCGCGATACAGATCCAGACGCTGAACCTGGCGGGCGACGGCCAGATAATCCGGATCCTCGCGCAACAGACCCCAGCGACGGAACTGGGTCATGAACCACATGCCGTCGGAAAGGTAGGGCAGATTGACCTCGCCATCGCCATGAAAACGCAGCGCATGCGGGTCCTGCCAGCGATTGCCGAGTCCGTCGGCGTAATCCCCCATGAAACGCGGCTCGATGCACGCGGCGGGGGTGTCGAGGTATTCGGCGGCGCTGAGCAATTGCGCAGTGCTGCGGCGGTTTTCCGGGCTCTCTTCGATGAAGCGGCTGGCCTCAAGGATGGCCATGACCAGCGCCCGCGCGGTGTTGGGGTATTGCTCGACAAATTCCCGGGTGCAGCCGAGGACTTTTTCCGGGTGGTCGGGCCAGATGCTCTGGCTGGTCGCTAGGGTGAAGCCGAGATCCTGCTGCACGGCGCTGGCCGCCCACGGTTCGCCGACGCAAAAACCGTCGATGCGCCCGGCTTGCAGGTGCGCGACCATTTGCGGCGGCGGCACGACCACGCTGTCGACGTCCTGCAACGGATGAATGCCCTGGCTCGCCAGCCAGTAATAAAGCCACATCGCATGAGTGCCGGTGGGAAAAGTCTGGGCGAAGGTCAGTTTTGCGCGGCTTTGGTGCACATGCCGATCGAGCGCTTCAGGACTGTTCACGCCAGCCTGTTGCAAACCATGGGACAGGTTCAGGCTCTGGCCATTCTGGTTCAGACCCATCAGCACTGCCATGTCGGTGGGGGCGACGCCGCCGATGCCCAGGTGCACCGCGTAAACCAGTCCGTACAGGCTGTGCGCGGCATCCAGTTCGCCGCTGACCAGTTTGTCGCGCAAGTTGGCCCATGACGCCTGACGCTTGAGGTTCAGGGTCAGGCCGTAGGGCTGGGCGAAGCCCTGAGTGGCGGCGACCACCACCGAGGCGCAGTCGCTCAGCGCCATGAAGCCGAGATTGATCGCGCTCTTTTCCGGCGCGTCGCTGCCATTGACCCAGGCCAGAGGCCCCAAGGACGTTTCGTTCATACGCTACCTCAAAAAAAACGTCGTCCCGGATTCTGCGCAGGCAAAACCCGGGGACGACGCCATTGTCCTGGCCTGCGCGCCGTCATTGGTCGGCAGACTGATGAGCAGGGTGGTGCAAGGCATATGCCAGTCGCCTGATTCGCGCAGGCGCCTCGCGCCGGGGGACGATGCCCGGCTATAATCGCCGCCTCTTTTCGCCGCCCGAGTCATTGCCGCCCATGTACACCCTGGCCCGTCAGCTGTTGTTCAAACTTTCCCCGGAAACCTCCCACGATCTGTCGCTGGATCTGATCGGCGCGGGTGGACGTTTGGGCCTCAACGGCTTGCTGTGCAAGGCACCGGCGAAAATGCCGGTGACCGTCATGGGGCTGGAGTTTCCGAACCCGGTAGGGCTGGCGGCAGGTCTGGACAAGAACGGCGCGGCCATCGATGGCTTTGCGCAACTGGGTTTCGGTTTTGTCGAAATCGGCACCGTGACCCCGCGTCCGCAGCCGGGTAACCCGAAACCACGGATCTTCCGCCTGCCGGAAGCCGAGGCGATCATCAACCGCATGGGTTTCAACAACCTTGGTGTCGATAACTTGCTGGCGCGGGTCGCTGCGGCGAAATACCAGGGCGTGCTGGGCATCAATATCGGCAAGAACTTCGACACCCCGGTCGAGCGTGCGGTCGACGATTACCTGATCTGCCTGGACAAGGTTTACGCCCACGCCAGCTACGTCACCGTCAACGTCAGCTCGCCAAACACCCCGGGCCTGCGCAGCCTGCAGTTCGGTGACTCGCTCAAGCAATTGCTCGCTGATCTGGCCACCCGTCGCGCCGAACTGGCCCTGCGTCACGGCAAGCATGTGCCGCTGGCAATCAAGATCGCCCCTGACATGACCGACGAAGAAACCGCGCAGGTGGCCCAGGCATTGATCGAAACCGGCATGGACGCGGTCATCGCCACCAATACGACTTTGAGCCGTATCGGCGTCGAAGGCATGGAGCATGGCGACGAGGCGGGCGGTCTGTCGGGTGCGCCGGTGCGTGAGAAGAGCACCCATACCGTGAAAGTGCTGGCGGGCGAATTGGCCGGGCGCTTGCCGATCATTGCCGCGGGCGGGATTACCGAAGGCAAGCACGCGGCGGAGAAGATCACGGCCGGTGCAAGCCTGGTGCAGATCTATTCGGGCTTCATCTACAAAGGCCCGGCGCTGATTCGTGAATCGGTGGATGCGATCGCCGCGTTGCGCTGAGGATTGCCAAAGCCTTGTGCGGAGCCTTTGTGGCGAGGGGATTTATCCCCGCTGGGCTGCCCAGCAGCCCCAAACCTTGCACATTGATATGCCAGTTAAATTGAAATTCCGATTTCGCGACTGCTGCGCAGCCGAGCGGGGATAAATCCCCTCGCCACGTGGAACCCGGTTAACCCTTTTTGCAGGCATTAAAAAGGGCTCCTCGAAGGAGCCCCTGGGCCGTAGCCCGCCGTCCGGGAAGGACGTGCGTGGTTAATTCATTGCAAATTCAGATTGTCGTGTCGGAATAAATGCCCTGTGTCAGCCGACGGCGTGAAGTTCGTTGAGTCTGTGGATTCCCGCAGTGCCGGTCATACCGTCCCAGTTGTCGCCGCGTCCTTCTCGCCAGCCGTTGATCCAGGCTTGACGTACCGACGGTAGAGTAAATGGGCAAAGCTCACGGGATTTGCCACCAACGCCATATTGATATCCGCGCAAAAATGCTCTTTCCAACGGATCACGCTTAAGTCTTCTCATAGGGTGTTTCCCTCACTTGTTGACTGTAGTGTCGCGTTGACCTCAATTGAGGTCTGGCAGAAAAAACCTGCCATCGTGCGGCTCGCTGCCGGCGTGGCGAGCCAAGGTGTTGACGCCGTTGCGACGTCAACCTGTGCTCAGTTCTAACCAATGAGTCACACCGAGGGAATGATCGTTTTGTCATAAGCACGTAACGTAAAGGATGCTATGGCGATAAGTAACCGCTTATTTATTCAACGTTCAATGCGCAAACCCCGGTATGATCGGCGCCCCGCTGACTCAGGGGGTTAATCCTTTAGTGAGAATGACCCACGTTTGCGCTTGGGTAATATTCGACGAAGGGTCGCTTTCAGTCTTTTTGTTGCACCAACTTTTTTATCTGTCCCGGCATCTAAGCTCTTTTAACCCGAGCAGCGGGGATGGAACGGCACACCTTCGTGCCACGCGGGCGCTCTTTCAGAAAAGCGCCTGATTGAAAACCGGGTCGGCAATGCGTTGCCGGCCCACTAGCCAAAGGCTCTGGAATTACCATGTCCGATCGTTTCGAACTCTTCCTCACTTGCCCCAAAGGCCTTGAAGGCCTGCTCATCGAGGAAGCCGTCGGGCTTGGCCTTGAAGAAGCGCGCGAGCACACCTCCGCCGTGCGTGGCATGGCGACCATGGAAACCGCCTATCGCCTGTGCCTCTGGTCGCGTCTGGCCAACCGTGTGTTGCTGGTGCTCAAGCGTTTCCCGATGAAGGACGCCGAAGACCTCTACCACGGCGTGCTCGACATCGACTGGCAGGATCACATGCTCAGCGACGGCACCCTGGCCGTCGAGTTCAGCGGCCACGGCTCGGGCATCGACAATACCCACTTCGGCGCGCTGAAAGTCAAAGACGCCATCGTCGACAAACTGCGCACGCCGCAGGGCGATCGTCCATCCATCGAC
>NZ_JH635999.1:224977-228268 GCF_000257605.1 Pseudomonas sp. R62
TATCCACCTGCGTCTGGATCGCGGCGAAGCGATTCTGTCCCTCGACCTGTCCGGCCACAGCCTGCACCAGCGCGGCTATCGCTTGCAGCAGGGCGCGGCGCCGCTGAAGGAAAACCTCGCGGCGGCAATCCTCATCCGTTCCGGCTGGCCGCGCATTGCCGCCGAAGGTGGCGCACTGGCTGACCCGATGTGCGGTGTCGGTACGTTCCTCGTCGAAGCCGGGATGATCGCCGCCGACATGGCGCCGAACCTGCGCCGCGAGCAGTGGGGCTTTACCGCGTGGCTCGGTCACGTGCCGGCACTGTGGAAAAAACTCCATGAAGAAGCCGTCGAGCGTGCCGCCGCCGGTCTGGCCAAACCGCCGCTGTGGATTCGTGGTTATGAAGCCGATCCACGATTGATTCAGCCAGGCCGCAACAACGTTGAACGTGCCGGCCTCAGTGAGTGGATCAAGATCTACCAGGGCGAAGTGGCGACCTTCGAGCCGCGCCCGGACCAGAACCAGAAAGGTCTGGTCATCTGTAATCCGCCGTACGGCGAGCGTCTCGGAGACGAAGCCAGCCTGCTGTATCTCTATCAGAACCTCGGCGAGCGTCTGCGTCAGGCCTGCCTGAACTGGGAAGCGGCGGTGTTCACCGGCGCCCCGGATCTGGGCAAGCGCATGGGTATCCGCAGCCATAAGCAGTATTCGTTCTGGAACGGCGCGCTGCCGTGCAAACTGCTGCTGATCAAGGTTCTGCCCGATCAGTTCGTCACTGGCGAACGTCGCACTCCGGAACAGCGTCAGGCCGAGCGCGAGCAAGCGGCTTACGACCAGACCCCGGACGAGCCGCAAGAGCGCAAGTTCAACAAGAACGGCAACCCGATCAAGCCGACGCCAGCCCCGGCGCCAGTGATCGAACAGCCGCGCCTGAGTGAAGGCGGGCAGATGTTTGCCAATCGCTTGCAGAAAAATCTCAAGGCGATGGGCAAGTGGGTCAAGCGCGAAGGCATCGATTGCTACCGCGTTTACGATGCCGACATGCCGGAATACGCAATGGCCATCGACCTGTACCACGACTGGGTGCACGTTCAGGAATACGCCGCGCCGAAATCCATCGACCCGGAAAAAGCCTCGGCGCGCATGTTCGATGCGCTGGCGGCCATTCCGCAGGCGTTGAACGTCGACAAGAACCGCGTGGTGGTCAAGCGCCGCGAGCGCCAGAGCGGCACCAAGCAGTACGAGCGTCAGGCGGCGCAGGGCAAGTTCGTCGAGGTCAATGAAGGTGGCGTGAAGTTGCTGGTCAACCTCACCGACTACCTCGACACCGGTCTGTTCCTCGATCACCGGCCGATGCGCATGCGCATTCAGAAAGAGGCGGCCGGCAAGCGCTTCCTCAATCTGTTCTGCTACACCGCGACCGCCAGCGTGCACGCGGCCAAGGGCGGCGCGCGCAGCACTACCAGCGTCGACCTGTCGAAAACCTATCTGGACTGGGCGCGGCGCAACCTGTCGTTGAACGGCTTCTCCGACAAGAACCGTCTGGAGCAGGGCGATGTGATGGCGTGGCTGGAAAGCAGCCGTGACGAATACGACCTGATCTTCATCGACCCGCCGACGTTCTCCAACTCCAAGCGCATGGAAGGCATCTTCGATGTGCAGCGCGATCAGGTGCAGTTGATCGACTTGGCGATGGCGCGGCTGGCACCGGGTGGCGTGCTGTATTTCTCCAACAACTTCCGCAAGTTCCAGTTGGAGGAAAACCTCGCCGAGCGTTATGCGGTCGAGGAAATCAGCGCGCAGACCATTGATCCGGATTTCGCCCGCAATACCAAGATCCACCGCGCCTGGAAAATCACGGCTCGTTGACGCTTTCACTGGTTGGATCCACAGAGCGTTGATTTTTAACGGCTCGGTGGATCCAGCGGTGCTGGCTAAATTAGTGGCTAATAGCTATAACTCACACACCGCCAATGGGGTTTTCCCGCAAATCTGGCGGAGTGAGTCGTGCTTATGCCGTTGCACCCCGTGCGCCCGAAAATCCTCGGTTTCATCAGTGAAGACGTCTCAGCCTGGCTGGTCGCTTTGCTGGTGTTGCTTGCCGGCGGAATTCTCACCGGGCTGCTCGCATGGGGCACCTTCAACCAGTTTCAGCAACAATCGCGTCAGCGTTTCCAACTGCTGGCCAACGAACGCTACAGCCGCATCGCCGAACGTTTTCAGGACCAGGAGCAACGTCTCGATGGCCTGCGGCGCTTCTTCGCCAACTCCGAATCAGTGTCCCGCGCCGAATTCGACGGTTACTCCCGCCCCTTGTTGCTGCGCACCCAGGCCTACACCTACGCCCCGCGAGTCAGCGGTGCCGAACGGGCCGCGTTTGAACAGCAGGTGCGTGATGAAGGCCTGAGCAATTTCACCATTCGCGAACTGGACGCCAAGGGCGAGCTGCAATTGGCGGCGCCGCGCGAGGAATACGTGCCGGTGCTCTACACGCAAACCCAAAGCCGACTGGCGCCACCACTGGGCTACGACTTGCTCGCCCAACCCATGCGCCGCGAAACCCTGCAACGCGCCGACCAGCTCGGCAGCATGGCGGTGTCGCAACCTATGCATCTGGTCGGGATCGAACCGTCGTACGCGCGTGGCGTGTTGCTGCTGGCGCCGGTCAGTCGCGCTGGAGAATCACGGCCATTCGGCTATGTGATGGCCGTGATCAGCATGCGCCAGTTGCTCGCCGACGGATTACCCGATGCCCTGCACGATTATCTGTCGGTGCGCATTCTCGACCTGTCGACCCAGGATCAGCACGAGGCGCTGTTCGAATCGAGCAACGAGGCGGTGCCCGGCGATTTGGCAGCGACGCGCTTGCTGCGCATGGCCGATCACGACTATCAGGTCGATATCCTGCCGAGCGAAGCGTTCATGCAAGCCAACCATTCGTCGGTGGGCAGCGTGATCATTCTGGGCGGCTTGCTCAGCGCACTGCTCAGCGCCTTGCTTTACGTGCTGGTCAGCCAGCGCCAGCGCGCGGTGCGCCTGGTCGAGGTGCGCACCCAGGAGTTGCACGAGCGCGAGCAGGAATTGCGCGGCACCCACGGTCAACTGCGCGGCGTGCTGAATGCCGCCACTCAGGTCGCGATCATTGCCACTGACCTGCGCGGCGTGATCAACACTTTCAATCCCGGTGCCGAGCAAATGCTCGGCTACAGCAGCGCCGAAGTAGTTGGGCGCATGACCCTGGAGAACCTGCATTTGCCACGGGAACTGGCGGCGCGTTCGGCCGAGTTGAGTGCGCGCTACGGCAAAAACAT
>NZ_JH635999.1:228907-234244 GCF_000257605.1 Pseudomonas sp. R62
ACCTGCCGGTGAACATGCTCGCCACCCCGGTGCTTGACGAGCAAGGCCTGTGGGTCGGTCATCTGGCGATCTGCATCGACATCACCGAGCGCAAACGCGTGCACGAAGTGCTGGCAGCACGCGACACATTGCTGAAGAAGCTCAGCGCCCATGTTCCCGGTGGCATCTACCAATTCAAGATGGAATTCGACGGACGCTTCAGCGTGATCTACGCCAGCGATGGCATCCGCGAAATCTACGAGCTGGAGCCGGATGTGCTGCTGCTCGACTCCGAGGCGATCTTCAGTCGTATCCACCCGCAGGATGCGATTCGCGTGCGCAGCTCGATCCGCGAATCGGCGGAAAACCTCAGCCCCTGGCGCGAGGAGTACCGCGTGCAACTGCCCGAGCGCGGTCTGCGCTGGGTGCGCGGCGAGGCGACACCGGAAGAGCTGCCGGGCGGCGGAGTGCTGTGGCACGGTTATATCTCGGATATCTCCGATCTCAAGCGCGTGGAAGAAGAATTGCGCGCGTTGTCGATCACCGACTCGCTGACCGGCATTCACAACCGCCGCTATTTCCAGGAACGCCTGACCACCGAAATGGCCCGGGTCGAGCGTGGCGGCGGTGAGCTGTCGGTGATCATGCTCGACATCGACCACTTCAAGCGCATCAACGATCAGTTCGGCCACGCCGTCGGCGACCGCGTGTTGCAGGCAGTCTGCGAGCGGATCGGCCATCGCCTGCGCCGCACCGACGTGTTCTGCCGTTTGGGCGGCGAAGAGTTCATGGTGCTGTGCCCGGACATCGACGGCGAACACGCCTATATGCTGGCGATGGAGTTGTGGGAAGGTTTGCGCAGCGCGCCGGTGGACGTGGTCGGCTTGGTCACCGCAAGTTTCGGCATCGCCAGCTGGCGCCCGGGGGAGGGCGCAGATGCGCTGTTGCTGCGCGCTGACTCAGGGGTTTACGCAGCGAAGCAGAATGGCCGGGATCGGGTTGAGCGGGAGATGAGCTGAGCCTGGCGCAAAACCAGTGTGGGAGCGAGCTTGCTCCCACAGGGTTTGAAGGTGTTTTCAGAATCCGCTTACAGCACCGAAGCGGTCTGCGGCAGTTTCGGCTGTTTGTACAGATCCAGCAGCACCTGATCGAGCACCGACGAGGCGCCGAACGGGGCCTTGTCGTTGAGGATCGCCACTACCGCCCAGGTATTGCCGTTCACGTCACGGCTGAAACCGGCGATCGCGCGCACGGTATTCAGGGTGCCGGTCTTGACGTGCGCCTCACCGCGCATCGCTGTGGTTTTCAGGCGTTTGCGCATGGTACCGTCGGTGCCGGCAATCGGCAGCGAGCTGATGTACTCGGCGGCGTACGGGCTGTGCCAGGCGGCCTGCAGCATGTTGGCCATCTCACGTGCACTGACCCGCTCGGCCCGCGACAGACCAGAGCCATTCTCCATCACCAGATGCGGCGCGGTGATGCCTTTCTTCGCCAGCCACTGCCGCACTACGCGCTGCGCAGCCCGGGCGTCGTCACCGTCGGCATCGTTGCGGAAACGCTGGCCAAGACTGAGGAACAGCTGCTGGGCCATGGTGTTGTTACTGTATTTGTTGATGTCGCGGATGATCTCGGCCAGATCCGGCGAGTACGCGCGGGCGAGCAGTTTGGCGCCGCTGGGCGTCGGTGCCAGACGATCCTTGCCCTGAATGCTGCCACCCAGCTCCTTCCAGATCGCACGGACGGCGCCCGCGGTGTAGGTCGCATGGTCGAGCAGCGACAGGTAAGTCTGCGAGCTGCAGCCTTCGCCCAACTGGCCGCCGACGGTCACGGTCACGCTGCCATCGGCCTGCGGCACCGGGTTGTAGCGCACGCCGCCGGTGCATTGCTTGGACGGCAGCGCCTTGACGGTGTTTTCGATACGAATGCTGGCAATCGGCGGCTCAACCGAAATCAGTACGCGGCCACCGTCATTGCGCGCGACGAAGCGCAGGGCCTTGAGGTTGACCAGCAATGAGTCGGGCTTGACCAGGAACGGCTTGTTGTCGTCGTTGCCGTCATCGTTGAATTCCGGCAATTGCGGCTGCACGAAGAAGTTGCGGTCGAGGATCAGGTCGCCGGTGATCTGAGTCACGCCATTGGCGCGCAGGTCGCGCATCAGCAGCCAGAGTTTTTCCATGTTCAGCTTCGGGTCACCGCCACCCTTGAGGTAGAGGTTGCCGTTGAGAATGCCGCCGTTCAGGTCGCCGTCGGTGTAGAACTCGGTTTTCCACTGATGGTTGGGGCCGAGCATTTCCAGCGCCGCGTAGGTGGTGACCAGTTTCATCGTCGAGGCCGGATTGACCGAGACGTCGGCGTTGAACACGGTCGGCGTGCCCGGACCGTCGAGCGGCACCATCACCAGCGACAGCGCAGTGGGCTGCAACTTGCTGGCCTTGAGGGCTTTTTCGACGTTCGGGGTGAGGGAAGTGTTGATAGTGGCAGCGGAGACAGGCAGGGCCAGAGGCAGAAGAAGGCCGGCGAGAACCAGTGGACGCAACGATTTGATCATATGCAATAAAACCCTGCAAAAGAGGGGAAAAAAGACGAGGACATGGATGAAAAGGCCCTCAGTGGTCATGAAAGTGTCGGCATTATGCCCCAAGCTGTAACAGCTTGTGCCGTGTCGCGACCGGCCAATCGCTTATTTTTTTACAGGCGGTCGGCCGCAGCGACCAGAGAGTCGGGCAATCGCCGGCTTAAACTGGTAAAGTGCCGGCCGTTATTACTTAAGAGGATTGTTCCAATGGCGACTAACCGTTCCCAGCGTCTGCGCAAAAAACTGTGCGTTGATGAATTTCAAGAGCTGGGTTTCGAACTGAACCTGGACTTCAAAGAAGACTTGTCCGAAGAAGCCATTGACGCTTTCCTCGAAGCATTCATCAAAGAAGCCATGGAAGCCAACGGTCTGGGTTATGTTGGCGGCGACGACTTCGGTCTGGTGTGCCTGCAGAAGCGTGGCTCGGTCAACGAAGAGCAGCGCGCTGCCGTTGAAGCCTGGCTGAAAAACCGCTCCGAGCTGACCAAGTACGAAGTCAGCCCGCTGCTGGACGTGTGGTATCCGGAAAAGCCGATCAACGCGGCCAAGTGATACTGAAAAAAACGGCGACCTGAGGGTCGCCGTTTTTTTTCGTCTGGTGTTTAGGTGATACGGCTTGGATTTGATGGTGGACTCGCCCCTCACCCCTGCCCTGTCCCGAGGGAGAGGGGGCCGATTGTTGGGCTTTTCAGGATTCGCGTTCGACTCGGTATCCCCTGTCGGCGCAC
Source organism: Pseudomonas sp. R62 (assembly GCF_000257605.1). Classification (NCBI taxonomy): domain Bacteria; kingdom Pseudomonadati; phylum Pseudomonadota; class Gammaproteobacteria; order Pseudomonadales; family Pseudomonadaceae; genus Pseudomonas; species Pseudomonas sp. R62. The sequence continues at coordinate 232,190 of NZ_JH635999.1, forward strand.
CTCTTCCAAAACACCACGGTCGGTTCCCTCTCCCTCTGGGAGAGGGCTAGGGTGAGGGGCTTTTGATCCTGTGCCTTAAGCTTTGCGCCAGTTCAGGATCAGCAAGGTCAGCACCCCCGCAACAATCCCCCAAAACGCCGAACCAATGGAAAACAGCGTCAACCCCGACGCCGTGACCATAAAGGTGATCAACGCCGCTTCCCGTTCCTTCACCTCGCTCATGGCAATGCTCAAGCCATTGATGATCGAGCCGAACAGCGCCAGGGCGGCAATCGACAGCACCAGTTCTTTCGGCAACGCCGCAAACAATGCCGCCAACGTCGCGCCGAAGACCCCGGCAAACCCGTAGAACACCCCGCACCACACCGCTGCGGTGTAGCGCTTATTGCGATCTTCGTGGGCATGCGGGCCGGTGCAGATCGCCGCGCTGATCGCTGCGAGGTTGATGCCGTGGGAGCCGAACGGCGCCAGCAGCAGCGAGGCGATGCCGGTGGTGGTGATCAGTGGCGAGGCCGGGACTTTATAGCCATCGGCGCGCAGCACGGCGATGCCGGGCATGTTCTGCGAGGTCATCGCCACCACGAACAGCGGAATGCCGATGCTGATGGTCGCGGCCAGGGAGAAGTGCGGCGTGGTCCACACCGGGGTGGCCACTTCCAGGTGAAAGCCGCTGAAATCCAGCAGCCCCATGAAGCCCGACAGCGCAGTGCCGATCAGCAGCGCCGCGAGCACGGCATAGCGTGGCGACAGACGCTTGACCAGCAGATAGGTGAAGAACATTCCCAGCACCAGACCGGTACGGTGTTGCGCGGCGACGAAGATTTCGCTGCCGATCTTGAACAGAATCCCTGCCAGCAGAGCTGCCGCCAAAGAGGCCGGGATCTTTTTCACCAGCCGTTCGAAGCTGCCGGTCAGGCCGCAGATCGTCACCAGCACCGCGCAGGTGATGTAGGCGCCGATCGCCTCGCCGTAACTGACGCCGCCCAGGCTGGTGATCAGCAACGCCGCGCCGGGGGTCGACCAGGCGATGGTGATCGGTGTGCGATAGCGCAGCGACAGGCCGATCGAACACACAGCCATGCCGATCGAAATCGCCCAGATCCACGAGGAAATCTGCCCGCTGCTCAGGCCGGCCGCTTGCCCGGCTTGGAACATCAGCACCAGCGAACTGGTGTAACCGGTCATCATCGCGATGAAACCGGCGACGATGGCGGAAGGCGAAGTGTCGGCCAGAGGGCGCAGGCGGGCGTGGGTGGCGTCGGTCATGACGGCGGTGTTCCTTATACCAATGGAGATGTCCGCGACAACACATCCCCTGTAGGAGCTGCCGAAGGCTGCGATCTTTTGACGTTGATTTTAAGAAGCAAGATCAAGAGATCGCAGCCTTCGGCAGCTCCTGCATAAGGGGATTGTGCGTAGAAGGCGGATTCTGCGATCAAGCCTAAACTCAAACGTAACCCAGCGTTGCAATACAGCCGCAGGCGCAAACAGCCGTACAGTCGTGTTGCCACCATTCATTGTGTACAATCGCGCTGTTTTTTACGCGATACTTGCCAGCGACCTACTGTGCCGTATTACAGTCACGGTCTATTCGCCGCAGTTTTCCCGACTCGAGTGCCCATGAACGAACAGTTGCAACCCCTCAAGAAACAACCGCGAGCAGGCAAAGCCGGCCGCAGCGGAACCCAGGACGATATTGTCTACGCGCATATCTTCGAGGCCATCCTCGAACAGCGCCTGGCGCCCGGTACCAAGTTGAGCGAAGAAGCGCTGGGGGAAATCTTCGGGGTCAGCCGCACCATCATTCGCCGCGCGCTGTCGCGTCTGGCCCATGAAGGCGTGGTGCTGTTGCGGCCGAACCGTGGCGCCGTCGTCGCCAGCCCAAGTGTTGAAGAAGCGCGTCAGGTGTTTCTCGCCCGCCGTCTGGTCGAGCGGGCGATCACTGAACTGGCGGTGCAACATGCCACGGTCGAGCAGATCGCCGAACTGCGGCAGATGGTCAACGATGAGCGCGACAGTTTCTCCCGCGGCGATCGCGGCGCCGGTATTCGTCTG
>NZ_JH635999.1:235383-240525 GCF_000257605.1 Pseudomonas sp. R62
GTGGGGACGATCAGTGCGAAGAGGTTAGCGCTGATGCACCAGCGCCCCCGCAGCGTAAGTCTGCTGCACCGTCCGGTCATCGCCCAAGGTCATCAACACAAACAACGTCTCGGCAATGTTATTGGACTGCTTCAAGCGATAACTCAGCAGCGGCGTGGCGTTGTAATCCAGCACCAGGAAGTCGGCATCCGAACCCGGTTGCAGGTTACCGATCTTGTCTTCCAGGCGCAGCGCCCGCGCACCACCCAAGGTCGCCAGGTACAGCGACTTGAACGGGCTCAACCGCGCGCCCTGCAGTTGCATGACCTTGTAGGCTTCGTTGAGGGTTTGCAGCAGCGAGAAACTGGTGCCGCCGCCGACGTCGGTGCCAAGGCCGACATTGAGCTTGTGTTTCTCGGCCATCGGCAGGTTGAACAGGCCGCTGCCGAGGAACAGGTTCGAGGTCGGGCAGAACGAGATCGCCGAGCCGGTTTCCGCCAGTCGCGCGCATTCTTCGTCACACAGGTGCACGCCGTGGGCGAATACCGAGCGTTCGCCGAGCAATTGGTAATGATCGTAGACGTCGAGGTAGCCCTTGCGCTCCGGGAACAGCTCCTTGACCCACTCGATCTCCTTGAGGTTTTCGCTGATGTGGGTCTGCATATACAGATCCGGGTATTCAGTCAGCAATTGCCCGGCGAGGGTCAGTTGTTCCGGGGTGCTGGTGGGGGCGAAGCGCGGTGTCACCGCATAGTGCAAGCGGCCCTTGCCGTGCCAGCGCTCGATCAGCGCCTTGCTGTCGACGTAGCTGGATTCGGCGGTATCGACCAGATAATCCGGGGCATTGCGGTCCATCATCACCTTGCCGGCGATCATGCGCAGATCAAGCTTTTCCGCCGCTTCAAAAAACGAATTGACTGATTGCGGGTGCACGCTGCCGAACACCAGCGCCGTGGTGGTGCCGTTGCGCAGCAGTTCCTTGATGAAAATATCGGCCACTTCGTCGGCGTGGGCCTTATCACCAAACTGGCTTTCGCAGGGAAAGGTGTAGGTGTTCAGCCAGTCGAGCAGTTGCTCGCCGTAGGAGCCGACCATGCCGGTCTGCGGCAGGTGAATGTGTGTGTCGATAAAGCCCGGTGTGATCAGCGCATCCTGATAATGGTTGATCTCGATATCTGCCGGCAGGGTTGGCAGCAGTTCGCTGGCGTGGCCGAGGGCACTGATCTTGCCGTCGTCGACCACCAGCAGGCCGTCCTCGAAATATTCATAGGAGGCTTCGATGCCGACTTCGGCAGGGTCGGCAATGCTGTGCAGAATGGCGGCGCGGTAGGCTTTGCGAGTCAGAGGCATGAGGGTTCTCTAATCAGTTTGAGGCTTTGAGTTTGGCGGCCTGACTGCGGCGCGAGGCGGGCAGCAATCGGGCAATCGGTTCGGCGCGGGCGCTGTGCTGGCCGAAATTGGCGTTGTAAGTGGCGATGATTTCGCCGGCGATGGAAATGGCGATTTCCACAGGCAATTTGCCTTTGACTTCGCCGATGCCCATCGGGCAGCGCATGCGCTGCACCACGCTCGGGTCGAAACCACGATCACGCAGACGGTGTTCGAACTTGGCGCGTTTGGTTTTCGAGCCGATCAGGCCGAACCAGGTGAAATCGTTGCGCTTGAGAATCGCCGCGGTCAGTTCCAGATCGAGCTGATGATTGTGGGTCATGACGATGCAGTAGCTGCCGGCGGGCAGGTCATCGACTTCATCCACCGGCTCTTCGCTGACGATTTTACGCACGCCGTGGGGGATGTGGTCGGGGAACTCGGCCTCGCGCGAATCGATCCAGCGCACCCGGCAGGGCAGGCTGGCCAGCAGCGGCACGAGGGCGCGACCGACGTGGCCGGCACCGAACACGGCAATCTGCGCCTGCACCTGGCCCATCGGTTCGAACAGCAACACCGTGGCGCCGCCGCAACACTGGCCGAGGCTGGCACCGAGACTGAAGCGCTCCAGATGGGTGTCCTGCTTGCCGCTGGCGAGCATCTCGCGGGCGATCTGCATGGCTTTGAATTCCAGATGCCCGCCACCGATGGTGTCGAACAGGCGGTCGGCACTGACGACCATTTTCGAGCCGGCGTTGCGTGGCGTCGAGCCGAGTTCTTCGATGATCGTCACCAGCACACAGGGCTCGCCCTGATTCTGCAGGTCGGCGAGGGCGTCGATCCAGTTGTACATACACACCTCTCAGATCGTTCCCACGCTCTGCGTGGGAATGCATCACTGGACGCTCCGCGTCCGCTGTTCAGGATGCGACGCAGAGCGTCGCGGGCTGCATTCCCACACAGAGCGTGGGAACGATCATCAAACAACCGCGGTTTCAGCTTCGACAGCTTTCACCGCTTTGAGCTGGCGCATCTGCTCGCAGCCCCACAACACTCGCTCCGGCGTGGCCGGCGCATCGATCTTCGGCTGATGCTGATAATCACCGAGACTCGCCACCGCGTCCTTGATCGCGCACCACGCGGCGATGCCGAGCATGAACGGCGGTTCACCGACGGCTTTGGAATGGAACACCGTGTCTTCCGGGTTCTTGCGGTTTTCCACCAGTTTCACCCGCAGATCCAGCGGCATGTCCGCCACCGCCGGGATCTTGTAGCTGGCCGGGCCGTTGGTCATCAGCTTGCCCTTGTTGTTCCAGACCAGCTCTTCCATGGTCAGCCAGCCCATGCCCTGGACGAAACCGCCCTCGACCTGACCGATGTCGATCGACGGGTTCAGCGAGGCGCCGACGTCGTGCAGGATGTCGGTGCGCAGCATCTTGTACTCGCCGGTCAGGGTGTCGACGATCACTTCGCAGCAGGCTGCGCCGAAAGCGAAGTAATAGAACGGACGCCCACGGGCCTGACTGCGGTCGTAATAGATTTTCGGGGTCTTGTAGAAGCCAGTGCTGGACAGCGAGACCTGATTGAAATACGCCTGCTGGATCAGCGCTTCGAAGGTCAGAATCTGCTCGCGCACCCGCACGTGGCCGTTGCGGAATTCGACGTCTTCTTCGCTGACCTTGTAGTGCCGCGCGGCGAATTCGACCAGGCGTTGCTTGATGGTCTGTGCTGCGTTCTGCGCGGCTTTGCCGTTCAGGTCGGCGCCGCTGGAAGCAGCGGTCGGAGAGGTGTTCGGCACTTTGTCGGTGTTGGTCGCAGTGATCTGCACACGATCGATTTCAACCTGGAACACTTCCGCCACGACCTGGGCGACTTTGGTATTCAGGCCCTGACCCATTTCCGTACCGCCGTGGTTCAAGTGGATGCTGCCGTCGGTGTAGATGTGAATCAGCGCACCGGCCTGATTGAGGAAACTGGCGGTGAAGGAAATGCCGAATTTCACCGGGGTCAGCGCCAGGCCTTTTTTGAGGATCGGGCTGTTGGCGTTGTAGCGACGGATCGCTTCGCGGCGCTCGGCGTACTGGCTGCTTTCTTCCAGTTCGGCGGTCATCTCTTCGAGCATGTTGTGCTCGACGGTCTGGTAGTAGTGGGTGACGTTGCGCTCGGTCTTGCCGTAGTAGTTGGCCTTGCGCACCGCCAGCGGGTCGAGCTTCAGGTGCCGGGCAATCGCATCCATCACTTCTTCGATGGCGACCATGCCTTGCGGGCCACCGAAACCACGATAAGCGGTGTTCGAGGCGGTGTTGGTCTTGCAACGGTGACCGTTGATGGTGGCATCGCCGAGATAGTAGGAGTTGTCCGAGTGGAACATCGCCCGGTCAACGATCGAAGCAGACAAGTCCGGCGAGCAGCCGCAGTTGCCGGCCAGCTCCATGTTGATCCCGTGCAGACGGCCGCTGCTGTCGAAGCCGACGTCGTATTCAACGTAGAACGGGTGGCGCTTGCCGGTCATCAGCATGTCTTCGACGCGCGGCAGGCGCATCTTGGTCGGTTGGCCGGTGAGGTGCGCGACCACCGCGCACAGGCACGCCGGGCTCGCGGCCTGGGTTTCCTTGCCACCGAAACCACCGCCCATGCGGCGCATGTCGACGACGATCTTGTTCATCGACACGTCGAGCACTTCGGCGACCAGTTTCTGCACTTCGGTCGGGTTCTGCGTCGAGCAGTAGACGATCATGCCGCCGTCTTCAGTGGGCATCACCGAGGAGATTTGTGTCTCCAGATAGAAGTGCTCCTGGCCGCCGATGTGCAACGTGCCCTGAATACGGTGTTCCGCCGTGGCCAGTGCAGAGGCCGAGTCGCCGCGCTGGTGGGTGTGGCTGTCGAGCACGAAATGGCGTTTGCGCAGGGCTTCGACGACGTCGAGCACCGGTTCCAGATCTTCGTATTCGATGATCGCCGCCATTGCTGCCTTGCGCGCGGTCTCCAGGTCTTTCGCCGCGACTGCCAGCACCGGCTGGCCGACGAACTGCACGTCATCGATGGCCAGCAGCGGGTCGCCCGGCATCAGCGGGCCGATGTCTTTCAGGCCCGGCACGTCTTCGTGGGTAATGACAATGCGCACGCCTTCGAAGGCGTAGCACGGCGACGTGTCGATGCTGAGGATTTTCGCGTGGGCGCGGTCCGACAGGCGCGCATACAGGTGCAACTGGTTGGGGAATTCCAGGCGATCGTCGATGTACTGCGCTTCACCGGACACATGCTTGGCGGCGCTGTCGTGCTTGACGCTGCGGCCGACACCGGTGGTCAGATCCTTGGCGAACAATTCGGCCAATTCAGCCTGGGTCTTCTCTACGGCGTGATGATTAGACATAAGCGGTCACCCGAGTCTCGATGTGCGGTGTTTGCAGTTCGATGAAGTATTTGCGCAGCAGGTTCTGCGCGCTGAGCAGGCGATATTCCTTGCTGGCGCGGAAGTCCGAGAGCGGTGTGAAATCTTCGGCCAGCGCGGCGCAGGCGCGCTCGATCACCGCGTTGTTGAACGGCGCGCCTTGCAACACGGCTTCGCAGTGCGCAGCGCGTTTCGGAATCGCCGCCATGCCGCCGAAGGCCACCCGGGCGTCGGCGATCACGCCGTTTTCCACGCGCAGATTGAAGGCAGCGCAGACGGCGGAGATGTCGTCGTCCAGGCGCTTTGACACTTTATAGGCACGGAACAGCTGCTCGGCGCTGGCGCGCGGGACGATGATTTTTTCGATGAACTCGCTTTCCTGGCGCGCGGTGACGCGGTAGTCG
>NZ_JH635999.1:241108-248876 GCF_000257605.1 Pseudomonas sp. R62
TTCGCCTTTGCACAGCACGATCTGCGCGCCGAGGGCGATCAGCAGCGGTGGCGAGTCACCGATCGGCGAGGCGTTGCCGATGTTGCCGCCGAGGGTGCCTTGATTGCGGATCTGCAACGAGGCGAAGCGGTGCAGCAATTCGCCGAAGTCCGGATATTCGGCATTCAATGCTTCGTAACAGTCGGAGAGGGCGGTGGCGGCGCCGATTTCGATGCGGTCATCGAAGGTTTCGATGCGCTTCATTTCGGCGACGTTACCGACATAGATCATCACCGGCAGAGTGCGGTGGAACTGGGTGACTTCCAGCGCCAGATCGGTGCCGCCGGCGAGCAGCCGCGCTTGTGGATAAGCGTCGTAGAGATCGGCCAGGTCAGCGACGGTCAGCGGCACCAGGCAGCGCTTGTCGCCGCTGTTGAGTTCGCCGATATCGGTCGGCGCGATGGCCTTGAGGCGGGCAATGGTTTCGGCTTCACGGGCGTCGAACTGATCCGCTGGCTTGCCGCAGCAGGATTGTTCGGCAGCGGCGAGAATAGGGCGGTAGCCGGTGCAGCGGCAGAGGTTGCCGGCCAGCGCTTCGTGAGCCTTGGCCTGATCCGGCGCGTCGCTGTTCTTTTGCAGGGCGAACAACGACATGACGAAACCGGGGGTGCAGAAGCCGCACTGCGAACCGTGGCACTCGACCATGGCTTTCTGCACGCTGTGCGGTTCGCCCTTGTGCTTGAGGTCTTCAACGCTGATCAGTTGCTTGCCGTGCAAGGACGAGACGAAAGTCAGGCACGAATTGAGGCTGCGATAGCGAATATGCTCACGCCCGCTGTCATCGGTCTGCAACTCGCCAACCACCACGGTGCAGGCGCCGCAGTCGCCACTGGCGCAACCTTCTTTGGTGCCGGGCTTGCCTACGTGTTCGCGCAGGTAATTGAGCACAGTCAGATTCGGGTCCAGGGCGTGCTCGCTACGGAGTTCCTGGTTAAGTAAAAACTGGATCACGGAAGGCCTCGCAGACTCATTATTGTTGTTAACCGACGTGAACCGAATTTAGCAGGTCTGACTTTTCGGTCAATGGTTTTCTGACTTAAAGGTCAGGAAAATCCGTTTCGTCGATCAACAGCGTGTCTATTCAGTATTGACCTTCATCGGTCACTGCGCTTTTTTGCGGGATTCGTGCCAAAAACCGCTGAGTGGGCACTCCGCCATGACCGTGCATTTGCGCTACACTGCGCCGCTTGTGCAGATCGATAGAGTTTGAAGGACAACCATGACGTTCAAGGCGCCGGACAGCCTCGCCGAGCAAATCGCTCACCACCTCGCCGAACGCATCATTCGTGGCGAAATGAAGCCGGGAGAGCGCATCCAGGAACAGAAGGTCACGCTGGCGCTCAACGTCAGCCGCGGTTCGGTCCGCGAAGCCTTGCTGATCCTCGAGCGCCGTCACCTGATCGCGATCCTGCCGCGTCGTGGCGCCCACGTTACCGAGCTGACGCCGCACAAGGTGCAGAGCCTGTGCACGCTGATGAGCGAGCTGTACATCCTGCTCGGCAATTCGGTGGCCAATGGCTGGCAAGTGCAGTCGGACATGGCGCCGTTCGTGCAGATCCAGCAGCGCCTGACCGCCAGTTACGAGCGCGGCGATATCCGCAGCTTCGTCGATGACAGCTTCGCGGTGATGCGCGCCGCCTATCCGTTTGCCAACAATCCGTACCTGCAAGAAACCGTAGAGAACCTCCAGCCGGCGATGAGCCGCGCGTATTTCCTCGCCCTCGAACAGCGCAAGGCGGAAATGAGCGAATTCCTCGAACTGTTCGAACGCTTGCTCGCCGCCGTCCTCGCCCGCGATTTGCCGCAGATCCGCATCGTGCTCACGGCGTATGCCCAGCGCAGCTGCGATCTGGTGGTGTCTGCGCTGACGGTTGCCTGAGCGTGCGGCTGAAGTGCATCAAACTGGCGGGGTTCAAATCCTTCGTCGACCCGACCACGGTGAACTTCCCCAGTAACATGGCGGCGGTCGTCGGGCCGAACGGTTGCGGCAAGTCGAACATCATCGACGCCGTGCGCTGGGTGATGGGCGAAAGTTCGGCGAAGAACCTCCGTGGCGAGTCGATGACCGACGTCATCTTCAACGGCTCGACCAGCCGCAAACCGGTGAGCCAGGCGAGCATCGAACTGGTCTTCGACAACTCCGATGGCACGCTGCTCGGCGAATACGCGGCCTATGCGGAAATTTCCATCCGCCGCAAAGTCACCCGCGACAGCCAGACCACTTATTACCTCAACGGCACCAAATGCCGTCGGCGCGACATCACCGATATCTTCCTCGGCACCGGCCTCGGCCCGCGCAGCTACTCGATCATCGAACAGGGGATGATCTCCAAGCTGATCGAATCCAAGCCCGAAGACCTGCGCAATTTCATCGAAGAAGCGGCGGGCATCTCCAAGTACAAGGAGCGTCGCCGCGAGACTGAAAACCGTATCCGCCGCACCCACGAAAACCTCGCCCGCCTGACCGACCTGCGCGAAGAGCTGGAGCGCCAGCTCGAGCGCCTGCACCGTCAGGCCGAGGCGGCGAAAAAGTATCAGGAACTCAAGGCCGAAGAGCGTCAGCTCAAGGCGCAACTGTCGGCCCTGCGCTGGCAGGATCTTAACGAGCAGGTCGGCCAGCGCGAGTCGATCATTGGCAACCAGGAAGTCAGCTTCGAAGCGTTGGTCGCTGAACAGCGTAATGCTGATGCGGCCATCGAACGCCTGCGCGACGGTCACCACGACCTGTCCGAGCGCTTCAATCTGGTGCAGGGCCGCTTCTATTCGGTCGGCGGCGACATCGCCCGGGTCGAGCAGAGCATTCAGCATGGCCAGCAGCGGTTGCGCCAGTTGCAGGACGATCTGAAAGAAGCCGAGCGCGCGCGTCTGGAAACCGAGTCGCACCTGGGCCACGACCGCACGTTGCTGCTGACCCTCGGCGAAGAACTGGACATGCTCACCCCCGAGCAGGAAGTCACCAGCGCTGCCGCCGAGGAAGCCGCTGCGGCCCTCGAAGAAGCCGAAACCACCATGCACGGCTGGCAGGAGCAGTGGGATGCTTTCAACCTGACCGCTGCCGAACCGCGCCGTCAGGCTGAAGTGCAGCAGTCGCGGATCCAGCAGCTGGAAAGCAGCATGGAGCGTCTGGCTGACCGACAGAAGCGCCTCGCTGAAGAGCGTGCGTTGCTGTCCGCCGACCCGGAAGACGCGGCGATCATGGCGCTCAACGAGCAGCTCGCCGAGTCCGAAGCGACCCTCGAAGATTTACAGACCAGCGAAGAAGCGCAAGTCGAAAAGCTTGAACAACTGCGTCAGGAATTACAGCAAGCGTTGACCGCACAGCAGCAGGCGCAGGGCGATCTGCAGCGGCTCAACGGTCGTCTGGCGTCGCTGGAAGCCTTGCAGCAAGCCGCGCTCGATCCGGGCACCGGCACCGCCGAATGGTTAAAGGAACACAACCTCGCCGAGCGTCCGCGTCTGGCCGAAGGCCTGAAGGTCGAGGCAGGTTGGGAACTGGCGGTGGAAACCGTGCTCGGTGCCGATCTGCAAGCGGTGCTGGTCGACGATTTCAGCGGCTTCGATCTGTCCGGATTCACTCAGGGCGATTTGCGCCTGCTCAGCCCGGCCAGCGATGGCGTGCGGGTGGCGGGCAGTCTGCTGGACAAAGTCGAGGCGCAGATCGATCTGTCGCCGTGGCTTGGTCAGGTCAAACCGGTCGACAGCCTTGAACAGGCGCTGGCCTTGCGCGGCCAGTTGAGCGCCGGGCAGAGCCTGATCAGTCGCGATGGCTACTGGGTCGGTCGACACTTTTTACGCGTGCGTCGCGCCAGCGAAGCGGAAAGCGGCATGCTCGCCCGTGGCCAGGAAATCGAAGACCTGCAACTGGAGCGTGAAGAGCGCGAAGCCACGGTCGAGGCCATGGAGACCCGCCTGCAAACCCTGCGCGCGCAACAGCGCCAGCAGGAAAACGGCCGCGAACATCTGCGCCGCTTGCTGCAGGACGAAGCGCGCCAGCAAGGCGAACTGAAAGCACAATTGTCCGCCGGCAAGGCCAAGGCCGAGCAACTGACATTGCGCCGCACCCGTCTCGATGAAGAACTGGTCGAACTCGCCGAACAGCGCGAGCTTGAGCACGAACAGGTCGGCGAAGCGCGCATGCAATTGCAGGAAGCACTGGACGCCATGGCGCTCGACACCGAGCAGCGCGAGTTGCTGCTGGCCCAGCGCGACAGCCTGCGCGAGCGCCTCGATCGCGTGCGTCAGGAAGCGCGGCAGCACAAGGATCACGCCCATCAACTGGCCGTGCGTCTCGGCTCGTTGCGCGCCCAGCACGACTCCACGCGCCAGGCGCTGGAACGTCTGGAAATGCAGGCCGAGCGCCTGACTGAAAAGCGCGAACAGTTGAGTCTGAATCTGGAGGAGGGCGAGGCGCCGCTGGAAGAGCTGCGCCTCAAGCTCGAAGAGTTGCTCGACAAGCGCATGACCGTCGACGAAGAACTTAAGACTGCGCAGATCGCCCTGGAAGACGCCGATCGTGAATTGCGCGACGCGGAAAAACGCCGCACCCAGGCCGAGCAGCAATCGCAGCTGATTCGCGGCCAGCTCGAACAGCAACGCATGGAATGGCAGGCGCTGACCGTACGGCGCAAGGCTTTGCAGGATCAATTGCTCGAAGATGGCTACGATCTCAACGGCGTGCTCGCCACATTGACCGCACAAGCCAGTGAACGCGAAGCCGAAGAAGAACTCGAACGCATCAACGCACGGATTCAGCGCTTGGGTGCGATCAACCTCGCGGCCATCGACGAATACACGCAACAATCGGAGCGTAAACGTTATCTGGATGCGCAGGACGCCGATCTGGTCGAGGCGCTGGAGACCCTGGAAAACGTCATCCGCAAAATCGATAAGGAAACCCGCAACCGTTTCAAAGATACCTTTGATCAGATCAACGGTGGTTTGCAGGCACTTTTCCCGAAAGTTTTCGGTGGCGGGCGCGCGTATTTGGAACTGACGGGCGAAGATCTACTCGATACAGGGGTGACGATCATGGCGCAGCCGCCCGGGAAGAAGAACAGCACCATCCATTTGCTCTCCGGCGGCGAAAAAGCCCTGACTGCACTGGCCCTGGTTTTTGCCATCTTCAAGTTGAACCCGGCGCCGTTCTGCATGCTCGATGAGGTTGACGCGCCACTGGATGACGCTAACGTTGGACGCTACGCACGCCTGGTCAAAGAGATGTCGCAGACTGTGCAGTTCATTTACATCACCCACAACAAGATCGCCATGGAAATGGCCGAGCAGTTGATGGGTGTGACGATGCATGAACCGGGCTGTTCGCGACTGGTGGCGGTGGATGTCGAGGAGGCGATGGCGATGGTGGACGCCTAGCGGCGCGGCTGCAGGTTACAAGCTCCAGGCTGCAAGTGGACGGCTTGTGACTTGGAGCTCAAAGCTTGTAGCTGCGAAGCCTTTGATCGTGCTAGTTTAATGTCAATTTTTCGTATACGTGGGCAAAACGCCTGTCAGAACATAGAGTTGGCGCCACGTTTTAAAGCGGTTTACGCAGTGTAAACCCCTTATTTTTCAGCATTTTTTATAGAGGCACGGGATTACATGGAAATCGGTCTGCGCGAGTGGCTGATCGTCATCGGCATCATTGTGATAGCCGGTATTCTTTTCGATGGCTGGCGCCGTATGCGCGGCGGCAAGGGAAAGCTGAAATTCCGTCTCGACCGGAGCCTGTCCAATCTGCCGGACGAGGACACCAGCGCCGAGCTGTTGGGCCCGGCCCGCGTCCTGGACACGCACAAAGAGCCGCAACTGGACGAGCACGATTTGCCGTCGGTGAGCATGCCCAACCGCGAAGCTCGCGAGCCGCGTGAATCCGGCTCGAAACGTGGCAAGCGCGGCAGCAACGGCCCGGCGCAGGGCGACTTGAACCTCGACCTCGATCTGGACGGCGGCCCGAGCTTCAGCAGCCGCGATGACGATTTCGCCGAAGACAGCAAGCCTGCAGCGGCCGTGGCGGAAAAAGATCAGCCACAAGCCGAAGAAGTCCTGGTGATCAGCGTGATCTGCCGCGACCCGGCCGGCTTCAAAGGCCCGGCGCTGCTGCAGAACATTCTCGAAAGCGGTCTGCGTTTCGGCGAGATGGACATTTTCCACCGCCACGAAAGCATGGCCGGCAACGGCGAAGTGCTGTTCTCCATGGCCAACGCGGTCAAGCCGGGCATCTTTGATCTGGACGACATCGACCACTTCAGCACTCCGGCGGTGAGCTTCTTCCTCGGTCTGCCAGGCCCGCGTCATCCGAAGCAGGCCTTCGACGTGATGGTCGCGGCAGCCCGCAAGCTGTCCCAGGAACTGAACGGCGAACTGAAAGACGACCAGCGCAGCGTACTGACTGCGCAGACGATTGAGCACTACCGTCAGCGCATCGTCGAATTCGAACGCCGCGCCCTGACCCAGAAGCGCTAAGGCCAAATCAAAAGATCGCAGCCTTCGGCAGCTCCTACAGAGGAACGCGATACTGTAGGAGCTGACGAGTGCAACGAGGCTGCGATCTTCTGGCACCGCCGCCGATAATGGAATAAAACTGGAGCAGCCTCGGCTGCTCTTTTGCTTTATGAGAGAACACCCATGACCGCCGCCAAAACCCGCATTCTAGAGCTGCGCGCTGAGCTGGATCAGCACAACTATCGCTATCACGTTCTCGACGAGCCGAGCATTCCCGATGCCGAGTACGATCGCTTGTTCCACGAGCTCAAGGCACTGGAAGCGGCCAACCCGGAACTGATCACCAGCGATTCGCCGACCCAGCGCGTCGGCAGCATGGCGCTGACTGCGTTCACTCAGGTGCGTCACGAAATCCCGATGCTCAGCCTCGGCAACGCCTTCGAAGAATCCGACATGCGCGAGTTCGATCGCCGCGTCAACGAAGGCCTCGACGTGCCGGCCGGCGATCTGTTTGGTGGCGGCGCGGCGGTGGAATACAGCTGCGAGCCGAAGCTCGATGGCCTGGCGGTGAGCCTGCTGTATCAGGATGGTTTGCTGGTGCGCGGCGCCACCCGTGGCGATGGCACCACCGGCGAGGACATCAGCGTCAACGTGCGTACCGTGCGCAATATTCCGCTGAAGCTGCACGGCGAAGGCTGGCCGGCGACGCTGGAAGTGCGCGGTGAAGTGTTCATGTCCAAGGCCGGTTTCGAGCGCCTCAATGCTTCGCAACTGGAAATCGGCGGCAAGACCTTCGCCAACCCGCGCAACGCGGCAGCAGGCAGCCTGCGCCAGCTCGACTCGAAGATCACCGCCAACCGGCCACTGGAATTCTGCTGCTATGGCATCGGTCAGGTGTCTCACGATATCGCCGACACCCACATCGGCAACCTCAAGCAGTTGCAGAAGTGGGGCATGCCGATCAGTCACGAACTGAGGCTGGCCAAGGGTATCGACGAGTGCTTGGAGTATTACCGCGACATCGGCGCGCGCCGTGACTCGCTGGCCTATGAAATCGATGGTGTGGTGTTCAAGGTCAACAGCATTGCCGATCAGCGTGAACTGGGCTTCCGTGCCCGAGAGCCGCGCTGGGCGATCGCACACAAATTCCCGGCGATGGAAGAACTCACCGAGCTGCTCGACGTGGAATTCCAGGTCGGCCGCACCGGTGCGGTGACTCCGGTGGCGCGTCTGAAACCGGTGAAGGTCGCCGGCGTCACCGTGGCCAACGCCACGTTGCACAACATGGACG
>NZ_JH635999.1:250673-253282 GCF_000257605.1 Pseudomonas sp. R62
CCGCACCATTCCCGACCTGTCCCTCGCGGAAAATCCTGAACGCTGGCGCAAGGTCGAAATCGCCAAGCGTCGACTGGTCGCGCAACTGATCACCCTCGGCCTGCCGGTCATCCCGAAAACCACCGATGAAGAAACCGGGCTGGCGTTCGACTTCATCGGTGTCGACCTGGAAGGCAACGCGCCGATGACCGGCCACGCCAATGGCCTGATCACCCTCGATATCAAAGAGGCCGACGACGCTCACCGTGAGCAGGTCAGGGCAGCGATGCACGAACCTTACCGCACGCTGCTCGGGCATTTTCGCCATGAGGTCGGCCACTACTACTGGGATCGCCTCATCGCCAACGGCCCTTGGCTGGACGCGTTCCGCAATCTGTTCGGCGACGAGCGCGCCAGTTACGCCGAGGCGCTGGACCGGCATTACCAGCAAGGCGCGCCGCTGGACTGGCCGCAGCACTACGTCAGTGCCTACGCGACCATGCACCCGTGGGAAGACTGGGCGGAAACCTGGGCGCATTACCTGCACATGATGGATGCGGTCGACACGGCGCTGGGCTTCGGCATGAGCGCGCGGGAAATGGACTTCGACTATCAGCCATTTCCCACCAGCACCCTGTACGACCCGGAGCACCCCGGCGGCACGGCATTCCTGTCGTTCGTCAATGCGTGGATCGAACTGGCGGGCATGCTCAACGAACTGTCGCGCAGCATGGGCCAGCCGGATTTCTATCCGTTCGTACTGCCGGCGGCGGCGATCGCCAAGCTGCACTTCATTCATCTGGTGATCCAGCAGGCGGGCGGCAGGGCGGATGAGGTGCTGGCCTTGTAGGTGTCGCAGGCCGTGATGTTTATGTCCTTGAAGCCGTTCAGGTTTTTTATCTGCAACCAACGGTTGTAAGTTCATCTCAGACAGGTACAATGGCGCGGCTCGCCGACAGGCAAGCGTCGTTATGGTGACCCCATCGGTCCCCCCGCAACGATTACCCGTGAACCTGGTCAGATCCGGAAGGAAGCAGCCACAGCGGGAACATTGTGTGCCGGGGTGTGGCTGGTGGGGGCACCACCTTAACGAACCTACCGAGAATTCAAAGAGAACTGCATGGGTTTCGCCCACTGCGGTTTTTTTATGCCTGCGATTTCGCTAGTGGCGTTGATCCGCCATCAGAAACGCGCGGCTCAGCCGCGCAGCGCCCCGGTACCCGTGCGGCTGTTGAAGGCGAACAGTGGCATACTCCCTCGCCTGGCATTGAGAGGTAAGGCAAGTGGGTAAAATCGACGATCTGACTCGTGAAAAACTGCGCGAATGGCAGATGCGGCGTCTGGAAGTCAAAGCGCAGATGCAGGATCAGCCCGAACGCACGCTGGAGCTGTCGCGAGTGCTCGACCTGATGGATGAAGAGCACGCCGCGATTCTGGCGGCTTCGACCGTGTTCAACGCGGCTGAAGAAACTGCGCAGCCGCTCGCGGTGCAGGACCAGCCGGCCCTCGCTGAATCGGTGGCCGGCCAGTACGACCTGCAACTGCACGCCAGCGCGCAAAACCCTGAACACCTGCGCAAACTGCTGGAAATGGCGCTCTACGAAGTGCAGGCGCAGATTGAAGCAGGGCCGCTGGCTGGCGGCGCAGATCGACGCGGCATGTCCGGCACGCTCGGCGGCTACTCCTTCGAACTGCGGATCAGCCCCGAGGCCAGCCGTGAGGGAAACTTGCCGCAGTCCCAGGAAATGCACGACGAGAATGACCAGGACTGATCTGGTGTTGTATTAAAGCCCAGGCGGCGAGGTTGTATGCACCCGGAACATTTTGATTTGGCCACCCCGGTATTTCTGCCCATCACCCATGATGCGTGTACGGCGCTGTTGCAGCCCGAGGGTGACGCGACACTGGCCAGCCTGAGCGACCCGGAACTGGCGGCAGTGCTGGTCATTCAGAACCTCGCCCAGGCCACCGAACAGGATTTGAGCGCCAGCGCAGCGGAGAAGATCCTCGCCAGACTCATTGACTGGTCTGTCACCTCTCGGCGCTCCGGATCGGCGGGACTGCTTGCAGAGGCGCGGCGTCTGTTCGATTCGCGCAAATTGTATTTCGGCCTCAATGCGCTCAAAGGCCTGAACCTGCGCTTTCTCATGGCCGATGAAGTCACAGCGCAGGAATACCTGTTGCCCGGCGGGAAATGGGATGTGGACTACAAAGTCCGCCACCAGCAACAGAACAACCCGTTTCGCCAGCAAATGGTCACGCCACGCGAGCGTGAACACTGGTTAAGTGCGGCGCAGGACAAACTGCTGCGAACCTTCCGTGCCAACCTCGACGAAGACCTGCACGTGCAGGGTTATGCCGGCATCGGCAAGAGCTACATGCTCAGCGCACTGATCGAATGCCTGCGCTCGAAACGCACCCTGGTGCTGGCGCGCACCCCGGCGAAACTGGCGACGCTGCGCAAGCACATCGTGCAGGTCCACGACACGGAAATTGGCCAGACCTTTTTCGATTTCGCCCAGGCTCAGCTGCTTGGTCCCCGGTTGCCTATGGCCAGGACGCCCGCGCGTCTCCCGAGCAAACAGGCGCTGGCGCAGGAACTGAATATCTTCGGCTTTCGCCACCACGAT
>NZ_JH635999.1:253435-261672 GCF_000257605.1 Pseudomonas sp. R62
CCGCATTTTCAGCAGCCCTTGACCGGCGCTGACTCGCAGGCGCTGCTGGAATATTCCAGTCGCCTGTGGGTGTATCTGGAAGCCAATCCGGCCTGGGCCAGCCAGAGCGGTTTTCCCACGTTGCTGATGATCAAACGCGCCAGTCTTGCCGGTTGCCGCGTCCCGCCGCGCTACACCCATGTGATCATCGACGAAAGCCAGGATGTGCCGGCGTCGTTGCTGCAAATCATCGAGCGCGGGCAGCAGGTGCTGATCACCCTCGGCGATGAGTATCAGCAGGCCACGGGCGAGGCGCCCAAACGCAAGCGTGAAGTTCGTCAGAGCGATATCTGCTATTCGGTGCGCTCGGGGCGCAATGTCGAGCGCCTGGTCAATCCGCTGATCTCGCGCCATACGCACAAGAGCAAAGTGCCGTTCGAAGGCGCTCGTCACGCCGACGTCGATATCGAGTACTACCCGCAAGCCTTCGTGCCGCCCGAAGGTTGCGTGGTGCTGACCGCTTCACCGTGGGACACGATGATGTGGGCCATCCATCTGCACGACTCCAGTTGCGCCTTCAGTTTCCCCGACCGGGAAGCGCAGGACGACATCAAGCATTTCATGACCACCGCCATCGAGCTGTTCCGCCGCGATTTCTACAACGCCGGGTCCAGCGAGAAAGGACCGCACCCGTATTTCAGCGACATGGCTGATTGGCAGCAGGTGCGTGAGGCCAACCGTTTCGACGAGGCGTTTTTGTGGATTGAAGCGCAACTGCAAAACGGCTTCATGATTGCCGACCTGACGCGACTGAGCCAAAAGATCATCGAGCCGGGCAAAGCCTGTCTGTTGATGATGGCCGAGCGGGCTGGCGGCATGGAGTTCAAGCGCGTGCTGTTGACCCGGACGTTGCTCAGTAACGAGAAATTCAAGGATGCCTACGAGTTCGATCAGCGCATCTGCGCCGTGTACATCGCCGTGTCCCGTGCCCGGCAGCAGCTCTATCTGCCTTATGACGTGGTGGAATGGATCGATTATCACCACAGCCGCGAGCCGAAATTCCGCGAATCGCACGGTTATTGACCCGGCCAACCCTGTGGGAGCGAGCCCGCTCGCGAAGGCGTCGGTGTGTTCAACAACTGTGTCGCCTGACATACCGCTTTCGCGAGCAGGCTCGCTCCCACAGGCGGTTAGGGTGTGGTTGAAGAGGCGCCGGTGTACAACCGGATTATGTCGTCGATCTCGCCGGACATTTTCATCCGCAGCAACGTGCGCAGGATCCGCTGCACCGGCACGTTCGGATCGTTCCTCACGTAGCAGCCGATATTCTGTTCCTGCAGCACCGCGACCCCTTGCAGCTGCTGCTCCGGCAACAGGCGCTGATTGATCCAGTCCAGCGTCCACTGATTGCTCACCGCATAGCGGTATCGCCCGGCGAGGAGCTTTTCCAGTACCTGTTCCTGATTGCGCGCGTCTTCGCGTTGCAACTGGTCGGCGTCGAACAGCGGTTGCAGGGTAGGGTAGCTGTAGCCGAGAACGGTGCCGATGGCCTGGCGCGGCAGCTGGGCGGGATCGATCTGCGCCGGTTGTTCCTTGCGGCTGATCAGCAGGTCGCGCTGAAACCACAACGGCACGCTCCAGATGTAATCGCCGGACTGATTCGGCAGCCACGACTGTGCGGCATAGCAGCGCACGTCGATGTCGCCGTGCTCCATGGCGCTCTGTACCCGCGCGCGCGGCAGGACGACGAATTGCGCTGGCGCGCCGACCTGGGTCGCCAGGCTCAGCAGGACGTCATGCAGGATGCCTTGGGTCGGTCTGCCGCCTTGCAGTTGCACCATCGGCATCGCCCAACTGTCCGGCACGGCGAAGCGCAACGGCGCTTGCGCTGCCATCGCGTTGAGGCTGATACCCAGCAATGCCGCCACGGCCCACCGCATAGACGCTCCGGTAATTCCCCATCCCGAGCTGATAAAAGCCTCTGCTGATGCAGCTTAGCCATATTAGACGAGGACACCGG
The DNA here is from genome assembly GCF_000257605.1 of Pseudomonas sp. R62. Lineage (NCBI taxonomy): Bacteria > Pseudomonadati > Pseudomonadota > Gammaproteobacteria > Pseudomonadales > Pseudomonadaceae > Pseudomonas > Pseudomonas sp. R62. The sequence continues at coordinate 255,435 of NZ_JH635999.1, forward strand.
ATGCAATTTTGCCCTTGCTCCGCTAGCATTAGCCGCTTCTGCTTCCTTCGCTGCGACGGTTTTCGATGAGTTATCAGGTTCTTGCACGTAAATGGCGTCCACGCTCGTTCCGCGAAATGGTCGGCCAGACCCATGTGCTCAAGGCTCTGATCAATGCCTTGGACAGCCAACGGCTGCACCACGCCTACCTGTTCACCGGGACGCGCGGGGTCGGCAAGACCACCATCGCGCGGATCATTGCCAAGTGCCTGAACTGCGAGACAGGGATCACCTCCAGTCCCTGCGGCGAGTGCTCGGTGTGCCGCGAGATCGATGAGGGGCGTTTTGTCGACCTGATCGAGATCGACGCCGCCAGCCGCACTAAGGTCGAAGACACCCGCGAACTGCTCGATAACGTGCAGTACGCGCCAAGTCGTGGGCGCTTCAAGGTCTACCTGATCGACGAAGTGCACATGCTTTCCAGCCATTCCTTCAATGCGCTGTTGAAAACCCTCGAAGAGCCGCCGCCCTACGTCAAGTTCATCCTGGCGACCACCGATCCGCAGAAACTTCCGGCAACGATTCTTTCGCGTTGCCTGCAGTTCTCGCTGAAGAACATGACGCCCGAGCGTGTGGTCGAGCATTTGACCCACGTGCTGACCGCAGAAAACGTACCGTTCGAAGACGACGCACTGTGGCTGCTTGGTCGCGCGGCTGATGGCTCGATGCGTGACGCCATGAGCCTGACCGATCAGGCCATCGCGTTCGGTGAAGGCAAGGTCCTCGCGACCGACGTGCGGGCCATGCTCGGCACACTGGATCACGGTCAGGTCTATGACGTGCTGCATGCGCTGATCGAGGGCGATGCCAAGGCGCTGCTCGAAGCCGTGCGTCACTTGGCCGAGCAAGGTCCGGACTGGAACGGCGTGCTCTCGGAAATTCTTAACGTGCTGCACCGCGTGGCCATCGCTCAGGCGTTGCCGGAAGGGGTCGACAATGGCCACGGCGACCGTGATCGCGTATTGGCCCTGGCCCAGGCGTTGCCGGCCGAAGACGTGCAGTTCTATTACCAGATGGGCCTGATTGGTCGCCGCGACTTGCCGCTGGCGCCGGACCCGCGTGGCGGTTTCGAGATGGTCTTGCTGCGGATGCTCGCGTTCCGCCCGGCGGATACGGCGGACGCGCCGAGGCAACCGCTAAAGCCAGTGGGGATCAGCCAGGCCACAGTTGATTCCGCAAACTCAGTGGCTGCCGCGCCGAAGCCTGCGCCGGTGGTCGCTGCGGCTGTTGCGCCCACACTTGCGCCCGCACCGGTAGCGGCGCCGGTTGCCGAGCCAGAACCTGTGGCGCCGGTTGTCGAAGCACAACCGCAGCCTGAGCCAGTCGCCGTCGAAGCCGTGGTCGATCTGCCGTGGAACGACCCGGTGGAAGCCGAGCCCGAGCCTGCGCCGGTACAGCAACCCGCCGTCGAGCCGGTATTGGAAACCGCTGGCGAGCAGCCCGAGCTGCCGCCGATGCCGCTGCCGACCCCGGACAGCGTGGTGCCGGATGCGCCGGAGTGGGCCGCTGCGCCAATTCCCGAGCCGTCCGTCGCCGACGTCGATGCCGCTACGCCGGGCATGGACATGGACGACGAACCGCCGCTGGATGAAGACTACATCGAGCCGGACATGGATTCGGCCTACAGCTACCTCGACGAACTGGCCAGCGAACACGCCGCCGATCCCGAGCCTGAACCCGAGCCGGAACCTGCCGCCGCGCCGGCCACCGGCCTGGCCCTGCAATGGCTGGAGCTGTTCCCGAAGCTGCCGATTTCCGGCATGACCGGCAGCATCGCCGCCAACTGCACATTGATTGCGGTCGACGGCGACCACTGGCTGATGCACCTTGATCCGGCTCACAGCGCCCTGTTCAACGCCACGCAACAGCGTCGTCTCAACGACGCGTTGAACCAGTTCCACGGGCGCACGCTGACCCTGACCATCGAGCTGATCAAGCCCGAGCAGGAAACCCCGGCCCAGGCCGCCTCGCGCCGCCGCGCCAATCGCCAGCGTGAGGCGGAGGAATCGATCCACGGTGATCCGTTCATCCAGCAGATGGTTCAGCAGTTCGGCGCAGTGGTGCGAAGCGATACTATTGAACCTGTCGACGCCTTGGTCACCCAAGGCTAATAACTGAAGGTGCTCGGCCAAGATGGCCGGGCGCTGTTTTATCCAAGTACGTTTGAGGTGATTCCCATGATGAAAGGTGGCATGGCCGGCCTGATGAAGCAGGCGCAGCAGATGCAGGAAAAAATGGCCAAGATGCAGGAAGAACTGGCCAACGCCGAAGTCACCGGTAAGGCCGGCGGCGACATGGTCACCGTGGTGATGACCGGTCGTCACGACGTCAAGAGCGTGAGCATCGACCCAAGCCTGGTCGAAGGCCTGAGCGAAGACGACAAAGAGATGCTGGAAGCCGTGGTCGCCGCCGCCGTCAACGACGCCGTGCGCAAGATCGAAGCCAACAGCCAGGAAAAAATGGGCAGCATGACCGCCGGCATGAACCTGCCAGCGGGTATGAAACTGCCATTCTGATTCGCCTTTGGGCGGCAGATGAGCTACACAAAATGCCAGGCATTGCGCCTGGCATTTTTGTTTCTGCGCGGCGCGGATCGTTCCTGCGCTCTGCGTGGGAATGCCTCTGGGGACGCTCCGCGTTCCAGCTTGCGATTGGGGCGCGGAGCGTCCCGGGCTGCGTTCCCACGCAGAGCGTGGGAACGATCAGTGGGAGCGCGCCTCGGGCAAAACTGCAGAAACATCGAACACACCACTGCTACCAAGGTCTGCTCCCTATACACCGAATTCCCCATTCACAGGAGACGCTGACATGTCCGACCCTCTCACCCTCAATCAACGCTTCGTCCTTGCCTCGCGCCCGACCGGCGCGCCGACCCCGGAGAACTTTCGTCTCGAGCGCGAGGCGCTGCCGGATCTGCAGGACGGTCAGGTGCTGTTGAAAACCCTGTACCTGTCGCTCGACCCGTACATGCGCGGACGTATGAGCGACGCACCGTCCTACGCTGCGCCAGTGCAAATCGGCGAAGTCATGACTGGCGGCGCGGTCAGCCGGGTCGAGCAGTCCAATCACCCGAAATTCCACACCGGTGATCTGGTGGTTGGCGCCACCGGTTGGCAGAGCCACAGCATCAGCGACGGTCGCAACATCATGCCGATCCCGGCCGGCCTGCCGAGCCCGTCGATGGCCCTCGGCGTTCTGGGCATGCCGGGCATGACCGCGTACATGGGCCTGATGGACATCGGCCAGCCGAAAGAAGGCGAAACCCTGGTGGTGGCTGCGGCGTCCGGCGCCGTCGGCTCGGTGGTCGGGCAAGTGGCGAAGATCAAAGGCCTGCGCGCGGTCGGCGTGGCCGGTGGGGCCGAGAAGTGCAAATACGTCGTTGAGGAGCTGGGTTTTGATGCGTGCATCGACCACAAGGCCGATGACTTTGCCGAGCAACTGGCCAAGGCCTGTCCCAACGGCATCGACATCTATTACGAGAACGTCGGCGGCCATGTCTTCGACGCGGTCGTGCCGTTGCTCAATCCCAAGGCGCGCATCCCGTTGTGCGGCCTGATCGCCGGCTACAACGCCGCCGAAGCGCCAACCGGCCCGGATCGCCTGCCGATGCTGCAACGCACGCTGTTGACCAAGCGTGTGCGTATTCAGGGCTTCATCGTCTTCGACGATTACGGTGATCGTCAGCCGGAATTCATCAGCCACATGGTGCCGTGGGTACGCGACGGCAAGGTGAAATTCCGCGAGGACGTGGTCGAAGGCCTGGAGCAGGCGCCCGAGGCGTTCATCGGTCTGCTGGAAGGGCGCAACTTCGGCAAACTGGTGGTCCGGGTCGCCCAGGACTGAGGATTTGACGCTGGCCAGAGGCGCGGGTATAAACCGCGTCTCGTTGTTTAGTCGGACTGTTTACCCATGAGCTTCAGCCCCTTGATTCGCCAACTGATCGACGCTCTGCGCACCTTGCCAGGCGTGGGTCAGAAAACCGCTCAGCGCATGGCGTTGCAGTTGCTCGAACGTGATCGCAGCGGCGGTACCCGTCTGGCCCAAGCCTTGAGCCAGGCCATGGAAGGCGTCGGCCATTGCCGCCAATGCCGCACGCTGACCGAAGACGATCTGTGCCCGCAATGCGCCGACCCGCGCCGCGATGACACGCTGCTTTGCGTAGTCGAAGGGCCGATGGACGTTTATGCGGTGGAGCAGACCGGCTTCCGTGGCCGCTATTTCGTGCTCAAGGGGCACTTGTCGCCGCTGGATGGCCTGGGGCCGGAAGCGATCGGTATTCCGCAACTGATGGCGCGGATAGAAGAGGCGGGGACTTTTACCGAAGTCATCCTCGCCACCAACCCGACAGTGGAAGGCGAGGCGACGGCGCACTACATCGCGCAGTTGCTCAACAACAAAGGCCTGGTCGCCTCGCGGATTGCCCATGGCGTGCCGCTGGGCGGTGAGCTGGAGCTGGTCGACGGCGGCACGCTGGCGCATTCGTTTGCCGGGCGTAAACCGATTTCCCTCTGAATTTGCGGCGTCTGAACTGACGCCTTCGCGAGCAGGCTCGCTCCCACATTGGTTTTGTGTCGTTCACAAATCCCCTGTGGGAGCGAGCCTGCTCGCGAATGGCGGGCCGCGGTCCATCTGATTCACACAATTTCATTGATAACCAAGCAAGCGCTCGGTTAACGTCGGCGAACCCTTCCGTGGAGCTCGCCCATGCCTGCCTTTCAGGAATACTTCGACCCCAGCCACCAATTGGTCCGCGACAGCGTTAGACGTTTCGTTGAGCGCGAGATCCTGCCGGACATCGATCAGTGGGAAGAAGCCGAAAGCTTTCCCCGTGAGCTGTACCTCAAGGCGGGTGCGGCGGGCATTCTCGGTATCGGCTATCCCGAAGCGCTTGGCGGCAGCCATCAAGGCGATCTGTTCGCCAAGGTCGCCGCCAGTGAAGAGCTGATGCGCTGTGGCTCTGGTGGGCTGGTGGCGGGGCTGGGCTCGCTGGATATCGGTTTGCCGCCGATCGTCAAATGGGCGCGGCCTGCGGTGCGGGAGCGGGTCGTCCCCCAAGTGCTCAGCGGCGAAAAGATCAGCGCCCTGGCGGTGACCGAGCCCGCTGGCGGTTCCGACGTCGCCAACCTGCAAACCCGCGCCGTGCGTGACGGTGACTTCTACCGGGTCAGCGGCAGCAAGACCTTTATCACCAGCGGCGTGCGCGCGGATTTCTACACGGTCGCGGTGCGCACCGGTGCGCCGGGGTTCGGCGGTATCAGCCTGTTGCTGATCGAGAAGGGCACGCCGGGTTTCAGTGTCGGTCGGCAATTGAAGAAAATGGGCTGGTGGGCGTCGGACACCGCTGAATTGTTCTTCGATGACTGCCGCGTGCCGGCAGGCAACCTGATCGGCGCGGAGAACATGGGCTTCGCCTGCATCATGGGCAATTTCCAGAGCGAACGCCTGGCGCTGGCATTGATGGCCAATATGACTGCGCAATTGGCGCTGGAGGAGAGCCTGAAGTGGGCGCGCGAGCGTGAGGCGTTCGGCAAACCCATCGGCAAATTTCAGGTGATCAAACATCGGCTCGCCGAAATGGCCACGGCGCTGGAAGTGTCGCGGGAGTTCACATATCGGCAAGCGGCAAAAATGGCGGCGGGGCAGAGTGTGATCAAGGAGATTTCCATGGCGAAGAACTTCGCCACCGACACCTCGGACCGGATCACCACCGAAGCGGTGCAGATTCTTGGCGGGCTCGGTTACATGCGTGAAGGCCTGGTGGAGCGGCTGTATCGGGATAACCGCATTCTGTCGATTGGCGGCGGGACGCGGGAAGTGATGAATGAAATCATCAGCAAGCAGATGGGGCTCTAAAAGCGAAAGATCGTCCGATGCATGATCGTTCCCACGCTCTGCGTGGGAATGCAGCCCGGGACGCTCCGCGTCCCTATCGCAAGCTGGAACGCAGAGCGTCCCTTGAGGCATTCCCACGCGGAGCGTGGGAACGATCAATCTTTAGATCTTGATTATTTATCGGTCAAAGCAAACTGCGTCAGGCAAAACGTCGGAATGCCCATGTCCTGCAAGCGCTGCGAGCCTTGCAGCTCTGGCAGATCAATGATGGCCGCCGCTTCATGCACCCGCGCGCCCATGCGGCGAATCAGGTTGGCTGCTGCGATCAGCGTGCCGCCGGTAGCGATCAGGTCATCGAACATCACCG
>NZ_JH635999.1:262327-267381 GCF_000257605.1 Pseudomonas sp. R62
TCGAACATCACCACCGAATCGCCTTCACACAGGCTGTCGGCGTGCACTTCCAGAAACGCTTCGCCGTACTCGGTCGCATAACCTTCGGCCAGTACGTCCGCCGGCAGTTTGCCTTGCTTGCGGAACAGCACCAGCGGCTTGTTCAACTGATAGGCCAGTACCGAACCGATCAGAAAACCACGGGCATCCATGGCGCCGATGTGGGTGAAGTCGGCTTCGACGTAGCGATGGGCGAAGCTGTCCATCACCAGGCGCAGGGCCGTCGGCGACTGGAACAGCGGGGTGATGTCGCGAAAGATCACGCCCGGTTTCGGGAAGTCGATCACGGGGCGGATCAGGGATTTGATGTCGAAGGAGTCGAAGACCATCGGGGTGTCCTGGCAGGGCTGCAAACGGCGCAGTATACCCGCGGCTGAAACGATTCGCTCAACCGCGGGTCGTGATCAGCCTTCGATCGAGCCGCCGGCCAGCGCACACAGCTGGATCGGGTCGAGGATGTGAATCTCTTTGCCCTCGGCGGCGATCAATTCGTTCTGCTGGAAACGGGTGAACACCCGCGACACGGTTTCCACCGCCAGGCCCAGGTAGTTACCGATCTCATTGCGCGACATGCTCAGACGGAACTGATTGGCCGAGAAGCCGCGAGCACGGAAACGTGCCGACAGGTTGACCAGAAAAGTAGCGATGCGCTCGTCAGCGGTCTTCTTCGACAGCAGCAACATCATTTGCTGGTCGTCGCGGATCTCGCGGCTCATCACCCGCATCAACTGGCGGCGCAGTTGTGGCAATTGCAGCGCGAGTTCGTCGAGGCGTTCGAAGGGAATTTCGCAGACCGAAGTGGTTTCCAGCGCCTGGGCCGAGACCGGGTGTTTTTCGGTGTCCATGCCCGACAGGCCAACCAGTTCGCTTGGCAGGTGGAAGCCGGTCAGTTGCTCTTCGCCGGCATCGCTCAGGCTGAAGGTCTTCAGCGCGCCGGAGCGGACTGCATAAACGGAATCAAAGGTGTCGCCCTGGCGGAACAGGAACTCGCCCTTCTTCAGCGGGCGGCCGCGTTTAACGATTTCGTCGAGCGCATCCATGTCTTCCAGATTCAGAGAAAGTGGCAGGCAGAGCGGGGCCAGGCTGCAATCCTTGCAGTGGGCCTGGTTGTGAGCGCGCAGTTTGACTGGCTCGGACATTTCTTCAATCCTTGTGGGAAAACACACATAAGCCGTAAGGGTAACCCACGGAAGGACATTCAGGCCAGCACGCGGCGGCGTTGTCCTACAGACATAAAGCCGCAGCACCGCCGGCCGATAACCCACTATCAGTACTCATCCAAGGAAGGCCCCGATGACCGCCATTGGCACGCTAAGCCCCGGTAGCAGCGGCATTGCTGCTTCGCCGGAGGTAACCGGTCCCGACGCTGCAATCGACCGCGACGACGCCTTGTCGAATACGGCAACCCCGACCTTGGTCGAGGGCGTCAAAGTGTCGCTGTCCGGCGCGGCCATCGCCAAATCCGCCGCTGTCGGCGGCGAAAACAGTGACATCGACAACAGTGGCTTGCCGGAGAACATCCAGCAGTTGCTGAAGATGATTCGCAAGATCCAAAAAGAAATCATCGAGAAAAAAGCGCGCATGGCGGCGGTCATGTCAGACAGAACCCTCTCCAACGAGGAAAAGATTAACAAGCTCGCCGCATTACGTGGCGCCATCGCCGCCCTCAACAGCGGCCTGATCACCGCCAACCTTTCCTTGTCGAAGGTCATGAACCAGTCGGCGCTCAATCCTGACCAGAACCTCAAGGTCGGCTCGTTGCTGACCAAGCCTTAAATCACTCGGGAGAAACGCTGGCGGTTCTGCTGCTCCAGGTACGCATCGAAGACCATGCACACCGAGCGAACCAGCAATCGACCCGCCGGCAACACCTCGATGCGCTCGCGCTCAAGCCTGATCAGGCCATCCTCGGCCATACCTTGCAACTGCGGCCACAGCGCGCCGAAATAGCCCTGGAAATCGATGTTGAACTGCTGCTCGATCTCGGCGAATTCAAGTTTGAAATTGCAGATCAGTTGCTGAATCACTGCGCGGCGCAAGCGGTCGTCGGCGTTGCACACCAGGCCGCGACTGGTCGCCAGCTGCGCGCTGGCCAGGCTGTTCTGATAGGCAGTGAGGTCGCTGTTGTTCTGGCAGTACAAATCGCCGATCTGGCTGATCGCCGACACCCCCAGACCAATCAGGTCGCAATGGCCGTGGGTGGTATAGCCCTGAAAGTTGCGCTGCAGGGTGTGTTCTTCCTGAGCGATCGCCAACTCGTCATCGGGCAGGGCGAAGTGATCCATGCCGATGTAGCGGTAGCCGGCAGCGGTCAGTTGCTCGATGGTGCGCTGGAGCATCTCCAGTTTGTGCGCAGGGCTCGGCAAGTCGAGACTGTTGATCCGCCGTTGCGGCATGAAGCGTTCTGGCAGGTGTGCGTAGTTGAATACCGAGAGGCGATCCGGTTGCAGACTGATCACTTCCTCGACGGTGCGGGCGAAATTGTCGGGCGTCTGCTTCGGCAGGCCGTAGATCAGATCGATGTTGATCGAGCGAAATTGCAGGGTTCGCGCCGCATCGATCACCGCGCGGGTTTCTTCCAGACTTTGCAGGCGATTGACCGCACGCTGCACCGCCGGGTCAAGGTCTTGCAGGCCAATGCTGACCCGATTGAAACCCAGTTCGCGCAGCAGGCCCATGGTCGACCAGTCGGCCTCGCGCGGGTCGATTTCGATGCCGTAATCGCCCGAGTCATCGTTGAGCAGATTGAAATGCTTGCGCAGGTGCGCCATCAACTGACGCAACTCGTCGTGGCTGAGAAAGGTCGGTGTGCCGCCACCGAAATGCAGTTGCTCGACGGTTTGCGCCGGGTCGAGGTGGCAGGCAATCAACTGGATTTCCTGCTCGAGCCGTTGCAGATAAGGCTGCGCACGGCCGCGATCCTTGGTGATGACCTTGTTGCAGGCGCAGTAGTAGCAAATGTTCGCGCAGAACGGCACATGCACGTACAGCGACAGCGGCCGCTGCGCCTTGCGGCTGTCGCGCAGGGCGTGGAACAGGTCGAAAGTGCCGACCTGACCGTGAAATTGCACGGCGGTCGGGTACGAGGTGTAGCGTGGCCCCGCCAGATCGTAGCGGCGGATCAGATCAGAGTCCCAACGAATGGCGTCGAGCATGCGGGCATTCCCCCGGATAGGCTGGCAGTGTGGCGAGTCTAGGGGAGGGCGTTACAGGGCATCTTGATTTGCATCAACGGCGAGGATTTGTGTTGTTCGTGCGGGCGTCTTCGCGAGCAGGCTCGCTCCCACATTGGATTTGCAGCGTACTCAAGACCTGTGAAAGCGAACCTGCTCGCGAAGGCCGCGTCACACATTTAATGGCCCATGAGCCAATGCTGATGCGGGCCGGGAAGGGTCCATAAGCCAAACAGAATCACCAGCAAGCCACCCGCCATGCGCACGCTGCGTTTGCGCAGGATCGCCGTGACCCGTTCAGCCGCCAGCCCGGTGGCGAGCAGCACCGGCCAGGTGCCGAGGCCGAAAGCGAGCATCAGCAACGCACTGTCCAGCGCATTGCCCTGACTCGCGCTCCACAGCAAGGTGCTGTAAACCAGCCCGCACGGCAGCCAGCCCCATAGCGCACCGAGCAGCAAGGCGCGGGGCAGGCTGGAAACCGGCAGCAAGCGATTCGCCAGCGGTTGAATGAAGCGCCACAAGCCACGCCCGAGCGCTTCGATACGGGTGAGCCCGCTCCACCAACCGGCCAGGTACAAGCCCATGGCAATCAGCAGCAACCCGGCCAGTACGCGCATGAACAGCGCCGCCGGGCTGTTGGCGACTGCCCAGCCGGCGAGGCCGATGAGCAATCCCGCCGTGGCATAACTGAGAATCCGCCCGAGGTTATACGCCAGCAACAGACGAAAGCGCCGGCTGCGCTGCTCCTTGGGAATCGCCAGGGTCAGCGCGCCCATCAGGCCGCCGCACATTCCCAGACAGTGGCCGCCTCCGAGCAGGCCGAGGATCAGCGCCGAGACCAGCAGGGGCGCCAGTTCAAGCATGGGGCGGCACCTTGTCGTCCGGTTTGCCGGCGTTGGCTTCGTCCACCGCGGCGGTGTGGTTGGGGTCCTGATCGTCAAAAAGGATGCTGTGTGCCGGGCCGTCGAGGTCGTCGTACTGGCCGCTGTCCACCGCCCAGAAGAAGATGTACACGGCGATGGCGACGATGAGCAAGGCAGCGGGAATCATCACGTAGAGAGCTGGCATCGGTAACTCCAGGCCCGCGCGGCTCAGGCCGGCAGCGGGCGGGTTTGGGTCGGGCTGCCGGCGGCCGGCGCGCTCGGCAGGCGAGTCAGGCGCAGGGCGTTGAGCACCACGGTCAGCGAACTGATCGACATGCCGACCGCCGCCCACACCGGAGTGATCCAGCCGAGGGCGGCGAACGGCAACATGAGGCCATTGTACAGCGCTGCCCACAGCAGGTTTTCGATGATTACCCGGCGCGTGCGTCGCGCCAGCGCGAAGGCCTGTACCAAGGCGTCGAGGCGGTTGGACAGCAACACCGCATCGGCGCTGGTTTTCGCCAGATCGGTGGCCGAGCCCATGGCCACGCTGATATCGGCCGCAGCCAGCACCGGCACGTCGTTGACGCCGTCACCAAGCATCAACACTTTGCGTCCTTCCTTGTGCAGTTGTTGCAGCACTTGCAGTTTGTCATCGGGGCGCAAGCCGCCACGGGCCTCGTCGATGCCCAGTTCGGCGGCGACACTGGCGACCATCGGCGAACTGTCGCCGGACAATAGCAAGGTGCGCCAGCCCCGCGCTTTGCAGGCCGCGAGCAGGGCGGGAGCGTCGTCACGCAGACGATCATCGAGCACTAGCCACGCCAGCGGCCCGTGGGTGTCAGCGAGCAGCAGCCATTGACCGGCTTCATCGGGCATCGACGGCAGCGCCGCGCCGCTGAGGGCACAGGCAAATTCGGCCTGACCGATGCGCAAGCGTTGCTCACCGACCACGCCTTCAAGGCCCAAGCCGGGTGTG
>NZ_JH635999.1:268888-273187 GCF_000257605.1 Pseudomonas sp. R62
GTTCCGATGATCGTTCCCACGCTCCGCGTGGGAATGCCTCCCCGGACGCTCCGCGTCCGCTTCGGCTGGGACGCGGAGCGTCCCTGGCTGCGTTCCCACGCAGAGCGTGGGAACGATCAGAGTAAAAGGCTTATTTTTTCAGATCTTCCGCACCCTGCAATGGCTCGTCACCCAGCAGCAGCTCCTTGTCATGGCTGACCAGTTCTTCTTCAAACATGCGCCACACGTGCTCATCCTGGCTGCCAAGCAACTCGACAAACCGTCGCCCTTCAACCTTGTCGCTCAACTGGCCAATGTAGCGCCCGCTCTCGCTGCCACTGCGGGTCAAAACAATCTTGCGATCCTTTTCCGGCTGGGTCGGCGAGATCAGGTTCAGTTCCAGGGTTTGCGGCTGGCTGTCACCGTTCAAGCGCAGATCGACTTCACCGGTCACATCATCCAGATGCACCGCCGCATGCAGCTTCAGGGTTTGCGCCAGCAGCTCGCGATCCAGTGAACGGTTGATGCCTTTGCCCGCTTCGTAATAGTTGTCGTTGACCAGGTTGTCCGGGTTGTTCACCGCGATGGTCACCATGGACAGGGTCAAAGCCACCGAGCAGGCCAGAATCGCGATGATGATCCACGGCCAGAGGTGCTTGTACCAAGGACTTGCGGCGTTTGCAGCGGGCATGTTCAAAATTCTCTCAACGGATTTGTGGGCCGATGAATCGGCTCTTGGCTTCAACGTGGACGCTTTCGTCATCGGCATCCTTGAGGATGAATTTCACCTCGTTGGTGCTCGATGGCAGTTGTTCCGGTGCGCTGGACAACTCGACCGGCATGCTGACGATATCGCCGGCGGCCACCTTGATCTCGCGCTTGCCTTGCAGGCGCAGGTCCGGCAGGCCTTCGGCTTGCAGCAGGTAAGTGTGGTCGCGCTGATCCTTGTTCATGATCTTCAGGCTGTAGACGTTTTCGATCCGGCCTTCAGCGTTTTCGCGGTACAGCACGCGGTCTTTGCTGACGTCGAAGCCGACCAGTGAACGCATGAAGAACGCAGCGACCAACAGGCTGATCATCGCCAGCAGCACCACGGCATAGCCGATCAGGCGCGGTCGCAGTTTATGGGTTTTCTGCCCGGAGAGGTTGTGTTCGGTGGTGTAGCTGATCAGCCCGCGCGGGTAATCCATCTTGTCCATGATGCTGTCGCAGGCATCGATGCACGCAGCGCAGCCGATGCACTCGATCTGCAGGCCATCGCGGATGTCGATGCCGGTCGGGCAGACCTGCACGCACATCGTGCAGTCGATGCAATCGCCCAGCCCCAGCGCCTTGTAGTCGATGCCTTTCTTGCGCGGCCCACGGCTTTCGCCACGGCGCGGGTCGTAGGAAACGATCAGCGTGTCCTTGTCGAACATCACGCTCTGGAAGCGCGCATACGGGCACATGTAGATGCACACCTGCTCACGCAACCAGCCGGCATTGCCGTACGTGGCGAGGGTGAAAAAACCGACCCAGAAATACGACCAGCCATCGGCCTGGCCGGTGAAGAACTCGATGACCAGTTCGCGTATCGGCGAGAAGTAGCCGACAAAGGTCATGCCTGTGACAAAACCGATCAACAGCCACAGCGAATGCTTTGCCAGTTTGCGCAGGAATTTGTTGGCGCTCATCGGCGCCTTGTCGAGCTTGATGCGCTGATTGCGGTCGCCTTCGGTGACCTTTTCGCACCACATGAAAATCCACGTCCACACGCTCTGCGGGCAGGTATAACCGCACCAGACGCGCCCGGCGTACACGGTGATGAAGAACAGGCCGAACGCGGCAATGATCAACAGGCCCGAGAGCAGGATGAAATCCTGTGGCCAGAAGGTCGCGCCGAAGATGAAGAACTTGCGCTCCGGCAGGTTCCACCACACTGCCTGGTGACCGCCCCAGTTCAGCCACACCGTGCCGAAATACAGCAGAAACAACGCCGCACCGCCGAGCATCCGCAGATTGCGGAACAGGCCGGTGAAGGCACGGGTGTAGATTTTTTCTCGTGAGGCATAAAGGTCGACGCTGTTGTTCGCATTCTTGCTCGGCGGCGTGACGTCGTGTACCGGAATCTGATTGCTCATCATTGCATCCCACGGCAGTGGAAAAATGCCTCGGTCGATACGTGCCAACCGAAGTCAAAAAGGGCTGTTGCAGTAGCGTGATGATACGCCTGCCGCTCTGGCTCAAGGGTGCGACCTTTGGTCGCGTTGGGTAAAAAATGCGGATGGTGTAGCGATTGCGCAAAAGCCTGACGCAGATCAATTGACTTGTTGAGTATGGACGGTTTTGCCGAAGCGGCTAGTTCATCTTTTCAATCGCTTGTTCAAGCAACAACCGTCGATGTCGCAAGTTGAACGATAAACCGTCCGTTATTGCCACTGCGGCTACAAGAGGCCGCAGATTTGAATTGGGCTGCATGTCGCAAGTTATCGGGGCTGAAACATATAAACTTGATTGTTGTTCATGAATGCTTTGAAGTTTTAGCTGTGTTCGCATAAGTTTTGCTCTCGCGAAATTCTTTTGCGTATTGATAGTTAACTTAAATGGAATTTAAAAGCATGAATTTGAATAATCTCAAGAGCATCTTTGTGGGTGCCTGGATGTTAGCTTCGGCTATTACCGCTCAGGCCACTACTGACATGCCGAAACACATGGTGTTTGCTTCGGATACTCAATATCCGTGGACGGACAAGACCGATCGCCGCATACCCGAATCCGATTCCGAATTCAAGGAGCGGTCGAAATGGCTGGTGGAAACCCAACTTGCGAGCATTGCAGAATTCAGAAATCTGCACGGCTCTCAAGCGCAGGTTCCCTTGATGATCAATGGTGATATAACCGCATTCGGGCATGGCTGGCAGCGCTCGTTCATGAAGGATCTGCTGGATAAACATTTCAAGGGCGAATATCTCTACGGGCTTGGTAATCACGACTATGAAAACAATGTCGATGATTGCTTTAGCAATAGCTGTGCGGCAGGAAGTATCGTCGAGTTCAAAGAGCATCATGAAGGTAAGGTCGATAACTTTGATCTGAAGATTACCAGTGGCTTTCTGAGCAAGACCTATTCGGGCAGTCTCGCCTATTCGAAAAATATCGGCGAAGTGCATATGGTTCAGCTCAACAACGAACCGACCTATACCGCCCGCATTGCTCATCCATTGAACCCGACGACGTTCGAAATCAACGATGCACTGGACTGGCTCGAGACGGATCTCAGGCTGGCGCGAGCGTCGGGCTACGCCATCATCATCAACATGCATAAACCGTTGAACCACATGGGAACCCAGGCGCAACAGAAACGCTTCTACGACATGGTTAACAAATATCGAGTGACGGCGATTTTTGCCGGCCATTTGCACGAGGACGGAGGTGATGCCTATCAGCAAGGTAACGTGCCCATGTACCTGAGCGGCAGTACCTCTCAGCAAACCTATCTGATTGCCAGTTTCACTGAGGATCGCAAGCAACTCCAGGTGTACCTGGTGAAGAACAACCAATGGCGCAATCGAACGTTGATCGACACCACTGTGGTGCATTCAATCTTCGCCCAACGCCCCTGACAAAAGCCCCGCCGCTGATAGGGCGGGGTATTCATCAATCAGGTGTTGGCAGCGATCCATGGGTTGATCAGATTTACGCCGCTGTGTTGGAAGTCCGCAATGTTGCGAGTTACCAGCGTAAGCCCGTGTACAAGCGCGGTGGCGGCGATCAAGGCGTCGCATTCATTGCTGCGGTCGGGAACATGCAATCGTGCGCACCGGATGGCGACGCTGGTATCGACCGGCAGGATTCTGCCAGAGAATGCCGGTTTGACATGATGTTCCAGCCAGTTGCGCAGCAGCTGGCCTTGTGAAGGGTCACGACGTTCGATACGCAGGACGCCCGTTTCCAGTTCCAGCACAGTGATTGCGGATAGATACAGGCTGGCTGGGGAAATGCTGTTTGCCCATTTCACCACATGCCTGTCGGCTTGGTTTTTCCGCAGCTCGGAAACTACATTGGTATCCAGCAGAAACATCAGGAAAGGTCCACGCTGCGAGGAGTGATGACGGCGCGCTCGGGTTCGAATTCGATTTCAAGCGCATCCGGCATCGCCAGTAGCTCAACGATGCTGGTCTGGCAACCCGTCAGTTTCTGGTACTCCTCGATGCTGAGCAACACGTGGGCAGGCCTGCCTCGGTCAGTAATGATCACTGGACCTTGATGCGTGGCTTTTTTGGCTGCACTGGTGTCCTGGTTGAACTCGCGGCTGGAAATAGTGGTGATGGCCATCATGTT
>NZ_JH635999.1:276993-280570 GCF_000257605.1 Pseudomonas sp. R62
TTGATCGCCATCATCGGCCCTTCGAAGGTCGACATGCCGTAGAACGCCAGCGATACCACGAGGAAGCGCAGGATCGGGTCGGTGCGCAACTTATGCCAGGCGCCCGACAGGGTCATCATGCCGTTGATCATGCCGCCCCAGCTTGGCGCCAGGAGGATGATCGACATCGCCATGCCCAGCGATTGTGCCCAGTCCGGCAGGGCGGTGTAGTGCAGGTGGTGCGGGCCGGCCCAGATGTACAGGGTGATCAGCGCCCAGAAGTGCACGATCGACAGACGATAGGAATAGATCGGGCGTTCGGCCTGTTTCGGCACGAAGTAGTACATCATCCCGAGGAAACCGGTGGTCAGGAAGAAACCCACCGCGTTGTGGCCGTACCACCACTGGATCATCGCGTCAGTGGCACCGGAGTAAGCCGAATACGACTTGAACAGGCTGACTGGCAGCGACATGTGGTTGACGATGTGCAGCATCGCGGTGACGACGATGAACGCGCCGTAGAACCAGTTGCCAACGTAGATGTGCTTGGTTTTGCGCTTGGTGATGGTGCCGAAGAACACCAGACCGTAAGTGACCCAGACAATCGCCAGCAGAATCGCGATCGGCCATTCCAGCTCGGCGTATTCCTTGGTGGTGGTGTAACCCAGCGGCAAGGTAATGATTGCGCCAACGATGACCGCTTGCCAGCCCCAGAAGGTGAAGGCCGCGAGGCTGTCGGAAATCAGTCGCGTCTGGCAGGTTCGCTGCACGACATAGTAGGAAGTGGCAAACAGTGCACAACCGCCGAAGGCGAAAATCACCAGGTTTGTGTGCAACGGGCGCAAGCGTCCAAAGCTCGTCCACGGCAGACCGAAGTTCAGTTCCGGCCAGACCAGTTGCGAGGCGATGAAGACACCGAGCCCCATGCCAAGGATCCCCCAGACCACCGTCATGATGGCGAACTGGCGGACTACCTTATAGTTATAAGCAGTCGGACTGATTGCTGTGCTCATTCTAAGGTTCCACGGTTTGGGTATTTTTATAGGGATAAAATCGGCCGCAAGTATGTATAAAGCAGGGGGTCATTGCAACGCGCCATGACCTGGATCAATGCTTTCCAACGCTGATTCTGCGGCCTTTCCATGCGCCGCGTAGGGTCAAAAATGGCCTCTGACAAAATGTCGCAGTGCGCGTAAAAAGCTCGCAATCCGGATCGCCGTCAACGGTGCCCGTTCACAGGTCGTGATCGGGGGATTGAGGGCAATCGGCGCAACAGCCGTTATCTACCTGCGTTTGCGGCGAATCCATCAGCCGGTTCATGGTGCGCATTGTTCGGGATTGAACTGGAAACCGACTTCAGCCGGTCCGCTTCGATGAAGCGTAGACCCGAATCCGGGGTTCCGAAAGGAGAGGGCGTGAGGGGTGCGACAAAAAGAAGCAGCTACGAGCTGCAAGCTGCAAGCGACAAGTGGGTACAAGTCGCTTACAGATTTGTATACATAGATGTTGCTTTTACTTGGAGCTTTCAGCTTGAAGCTTGCCGCTCAATTGCTCATCATTTTTCGAAAGGCTGTACACATAAGCGGCAAGCAGTTGCACTTTATCGTTGCCCAGCAATTCGTTCTGCGCTGGCATATGCCCCTGACGACCATGGCGAATGGTCTGTTCCAGTTGGGTCAGGCTGGTGCCATAAATGAAGCCGGCCGGATGGGTCAGGTTTGGCGCGCCCATCGCCGCAGTGCCCTGGCCGGTGGCGCCATGACAGGCAACGCAAGTGGTGCTGAACGCTTGCTGCCCGGCTTGCAGATCCGCCTTGCTGTCGGCAGGTAGCGGCAGGCCGGCCAGTTCGTGGCGCACATAAGCGGCAACGTTTTTCACCCCAGCCTCACCGAGCACTTCGCCCCAGGCCGGCATCGCCGCCATGCGGCCACCCATGATGGTGGTCTTGATCGTCTCGGCACCGCCGCCCCAGCGCCAGTCGCTGTCAGCAAGGTTAGGGAAGCCGAACGCGCCCTTGGCATCCGAGCCGTGGCACACCGAGCAATTGGAGGCGAACAGACGACCACCCATTTTCAGCGCCTGCGGATCCTTGGCCACTTCTTCCAGGGGCATCGCTGCGAATTTGGCGAAGATCGGCCCGAACCGGGCGTCGGCCTTGTTCATTTCCTTTTCCCATTCGTGCACGCCGGTCCAGCCATCCTCGTAACCGGGCAGGATGCCTTTCCAGTTGCCCAGGCCCGGATACAGAACCAGATAGCCCACCGAGAACACCAGCGTGCCGGCGAACAGCATGAACCACCACTGCGGCAGCGGGTTGTCGTACTCCTCGATGCCGTCGAAGCTGTGGCCCATGGTCTGGTCGACGCTGCCCTTGGTCTCGCCCCGACGGGTGCCGATCAGCAGCCAGGTGAGGCCGATCAGGCTGCCAATGGTCAGTACGCAGATCCACGTACTCCAGAAGGTGGTCATGGCCGGGTACTCCTTGTTTCAGGGGCTGAAATTGTTTCGGGTAGTGGTTCGTCGGCGAACGGCAGCAGGCGTGCTTCGGCGAATTCCGGGGTGCGCTTGCGGTTGAACACCCACAAGGTCAAACCGACGAAGGCGACGAACACCACGACCGTGCCGAGGCCGCGGATCAGGCCTGCACTCATTTCAATGACCATGGCTCACCTCTTGCTCTTGATCGCAGTGCCGAGCACTTGCAGATAGGAAACGAGGGCGTCCATTTCGGTCTTGCCCTTGAGGCTGGCGACCGCGCCGCTGATGTCGTCGTCGGTGTACGGCACGCCGAGGGTGCGCATGGTTTTCAGCTTGGTTTCGGTGTGGCTGCTGTCGACCGCTTGGGTGACCAGCCACGGATAGGCCGGCATCTTCGATTCCGGCACAACGTTGCGCGGGTTGTACAAGTGCGCGCGGTGCCAGTCATCCGAGTAGCGTGCGCCAACCCGGGCGAGGTCCGGACCGGTACGTTTTGAACCCCACAGGAACGGGTGATCCCAGACGCTTTCACCGGCCACCGAGTAGTGCCCGTAGCGTTCGGTTTCGGCGCGGAACGGGCGGATCATCTGCGAATGGCAACCGACGCAGCCTTCGCGGATGTAGATGTCGCGACCTTCCAGTTGCAGCGCGGTGTAGGGCTTCATGCCTTCCACCGGTTTGTTGGTGACGTCCTGGAAGAACAGCGGGACGATCTGGGTCAGGCCGCCGATGCTCACGGCGAACACCATCAGCAGCATCAGCAGGCCGACGTTCTTTTCAATCGTTTCGTGTTTCATGGCGGACTCCTCAGGCCATCTGCGCGGCAGCGACGACGTCGGCAGGCTGCGAGGCCCGCACGGTGCGCCAGGTGTTGTAAGCCATCAGCAACATGCCGCTTAAGAAAATCGCCCCGCCGATCAGTCGCACGACAAAGCCCGGATGGCTGGCCACCAGGGTTTCGACGAAGGAGTAAGTCAGCGTGCCGTCCTCGTTGACTGCGCGCCACATCAGGCCCTGGGCGATGCCGTTGACCCACATCGAGGCGATGTAGAGCACGGTGCCGATGGTTGCGAGCCAGAAGTGCGCGTTGATCAAACCGACGCTATGCATCTGCGCTTTG
>NZ_JH635999.1:283406-286765 GCF_000257605.1 Pseudomonas sp. R62
GTTGAGTGGTGCGGCTTTGCCGCGGGCAGCTGCGCTGTTTTGCTTTTCTGTGGGAGCGAGCTTGCTCGCGAAGGCGGCCTGACAGCCGACCACTATCTACCGGCCGGACTCAATCCCTGTGGGAGCTGGCTTGCCAGCGATGGCAGCCTCCAAGTCGACCAATCCCCCACTGATGTACCCGATCCAAATGTGGGAGCGAGCCTGCTCGCGAAAGCTCCCTTCCAGACGACCTCAAACCACCTGCCTGTCAGAGGCAATCCCTGCACTTAAACATCATCAAATAGCCACGTTTAAACTACACGATCCGTTACGCCATCCCGGCTACAACTTCTTGCGCTATTGCCTACGCCTACGCCAGAATCCGCCGGCTTACGCGGCTAGGCGCCGGGCTATATCGTTTGTTTGTCACTGAAAAACAGTGATGGGGTTTGGTAGCCCGCGTCGAAACCGTTGTATAGCGTCACCGTATGCAGTCCCGTTGCGGGGCTCGACTTTTATGGTGGGCATGCGTGGGGCTCCTTTGTGAGCGCCGGGTTTCCTGTTTCGACCGGTCTACCAACCTGCGTATGGCCACCACCCTTCGTTTGGTAGCGAGGGTGTTGGCTCCCAATATTCGAAACCGGAGTACGCCCATGTTCAAAGTAACCCCCAACCCGCCACCCTCCCACGACCGCGCCCTCGACCCGCAAAAAATCCAGGAAGCCACCGACCGCGCCCTCGATTACTACCTCAAACCCGAAGATCTGGCCGCTCCACCAAGCTCTCCAAAATATCGCCCGATCTATGTCGTGGACCCCACGCTGGATGACGAAACCCTGTTGGTTGAGGCCTGCGAGTCGCTTTCATACGCCCATGCCATGGCCGGTAACATCGCCAACTCGATAGGCGGCCCGGAACGCAAACCACTGCTGGCGCTGCAACAGGTGATCATGCTCAACGAACTGTTGGTCAATCGGCTGCTGGACAAGCTGAAGTTGCCTCAATAATTTCATTGGCTGTTATGGCCTCTTCGCGAGCAGGCTCGCTCCCACAGGGAATTGGTGTCTGGCACCTAATCTGTGATCACCACAGATCCAATGTGGGAGCGAGCCTGCTCGCGAAAGCGCTCTACCGGAGACCGCCAATTGCAGCAGGCAAAAAAAACCCGGAAGCTCACGCCGTCCGGGTTTTTTCATTCCAGCCTTGATCAGCGGTTAAACCGCTCCACCAACGAATATTGCGTATTCGCCGTCTTGGTCAGCTCTTCACTCAGTAACGCCGAGTTATGCGCTTGCTCGGACGTCTGATCCGCCAGTTCCGAGATATTGCTGATGTTACGGCTGATCTCTTCAGCCACGGCACTTTGCTCTTCGGTCGCGGCGGCGATCTGGGTGGTCATGTCGGTGATGTTGGCCACTGCTTCGCTGATGCCGACCAGTGCCTGATCCGCTTCCAGGACCCGCGCCACGCCTTCTTCGGCCTGGCGATGGCCGGCTTCCATGGTCTGCACGGCGCTGGAGGCGGTCTGTTGCAACTTGGCGATCAGGGCATGGATCTGCCCGGTGGATTCGCTGGTGCGTTGCGCCAGTTGGCGGACTTCGTCAGCCACGACCGCAAAACCACGGCCCATTTCACCGGCACGCGCTGCTTCAATTGCAGCGTTGAGGGCGAGCAGGTTGGTCTGGTCGGCGATGCCTTTGATCACGTCGACCACGCCGCCGATTTCGTCGCTGTCCTTGGCCAGTTGTGTCACGGTCAGGCCGGTTTCGCCGACGACCACCGACAGGCGCTGAATCGCTTCGCGGGTTTCCCCGGCGATGTCGCGGCCGCGGCCGGTCAGGCGGTTGGCTTCCTGGGTGGCGTCAGCGGTGCGCTGTACGTGGCTGGCGACTTCCTGGGTGGTGGCGGCCATCTGGTTGACGGCGGTGGCGACCTGTTCGGTTTCCACGCGCTGGCGTTCCAGGCCGGTTGAGCTGTTGTGTGCCAGGGCGTCGGACTGCTTGGCCTGATCGGTCAAGTGCTCGGCGGTGTCCTGCAAGCGGGTCAGGCAGGTTTTCAGGCGTGCTTCCTGGCTGAGGATCGACATTTCCAGACGCGCCTGGGCGCCACGGCTGTCGGTGTACATCTGCGCGATCAGCGGGTCGGAGGTGGTCTGTTCGGCCAGGCGCAGCAGGCGCTTGAGCCCGCGTTGCTGCCATTGCAGGCCCATCAGGCCCAGCGGCACCGACAGCGCTGCGGCGAGGGCAAAGCCCCACTGCGAGTTCAGCGTGGCGCCGATCATGAAGCTCAGCTGGCTGACCAGAATGAACGGCAGCCAGTCCTGCAGGAGCGGCAGCCATTTGTCCGTCGAAGGAATCGCCGACTTGCCCTGGTTGATGCGTTGATAGAGCGCTTCGGCGCGGCGGATCTGTTCGGCGGTGGGCTTGACGCGCACCGACTCGTAACCGATCACCTGATTGCCTTCAAACACCGGTGTTACATAGGCGTTAACCCAATAGTGGTCACCGGATTTGCAGCGATTCTTGACGATGCCCATCCATGGCAAGCCTTGTTTCAGTGTGCCCCACATGTGCGAGAACACCGCCGACGGCACGTCAGGGTGACGGACCAGATTGTGCGGTGCACGGATCAGTTCCTCCCGCGAAAACCCGCTGATCTCGACAAAGTCGTCGTTGCAGTAGGTGATCACGCCCTTGGCATCGGTGGTGGAAATCAACCGTTGCTGAGCTGGAAAGGTCCGCTCGCGTTGTGTAATGGGCTGGTTGTTACGCATGGTTTTTCAATCCGCAAGGCTTTGAATGGTTGTCGGCGCCGACAGGTTTTTATTGAAGTTTTTTTTCAGATTTAAGTACGCCGTCGCAAAACCGCGCTTGCGTCAACTGGCCAGCATCGGATAGGTGAACAGGCCGAAGTGCAGCAGGTTCAGGCCGAAATGGGTGGCGATCGCCGCGCCCAGTCCGCCGAAACGGTAGGCCAGACCATAGCCGACCCCGGCCAGTCCCGCCAGCAACACCCAGGTCCAGCCAGCACCGGCATGCACCAGACCAAATAGCAGCGAGGCCAACAGCAGCGCGAGGTTGTCGCCGTAGGGCAGGTGCTTGAGGCGACGGCTTAGCCCGCCCTGTATATAGCCGCGAAACAGCGCTTCCTCGACCAGCGTCACCAGCAGCAGGTTGTTCAGCACCCACAGCCAGGCCTGATCCGGCCACTTCGGCGCCCAGGCGATTACGCCGAGCAACAATGCGCCGCCAAGGGCGAGAATCGCGCACAGCGTCAGGGCGAGGGCGGTGGCATAGACCGTCAGGCGCAACGAGCGCCGCGCGACAATCCACGGACAGACCAACAGCAGCCAGAAGCCCACCAGCGGTTTGTCGAGATTG
>NZ_JH635999.1:287551-293368 GCF_000257605.1 Pseudomonas sp. R62
GCCAGAAGCCCACCAGCGGTTTGTCGAGATTGAGGTACATCGCGAACGGCACCGCGTTGTCAGTTAAACGTTGCGGATTGATCACCCGGCCGTTGGCGAAGCCCGGCAGCCAGTGCATCGCCAGTGCCACGGCCAGAACGATGAAGAGGCCATGGCCGAGCCAACGCGCGACTGGCACCTCTTGCTGACGCACGGCGAACGCGGCGAACAGCAAAAGCCCCACGGAGATCAACGCCAGCCATCCGAGCTGGCCGTAGCTCAGGGCCAATCCGTAACCGAGGCCGAGCAGCGCGAGATAGAGCCAGGGCAGCGCCTTCATCGAAAGTCCTTGTGCGAGATTTCTGGAAGGGGCTTTCTACACGGGCGAGGGAGGTGGGACAAGTGAAGGAGAGTGAGAAGCGCGGCGAATAACTTGGGATCGACGTGTAGGAGCTGCCGAAGGCTGCGATCTTGAGGCTGTGGGACGCGGAGCGTCCCCGGCTGCATTCCCACGCAGAGCGTGGGAACGATCAGATCAAAAGATCGCAGCCTGCGGCAGCTCCTACAAGGGTTGTGATTGGCTGGGAGATCAGCGCAGGCCCAGTTTGGCCGCCGCGCGCTCGGTAATTTCCGTACGCAGCTTCAACGAAGGCGCCGCGCGCAACCGCGCCTCATCGACCACCGCACTTGGCGCCACCTCCGGACTGCCGGCGTTGAACGGCGGTGCCGGGGCATATTCCAGTTGCAACTGCACCAGTTGCGCCGTATCGGCATCGACCAGTTCCGCCGCCAGCACCAAGGCGAAATCGATGCCAGCGGTGATTCCGCCACCGGTAAACAGATTGCCGTCGCGTACCACCCGATCCTTCACCGCAATCGCCCCCAGCGTCGGCAGCAACTGGTGATAAGCCCAGTGCGTGGTCGCGCGCTTGCCCCGCAGCAGCCCCGCCGCGCCAAGCACCAGCGAGCCGGTGCACACCGAGGTCACATAACGTGCCTGCGCGGCTTGGCGTTTGATGAAATCCAGCGTCTGCTGATCTTCCATCAGCGGCCCGACGCCACTGCCGCCGGGCACGCAGATCACATCCAGATCCGGACAATCCTCGAAAGTAGTAGTCGGTTTCAGCAGCAGGCCAGTGCTGGACGTCACCGGCATCAGGTCCTTCCAGATCAGGTGCACCTGCACGCCGGGCAACGAGGCGAGTACGTCGTAAGGGCCGGTCAGGTCGAGTTGCTGAACCTGCGGGAATAACAGAAAACCGATCTGCAGCGTCATCGTTGTGGCTCCGTTGAAAGAAGTGGACGACTTCACTGTAGGCGGGTAGGTTCTGGCGCATACGCCAATCAACCCACGAATTACGCCAAATGCCTAAAGCCATTCACGTCCTCGCGTTTGCCAATATGCAGATTCTCGATGTCACCGGGCCGTTGCAGGTGTTCGCCTCGGCCAACGATCTGGCCCGCCAGCGTGGTTTGCCGACGCCCTATGCGCCGAGCGTGATCGCCAGCGGCGGCGGGGCGGTGATGTCATCGGCGGGGTTGGCGGTGCTCGCCGAACCGTTGCCACAAACGCCCAGCGACACCTTGATCATCGCCGGTGGCTGGGGCATTTATCCCGCCGCCGAAGACTCGCAACTGGTCGACTGGGTGCGCGAGCACGGCACTCATTGTCGGCGCGTGGCTTCGGTGTGCACCGGGGCCTTTCTACTCGCCGCCAGCGGCTGGCTCGATGGTCGCCGCGTGGTCACCCACTGGACGCGCTGCGAGCAACTGGCCGCGCAGCATCCGAATCTGCACGTGGAAGCCAATCCGATTTTCATCAACGACGGCCCGGTGTGGACTTCCGCCGGGGTCACGGCCGGTATCGATCTGGCGTTGGCCATGGTCGAAGAAGACCTCGGCCGCGATATCGCCCTCGACGTCGCCCGGCACTTGGTCGTCTTCCTGAAACGCCCGGGCGGGCAGTCGCAGTTCAGCGTGACGCTGGCGCTGCAACAACAGGGCAACCGCTTCGATGAACTGCACGCCTGGATCGCCGAGAACCTGACGTGCGACCTCGGCATCCCGACTCTCGCCGAACAGGCCGGCATGAGCGAACGCAGCTTCATCCGCCACTACCGCGCCGACACCGGCCAGACGCCGGCGCGGGCGATCGAATTGATCCGCGTCGAAACCGCCCGCCGACTGCTCAGCGATACCGGTTTGCCGATCAAACGCATCGCCGCCAATTGCGGGTTTGGCAGTGAGGAAACACTGCGGCGCAGTTTTCTGCGAGCGATTGGCGTGACACCGCAGGCTTATCGGGAGCGGTTTTCGGTCAGCGTTGCAGCAGATCCAGTATCGCCTTGAGGGTTTCCTGCGGCGCTTCTTCGGGAATGTTGTGGCCGACACCCGCCAGCACGCGCCGCTCATAGAAGCCGCTGAAATGTTCGGCATCTCCATCAATCAGCGAAGGCGGGCCGACGCCATCATCGGCGCCGCACAGCGAAATGCTCGGCACGCTGATCACCGGCTGTGTGGCCAGCGCTTCCTCCATCCACTCCAGGGCTGGATCGCCCGGGGCGTAGCCGAAGCGATGCCGATAGGAATGAATCACCACGTCGACAAAATCAGGATTATCAAAAGCGCCAGCGGTCAGCGGGTAGCGTTCATCCTTACGCGCCCATGTCGGCGACCACAGCCGCCAAAGCAACTGACACAACTCCCGGCGATTCTGCTTAAGGCCCTCGACGCCACGCGGCGTGTGGAAGTAGTACTGATACCAGAGCCGATGCTCGTCTTCCGGGTCCAACGGCTGGTTCGCATGGGCGATGTCCTGCACCAGGTAGCCGTCGCCGCTGACCAGCCCGCGCACTCGCGCCGGAAACAACGCCGCGACAATGCACGCCGCCCGACCGCCCCAGTCATACCCGCAAAGCATGGCCTGTTCGATACCCAGCGCATCCATCAGATCGAGCAAGTCCTGCGCCATCGCAGCTTGCTGGCCGGAGCGCAGGGTTTGCGCACTGTTGAACCGGGTCGGCCCGTAACCGCGCAAGTACGGCACGATGACGCGGTAGCCCCGCGCGGCCAGCGCCGGGGCGACTTCGTCGAAGGCGCGCGGGGAATAGGGGAAGCCGTGGAGCAGAATCACCGGGGCGCCGTTGTTCGGACCGTGCTGTTCGTAGGCAATGGTCAGAAAAGGCGTAAGGACTGACTGAATCATGACTGTCAACTCCGTGCAAACGTCTTCCAAACCCTAGACCATCGGATAGACTGCGCAGCTCATTCTGTCGACTGGCTTCAAGGACGATACATGTCACTCAAAACGCTGCTTGTTATGTTGGCACTTGTCGTGATGCTGACCGGTTGCGCATCGCCGCCACCGGCATTGCCGGACACCCCGCAGCGCCGTGAACTGATGGAGCGCATGTTTGCCAAGTCGACGATCATGCTGTCCTTCAAGGAGTTGGACGCACGGTCCGCCGCTGTGCCGGGCGAACCGCAACGCCAGCTCAGCGCCGATGAGGCATTGGCCAGCCATAAGCAACAAATGAATGTAGACCTGCCGGCGGCGTACTGGGAGCAGCGCCGTGCAAACCTCGCGCAACTTATCGATGCCAGAGCAAAAGGTGAAGCCATAGGTCTGGCGACATACAAGCAAAAGTACTTCGAGCAATTGTCCCTGGCACCGACGCCAATGCTCGCGGCGCTGGCCAATGCCCCGAGGATGGACGCGCTGGCAGAGTTTCCATTGGTGCTGCCCAATGACCATCAGCTCAGTTACTTCTACCTGATGACCGTTGCGGATGAAACGTTTTGGGAAATCGAGCAGTTCTACCAGCACATGGCCGATCTGGACGCCCAGTACGGCGTCTGTGCCCTGTACCCGGATTGCTACCGCCCGGACTTCCGCACGGCTAAGCCTCAAGCTCCGCGATCTGATTGAAATACTTCGTCCGATCCGGCGTAAACGTCACCTTCATCTTCGTCCGCGAACACATCAGCGAACGTTCCTGCGCAAGATCAATATCCAGATCCTCACCGCGCAGACCCTGCCACTGCGCCAGATATTTCAGTGAGCCGTACTTCTCGTTTTTCTTCAGGCTGCGACTCACGCCACCCTTCCAGCCAAGCACCGGCAATTCACCGGCCAGGCAGCGCTGGGCCAGTTCGGGAAAGCGTTCGGCGCGCTGGCGGCCGATTTCCCAGCATTTGATCAGGCCTTGGTCGGCGGCTTCCCAGAGCTGGGTGCGGCTCAGCCCGGTGCGAAGGGGGGAGTCGATGCTGCGCTGGATGTGGTGAGGCATTCCGGTTCCTTGAATTCGGGGGTGGTTGGACAGCTCCGCTGTGCCCGTTGCGTTGGATGGTAGGGGTGGATGTTTCGGCTGGCAACAAGGTATTTCGGCGTGTAAGCGTACGTTGCGCGAAGTGTTTCAACGTGACGTGAGTAGTTTTTGAGACGCGGTTTTTACACAGACTGTCGCCAGACGTAAACGGCGCACGGGTTCGACGACGGGGATGGGCCTGAGCCAGTTGTCTGGCATGCAGGCCCGTTGTGGAAACATACCTGTCGATCAGAGATCGGTCTGACATGCGCTGACGAAAAAACATCGCTACGGCTGCCAGGAACTCTTCTCGCCACTCAGCTTGCGGTCAAGAAAACTCGCCGCACTGATCAACGCCAGATGCGTCAGCGCTTGCGGCGTGTTGCCCAGATGCCGGCCATGGCTGTCGAACTCTTCGGCGTACAGTCCAAGCGGGTTGGCATATCGCAGCAATTGCTCGAACTCCAGATGGGCTTTTTCCACCTGGCCGGCGCGGGCCAGGCATTCGACGTACCAGAACGAACACGCGGCGAATGCGCCTTCGGTGCCGTTGAGGCCATCAATGTTGGCGTCTTCGTTGCGATAGCGATAGACCATACCGTCGCGCACCAGGGTTTTTTCGATCGCTTCCAGAGTCGACAGCCAGCGCGGATCCTTGGCGCTGACGAAGCGCACCAAAGGCATCAGCAGCATCGAGCCGTCCAGCGCGGTGCCGCCCTTGTACTGGACGAAGTGCCCGCGTTCCTCATCCCAGAAATTGTCCCAGATGTCGGTGTAGATCGCTTGCCGGGTCTGGTCCCAACGAGCGAACGGTGCCGGCAGCGAACGCTTGGAAGCCAGGCGGATGGCGCGGTCCAGCGCCACCCAGCACATCAGCCGCGAGTGCAGGAAATGATGGGTTTCACCGCGCATTTCCCAGATGCCGACATCTTCGCTCTGCCACGTCTCGCAGACCTGATCGACCACCTCGCCAACGTGCCGCCAGCCTTCGTGGGAAATCGCATCACCGTACTTGTTGACCAGATACACCGCATCCATCAGCTCGCCGAAGATATCCAGCTGGATCTGATCATAAGCGCCGTTGCCAATGCGCACCGGTTGCGCGCCGCCGTGACCGGACAGGTGCGTGAGTTCGGTTTCCGGCAGTTCCTGCTGGCCGTCGATGGCATAGAGGATGTTGAGTTTCATCGGTTTGCCACAGCAATCGCTGACCCGTCCGCGCAGCCATTGCATGTAGTGGTTGGCTTCATCGACAAAGCCCAGGCGCATGAACGCGTAAACGGTGAACGAAGCGTCGCGGATCCACGTGTAGCGGTAATCCCAATTGCGCTCGCCGCCGGGAGTTTCCGGCAGGCCGAAAGTGGCAGCGGCGAGGATTGCACCGTGGCGCCGTGAGGTCAGCAGTTTCAGGGCGAGGGCGGAGCGATTGACGATTTCCCGCCAGCGCCCGCGATAGTTGGATTGGCCGATCCAGCCACGCCAGTATTTGAGGGTGCGCTCCATGCACAATTCGGCGGCGCCTTCGGCAAAG
>NZ_JH635999.1:294203-301460 GCF_000257605.1 Pseudomonas sp. R62
AAAGCGTGGGTCGGCGCTGCCGCCGAGCATGAATGCGGCGGTTTCATTGTGCTCGAGGGTGAATTGCGCGACGGCCGCTTGCGCGTCGATCTGCAGTGCCTGATCTGAAGCCAGGCGTATCGACGGCTGGCCAGCGGCGTGGAACGTCACGTCCTTTGCGTCCATCTCTGCCCGGGTGTCGGCGCGGCCGTAGTCGTGGCGCACTGCGCAACGCAGGTTGAACGTCGCCGAGCCGCTGACCACGCGCACCCGGCGCATCAGCAGGGGCAGGGCGTCGACATCGTCACCGATGGGCAGCAGATCGGTGATTTCTACCACCGCGTGTTCGCTCAGCCAACGGGTCTGCAAGACGTTGGTGTCGGGCAGGTAAATTTGCTCGCGGCGCGCATCCGGCAAGTCTGGCGCGAGCTGGAAAATCCCTGCTTCAGGGGTGTCGAGCAGCGAGCAGAAGATCGTCGGGCTGTCGAACTCCGGCCAGCAGAAAAAATCCACGCTGCCCTTGTCGTTGACCAGTGCGGCGCTGCGCATGTCGCCGATAATGCCGTGGGCACCGATGGGACTTTGTTGTTCCACTTCAGGCTCAGCCATTGCCGCGAAACTCCGGATAGAGGCTCATCCCGCCATCGATGAACAGGGTGGTGCCGACGATGTAATCGGACAGGTCGGAAGCGAGGAAAACCACTGCGTTGGCAACGTCCTCGACATCGCCAATGCGTCCGTAGGGAATCAGCTCAAGAAGTTTGTCGCCGGCCGCGCCTTCAGTGGCTTCTGTGTTGATGGCCGTGCTGATCGCACCGGGCGCGATGCTGTTGATGCGGATGCGCTGGTGGCTGACTTCCTGGGCGAGGCTCTGCATCAATTGATCGACGCCGCCCTTGGACGCCGCGTAATTGACATGCCCGGCCCATGGAATGCGCTGGTGCACCGAGCTCATGTGAATGATCTTGCCCGCCGCGCGCGACACGCCTTCGCGCACGCCCTGACGCTGGAAAATCCGCAACGCCGCCCGTGCACAGAGGAACTGCCCGGTGAGGTTGACGCCGATCACCGTGTTCCAGTCGTCGAGCGTCATGTCCACGGCGGCAGCGTCTTTTTGCAGGCCGGAATTGGCCACCAGAATGTCCAGCGAGCCGAAGGCTTCGACGGTCTCGGCGAACAGCCGCTCGACATCTTCTTCTTTCGAAACATCCGCGCCGATGGCGAGGGCCTTGCCGCCTTCGGCGTTGATCTGTGCAGCCAGTTCTTCGGCGGGTTCGGCGCTGCTGTTGTAGTTGATCACGACCGCAGCGCCGGCCGCAGCGAGTGCTTTGGCGGCGGCATGGCCGATGCCGGAGCTGGCGCCCGTGACCAGCGCCACCTGATGAGCGAGGGAAATCTGCATGACGATTCGCGCCTTGGTTCAAGAGACTTAAGTAGCTGACTGATGGCAGACGCTGAGAGTTCATTTGCTGGAAGCGGTGATTGCGCGGGCCCCTTCGCGAGCAGGCTCGCTCCCACAGGGGACTGCATTTCGAATGTGCGAGCGAAGGGCCTTCACAGACCGCTAACAATTGCGCGCTTCCACGGCATTCAAGGCTATGGCAACTTGGCCGCCCCTGATGAGGCTGCAATCGATGGCAAACCCCTACCGCGAATTGTTCACCGCCCCCGGCGCCCGTGCTTTTGTACTGGCCGGGATGCTGGCGCGCATGCCGATTTCGATGACCGGCATCGGCCTGATCACCATGCTTGCGCAGTTGAACCGCGGTTATGCGCTGGCGGGTGCGGTGGCGGCGACGTTTGCCTTGGCCACGGCGTTTTGCGCGCCGCAGGTATCGCGGTTGGTGGACCGTTATGGGCAGGGGCGGGTGCTGCCAATCGCAGCGCTGACCGGTGGCGGCGGGTTATTGATGTTGCTGCTGTGCACGCGTTTGCAGGCGCCGGACTGGACGTTGTTCGTCTTCGCCGCGCTGGCCGGGTGCATGCCGAGCATGTCGGCGATGGTGCGGGCGCGCTGGACCGAGATCTATCGTGGCCAGCCGCAATTGCAGACGGCGTATGCGCTGGAGTCGGTGCTCGACGAAGTGTGTTTTATCGTCGGGCCGCCGCTGTCGGTGGGGCTGTCCGTTGCGGTGTTTTCCGAGGCCGGGCCGCTGGCGGCGCTGTTGGCCCTGGCCATCGGCGTGACGGCGTTTGTCGCCCAGCGCAGCACCGAGCCGCCCGTGCACGCGCAGGAGTCGCAGCATCAGGGCTCGATCATTCGCTCGACCGACGTGCAATGGCTGCTGGCGTTGATGCTGGCGATGGGCGTGATCGTCGGGGTGATCGACGTGGTCAGCGTCGCTTTCGCTCAACATCAGGGCCAGCCGGCAGCGGCGAGTATTGTTTTGTCGGTGTACGCGATCGGCTCATGCCTGGCCGGCATCGCCTTCGGTGCGATGCGTTCGAAACTGCCATTGCCGCGCCTGTTTCTCTACGGCGGCGTGGCGACGGCGGTGACCACGCTGCCGCTGCTTTTGGCGAGCAACATCCTTGGCTTGTCGATCGCGGTATTTATCGCCGGGCTGTTCTTTTCACCGACGCTGATTGTCGCGATGGCGTTGATCGAACGCATCGTGCCACCTGCAAAACTCACCGAAGGCCTGACCTGGCTGGTGACCGGGCTGAGCATCGGCGTGGCGATAGGCGCCGCCGGTTCCGGCGCGCTGGTGGATGCGTTTGGCGCGCGCAGCGGATTCTGGCTGGCGATTGCGGCGGGAGCGGTGGTGCTGATTTCAGCGTTCCAAAGTTTCCGTCACTTGAAATGAAATTCCACTGTGGGAGCGAGCCTGCTCGCGAAGGCGGTGTGTCAGTAAATATCTTCATACCTGATACAACGCATTCGCGAGCAGGCTCGCTCCCACAGTTATTTTGCGGTGTTACCAGCCGCGTCCTGAGTTGATCCAGAAGTTGACAGATAGCGACGTCGACACCGACTCCACCTGATGGAACCAGCCCTCTGGCAAAAACAGCAGATCCCCAGCCTCCAGCGTCACCCGCAAAAACGTCACCTCCCGCGCTGCCGGGAAACGTTCATAGTCCGGCGCGTCCGGGTTGAAATCGCAGCCATCCAGGCCTCCCTTGGGCGCGGTCGACCAGGTGCCCAGCGCTTCGCGGTGATGCGGCGCGGCGAGAGTGAATTTTTTCTGCCCCCAGACCTGGGCGAAGAGGTTGTCGGTGTCATCGCGGTGCAACGGCGTCAGCGTGCCCTTGGGGCCGATCCAGATCCGTGGCGGGATGAACAGCGAGGTGTCGAAGTAGGGCGGGTATTGAATCTGTTGCAGCAATTGCGCCGGCAGAATGTTGTTGCCCATGTACGCCGGCGGCTCGCCGTCCGCGCCCTTGACCGCCGGGCTGTCCAGCGAGGCGATGAACTCGGCCATCGAGGTCGAGCGGAAATCACGCTCGGTGGAAAAGGTCTTCTTCACATAATCGCCATGGCGGGTGATGCCTTGCAGTTCGGCAAAATGCACCAGCGATTCCTCACGGCTCAGGCTGAACAACGGCCAGTCGTGCAGGGCATTGCTGATCACCAGCGGAATGCCGTTGGGCAGATAACGGGTTTCGAATTCGTGCCGGCTCAACTCGGCGCGCGCACGACGTTCGACGCTGGTCTGGCGAGGCAGCGCGGCAGTGAGCTTTTCGCTGAAGCGTGGCGGCGTCGGGTAGCGCTTGTTCATGTCGACCTTTGCCACCGTGCCGCCACCCTGGCGAGCGTGGTCGATGATCTGCGGCAACATCGTCGCCAGGCCCATGTTGCCGCCAATCTTCAAGCGACCGCTGGCGAACAGTTCCTCGACGTTGACCACGCCGGCCATGATCCCGAGAAAATCCTTTTCAGCGACTTCGATGGTCACGTCCGGACGCGGGTGGCGCCCGACTGCCGTGCGCTGGCTGGTCTTGATGTCGTACCAGTACGCCTGCTGCCCACTGAAAATGAACTGGAAAACTCCCTCGATGCCGACCGCGCCGGCGTTGGCGAACAACTTGCCCAGAATGCTCTGCAGGTCCACGGTGATTCCCTCGCGATTGTTGTTCTTTTCCTGAACAGGCAACGAGCGGCTGGCGGGGGAATTTAGCGGCCGGCGACTAATTTGTCCGGCCAGTGATCCGTCTTTCTTGCAGACACATTTTTCAAGGAAAGCGCGGTGACCAAGCTGACATTGCTGTGCCTGCCCTATTCGGGCGCCAGCGCCATGGTTTACAGCCGCTGGCGGCGCCAACTGCCAACGTGGCTGCAATTGCAACCGGTGGAACTGCCGGGGCGTGGCGCGCGGTTCGATGAACCGCTGCAAACCGACATGCGCGCACTGGCGCGGCAACTGGCGCGCGAGCACAAGCCGGGGCTGCAAGGCCCGTATGCGTTGTTCGGGCATAGCCTGGGTGCGTTGCTCGCCTGCGAACTGGCCCATGCCTTTCGCGAGTCGGGTGTGCCGGAGCCGCTGGCGCTGTTCGCCTCCGGCACCGCTGCGCCGTCCATGCGCAGCGATTACGACCGCGGCTTTGCCGAACCGCGCAGTGATGAAGAACTCATCGAACAGTTGCGCACCTTTCAGGGCACCAGCGAAGAAGTCCTCGCCAATAAAGAGCTGATGAGCCTGACCCTACCGGTGCTACGCGCCGATTTCATGATGTGCGGGCGCTTCACGCCTGCCGAGCGGCCCTTGCTCAATTGCCCGGTGCACGTGCTCGGTGGCAAGGAAGACCGCGCCACCACCGAACAACTGATCGGCTGGAGCAAAGAGACCCTGGGCAGTTTCTCGGTGGACATGATGACCGGCGGGCATTTCTTCATTCATGAACATGAAGCGCGGGTCATTCGCACGATCAAGACGCATCTGGAAGTGCATCACCGACGCCTTGCGCAGGCCGTGCAACCGGCGTTCTGAGACGCGACCCATCTATCATTTTCAGGAGGCCAGTCATGGCTGTTGCTCTGGGGTTTTCCGTGCGGCCGTTGCTGCCGCAGCGCGGACGTTTGCCGCTGTTGGTCGAGGCGGGCGATGCCGACACCGATCTGTTGGCGGTATTCGATGAATTGAAGGCCTTGGTCGACGAGCATTTGCTGCGCGACGGTGGCGTGCTATTTCGCGGTTTTCGCCTCGATGGCGCCGAGCAGTTCCGCCAGTTCGCCGCGAATTTCGGCCATCCGCTGCTGAACTACGAGTTCGGCTCGACGCCGCGCACCAACGTCACTCAAGGCGTGTACACCTCCACCGAATACCCGGCGCACCAGAGCATTCCGTTGCACAACGAACAGGCCTATTCCCGCGACTGGCCGATGAAGATCTGGTTCTACAGCATGATCGCTGCCAGGTCCGGCGGCGAGACGCCGATTGCCGACAGCCGCGAAGTGTACCGGCGCATCCCCGTGGCGATCCGCGAGCGGTTCGTCAGCAAAGGCCTGATGTACGTGCGCAACTTTGGCAATGGCCTCGACGTGGCGTGGGAAGACGTGTTCAACACCGAAGACCGTGAAGTCGTCGAGGCCTACTGCAAGGCCCACGGCATTGTCTGCGAATGGAAGGACGACGGTGAGCTACGCACGCGGCAGACCTGTCAGGCGGTGGCGGTGCACCCGGTGACGGGCGATCACGTCTGGTTCAATCAGGCGCACCTGTTTCATATCTCCAACCTGCCAGCGGACGTGCGCGAAAGCTTGCTCGATATCGTTGACGAAGAAGACCTGCCACGTAATGTCTACTACGGCGACGGCTCGCCGATCGAAGACGAAGTGCTGGCGCAGATTCGTGCGGTGCTCGACGACTGTGCGATCAGTTTCCCCTGGCAGGAGGGCGATGTGCTGATGCTCGACAACATGCTCTCGGCTCACGCGCGCTCACCGTTCGAAGGGCCGCGCAAAGTTATCGTGGCGATGGCCGAGGGGCATTCGCAGGACGTGCGTTAGGCGCTTCGCCACTCTTCAACTCAAATGCCGAATCCGGGCCTGTACCGGCTTCGGCATTTGTCTGTCTGGCCTTTGTACCGTCGGGCCGTGATTGCCGCTGGCGCGCTAAATCATCGCGCGGGCCATTCGTTCTTGTTGATACGACCGGGTCTCCAGGTCACGCCGCCGATCAGCAAGGACTCCACGCATGAATGCCGCAGACGCACAGAAACTAGCCCGCCGCTTTATCGAATTGCCCCAGGACAAACGCCGTCTGTTCCTCGCCGGCATGGCCCGCGAAGGCATCGATTTTGCGCAGCTGCCCATGACCGCCTGCGACGGCATCGCCGAGCGTGACGGCCTGTCTTACGCGCAGCAGCGCATGTGGTTTCTCTGGCAACTGGAGCCGACCAGCGCCGCCTACAACCTGCCGATGGCTGTGCGTCTGGATGGTGAGTTGCAAGTCGAGGCACTGGAGCAGGCCTTCAGCCGTCTGGCGGCGCGCCACGAATGTTTGCGCACCACCTTCGGCCAGGACGGCGAGCGTGCCTTCCAGCGTGTGGCCGAACCAAAGCCACTGAAGTTGCCGCTAACTGACTTGAGCGAATTGCCCCAAGCCCAGCGCTGGCCGCTGGCGCAGCAGCACATGATGGCCGAGGCGACCCAGGCCTTCGACCTGCAGAACGGCCCACTGCTGAGTCTGCGGCTGTTGCGCTTGGCCGCGCAGGAACATGTGTTGCTGCTGACCCTGCATCACATCATCGCCGACGGCTGGTCGATGAACATTCTGATCGACGAATTCATGCGCACTTACGACGCGCTGGTCGCCGGGCGTGAACCGACGCTGGCGCCCTTGACCGTGCATTACCGCGACTATGCGCTGTGGCAGCGCAGCTGGCTGGAGGCCGGTGAGCGCGAGCGGCAACTGGACTACTGGCGCACGCAACTGGGCGACGAACATCCCGTGCTGGAATTGCCCACCGACCGCGCCTATCCGGCGCAAGCCAGCCATCAAGGCGCACGCCTGGAAACGGTGATCGACGCTGCCCTGCGCGAAGAACTGAAAAACCTTGCCCAGCGTCAGGGCGTTACCTTGTTCGTGGTGTTGCTGGCGGCGTTCAAGACCCTGTTGCATCGCTACAGCGGCCAGACCGATATTCGTGTCGGCGGGCTGATCGCCAACCGCACCCGCAGTGAAACCGAGGGCCTGATCGGCTTCTTCGTCAACACCCAGATTCTGCGCAGCGTGGTCACCGCACAAACGCCCTTCACCGAGTTGCTGCAGAACCTGCGCCAGGCCGCCCTCGGCGCCCAGGCCCATCAGGATCTGCCGTTCGACGCCTTGATCGAAG
>NZ_JH635999.1:302207-306414 GCF_000257605.1 Pseudomonas sp. R62
CGCGCAGCCAGAGCCACAATCCGCTGTTTCAAGTGATGTTCAATCACCAGCCGCTGGTCACCGATTTGCACCAGGCGCAACTCGCTTCAGGCTTGCGCGTGGGCTATCTGAGCGAGGAACAACTGGCCGGCAGCGCTCGGCAACATGCAGCCACCAGCGATCTGATGCTCGACACCCGCGAGGAGGGCGAGCAACTGTTTGCAGCCTTCACTTACGCTACGGATATTTTTGATGCCGCAACCATTGCCGCGCTGGCCGGACATTGGCGCAACATTCTCCAGTCGGTGTGCCGTGATCCGCAGCAGTTGATCGGCGAAGTGGCGATGCTCGCCGACAGCGAACGCCACGGGTTGATCCAGGCCACAGCGCCAGCGCCTCGCTTTATCAGCGTGCAAAGCCTGTTCGAAGCGCAGGTCGCACGGACTGCGCCAGCGCCGGCGGTGCTGTTGGCCACTGCCCCTGCACCGGTATACAGCTACGACGAACTCAACGTTCGAAGCAATCGCTTAGCCCATCAGTTGCGCGCACAGGGTGTCGGCCCGGACGTGCTGGTCGGCGTCGCGCTGGGGCGTTCGCTGGAACTGGCGGTGGCGCTGTTGGCCGTGCTCAAGGCCGGTGGTGCTTATGTGCCGCTGGACCCGCAGACCCCGGCCGAACGCTTGCGCCATGTGCTCGCTGACAGCGGTTTGAACCTGTTGCTCAGCGACCGGCAAAGCCTCGCCAGCCTGCCGCCGCTCGACGGCATCGAATGCCTGTGCTTGGAGCAATTGCCCGACAGCGAGCAGAGCGACAACCTGCCGGTCACGGTCGAAGCCGACAACCTCGCGTACGTGATCTACACCTCGGGTTCCACCGGGCGGCCGAAAGGCGTGGCGGTCAGTCATGGCGCGCTGAGCGAGTTCATCGCCCGCGCCATCGACTACAGCGATCTGCGCGAAGGCGACCGGGTTCTGCAATTCGCCACCAGCAGCTTCGACGGTTTCGTCGAGCAGTTTTTCCCGCCGCTGTGCCATGGCGCCAGCGTGGTCATGCGCGATGCGCCGTTGTGGGACAGCGCGACGCTGCATCAGGTGATCATCGATCAGGGAATCACTCTGGCCGACCTGCCGGCGGCCTACTGGTATTGGCTGGTGCAGGAATATGCGGCGAAACCGCCGGCCAGTTTCGGCGCGCTGCGGCAGATTCACGTCGGCGGTGAAGCCATGGCGGTGGACGGTTTGCGCTTGTGGCAACAGGCCGGGCTCGGCCATGTGCGCCTGCTCAATACCTACGGCCCGACCGAGGCCACGGTGGTCTCGACGATTCATGACTGCACCGCGCTGACCGCACAGGACGTGTCGTGGCGTGGGATGCCGATCGGCAAGGGCCTGGCGGCGCGGCGTCTGTACGTGCTCGACGATGATCTGAACCTGCTGCCGCAAGGCGCGGTGGGCGAGTTGTACATCGGTGGGCCGGGGCTGGCGCGCGGTTATCAGCGCCAACCGAGCCTCAGCGCCGAGCGTTTCATTGCCGACCCGTTTGCCGACGGCCAGCGCCTGTATCGCACTGGCGACCGTGCGCGGCTGCGCGGCGATGGCGCGCTGGAGTATGTCGGCCGGGTCGATCATCAGGTGAAGATTCGCGGCTTCCGCATCGAACTGGGCGAGATCGAATCGCGCCTGCAGCAATCTCCGGGCGTTCGCGAGGCAGTGGTGCTGGCGGTGCCATTCGCCGGCGGTGCGCAACTGGTCGCCTACGTGGTGACAGAACCTGCGGTGCTTGCCAGCGCGGCAACGCAAACGGCGTTCCGTCAGCAGACCCGCGCCGCGCTGCAAGCCAGCCTGCCGGATTACATGGTGCCGGGGCATCTGCTGTTGCTGGCGAACCTGCCGCTGACACCGAGCGGCAAGCTCGACCGCAAGGCCTTGCCAGCGCCGGATCCTGCGCAGTTGCAGGGCGATTACCGCGCCCCGCAATCACCGGCCGAACAATGTCTGGCGCAGGTCTGGGCCGAGGTGCTGCACGTGCCGCGTGTGGGCCTGGACGATCACTTTTTTGAACTGGGCGGCCATTCGTTGCTGGCCGCGCAGGTGATTGCCCGGGTCAAGGAGCAGATGGGCGTGGTGCTGCCGCTGCGCAGCCTGTTCGAAAAACCGCTGCTGGCGGATCTCGCCGAGGTGCTAGGGCAACTGGCCGAGACGAGCGGCGACGACGACTGGTCCGACCTGGATCAGTTCATGAATGCTTTGCAAGGAGAAGAAGTATGAGCGGCACGATGGCGGAACGTATTGCAAAAAGGTTCGTCGGCCTGCCGCTGGAACAGCGTCGGCTGTTTCTCGCCAAGCTGCGCGAGGAGGGCAAGGATTTCAGCCTGTTGCCGCTGCCGGTCAGCCGCCACGACTGCGCGCAGATTCCCCTGTCGTTCGCCCAGCAACGCCTGCTGTTTCTCTGGCAACTGGAACCGCACAGCGCCGCATACAACATGGCCGCTGGCTTGCGTCTGAAAGGCCGGCTGGATGAGTCGGCTTTGAGCCGCTCGTTCGACCATCTGCTGGCGCGCCATGAAGTGTTGCGCACGGTGTTTCACACCGACGGGGATCAAGCGCATCAGCTGATTCTTGAGCAGCAAAGTATTGCGCTGGAACGCTTCGACCTGACGGGCATCGCCGCGCAAGAGCGCGAGGAACTGCTCGCGCAACACGTGCAAGACGTCACCGCGCAACCGTTCGATCTGCGCCATGGCCCGCTGTTGCGCGCGAGCCTGTTTGCCCTGGCCGACGATGAGTTCGTGCTGGTGGTGAGCATGCATCACATCGTCTCCGATGGCTGGTCGATGGACGTCATGGTCAAGGAATTCGTGCAGTGCTATCAGGCGTTCAGCTTGCAGCGCGAGCCGCAATTGCCGGCGCTGCCGTTGCAGTACGCCGACTATGCGATCTGGCAGCGGCGCTGGCTGGAGGCCGGCGAGGGCGAGCGCCAGCTCGACTACTGGCGTCAGCAATTGGGCGACGAACATCCGCTGCTGGAAGTGGCGCCGGACTTCGCCCGACCGCTGACGCAAAGCTTTGCAGGACAGACCCTGAGCTTTGATTTCGGCACCGACCTGTCGCAACAGCTCAACGTTTTTGCGCGCAGCCAGGGCATCAGCCTGTTCATGCTGGTGCTGGCCGGGTTCTCGCTGTTCCTTTCGCGTCTGGCCGGCGAGCGCGACATTCGTGTCGGCGTGCCGAATGCCAACCGTGGCCGCGCCGAAGTCGAGGGACTGATCGGTTTCTTCGTCAACACCCAGGTGCTGCGTTGCCAGGTCGATGAGCGCGGCAGTTTCGCCGATTTGCTCGCGCAGGTGCGTGAAGCGGCGTTCGGCGCGCAGGCGCATCAGGAATTGCCGTTCGAGCAACTCGTCGACGAATTGGTCGCCGAGCGCACCCTGGGCCACAACCCGCTGTTCCAGGCCAAGTTCAACCAGAACGTCGGCATGCAGAAACAGCGCTCGATGGCCTTGCCCGGCCTGACTGTAAGCGAATATCCGCTGGCCAAGGACGGCACGCACTTCGATCTGGCCTTGGATATCACCGACGACGGCGCGCTGATCCACGGCCAGATGACCTACGCCAGCGATCTCTATCGGGCGGAAACGGTCGCCGGTTTTGTGCCGATGTTGCTGGACCTGTTTACACAATTGCTCAACTCGCCGCAGGCGCCACTGCACACGGTTGCCACACCACGGCCTGCTGCGCTTGCCATTCACCGCGAACCGGCGTTGACGGTGTTGCAGCACTGGGCGCGTGAAGTGGCTCGGCAGCCGCAGGCGCTGGCCGCTCGGGATCTCAAGCAAACGGTGACTTTCCAGGCGCTGGATCAGGAGGCCAATCGTCTCGCCCATTATTTGCGTGCGCAGGGCGTCGATGTCGGCGACCCGGTGGCGGTGCTGCTGGAACGTTCGCTGGACTGGCTGACTTGCCTGTTGGCGATTCTCAAGGCTGGCGCGGTGTACATGCCGCTCGACGTCAAGGCGCCAAGCGCGCGCCTGCAACAGATGCTCGGTGCTGCGCAGGCGAGGGCGCTGATCGGTGCTGAAGGCGACGCACGGCTCAGCGAAGTGGCGGGTGAGGGCTGTCAGGGTCTGGAGTTTGCGCCGGGGCATTGGCAGTCGCTGCCGGCGTCACCGCCTGAGCTGACGCTGTATGCGCAGTCGCCGGCCTACGTGATTCACACCTCCGGTTCCACC
>NZ_JH635999.1:307053-310446 GCF_000257605.1 Pseudomonas sp. R62
GGCGTGCTGGTCAGCCACGGCGCGCTGGGCAGTTACGTGCGCGGCGTCCTCGAACGTCTGGCTCCTGCGCCCGAGGCGAGCATGGCGCTGGTCTCGACCATCGCCGCCGACCTTGGCTTCACCGTGCTGTTCGGTGCGTTGTGCTCCGGCCGTTTGCTGCATGTCCTACCGGAAGAACTCGGCTTCGACCCGGACCGCTTTGCCGAATACATGGCCCGCCATCGCGTTGGCATGTTGAAAATCGTCCCCGGACATCTCGCCGCGCTGTTGCAGGCGGCCAAGCCTGACGACGTGCTGCCGGAACACGCACTGATCGTCGGCGGCGAAGCCTGTTCGCCGGCGCTGGTCGAACGCCTACGCCAGCTCAAACCGGGCTGTCGTCTGATCAACCACTACGGGCCGAGCGAAACTACCGTGGGCGTGCTCACCCACGAGGTCGAAGAGCTCGCCGCGCTGGCGCGCAGTGTTCCAATCGGCACAGCGCTGGCCGGTGCCCATGTCTATGTGCTCGACGATGTGCTCAACCCGGTGGCCGATCAAGTTGCCGGTGAGTTGTACATCGGTGGCGACAGCGTTGCCCTTGGCTACCTGAACCAGCCGGCGCTGACCGCCGAACGCTTCCTGCCCGACCCGTTCGGCGCAGCGGGCGCACGGGTCTACCGCAGCGGCGACCGGGTCCGGCGCAATCGCGAGCAGGCGCTGGAGTTCATCGGTCGTGCCGACGATCAGGTCAAAGTGCGCGGCTACCGTGTCGAGCCCGCAGAGGTCGCGCGGCTGTTGCTCAGCCTCGACGGCGTCAGCGAAGCCGCCGTGCTCGCGCTGCCACTGGATGACGATCCGGCGCGCCTGCAACTCCTGGCATGGTGCGTGCCGGCGGTGGGCGCGAAGGTGCAGGCGCAGGAACTGCGCGAGCAGTTGCAGGCGCGGCTGCCGGATTACCTGGTGCCGGCGCAGTTGCTGTTACTCGACCACTTGCCGCTGACCGCGAACGGCAAGCTCGACAAGCGTGCCTTGCCAGTGCCCGGCGTGGTCAGCCAGCAGTTCGTCGCGCCGGTCGGTG
The DNA here is from genome assembly GCF_000257605.1 of Pseudomonas sp. R62. Lineage (NCBI taxonomy): Bacteria > Pseudomonadati > Pseudomonadota > Gammaproteobacteria > Pseudomonadales > Pseudomonadaceae > Pseudomonas > Pseudomonas sp. R62. The sequence goes on from NZ_JH635999.1 coordinate 308,114, forward strand.
AGATCGAGGAGAAGCTGGCGGCGATCTGGGCCGACGTGCTCAAGCTCGAAAGAGTCGGCAGCAGCGATAACTTCTTCGAACTGGGTGGCGACTCGATCCTCAGCTTGCAGATCATCGCCCGGGCCAAGCGCCAGGGCATCAAGCTGAGCCCCAAGCAGTTGTTCGAAAAACAGACCATCGGCCAACTGGCTGCTGTGGCCAAACTGATCGAAGCCAAACCGGCTGCCGTCGCGGCACCAGTGGCACGCGGGCCGTTGCCGTTGCTGCCGATCCAGATGCGCTTCTTCGAGACGCCGATTGCCCAGCGCCAGCACTGGAACCAGGCGGTGATGTTGCAACCGACCCTGGCACTGGACGCCGTGCATTTGCGCAAGGCGCTGGCGGCGCTGGTCGAACAGCACGAAGCGCTGGCCTTGAGCTTTGTGCAGTCGGGCGATAGCTGGCAGGCGTTGCCGCAGACTCAGCGCGATGCCGAACTGCTTTGGCTGCGCGAGCTGGACAGTCTCGATGCCTTGCCGGCCGTGGCCGACGCGGCGCAGCGCAGCCTGGACCTGCAACGCGGGCATTTGCTGCGCGCGGTGCTGGTCAACCTGCCGAACGCCGAGCAGCGCTTGTTGCTGGTGATTCATCACCTGGTGGTCGACGGCGTGTCGTGGCGCATTCTGCTTGAGGACTTGCAGCAGGCTTACCACGCATTGGCGGCGGGGACGGCGCCGGTGTTGCCAGGCCAGAGCAGTTCGCTGCACAACTGGGCCGAGCAGTTGCATCGTTATGCACAGAGTGAAGCGCTGGCCGGCGAACGCGATTATTGGCGCCAGACCCTGGCGGCGGAAGACGCGGCACTGCCACAAGATTTCGCCGTGGACAGCCAGACCCGCGCCCAGGCCGCTCGCGCCAGTACGCGCCTGAGCCAGACATTGACCGACAAGCTGCTGAAAGTCGCCCCGGCGGCGTACCGCACGCAGATCAACGACCTGTTGCTGACGGCTTTGGCGCGGGTGCTGTGTGACTGGAGCGAGCAGCCGTCGGTGTTAATCCAGCTCGAAGGCCATGGTCGTGAAGACCTGTTCGACGACATCGACCTGAGCCGCACGGTCGGCTGGTTCAGCAGCCTGTTCCCGGTGCGCCTGACTCCGCAGGCCAATCCCGCTGCGTCGCTGTGCGCGATCAAGGAGCAACTGCGCGCCGTGCCGGGCAAAGGCATCGGTTATGGCGTGCTGCGTTACCTCACGCGTGCTGCCGAGTTGCAGACGCTGGCGCAACCACGGGTGACCTTCAATTACCTCGGTCAGTTCGACGGTGCGTTCAGCGCTGAGCAGGGCGCGTTGTTTGTGCCAAGCGCTGACAGCACCGGCGCCAATCAGGATGGGCACGCGCCGCTGGGCAATTGGCTGAGCGTCGACGGACAGGTTCTCGGCGGTGAGCTGGAACTGTCCTGGACCTTCGGCAGCGGCATGTACCGCGCCGAGACCATCGAGGCGTTGGCCGAGGCCTATCGCCGCGAACTGCAACGCCTGATCGAACATTGCTGCGACAGCGCGGCCGGTGGCGTGACACCCTCGGATTTCAACCTCGCCAACCTGACCCAGGCGCAGCTGTCGGCATTGCCGATGGCGCCGCGTGACATCGTCGATCTGTACCCGCTGTCGCCGATGCAGCAAGGCATTCTGTTCCACAGCCGCAACGAGCCGGACAGCCCGGCCTACACCAATCAGCTGCGCGTCGACGTCGAGCAGCTCGACGCCGAGCGCTTCCGCCAGGCCTGGCAGCAGACCGTCGAAGCCCACGATATTCTGCGTACGGCGTTCGTCTGGCCGCAGGATGCCGCCGCGCCGGTGCAAGTGGTGCGCAGCCGCGTGCAGATGCCGTGGCAGGTGCAGGACTGGCGCGGTCGCGCCGGCCTTGATTCAGCACTTGATCATCTGGCCACTGAGGACCTGCACAACGGTTTCGATCTGCTCGACGCACCGCTGTTGCGCGTGACGTTGGTGCGCATCGATGAAAACACTCATCACCTGATCTACACCTGCCATCACATCCTCATGGACGGCTGGAGCACTTCGCAGTTGTTCGGCGAAGTGCTGCAACGTTACGCCGGCATCGCGCCGAGCGCAGGGCAGGGGCGTTATCGCGATTACATCGAATGGCTCGGCCAGCGTGATCAGCAGGCCAGTCGACAGTTCTGGAGTGCGGCGCTGGCGGATCTTGAACAGCCGACGCGACTGGCCAGTGCCATGCCGGTCAGGCACGCCGCCAGCGGCTATGCCGATCACCAGCATGTGTTCAGCGAACCGCTGACCGCCGAACTGAACCGCTTTGCCCGCGAGCAGAAA
>NZ_JH635999.1:310806-313012 GCF_000257605.1 Pseudomonas sp. R62
CCGCTTTGCCCGCGAGCAGAAAGTCACCCTCAACACGCTGGTACAAGCGGCGTGGCTGCTGCTGTTGCAGCGCTACACCGGCCAGGATCACGTGGCGTTCGGCGCGACTGTCGCCGGGCGGCCGACGGATTTGCCGGGTGTCGAGCAGCAGATCGGCCTGTTCATCAACACCTTGCCGGTGGTGGCGGCGCCATCGCCGGAGATCGGCGTCAGCCAATGGCTGCAACAGGTGCAAGACCTCAACCTGGCCTTGCGCGAGCACGAACACACGCCGCTGTATGACATTCAGCGCTGGGCCGGTACGGGCGCCGGGGCGTTGTTCGACAGCATTCTGGTGTTCGAAAACTATCCGATGGCTGAAGCACTGGCGCAGGGCCCTGAGACGGGCCTGAAGTTCTCGGCAATCCGCCGGCAGGAGCAGACCAACTATCCGCTGACGCTGGTGGCGGTCACCGGCCGCGAGCTGAGTCTGGGCGTGAGTTTCGATCAGGCCAGCTTCGACGCTCAAGCGATCCGCGCGTTGAGTGCGCAGCTGCAAGGCCTGCTCGAGCAGTTCCTCGCCGACGCCACACAGCCGCTGGGCGCGCTGCATCTGCTCGCCGAGCCACAACGGCAACAAGCGATCGAGTGGGGCAAGGCGCCGGTTACCATGCCGGATCAACGCACAGTGCTGGCGCACATCGCCGCGCAAGTGCAGCGACAGCCACAGGCGAACGCGGTGCTGTTCGCTGAACAGTCCATCGCTTACCAAGACCTCGATACCCGGGCCAATCGTCTGGCGCACAAGCTGCAAGGCATGGGCGTCGGGCCGGAAGTGCGCGTAGGCGTGTGCATGCGCCGCACGCCGCAGATGCTGGTCGGCTTGCTGGCGATCCTCAAGGCCGGTGGCGCCTACGTACCGCTGGACCCGGATTACCCGCAGGAACGCTTGCTGCACATGCTCGACGACAGCCGCGCCGCTGTTTTGCTCACTGAGCCAGCGGCCTTGGCGATGCTGCCCGAAACCTTGAGTGCGCAGGTGCTGCTGGTGGACGAGAACGTCGCCAGCGAATACCCGGCCACTGCGCCGCTGGTTAACCTCGCGGCAGACAATCTGGCGTACGTGATCTACACCTCCGGCTCCACCGGCAAACCGAAAGGCGTAGCAATCAGCCACGGCAATCTATCGGCGCTGATTCAATGGTCGGCTGGGGTCTATCGCGAAGAACAATTGCGCGGCGTGCTGGCCTCGACCTCGATCTGCTTCGATCTCTCGGTGTGGGAAATCTTCGTCACGCTGGCCTGCGGAGGCTGCCTGGTGCTGGCCGACAACGCCCTGGCGCTGGCGGATTTGCCGGCGCGCGATGAGGTAACGCTGATCAATACCGTGCCGTCGGCGATCGCCGCGTTGCAACGGGCCGGGCAGATTCCGTCGTCGGTCGGCACCATCAATCTGGCCGGCGAACCGCTCAAGCAGGGTCTGGTCGACAGCCTCTACGCCAGCACTCAGGTGCAGCAGGTCTACGATCTTTACGGGCCGTCGGAGGACACCACTTATTCGACCTTCACCCTGCGCACGCCGCAGGGGCGGGCGAACATTGGCCGGCCACTGGATAACACCGTGGCGTACCTGCTCGACAGTCAGTTGCAGGTGCCGCCCGAGGGCGTGGCGGCCGAGCTGTATCTGGCGGGTGCCGGGGTGACGCGCGGCTATCTGCGTCGTGCCGCGCTGACCGCCGAACGCTTTGTGCCCAATCCTTACGCGAGCAATGGCGAGCGCCTGTACCGCACCGGCGATCTGGTGCGCCAGGGCGACGATGGCAACATCGAGTACATCGGTCGCGCCGACCATCAGGTGAAGATTCGCGGCTTCCGCATCGAACTCAGCGAGATCGAAGCACGCCTGCTGGAACTCGACGATATCCGTGAGGCGGTGGTACTGGCGCAGGACGGCGCCGCAGGCAAACACCTGCATGCCTACCTCGTCGCCGCACCGGACAGCGAGCGGTCGACGCTGGCCGAGCGGGTGCGCAATGCCTTGGCCAGCCGCTTGCCGGCGCACATGGTGCCGGGGCATCTGCACCTGATCGACGCGATCCCGCTGACGCCCAACGGCAAGCTCGATCGCAAGGCGCTGATGGCGTTGGGCGAGAGCCCGACGCAGGAGCAATACCTAGCGCCGCAAAGCGATCTGCAATGGGAGGTCGCGACGATCTGGCAGGAAGTG
>NZ_JH635999.1:313032-323423 GCF_000257605.1 Pseudomonas sp. R62
ATCTGCAATGGGAGGTCGCGACGATCTGGCAGGAAGTGCTGGAGGTCGAGCGGGTAGGGCTGGCGGACAATTTCTTCCAGCTCGGCGGCCATTCGTTGCTGGCGACATTGGTGGTGACCCGGGTGCAGGAACGTCTGGGCGACAAGGTGCCGCTCAAGGCGTTGTTCGAGACCGACACGCTCAAGGATTTCTGCGCGCGGATCGAAGCGCTGCGCGTCGAAATGTCGCCCGTTCAGGATGAATTGGCTAAATCACTGGAGGCCCTCAAACGTCTATCCCTCGATGATCTGGAAAAACTGATTTCTTGAGAGGGAAAAACGCGTGCAAGAGTTAATCGAGTCGGTAGGACAACTTTCGGCTAAGCAAAGAAAGGCTCTGGCGGTTCTGCTCAAGCAGAAAGGCGTCAACCTCTTTGACATTGCCCCGGTTTTCAAGCGCACGGCTGAAGAGCCGTTGCTGCTGTCCTACGCTCAGCAGCGCCAGTGGTTCCTCTGGCAGTGGGCACCGCACAGCGCGGCCTACAACATTCCGACGGCCCTGCGCTTGCAAGGGCCGCTGGATGTGCCGGCACTGGAACGCAGCATTGCGGCGCTGATCGAACGCCACGAAACCTTGCGCACGGTGTTCTCTCAAGACAGCGCGCAACCCTTGCAAGTGGTCCTGCCCGCAGGACCTTTTACCCTCGATATTCATCACCTGAGCACTGATCTGGCGCATGACCCGGAGCACTCGATCGAGGCTTTCGTGCAGACCCAGAGCCGGAAGACTTTCGACCTGCAGCACGGGCCGTTGCTGCGTGCCGCGCTGCTGCAGGTCAACCCCGCTGAGCATGTGCTGGTGCTGACCCTGCACCACATCGTTTCCGATGGCTGGTCGCTGCAAGTGATGATCGAGGAACTGGTGCAGCTCTATGCCGGTTTCAACCTCGGTCACGACGCCGGTCTGCCGGCGCTGCCGATTCAATACGCCGATTACGCCTTGTGGCAGCGCCAGTGGATGGAGGCCGGTGAGCAGGAGCGGCAACTGGCCTACTGGCAGGCAAAACTTGGCGGCGAACAACCGGTGCTGGAACTGCCGCTGGATCGTCCGCGCGCGGTGGAGCAGAGCTTCGCCGGCGCCAGCCACAACCTGATTCTTGATCCGGCGCTGAGCAATGCCCTCAAGGCCTTTGCCCGGCAGGAAAACGTCACCCTGTTCGTGTTGCTGCTGGCTTCGTTTCAGGCCTTGCTGCATCGCTACAGCGGGCAAAGCGACATCCGTGTCGGCGTGCCGGTGGCCAACCGTGGCCGGGTGGAAATCGAGCGCCTGATCGGCTTCTTCGTCAACACCCAGGTGCTCAAGGCGGACATCGACGCAGAGCTGCCGTTTATCGAACTGCTGCGTCAGGTCAAACAGACGGCGCAGGAGGCGCAGGCGCATCAGGACTTGCCCTTCGAGCAACTGGTCGAAGCGCTGGAACCGGGCCGCAGCCTCAGCCACAGTCCGCTGTTCCAGGTGATGTTCAACCACCAGGCCGAGCGCCGTGCGAGCGTCGCCACGCGCCTGAACGGCCTGAACATCGAACCGCTGGAATGGCAGAGCCAGACCGCGCAATTCGACCTGACCCTCAACACCACCGAACAGGCCCACGGCATCGAAGCGGTGCTCAAGTACGCCACTCACCTGTTCGACGCAGCGACCATCGAGCGCCTGGCGCAGCACTGGACCGCGCTGTTGCAAGCGATCGTCGCCGAGCCGAGCCAGCGTATCGGCCAGTTGCCAATGCTCGATGCAGGCCAGCAGCAACAGCTGTTGGCGCAATGGAATCCGCCGCTGATTGAACAACCGCTGACCCAGTGCATCCAGCAAGCCATCGAGTCTCAGGCCGAGCGGCATGCCGACGCGGTGGCCGTGACCTTCGCAGGACAACGCCTGACTTACGCCGAGCTCAATCACCGCGCCAATCTGTGGGCGCATACGCTGATCGAGCAGAGCGTCGGCCCGGACGTGCGCGTCGGCGTGGCGGTGGAGCGTTCGCTGGACATGATCGTCGCCATTCTCGCGGTGCTGAAGGCCGGCGGCGCCTATGTGCCGCTGGACCCGAGCTACCCGGATGACCGCTTGAGCTACATGATCGACGACAGCGGTATTCAATTGCTGTTGACCCAGGGCCATTTGCTCGGGCAATTGCCGATTCCGTCGGGGCTGGTCTGCCTCGATCTGGATCAGGCGCCGGAACACAGCATCGAAAGCAATCCGCCATGCCTGACCACGCCGGACAATCTGGCCTACGTCATCTACACCTCCGGTTCCACCGGCAAACCTAAGGGCGCGCTGCTGCCGCACGGCAACGTGATGCGCCTGTTCAGCGCCACCGAGCACTGGTTCGATTTTGGCCCGCAGGACAGCTGGACGCTGTTCCATTCCTACGCGTTCGACTTTTCCGTGTGGGAGATTTTCGGCGCGCTGTTGTACGGCGGCAAACTGGTGGTGGTGCCGCACGATGTCAGCCGTTCGCCGGAGGATTTCTACACGCTGCTGTGCGATGAAAATGTCACGGTGCTGAACCAGACACCGTCGGCGTTCAAGCCGTTGATGCAGGTCGCCTGCGAGTCGAGTCGCAGCAATGCCCTGCGTTACGTGGTGTTCGGCGGCGAGGCGCTGGAAGTACAAAATCTGCGTCCGTGGTTCGAGCGTTTTGGCGATCGCGCGCCGACGCTGATCAACATGTACGGCATCACCGAAACCACCGTGCACGTGACCTACCGGCCGTTGTCGCTGGCGGATCTGCAGAGCAACCACAGCAGCCCGATTGGCGCGCCGATTGTCGACCTGTCGTGGTACTTGCTCGACAGCTCCCTGAACCTGGTGCCGCAAGGCTGCATCGGTGAGTTGTACATCGCTGGCGCCGGTCTGGCCCGTGGTTATCTGAATCAGGCCGGCATGAGCGCCACCCGCTTCGTGCCCGACCCGTTCAACCGCAAGGCCGGCCAGCGTCTGTACCGTACCGGCGACCTCGCGCGCCTGCGCGGCGACGGGGTGATCGAGTACATCGGCCGTATCGACCACCAAGTGAAGATCCGTGGTTTCCGCATCGAGCTCGGCGAAATCGAAGCGCAACTGCTCAAGCATCCACAGGTGCGTGAAGCGGTGGTGCTGGCGGTGGACGGCCTCAGCGGCCAGCAACTGGCGACCTGGGTCGTGCCGGTTGAGACATTGAACGCGGACGAGCAGGGCGCGCTGCGTGATTCGATCAAGCTGCACCTGCGCGAAACCCTGCCGGATTACATGGTCCCGGTCAGTTGGGCGTTCCTCGACCGGCTGCCGCTGACCGCCAACGGCAAGCTCGATCGCAAACAACTGCCGCAGCCGGACGTTGCGCAGGTGCAAGAGGCCTACGCCGCGCCGCGCAGCGAACTGGAACAGCGTCTGGCGGAGATTTGGCAGGACGTGCTCAAGGTCGAACGGGTCGGGCTTCACGACAATTTCTTCGAGCTGGGCGGCGACTCGATCATCTCGATTCAGGTGGTCAGCCGCGCGCGGCAGGCCGGCATTCGCTTTACGCCCAAGGACATTTTTCAGCATCAGACCGTGCAGCGTCTGGCCACCGTTGCGCAGCAGAGCGACGCGGTGCAGACGGAGCAGGGCGAAGTGCTTGGCGACGCGCCGCTGACGCCGATCCAGCAGTATTTTTTCCACAGCGACATCCCGGCGCGGCATCACTGGAACCAGTCGATCCTGCTGACCCCGGCGAAAACCCTGCAAGCCGCGGCGCTGCAACAGGCCCTGGCGCAGGTGCAAAAGCAGCATGACGCCTTGCGTCTGCGTTATCGCCAAACCGAGCAGGGCTGGCAGCAAAGCCACGGCGCGGCGGATCAACCACAAGCGTTATTGCGCACTTTCACGCTGGACGACAGCGCGGCATTGCCAGCGCTGTGCCTGGATCTGCAACGCAGCCTCGACCTGCATAACGGCCCGCTGATCCGCGCGGCGCTGATCGATTTGCCGGACACCAGTCAGCGTCTGCTGCTGGTGATTCATCACCTGGTGGTCGATGGCGTGTCGTGGCGAATCCTGCTCGAAGACCTGCAAAGCGCCTATCAGCAGATCAGCAGCGGACAGCGCGTGCATCTGCCGGCCAAGACCAGCGCGTTCAGGGACTGGGGCGTGCGCCTGCAAGAACATGCGCGAAGCGCGGCGCTGGGCAGCGAACTGAGCTACTGGCGCGAACAGTTGCGCGATGCGCCGCTCGGTTTGCCGCTGGATAATCCGCAGGGCCAATTGAACAACCGCTTCGAACGCAGCGTCGACACGCGACTGGATGCCGAACGTACCCGCCAATTGCTGCAACAGGCCCCGGCGGCCTACCGCACTCAGGTCAACGACCTGCTGCTGACCGCACTGGCGCGGGTGCTCTGCGAGTGGACCGCTAGCGACAGCGCGTTGGTGCAGCTCGAAGGCCATGGCCGCGAAGACCTCTTCGATGACATCGACCTGAGCCGCACCGTGGGCTGGTTCACCAGCATGTTCCCGGTACGCCTGACGCCAAACGCCAGCCTGGAAAGCTCGATCAAAGGCATCAAGGAGCAACTGCGCGCGATCCCCAACAAGGGCATCGGCTATGGCTTGTTGCGTTATCTCGGCACCGCCGAAGCACAAGCGGCACTGCATGAACTGGCGCAACCGCAGGTGACGTTCAACTACCTCGGCCAGTTCGATAACAACTTCGACGAAGACGCCTTGTGGCGGCCGGCCACCGAAGACAAGGGCGCCGGTCAGGACGCGAACGCGCCGATGGCCAACTGGCTGACCATCGATGGCCGGGTTTATCAGGGCCAGTTGAGCCTGACCTGGACCTACAGCAGCGACGTTTTCGAAGAGGCGACCATTGTCGGTTTGGCCCGCGCCTACGAAGTGGCGCTGAGCGAATTGATCGACCACTGCCTCAGTCATTCCGGGGGGCTGACTCCGTCCGACGTGCCGCTGGCCGGTTTGTCCCAGGCGCATCTGGACAGCCTGCCGATTGCCGCCCAGCGCATCGAGGACATCTATCCGCTGGCGCCGATGCAGCAGGGCATTCTGTTCCACAGCCTGTACGATGCGGACGCCAGCGCCTACGTCTATCAGATGCTACTGGACATCGACGGCCTCGACGTTGCGCGGTTCCAGCAAGCCTGGCAGCGGGTGGTTGATCGCCATGAAGTGCTGCGCGCCGGTTTCATCTGGGGCCGCGATGGCCTCGATGCACCGTTGCAGGTGATCAACCGCCAACTGACCCTGGAAATGCCGGAAATCGATGTGCGCGATGCCGCCGATCTGCCGGCGCTGCTTGAAGCGCGGGCGCAGGCCGACCGTGAACGCGGGTTCGATCTGCAGAATCCGCCGCTGTTGCGCCTGTGCCTGCTGCGCACTGCCGACGACCGCCATCGACTGATTTTTACCTGCCACCACATCCTCATGGATGGCTGGAGCAACTCGCGGATGTTCGGCGAGGTGTTGCAGGATTACGCCGGCCAGCCGGTGCCGAGCGCGCAGGGTCGCTATCGCGATTTTCTGGTCTGGCTGCAGGGCCAGGACAAGGCAGCCGCGCAGGAATTCTGGCGCGGGCAACTGGCCGAACTCGACGAGCCGACCCGACTGGCCTCGGCCTGCCACGGACGCACCGTGCCGGGGCCGGGCAAACAGATGCATCGTCTGCATTTCGATGAAGCGTTGACCCAGCGCCTGAACAGCTTCTCCCGTCAGCAACAGGTGACCCTCAACAGTCTGGTGCAGGCCGCGTGGCTGCTGGTGTTGCAGCGCTACACCGGCCAGGCCACCGTTGCGTTTGGCGCCACGGTATCCGGGCGTCCGGTGGATTTGCCGGGCATCGAGGAGCAACTGGGGCTGTTCATCAACACCTTGCCGGTGATCGCCAGCCCGCAGGCCAGCCTCAGCGTCGGCGATTGGGTGCGCAGCGTGCAGGACAAGAACCTGTTGCTGCGCGACTACGAACAGACGCCGTTGCAGGACATTCAGCGTCTGGCCGCATTGAGTGGCGAAGCGTTGTTCGACACTTTGCTGGTGTTCGAGAACTACCCGGTGTCCGAAGCGCTGGAGGCCAATCCGGGCGGGCTGCGTTTTTCCGGTCTGGAGCATCGCGAGCAGACCAACTACGGTCTGACCCTGATTGCCGGCGCCAGCGAAGTGCTCAACCTCGATTTCAACTACCTCACCGAACACTTCGCCGAGCGCAGCGTGCTCGCTCTGGCCGCGCATCTGCGTGAAGTGCTCGAGCAATTTATCGCAGCGCCGCAACGGGCACTCGGCGAGATCGGTCTGCTGCCGCTGGCCGAGCGTCAGACGCTGGCGCAGTGGAACGACAATCACGCGGCTTATCCGGCCGAGCGGTTGATTTCGCAGAGCTTTGAAGCGCGGGTCGCAGCACATCCGCAGGCACTGGCGTTGAGTCATGCCGGCGTGGCCCTGAGTTACGGCGAACTGAACCGCCGCGCAAACCAGTTGGCCCGGCATTTGGTGACGCTGGGTGTCACCGCAGAAGTGCGCGTCGGCGTGGCGCTGCCGCGTTCGGCGGAACTGGTGATCGCCCTGATGGCGGTGCTCAAGGCCGGCGGCACCTACGTGCCGCTGGACCCGGACTACCCGGCCGACCGCGTGGCCTACATGCTCGATGACAGCCAGGCGAAAGTCCTGCTGACCCAGCATGCGTTGCTGGCGCAACTGCCGTCCAGCGAAGCACACGTGGTGCTGGTCGAGGCCGGTGGCGAAGCGTTCGCCGCGCAGGCACCGGACAACCTGCCGGCGCGCGCCGACTCGGCCAATCTGGCCTACGTGATCTACACCTCCGGTTCCACCGGCAAACCGAAAGGCGTGGCCATCGCCCATCGCAACGTACAGGCGCTGATTCACTGGTCCGCCGAGGTCTACAGCGAGGACGATCTGCAGGGCGTGCTGGCCTCGACGTCGGTGTGCTTCGACCTGTCGGTGTGGGAGATTTTCGTCACCCTGGCGCGCGGCGGGTCCGTGGTCATGGCGCGCAATGCCCTGGAGCTGGCGGACTTGCCCGAGCGTGATCAGGTGCGCCTGATCAACACTGTGCCGTCGGCGATTGCCGCGTTGCAACGCATCGGCCAGATCCCGTCGGGCGTGCGCATCATCAATCTGGCCGGCGAGCCGCTCAAGCAGGCGCTGGTCGACACCTTGTACCGCGAAACTTCGGTCGCCCACGTTTACGACCTGTACGGGCCTTCCGAAGACACCACGTATTCGACCTGGACCCGTCGCGAACTCGGTGGCCAGGCCAATATCGGCCGGCCTTTGCGCAATACCACTGCGTACCTGCTCGACGAGCAATTGCAGCAAGCGCCGGTCGGCATCGCAGCGGAGCTGTATCTGGCCGGTGAAGGCATCACCCGTGGCTATCTGTTGCGCCCGGGCCTGACCGCCGAACGTTTCGTGCCCAACCCGTTGGCGAGCAACGGCGAGCGCATGTACCGCACCGGCGACCTGACGCGTTTCATGGACGACGGCCGTATCGAATACGTCGGCCGCATCGACCATCAGGTCAAGGTGCGCGGCTTCCGTATTGAACTGGGTGAAATCGAAGCGCGTCTGCTGGCCCAGGCCAGCGTGCGCGAAGGCGTGGTGCTGGCGGTCGACCGCGTTGGCGGCCAGCAACTGGTGGCTTATGTGGTACCGGCCGAGGCCGATCAAAGCCCCGCGCAACTGGACGCGCTGAGTGCTGAGTTGCAAGCCGCGCTCAAGGCGCATCTGCCGGACTACATGGTGCCGGCGCAGTGGCTGTTCCTCGAACAGTTGCCGTTGACACCCAACGGCAAACTTGATCGCAAGGCTTTGCCGGCACCGGATGCCAGCCAGGCACAACGCGATTACGTCGCGCCGTCGACGCCGCTGGAGCAGCAGTTGGCCGAGGTCTGGCAGGACATTCTGAAGATCGAGCAGGTCGGCGTGACCGACAATTTCTTCGCCCTCGGCGGTGATTCGATCATCTCGATTCAACTGGTCAGCCGCGCGCGGCAGCAGGGCATTTGCTTCACGCCCAAAGACCTGTTCCAGCAGCAGACGGTGCAGAAACTGGCCGCAGTGGTTTCGCTGGCAGACGCGCAATCCGCCAGCGCCGCCGACTACCCGTTGGCGCAATTGGATCAGGCGCAACTCGATGCCTTGCCGGTGCCGGCGGAACTGATCGAAGACGTCTATCCGCTGTCGCCGATGCAGGAAGGCATGCTGTTCCATACGCTGTCGGATAACGGCAGCAGCCTCTACGTGCAACAGGTCAGCCTGCCGATCAAGGGCCTCGACGTGGAGCGTTTCCGCCGGGCCTGGGAGTTCATCATTGTGCGTCAGGCGATCCTGCGCACCAGTTTCCATTGGCAGGACGGCCTGGCCAAGCCGTTGCAGGTCGTCCATCGCCAGGCGCCGCTGCAGATGCAAGTGCTCGATTGGCGTGGGCAGGATTGCAGCGAGGCGGCGATTGCCGAGTTCGCCAGCGCTGATCGCGCGCTGGGCTTCGACTTGGCCGAAGCGCGATTGCAGCGGGTGACCCTGCTGCAGCTGGGCGCCGAGCAGTACCAGATGATCTGGACCAGCCATCACATTCTGATGGATGGCTGGAGCAGTTCGCGGTTGTTTGGTGAGGTCTTGCAGTACTACGCCACGGGCGAGGTGACTGGCGAAAATGGCCGCTATCGCGACTTCATTGCCTGGTTGCAGGCGCAGGATCAGGATGCCCAGGAGCTGTTCTGGAAGGCGCGTCTGGCGGTGGTCAACGAACCGACCGCGCTGAGTCAGGCGATGCACCCGCGTCATAGTGCCGACGTTACTGGTCACGATGCGCTCTATTCAAATTGGGACAAGGCGCAAACCGCACGCCTGCTGGAGTTCTGCCGCGACCTGCGCATCACCCCCAACACACTGATCCAGGGCGCGTGGCTGCTGCTGTTGCAACGCTACACCGGTCAGCAGACGGTGACCTTCGGCGCCACCGTATCGGGGCGCCCGGAAAGTCTGCCGAACGTCGGCAACATGCTCGGCCTGTTCATCAACACCTTGCCGATCATTCAGACCCCACAGGCCGATCAGCGTCTGGCCGACTGGCTGGGCGAATTGCAGGCCTACAACCTCGACATTCGGGATTATTCCCAGGCACCGCTGGCCGATGTGCAGCGCTGGTCGAACCTCGGTGGTCAGGCGCTGTTCGACAGCATCGTGGTGTTCGAAAACTTCCCGATCGACGAGCGCTTGCAGGAAGAAACCGACACCGAGCTGACCTTCGGCAAATCCATCGGCCACGGCGTGACCAACGTGCCGATGGACCTTGCGGTGACGCTCGGCGACGAGTTGTCGATCGAGTACCTGTACCTGCGCAGCCACTTCAGCGCCGCGGCGGTGCAAGGCATTCGCCTGACCCTGGAAAACACCCTCGCGGCGATGATGGCCGCGCCTTATGAGCGGCTGGGCAACTTGCAGCGTCTGTCCGCCGAACAATGGCAAGCGGCGCAGACCTGGAGTGCCGAGCCGGCGCACCGCCATGAGTCTCGCCTGTTGCCGGAGTTGATCAGCCGTCATGCGCAACAGCAGCCCGACGCGATCGCAGTGCAATGCGCCGGCGAAAGCCTGAGCTACGCAGAGCTGGAGCGGCAGGCCAATCGACTCGCGCAGTGCCTGATCGCCCACGGCGCCGGTCCGGAAGTGGTGATCGGCGTGGCATTGCCGCGTTCGCTGGAAATGCTGGTGAGCTTCCTCGCCGTGCTCAAGAGCGGTGCGGCGTACGTGCCGCTGGACATCGATTATCCGCCCGAGCGCTTGGCGTACATGATCGAAGATTCGCGCATGGCCCTGCTGCTGACGCAAACCAGCCTGCGCGCGACGTTGCCGGCGCCTAACGGCGTGCGGCGTCTGGAAATCGATCAACTCGATCGCAGTCTCTACAGCGATGCTGCCCCGGTCTGCGATGTTCACGAGCAGAGCCTGGCCTATCTGGTTTACACCTCCGGTTCCACCGGACGGCCGAAAGGCGTGGCCGTTACTCAAGGCCCGCTGAGCATGCACTGCCAGGCGATCGCCGAGTTGTACGAAATGGACGCCAGCAGTTGCGAATTGCACTTTATGTCGTTCGCCTTCGACGGCGCTCATGAACGCTGGCTGAGTACCTTGTACAGCGGCGGTCGTCTGGTGATCCGCGACGGTTGTCTGTGGACCCCGGAGCAGACTTATCAGGCCCTGCACGATTACGGCGTGACCATCGCTTGTTTCCCGCCGGCCTATCTCAAACAACTGGCCGAGTACGCGGCCGCCAGCGGCATTGCGCCGCCGCCAGTGCGCATCTACTGCTTCGGTGGCGATGCGGTGCCGGAGCAGACCTTGAACAGGTCAAAGCCGCGTTGCGTCCG
>NZ_JH635999.1:323443-324574 GCF_000257605.1 Pseudomonas sp. R62
AGTTCTTCACCAACGGCTACGGCCCGACCGAAACCGTGGTCACGCCGATGCTCTGGAAAGTCGCCATCAGCCAGCACTGCGAAGCGGCGTATGCGCCGATCGGTCGCGCCGTCGGTGCGCGTTCGCTGTACGTGCTCGACGACGATCTGAATCCGCTGCCGCCGGGTTTTGCCGGTGAGTTGTACATCGGCGGTTACGGCGTCGCTCGAGGTTATTACGGGCGCCCCGACCTGACCGGCGAACGCTTCGTGCCCAACCCGTTTGCCCCTGGCGAGCGCCTGTACCGCAGCGGCGATCTGGTGCGCCGTCGCGCGGACGGCGTGGTCGATTACGTCGGGCGCATCGACCATCAGGTCAAGGTGCGTGGCTTCCGCATCGAGCTGGGCGAAGTCGAGGCCAGCCTGCGTCAGTTGCCGGCGGTCAGCGATGCGCTGGTGATTGCCCGCGACAATGCCTCCGGCAAGCAACTGATCGGTTATGTGGTCACCGCCACGGGTGATGATATCGGCGATGAACTCAAGGCCGGGCTGCGTGCTTCGCTGCCGGAATACATGGTGCCGGCGCAGATCGTCTGCCTCAGCGCGTTCCCGGTTACCCCCAACGGCAAACTCGATCGCAAGGCCCTGCCGGAGCCGGAGTTCAAAAGCGACGAATATGTTGCCCCGCGCACCGAGCAGGAACGCCTGTTGGCGGAAATCTGGGCGCAGGTGTTGCAGGTCGGGCAGGTCGGTATCAGCGATAACTTCTTTGAACTGGGTGGCGATTCGATCCTCAGCCTGCAAGTGATCTCGCGGGTGAGAAACCACCCGACGCTGCAGATGGAGCTGAAGCTGCGTGATCTGATGCGTTATCAGACCATCGCCGGCATTCTCGAGCAGCAAGTGGCGAAGGAGGGCGCCGGGCAAGCGCTGCCGGACCTGACTCAGGTTGCCGCAGAGGGCGCGTTCAATTTGCTGCCGATCCAGGAGTGGTTCTTCGCCGAAGGCATGGCCGAGGCGCATCACTACAACCAGTCGTTGCTGCTCAGCGCACGTCAACCGCTGGATCTTGATGCACTGGAACAGGCACTGGGCTTGATCGAACAACATCACGATTCGCTGCGCCTGCGTTTTTCCAACGACGGCGGGCGCT
>NZ_JH635999.1:324990-328371 GCF_000257605.1 Pseudomonas sp. R62
CCGACGAGGCTGTGCTGTGGCGCCGCGAAGCGCAAAGCAGCGAAGAGGTCGAAGCCTTGGCCAACCTCGCGCAGCGCAGCCTCACACTCGATGACGGGCCGGTCTGGCGGGTCATGCATGTGGCGTTGCCGGATGGTCAGGCGCGGTTGCTGGTGGTGATTCATCACCTGGTGGTCGACACCGTGTCGTGGCGGATTCTGCTCGACGATCTGAAAGTCGCTTATGAGGCGTGCGTGCAGGGGCTGGCGCCGCAGCTGCCGATTCGCACCAGCAGTTACCGTTCGTTTGCCGAGGCATTGCAGGCGCAGGCGCCGGTGATTGCCGAGCAGGAATTGAGCTATTGGCTGGAGCAACTGGATCAGCCCGGCGTTGATCTGCCGTGCGACAACCCGCGCGGCAAGAACCTTGTGCGGCAACAGGCGCAGGCGCGGCTCAAGCTGTCCCGCGAGCACACCGAACAACTGCTCAAACAGGCCCCGGCGGTGTACGGCACGCAGATCAACGACTTGCTGCTGTCAGCGCTCAGCCGCGCCCTGTGCCGCTGGAGCGAGCAACCGTCGGCGCTGATTCTGCTCGAAGGGCACGGTCGCGAAGACCTCTTCGAATCGATCGACCTGAGCCGCAGCCTCGGCTGGTTCACCAGCATGTTCCCGGTGCGTTTGCGCCCGGACGGCGACGACATCGGCCAGTCGATCATGGATGTGCAGGCGCAACTGGCGGGCGTACCGCAGAAGGGCATCGGCTATGGCGTGCTGCGTCATCTGGCCGGGCCGGACATTTCGGCGCAACTGGCTGCATTGCCGCAGGCACGGGTGACGTTCAATTACCTCGGGCAGTTCGACCAGAGCTTCGATGAACAGGCGTTGCTGGTGCCGGCACTGGAAGAGACCGGCGACAACTACAGCCTCAAGGCGAACCTGGGCAACTGGCTGGAAATTGTCGGCCAGGTCTATGACGGGCAACTGGCCTTGCGCTGCATCTACAGCAGCCAGCGTTACCGCGCCGGCACCATGGATGCGCTGATGA
Source organism: Pseudomonas sp. R62 (assembly GCF_000257605.1). Taxonomy (NCBI): domain Bacteria; kingdom Pseudomonadati; phylum Pseudomonadota; class Gammaproteobacteria; order Pseudomonadales; family Pseudomonadaceae; genus Pseudomonas; species Pseudomonas sp. R62. Next base: position 326,017 of record NZ_JH635999.1, read on the forward strand.
GCGATTACCAGCGTGAGCTTGAAGCGTTGATCGAACATTGCATGGCGCGGGTGGGTTGATCACCCGGTCTTTTGCGCGGGCGCTGCCCAGGCGCGCCCGTCTTCTTGCGGATACAAGGATTTTCAACGATGTCGTTACACCCTGATCTGGAAGCTTTCCTCGACCTCGCTCAAGACAGCCAGGACGCCGGCCTGCCGGCCATGCACCAACTGACCCCGAGCGAGGCCCGCGCCACCTTCGAGCAGACCACCGCGCAACTGCGCTGGCCGGCGCCGCAGGATCTTGAAGTCACCGAAATCGAAACACAGGCCCGTGACGGTGCGGCGCTGGCGTTACGTTTGTATCGGCCCAACGGTGTTGAATCGCCGCTGCCGGTGCTGGTGTATTTCCACGGTGGCGGGTTTGTGGTCGGCAGTCTGGATTCCCACGACGGCGTCTGCCGCGAGTTTTGCCAGCGCACACCGTGTGCGGTGCTCTCGGTCGGTTATCGACTGGCGCCGGAGCATCGCTTTCCGACGGCGCTGGAGGATGGCGAGGACGCTTTGGCCTGGCTGGCGGAACAGGCTGCGAGCCTCGGCCTGGATGGTTCGCGGGTGGCGTTTGGTGGCGACAGCGCGGGCGCCACGTTGGCGACGGTGCTGGCGATTCAGGCCGTGCGGCAACCGCACACGGTGGCTATCGCGCCGAAGGCGCAGTTGTTGTGTTATCCGGTGACCGATGCTTCACGGGTGCATGATTCGCGGCTGTTGTTTGGCGAGGGGTATTTGCTCGAGAACGACACGCTGGAGTGGTTTTATCAGCACTATGCGCGAGGGCCGGAGGATTATCTGGATTGGCGTTTTTCGCCGTTGCTGGCGGAGGATCTGCGCGGGGTTGCGCCGGCTATTGTGCTGCTTGCCGGGTTTGATCCGTTGCTGGATGAGGGGCAGGCTTATGTCGACAGGCTGCGCGGGCAGGGGGTCGAGGTCGAGGTCGAGGTTTGTGCCGGGTTGACTCATGATTTGTTGCGGTTGGGGACGGTGGTGCCTGGGGTTCTGGAGATTTATTTGCGGGTGGGTGGGGCGCTTGCGCGGGCTCTTGAGATTGGGTGAATATCCGTTGCTTCGGTAGCGGCTGCTGGCGGTTTCGCCTGACGGCGACTTACTTTTTTACAAGCGCCTAAAAAAGTAAGCAAAAAACGCTAGCTCCTGCGTTCGGCCCTCGCAGGCTCGGGTTCCTTCGCTGCGGGACTGATCCGGGCGCAGCGGCTCCGGTTTGCTTCGCTGCACCTCCTTCCGCTGTGTCTGGCTGCGCCAGACGGTCGCTGCGCTCCCACCCCCGGATCAATCCCTCCACTCAGCCTTCCGACGTCGCCGGTGGATCAAGATCAAAAGCACTCGAGCTAACGCTCATTGTTGAGTGGTGAAAAGCGTGTGGTCTGCTTTGGATCTGTGTTGGATTCGCCCCTCATCGGAACGCCGCCCGCCCAGCCCTCTCCCGAGGGAGAGGGAGCCGATTTGCGGGCTTTTCAGAATCTGCATTCGACTCGATATCACAAGTCGGCGTATTTCGCCTGAACACCTCGGTCAGTCCCCTCTCCCTCCGGGAGAGGGCTAGGGTGAGGGGCTTTTGCTCTGGCTCTTGATCTTTTGCCCCTTCGGCAGGCTGCGCCCGGATCGGTCCCGTAACGAAGGTACCCCGAGCCCCAGCGAGCGGGCCGTACGCCGGGGCAAAGCCTTTTTGGTTACTTTTTCGGCGTTCGAAAAAGTGACCCGCCGTAAGGGCCGGAACCCTAAGTAGCCTTCACCGCAGCAACGGATATGCCCCCCAATCCCAAAAACTAAAAAGCCCCGCATCTCACAATGCGGGGCTCTCTCACAGCTCAAATCAAAAAATCAGAAATCAGCCTTCACCGACATCACAAAATTGCGCGGATCCCCATAGAAGTTACCGAACCCCTCGGTACCAATGGTCGCGTAATAACGCTTGTCGAACAGGTTATTGCCGTTCAACGCCACCGACCAGGTGTCATCGATCCGATAACCAATGCGACCGTTCCAGACCGCATAACCCGCGCCATCGACATTGTCCCCGCCCAGAGGCGAAACGCGGTAGGTGCCTGTCTGCGCATTGACACCCGCACCAATGGTCACACGGTCCAGCGGCCCGCTCAGGGCGTAATCACCCCAGACGCGCAACAGGTGACGCGGCACGTAGGAGTTGTAGACCGCGCCATCCTGAGTAGCATCGGCGTCTTCCAGCACTTTGGTCTGGGTGTAGGTATAACCGGCCAGCAATTGCAGGCGGTCGATCACTTCACCGCTGACTTCAGCTTCAAAGCCCTGGGCGCGGACCTTGCCCGAGTTGATCTGGCAG
>NZ_JH635999.1:328391-330442 GCF_000257605.1 Pseudomonas sp. R62
GCGCGGACCTTGCCCGAGTTGATCTGGCAGGAGCTGTCTTCGCACCGCAGGTCATCCTGGGCCGCGTCTTTCTGGATGGTGCGGAACAGGTTGAACGTGGTGTTCAAGCGACCGTCGTACCATTCACCCTTGATCCCCAATTCGTAGCTCTGGCCAATCAGCGGCTTGAGCGTGCTGCCGTCGATGGTTTTGTACGAGCCTTGCGGGGTGAAGATGTCGGTGTAGCTGGCATAGGCGGTCAGGTTGTCGTTGAGGTCGTAGAGCAGGCCGGCGAACGGCGTGACCTGGCCGGTTTCGGTGGACTGGGTGTTGACCTCGGTGCCTTCGCCGCGGAAGTACTGCACCGAATCGGTATCGGATTTGTACCAGCTGACCCGGCTGCCGAGTACCAGGGTCATCGGGTCGGCGAGTTTCAGGCGGGCGATCGAGTAAGCGCCGTATTGCTTGATGTGCATGTCCACCGGGCCGCCACGGGAGGCGTTGGCCAGGTAGTAGCTTTCATCCGGCTGCGGGATGTTGTGGTTCGGGTTGAACACGTTCTGGCGCTGTGGCAATGCCGCCACCGCATAGAAGTCGTCCTTGTGCGAACGGCTGGCGTTGGCGCCGACGATCAGTTCGTGCTGCTGGCCGAAGGCGTCGAATTTGCCGTCGACGTAAGCATCGAAACCGTAGTCGCGCTGATCGTAGTCATAGGTACTGCCGAGCATCAGCGTATTGGTGGCTGTGGCGCCCAACGGCACTGTGCCGCTCGGGAAGGAATATTCCATGTCCTGGGTGTTGCGCGAGTAGACACCGGCGACTTTCAGCGACCAGTCATCGTTGAACTGGTGTTTGACGTCGGCGAAGTAGGTGGCGCGTTTGCTGCGCTGGTTGTTCCACGAGGTGTTCAGGCAGGTGGAGCGTTTCAAGTGCAGGTCGGAGCCGTCGGCGTAGCGCGGCAGGCCGCCCCAGCACGGGGTGGCGTCGACGTCTTCATAGGCCATGCCCAGACCGAGGGTGGTGTCGGGGCTGAGGTCGAAGTCCAGGGCGCCGTAGTAGATCTGGTCGCGGCGTTCAGCCACATCGTAGAAATACTGACGGGTCTGCTGGGTCACCACGGCGCGGCCACGGACAGTGCCGGCGTCGTTCAGCGGGCCGCCGGTGTCGACCTGGCCGCGATAGTTGTCCCAGGTCCCGGCCGACAGCGACAGCTGCGTGTGCGGGGTGTCCTGGCCGCGCTTGCGCACGAAGTTGACGCCGCCGGCGGTGCCGCCCGCGCCCTTCATCATGCCGGCCGCGCCGCGAAGGATTTCCACGCGGTCGTAGATGGCCATGTCACTGTTGAAGCTGTCCGCCTGCACGTAGCTGCTGCCGATGTCCAGCGGCACGCCGTCGTACTGGTACTGGCCGGTCATGCGGAAACCGCGCGAGTAGAAATATTTGCCGCCCATTGGCGAGTCGTAGACGGTGATGCCCGGGGTCTTCTCCATCACCTGTTCGATGGTGTTGAGGTTCTGGTCGTCGAGCATCTTGCGGGTCATCACCGTGACCGACTGCGGCGTTTCCTTCAGCGAGTGCACGCCTTTGCCGATGGTCACGCCGCCGGTGGTGTAGGAGTTGCTGCCTTCGGTGGTGGCGCCGAGGCGGTTGGCGTTGACGTTGGTCGGCGCCAGCTCCATCGCGCTGCCACCAGTGGCCGGGCCGAGCACGGTGACGGTGTTGCCGTCACGCTGATAGCGGATGCCGGTGCCGCTGAGCATGGCCTTGAGCGACTCGTCATCCTGATAGCGGCCGTTGAGGGCGCTGGAGCGCAGGCCTTGCAGGCTTTCCGGGCTGTAGATGATTTGCAGGCTGGTCTGCTGACCGAGGGTTTGCAGGGCCTGGGCCAGCGGTTGGGCCGGGATGTTCAGGGTCCATTCCTGGGCCTGGACATACGGCGCTGCCGCGAGGGTCAGTGCCAGACCCAGGCCGCTACCGGCCAGGCGTGTGCGGGTCGCGCCGTGCATCAGCAGGGCTCGAGTCAGAGGGCGAAGCATGAAACGGGATGCGGACATGAGGTTAAGACCTTGGCA
>NZ_JH635999.1:330733-334872 GCF_000257605.1 Pseudomonas sp. R62
ATCGGCAGGGTGCTGATCAAGTGTTCCAGCGGCCCCTTCATGTACAGCAGCACCAGAACGAAACCGCTCATCACCGCTTTGTCGGCACTCGGCCACAGCGATTGCAGGGCCAGGGCCATGCCGATGACCACGAAGAACAGCATCGAGCCAAACGACTTGGCGATGACGAAGGTGTTGATCGATCTGATCTGGGTGTCGCAGATTTTCTCGGCGGTTTTCTGAATGCCGGCGACGAACATGCGCTGGCGGCGCGGGCGGTGAATACGCAGTTCCTTGGCACCTTCGGCAATCGCGTTGTAATGCTTTTGCAGTTCGTCTTCGGAGTCGCGGGCGGCGTAGAAGCCGCGCATGCCTTTGGCCCGGGCGATGGCCTGGATGGTGGTGCCGATGGCGATGGCCACCAGCATCATCAGAAACATCGGCCACGACAGCATGGCCAGGTAGCCGAGGCAGCCAAGGGTCACGGTCATGGAAATCGCCAGCGGCGCGAAGGCGAAGGCGAAGTCGCTGATGGTGTCGACGTCGTGGGTCAGCACCGGAATCAGGCGATGGCTGCGATAGCGTTCGATCTGATCGATCGGCGCCGACAGGACTTTCTCCCCCAGCTCTTTGCGCAGTTTGGCGATGATGTGCTGGCCGACGTAGTTGGTGCCGATGTCCGACAGGATCGTGGTCAGCAGGGCCAGGGCACAGAGGCCGGCGAAGATCATCACCACCGTGCGGGTCAGGCCGTCATCGGAATGCAGGGCGTTGTTGATGGTCGCCAGCAGCACGGTTACGCTCAGGCCGCCGAGCATGCCGAGCACGATGGACGCCGAGACGATCAGGCGGAATGGCTTGAGCAGGGCGAACAATTCGTTGATCGCCCCACGCGTAGGCTTGGTCATGGAGGATTCCTGCTTCGATGCGGAGGGAGTGCCGGTACTTAAGGAAAACGAATGGTCGCGGAGTTTCTTTAACCGAGCGCAGGCGTGGCTGCGCTCGTCGAGGGCGGGGTCAGAGGTCGCGTACTACGCGAAAGCCCAGCCAGTCGCCCTTGCTGGTCGGCCAGCTGCTGTTGCGGTTGCCCGAGCGCGAGAAGATCGGCGCTTCGCCCCAGTCGTTGCCGCGCATGACCTGGCGTTCGCAGTTTTCCTGGGTCCATGGGCGACCGTCGGCGGGCACGCCGGAGTAGTCCGGGTGGTAGCAGTCGGCGGTCCATTCGTAGACGTTGCCGTGGGCGTCGAACACGCCAAACGCATTGGCCGGGAAGGTGCCGGCCGGCGAGGTGAAGTTGTAACCGTCGGCCGCGCCGTAGGTGTTGGCGTGCTTGGAAATTTGGTAATCCTTGCCCTCATCGAACGGGAAGGGGAAAGGCCCGGTGCTGCCGCCACGCGCGGCGTATTCGCGGATCGATTCGCTTTGCAGGCGATAGGCGTGGCCGGTCTTTTTCGACAGCCAGTCGATGTAGCCCTGGGCTTCGGCGACGTTCATGCACACCGCCGGATCGCGGGGCGTCTGTTTGAATTCCGGTTTGCCGGCGGTGCAGCGGCGGCCGGGGCGGTCATCGAAGTCGTAAGGTTTGTTGCCGGTCTCGCGCACGTAGGCGTCCCATTCGCCCACCAGCACCTGTGAGCGGCTGATAGCGAACGGTTTGCTGAACGTCACCGTGTGCAGCGGGCCTTCGTCCGGCTGCCGGCCGACTTCATCATCCGGCGTGCCCATGGTGTAGCTGCCGGTTGGCAACACGACCATTTCCGGGCAGTCCTTGCAGTCCTTGAACACTTTGCCCGCAGCAGGCGCGGTCGCCGCCAGGGCGCTGCCGGGCAACAGCGCAGCGCAGAGGGCGCTTAGCGCCAGTGCGGGCAGGGCTTTGGAGAGGAGTGACGCGTGAGGCTTTTTCATGGGTCGTCTCTTTAAAAGGAAAACGGCAGTCGAGGGTCAGGCACGCAGCTTGGTGCCGAGGATGTCCATGAAGCGATCCACTTCGGCTTCACTGTTGAGCAAGCCCGGCGCGGTGCGAATCACCGGCCCGACATCGCGGCTGACCGCGTCGCAGATCACCCGGTTCTGCATCAGCCAGGCAGCTACTTCATCGCTGTCCTGGCCCTTGATCCGGAAGAAGGTGAAACCGGCGGAGAACTGCGAGGCGAGCGGGGTGACCAATTCGATGTTGCGGTGCTCCTGCAAGCGTTGCTTGAGGTAGCTGTTGAGCTGATGAATGCGCGTCTGCACCTCGGCTTTGCCCAGCTGCAGGTGCAACTTGAAGGCTTCGTCCAGCGCCCAGCGATGCTCGAAGGCGTGGTAGCCGCCCGGAGTCATGATGGTCGAGAAAGCCGTGGCCTCGGAGAAGGTCGGCACGCTGGGGCTGACGTATTTCAGTTTTTCAGTGCGGCTGCAGACGATGCCGGTGCCGCGCGGGCCGAACATCCACTTGTGCGTGCCGGCGATGAAAAAGTCGCAGTTCATCTGCGGGAAACTCAGGTCGTCGACGCCGAAACCGTGCACGCCATCAACCACGTAGATCAGCCGATCCTGGTCGTCGCGCTGGCGGTTGTGCTCGTCGACCAGCCGCGAGATCTCGCTGATCGGCAGCTTCACGCCGCTGCCCGAATGCACCCAGGTCATGCCCAGTACGCGGGTCTCGGGGCGGATATTGCGATTGATCGTGTCGAGCACCTGATCCAGCGAAATGCTCTGCGGGTTTTCGAACAGGGTGAGTTTGCGCACGCGCGTGCCGTCACGCCGGCTGCGGAAATCGAGAATGTTGCGCGTCGAATAATGCTCGTGAACCGTGGTGAGAATTTCCTGATCCGCGCGCACCTGCACGCTGCCGTAGATCATCGCCAGGCCTTCGGTGGTGCTGCCGGTCAGGGCGATTTGCGCCGGTTTGGCTTGCAGATACTGGCCGGCCCAATGGCGCACGTTTTCTTCGCGCTTCTCGGTGACGCCCAGATCCCAGTCCATCGCCAGACCCGGATTCAGATCCAGCGCCGCGCGATGGCGTTCGATCGCTTCGCGCACCGGTTTGGGGTGCGAGGTGACGAGGAAATTGGCGAAGTGGATGGCTTGGGGATCCTGATCGAACAACTGACGCAACTGCGCCCATTTGTGCCGCGACGCAGTCGGCGCGGCAGCGATGGCCGCCGGTGCACTCAGGCTGGCGCCCAGGGGCAGGGCGGCGGCGAGCAGGCCGGCCTGCTTGAGAAAAGTGCGACGATCGGTCATGGCCGGGCCACCTCCTGGCGTGCCGCCAGCGCCGGTTTCGCGGCTTTTTGCACCTGATCCCAGACGCGCATGAAGTTGCCGCCCCAGAGCTTGGCGATATCCGCTTCGGAGTAGCCGCGCTGCAGCAGTTCGGCGGTGACGTTGCGAATCTCGCCGACGTTTTCCCAGCCCTTGATGCCGCCGCCGTCGTTGAAATCCGAAGCAATGCCGACGTGGTCGATACCGATCTTGCGTACCGTGTAATCGATGGCGTCGCCGAAGTCCTTGAGAGTGGCTTTCGGTTCTTCTTCGAGGATCGCGTAGAGGCCGCTGGCGTACTGGCCGAGCTTCTGTTCCGACCAGGCGGTGATGATCGGATCGCCGGGCATCAGCGCCATCGCCAGGTTGGGCAGTGGCGGCAGATCGAAGCGCGCACGCAACGCATTGAGTTTGTCCTGCGTGCCCTGGGTCAGCGGTTTCAGGTACTGCGAGAAGGCGACGACCTGCACCACGCCGCCACTGTTCTTGATCAGTTGCAGCTCTTTGTCGCTGAGGTTGCGCGGGATATCCACCGCCGCCCGTGGCGCCGAGTGCGAGGCCACCAGCGGTGTACGGCTCAGTTCGGCGACTTGCTCGAGGGCCTTGGTCGACATCTGCGAAACATCGATGATCACGCCCAGATCGTTCAAGCGCTGCACCGCTTGTTTGCCGATGTCCGACAGACCATCGAGGGCGTCCGGCGAATCATTGAAAAACGGTAGCGGCCGCGACGAGTCGGCCCAGCTGTTGTTGCCGATGTAACTGAAACCGAACATGCGCATGCCGCGCCCGGCCCACAGGTCGAGCTTGCTCAGATCGTTGCCCAGCGGGTAGGCGTTGAGCATGCTGATGAAGATCGCAAACTTGCCTTCGCCGTGCAGACGGCGGAAATCATCTGGCGTGTAGGCGATGCC
>NZ_JH635999.1:335387-336606 GCF_000257605.1 Pseudomonas sp. R62
CCTGCTGATTGCGCGCTTCTTCGACAAAACCCTCGGTGGGACGGTGCGGGGCGTTCGGGCCGTTCCACATTTCCGGCCAGCCGAACACCGTCAACGCCGCGCCGGACAAGCGCCCACGATTGGCCTTGACCAGGTCGAACTGGCCCGAGCCATCCTTGTCGGCTTCGTGGTCGTGGCTGCCGAAACTCAGCGGCACGGTGATGTGGCTGTCGAACGACAGCAGGCGATCCTGCAATTCAGTCGCCTGTTTCATCACCTTCACCGGGTAGCCGGGGTTGTTCAGGTAATCCCAGGCCAGAAATCCTGCGCCGGCACTGATCGCCAGGGCCAGCGGCAGGCCGATGAATAGAGCCTTTTTCCAACGCGGTTTTGTCATTGCCATCTCATTCAGGTTCGCCGTCGAGGTACAGGCGCAGGGGCCTTTGCTATCTGGGAAGAACGAGTGGCCGGGTGGCTAATTTAGGCGCGCGTTACAAATGCCCGGCGGCACCGTCGCGATGTTTTACCAGCGGCGTAAATTTCCCCGCCGAGCAAACGTTCTAGCTTGGATAAAGCCTGCTTCATGGCTGACACAGGTAGGGCAATGACGATCTCTCGACGCTGGTTCATGGCGGGCATGGCACTCACGGGCGCCGCGCTGCCTGCCGCTTTTTATGCACATCGTGAACTGACTCGCGAGGAGTTTCCGATCACCCCGGGCGAGGCCACGGTCGATCTGGCGGACACCGCCGGGCAACAGCTGGCGGACAATTTGCGTGGGGTCTGGGACATTCGCTTTACCGGTGCGGCGGCGGGGCTTGATGGTCTGCCGGCGCAAGGCCTGGAGCTGTTTCTCGACATCGCCCATCGTGGGCGCGGCTTGCGCGGCTATCTCGACACCGGCACCAATCTGCGTGCCGAAGGGCCTGTGCGTTATCAAGTGGTTGGCGATCTGGCACCGGGCAACGGCGCCGAGATGTATTGGCGCCTGCTGCGCACCGATGAGCCGCTGGCGCCACCGGTGTATGAATTAAAAGTCAAACTGGATGAAGTCTGGGCAGCGTTCGGCAATGCCGGCAGCGCCACGTTCACCGGACAAGTGCTGCGTCTGGACCGGCCGTTGGCGTTGCCCGAGCTGGACAATCATTTCATCGCTATCAAGCGGCGTTTTCCCGAGGCCCGTGAACGCACCGGGCTTAATCCGCAACTGTTGGCCTGGCTGGTGGCGCCCGAGCATCGG
>NZ_JH635999.1:336693-359061 GCF_000257605.1 Pseudomonas sp. R62
GCAAGGATCGCAATGGCTCGGGCGTGGATTTTTTCTTTATGCATCGGCACATGCTAGGCATCGCCCGTTCGATGCAGGATTTGCCTTCCTGGCCGGCGTTCCCGCAGCCGCAGCCTGAGCTGGAACGTGACCGCCAGGGCTTCGCCCGCTATTTCGACAATCACGACGGCAATTCGCTGCCGCCGACCTGGCTGGCCGAGGGCGATGACGAGTACACCAAATGGGTCAGCGACATCAAAGCGGCGGAGACCTTCCAGAGCAATTTCCTGGTTTGGGAATCGCAGTACCGTGACCCGCGATACTTATCGAAATTGACCCTTGGCCAGTTCGGTTCGGAAGTCGAACTGGGCCTGCACGACTGGCTGCACATGCGCTGGGCCTCGGTGGCGCGTGATCCGTCCAACGACATTCCGGTGCCGATGGCGCGCGATCAGGCGGACTTCGCCGCGCGCTGGTATGCGCCGGAAAACGACTTCCTCGGCGATCCGTTTTCCTCCCATGTGAACCCGGTGTTCTGGCGCTTTCATGGCTGGATCGATGATCGCCTGGAAGACTGGTTCCGCGCCCATGAACGTTTTCATCCGGGCGAAGTGAGCCGTCTGGAAGTCAACGGCGTGCCATGGTTTGCACCGGGGCGTTGGGTGGAAGTCGCCGACCCCTGGCTCGGCCCCGACACCCACGGCTGCAGCACCGTGCCCGGCCTGCAAGCTGGGCGATCCGTGGAGATGGACCCGGAAACCATGAAACTGGCGCTGCGTATCACTTTTGGCGACGAAGACAACATGACCGAACTGTTCCGCAAAGTGCCACAGCGCCCCTGGTATGCGCGGCACCTGAAGGTCAAGGGCCGACAGCTCTAGATTGGTTCAACACACACTCTGAATTGGTCGCAATCTTTTGTAGGAGCGAGCCTGCTCGCGATGGCGTCGTGTCAATCAGCTGCTATGCCGGTTGACCCACCGCCTTCGCGAGCAGGCTCACTCCTACAGGGGTATTTATGGTGGCGTACATATCCATCGCTGCGGTAACGACTACCTAAGGTTTCGCCCTTACGGCGACTCACTTTTTTTACAAACGCCTAAAAAAAGTAAGCAAAAAAACGCTTGCTCCTGCGTTCGGCCCTCGCAGGCTCGGGTTCCTTCGCTGCGGGATCGATCCGGGCGCAGCGGCTACGGTTTGCTTCGCTGCACCTCCTTCCGCTGTGTCTGGCTGCGCCAGACGGTCGCTGCGCTCCCACACCCGGATCAATCCCTCCGCTCAGCCTTCCGACGTCGCCGGTGGATCAAGATCAAAAGCAGGCGAGCTGACACTCGGCCCAGAGGTGAGCGCGGAGACTGTAGGAGCTGCCGAAGGCTGCGATCTTTTGACCTTGCACTTACTCTTGTAGGAGCGAGCCTGCTCGCGATAGCTATCTCAAAGATACGAATGAACAGCAGATTTACCCTGATCCCTGTGGGAGCTGGCTTGCCAGCGAAGGCGTCAGTCCATTCGACGCATCTCTGTCAGATCGCCTCCCAGCCGCCCCCCAACGCTTTGTACAAGGCAATGCTCGCCTGCAACCGCGACAGGCGCAGTTGCACGTTGAGGTCTTGCGCCGCATACAGCGTGCGCTGGGTTTGCAGGACGGTGAGCAGGTCTTCGGCGCCGGCTTGGTAGCGGCTCTGGGCGATGTCGAAGGCGGTTTGTGCCTGGTTCAGTTCTTCGCTTTGCCATTGCCGTTGTTCGTCGAGGCCACGAATGCTGCTGAGGGCTTTTTCGACGTCGGCGAAGCCGTTGGTGATTGCCCCGCGATAGGTCTCCAGCAATTCGTCCTGCCGCGCCTTGGCCTTGTCGCGTTCGGCGCTGAGGCGGCCGTTGTTGAAGATCGGCGCGGTCAGCCCCGAGGACAGGTTGTAGAACGTCGTGCGCAGCAGGTCGGCGGCAAGGTCGGCGCCGCTGCCGAGGCTGGCGGTCAGGGTGATTTTCGGCAGCATCGCGGCGCGGGCGACGGTGACATCAGCCTGGGCTGCCGCAAGCTTGGCCTCGGCGCTGGCAATGTCCGGACGCCGACTGAGCAAGTCGCTCGGCACGCCGCTGGCGATGTCCGGCCAGTGCAATTGGGCGAAGGATTGCGTGGGCAACGGCAACGCTTGCACCGGTTGGCCGAGCAGGGCGGCGAGGCTGATCAGTGCTTCGCGGGCCTGTTGTTGCACCAGCGGCAGGCGACGCTGTTGTTCGGCCACCAGGCTTTTCTGCTGGGCCAGCTCCAGCGCGGTGGCGCTGCCGGCGTCGAAGCGGGTCTGCACCAGATGCAGCACGTTTTGCGCATTGGCCAGATTGAGTTCGGCAATGCGCGCCTGCTCACGCAAGGCCAGGGCCTGGGTGTAACTGTTGGCGACGCCGCTGAGCAAGGTCAGCTCGACGGTGGCGCGGTCGAACTCGCTGGCCTGCACGCCGAACACCGCACTGTCGCGGGCGGCACGCTTACCGCCCCAGAAATCGACTTCGTAGCTGGCGCTGAGCTCGGCATCGTAATAGTCCAGCGAACGATTCTCCGGGCTGACATCCAGTTGGCTGTAGCCCTTGCCGTGAATCAGTTTCTGCCGGTTGGCATTCAGCCCGGCCTTGAGCTCGGGCAGCAGCGGGGCGCCGGCGATGGTTGCGCTGGCCTCGGCCTGTCTGACTCGCGCCACGGCGGCGGCGAGGTCGTAGCTGCCCAGCCGTGCCTGTTCCACCAGCCGCTCCAGTTCGGGGCTGCCGAATTGCGTCCACCATTGCCGATTGCTCTGCAGCGCGCCGGGGGTGTCGGCGGACTGCCACGCGCTCGGTGGCTGCACGCCGCTGTCCAGGCGCGGCGCCGGGCTGCTGCAGGCCGCCAGCAACAGGCTGGCGGCGAGGAAGGTCAGTCGCACTTTCATAGGTCGATCATTCACTGGTAAGGGCCGTGACCGGGTCAAGCCGGGCAGCTTTGCGGGCCGGCATAAAGCCGAAAATGACACCGGTGACCAGCGCACAGGCGAACGCACCGATCACCGCCAGCCCTTGAAAGGCGATCGCCACGCCGCTGAGCAACAACACGCCGCCGACCAGCAGCGCCAGGCCGATTCCGGCGATTCCGCCGACCACCGAGAGCATCAGCGCTTCAGTGAGAAACTGACGGAGGATGTCGCGCTGACGGGCGCCGGTGGCCATGCGAATACCGATCTCGCGGGTGCGTTCGCGTACGGTCATGAGCATGATGTTCATCACGCCGATACCGCCGACCAGCAGGGAAATCGCCGCAATAGCCCCCAGCATCAGCGACAGCGTGCCTTGCGTGCGCGCTTCGGCCTGGATCATCGCGGCATTGTTGGTCAGCTCGAAATCCTTCTTGCCGTGGTGCCGACGCAACATCGCCTGTTCGATAACCTGTTCGGCGTCCTTGACCTTGCGCGCGTCCTTGGCGGCAATCACCACGTATTGCGGATTGCGGCTGCCGAACAGGCGCGTGCTCGCCGCCGAATAAGGCACGGCGATGCGGTTGTCGCTATCGGAGTCGCCGGAGCTGGCGCCTTTTTCCGCAAGCACGCCGAGGATCTGGAACGGCACGTTCTCGATGAGGATGTATTGACCGATGGGGTCGGCGACATCCTTGAGCAATTTGTCGCGGACCTTGGTGCCGATCACCGCGACGGCGGCGGCGCTGTCCTCGTCGGCCTGGGTGAAGTAGCTGCCCTGAATCACCGGCCAGTTGAAAATCTGCGGAAAGTTGGTGTCATTGCCGCCGACGTAACTGCTGTGGTCAGCATTGCCAAAGCGCACCCCAGCGGTCGAGCCGTTGACCGGCATGATCCGTTCCACCTGGGGCAGGGCGGACAGTTCGGCAACGTCGTCGAGGGTGATGATGCCCTCCGGCGTGCGGGGGTTCGGCGCCGAGCCGCTGAGGTAAATGATGTTCGAGCCGAACGCACCCATTTGCGCCATGACCTGACGCTTGCTGCCTTCGCCGACGGCGAGCATGACCACCACCGAGGCCACGCCAATGACGATGCCCAGCAGGGTCAGCGCGGTGCGAAAGCGGTTGATCCACATCACTCGCCACGCCGCTTGTACAGCGTCGAGCAGTTCACCTTTCCAGGCGCCGGTCTGGTTGCTGCCGCTGCTCAGGCGCTGGCGCAGGTCGACCGCTTGCAACGCCCCGGGATTGGCCGCAGGCGGCGCGCACGCGTGCTCGGCGCTGTCACTGATGATCAGGCCGTCACGGATTTCGATGATGCGTTTGGCCCGTTGCGCCACTTCGCGGTCGTGGGTGATGAGGATCACCACATGGCCTTGATCGGCGAGTTCGTCGAGCAGGGTCATGACCTCGGCGCCGCTGTGGCTGTCGAGGGCGCCGGTCGGCTCGTCGGCGAGGATGATGTGGCCGCCGTTCATCAGCGCACGGGCGATCGACACCCGCTGTTGCTGACCGCCGGAAAGCTGATGCGGACGGTTGCCGGTGCGAGTGCCGAGGCCGAGACGTTCCAGCAGCGCGTGAGCTCGGGCATGCCGCTCGGCGGCCGGGGTGCCGGCATAGATCGCTGGCATCTCGACGTTTTCCTGCGCCGAGCCGGAGGGAATCAGGTGGTAGCCCTGAAAGACAAACCCGAAGGCTTCGCGGCGCAGCCAGGCCAGTTCATCGCTGTCCAGCTGCGCGACATTTTCCCCGGCGAACAGATACTCTCCGCTGGTGGGACGGTCGAGGCAACCGAGGATGTTCATCAGCGTCGATTTGCCCGAACCGGAGGCGCCGACGATGGCAACGAACTCGCCGGCGTGGATCGACAGATCGATCCCGCGCAGCACTTCCACCAGTGGGCTGTCATCACCGCCGTAGGCTTTGAGGATCTGCCGCAGGTCGATCAGGGGCGTGTGCATTCAGCCTCCATGACCAGTGGCCGGCGCGCTGAGAACATGCTCGCCCTCGGCCAGACCTTCGAGCACCTGGGTGCGCAGGCGATCGCTGATGCCGGTGCGTACCTCGCGTGCCTGAATTTCACCGTTGGCAGCGACGATCTGCGCTCGCTGCCACTGCGGACGCGAGCCCGGTTGCAGGGCAGCAGTCGGCACGGTCAGGGTGTCTTGCGCCTGTTCGGCGACGAAGAATACCTGGGCGGTCATGTCGGTCATCAGGCTGTGATCGGCGTTGTCGACGTCGAGCAGCACGGTATAAAGAACCACGCGTTCGCTGCCGCTGCGACCACTGGTAGGGCTGCCGCCCTGATTCTGTTCAAGCGGACGCGGCGGCACCGGCAGGATCTGCCGCACGGTGCTGCTCCAGCGCCGAGTGCCGCCGCTGAGGGTGGTGAAGTAGGCGCTCATGCCGGGTTTGACGTGGCCGATGTCGGCCTCCGAAACTTCGGCCCACACCGTCATCGGCGACAGCCGGGCGATGCGCAGGATCAGCGGGGTCTGTTGTTGCGCGTTGAGGGTCTGGCCTTCGCGCGCACCGACGGCGACCACGGTGCCGCTCATCGGCGCATAGATGCGCGTGTAACCGAGTTCCGCCTCGTCACTGCGCAGGCTGGCCTGGGCCTGACGAATCTGCGCCTGGAACATGTCGATGCGCGCCTGGGTTGCGCGGACCTCGGCGCGCGCGGTCTGCACGTCTTCTTCGCGGGTGGCGCCACCGGCGGCGAGTTTCTGCTGGCGCTGGTATTTCTGCTGCGCCAGATCGTGCTGGGCACGTTGCTCCTGCAACTGCGCCTTGAGGTTTTCGATGGAAAAGCGCCCGGCATCGAGCTTGGCTTTCTGTGTCGACGGGTCGATTTCCACCAGCAACTGGCCTTCCTTGACCGTATCGCCGGCCTCGACGTGAATCTTCTGAATCTGCCCCGAAGCCTGTGCGCCGACATCCACATAGCGGCGCGGCTGCAAGGTGCCGAGCGCTGTCACGCTGTTTTCGATATCGCCGCGGCTGACCTGCACAGTGGCAACGGCGTTGCGACCGGGTGGCAAGACTTGCCAGGCAGCGACGGCGATCACGGGAATCAGACAGAGGGCGACAAACAGCGCGCGACGGGCGGGGCGGGGACGATTCATGCAGGGTTCCGGCCAGTGGTTGCGGCCCGTCGCAAGGCACGACAGACACAGGGGCTGTCCTGTAAACGAGGCATGGGCGACGGAATTTAGCCGCAGACACATCGAGTTACCGCACGCCGGGCCACGACTATTTGTCCGGGATATGGAATCAACTCTTTAAATCTATATGAGAATTACTATAAATTACGCACCTCAAGTTGCCACTATCTTGCTACTGCGTGATTCGCAGGTCTGATCAGTGCGCTCAAGGACAGAAACGGCATCGATGCGGTCGGGAGTCATGTTGGAAAACTACTATCGTGAGCTGGTGTGTTTCCTCAACGCCAGACTGGGCAACCGTCAGGTCGCCGAGGATGTGGTGCATGACGCCTATGTACGCGTGCTGGAGCGCTCCAGCGAGGTGCCGATCGAACAACCCCGGGCCTTCCTTTATCGCACCGCGCTGAACCTGGTTATCGATGATCACCGCCGCAACGCGCTGCGCCAGGTCGAATCGCTGGACGTGCTGGATAACGAAGAGCGCTATTTCACTCCCTCGCCTCACGGCACCCTTGATCACGGACAGCGCCTGGAAATGCTTCAGCGCGCACTGGCCGAGCTGCCGCCGCTGTGCCGCGACAGTTTTCTGCTGCGCAAGATCGAAGGAATGTCCCATCCGGAAATCGCCCAGACCCTCGGCATCTCCCGGGCACTGGTGGAAAAACACATCGTCAACGCCATGAAGCATTGCCGCCTGCGCATCCAGCAATGGGATGGCCAGTGATCCGCGCCGGTTAAATTTCCTTTCATCGTCCTCGTTCCTACTCAACAGACGACCTGCTGACCTGATTCAGGCCGGTCAGGCCACCCAGGCTTTATTTCCCCGCGTTGAGGGGTTCATCCAGAGGACACTGGAAATGACACAGGCAATTGCATCGCCCATCGTTCACGACCTGATCGGCGTCGGTTTCGGCCCTTCGAACCTGGCACTGGCCATCGCTCTGCAGGAGCGCGGCCGGATCCAGGGCGAACTGGATGTGCTGTTCCTCGACAAGCAGGCCACTTACAGCTGGCACGGCAACACCTTGTCGACGCAGAGCGAGTTGCAGATTTCCTTCCTCAAGGACCTGGTGACCCTGCGCAATCCGACCAGCCCTTACTCGTTCGTCAACTACCTCAAGCACCACGGGCGTCTGGTCGACTTCATCAACCTCGGCACCTTTTATCCATGCCGCATGGAGTACAACGACTACCTGCGCTGGGTGGCCGGGCAGTTCACCGCGCAGAGCCGTTATGGCGAAGAAGTGCAGTTCATCGAACCGGTATTGCACAACCAGCAGGTCGAAGCCTTGCGGGTGATTTCCCGGGGCAGCGACGGCCAGCAATTCGTGCGTACCACGCGTTCGGTGGTGGTCAGCGCTGGCGGCACACCGCGCATTCCGGAGGCGTTCAAAGCATTGAAGGGCGATCACCGGGTATTCCACCATTCGCAATACCTGTCGCAAATGGCCAGGCAGCCGTGTGTGAACAACCAACCGATGAGCATCGCCATCATCGGCGGCGGGCAGAGCGCGGCGGAAGCCTTTATCGACCTGAATGATTCGTTCCCGTCGGTGCAGGTCGACATGATCCTGCGTGGTTCGGCGTTGAAGCCTGCGGATGATAGCCCGTTCGTCAACGAAGTGTTCTCGCCGGAGTTCACCGATCTGGTGTTCCAGCAGAACAGCGTCGAGCGCGAGCGTCTGGTCAACGAGTACCACAACACCAACTATTCGGTGGTCGACATCGACCTGATCGAACGCATCTACGGCATCTTCTACCGGCAGAAGGTTTCCGGGATTGCCCGCCATGCGTTCCGCACCCTGACCACCGTCGAGAGCGCCACTGCCACGGCAAACGGCATCGAACTGGCCGTGCGCAACAACGCCACCGGCGAAGTCACGGTGCGAATCTATGACGCCGTGGTGCTGGCCACCGGTTACGAGCGGCAGATGCACCGCAAGTTGCTCGCGCCGCTGGAGGAGTACCTCGGTGAGTTCGAGGTCGATCGCAACTACAAACTGATCACCGACGAGCGCTGCAAGGCCGGCATTTATATGCAGGGCTTCTGCCAGGCCAGCCATGGCCTGAGCGATACGCTGCTGTCGGTGCTGCCGATTCGCGCCGACGAAATCGCCGGCTCGCTGTACGAGCATGGCAAACAGCGCGGGCACAGCCGCTCGGTGGCGGAGCTGTTGTTGGCGACTGCCAGCTGAATCTGCATTGCCTGACATATCGACTTCGCGAGCAGGCTCGCTCCCACAATGGTCCTGTGAACACAGGCCAGAATGTGGGAGCGAGCCTCCTCGCGAAGGGGCCATGGAAAGCCCCACATATGATCGTTCCCACGCTCTGCGTGGGAATGCAGCCCGGGACGCTTCGCGTCCCTTTCAGAAGCCGAACGCGGAGCGTCCGATGAGGCGTTCCTACGCTGAGCGTAGGAACGATCGCGGGGAAATTCTGAACCCTTCCTGAACACCCCCCACATTCCCCGAAAACACCTCTTCCAGCCGTTTCGCTGCGGGCGTAAGCTGCCCGCGTTTTCATCAATTGCGGAGACCCACAGTGGGTACTTGTTCGAGTGACAGTTGTCGGCCGGTCTCGATCACCGGCAGATTCTCGGCAAGATAACGCGCAGCCTTTCCCTGCCGTTGTCTCGCCGTAACAGCGAGCAGCGGCATCCCGTGCACGACCCGTTCCGGATCGTGTCTCGACGTCCTTCTCATCGACGCTGAACCAAGCGTGCTGACGACCTCAATCGTCAGCGCCGCCTATCGACACGCCTGTCATTCCCGACGGGCGCGCCACGCCTTGCCGCGCCGGTTTTCCCGGTGCCAGGGCGCGGCGGTACCTGCTCGACGGTTTCCCGGCTGACCACAGAGGACACAGCCATGAAACTCACGCTCAAGGAATTTTTCGCAGGCTTTCTGCGCAGCCGTCACATCGCCCGGCACTTCCGTCGCCTCGCGTTGCTGGATTCGATCAATGACACCACGGTCAGCCGTGAAGTGCCGCCGACGCTGGCCAGTACGCTGGTCGCTGCCGCCCATGAAGACAGCGCTGCGTTGCTGTCATCGCTGGGCACGCACGGCGAGGGGCTCACCGAGGTCGAGGCCGATGCACTGCGCGCGCAACATGGCCTCAACGAGGTCGAGCACGAGCAACCGCTGCCGTGGTGGACCCATCTGTGGCACTGCTACAAAAACCCGTTCAACCTGCTGCTGACTCTGCTCGCGGTGATCTCTTGGCTGACCGAAGACCTCAAGGCCGCCGTGGTGATTTTCTCCATGGTGGTGCTCTCGACGCTGCTGCGCTTCTGGCAGGAGAGTAAATCCAATCAGGCCGCCGATGCGCTCAAAGCCATGGTCAGCAATACCGCCACGGTGCTGCGCCGGGATGCGCCACGGCGGGAGCTGCCGATCAAGCAACTGGTGCCCGGCGATCTCATCGTGCTCTCGGCCGGCGACATGATTCCCGCCGATTGCCGCGTGCTCAGCGCCAAGGACTTGTTCGTCAGCCAGGCAGCGATGACCGGTGAATCGATGCCGGTGGAGAAATTCACCCGGCAGACCGATCACGACACGCGTAACCCGCTCGAGCTGGACAACGTTCTGTTCATGGGCACCAACGTCGTCTCCGGCAGCGCGATTGCACTGATTCTCACCACCGGCAACAGCACCTACTTCGGTGCGCTGGCGCAACGGGTCGGCGCGACGGACCGCGCGGTGACCTCGTTTCAGCAGGGCGTCAACAAGGTCAGCTGGCTTCTGATCCGCTTCATGTTCGTCATGGCGCCGCTGGTGCTGTTCATCAACGGTTTCACCAAAGGCGACTGGAGCGAAGCGCTGCTCTTCGCGCTGTCGATTGCGGTCGGCCTGACCCCGGAAATGCTGCCGATGATCGTCACCTCGACCCTGGCAAAAGGCGCCGTGTTTCTGTCGCGCAAAAAGGTCATCGTCAAACGCCTCGACGCGATCCAGAACTTCGGCGCCATGGACGTGCTGTGCACCGACAAGACCGGCACCCTGACTCAGGACAAGATCTTTCTGGCGCGTAATGTCGACGTCTGGGGTGAGGATTCTGACGCTGTGCTGGAACTGGCCTACCTCAACAGCTACTACCAGACCGGCCTGAAAAACCTGCTGGATGTCGCCGTGCTCGAACACGTGGAAGTCCATCGCGAACTCAAGGTCGGCAGCGTGTTTCGCAAGGTCGATGAGATCCCCTTCGATTTCAATCGCCGGCGCATGTCGGTGGTGGTGGAGGGCCGCGGTCAGCCCCATCAACTGATCTGCAAAGGCGCGGTGGAAGAAGTGCTGGCGGTGTGCAGCCGGGTGCGTCACGGCGAAGTTGATGAGGCTTTGAGCGATGAATTGCTGGCGCGGATTCGTCAGGTCACCGCAGCCTTCAACGCTGAAGGTCTGCGCGTGGTGGCGGTCGCGGCTCGCTCAATGGCAGAAGGGCGCGAGATTTACAGCCTGGCTGATGAGCAGGGACTGACGCTGATCGGTTACGTGGCGTTCCTCGATCCACCGAAGGAAAGCACCGCGCCAGCGCTCAAGGCCTTGGCCGAGCATGGCGTGGCGGTCAAGGTGCTGACCGGTGACAACGAACTGGTGACGGCGAAAATCTGCCGTGAGGTAGGCCTCGCCCAACAGGGTTTGCTGCTGGGCAATGACATTGAGCGCATGAGTGATGCTGACCTGGCCATGGCGGTCGAGACGACCAACGTCTTCGCCAGGCTCACGCCGGCGCACAAAGAGCGCATCGTCGGCATTCTCAAGGGCAACGGCCATGTGGTCGGATTCATGGGCGACGGTATCAACGACGCGCCGGCGCTGCGCAGCGCCGACATCGGCATTTCCGTGGACAGCGCGGTGGACATCGCCAAGGAAGCGGCGGACATCATTCTCTTGGAAAAAAGCCTGATGGTGCTGGAGGAGGGCGTGCTCGAAGGGCGGCGCACCTTCGCCAACATGCTCAAGTACATCAAGATGACTGCCAGCTCCAACTTCGGCAATGTGTTCTCGGTGCTGGTTGCCAGCGCGTTCATCCCGTTCCTGCCGATGCTGCCGATGCACCTGTTGGTGCAGAACCTGCTCTACGATATTTCGCAGATCGCCATTCCGTTCGATAACGTCGACGACGAGATGCTGAAACAGCCGCAGCGCTGGCAGCCGGCTGACGTCGGGCGCTTCATGCTGTTTTTCGGCCCGATCAGTTCGATCTTCGATATCACGACGTTCGCCTTGATGTGGTACGTGTTCGACGCCAACACCCCGGATCACCAAACGCTGTTCCAGTCCGGCTGGTTCGTGGTCGGTCTGCTGACACAGACGCTGATCGTGCACATGATCCGCACGCCGAAGATCCCGTTCCTGCAAAGCCGCGCGGCCATGCCGCTGCTGGTGATGACCGGGGTCATCATGGCGGTCGGCATCTTCCTGCCAATGGGGCCGCTGGCGCATTACTTCAAATTGCAGGCGCTGCCGTCGCTGTATTTCGTGTTTCTGCCGGTGATTCTGCTGGCGTACATGGCGCTGACCCAAGCCGTTAAAGGCTTCTACATCCGCCGGTTCGGCTGGCAATAACCGCCATGGAATGCTTTCCCCTGTGGGAGCGAGCCTGCTCGCGTTAGTCAATAAATTTCTGACAGGTATACCGCCTTCGCGAGCAGGGGATATTGGTGCGTCAGGGCCGCCGGATGAATGACCAAATTTTTAGGAAAAGTCCTACAGAGCTATCGCCGACGCTTGCGTAGTCTTGCCCTCCCCAAACCTCACCGGGAGAATGACCATGAGCAACAAAGCGTTGCGCATCCTGATCGCCGACCCGCAGCATTTTCATCGCATGAAAATCGAGCGCCTGTTCAACGCGCTCGGCTACTACCGCGTCGCCCCGGTGCAGACTCTCGGCGAACTGTTGACCCTGGTCGACTATGGCTGCGAGCCGTTCGATGTGCTGGTGATCAATGCCGAACTGGCGGCAGGCTCTCTCGATCTGCTGGGCTTTCTGCTCGATAACCCACAGGTTCGCCATGCTCTGATCTACAACGAACCGTCGGCACCTTTGCAGGCGGCTGCCGGGTTTGCTCAGGAAAACGCGCAGATCAGCCCGACGCCATTGCCCAATTCACAGCTCATCGGGCAGGTAATGGCGAGAGTCGAAACTTGCGACGAACCCCAGGCAGCGCCTGACGCCCACGCATCGTTGCGCCATGCCAATGCATAAAAAAACACTCTGCACAACTGTCAGACCTGACAGGTGATTCTCTTGCCCATCCATGTAACAGTGCCGGCGCAGCCACCGACTCCGGGACAGACTGTTGCGGTGTCTTCGATTTTGCAGGAGTCCCAATGAAGTCAGCGCTGATCGTCGATGACCATCCAGTCGTGCGCGCGGCCATTCGGATCGTTCTGCAGGCTCAAGGCTTCACGCAGATTCATGAAGCGTCCAATGGCAATGAAGTCGTGCCGTTGATCTGCGCGCATGATCCGCACCTGGTTGTGCTCGATCTGGGGCTGGGATCGATGGACGGTCTGGAAGTGCTGACGCGAATCCAGATCAAGGCGCCAACGGCGCGTTGCCGGGTGCTGGTGTTCAGCATGCATGAGCCCACGCATTACCAGGAGCGCTGTCTGCGCGCCGGCGCACGGGGCTACGTGACCAAGAGCAATCAACTGACTCTGCTGCACGAAGCCATCAAGGCATTGATGTCCGGCCACACTTATTTCTCCGCATTGCCCAATACCAGCGGTCTGTACAACGCCGTGCAACGCACGGAAAAGGAGCTGATCGCGCAGCTGTCCGATCGAGAGTTATGCATTTTCGTGAATCTGGCGCTGGGCAAACCGAACAAGGCCATCGCTTTGGAAATGCACCTGAGTCACAAAACCGTCAGCACCTACAAGACCCGCATGATGGCGAAACTTGGCCTGGGTTCGCTGGTGCTTCTGCGTGAGTTCGCCAAGCGCAATCACTTGATCTGAGTACCCCGACATGATGCAGGGACTGCGGGTTTTATTGCTGTGGCTGGGGCTTGTTGCCTCGGTCGGGGCGAATGACCAGCCGCAGACGCTGGAGGTGCTGGCGCGCCTCGAACCGGGAAGTATCCAGGTGCGCCTCGATGATCGGGAGCGCCAGTGGCTGCGTGAGCATCCAGTCTTGCGCATGGGCATCTCCGGCCCGGATTACCCGCCCTTCGAAATCACCCGCAATCAGCATGAGCTGGAAGGGCTGACGGCGGATTACGCCGACCTGCTGGCGCAACTGCTCGGCATCAGGATCGAAGTGCGGCGTTTCGCCGATCGTCCCGCACTGATGGCCGCACTCAAGCGCGCTGACGTCGAACTCCTGGGCACCTCGAACAGTTTCGAAGCGGCGGATCCGGCCTTTGTTCTATCGCGGCCGTATGCTGAAGATCAGCCGATGCTGGTGACGCGTCATGACGAGAAACTGCCTGCTGACCTTGCAGGCAAACGCATCGCCATGGTCGAGGATTACCTGCCACTGGCCCATGTTCAGGCGTTCTACCCCGGCGCCCACGTACAGCTTTATGCTTCGGCCATGGATGCACTCGGCGCGGTCGCCTTCGGTGCCGACGACGTGTACCTGGGCGACTTCATCAGCGCCAACTACCTGATCAACACCAATTATCGCAACGACCTGCAACTGGCCGGGCCGTCGGGGCTTGATGCCAATCCGTTCGCCTTTGCGTTGTTGCGCAGCGATGTGGTGCTCAAACGCATCGTCGACAAGGCCTTGCTGGCCGTGCCCATGGAGCGTCGCCATCTGATCGAACAGCGCTGGAGCGTCGGCCTCGCCGAGATGGCCGAACAGTCGCGGGTACAGCTCAGCGCCGCCGAGCAGCAGTGGCTGGATCAGCACCCGGTGGTGCGGGTCGGCGCTGTCGAAGACTTCGCGCCGTTGGCGTTTTTCGATGCTGATGGACGCTTCAACGGGCTGGCAGCGCAGTTGCTGAGCCTGATTGCGCAGCGCAGCGGGCTGAATTTCGAGATCGTGCGTGGCACCTCGCTGAACGACCAGTTCGAACAACTTCAGGCCGGCGCACTCGATATTTTGCCCGTGGTGACGCCGAGCACCGAGCGGGAAGCGCAGCTGCAATTCACCCGCGCCTATCTGAACAATCCGTTCGTGCTAGTCAGCGCAGCGAACGGACCACATCCATTGCCGCTCGACGAACTGGCGGGCAAACGCCTGGCGATCTATCGCGGCCACCCGTTGCGCGAATACCTCTTGCAACGGGTTCCCGGCCTGCGTCTGGTCGAAGTCAAAAGCCCCGCCGAAGGCATGGCGCTGATTGCCCGTGGACAGGTCGACGTGACGGTAAGCTCGTTGCTGGTGGCGCGTTTTCTGATCGCCCGCCAATACCGCGACCGCCTGCGTATTACCGGCACCGTAGGCGATCAGCCGGCGCGCATCGCTTTGGCCACGGCGCCGCAGTCGGCGCTGCTGCACTCGATCCTGAACAAGGCGTTGCTGAGCATCGCGCCGCAGCAAATGGATGAACTGGTCGAGCGCTGGAGCCACGATGTGGTGGTGGAGGACAGCTATTGGTCGCGCCATCGCCGCGAAATTCTGCTTGGTTTTGCCGGCGCCGCAGGCTTGCTGCTGCTGGCCTTGATCTGGATCGGCTGGCAGCGTCGGCAGATCCATCAGCGCCAGCAATGGTTGTTGCAACTGCAACAGGCCAAGGACGCAGCGGATGAGGCCAATCGGGCCAAAAGCACTTTCCTGGCGACCATGAGCCACGAGATCCGCACACCGATGAACGCCTTGATCGGCATGCTCGAACTGGCGCTCAAGCGCGCAGAGGAGGGCGTGACTGATCGACTGGCAATTCAGGTGGCGTCGAATGCCGGCCAGCAATTATTGGCGTTGATTGGCGACATTCTCGACATCGCTCGTATCGAGTCGGGGCATTTGTCCCTTTCGCCCGAGCGGGCCAATTTACGCGAGACGGTGTTATCGGTATGCCGAGTGTTCGAAGGGCTGGCGCGGCAGAAACGGCTCTTGTGGCGCATCGAACTTGATCCGCGCGCCGACGTGGATGTGCTGATTGATCCGACGCGCTTCAAACAGGTGCTGTCGAACCTGTTGAGCAATGCGATCAAATTCACCGAGGCGGGCGAGGTGAGTTTGCGCTTGCAGGTCATCGCCATGACCGACGCTGAAGTGGACTTGCTGTTGCGCATCGAAGACAACGGCATCGGCATCAGCGGCGAAGATCAAAAGCGCCTGTTCAGCCCGTTCGTTCAAGCGAGCAATAGCCTTCAAGCGGCGCGCAGCGGTTCCGGCCTGGGGCTGGTGATCAGCCGTAACCTCTGCGAAATGATGGGCGGCACGCTGGGTCTCGATAGTGATCTCGGGCAAGGCACGCGAGTGGAAATGAATCTGTCCTTGCCGCTGTTGACAGCTGTGACGACCACACTGGCAACGCCCGAGGCGGCAGCCGCTACCTGTGTATTAAGCGTGTTGGTGGTGGACGATCACCCGGTCAACCGCTTGCTGATGTGCTGGCAATTGAGCGAACTGGGGCATCGCACGGTAGATGTGGGCGATGGCGAACAGGGGCTGGACCGCTGGCGAACCCAGGCCTTCGATGTGGTGATTACCGACTGCAACATGCCGCGACGCAATGGCTATGAGCTGGCACAGGCGATTCGCAACGAAGAAGCCGCCGGCGGCCGCGCACCCTGTCTGATCCTCGGTTTTACGGCCAATGCGCAGGTCGAAGAGCGTTTGCGTTGTCTGGACGCTGGCATGGACGGTTGCCTGTTCAAACCGATTCGTTTGCATGATCTGGCTGAAGCCCTGAAAGGCGCTCAGCGTTGCGAGCGCCACGAAGATGAACCGCCAAGTGCCGAGCCCGTCGAGATTGATCTGAGTGCCCTGGAGCAGATGGCCGGTGCCGATCACTCGTTGATCGAGCGTTTGCGCAAGGAAGTCGGCAATAGCTTGCGCGACGATCTGCAAGCTTTGGATCAGACCCACGTCGGCGACCGCAACGGCCTGCGTGAGCTGGCCCATCGCATCAGGGGCGGTGCGCAAATGGTTGGGGCTGCGCGGGTTGTTGCGGCGTGTGCAGATCTGGACACGGCGTGCCGAGACAGTGACAGCGCTGTCATCGACCGCGCCATCGACAGGTTGCGCGAAGCCATGCACGGCCTCGCACGTTGCCTCTGAACCATTGCAGATTCCTGTGGGAGCGAGCCTGCTCGCGAAATGCGCGCCGCTGACTCAATTGTTCTGCATATGGAACACTCAAGCCGATTTCCACCCTCTAGTCGAATATTCGATATGCCTTTAGGCTTAATCCAATGCATTCACCCATTGGAGACCCCATGAAAAACATCATCGGCATTTACACCAGCCCGCGCGGCCATTGGGTCGGCGATGGTTTCCCGGTGCGCACGCTGTTTTCCTACGACAACCTGGGCAAGCACATCAGCCCGTTTCTGCTGCTCGATCACGCCGGTCCCGCCGAATTCACCCCGACCGCTGAACAGCGTGGCGTCGGCCAGCACCCGCACCGTGGTTTCGAAACCGTGACCATCGTTTACGACGGCGAAGTGCAGCACCGCGATTCCACCGGCAGTGGCGGCACCATCGGCCCGGGTGATGTGCAGTGGATGACCGCAGCGTCGGGCATCCTCCATGAGGAATTCCACTCGGAAAACTTCGCCCGAACCGGCGGCAAGCTGGAAATGGTCCAGCTGTGGGTCAACCTGCCGGCCAAGGACAAAATGGCCGCGCCGGGTTACCAGACCATTCTCGACCGCGACATTCCGAGCATCGCGCTCAAGGACCACGCCGGCAGCCTGCGTCTGATCGCCGGCGAATTCGATGGGCACACCGGACCTTCGCGGACTTTTACGCCAATCGACGTGTGGGATCTGCGCCTCAATGCCGGCAAGTTGCTGACGCTTGATCTGCACGAAGGACGCAACACCGCACTGGTGGTGTTGAAAGGTTCGGTGCTGGTCAACGGTGCGGAATCGGTTGGGGTAGGGCAGTTGGCGCTGTTCGAACGCGACGGTGATCGACTCACCCTCCAGGCCAGCGAAGACGCGGTGGTGTTGCTGCTCAGTGGCGAGCCGATCGACGAACCGATCGTTGGCCACGGCCCGTTCGTGATGAACACCGAGCAGGAAATCCATCAGGCCTTTGCCGACTTCCAGTCCGGGCGCTTTGGCCAGATGCACGCCTGACCCCGAGCTTTACCGCCAACTGAAACTTCCCTGTGGGAGCGAGCCTGCTCGCGAATGCTCTGATTCGGTCGAAGAAGTAGTGACTGACATGACGCCTTCGCGAGCAGGCTCGCTCCCACAGGTTGTTCAGCGTCTGATCGTTCCCACGCTCTGCGTGGGAATGCAGCCGGGGACGCTCCGCGTCCCACTGCCTCAAGATCGCAGCCTTCGTCAGCTCAGGGTTTTGCAGTGTTTGTAAGCCGGTGCTCATCCACCGAAATCAATTGCTCCTACACTGTGCCAATCTGTGCGATCTTCTCGCGATTGGCCTTTGTCGGAGTTGTTTGATGCTGTCTCTGCTGACCGAACACCCGTTGTTTAGCGCGTTGATCCTGATCCTGCTCGATCTTGGCCTGTGGCGGCTGATCAGCTCTCGCGGCAGCGAATGGAAGCTGTTGGTGCGGGTGCTGATTTTCGCCTTGTTCAGCATTGTGCTGTTCAACGAAGGCCTCAACCCGATGGAGCCGGCGCCGTGGGCCGACAACGTGCCGCTGCATCTGGCGGCGACCGGGTTGCAGATCGGCTGGTGGCTGTTTGGTGCGCGCACCCTGACGGTGTTGATCGGCGCGGTGATGATGCAGCGGGTCGGCCATACCGGCCGGCTGTTGCAGGACTTGCTCGGCGCGGTGATTTTCCTCATCGCGATCATTGCGGCGCTGGCGTACGTGCTCGATCTGCCGGTCAAAGGCGTGCTGGCGACGTCCGGCGCGTTGGCGATCATCGTCGGCTTGGCCTTGCAGAGCACCTTGAGCGACGTGTTCTCCGGCATCGTCCTCAACACCACCAAGCCCTATCAACTCGATGACTGGATCTCCATCGACGGCACCGAGGGCCGCGTCACCGACATCGACTGGCGCGCCACGCGTCTGCAAACCAGTCAGGGCAGCATGGCCGTGATTCCCAACTCGCTGGCGGCGAAAGCCAAAATCATCAACTTCAGCCGACCGAGCAATATGTTCGGCGTTTCCGTCAGCGTGCCCGTCAGCCCCCATGCCCGGCCCAGCTCAGTGATCGAGGCGTTGGAGCGGGCGATGCAAGGCTGCCGGCAATTGCTCGACACACCGGCGCCGAGCGTGTCGTTGAAGAGTTCTGCCAGCGGCGGCGCGGAATACGAAATCAGCGGGTTTGTCGCCTCGATGGGCGAGAAGCGCGTGGTGCGCAATCAGTTGTTCGACCTCGCTTACCGGCATTTGCAGGCGTCCGGGATCAACCTGCTGTCCAGCAACGAGAGCAGCGCCGCACCGCAGTTGTCGCGGCCACGGGCGCTGCTGGAAAGCTCACCGATCTTCTCGACTCTGCGTGAAGAAGAAAAAGACACCTTCAGCCAGAACATGACCCTGCAAACTTTCCGCGCCGGCGAAACGATTCTCGCGGGCGGCGAGGTCAGCGATCATTTGTTCATCATTGAGTCCGGCGTGGTTTCGGTGACGCTCAAGCGCCATGGTGCACCCCTGGAATCCGGGCGCATGGGGCCGGGTGAGGTGATCGGCGAGGCCGGGATTCTTTCCGACACCGCCTTGCCGGCGGATTTTTCCGCGAAGACTTTCTGCGCCCTGTATCGCATCGAGAAGTCCTACCTGAAACCGTGCCTGGATGCGCGCCATGACATCCACGATGCGATGCAGGCATTGCTCGATTTCCGTCTGCACAAGGCGCAGTCGCTGACCGAGGACGCGCCCGTGGTCGCGCCGAAAAGAGGCTTTCTGCAATGGCTGCGTAATCGCGTCTGAGCTGTCGTATTGTCATTCGATGCAACCTGCGCGGCGTTCTCAGGGTCACAATTTGCAATCCCACCGGGCAGGAGTTGCAGACGATGAAAAACCTGCGAATCGCCACCTTCAACGTCAACGGCATGCGCGCGCGGCTGCCGAATCTGCTGGAATGGCTCAAGCGCGAGCAGCCGGACATCGTCTGCCTGCAAGAGCTCAAGTCAGTGGACAGCGCATTTCCCGCCGCCGAACTGGAGGCCGCCGGTTACGGCGCGATCTGGCAGGGCCAGGCGTCATGGAATGGCGTGGCGATTCTGGCGCGTGATGCGCAGCCGTTGGAGAGTCGACGCGGTTTGCCCGGCGATGCCGATGACACCCACAGCCGCTATATCGAAGCGGCGGTGCACGGTGTGCTGGTCGGTTGCCTGTATCTGCCCAATGGCAACCCGCAGCCGGGGCCGAAATTCGATTACAAACTGGCCTGGTTCGAGCGTCTGATCAATTACGCCAAAGACCTGCAAAGCAGCGATCACCCGGTGGTCCTGGCCGGTGACTTCAATGTCGTGCCCACCGACATGGACATCTACAACACCCGTTCCTGGCTCAAGGACGCCTTGTTGCAACCTGAAAGCCGCGAGTGCTACCAGCGGTTGCTGGATCAGGGCTGGACCGATTCCCTGCGCCACGTGTATCCCGAAGAGCGCCTCTACACCTTCTGGGATTACTTCCGCAATCATTGGCGAACCAACTCCGGCCTGCGCATCGACCACCTGCTGCTCAACCCGGCATTGAGCCCGTATCTGCACGACGCCGGTGTTGACGCCTGGGTGCGCAACGAACCGCACGCCAGCGACCATGCGCCGACGTGGATTCGCATCGCTTCGCGGAAAAAGCGCTGAACGGGCGATTGGCGAAATCAATTGTCGAAAGCCGTGCCTGATCCCGTATACAGGGCAACATCCACGCAGTGTTCTGCGGCCCATGCATAAGGATCGAGCAATGAGTGCGCCACGGCTGACCAATACCAATCTGTACCTGCAACGTCTGGGTTTCGATGCGCCGCCGCCGCCGCCGCCGCCGCCGACACTGGATACGTTGCGCCAGTTGCAACTGCGCCACACCGCTCGGTTTGTTTTCGAAAATCTGGCGACGATCAGTGGAGAGCCGGTGTTGATCGACTTGGTCTCCATCGAAGACAAGGTGTTGCAGCAGGGGCGGGGCGGCTACTGCTATGAGCTCAATCATTTGTTCTATGCGCTGCTGCTTGAATTGGGCTTCGACGCGCGGGCGATCAGCGGGCGCGTGGTGATGAATCAGCCGGAAGGCAGCTGGACGGCGCGAACCCATCGTTTGAGTCTGGTGACCATCGACGAAGTGCGTTACATCACCGACGTTGGCTTCGGCGGCATGGTGCCCACGGCGCCGCTGCTGCTCGACAGTGAACATGAGCAACCCACCCCGCACGAACCCTACCGCATCGACAAGCAGAGCGATGGCTACCTGCTGCGCGCCAAGGTTGCAGGCGAATGGCGGCCGATGTACCTGTTCGATCTGCAACGCCAGGAGGACATCGATTACACCGTTGGCAACTGGTACGTCTCCACCCATCCCGAGTCACCTTTTGCCCAGCGCCTGATGGTCGCGCGTACCGGCGCTGGCTGGCGCAAAACCCTGAACAACGGCAGTTTTGCCATTCATCACATGGGCGCGGACAGTGAGCGGCGCGAGGTGGCGGACGTCGACGAGCTGATGAAATTGCTGCGGCGCGAGTTCGACCTTCAGGTGCCTGATTCACCGCGTGTGCGACAAGCGCTGGCTCGGGTCATCGCGCCAGCCTCCATCTAAGGCTTTACATCAGGCTCCAATACGCGACGGATTTCGCCGATGGCCGCTGACAGCTTTCGCTCGAGACTCTTGAGATCGGTGGCGGTGATCCCTTTCTTGAATTGCCCCGTCAGACCTGAATCGTCAGCGCTTCCCTGCTGGCGTGGGCCATCAAGCAGAGCATGGCGCAGGGTGTTGTTGATCACAGTCTGGTAGCCAAAGCCCTCGGTTTCCGCGGCGGTACGCGCCGCTTCGATCACCGCGTCATCAAGCATGATAGTGATGCGGGTCTTGCCCTTGCTCGGCGCTACTGCGCCGCGTTTACCTGCGGAAAAGTCGTATTCGTCTTTCATCGTTCAAGCCTCCTTAACTCCCGTCGTAATTGAATCACTGATTTATTATGCATACTTTATATGTATAAAAAACAGCGCGACTGCACCGTCGGTCGCCGTGAACACTTCAGCCTAGTGGGCACTGGCGCGGACGCAGCGGGGATGTGTTGCCGGATTTGTTAGGGCAAGAAGCGCAGGCTAGAAGGTTGGATGGCTACCTAACCATTATGTGACTGATAAGTTGTATACAACTCTATGGACATTTGTCCTGAGTATTGAATACAGTGTGCGCATAACAAAAACCAGGGAACCCCCCACCATGAAAACGCCCCATGTTTCACACCAACGGCCCGAGGACGAAAACCTCGGGGTCGGCGCGAATATGGCTTACGGCCTGCAACATGTTCTGACCATGTACGGCGGTATCGTTGCGGTGCCACTGATCATTGGCCAGGCGGCCGGTCTGTCGCCGGCGGACATTGGTCTGTTGATTGCTGCTTCATTGTTTGCGGGGGGGCTGGCGACGTTGCTGCAAACCCTGGGTCTGCCGTTTTTTGGCTGTCAGCTGCCGCTGGTCCAGGGCGTATCGTTCTCCGGCGTGGCGACCATGGTTGCGATCGTCAGCAGCGGCGGGGAGGGCGGTTTCCAATCGGTGCTGGGTGCGGTGATTGCCGCCTCGTTGATCGGCTTGCTGATCACGCCGGTGTTTTCACGCATCACCAAGTTCTTTCCGCCGCTGGTCACCGGCATTGTGATCACCACCATCGGCCTGACGCTGATGCCGGTGGCCGCACGCTGGGCGATGGGCGGCAACAGCCACGCGCCGGACTTCGGCAGCATGCAGAACATCGGTCTGGCGGCGGTCACGCTGGTGCTGGTGTTGCTGCTGAGCAAGGTTGGCAGCGCGACCATTTCTCGGCTGTCGATTCTGCTGGCCATGGTCATCGGCACGGTGCTGGCGGTGTTCCTTGGCATGGCGGATTTCTCCAGTGTGACCACCGGCCCCATGTTCGGCTTCCCGACACCGTTCCACTTCGGCATGCCGACCTTCCATTTCGCTGCGATCCTGTCGATGTGCATTGTGGTCATGGTGACGCTGGTGGAAACCTCGGCGGACATCCTCGCCGTGGGCGAGATCATTGACACCAAGGTAGATTCCAAACGCTTGGGCAACGG
>NZ_JH635999.1:359767-367165 GCF_000257605.1 Pseudomonas sp. R62
CGGTCTGGTGGCGGTGACCGGGATCAAGAGCCGATTCGTGGTGGCCACCGGCGGTCTGTTTCTCGTCGTCCTCGGGCTGCTGCCGTTCATGGGCCGGGTGATTGCTGCCGTGCCGACTTCTGTCCTCGGCGGCGCCGGGATCGTGCTGTTCGGCACCGTGGCGGCGAGTGGCATCCGCACGTTGTCGAAGGTGGACTACCGCAACAACGTCAACCTGATCATCGTTGCCACCTCGATCGGTTTCGGCATGATCCCGATCGCCGCGCCGAACTTCTACGATCATTTCCCGAGCTGGTTCGCGACTATTTTCCATTCGGGCATCAGTTCGTCGGCAATCATGGCGATCCTGCTCAACCTGGCTTTCAACCACTTCACGACCGGCAATTCGGATCAACAATCGGTGTTCGCCGCAGCCGAAGAGCGCACTCTGCGTTATCGCGATCTCGCCGCGCTGCGTGAAGGCGATTACTTCAGCGACGGCAAGCTGCATGATTGCGATGGCAAGGAAGTGCCGGTGATCGAGCCGGATGACCACGACCATGGCCACGGCGCGCCTAAGGTTCAGGTGAAAAGCAGCGAACATGTCTGACCGCCACTGCTGAAACAAAAAAGGCCGATCTGCCCACGCAGATCGGCCTTTTGGCATTTTTCGAGCGCCCACAAAAAAGCCCCTGAACCTTGCGATTCAGGGGCTTTGCTATTTGGCTCCACAACCTGGACTCGAACCAGGGACCCAGTGATTAACAGTCACTTGCTCTACCAACTGAGCTATTGCGGAATTGGTGCGTATGTTACTGATTCAAAAAGAGAAGTCAAGCATCGCCGGGCAACTTTTGCGATTCGTCGGGACGGACGGCATTTTGTCAGCGATTGGCGGTTACCAGAAAGGCCTCAGAGGTCTACCATGGCAGCCCGGAAGTGGTCACACGCGCTGCCGGCCATTCGCCGCAAAGGTACGCGCCATGATTCAAATCACTCGCAACACCGAGGTGCCTGCATGAGCACTGCACAGATCAGCCTGCCCAAAGGGATCGGCCCGCACGCCGAAAAACTTTTCGATGCAATCACCGGGGCAAGCACCGCCGAAGAATTGAACCGCGCTGGCGGCAAGGCTGAAGGTTTCGTCCTTGGTCTAGAAAGCAGAAAGGCCATCAAGAGCCAGGTCGCCGAATCGCTGTATGTGATTTATGACGATGCTGCCACTCAACGCTCGGCCGAGCTGGCTTAACTGCCGAAGGTAATCGTGCCGAGCATCAGCTTGGCATAGGCCGCCGTCGCCGCCAGTTGCACCAGCCACAGGGCCAGGCCACCGAGGAATACCCCGGTGGCGACTTGCAGCACCAGGCTCTTTTCACGCTTGGCCGGAGCGCGCGGGATGAAATCATCCAGGTCGTCACGGTCAGCGCGCAGGTTGTCGTTTTTCATGTGGGTTCTCTTCAAAAAATCTCGGATGTACACAAAACCGGTAGGAGCTGCGGAACGCTGCGATCTTTTGATCTTAGAAACAAGATCAAAAGATCGCAGCCTCGTTGCACTCGTCAGCTCCTACACTTTGAATTGTGTGCAGTCTAGAGGTTGCGAGGCGTTTCCAGAGACAAATAAAAACGGGAAGCCCAAAAGGCTTCCCGTTTTTCATCACTGGCCGAAATCAGATGACCTGAACGATCGCGTCCGTCACAGCCTTGATGTTGCTCTGGTTCAGCGCGGCCACGCAGATGCGGCCGGTGTCCAGGGCGTAGATACCGAACTCGTTGCGCAGGCGATGCACTTGTTCAGTGGTCAGGCCGGAGTAGGAGAACATGCCGCGCTGACGACCAACGAAGCTGAAATCGCGGCCCGGGGCTTTTTCCGCCAGCAGGGCAACCATCTGCTCGCGCATGCCGCGAATACGCAGGCGCATCTCGGCCAGCTCGGCTTCCCACTGCGCGCGCAGTTCCGGGCTGTTCAGCACCGCAGCAACGATGCTGGCGCCGTGGGTCGGCGGGTTGGAGTAGTTGGTGCGGATCACGCGCTTGACCTGCGACAGCACGCGCGCGCTTTCTTCTTTCGATTCGCTGATGATCGACAGTGCGCCGACGCGTTCGCCGTATAGCGAGAACGATTTGGAGAACGAGCTC
The DNA here is from genome assembly GCF_000257605.1 of Pseudomonas sp. R62. Lineage (NCBI taxonomy): Bacteria > Pseudomonadati > Pseudomonadota > Gammaproteobacteria > Pseudomonadales > Pseudomonadaceae > Pseudomonas > Pseudomonas sp. R62. The sequence goes on from NZ_JH635999.1 coordinate 361,885, forward strand.
GAGACGAAAAAGGTCAGGCCGGATTCGGCGAACAGGCGCACAGCGGCGGCGTCTTCGTCGATGCCGTCGCCGAAGCCCTGGTAAGCCATGTCGAGGAACGGTACGTGACCTTTGGCCTTGACCACTTCGAGCACCTTGTTCCAGTCCGCCGGGGTCAGGTCGACGCCGGTCGGGTTGTGGCAGCAAGCATGCAGGACAACGATCGAGCCGTTCGGCAGGGCGTTGAGGTCGTCGAGCATGCCGGCACGGTTCACGTCATGGGTGGCAGCGTCGTAGTAACGGTAGTTCTGCACCGGGAAACCAGCGGTTTCGAACAGCGCGCGGTGGTTTTCCCAGCTCGGGTCGCTGATCGCCACGACGGCGTTCGGCAGCAGTTGCTTGAGGAAGTCGGCACCGATTTTCAGTGCGCCGGTCCCGCCGACGGCCTGAGTGGTGATGACGCGACCGGCGCTGATCAGCGGCGAGTCGTTGCCGAACAGCAGTTTCTGCACGGCCTGGTCGTAGGCAGCGATGCCATCGATCGGCAGGTAACCGCGCGAAGCGTGTTGCGCGACGCGAATCGTCTCGGCTTCGATCACCGCGCGCAGCAGTGGAATTCGCCCCTCTTCGTTGCAGTACACGCCCACGCCCAGGTTGACCTTGGTGGTCCGGGTATCGGCGTTGAATGCTTCGTTGAGGCCCAGGATTGGATCGCGGGGTGCCATTTCGACAGCGGAGAACAGGCTCATTATTACGGCGGCTCTGAATGGAGAGTGGAGGGACGTGTCGCGCTCCAGCCGAATGCACTAGAGCGGTGCACAAACGGGGAGCTAGTATAGAGGCCATCACCGCGCAATGGCGACAGGCGAATCGGCTTTTAGGGTAAGTTTTTCCGATTATTTCTTGACCGTTAGTCGATTGACTTTGTCAGACTCTTTACCGGATGTAGGACGTTTGCCTTGAAAGGTCAGGCAATCGCCACCACATTCAGCACAATCCAGGTTTTTTCTTGCGCGACATCGGTCGTTTGCGGTCGTCCTCGTGGTGCTCCGCCTGACGCGGAACGCCGCGATTCCAGAGGTGTGTATGTCGGAATTCCAGCTAGTCACCCGCTTCGAGCCTGCCGGCGATCAGCCGGAAGCCATTCGCCAGTTGGTTGAGGGCATTGACGCCGGGCTGGCGCACCAGACACTGCTCGGTGTGACCGGTTCGGGCAAGACCTTCAGCATTGCCAACGTCATCTCCCAGGTCCAGCGGCCGACGCTCGTACTGGCGCCGAACAAGACCCTGGCCGCGCAGTTGTACGGGGAGTTCAAGGCGTTCTTCCCGAACAACGCCGTTGAATACTTCGTTTCCTACTACGACTACTACCAGCCCGAAGCGTATGTGCCGTCGTCCGACACCTTCATCGAGAAGGACGCTTCGATCAACGACCACATCGAACAGATGCGCCTGTCCGCAACCAAAGCGTTGCTCGAGCGCAAGGACGCGATCATCGTCACCACGGTGTCGTGCATCTATGGTCTGGGCAGTCCGGAAACCTATCTGAAAATGGTCTTGCACGTTGATCGCGGCGACAAGCTCGATCAGCGCGCGCTGCTGCGGCGACTGGCCGATCTGCAATACACCCGCAACGACATGGATTTCGCCCGGGCGACGTTCCGAGTGCGCGGTGACGTGATCGATATCTTCCCGGCGGAATCCGACCTCGAAGCGATCCGCATCGAGCTGTTCGATGACGAGGTCGAGAGCATTTCCGCGTTTGATCCGCTGACCGGCGAAGTCATCCGCAAGATGCCGCGCTTCACTTTCTATCCGAAGAGCCACTACGTGACGCCTCGGGAAACCCTGCTCGACGCCATCGAAGGCATCAAGGTCGAATTGCAGGAGCGCCTCGAATACCTGCGTAGCAACAACAAACTGGTGGAGGCCCAGCGCCTGGAGCAGCGCACCCGTTTCGACCTCGAGATGATTCTCGAACTGGGTTACTGCAACGGCATCGAAAACTACTCCCGCTACCTGTCCGGGCGTCCATCCGGCGCGGCGCCACCCACGCTTTACGACTATCTGCCGGCCGACGCCTTGCTGGTGATCGACGAATCCCACGTCAGCGTGCCGCAGGTCGGCGCGATGTATAAGGGCGACCGCTCGCGCAAGGAAACCCTCGTTGAGTACGGCTTCCGCCTGCCTTCGGCGCTGGACAACCGCCCCATGCGTTTCGACGAGTGGGAAGGGGTCAGCCCGCAGACCATTTTCGTTTCGGCAACGCCCGGCAACTACGAAGCCGAGCACGCCGGGCGGGTGGTTGAGCAGGTGGTGCGGCCGACCGGCCTGGTCGACCCGCAGGTTGAAGTGCGGCCGGCGCTGACTCAGGTCGATGACTTGCTCTCGGAAATCACCAAGCGTGTGGCGATCGAAGAACGTGTGCTGGTCACCACGCTGACCAAGCGCATGGCCGAAGACCTGACCGATTACCTCGCCGACCACGGCGTGCGCGTGCGTTATCTGCACTCGGACATCGACACCGTCGAGCGCGTCGAGATCATCCGCGATTTGCGCCTCGGCGTGTTCGATGTGCTGGTCGGGATCAACCTGCTGCGTGAAGGCCTCGACATGCCGGAAGTGTCGCTGGTGGCGATTCTCGATGCTGACAAGGAAGGCTTCCTGCGTTCCGAGCGCTCGCTGATCCAGACCATCGGTCGCGCGGCGCGTAACCTCAATGGCCGGGCGATTCTCTACGCCGATCGCATGACCGGTTCGATGGAGCGCGCGATTGGTGAGACCGAGCGCCGTCGCGAGAAGCAGATTGCTTTCAACCTTGAGAACGGCATCACCCCGAAAGGTGTGATCAAGGACGTCGCCGACATCATGGAAGGCGCCACCGTGCCCGGTTCGCGCAGCAAGAAGCGCAAAGGCATGGCCAAGGCCGCCGAAGAGAACGCCAAGTACGAAGCCGAGTTGCGCTCGCCAAGCGAAATCACCAAACGCATCCGCGCGCTGGAAGAGAAGATGTACCAATTGGCGCGGGATCTGGAGTTTGAAGCGGCGGCGCAGATGCGTGACGAGATTGCCAAACTGCGCGAACGATTGCTTACGGTATAAGGGATCGTTCCCTGTGGGAGCGAGCCTGCTCGCGAATGGCCTTCACACCATCCGAAGGGCTTAGGGCATCTGGCTTAAATACCCTGCCCGCTGGAGCGGGGCGGGTGTCGCCTGTTACCATTCGCCGCTTGATTGTTCTGCTCTTCATTTTTCGAGACAAGCCATGACCACCGTCCGCACTCGCATCGCGCCATCGCCTACCGGGGACCCCCACGTAGGTACCGCTTACATCGCATTGTTCAACTACTGCTTTGCCAAGCAGCACGGCGGTGAGTTCATCCTGCGCATTGAAGACACCGATCAGTTGCGTTCGACCCGCGAGTCCGAACAGCAGATCTTCGACGCCCTGCGCTGGCTCGGCATCGACTGGAGCGAAGGCCCGGATGTCGGCGGCCCGCACGGCCCGTATCGGCAGAGCGAGCGCGGCGACATCTATCAGAAGTACTGCCAGCAACTGGTCGACATGGGCCATGCGTTCCCGTGCTTCTGCACTGCTGAAGAACTCGATCAGATGCGCGCCGAGCAAATGGCTCGCGGCGAAACTCCACGTTACGACGGCCGCGCACTGCTGCTGTCGAAGGAAGAAGTCGCGGCGCGCCTGGCCGCTGGCGAACCGCACGTGATCCGCATGAAAGTGCCGAGCGAAGGCGTCTGCGTGGTGCCGGACATGCTGCGTGGCGACGTCGAGATCCCGTGGGATCGCATGGACATGCAAGTGCTGATGAAGACCGACGGCCTGCCGACGTACTTCCTCGCCAACGTCGTCGACGATCACCTGATGGGCATCACCCACGTGCTGCGTGGCGAAGAGTGGCTGCCATCGGCACCGAAACTGATTTTGCTCTACGAATACTTCGGCTGGGAACAACCAGAGCTGTGCTACATGCCGCTGCTGCGTAATCCGGACAAGAGCAAGCTGTCCAAGCGCAAGAACCCGACCTCGGTGACGTTCTACGAGCGCATGGGCTTCATGCCGGAAGCGATGCTCAACTACCTCGGGCGCATGGGCTGGTCGATGCCGGACGAGCGCGAGAAGTTCTCGCTGCAGGAAATGGTCGACAACTTCGACCTCAAGCGCGTTTCCCTCGGCGGGCCGATCTTCGATATCGAGAAGTTGTCGTGGCTCAACGGCCAGTGGCTGCGCGATCTGCCGGTGGAAGAGTTTGCCGCCCGCGTGCAGAAGTGGGCGTTCAACTCTGAATACATGATGAAAATCGCGCCGCACGTGCAGGGCCGGGTTGAAACGTTCAGCCAGGTCGCACCGCTGGCGGGATTCTTCTTTGCTGGCGGCGTGAATCCGGATGCCAAGCTGTTCGAGTCGAAAAAGCTCTCCGGCGATCAGGTCCGCCAGTTGATGCAGTTGATCCTGTGGAAACTGGAAAGCCTGCGGCAGTGGGAGAAGGACAGCATCACCGCGACGATTCAGGCGGTGGTCGAATCTCTGGAGTTGAAACTGCGCGACGCGATGCCGCTGATGTTTGCTGCGATCACCGGGCAGGCGAGTTCGGTGTCGGTACTCGATGCGATGGAAATCCTCGGCCCGGATCTCACCCGTTTCCGCTTGCGCCAGGCGATTGACCTGCTGGGCGGCGTGTCGAAGAAAGAAAACAAGGAGTGGGAAAAGCTCTTGGGCGCGATTGCCTGATTGCTTTTGCTTCTCTGCAGGACTGCCGAAGGCTGCGATCTTTTGATCCTGCCTTCGGCGTTTCTCCCGAATTTACGGGGGAGGGCGGTAAGTGATTGTTATCCCGGCAAAAAATTTTGAAATTTTTCAAAAATAAGTTTGACAGGCTTTCGATACGCCCTTAAGATTCGCCCCGTCCTCAGCGATGAGGGGCTATAGCTCAGCTGGGAGAGCGCTTGCATGGCATGCAAGAGGTCGACGGTTCGATCCCGTCTAGCTCCACCAATTTACACTTCGAGGTCTGGCCACACCGGCCTTGAAGCGATCAACACTCAGCGTTGATCCGTTGTATAGAAGGGTTTGCGTCCCCTTCGTCTAGTGGCCTAGGACACCGCCCTTTCACGGCGGTAACAGGGGTTCGAGTCCCCTAGGGGACGCCAGTTTTACAGAAGTGATGTTGCAAGAGATCACTCCGCCGCGAGGCGAAAAATCCGGGGCTATAGCTCAGCTGGGAGAGCGCCTGCATGGCATGCAGGAGGTCAGCGGTTCGATCCCGCTTAGCTCCACCAATTTTAC
>NZ_JH635999.1:367612-374206 GCF_000257605.1 Pseudomonas sp. R62
GAGAGCGCCTGCATGGCATGCAGGAGGTCAGCGGTTCGATCCCGCTTAGCTCCACCAATTTTACAGTTCAAGGTCTGGCCACACCGGCCTTGAATCGATCAGCTCTCAGCACTGATCAGTTGTATAGAAGGGTTTGTGTCCCCTTCGTCTAGTGGCCTAGGACACCGCCCTTTCACGGCGGTAACAGGGGTTCGAGTCCCCTAGGGGACGCCACGATTACCCGCTCTGCGGGATTTATAAGGGTCATTCAATTATTGAATGGCCCTTTTGTTTGTCCGGCGTTTGGCCAACTCTCCTTTTTCCTTACACTGTGCTTCAGACCAGCGGTCATATTCATGACTTGCGGAATATTATTATGCGAATAATATTCTAGTCGTAATATTCGGAGGCAACGATGAACGATAAAAAAGCTCAAACCCGCGAACGCATCCTCAAGGCTGCCAGCGCCGCACTGATTCAGCGCGGCCCGGCAGACCCGAGCGTGGGCGAAGTGATGGGCGCCGCCGGCCTGACGGTTGGCGGTTTCTACGCCCACTTCGAAAGCAAGGACGCGATGATGCTCGAAGCGTTCAAGCAACTGCTGGGCCGGCGTCGCGACCTGATTGCCGACATGGACGCCGATCTGACCGGCGAAGAGCGTCGCGCTTTGGTCGCTGCGTTCTACCTGTCGCGCAAACACCGGGATTCCAGCGAAGCCGCATGCCCGATTCCTGCCTCGATTGGCGAATTGGGGCGTTTGCCGGAGTCGTTCCGCATCGCGCTGAACGAGCATCTGGAGCTGATGGTCGCGCAACTGGCCGCCAGCCCTGAAGACACCGACAAGGCTTTGGCCGATGTCGCGTTGATGGTCGGTGGTCTGGCCTTGGCCAGGGCGCTGGGTCCGGGAGAGTTATCCGATCGATTGCTGCGCGCCGCCAAGTCGGCGGTGCGTTGACCTGAAGGCAACAAGCCTGAGGAGAGTGCGATGAACGCGTTGAAGTGGGTTCGTGGCGTTAACGGTACCTTGGGCTGGTTTGCACCGAAGCTGGTGGCGAGCAAAATGCGTCTGGCGTTCATGACGCCCCGCGCGCTACCGCTGCGGGATTGGGAGCTGCCGCTGTTGGCCAGCTCCGAACGCATTACGCTGCGCTTCGGCCTGTCGGCGCTGCGCTGGGGCCAAGGCCCGACAGTGTTGCTGATGCATGGTTGGGAAGGGCGGCCAACGCAGTTCGCCTCGCTGATCAATGCTCTGGTCGATGCCGGCTATACCGTCGTCGCGCTCGACGGTCCGGCCCACGGTCGCTCCCCTGGGCGCGAAGCCAATGTAGTGCTGTTCGCCCGCGCCATGCTTGAAGCGGCTGCCGAATTGCCGCCGCTGCAAGCGGTTATCGGCCATTCCATGGGCGGCGCCAGCGCGATGCTCGCCGTGCAATTGGGTCTGCGCACCGAAACCCTGGTCAGCATCGCCGCACCGTCGCGGATTCTCGGCGTGCTGCGCGGTTTTGCACGCATGGTCGGCATGCCGCCGCGCGCGCGTTCGGCCTTTATCCGCCAGGTCGAGCAGGACGTCGGCATGCGCGCCGCGACGCTGGACGTGGCCCACTATCAACTGGATATGCCCGGTCTGATCGTGCATGCCGAGGACGACAATTTTGTCTCGGTCAAGGAATCGCAATTGATTCACGAAGCCTGGTTCGACAGCCGCCTGCTGCGCCTGGAAAGCGGCGGCCATCAACGCGTGCTGGCCGACCCTCGAGTGATTGATGGCGTGTTATCACTGCTCGCCGGTCGCAGCCTTCAGGCGCGCCAATCGGCCTGAGCTCCGTTACACTGCCCCGGTTGAATACTTTGACCGGGAGTGGGGTATGGGCTGGGATCGGGCAACGCCGTTTACCATTGATCTGCAAGTAGGCGCCGAAGACATCGACGGGCTCGGGCACGCCAATAACGCCGTTTACGTGACCTGGCTCGAGCGCTGCGCCTGGCGCCATTCGCAGCGCCTCGGCCTGGACCTGGTCGAATACCGGCGGCTGGATCGGGCGATGGCCGTTGTCCGCCACGAAATCGATTACCTGGCCGCCGCCTACGAAGGCGATGAACTGCAACTGGCGACGTGGATCGTCGACTGGGATCAGCGCCTGAAAATGACCCGGCATTTCCAGCTCAAACGCCCCAGTGACAACGCCACCCTGCTGCGCGCGCAGACCACATTTGTCTGCATCGAGCTGTCGACCGGCAAGCCCAAGCGCATGCCGGCGGAATTTATCGAAGGCTATGGCCCGGCGATCCAGATTGCAGAGGCGATGTAAATCTCACTCTGTGGGAGCGAGCCTGCTCACGAAGCGTCGCGTCAGTTACGCATGTATCAACTGACAGACCGCCTTCGCGAGCAGGCTCGCTCCCACAGAGAGATGTGTTGTCCTGCGGTCTTGCACGATATCCAGTAAACTGCCGCACGTTTTTTCTTCAAGTAGTGTTTCCCATGCAAATTGCTCTGGCGCCCATGGAAGGGTTGGTCGACGACATCCTGCGCGACGTGCTGACCCGCGTTGGCGGCATCGACTGGTGCGTGACCGAATTCATTCGGGTCAACGACCAGTTGCTCACCCCGGCGTACTTCCACAAGTTCGGCCCCGAGCTGCTCAACGGTGCTCGCACCGCGTCCGGTGTGCCGCTGCGCGTGCAATTGCTCGGTTCCGATCCGGTATGCCTGGCGGAAAACGCCGCGCTGGCCTGCGAGCTTGGCTCGGAAGTGATCGACCTCAACTTCGGCTGCCCGGCCAAGACGGTCAACAAATCCCGCGGCGGCGCCGTGCTGCTCAAGGAGCCGGAGCTGCTCAACCAGATCGTCGAGCATGTCCGTCGCGCCGTACCGGCGCACATCCCGGTCACCGCGAAAATGCGCCTGGGTTTCGACAGTCCCGACGGCTCGCTGGTCTGCGCCACGGCGCTGGCCGAAGGCGGGGCAGAGCACATCGTCGTACATGCGCGGACGAAAATGGACGGCTACAAACCGCCGGCTCATTGGGAGTGGATCCCGCGCGTGCAGGACGTGGTCAAGGTGCCGGTGTTCGCCAACGGCGATATCTGGAGCGTCGAAGACTGGCGCCGTTGCCGCGAAATCAGTGGTGTGGAAGACATTATGCTCGGTCGGGGTCTGGTCTCCCGCCCGGATCTCGCTCGGCAGATCGCTGCGGCGCGCGCAGGCGAAGAGGTCGTCGAGATGACCTGGGCCGAGCTGATGCCGCTGATTCAGGACTTCTGGCTGCAGGCCAAAGCGCAAATGACCGCCCGGCAATCGCCCGGTCGCCTCAAGCAATGGCTGGCCATGCTGACGCGCAACTACCCGGAAGCCGCCGAGCTTTTCACTGTTCTGCGCCGTGAAACCGAGCCGGATCAGGTCTCGCGTCTGCTCGGATTGCCGCTCGTCGAAGCCGCATAAAAAATCTCAAAATAATCTCTTGAAATCAAAACAGTGGTCCCTATCTAAGGGTTACGCGATGCCGAATTCGGGTCGCGGAGACACAAAACCTTGCTGATTGTTTTCAGGAGATTTGAATCATGAGTACTGCATTTTCTCTCGCGCCACTGTTCCGTTCCTCGGTCGGTTTCGACCGTTTCAACGACCTGTTCGAAACCGCCCTGCGCAACGAGCCAGGCAGCAGCTACCCACCTTACAACGTCGAAAAACACGGTGATGACCAATACCGTATCGTCGTTGCGGCCGCCGGTTTCCAGGAAGAAGACCTGGACCTGCAAGTCGAGAAGGGTGTGCTGACCATCAGTGGCGGCAAGCGTGACACTGACGAGAGCGTCACGTTCTTGCATCAAGGCATCGCTCAGCGAGCCTTCAAGCTGTCGTTCCGTCTGGCCGATCACATCGAGATCAAGGACGCTGCCCTGCGCAACGGCCTGCTGAGCATCGACCTGCTCCGTGTGATCCCGGAAGAAGCGAAAGCCAAGCGCATCCCGATCAATGGAGCGCAGCAGCCAGCGTTGCAGCATTGATTCATGTGCTGACACACAATCGCCCGAACCGGCGATAAGCCGCTGAACGAAAGGCCCCGATACGTCGGGGCCTTTTTTGTGCGCGCAGTCAAAGCGATGCAGGGTTTGCCGCTGTTGGCGGGGCTCTTTACAATCGGCGCAGTTTTGCCGGCCCCCATTTCCCAGCGGTCGGCCTGGAGCCTTTTTTCATGGACGAGATTCAACAGCGCTGGCTGTGCGCGTTGTCCGCACCAATGGCCGCGCTCAACACCGGCGCCGGGTATGACGACCCGGCGTTCTGCAACGATCGTTACATCAACCTCAAGGAAAGTTGGGGTATCGATGATCGGCAACAGTTGTTCGACATGCTCGGATGGATGACCGACGACGGCCATGCCAAACACCTCAGTGCGGCCTATCTGGCGTGGCAGCGATGCCTGCCGAGTGAATGGCAGTCGTTGCTCAATGAGCTGAGCCCGCGCGAGCGCGTCCTGCATGAATTTGCCAGCCGTACCTTCGGCAGCTGTGGTCCCGGCGGCATCTTGTCCTGGGATTACGGCCGGATGGGCTTTCTGTTGCGCTGCGCCGTACGTAATCAATGGATCGATCTGGCCGAGAGCAACTGGTTGCACAGTCGTCTGGCGTTGAGGGCGCAGTTTCATTACGGCAGCTGGATGGCTTACTTCAACGGCTTTCTGGTGGGACGAACCTTTTGGTGCTGCATGAGTAAAAGCGATGATGAACTGGCGGTCGAGATGAGTCGTGAGGGCACCAGCGCTTTCAACACCAGGATTGCCCGAGGTCTTGCGCAAAACATTCCACACTTTCTCGCTGATCTGCCTTGGCACATGGATATTGATCCGCCGTCTCGTCCGGCATCGCTTGGGGAGTTCGACTGGTCATGAGTTGCTGGATTCGACTGGGCATTGAACCGACTACTGACGAAACCCTGATTCGCAGCGCCTATCGCGCCCGTTTGCCGGCGCACCATCCGGAAACCGATCCGGAAGGTTTTCAAGCGCTACGCATGGCCTACGAGAGTGCCCTGCGTCTGGCCCGTGAAGAGGAGGAAGAGGCTGGAGACGAGATCGACGCTGCACAAGCCAATGTCGTTCGGGCGCCTCAAGCTTTCCTGGATTTCTGTGCGCTGCTGGATGATCCCGCGCGACGATTCAATCACACGGCGTGGCAGGCATTCGTCCGGACGCTGGATGAATTGTCACTGGAGGTTTTAGATGACCTCAACTGGGGCTTGTACCACCGACTGTCCGGCGCCGGTCCGTTGTCCTACCGTTGTGCGAATCTGTTGGCGCAGCGCATGGCCTGGGACCAGCAATTGCTCGATCTGGCATTCGACGATGCGCAAGCGGTAGAAGGCTTTTTGCAGCGCATCAAGACGCCCGACCCGTTCGACACGGATCTGATGAGCGCCTGGTCAGAGCCGGCACAGACCGAGTCGCTGTGGTATGCCCGTAGCCTCGATTTCATCTTTACTCAGCGTCCGCTTCACGAGTTCGCCGAGTTCGCCAGTCGGCACACGTGCTTGCCGTTGCCCAACGATGCCGCGTACCTCAAGCGGTTGCTGGTGCAGTTCACCCAAGCGGGGATGGGCGCGCCGACGTTCCTGCAATGCTGTGCCGAACAGCACGATGCCGCGCCGGATAACGTCGACTGGCTGTACCTGCTGGCGTGTCAGTACAGTCTGTTGGGGCACGACGATCAAGCGTTTCCATGCTGGATTCGGCTCTGGAGCGAACATCGCCATCCCGCGGCAGAGAGTCGCTTGCTGGAGCTGTGTGCCAAGCGTCAGCCGACCTTTCTGCCGTTGCTGATTCAGGCGTTCGATCGTCTGGAGGACTGCGCCGTTTGGCCGGACGAACTGGGTGCTGAGTGCCAAGTGTATGGCAGTCCGTCACAACGGCCCGAGACCTTGACCCGTTGGTTGGGTGTCGGACGGCTCAAGCTTGATGCACTGGCGCAAAGCTTTGTTGATTGGCGCATGGCGGGCGACGAGTTGCCATTGCTCGCGCAGTTGATCGGCGAAAACCACGACAGCCGTTTGCTGCGTCTGTACCGGCACGCCTGGGCGCTGCATCGTGGTGATTCGGCCTTGTTGCAGCAGATTGTCGACGAACCGCTGCCGGTGGACGCGCTGGAATGCCTGGTTTTGAGCGGCCTGAAGTATCAGGCCAGGCAACATCTGCATTGGCTGGCCAAGGCTCCTGTCGCGCAGGCCATGAGCGCTTTCACTGACTCGCAAACACTTTCACCGCAATTGCCGCCCGCGTTATCCGAAGGCGCGCTGCACAAGGTTTGTCGTCTGTGGTTGCAGCGCTTGCGGCCCTATAGCGACACGGCGCTTGCACGCATTGCCGACGCGTTCGAGCTGAGTGCGGTCAAAGACGGCAATGACCTGTCGCAACTCGATGTCATGCTCCAGTTGAGTCGGCGCGCGACAGGTTTGCCGCCGATCGGGTTGGGAACGGCGATCTGGGATTGGCACGCTCAAACCGTGTTTTTGCTGGCATTGCTGGAACAACCCGAGCGCTGGTTGCAATTGATCGATGCGCAGTGTCTGGAGCGTTTGCCGTTCAATCCTGCGCATCCTTTGAGCCGACTGCAGCCGCT
>NZ_JH635999.1:374718-380236 GCF_000257605.1 Pseudomonas sp. R62
GGAGCGTTTGCCGTTCAATCCTGCGCATCCTTTGAGCCGACTGCAGCCGCTATTGCGGCGCTTGCTGCGTGAGCAGGGCAATTGCGCCGGTTTGCTCGGCTGGCTGCAGGGTGACGATCCTGTGCACGGTTTGCTGGTGCAACAGTTGTTCAGTGTCGAGCAGGCTCTCGACAGCGCCAGGCTGCCCGCCAATACCCTGCTTTACACCTGCGTCGAAAGTGACCGTGCGGCGTGCGGCGATGACCTGCTGGGCTTGTTGATGTTCTGGGGCGTGCTCTACCACGATCCAGGCCTGAGCGCCGAGCAGCACCGGGCGTTGTTGCAGTCGATTGAAGCGGTCAGTTGCGAGGATGACTGGTTCGAAGGCTTTCGCGACGGTCTGATCAAGGGCGAACCGGTGTGGCCACCGCGCAAGGTGTTGACGGATTTCGGTGTCGACAAACTATTGGCCTATGAGGCGCTGGATGCGCTCAAAAGCTTGATTCGCTACGGCGCTGCCGGTGTGCCGAAAACGCGAGTGTTGCGGCAACTGCAGCAGGGTAAGGATGACGTGCAGAACAGCGTCGGTTTGCGCTTGGCACTGTGCGCGTTGCTGTCGTGGTCGGAGCGGTTGCTGTTAGCCAACAGTGATGTCCAGCCAGTACCAGCGAAAGCGTTCTGGCGCCTCGGATCACGGCTGGGGCGCAAGGCTTTTATCGCTCAGGTCCTGGGATGCGTAGTGGTAACCCCAATAGCGGGGCTGATAACGGGCACGACGATTGGCGGGTTGGTCATCTTTTTGCTTGGCGTGCTGCTGTTGTTCGCGGCAGTTCTACGGCGGTTGCACGATATGGGCCGGGGCATACCGACACTGCTGATATTTCTTGGATTGTCGCCGTTTCTGCCATTCCTGCCGCTGGTGTTGTTCGGCTTTCCGGGAGACAAACTGCCTAACCGCTATGGCGTGCCGCCGGACAGTGGGGCAGATATGTTGTCCGGCGGGTTGCAGGCTGCTTTACGGCAACTGAACGGTTAAAGACGCATCTGATCCAGCGCATCATTCAGCGCTGAGCGGTGGCTGGCGATTTTGCTGGCTTGCTGGCCGGCAAGCACGGTGTTGAAGGTGTCCATCCACTCGGCAATGCGCGCACGCTCGTCGCCCAGAGTTTGCATCCATGCTCGCTCCAGACGTGCGAGCAGGGTGCGGTTGGGCAGGGCGTCGCGAGGGTGGACTTTGAGCGTCGCGAGCCGGGCATGGCTGTCTCTGCGCGCCTGTTCATCCAGTCCGGTCGGGCTGCGGTCGATGCTGTGGCCGTAACGTTCGCCGGTTTCCAGAAGCGTGACGTCTACTTCCAGCAGGCCGTTGATGTCATAACTGAAACGCACATCGAGACTCTGCAGCTGCTCACTAGGGGTGAACTGGATGTCGAAAGAATCGATGAAAATATTGTCGCGTACCCACGGGCGTTCCCCTTGGTAAACCGCGATACGGATTTCAGTCTGTTGCGCAAACGTCGTCGAGTAACGCTGCACCCGTGACGTTGGAATCACCGTGTTACGTTCGATGATCGGCGAGAACGCGCCACTGACGTCTTCGCCACGATTGGTCGAAATCCCCAGCGTATACGGACAGACATCGGTCAGAATCAATTCCTCGACCGCGCCGTCCCGCGCCTTGCATGCCGCCTGCGTCGCCGCCCCCAGCGCCACGATAGTATCCGGATCAAGATGCCGATAAGGCAGGCGTCCAAACAACGTGGCAACCATTTGCTGTACCGCCGGCATGCGCGTGGCGCCACCGACCAGTACGAGGCTGTCGAGGTCGCGCGGTTTCAGTCGGGCATCGCGCAGAGCCTGTTCGATTGGCGCGCGCAAGCGGGCCAGCAACGGCTCCCAGATTTTCACCGCAGCGGCTTCATCCAGTTCCCATTCGAATGTCTGCTCGGCATGCCGCCAGCTCAAGTGCTGCGCGCCTTCGCCGAGTTTGCATTTCAGCTGTTCCAGGGCATCACCGAGGCTGGCCATGGCTTGTGCATCGATCGTTGAGGGTGTGAGTTGCCAGTGTTTCAGGCAGGCCTGCAACAGGGCGGCGGTGAAGTCTTCGCCGCCGAGAAAGTTGTCGCCAGTGGAGGCGTGCACTTCAATCAGCGGCAATGCGTATTCGAGCACGGTGACGTCGAACGTGCCGCCGCCGAGATCGAATATCAGCGTGCGTTCGAACTTCTGTTCGTGCAGGCCGTACGCCATGGCGGCAGCGGTCGGTTCATTGATCAGGCGCGTCACGGACAGCCCGGCCAGTTCGGCGGCGAACAAGGTGCGCTTGCGCTGCTCGTCACTGAAATATGCCGGTACGGAAATGACCGCTTCTGTGACCGCCTGGCCGAGAAAGGCTTCCGCGTCTTGCTTGAGTGAGCCAAGTACCAGCGCCGACAACTCTTGCGGGCTGAACTGGCGAGAGCCGAGCTGGATTTGCCTGTCGCTGCCCATGAAGCGCTTGAACGCGGCGGCAGTGCGTTCCGGGTGCGTGGTCAGGCGGGCGCGGGCGGCTTTGCCGACCAGAATCGTGTCGTCTTCATCAAGGCTGACCACCGACGGTGTCAGCACATCGCCGAGGGCGTTGCGGATCAGTTCGGCGCGGCCTTCACGCCAGACGGCGATCAGGCTGTTGGTGGTGCCAAGGTCGATGCCCAGCAGGGCCGGGCGGGGAAGGGATGCATCCTGCATGGTTGATCTCGAAGCGGCGCAAAAAACGCGACCCTACAGGCTGACGCAAACCGTGGCAATTGTTGCTCTGTTGCCAGTCTGTGCGACCGCCGATTCAGGGCAGCAGTTTTTTCAGATCCTCCAACCCCACCGGTCGGCTGTGCAGATAGCCCTGATACAAGTGGCATTCCAGGCCCTGCAAAAACGCCAGTTGCGCTGGCGTCTCCACGCCCTCGGCAATGACCTCCAGCTCAAGGCTGCGGGCCATCGCGACAATTGCGCGAATGATCTCGGCAACATTGGAGTCAGTGGTCGCATCGCGGATGAACGACTGGTCGATCTTCAGGGTGTCTACCGGAAGGCGCTTCAAATAAGTCAGCGACGAATAACCGGTGCCGAAGTCGTCCATGGCGAAGCTCACGCCGAGCTTTTTCAGACGACGCATTTTGCTGATGGTGTCTTCCAGATTCTGAATGACGATGCCTTCGGTGATTTCCAGTTTCAGTAGCGAGCAGGGCAGGCCGTGGCTGGTCATGCTGTGTTCGATGCGTTCGACGAAATCGTTCTGGCGGAACTGTCTCGGGCTGATGTTCACGCACAGGCTGAAGTTGAGCGGGTCGACCAGTTTCAGCGCGATCAGTTGTTTGAAGGCGTTGCAGGCTTCATCAAGGATCCACGTGCCGACTTCGAGAATCAGGCCGCTGTCTTCCAGTACCTTGATGAACTCGGTGGGCGATTGCGCGCCGAGTTCGGGATGGTTCCAGCGCACCAGGGCTTCGGCGCCAATGATGCGGTTGTCGCGGGCATCGACCTGTGGCTGAAAGTGCACGTTGAACTCGCCGCGCGACAGCGCCAGGCGCAGGTCGGTCTCCATGCGCAGGCGCTCGCTGGCCGCTTTCTGCATGGTGTTGTGATACATCTGCGTGGTGTTGCGCCCGGAATCCTTGGCCCGGTACAGGGCGATGTCGGCGCGTTTGAGCAGGTCGGTCGGGGTCGAGCCGTGATCGGGAATCAGCGCGACGCCAATGCTCGGCGTCACTTGCAGGCGCTGGCCATCAAGGAACATCGGCTCCGAAAGCAATTCGCGAATGGTGTCGGCCAGCGCGCGCACTTGCTCGCTGACTTCACTGCGCGAACCTTCGAGGCCGCTGAGCAACACCACAAACTCATCGCCACCGAGGCGCGCCACCGTGTCTTCCATGCGCACGCTGGCTTCGAGCCGCGCGGTGATGATTTTCAGCACGGTGTCGCCGACCGGGTGGCCGAGGGAATCGTTGATGTGCTTGAAGTGATCGAGGTCGAGAAACAGCAAGGCGCCGCGCAGATTGTGGCGCTTGAGCAGGGCGATCTGCTGACTCAGGCGATCCATCAGCAGGGCGCGGTTGGGCAGGTTGGTCAGCGGGTCGTGATAGGCCAGGTGACGAATCTGCGCTTCGGCGTTCTTCAACAGGCTGACGTCGCGCGCGGTCAGCAGCAGGCACGCGGTTTCATTGAGCGTGATCGGCTCGACCGAGACTTCCACCGTGAGCAATTCGCCGCGCTTGTTGCGCCCGAGCATTTCCTGATGATGCACGCGGCCCTTGATCTGCAATTCGGCGAGTAAGGTCGAGCGCTGTTTCTCTTCGGCCCAGATCCCCACCTGATAAACGGTTTTGCCCACCACTTCGTCGGCGCGGTAGCCGGTGAGGCGACAGAAGCCATCGTTGACCTCCAGATATCGCCCGGTGTCGCGCTCGGTGATGGTGATGGCGTCGGGGCTGGAGTGGAACGCCTTGGCGAATTTTTCTTCGCTGGCCTTCAGCGCCGCTTCCGAGCGCTGTTGCTGGGTGATGTCGCGCAGGGTGGTGACGATGCACGGCTGATCGCCGACGCTGATCTGCCGGCTGGAAATCACGCAGGTCAGCGACTGGCCGTCCTTGTGCTGGACGAGAATGGCCACGTTGCTCAGGCCTTGTTCGCGAATCACCCGTTCGATGCGTTGCAGGCTTTTCGCCGAGGCGTCCCACAGGCCGATTTCCTCGGCGGTGTGGCCAATCACATCGGCGGCGCTCCAGCCAAAGGTCTGGCTGAAGCTGGAATTGATCTCGATGAATTCCCCGGTTTCCTGGCGCGTGACGCAGATCGGATCGGGGCTGACCTGAAACAGCGTGGCGAATTTCTCTTCCGAGGCCACCAGACGCTGTTCGCGCTCGACCTGATCGGTAATGTCCAGCAGCGTGCCGGCCATTCGCAGCGGTGCGCCGTTGTCGTCGCGATAGAGACGCGCGCGGCTTTCCAGATAGCGCGAGCTGCCGTCGGGCAATTGCACGCGATAGGTCAGTTGATAATTGCCGGCGGGGCCTTCGCGCAGGCTGCGGTACGCGTCGCGCATGCTGTCGCGTTCCTCGCCCGGCACGCCTTCGAAAAACTCCTCGAATGATTCATGGAATGGAATCGGCTCCAGCCCGTGCAATTGCGCAGCGCGCGCCGAGCCGTAAAGCATGCCGCTGGGGATGTGCCAGTCCCAGGTGCCGAGTTGCGCCGAATCCAGCGCCAGGTCGAGGCGCTCCTGGCTGTCCTTCAAGGCCAGTTCGGCGGCTTTGCGTTCAGTGGTGTCGAGGAACGTGCTGAGCAGATAGGGCTGACCTTCGAGCTCGACCTTCTGCGCGCTGAGGATGCCGTCGTGCACCTGCCCATTGCTGGCGCGAAACTGCACTTCCATGCTGATCAATTCGCCCTTGGCCTTGGTTTTCTTCACCAGTTCGGCGCGTTGCTCGGGGTGCACCCACAAGCCCAGTTCCAGGGTGGTGCGGCCGATTGCGCTTTGCACCGGCCAGCCGAACAGGCTTTCGAAATA
>NZ_JH635999.1:380988-391648 GCF_000257605.1 Pseudomonas sp. R62
GCAAAACCATGTTCGGGCATAGGTGGAAAAGTGTAGCGAAACGTTTCTCCGAGCTGCTCAAGGCCTGCTCGCGCTGGCGCTGGTGGGTGATTTCGCGAATCACCCCGATCATTCGGGGCCGGCCGTTCTTGTCTGGCAGCAGGCTGCCGCTGATCTCCAGCCAGTGCAGGCTGCCGTCGGGCCAGCGAATACGGTGATGCATCGCCTGCTCCAGCGGGGCGCCGGCGATCACCGCGTGGAAGGCGCGCACGGTTTTCGCGCGGTCCTCCGGCGGCAACAGGTCGAGGTATTCCAAATCGGCGGGCAACGGCTGCCGTGGATCGAAACCGAACAACGCCTGGGTGCCCCGCGACCAGCTGATCTGCCCGCGCTCGATGTCCCAATACCAGGCACCGAGCCGCGCGCCGTTGAGCGCGGCGAGCAATTGCGGCGCGCTTTCCCAGCTCTGCTCGGAATGGCGCGGATCGACGGCCTGGATTCGCGGCATCGGCGGAGTTCGGTCAACAGATTTCGGCATTGTCAGCGGGCCTTGAGCTGAGTGGCGTTAGGCACAGGAGCGGCGCTATAGGAGTAGCACAAGTCAGGCCGGGATCCCTGGCCGATCGATTTGTGCATCCAGCAGGGCCATGAAGGCGCATGCTGCATTCGATAGCGTCCGTTCGGTGTGCAAGATATAGCCTAGCTGGCGAGTGAGCTGTATGCCCGGCAATGCGATGCTTGCCACTTGTTCGTCGAGCATGGTGCGCGGCAGCACGCTCCAGGCCAGGCCGATGGAGACCATCATCTTGATGGTTTCCAGGTAGTTGGTGCTCATGGCGATGTTCGGCGTCAGGCCCTGAGCTTCGAACAAACGCTGGACGATGTGGTGGGTAAAGGTGTTGCCGCCGGGGAAAACCGCCGGATGGCCGGCGATGTCCGCCAGACTGACGGCACCGTTGTTGATCAGCGAATGCTCCGGGGCGACGACGAAATCCAGCGGGTCGTCCCATACCGGCGTGGCTTTGACCAGAGTATGCGGCTCCGGCGCGAGGGTGATGACCGCCAGTTCTGCGCGGCCGTGGAGAATTTCCTCGTAGGCCACTTCCGAATCAAGGAACTGAATATCCAGCGCAACCTGTGGGTAGCGGCGGGTGAACTCCCTTAATAGAGGCGGCAAGCGGTGCAGGCCGATGTGGTGACTGGTGGCCAGCGTCAGGCGGCCGCTGACTTCACCGGTCAGGTTGGTCAGGGCGCGGCGGGTGTCGTCGAGCACGTTGAGAATCTGATAAGCCCTTGGCAGCAGGGCGCGACCGGCCTCGGTCAGGCCGACTTCACGGCCCAAGCGGTCGAACAGGCGCACCTTCAATTGCTGCTCAAGACCGGCGATGCGCTTGCTGATCGCCGGTTGGGTCAGATGAAGGCGTTCGCCGGCGCCGGAGAAGCTGCCGGTCTCGGCGATGGCAATAAAAGCGTTGAGGTTAGCCAAGTCCATGTCGCATTCCAGTTGGTTATCCAAAGCATAAAAAATATGAATTTGAGTTATTTAATCTAACCCCATAGGATCGGCCTCACAAGCCAAAGGGTTATTGATAAGCCCAGGGCATAGAAACAAGCTGATGAGGAACCGTCTGATGGCCGGCAAAACGCTCTACGACAAGCTCTGGGATTCGCATTTGGTCAAGCAGCGCGACGATGGCTCGGCGCTGATCTACATCGATCGTCACATCATCCACGAAGTGACTTCGCCGCAAGCTTTCGAAGGCCTGCGTCTGGCCGGGCGCAAGCCTTGGCGCATCGATGCCAACATTGCGACCCCGGACCACAACGTACCGACCACCCCGGAGCGCAAGGGCGGCATCGAAGCCATTGCCGATCAGGTTTCGCGTTTGCAAGTGCAGACCCTCGACGACAATTGTGATGAATACGGCATCGTCGAGTTCAAGATGAACGACGTGCGTCAGGGCATCGTTCACGTCATCAGTCCGGAGCAGGGCGCGACCTTGCCGGGCATGACCGTGGTCTGCGGTGACTCGCACACCTCGACCCACGGCGCATTCGGTGCGTTGGCCCACGGCATCGGCACATCCGAGGTCGAGCACGTGCTCGCCACGCAGTGCCTGGTGGCCAAGAAAATGAAAAACATGCTGGTGCGCGTCGAAGGCCAATTGCCGTTCGGCGTGACCGCCAAGGACATCGTCCTTGCGGTGATCGGCAAGATCGGCACCGCCGGCGGTAACGGCCACGCCATCGAATTTGCCGGCAGCGCGATCCGCGATCTGTCCGTTGAAGGCCGCATGACCATCTGCAACATGTCCATCGAAGCCGGCGCCCGCGTCGGCCTGGTGGCGGCGGATCAGAAGACCATCGACTACGTCAAAGGTCGTCCATTCGCGCCGAAAGGCGAGCAGTGGGACATGGCCGTCGAAGCCTGGAAAGACCTGGTCTCCGACGCCGATGCCAAGTTCGATACCGTGGTCGAGCTCGACGCCGCGCAGATCAAGCCGCAAGTCAGCTGGGGCACTTCGCCTGAGATGGTTTTGGCTGTTGATCAGAACGTGCCGGACCCGGCCAAGGAAATGGATCTGGTCAAGCGCGACTCGATCGTCCGCGCCTTGAAATACATGGGTTTGACCGCCAATCAGGCGATCACCGACATTCAGCTTGATCGCGTATTCATCGGTTCCTGCACCAACTCGCGCATCGAAGACTTGCGCGCCGCTGCGGTGATCGCCAAGGGCCGCAAGGTGGCCTCGACCATCAAGCAGGCGATCGTCGTGCCGGGCTCGGGTCTGGTCAAGGCGCAGGCGGAAGCTGAAGGGCTGGACAAGATTTTCCTCGAGGCCGGTTTCGAATGGCGCGAGCCGGGTTGCTCGATGTGTCTGGCGATGAACCCGGACCGTTTGGAGTCCGGCGAGCATTGCGCGTCGACGTCCAACCGTAATTTCGAAGGCCGTCAGGGCGCCGGTGGCCGTACCCACCTGGTCAGCCCGGCCATGGCGGCGGCGGCAGCAGTGAACGGCCGTTTCATCGACGTTCGTGAATTGATCTAAAAGGAGCGCAGCATGAAAGCTTTTGCCCAGCACACTGGTCTTGTCGCGCCTCTGGATCGTGCCAACGTCGACACCGATCAGATCATTCCCAAGCAGTTCTTGAAGTCGATCAAGCGCACCGGTTTCGGTCCGAACCTGTTCGACGAGTGGCGTTATCTGGATGTCGGCCAGCCGTACCAGGACAACTCCAAGCGCCCGTTGAACAAGGATTTCGTCCTCAACGCCGAGCGTTATCAGGGTGCCAGCGTATTGCTCGCCCGCGAGAACTTCGGCTGCGGATCGAGCCGTGAACACGCGCCGTGGGCGCTGGAAGAGTACGGTTTCCGCAGCATCATCGCGCCGAGTTACGCCGACATCTTCTTCAACAACAGTTTCAAGAACGGCCTGCTGCCGATCATCCTCAGCGATGCAGAAGTTGATGAACTGTTTAAGCAGGTTGAAGCCGAGCCGGGTTATCAATTGCAGATCGACCTGCAAGCGCAGACCGTGACCCGCCCGGATGGCAAGGTCTACAGCTTCGAGATCGACGCGTTCCGCAAGCACTGCCTGCTCAACGGTCTGGACGATATCGGCCTGACCTTGCAGGACGGCGATGCGATTGCGACGTTCGAGGCCAAGCATCGGGTTAGTCAGCCGTGGTTGTTTCGCGACGCTTGATTCGGGATTGATGTAGTCAGGGCGGGCCTCTTCGCGAGCAGGCTCGCTCCCACAGGGAATGTATTTCAAATAACACTGCTTACAGGATGTGATCCATGACCAGCACCGCCCAGCACACCCAGGTCGTCCAGAAGCAATTCGGCGAACAGGCCGCCGCTTACCTGAGCAGCGCGGTTCACGCCCAAGGCAGCGAATTCGCGCTGCTCCAGGCTGAACTGGCCGGGCAGGGTGGAGCGCGGGTGCTGGATCTGGGCTGTGGCGCCGGTCACGTCAGTTTCCATATCGCGCCGCTGGTCAGGGAAGTGGTGGCTTACGACTTGTCGCAGCAAATGCTTGATGTGGTTGCCGGCGCTGCCCTCGATCGCGGCTTGAGCAACATCATTGCCGTCAACGGTGCTGCCGAGCGCTTGCCGTTCGCCGATGGCGAGTTCGATTTTGTGTTCAGCCGCTATTCGGCGCATCACTGGAGCGACCTCGGTCAGGCCTTGCGCGAAGTGCGTCGGGTGCTGAAGCCGGGCGGGGTGGCGGCGTTCGTTGATGTGTTGTCACCGGGCAGTGCGTTGTTCGACACTTACCTGCAAAGCGTTGAAGTGTTGCGCGACACCAGCCATGTCCGCGACTACTCCGCCGCCGAGTGGCTGCGCCAGGTCAGCGAAGCCGGTCTGCATGTGCGCAGTACCACCCGGCAGCGCCTGCGTCTGGAGTACAGCAGTTGGGTGGAGCGCATGCGCACACCTGACGTGATGCGCGCGGCGATCCGCCAGTTGCAGCAGTCGATGGGCAACGAAGTGCGTGAGTATTTTGAGATAGATGCCGACGGCTCGTTCAGTACCGATGTAATCGTACTGATGGCTGAGCGATAAGAATTTTTCCCGGCGCGCCGTTCACTGGCGCACCGCTTGAAGACACGAGGAAAGCATGAGCAAGCAGATTCTGATTCTCCCGGGTGACGGTATTGGTCCGGAAATCATGGCCGAAGCGGTCAAGGTGCTGGAATTGGCCAATGACAAGTACAGCTTGGGCTTCGAGCTGAGCCACGACGTGATCGGTGGCGCGGCCATCGACAAGCATGGCGTGCCGCTGGCCGACGAAACCCTTGATCGCGCCCGCGCTGCCGACGCCGTGCTGCTGGGCGCTGTCGGTGGCCCGAAATGGGACACCATCGAGCGTGATATCCGCCCTGAGCGCGGCCTGCTGAAAATCCGCGCGCAACTGGGCCTGTTCGGCAACCTGCGCCCGGCGATCCTCTATCCGCAACTGGCCGACGCGTCGAGCCTGAAGCCGGAAATCGTTGCCGGTCTGGACATCCTCATCGTCCGTGAGCTGACCGGCGGCATTTACTTCGGCGCGCCGCGTGGCACCCGTACGCTGGACAATGGCGAGCGTCAGTCCTACGACACCCTGCCGTACAGCGAAAGCGAAATTCGCCGCATCGCCCGTGTCGGTTTCGACATGGCCATGGTTCGTGGCAAGAAGCTCTGCTCGGTGGACAAGGCCAACGTGCTGGCATCCAGCCAGTTGTGGCGTGAAGTGGTGGAGCAGGTGGCCAAGGATTACCCGGAAGTCGAACTGAGCCACATGTACGTCGACAACGCCGCCATGCAGTTGGTGCGCGCACCCAAGCAGTTCGACGTGATCGTCACCGACAACATGTTCGGCGACATCCTCTCCGACGAAGCGTCGATGCTCACCGGTTCGATCGGCATGCTGCCGTCGGCCTCGCTGGACTCCAACAACAAGGGCATGTACGAGCCGTGCCACGGTTCGGCGCCGGACATTGCCGGTAAAGGCATTGCCAACCCGCTGGCGACGATCCTGTCGGTGTCGATGATGCTGCGTTACAGCTTCAATCTGCACGACGCTGCCGATGCCATCGAAAAAGCCGTCAGCGTCGTGCTCGATCAGGGCTTGCGCACCGGCGACATCCACTCGGCCGGTTGTACCAAAGTCGGTACGCAGGAAATGGGCGACGCAGTAGTCGCCGCGCTGCGGAATCTGTAATCTCTCGGGCCCGCTGCGAAATTCAATACAAAGCAGCGGCCCACTTTTCAAGAAGGTGTAGTTGCGATGAAACGTGTAGGTCTGATCGGTTGGCGCGGGATGGTCGGTTCCGTGCTCATGCAGCGGATGCTGGAAGAGCAGGATTTCGATCTTATCGAGCCGGTGTTTTTCACCACGTCCAATGTCGGTGGCCAAGGCCCGTCCGTGGGCAAGGACATTGCTCCGCTCAAGGACGCTTACAGCATTGACGAGCTGAAGACCCTCGACGTGATCCTGACCTGCCAGGGCGGCGACTACACCAGCGAAGTATTCCCCAAGCTGCGTGAAGCCGGCTGGCAGGGTTACTGGATCGACGCGGCGTCGAGCCTGCGTATGAACGATGACGCGGTGATCATTCTCGACCCGGTCAACCGCAAGGTCATCGACCAGCAACTGGACGCGGGCACCAAGAACTACATCGGCGGCAACTGCACCGTCAGCCTGATGCTGATGGGTCTGGGCGGTCTGTTCGAGGCCGGTCTGGTCGAATGGATGAGCGCCATGACCTATCAGGCGGCCTCCGGTGCCGGCGCGCAGAACATGCGTGAACTGATCAAGCAGATGGGCGCGACCCACGCCGCTGTCGCCGATCAACTGGCCGACCCGGCCAGCGCGATCCTCGACATCGACCGTCGCGTGGCCGAAGCCATGCGCAGCGACGCGTACCCGACCGAAAACTTCGGTGTACCGCTGGCCGGCAGCCTGATCCCGTGGATCGACAAGGAACTGCCGAACGGCCAGAGCCGCGAAGAGTGGAAGGCCCAGGCCGAGACCAACAAGATCCTCGGTCGCTTCAAGAGCCCGATCCCGGTCGACGGCATCTGCGTGCGCATCGGCGCCATGCGCTGCCACAGCCAGGCGCTGACCATCAAGCTGAACAAAGACGTACCGATCGCCGATATCGAAGGGCTGATCAGCCAGCACAACCCTTGGGTCAAGCTGGTGCCGAACAACCGCGAGATCAGCATGCAGGAGCTGAGCCCGACCAAGGTCACCGGCACCCTGAATGTACCGGTCGGTCGTCTGCGCAAGCTGAACATGGGTTCGCAATTCGTCGGTGCCTTCACCGTCGGCGACCAGCTGCTGTGGGGCGCGGCCGAACCGCTGCGCCGCATGCTGCGGATCCTGCTGGAGCGTTGATCGCTTGAAGCAATGAAGAAGCCCGTGCCTTGTGAGAGGTGCGGGTTTTTTTATGCCAAGGATTTCTCCGGTGTCTGTACTGCCTTTTTCGCGAGCAGGCTCGCTCCCACATTGAAATGCGGTCCCTGTGGGAGCGAGCCTGCTCGCGAAAGGGCCGGTCCAGCCGCCGCAAATCCTGCAGAAATTGCCTGTGCGCCACCCACCCGGTAAAGTGCCGCTCCCCCCGTTTTGCCAGAGGTAGCTCCATGACCCAGACTTTCGATATCGCCGTTATCGGCGCCACCGGTACTGTCGGCGAAACCCTCGTACAGATTCTCGAAGAACGCGACTTCCCGGTCGGCAACCTGCACCTGCTGGCCAGCAGCGAATCGGCCGGCAGCTCGGTGCTGTTCCGCAACAAAAACGTACGCGTGCGCGAGGTCGACGAGTTCGATTTCAGCAAGGTCAGACTGGTGTTCTTCGCCGCTGGCGCTGCGGTGTCGCTGAGCTACGCCGCCCGTGCCCATGCTGCCGGTTGCTCGTTGATCGACCTGTCCTGCGCGTTGCCTGCAGATCAGGCGCCACAAGTGGTGCCCGAGGCCAATGCCGATATTCTCGCCAGTCTGAAAAGCCCATTCCAGGTCAGCAGCCCAAGCCCGTCTGCGACGACGCTTGCGGTGGTGCTGGCGCCGTTGCTTGATCTGCTCGATCTGCAATACGTCAACGTCACCGCCAACCTGGCCGTTTCTGCGCAAGGTCGCGAAGCGGTCACCGAGCTCGCGCGGCAGACTGCCGAGCTGCTGAACATGCGCCCGCTGGAGCCGGCCTTCTTTGATCGGCAGATGGCGTTTAACCTGCTGGCGCAAGTCGGTACGCCTGATGCGCAAGGCCATACGCTGCTGGAAAAACGTCTGGTGCGCGAGTTGCGCCAGGTGCTGGCAAAACCT
The DNA here is from genome assembly GCF_000257605.1 of Pseudomonas sp. R62. Lineage (NCBI taxonomy): Bacteria > Pseudomonadati > Pseudomonadota > Gammaproteobacteria > Pseudomonadales > Pseudomonadaceae > Pseudomonas > Pseudomonas sp. R62. The sequence continues at coordinate 388,781 of NZ_JH635999.1, forward strand.
TTATTGAAGATTTCTGCCACTTGCGTTCAAGCCCCGGTGTTTTTTGGCGATAGCTTTAGCGTGACCTTGCAGTCAGGCAGCGCTGTTGACCTGGAAAAGGTCAACGCCGCGCTCGAGGCAGCACCGGGCATCGAGCTGGTCGAGGCCGGCGATTATCCGACCGCGGTCGGCGATGCGGTGGGGCAGGACGTGGTGTACGTCGGTCGCGTGCGCACGGGCGTCGACGACCCGGCGGAACTAAATCTTTGGCTGACGTCAGATAACGTACGCAAAGGCGCGGCGCTCAATGCCGTGCAACTGGCTGAGTTGTTGATAAAAGACCTGCTGTAAAAGATACTTGGCAACAATTTGTCGACTGATTCTAGGTGAGCGCTATGCTTGCCCGAAGCGCGTCGATGACGAGTCACCCTCCGGGACTTTCCGGGGCAGCACCGAAATGATCGCGCGCGGCGACCCCCGTCGTCGCGCGCAATGCCTTACGGCAGCGGTATTCAAAAGCTTCTCGCTGGCCGAGGAACGTTCAAACAAAGGATGAGGCTATGGTTCAAGTTCGCAAACTGGTGTTAGCAATAGCGGCCGCCTCGGCGCTGTCCTCCGGTATGGCGCATGCCCTCGGGCTCGGGGAGCTGACCCTGAAGTCGACCCTGAACCAGCCGTTGGTGGCTGAAATCGAGCTGCTCGACGTCAAGGATCTCACCGCCGCCGAGGTGGTGCCGAGCCTGGCTTCCCCTGAAGATTTCGCCAAGGCTGGCGTTGATCGTCAGGCTTTTCTCAATGACTTGACGTTCACCCCGGTACTCAACGCCAGCGGCAAAAGCGTGTTGCGCGTGACCTCCAGCCAACCGCTGTCGGAACCGATGGTGAAGTTCCTCGTGCAGGTGATGTGGCCCAATGGCCGCCTGCTGCGTGATTACAGCGTGCTGCTCGATCCGTCGAAGTTCTCGCCGCAGACCGCAGACGCCGCCGCGCAACCGGCGCCGTCGCAGACCATCACTGCGCCAACCACTGGCGCGACCCATCGCAATCAGTACACCACCACGCCGCGCGACACCCTGTGGGAAATCGCCGCGAAGGCGCGCAACGGCGGCTCGGTGCAGCAGACCATGCTGGCGATTCAGGCGCTCAATCCGAATGCCTTTATCGACGGCAATATCAACCGTCTGAAAACCGGCCAGGTGCTGCGTCTGCCGGACCCGGTACAAAGCACAGCGCTGCCGCAGTCGGCAGCCATCGCTGAAGTGGCGGCGCAGAACGAAGCCTGGCGTCAGGGCCGTCGTTATGTGGGCAAGCCTGGCACCGGTCAGCAGCAGCTGGATGCGACCAATCGTGGCCGTGGCAATACCGGTGCAGCGGCCAACACCCAGGACAATCTGAGCCTCGTCTCGGCGGAAAGCGCCAAGCCCGGCGCAAAAGGCCCGGCCGGCGACGCCAAGGCGCTGAGCAACAAACTGGCAATCACTCAGGAAAACCTCGACACGACCCGTCGTGACAACGAGGAACTGAAAAGCCGCATGGCTGATCTGCAGAGCCAGTTGGACAAGCTGCAAAAGCTCATCGAGCTGAAGAACAATCAACTGGCGAAGATGCAGGCCGACGGCGCCGGTGCCGGCGCTGCGCCTGGCACCAACGGTGCTGTGCCGCCGGTGCCGGCGATCACTGCCGAACTGGCCGCAACACCGCCAGCCACCCCGGCCGACGCCGCAGCGGCTTCACCGACTCCAGAGTCGGCCATCGCGCCGCCAGCGGAAACCCCGGTTGAGCCAGTCGTCGAGCCGGTGGTCGAAACTACGCCGCCTGTTGCCGCCGATGACGACAAAGCCTTCAATGAACTGCTGACCAATCCGATCCTGCTCGGCCTGATCGGCGGCGGTGCGGTGGTTCTGCTGCTTCTGCTGTTGCTGCTGGCGCGCCGTCGCAAAGCCCAGCAGGAAGCCGAAAAGCACCTGCGCATGGCCCGCGCTCTGGCTGAAGAGCAAGAGTTCTCCGCTGAGCAGGATCTGCCGGAAAGCAGCTTCTCTGGTCTGGAAACCCCGGCAGCCAGCGTCAAGCTCAATACGCCAGCTCCGGCACCTGCGCCAGCCCCTGCACCGGTCGTCACTCCGGTGGTGATGGCTGCGCCGATTGCCGCACCACTGGTGGCCCCGGCCGGCGAGCGATCGGATGACGTGCTCGACAAAGCGCAATCGCACATCAATGCCGGTCGTCTCAATCAAGCCGCCGCGCTGCTGGAAGAGGGCGTCAGCCTTGAGCCGGAACGCAGCGATCTGCGCCTGAAGCTGATGGAAGTCTACGGTCAGCAGGGCGATCGCGATGCGTTCGTTGCGCAAGAGCGTCAACTGGTGGCCAATGGCGATAACTTCGCCAAGGTCGAAGCACTGAAGAGCCGCTTCCCGGCCATGGCCGTGGTTGCTGCCGGTGGGCTGGCAGCTGCCGCCGTCGCTGCCGAACTGGACGCGCAGTACGTCAAGGAATTGCTGCAAGACGAGCCGCAAGCGCCCGAGGCTGCCGCTGACGACCTCGACACCGCGTTCGATTTGAGCCTGGACGACCTCGACAACATCACCCCGGTCGATCCTGCGCCAGTGGCCGAGCCAGAAGCGCCTGTCGAGCTCGACGCGTTTCCGGCCGAAGACGACCTGAGCTTCGCTTCAGTGCTGCAAGAACAAACCGAGATGAAAGACAATCTCGACGATCTGTCGGACTTCGATCTGGATATGGATCTCGGCGCCGAACCATCGCCGGCCACGTTGGCTGAAGATGACTTCCTGCTGGATCTGGACGACGGCGTGAAGGACTTGCCACCGGTCGAGACGCCGGTAGTTGCTGACGTGCCGCAGGACGATCTGGAGCTCCCAGCCGATTTCGACC
>NZ_JH635999.1:392126-406737 GCF_000257605.1 Pseudomonas sp. R62
CGCCGAGCCGGATGCCTTCGCGGCCGAGCTGGACGACGTCAATGCCGAGCTGGATCGCCTGTCGCAAAGCATGGCCGAACCGAGCTTCACCGAAGCGGACGCGGCGATGGGTGATGATTTGGGAGAAGACGATTTCGACTTCCTCGCCGGCACTGACGAAGCAGCGACCAAACTCGATCTTGCCCAGGCCTACATCGACATGGGCGACGCCGATGGTGCGCGCGACATCCTCAACGAAGTGTTGACCGAGGGTGACGAGAAGCAGCGGGGCGAGGCCAAGGAAATGCTTTCCAACCTGGCGTAAGTTCAGCGGTAAACAATAAGCGGCAGCCCGGTGGGGCTGCCGTTTTTGTTGGTGCCGAATTCTGTGGTGTTTGATCGATTGCTTTCGCGAGCAGGCTCGCTCCCACAGGGGGGGGGCATTGCAAATGTGGCAGCGAGCTTGCTCGCCAAGGGGGCGGTACTGCCGATAGAGAACTCTGGCATCCCCAGCCCACCGCCTTATAATGCCCGCCTTTGCAAATCAGCAGGCTGTCCCACCTTGGCAAACATAGATAACCCGGTCGCCGAAATGGCGCCCGACGGCTTTTACCGCGTCGCGCTGGGCGTTGAGTACAAAGGCTCGCGTTACAGCGGCTGGCAACGGCAGCTGACCGGAGTGGCGACTGTGCAGGAAGAGCTTGAAAAAGCCCTGTCGAAAGTCGCCAATTCGCCGGTTTCCCTGCAATGCGCCGGGCGTACCGATGCCGGCGTGCATGCCTGCGGCCAAGTGGTGCACTTTGACACCCAGGTTGATCGCTCGCTGAAAGCCTGGGTCATGGGCGCCAATATCAATCTGCCCCACGACATTAGCGTCAGTTGGGCCAGGGTCATGCCGGCGCATTTTCATGCGCGCTTCAAGGCCATCGCCCGGCGTTATCGCTATGTGATCTACAACGATCAGATTCGCCCGGCGCACCTCAATGAAGAAATCACCTGGAATCACCGTCCGCTCGACGCCGAGCGTATGGCCGAGGCCGCGCAGTACCTGATCGGTACCCACGATTTCAGCGCGTTCCGGGCCGGTCAGTGCCAGGCCAAGTCGCCGATCAAGAAGATGCATCACCTGCGCGTGACTCGTCACGGCAAGATGATCGTGCTCGACATTCGTGCCAACGCGTTCCTCCATCACATGGTGCGCAATATTGCCGGTGTGCTGATGACCATCGGTGCCGGGGAGCGCCCGGTGGAGTGGATGAAAGAAGTGCTGGAGAGTCGCGAGCGTCGCTCCGGCGGGGTGACGGCGCATCCATATGGGCTCTATCTGGTGCAGGTCGAGTATCACGACGAATTCCCGTTACCCGAGCGCTTTATCGGGCCACATTTCCTTACGGGTTTCTCCGAACTTGACGGCTGACGCTGTCGAACGCTTTTGTTACCATCCGGGACGTTTTCGGATTTTGCCTTGAGGTTTTCCTGACATGTCAGCCGTTCGCAGCAAGATCTGCGGCATTACCCGCATCGAAGATGCGCTGGCCGCCGTCGAAGCCGGTGCCGATGCGATCGGTCTGGTGTTTTACGCCAAGAGCCCGCGTGCAGTGAGCGTGCAGCAGGCTAGGGCAATCATCAAGGCGTTGCCGCCGTTCGTGACTACCGTGGGGCTGTTCGTCAATGCCAGCCGTTGCGAGCTGGGAGAAATCCTTGATGCGGTGCCGCTGGATCTTTTGCAGTTCCATGGCGACGAAAGCGCGCAGGAGTGTGAAGGCTGGCATCGGCCGTACATCAAAGCGCTGCGGGTCAAGGCCGGCGATGACATTGCCACTGCCTGCGATGCCTTTCCCGGCGCCAGTGGCGTACTGCTCGACACGTATGTCGAAGGGGTGCCTGGCGGAACCGGCGAGGCGTTTGACTGGTCACTGATTCCGCAACACTTGAGCAAGCCGCTGATTCTGGCCGGCGGCCTGACGCCGGAGAACGTTGCCGACGCGGTAGCACGGGTCAAGCCCTACGCGGTGGATGTCAGCGGCGGGGTAGAAGCGAGCAAAGGCATCAAGGATCACCACAAGATTCGCGCATTCATCAACGCGGTGCGCGGCAATACATCGTCGATGTGACGGCTGGCAGTCTGCCGCCGTCCATCAATGCACTTGCACAAAGCAGGCGCGGCTGAGGGTTGGTGAATCGTACGCAGGTCATGTTTCGCGCTGACCGCGACTGTTCGGCAACCATCGCCACACACATGAATTTAGCTCAAGGGCATACGCGGGGCTGCGAACCAGAGCGTTCGGGCCGCCGGTACTGGAGAAAGAAAGCATGAGCAACTGGTTAGTAGACAAACTGATCCCTTCGATCATGCGCTCGGAGGTCAAGAAGAGCTCGGTGCCTGAAGGTCTGTGGCACAAATGCCCATCCTGCGAGGCGGTGTTGTACCGTCCGGAGCTGGAAAAGACCCTGGACGTTTGCCCCAAGTGCAACCACCACATGCGCATCGGCGCACGTGCGCGCATCGACATCTTCCTCGATCCGGAAGGCCGCAACGAACTGGGCGCTGACCTGGAGCCGGTTGACCGTCTGAAATTCCGCGACGGCAAGAAGTACAAGGATCGCCTGGTTGCTGCGCAAAAGCAGACCGGCGAAAAAGACGCGCTGATCTCGGTCAGCGGTACCTTGCTGGGCATGCCGGTAGTGGTTTCCGCATTCGAATTCAACTTCATGGGCGGTTCCATGGGCGCCATCGTCGGTGAGCGCTTCGTTCGCGCTGCCAACTACGCACTGGAAAACCGCTGCCCGATGATCTGCTTCGCCGCTTCCGGTGGCGCGCGCATGCAGGAAGCGCTGATCTCGCTGATGCAGATGGCCAAGACCTCGGCCGTGCTTGCGCGTCTGCGTGAAGAAGGCATTCCGTTCATCTCCGTACTGACCGACCCGGTCTACGGCGGCGTTTCCGCCAGTCTGGCGATGCTTGGCGACGTCATCGTCGGCGAACCGAAAGCCCTGATCGGCTTCGCCGGCCCGCGTGTGATCGAGCAGACCGTGCGCGAGAAACTGCCGGAAGGCTTCCAGCGCAGCGAATTCCTGCTGGAGCACGGCGCGATCGACATGATCATCCACCGTCAGGAACTGCGTCCGCGTCTGGGTAACCTGCTGGCACAGATGACCGGCAAGCCGACGCCGAAGTTCGTCGCCGCGCCGATCGAACCGATCGTGGTGCCACCGGTGCCTGCCAACGTATGACCCAGCGCACCCTTGGTGAATGGCTCGCCTACCTTGAGCAGTTGCATCCGTCGGCCATCGACATGGGCCTGGAGCGTTCGCAACAGGTAGCGTCCCGCATGGGGCTGGGCCAGCCGGCGCCTCGGGTGATCACGGTCACCGGCACCAACGGCAAGGGTTCGACCTGCGCGTTCGTGGCTTCGTTGCTGCGTGCCCAGGGCCTGAGCATTGGTGTCTACAATTCTCCGCACCTGCTGCGTTACAACGAGCGGGTGCAGCTCAACGGCGTCGAAGCCACTGACGCGCAGCTCTGCGAAGCCTTTGCTGCGGTCGAGGCGGGCCGCGGCGAGACTTCCCTGACTTACTTCGAAATGGGCACTCTGGCAGCGTTCTGGCTGTTCCAGCAGGCGGCGCTTGACGCTGTGGTGCTTGAAGTGGGGTTGGGCGGGCGTCTGGATACCGTCAATGTGGTCGATGCCGATATTGCGCTGGTCACCAGCATTGGCGTCGATCACGCCGATTATCTGGGCGATACCCGCGAATCCGTCGCCTTCGAGAAGGCCGGTATCTTCCGTCAGGGCAAACCGGCCTTGTGTGGCGATCTGAATCCTCCGCAACCACTGCTCGACAAGGCGCACGAACTGGCTTGCCCATTCTTTCTGCGTGGACGCGATTTCGATCTCGGCATCACTGACCAACACTGGCAATGGCGCGGCACCGATGCCCTGGGCCAAGTGGTCGAGTTGCGCGACTTGCCGCTGCTCGATCTGCCGATGGAAAACGCCGCGCTGGCGCTGCAAGCCTATCTGCTGACAGGTTTGCCGTGGAATGCCGAACAGATTGTCCCTGCATTGCAGGCGACGCGCGTGGTCGGACGCCTCGATCGTCGGTCATTCGAATGGAATGGCAAGCGCCTGAACGTTTTGCTTGATGTTGGTCACAACCCGCACGCCGCTGAGTATCTCGCCCGGCGTCTGGCCGCGCGGCCGCCGGTTGGCAAGCGTCTGGCGGTGTTCGGATTGCTGGCCGACAAGGATCTGGATGGTGTTGTTGGCGAATTGAATGCTAGTGTCGCGCATTGGGCTGTCGCGCCGCTGGATTCGCCGCGCGCGCGTCCGGTGGCTGAACTTGAGGCAGCGCTGGAGAACCTTGGCGCTTCTGTTACGTCTTACGACAGCGTCGCGGCGGCTCTGGAAGGGCAGTGTGCGGTAGCAACCAGTGACGACGAGATTCTCTTGTTCGGATCATTTTATTGTGTCGCCGAGGCCCTTGAATGGCTGGCCCGGCGCTCCACGGAGGAAGCGGCAAATGGCTTTGCTGGATAAAGCGTACAAGCAGCGCATGGTTGGCGCGCTGGTGCTGGTGGCGCTGGCGGTGATCTTCCTGCCGATGCTGTTTTCCCGTCAGGACGAGCAGCGTCAGGTGACCGTCGAGGCCCCGGCTGCGCCTCAGCCTTCGGCCATGCCGCAAGTGCAAATGGACCCGGTCGCCGTGCCCGAGCCGCAAGCCTTGCCGCAAGAGCCTGTGCCGACTGACGAAGAAGTCGCTGAAGAAGCTGCGCCCGCTGCACCGGCCACCCCGGCCGCCCCGGCACCGACCATCCCGGCGCAGATTGCCCGCCCGGCAACGCCGCCACCAGTGGTCAAGCCGATTCCGGCGCCGGCTCAGCCAATCACCTCCGCAACCAGCAAGCCTGACACCACGCAGAGCCGCGTCGATGCCAACGGGCTGTCGGTGAGCTGGTCAGTGCAACTTGCCAGCCTGTCGAGCCGCGCCAGCGCCGAGAGCCTGCAGAAGAACCTGCGCAGCCAGGGTTACAACGCTTACATTCGCTCGGCCGATGGCAAGAATCGGGTATTCGTCGGTCCGCTGATCGAACGTGCCGAAGCCGATCGTCTGCGCGATCTGCTGAGCCGTCAGCAGAACCTCAAGGGCTTCGTTGTCCGTTTTCAGCCTGAACGTGGCTGAAATCTATCATCTCGATTGAAAAGCACTGACAATCGCAGCTTACCGACAGCCATGCGCTCTGCTAAAATGCGCCGCCTTATCCGTCTGTAGGCTGCACTGTGCCATTTACCTGGGTTGACTGGGCGATCGTTGCAATCATCGCCATCTCCGCTTTGATCAGTCTGAGCCGCGGCTTCGTAAAGGAAGCTTTATCGCTGCTGACCTGGATCATCGCAGGAGCGGTTGCCTGGATGTTTGGTGGCTCACTGTCCGAGTACCTCGCCGGATACATCGAAACCCCATCGGCTCGCGTGATCGCGGGCTGTGCCATCATGTTTGTCGCCACACTGATCGTGGGCGCAATGATCAATTATCTTATCGGCGAGTTGGTTCGCGTTACCGGGTTGTCCGGGACCGATCGATTCCTCGGCATGGCCTTCGGCGCAGCGCGTGGCGTGTTGTTGGTGGTCGTGGCGGTCGGGCTGTTGAGCCTGGGGCCGGTACAGCAGGACGGGTGGTGGAAAGAATCACAGCTCGTGCCCAAGTTTCTATTGGTCGCCGACTGGTCCAAAAACCTGATACTCGGGTGGAGCAGTCAGTGGCTTGCCAGCGGAATCAGCGTACCCGCTGAGATTCCGTTCAAGGAGCAGCTCTTGCCGACGGCGAAAACGCCTCAGTGAGTGCTGTTCAGTTCAGATCCATTAAGTAGGGGTTGCGTCGCATGTGTGGCATCGTCGGTATCGTCGGTAAGTCGAACGTCAATCAGGCGCTGTATGACGCGCTAACCGTGCTCCAGCACCGCGGCCAGGACGCTGCCGGTATCGTGACCAGCCATGATGGCCGGTTGTTCCTGCGCAAGGATAATGGCCTGGTGCGTGACGTGTTCCAGCAGCGTCACATGCAGCGTCTGGTCGGCCACATGGGTATCGGCCACGTCCGTTACCCGACTGCCGGCAGCTCGACGTCGGCCGAAGCCCAGCCGTTCTACGTCAACTCGCCGTACGGCATCACCCTGGCGCACAACGGTAACCTGACCAACGTTGAACAGTTGGCCAAAGAGATCTACGAATCCGATCTGCGTCACGTCAACACCAGTTCCGACTCGGAAGTGCTGCTCAACGTGTTCGCCCACGAGCTGGCCCAGCGCGGCAAGCTGCAACCGACCGAAGAAGACGTGTTCGCCGCTGTGACCGATGTGCACAACCGCTGCGTGGGTGGTTACGCCGTTGTGGCGATGGTCACCGGTTACGGCATCGTCGGTTTCCGCGATCCGCACGGCATTCGTCCGATCGTGTTCGGTCAGCGTCACACTGACGAAGGCGTCGAGTACATGATCGCCTCGGAAAGCGTTTCCCTGGACGTGCTCGGTTTCACCCTGATCCGCGACCTCGCGCCAGGCGAAGCGGTGTACATCACCGAAGATGGCAAGCTGCACACCCGTCAGTGCGCAACCAACCCGTCGCTGACCCCGTGCATTTTCGAACACGTCTACCTGGCGCGTCCGGACTCGATCATCGACGGCGTGTCGGTGTACAAAGCGCGTCTGCGCATGGGCGAGAAGCTCGCCGAGAAGATCCTGCGCGAGCGCCCTGAGCACGACATCGACGTGGTCATCCCGATTCCGGACACCAGCCGTACTGCCGCGCTGGAGCTGGCCAATCACCTGGGTGTGAAATTCCGCGAAGGCTTCGTCAAGAACCGTTACATCGGCCGCACCTTCATCATGCCGGGCCAGGCTGCACGCAAGAAGTCGGTACGCCAGAAGCTCAACGCCATCGAGCTGGAATTCCGTGGCAAGAACGTGATGCTGGTCGATGACTCGATCGTGCGCGGCACCACTTGCAAGCAGATCATCCAGATGGCCCGCGAAGCCGGCGCGAAAAACGTCTACTTCTGCTCGGCGGCACCTGCGGTGCGCTTCCCGAACGTCTACGGTATCGACATGCCGAGCGCTCACGAACTGATCGCGCACAACCGTTCGACTCAGGACGTGGCCGATCTGATCGGCGCTGACTGGCTGATCTATCAGGACTTGCCTGACTTGATCGAAGCGGTCGGTGGCGGCAAGATCAAGATCGAGCACTTCGATTGTGCGGTGTTCGACGGCAAGTACGTGACCGGTGACGTCGACGAGGCTTACCTGAACAAGATCGAACAGGCGCGCAACGATGCCTCGAAGGTCAAGACCCAGGCAGTCAGTGCGATCATCGATCTGTACAACAACTGAGTTTCCACCGGCCCTGAGGGGCCGGTTTTGTATCTGATATTCATTGTTCGAGAACAGCAAGGAGAGACAGCATGAGTCAGGAATGGGATGCCGGTCGGCTGGACAGCGACCTCGAAGGCGTAGCGTTCGATACCCTGGCCGTCCGTGCCGGTCAGCACCGCACGCCGGAAGGCGAACACGGTGACCCGATGTTCTTCACCTCCAGTTACGTGTTCCGCACCGCTGCCGATGCAGCGGCGCGCTTTGCCGGCGAAGTGCCGGGCAACGTCTATTCGCGCTACACCAACCCGACCGTGCGCGCGTTCGAAGAACGCATTGCCGCGCTGGAGGGCGCCGAGCAAGCCGTCGCCACGGCAACCGGCATGGCCGCGATCATGGCGGTGGTGATGAGCCTGTGCAGTGCTGGCGATCATGTGCTGGTGTCGCGCAGCGTGTTCGGCTCGACCATCAGCCTCTTCGAGAAGTACTTCAAACGCTTCGGCGTCGAAGTCGATTACGTCCCGCTGGCCGATCTGTCAGCCTGGGACGCGGCGATCAAGTCCAACACCAAACTGCTCTTTGTCGAGTCGCCGTCCAATCCGTTGGCCGAACTGGTGGATATCGCCGCCCTGGCTGAAATCGCGCATGCCAAGGGCGCGCAGCTGGTGGTCGACAACTGCTTCTGCACCCCGGCGTTGCAGCAGCCGCTGAAGCTCGGCGCGGACATTGTCGTGCACTCGGCGACCAAGTTCATTGATGGTCAGGGCCGCTGCATGGGCGGCGTTGTCGCCGGTCGCGGTGAGCAGATGAAAGAAGTGGTGGGTTTCCTGCGGACCGCCGGGCCGACCCTCAGCCCGTTCAACGCGTGGATCTTCCTCAAAGGCCTCGAGACCCTCAACCTGCGCATGAAAGCGCATTGCGCCAACGCTCAGGCGCTGGCCGAATGGCTGGAGCAGCAGGACGGCATCGAGAAGGTCCATTACGCCGGTCTGAAGAGCCATCCGCAGCACGAGCTGGCCCAGCGCCAGCAGAAGGGCTTCGGTGCGGTTGTCAGCTTTGAGGTCAAGGGCGGCAAAGAAGGCGCCTGGCGCTTTATCGATGCCACGCGGTTGATTTCGATCACCGCCAACCTCGGCGACAGCAAAACCACGATCACCCATCCAAGCACCACCTCCCACGGCCGTCTGGCGCCACAGGAGCGTGAAGCGGCAGGCATTCGTGACAGTCTGATCCGCGTTGCGGTCGGTCTGGAAGACGTGGCTGACCTGCAAGCTGATCTGGCGCGCGGTCTGGCGGCATTGTGATCGAGTTGTCCACACCCGCGGCCAACACCCATGGCCGCGTGGCGCTGGTCACCGGGGCTGCGCGCGGTATTGGCCTCGGAATCGCCGCTTGGCTGGTCAGCGAAGGCTGGCAGGTGGTGCTGACCGATCTTGATCGGGTGCGTGGTTCGAAAGTGGCGAAGGTGCTGGGCGAGAACGCCTGGTTCATCGCCATGGACGTCGCCGACGAAAATCAGGTCGCGCTGGGCGTGGCCGAGGTATTGGGGCAGTTCGGTCGCCTAGATGCATTGGTCTGCAACGCGGCGGTGGCCGATCCGCACAACATCACCCTGGAGAGCCTCGATCTGGCGTATTGGAATCGGGTGCTGGCGGTGAATTTGAGCGGGCCGATGTTGCTGGCCAAGCACTGTGCGCCGTATCTGCGTGCGCACAACGGTTCGATCGTCAATCTGGCCTCGACCCGCGCGCGACAGTCGGAGGCGGACTCCGAGGCCTACGCTGCGAGCAAGGGCGGGCTGTTGGCGCTGACCCATGCGCTGGCAATCAGCCTTGGACCGGAAATCCGCGTGAACGCAGTCAGTCCGGGCTGGATCGATGCCCGTGATCCCTCGGTGCGTCGCGCCGAACCTTTGGCCGATGCCGATCATGCTCAGCATCCGGCGGGCAGGGTAGGGGCTGTCGAGGACGTGGCGGCGATGGTGGCGTGGTTGCTGTCGAGGAATGCCGGGTTTGTCACCGGCCAGGAATTTGTCGTCGATGGCGGCATGACCAAGAAGATGATCTACACGGAATAACAAGCGAAGCCGCGTCCTGTGGGAGCGAGCCTGCTCGCGAATGCGGTCCATCGGTCGATGGCTTCTTCAGGAATGAAGCAATTTCGTCTTTTTCAGAAAAACTCCAATCCTGCTATTGACTTAGCTTCGCCACCTGCGTAAATTTCGCGGCCTCGGAGATGCAAACGGGTGATTAGCTCAGCTGGGAGAGCGTCTGCCTTACAAGCAGAATGTCGGCGGTTCGATCCCGTCATCACCCACCACTCCCGAGAAGCTTGCGCAAGCAAGAGAGTAGGCTGAAAGTGCCTGCACCGACGCGCAGCGGTAGTTCAGTCGGTTAGAATACCGGCCTGTCACGCCGGGGGTCGCGGGTTCGAGTCCCGTCCGCTGCGCCATATTTTACGAGTCAGATTGATCTGGTTCGCGATTGCCAGGCACCGAAGCCGGTAATCAAAACGAGTTACTTGAGCGCAAGCTCAAAGCGATACGCAGCGGTAGTTCAGTCGGTTAGAATACCGGCCTGTCACGCCGGGGGTCGCGGGTTCGAGTCCCGTCCGCTGCGCCATATCTGTTTCAAGGACCACTGAACGCCTTGAAGCGCCGAAACCAGTCATAGGCTGAATCGGATCGATAGCAAAGACCCTGGTCGAAAGACCGGGGTTTTTTGTGTCTGAAATTTGGTTATTCCCCTCTCGAACTCCTGCGCAAATCGTCCTGTAGGAGCTGCGGCACGCTGCGATCTTTTGATCTTGCTCTTAAAAAATCCAGATCAAAAGATCGCAGCCTCGTTTCACTCGACAGCTCCTACAAGAATCTCTGCAAGCCTACTGCGGTGCCACGTCGCATTGATTTTTTTTGATTATTTAGTCAGGTTTTTGTAACTGGTTGTTTGCTGTGGGCGCAGAAACCTTTAAAGTTAACCTTTCGGTCAGCTTTGCACTGTCAACACAGCTCTTTGCTTCGCCAGAAAGAGCTTCTGCACGACTCGAGATCCCCAGTAGATAACCACAAGGGCGGACCTATAACCGCCCAGAGGATGATCCATGTCCAACCGTGAAATATCCCGGCGCTCGTTCCTCCAGGGCGGGCTGGTGGCGGGTGTGAGCGTTACGCTCACGCCGCTCAGCAGTCAGGCGCTGGCTGCCTTGATGGAAAACAGCGTCACCGTGCCGTCCGAGAAATGGCTCGGCAATAACGGCAAGGCGCGGCAACGTAACGATGCCTTGTCCAAGGTCTGCGGCAGCAAGGTGTTTGCCCGCGACATCCGCGCCAAGGACATGCCTGGCTGGCCTGAGCAACAAGGCCACGCCATGCTGCTGAAAACCATCAAGGCCGACCGCATCTACGCAGGCTACGACCTGTCGTGGCTCGGCGCTGATCTGCAGCCGGACCGCATCGTTACCGCTGCCGATCTGGACAAGGACGGTATCGTCTTCCCCGAAGAGCACGCGCCTGATCCATTGCTGCCGGAAGGCAAAGTGCCGATGTTCATCGGTCACCCGGTAGCGATTCTGATCTGGAACGACTTCGAGCGTTTCCGTCAGGCCAAGAATCAACTCAAATTCAATGACAAAGCGATTCGTTACGGCGCCAAGGTGCCGTTCTACGAAGGCGACCCCTACGGCAGCTTCCGCTACGTGCGCGTCGGCGGCGCGACTTCGGCGGACGAAGACGAATTCGCCAGCCTCAAGGATTCGATCCTGTTCCCGATGCTGAAGAACCGCCGTCCAGTCTGGAATGCATCGCCGAACCTGCATGGCAACCTCACCGAGCGCGGCCTGTTCTACGCCGACCGCATGAAGCAGGAAATCGACACGCCGCCAGACAACTGGCTGGTGTTCGATGAGCGCTACAAGACGCCGTCGATCGAACCGGCCGCCCTCGAGCCGGACAACGGCAACGGCTGGTACGACCCGAAAACCAAAACCCTGCATTTCGTCGTGGCGACGCAGTGCCCGCTGGAAGTCGCGACCGAGACCGCGAAGATGATCGGGCCGTCGCGTTTCGGCTTGTCCAATCTGAACATGCACCCGGGCTATACCGTCGGCTATGGCTCCAAAGACCACAACATTTTTGTCTACTACGCAGCCCTGGCTGCGCTGTACGGCGCCGGTGTGCCGGTGCGTCTGGCCAACGACCGCTACGAGCAGTTCCAGAGCGGCATCAAGCGTCACCCGTTCGACATCCGCTACCAGTTGGCCGTGGACAAGAATGACTACACCTTCAAGATTTTCCGCGCGGAAATGAGCGTCGACGGCGGCGGTCGGGTCAACTACAGCCCATCGGTGGCGGCGGTTGGCGCCACGGCTGCGCAGTCGATCTACTACATGCCGCAGAACGATCTGCAGGTCACCGCGTATCACTCGCGCGCGGTCGAGGCGGGTTCGATGCGCGGTTACGGCACTCTTCAAAGCATGGCGGCGACCGAAATGATGGTCGACGAAATCGCCAATCGCCTGGGTGTCGACGCCATCGATTTGCGCCGCAGGAATGCCCTGCGTTCCGGCATGAAAAACACCCAGGGCGCAATCCCGGCCGGTGCACTGCGCCTGCATGAAATTCTCGACAAGGCCTCGGTGCACGAAGTCTGGAAAAATCGCGACACGATCAAGCAACAACGTGAAGCGGCAGACCCGGATAACTGGTACGGCGTCGGTTTCGCCATCTGCCAGAAAGACTTCGGCACCGGCTCCGAAGCGCCGATGGCCAGCATCGAATTCACCGCAGACGGGCGCATCACCCTGCGCCACATCGGTATCGAAATCGGCACCGGCATGTCCACTTCGCAAGCCTTGGTCGTCGCCGATTTCCTCGGCAGCCCGGCGCACGAGGTGAAGACCGGCGAAACCGAGTGGCAGGAAATGCAGCTGATCACCAGCGGCAACCCGTACATCATGAGTCAGGCCGAGCAGGACAATCTGCTGCGCAATCCGCGCTGGGTCGGCAAGTTGGCGTCGGCGTCTTCGGCGACCAACTCCGCCTATTACTTCAGCCACGCGACCCGTGAAGCGGCGCGGGTGCTGTTCAACCACGGCTTGTGGCCCGCGGCGCTGGAGATCTGGCGTCAGGGTCCGTACGGCGGCCAGGCCAACCCTTACGTGGTGCGTCGCGAAGATGCGCATTGGGTCGACGGCAAGCTGACCGCCAACGGCATGCAGCCGCTGAGTTTCGAAGAGCTGGCCAAGCGTGCCCACGATCGCGGTCTGGTGACGGGCGCCACGGTGCATGGTTTCAACCGCTGGAGCTGGGCCGAGGCTGAATACAGTATCGACGGCGTGCGCGAGCGCCTGCCGCTCGACGGTCTGGCGGTGAAATACGGCGATGGCGCGCCGCAAGCGAAGAAAGCGCAGATGAACAGCGCCGGCTTCCACTTGCTTGATCGGCAGAACGTCAACTACCCGGTAGTGCAGTTGAACAACGCTGCCGTGACCTATTACAGCCCGGTCGCGACGCTGGTCGAGTTGAAGGTCAATAAAGGCTCGGCGGAAGTTCAGGTGCTCAACCACCATTCGTGGATCGAGTGTGGTCGGGTGCTGGTTGAAGAGTTGGTCAAGGGCCAGCTCGAAGGCGGTATCGCCATGGGTATTGGTCATGCGCTGATGGAAGAGATGCCGTTGTACGAAGGCGGGCCGGGGGAGGGTGACTGGAACTTCAACCGTTACCGTCTGCCGATGGCCCGTCACGTTGCGGTGTGGAAGCAGACTGCGGAGATCCTGCCGCCGCTGTCGCCGAGCGATCCGTCCAAAGGCATCGCCGAAGTGGTGATGATCCCGATTGTCGGTGCCATCGGTAACGCCGTGGCGCACGCCATCGGTAAACGTGTTCGTGACTTGCCTATCACCGCTGCGCGCATCAAGGAGGCCCTCAATGGCTAACCGTCCGCTTCAACTGACCCTCAATGGTCAATCCGTCGGCCCGGTGGACATCCCTGATGACCTGCCGATGATCGACTACCTGCACGAATACAAAAACCTCACCGGCTCGCGGCTGGGCTGCGGTCAGGGGATCTGCCACGCCTGTGTGGTGATCGTCGATAACCCCGACGGCACCAGCGAGGAAGTGCGCACCTGCATCACCGGTGCGCATTACTTCGAGGGCAAGAAAGTTCGCACCATCGAAGGCCATGCCACTCGCGACGAGCAGGGCCAGGTCACCGAGCTCAATCCGATCCAGCAGCGCTTTGTCGACGAGTTCGCCTTCCAGTGCAGCTACTGCGCGCCAGGCTTCGTCAACGCCGCCACCGTGTTGGTCGAGAAGCTGCAGCGCCAGCCGATCGTCAAAAGTCAGCTGGAACAGGTGATCGAGGACAGCCTCGGCCATCACGTCTGCCGCTGCACCGGTTACGTGCGTTATTACAACGCCACGCGCAACGTGCTGACCGATCTCGGCCTGGTCAAGGAGGGTTGAGCATGAAGCGTTTACTGACCCGCCTGACTTTTGCGGTCGGACTGGCCGCGCCGCTTTTGGCGGTCCACGCCGATGAACAGGTAAAGCGCGGCGAATACCTCGCCCGCGCCGCTGACTGCATGGCCTGCCACACCGCACCGGGTGGCGCCCCGTATGCCGGCGGCCTGCCGATCCTCTCGCCATTCGGCACGATCTACGGCACCAACATCACCCCGAGCAAAGAGCACGGCATCGGTCTGTACAACGATGACGAGTTCTTCGCTGCGCTGACCGAAGGCAAGCGGCGCGACGGTGCGAATCTGTATCCAGCGATGCCGTACACCTCGTATCACCTGATGCCGCGCGCCGACTCCGATGCGATTCACGCGTATCTGAAAACCATCGAGCCGATCGAACGCGCCGCGCCGGTGACCAGCCTGAGCTTTCCGTTCAATGTGCGTCTGGGTCTGACCGGCTGGAACATGCTCTACGGCAAAGACGTCAAGCTGGAGCCGGCCGAAGGCAAAGGTGAGGCGTGGAAGCGCGGCCAGTACATGGTCGACGTTCTCGGTCACTGCGGCGAATGCCATACGCCACGCGGCCTGCCCGGCGCGATGCAAATGGACAAGCGCATGACCGGCGGCATTCTCAATGGTTATCTGGCACCGAGCCTGCTGGCCACCGATCTGGCCGCGCGCGGCTGGAATCAGCAGGATCTGAGCACGTTTCTCAAGCACGGCATGAGCGCGCAAGGGACGATGTTCAACGAGATGTTCCCGGTGTTTCATAACAGCACTCAAGGTCTGAGCGATGCTGACCTGGCG
>NZ_JH635999.1:407429-412298 GCF_000257605.1 Pseudomonas sp. R62
TCAAGGTCTGAGCGATGCTGACCTGGCGGCAATGGCGACGTTCCTCCTTGGCGAGCAACCGCCACCAGCCAAAGAGCTCGTCGAGGTGCCGCTGGACAAGCTCAGCGCGAGTGCTCAGCGCGGCCGTCAGGAATACCTGAACGTCTGCGCCGGTTGTCACGCGGCTGGCGGTGAAGGCAAACCGCACATCGCAGTGGCCATGCGTGGCAACACCACGTTGCGCCTCGAAGATCCGCGCAATCTGTTGCGAGTGATCGAGGACGGCATCGGCGAACAGAAATTCTCCGGGTTCGAGCACATGCAGCCGATGCCGGGTTTTGCTGGAAAGCTCAGTCCTGAGCAATTGACTGATCTGCTCAACTACCTGCGTCAGGGTTGGGGCGGGCAGGGCGCTGAACTGGCGGTGAGCGAAGTGCAGAAGCTGCAAGCCGACGCGCCGAGCGTCGAGCACAAGGCGCACTGATATGCAGCATCTCGATCTGCAAGTGGTGCGTCGGGCGCTGGAATGGTCGGTGGCCGGGCAGCGAATCTGGCTGTGCACGGTGCTCACCACTTACGGCTCGGCACCGCGCGCGCCGGGTTCGCTGCTCGCGGTGAACGAAGGCGGGCAGTGGATCGGTTCGCTATCGGGCGGTTGCGTCGAGGAGGATTTCCTTGAGCGCGTTGCCGAAGGTGCGTTTCTCGAAGCGGTAAGCGTCGTGCGTTACGGCGAAGGCGATGATCCGCGCTCGCGGGTCAGTCTGCCTTGCGGCGGCATTCTTGATGTGCTGGTTGAGAAACTTGACGCCGACTGCGCGGTGCAGGCGCACCTGCGTGAACTGGAATCGGCGCTGCTGGGTCAGCGTCGTCTGCTTCGCGAAGTTGATCTGGCCAGCGGTGCGCGCACTCTGTTTGCTGATCGCGAGCAGGGTGCACGGATCGAGCGTGAGATTGATCGGGTGCGCATTCGTGTCGGTGCAGCACAGCGCTTGTTGCTCGCTGGCTACTCAAGTGTGGCGCAGGCCTGTGCCGAGTTCGCGGTAGGGCTTGGCTTCGAAGTGATTCTTTGCGATCCGCGTGATGAAATGCTTGAAGGCGTGGTGCTCAATAGCGTGGAAATCCGTCGACAGTTGCCTTCGGTGTTCATTGCCGACGGTGGTTGTCATCGCGATACGGCGGTAGTGGCGTTGACCCATGATCCGCGCATCGACGATCTGGCGATGATGGAAGCGGTGCGCACCGAGGCGTTTTACATCGGTGTGATGGGATCGCAGCAGACGTCGCAGAAACGCTTCGAGCGCTTACGCCGCATTGGTGGCTTGAGTGAGGCAGAGCTGGCGCGGGTTCATGCGCCGATCGGCCTCAACCTCGGCAGCAAGACACCGGCGGAAATTGCGCTGGCGGTGCTGGCGGATATCCTGCGGATTCGCAGCGGGATCGCTCGGGACCAGCTCTGATCCTAAGCCTTGCTGATCTACTGTGGCGAGGGGATTTATCCCCGTTGGACTGCGCAGCAGTCCCCTCCTGCTCAAGAGGGGCGTTTCGCACCCCCAACGGGGATAAATCCCTTCGCCACAATGGTTTTATAGGCTGTACTTATCGCGCAGCCCGTAATACCAGGCACCCAGCGCGGCAAACGGTGTGCGCAGCAATTGCCCGCCGGGGAAGGGATAGTGCGGCAGGTCGGCAAAGGCATCGAAGCGCTCGGCCTGACCGCGCAACGCTTCGGCGAGGACCTTGCCCGCCAGGTGCGTGTAGGTGACACCGTGACCGCTGCAGCCCTGCGAGTAATAGATGTTGTCGCCCAGGCGCCCGACCTGCGGCAAGCGCGAAAGGGTCAACAGGAAGTTGCCGGTCCAGGCGTAGTCGATCTTCACGTCCTTGAGTTGCGGGAAAGCCTTGAGCATCTTCGGGCGAATGATCGCTTCGATGTTCGCCGGATCGCGAGCGCCGTAAACGACGCCGCCACCGAAGATCAAGCGCTTGTCGGCGGTCAGGCGATAGTAGTCGAGCAGATAGTTGCAGTCCTCCACGCAGTAATCCTGCGGCAAAAGCGCCTTCGCCAGCTCATCGCCCAGCGGCTCGGTGGTGATCACCTGGGTACCGCACGGCATCGATTTGGCCGCCAGTTCCGGTACCAGATTACCGAGGTAGGCGTTGCCGGCGACGATGATGAACCTGGCCCTGACCTTGCCCTGCGGCGTATGCACAACCGGATTGGCGCCGCGCTCGATGCGCACGGCAGGTGATTGCTCATAGATGGTGCCGCCGAGAGACTCGACTGCCGCCGCTTCTCCGAGCGCCAGATTCAGCGGATGGATGTGGCCGCCGCTCATATCGAGCATGCCACCGACGTACTGATCGCAACCCACCACTTCACGAATGCGGCGTTGATCCATCAATTCCAGCTGGGTGTGGCCGAAGCGTTCCCACAGGCGCTTTTGCGATTCCAGGTGGCCCATTTGTTTGGCGGAAAGGGCGGCGAATACACCGCCGTCCTTCAGGTCGCACCGGATGTTGTATCTGGCCACGCGCTCGCGAATGACCCGGCCGCCTTCAAAGGCCATTTCGCCGAGCAGTTGCGCCTGCTGGCGGCCGACCGTGCGTTCAATGACGTCGATGTCGCGGCTATAGCTGTTGACGATCTGCCCGCCGTTGCGGCCCGAGGCGCCAAAACCGACTTTCGCCGCTTCCAGCACGGTTACGCGAAAACCGTTCTCCAACAGGAACAGGGCGGACGACAGCCCGGTATACCCGGCGCCGATCACACAGACGTCCGTCTCCACATCATCCTGCAGCACAGGGCGTGGTGGTACGGCATTGGCCGACGCAGCGTAATAAGACTCTGGGTATTGGGTGTTCGCCATCCTGCCGCCTCTGTTTAATATATTTTACGAGTGCGTCGATCCTACCCGAGTTGAAAAACCTCCGCCAGCCACCGGAAACTCTTCGTCGCTGAGGCGAAATTAAATATTTTGCATATTCATAGGGTTAGGTGAAAAAAAGGTGTTGACACCCCTCCGGAATTCCGTAGAATGCCGCCTCACAGCAGGCACGTAGCTCAGTTGGTTAGAGCACCACCTTGACATGGTGGGGGTCGTTGGTTCGAGTCCAATCGCGCCTACCAAACAAAATCCGCTCTGCTGGGCGGTCTAGAAGGGCTCACCGAAAGGTGAGCCCTTTTTTGTTGTCTGCGATTTGCAAAACTTTTGCAAAACTTTTGCAAAACCCCCACCTCAGAACGCCAGTTCGGCGCTCACTTCAACATAGTCGATCGTCTTGTCGCCGTGTCCCTCCTGATAGTGCTTCGTCATCTTCTCGTCCGCGTGGCCCAGCAGCGCCTGAATGTATTCCTGCGGGAAATTCTGCTGCTCATATAGCCATGCGCCTAAAGCGCGGATCTCGTGAAAAGTGGGGCGCTCACCGGCCGGCACATGGTCATAAGCGTGCGCCGCGTCCCGCGCCTTGCTGAACTCCTTGGTCAGATAATCTGGTGTCACCGACGTCCAGTGGTCCTTCGCGTCGATCTGTTCCCTTCGCCGGGCCTTCGGCTTGTAATGGATCAGGTAGGGCGAGACCAACGGCGATCGCAGGCACTCGCCGACGACTTCACGCAGCGCGGCGCCCATGGTGATCTTCAGGTGAACCGGATTGTCGTAGCCCTGCGTCTTGCCCGGCGACACGGTCAGCGTGTTCTTGTCCATGTCGACCGCTGACTTCAGCCAGGTCACGATATCCTCGCGGCGCTGAAGGCTGGCAAGTGCCAGGCGGATTGCCCGTTTCAGCCAGGGCGGCGTGGTCGCCGCGGCGATGATCGTCTGTAGTCCTTCCAGCGTGTGCCGCTGGCGCTTCTTCTCGGCTTCCTTCTTGACCAGCGTCAGCTCGGCGCAATTGCGCTCGGCCAAACCTTTTGCAACGGCGAAAGCGAAGATCTGCACCCACAGCCCGCGATGCTTTGTGTAGGCGTTGTTGCTGAACTGGTCCAGGTATTCAGCCATGGCCAGCACGTCCATCTGTCCGATCAGGCGATCGCCGAGATCCTGCCGGTACCGCTCGAGCTTGAATTTGATCTCTTCCAGTGTCCGCGCCGCATAGCCCTTGTCGACCAGCCATTCGTCATTGAACCGCTGCAGCAGGTTGCTCACCGTTGGCAACCGATCGCCGGTCAGCAGGGTAAGCAGCGCCCCGTCATCGACGACCAGCGCCGCGACCTTGAGGTTTGCTGCGTGCGCGAGCTTGATTGCTTCCTCAAGTGGGCGGTTGATGCTTGTCATCAAGCCGGTAATGGGGTTCCGGTACCGAAAATATTTACCGTTCGGGTAAAGATTTGGCGGTAGCTTCCTGTTTTTGAGCGTGCGCGGCCGGGCAGCCATCAGCCTATCTCCAACATCTTGGCCAGCAGGGGATCATCTGACCCCATCACGGCCGCCTGCACATCCACGAAATACATCCCGCCTTTTACTTCTCCTACCACTTCGCCTTCCTCAATCCATTTTTTCAACTGCTGCAAACTCGGCTTGCCGCCGACGTAGCGGAGCTTTCTGTATTCGCCTGCCTCCATAAGGCGCGGCAACTTGACCGTGATCTGGGCCAGAATTTTTGCCATTGTGATGCTCCATGCCGCGCGTGGCGGCAGAAGGTGGTTAAAGGTTTCGAAGTTCTTTTCGCTGCTCAGGGGATTGAGCGGGGTACCCAAAGTGAAAGCGCCGCCTGCCCGTATAGCCGCACTCGCTGCATCCGGACGATGGGCCGCAACTGCAGCCACCCTCACATCCGCAACTGCACCCGCTACAGGACAGGGTCACAACGCCTTCTTCCTCGACATCGCCGTCTTCGGTGATCCAGTACTTGCGCCGACGATCAAGCCTGAACCCGGCTGCCGCTTCGGCC
>NZ_JH635999.1:412704-415839 GCF_000257605.1 Pseudomonas sp. R62
GGCCTGTTCATATGTTGCAGGCTCAACTCGGAAACCGTGTTCCGCGCCTGGATCTGAGACCGATCGCATTACTTTTGGCATGCGAATTCCTCGCCCGCCGTACACCGGCAGGCTGTTGAGTTGGGGGAGGGGTTAGGGCTTGGTGGTGTGCTGACGTTTGCGTGCAGCGGCAACCAAAGCTTTGGATGTTTTCGCCACGCCGCCGGCAACGTCCTCGGGGAGGATTGCGGCATTGCAGTGAGGGCAGAGCGGCGCCATCTTCGTGCTGCGCCAGGCTTCGTCCATCACCTTTGCGGCGCGGCTACGGATCTGGAACTGTTCAGCTTCTGCCAGCTCACGGCGCCGAGTATTCAGCTTGCTCATGCCGGCGCTGAAAACCTCGACTATTCCAACGAAGGCGTCGAAAGCCTCAACCTCGACTTCACAGTCTTGGCACCAGACGCGCCGCTCTCCTTGGTCATAAACCAACTGTTTGTGTCGGCAGGAGGAAGCTGGGCGCCGTGTTAATCCTCGGGCTACGCGCAGATCTTCGATCTGAACGACCTTCACGCCGTAGATGTAATCCTGCGGCTCAATCGGGGCGTCACTCATCACCGCGGCCCCTTGTAGCAGTACACGTAGGCGAACCAGGCGAGGGCGATCATGGCGTCACCTCTCGATCACCGAATAACCGCATCAGCTCTTCCTCGAGCTGGCCGACCAATACCTCGTAATCGCTGAGCCTGATCGTGCGCATGCGATTTTGTTCTCGGTCGAAACCGGCCGGCACGCCGCGATCTGCCCACCAGTTACGCGCGAAGTGGAACATCTCGGTGGCTGCCGGGGCTTGGAACTCGTAAGCATTCCCCGGCCGACCATTCCATTGCAGACATCCCGTGCCCACCAAGGCTTTGATGCGTCTCGCAAGCTGCCCTTTGCTGAGTTCGATTCCAAGGCCGCCGCGGCTGATCATGCTCAGGTACTGCGCATGGTGGCGGTCGATATCGCGATCACCGGTGAGCCCTTTGCTGCCACCGATATAATTGACGATAGCGCCCTTCGCGGTTCGTTTTACCTGCGCTCGCCAGATGGCGCGCAGGATTTCTGAGTCGGTTACTTTCATCCGATCACCGCCTTTATGGTCAGTACCAATGGAAGCCAGAAGAAGAGGGTGCTTACGGCGATGCAGGAGAAGATCATCAGCACTCGCTCCAATTCATGGCTTGAATGTATTCGCAGGGAATCAGCAGGCGATCAGTCGGTACGGGGCTTTCGGTCTTGGCATCCCCGAAATACGCTATGGCAGCCTTGGCCCGCTCAAGCGTCAGTTCGGCATGGCGAACCTGCCAAGATTTACGCGCTTTGAAAGATCGCAATGCCAGGGCCTTGTCGGTGTAGGCGAATCGCCGGCCATGCTCACCGCCATTCTTCAGGACACGCTTGCGGTACTTCTTCAGCAACGACTCACGATGCGTGCCCCCGAAGAGGTTGTTGTGGAACTCGTCCACGATGTACCAGCACTGTTCGGTCTCACCGATAACCACGTACTTTTTGCAGGTGACTTCGAGGCCTTTCGGGTCCAGCTCATCGACATAGCGGTAATGGTCCGGGCCGAGTTTGTTCTTTTCCATGGTCGAGCTCGTCCTTGCCGCTATAGCGGCTGACTTTGAAGGGGGAGGGAGTAGTTTTGTTGGTGGAGTACGGATGTACTCCTATCAGGCAGTGGCGGATTTTTCCGCTTTCTTCTGCTGGCGAGCCCGGTGACGTTCGATGGGCCCATCAGGCAAAGCAGCGATTGCGTTGGCCGCCTTGATGAGCAAATTGCCTTGCTGCTCCAGCGCCTTTGGCACGAAGTGTTTGAAGCGAGAGCCGGCCGGGTAATAGGTGTCGTACGCCATGCGGCTGCACACAGTGGATGCCTCATGGAGGCCATTATTGCGACCGTAGGCAATCAGGCTTTCGCGCTCTTGGGTCAGCTCATCAATCCGCTGATCCGCTGCGTTCAGGCGCTGCTGCAGGGCGTCACGCTCATCTTGCAAGCGTTTGAAGTCCGGCCATTTCACCAGCTCATCGTCTTCCGGCTCCCAAGCTGGGGAGCACGGGTACAGATAACCGTCGCTGTTCACCCAATACCGGCTGACTTCGCTCATCCTGCAATCTCCATCGATACCAGATCATGGGCATTCACAACCTTCATGCCGAGCTCCTTGCCGATATGAACCTCAAGGCTGGCGCCGCGGGAATCCTGCCAGCCGGGCAGGGTGGCCACGGTGTCGCATTCCATCAGGGCCGCGATGTCGCGGCGCATGCATTCGCTCCAGGTGCCTGGTTCTGGATTGAGCTCGGCGGGGTTGATGACGCTGTGCCCGGCGGCGCGGAGGGTGGCGGCCGTGGAATGGAACAGCGGGAAGTTGAGGTCCAACATGTTGGTCATGGGACCGCTGATGTAGATGCGCTTCATGCTGCCTCCTGCTGCGGCCTTTCTTGGCGCAACGCGTCCTGTACCGCTTCCACTACCCGGCGCAGATAGTTGAATTCGTGATTCTCCTCGACCGCCTTGTCGCCAACCGGGTAGTGCCACTCATCACCAAACAGTTCAGTGAGCAGCCTGTCGTGATGCCAGCATTCGTTTGGCGACTCGACGCTTCGCAAAACATCGATGTCGTGCCAGAGCTCGCGCGCCTCATCCTTGCTCAGCTCATCCAGCTCCCAGTCATGTCGCCCGGTCTGTTGTCGTCGGCGCTGGACGATGCATTTTTTCGCGAAGGCGTGAAGAGCATTCCCGCTGAACCGCGTGCTGCTGATACCGCGATCGAGGCAGTTCAGGACATAGTGCCAATCACAGTCGGCCACGAACTCGGCCACCGTGCGAGGGCCCATGCCACCCCAGTAGGCGCTCCAGCTGTTGTCCCAGCAGTTGATCGTGATCTTGCCCTGGGCGGTCTGATAGCTCGGGTCGGATTCAGTAGGGCAGTCGCGGCGGCCGAAGTCCTCGAGGAACACGGTAATAGCGTCGAGACGCGGCGCGCCGGTTATCACCAGCTTGGTCACAGTCGAGCGCTCAATCTTCAGCGGCTCGGCCGGTTTGTTTTCTGTGGGCATGGGGCGTCCTCGCCGTTGATGGCTTATTGATATTCTTGCGAGAGTGAGTTAGAT
>NZ_JH635999.1:416542-422687 GCF_000257605.1 Pseudomonas sp. R62
CTCTGGCTTTCCAGAGGTGGCAGAGCGGTTTATTGCACCGACCTGAAAAGTCGGCGTTCAGGTAACTGGACCACGGGTTCGAACCCCGTCCTCTCCGCAAAGCCCCTTCCAGCAATGGCGGGGGTTTTCTGGTTCTAGGGTTCCAATTCATGCAGCCAGCCGCTGATAAAGCTCAATGATGTCTGCGGCGTTGGCGGCGACCAGTGCCTCGGCTTCGTCTGGACAGACGCTGTTGCCGATCAGCCGCACCTGGTCGACCTTCTTGATGTCGCGCCATTCCTCTGCGCCGGTGACCGGGTCGACGAACAGGCCGCGGTCAATGATGTAATCCTTGTCGAAGCCTTGCGCGGCCTTCAGCTCTGGGGGTTGCAGCATGCGCAGCGTGATATCGATCAGCACGTAGCCGCCGACCATCACCATTTCGGCCGGGTTTTTGAAGTGCTCCGGCAGATATTTGTGCATGAAGGCGGCGCAGCGCCGGGCTCCTTCCATTTGATCGGGCGTCAGCGTGTTCGGCACCTGCACCGTCTCGACAACCGCGACGCGGTCTTTCGTCGGCAGCGTGTGCATCGGCTCATTGAGCGAAATGCCGTCCCTCTCGTTGCCGTAATACTTCACCAGGTAGGCGCTTACCAGGCGCTGATTGGCGCCGGACTGGCAAATGGTCGATATCGGATCGTAGGCCGATCGGCCGTCGCCTTTGTAGAAGCCGCCATTGGCCTGCTCGAAAAACGCTGTCGATATCGCGTGGTGGCCGGTACTGGTCGCGACCACCCCAAGCGGATCCGTCATGTCAGCGCCCACCGAGCCTTTGCGTAAGGTGACCATGTTGGCGGCCGCCATCGCGAAGTGTCCGCCTTTGACTTGGGCGACCTGCGTGCGCAGCGGCTCCTGCACGTCGAAGTTGCGTTGTGCTGATCCGTTGGCGCACTCGGTGAGGAAGGGCGCTGCAACCGGCTGCACCAGCGCGTGATGGGTGCCGCCCGCGCTGATTGTGGAAAGCGCTTCGTCGGTACCGTGCGTGCTGGTGTGCGCCGATGAGGTGCCGCGCATTGGAACAATGAAAGGCATCGCACTGGTCAGGACATGACGCCAGCAGCCCTTGGCCACGCGGCGCATCGTGTTCTCAGCCATCGGTTTGTCGCGGAAGATCGTGCGCCCGAGGTTGCTCCAGTCGATGCACTCCGCCGCCGAGCGCCACGGCAATTGTTTCGCCGCTGGCCGCTTGTGACGTTTCGGCGCGGGCCAGACGATCGGCTTCCCGTCGCTGCGCGCCACCAAGTACAGGCGCTTGCGGATGGTCGGGGTGCCGGCATTCGCCGCGATGCGCTCCCTCCACTCAGCGTTGTAGCCCAGCCCTCGCACCAGAGCCTCCACCGGCACGAACTCTCCGATCGCCTCGATGATCTCCGGCATATCCGGATGGTCAGCGGGCAGGCCGGTGCTGATCGCGGCAATAAAAGCTTTGAAGGTGCGGCCGCGTTCAGACTTGATCGGTTGGCCGTCATCGTCGATAGGACCCCAGTCGCAGAACTCTTCAACGTTTTCGAGGAAGAGCAGGCGCGACTTCGTGACGTACAGCCAGCGGATCACAACCCAGGCCAGCCCGCGGACACCACGATCACGCGGCGCGCCGCCCTTGGCTTTGCTGTGATGCCGACAGTCTGGCGATGCCCAGATGATCGCCACCGGCTGGCCACCCGTTGCTTCGCGAGGATCCACCTCGAAAACGTCCGCTACATAGTGAGCCGTCTGCGGGTGGTTGGCGCGGTGCACAGCCAAGGCAATTGGGTTGTGGTTCACCGCCACGTCCGGCTCCCGGTATGCCCGGGCGATACCGGTGCTGGCGCCGCCACCGCCGGCGAACAGGTCGACCACCAGTTCCTTTTCGAACGGCAGGCCCATGCTCGGCTGGCCATGGATGAACTGAGGCAATTTCTGTTGTGCGGACATAGGGGATCCTCGCCGGCTGGCGTGATTCGTATAAGTGGGGTATTTATCTGCAATCTCACACTGGCAGGAGGCCGACATGAGGTTGCAGAGCGATGTGGATGCGTTAGCGGCTATCGAAGAAGACGCTAAAGCGATGCTGAAACGGATAGGACTGCCGGATGACGCGGTGAAGCTGGAGGTGGTCGTGTTTCTTCGGGAGGTTATCGACCTGGCCAGCTACATGGAGTCGGCGCACCGAATCGTTGAAGCGCCGAGCAGCGCGTAATCCAGCCGACAGGTGACACGCTCGTTCAACACTTCTCAGTGAACCCTCGCCGTTTTGCCCGAATCTATCTGGGCATCAGGAGGACGAGTTATGAGATGTATGTGTTGGATCTGCTGGGGGGAAGCGTACCGCAAGGGCATCTACGGCGATTGGGACGACCTTGTGTGCTTCAACTGCGGACGTTACAAAATCAGCCGGCGCTTCTTGGGTGAGCACGTCGGCAAAAAATTCGATGTCGCCGCGATGCGTGAGCGCTTCCAACCTTCGCACGATCGCGACCTGGTCCCGATTGTCGATAGCCACACCGCTGTATTTCAGAGCCGCGCCCAGCAGCCTCCTGTGAAGGATGAGTTGGTCGGGTGGCCTGCTCCGGCGATGAGATCGAAGCGGCTGGTTGATCAGTGACGCAAGCCTAGTGCTCGACCATTTCCGACCATCCTGGCGTTCGAATTGGCGCAACCCTGATAAGTGGGGTATTTGTGTTCGGCCCGGCATGGGGCCGGATCAGGCGCGTCTGACTTTGAAGTGGAGCATCGCCTTGATGCTGTGGCAGTAATCCTGAAGCCGCTCATAGGCCTTGTATTTGGCTTGGCCTCGAGTGGCCGCCCAGACCCTGACCAGGTCTTCGCGGGCTTCCCGGTTCCAGTCGAGGTCATCCCAGTCATGCTTGAACGGTAGGACCAGCCACTCCTTCAGCGGCAACGTCTCGGCCATTTCGCCGTACTGCATTTCGTGCGTTGGGTGGTAGTTGCTGATCCTCTTCTTCGGGTCTTCGTCCAACACCACGCCAATGTAGTGGCCGCGATCAGCCAGGATCACACCGGGCTTTCCGTAGGCGATGACTCGGCGGCCGATTTCGGCGGGCACCTGATAGTGCTGCCGCACGTATTCGCAGTTGTGGTCCATGGATTATCTCCAGTCAGGCGCCGCCCTCCGTGACCGGTGGTGGCAATTTGGTTTGGGTTGGGGTATTACGGGTGACCGGCATGGAGCCGGATCAAGGAGCTGCTAATGGCAAGAACAACAGAAAGCGTTATTTCCATCGTAAAGATTGGCGCAAGCGTGGTAGTCGGCACCCACCACACCACTGAGAGCGTTAAGAGCATCGTCAGAGCGGCAATTTCTAGCGGTTCGCACGTAACTGTCTTGGCGGGTAATCGAACAACCGAGAGTTTGAAGGCGATCGCGAGTCTGGCCCCAAAGCAAGTAACAATTGATTTGAGCTAGAGAAAGCGTAAAGGGCATCCTCATTTTCGCTTACGAAAAGTAGGGTGCCTATTGGACGATTTCGTCTTCAGGCTCCGGAGGGTCATCGATAAGTGACTTCAACCCGGCGGCCCGAATGATGCTCGACACCTTTTCCGTAACAATAAAAGGTGTCGTGACACAGCGAAGCATCTTGGCCTGGGTTTCGAAGTCGGCGGCGATCAGGTTCATCAGCAGCAGCTGGTAAACCTCCTGCTGATTGTTGATGCCGTGGGCGGCCATGACCCGCTTGAGGTCTGGCTTGAACACGCCGGCCACTTCAACCGTAAACTTCTCGACGCCCAATGCAGCGTCCTTTGCTGCGGCCTTCTCGCGCTTTTTCTTCTGCTTGATCGCTTCCTTCGTCGGCTCCTTTACTTCGGCCATGGCCTACCTCTTCAATTCCGCTGAGCGGCAAGTCCAGCCAGGTCTGTCGTTTGCGTTGTTGGGTGCGGAAACGTCTCACGCAGCTACCTTCACCTGTTGCCAGGCGCCGGCGGCGTAGAACAGCTTCGCGGCTTGGGCCTCATCCATCGAGATCTCGTCGGGAATGGCGATCCAGCCTGACGCAACCAGATGGTTCGGGTTCGCGCTGTTGCGCAGCTCCAGGTAGTAGTGCTCGATCGCATCGGTCAGGCGCTCGACCTTGTAGATGCCCTCGGGCGAGATTTCCACCGACTTGATGTACTCGGCGCCGCGCTCGTCTCGACACATGGCGCCGATGTAGATCGTCCAGCGGTAGGAGAAGTCGAAGATCGCGTTGGCGATCGCCAGACTGCGGATCTGCTTGCAGCTCTTCCAGTTCGCCATGATCTGGCTGCCGCTGGGGCCGATGTTCACGACCGCAACGTGGTTGGTGCGCAGCAGCGCCCGGCAGCTGCGTTCAGCCCGGGCGAAACCGTTGTTGGGTTTGCGTTTCGACTTCATAGCGAGTCCGCCATTCTGCGCAGCGCCTCGCGCTCGGCCGCCGATATCGGCTTCGGTCGCCGCTTGAGGACCGTTTCAGGGTCTATTTTTTCCGACCGTTTTGCAGGCTGCGGATTGATTGCTGGGCTTTTCCCGATGCAAAATTTTCCACCAGCAGCCAAGTGCTGTTGCACCTGCTGAGAAAGCTCCATCGCCCTCTCGCGCCGTGACTCGATGTCAGATTTGAGATTGCTGATCATGCCGCCACCTTTACCAGCCTTACGCCGGCCATGCTGAATTTGTTGCCTTGATCGGCGACCAGTGCGTCGAGGTGTTCCCAGCTCACGGTCAGCACCGAGATAGGCGCTTGGCCGTAGGCAACTGCTTTGATCAGCTCTTCCAGATCGAACACTTCGGCCTGCAGGTTCGCCGGCGCCGCAGTTGCTGCTGCTGGCTTCGACGCAGACTGAACAGGCGAGGCTGCTTTTACAGGTGCTGAACTGTTGACTGGTGCAGGCTCAACAGGGGCCTTGGCTTTCGCCTCAGCTTCAATCCGTTGCAGCTCCTGCTGTCGGATCTGCTCGCGCTGCGCCTCGGCTTTTTGCTCCTCAGCCTTCTGGTGCTCAGAGATTCGCACCTTGATCAGCGCGACCAGGTCGTCGTTGGCCTTCAGAACGAGCTGTTGGATGTCGTTGAACAAGAATGCATGGTCGGGCGCGAGCTCGGCCAAGCTGGTCATATTCAAGCGAATTGCATCTGCTGACTGGCTCGCGGCGATTTTTGCTCGAGCCAGCTCGGTATCGACGGCGTCCTGCAGACTGGCAATGGTGCGTTTGTTCTTCATCGCGCCGGCGAAGTCGGAAGCAACCGCTGGCAGCGTCACCCGGCCCAGCGTCTTATTGATGGCCGCGACGTGATCCGCCAGCGACTGCTCTGCCTTCTGCTTGATGTTGGTCTTTACCAGCAGCTCTTGAGCCTTAACGAGCTTGTCGACTTTCAAGCGCGTCTCGCGAGCATGTGCGCTGATTCGATCAAGAGACGAGAAAAGCTCGTCAATGCTTTGGGTTTGGGAGAGCGCTTGTTTCTTCGCTACCGCAACCGCTTCTTCGACATCACCGCACCACTTGACCGCCTTCTTGGCGTCGGCAAAGTCTTGGTCGGTCTGCAGCGTGGTTTTCACAGAGTCGATGACGGCGAGAGCCGAATCCTCGAACACCTTTAGGTTGCTCGCGGTGACCATGCCGGTAAGTTCGATGCGTAGCGCTGGCAGCTCGTCCGGGGCCTTGCCGACGACAATCGACGGCGCCTCGGCCATTTCGAAGTTGGCCAGGTCGGCCTCGAACTGTTTCCAGCCTTCGACCAACTGCGCGGCGCGGCCGGCGACAGGTCGGTACTCCATGTGCACGAAGTTTTCGGCGGTGCCGTCGGAGCAAACGAAAATCACGCGCTCGGCGCCGCTCACCAGCAATTGCTGCTCAAGCTGCCAGTAGTAATGCGGATCCAGCTCGCCGGCCTTCACCTGGGCGACCAGTGATTCGTTCCAAAGCTTGTGCTCGAAGAGGGTCTCGCCCAGCATCGTCGCGCCGTCCATGGAAGCGAGCAGATTGCCGTCGGTGCCCACGACTGGATACAGCTCCTCGCCGATCATGACTTCAACCAGCGGTCGGGCGAGCGCTTCAGTTGCGTGGCCTTTGTCGAAGATGTACTGCTGCGCCTGAGTGACCTCCGGCGTAATGCCGGTTTTCTTCATGGTCAACAGGTCGGTGCGGGTCTGAT
>NZ_JH635999.1:422993-432899 GCF_000257605.1 Pseudomonas sp. R62
GGTCGGTGCGGGTCTGATACTTCGAAGCGCCCATCATTGCCGGCGCCTCGGAGGCTGTGAAGTGCTGAGCGCGCAATGCGTGCCACTCGGCGGAGCCTTGAGCTACGTTGTGAATTTTCATGCTGCGTCTCCGTCGATGGCTTTGAGGTTCTGGATTTTTTCGATCTGGGCCGGGCTGAGCGTGTACTTGCTGCTGATGGTCGCGATCAGGTGTTCTGGGCTGGTTCGGTTGGCATCAACCAGTGGCTGCCATTTGGCGATGTTCTCTTTCAGGAGATCATCGGAGTAGGGCGGAAGAGCTTCGGGCTCAGGCTCTTGCTGCCGCTGCGGACTCACATCACGCGGCGCCTCTTCGAATGTTTTGCCTTCCATTTCGTCGGCCGTTGGCGCTGATCCAACCTCGGGGAACGCCTTGCGCAACGCTTGAGCCTCAGCGCACTTGGCCAATTGGGCGAAGGCGCGGCGCTTCCACATGGTGTTTGGGGCAATCGTGTCCTTGCCGGCCGTTGCGTAGTTCTCAAGCCAGCGCTCGTTTGCGGTGAACTCGGCAACGAGGCCGTTCGACATTTGGCGCTTGACGGTCACCCGGCACCACTCTGGATAGGTGACGTCCACGCCGCCCAGCTTTGCGGTAATAGGCGGCCCGTATTCAGGGTCGCTGATACCTGCGTACTGCCCAGTGCGCGCGGCCTGGATGCGATAAAGACCAATGCCGGGCATTACCGTGTCCTGCATCTTTTTCGCTTTGGTGTTCCAGATCGGCACGATGTGCACAGGCTTCAGCATCGGGTCCAGATGCGCGGCCTGGCAGTAAGCCAACACCATCACCACAGAGTTCTTTTCTGCGCCCGGGTAGAGGCTGTTGCTCAGCACCTCAACAAGTGCCGCCTCAGACATCGCAGGCAATTGGTCTTCCTGCTTCATTACTGCGCTCACGGGAAATCCTTGCCGCGACATGCGCAGCGATTGAGTGCTTGGGTTATTGAGCTTTTGCGAATGCTTGAGCCATTGCCGTTTGCGGACCTGCCTGCTCGACGACTTTTTCCGCCGCGAAGCATTCGGCAAGATCGAACCATCCGAAGTGGCAGACACCTACATCGATGCCCATCTTCTCGGCCAGCCACTGGTAAGCGCCGGTTCGAGTCATGCCGGCCTTCTTCATGTGGTCGTGGAATGCCGCCTTGCTTCGGTTCCGCAGGACTCGCAACTTATCGTCGGCAAGCGTGCCAAGCGGGATATCCGTTTGTGGATGCAGGCCGACGTAAGCGCGGCAGCCTCGACACAGGTAGGCGTAGGGCCAATCGCCGAAGCTGTGACCTCGGTAAATTTCCGAGTTGCAGACCAGGTGCACGTCATCACCGCAATAGCG
Source organism: Pseudomonas sp. R62 (assembly GCF_000257605.1). Lineage (NCBI taxonomy): Bacteria > Pseudomonadati > Pseudomonadota > Gammaproteobacteria > Pseudomonadales > Pseudomonadaceae > Pseudomonas > Pseudomonas sp. R62. The sequence continues at coordinate 424,363 of NZ_JH635999.1, forward strand.
GCAGTCCGCTGGCGCGGGGATTGGGTTCTTCACGCGTTTGAGTGCGCGTCGGCTGACGTGAGGCAGCGGAGCAGGCGCAGCAATGCGCTCGGGGGCGTTCGCCCGAGGATCGAGTGGCATATCGGTATTTCCTACTGTGTGACGCGATCGGCGAGGGCGCTGAGCAGCATCAGGAAGGTGTAAATCGAGAGGACTCGAAACGAGCCGCGCCGAATCAGGATGCGGCGTGCACGCTGAAGGCTGGTCATCGGAACACCTGGTAGGTGGTGGAGCGCGGCACCTGGCACACGCTGGACGAATCGCGAGCCGCACTGTATGCAGCCATAACCACCAGCAGGCCAGCGGCAAGACACCAGAACATGATTTTCATGGCCGAACCCTCACAGCGATGCGGCCTTGTTTGATGGCCGCCGCCAGTGGAGGAGGGAGCGCCGAAACAGGAAGCTCACGAGGGATACCAGCGCCGACAACCGCGAGGCTGCGTTCAATCTCTTCCAACTGCTCATCGAGAAGCGTTTTTACCGGTGCGGTTGTCATGCTGCTGCTCCTTGCGAGACGGAGGCGTTGTAGGAGGCGTAAATCTGATCGATGCGTGCGCGGTAGTGACGGTGCTCGTTGTCGTCAATGGCACGAAGCATGAAGGCCAGGGTGATGCAGGATGTCGCGGCGGCGCTGGCGTTGGGCTTGCCGAGGTCGCGGATCATGTTGCTGATCTCGCCTTCGATCCAGGTCACCGCCGTTTGATGGTCACGCTGCTGGATGTTCATTTGAGCCCCCAGAATTCGCCGTAGGCGACCACCGCTGCCGCAACTCGCTTCGCCCGCGCCTTGCGGTCGACCAGCTCTTGAGCTGCCATCAAGGCCTGACGCTCTGTGCGTTCTTGCGCTGCGGCTTCGTAGTCGTGAAAGTCTTCAACCTTCGGCGCTTTGGGGCGCCCCCATTCATCAAAGCGCCGATCCCACTCTCGGGCCTGCGCACTGTCTGCATAGCTGGTTGCCATGGTCGCCTCCGTGGTGGCGGGTGTTGATCCAACAAAACTCGGATGCACTCATCCGCTCCGCTGGTTGCCGATGGGCGCGGAGGGGAGTGCATTCGGGTGGTGTCGGGGGAGGGTGACTAACTCTGCGCGCCAGCGTCTATCCAGCTCCGCACAAAGAAGTAATAAGGACGTTACGTGGTTCGAAAAGCGATTTTACTGGTGCTGATTGCCAGCCTGAGTGGGTGTATGGCAACCGCCATGCGCATGGACTATGACAAGCACCGGTGCCCCTACATTGGCGTGCGATTCGACTGGTGGTTGGTGGGTACCTCCAAAGGAAAGCTAATTCCCTTTTTGCTGATCGACGCGCCGTTTTCTCTGGTGGTCGATACCGTCTTTTTCCCATTCGAATATCAATACAGCTGCAACCTTTGAGCTATCGGTTGTCCGCATCGGGGTGTGATCTGGCCGGGGCTGATCTCCGGCTTGCATGTCATTCATTCCGCGGGATATCTCCGCTATGCCGTCATGCGAACGGCATCGATTTGTCAAACCGACTTACTTCGTCGCGCTCTAGCTTGCGCATTCAGATCACACCCCGATGCGCACTCATAGAGAGGATCGGGTGGTTTCAAGGCAGCTTTCAGCGTGACCACCCACGCTCTCAACCATCGCTGCATAAGGGCAGTTAACGACAGGCTGTCGTGGAACAGATCCATGCATTCCGTTTCAAGCGCTGCAAATGACAGCTACGCGGTTTGCAGCGGGACCTGATCATCTTTCAGCATCAATCCGCGCTCAGCACAGAACTGAATCTCTGCGTCGTATCCAGCGCGATTCAGAACCTGCTGACCGTTTCGGTCGTAGATCGCTCGGTGGTGGCCGACGCCGCTCTTGCGCGGCATTCGCTCAACCGTGTACCCATGGCGCTGAAAGCAGCCGTTAGGGCTGTTTGGGTCTGGCATCGTCTTGCCCTCGGTTGTTTTCCCGTCTGGCCCTGTCGCCAAGGCCAGCCAGTGAAATCAGTCGTTGAACCCTGGCTTGTCACCGAGCCGTTTTTGGCGCTCAGCCACCATCGCCTCGGAATAGTCGAAAGCGGCAATGGCGATTTCCTCGGGTGAAGCAGGGGTTGAGCGAGCAAGAAGCCCAAGCATCGCGGCGATGGCGATACATTCTTTGTCTTCATATTCAGCGCGAGTCATGTTGTTGCTCCGTTCGGTTGTTTTCCCAATGCACCCGTCACCAGGTGCATCAGTGAAAAATTCCGTGTTACTCCGCACCCGCTTACCAGGTCATTCCCTCAGTTCGGTCAACACCTCGTCCGCCGTCGCAGTGGGCTGCGCGTGGGCAGGCTTTCGGGCCTGTCGGATCGCCGGTCGCCGGTAGAGGCAAGTGCGGTTTTGTTCATCGGTTTACTGACCTCCCACCGATGGAGCCGGGAGTGACCTAACCGGACTGGCCGGGTAGTCGTTCATGGCGCTGGTTGTTAAAGAGCGGTGGGTCTGTTGAGGCCCTTCGCAGTAGCTGTGTGTCGCTGCGATGAGTGAAATATAGGTAAACCCATATTTTATGTCAATGGGTATGCCCATAAATGTCTGTATTCCCATATTTTTTGGCCGAAAAAAAGCCTGCGCTTGGCAGGCTTCATATAGCGTTGATGCTATTTAAACGGTCTGCCGCTCCAAGTCAGAACCGCAATACCGGCATTCTTGGCGGCGGCCTTGATGGTTTCCGCGCAGAAGGGGCAGTCTTTCATTTCTGATACGGGCTCAGGTGCCCGTTGTGTCGATTCCGGAAAACCACTTGCCATTGCGAACTCTATGGGGCTAGGCCTGCTCAAAGCCCAGATAAAAGCAGCGACCCAGCCGATAAAGGTCCAGCCAGCGAGAAGATTTAGCGCGAATATCGGTGTGGCCTTGGGATGTTCCCCGACAGCGCAGATTGTCGGGTAGAAGTACAGCGCGATCGCGCTCGGAAAGAAAACGATGCTTGCGACCATCGCAAAGCCGTTGGAGCCGCTCCCAATCAGGTAGCTGATCAGGCAAACAATCCCGAGCAAAATCAGGCCTACTATCTTCATGGGTTCCCTCCATCAATTGAGCTGAGATTTTACCATTCGTGGCTGTGCGCCACCATCTTCCCCACCGTCAGTCGCCCCCACTGAACGGCAGCGCTATGCGGGATCTCTATCGCTGCAAATCAACTAGGTACTCGTGATGAACAAGGATTGGGAAGCGCAGGCTCTGTCCGCCTGGCGAAAATTACTCCTAGAGCGGAAGTCAGGATGGACGCCGAGGAGCGGTTGTGACGAACTGCTGAAGCCGGCGGACGAATATATGCGCGCCAGCATGATTGGCGGCGATGGCTGGCGGGAATTGGTGGAGAAGGCGACAGCCTTCTGGGCGCACTCGGTTGAGGGATTTGAGGATTGGAAGTAGGGGAGAAGCAGGAAAAGAGGCTGATGGCTCTGTGAAATTTAATTAGTAAAATGCCCGCAAGACGCGGGCATTCAAAAAATATTAATTCAACACAATTTCGAATGACTTTTTGAACTCAAATCCATCGATACTCATGCTTAGATTGTGTATGCCTGATTTTTTGAATTTTACGTTAACAAATTTTCCGGCAATAACTAAAAGTTTTGTTTTTTGATCTTTTGGGATGGGTACGATGCCTTCCGTTAATACGTCACCGGTAGGGCTGGTAATCTTTATTTCAGCTTTTTCTGAATCGGCTAGTCCCTCGAACTCTCCATAAGCAGCAAGAGTATGAAGTGCATGGTCCTGATCTGATGCTTTATCAAGTGTAATAGGGTTGTGCGTTATGCCCATTAATGAGAACTTATCGTTAAGCTCTGCTCTAATGTCGTCGGCAATTATAAGCGTATAATTGGTGTTTTTCTTTTTCATGGTAATCTTCCGCCACTGAATTCAAAATTGATTGCGCTTGAGTTAGCCGCGTGGCTAGATGAAGGCTCTGTCATTGTAGGAAAAAAAGCAGTTTGTGCAGCAATTACAACATCCTTGATAAATGACAGTACTGGAGATTCCACCACCTTTTCTGGCTCAGTGGATTGGATATATATCTCAGTTTGTACCGAAGCAAGGGCCCTGCGCTGCTCATCGGCCTTGACTAGGGTATCTATCAAGGCGGGCTTAACGTCTAGAACCCTAAGCATGTTATCAACAGCCACTGACTGTTTAATGATGCCGGACTCATACTTTGAAAAGGCGTTGCCGCCTCCTCCAATAATCGCGGATGCCATCCGTTGCGAAAGTTTTAATTTTTTTCTTATTCTAAAAACTTCGTGCGTAGGCAGAAGTCCATCAACCGCGCGCTGAAAGTTCACGGCAAGTAATTTGTTTTGCTTTGTTTGATTGTGCGTTGCTACAGAGGATCCGCAAACGTCACATTTCGAACTTTCAAAAGTGTCCGCCATGCATTTAACATTTTTATAGCTAATTTCCCTGGAGAATTTATAGCTATGCAGATGACCTTCACAGCATACGGGGCATATGTCTAAATTGTTCATAATTTATCTCTATGAACTGAAAAGAATAGTATCATCGAACCTAGTTTGTTTATTGAGAACTTCAAATAATAACTACATTGACGAACATCTCTTTCCGAGGGAAGCTTCTCAGCTTTCCGAATTCGGTACGAATCAGCTTCGAACCATGGGCTGTCAGGCGAAAATTTACACCATTCGGAACCGTTGTAATGTCTCTGACTAAGAGACATAACCAAGTCCGCCAGATCTTGCTCGTCCATGCAATAATCAATCATCTCTCCTGATCCATCCTCTGTGGCGACGTGAATGCCCTTGTATCCCTTCGCGCGGATCAGAGCATGCACAATCGTCAAATCGTGGCATGGGCCATCAGCAATTTTCCGCTCTGCATCGGTTGGATGCGGCCTGGATGGTGGCAGGCGTTTGCCAGTATTAACCATAATGGGTACAAACGCTAGACATTGCTTGTATCTTCCTTGTTCCCTTAGCAATCCAAAAAACACTAGGCTCGTCGGATTTTCCCAGTCAAAAGTTAGGTGAAACTGAATTGTATGATGGCCTAGTGCTAGGCGTCTAATCTGCCTTGAAAAGGAGAGCAGATGCCATCAGCGCGAGTACATCGCCCACCAGAACACATGCCCCAGAATCGAGATCTGTTGCTCCTGGATCTGCTGGAACGTGTAGTCCTCATCCGGGTGCTCGTCACGGTTGAAGCTACGCAGGCGAAGACCGGTAGGGATGCGATAGACCTGCTTCACGCGAAGCTGGCCGTTGTGGTTGATTGCGTACATCTCGCCGTCGACGATATCGCTCAGGGAGTTTTTCCCCACGTTCACGCCGACGGTGGCGCCGTCGCGCAGCACAGGCACCATGCTGTTGCCACCGACCTTCACGCACTTCGCATTGCTGAACTGAACGCCGTTGTGGCGCAGGTCCTTCTTGTTGAAGCGCAAGCGTGAGTTGGCGCTTTCCTCAATTGCAAACCTGCCAGATCCGGCCGCCAGTTCGACTTCATGAAGGAAGGGGACGTAGACCTCATCGTCATCGAGTGGGGTTTCGTCATCCCAGGTTTCGATGCTGCCAAGTTTCACGCTGGGCTGGATGCGTTCAGCCTGATGATCAGACACACCCTTGATCATGTCACCGATACCTTCAGCCAGCCACATCGGGGACACGCCACATACAGAGGCGATCTGGGCTGCGAAGGCTGTAGCTTTCGATTTTCCCCTCTCCAAATCGGAGATCGAGGTCTGTGTGAGTCCGGCGCGCTCAGCAAGCTCAGTCTGATTGAGCTTGGCGTGGCGACGGGCTGCTTTGAGTCGGTCTTTAAATTCCATCCGTGAAGTATTACGGGCGCTCCCATACCCTTGCAAATCGGTATTCCCATAACCTACTATATGGGTATTCCCGTATGGAGGGGCATCATGAACGCAATTTACAAGGGCCTCGTTGACTACTTCGGCACCCAGGAGGCCACCGCCGAAAAGCTCAAGGTTGATCAAAGCACCGTTTCCGGCTGGGTTCGGGGGAAGCACGGCATGTCTCCGGTTATTGCCAAACGAGCGGAGGCGTTGACCGAAGGTGCTTTCAAAAAAGAAAACCTGTGCCCGTCGTTTCCTTGGGCCGAGATGGCCGCCTAAGCGACATCCCTGTCCGCCAATCCGTTGAAGCCAGATTAGAAGAGAGCAGTCCCTATGGAAACGTCCAGTCCAAGACATAGCGCCCAAACCCGCGACCAAGTGCTGGTCGCCCACGCTCAAAACCAGATCGCACGCACCAGCTTGAGCCAGGACGATTTCGCCCAAGCCCTGAGCCGGGAGATCTGCCTGCGAGTTCCCGCCGCCAAGATCTTTCAGTCAAAAGTCCCAGACTTCAATGAGTTGGCGCGCCTGAACGATGTGGGCGAATTCGTGAAGGCGACAGGCCGCTGGTTAAAGCGCGTGCAGCGCTGGCTCTCGGGCGATCAGGAAATGCCGTCTTGGCTGGAAGAGGCCTGGGTGAATGCACTGGAGCCTGAGTTTCGCGACAACTGCATCAATGAGTTGGCCGGTCGCCACGGCCTGACTGGTGCCCGCCAGATGCAGAGCGATCACTGTGCCAACAGAAGCTTCGGTGCACTGATCCGGGCTCTGGGCGATGTGATCGATACCGGCAGCGAAGTCTTTGATGACCAGGTGATGTGCGAAGAGGACCTGCCGCACCTGCCGGCGTTCGCTGAGCAATGCCGTCAGGTCGAGGCTCGGGCGGGGGAGTTAGGACGGAAGGCCGAGACCCTGCTTGCGAAACACAAACCGAATTTGAAGCTTGCCTGAATCGCAGGCACAAAAAAGCCGGGATTGCGCCCCGGCTAATTCATTAACACTTGATGAGGCCGATTATGCATAGCCAACCTACTTCAAGCAATACCCCCAACAGTGTCGCGACACGTTTTTCGAATTCTGAAAACGCGTCGCGTACCACGATGTCCTCCCGCGAGATCGCTAACGTCACCGGCAAGCGGCACGCCAACGTGAAGCGGGACATCGCTGCGATGCTGAAAGAGCTGAAATTAGATGTACTCAATTTTGAGCACATCTATCTAGACGGTCAAAACCGGGAGCAGGTCGAATACATGCTCGACCGCGAACACACCGACTGCCTGCTCACCGGCTACAGCGCCCCGATGCGCATGAAGGTGATTCGCCGTTGGCGGGAGCTGGAGCAGCAGCAGGGCGCCCGCGAGCAGGTTCTGCTCAATGGCACGAAGGTCGTCGGCGAGATCGCCATCATGGAGTGCTTCACGCGCCTGCTGAAACCCGCGCCATCTTGCCAGATGGCCATGCTCACGAAGATCGCCCAGAACAACGGGCTCGATCCGAAGTTTCTCCCAGGCTACGCCGTCGACTCTGCACCTGATGCCGCCGGCGGCTCTTCGATGCCCACCAAATCGGCCACGGCCTTGCTGAAAGACAACAGCATCCGCATTGCGCCTACAGCATTCAACCGCGCACTGGCCGCCAAGGGTTTCTTCAAGCAGCTCCAGCGCAAGAACTCCAAACAGGAAATGGTCGACTTCTGGTCGGTGACTGAGAAGGGTCTGGCCTACGGCAAAAACCTCACCAGTCCTCAATGCCCCCGCGAAACCCAGCCTCACTGGTACGTGGATCGTTTCCCTGAACTGGCCAAACTGGTCGGGAAGGCCTGATATGCAATTCACCGTCACGATCAATCAGGTGAAGGCGTTGGAGTGGGGGCTGAATTCTCAGCAGGCCCTGCTGTTCGCCTTCGTCTACGGCTGCCCGAGCTGGACCAAGCCAATCAAGACTGACGACGGGATCTTCTTCGCGCTGAGCAAGGCCAAGATCATCGAGGAGCTGCCACTCCTCACCGACAAGCCAGACACTGCTTACCGCTTGCTGAAGGCTCTGGAAGAAGCCGGTTTGATTGAGCTTTCCAGTACATCGAACATCACTCTTTTTCGCCTGACCGAGAAGGCGATCGAGTGGAATCAGAAGCTTGATGGGTCGGAAAAATATCCGACCCCACCAAAGAACGAAGGTCGGAAAAAAATCCGATCTAACTCGGAAAAAAATCCGAGCAAGGTCGGAGAAAAATCCGAGCAAGGGTCGGAAAAATCTCCGACAAATCAGGATACCAATCATCAGGGTACCAATCAGGATACCAGTCAGGACTTGCAAGGCAGCCCGGACAAGCCGGCCCGCAATCTGGTTCTTGTGGTTGATCGCACCGATGCGCCACGGGTCGAGATTCCCGCTGACATGCCAGGCCCAAAAGACCAGTCCTGCAAAACCTTCAAGGTCTGGGCGAACTACGCCATGGCCTACCGCAAGCGCTACAGCACTTGGCCCGTGTGGAACGCCAAGGTAGGTGGCCAGCTCGGTCAACTGGTCGACCGCCTCGGCGCCGATGTAGCTCACCACGTCGCCGCCCACTTCCTGAAAACCAGCGATGCCGCCGTTCTGCGCAAGTGCCACAGCCTCAACGAACTGCTGGCCAACGCCGAGAGCTACCACACCCAGTGGGTGACCGGTCAGCGCATCAACGGGA
>NZ_JH635999.1:433509-445009 GCF_000257605.1 Pseudomonas sp. R62
GGAGCGTACCGAGGCGAACGTCTCCGCCGCCGAACAGGCCGCGCAAATGGTCTTGGCAAAGCGCCAAGCAGGAGAGCGCAATGAATACCTTTGAAATGAACGACCAGCAGGTTGCCGGGCTCGCTGCTGCGATCTGCGCCACCGCCGAGGCCATGGGTCAGGAAATGAACCCAGGCACTGCGGCGATCATGGCCGAAGACCTTTGTGCTTACCCGGTACCGGTCGTGAAAGCCGCGCTGAAGGCCTGCCGCTTTGAAGTGAAGGGCAAGTTGGCAATGGCTGACATTCTTCAGCGCGTGCAGATCGCCGACGGCCGCCCGGGCAAGGACGAGGCCTGGGCGATCGCGATGACCACCAACGATGAATTCGAAACCGTGGTGCTGACCGACGAGATCCAGCTCGCACTCGCAGCGGCGAAACCTGTCCTCGACGCCGGCGACAAGGTCGGCGCGCGCATGGCGTTCAACAGTGCTTACGAGCGGCTGGTGGGGCAGGCGCGGGAGGACAGCAAGGAAGTGAACTGGCATGTGTCGGTCGGATTCGACGCCAACCGCCGCACACAGGCGATCACCAAAGCCTTGCAGATGCAGCGAATCCCTCAGGAGCGCGCTCAGCAGTACTTGTCCGACTTGAGTGTCGTGCCGGTCACTGAAGACGGTCGGGCCGTCGTTGCGCTGCTCACCGGTGAGGTTGCACGGCCTTCACCAAAGCTGCGCGAGAGGCTCGCCGCGGTGAAGGATTCGATGCTCGCCATGCGCCAAGCATCAGCCGAGGAAAAAACAGAAATGCGAATTCAGGCAGCCAATGAGCTGGCGGATCGCCGGGCGCTGCTCATTCAGCAGGCCGAACAATTGGAAGCAAGGAGTGCGGCTCAATGAGTATCGATAAACAAAAACTCCAGAAGCTGCTGTGGGCAGAAGCCGCGTCGTACCGTGCCGACTGTGCAGACTGGAAGCGCAACACCGAGGCGCTGCAGGAATTCCTCGGGGAGAAGACCGTAGAGGAGGTGGCGCTGGAGCTGCTGGGCGAGAACGTGGCGCTGATCGGGCCTCATGACTGGCTGGCACAAGATCTGATCAAGGAGCTGGTCGATAACGCACAGTCTTTTCAGGAAAACTCCGGCGAAGAGGGAGAGAACCAATTCGTAACTGTGCTGCTGGCAGCCGCAGGGCACATACGCCGTCAAGAAATGAATACCGGAAAGCTCAAATCAGAGATCGAGGCTCTGCGCAAAGCGCTCTCCATCATCCGTGATCAATCAAGCGATCTTGGCGCCTGTGAATGCGCCGCCGATGCGCTGGCCAGCTCCCTGAAGGAGTCTCGCGATGACTGACCGAATCAGCGTCAACTGCCAGGCCAAGCTCTCCGAAGCCATCACCAAGCTAAGCACCATGTACCGCGACAAGAAGTTCGTCGTCGTATCGCTGCGCCCGGGTAAGGACCGCACGCTCGACCAAAACCGGCTGTGGTTCGCGATGTACAAACGCATCGCAGAGATGACCCAGATCGGCGACGAGGCCGACGCCCGCCGGTACTGCAAGTTGCACGTCGGCGTGCAGATCCTGCTGAACGAGGATGCCGGGTTTCAGGCGGAGTGGTACCGCGTCATGCGTCACCTCCCGTACGAGACGAAGCTGGCCATGATGGGCGGCTGCAAACTCTTCGGCCCGGACGGCTTCCCGGTGACCAGCCTGTTCAACCGCGCACAGGGCGTGGCGTACACCGATCGCATTGTCGCGCGCTTCGCACCGCAGGGCGTTTACTTCGATGATCTGCTGAGCCAGGAGGCCGCATGATGATTGAGCGGAAGCAGCCCAAACCGAAGAAATGCCGAGTCGCTACTTGCAGGGCCTCATTCGTCCCGTCGCGGATGGGGCAGGCGGTTTGCAGTCCGGCCTGCGCGGCGATTGATGCACCGCGCCACATGGAGAAAGCCCGCAAGGCCATCGCTCAGCGCGACCGCCGCGAGATCCAGGTGCGCAAGGAGAAGCTGAAGAGCAGGGCGGAACACCTGCGAGAAGCACAGGCCGCCGTGAACGAATACGTCCGCCTGCGTGACGCGCACCTGCCTTGCATCAGCTGCGACTCGATGCCGAACGACAACGACCTCATGACCGGCAGCCGCTGGGACGCCGGCCACTACCGATCTGTCGGTGCGTGTCCCGAGCTTCGCTTCGAGCCGCTGAACATTCACCGCCAGTGCGTGAAGTGCAACCGCAACCTGTCCGGCAACGCTGTCGAGTACCGCATCCGGTTGGTGCAGCGCATCGGCGCCGAAACCGTGGCATGGCTTGAAGGGCCTCATGAGCCCCGCAAGTACACCGTCGAAGAAATCAAAACCATCAAAACCGAATACCGGGCAAAGACCCGCGAACTGAAGAGGGCTGCAGCATGATCTATCCAAGTGTTCTGAACGCAGTTGTCTCGGCCCTCGCGGCTGAGGCGATCGACAACACCAGCAAGCAGGCGTGGCAGAAGCTGTACAACTCTGCCGATGAGGAGGAGGGCGGCGATCTGGCGACACTGGTTCGCTCTCGCGGTGCTGACACTATCGACCGCACCCAAGTGGATTGCTGGGTGTCTGCCCGCCTCCACAGCGCGCTTGAGCAAAAGCACTGGGATGCGCTGGTGGCGAAGTACAGCACCCACAAGGGCCGCAAGGTGCAAGCCATTGCTGCACTGCAAACCCAGATCAACACGCCGGCGCCGAAGCTGTTCCTGTTCAAGGCGAGCACCGCATGGGCTATCCCGCAGCTGAAGGGCGCGCGGCCGAAGGTGGCGACGTCCGTGTCAGTCGAGATCCCAATCGATGCGCCAGAGTGGCGTCGCGAGGCAGTGGTGAAGGCTGCGCTGGCTGCCGGTCAGGCGAAGGTGAAGCGTGACAGCTCCCGATCCGCCGACATGATCGTGCTCAAGGACAGCTTTTACGACATGAACACTTGGGACAACGACGGCACGCCGGAGTCAACACGCCGCCGGTGGCGTCAGGATATCGGCAAGGCTGCTGATGACCTGGTAAACGAGGCGCTGGCACACGCCGCCGACATTCTCGGAGGCGAAGGTTTGCTGATTGAACAAGCTGCGTGATTGCCTGTTGACATCAGTGAGCGAATGAGCGAAATTAATCCCATCCTGTCATTCCTGCGTGTATCGAGGAGTGACAAACGAAACCCGGCCATCGCGCGCCGGGTTTTTTTATGGAATCTCAACAAACGTGACGTCGGTATACCCGGCATCTTGGCAAAGAGACTTCCACGTCTGCGGTGTTTCATCCTCCGCCTGATCATTTGAATGAGAGAGGTAGAAGCGTGAAGCCACGAGACGCCACTCTTCGTAATCGTAAAAATTCTCAGTTTGTACGCTGAACGTGTTTCTCTCGCCGTTCTTGGTGTAGCTGATTTCAAAGGTTCGTAACTTCGGCATTCTTCCCTCGCTGGTGTTGCCATTTGAATGGCTGAAATCCAAATCTAGTACAAGAGCTCGCCTCAAGGCGGGCTTTTTTTTTGCCCCAATTTACCTGTAGCCAGGACAGCCCTCGGGAAGGCCTGGACGTCGATAGCCGGATAGTGCGACGCACGGACCAACGCCGGCAGCCCGCGCACGCTGACCTCACAATGCTTTCAGGGTGGCGCGAGACAGGAACAGCGAGATCGATGCAAAGGGGCGTCGACGCTGGGAGAGTCTTAGGCCGACAGCTCGGAAAGACGAGCGCACCTATTCAGGGCCTCTGCATTCGCAGGGGCTTTTTTATACCCGACAGAAACAAAAAAGCCCCGACAGATTCGGGGCTTTTCGTTCTAGCGCGGGAAAAAGAGAGGGCGACCCCAGAGGGTGCGGTAACACCCAAGGGAGACGCCAGATCGCAGAACCAGCCTGCAAGCCAGCCAAGGCCCTCACTGCTCGCGCGAGCGGGGCGGAGCCTAGCAGAAAACGACAAGGCTTTGCAGATGCTTAAAGATTGCAGATGTGGAAAGTGCAACAGACTTCTCGCCCGCGTGGGTGAGTTTACCGAGCTCCAGATCAAATGTTCTCGATGCGGGACGTTGAATCACGAGAAGGCCACGAGCCTCGAGCGATCGCCTTTGAGCGACATGAAAGCGGAATCCTCCGCGAACATTCATTCGACTCAATAGGTACTCATATGGCTATTCCAGCACGCATTCCGTTCGCACAGAACGGTACCTCTACTTTGCTGCCGAAACATGAGATGACTTGGAATCAGTATTTGGATTCGCCCAACAAGCGCTTCCGATTGATTCTCCAGGCTGACTCGAACCTGGTCCTCTACGATGGTCAGACTGCAGTTTGGTCTGCGCAAGACGGACAGCCCTACATCACGTACGGTAACAAGGTCTACGAAAATACCCCGACCTCCTTCTATATTCTGTACTACGCAATCTTGAAAGATCGCGAGCACGTTCGCACTTGGTCGACCTTCAATAGTACTCCGCCGAATCGCGATGAAACTGCTGCTTCCGAGCGCACTTATCTGCGCGTGCAAAATGACGGCAATATCGTCATTACAGACTCCATCTCGATCTGGAGCAGTAATCCGGCGATTCCTCAGTCACCTGGCGCCGAAGACTCGATCATCATTGCTCCTGGCACTACTCTGGAGCGCGACAAAAAGTATGTGTCCGGTGGCACGACTTTCATCTTCCAAACCGATGGGAATCTAGTGATCTCTAATGGTCCGCTGGGTGTGTTGTGGGCCAGTTGGACTCAGAACAAGGGTGCCGAAAGGGCGGTTATGCAAACCGATGGCAACCTGGTTATTTACGGAGCAAATTACTCAGTGCTTTGGCACAGTGGTACTGGCGGTAATCCAGGGGCAATTCTGCGCGTTCAAGCGAATGGTAACTTGTCCATCGTGCAAGAAAAGCCGGTCTGGGCACGCTTCGGCTACACCCCTACGCTGGTACCGAAAAATGTGTTCTACCCAGATCACACGACTGGGCCACTGCCGACCTTCAAGGATTTCATCTGGACGTTCTGATGTTGGCACGACGCCGGAACTAAAGGGCGTCGAGAGATCCTTCATTTGCTAAACCGCGCGGGTTCGCCCGCGCATCTATTCGAGGCTTCTGCAATCGCGGGAGCTTTTTCATTTTCGGCTCCCCACACCCATAGCCCCGAGCTGGGAGTGCAGCGGACGCCGGATTTATCAATCTCCCCAAGGGGGAGGCAACCCGGATGCCAAACATGCCTGACAAGCCAGACACATGGGCCAAGCTCTGGCTGGCGTTGAGCAATCCGCTAATGGCGGGCGTCATCATGGCCATCACCGTTTGCTTGCTTCGCGTCATCTACGACGGAAAAGAAACCAGCGTACGCCGGATCATTTTCGAGGCGCTCATTTGCGGATCGCTGAGTCTGGTCGCGTCCAGCGTTATCGAGTGGATGGCCTGGCCTTCAAGCCTATCGATCGCCGCCGGAGGGACTATTGGGTTCCTCGGCGTGACCGCCATCCGCGAACTGGTGACCCGATTCCTCGGTCGCAAGGCGGATGCCGCATGAAGACCTTCGCTGCAGCAATCATCATCGCCCTGGTCGGCCTGCTCCTCATTGGGATTCAGCAATCGCGCGTCGTCGCCCTTCGCGGGGAGGTGGCATTCGAGGCCAGCGAGAAGAAGAAGGCGGTCGACGCCAACCTCGAAAGCCAGGCCACGATCACCACACTGCGCGCCGAAGCCCAGCGCAATGCCGATTACCAGAAAGACCTGAGCAAGCGGTTACAGGCCAGCCAAGCCAAAGCCAGAAAGGCGGAGAAGAACTTTGAAGAACTCAAACGCAACAGCAAGCCTGTTCGTGATTGGGCTGCTCAGCCTCTGCCTGACGGCCTGCGCGGGAAAGCCGCCACTGGTAACAAAGACAGCGGCAGTAAGAGTCGAGCCCCCTGAGCTGGTGCCCTGTGAGCGGGTAGCTGACGAAGACCTCGCCGACAACGGCCAGCTGTGGGAGCTGAAGAACCAAGCCATCAACCTGCTCGACACCTGCGCAGATCAGGTAGACGCGCAAATCAAGCGCAGTCAGAGCAAGTAGGTCGCGACACGTTTCGCGAGAGTGCAAATTGTGTCGCGACACTGCTCAAGAGACATTATCGCGCTTGTATTGGCCATGAAGCTGCTTGAGCGCACCCTGATATTCGGAAGCTGTGAGCTTGGACTTAAGCCTGACCATGACGTCCTGAGCGGTTGAGCTTACCGTCTCGGTGTTCCTCCCGGTTCGCTCCGCCCATTCTGATGCGGCCTTCAACACAGCTGTTTCATCAATGCGATGGCTCACTTATGGATTTCCCTGGTTGAGTGCAACTGATCTTAGTTGAGTGGGCGGATGGAGATGAAATGAATCGACCAATGCCGCCTGAATCACTACTCAACCTGTCTGAGCTGTCCAGCTTCGGTATTCGCCTGATCCCTGCGCCCCAAGTGTGGGAGTGGCTGCAAAGGGAGATCCTCGCTGACACCGGCAGCATCCACAACGAAGACCACGCACATCTGATCGATGCGGACATTCGAGTGATGTGGGCGTCTGCCGCCTTCACGAAGAAAGGGCGCACGGTAGTCGGTCAAGCCGAGCAGGTAGCGTTCCGCGCCGGTGGCTGGCAGAAGGCCCGAATGGAACAACAGATGCTGGATTGGTTCGGCGACGTGCCGGCTTACATCATCACCCTGGCCGCCGACTACTGCGCGGACTGTTCCGACGCTGACTTCTGCGCACTGGTCGAGCATGAGCTGTACCACATCGCCCAAGCGACCGATCAGTACGGCGCACCCAAGTTCACCCAGGAAGGATTGCCCAAGCTTGAGATGCGCGGACACGACGTTGAAGAGTTCGTCGGTGTAGTGCGTCGCTATGGGGCAAGCCCTCAAGTTCAAGAACTGGTGGACGCTGCAAACAATCCTGCCGAGGTGGGGAAATTGAACATTTCGAGGGCCTGCGGAACCTGTCTGCTTAAGCTGGCCTGAATGTGAGACAGGCATGAGACGGAATCCAATCTATGGCAGCCCTGAAAAACGATGTGAAAGCCTTCATCGTTCAGGCTTTGGCGTGTTTCGACACTCCCACGCTCGTCTCACAAAACGTTAAGCAAGAATTCGACATCGATGTGACCCGCCAGCAGGTGGAGCAGCACGATCCAACAAAGCGCGCCGGCGCCAATCTGGCAGCCAAGTGGCGCACCCTGTTCGAAGATACTCGCAAGCGTTTCCGCGAAGAGACGGCAGAGATCCCGATCGCCAACCGAGCGTATCGACTTCGCACTCTGGGACGCATGGCCGAGAAGGCCGAGAACATGAAGAACATGGCGCTGACCGCCCAGTTGCTGGAGCAGGCAGCCAAAGAAGTGGGCGACGTTTACGTGAATCGTCGCCTCGAACCTGAAAAACCTCTGGGCTCCCAAGCGGACCAGCAGCACGCGGTTGCTGAGTACACCCTGGAGCCTGATGAGAATGTCCCCGCTACCCCGTACCTATGACCCACCGGTAAAGCTGACGCCTAAACAGGCGAACATTTATTGCTGGGGCTTCCAGCCTCAGGCGCGCTTCCGCGATGCGGTGTGTGGTCGCCGGTTCGGCAAGACGTTCTTGGGTAAGGCTGAGATGCGACGAGCTGCTCGCCTGGCTGCTGAGTGGGGCGTGAGCGTCGAGGACGAGATCTGGTACGGCGCGCCGACGTTCAAGCAGGCCAAGCGCGTGTTCTGGCGTCGGCTGAAGCAGGCAATCCCTGAAGCCTGGCGTGCACATCGCCCGAATGAGACAGAATGCTCGATCACGCTCAAGTCTGGCCACGTCATGCGCGTGGTAGGGCTCGACAACTACGACAATCTGCGCGGCTCCGGTCTGTTCTTCGTCCTGGTGGATGAATGGGCGGACTGCCCATGGGAAGCATGGGAAGAGGTTTTGCGCCCGATGCTTTCGACCTGCCAATACTCGATACCTGGCATCGGCATGCGGAAAGGTGGTCACGCGTTACGCATCGGGACGCCCAAAGGGTTCAATCACTGCTACGACACGTTTCAGGATGGCCGGCCGGGGCATGAGCCTGACCACAAAAGCTGGCTTTACACCTCGCTCGATGGCGGCAACGTGCCGGCTGAAGAGCTGGATGCGGCCCGTCGCAAGATGGATCCTCGCACCTTCCGACAGGAATACGAGGCCAGCTTTGAGAATTACGCAGGTGTTGTCTACTACACGTTCAATCGTGAGGCGAACCGCACCAGCGAAACCATCAAGCGCGGTGAGGCCTTGCACATCGGCATGGACTTCAACGTCATGAAGATGGCGGCAGTCGTGCACGTCATTCGCGATGACCTGCCACTGGCCCTCAGCGAGTTTTCAGATGTGCGGGACACGCCTGAGATGATCGAGAAGATCAAGCTCCGCTTTCCAGACCACAGCATTGCGATCTACCCGGACGCCAGCGGCCAGAACACCAGCAGTAAGAGCGCGAGCGAATCTGACCTGTCACTGCTCAAAAAAGCGGGATTTACCGTAGTGGTGGATTCGACCAACCCCGCTGTGAAGGATCGGGTCAACGCCATGTGCGCGATGTTCGCCAATACCTACGGCGAGCATCGATATCTGGTCAACGTCGACCAGTGTCCGAAATACACGCAGTGCCTGGAGCGCCAGATTTACACCGACAAGGGCGAGCCCGATAAGAAGGCCGGCTACGACCACCTGGTGGATGCCCCTGGCTACTTCATTGCCAAGCGGTACCCGATCAAAACACGCACAGGCGGAACACGCCGAATTGGAGGCTTGGCCTGATGCCAGTGCAATCGACAAACCCCGACTACGACGCGCACATCGCCGAGTGGGAAATGATGGACGATGCCCTCGAGGGTGAGTGCGCCGTCAAGCGTAACGAGCGCAACCTGCCCAAGCCGAGTGGCATGGTCGAAGCTGAGAAGCTCGACAGTGCGGGCAACAAGTACCTCTACGAGAACTACACAAACCGCGCTCAGTACGAGCATTGGGTGCGCGACTCGCTGCGATCGATGATGGGGCTGGTTTCCCGGCTTATTCCGGAGATTGAGCTGCCCGCCGGCCTGAAGGGGATCGAGGACAATGCCACTTCTGACGGCTTCGGCCTGAAGCAACTGTTTTTCCGCATGGTGCGGCAGGCTATCTCCCATGGTCGTGTTCCGCTGGTGGTAAACATCGATGATCGCGGCGAGCCGTACTTCTCAACGTACGCCACGCGCAACGCGATCAACTGGGACACGGCTGATCAAGGCGGCCGCCAAGACCTGGTCCTTTCGGTTTTCCGGGAGTTCCGCAAGAAGGGCAGCGACCGCTACAGCCATGACTGCGACACGGTGTTCCGTGAGTTCTTCATGCAAGGCGAGACCTGTTACACCGCTGTGCGGAACGAAGGTGGCGAGATCGTCGAGGAGGAGAAGCCCCTAGGCACCACTGGCACCGACAACCGACTGGTCAAAGGCCTGTCATACCTGCCGGTGATCTACTGCGGCTCGACCGACAACTCGCCGGAAGTGGATGAGGTGCCGTTGCTCACGATGGCGCGTGCGGCGCTGAAGTCCTACCAGTTGAGCGCTGACTATTTCACTGCGCTACACCAGACCAGTCACCCGCAACCATGGGTGTCTGGCCTCGACGATTCTGTGGAGCTGAGCGTGACCGGGCCATCTGCTGCATGGGATTTGGGCCCGAATGGCGAATGCGGTTATCTAGAGTTCCAAGGTGCTGGCATTGAAGCGGTCCGCAAGGCCATGGATGACCAGAAGAACGCCGCGCTTGAGGCCGGCGCCAAGGTCATGGATGTCGGCGGTACCGAGTCGGGCGAGGCGCGCAAAACACGTCAGAACGACCAGCACGCCACGTTGCACAGCATTGTCGTCACGGTGGCAGAGGCAGTGGAGCAGGCGCTGCGCTACGCCGCTGAGTGGAAGGGCTACGACCCCAAGCAGGTCAAGTTCAAGGTGAGCCCTGAGTTTGTGACCCCTGTGGTCGATGCACAGGTGCTGGCTGAGCTGCTCAAGGGCGTGATGGCTGGCACGATCAGCGCCGACACATACTGGCAGTACCTCACCACCGCCAAACTGCCGGATCGCCCATACGAAGACGAAGCCGACCTGATCAGCGATGAGCGCGAGTCGGCCGGCATCAACTTGGACAATGACGATGCCAACGACAAACCTGGCGCAGGCAGACAGCCAACTGCTGGAGCAGACGACGCGCCACTCGGTAATGCTGGAGCGGCTTAAAGCCGGCGAGGTCAAGAAGTTCGAGAAGTACCTGCGCCAGATCGACACGCTCGTGCGGGTGCAGCTCACCCGCAAGGAGCTGACCACCTACAGCCGGGACCGCCTTGAGCAGTTCCTGGCTCGTGTGGACGGTAAGCTGCTGGAGATCTACAAGGCCTACGGCGACCTGGTGCAGGCCGATCTGGTCGATATCGCGCTGTACGAGTCGACCTTTGAGGCCAACAGCCTGAGCAATGCGCTGTCCATCGATGCAGTGGTGCCGAGCAATACCGTGATCCGCGCGGCGGTGTTTTCCTATCCACTGCAGGTGAAAGGCATCGACGGCGGCAAGCTGCTGAAGAGTTTCGTCAGCGGCTGGACACGGACCGAGACGATGCGCGTCACGAATACCATCCGGCTCGGCTTCGGCCAAGGCCAGACGAACGCCCAGATCATTCAGGCGATTCGCGGTACCGCGGCGCAAAACTTCACGGACGGCATCCTCGCGGTGAGCAATCGCAACGCCGCCTCTGTGGTTCAGACGGCAATCCAGCACGTGGCCACGACGGCGCGAATGGAGACGCTGAAGGCGAACAGCGACGTGGTTCTGGGCTACCGCTGGGTGTCGACGCTCGACCGCAAGACCTCGCAGCAGTGCAAGGGCTTGGATGGCATGCGCTTCGACCTGGGCAAAGGGCCGCTGCCGCCGGCGCACATTAACTGCCGGTCAACCACCGTGCCGACAACGAGGCTTTCGGAGCTGTTCGCCAAGGACGCCACGCGCGCTTCGGTGGGAGACAATGGCGGTGCGCAGGTTGATGCGAGCCTGAACTATTACGAGTGGCTGGCAACTCAGCCGGCGAGCTTTCAAGATCACGCGTTGGGCCCTGTGCGAGCCAGGTTGTTCCGCGATGGCGGCGTGACTCCGGAGAAGTTTGCAAAGCTGCAGCTAGATAAGTCGTTCAAGCCGCTGACACTGGCACAACTGAAAGCAGCTGAGCCGGACATGTTCATCCGTGCAGGCGTTACACTCGGCGCCTCACCGGGTTGAGAAAGCCGATGCATATCATTGTTGAAGACGGAAAGGGCAGATCGGACGCAAATAGCTTCGTGCCGCTGGAGAAGCTGACCTTCTACCGCGACTACTACGGGTTCCGGATACCTGAAGCAGAGGACGAGCAGGTCGAACTGCTGCTGCGCGCCGCGGCCGACATCAACGGTCGACAGTGGAAGGGTCGAAAGGCCAATCCTGATCAGGCAATGGCTTGGCCCCGGCGTGACTGCAAGATT
>NZ_JH635999.1:445204-447992 GCF_000257605.1 Pseudomonas sp. R62
GCAAGATTGAATACCAGACACTGTCCGAGACGTTCGTGCCCTTTGAGCTTGAATGGGGTCAGGTGCGGTTGGCAGTTGAACTGTACGCAGGCGAGCAGGGCTTCCAGATCGAGGAGCCAACGCATTGCACTGAGCCGAATGGCCGGCGCACGAGGCTCAACCGAGATACGCCAGGCCTGCGAATGCGGCCGCCGCCGTATGCGCCGAGCAGGACGCAATTCGCCGATTACCTGGTCATGCGCGGACTCTCGATAGTCCGATAAAACACAGAATTCAAACCAAACCGCCCAATGGGCGGTTTTTTATTGCCTGCAAAGCGGGCCGACCAAACCCAAGGGGTGCACCAAGTGGCAGACGAAAACCAAATTGATCTTGAAGACCCGGCAGTTCAGACCGCCATTGCTGCAGCTGTTGAGGCTGCGACCTTGGGCCTCAAGAACAAAAACACCGAGCTGCTTGGCTCGCTCCGCACCACCAAAACTGAACTGGAAGGATTCAAGTCCCAGTTCGAAGGCTTGGATATCGCCGCCGTGAAAGGGCTGCTGACCAAGGTTGGCCAGGACGAAGAAACCAAGCTGATTGCCGAGGGCAAGTTGGACGAGGTCATTACCCGCCGCACCGAACGCCTGCGCACCGACTACGACACCAAGCTGGCCGCCGAGAAGGCACGCGCCGACAAGGCCGAGCAATTCGCTGCCAAGTACAGCGACAAGGTCTTGGCTGACTCCATCCGCGCTGCTGCCATCAAGGCCGGCGCGCTACCCGAGGCTGCCGAAGACATCATCTTGCGCGCCCGGGGCACTTTCAAACTCAGTGAAGACGGCGAGGCGATTGCCACCGACCGTGACGGCGAGGTCGTTTACGGGAAGGACGGGAAAACCCCGCTGTCGCCGCTCGAATGGGCGGAGTCGCTGCGTGAAACAGCAACACACCTCTGGCCAAGGGCTCAGGGTGCCGGTCCGACCGGCGATCAAGGTGGCAAGGCCACGAAAAAATGGGGCGAGTACACGGAAACCGAGCGCGCTGCGATCGCCCGCGACAACCCCGAGCTGTTCAAGAAAATCCAGGCCACCAAAGGAACCTAATTCATGGCAACTACCCAACTGACCGACATCTTCGTCGGTGACTACTACGCCTCGCTGGAGCCGGTAAATAGCCCGGAAAAAACCGCTGTCTACGAGTCGGGCATCGTCACCCGCTCGCCTGTCCTGGACGCTATTGCTTCCGGCAGCCAAGGCACCGCCGAGATCAGCTATTGGCAGGATCTCAACGCTGATGAAGCACCGAACATCAGCAACGATGACCCGAACGACCAAGGCGAAGTCGGCAAGGTTACTCAGGACAGCATGCGTGCCCGCGTCCTGTACCTGAACAAAGGTTATGGCGTAGCCGACCTGACCGCCGAGCTGGCGAACAGCGAGCCCCAGCAGCAGATCCGCAACCGCTTCGGCACCTACTGGACTCGCCAGTGGCAGCGTTACGCTCTTGGCGCGGCGCGCGGCATCATCGCGTCGAACATCGCCAACAACGGCGGTGACATGGTGATCGACGCCGGCGCGGCCATCAGCGCGAACGCGTTTCAGGATGCCGCTTTCACTGCCGGCGATGCGGCCGACCAGTTCGGCGCGATCGGCGTGCACTCGGTGGTGATGAACCAGATGGTCAAGCAGGACCTCATCGAGTATCTGCGCGATTCCGACGGCAAGATCATCCTGGCCACCTATCTGGGTAAGCCGGTGTTCATGGACGATGGCCTGGTGTACGGCGCTGGCAAGTACCTGTCGGTGTTCTTCGGCCAAGGCGCGTTCGGCTACGGCGAAGGCTCGCCGAAGGTGCCGGTGGAGATCGAGCGCAAACCGGGCGGCGGTAATGGCGGCGGCGCCGAGGTGCTGTGGGAGCGGAAGACCTACATTCTCCAGCCTGCCGGCTTCAGCTGGAAAGGCTCCGAAGCTCAGAACCTCAGCCCGACCGCGACCCAGTATGCCGCTGCCGCGAACTGGGAGCGCGTGTTCAGCCGCAAGCAGGTTCCATTCGCCGCCGTCATTAGCGGTACCACCACGCCGTAATCCGGCTTTCACTTACCCCGGCGCCGCAAGGGCGCCGGGCTGCATTGAGGTGACTCATGAAAGTTATCTACACGGACAAACCGGGCAAAGAGCGCGGCGTGTGCTACCGCCTGCTGAGCGAATTCTTCGGCGTCATTGGCACTGCCACTGAGGTGGTCATCGAGGGTGATGCGCCTGAAATTTACGATGCATACGAAGCGGCGGGCATCAAAGTTTCGGACGGCAAGGAGCCTGAAAATGCTGAAACCGACCCTCTGAAAATGAAGGTGCCGGAGCTGAAAGAGTGGCTCACCAGTAAAGGCATCGCCTTCGAATCCAACGCACTGAAAGAAGACCTCCAGGCCTTGGTGCCGAAGGAATAAGGACGCGCACATGACCGACTTCATCACCGTTGCCGATGTTGACGCTTCGCTGGGTCCTGGCTGGGCCGGCACCGGTGATCCGGTCCTTGCTGTGACCATGGCTAACGCCTGGCTCACGGCCAAGATCAAGCGGGTTGTTCCAGATCCGGTTCCTACCGAGATCAAGACAGCCGGCGCTCAGATCGCCAAAGAGGCGGCGGCGGGCAAGTTGTACACGGCAACGCAGAAGGAAGTGCAGAGCAAGACGGTTTCGGCTCAGTCCGGCACCTCTGTGAGCAAAACCTACGTGGCCGGATCTACTGATCAGTCGGCGGGTGTGAACTTCGCCCTGGCGCTGCTGGAGCCTTGGATCAAGCGTTC
>NZ_JH635999.1:448273-462039 GCF_000257605.1 Pseudomonas sp. R62
TGATGATGCTGAAGAGAATCTGATCATGGGTATGCGCGAAGAGATTCAGGCCGAAATGGCCGAGGCATTCGACGATCCTGACGGCCTAGCCGACGCGGTAAAGCCGGTGGAGGGCGTCCGCAAGATTCCTGGCGAGTATGACCCTGACCTGGGTGGCGAGACGCCGGAGACCACAGTCACGTACATGGGGCGAGGTGTCTTGGGCAGCTATTTGTCCAAGGAAATCGATGGCTCCCTCATCCAAACCACCGACAAGAAGCTGCTGGCGCTGCAAAACGAGCTGTTTGTGTCAGAGGGCGGCGCGCCGACGGCGATGCTTGCATCGCCGGTCATTGGCGACACGATCAACGGTCTGCGGGTGATGAACGTGTCCGCCGATCCTGCAGATGCAACGTGGACGGCACAGCTGAGGAAATGATGTGGCGAGCAAATATGCGAGCATGAACGGCAGC
Organism: Pseudomonas sp. R62; assembly: GCF_000257605.1. NCBI lineage: Bacteria > Pseudomonadati > Pseudomonadota > Gammaproteobacteria > Pseudomonadales > Pseudomonadaceae > Pseudomonas > Pseudomonas sp. R62. The sequence continues at coordinate 448,726 of NZ_JH635999.1, forward strand.
TTCGCCGAGAGCATCCGCGACTTCGCCGAGCGAGCGAAGGACGGAATCGACGCAACCATCCGCGAGATCGTGATCGAGATCGGCAGCAGCGTTATCCGCATGTCACCGGTGGGAAATCCTGAAATCTGGGCAGCGAACGTTGCTCACCGCCAGACCAACACCCGCGCAGCCGACGACTATGACTTCAAGGTCGCCGTGCGCAACACGATCATCAACCTCGACGAATCGAACTTCACGAAGGCCGGCAAGCTGCGGCGGGGCGTCAAATACGCCAAGCCCCTGACAAAGACCGAGCGCGACCAGAATTTCAATGTGAATGGCCTGGTGGCGGGCAACGATTACGTCGGCGGGCGGTTTCGCGGGAACTGGCAGCTTTCGATTGGCACGCCGGCGGAGGGCACGCTTGATCAAGTGGATCCCGCAGGCAGCGTGATTTTGGCCAAATTGCGCCTTCAGGTCCAGACACTCACCGCGGGCGAGACGGCCTACATCGTGAATAACCTGCCATATGCAGTGCCTCTAGAGTACGGCCACTCCAAGCAGGCACCGGGCGGCATGGTGCGCGTCACCCTGGCCCGTTTTCAGCAGATCGTCGACGAAGCCACAAGGAACAACCGGGTATGAGCCACTCCATTATTGCCTCGATCTACGAGGCCAAGCTCATTGCCTGGAGCAAGGCCCGGTCGGAGCCGATCAAGGTTGTGTTCGAAAACATCCAATACGACCCGGCCGACGGCGAAACCTATCTGCGGGCGTTCTTGCTGCCGGGCGATACCGCGAGCAGCACGCTCGCCGGCGACCACCGCGCGTTCATCGGCGTCTACCAGGTCAGCATTGTGTCGCCGGCCGGCACCGGCAAGGCGAAGACCAACCCGCTTGTGGCGGAGCTGACCATGCTATTCCCGCTTTATGCGCGAGATACAAAGGCAGGCCTCACCGTTGTTACGATGTCGCCAGTTGATCCCGGCCCCGGCATACCTGATCCACCCGCATACACTGTACCGGTGTCGTTCGAGTATCGAGCTGACATCGCCACTTGAATACGCCCGTTGGGCATACCCCGAAACCCGCCTCTGTGCGGGTTTTGTCATTTCAGAAAGAGGAAACACCCATGGCCGGCATCCAAATGCCCAACGGCGCCACCTTCGAGATTGCAGCCACCTATGGCCCCGCGATCCCATTCACCGCCTTGACGAACGCCAATCCAGCCGTCGCTACCGCGGCAGCGCATGGCTTGGCCGAAGGCGACGTGATTGCGGTCAACTCTGGCTGGACCCGTCTCGAAGGGCGGGGCGTACGAGTCGGCGAGATCGAGAGCGGCACTTTCGCGCTGGAAAGCGTGAATACCGTCAACGTCCAGCAGTATCCGGCCGGCTCGGGCATCGGCTCGGTGCGGGAGGTAACCGGTTTTACTGAAATTTCGCAGATCACCGAGCTGAACTCCAGCGGCGGCGACCAGCAGTTTCTGACCTTTGGCTTCCTGGCCGACGATGATGATCGCCAGATGCCAACCACCAAAAATCCGATCACGCTGACCATCACTGTTGCCGACGATCCTTCCAAGCCCTACGTGGAAGTCTGCGAAGCTGCAGACGACGACAAGCAGGCGCGTTTGCTTCGACTCAACCTTCCTGGCGGCAGCAGCATCATCTACAACGGCTACGTGTCGATCACTTCGACACCGACCATGTCCCGCAACAACCTGATGACCCGCGTGATCAGCATCGCGCTGACCGGTCGCCCAACTCGCTACGCGGCCACGGTGTAAGCCATGGCCAAATTCAAGTTGATCCAGAAGCCGACCTTCAAGGCACCGGTGATGATCCAGCGGGCCGGCTATAGCGCCGAAAAGGTGGAGTTCGAGTTCAAGTACTTGGACCGCACCGAGCTTGCGGACCTGTATACCGCTTGGAATGAGCGGCACGACGAATTGAGCAAGCAGGTCGGCGACATGGACCTCAAGGCGTTCACGGCTGCTCAAATTGATCTCCAGGTCGAACAGCTCCTGGCGGTGGTAGTCGGCTGGGATATCGAAGAGAAGTTCACACCTGAAAACGTGCGCATCCTCGTTAACTCGATCAACTCGGCCCCCAAGGCTGTGCTGAACGCTTACGCGGAAGCTTTCAGTGAAGCTCGCTTGGGAAACTCCTAAGCGCCTCCCGCGCCTTGTACGAGCCGGGGCCATCGGATGCGGACCTGATGGCTTTCGGTTTATCGCGTCAGGACATCCCCGACAAGGAAGTCGGCATCTGGCCTGACAACTGGAACGCCTTCAAGGTCTTCGAGGCTATGAGCACCCAGTGGCGCACAGGCGCGTGCGGCGCAACAGGGATGGACTACAGCGTTCTATCCGGTGTGATTCGGATGTGTGGCGTACCGATCAGCCAGCGACAAACCATTTTCAGCGACTTCCGGCGAATGGAGGCTGAAGCCTTGCAGGTGATGGCGGAACAGAGAGATCAAAAATGAGCACCAACTTCGCTTCCCTGGGTATCGCGGTCGAGTCGTCACAGGCTGCAAAGGCTGCTGACGATCTGGATAAGCTCGTCGATTCGGCAGAAGGAGCCCAGAAGGCCATTGATGACCTGGGGAAAACGGGCGAAGGCCTGGCCAACACCGGTAAAAGGGTTTCCCAGGCAGAAGCGGACTTTGCGCAAAGCATCGATAAATCGACGGCAGCGAGGGACCGTCAAGCCGGTGCAAGCCGCAAAGCCACTGATAGCGCAGTAGCGGAAATCTCCGTCATCAGTCAGCTCGACAAGGCGATGACGGGCAATATCTCGAGCATGGAATCGCTGGTTCAGGCCGAGGGATTGCTGGAGCGCGCCCGCAAGGGCGGCTTGGTCACCATCGAGGAGCAGGCCAATTACCAGGATCAACTGGGTAAGGCCTACGACAAGATTGAAAAGGCGGAAGCCAAAGAGCTGGCCCAGAAGCAAAAGCTGATTGAGGCTGAGAATCGCCAGATTGAGGCGCTGAAGCGCACCGTCAACGGTATTGATCCAGTGACCGCCAAGTTGGCGAAGCTGGAGGCTCAGGAGAAGGCGCTAAACGACCTGCACAATGCTGGGCAGGTCGATGCTGAGCGCTATAACGAAGCCCTGGCCAAGATCGGCAAGGATCGCGCGGGCCTGACTGAAGCCGCTGGCGCATTCGACAAGCTAAAGCTCGGCACGCGCCAAGCTCAAGAAAACGTCATGCAGCTCGCCAATGCCATTCAGGCAGGCGATCTGGGCAGTGGTGCGCGCGCAATCGCTCAGCTGGGCGCTGGCGCCGGTGAATCAGCGAAAAGTCTTGCAGGGATGCTGATCCCGGCTGGCCTTTTGGTCGCTGTAATCGGCAGTCTGGGGTATGCGTACTTCGATGCAATGAAACAGGCGCGCGAGCTCAATGCCGCTATCAACGGCGGTACGAACGGCGCGGGGCAGACCATCGCCAGCCTGAAGGACATGGCCGACGGAGCTGGGCGCGTCACCGGCAATCTGTCCGGCGCCCGCGAGGCAGTTATTTCGCTTGCATCCGGAGCAGCTACCAGCGGCACGCAAATGCGTAATCTGGCTGAAGCCGCAGCGGCCGTGAGTGAAGTAACTGGCCAAGGCGCTGCCGAGCTCGCCAAGTCTTTCGTCACCGCTGGCGACACGGCAACAGAAGCCGCAGGCAAGATCAGCAGTCAGTATGGGTTGCTGACTCTCGAGCAGTATCAGGTTATCAAAGCACTTGATGATCAGGGCGAGAGCCAGCGTGCACTTGATGTTCTCAGCGAAGATGTGAATCAGGCCGCACTTAAGCGATTGGACGCCTATCGCGCGTCACTATCAGATGTTGAGCGCGACTGGGATAAAATCAAATCAGCCATCAAAGGCGCGTACGCCGAGGTCCGTTCGGAAATATTCCCGGACTTGGCCAAGCAGATCGAGATCACTCAGCGCATTCTGGATACCCGCAAGGGCGGCGGAGTAGCGGGCGCAATCTCCAACGGTCTCAGCTCTCTCAACACGGCACTGGGCCTGGGTACTGGCGAGCATGACGACTCCACCGAAGCTTTGGAGAAGAAACTCGCCGGCCTCAAAGCCCGGCAGACCGCCAGCACCAATTTGGCAATCGCCACCGGTGAAAATAATGATGCCAACCAGAAAGCCATCGAGGTTCAGAAAGCGCTTGATGCGCAGCTCGATGACATTAATCCGCTAAATAAGCGCAAGGCCGCGCTGGATAAACTCAACCAGCAGTTCAAAACCCTGTACGAAAATGCGGAGAAAACAGGACAGAAGTCGCCCCTGCTTGATGGCGTATTTTACGACGGTAGCAAGTTCTCTGGCGGCGCTTACGAGACGCTGAAGAAAGGGCTTGAAGATAAAAACAAAGATCCGAAATCGGCAGCTTCTCAAGTCGACCTGACAGGCTTCAATGACGCCAAAAACGCCTTGGCCGCCATCAGCGCTGACTATAAAAACGCTCAGAAGGAACTGGAGGCGGCGCAAAAGGCCGGTCTTGTTTCTCAGGCTGACTATGCCCTGAAGCGCGAAGCGTTGATCGGCAACGAGCGTGACGAAGTGAACGGCGCGTACGAGGCTGAGATTGCTGCGCTGGAAGCTGCAAAGGCGAAAAAGACCACGACCGCGGCGCAGAGCATTCAGCTCGACCAAAAGATCGCTGACGCGCGCGACGGCATGGTCAAGGCGCAGAAAGACGCTGACAGTCAGCTGGAAGTGCTGCGCCTCAATGAAGAGGAAAGGGTCAAGAAGCAGACCTACACGATGGACCAATATGTCCAGGCGCTGAATCAGCAGCAGCGGGCGCTGGAGCTCGCAGGGAAACGTGCGGTCCTAGGTGTCGGTCAAGGCGATCGTCAGAATGCGCTTAATGGCGAGCTGAACAGCCAGCAGGATCGGTTCGCACAGCAAGCATTGGAATTGGCTAACCAGAAGTCCGACCCATCTCGGAAGATGTCCGAAGAAGAGTTCGCACGCAAATCGCAGGCGCTCGCCGATGCGAACAAAGCTGCAACCGATCAGATCCGGCAGAACTACGCCGATGTCGAAAAAGCACAAGGGGACTGGACCAAAGGCGCAACGTCGGCCTGGGCAAATTACCTGGACTCGGCGAGCAACATTGCCGGCCAGACAAAGACCTTGTTCGGCAACGCCTTCAGCTCGATGGAAGACGCAGTCGTCAACTTCGCCATGACCGGCAAGCTTTCGTTTGCGGATTTCACCAAGTCGATCTTGGCGGATATGGCTCGGATCGCGACCCGCCAGGCCAGTTCGGCGTTGCTGAGCAGTCTGGTTGGTGCGGCCACCAGTTACTTCACTGGTAGCGGGACTGGCAACGGATTGGCGGCAGGTTCCGCTGGTGCGACGTCGTCGAATCTGGGGGCGTCTTCGGCAGGTTATTCCGGCAGCTACTTTCCACAGGCGCTCGGCGGAGCATGGGCAAACGGCTTGCAGATGTTCGCCAATGGCGCGGCGTTCACCAACTCCGTTGTGAGCAAGCCGACAGCGTTCGGCATGGCGAGCGGGCAGACGGGCGTCATGGGCGAGGCGGGGCCAGAGGCGATCATGCCACTGACCCGCACCGCCGGCGGTCAACTGGGAGTTCGTGCAATCAGCGGCGGCGGGAGTGGTGGTAGCAACGTCTACAACTTCCCCGTCGCAGTGTCGGTGCAAACCCAAGGCGGCGGCGCAGCCAGCACGGAAGACACCTCGCAGTTGGGCAAGGGCATTCAACAGGCGGCGAAAACCGAAGCTGAAACCGCAATTGCCCGAGCGCTTCAGCCAGGCGGTTCTATCTGGCGTCTTACAAATGGGAGGGGCTGATGGCCATCGAAAAATTTACTTGGCCGACTCAGCATGGTGATTCGCCCGAGATTTCCTATCGGGTACGCACCTCGCAGTTTGGCGGCGGCTACAAACAGGAAGTTGGCGACGGGCCGAACAACAAGGAAGACGCGTACCCGATCACCTACAGCGGCCCTCAAGCCAAGGTACTGGAGATCATGGCGTTCCTTGATCGGCACGCCGGCGCGAAAGCCTTCCTTTGGACGACTCCCTTGGGCCAGCTTGGCCTGTTCACGTGCAAGAACCCCGTGCCCACTCCGGTGGGCGGTGGGGTTTTCAAACTTACCGCCACGTTCGAGCGTGCATTCCATCCATAAGGGGCAACCATGCCGCTGATCAGTGAAATCCAGGCGCTTGAGCCTGGCAGCGAAGTGCTGCTCTTTGAATTGGACGGCACGGACTATGGCGCGGACGTGTTGCGCTTTCACGGGCACGCGATACCGCACACGGCGGCCGAGTTGATTGCCGCCGGCGACAATGCCGACCAACTGCCGGCGAAGGCGATCTACTGGCAGGGCCATGAATACAGCGCCTGGCCGATGCAGATCGACGGCATTGAGGCGAACGGCGACGGCACGGCAGTACGACCCACGCTGTCGGTCGGCAACGTCAATGGGCGCATTACCGCGCTCTGTCTGGCGTTCGAGGATCTGCTCGAGTTCAAGCTGACGATGCGTCACACGCTGGGCAGCTATCTCGATACCGCCAACTTCCCGGCCGGCAATCCAACGGCAGATCCAACCCAAGAGACAATCGAGGTCTGGTACATCGACCAGAAAACGAACGAGGACGGGGAGAACGTAAGTTGGGAATTGGCCAGCCCGGGCGACGTAGGTAACGAATCGATCGGCCGGCAGGCCACAACCCTTTGCCACTGGTGCCTCACCGGCGGCTATCGCGGGCCAAACTGTGGCTACACCGGCCCATATGTCACGAAGGACGGCGTTGTTACTGATAACCCCGAGCTGGATGAGTGCGATGCCACGCTGGGCAAGGGTTGCATCCCTCGCTTCGGCGAAGGCAGCCCGCTGCCGTTCGGTGGCTTCCCGGCCGTTTCCCTGATCGCACGGAGCTGACATGCGTAAACACATCTTGAGCGCGATTCAGGTGCACGCTGCGGCGGAGTATCCGAAAGAGTGCTGCGGTCTTTTGCTGGCGGTGGGTCGAAAGCAGCAGTACTACCCGTGCCGCAACGTCTCTACCGAGCCGAACGAAGAGTTTCGAATCGACCCGGAGGAGTACGCGGCAGCCGAGGACATCGGCGAGGTTATTGGCGTGGTTCATTCACATCCGGACGCGACCAGCAGGCCGTCACCGCGTGACCTCGCCATGTGCGAAGCCACCGCGATGCCTTGGCACATACTCAGTTGGCCGGAGGGCGATCTGAGAACTGTCATGCCATCTGGCGACGTTCCGCTGCTGAAGCGCCCGTTCGTGCACGGCGCCTGGGACTGCTGGCAGGTCTGCGCCGATTGGTACAAGCGCGAATGGGGGCTGGAATTCGAGGTCTTCAAGCGCGCTGATGGCTGGTGGGAAAGCAAGGACAACGCCAGCCTGTACGAAGCGAACTACGAGGCCGCCGGCTTCTACCGCGTAGACCAGCCGCAGCGCGGCGACATGATCGTGATGGAAGTTGGGCGCACCGTTTACCCGAACCACGCCGGGATCTTCCTCGGCACCGATCCGGCGTTGCCGGGAGAGGATGCGGCGACATTCGGCCCCGGTCCGTTCCTGCTGCACCACCTGTACGGCAGGCCATCTGAGGTCATTGTGTTTGGCGGGCCGTGGCTCGACCGGACACGCCTGATCCTCAGGCACAAAAATGCACAATCAACCACGTGACGCGGTAAGGCCGCAGGAGACGACATGGGTAAGACAGTTGAAGTAGTGCACTACAAGGTGGAGAAGTTCACTTTGACGCAGAGCGAACTTATTGCTGTTTTGAAGGAAAAGTATGGAGATGATTCCGCGTTCGAAGAAGGGCGCTTAATCTCGGTTTTCTGCTCGACGATGTTTCCGGCGGGACCTGAGGGGCGAGATACTGAGATCTCCTTTGAAACGAGGCTGGGTGAAGCGGCAGGGGCCGCTCCAGCCTAAGGACACTATCTGTCCTCGAGTTCCGCAACTCGCTTATGGAGCGCGACTACCGCTTTCGCCAAGTCTTCGATTGCAGCATTCGCCGCCTTCGCAAACTCCTGCCCTTGATGATCCTGAGGAGCGAACCTCAGCATACGGTTTGCGTTTTGTTCGGCGGATCGCAAAATTTGCTGCAGCTGCGTTGCACTCATATTGACCTCCAGGTCATAAGCGCGCCGAAATTGGCGCAATCCCAGTCCTTGGGCTTGCAGGCAAAGGACTGGGGAATCCGTTGCTACGCAGTCTATTTATTAGGTCCTTTTGTTTGCGTCATCACCACCAGTTCCCACATAACTGCCTTGTTCTGGCATTCATGCTGGGTTTTATTTTGCGGTGGAAAAATGTCCCCCTTGTTTGAGGTAATTTCATCGCCACAGCCGGTGCAGCGGTAGATCCCAGAAACTGGCACATCGGTGCCGATTCCATAGATATGAGTCCAGTGCTTATTTTTCGGAGTAGTTGTGTTTTTCACATAACTGCGTGTGTCAGGAGTTACGAGGGCCATATCGCTTTACCTATCGATGGGGGTGTCACAACGCTACTACGATGGGATCCAACCCAGTTACTGGGCTTTCGTCCACGCTGGATGCCCACACAGCTCTCAGGGTGATATCGTTCACCCTTTCCCACAGGAGTGACCTGCATGAAATTTATCGTAGGAGCGTTGTCGTTAGCGCTGTTGGCGGGGTGTGCATCTTCTGCCATTCCGGTTAGCCAGGCTGATCCGGTGCCGCGTGATGAGCTGTACGCGTTTCAAAATAAGCCGGCCGGCGAAAGCGGCAAGGTCACCGTCGTCCGGGACTCGGGAATGGTTGGATCTGGTTGTGACATAGTCGTGTATGTCGATGGCCGGAAGGCCGCTAAAATCGGCACTGGGCAGCGCGCATCCTTTTACCTTCCGCCGGGTAATCCAAGTATCGGAGCGGGTCTTGCCGGCTCTGGGCTTTGTGGCGGGGCAGCCATCCGTACGATCTCTGCCAATGTGAAAAGCGGCAAAGAAAGCCTCTACCGAATCAGCGGGGACATGAGCGGATTTTTTATTGGCCCATACGTCGATTATCAGTAAGTAAATTTTCAATCAGCCGCCTTCGGGCGGTTTTTTTATGTCCGGAGAAAAGCATGCATTCCACCGTTGCTCACTATCAGCCAATGACTTCGATCAAATTGTCAGGGTCCTTGGCGGCGAAGTTTGGCAGGGTTCACCGTCGAGCGTTGGACTCCGGCCAAGCATGGGAGGCATTCAGAGCGCTGAAGGCAACGCTTGTAGGGTTCAAGGAAGAAATTCAACGCCTCGACCGGCTGGGCATGCGCTTCGCCGTGTTTCGCAATCGGAAAAACGTCGGCGAGGCGGAATTTGGATTGGGTGGAGCAACTGATATTCGCATTGTGCCGATCATCCAGGGGAGCAAAAAAGCCGGCCTCATCCAGACCATTATTGGAGCGGTCTTGATCGTAGCAGGTACGTTCCTTTCCACCACCCCGTTCGGCGCGCCTCTGATCGGTGCAGGTATTGGCTTGGTCGCCGGCGGCGTAATTCAAATGCTCAGTCCGCAGGCCTCAGGCCTAAAGCAGAGCGCCTCCCCCGAAAACTCCCCGTCCTACGCCTTCGGCAGCGCCAAGAACACCACTGCCAGCGGCAACCCGGTGCCGATCTGTATCGGTGAACGCCGGTGGGGCGGGATGATCATTTCGGCCTCGATCCTGGCTGAAGACAAAGTGTAATCAGGACAGCAGCACAACGACCGCCCGCGAGGCGGTTTTTTTATGCCTGGAGGAAAGCATGGGCGCAGCAGCACAGATCGATATCCACGGCGAGAAGGGCGGCAGCAGCAAGCCGAAGTCGCCGACCGAAGCCAGCGACAGCCTGCGCTCGACCAACCTGGCAAAGCTGCTAATCGCCGTGGGCGAGGGTGAATTCGACAGCGTTCCGACCGATTACGACATCTACCTGGACAACACGCCGATCCGCGATGCCAGCGGTAACTACAACTTCCCGAACGTGAAGTGGGACTGGCGCCCGGGCTCGGTGGATCAGACCTACATCCCGGGCATTCCTTCCGTTGAGAACGAGACGTCGCTGAACATTGAGCTGCGCAGCGACTCGCCGTGGATCCGCTCGATCACCAATACTCAGCTTTCCGCCGTGCGCATGCGTCTGGCTTGGCCAGCACTGCAACGCTCCGATGACCAGGGCAATGTCGGCGGCTACCGGATCGAGTACGCGATCGACGTCGCCACTGATGGCGGCGCCTATCAGCAGGTGCTGGTGGACGCCGTCGACGGCAAGACCACCACGCGCTACGAGCGCTCGCGCCGGATCGATCTTCCCGACGCCACCACTGGCTGGCAGATTCGCGTGCGCCGGCTGACGCCGAACCAGAACACCAACAAGATCGCCGACACCATGCTGGTGGCCGGATATACCGAGGTCATCGACGCCAAGCTGCGCTACCCGAATACCGCGCTGCTCTACATCGAGTTTGACGCCGAGCAGTTCACCAACATCCCGGCGGTCACCGTGAAGTGCAAGGCTCGCCGCTGGATGGTGCCGAGCAATTACGACCCGATTGCCCGCACGTACACCGGGACGTGGGATGGCTCGATGAAATCAGCCTGGACCAACAACCCGGCATGGATCACCTACGGCATCTGCACCGAAGACCGCTTCGGTCTAGGCAAGCGCATCAAGCCGTTCATGGTCGATAAGTGGGAGCTGTACCGCATCGCCCAATACTGCGATCAGTTGGTGCCAAACGGGCTGGGCGGGCAGGAACCACGCTTCCTCTGCGACATGAACCTGCAAGGCAAGGCGGATGCGTGGTCGCTCCTACGCGACATCTCGGCGATTTACCGGGGCATGACGTACTGGGCGCAGGGCCAGCTGGTGATGCAGGCGGACATGCCGCGCGCGCAGGACTTCGACTATGTGTTCACTCGGTCGAACGTGATCGACGGCAAGTTCTCCTATGGCAGTGCATCTGCGAAGACCCGTTACACCCGGGCGCTGGTCAGCTACGACAACCCGGCGAACAACTACGACACCGACGTCATTCCGTTCGCTGACCTGGATCTGCAACGCCGCTATGGCGACCGGCCGACTGAGCTGAGCGCCATTGGCTGCACCCGTGCTTCCGAGGCCCAGCGCCGTGGCAAGTGGGCGATCCTCAGCAACAACCAAGACCGCACCGTCTCGTTCAAGACCGGCATGGAAGGCGTGATCCCGTTGCCGGGCCATATCATCCCGGTGGCGGATTCGCTGCTGGCTGGCCGGGAAGTGGGCGGACGGATCTCGGCGGTGGCGGGGCGGGTGATTACCCTCGATCGCGACACCCAGGCCAAGGCCGGCGACCGGCTGATCATCAACCTCCCCGGCGGCCGCGCCGAAGGTCGCACAGTGCAGAGCGTGAACGGGCGCGCGGTGACAGTCACGGTAGCCTACAGCGAGTCTCCGGTGGCGCAGTTGCAATGGGCGCTCGACGCGGACGATCTGGCAATCCCACTGTATCGCGTGCTGCGCACCAAGCGCACCACCGAGGGCGACTACGAAATCAGCGCGCTCCAGTTCGAACCGAGCAAGTTCGCTTTCGTCGACACCGGTGCACGATTGGAAGAACGCCCGATCAGCGTGATTCCAATAACCGTTGTGCCGGCGCCGGCGAGCGTGTCGCTTTCGTCGACTTCATCGGTTGTGCAGGGGCTGGCCGTGGCCACCATGACCATCAGCTGGCTAGCCGTGGATGGCGCCGTCGGCTATGACGTGGAGTGGCGCAAGGACAGCGGCAACTGGATCAAGCTACAACGCACCGGCATGACCAACGTGGACGTGGTCGGCATCTATGCCGGGGCCTACGTGGCTCGCGTCCGCGCAGTGAGCGCCTTCGACATCACGTCGCCGTGGCGCAACTCGATCCTGACCAACCTCAGCGGTAAGCAAGGGCTGCCGCCGGCGCTGGCGTTCCTGACTGCCACGCCGCTGCTGTTCGGCATCTACCTCAAGTGGGGATTCCCTGCTGGGGCCGAGGATAGCCAGCGCACGGAGATCTGGTACGGGCCGACGACTGAGCTGGAAGCTGCGACCAAGCTGACAGACCTGGCCTATCCGCAAAGCGATTTCTCAATGCTCGGCCTGCGCGCTGGTGTGACGTTCTATTTCTGGGGGCGCATCGTAGACAAGATCGGCAACATCGGTCCGTGGTATCCGATCGGGCTCGGTGTGCAGGGGCAATCCAGTTCTGACGCTGCTGCGATTCTTGAAATGATCGCCGGAGAGATCGGCCGTACCGAGTTGGGGCAAGACATCCTCGACGAGATCGACAAGATTCCCGGGCTTCAAGCGCAGATCGATGCGCTCGACGGGCTGAAGGGTTACGACCCGGAAGCGACATATGAGGAATACGACCTTGTAGTGGTCGGCAAGCGGATCTTTCAAGCCACGGGCGCGGTGCCCGTGGATACACCGCCGCCTAATCCGGACTATTGGCTTGACGTCGGGCAGACCGTGCAAACCGCAAACGGCCTAGCTCAGCAGGTCGCCACCAACACGGCCGGCATCACAGAGCTCGACGGAGTGGTGACGGCGCAGGCAACGGCATTCCAGGCATTGCGTGCTTCTTATCGCGATGACAACGGAGAGGGCGACGCACAAGATGCTCTGCGTGGCTGGAATGCTTCGACCAGCTTTGCACAGGAAGTGAAGGCTCGTGTTTCGCAGAACAGCGCGCTGACCCAGCGAGTAACAACGCTTGATGCTGAGGTTGGTGAAAACGCTGCAAACCTGACCGAGCTGGAGCAAACTGTTGCCACTAACGAAGAGGCCACGGCCACAAAAATCACGCAGTTGACCGCTACGGTGGGAGACAACACATCTGCCATTCAGGAGACCGCCGAGGCCTTTGCTGATCTAGACGGCAATCTGAAAACGATGTGGTCGGTGAAGATGTCCGTCACTGCGAATGGTCAGTATGTGGCTGCGGGCATCGGCCTGGGAATTGAGAACGTCAACGGTGTTTTCCAAAGCCAGTTCTTGGTGGCCGCTAATCGCTTCGCTATCGTCAACACCATCGCCGGCGGCGCGATCTCGGTACCGTTCGCTGTACAGGGCGGCCAAGTGTTCATGAATTCGGCGTTCATCGCCGACGGCACGATCACCAACGCGAAGATCGGGAGCTACATCAGCTCGACCAACTACATCGCCGGCGTTCAAGGATGGATCCTCAACAAAGATGGAACGCTGGAGATCAACGGCATAGTGCCTGGGCAGGGTCGACTGGTGATCAACTCACTGAACGTCTCGGTCTACGACGCCAACAATGTGCTGCGTGTCCGTCTTGGATATCTGGGG
>NZ_JH635999.1:462337-463658 GCF_000257605.1 Pseudomonas sp. R62
TGAGGTTTGGGGCGCGGATGGCGTGCTTCAGGTCGATGAGAATTCGTTCACCATTCGGGTGCTGTTCTCGACACTGGTCACGTTTCCGCTTGGAGCCATCAAAGGAAATCAGGACTTCGCGGTTCCCGGCATATCGCCGGGCAACGGGACGGCAATCGTGGTGCCGATCGGCGCCTATACCGATTCTCAGATGCAGTTTGAAACGGAGGTTCTCGACGGCTTGGTGCGGGTTTATAACCACACGCGCGCCTATGCAGCGAGCTTCACATCGTCTGGCACCATGCGCTTAATCGTAATGAGGTGGGGTTGATGGCTTTTGGACTGCAATACACCAACAACACCAATACAGTGGTCATCGATTCGGAATTCGCCAGGCTGATGGTCATTTCCACAGGCCGTTTCGCGCCGACAGAAGAAGGCGGCCTAGGATCGACGACCTATTTCAGTCGGCCGGTGACATCGCAGGAGCCGCCCTTGGTGTTCGTGCGACCTGACAATGTTGGCGGTGTGGCTGGTCTGTGCCGGATGCGACTCATCGGTTCAGCGGGCAACTGGGTCGGGTTCTATGTTCGAGCGTATGACGTAAACACCGCCCAACCCAACGGCCGCTATTTTGTTGCAGCTTTCGCCGCGCAGCCGGTAGCGCAATACGGCATGCGCCTTTGGGATGGCGCGGGGAAATTACTCTTTGATTCCGGCACGCCCAACGCGACGTTCACTCGAGCCTTCCAGAACTGGAACTATGTGAAGTACGACACGACCCCCCAAGGTCTGACCCGGATCTATTACTCCGTGCCGTTCAACTTCCCGCAGAACGAATACATGCTGCTAAACAATTTCGGCATGGCCATGACGGCGGGTAGTGCTATCCCGCGCGATCTGTATTGCTGGTGGGACTTTCCTAACACCACGCTGTACGCGGTGACCGTCGCGGCTTCTAACCCGTTCGCGTTCTTCCTGCCGGCTGTCTTCGCAAAAATCGCCGTCTAATTCCATAAGGAAACACTCATGACCTGGTACAAATCAGGAACGGTATCTGTCGACCAAAATTCCAGCGCCGTGATCGGCACCGGCACTGCTTTCATCGCAAACAGTCGTGTGGGTGATGCTTTCCGGGGGCCGGACGGCAATTGGTATGAAGTCGTCAACATTGCGAGCAACACCGCGCTGGCCATCTCGCCGAACTATCAAGGGCCAACTGCGGCAGGCGGCGTGTACGCGCTGGCACCGATGGAAGGCTATGTGAAGGCGACAGCTGATGCGCTCCGGGAAGCATCCCGGCAAGTGGGCGACGCACTGGATGGCCTTGAGGAAAGTGTTC
>NZ_JH635999.1:464912-470129 GCF_000257605.1 Pseudomonas sp. R62
GATCTGTAAGCGTGGAAATGCAGCTTGAGGCTGATGAAACTCTGGTGGACGAGCTGCCCGATTGGTTGCTGAGCAAGCTTGAAGAGATGGGCACGCTGGCTGGGCTGGTCGCACAGGAGGCCAGTTGGCGCGGCGAAGAGCTCGCCGTCACAGCGCGTCAGCTGGAGGCCTTGGAAGAGGCTGAGGCAGATGTACCGCCCGCGGATCTGCTCGCCGGAACACGCAAGGCATGGCTCAAGTATCGCGGCCAGCTGAGCAACTGGAAGGATGGCGCCGAGTTCTTTCCTGACTCGGCGCATCGTCCGGTTCGACCGTAAACATAATCCACACACAAGCAACCCGCCATTGAGCGGGTATTTTTTTGCCCGGAGAAAACAATGAGCGCTACCGAAAAAGACCGCGACATCCTCGCCCGCACACTTTGGGGTGAGGCGCGCGGCGAAGGAACAGCCGGCCAGATCGCCGTAGCCTGGACGATCCGCAACCGCGTGTTCGATGGAAAGGAAAAGTCATGGTGGGGTGAAGGCTACGCCGGCGTCTGCCATAAGCCTTACCAGTTCAGCTGCTGGAACAAGACCGATCCGAACTATCAGTTCCTGATCGGCGTGAAGCAGATCCCGTTCCGCGAGCTGGCTCAATGCCGGATCGCTGCTGACCAGGTAATCGACGGAAAGGTGTCCGATCCCACTGGCGGTGCTACCCACTATTACGCCACCAGCATCAAGGCTCCGGGATGGGCGGCGAAGGCAAAGCAGACGCTTCGTCTGGGCGGCCACGTCTTCTTCAAGGACGTTCCATGATGGCGGTGCCGTGGAAGGTTATTAGCGCGCTGGCGCTCGTCCTCGCCGGCTTCGGCAGCGCATGGCAGTTTCAGGATTGGCGTTACGGCGGGCAACTTGCCGAGCAGGCCAGGCTGAGCGCCGACGACATCAATCAGCTCACTCTTACTGCCGCAACTGCGCAACAGATCCTGCAGGACAAGCGTCTGGCGCTCGAGCGGCGCCTGTCCGCCAGCGAGAAAACTCACTTGGAGAAAATGACCAATGCTCAAAAGAATCAGGATCGCCTGCGCGATCGCCTTGCCACTTCTGACTTGCGGCTGTCAGTCCTCCTCGACGCGGATTCAGCCAGTCGCTGTTTAGTGTCTGCCACCGCCGGCGGCGTGGATCACGCAGCCGTACGCGCCCCGACTTGACCCAGCGCATGCTCAACCAATTATCGCCATCACCGAGGAAGGCGACCTGGGACTGATCGCGCTGGAAGCTTGTCAAGATTTCTTACGGACCATTTCTGAATAGAACTCTAAGTCAAAGTGGAAGAAATTCTCCCCACATGCGTCCGGATTTTCTCCCAAGCTGAAACTGCTTCAGGTGGATCGCCTATTGCCATGTGCATTAATTCAGTTAGGAAGTCTTGGTATTCGGTATTGCTTGAATGGCGCTCACGATATATTTCCTCGCAGCGACGCAGAGTTTCAACTAGTGGTTTTACTAAATGATCTGAATTCTCATGAGCTCCTAATGCATGTGACGGGAAGTCGTAGGGGTTTTCTTCAAGTGACATTAACTTTATTAACATTGTGTAAAGCCTCTCGCACATTGTTCCATGGGTTAGGTCAATTTTGAAAAAATTCAAATGGCGCAACGGCCAATAAATGGCGTGGATAGTAAGCTGTCGGATTTCCGTATCATTGAGTTTCCCCTCGTGGTCACTTTGGATTTGTCGATAAATAATAGCAAGCGCACATAAGTCGGCGTCATACTCCAAGGCTTTTAGCAATTCCGGAGATCTTCCGAGCTCATTCTCGACGTCATTGTGTTTTCTTATTACGTGCATCCATTCATGCGCAATCACCCACTTAAGCATGACCGAAGGTGAAAGCAGTGGATCTATCTGGAGGGTTTTTAATGAAGGTATTATATTCTCTATGTTTGGTATCTCTATATCAAGGCAGTGGTTAATCATTCCGCTACTCAAAACGATTTGCCAATCCATCCCCAACGCTAAAGGGATGTGGTTTATTTCTATCCGAAATTGGGGTGGTGGAGTAGGTGACTGATATTGTAAATTTATTATCGGGATTAGGTTGACTGCTTCTTTGAGTATGTGTTTGGATTGTTCCTTTTTTTGTGTAGTGGCATGTAGCTCTAAATATTCTTCTATGCCTACTTTTTCTGGAGCTATATCGAGTGCTGACATTTTATATCTCTGTCTCAGATTGCTGATGGGCTTCAAACTATCCGAATTCAGTGTAGAGCTTTGTCCCAGCTTACTCACAAATCCCTTTCCGGCACAAACTTCACAGTCTTCAAACTCGCCGAAGCGATCTAGGCAGGCTGGGCAAATGCAGAAGGCCGCCGACTCGATGTGAGGTCGAATCTTTTCAAAGGTGCGCACATCCCGCTCCTCCTGGGCAACCTGCGCCGTGTCTACGAGTGCCCGAAAGGCATCGGCATCAGACAGCGAACTACGCGTGATTCCGCCGATCATTCGCTCAGTCTCGATCAGTTGGTACCGACGCTCCTTCATCTCCAGCACCAAGCCTGAGATTTTCCCAATCTTCCGGGAAAGCCCCAGTGTCAGCCGAACCCCATTTACATCGGAGTAGACCTTCCCGTCGTAAGCGAAGGAAGCACGGCAGGGCTCGTCATTGGCGAAGTTCAATATTGAGCGACTGATAGTGCCCAGCAGGTTGCCTTTGTCGACCTGCACGACGTCATAGATCGAGGCGCCACGGTAGTGCTCGGTCGAATTCTGCAGCTCCTCGACGGTGTGCCAGTACGCCGCGTTAGCCATTTCGTTCATGTCCAATCGCTCAAGCTCATCGATCAAACCCTCATCAAGTAGCGCTGCGGTCATCTCATAGAGCGTTTCACGGTGACCTTCGGGGTTTTGCATGCGGAAGTCTTGGTCGTCGAGATGTGCACGCCATCGCTGGAGCCGGAGGGTTTTCGCTTGGTCGAAATTCATGGTACGGGGTTCGCTGTACAAATGCTGTATGCATGTACAGTAATCGAGGCGCGCCGAGTAGGCGAGGCGGAGGCGACGAACTGTCAGTCGGGAGTCATCAATACAGCCAAGGTCATTTTGATGAATTCTTCGTTTTTGTCGATTGCCCAGAGGGCGCCGCGGACATTCTCGGCGACATCGGCGGATCCGCGCTGCTCGACCCAGTTCGATAGCTCCATGATGGCTGCTTCGAGGGCGAGTTGGTTTTCGTTGATCTTGAAGAGCAGGGAAGGGAGCAGGTCTGAGTTAGGCATTTTGGTTTCCTCCGTGGATGAAACCAGCGTAGCAGGGGAATTGTTAGATCGGCAGAACGCCGGAGAAGGGCAAAGCACTGTAGGAAAATACAGCGCTAAGTTATTGATTCTTATAGGGGGTAACGGCGATTTTTTAACCCGTCGACTTAGGCGTATTTCCGTTATGCATCAATAGGTTGCGCGAGTTTCGTGGTCACCTTGACATGGTGGGGGTCGTTGGTTCGAGTCCAATCGCGCCTACCAAACAAAATCCGCTCTGCTGGGCGGTCTGGAAGGGCTCACCGAAAGGTGAGCCCTTTTTTGTTGTCTGCGATTTGCGCAACGCCTGTTACCGGTCATTTCCGCTTCGCTCTGATCAGCACTCCATTCATTACTGTTTGCGCAAAATGATCAAGCGCCATTTTGGTGCGTTCTTCTTCCATTTCGTTGTGGAAAACACCTGAATATCCAAAGGCTTACAGCTCTTTTTCTCCAACCGGTTATCGAAAAAGCCTTGTTGCATGTTGGGAATTTAAGTAACATCCGTTTCGCGTTCACCACCACGGTTTATGCATTTTTAAATCCCAAGCTTCCATCAGCTGCTTGGGATTTTTTTTGCCTGCGATTTGGCGTTTGGGCGCTTGTCCCTCCCTCACCTCCAAGCGAGGCGCGGTTTTTTCGTCTACTACTGACTGGCCGATTTTCAACTCTTTATAAGGGAGTGCGTCGATGCTGAGTCAGTGGGTCCTTGCCGCTATTCATCTATTCGCGTTTGCCTTGGCTTTCTGGGCGGCGCTGACGCGCGGCACAGCTTTCCGAAAACTCTCGGCGGGCACGGGAGAGGTCAAGCGCGTTCTGCTCGCGGATAACCTTTGGGGGCTTTCAGCTTTGACGCTGCTTATCACCGGAGCAATGCGTGCATTTGGTGGTTACGAGAAAGGCTCTGACTATTACCTGCATCAGCCGCTGTTTCATCTGAAGATGACGCTGTTCTTGCTGATCCTGCTGATGGAGCTGGCACCGATGATCACGCTGATCAAATGGCGCATCGCATCCTCGCGCGGTGTGGCGCTTGATAGTGGACGTGCGAAGTTGTACGCGCGAATCAGTCATGTTGAAGCGCTGCTGCTGATCCTGATGATGGTCGCGGCGACAGGCATGGCGCGTGGCGTGATATTCGCTTAGAAGGCGAAATTCGCCGTGCTCTATCGGAAACGTCCGACAGCCAGCTCCAGGAGTGAAAGGTAATATCGGCGCAAGAAAGGGGGGAGGGGCAATTGAAAGGAGTCAGCATGCTTCAGGCGCCGTGCCCAGCGGGGGTGAAATGCGGATGGCTAAACGGCGCGTGAATCTTTAGCCAGTCTTGCGCGACGGCAATAGGACTGGCTACGTAATGCAAAGTGGCTCAGGGCGTTTGCGGCTTGTCCGGAGCGGTCAGGCCGGCCTGGATGCGTTGGTAAATTTCTTCACGGTGCACTGCCACGTTTTTCGGAGCGTTGATACCGATGCGGACTTGTTGGCCGCTGACTCCGAGGATGGTGATCGTGATGTCATCACCAATGTTTATGCTTTCACCGACTTTGCGGGTGAGTATCAGCATGGTCTTCTCCTTGATTGCTTTGTAGGGCACCTGATTCAGACAGTGCAGAGGTCGGTGGTATCTATAGATTAGTGCGAAGTCTCACGGTTTGGGTGCCTCTTTCTGACGCGCAGAAGCGGCATTAATTCCCAGGGCGTAACTATACAGAGGCTGCAATCATCATTCTCGTTGTTTTGTGCCCATTTTGCGGGGCTCGCGAAGTATTTTTGAATGATAAGATCGCCGCTTTACGAATTCCGAGGGAAGCGTTGTGCGCAAATTGGTTTGGCTGGTAGCGGCACTGGCATTGGCAGGCTGCGGTGAAGGCAAGAATGTAGATGCGCCGAAGCCTGAGACGAAGGTCGCGGCAGCGCCGGCGGCCGCCGCGCCACAGTG
>NZ_JH635999.1:470839-484140 GCF_000257605.1 Pseudomonas sp. R62
TGCGTGGCGAGACTCCTCAGGCCGTCAGTGACCTGAGCGGCTGGTTGATCGAGCACGCTTTCGTTCCGACGGTCGTCAAGGACGGCAGCGGTAAAACACGAATTCTGATCGGTCCGTTCAATTCCCAGGCTGACGCCGAGGCGCGCAAGGTGCAGGTCGATGCAGCGCTGGTAAAAGCCAAGAAACAAAATATCGAATCGGTGGTGATCGAGCATCCGCTAACGCCATAAGCGAAGCGCCTTCAAAACACGCTGAACGGACATTAAAAAGGCCTCGAGCATAACGCTCGAGGCCTTTTTATTTCCGCTGCAATCAGCCGCAGGCTTTCAGATTTACCGAGCCGACAAACTCGTTGCCGCGCCCCATCACGCACGCCACGCTCTGGTTGCGCTGACGTTCCCAATCCTGCACTGGATAGGTCTTGTCCCACGCTTCGTACAACTGCCGATCCTGCTTCGACAGGCGCAGTCCGTATTGTTTGCTCATATAAAAATACGTGCGGGCGATCATGCCGCGAATCGAAGGGCGGGGCATGACCTTCTTGGCCTTGAAGTCGACCTGCGTCAGGCAGGAGCCATATTGGCCGGACTGCACCGGCAACCAGCCGTAGCTGAAGTTGCTGCGGTCACCGTTGACCTCGCCAATGCTCGGCACCAGATTGTGCAAGTCAGCTTCGGCCTTTTGATAAACAGGATCGTAACGCGTGCAATTCTTGCGTCCGCCTTGCTGCCAGCACTGTCGCTGATGGCCGATCTGCCAGGCCGGCACGATGTGCTCCCATTCGATTCTCGATGCACGCTTGGCGTTCTTGCGCGGCACATAGCCGCAAGCCTTCAGGTCGACCTTGTTGCCGGTGTACTTGCAGCCGCAGTAAAACTCCGTGGACTGTGGTGCATAAAGTTTCCACGCGGCTTTCTTGGCTTCGGAAAATGTACGTGGGGCGCCAGCCTGGGCGCCCACGGCGAAAAACAACAACAGCAAAGCAACACAGCGGACACTCATTGAATCAATCTTCCTTCGGCACAACCCAAAAAATCTGCACGCCACCGTCATCGCGATAAGCGAGGGTAACGTTGTCGTTCTCGTCGATTTCCTCGAGCAAGCGCTCCCAGTCGTCCATCGGCTCATCCGGCAGACGGAAAATCAGTGCGGCTTTGGCTTTTTGTGCGGTGGGGGAATTGATGATTTTCTGAACGCGCATACCCATGCGTTCGTAAGCGTCAGGAGCAGCAGGAGAGGTGGCCACGAGGTTATCCTTATTAAGCTGTACGTGCATACAGTATTTAACTGTAAGCGATTTCGCAACTGCTTAAAATTCAAGAAAATCCTCTGACAGCGGGTTTCCGGTTTTGGTGTAGGGCTTGTCGAGATTTTTGTGGGAAAAGTATTGGAAGGGTGTAAGCGGGGCACCACCTGCCAAGCTGGCAGGTGATGCGCAATTGCCCGATCGAGACGTGATCAGGCGATGTTCAATCAGTATTCCCAGAACATCCGTTGCAGCTCTTTACTGTCGTTGGTCTTGGTCAGCGCGACCATCGCCAGGATGCGGGCTTTTTGCGGGTTCAGATCGTGAGCGACAACCCAGTCGTATTTGTCGTCAGGCTGTTCGGCGTTACGCAGGACAAAGCCGCCAGCGTTGACGTGGGACGAGCGAATGATCTGCACGCCATCCTTGCGCAGGGCTTGCAGGGATGGAACCACGCGAGAGGATACCGAACCGTTGCCAGTGCCGGCGTGGATGATGGCTTTGGCGCCGGCTTGCGCCAATGCCTTGTAGGCGGTATCGCTGACGTTGCCGTAGGAGTAGGCAATTTCTACGTCAGGCAGGCTCTTGATGTTTTTGATGTCGAATTCCGAATCCATGGTATGACGCTTGGCCGGCAGGCGGAACCAGTAGGATTTGCCTTCGACCACCATGCCCAGCGGACCCCAGGCGCTTTTGAATGCTTCGGTCTTGATGTTGATCATTTTGCTGACGTCGCGACCGGACTGGATCTCGTCGTTCATGGTCACCAGTACACCTTTGCCGCGCGCTTCTTTGCTGCTCGCCACGGCGACGGCGTTGTACAGGTTGAGCATGCCGTCTGCCGACATGGCAGTGCCCGGACGCATCGAACCGACGACGATGATCGGCTTGTCGGTTTTCTCGACCAGGTTCAGGAAGTACGCGGTTTCTTCGAGGGTGTCGGTGCCGTGGGTGATAACGATGCCGTCGACGTCCTTGCTGTCAGCCAGTTCGGAAACGCGACGACCCAATTGCAGCAGGTTGTCGTTGGTGATGCTTTCCGAAGCGATCTGCATGACTTGTTCGCCACGCACGTTAGCCAGCTTGCTCAACTCAGGGATACCGGCGATCAGTTGTTCGATACCGACTTTCGCTGCCTGATAGGTGGCGCTGTTGGCGGCACTGGCGCCAGCGCCGGCGATGGTACCGCCGGTGGCGAGAACAACGACGTTGGCCAGTTTGGTCTGGGTTTCGACTTCTTTTGCCTGAAGGGCAGCAGGCAGGAGCAGGAGGAGGGCCAATGCGCCCGGAATCAAGGTATTAAAAGCAGATTTCATTATTTTTCTCTCTAGTCGTGAGACGGTGCTGATGCAGGTTCATCTAGATGCGCCCCAAGCCGATCTGAATGCTTGAGGTGCAAGGACGGGAGCAGGATTCATACCATGCGTAATGTGCTGGCGGAAAATGTTTAACCCAATGATTTAAATCAATATTTGTCGGTGGCTGGAGCATCGTTGAGGACCCACCCATCCGGGATTCCGAACGACAGCGGGATTCTTGTTCGGCTCGCCGATAGGCAATCTCTGAAAAGCCAGGCGGGTGACAAATCCTTGCTAAAGAAATGTGCTCCCAGGCCGATGCGTCCTCAAGGAAACCAAATCTTAGGAGTTCACATGTCACTGACGGTCGGTTTTGCCAATCCCGCTGCAGTCACCATCGGCGGTAAAACAGCAGCCACGATCAACACCCTGAACGACGCGACCAATGAGGCATCGGCGCAGGCGCTGGGTACCGAAAAGACTGAGAAGAATCAGGTCAGAACCGGTGGTGGTCCTGTGCAGGAAAACAGTGAAACCGAGGCTGACAGCAATCTCAGCATTACCGTCAAGACACTGCTCAAGCGGATGAAGGAGTTGCAAAAACAACTTCAGGAGCAGCAACAGCAACTGGCTGCGGCTCAGGCCGCAAGCTATCCGACTCCCGAAGCGAAATCCCAGGCAGTGATGTCGATTCAGGGCCAGATCGCGCAAACCAGCGCCGCACTGGCGGAAGTGGCGGGTGCGTTGGTCAAGGAGATGTCGAAAAGCGCTCCCAGCGGCGGCTTGGTCAATACGACTGCCTGAAGCGCCAAATTGCCAATTCGGCGATTCGGCCTACAACAAAAGACGATTTCTGATTGTTGACAAATGCCGGCGGGATTCTCATAGTTCGGTCTACGCAAACGTTTGCGCGGCTTGGAAGGGTATTATCTCCCGGAGCCGTGACGTAGGTTACGTCAGCGCAAACGTTGCTCACAATAATCATAAGATCGGAGTGAACCCATGAAGCTGCCATTCGCCGCACGTCTTCTTGCTGTCGCTATGCTGGCTGCCACAGCCGCCGCACTACCTGTCTCCTCGGCATTCGCCGAATCTGTAGAAAAGCCCAAAGTCGCGCTGGTCATGAAATCCTTGGCCAATGAATTCTTCCTGACCATGGAAGACGGCGCCAAGGCCTACCAGAAAGAACACTCCGCCGATTTCGATCTGATCTCCAACGGCATCAAGGACGAAACCGACACCGCCGGCCAGACTCGCATCGTCGAACAGATGATCCTGGCCAAGGTGAATGCACTGGTGATCGCGCCTTCTGACTCCAAGGCCATGGTGCCGGTTATCAAGAAGGCCGTAGACGCCGGTATCACGGTGATCAACATCGACAACCAGCTTGATCCCGCCGTGGTCAAAAGCAAAAACATCAACGTGCCTTTCGTAGGTCCGGACAACCGCAAGGGTGCACGTCTGGTCGGCGAATACCTGGCCAAGCAACTGAAGGCGGGCGACGAGGTCGGCATCATCGAAGGCGTGTCCACCACCACCAACGCGCAGGCACGCACGGCCGGCTTCAAGGACGCGATGGAAGCCGCGCAGATCAAAGTGGTCTCGCTGCAGTCCGGTGACTGGGAAATCGACAAGGGCAACAAGGTTGCGGCTTCGATCCTCAGTGAATACCCGGATGTCAAAGCGCTGCTGGCCGGTAACGACAGCATGGCAGTCGGTGCCGTTTCCGCAGTCCGTGCCGCTGGTAAGGCTGGGCAGGTGAAAGTCGTCGGTTACGACAACATCAATGCGATCAAGCCAATGCTCAAGGACGGCCGCGTGCTGGCCACTGCTGACCAGTTTGCAGCCAAGCAGGCCGTGTTCGGCATCGAAACCGCACTGAAGATCATCAAAGGCGAGAAAGTCGACAGCGGTGCCAACGGCGTGATCGAAACACCGGTCGAACTGGTCACCCAGTAAGTCATCTGGCGACACAACGGCGCTCGTCCGTCCGGGCGAGCGCATGGAGATTTCTATGTCAGTTTCCGCCCCGAACGCTGTCCTCTCGGTCAGCGGTATCGGCAAGACCTATGCGCAACCGGTGCTCACCGGCATCGATCTGACGCTGATGCGCGGTGAAGTACTGGCGCTTACCGGCGAAAACGGTGCCGGCAAAAGTACCCTGTCGAAGATCATTGGTGGTCTGGTCACGCCCACTACCGGCCAGATGCAATTCCACGGCAAGGACTATCGTCCTGGCAGCCGTACCCAGGCTGAAGAGCTTGGCGTGCGCATGGTCATGCAAGAACTCAATCTGTTGCCGACGCTGTCGGTGGCGGAAAACCTGTTTCTGGATAATCTGCCGAGCAGCGCGGGTTGGATCAGCCGCAAGCAGTTGCGCAAGGCGGCGATCGAAGCCATGGCGCAGGTCGGCCTCGATGCGATCGACCCGGACACACTGGTTGGCGAGTTGGGTATCGGTCATCAACAGATGGTCGAAATCGCGCGCAACCTGATTGGCGATTGCCACGTGCTGATCCTCGATGAGCCGACCGCGATGCTCACGGCGCGCGAAGTCGAAATGCTCTTCGAGCAGATCACCCGATTGCAGGCTCGCGGCGTTTCCATCATCTATATCTCTCACCGTCTCGAAGAACTGGCGCGGGTGGCGCAGCGTATTGCTGTGCTGCGTGACGGCAATCTGGTCTGCGTCGAGCCGATGGCCAACTACAACAGCGAGCAACTGGTCACCTTGATGGTCGGTCGCGAACTGGGCGAACACATCGACATGGGGCCGCGCAAGATCGGCGTTCCGGCGCTGACGGTCAACGGCCTGACGCGTTCGGACAAAGTCCGCGACGTCTCCTTCGAAGTGCGTGCCGGGGAGATCTTCGGTATTTCCGGATTGATCGGGGCAGGGCGCACGGAATTGCTGCGGCTGATATTCGGTGCCGATGCTGCCGACAGCGGTACCATCGCGCTCGGCTCCCCGGCCAAGGTCGTGAGTGTCCGCTCGCCAGTGGATGCCGTACGCAACGGCATCGCGTTGATCACCGAGGATCGCAAGGGCGAAGGGCTGCTGCTCAGTCAGTCGATCAGCGCCAACATCGCCTTGGGCAACATGCCGGAAATCTCCAGTGGTGGTTTCGTCAACAACGGCGACGAAATCTCCCTGGCGCAGCGTCAGATCGAAGCCATGCGTATCCGCAGCTCGAGCCCTACGCAGCTGGTCTCGGAACTGTCCGGCGGCAATCAGCAGAAGGTCGTGATCGGCCGCTGGCTGGAGCGCGACTGTTCGGTGCTGCTGTTCGACGAGCCGACTCGCGGGATTGATGTCGGCGCCAAGTTCGATATTTACGGTTTGCTCGGTGAGTTGACCCGCCAGGGCAAGGCATTGGTCGTGGTGTCCAGTGACTTGCGTGAGTTGATGCTGATCTGCGACCGGATTGGCGTGCTCTCGGCGGGACGTCTGATCGACACCTTCGAGCGCGACAGCTGGACCCAGGATGATTTGCTTGCCGCCGCTTTCGCCGGCTACCAGAAACGTGATGCGTTGCTCAATGAAGCAGCGCCTAGGGATCTCCCATGAAAACTGCATCTTCTGCCAGTAAACGTAGTGGCAATTTCTTTGGCCTGGGTACTTATCTGGGCCTGGCCGGTGCCTTGCTGGCGATGATTGCGCTGTTCTCGGTCCTGAGCAGCCATTTTCTCTCGTACAACACTTTCAGCACCCTGGCCAACCAGATTCCCGACCTGATGGTGCTGGCGGTAGGCATGACCTTTGTGCTGATCATCGGCGGCATCGATTTGTCCGTCGGCTCGGTCCTCGCGCTGGCCGCATCGACGGTCAGCGTTGCGATTCTCGGCTGGGGCTGGAGCGTTTTGCCAGCGGCGCTGCTCGGCATGGCGGTGGCGGCTCTGGCCGGGACCATCACTGGCTCGATCACCGTGGCCTGGCGGATTCCGTCGTTCATCGTCTCCCTCGGCGTGCTGGAAATGGCCCGCGGTGTGGCGTATCAGATGACCGGGTCGCGGACTGCGTACATCGGCGATGCGTTCGCCTGGCTGTCGAATCCGATCGCGTTCGGTATTTCACCCTCGTTCATCATCGCTTTGCTGGTGATCTTCATCGCGCAGGCAGTTTTGACCCGCACTGTTTTCGGCCGCTACCTGATCGGCATCGGCACCAACGAAGAAGCCGTGCGGCTGGCCGGGATCAATCCCAAGCCCTACAAGATTCTGGTGTTCAGCCTGATGGGGCTGCTGGCGGGCATTGCCGCTCTGTTTCAGATTTCGCGTCTGGAGGCGGCTGACCCGAACGCAGGTTCGGGCCTGGAACTGCAAGTGATCGCGGCGGTGGTTATCGGCGGTACCAGCCTGATGGGCGGGCGCGGTTCGGTGATCAGCACTTTCTTTGGTGTGTTGATCATTTCCGTTCTGGCAGCCGGTCTCGCGCAGATTGGTGCGACGGAGCCGACCAAGCGCATCATCACCGGCGCGGTAATCGTTATCGCTGTGGTGCTCGACACCTATCGCAGTCAACGCGCCAGTCGCCGGGGCTGAACCATGGCAACGATCAAGGATGTAGCGGCGCTCGCGGGCATTTCCTACACGACCGTGTCGCACGTGGTGAACAACACCCGCCCGGTCAGTCAGGAAGTGCGGCGCAAAGTCGAGGCGGCGATCAAGAGCCTCGACTACGTTCCCAGTGCCGTGGCGCGCTCGCTGAAAGCCAAAACCACGGCGACCATCGGCCTGCTGGTGCCTAACAGCCTCAACCCGTACTTCGCTGAATTGGCGCGCGGAATCGAGGATTACTGCGAGCGCAACGGCTATTGCGTGATCCTCTGTAACTCCGACGACAACCCGGACAAGCAGCGCAGTTATTTGCGTGTGTTGCTGGAAAAGCGCATCGACGGTTTGATCGTCGCCTCCGCTGGCGGTGACAGTGGTCTGGCGCAAGGACTGGCGGGCGTGAAGACGCCGATGGTCATCGTCGACCGGGGCCTGGAAGGTGTAAATGCCGATCTGGTGCGCATCGACCACGAATACGGCGCTTATCTGGCAACCCGTCACCTGCTCGAGTTGGGGCATCGCGACATCGCTACAATCGGCGGTCCGGCCAGTACCAGCGTGGCGCAAATGCGTCAGGCCGGTTACTGCCGAGCGCTGCAAGAGGCGGGAATCGAGGTGCGCGAAGAGCGCATGCTGGAAAGCGACTTCACCAGCACCGGCGGTTACAACGCCGCTGCCCGGCTGCTTGAAAGCAATCCGCCCAGTGCGATTTTTGCCGGCAACGACATGATTGGTATCGGTGTGCTGCGCGCAGCGGCCGAACGTAACGTGCGAGTGCCGGCCGAGCTGTCGGTGATCGGCTTCGATGACATTCAGATGAGTCGTTATGTCTATCCGGCGCTGACCACGGTCGGCCAGTCGATCCTGCAACTGGGCGAGATGGCCGCCGAAGTGCTGTTGCGCAGAATTGCTGCGCCGGAATCGGGCACCGATCAACGCATAGTGACCCCGAGTATTGTCCTGCGCGAATCGACCGCGCCGCTGTCCGGCGTGTTCACCGAATATCGCTGAAACCGAATTGATGAGTAGTGATGTATGCCAGCAAATGTAGTGGTAATAGGCAGCCTGAACATGGACCTGGTCACCCGGGCGCCACGGCTGCCGCGCGGCGGTGAAACGCTGATTGGTCATTCCTTTGCCACGGTGTCTGGCGGCAAGGGCGCCAATCAGGCGGTTGCTGCTGCTCGTCTGGGCGCGCAGGTGGCGATGATCGGTTGCGTGGGAAATGACGACTACGGTGTGCGATTGCGCGATGCCTTGCTCGCCGAGCACATCGACTGCCAGGCTGTCAGCGTCGTAGAAGATTCCAGTGGCGTGGCGCTGATTGTGGTGGATGACAACAGCCAGAACGCCATTGTGATTGTCGCCGGTGCCAACGGCGCGATGATGCCAGCAGTGATCGACCGCTTTGACGCGGTTTTACAGGCCGCCGACGTGGTGATCTGTCAGCTCGAGATTCCCGATGCGACGGTCGGGCATGCGCTCAAGCGTGCACGTGAACTGGGCAAGACCGTCATCCTCAATCCGGCGCCGGCCAGCCGTCCTTTGCCGGCAGACTGGTTTGCCGCCATCGACTATCTGATTCCCAACGAAAGCGAAGCCGCCGCATTGAGCGGGCTCGCTGTCGACTCGCTGCAGTCGGCAGAAACGGCTGCCACTCAGTTGATTGCCATGGGCGCGGGCAAAGTCATCGTCACGTTGGGCGCGCAGGGGTCGTTGTTCGCCAATGGCAAGGGCTTCGAACACTTCCCCGCGCCGACCGTGAAGGCGGTCGATACCACGGCCGCAGGCGACACCTTTGTCGGCGGTTTCGCCGCAGCGCTGGCCAATGGCAAATCCGAGGACGAGGCGATCCGCTACGGTCAGATCGCCGCTGCACTGTCGGTTACCCGTGCCGGTGCACAACCGTCGATTCCAACCATGTCCGAAGTACAGGCGTTCAGACCCGCATGAAAAAGACTCCTTTGCTCAACGTCGCGCTGTCGCGACTGATCGCTTCGCTTGGCCACGGTGACATGGTCGTGATTGGCGACGCCGGTTTGCCCGTGCCGCCGGGTGTCGAGCTGATTGATTTGGCACTGACCCATGGCATCCCTGATTTCGTCAGCACGCTGAAAGTCGTACTCAGCGAGATGCAGGTGGAAAGCCATGTGATAGCCAAAGAGATCTTCGATAAACAGCCCTCGGCGCTGGCCGATCTGGACGCGATGAACGAAGAGGGCGCGCTGGGCCGTAGGGATCTGCTCACTCACGAGCAGTTCAAGGTACTGAGCCGACAAGCCAGGGCGATCATTCGTACAGGAGAATGTCAGCCGTACTGCAACATCGTTCTGGTCGCCGGAGTTACATTCTGATTTCCGATTTCACCTGCACAAGGAATGCGCTATGCAACGCTATGCTGAAAAACTCCATCAACTGCTTCGGGGTCTGCTGCTTTTGTCCGTGATAACTGCGACC
Organism: Pseudomonas sp. R62; assembly: GCF_000257605.1. NCBI lineage: Bacteria > Pseudomonadati > Pseudomonadota > Gammaproteobacteria > Pseudomonadales > Pseudomonadaceae > Pseudomonas > Pseudomonas sp. R62. The sequence continues at coordinate 480,395 of NZ_JH635999.1, forward strand.
GGCGCTCAGGCGGCGGAAAAGATCGACCTGATCATCGACACCGATCCGGGCGCTGACGACGTGGTCGCCTTGCTCTTTGCCCTCGCTTCGCCGGATGAGTTGAATATCCGAGCCTTGACCACCGTCGCTGGCAACGTGCGCCTGGACAAGACTTCGCGTAACGCGCGGCTCGCTCGCGAATGGGCAGGGCGCGAAGATGTGCCGGTTTACGCTGGCGCACCGAAGCCGCTGATGCGCACGCCGATTTACGCCGAGAACATTCATGGCAAGGAAGGCTTGTCGGGCGTGACGGTTCACGAGCCGAAGAAAGGCCTGGCGAAAGGAAATGCGGTCAATTATCTGATCGACACTCTTAAATCGGCCAAACCGCACAGCATCACCATCGCCATGCTCGGCCCGCAGACCAACCTGGCTCTGGCGTTGATCCAGGAGCCGGAGATCGTTCAGGGCATCAAGGAAGTGGTGATCATGGGCGGGGCGCATTTCAACGGTGGCAACATCACCCCTGTGGCTGAATTCAACCTGTTCGCTGATCCGCAGGCTGCCGAGGTGGTGCTCAAGAGCGGGGTGAAACTCACCTATCTGCCGCTGGACGTGACCCACAAGATCCTGACCAGCGATGCACGCCTGAAGCAGATCGCCGCGCTGAACAACAATGCGAGCAAGATCGTCGGCGACATTCTCAACGAATACATCAAGGGCGATATGGAGCACTACGGCATTCCCGGCGGCCCGGTGCATGACGCCACCGTTGTGGCGTATCTGCTCAAGCCTGAGTTGTTTACCGGTCGGGCGGTCAACGTCGTGGTAGATAGCCGTGAAGGACCGACATTCGGCCAGACCATCGTTGACTGGTATGACGGCCTGAAAGCGCCGAAGAATGCATTCTGGGTCGAAAATGGCGACGCCCAGGGATTCTTTGATCTGCTGACCGAGCGCCTGAAACGCCTGAAATAAGTCGTCGACCCGCAGGCAGTTTGCCTGCGGGTTTTCACTGCGGCTGTTCGGCCTGGCCGATCGGATAGCGTTCGAATACCTGGTTGATAAAATGCTGCGCCGCTTCTATCCCCAACTCCTTGACCAGTAGATCGATGCCGATCAGCGCCAGTTCTTCCGTCGTGCCGGGGCTGTAAGAGCTGTGTCCTTCGGCCCATTTGGCGTTGATGGCGGCGTCGATGCTTACACTGGTCATGGGAGGCTCGAAAGGTCAGGATGTCTGTTTTTCGAGTTAACCATTTTGCGCGGCGTTTGGCACTGCGACTTAGGCATGAGCGGAGCGCTATGCGACACTTGGTCTTTTCCGGCTTACCAAGGACCCTGTTGTGCAGATCGATCTGAATAGCCCTGACGGCCTCACACTCGATGCAGTGCGCCAATTGCTCGCCTCAGCCAGTGACGACGTACACAACCAATTGCGCGTGACCAAAGACGGCATCGCCTATCTGTCCACCGTGACCGGTGGGCAGGATATCGACGGTCTGCTGTTTCGCCTGGAAACCTGGGCAAAGGGCTCCGGCTATGTGGGGAACGTCGCAGCCAGTGATGAAGTCTGGGTGATGCAGATTTTCAACGCGCTCAAGGACAACTGGCCGAATCCGCCGTATGACTACATCGACGTTTATTGAGGTCGTTAATATTCAGTCACGATTGTTTGCTGAGTCGCCGCGCGCAGCTCAGGCAAACTCGGCATTTTTCCGCTCGTGGGGCAGGGCATGGCTTGAGCCTTGAAACCAAACGCCGCATTGGCGGTCGCACGATCTCTGCTTAAACATTTGAAAACAAGGAGGCTTCATGCCTTTGAAGTTCGCGACACTGGGTGCACTGATGGCCGCTGCGCTGTTGGCTGGTTGCAGCACAACCTCCAGCGAGTCCGCAAAGGAACCCGTGGCTGCTGAATCGGGGAACAGCCGCTGCGAAGCATCGGCAGCGCAATTCGCCATCGGCAAGAAGGCATCCCCTGAATTGCTGGATCAGGCACGTGCCAAGGCTGGGGCGCAAAATGCGCGTTTCCTCAAGCCAAACGACATGATCACCCTGGAATACCGCTCCGATCGCCTGAATCTGAACACCGACAACAACTTGGTGGTTACCCGCGTCAATTGCGGCTGAACACTTTGTTCAAGACATAAAAAACCCCGTCACTTGGACGGGGTTTTTTTAGTGCACCGAGAAATTACTCTGGGCGAACCTGTGCAGCTTGCATACCCTTTTGGCCTTTCTCAGCCACGAAAGAGACGGTCTGGCCTTCTTTCAGGCTTTTGAAACCGTCGGATTCGATAGCTTTGAAGTGTACGAACAGGTCGTCACCGCCACCTTGAGGAGTGATGAAGCCGAAGCCTTTTTCATCGTTGAACCATTTAACGGTGCCGGTTTGGCGATTAGACATGGTGTATCTCCAAGAAACATATATTTTCAGTAGTACTGTGCTGCTCAGGCCAACTGGGCACACCCGGGTATCATAGTCGAAATGTTCGCTTTGGGAGCCCCCCGGACGTGCTGTTTGCCAATCAGTCGTGTTTTCTTTACCACCCGTCTCTGCTGAAAGCCCCGGTTTGAAAGGCTTTCAGCGAAACGTAAAGACGATAAAAAAACCTGTAAAACCTGCATAAATCGTCTGAAATGGCTCATTTCCAGCACTTTTTTCCGCCTTTCAGCCGATATTAATACCCGGTTTTCTTATTTTTTCGGGGCGGTATTTGCCTTGCATTTGGCGATCTGGCCAAGGGCTTTCTGTTGCAATTCAGGAGTCGCCTTGTTGTCCATCAGCGCCTGAATGTCGCTGGCCGGATAGGACTTGATGGCGTCAGCTCCGCAAGCGCAGTGGGATTTCGCCGCAGCAGCACCGATTTGCTGGGTCGCAGCCTGAGTGCACTGGGCCATGTACTTTTCGCGCTCGCCTTTCGGCCAGTCGGCATGGGCGCTCAGTGGCAGCAGCAGGACGACGGGGGCGACGACGGCGAATAAGCTTTTCAGACGCATGCGAGGATGCTCCTTGTGGGTCAATGTCTTGTTATCTGAGGGCGCAACGGCCTATCAAGTTCAGCACTCTGGCATAAAAACGGACATTTGGCCTTCTGCCAAATCAGGGCGTAGGCGACCGCTCATCTGTGCTAGCATGCCGGGCTCAAGCGTTCTCAGGCTTCGGATGACCTTCAGTCCCGAAGCGGTCGGCGTGCGAATTTTTCCGATTTGAATCCCAGTCACTCTGGTTCGGTTTTCCGGTTGGCCGCAAGGCTCCTGCCGCTGTAAGGCAGGCGTTCGTCATTGAATGGCCTGGATCGGATCTTGTACTGGCTCATCCCAACCCACGTGACCTTTGGTAGGGGTCACCACTAGGAGAGGAGGCGCCATGCCAACTATTACTCTTCCCGACGGCAGTCAACGTTCATTCGATCACCCGGTTTCCGTAGCCGAGGTCGCCGCATCCATTGGTGCGGGTCTGGCCAAGGCCACGCTCGCCGGCAAGGTCAATGGCCAACTGGTCGACGCCAGCGACATCATCAGCAGCGACGCGACCCTGCAAATCATTACGCCTAAGGATGAAGAGGGGCTGGAGATCATTCGCCACTCTTGCGCGCACCTGGTTGGCCACGCGGTCAAACAGCTGTACCCGACCGCGAAGATGGTCATCGGCCCGGTCATCGACGAAGGCTTCTATTACGACATCGCCTACGAGCGTCCTTTCACGCCGGAAGACATGGCGGCCATCGAACAGCGCATGCAGCAGCTGATCGAGAAGGATTACG
>NZ_JH635999.1:484655-488875 GCF_000257605.1 Pseudomonas sp. R62
CAAGGCCCGTGGCGAAGACTACAAGCTGCGCCTGGTCGAAGACATGCCGAACGAGCAGGCCATGGGTCTGTACTATCACGAAGAATACGTCGACATGTGCCGCGGTCCGCACGTGCCTAACACGCGTTTCCTGAAATCCTTCAAGCTGACCAAGCTGTCGGGCGCCTACTGGCGTGGCGACGCCAAGAACGAGCAATTGCAGCGCGTCTACGGCACCGCTTGGGCGGACAAGAAACAGCTGGCGGCGTACATCCAGCGCATTGAAGAAGCCGAGAAGCGCGATCACCGCAAGATCGGCAAGCGCCTGGGCCTGTTCCACACTCAGGAAGAGTCGCCGGGCATGGTGTTCTGGCACCCGAACGGCTGGACTCTGTACCAGGTTCTCGAGCAGTACATGCGCAAGATCCAGCGCGACAACGGCTACCTTGAGATCAAGACTCCTCAAGTCGTCGACCGCAGCCTGTGGGAAAAATCCGGGCACTGGGCCAACTATGCCGACAACATGTTCACCACTCAGTCGGAAAACCGCGACTACGCCATCAAGCCGATGAACTGCCCGTGCCACGTGCAGGTGTTCAATCAGGGCCTGAAAAGCTACCGCGAGTTGCCGATGCGTCTGGCCGAGTTCGGTGCCTGCCACCGTAACGAGCCGTCGGGTGCGTTGCACGGCATCATGCGTGTGCGAGCGTTCACTCAGGACGACGCGCACATCTTCTGCACCGAAGAGCAGATGCAGGCCGAGTCCGCTGCGTTCATCAAGCTGACCATGGACGTCTATCGCGATTTCGGCTTTACCGAAGTCGAGATGAAACTGTCCACTCGTCCGGAAAAACGCGTCGGCTCCGATGAGCTGTGGGATCGCGCTGAAGCAGCATTGGCTGCAGCCCTTGATTCTGCTGGCCTGCCGTACGATCTGCAGCCAGGCGAGGGTGCTTTCTACGGGCCGAAGATCGAGTTCTCGCTGAAAGATTGTCTCGGTCGCGTCTGGCAGTGTGGTACCTTGCAGCTCGATTTTAACCTGCCTGTCCGTTTGGGCGCTGAATACGTCTCCGAAGACAACAGCCGCAAACACCCAGTGATGTTGCACCGCGCGATCCTCGGTTCGTTCGAGCGTTTCGTCGGGATTCTGATCGAGCACTACGAAGGTGCCTTCCCTGCGTGGCTCGCGCCAACCCAGGCGGTGATCATGAATATCACTGATAAACAGGCAGATTTTGTTGCAGAGGTTGAAAAAACTCTCAACGAAAGCGGATTTCGTGCCAAGTCCGACTTGAGAAATGAAAAGATCGGCTTTAAAATCCGCGAGCATACTTTGCTCAAGGTTCCCTATCTTTTGGTTATCGGAGATAAGGAAGTCGAGATGCAGACTGTCGCTGTGCGTACTCGTGAAGGTGCTGACCTGGGCTCGATGCCCGTCGCCCAGTTCGCTGAGTTTCTCGCGCAAGCGGTTTCCCGGCGTGGTCGCCCAGATTCGGAGTAATTATTATTAAGCGTGAAATGAGACAAGATAAACGAGCTGCACCGAAAGCCCCGATCAACGAGAATATCTCGGCACGCGAGGTTCGGTTAATTGGCGCTGATGGCGAGCAGATTGGCATCGTCTCGATTGATGAAGCGCTTCGTATCGCTGAAGAAGCAAAGCTTGATCTGGTGGAAATCTCCGCCGATGCAGTCCCGCCTGTTTGCCGGGTGATGGACTACGGCAAATCGATCTTCGAGAAGAAGAAGCAGATTGCCGCGGCGAAGAAAAACCAGAAGCAGATTCAGGTTAAAGAAATCAAGTTTCGTCCAGGGACGGAGGAAGGGGATTACCAGGTAAAACTGCGCAACCTGGTACGTTTCCTGAGTGACGGGGACAGGGCCAAGGTATCCTTGCGATTCCGCGGCCGTGAGATGGCCCACCAGGAGCTGGGGATGGAACTCCTCAAGCGGGTTGAACAAGACCTGCTCGAGTACGGTTCGGTCGAACAGCATCCTAAGATGGAAGGACGCCAGCTGATCATGGTCATCGCCCCGAAAAAGAAGAAGTAATCAACAGGGCACGGCAGGCCTTCTGATTATGTTTATCAACTGAATGCGGAGTATCCGAACATGCCAAAAATGAAAACCAAAAGTGGTGCTGCCAAGCGGTTTCTGAAAACTGCTAACGGCATCAAGCACAAGCACGCTTTCAAGAGCCACATCCTGACTAAAATGTCGACCAAGCGTAAGCGTCAACTGCGCGGTAGCAGCTTGCTGCATCCGTCTGACGTGGCAAAAGTCGAGCGCATGCTGCGCCTTCGTTAATTTAGTCAAGAATAGAGGAAGTAACTCATGGCTCGTGTAAAGCGTGGCGTCATTGCCCGTAAGCGTCACAAAAAAATTCTGAAACTTGCTAAAGGCTACTACGGCGCACGCTCCCGCGTATTCCGTGTTGCCAAGCAAGCGGTAATCAAGGCAGGCCAATACGCCTACCGTGACCGTCGTCAGAAAAAACGTCAGTTCCGCGCTCTGTGGATCGCTCGTATCAACGCTGGTGCTCGTGTTAACGGTCTGTCCTACAGCCGTTTCATCGCTGGCCTGAAAAAAGCGTCCATCGAGATCGACCGCAAGGTTCTGGCTGATCTGGCAGTGAACGAAAAAGCGGCGTTTGCTGCGATTGTCGAGAAAGCTAAAGCCACCTTGGCTTAAGTACCCCCGACAGTCACCCGGTCTCACCTCTGTGGGGTCAGGTGTTAAACGTCATAAATAGGGGAAGAGCCTTCAAGCTCTTCCCCTATTTTGTATCTGGAGTCTGTACATGGAAAACCTGGATGCGCTGGTCTCTCAAGCACTAGAGGCTGTGCAAAGCGCTGAAGATATCAATGCCCTGGAGCAAATCCGGGTTCAATACCTTGGCAAGAAGGGCGAATTGACTCAGGTGATGAAGACCCTGGGGAATCTGCCGGCAGAGGAGCGTCCGCAAGTCGGTGCGCTGATCAATGTTGCCAAGGAACGTGTTACAGGCGTTCTCAATGCGCGCATGGCATTGTTTGAAGAAGCCGAGCTGGCTGCCAAGCTGTCTGCCGAATCCATCGACGTGACATTGCCGGGCCGTGGCCAGACCTCTGGCGGTCTGCATCCGGTCACCCGGACTCTGGAGCGCGTCGAGCAGTTCTTCACCCGCATTGGCTACGGCATCGCCGAAGGCCCTGAGGTCGAAGACGACTACCACAACTTTGAAGCGCTCAACATCCCAGGCCATCACCCGGCCCGGTCGATGCATGACACCTTCTATTTCAATGCCAACATGTTGCTGCGCACCCATACCTCCCCGGTACAGGTCCGCACCATGGAATCCAAGCAGCCGCCGATCCGCATCGTCTGCCCGGGCCGCGTCTATCGCAGCGACTCCGATATCACCCATTCGCCGATGTTCCACCAGGTCGAAGGCCTGCTGGTCGATCGCGATATCAATTTTGCCGATCTCAAAGGCACCATCGAAGAATTCCTGCGGGTGTTCTTCGAAAAAGAACTGGCCGTGCGTTTCCGTCCTTCGTACTTCCCGTTCACCGAGCCATCCGCCGAAGTCGACATGGAATGCGTGATGTGCAGCGGCAAAGGCTGCCGTGTCTGCAAGCAGACTGGCTGGCTGGAAGTGATGGGCTGCGGCATGGTTCACCCGAACGTGCTGCGCATGTCCGGCATCGACCCGGAAGAGTTCTCCGGCTTTGCCTTCGGCATGGGCGTCGAGCGTCTGGCCATGCTCCGTTACGGCGTGAACGACTTGCGTCTGTTCTTCGACAACGACTTGCGGTTCCTCGCGCAATTTCGCTAGTCGTAACGAATTCTTAGGAGAGCAGGATGAAATTCAGTGAACAATGGCTGCGTGGCTGGGTTAGCCCGCAGGTAGATCGCGATGAGCTGGTTGCTCGTCTGTCGATGGCCGGTCTTGAGGTCGATAGCGTTACGCCGGCCGCCGGTGTCTTCAGTGGTGTTGTGGTGGGCGAGGTGCTGAGCACCGAGCAGCATCCGGACGCCGACAAATTGCGCGTGTGCCAGGTCAGCAATGGCGCGGAAACCTTCCAGGTCGTGTGCGGAGCGCCAAACGTGCGCCCGGGCCTGAAGATTCCGTTCGCTATGATTGGCGCAGAGCTGCCGGGCGACTTCAAGATCAAGAAGGCCAAGCTGCGTGGCGTCGAGTCCAACGGCATGCTGTGCTCGCAAGCCGAATTGCAGGTTGGTGAGGGCAACGACGGTCT
>NZ_JH635999.1:489064-490953 GCF_000257605.1 Pseudomonas sp. R62
GCAGCGGTACACGACGAAGTCCGTTCGGTCGAGGTGCTGGCCCCAACTGCCTGCCCACGTTACTTGGGTCGGGTCATCCGTAACGTCGACCTGTCCAAGCCAACCCCGCTGTGGATGGTTGAGCGTCTGCGTCGCGCCGACGTGCGCAGCATCGACGCTGCGGTCGACATCACCAACTACGTGATGCTTGAGCTCGGCCAACCGCTGCACGCTTTCGATCTCGCCGAAATCAATGGCGGCATTCGCGTGCGCATGGCTGAAGAGGGCGAGAAGCTGGTTCTGCTCGACGGTCAGGAAGTCAGCCTGCGTAGCGATACGCTGGTCATCGCTGACCACACTCGTGCACTGGCGATCGCTGGCGTCATGGGTGGCGAGCACAGCGGTGTTTCCGCGACCACCCGTGATGTGTTCCTCGAATCTGCGTTCTTTGATCAGATTGCGGTTGCCGGCAAGGCACGTTCTTACGGCTTGCATACCGACGCTTCGCATCGCTACGAGCGTGGCGTTGACTGGCAACTGGCCCGTGAAGCCATGGAGCGCGCCACTGGCCTGCTGCTGGAAATCACTGGTGGCGAAGCTGGTCCGATCATCGAGACCGTCAGCGAGCAACATCTGCCATCGATTGCACCGATCACTCTGCGCGCTCAGCGCATCACTCAGATGCTCGGCATGGAGATGGATTCGGCACAGGTCGAGCGTCTGCTCAGTGCCTTGGGCCTGAGCATTACCGCTGACGGCGAAGGTCAATGGCGCGTTGAAGTGCCAAGCCACCGCTTTGATATCAGTCTGGAAGTCGACCTGATCGAAGAGCTGGCTCGTCTGTACGGTTACAACCGTCTGCCGGTTCGCTACCCGCAAGCGCGTCTGGCACCCCAAGCCAAGGCCGAAGCGCGTAGTGATCTGCCTGAGCTGCGTCGTCTGCTGGTTGCTCGTGGTTATCAGGAAGCGATCACTTACAGCTTCATCGATCCGCGTCAGTTCGAACTGTTCAATCCAGGTGTCGAGCCGCTGTTGCTGGCCAATCCGATCTCCAACGATATGGCCGCCATGCGCTCGTCGTTGTGGCCAGGTCTGGTCAAGGCGTTGCAGCACAACCTCAACCGTCAGCAGGATCGCGTGCGTCTGTTCGAGAGCGGTCTGCGCTTCGTTGGTCAGCTTGAGGGCTTGAAGCAAGAGCCTATGCTGTCCGGGGTTGTTTGCGGGAGTCGCTTGCCGGAAGGCTGGGCGCAGGGTCGGGATACCGTCGACTTCTTCGACGTAAAGGCTGACGTGGAAGCGGTATTGGGTTTCGCTGGTGCCCTGGATTCGTTCACCTTTGCTCCGGGCAAACACCCAGCGCTGCATCCGGGTCAAACCGCGCGCATCGAGCGTGAAGGTCGCGAAGTAGGCTTCATTGGTGCGATCCACCCAGAATTGTCGAAAGCCTTGGGGCTGGATCGTCCGGTGTTCGTCTTCGAACTGGTTCTGGCGGAAGTGGCGCTCGGTAAGATGCCGAAATTCCACGAGTTGTCGCGCTTTCCTGAAGTGCGTCGTGACCTTGCACTGATCGCGCACAAAGACGTCGCGGCCTCGGCTGTACTGGACGTAATCCGTGAAAATGCAGGCGAATGGCTCACAGAGCTCAGGCTGTTTGACGTGTATCAGGGTAAAGGTATTGATCCTGATAGAAAAAGCCTTGCAGTTGGCTTGACCTGGCAGCATCCATCGCGCACTCTTAATGACGATGAGGTGAATTCGACGACGCAAAATATCCTCACCTCGCTCGAACAAAGGTTGAACGCCACGTTAAGGAAGTGACGTATGGGGGCTTTGACGAAAGCTGAGATGGCGGAACGTCTGTATGAAGAGCTGGGCCTGAACAAGCGGGAAGCCAAGGAATTGGTAGAACT
>NZ_JH635999.1:491425-506044 GCF_000257605.1 Pseudomonas sp. R62
ATCAGGCATGCTCTTGAAGACAACGAGCAGGTCAAATTGTCCGGTTTCGGCAATTTCGACCTTCGGGACAAACGCCAGCGGCCTGGCCGCAACCCGAAAACGGGGGAAGAAATCCCGATCACGGCTCGCCGTGTGGTCACCTTTCGTCCAGGGCAGAAGTTGAAGGCCCGAGTTGAGGCTTATGCTGGAACCAAGTCATAACGACGAACTACCCGTCATCCCGGGCAAACGCTACTTCACCATTGGTGAAGTCAGCGAGTTGTGTGCCGTAAAGCCACACGTGCTGCGCTACTGGGAGCAGGAGTTTCCTCAGCTCAACCCCGTCAAACGCCGCGGGAACCGCCGGTATTATCAGCGCCAGGACGTGCTGATGATCCGGCAGATCCGCGCGCTCCTTTACGATCAGGGTTTCACCATCGGCGGCGCACGTCTGCGTCTGTCCGGCGACGAAGCCAAAGACGATACCACCCAGTACAAACAGATGATTCGGCAGATGATTGCCGAATTGGAAGATGTCCTGGTGGTGCTCAAGAAATAAAAAGCGGCGTTTGAATACTTCCAGTTTTCAAACGCTTGCGATATATTCTTGAGCGCTCTTCGAGGTGAAGAGCGAGATGCAACATCAGTCGGGGCGTAGCGCAGTCCGGTAGCGCACTAGCATGGGGTGCTAGGGGTCGAGTGTTCGAATCACTCCGTCCCGACCATATAATTCAAAGGGTTGCGAGATTTTATCTCGCAACCCTTTTTTATTTGTCCGCGTTTTTACCCCCACAAAACGGCTGGCTCTGAGTGGATTTTTCGGATGTGTTACCAATATCGGATTTTGTCCTAGGGGCTTTTGGCAGGCGGATTGCTCTGGTCTACCTAGCGGCCATTCGATGATGGGATGAGAAATCAGTAACGACCAAAGGCACATTACGGCTCTCACTAGAAGAGCTATCATCCCGCCATCAGCTCAAGAGGGGCTCCCTGGCCGGCCAAATCCGGCACTCCCTTGGGCATAACGACAAGGATGGTTGCGCATGGACGACATCGTTCAGCCCCTCACGCCCCAAGAAGAAGTCCAGCCTAAAGAAGTAAAAATCCTTGCCACCTTGGTGGCGAAGCTGAACCTTGCAGATTTCCAAAACGCCATCCCTGTGATACGCGAGCTTCGCATCTCGAACGAGACGAGTGATCGTTTCGTCAATGCGACTCTTACCCTTCGCTCGGCGCCCGAGGTATTTAAGTCCAAGATCTGGCGGATTGACGAGATCGCTGCAGATAGCTTCCGGGTCATACCTGGGCTTGATCTTGTTCTGGATGGCCCGTTGTTGAATCGCTTGACAGAAGCGGAGATGTCGACCTTTACCTTCGTTCTTGAAGCCGATGACAAGGAGGCGGAAAGCGGTCGCAAGGAAGTTGCTCGGCTTGAACAGGTCGTAGACCTTTTGCCCAGAAACCAGTGGGGCGGATTGCGGCATATACCAGATATGACTGCGGCTTTTGTTCAGCCGAATGATGCGGCGGTTGAGCGGTTGCTCAAACAGGCGGCCGAGTTGCTTCGTCTTAGCGATAAGCCATCCGCACTTGATGGATATGAGGGTGGCCCCAAAAGAGCTTGGCAGTTGGCGTCGGCAGTGTGGGGTGCGGTGGCGCGCATGAAGCTCGACTATGCGTTGCCACCGGCAAGCTTCGAACAATCCGGACAGAAGATTCGTAGCCCCAGTCAGATTGCGGACTCCGGGTTGGCTACTTGTCTCGACCTGACTCTGCTTTTCTGCGCGGCATTGGAGCAGATCGGTCTTAACCCTGTGATCGTATTCACCCATGGTCATGCTTTTGCTGGTTTGTGGCTTAAGCCCGAAGAGTTTACGACTGCCCTGGTGGATGATGTCACAGCAGTACGTAAGCGGGTGAAGCTTCAGGAACTCGTGCTGTTCGAGACTACCCTCATTACTCACAACTCAATACCGCCATTCTCTTATGCGGTAGAGATGGGCACGAAACAGGTCGCCGAAGACGCTGAAAGTGTTTTCGAGATGCTGCTGGATATCCGCCGCGCCCGTCTGCAACGTATCAAGCCACTCGCCAGCTCAGAGGCTCAGATCGCGCGTGTTGCCGTTACTGAATCTGACGAAGCCCCATCGCTTCTGGTGGAGGAGGGGATCGGCATCGCCGATGACAACATTGAGGTGCAGGTTGAGGATCTCTCCAAGCTCGATCCAGCAGATCGCCTCGGCCGTTGGCAGCGTAAGCTTTTGGATCTGTCGCTTCGAAATAACTTACTCAATTTCAAAATGGGTAAGCGTGCGCTGAAGCTTGAATCTCCTGATCCTGGTGCGCTCGAGGACATTCTTGCAAGTGAACAGTCTCTGAAGTTGCTTACCAGGCCTGACCTGATGGATGGTGCAGATCCGCGTGAGCGCGCACTCTATGAGCAGCGTGAGCGAGAAGATGTTCGCCGTCGTCATGCTGAAGATGCTCTTAAGCGCAGGGAAATATTCGTTGCGCTGACGTCCGCCGAAATGGATGTCCGGTTAACTGAGTTGTATCGAAGCGCTCGTACTGCTTTGCAGGAAGGTGGTTCCAACACTCTGTTCCTGGCCATCGGTTTTCTTAGCTGGACGCGTGAGGATAGGGCGGGGCAGAAGTACAAAGCGCCGCTGGTGTTGGTACCAGTTACGTTGGAACGTAAGAGCGCCCGCTCCGGATTCACCATGGTGCTGCACGATGATGAGCCTCGTTTTAACCCGACTCTGATCGAGATGCTGCGTCAAGACTTTGAGTTGGGCTTGGGTTCGCTGGAGCAGGAGCTGCCTCGGGACGACTCCGGTCTGGATATCGCAGGTATTTGGAACAAGGTTGGTCATGCGATCAAGGACATCGCTGGTTGGGAGCTGAACGAGGACGTTGTACTCTCGATGTTCTCGTTTGCTAAGTATCTCATGTGGAAGGATCTTGCCGAGAATGCAGAGCACCTTCGACAGAGTCCAGTAGTCCAGCACCTTCTGGATACGCCACGCGATTCGTTCATCTCCGATACCCCGTTTCCGGAGGCTGAGTCTCTGGACCGTGATTACGGCCCAACTGATGTGTTCTGCCCACTGCCATCTGATTCATCTCAGCTTGCGGCTGTGATGGCAGCAGCCAAGGGCAAAGACTTCGTTCTCATCGGCCCACCCGGCACGGGTAAAAGCCAAACGATTTCCAACATGATTGCCCAGTCGATCGCTCAAGGGCGCCGGGTTCTGTTCGTATCTGAGAAAATTGCTGCCCTGGACGTCGTGTACCGGCGCTTGCGTGAAATCGGTCTGGGTGAGTTCTGCCTTGAACTTCACTCCAGCAAAGCTCGGAAAACGGATGTCCTTGCTCAGTTGCAGTCGGCTTGGGAGGCGAAAGGGCAGGTAGACGCTGCCGCATGGGAGGTGGAAGCGCAGCGGCTCGCTTCCCTGCGTGACAGCCTCAATATTTATGTCGAGCGTCTGCATCGCCGGCACCGCAACGGCTACACCATCTACGATGCCATCGGGACGGTGACGTCTGGTGTTGATGAGGCAGTAGCTTCACTTGGTTGGCCATCTCCGGAAACGCATGATCAGAAGGCCATGCTTGAGCTTCGAGAGCTGGGCGACCGCCTTGAAGTGAACGCACAAGCTGTGGGCTACAGTCAGTTGGCAGGCAACGCTTTGTCCGCGGTAGGCCAAGCAGAGTGGTCGCCTCATTGGCAACAACAACTCGTGCAGGCTGCTCGTGACGTGCTTCCCGCAGTGCTTGAGGTCCAGCGAGCTGCTGATCGCTTTGTTGAGCTGTCCGGGCTTCCTGTTACGCAGTACACCCCTACAGCGCTTGAAGGGCTATCGATCCTTTCTCAAGCACTTCCGGCTGCCGCTGGGCATGATTGGCGTTTCGCATTGCGACCTGATGCTCGCTCAATTGCTCAGCGTCTGAGTGACGGTTGTACCGGGATCGAGCAGCACCGTGACATCAACTCTAGGCTCTCAACTTTCTGGCCGTCTCGTGTTGCTGCTGATGCTAAACAAGGCATTGATCTGCTGCAGCAACGCCGCGCAACTTTCGCAGAACTGGGCCAAGCCTGGCCACAAAGTGTCTGCGACGTCCTTGGGCAAGCTGTCACATTACTGGATCAGATAGACGACCTTAAGCAGCAGCTAACCGCGTCCTACAGTGACGCCATTGAAGCGCTTGATACCGAGCTCCTGCTGCGCGAGTGGAAAGATGCGGAGGAGTCTTTCTGGCCTAAGTCTTGGCTTGGAAAACGCCGAATCGCTGGGCTACTGGCTCCGATGCAGACTTCAACAGGTGAAGTCGACAATGGTAAGGATCTCGCTACTTGGGTAGAGATTCGGTCGGTGCGTCGAGCAGTCGATGAGCTGGAGCCAGGTCATGAGTGTGTCGCTGTTTGGCAAGGTGCTAAATCCGAAGCAACGCATCTCGCGACAGCAATCAAACTGCAAGAGGTCATTAGGCTTCAGAAAAATAACTCCGTCTGGATCGATGATGGCTTCCAGTTGGTTGAGCAAGGCCAGCTTGGTGATGAGTTGAAGGAGGAACTCCGCCGGCTGCGTGCGCTTACTCGTCTCGATGCTGGGTTAGATGAGCTGGTTGAGCTCGGCTCAGCAACTAGCTCTCTCTGGAGCGGTTTGAACACTGATATTGATGTGCTGACAGCAGCGCTGTGCTTCCAGGCTGAACGACGTGATATCGAAGAATGCGGCCGGCTTGTCGACGACCATCCTCATGTAGAGGAGGGGCGTTGTGGCTCGTTGTTCAAAGCTGATTTTGAGCTGCTCAAGAAAAGAGCAGCAATTGAACGAGAGTTGGTGGATCTGGCTGATCTGCGAGAAATTGCCCCTGCCTGGAATAGCTTGAAAACGAAGGTTGATGTTGCACGTAGGGCGGTAGCATTCCAGGGGGAGATGGCTACCGCGGTGGCGAAGCTAGCACTTAATCCTGAGCAGGTCGCGGCCTATAAAGCACCACTTCAAACTTTGCTGGGGGATGGTAACGCACTGCTTGAGCCGGAAGCTGCTATAGCTATTGCCGGAGTTACCCTTCGCGAAAAGCTCGAATTGCTCCAGGAGCGAGCAGCGCACCTGACTGCCGTCGGTCATTTTACCGAAATGGGCGTCATCGAAATTGCCCATCTTGCACTAATCGATATCAAGAAAAACTGCGAAACGGTTGTCTCGTCTGAATCGCGCCTCAAGGCATGGTGCGCTTGGCGGAAGGTTCGCGATGAAGCCTACGCTGTCGGACTGGCTCCGATTGTTCAAGCGATGGAAACAGGAGCCATTACCTCTGGAAAAGTCCGTCGTGTATTGGAAGTGAATTATGCCCGCTGGTGGCTGAACACGACGGTGGACAACGAGGAGGTGATCCGGACGTTCGTCAGCGTTGAGCACGAACAGCGCATTCGTGATTTCCGGGCTTTGGATGACAAGTTCACCGAGCTGACCAAGGACTGGCTCCGAGCTCGGCTGTGTTCCGACCTACCAAGCCAAGACAGCGTAAGTCGCTCTTCAGAATGGGGAGTCCTGCGCCATGAGATGGGCAAGAAGACTAAGCATATTCCATTGCGGGAGCTGATGAGTCGTGCGCCAGAAGCGCTAACCAAACTCACTCCATGCTTGCTCATGAGCCCTCTCTCCATTGCTCAGTATCTGCCGCCTGCCTCAACACCGTTCGATCTCGTAATCTTCGATGAGGCATCTCAAATACCTGTCTGGGATGCCATCGGGGCCATGGCCCGAGGGAAGCAGGTAGTGATGGTGGGCGACCCCAAACAGCTCCCTCCAACTTCCTTCTTTGACCGAGCTGAGTCGACCGCTGAAGATGAGGATGTAGAGGCTGATCTCGAGAGTATTCTGGACGAGTGCATCAGCGCCAACCTGCCGATGCGTAATCTGAACTGGCACTACCGCAGCCGCCACGAGAGTCTGATCGCCTTCTCGAATCAGCGTTACTACCAGTCGAAGCTGGTGACCTTCCCATCACCGTTTACGGCCGACAAGGCAGTACGGCTGTGCCCTATCCCTGGTGTATATGACAAGGGAGGGTCAAGAACCAACTTGATCGAAGCAAGATCGTTGGTTGCCGATCTGGTAGCTCGCCTACAGTCTCCGTTTTTCCGTGAAAGCAGGAGAACCGTGGGGGTCGTAACCTTCAACGGTGAGCAGCAGAAGCTCATCATGGACATGCTGGACGAGGCTTGCCGGAAAGACCCATCACTCGACGTGTATTTCGCTGAGTCCGAGCTGGAGCCAGTTTTCGTCAAGAACCTTGAGAGCGTTCAAGGTGATGAGCGAGACATCATCTACTTCTCAACCACGTACGGGAAAGATGCTGCTGGCGTGCTGTCGATGAACTTCGGTCCGATGAACCGCCCTGGTGGTGAGCGTCGACTGAATGTGGCTATCACCCGCGCTCGCCAGGAGCTTTTGGTGTTCTCGACCTTGCGACCAGAGCACATTGATTTGGCTCGTACGCAAGCGATTGGGGTGCGGGATCTCAAGCACTTCCTAGAGTTTGCAGAGCGTGGCCCGCGGGCTCTCGCAGAAGCTAACTTTGGCAGCGTGGGTGGTTTCGACAGCCCATTCGAAGAGGCGGTTGCAGCAGCCTTGGCCAAAAAGGGGTGGCAGATACATACCCAGATTGGCGTTTCTTCCTTTCGTGTAGACCTTGGGGTTGTTCACCCTGATGCTCCCGGGCGATTCCTTGCCGGTATTGAATGCGACGGTGCTACCTATCACCGCAGCGCGACTGCTCGAGATCGCGACAAGCTCCGTGAGTTTGTGCTGCGTGGACTTGGCTGGGAGATCGTTAGGATATGGTCGACGGACTGGTGGGTAGATGCAATTGGAACTGCTGAGAAGGTGCATCAGCGTCTGAATGAGCTCCTCGCTGAGTCTCGAGCCAAGCAAACTGTCATTGATGCTGCTCTGGAGGCAGAGCGACTGAAAATCGACGCGGCTATGGCTGAGGTCATTGAGGTAGTGGATCAGGTGGCTGTGGTCGCCGCAGCGGATGGTTTGGCCGAAGCCAATGATCCCTCAGGCGCTTTGCCTGAGTTGAAGTACGCCAAGGCGGCATCTCTCACGCCAGTCGAGGATGTCCTGGCTTTTGTTCGCCCCCTTGAACATTTGATTTATAAAGAAACCGACCTTCGTCAGGCGGTAGGGTTGGTCGATCCAGATCAGTTCTTTGACGCGAGTTACACAGAAACGTTGGAGCAGATGATTGCTCATGTGGTAGCGGAAGAGGGACCGGTTCTGGACACGGTGCTCGCAAGGCGCATTGCCCGTGCTCATGGCTGGGTACGAACCGGCTCACGGATACGTGATCGCGTTGACCAAATTGCCCGTGCTCGATTCCGCTTACATGAAGAGGAGCAGGCAGGAGTTTTTTTCTGGCCTACTCATATAGAGTCGGATGCCTGTGTCGTTTTCCGTAGGCCCGGCGACGAAGATTCCACGAGAGGGCTATCTGAAATCTGTCTGCCAGAACTGCGTGCTTTGGTTGACGAAATGGTGCAGCGGGGCCACGAAGGGGAGTCATTGATATACGCTGTTGCGAAGGAAGCTGGTGTAAGCAAGCTTGCTCATGCGGGACGTCAGCGAATTGAGAAGGCCATACGCCAAACGGCGGAGTAAACGAGAAACAAGGGGGTCATGAAGGTCCCCTTGCTTCTGGGTAACTGGTCGTGCCTTTGCTCTGAGAAGCGTGGAGTACAAATGCGCTATTTCTGGGTTAACTGATATTTCGGTTTCCAAATACTCAGGTGATTCAGGCAATGCCACGAGTTATGTTAATGTGCCATCATGTGAACGGTATGGAGAGTCGTGATGGGTTGGAAAGGGACTGTACGTTCGCTGCAAGCGTCTGCGCGGCGATCAGAGCGCAACGCTCATCGCCGTCAGCGTGAGCTTGAAAAGCGACAGAAAGAGTACGCAAAGATGGAAGCGCTGGAACAAGCAGCGTATGAAGTTGAGGTGTACGAAAATCACGTAGATATCCTCCTATCGATGCACAAGGAGTGTGCCGAGCCTGTGAAATGGAAGCGAATTCTCTCCAATCCTGAACCTAAACAGCCTCTCAAGATCGGTGCTCTTGAGCAAGAAGCTACGCATGCGGCCGCTACATATCACCCCAATTTCTGGGCTCGGCTTTTCAAGCTAGAGGCTCGTCAGCGCATGGCCCTGGAAGGAAAAATTGGCACCGCGCAGGCGGAAGACGAAAGGCAATATCAGGCTCAGCTTGATGAATGGAAAACTGCCCATACCGAGTGGGCGGAGGAGAGGGACATTGCGATCCGTATCCTTGATGGTGACCGTCAGGCCAAGCTAGATGCCATCGAAGCTTTCGAGTCGTTTGCAGAAATATCACACCTCGGCTCAGCTATTCAGATGATTGTTCATGAAGGTGGTGTCTTAGAAGCGAAAGTCGCTATTCATGGCTCCGACGTGATTCCGACCGAAATAAAATCTCTACTCAAAAGCGGCAAACTGTCGACCAAAGCTATGCCTGCTGGGCGGTTCAACGAACTTCATCAGGACTACGTGTGCAGTTGCGCCCTGCGAGTAGGTCGAGAGTTGTTGGCAATCCTGCCGGATGACCTGGTCATCGTCACCGCTCTGGACAATGTGCTCAACAGCTCGACAGGTCATATGGAGGAGCAGCCGATTCTGAGTGCTGCGTTCTCTAGACCAACTGTTGACGGACTTAACCTCGAAACCATCGATCCGTCTGATGCGATGAAGAATTTTGTCCATAACATGAGTTTCAAAAAGGGCGCTGGATTCTCGGCTGTTGCCGCCCTTGATGCTCAGCGCTTCGCCGTAGTCGTATAACTGAATCATCTCAGAATCCAGAGAATGACATGGCAAACATAAAAAAAATTGGCTTGTACACAGGCATATTGGGGGCTTTGGCATCAGTGGCGGCGCTCGTCCTGCCTACCCCGGCGGTTTCGCACAGCTCAAGCGGCAACAACAGTCCGGTCATTTCTGGCAATGGCAATAACGTCAACTATCAATCCGGCTTTCCCGATCTTGAAACGATAAGAGCCCAGCGTCCCAATATTAGTGATCAACAATACGCTGCAATTAAACCCGGCATGACTTATGAACAGGTGTTGGACATCGTCAAGATTCCCGGTAAGGAGGCTGCCAGTGGCGGCAACGTGCAGGTCTATACGTGGGGGACGGAGGTGTACGTATATATGGTGGTGACCTTGGTGGATGGCAAGGTTCAATCCAAGTCACATTGACGCGGTTTCAAGGTATTGCATCGCCCACCGGCGGGATGCGCATTAGAGAAAACTCAAGATTGAGAGTCAACGCTTAAGCCTGATTTTTCTCACTGGCTCCCGACCGTCATCACAAAGCCAATTTTGGTGCTCTAGAATGAGCGCTTGCTTAAGCCGGGAGAAGAGTTATGACTGTTCAGCTCAAGAAAGAACACCTGCAAACTGCTAAATATACCTACACTTGGAAACGCGACAACGGTGATGGTAGATACGCAGGCCCTAAAGATCGGTCGCGTGTCGACAAAGACGAGGGCTACGAGGTTCTGGAATTCATCGAGAACCTGATGAACAAGCACAGCAAGAAAACGCTGGGGGATGTTCATAATGCCGAGAACGCGCTCCATGCAAAAGAGCTGAGTGCCGTAGTAATGCGTGATGACCTGAACGCAAAGGTTAAAAAAGCGTTGGGCTGGTAACCTACTCGGCAACTCCTCAATGCCCGCCGGCTTGCCGGCGGGCATTTTGTTGGTTCGATGAAGGGATTGCATGACAAGGCGCAACGCATTTTTGAGAAGGCAGCAGGAGCGAGTGGAGACGAGCAGCCCCACCACCAGCGGTGATCGGGTTGGCACTGAATCTGTTCGTGAGAAAGCGGATTGGCTTTCTTTCGTAGAAAAGCTCTCGCAGATCGTTCTCGTGGTAGTAGCAGTTTTCGGCTATTTCTACACCGTGAAACCCATCTACCAAAAGGATCGGCTGGAAGAGCAGGTTGCTGAGTACGAGGGCATCCTGAAAGAGCAACGACCCAAGGTTGCCGCGCTGGAAACCCAACTCAAGACCCTGGCGGCTGAGCGAGACTTCGCCAAGGGTGAGCTGGAGGGCTTAGAGCGCAGTCTCAACGCTGCTCGCCAGGAGAAGAAGCAGCTCCAGAATCAAACGCGCTACATGGAGTACAAGTACTACACGGCGGAGGGGATGCCGGCCGTAACGGATAAGCAGGTGGCTGATGCTCAAGGTCGCGGAATAGAGGCGTCCTATCTATCAAGCATAAAAATGTTTTGCGGGCTTATCGGTATAAGGACTGAAGAATTCGGAAGTTTTCGCAGTTCAAAAGACATGCCTAAGGACGAATTCTACCCGTTCACCAAAAAGGAGATGGCTATTTGGAGTAGCGTCGGCGCTAAGCTAGTTGTCGATAGAGCTTTAAGTTGTGTTAAAGCGCAAAGTGCAAGTTATTCTAGGAAGTATGCAGATGACCCAGTCCACAAGATTTTAATCGCTGCGGCGGAGAAGGTCATTCTACAGAACATCAGCGAGCGTGCTACCAAGAACCCCTGGAGGCCAAAAGTTGAGCCTAAGGATATTATCGCTGAGCATCGTGGAGCGCTTGAAGGTTTCAAGCGTCGGAAGGCTGAAGAAGTGGCGAAAGCTGAGAAGGATTATGGCGGTTGGGAGAACGTGTGGGGAGATGCTCGGCGTACTATTGCCAAACAAAACTACGAAACGGCGATGAAAAACGCTGAAATCAAAGCCTGGAGTGACAGCTTTGGCGCTAATTATGCCGCAGAATCCAAAGCAAATGATTTTGCTCAGTCACTCAACAAGGCCTCTGCTGATCTAGTTCATGCCAGTATTTCAAACCAATAAGCCACGGGTTGACTCTCTCAAGCCGCCCTAGGTGCCATAGGCAGATCGAGAGTTCCCACTGCGCTGATAAAGTCCCTGGCAGACAACTCTGCAGCTTTGAAGATTCCGGTCGACCTTTTCTTGTGCATCGTCAAAATCACGCGAGCCAAATCGACATAATGATCGAGATTTTCTTTTGCTCGTTAGGATTGATCTGCTCATCAATGAGCGCCTGGGCCTGGTTGCGTGCCTTGTGGATGTCTGTCAGGGGGTTGCGCGGCCAGGAGCCACAGGCGTACTCTTTGTTTTGGTCGCCCCAGCGATACCGATAGAAAAAGCTGACTGATACACCGTCCTTACGCACTGAGATTCGACCGGAGAGATTGCCATCTTCCCTGAGGATGCGGCCGGCATCTTCAGCGGTCAGCGACTCGAACTCTTTGATGGTGATTTTGGCCATGAAATGTGTTCCCCCTACTTTTACCCCCACAAAAACGTCGGCTCTTGATGGACGTTCTTGGACACTCGTAGAGCAGAACACCGCTGGAGCTCAAGTAAATACTCGCTTGGAAAAATCCAGAGTGAAATTTTGGAAGCTTTCAAGAAGTATGAAAAAGGAGATGGGGTGCTCGGGGTCGAGTGTTCGAATCACTCCGTCCCGACCATATTTTTCAGTGATCTAGGCCAATGTCCAAAACATTGGCCTTTTTCATGCGCGTGAGATTTGCGGGGCTTTTCGATTTCCAATTTCTTCGGTTAAGCCTTCGGCATCTGCTCGCCATACGCACAAGCATTTGTGTTTCAATAAAAAAATTCACGAATGGAGTCGAATCATGGACAAGGCGTTCAAACAGCCAATGTTTGTTGTTGGGCTGCCACTTGCAATTTGCGGCTTAGTTTTCGGCCTTAATGGTCTTCTCGCTAGCGGAACTTTGGCTTACGTCGCGCCGGGGTTATTGATACCTGGCTTGGCATTCATGTTGATAGGTTGGTTGCAACGGAATAAGTGATTTGCCAAATGGATCTCGCAGTTGTATGAGATTTTCATGCCCACTCGTCGAGCAGATCGCACTCCGAGGCTGCGGATTTTCTCTCATTAATATGCGCAGCCCCTGCGCCACTGATGGGAGAGAATGATGATCGACGACAACAACGGCCCTGAAGCGCCATATCCGGGACCAGACGAACAAACACCTGATTCTGGCGAGGGTCATGATTCCGGCCTGGAGCAGGCTGATTCTGAGCCGAAGCAGGGCACCGACGAACGACCAGAGGACTGGAATCCGCCACCCGGCAATCCTGGCTCTGATCAGGACGCCCAGACGGGCCGAGATAATGGCGGCGCTAAGTAAGCCCGATCAATTGTAATAGTTCACGAGACCCGGCCATCGCGCCGGGTTTTTATTGCCGCCCAACCCTCTATCAACATCCCCGGGCTATCAACATCCCCGGGCGCAGACGGTTATTTGGGCTTGGGTGGGCGAAGCCGAGCGGCGCCGGCGGCTGGAAGCTTCGATCCAGGCGCCGGCAACAAGCATGTTCACTCTACGATGCAGATCCAGCGATGGTTGTATCGATAGGGTGCGCGGGTGAAATGGACGTCTGAGACCATTTTCATGCCTCGCTCTTGGAGCGCTTCGGTCAGTTGTACGAGTGTCTCTGCCTGGATAGTCATTGCTGTCACCTCGTCAGATTTACTGCGTTCATAATTCTTGACCGAGAGATCAGGCGGCTAATTCATTTTTTCTACAGTAGTCATTAGCGCCGCATAAGCAGGAACACAGCGTTACTTCGCGCCAACTACTTCACCCCATTCAAGTCCGAACCGCGCCAAGTACTTCCTCAAGCGATCGGCATCATTGGGTTGCGCCTTGGCCTGCCGGGAAATACCGAACAGCTGTCGACCGGCATCCGACAGGCTGTCCGCCTGCCGGCATACCTCTATAACCGCCTTCAGCTGTAAGCGATCGAACAGGTCCATGCTCTCGCTATCTCCCGGCAACTCAGTTGATACAGCAGTGGGTTGCGCCAAGCCCCACGCATATCGCAATCGTTCGATCTCATCATCGACCTGCGCTTCATCGATGCGCCCGCTGTCGGCCAAAGTCGCCATCCGCGTAATCGATGCGGACAGCTCGCGAAAGTTGCCCAGCCAGGCTGCTGCAGGTGAGCTGGCGAAGGCCAGGTAGCGTCGGCGTGCTTCGAGATTGAAGCGCACCCGTTCACCCTGTTCTCGAGCATGGCGTTCCAGTTCGAAGTCGATGTTCGGCTCGATGTCTTCGCGGCGCCCGGCGAGGCCGGGCAGGTCGAACGTCCATAGATTGATCCGAGCGTACAGGTCCTCGCGAAACGCGCCTTCGGCGACCCGGCTGC
This sequence comes from Pseudomonas sp. R62, assembly GCF_000257605.1. NCBI lineage: Bacteria > Pseudomonadati > Pseudomonadota > Gammaproteobacteria > Pseudomonadales > Pseudomonadaceae > Pseudomonas > Pseudomonas sp. R62. Next base: position 504,672 of record NZ_JH635999.1, read on the forward strand.
GCAGGTCGCGGTGGGTGCCAGCAATGATCAAAAAATCACTCTCGACTTCCTTGTCCGAGCCCAGCGGGAAGAAGCGTTTCTCTTCGATTGCTTTTAACAGCATCGCTTGTTCGTCTGCGCCGAGCTCACCGATTTCATCGAGAAACAACATGCCACCATCGGCGGCGCGCAGCAGGCCATCGCGAGAGTTCTGCGCGCCGGTGAAGGCGCCTTTGACGTGGCCGAACAAGGCCGACATCGCGCCGTCGCCACGCAAAGTGGCGCAGTTGACTTCGACAAAGCGTCCCTGCATCTGATGGCGATTGCGTTTGAGTTCGTAGATGCGCCGCGCCAGGAAGGATTTGCCGGCGCCGGTCGGGCCGATCAGCAGCATGGGGGCTTTGGAGCGCAGCGCAACGCGCTCGATCTGCTCAATGGAGCGGTTGAAGGCCAGGTTGCGCGTAGCGATGCCGGACTTGAGAAATTCCAGGCCTTCGAGACGTTTGCTGGCGAAGCGTGAAGCAATCCGATCATAGCGCGACAGATCGAGATCGATCAGCGCATGAGTGCCACAGGCGGGATCGTTTTCGTTCTTGCGCTTGGCGGGGGAGGTCTGAATCAGCCGGGCTGGCAGATAGCGCGCCTCGGTGAGCAGGAACCAGCAGATCTGTGCGACGTGGGTGCCGGTGGTGATGTGGACGAGGTAATCCTCGTGCTCGGTGTCAAAATTGTACGCAGTGGTGAAGTCGTGCAGGGCGCCGTACACCTCCTCGAAATCCCAAGGGTTGCGCAGCGACATTGGATGCAGGCGCACTTCGGTGCTCGGAGAAATCTGCTGGATGTCCGCTCGGACGCGCTCGGCGAGGCTGACGTCGCGCGCGTCGAGGCCGTGAATCAATTCAAGCCGATGGATAGGGAGACCTGTTTGTTGGCACAGACCTACGCTTGGTCGCCAATAATTCCAGCGGCTGGCACCTTTGCCGACACGATCCAGGGTGGCTCCGATAAATCCGATGGCGACCGTGCATTTGTTGGGCATGCTTATCTCATAAGATAAATGACGATATGCAATGATAATTTTGCTGGTTGGATTTGTCTTCCATAGATTACCGAGACTCGTCGCATCAGAGATAAAAGCTATTAAAATCAAAAACATAGAAGAAACAACCATAGCCGCATCCAAAGCTGGCACAGCGGCTGCAATGCTGATGGAAACGAACACGGACACCAAGATATGAAAGACCAAACCTACCAGCTTCTCGAAGTCGCCAACGGCAAACCCATCAAACTCTGGACCGAAGGTGTCCCGGTTGAAAACGAAGCCCGCGTACAGTTGATGAACACGGCAAAAATGCCGTTCATCTTCAAGCATCTGGCGGTGATGCCCGATGTGC
>NZ_JH635999.1:506577-510436 GCF_000257605.1 Pseudomonas sp. R62
ATTGGCAGTGTGATTCCAACGGTCGGCGCGATCATTCCCGCAGCGGTGGGCGTCGACATCGGTTGCGGCATGATCGCTGCGCGTACGTCGCTGACGGCTGCAGATCTGCCAGACAACCTGCATGGATTGCGTACTGCAATCGAACAAGCGGTGCCGCACGGCCGCAGTTCGAATCGTTCGCGGCGAGACAAAGGCGCCTGGGACGAGGTTCCGCAGCAAGCCGATCAGGCCTGGGCGGGGTTGCAGCCGCGCTTCAAATTGATCACCGACAAGTATCCGAAACTGGCCAATACCAACAACCGGGCACATTTGGGGACGCTCGGCAGTGGCAACCACTTCGTCGAAGTGTGCCTGGATGAAGCCAACCGTGTCTGGTTCATGTTGCACAGCGGTTCGCGTGGCGTCGGCAATGCTATCGGCAACCTGTTCATCCAGATGGCCCAAGCCGATATGCGTCAGCACATTGCCAACCTGCCGGACCGTGACCTGGCCTATTTCGAAGAGGGCAGTCAGCATTTTGATGATTACGTGGAGGCGGTTGGCTGGGCGCAGGACTTCGCCAGACAGAACCGTGAACTGATGATGCGCGCAGTGATTCAGGCCACGCGGCAAATCATCCACAAGCCTTTCGAGGTCGCGCTCGAAGCGGTCAACTGCCATCACAACTACGTGCAGAAGGAACGGCATTACGGTGAAGACGTGCTGATTACCCGCAAAGGCGCGGTGTCAGCGAAGAAAGGTGAACTGGGGATTATTCCGGGCTCGATGGGCGCCAAGAGCTTCATCGTTCGCGGTCTGGGCAATGAAGAGTCATTCAGTTCCTGCAGCCATGGCGCCGGGCGCACCATGAGCCGCACGAAGGCCAAGAATACCTTCACCGTTGCCGATCAGATTCGCGCCACGGCCCACGTGGAATGCCGCAAGGACGAAGCGGTGATTGACGAAATTCCGATGGCCTACAAGGACATCGACAAAGTCATGCAAGCCCAGCGTGAGCTGGTGGAAGTGCTGCACACCCTGCGTCAAGTGGTGTGCGTCAAAGGATAAGGAACTGCGGCGCTGGCGAGAGCACCTCATCCGGCGCTGCGCTGGTTCATCGCCGCTTAGCTGAAGCGCGAATCATCAATATTAATCAGAACTCAGGAAGACTCGCGGCGGCTGGATCGCTACCTCAGGAACACCGTCAGGCTGTACGCGTAAGGAATTGCAATGAAAAAGGATGTAATTGAACTGGACGGCGCCATTGGTGGTGGCCAGGTGTTGCGCAGTGCGCTGAGCCTGTCGATGGTGACAGGCCGGGCGTTTCGCATTAAACAGATCCGCGCCAGACGCAGTCGTCCGGGATTGCTGCGTCAGCATCTGACAGCCGTGATGGCGGCGGCCGAGGTTTGTGGTGCAGAGATATCTGGTGCGCATCTGGGGTCGCAAGCCCTGAGCTTCGAACCGGGCGAGATTAGCGGAGGCAACTTCCAGTTCGCTATTGGCACGGCGGGCAGTTGCACGCTGGTGCTACAGACGCTGTTGCCAGCCTTGTTGCAGGCGCCGCAGGCCAGTCGAGTGACAATCTCCGGTGGCACCCACAATCCGCTGGCACCGCCGACGGATTTCCTCTCTCGCAGTTGGCTACCGCTGCTGCGGCGCATGGGCGGCGATGTCGAGCTGGAGTTGCTGCGTCATGGTTTCGTACCGGCTGGCGGTGGCGAGATTGCCGTGACGGTGCAGCCGTCGCGCCTGACGCGACTGGATGTGTGTGAGCGCGGCGAGGCGATTTCACGGCAGGCTCTGGCGCTGACTGCCGGACTTGCGCCTACCGTCGCTCAGCGAGAACTGAGCCAAGTGGCCAAGCGGTTGAACTGGCTCGCGGAGGCGCTGCAAGCGGTGACGCTTGATCCGGCACGCGGTCCGGGCAATGTGTTATTGCTGGAGTATGTTTTCGAACACGTTACCGAGGTGTTCAGCGCATTTGGCCAAGTGTCGTTACGCGCTGAGAAAGTAGCGGATGCCGCGATCAATCAGGCTGCTGACTGGCTGCGTAGTGGTGCTGCGGTGGCTGAGCATCTGGCCGATCAGTTGCTGTTGCCGATGGCGCTGGCCGGCGGTGGATCGTTCACCACGCCGCGCATGACTGATCATTTGCGCAGCAACATTGAAGTCATCCAGCTGTTTTTGCCCGTCCGTATCGATTGTCAGGAGGAGGGCAGTGATCGCTTGCGGATAGCAGTTTCACCAACTCATTAGTAGCGACCTGCGATCCCGAAGACAGTCGCAAAACCTCACTGAGAGCGCCACTAGCCCTCAGCCATTAGCACATTCGACCTAATTGCCCCCTGTTCCGGCTCGACCTTAAAGTCCTGTCGCTTGGCAGCTGACTGTCAAATTTTTCCGGTACAAAATCAAAAAGGTCTATCTGCAATGAACTCATCAAGGACTATTCCGGTTCTCGCTTTATTCGCAACAATGGTCCTCGCGGTCACTGGATGCCAGACCGTAAAGCCGGGGGAGAGTGATCTCAAGAATCGAGCACAGACCACCATCGGCAAACCCGTGATCAAGGTTTCCAACATCCGCAGTGACTTCAATACAACGTTCTACACCGCTCAAACCGAGAATGGCGAATATACCTGCGAACTACCGAGCGGTCCGATGGTAGCTCTGGGTTCCATGGGCATGGGACTTGGCGCTCAGTGCACCAAACAATGACGAACCAGTCTCTTCGCCGCTAAAAAAAAGGCCAATGTCGATGACATTGGCCTTTTCTCTTTAACGAATACTCGGCGCAGATCAGTTGGTTTTCGAGTTCAACTTGCGCAGTTCTTCATAGGTCGCCGATTGCACGAACCAGAAGCCGGAGACAATGCACCAGCCCAGGGTGCCGCCTACGAACATACCGAGACCCGAGAGAAAGCTCTGGCTCATCATGAAGAGGGAAACGATCAGGATGACCGCCAATGCGATGTAGAGAACGATGTTGTTGACGCCGATGACGAAATCTTTCATTTGCATTCCTTGGATGTATTTTCCTCTGGCCGCCCTCTATGGCGACCAGTGCGCGCATCATATTGATATCACCCGGTGTTGCGCTAGTTTCGGTGTCGGATTTTCGTTACTAAAAGCGAATCCACTCTTACTGAGCGGGTTTTTTATCCAGGTCTTCGGAATCGCTCGACGTCGCGGCATCCTTTTCTGTCTCATGCGGCTCTGATCCCGCGTTGGCGCCTGAGGACTCTTCGCCTTTCTTGTTCGCCTTCTCGTCATGGTCGCGAGAGCTTTCTGCATGATTGACGCCGGGCAGGGCGGTGGCGGGGGTGGCGGCGCCCGCCGTGGATTCGGCTGCCGAAACGTGAATTGGGCCGATCAGGCACAGGCTGAAAAACGACAAGGCGAAAATTTTCCTGTTCATCACGTGGGCCTTCTGCGAGGTGGAATGTACAGCGTTGGATAGGCCTGTCTGGCAAACGTGCGCGGTATTGGACGAGCGGCGAATTTACCCTGATGAAAAATATCCCGATAGCAGGCAAATTGCTGGCCCCCAGAGACATTTTGCCCCGGCAAAATCGCCTTTTTTCAAAAGGTTAGGTTGGCTATATGCGGACGATTGTCATCACCGTTGCGATGCTTTCCCTGGCTTTGATCGCCTCGGGAGTGCAGGCAAAAGAGTTAAGCAAAGGCCATCGCTTTGCCTGCACTTGGGGCTCGGATATCGCTGCCGGGGCGCAGCGATCGAAATTGTCAGGAGTTTCACTGTATGGCGCGCGCAAGCAATTGCAGGTTCGCCGGTTCCAGCAGCCTTGGATGCGCATGACAGCGATGGGGATTACCGAGCAGACCTACAACAGCAGTTCCAAGCTCAAACCGGCAG
>NZ_JH635999.1:510796-525210 GCF_000257605.1 Pseudomonas sp. R62
ACCTACAACAGCAGTTCCAAGCTCAAACCGGCAGCTGTCAAGCAGACCTATTATGAGCAATGCGTACGGCATGAGTTGGCTCGGCGCTGATGCCCCTTTATCCAGCACTGGTAACACAGCTTAGGAATCTCCAGAACCCTTGGCGACTGCCGGCCCGGCCACCCGCGGCAACGGCTTGCTCTGCATCAACGCATCCAGAGCCTTGCGATACCCCTGACCGCCAAGCGCCATGCTGTTGTTGTGCGTTGCTCCGGGCACCAGCAACAGGCGCTTGGGCTGCTCAGCGGCATTGAACAGCTGCTCGCTGAAGCGCGGCGGCACGAAGGCATCAGCCAGGCCATGCACCACCAAAAGCGGCATATGAATATCGGCGATCTTGTCGATGGAGTCGAATTTCTGCGAGAGCAACCAGCGCACCGGGAGCGAGGTGTTGGCCACGGCGGCGGCTACGTCGGCGAGAGAAGTGAAGGTCGATTCAATGACCAGACCGCGAACCGGCAGAGGTGTGTGGTTGCGCGCCGCGTTCTGTCCCAGTTCGGCCGCCAGATCAATCGCCACCGCGCCACCGAGAGAGTGGCCATAGATCAGGCGCTTGTTCGGGTCCGGTTGCAGCAGTTGGAAGCGCTCCCAGGCCACGCGGGCATCTTCATAAACGCTGCTTTCGGATGGTAGATCACCCTTACTTTGGCCGAACCCTCGATAATCGATGGCCAGCACCGAATAGCCCGCCGCGCGTAGTTGCTCTATGCGGAACAACTGTCCGGTGAGGTTCCAGCGCACGCCATGCAAGTAAAGGATTGCCGGGGCATTGGCACGTTCCGCCGGCCACCACCAGGCATGGATGTTCTGCCCGGCCTTGAAACTCTTCGGTTGCAGATCGAGTTCCTGAACGCTCCCGGGCAGTCCGCGATACCAGCCGGCAGTGCCCGGCTCAATGCGAAAAAGCAGTTTGCGCTCGGTGTGTTCGAGCACTGCACAACTCGTCGGCACGCCAATGATCAGCGCGGCCATCATGGCGAACGCCAGGCGGCGGCGTCGCAGACGAGTCAGCAAGGACAGGAACATTAATCGTTTCACCACGGCGCAGACAAAGAACGCTTTTTTACCAGATGCCTCGGTCTGCGCGTGATTATTTTCGACCACCGTGCATGTGCAACGATTACAAGATGCTGCAATCGCTCACGCCACTTGCAGGACGATCTTGCCGATGTGATCGCCGCCCTCCATGCGGGCATGGGCCTGATCCGCGTCAGCCAGCGGGTAAACCTTGTCGATGATCGGCAGGCAGCGCCCGGCGCTGACGGCAGGCCAAACGTGTTCTTGCAGTTGATCGGCGATGGCGGCTTTCTCCGCAGCGGTACGCGCGCGTAGCAGCGAACCGGTGACCACCGCGCGTTTGCCGAGGATCGCCAGCAGATCGATGTCGTTGGCGCGGGCGCCGCCGAGGAAACCGAGCATCACCAGTCGGCCGTCCATCGCCAGTGCGCTGATGTTACCGTTCAGATACGAGCCACCCATGATGTCGAGAATCACGTGCACGCCTTGATCTGCGGTCTTCTCGGCAATGACCTTGGCAAAATCTTCTTCCCGATAGTTGATCGGCTGCCCGCCAAGTTTGCTGATTGCGGCGCATTTTTCAGGACTGCCGGCGGTCGCGAACGCCTCAATACCGAATTCACGGCAGAGCATCAGCGCGGTGGTACCGATGCCGCTGGTGCCGCCGTGAATCAGCACGCGCTGGCCGGCCTTGGCACCGCCGAGGCCAAACAGGTTGGCCCAGACGGTGAAAAACGTTTCCGGAATCGCGGCGGCCTGGACCCAATCGACTCCATCCGGCACAGGCAAAGTCTGGCCGGCTGGTACCGCGCAATACTCCGCGTAGCCGCCGCCATTGGTCAGTGCGCACACACGATCGCCCACAGCGAACCGCGTAACTCCGGGACCCAGTGCAACCACTTCGCCAGCCACTTCCAGGCCGGGAATCGGGTCCATCCCGGGTTTCATCGGATATTTGCCGGCGCGCTGCAAGGCATCCGGACGATTGATGCCGGCAGCGTGAACGCGGATAAGCACTTGGCCTTCGGCAACGGTCGGCAAAGGCACGCGCCTGGCTTGCAATACTTCAGGGCCGCCGGGTTCGGTGATTTCAATACGGGTCATTTCGTTGGGCAGTGACATTGTCGATTCCTGTGAAAAAGGTCGTGTAGATGGGAACGCTGGCAGCGCGCAATGATTCCCTTCAGTTCGCCGCGCAACGGGGTTCAGTTGTAGAGGGCAGCCAGCGCATGGCTTGCTCCAGCAGTAGAGCGACGACGATCGCGCCAGCGGCGATCACAAACAGCAGCGTGTGCTGGCCGCCCGAGGCATTGAACAATGCCGAATAGGCAAACCCGGCCAGCGCCTGAAAGGTTGCGAATGACACAGTGGCGCGGCTCCAGGCGATCTGCTGACGGTGATGCGACGGCACCAGTTCATGCACCCGGGCCAAGGCCAGCGGCACGATGCCCGGCGGGAACGAGCCGAGAATCACCGCCAGTAAAGCCAGTGCCAGAAATGAATGGGAGACGGCCAGCAAACCGAGGGCGATGGCTTGCACTACCAACACCAGTCGAATACCAGTACGGGCGCCAAGCTGGTCAGCCAGAAACCCGTAAGTCACCGGCCCGACAATCGCCCCCAGGCCATACATGACCCAGACCATTGCGCCGATATGTGCCCCGGCACCCAATCCACGCGCTACGTAATCCACCAGAAACACCATTGCAGGCACCAGCCCGGCGGCCATGAACGCGTATTGAGCGAATAACAGGTAAACGCCTGGCGGTGTTGGCTCATCAGCCGACGTTGCGTGCGCAGCCACGGCATGCGTGGTATCCGCAGGCCAGCCGAACCAGCTCACCGCGGTCAGCAACAACGCCAGCGCGCCCAGTCCCAGCCATGTTGCCTGCAAGCCAAGAGTCAGCAGTGGCGGCACGATGGTGCCGGAGCCGGCAATCCCCAGGCCGATGCCAAGGAAGATTGCGCCACTGGCCAAGCCTCTGCGAGCAGCCGGAACGTGAGGCAGCACGGTTGCCGCCACCAGCACCATGATCGCGCCACCAGCAATCCCGGACAGCAAACGCCAGCCGAAGAACCAGCTCACCGACAGCGGATAAGCACAGGCAAAAAATGCCGCCGTGACCGCCAGCATCATCAGGCGCAAGGCGTTGCGGTTGCCTGTTCGGTGAGCCATGGGCCGACCGAGCAGGGCGCCGATCAAGTAGCCGACCAGATTGGCCGCGCCGAGGTAGACGACATCATTGGCCGAAAACCACTGCGCCTGAATCAGCGAAGGGATCAATGGCGTGTAAGCGAAACGCGCCAGACCAATGCTGACCAGACTGGCGCAAAGTCCGGCGAAGATCGGCAGCCAGATGCCGGTAGAGTTTGCAGTACGCATGATCGCGATCTCACAAGAGGTGTATGGCGCTCAGCTTATCGGCTATCGTTGCTGCGCATACGCAGCGATTAAGCGGCACAATGATGCAAAAATGCTTCAAAGAGGATCCGTATGAATTGGGATGATGCGCGAGTATTTCTGGCGGTCTGTCGCGAGTCGACATTGCGCGGGGCTGCGCGTGTTCTGGGCGTCGACCAGGCCACGGTCGGACGGCGCATTACTGCGCTGGAGAAGGCATTGAGCGCGACGCTGTTCCTGCGTACCTCCGACGGTTATGCGCTGACCGCCGTTGGTGAAGCGGCGCGTAAAAGTGTGGAAAAAATGGAGCATTCGGCGCTGGAACTGGAGCGACACATCCACGGGCTGGATGACCGTCTGACCGGTAACGTACGGGTCAGCACCACCGACTCGATGGCCATTGATTTCATCATTCCGGCGATGGCGCGCCTTCATGATCAACATCCAGATGTGCAGATCCAGCTGGATGCGTCGACGCAAATCCTCAGTCTGGCCAAGCGCGAGGCCGATATCGCGGTGCGCAATACCCGGCCGGATAACCCCGATCTCATCGCTCGACGGATCGCCCGTTGGCCTGTAGGACTTTTCGCAGCACAGGCCTATGTCGATCGCCATGGAGAACCGCAGCCCGGCAGCGCTTTCGAGGGCCATGATCTGGTGGTCTATCAGCCGTACTTACAGAGCAAAAAAGACCTTACGCTGGTCTCTGAACCGTTGACCCGCGGACGCATCGTCACCACGCTCAGCTCCAGCCTTCTGGTGCGCCGTTCTATTGCCGCTGGCCTCGGGGTAGGCGAGATACCTGTGTACATGGGCGAACGCGACGGCCTGGTCAGACTCTGGCCGGAGCGGACCCGGCCGCTGCCGTATGAAGTCTGGCTGGTCACCCATGCCGACCTGCGTCACACCGCGCGGGTACGGGCGGTCATCGAGCAGATCGTTGAGGCCTTTGCGCTGGAAAACGAATAAGTGGTTCAGGGTTTTGCCCGAGGCTACAACTGCTGACGAAACAGCCTACGTCCGAGACAGAATGGGCCGGCTTGTTGTAGTCCGTGATGAGTTCTATTGTCACTACAGCTCGATGCAGACCTCAGTGACGCATCGAAACGGAGAGCCAGGGAAGGCCGCGTAGCCGCAGAAAGGTGTCGAATTGAAAATCAGGGAAGTGAATCAATATCCAGTCACGGACAGATCGGACGCGGGGCGGGACAGGCAAATCATGAGCAGCATAAGTCGCGAAGAATTTGATGCCAGGATAGAAACCATCGAGACGAGGATGGATGGCCGCGTGGCAGAAATGCGCGCCGACATTCGCGTGTTCCTGGCTGCTCAGGCAGAGCGGGACAAGGTCTATCTTGAACGGGACAAGGCACTACAGGAACGGGACAAGCGTTATGACGTGATGTGGATGGGCGTGCAGAAAATTGCCGACGAATCGCGGGAAGCGATCAGGCAGGCATCGACGGTAAAGGCCAATTACTGGGCGGCCACCACTGTGCATTTTCTCGGCGTGGCTTCCTTGCTGGTTGGCGCACATTTCGCCAATCAGGCGGCGGTGTTGACCACGATCCAGACCACGCTGGCCGCGATTCAGATTGGCAAAGAGGTATCGTCACCCAAACCGGTCGTACATCCCTCAACAGTGTCGCCGCAATAAAAAACGGCCTTCAGTGGAAGGCCGTTCTGCATCGAGCCAGATCATGGCATTTCCGGCAACTCCTGAGGGCGCAAGTCGAACACCAGCACTTCGGCATCGATTCCGTTGCTCAAAGTGAGCAGCTGTTCCTCACGAACCCGCACGCCGTCGCCTTCCTGCAAGGCTTGGCCATTGAGTTCGACACTGCCACGCGCAACGTGCACGTAGGCGTAACGATTGGCCGGTAATTTCAGCGTGGCACTTTCCTTGCCGTCGAATAACCCGGCGTAGACCCGCGCATCCTGACGGACTTTCAGAGAACCGTTGCTACCGTCCGGCGAAATGATCAGTTGCAGGCGACCACGTTTTTTCTGCGCGCTGAAATGTTCCTGTTGATAGCGCGGCTTGGCGCCACTGACATCCGGCACGATCCAGATTTGCAGAAAGTGCACGGGCTTGGTGGCCGAGTGGTTGAACTCACTGTGCGCCACGCCGCTGCCGGCACTCATCAATTGCACGTCGCCGGGGCGGATCACCGAGCCAGTGCCGAGGGTGTCCTTGTGTTCCAGCGCGCCTTCGAGCACATAGGAAAAGATCTCCATGTCGCGGTGCGGGTGCTGGCCAAAACCTTTGCCGGCGGCGACGCGGTCATCGTTGATCACCAGCAGATCGGAGAACCCCTGTTCACGCGGGTTGCGGTAGCTGGCGAAAGAAAAGGTGTGAAACGACTTCAACCAGCCGTGATTGGCGAGGCCGCGATCGGAGGCTTTGCGAAGAGTCAGCATGATGAAATCTCCTGGCTGGACGTGAATTCGTCCGAGTGAGGAGAAGGTTACTGGTTACCTTGGGAGGCAATAAGTAGATGGAAATTGAAAGACTGTCCGGCTCAGGTTGACAGTTTTGCGTTATGGTTCACGCATTCGAACACGCTCATGACGACACAGTCGGCCATAATGCCCCGGCTGTAGCGTGCGTATTGACCCTTGAATATGTGTGATGCCTACCATGAAAACCGTGGCAATGGTGCTGTTCCCCGACTTTCTGATGCTCGACATGGCCGGGCCGCTGGAAGTGTTTTCAGTCGCCAACCGTTATCTGAAACCTGATTTGCACTATCAACTGACGACACTAGGGACGGAGCGCGGCTTGCTCAAGGCTTCCAATGGTGTACAGGTTCAGGCTGATCTGCACATCGACGAGGCGGCCGAGCGCTATGACCTGTTATTGGTGCCCGGCGGCCCCGGCGCCTATAACCAGAGATTTCCCGAGCTGTTTGGCTGGTTGAAAAAAGCCGTGCCGCGCGCGGAGCGTTACGGTTCGATTTGTACCGGCGCATTCATCCTCGGCCATGCCTGCCTCCTTGATGGTTATCGCGTCACCACGCACTGGAACTACACCGAGCGCCTGATCAAGGCTTTCCCGAAAACCACGGTGACCACCGATCAGATATACGTTGAGGATCGCAATCTCATCACTTCGGGCGGCGTGACCGCTGGCATCGATCTGGCACTGGCGGTGGTGGCCAGGGATCACGGCAAGAAAATCGCCCAGGACGTCGCCAAGGTTTTGTTGGTCGTGATGAAGCGTCAGGGTGGGCAAGCCCAGTTCAGCCCATTCATGGCGGCCGTCTCACCGCAAGAAACGCCCATCACCCGCGCGCAGAATTACGTCCTTGAACACTTGGATGAGCCCTTCACAGTCGAGCGTATGGCCGGATTGGCCAATATGAGCGCACGGCACTTTGCTCGCCTGTTCGCCCGTGACGTCAACATGACTCCCATGGAGTTTCTGCAGAATGCCCGCATTGACTGCGCGCGAAACCTGTTGGAAACCAGCGATCTGCCGCTGAAAACCATCGCCTACAAAAGTGGTTTCGGCAGTGTCCGGCACATGCGCTCGCTATTCGCCGAAAAGCTCGGTCTTACGCCGTTACAATACCGCGAACAGTTCAGCTAGAGCGGTTCTGTCCGTCAGACGCAGCCGGATGTCCGTGCTGCGTCGGCTCCGGCGGTTGTATCGTCACGCAACAGTGCCAAGATGTTCGGCATGAATAATCACAACGACACAAGCCAAGGTTCGGTGCTGCGTTTTGGCCCCTACGCCTTTCATGTGCGCCAGCGTCTGGTTCTTGAAGGCGAGCAGCCGCTGCGCATGGGTGGGCGCGCCATGGACATTCTTCAGGTGCTGCTCGAACACGCGGGCGAGGTAGTCAGCAAAGAGCAGTTGATTGCTCGTGTGTGGCCGACATCGATCGTTGAAGAGATCAACCTGCGGGTGCACATCGCGGCGTTGCGCCGCGCACTGGGCGACGGCACCAACGGCCAGCGTTACATCATTCACGTGGCGCAGTGCGGCTACAGTTTTGTCGCCCCGGTGGAGCAGGGCACAAGTGATGCGCTGCACATGCCCGCTGCCGCCCTCACGCCACTGCACAATCTTCCGGCACGACTGACGCCAGTCAGTGGGCGCGACGCCCTTATAGGTAGTCTGGTTCGACAAATGCCGGTGTGCCGCTTGATGACCATTACCGGTGCGCCGGGTGTTGGCAAAACCACTGTGGCACTGCGCGTGGCGGAGTTGCTGCTGCAATACTTTCGTGATGGCGCCTGGTGGGTCGACCTTGCCATGCTCGAAGATGACAAACCCTTGCTCGACCACCTGTTGCACGCCCTGAATACAGACTTTTTCACACTGACGGGCCGCCACGCCTTGTTGGTGCTGGATAACTACGATCACCAGCGCGACAACTGCGCGGCTCTGGTAGACACCCTGTTGCATGCCGCGCCTCGCCTGTCGATTCTGGTCACCGGCCGCGAAGCCTTGCACATTCCACAGGAAGCCGTTCATCACGTGCCGCTGCTGGCGATTCCCAAGCGCTCTACATTGAACTCCGTCGAGGAAGCCATGGGCTATCCGGCGGTGCAGCTATTCGTCAATCGCGCGCGAGCGCGGCAACAGGGCTTCAGTTTGCGCCAACAGGATTTGCCGGGTGTGCGCGAAATCTGCCGCCAACTGGACGGTCTGCCGCTGGCGATCGAGCTCGCCGCTGCGCAGATCGACGCGCTGGGCTTGATCGGTTTACAGGCACAGGTTGAAAACGGTCTGCAGTTGCTTGGCCAAGGACGGCGCACCGCGGAGCCGCGCCATCAGTCAATGGCCGCTGCGATCGATTGGAGCTTCCAGTACCTGACGGAAATGGAACAGCGTGTGCTGCTGCGGCTGTCGGTGTTCAGCACGGGCTTTACCCTGGAGGCGGCACTGAGCGTGATCAGCAGCGTGGATCTGGCGGGATCCAGGCTGACCGCAATTATCGAAGGGTTGGCGCGCAAGTCGTTGCTCATTCAAGAACCCAACCGAGCAACGGCGCGCTATTGGATGCTCAACACCGTGCGCCGCTATGCCCGTGATCGCTTTGAGCGCAGCGACGACAGGCTCGAACTGCAACAGCGTCATGCGCGCTATCTCAGCCGCACGCGCAATGCGTCAGGCCAGGCACTGCTCGCGCAGGCTGTCGAGTAGCAGGCGGACCTTGCGCAAGTCCGGGGTGGCGTAGCCTTCGGTGAAGCGCTGGTAAATGGGGCTGAGCAAATCCCATGCTTCGCGATGGCGGGACTGGCGCTGCCATAATCGGGCGAGGTCCGTGGCGCTGCGCAGCTCCCAGGCCAACGCGCCCTGGCTTCTGGCGATGGCCAGAGCTTGTTGCAGGGTTTGTTCGGCTTCTCGGGTTTCAGCGGTGTCTGAGCAGGCCGATTCGCGAGCAGGCTCGCTCCCACAGGAAACAGCGCACAACTCGGAATTTGCGCCCGACACCGACCCCTTGTGGGAGCGAGCCTGCTCGCGAAGGGGCCATTCTGAACCCTTCACTAATGCCACCGCCCGTGCCCGCAGTATCTCCGCTGCACTCCAACCCGCATCCCCGGTGCGCGCGTGCTCCACCAGTGCATCATCGACAAAACGCTCATCCAGCGTAACCATCACTTCCCGGATCAAACCGCTGCTCTGCGTCGATACCGGCGCGGCATTATCCGGATCGATCACCTGCGCGTAGTGCCGCGCCCAATTATTGAACAGCAGTACCGAATGCTTCTGCGACTGCTCCAGCAACAATTGCAGGAGCGCGCGGGCGTTGGCGGCGTCGCCGTTGTAATGGGCGATCAGACAACTGGCCAGCGCCAGCGTGTAGCAGATCGATGTGCCATGGTCGATCTGCACGGCAATATCCAGCGCCTGCCGTGCCGCGCGCCAGGCTTGCTCGGGCAGACCCTGCAGCCATAGCACGCGGGCCAGTACCGTCAGCGAAGCGACGCTCTGGTCGTACTGCACGCCAAAACCATGGGTGAAACGATTGAGATGGCCGCTGTGGGCCATGCGTTGCAGCACCTGCTCGGCATGTACGCGGGCCTGCGGTTGGTCGCCGGCATAATGCAGGGCCAGCACGCGCAAGCGATGCGTGCTCAGCGACAGCAATGGCTCGTCGTGCACGCCGATGCGATCAAATTGCTCACTCTGGGCCAGCGCCATGCGGTAATGCCCGCAACTCAGATTGACCGCCATATGCCCCGATATTGCACGCAGTTGCCCGGCCAGATCGCCGTGTTCTTCGGCCAAGCGGCAGGCGTCGACGAAGGCCTGGATGGTTTGTGGCGTGCCGCCCCAGGTGTGATAGCTGGCGCTGCCGAGCGCCAGTTTCAAGGCGATTTGCAGGCGAGGGCAGGGCGGCAGGAGCGAGCCTGCTGGCGAAGCCTCCAGCAGACTCAGTGCCCGGCGCACATAGCGGCTGTAATCGCGCAGCAACGACAGCTCCTGCCACAACGGTGCCGACGCGGCTGCCAGTTGCACGCCCAGCTCATCTGGTCCCGGCCCGTCGAGGCTCCAGTCCAGCGCCGCGCGCAAATCCTCCAGCCCCCTGGCATAGCGCTCCATCCACAATACAGTTGGAGTATTGTCCCAATCCGCCTGCGCCTGCTGCATCAGTATCAGGCAGCGCTCGGCGTGGCGTTGGCGGGTTGCGCTGAGCTCGTCAGCCTGTTCGAGTTTTTCCAGTGCGTAGTGGCGCGTGGTGTCGAGCAACCGGTAGAAAACATCTTCGTCGCCCACTTCGACGCTCAGCAGGGATTTGGCCACCAGTTGCGTGACAGCGGTGAACACCGCGCCGGGGTCGATCTGTTGGCCGATGACCACCGCTGCCGCCGAGGCCAGGGTGAAGCTGCCGCGGAAAATTCCCAGTCGCCGCAGACAGGTTTGCTCGCAGGCGTTGAGCAGGTTGAAGCTCCAGTCCATCGTTGCGCGCAGGGTCAGGTGGCGCTCGGCGCTGCTGTGGTGTCCGGCCGACAATGGCGGCAAACCCTCGCGCAATTGCTTGAGCAATCCGTCCATGCCCAATTCGCTGACCTGCGCGGCGGCCAGTTCCAGCGCCAGCGGGATGCCGTCCAGGCGCTGGCAGATTTCGATCGCCTGCGGTAGCTCGGCGCGACTCAGTTGAAAGCTTTCCCGCGCCGCGGTCGCGCGCTCGACAAACAGTTGCAGCGCGGCAAAGCCCAGCGCCTGAGCCGGCTCCATCGGCGACGACATGGACGGGCATTCGAGCGATTCCAGACGCTGCACGAACTCGCCCTCCGCGCGCAGGCTCTCGCGGCTGGTGGCGAGGATATGCACCTTTGGCGCTCCCCGCAGAATCTGCTCGCTGAGCGACGCGACCGCATCGATCAAGTGCTCGCAGTTGTCGATCACCAACAACATTTGCCGTTCTCGCAGGCCGTCGACCAGACCAGCCTGCGCATCGCCTTCTGGCGCGGACAGATCAAGCAGCGTCGCCAGATGCGAGCCGATCAGCGCGGGATCGGCGATGGGCGCCAAGTCCACCAGGCGGATGCCGTCGCGATACTGGTCGAGCAATTGTTCGGCGACGCGCAGGGCGACGGTGGTTTTGCCGATGCCGCCGGGGCCGACCAGAGTGATGCAGCGTCGGCGCGGCAGCTGCGCGATCAGGTGATCGATCACGGGCTGGCGCCCAATCATCCGCGTACGACGCAGCGGCAGGTTGTGTCTGGCGACGGGCATCGCCGGTTTTTGTTCGATGCTGTCGAGCACGATCGGTGCGACAAAACTGTAGCCGCGCTGCGCCACGGTGACGATGTAGCGCTGACCGTTCTGTCCGTCGCCCAGCGCCTTACGCAGCGCCGCCATGTGCACGCGCAGGTTGATGTCTTCGACGACGCTGTCTGGCCAGACGCCGGCCATCAATTGCTGTTTGCTCACCACTTCACCGGCGTGGGCCAGCAAAATCAGGAGGATGTCCATCGCCCGCCGTCCCAGGCGCAGAGGCTGTTGGCCTTCAAGTAGCAATCGTTGCCCGGGATGAATCCGATAGGGGCCAAAGGCAATGGCCTGATTCGGGGAAAAGCTCAACAGCGCGCTCCTGCGGTGATGCGGCGGACAGGGCGAATCAGTCCCTGGCGCATGCGCAGGCCGTCTGATCCGGGGTGTCCGGGCATAATCCTCAGGTTTGAGCATCAGTGCAACGGGTGGCGTAACGGCAGCAGTCAAAACACCGCAGGCTGTGCTGCGGTGTTTTTCGGCTTGCCCATGACTCGACAGCGCCAGGCGAAGGGATTGATGCCCTCGCTGCGGGTGAACATGTGGCAGAAGTGCGCCTGATCGCAGAAGCCGCATTCCAGGCTGATTTGCGTGAGGCTGAGGTCGGTGTGCTGGATCAGCAACTTGGCCCGGGCCAGGCGCTGGGCGCGGATCCAGTCCTGTGGCGACAGGCCGGTGCTGCATTTGAATGCACGGGAGAAGTGACTGCGCGACAGTGAGCAGGCGCGGGCCAGTTCAGCCACTTCGAGACTTTCGCCCAAGCGATCCAGGATCAACTGTTTGATCTGGCGTTCACGCTGTGGACTGAGTCCGCCAGTCGTGTTTTTCCGCGGTTCGCAGGCAGGGGCGAGGGCGACGGTTTGCTGTAGATAAGCCATGGCCAAGGTCCGTGTCGGTGGGGAATACACGGTCGGCGCATTCCCTCAGGTCAAAAAAGCAACGCTGCGCAGAGGGCTTCATTGTTGGGTGAGGGCGTGAGGCTGACGAGTTAATCGTTGTTAATTTCCTCGCTCAGGCTGGAACTCAGCACATCCTTGCAAGTCAGCGCCCGGTGCTTTGCGCGACGATGTCGATAAAGCACGGCCGCCGTTGGCCAGGTTCAAAGGGGAATGCAATGAAAGGCTTGGTTAAAGCAGCAACGGCCCTGGCGGTCATGCTGGCAATGTCCGGCGCGATGGCGCAGGCACCGCAGGTGGGCACTCAGGCGCCGGGGTATTTCCGCTTGGCGGTGGGCGATTACGAAGTCACCGCGTTGTTCGACGGTTACAACGATTTGTCGCCGAAGTTGTTGCAGGGCATGAGCCAGAGTCAGATTCGCGCGCTGCTCGCACGGCGTTCGATTGAAACCCCGGGCGTGCAGACGGCGTTCAATGCCTTTCTGGTCAACACCGGCACACAACTGATTCTGGTCGACACCGGCGCAGGGCAGTGCATCGGCGCCACCGCCGGGCAGCTTTCGGCCAACATGCAGGCCGCCGGTTACAAGCCCGAGCAGGTCGACACAATTTTGCTGACCCACCTGCACCTTGATCACGTCTGTGGTCTGGTCGACGCCGAAAAGAAACCGGTGTTCGCCAACGCCACCGTGTTTGCAGCCAAAGCCGAGGCCGACTACTGGCTCGATCCGGCAGCACTGGCCAAAGCTCCGGCGGGAGCCAAAGAGTTTTTCAAAATTGCCCAGGATTCGACGGCGCCATACGTTGCCGCCGGTCGCTTCAAGACGTTTGCCGCCGGGCAGTCACCACTGCCGGGACTGGTCGAAGCAACCCTCGAAGCCGGGCACACCCCGGGCAGCACCACGTACCGCTTCACCTCGCAGCAGCAGAGCATCGTGTTCATGGGCGATCTGGTGCACAACCTCGCGGTGCAGTTCTTGCACCCGGAAGTCTCGATCGGTTTCGACGTCAACAGTCAGCAAGCGATCGCCAGTCGGCAGGCAGTGTTCAGTGCTGCGGCAGCGAGCAAGACCTGGGTGACGGCAGCGCATCTGCCGTTCCCGGGCATCGGCCACATCACCGCCGAGGGCAAACATTTCCAGTGGGTGCCCGTGGAGTACGGCCCTTACAAACGCGCGGCGAAAGTGCCGTTGATCGAGTAAAGTGCCCAGCGCCAGTGGCATAAAGCGTCTGACACCGATAAGGAAACCACGCCCATGAACCGTAACGATCTGCGCCGCGTCGACATGAACCTGCTGGTGATTTTCGAAGCGTTGATGTTCGAAAAGAACCTGACCCGCGTTGCCGAAAAACTGTTCATGGGCCAACCGGCGGTCAGTGCTGCGCTGGGGCGCTTGCGTGATCTGTTCGACGATCCGTTGCTGCTGCGCAACGGTCGCGGTATGGAACCGACGGCGCGGGCGCTGGCGATCCTCAAGGAGCTGCAACCGGCGATGGACGTGATTTCCGGCGCAGTCAGCCGCGCCAAGGAGTTCGAACCGGCCAGCAGTTGCGACGTGTTTCGCATCGGTCTGTCGGACGACGCCGAGTTCGGTCTGTTTCCGCCGCTGTTACGCCAGCTTCAGCAGGAGGCGCCGGGGATTGTCGTGGTGGTGCGCCGCGCCAACTACCTGTTGATGCCTGCGTTGTTGGCCTCTGGAGAAATCTCCGTGGGCGTCAGCTACACCACGGATCTGCCGGCCAATGCCAAGCGCAAGAAGCTGCGTGATATTCCCTGCAAAGTGCTGCGCGGCGACGACCGTCCGGGGCCGTTGACGCTGGACGAATATTGCGCGCGTCCGCATGCGATGGTGTCGTTCTCCGGTGATCTGAGCGGCAATATCGACCTGGATCTGGCCAAGATCGGCCGCTGCCGCCGGGTGGTTCTTGGTGTGCCGCAGTTCAGCGGCTTGCGCGCCTTGCTCGCCGGTACCGAGATGATCGCCACGGTGCCGGATTACGCCGCCTGTGCCTTGGTCGAAGGCTGCGCCCTGCGTGCCGAAGACCCGCCATTCCCGATCGATGCCGCGCAATTGTCGATGGCCTGGAGCGGGGTGCACGACAACGACCCGGCAGAGAAATGGCTGCGCTCGCGGATCAGCCAGTTCATGGCGGCGCCGCTGGATATTCCGGCGATCTAGATCCCAGCGCCGATCTCCGATGCTGATCATTCCCACGCGCAGCAAAGGAATGCCTCAACGGACGCTCCGCGTTCGGCGTTGGATGGGACGCGGAGCGTCCCGAGCTGCATTCCCACGCAGAGCGTGGGAACGATCAAACATCAAAGACC
>NZ_JH635999.1:525230-528242 GCF_000257605.1 Pseudomonas sp. R62
CAAAGGAATGCCTCAACGGACGCTCCGCGTTCGGCGTTGGATGGGACGCGGAGCGTCCCGAGCTGCATTCCCACGCAGAGCGTGGGAACGATCAAACATCAAAGACCTGAAAAGCAACTAAGCACACCCATCCAATTTCTTCCGCCCCGGCCTTGGCATGATTCCCGTCAATGACATTCAAGGGGCGGGTCATGATTGCTACGAGGGATGAACAGGCGCGCGACATCGGGTTGCTGTTCCTGCGGGTCAGCGGCGGGTTGTTTCTTTTGTGGGTGCACGGCTTGCCGAAGTTGCTGGACTTCACCGCGCAGCTGCAACTGATCGAAGACCCGTTCCACCTCGGCGCCCATCTGACGCTGATCCTGGCGATCTTCGCCGAAGTCCTCTGCCCGTTGCTGATCGCCGCCGGTGTGCTGGCGCGTTTGGCCTGCTTGCCTATTCTCTTTGTACTGCTCGTGGCGCTACTGGTCGTGCATCCGCAATGGAGTGTGGCTGAAGGGCAGTTTGGCTGGTTGCTGTTGATTCTTTTCACCACTGTCTTGATTGCCGGGCCCGGACGGCTGGCGATTCCTGTTCGTTTGCCCGGAGTGCTGCGTTATGCCTGAAGTCCTGAATTCACAAGCACCGGGGGCAGATGAGACCGTCACGTTGATCATCAAACACTCGGTCAAGGCTGGTTTCGAATCGGCGTATGAAGCATGGCTGCGCAACATCGTGCGCGTCGCCGGGCAGCGGGAAGGGCATTTGGGTGTGGACGTGGTGCGCGGCAAGCGCGGGCGTCTGGATTTCTACACGTGCGTATTGCGCTTCAGCTCCACCGAAGCGATGCAGGGCTGGCTGGAATCCTCCGAGCGTCAGGCGCTGGTGGCTGAAGCCGCACCGATGCTGGCCGATGGCGATCAGACCGAAGTCGCGCCGGTCAATGAATTCTGGTTCACACCGCTGGCCGAAGCCGGCTCGCCACCGCCGCGCTGGAAGCAGGCCGTAGTCACGCTGTTGGTGATTCTGCCGCACACCTTGCTGGTGCCGCTGATCTGGGGCCCGCTGCTGGCGCTGCATCCGTTTCTGTCCAACTACGTGGTCGCCACGTTCCTGATCACCCTGACCATCGTCCTCTCGGTGGTCTACGTGGTGATGCCGCCGGTCACCCGTCTGTTCACCCCGTGGCTGGAAGCCAGTCAGGCCCATGAACACCTCGATTCCCAAGAAACCTCGCCGCGTTGAGCGGGGTTTGCTTCTTTTCACTTTCGCTTGAGGAACTGCGATGAGCGCCGATCTGATTTTATTCAATGGCCAGTTTCATACCGTAGACCGGGAAAAACCACTGGCCAGTGCGGTGGCGATCAAGGACGGCCGCTTCGTCGCCGTCGGTAACGATGCCGAGGCCATGGCCCTCAAAGGCAACGCCACACAAGTGGTCGACATGAAGGGCCGCTGCGTCATCCCTGGCCTCAACGACTCGCACTTGCACCTGATTCGCGGCGGTCTGAACTACAACCTCGAACTGCGCTGGGAAGGTGTGCCATCGCTCGCCGACGCGCTGCGCATGCTCAAGGACCAGGCCGACCGCACGCCAACCCCGCAATGGGTGCGCGTGGTCGGTGGCTGGAACGAATTCCAGTTCGCCGAAAAACGCATGCCGACCCTGGAAGAAATCAACCAGGCCGCGCCGGATACTCCGGTGTTCATCCTGCACCTCTACGACCGTGCGCTGCTCAACCGCGCCGCCCTGCGCGTGGCCGGTTACACCCGCGACACGCCGAACCCGCCGGGCGGCGAGATCGTGCGCGACAGCAACGGCAACCCGACCGGCATGCTGGTCGCGCGGCCGAACGCGATGATTCTCTACTCGACCCTGGCCAAAGGGCCGAAGCTGCCGCTGGAATATCAGGTCAACTCGACCCGCCAGTTCATGCGCGAACTCAATCGCCTCGGCCTGACCAGTGCGATCGACGCCGGCGGTGGTTTCCAGAACTATCCGGACGATTACCAAGTAATCGAACAACTGGCCAAAGACGACCAGTTGACCGTTCGCATCGCCTACAACCTGTTCACCCAGAAGCCGAAAGAAGAGCTGACCGATTTCCAGAACTGGACCGGCAGCGTCAAGTTGCATCAGGGCGACGACTACCTGCGCCACAACGGCGCCGGCGAAATGCTGGTGTTCTCCGCCGCCGACTTCGAAGACTTCCTCGAACCGCGCCCGGACCTGCCGCAGACCATGGAGCAGGAACTGGAACCGGTGGTGCGCCACCTTGTTGAGCAGCGCTGGCCGTTCCGTCTGCACGCCACGTACAACGAATCGATCAGCCGCATGCTCGACGTGTTCGAGAAGGTCAACCGCGACATTCCGTTCAACGGTCTGCCGTGGTTCTTCGACCACGCCGAAACCATCACCCCGCAAAACATCGAGCGTGTGAAAGCGCTGGGCGGCGGTATCGCGATTCAGGATCGCATGGCGTTCCAGGGTGAATACTTCGTCGATCGCTACGGCAAACAAGCTGCCGAAGCCACGCCACCGATCAAGCGCATGCTCGCCGAAGGCGTGCCGGTTGGCGCCGGCACCGACGCCACCCGCGTGTCCAGCTACAACCCGTGGACCTCGCTGTACTGGATGGTCAGCGGCCGCACCGTTGGCGGTCTGGCGTTGTACGAAGAAGGTTTGCCACGTAGCACCGCGCTGGAGCTGTTCACCCACGGCAGCGCCTGGTTCTCTTCGGAGCAGGGCAAGAAGGGCCAGATCCGCGTCGGCCAACTGGCAGACCTGGCGGCACTGAGCGCGGACTTCTTCAGCGTTGAAGAAGAAGCGATCAAGTGGATCGAGTCGGTGATGACCGTGGTCGGCGGCAAGATCGTCTACGCCGCCGGCGACTTCGAAGACCTCGGCCCGCGCTCGATTCCGGTGCTGCCGGACTGGTCGCCAGTGGTCAAGGTACCGGGCCACTGGCGCCCGAACTCGCCACTGCAGGCGCAGGTTCACCAGTGCAGCGGGCCATGCGCCGTACACACCCA
>NZ_JH635999.1:528434-532189 GCF_000257605.1 Pseudomonas sp. R62
CGCCCGAACTCGCCACTGCAGGCGCAGGTTCACCAGTGCAGCGGGCCATGCGCCGTACACACCCACAGCCATGAAAAAGCGCGGATGTCGAATGCACCGGTCAGCGATTTCGCCGGTTTCTGGGGCGCGTTCGGCTGTTCCTGCTTCGCGTTCTGAGTTTGAAAAAAAGCGCCGGTCATCAGGGCCGGCGCTTCCCGTAACAACCATCCATCCAGGAGTTTTGCCATGAGCGTTCCTTACAAGCGTCTGAACAAAGATGATGCCGTCGTCCTGCTGGTCGACCACCAGACCGGTCTGATCTCGCTGGTGCAGGATTTCTCGCCGAACGAGTTCAAGAACAACGTGCTGGCACTGGGCGACATCGCCAAGTTCTTCAAGCTGCCGACCATTCTGACCACCAGCTTCGACGCAGGTCCAAACGGCCCGATCGTGCCTGAGCTGCTCGAGCAATTCCCCGACGCGCCGTTCATTCAGCGTCCAGGCCAGATCAACGCTTGGGACAACGAAGACTTCGTCAAAGCGATCAAGGCCACCGGCCGCAAGCAACTGATCATCGCCGGTGTCGTGACCGACGTTTGCGTAGCTTTCCCGACCCTGTCGGCGATCGCTGAAGGCTTCGAAGTGTTCGTCGTCACCGACTCGTCGGGTACCTTCAACACCACCGTGCAACAAGCAGCGTGGGCGCGGATGTCCGCCGCCGGTGCACATCTGATGAACTGGTTCGCTGTGGCCTGCGAGCTGCAGGGCGACTGGCGCAACGACATGGAAGGTCTGGCGCATCTGCTGTCCGAGCGTCTGCCCAACTATCGCAACCTGATCAACAGCTACACCAAGTTCACTGCCAAGTAATCTGGTCGAAAGTCAAAAGCCCCTCACCCTAGCCCTCTCCCGGAGGGAGAGGGGACTGACAGCGTTGTTTGCTAGAGTTGCATCGACCTGCAATACCGAGCCGAGCTCCGCTCTTGAAACGCATGGAGATCGGCTCCCTTTCACCCTCGCCCCCTTAGGGGGAGAGGGCTGGGCGGGCGGCGTTCCGATGAGGGGGTGAGCTTTTGATCTTCAAAGTTTCAGATCAGCGTTTTTGCAACCAACCCAAGAAACCACCTTTTTTCACCGCCACCGGTTTGGCCATCAACGCGAGGCGACTGTTCTGCTGACGCACCGCCTGCAACTTGTTCAAGGCCCGGCCGACTTCGCTGCGCTTGTCCATGCACTCACGGGTCAACTGTTTGTCGAGACGATAGATGATGCTCGACGTCAGCGCTGTGAACGTCGCCTGCGACGGTGTATCGGCAAGAATGCTCTGCTCACCCATGACTTCGCTCGGCCCCATGCGCCCGGCCTCGGTCTGGCCATTGCCGTCCGGCACCGTCGCGCTGACCACGCCCGTAGCGATCACGAACAGACTGTCCGGCACCTCGTCCAGATCCAGCACCACCTGACCCGCCGTGTACTGCTGCGCGACCATCGACTCAGCGAGGCGATCACGTTCCTCACTGCTCAGCGAGCGGAAAATCTTCACCTCATCCAGCAATGCGCGAGCACGGCTCGACGGTTCGATCACGCCGTCGGGATGCCGGGAAATACCCGCCGCTTCGAGATGGCGGTGGGCGAGGTCGAACAGTTGATTGCGCACTTCGCTCTTCTTGCCCAGCTCAGCGATGTAACCGCTGGCAACGTATTCCGACATGGTTTCGCCGGCCTCTTTGAGTACGGCTTTCGGCGCCGGGCTGAGCAGCAGCGAACTGCTGCCCTGCAAGGTGCGATCAAGGGCATCCAATACCCGACGCGGGCGGATGTGGTTCGGCACTTTGATACTGATCGAGACGCCGTGCATGTTGTTCGGTCGGCTGAGGTTGACGATCTTCGCTTTGGCCGCCACCGAGTTCGGTACGACGGCCATGGTGCCGGCGCTGGTCAGCAGGTGCGTGGCGCGCCAGTCGATATCGAAGACCTTGCCTTCTACGCCGTCGATCATCACCAGATCGTCCACTTGATACGGCTTGGTGGTGTTGAGGACGATGCCGGAAAACACGTCGGCGAGGGTGCTTTGCAGCGCCAGACCGACCACGATGGCGACCACCCCGGAAGTGGCCAGCAGACCTTTGACAGGCAGCTCCAGCACATAACCGGCTGCCGCAACAATGGCGACCAGAAACACCAGCGCGCCGATGACGTCCTGCAGCAAGCGACCGCTGTGGCCGATGCGGCGCATCAACGCCAGGCCGATCACTTCGGTCAGCACCCGTGCTGCGTACAACCACCAGAGAATCCCCAGCGCCGTCGCCCCCAGTTGTGCCACGCGATCATCAGCGAACAGCGGAGCCTGCAACGGGCTCACACCGGCATTGATCACCAGCGCGCTGAACGCCAGAAACAGCGCCAGACGCACGCCGACTCGCGGCGCGCGGTGGCTGAAGCGCGAGAAGTGCCAGAGTGCGGCGTCGAGCAGGAGCAGGACGGCGCTCCAGGACAGCAGGTGGGCGTAGAAAAGAGTCATGACCGGTACTCCGCGACGCTGGTGAGAAAAAAGATCGCAGCCTGCGGCGGCTCCTACAGGGAATCGTATTCCAGGGTAGGCGCTGCCGCAGGCTGCGATCTTTCGCTTTTATGGATTCAGATGAGTCTTCAGTTCAGCCGCCGCTTGACGCACCGCTGCTTTGACTTCCGGAATCTGGCTCAGCGGATTGAGCAGGCCGAAGTCATGAATCATCCCGTTGTAACGCACCGAGGTCACCGGCACGCCGGCCGCATCCAGATGCCGCGCATAGCCTTCACCTTCATCACGCAGCACGTCGAACTCGGCGGTCTGCACCAGCGCAGCGGGCAGGCCCTTGAGCTGTTCGCTGCTAGCGTTGAGCGGCGAGGCATGGATATGCGCACGCTCGGCCGGGTTGGTGGTGTAGTTGTCCCAGAACCACTGCATCATGCCTTTGGTGAGGAAGTGGCCCTCGGCAAATTGCTGGTACGAACCGTCGTCGAACTGCGCATTGGTCACCGGCCACATCAACAGCTGGAAGCGCAGGGCAGGGGTTTTCTGCTCCTTGGCCATCAACGCCACGACCGCTGCCATGTTGCCGCCGACGCTGTTGCCGGCCACCGCCAGACGCTTGCCATCGACACCGATGTCCTTGCCGTGCTCGGCCACCCATTTCGTCGCAGCGTAAGCCTGATTGATCGCGGTCGGGTACTGCGCTTCCGGCGATGGCGTGTAATCGACATACACCGCAACAGCGCCCGAGCCGACCACCAGATCACGAATCAGGCGCTGGTGCGTAGGAAAGTCACCCAGTACCCAGCCGCCACCGTGGAAGTACATGAACACCGGCAACTCGCCTTTGACCTTGGCCGGGCGCACCACTTTCAGGTTGAGGGTCTGGCCATCGACCTTGATCGCCTTGTCGCTGACTTCCACCCCGGACAGATCAACCTTCACCGAGGCCTGCGCACCGGTCAGCACCGCACGGGCGTCTTTCGGGCTCAGTTGCTCCAGCGGACGACCACCGCCAGCGGCGAGGGCATCGAGGAACGCTTGGGTGTTGTGTTCGACGCCAGGGCTGCCAGCGGCGAAAGCGCTGCTGACGGAGAGGGCGAGGAGGGACGCGGCGAGGGTTTTCTTGACGATGTTCATGGTGAAATCCTTTTGAATGATTTTGATTTTCTGATCGTTCCCACGCTCTGCGTGGGAATGCAGCCGGGGACGCTCCGCGTCCCAACGATCAGATGGCTGCCTTCGGCAGCTCTTTATGTTCAGG
>NZ_JH635999.1:533055-550542 GCF_000257605.1 Pseudomonas sp. R62
GTCATGGACTCCGGCAGCTTCACCGCTGCGGCCGATCAGTTGGGCCTGTCCAAGCAGTTCGTCAGCCGCCGTTTGATGCAACTGGAAGAGCGCCTCGGTGTGCGCTTGTTGAACCGCTCGACCCGCCGCCTCGACGTCACCCCCCTGGGGCAGAGCTATTACGAATCGGCGTTGCGTTTGCTCGGAGAAGTCGAGCAGGTCGAGCAGGGCATCGCCGGCGAAACCGCCGAGCCGCGCGGCACGATTCGCCTCAGCGCGCCGCTGTCGTTCGCGGTGGCGCATCTGGGGTGTCTGCTGCCGTTGTTCCTGCAGCGTTATCGCGAAGTCACCGTCGAGGTCGATTTAAGCGATCGCCCGGTCGACCTGCTCGGCGAAGGTTACGACCTGGCCCTGCGCATCGGCGTGCTGGAAGACTCGACACTGATCGCCCGGCGCATCGCCAGTATCGAACGGGTCTACTGCGCCAGCCCGGCCTACCTCGCCGAACGCGGCACACCACTCAAACCCGAAGACCTGCACAGCCACGATTGCCTGCCTTACGGCCACGGTCGCTCGGTGCAATGGCGCTTCAACGAAGCACCGGGCAAACCGCTGCTGATCAACGTCACCGGGCGCATGCGCGTCAACAACGGCGAACTGCTGCGGGACGCCGCGGTGCAGGGGATGGGAATTACTTATCTGCCAACCTTCATCGTCGGCGCGGCGTTGAAGGACGGGCGGCTGGTGCCAGTGCTGGATGATTTACGCCCGGAGCCACTGACCCTGTCGGCGGTTTATCCGCAGCATCGCCAGGCTTCGCGGCCGGTGCAGGCGCTGGTGGAGTTTTTGCGTGAGCGGCTTAACCAGAGTCATGTGAATCTTTGATAGTGGTGCCTACTGGGCAAACGGCGTGTTATCGATCGGGCGAACGTCACACCGTTTTTTCCCGCGATGTCTTTATGGATATTCCTGTCGGGTATGCAAAACGCTAAGTATCTCGACTCGATCCGTCACCTCATAAATCACTACGTAGTTAGGATGTACAACGATTTCCCGGGTGCCGGGAGATCGACCTTTGCGGTAGAGATGGGGATGAACGGAGAGTGAGGTTGTGGATTCTTCGATGGATTTCGAGAGACTCACTGCGGCTGCAAAGTTTCTCTCGCCAATGTATCTGAGGATGTTCGAAAGATCGGCCTTGGCTTCGGGCCGCCACTCAATCTGCATCGGCCTTTTTTCGCATGGATTCGATCAAGGCATGCATGTCCGCCATCACGTCCTCATGGGGGAGACTCGGATGGGGATCATCTCTGGACGCCTGCACCTTGGCTCGCAACCAGCGATCATGACTGGCAGCCTGCTCGTCGTTTTCAAACCCTGAATCGTCGGGAAAGATTTTGCCGTCCATTGTGCCTCCGGGATCAATGCCTGGCAGTCTATTCGGTACAGGGATTGCTGTCGTCGTTGTCTGGATGAACTGCATCTGGGTCGAGCTCCATGAGTACTTGTAGTTCGACAAATCCTAGACTGAGCGCTTCCGACGGCCAACCGACGGAAGATGTAGGAAAACGGTTGGGGTATCCCGAGTTCCTTCCTTTTTCTGTAGGACTCGCTGAAGAGGACTGCGCAGTGTGATTACAACATTGGAACAACCGCCACCCCGTGTCTGTTCTAGACTCACGCCGCTCAATCACGAGCCTCACCCGGAGTAGCGCCATGGAAGTGCCCAACCCCAAAACCGCCATCGAAAGCAATCGACAGGCGTGGAACGATTCCGCCCGTCATCATCAGGATTCGCCGGACTGGCAGGCATTGCTCAACGATGTCGCGCAGGCGGAGTTTTGCTGCCTTGATGACACCTCGCGCGGCTTGCTGGACGTCGACGGCAAAGACGTGATTCAACTGGGCTGCAATAACGGTCGGGAGAGCCTGTCACTGTTTGCGCTGGGTGCCCGCAGTGTCGTCGGCGTCGATCAATCGGCAGCGTTTCTTGAGCAGGCCCGCGAGCTCAACAGCCGCTCGCCGCATACTGCCGAATTCGTCGAGAGCGACATCCACCATCTGCCCGCATCGCTGCGTAACCGCTTCGACGTAGCCCTGATTACCATTGGTGTACTCAACTGGATGCCTGACATCGGCGAATTCTTCCGTCATGTCGCGCAGGTGCTGAAGCCGGGCGGCAAGCTGGTGATCTACGAAACCCATCCGTTTCTGGAAATGGTTGATCCGCAGGCTGAAGATCCCTACCGCCTCGCCAGCTCGTATTTCCGTGTCGAGCCGTTTGTGCAGGAAGAACCGATTGTGTATGTCGGCAAGGTCGAGCAGCCGGCGGCGAAGTCGTACTGGTTCGTGCATACGCTGGGCGCGATCTTCAGCGGCGCCATTGGAGCGGGGCTGAGCATTGTGGATTTTCAGGAATATGCGCATTCGAACCGGGAAGAGGTGTATGACTGCTACCTGAACCAGCAGGCGCAGCTGCCGATGTGCTTTAGCCTGGTGGTGAGCAAGGCCTGAGAAACTTTTTTGCGACGGCTGGCCTCTTCGCGAGCAGGCTCGCTCCCACAGGGAAACGCATTCCAGTGTGGGAGCGAGCCTGCTCGCGATGGCGGCCTTGTGACCGCCAGAAAATTCAGGGAACGGCGTGATTGACTACGTGCCCCGGCTGCGCATAAAGATCAATGCCCAGCGCATGAATAACCTTCAACACTGTGTCAAAGCGCGGCTTCGCTCCGGGAGCAAAAGCTTTGTACAAACTTTCGCGACCCATGCCTGAATTCTTGGCGATCTGCGTCATTCCTCGCGCTCTCAAAACGTAACCGATTGCGCGAAGGAATTCTTCGCTGTCTGCGTCTGCAAGAACCTGTGACAGGTACTCACTGATGGCTTCATCACTGTCGAGCAGCGCGACCATGTCGAAATTCGTCAAAGTCTGGCTCATGGTTAAACCTCCTTTGCCATTTTTTGTGCGCGTCGGATGTCTGCGCTTTGTGAGGATTTGTCGCGCCCGATGTCGTGCTTGACTCTATCCAAGTGGATACAGATAAACAGTCGGCCAAGTCTTTCCCGAATGTTGGAAGTGTCGTCACAGTTTGTAGGCAACCAGCCAATCGCTTGTGAGAGCTGCGGGTGCAGCTACTGGCCTCATCGCAAGCAGGCTCGCTCCCACAGGGAAACGCATTTCAGTGTGGGAGCGAGCCTGCTCGCGATGGCGGTATCAAAACCGCCGCAAATATTCAGCCTGAATCAAGCCTGCGCGGGCGTACTTACTACTGGTCTTTCCGGCTTGCGCAGCGCCTCCAGCCTCGACTCGCTGTAGCGCGTTTCGCGGAAGAAGCGCCAGTGGCCGAACAGGTCGTAAACATGCGTGATCCGCCCTTGTTCCTTGTAGCCCAGGCGCACATGCATCTTCAGGGCCTGGATATTGGCGTTGTCACAGATATCCACCACCTTTTTATACCCCCCGGCGTCCATGACTTGCCAAAGTGCGGTCTGTGCGTCGAGGGTCAAGGTGCTGCCGAAATAGGGCCGGGCAATTTCGGCACCGAACTGGAAGTACTCACCGGGCTCGATCGTGAACGTGTAGCGGTAGAAGTGACGATCGTAATAGTCGCGGGTACTGGCCCAGACGAACCCGACGGTGTGGCCTTCCTGGTCCAGGTACATGTGCCCCGTGTGCCCTTCAGCGGCCAATTCGGCCATGGTCTGCACACGGTCACCAAAGTACTTGCCGAAAGCCTTGGCGTTGTCCTCGGTGATGTCGACTCTATGTAAACCTTCACAGGGGCGCAGTTTGTTCGGCGCGATCGGCGTGACCAGATCGCGCTCCATCCACAGCAATTCACGGTGAGCGAAGACATAACGTTTGCCGAAAGCGCCAAGGGTGCGGCGCAGGCCTTTTTGTTTGATGCGCAGAAGCAGTTTGTCGATGACGTTCATGATGCTCTCCGAGGCGCTAGCCCTGGTGTGGTGGATGATGTTGCCGGTTGAGTTGCGCAGGTATTTGCCGCTTTCGGTTTGCCGGCACGCTGTGCGCGCCATTTTTGCAGGGCCGGTTTGACGCAGTACCAAAGACGCAGGCCCAGGCCCAGCAGCAAGCCACTGGGGCGCCATGAGTAGAAGCTCCAGCGCCAGTGTTCCAGTTGTCCGGTCATGCGCTCGTGCAGTTGATGACTGGAGTTTTCCAGGCTGACCCGCGAGGCATCGATCCAGTGCCATTGCTCGTCCAGGCCCCAGCGAATCCATTCCTCCAGCAGCACTCGACCACTGCCCAGATCGGCATGTTGCGGCAGGAACGCCAGGTTGTAGTCGTAGAGGCGGCCCTGCTCGAGCAGGCCCAGCCGATAACTGATGCAGCGGCCGTCCAGCTCCAGTGTCACCACTCGCACCAGCCCTTGAGCGGCGAGGGCGGTGAAGGCGTTCTGTATCCATTGACGGCTGTGGTCAGTTGCGAAAATGCCGACGCCCTCGTCACCTTTCCAACTGACCGACTCGACTTCTTTCAACGCCTGTAAAACCGTAGGCATCGACAGCGCATCGGGGGTGATGCGCCGCACTTGGGCGCCGCACGCGGCAATCCGTTTGCGCGCACGACGCAGTTTGTAGCGCGGGTCGCCGGAAACTTCCTGCTGGTCGGCGTCGCTGATCAGATGCACCGGCACCCGGCAACTCAGGCGCCGTTCAGCGGTGGAGCTACGCGCCATCCAATCGGTGAGGGCACTTTCTTCCCCGGCAGGTTCCGACAGTTCGTTGAGTTGCAGCAGCGCATGGGGCAGGCGCTGACGGATCAGCATCAGCGCATCGCGCATATCCTCTGCGCCGAGCAACGACAGCAGGGCCAACCGATCGGCCAGCGGATAACCCAAGTGGCGCAAGACGCGAAATGGCACGCCCGCGAAGCGTTCGCGGCTGGACACCAGGGGCAGGCACAGGCGCAAAGCCTCTGCTTCCCAGCCGAGCAGAACGTGCAGGCACTGATTCTTTTCCAACGCCTGCTCTGCTGCGCACAACCAGCCGAGGTGGTTGAACGGCGTGTGATCGGCTACGTGAAGGCGCAGCGTTTCATACGCGGTTGCCGGGAAGTCGGCAGCGCACAGCGAGGTGCGCCATTCAAATCGCATCACCATAGGTTCAGGCCGCCGTTGCTGGGACAGGTGGACGAGAATTTTTCCGCAGTGCCTCCAGGCGCGAGCCGCTGTAGCGGGTTTCGCGATAAAAGCGCCAGCGACCGAACAGCGTGTAGATATTCATGATCCGCTGTTGTTCGGTATAGCCCATGCGCAGGTGCAGCTTGAGCGCCGGGATGTTTGTCGATTCACAGACATCGACCACTTTGCGGCAGCCTTTCACGGCCATGGCTTTCCATAAGCGTAGTTGCAGATCTACCGACAATTCGGTGCCCCAGTAGGCGCGAGTCAGTTCGCCACCGAACTCGAAAAACTCGCCAGGTTTCACCGGGAACCGGCAACCGTAGTAATGCCGATCAAAATAATCACGCGGCGAGCCCCAGATAAACGCCACGGCATCGCCATGCTCGTCGACATGCATATGCCCGGTGTGACCTTCATTGGCGAGTTCGGCCATGACGCCGACACGGTCGCCGAAGTAACGGGTGAAGGCGCTGGCGTTGTCTGCGGTGATCCGCATTAATCGCAGTGGCGGGTATGGTTTGAGGTTGTGCGGCGGCACGGGGCTGACCAGATCCCGTTCCATCCACAGCAGTTGCCGATGGGAAAAAATGTACATTCTGCGGATCTTCGCCAAGGTCGCTCGCAGACCTTTGCGACGGATATGTCCGCTGAGTTTTTTAAAGATATCCATGGTCTCTTCTCCTGATGAAAGTGCCGCGCGTAGCATCACGCTCGCAGGGCAGAAGGGCGGTTCATGAAGCGTTCCAGTTCAGGGCAAACAGGGTTTGCCCGGGTAATTCGAAACGCACGCGCCCGTGTTCGCAGGCAAATGGTGCGTCGCGGGCGCGATTGTCAGCGCCGAAGAAATGCAGGGCGCCTTGGTTGAGCGGGCACTTGGCACCGCTCAGAGCAACGCGTTGCAGGCGCGTGCCTTTGTTCACCCCGAGCAACGTGCGCTGCTCGTCGCCGGCCATCGCCAGTACGTCCACTTCGAAGGCGTCGTTATCCAGTTGCAGCACGTGCGGCAGCCAATGCCGGACGATGAATTGCTGGGCCAGGCCGACCGGTTTCAGCTCGAAGCGATCGCCGGCCAACACGCGCACCATGCCCTTGGCGTAGGGCGGTTCGTCGGCCGCCTGAAACCAGTTGAGCATGCTCAGCAAGCCGTCCTGAGAAGCATTGATGACCACCGATGCCCACCACAGGGCGGCGTAATGAGTTTCCTGGTCGTACGGGCTCAGGCTCGAGCCACTGGACAGATTGGTCTGATCGAGCAGCAAGGCTTTGCGCGGCTGACCCTTTGCGTCGAGGCCGACCAGTTGCGCGGCGCGGCGCACGCTGTCGCGGTAGACGCGAGTGGCGAGCAGGTCGCGGATCATCCATTCGTGCCAGGCCAACGCGTCAATCTGATCGGGCGCTTCACTGAGCAGACGCCGTGCCCAATCGATCCCGCGTTTGTCTGCGGCGTTATTGGCGAACGGGCCGTTGACCAGACGCGAAGTGGCCGGCATGGCGATGCGCACACCGGCACTGGCATTGGCCGGATTGCTGCGCACCTGTCGGGCCATGCTGACGAAAATCGAGCGGTATTCGTCGTAGCTCGAATAGTTGAGGTTCGGCTCGTCGGCGAAGCCGATGTAATGCGTGCCTTGACCACCCAAGGCACGAGTACCGGCGAGCCATGTCTCAAGGCCGTTGCTGCTTTGTACATCGGCGCGCAGATTGGCCTGACGCCCGGTGCCGGCGAGCAGGGTGATGTCCTGGCGGATGCCGAAGCGCGTCTGATAAAGCTGGCGAACCGGGTCTTCGAAGCGGGCACTTTTCGACGTTATGTCAACGTAGCTGTAGTAGCTCGCCGCGCTCGGTTTCAACGCATCCAGTACGGCATGACTACTTGCGGGCGGCATCAGATTGGGCAGCGCGATGCCCAAGTCCGGAGTGCGCCCGAGTACCTTGGCGTGCAGGGTCAGGCGGACCTCACCCGATTCTTCATGCACTGGCTGCAGCTGCTGCGGATTCTGCGCAAACAGGTTGGCCGTGCCATCGAGCCAGAACGCCGCTTTGCCGCTGCCCTGCAGGCGCAAGCGCCAGGTCTGAGGCCGGTCACTGACCGGCAAGGCCACTTGATCGAATTGCCAATAGGCGCGGTGGGGCTTGAGGGCCAGCGACAGCTGTTGTCCATCGTCTACACGCTGTGCTTGCAGCGCGTTGACGCCGCCATGGTATTTGCCGTTCAGCACCGCGTGTTCGCCAGGGGCGACCTGGAAAAACAGCTCAGTACCATTGCGGGTTTCGACGCTGAAATGCACTTTGGCCGGACTGAACAGCGCCACGGTGGTTGCGTCATGCTCGACGCGGTAACTACGGAAGCTGTAGCCGGGAATCTCCAGGCGATAACCGGCAGCTCCCGGCACCAGCGGCCAGCTTTGCGAACCGCGAACCTCACTGGCCTTGATGAAGCGATCACCTTGCAAGCGGCCATAGCCGTCAAGCAGATAGATATGCTCTTCATTGGCCTCGGCCTGCCACGCCGGAACCCAGCGCACGGTGACTGTATCCGGGCGGTCGGCTTGCAGATACAGGCTGCCGTCGCGAATGTCGCCCCACTGCATCGGCGCAGCGAAGGCGTTCAGCGTCATGCCGAGTCCGAGCAGCAGGGCCAGGCGCTTCATGCGGCTTTCCTGCGGTGCAGCATCAGCCACATCGGGCTGAGGTCACCGGGCAGAATGAACAGCGTGTGCCAGAACGGCACGCCGCTCAGCCTGCAATAAAGCACCAGCATCGCCAGGGTCACTGCCAAATAGGCAATCGAGGACGCCGCCGCTGCGCCGACGATGCCGTAGCTGGGGATCAGCAGCAGGTTCAGGCCCAGGTTGAGCAACGCCCCAACCCCCATCATCAGCGAGACCGTGGCAGGGCGGTTCTTGCCGATCAGGTCCAGGCGCAGAATGCTTGCGTAGCACAGGCCCAACAGCCCCGGCAGCAAAGCCAGCAGTGCCGGATACGCGGGTTGGTAGGCGACGCCGAACAGGGTGATGATCAGCCATTCGCCGATCAGCGCCATGGTGATGCAGGCGCAAAGCATTACCGTCGCGGTCAGGCGCAGCGCCAGCGGCGTGACCTTGTCCATGCCCTTGTCCTGTTGCAGCAGACGCTTCATCAGCGGTGTGGTGACCGCTTCCGGAACGATCAGCAACAGTTCAGCAGCGGCGCTGGCCATGGCGTAATGGCCGAGCGCGCTGCTACCGAGCAGGGCGCCGATGAACAAGTAATCGGAGCGCAGGATCACCTGTTGGAACAGCAGGTCCGGATGGCTGCGTGCACTGAATTTCAGCAGCTCTTTCTGGCTTGCACGATCCCATTGCAGTTGCAGCGGCTGAGCGCGTTTGAGCCACATCCAGCCCACCAGCACCACCAGGCTGATACCGGCCAGCCAACTGATGAGCGCCGCTTCGAGTGCCGCCTCTTTCCACATCCAGAACAGCGCAACAAAAAGCAGCAGCGGTGCCAGCGATTCGATCAGGCGCAGAACATTGAAGGCGACCACGCCACCCGACGCGTTGTGCAAGGTCAGCAGGCCGCTTTTGAGCACGGTCAGCGGTACCGCCAGCAGCAACAGCCACGCCAGCAGACCGAGCTGCATCGTGACATCGAGTTCGCTGCCAAATTCTCGCGCCAGCGCCACCACCAACAACGTCAGCAGCCCGGCGAGCAGACAACCGAACACCAGCACCTGGGCGAGCAACAGCCCCATCGGCCGCTGGTTAGCCGCTTCATAACCGACTGCCGAATTCAAGCCGCCGCTGGTGGCCGCACTGATCAGATCCGGCAGGGTGCTGAGCAGGGCGAACAGACCGCGTTCGCTCGGCCCGAGAATCCGCGCCAGCAACACATTGCGCAGCAGGCGCAGGGCGATCATCGCCAGTTTGGTGCCCATGCTCAGGGCGAGGTGCTTGATGTAGCTGCCGCGACTCATGGCCGTGCCCCGCGAAAGATCCGTAGCGACAGCAGCTCCGGATTGCGCGCGGTACGTTGGCTGACGCCGAAGCGCGGCAGGTTCAGCGGGTCGCCGGCGCCGCGATAGAGTCCGGTGGACGTGCCAAGCGCAAACGGATAATCGTGATTGGCGACCTGCTCGCGCACGCGCTCATCGTTGTCGCCGTTGGGGTAGCAATACACCGGCAGTGGCCGATTGCAGCCGTTGTGCAGGGCGTCGCGGCTGCGGCTGATTTCTTCGTGCAAACGCATGTCATCCAGGCCAGTGAGGATCGCATGACTGGCGCCGTGGGGGCCGAAGCGCACCAGACCGGACGCTTCCATGGCGCGCACCTGATGCCAGTCCAGCGCTTGCGGCAGAGAATCCGGCGGACACTGATTGGTCAGACGTTCGAGTTCCTGCGCATCGAGGCTCTTCAGCCCCTGCAGGTAATGCAGCAGCGCCAGGCTGCGCCGGTCGACATCGATATCGTCGAGCAGTACCGGCAGCGGATGACCGGTGATGCGCAGGTGCTCGATCAGGTGCATACGGGCCTTTTCGCCATGGCTGCCCCACAGCGTTTCACCGACGCTTTCCCACCAGAACCGTTGTCGACTGCCAATGAAATCGGTGGATAGAAAAATGCTCGCCGGCACCTGATATTTCTGCAACAGCGGATAGGCATTGACCGCGTTGTCACGCCAGCCGTCATCGAAGGTCAGCGCCACGCGCGGGCGCTCGGTGCGCAGGGCGTTGGGCTGCAACAACTCCATCAGCGGCACGCAATCGAAATGCTTGCGCAGCCATATCAGCAAGTGTTCGAACGCCTGCGGGCCGACACACAGTTCATTGCGGTGCGGCAGGTTGGCCGCACGGTCGTTGGCCAGCACTCGGTGGAGCATCAGGATGACCCCGGCCCCGTGCAACTGGCTGCGCCCCACGGACGAGTTGAGATAGAGCCAGCCGCTGGTGCGTTTTATCAGTTGTTTGATAGCCATGGCATGCGCCCTCTCAACGATTCTGGTCAGGATTCCACTGTGCGTACCGTTGCCCGCGCAGGAACTGCCACAGGCCGACGCTCATGCCTGCCAGCGTCACCAGCAGGAAGGCCGCGAGGCGGAACGGTTTCGGTAAACGGTGTTGCGAATCCAGCAGGCCGGCGATGGCAATCGAGTAACCGAGCAATTGCGCGAGCAGGCTCAGGCGATAGAAACCGTGCTGGTTCCACAGCCAGAAATTGCTCAGCAGCAGCGGCAGCAACAGCACCGGCGCCAGTCGACGAATCAGTTTGTGGCTGATCAACGCGATCGAATACAGGCCGTGCCTAAAGGGATTGAGCAGTTCACGGCGTTGCGCCAGGCTCTGCAGGCCACCGACGGTGACCCGCTGGCGACGACGCCATTGCTTGTCCGCTTCGTCGACGCCCTGATCGATCACCTGCGCCTCGGGCACGTAGACGATGCGTTTATGCGCCACCGGTGCGCAGGTACTGATGAAGAAATCATCGTTGACCTCGGCCGGCACGGTCTGGAATAGCTCGCGGCGCAAGGCGAGCAGGGCGCCGTCGGCGGAGACCATGCAGCCGGTGCGATTCTCGACCCGGCGCAACCAGCCTTCGTAATGCCGATACAGACTGTCGCCGATGCTCAGGCCACCACCGGTAACCGGGATCACCATGTGCCCCGCGCAGGCGCCGACCTGCGGATCGCTCAACGGCGCGAGCAAGTGGCCAAGGGTATCGCGCGACCATTGGTTGTCGGCATCGGTGAACACCAGAATGTCGCCGCTGCTCAGGGCGGCGCCGGCATTCAGCGTGGCGGCTTTGCCCTGGCGCGGCAGGTCGAGCACGGTGATGCGCGGATCAATCACTTTGTGCGCGCAAGCCACGGTGTCATCGGTCGAACCGTCGCTGGCCAGAATGATCTGCAACGCGGCCGGCTGATAGTCCTGAGCCAGCAGCGTGCGCAGCTTGTGCTCGATATGGCGTGCCTCGTTGTGCGCGGCAATCACGATGCTGACGTTCAGCGGCGGTGCGGGGGCATGTCGCCAGGCCGGGAACAGTGGCGCGAGCAAGGTGAGCAGCAACGGATAGCCGATGTAGGCGTACGCTGGCAACAACAGGCACAGGCAAAAAATGAGTTCAGCCACGGGCAGGCCTCCTTGCATTCCAATGACACAGACCGAGAATCAATGCTGCGCTTGCCAAGTGCAGGCGCACCCAGTGCAGGCCCCAGAGCTGCAAGGTCAGGCTGAGGTTATGCTGGCGAATGCTTTGCCGCAGGCTGAGCAGCAGACTGGGCAGCAGGCCTGCCATCAGCAGCAGTAACGCCTGCTGCGCGTAGCCGCCCAGCAACGCAAGAATCGCCAGAGCATCAAGCAGCCACACCAGTAACGAGAGCAGCGGAAACCGCAGCAGACGCAAGCTCATGCCGTGGGCACGGAGCAATTGCAGATGACTGCCCTGACGCCACAGTTCCTTGCCGACCCACTCGCGCCAGGTCATTTCGTAGCCCCAATGCAGAGCGACGCTGGTATTGACCGACAGCAGGCGAGCACCGTGTCTGTGCAGGCGCAGGGTGTATTCCTTGTCCTCGCCGGTGCGCAGGGTTTCGTTGAATCCGCCGACCTTGTCGAACCACTGCTTGCGCATCAGCAGGTTGGCACTGGGCAGCCATTGCACAGTGCGCGTGGCGCGGCCCGACGGGCGCAACGAGCGGCGCTGCCACGCGGCGGCGAACCATGGCGCGGCAGCAGGGGTGTGCAGGTCGAGGCCGAAGACGTCACCCTGGTCGCCCGCAGCCAGAGCCAACATCTGCTTCAGCCAGTCTTCCGGCATCTCGATATCGGCATCAATGAACGCCAGCCATTCACCACGGGCAACCGTTGCGCCTCGATTGCGCAAGGCACCGATCAGCAGGCCGGGCAGCAGCAGAACCTGCGCGCCAAATGCGCGGGCGATCTGCGGACCTTCGTCGGTGGAGCCGTTGTCGACGACGATCAGTTCACAGTCGATGTCGGCTGCGTGCGCGGCCTTGCTGGCGGCCAGCAGCGTTCGGCCAATGTGCCGGGCTTCGTTGTACATCGGAATGACAATGCTGATCCGGCTCATGCTTTGGCCTCCGTCAGCGCTGCCTGCTCGGCTTTCAGGCGCAGCACCCAGGTCAGCGCCAGCATGATCCACAGGTATTTCAGGTTCGGCGCACTGAGGAACATCAGGAACAGCGTCAATGACAGAAAGCTCATGCCCAGATGGGTAACCATGCCTGCGTGCTGCCACTCGCGCCGTTGCAGCCACGTGCGTCGTGCACGGATCAGGTTGTAGAAACCCTGCACCAGCATGCCGACAAACAGCAGGCCGGCGGGGATCCCCAGTTCGCTGAAGATCTCCAGATAAGTGTTATGCGCCCGGCGATACAGGTCGCCGATCTTGCGGTTGGCCGAGAACGCCTTGGCATAACCGGTGGTCGCGTAGTGCAGCGGGAAGGTGCCAGGGCCGGAGCCGAGCAGCGGATGCTCGCGAATGATCTGGCTGCCAACGACAATGTAGGAGGCGCGACGGCCGAGGGATTCGTCCTGGGCCTTGGCCCCGGCGCTGAGGATGCTCAGCGATTGAATACGTGCCAGATAACCGGCCGGCATCGCATAGATCGCCAAGGGCAGGATGATCGCAGCACCGAGCATGGCGAAGCCGAAATGCCGTGGACGAATGCGGGTCAACTGCTGGCGGTAGTGCCAGACCCCGATTGCCAGACTCAACGCCAGTACGACCAGCCCTGAGCGCGACTCGGTTTTGGTCATGCCGCCGAGCAGCAACAGGCAGCAGCCAGCCCAGAACAAACGGTGCAGCAGGTTCGGGCTGCGAATCACCAGCAGCAGGCCCAGCGGCACGGCGAAAGCGATCAGCAGGGCAAAAGCGTTGGGGTCTTCGAGCAGGCCGGCGGCGCGGCCCTTGTCCTGGAATCGGCTGGAAAACATCGCCATCGCGCAGGTCGCGCTGACACTGAGCGTGACCAGTCGGGCGAACAGATCCAGATTCAACTCACGGCCGATCAACAGGGTGATCACGAACAGGACCAGACCCACGCTCAGTTCCCGCAGATGAGTTTGCGACATGCCCAGATTGTCGCTGGCGAACAGGCTCAGCAGGTAAAGGGCCATGAAACCGATCAGGTAGCGCCACAGATTGCTGCGCAGGCGCTGCGAGGGGATCTTGTGCATCGCCAGTTGCAGCATCACGATTACTGCCAGCGAGGCACCGATCAATTTGCTGCCCGATACCGAGCTGTCCTTGAAGAAACCTTCGAACGGCACCAGCGCGGCAATGCCGAGCAGGCCCCAGGTCGGCTTGCGGTACAGAACGGTGAAACCGACCAGACCAATAACCGCCCCCGGTGCCAGATACGGCCAGGGACTGGCCAGCAAACCGAGGCTGACCAGGGCGAACAGACTGACGATCGAGAGCGGGAAAATCATGTGCGTGTCTCCCGTGCCGTTTGGATGTACAGCTGCGACCAGCGTTCGGCCAAAGCCTTGAGGTCGTAGCGCTCCTGTTGGGTGCGTCTGGCGTTGTCGCGCAACTGCGCGGCCAGCTTCGGTTCGGCCAGCAAGGTGTCGAGCTGGCGGGCGAGGGCGGCGGTATCCGTCGGCGCCGCGAGCAGGCCGTTGTGACGGTCCTGCAGGACATCAGGAATGCCGCCGACCGCGAACGCCACCACCGGCACGCCGGCCTGCATCGCTTCGAGCAGAATCATCGGCGTGCCCTCGGTGCGCGAGCTGATCACCAGCGCATCGAGTTGTTGCCACCAGCCTTGCATCGCCGTCTGGTAGCCCGGCAAGCGAATCCGTTGCTGCAACCCGGCAGCGTCGATACGCGCCTGCAAGGCCTCGCGTTCCGGGCCGTCACCGAGCATCACCGCGTCCAGTTGCGGATGCTGGTGACACAACGCAATCAGCGCATCGAGAAACAGGTCCGGGCCTTTTTCGCTGCTCAACCGGCCGACGTAACCGGCCAGCCAGCGTTGCCGCTCTGCCAGCGGCGGCATCGCTGGCGCCGCTGGCAAACCGTTGGGAATCACCTGCAACTTCTCCGCGCTCACGCTGGCCTTCAGATGCAGCGTGGCGATGCTGTGCGCCACGCAAACCACCCGTTTCACCGAGGCCGTGCGGCACAGTTGCAGGCTCAGCCAGGTGTAGAACTTCTGCTTGCGACTGCGCGGCGTGAAGCCGTGCTGGGTGATCACCAGCGGCAGGCGCAACAGCGTGGCGCCGACCCAGCCGAACAACAGGCCTTTGAAGTTGTGGGTGTTGAGCAACGGTTGGTCGCCACGGCGCTGACGCAAGTGCCGCAGCAATTCGCCGAGCCCGGCACAAGCGCGAGCGTCCACCCCGGCTTCACGAAAGCGCGAGATCAGCTCAGGCGGTGCGTCGAGGAACAGCACTTGGTGCTGCCCCGGCGTGGCCAGGCAATGATCCAGCAACATCCGCTCGGCCCCGTAGAAGCCGCCGCTGCTGAGCAAATGAATGATCGGCAGGGCGACGATTGGGGTGGACACCGCGTTCAATTGCGCACCCAGTGAACCAGGCTCGGCATGGTCCAGTTCTTGTGCGGATTGCCCGGCTGCGACGTTTCTTCGTTGAGCACCAACAACACTGGCACGCCCAGTTCATGGCTGATTTGCGCCGGATGCTTGAAGCGATGGTCGAAGAACTCACGCACATAGACGAACGCGATTGCCAGCAGCAGCCCGGTGAACAGCCCGAATGGAATGATCAGCATCGGCTTGGGAAAAGCCGCTTCGGTCGGCTCGAACGGTGGACTCAATACCCGGGCGTTGGACAAGTCGTTGTCCAAAGCGCGTGTCGTGCTGCTCTCGGCGAAGCGTTGCGCATAGGTGGAAAACGCTGCGTGCAAGGCGCCGATCTCGGTATCCATCTGACGCAGCTTGCTTTGGGTCTGCTGCAGCTGATGGATGCGATTCTTGAACTCGGCAATGCGCGCGGTTTTCTGCTCGATGACCTGGCTCACCACCGACAGGTCGATCGTGCGTTCCTGGATGCGGTTGTTGACCACTTTGAGGAACTGTTGGCGGGTGCGGGCAATTTGCTCGCGGGCCAGCAACATCGGCTCGCTGCCAGGCTGGAATACCGCCAGGTCATTCATATAGCGGCTGACCTGAGTGGTCAGCGCCTCGCCCATCTGCCTGATCTCGCGGTCCTCGAAGGCAATGTTGTCCACCGTTGTGGTGAAGGTGAACGGGAAGGTGTAGTCGTTGAGCTTGTTGGTGTTGGCGGCGGCCAGGCTGGTTTTCAGGTAATCAAGCCAGCGCTGACTTTGCAGCAAGCGATCGCGATACAGGTTGAGTGCCTGCTCTTCGGTGTTGATTGCGTTGAGGCGAAAGGTGATTTCCTCTTTCGGGTCGGAAGAACCGACGCTTTCCAGCAGGCTCAGCCGCGCGCCTTCAAGACCATCGAGCCGCACCTGATACTGATGCTTCTTGGTTTCGTAGAACGAATGCGGCAGCTCGATCGATTGCAACGCCTGACGATCGACCAGATAGTTCTGCAGCAACGCGGCAACAAACGTTGTGCCTTGGGCCGGATCGGGAAAGCTGTAGACGATCGAGATCACATTGGAACCCGGCAGGGTTTCGATCTTCAGGTTGTCGATGGCGTCCTGGGTCAAACCGTCCAGTGCCGTGTCGCGCACCGGATCGGTTTGCATGCCCAGCGCATCACGCAGCGGATTGATCACGTATTCGCGCAGCGGCGTGCTGACGTAACGCTTGATCGGCTCGCCTGCCAGCTTGCTGAGCATCCCCGGCGGCGGGTTGTACTGACCCATGTCGCGCAGTTCGCTGATGGTCTGACGGATCAGCGCCGGCGAACGGAGGATGTTGCTTTCGGTTTCCATGTCCGCCAGCGATGGCGGAATGAAGGTGGCGCTGTCCTGGGTCAGCGAGGTGGTCGCATCGCCCTGAGACAGCTTTTTCGACTGCACGATGACCTGCGCGGTGATATCGAAGCTCTGTTTGAGCAGCAACGGCAGGAGCAGGGCGATCACTGCAAAGGTCAGGAAGATGCGCTTCACCGTTTGCTTGTTGGCGAAGAAAATCCTGAAGAACTCGTGCAGGTAATTTTCTTTTGGGTTCATGTCGGTCACCTGAGAGTCAGTTGTCACTGCCTTTGTTGTCGACGCGGTAGCCGAAGCTGAAACCGACGCCCTGGAACAGCACCACATCAGCCAGTTGGCGGGCGAGTTCGCCGGCGCTGGCCAGTTTGGTTTTTGGCACGTAGAGCATGTCATCCGGCTGCAGATAGGCGATTTGTGGCGCGTCACCCGA
This sequence comes from Pseudomonas sp. R62, assembly GCF_000257605.1. Taxonomy (NCBI): domain Bacteria; kingdom Pseudomonadati; phylum Pseudomonadota; class Gammaproteobacteria; order Pseudomonadales; family Pseudomonadaceae; genus Pseudomonas; species Pseudomonas sp. R62. The sequence goes on from NZ_JH635999.1 coordinate 549,477, forward strand.
CAGTGCTTTCTCGACGTCGTAGTTCATCGCCTGCACCTGATTGCCGTTGCGCCGCATGATCACCACCGAATCCAGCCGCGCCTTGACGTTGGTGCCGCGCGCCAGAGTCAGCGCCTCGAGCACTGACACCGGCCGGCGGATCGGGTAGGAGCCCGGTTGTGCGACTTCGCCGAGCACGTAGATCTCGTTGCCGGCGGTGGACTTGAGCAGCACATCCACAGTCATGCGGCCCGGCAGTTGCGCGTATCTCTGATTGAGGAAGGTTTCCAGCTGATTGACGGTCATGCCTTGCAGCGGCACCGCGCCGATTTCCGGAAAACTCGCGTAGCCATCAGTGCCGACGGTGATCTCGCGGCTCATGCCGGTGGCCGGATGGTTCAGCGCACTTTTAAGGTTCTGCTCGTTGCTCAGCGGGCTGAGAATCTGTACCGAGAGCTGATTGCGGTTGGGTTGGAACAGTTGCTTGCGCTGATACGCACGCTGGATTTCCTGACGGGCTTCTTCGCTGGTCAGCCCGGCGATTTTCACCGAGGTGTTGGCGCCCGGCAGTTCGATAGTGCCGTCGGGCAGCACCAGTTGCGTGCCGTTGAGCTGACTGGCGGCGGTGAAATTCAGGCCGATCTGGTCACCTGATTGCACGCGGTAAGCGTCCGAACCGCTGGTGCTGATGTGAAAGATCACATCCAGCACGTCTTTCGGGCGCAGGGTCTGTTCGACCCGCGGCATGTCGGTGGCCTGGGCGTTGGCCGGTGTGGCGGTGAGAATATTCACCGGCATGTTGCGGGTCTCGGAAGTGCTGGTGCAGCCCGCAAGCGGCAGCAACAGCAGGACAAGCATTCTGGCGTTCATGGCGTCATCCTTTGCGTTCGCTTACAGGTTTTTGTAAAGCCATTTGGGCATGTAGTACTTGCGCCGGTTGAACACGCTGCCGACCACTTTCGCCCCGGCCTGAGTCAGGCGTTGCACAGCGGCCTGGGCGACTTCCCAGCGGGTGTCTTCGGCGCGTACGACAAACACTACGCCGTCGACCTGAGTGCTGATGACCAGGGTGTCGGCGGCGGAATAC
>NZ_JH635999.1:551065-566509 GCF_000257605.1 Pseudomonas sp. R62
GGTACTGGCTGCCCAACTGGTCGAGCAACGGGCTCAGGCGCTCGGCGGTCAGGTGTTCCAGCGTGCGGATCGGCCGGCCGTTGGGCAGCACATGGAAGGGCAGGCTCGAGACCTGCACCACGCAGTCCTGCAACAGCGGCGGGTTGCCCGGGTTGAACAGCAGGTCGCGCAGGCCGCGCTCCTTGCCGAGGTTCATCTGCTGGGTGAGGTTGTTCGCCGACTGGCTGGCATCGACCAGCAACACCTGGCCGCTGCTCATCTGCGCCAGTTGACTGGCCAGCGCCAGCGCGCTGGTGGTGGTGCCGGCGCCGGGGTTGGCGGCGGTCAGGAACAGAATGCGCAGATCGAGATCCAGCACGGTCGAAGTCAGATTCGATTCGCTGGGGCTGGCGATGCTCAGGCTTTTATTGGTTGAACCGTCCATTAGCTTGCTCCGTGGCCGCTGAATACTTTGAAGGGGGTTTTCAACAGAATCTTCAGATCAAGCAGAAGGCTCTGCTCGGCGATGTAGCTGAGGTCCAACTCAACGCGCTGGTCGAAGTCGATGTTGCTGCGTCCGGAGATCTGCCACAGACCGGTCATGCCGGGGTAGATCGCCAGACGCGCGAGGTGATTGTCCTTGTAGCGGTAAGCATTGAACGAGGTCGGGCGAGGGCCGACCAGGCGCATGTCGCCGGTCACCACGTTGATCAGGTTGGGCAGCTCATCGAGGCTGGTGCGCCGCAGAAAACTGCCGATGCCGGTGACGCGCGGGTCCTTGTCGATCTTGAAGTCGATGGCGTCTGCCCCGTGCTTGTTCAGGTGGCGCAGCGACTCTTTGAGTTCTTCGGCGTTGCTGACCATGGTGCGGAACTTGAACATGCCGAACTTGCGCCCGCGATAACCGGTGCGTTTCTGCACGAACAGCACCGGCCCCGGGCTGGTGAGCTTGATGGCCAGGGCCAGACCCAGCAGCACCGGCGAGATCAGCACGAGAATCGTCAGCGCGCCGAGGCAGGCGACCACCCGATTGGTCCGCGACAGCTGCCATGGGCGGCCGCCATCGCGGCCGCTGAGCCAGCCGCGACCCTGACGGTGGATCGCTGCGTCCAGGCGCATGCGATGTTCCGGGTCGACGCGCTTGTCAGGGCGCATCTGTGCAATCGACACACTTCTTTCATGTCCAGTCATGGCGTCCTCCGCATTCAATCAGCCGCAAGCGGCGCACGGGCAGTGGGGTAGTAGTCGCGGAACCAGGCGATGAAGCGGCCCAGTCCTTCATCCAGTTCTATCCGGGGCTGGAATCCGGTGGCCTGGGCCAGATCGCTGGCCTCGGCGCAGGTGTTGAGCACGTCGCCCGGTTGCAACGGCAGCAGCTCGACAATGGCTTGCTGATCGAGATGTTTTTCCATCAGCGCGAGGTAGGTTTTCAGCGCGACCGGCTGCTGCCCGCCGATATTGAACAGGCGCCACGGCGCCATGCTGCTGGCCGGGTCGGGCTGCTCGCGATCCCACTGCGGATTGGCTTGCGGTGGCTGATCGATGAGGCGAGCGATGCTTTCGATGATGTCGTCGATGTAGGTGAAATCGCGCTGATGCTCGCCGTAATTGAACAGCTTCAGCGGCTCGCCTTCGCTGATCGCCCGGGCGAACTGGATCGGCGACATGTCCGGCCGCCCCCAGGGCCCGTACACGGTAAAAAAGCGCAGGCCGGTGCAGGGGATGCCGAACAGATGGCTGTAGCTGTGCGCCATCAGTTCATTGGCTTTCTTGGTCGCGGCGTACAGCGACAGCGGATGGTTGACGCCATCCTTGACCGAGTAAGGCGTGTGCTGATTGGCGCCGTACACCGAACTCGACGAGGCATAGATCAAGTGCTCGACCGGGTGGTGCCGGCAGCTCTCGAGAACGTTCAGGAAACCGTTGAGATTGCTGTCCAGATACGCCCGTGGATTGTCCAGCGAATAACGCACCCCGGCCTGCGCAGCCAGATGGATCACCACTTGTGGCAGCTCGCGGGCAAACAGCGCGTCGATCGCTGAAGCGTGGGCCAGATCCACCGTGGCCAGCGGAAAATCGCCGACCTGCTCGCGCACCCACTGCACGCGATCGTGCTTGAGCTGCGGGTCGTAGTAGTGATTGAAATTGTCCAGGCCGACCACCGAATGCCCGTCGCGCAGCAAGCGCAGGACGCAATGGGCACCAATGAAACCGGCGGCACCGGTCACCAGAATCTTCATGGCCGCAGCCCTTCAGGGGCGATGTGGCGCAGACCGATGCCGCTGTAATGCAGGCCGGCGGCGGCAACCTGTTCCGGGTTGTACAGGTTGCGCCCATCGATGATCACCTTCGAACGCAGCTTCTCGGCGAGCAGCTCGAAATCGACTACGCGGAAGTTTTTCCACTCGGTGCAGATCACCAGCGCATCGGCGTCTTCGAGGGTATCGTCGCGGGTCGCGCACAGGTGCAGGTCGTTGCGGTAGCCGTAGATGCGCCGGCACTCGGACATGGCTTCCGGATCGTAGGCCTGCACGCTGGCGCCTTCGGCCCACAATGCATCCATCAGATAACGGCTCGGGGCTTCGCGCATGTCGTCGGTGTTCGGTTTGAACGCCAGGCCCCAGACCGCAATGGATTTGCCGGCCAGGCCCTGGGGAAACTGCGCGCGCAATTTGCTGAACAGGATGTGCCGCTGGCTGTCGTTGACGTCGGTGACGCTGCGCAGCAGTTTCAACGGCATGCCGTTGTGTTCGGCGGTGTGCAGCAGGGCACGCAGATCCTTGGGAAAGCACGAACCACCGAAGCCGCAGCCCGGATAGATGAAGTGGTAGCCGATGCGCGGGTCGGAGCCGATGCCTTTGCGCACCGCTTCGATGTCGGCGCCGAGCAGTTCGGTGAGGTTGGCCAGTTCGTTCATGAAACTGATGCGGGTGGCGAGCATCGCGTTGGCCGCGTACTTGGTCAGCTCGGCGCTGCGGTTGTCCATGAACATCAGTTTTTCGTGGTTGCGACAGAACGGCGCGTACAGCTCGCTCATCTGCTCGCGGGCAGCGTCATCGCGGGTGCCGATGATGATCCGGTCCGGGCGCATGCAGTCGGCGAGGGCGCTGCCTTCCTTGAGAAATTCCGGGTTGGATACCACGCGCACCTGCAGCTCGGTTTTGCCGCGCAACAGCAATTCGCTGGTGGCCGTGGCCAGGACTTGATCGGCAGTCCCGACCGGCACCGTGGATTTGATGATCAGCGTGCGATCGGCCTCCATCAGGCCGGCAATTTGCCGGGCGACGTTGAGCACATGGCTGAGGTCGGCAGAGCCGTCTTCGTCCGCCGGGGTGCCGACGGCGATGAAAATCAGCTCGGCGTGAGTCACCGCATCACTGGCCTGAGTGCTGAACAACAAGCGCCCGGCCTTGATGTTTTCTTCAAGTGTTGCGGACAGGCCTGGTTCACTGATGGGCGGCACCGCTTGTTGCAGTTGTTTGATCTTGTTCGGATCAATATCAATGCATAAAACCCGATGGCCGACATCGGCAAGTGCAGCGGCTTGTATAAGTCCGACATAGCCAGTGCCAAATACGCTCACGTCCATCTGCGCACCTCAATAAAACCAGAAAAGTTAATTACGGATGAGATTGTTAAAGGGGTATAGCGCAGGGTTTGGAAAGCGTGTCAGCAAAATGACATGTTGCACGGGTATAACACTTGAGGCGTTTTTGGCGATTGGCCATCAAGTCATTGCTGCGATTGAATTTGTTGTTTTCTTGCAGATTTGTTCAGATTCTATTTAACCGACAGACGGTCTAAGTCCCCGAAATCAAAGGCTTTAATCGCTACAGGTGTGTCAGATTTGAGTCACCGTTTTTTTGACGCTTTATCCGGCTATCAGTCATTTCTTGCGCTTTGATGGCCGGGTGCTAGTGTCAGGTTCTGACCGACAAAGCTTTGACAACCTCCCATTTCGGACGGCCGGTATCGCCATGTTCAAATACGCCAAGGAACTGCTTTTAGTTGCCTATCTATTGCTCTTTTCCGACTATTACCTGGATCGGTTAAATGCTATCGGGTGGGGTTTGAATGTACTTGTTTTTGGCGCGATGTTTTTGGCGCTTACTTTTGCTTTATATCTAACTGCCTATATACGTCAGGCTCTCGTTCGACATGCATTCGCATTAACGATGTTTGCCGCAGCGGTTTTTTTTGATGTTTACACCCGTGTCACCGCGGATTACCTGAGGTACAGCGATTTCGTTTCGCTGGTGTACTCCGGCGGCTTCATTCAGGAAGCCGCGTATCAGTATCGCGATGCGATTTTGCGCGCGGTGCTCAGTGGCTTGCTGCTGTTATTCGGCATCGGACTCAAGCCGCGTCATGCGCTGTTCATACCCAACACGTTGCGGGTCGCAGCGCCCCTCGTCGGCGTACTGATGCTCAGCGGATTGTTGTTTCTACGAGCGGGTGAGGGCGCACGTGGGTTGCCGATCATGTACACGCCGCTGGCCTACCTGAACCTGTTTGCCTATGAAGCGTTGCATGACACCGTCGGCCCGCGTGAATCGGTGACGCTTGCGCGCGCCACGCCCGCCGTCGGCCATGACATTGTGCTGATCATCGACGAAAGCATTTCCGGCAATTACCTCGACATCAACGCGCCGTTCGGCGTGCACAGCAACCTCAAGCAAGCGCCGGCCGGGGTCGATGTCTTCAACTTTGGTTATGCCGCGTCCATTGCCAACTGCAGCGCCGACACCAACGTCACCTTGCGCTACGGCGGCACCCGCGCCGACTACAGACGCATCAACAGCACGTTGCCGTCGATCTGGCAGTACGCGAAAAAGGCCGGGCTCGGCACGGTCTACATCGACGCCCAGCGCACCGCCGGCAACCTGCAGAACCTGATGACCGCCGCCGAGAAAAATGACATCGACAGTTTCGTGCAATTCGACCAGACCAGCGTGCGCGACCGCGACATGGCGGCAGCGGCGAAGCTGATCGAACTGCTCAACGACAATCGCCCCGAGCTGATCGTGATCAACAAGGTCGGCGCGCATTTTCCGGTGCATGACAAGTACCCGGACGCGTTCATGGCCTACCGGCCAACGCTGCCCCGCGGACAGTTCACCGAAGTCGCCGACACTGGCGAACGCACCGGTTTCAACGGCCATCCGGATGACTGGGTGCTGTATCGCAACGCCTACAAGAACACGCTGTTGTGGAACGTCGGCGAGTTCTTCGCCCGGGTGTTTGCCCAGGCCAATCTGGACAATGCGCTGCTGATCTACACCTCCGATCATGGCCAGGATCTGCATGAGCGCGGCAACCCGGGCTTGAATACCCATTGCGGCGGCGACCCGGTGGAAGAGGAGGGGCTGGTGCCGCTCGTGGTGATTCAGGGTAGTGGCCTCAGGACGCCGGACTGGGCGGCGAATCTGCCGGCAAACAAGGACCGCTCCAGCCACTACAACATCTTCCCGACACTGTTGCAGGTGATGGGCTACGACTTGGGCGCAATCGAAGCGGTGTATGGCAAACCGCTGAGCGTGCAGACGGCGGATGAGTTCACCTTCAACTACCGCTTCAATGCGCGTTTGGGCGCCAAGCCTGAGTGGAAGCATATCGATCTGGGCAGCATCGTGACGCCGGAGCGGGCGCCGGCGAGTGTGGCTTCGGGGCAGTGAGTTCTGGATTGCTCGGGCGGGCCTCTTCGCGAGCAGGCTCGCTCCCACAGGGGATTGCATTCCAGGGTGGGAGCGAGGCTGCTCGCGAACAAGTCGGGACAGGCTGCGACAGTCTCAGCCCTTGTTGAACCGCGCCCGATACTCCCCAGGCGCGCACCCCAGCCAGCGCGCGAAAGCCCGGTTGAATCCCTGCACATCGCTGTAACCCAAGCGATCCGCCACTTCGACCAGCTCCAGCGCCCCGGACTGCAACAAGTCCTCGGCCCGATAGCGGCGATGCTCATCAAGCAGTTCGCTGAAAGTCCAGCCCAACGCCTTCAAACGCCTTGCCGCCGTGCGCTCAAGCACATGCTGTGTAGCACAGAACTGCTGCCAATCCGCTGAAGCCAGATCTTCGATCAGATAATCGCTCAGCTGTCCGAGCAAGGTCGATTCACTGAAACATCGGGTTTGTTCCAGCAGATCGACAAGCGTTGTTTCCAATGCCGGATTGCCCGGTGTCAACGGCATCACGAACAGCTGAGGATCCAGATAAATCGCCGCCCATGACTGCTCTGCGCTCACCGGGGTTCGCAACGCCGATACATATTCCTCGCGGCTGGCCGACACCAGCGCCACACCCAGCACCGGATCACGATTCACGCCGCTGGCGAGCAACTTGCGCCGCACCAGACTGCAAAGGCTGACGAGGATGTAATCGGTCAGCGCCGCCGGAGCACCAAGACTGCCGGCTTCGACCAAGCGCAGTGTTACGCCGCCATCTTCACGCAGGATTTGCACACGGAAATGTCCGTTGAAAAACGCAAAGTACTCGGCGAAAAACTCACAGGCACGTTCCAGCGACACGGCGACATCGAACAGATAGGTCAGTCCATTGGTGGCCGTCGAAACGAAGCGTTCACCCGCCGCCAGACCGATCAGTGGATCGCCGCTCTGTTCCACGGCAAACGCCCAGAAGCGCCGCGACATCAGCAGCGGCATGCGTGTGAACGGCGTGCGCAGATCGAACAGGCTGCGGCGCAGTTGTGCTTCGATTGCGCCTTGGCTAATGCCGCGCGCGAGCAATTCTTCAATGGCCGGAAGCAAGGTCGGCGCGTAAAAAGCGTTAACGGATTGCGGATGGGTTTTGCTCATGTTGCGCGCGCGTCTCCCGTCGCTCCGTTAGCCGCCAGCAACCGCTGATCGACGCTGAGGATCGCCTCAATCATTGCCCGCGCTGCTGGCGTCCGGGTAAAACCGGCGCGGCTGACGATGCCATAACCCAGTTGCAGCGCCGGCTCGTCATGGGGGACGTCGACAAAGTCGAGCAGCTCGATCAGGCCGCGATCAAGTTGTTCACGCAAGGCCTCAAGCGTGGCCAGCCCCACCGCGTCGGAGCGCAGCACTACGCGCTGGATCGCGTCAAATTGTGCGCACTCGACGCTCGGGTTGAAGTCCTGCTCACCAAGGATATCGGCGAGCACCTTGCGGATCATCGGTGGAATGCGCGTGCCGACGATCGGGTAATCGAGCAGGGCGCGCAATCGCAGGTCTCGTTGCGCGAGGAGCGGATGGCCGGCGCGACAGAAAAACCGTCCCGGCCGCGTGCGCAGCAGGTGCACCTGATACTGCGGATCGCTGACAAAGTGCCGCGCATCGGCGACGAAAAACTCGATCTGCTGCTCGCGCAACCACAGCGTCAGCTGCTGCCAGTCGCCCTGATGAAACCGCGTGCGAATCGCCGGATGCGCATCAATGAAGTCGGCCAGCGCTTCCGGCACCAGCACCTGCGCCGGATACGGACCGCAACCGAATTGCAGTTCGCCGCCGGTGAGGCCGTTGTATTGCGTCAATTCGTTGTGCAGCGCCTGGCTGCCAGCGAGCAGGCGCCGCGCATGTTGCAGCACCAGCTCGCCTTGCCCGGTCAGGCGAAATTCGCGGCTGCTGCGCTCAACCAGCTCGCAGTCAAGGTCACGCTCCAGAGTCTGGATGCTGCGGCTGAACGCCGGTTGACTGAGGTTGATCGCCTCGGCGGCGCGCCCGAAGTTGCGGTAATCAGCGAGGGCGACCAAGTGGCGAAGCTGGCGAAGATCCATCATGCGTCTCCTGCATTTTGCGGATACTTTTAATGCATTGGATCGATAGCACGTCCGCTGGCATAAGTACACGCCTGTTCTTCGATGGCACGCCTTCATGTCTCGGTCTCTGTTCGCCTCCAGCGCCTTTACCCGCACGATTCTCGCGCATGCTCGCCAGTCCGGACTGTGCCCGCAACGCTTGATGGCGCGCGTCGGGATCTGCCCGTCAGTGCTCGCCGGGCAGCATCAATTGATCGCCGCACAAGCGGTTGAACAGTTGTGGCGTGAGTGTGAACGGTCAGGGGTAGCGCCGACGTTTGGCTGTGAACTGGCCGACGGGATGGCGACCGATTGCCTGCAAGGACTGAATATTCTGCTCGACTCGTCCGCGACCTTGCGGGCCAGTCTGAAGTGCTTCATCGACTGCTTGCCAAGGGTGATCGATTACGTTGCGGTGGAATTGGTCGAGGCGGGCGATTTTGCTCATTTGCGCCTGCGTTCGCAGCAGGGGCAGTTGCATCATTTCGCTCTGGATGCGGCAGTGATAACGCTGGTGCGCAACATTGCCCGTCGACTCGGCGGGGCGCCTGGAGATTTGTTTGTGAGTGTCAGCCTGCGCCCGGCGCAAATGGCCGGTGGCTGGCTGCGTGGAGTGGGTATCGCGGTGGAGCAGGGCGAACATCTGTGCCTGACCTTGCCGCGATATAGCCTCGATCAGGTCTTGCTTGGCGCCAACCCGTTTCTGCACCAGAGCATGCTGCGTCACTGGCACGCTGAAACTCGCGCACCTGCGCGTGAGGACAATCTATCGATGGCGCGGCACTGGCTGACGGCGGGTGATCAACCGATCGAACGGATAGCTGAGCGGCTGGGTTATCGCCAGCCGAGCAACTTTATCCGCGCGTTTCGCAAACAGTTCGGGATTACGCCGAAGCAGTTTCGGTTGAATCCGGGGCAGGTTTGTTGAAAGCAGGATTGAGGTGATTGATCGTTATCGAGGGTGCCAGCAAGATTTACCCCCTCACCCCAGCCCTCTCCCCCAAGGGGGCGAGGGGGAAAGGGAGCCGATCTTCATGGCGGTCGGAATCTGAGTTCAACTCGGTATCCCACGTCGGCGTATCTCGTACATCCAACACGGTCAGTCCCCTCTCCCTCCGGGAAGGGGGCTTATGAATCATGGGAGCTGATGTGCGTGTTATTCAAAATTGCATTCAACTCGTTATCCCACGTCGGCGTATCTCGTACATGCAACTCGGTCGGTCCCCTCTCCCTCCGGGAGAGGGCTAGGGTGAGGGGCTTTTGACTTAAGGCGTGACGATATTGAACTGCGGCCCGAACGTCTCCAGGCTGCCCATCAATAATCCGAATTTCTGACCATTGCCCTGCAACTTCACCAGTCCTTTTTGCATCGCCGTCGGGAAGTCCAATTGTTTCAGGCTGATCTTCTCCAGCGTATCGCGGCTCAGGCTGACGCTCGCATCCGCCGCCGGATTCAGACCGGCGCGGTGAGTCAGCACGCCGTTGCGCAAGGTCAGGGTGAAATCCTTTTGCACATCGTCGAACGTCCAGTTCAGCGTCAGGTCATGGGCCACGGCTTTGTCGCTGTCCAGGCGTACCGCGAGGTAGTCGAAGAACATTTCCGGACTCATCGCCCGGACCATATCCACCGATACGGTATTGGCTGACTGCGGCGGCACGCCGTTGCGCAGCTCCATCGCACCGGTCAGGTACATGTTGCGCCAGGTGGCGTTCTCGCTTTGATAACCCAACTGCTCCAGCGTCTCGGCTTGAGCGTTGCGGGCATCCGCGTTGTCCGGATCGGCGAACAGCAACTGGTTGCCCAACTGCGCGGCCCATCGGTAGTCAGCGCTGGCCATCGCACCGCCCATTTTCTCCAGCACCGACGCGGCACCGCCCATGGCCTCGACCGAGCGTTTAGCCGCATCCACCGGAGGCAGCGGATTGAGGTTGGCCGGGTTGCCGTCGTAGAAACCCATGTAGCGCTGATACACCGCGCGCGTATTGAAACTCAGCGAGCCGTAATAACCACGGGTGTACCACTTCTGATCGAGCGAGCCGGGCAGCTTCTTGATTGCTTCGGCAATTTCCAGCGGCGTCAGGCCCTGGTTGAGCAAGTGCAGGGTGCGGTCGTTGATGAACGCGTACATGTCACGCTGATCGGCGAGCAGAGTACGAATCCGCTCGCCACCCCAGGTCGGCCAGTTGTGCTGAGCGAACAGCACGTCGGCCTTGTCACCGTAGCGCATGAGGCTGTCGTCGAGGTATTGCGACCAGGCTTTGGCATCACGCACCTGCGCACCGCGCGGGGTGAGGATGTTGTGCATCATCTGCGTGGCGTTTTCGGCCATGCACAAGGCTTTCAGCTGCGGTAGATAAAGGTTCATTTCCGCTGGCGCTTCGGTGCCCGGGGTCAGCTGGAATTCGACTTGCAGGCCAGCGATGGTGCGGGTTTCCAACGGCTCGGCAATCAGATCGGTAGGCGCGATCAGTGTGACCGTGCCACCGCTGGGCGCGCTCTTGCCGAGGCCAGCGTCGACCTGGCCGTTTTCACTGCGCGGCAACAGGCTGCCGAACTGGTACTGCGCGCGGCGGCTCATGGCGTTGCCGGCCATGACGTTCTCGCTCATCACGTGTTCCATGAAGCCGACCGGCGCGTAGACCTTGACCTTGCCGGACTTGACATCGGCCTCGTCGATCACCCCGCGCACGCCGCCGAAATGATCGACATGGGTGTGGCTGTAGATCACCGCGACGACCGGTTTGCGCGGGCGATTGGCGTAGTACAGGTCCAGCGCAGTCCTGGCGGTTTCGGCCATGGTCAGCGGATCGATGATGATCAGCCCGTCGTCACCTTCGATGATGGTCATGTTGGCCAGGTCGAGACCGCGCACCTGATACAGCTTGCGGCTCACCTCGAACAGACCGGCGTGGGCATTGAGCTGTGCCAGTCGCCACAGGCTCGGATTGACCGATTCCGGCGCCTTGTCTTTGGCGAGGAAATCATAGGCATTGACGTTCCAGATGACTTTGCCGGCGGCATCCTTGATCTGGCCCTTGAACGGTGCGATCAAGCCTTTGCTGACGGATTCGAAATCGGTGCGGTCGCTGAAAGGCAGGGTTTGCAGCACGGCAGCGTTGCTTGCGGCGGTTTGCATGCTCGGCGCCACCGGACCGTCAGCAGCGAGCAACGGCTGGCTCAGGCAAGCGGTGATCAGGCAGGTCAGCAGGCCGCGCGGGCTCAGGATGAAACGGGGCATGGGTGTCTCCGGTTTATTATCGTTATGGCCGAACAGCCAGCAGCGTAGGGCGCGTGCCGGCGTTGGCGATGATCATCAGCGGACAAAAACCATTCAGGGCCGCTATCCTAGGCCCAGGTTCACTGATCGGGTTTGCCCATGCTTGAGGTTCGCGACGTTTTCAAAAGCTATGCCACGCCACAGGGATTGTTGCCGGTGCTGCAAGGCGTCGACCTGACGCTGGAGGCCGGTGGCAGCCTGGCACTGATGGGCGAATCGGGCAGTGGCAAAAGCACGCTGCTGCATCTGGTGGCGGGGCTGGACAAGGTCGACAGCGGCAGTATTCGCAGCGGCGAACATCGCCTGGAAGCCATGAGCGAAGCGCAACTGGCGAACTGGCGGCGCACGGAAATCGGTCTGGTGTTTCAGCAGTTCAACCTGATCGGCAGCCTGCGCGTGGAAGACAACCTTGCCTTTCAGGCGCGCCTCGCCGGGCGCCATGAGCCGCGCTGGCAAGCGCATCTGGTGCAGCGTCTGGGTCTGGGCGATCTGCTCTCGCGGTATCCCGAGCAACTCTCTGGCGGCCAGCAGCAACGAGTCGCATTGGGCCGCGCATTGGCTTCGCAGCCGAAATTGCTCTTGGCCGATGAACCCACCGGCAGCCTCGATGAAGCGACCAGCGATGAAGTGCTGCGGCTGTTGCTGGAATTGCTCGATGACACGCCGACGACTTTGTTGATGGTCACTCACAGTCAGCGCGTTGCGGCACGTCTGGCTCAGCGCGTGGTGTTGTCGAACGGACGGGTCGCCTGATGATTTGGCGGCAAACCCTGCGCGCGCTGCTCAGCCACTGGCGGCGTCATCCTGTGCAGTTTTTCAGTGTGCTGACCGGGCTGTGGCTGGCCACCAGTCTGCTCACCGGCGTCGAGGCGCTGAACAGTCAGGCGCGCGACAGCTACGCGCGGGCCAGCCAGATGATCGGCGGCGAACCGCAAGCCAGCCTCAGCACGCCGAATGGGGCACTGTTTCCCCAGCGCTGGTTTATCGAGCTGCGCCGTCAGGGCTGGCCGGTGTCGCCGGTGTTGCAGGGCCGGCTGACGCTCAAGGGCCACGAAGACCAGCGGATTCAAGTGATGGGCATCGAGCCGGTGTCGCTGCCGTCGGATTCCGCAGTAGCCGGGCAGGCGATGCCGATCGAGCGCATCGTCGAATTTTTCAGCCCGCCGGGCAGCGCCTGGATTTCCCCGGACACGATGCAAATGCTCGGCTTGCGCGAAGGCGATACAGCGCAAACCGTGAACGGCCAGACCCTGCCGCCGCTGCTCGCGCAGAAGGACATGGCGCCGGGCCTGTTACTGGTCGACATCGGCGCAGCGCAAAGACTGCTCGACCAACCCGAGCAATTGTCGCGACTGCTGCTGCCCAAGGACTTTCATCAAGAATTACCAGCGAGTTTCACCGATCGCTTGCAGCTCAAGAGCAGCGGCGAAGAAAACAATCTCGCGCGGCTGACCGAGAGCTTTCACCTCAATCTCGATGCCCTTGGATTTTTGTCGTTTCTGGTCGGCCTGTTCATCGTCCACGCTGCCATCGGCCTCGCTCTGGAACAGCGTCGAGGCTTGCTGCGCACGTTGCGTGCCTGTGGCGTCAGTGCACGAATGCTGATCGCATGTCTGGTGGTTGAACTGGGTGTGCTGGCGCTGATCGGTGGATTGTTCGGTGTGATCAGCGGCTATTGGCTGGCCAGCGTGCTGCTGCCGGACGTCGCCGCCAGCCTGCGCGGTCTGTATGGCGCGGAAGTGGCGGGGCAGTTGCGTTTGAGCCCCTGGTGGTGGTTCAGCGGCATCGGTCTGAGTCTGCTCGGCGCGTTGCTGGCCGGTGCCAACAGTCTGTTGCGGGCGGCGCGCCTGCCGTTGCTGGCGGTGGCCGATCCGCAGGCGTGGCATCAACAGTATTCGCGCTGGTTGCGCCGGCAGGGTTGGCTGGCGACGGCACTGCTGGCGATTGCGCTGGTGGCGCTGATCTGGGGCGACAGCCTGAGCAGCGGTTTCGTGCTGATGGCCGGGCTGTTGCTCGGTGCCGCGCTGGCCTTGCCGGTGTTGCTCAGCGCGTTGTTGAACCCGTTGCTCGGGCGCAGTCGTTCGGTGCTCGGCCAGTGGTTTCTCGCCGACTGCCGCCAGCAACTGCCAGCCCTGAGTCTGGCGCTGATGGCGCTGCTGTTGGCGCTCGCCGCCAATATCGGCGCCGGCAGCATGACCGCCGGTTTTCGGCAGACCTTCAACGACTGGCTCGAACAACGCCTGAGCGCCGAGCTGTACATCAATCCGGCCAACCCGGCGCAGGCCCGCGAGATGCACAGTTGGCTCAAGCAGCAGCCCAACGTGACCGCTGTACTGCCCAACTGGCAGGTTTCGGTGACGCTGCAAGGCTGGCCGGCCGATGTCTACGGCATCATCGACCACTCCTACTATCGCCAGCACTGGCCGCTGCTCGACAGCAGTGGCAGCGATCCGTGGGGCAAACTGGCCACGGATGACGCGGTGATGCTCAGCGAACAACTGGCACGACGCCTGAAGTTGCGGCCGGGCGAGCATCTGAACATTCCCACGCCAAACGGCACGTGGTCGCCGCGCATTGTCGGCATCTACGCCGACTACGGCAATCCGAAAGGGCACGTGCTGATCAGCAGCGAGCACCTGTTGCGCGGCTGGCCGCAACTCACGCCCAACCGCTTCAATTTGCGTATCGATCCAGCACAGATTCCGGCGCTGCTCAACGCCTTGCAGGCGCGTTTTGCGCTGGATGACAACCGCATCGTCGATCAGGCGAGGCTCAAGGGCTGGTCGGTGCAAGTCTTCGAACGCACCTTTGCCGCGACGGCGGCGTTGAACAGCCTGACCCTCGCCGTGGCCGGCGTGGCGCTGTTCATCAGTCTGTTGACCCAGAGCCAGAGTCGCCTCAGTCAACTCGCACCGCTGTGGGCGCTGGGCGTGACGCGCAAACAATTGATGCTGCTCAACCTCGGCCAGACCTGGCTGCTCGCCGTATTGACGTTGCTGTTGGCGCTGCCGTTGGGCATTGCTTTGGCGTGGTGCCTGGATGCGGTGATCAATGTGCAGGCATTCGGCTGGCGCTTGCCGTTGCGGGTGTTTCCTTTGCAGTTGTTGCAACTGATGGGCCTGGCCTTGCTGGCGACTCTGTTGGCCTCGGCATGGCCGCTGTATTCGCTGTACCGCACGCAACCGGCGGACTTGCTGAGGACGTTTGCCCATGAGGACTAAATGGCTCGTGCTGATGATTGCGCTGCTGCTCGGTGGCTGCGATCAGCCTGCACCCGAGGAGAAGGGCTTTGCCGGCATGGGCGATCAGGCGCAATCGTTCACCCCGGTGGTGCCCGGTCGGGTATTCAGTTTCCCTGCCGATCACGGCGCGCATGATGGTTTTCGCATCGAGTGGTGGTACGTCACCGCCAATCTCAAGGATCAGCAGGGCAATGATTTCGGCGTGCAATGGACACTGTTCCGTAGCGCCCTGAAACCAGTCGCTGAGCAGGCCGGTTGGGGCAACCAAACGATCTGGCTGGGCCATGCGGCAGTCACTTCGCCCTCGGTGCATCACGCCGCCGAGCGCTACGCCCGGGGCGGAGTTGGGCAGGCCGGCGTGCGCCTGGCGCCGTTCGAAGCGTGGATCGATGACTGGATGTTTGCCAGTCAGGCGCAGGATCCGTTGCGCGATATGCAACTCAGTGCTCGTGACAAGAATTTCGCTTATCAACTGCGCCTTACCTCCAGCCGACCGCTGGTGCTGCAGGGCGATCAGGGTTTCAGCCAGAAATCCGAAGAAGGCCAGGCGTCGTATTACTACAGCCAGCCATTTTTCCAGGCCAGCGGCACGCTGCAGATCGACGGCCAGACCTATAACGTCAGCGGCCCGGCATGGCTCGATCGCGAGTGGAGCAGTCAGCCACTCACCGCCAATCAGACTGGCTGGGACTGGTTCTCGCTGCATCTGGACAGCGGCGAACACGTGATGCTTTATCGCATGCGGCAGAAGGACGGCGCGCCTTATCTGACCGGCACCTGGATCGCCGCTGACGGGCAAATTCAGACGTTGCACAGCGAGCAGATCAGTCTTGTGCCGCAGGACACTGCCAAGGTGGCTGATCGACCGATGCCGGTGAAATGGTCGATCCGCATTCCCGACAAGCAACTCGATATCAGCGTTGATGCGCTCAATCGCAATGCCTGGATGGATTTGCGTATTCCGTATTGGGAGGGGCCGGTGAAGATTGATGGCAGTCACCCTGGCCAAGGTTATCTGGAAATGACCGGATATTAACGGTAGGTGCAGTTTCCCTGTGGGAGCGAGCTTGCTCGCGAAGGCTTTTTGTCGAGCGATGATTTGTTCTGCTTGACCGGGTACATATCCGTTGCTGCGGTAACGGCTGCTTAGGGTTTCGCCCTTACGGCGACTTAC
>NZ_JH635999.1:567098-568134 GCF_000257605.1 Pseudomonas sp. R62
TTCCGACGTCGCCGGTGGATCAAGATCAAGATCAAGAGCAGGCGAGCTGACACTCGGCCTATAGGTGAACGTGGGACTGTAGGAGCTGCCGAAGGCTGCGATCTTTTGCTTTTGCTTTTGCTCTTGCTCTTGCTCTTGCTCTTGCTCTTGCTCTTGTAGGAGTGAGCCTGCTCGCGATAGCTATCTCAAAAACACCGATGAATTACAGCCTAACCCCAATCCCTGTGGGAGCTGGCTTGCCAGCGATGGCGTCAGCAAGGTCGCCACTAATCAAACCGCTCGGAACTCTCCCTTCGCCAATAGGCTCTACCCAGAAACCCGCCATTTTCGGACTCACCCATGAGCGACGACGTGCAACTCCCAGACCTCAACACCTGGCAACGCCTGTTCGACGATCAGACTCTTTGGCAGCAATCGCCCGACGCTCACTATTTCGATCTGCAGCGCATCGCCGATGACCTGCTCGGCCAAGGCGCGATTGATCTTGAGCAATGGCAGTTGTTGCGCGCCAAAGCCGATGATCTGCACAAGCAGTCACCCGAGGTCAACGTCGCCCGCGAACTCGACGATCCCGAAGCCTGAGGACTTCTGCCATGAATAAGACCATCAACCAGAACGACAATCCCGACGAACCGCGCCCGGCCGGCGAAACCGAACGCGATAACGATGCGCTGCGCCCGACCGATCCCAAGCAGCGGCAGGACAGCGGCAAGGGCACGCCGAGTGGCGAATCCACCGCGCAAGAGACCGCCAAGCCACACACCCGAGGGCCACAAACCCAGGTCAAGCCCTGAACAGCGTCTATGCTCACTGGCACGCCCGTCGCTGAAGTCGTTCTGGTGGCGGGTGTCGCCATTTCATCACAGGGAAAGTAATGCATATGAAGCTCGACGCTCTGGCCAAGGCCATCACTCTCGCAACGCTGCTTTCTGTCACGAGTTTCGGCGCTCTGGCTGCCGACATTCCGTTATCCGCCGTCGTTGAGGCCGATTCCGTTACCACCAAAGTGCTCGCCGTCGACCCGGCCAATCACCAG
>NZ_JH635999.1:568558-578147 GCF_000257605.1 Pseudomonas sp. R62
GGCCAATCACCAGGTCGTGCTGGAAGGCCCCGAGGGACGTCAGGTCCACGTTCAGCTCAGCGACAAAGCGAAAAACCTCGCCAAACTTAAAGTTGGCGATTCGGTGACGATCGAGGTGCAGCGATCTGTCGCCGCTTATCTCGATACGGATGTGGATAAAGGTCTGCCAGGCACCACCGAACGTACCGGCGAACTGCGCAAGGCCCCGGGCAGCGATAACCCTGGTGGCGAGGCTTATCGTCAGGTTCAGGTGCAGCTGAAAATCAGCAAAATCGATTTGAAGACCAATCAGGTCACCCTCCAAAATCCATCCGGACAATCGAAGACGCTCGATGTGAAGAAGCCGGAGATTCAGGCCAAGTTGAAGGATCTGAAAGTAGGGCAGAGCGTTATTGTCACTTATACCGATATCTTGAAAGTGACCAGTCAGCACGATAGTTGAGTATTAGCTCTACAAGTTTATTGCTCTTGTACAACTTTATGTATGAGAGCAATCATATAAAGTTTTTTGTAAGACAATTCTCGGGGAAAATCGGTAAAACACAGTTTTTAACTTTTCAGTTCAAAAATTTCATGTTTGCCCATGACGACATGCCCACTTGTTTGAATTAAAATCCTCGGCGTTCGCCCAGTGTCAGGGCTCTTTACCGGTGCATGGATTGCCAGGCCATTACACTGGGCGAACTCCATTACTTGCAAAAGTTGTATACAGAATCTGCAAACAAAAAGGGCGACTTTTTAGTCGCCCTTTTTTTATTGTTTTCGATCAAGTCGAAGCTTGCATGCCGGCTTTGCCGTGCTGCCCCTGCAAGCGTTTGAGGGTCTGCTGGTACATTTTTGTCCGGCGATGATCCTTGCCATACGTGCCCGCCGCCGCGACGGTGCCGGCCTGGATGTGATCCAGATAGCGGAAAATCTTCCGCGGCGAGAGGAACCTGATGCCATAGCCCAACCCGACCATTCGATCCTGAAGCGTGTAACCAGGCACCTCCTCATCCATACAGAAGTGCAAACCCAGCGACTTCATCAGCCGCGCATTCCACAGCGTGCAGAAACTTTTCAAATGGGTTTCTTTATACGGGCGTGGCGGCTTCGAACGCAGGCCAAGATGAACTTTGAGCCGACGAACATGATGTTTGCAGAACCGCGAAGTTAAACGCCAGGTATCACGCAGTAACCCACGATCAAGTTGCTCAACACAACCCACCGCCGCCATGTCCGCATTTTTCGTGCATTCGCGCATCATCATCGCAAACACTTCCATGTCGTAGACAAAGGTGTCGGTGTGCAGCAGAAACAAGTAATCGGTCTCAACTTTCGCCAAGGCCAGATCCAACGCCTTGCCATGGGCAATATGCCCCATTTCCTTGCCCGGCGACGGCCGCTCGATCAGATTTATCCAGTCCAGCGAACGCAAATAATCGAGGCTGGCATCCGCCGAATCGTTGTCCACCACCCACACTGCAACGCCCTGCGCCTGAACATGCTCGCGCAACAGTTCCAGACACATGCGGGTGATGTCCGGGGTTTTGTAATTGACCAGAACAAGACTGAAGTTGGGATGCGGTCGGGTAGGTAGATCAAAGGCTTTCATGTCGGAGGGACTCATCCACGGCTCAAGACGACAGGTTGATGAGCCGGGATGCTAGCGGGGGAAGCTTAGGTGAAGCTTAATTTGCCGATCTGATTGGTTTTTGAAAACAAGCGGGATAATTCAGATCCGACATTGTTTTCCAATAGATGCAGCGACCATTTGGTTTTGTCGCTCGTCCTGAACTGCGGTCCATCCGCAAAACCTGTGGGAGCGGTGCAAAATTCAGGTGAATTTGATCCGCAGCACCTCGGCACATTCCTCAATCGACCGCCGTTGCGTCTCGGCATACAACCCCAACTCATCGATGGTCGAACGCCCCAGCGCCTGTTCGAAAGCATGTCGATTGGAGTGTTCGGCGTAATGCGCCTGTGCGGCATCCCCCAGGTTCGACTGAAAAATCCCCGCTGCGCTCACCGGCAGGAAATCTTCGTACACCAGCGGCTCCGCTTTCACGTAGCCATCGCGCAGCAAGTCCTCCAGGGACGACTCACCAAGTCCTTCAGCGGCCAAGCCCTTTTCCGTAGCGAAATAACGAAAGTACGCCAACCCCTGTTCGCGCATGCCCTCGATGCTGTCAGGAAATTCGGCAAAGTGCTGCGTCATCAGCGCGTCGTAGCGTGCGGCATTGGCTTCATTGGGGAAGTCGCCCAGTTCATCGCGAGCGGCATTCAACAAGCGGTCATACAGCGCTCGGCCCTTGGGCGTGAGGGCGGCGCCGCGTTGTTCGATTTCGCCGAAACGCGCGCTGTGGCTGCCACGGGTTTCGGGCTGATCGGTGAAGGCGATCGGCTCGTCCAGCGCTTTGAAGCTGGTCTGGCGCAGCAGGATCGGGCAGTCGCGGCGCGGTGGGCCTTCAATCACCGCTTTGGGTGTGATGCCATGGGCAGGCATCTGCTCCTGCACGGTGTCGATGTCCAGCGTGCGAGGGGTCAGGTGGTTGATGTGCGGGCCTTTGAACGCAACGACATCGGCGATCAAGCGGTGCTGGGCGCTGAGTTTCTGGTATTGCGCGGCGCTGACGGTGGCGCTGTGGTGCCAGCGAAAAGTCTCCAGTGCCTGTCGGACGAATTCCACGGCCTCCGCTTCATTCAGTCCGCCTGCCGTTTCCGCCTGTTCAATCAGGCGCAACGCCTCTTCAGTAAAAATCGAACGACGGGCCAGTACCGACTCGGCAAACGAACGCAATTCAGGATCTTCAATCAGCTCCAAGCGCAGCAACGAGGTGAACACGCGAAACGGGCTGACCTGCAGCGCTTCTTCATGCACCGCGCGAAACGCCGTTGAATGCACCGGCACACCGGCCGGGGTCAGGTCGTAATAACCCACCGGTTGCATGCCCATCACCGCGAACAGGCGGGCGAGGGTGGCCAGTTCGCTCGCGGTGCCGACGCGAATGGCGCCGTGGCGTTCCATGTCCAGCCGCTCGATTTCGCCGGTGCGCTTGAGCTGTCCGGCAATCTCAGGCTGACGTGCCAGCAGTTCGCGATTGGTTTTCTCCACCAGTTCCATCAGCGCGCCGTACAGCGGCACCTCTTCGCGGTACATGTCGGACATCGCTCGGGAGAAGCGTTGGCGGATCAGGTCGGGGCTGACGAACGGCTGCACGGTCATGAAAAAATTCCTGCCACGGTGACGAAATGGATGCCGGAAAAGATCGCAGCCTTCGCCCAGGCGGGCAAACGAAGAATCCTACGAACTTCATTCTGCCAACGACTGATCCACCAGTTCGATCCAGTGCCTGACCGGCGTGCGCCCGGCGCTGGCCAGATGGCTCTGACAGCCCACGTTGGAAGTGACGATCAACTCAGGCCGGCCGCTTTCCAGGGCGTTGAGGCGCTGATCGCGCAGTTGCCGCGCCAGCACCGGTTGGGTCAGCGAGTAGGTGCCCGCCGAGCCGCAGCACAAATGGCCGTCGGGCACTGGCGTGAGGTTGAAGCCGAGTCGGGTCAGCATTGCTTCCACCGCGCCGCCGAGTTTCAGTGCGTGCTGCAAAGTGCACGGGCAATGCACGGCGATGCGTCGTTCGCTGGCGGCGCATACTTGCTCCAGCGGTTCCTGCGCGATGACTTGCACCAGATCCCGAGTCATTTCGCTGATCTGCCGAGCCTTGTCGGCATAGACCGGATCGTCCGCAAGCAAATGCCCGTAATCTTTGATGAACGCGCCGCAACCGCTGGCCGTCTGCACGATGGCTTCGGCGCCGTTCTGCAGATGCGGCCACCAGGCGTCGATGTTCTGCCGAGCGCGGTCGAGACCTTTGCCCTGAGCGTCGAGGTGATAGTCGAGAGCGCCGCAGCAACCGGCCTCGCTCACCGGAGTGACGCTGATGCCCAAACGATCAAGCACCCGCGCCGTTGCGTCATTGGTATTCGGCGACAGACCCGGTTGCACGCAACCTTCGAGCAACAACACCCGGCGCGCATGCCGAGGAGCAGGGCGCGACCCCATAACACCCAAGCGCTGCGGCAGTTTGCTTTCCAGCAGGCGCGGCAGCAGAGGCCGAAAGGTCGCGCCCATGCGCAGCAAGCCTTTGAACACAGCCGGATTCGGCGCCAACGCGCGCAAGCCTTCGCGCAGCAAGCGCTGGGCGGCCGGGCGCGGCACCGCGCTGTCGACCACCGCACGGCCGATGTCGAGCAGGTTGTGATAATCGACGCCGGACGGGCAGGTGGTTTCGCAGTTGCGGCACGACAGGCAACGATCCAGATGCAGTTGCGTCTGCTTGGTGGCCGGTGCGCCTTCCAGCACTTGCTTGATCAGGTAAATGCGCCCGCGCGGCCCATCGAGCTCATCGCCGAGCAATTGATACGTCGGGCATGTCGCGTTGCAAAAGCCGCAATGCACGCAGGTGCGCAGGATCTTTTCCGCTTCGGCAGCGCGGGGCAATTGCCGCGATTGCTCGCTGAGGGTGGTTTGCATGGCTAGACCTCCGCGTACATTCGTCCGGGGTTGAACAGCCCTTGCGGGTCGAGTTGCGCCTTGAGTTGCCGGTGGTAGCGCAGCAGGGTCGGGGCCAAGGGTTGGAACGGCGAATCCGTGGCGCCGTGGGTAAAGCACGTTGCATGGCCGCCTAAGGAATGGGCGAGTGCGTGAATCTCAGGGCTTTCGGATTTCACCCAGCGTTGCGCACCGGCCCAATCGATCAGTTGCTCGCCGGGCAGCTCGAGCGGGCCGAGGTTGTTCGGCAATGACAGGCGCCACAGCGGCAAACCTTCGTCGAAAAAACTCAGGCGCTGTTCGTTGAGGTCGCGCCAGAAAACCGAATCCAGCGGCTCGCCGCCGAGGCGTTGATGCGCCGCCGTCACCGAACCTTCGCCACCTTCCAGGCGCAGGTACAGGCTCCGGCCATCGTGGCACGCGGCGCTGATCGGCAGCGGTTGCTGGCCCCATTCGGCGAGTTTGCTCAAGGCGCGGACACAATCGAGGTCAAGGCGAATGCTCAGACACTGGCGTGGTTTCGGCAGGACTTTCAGCGACACTTCGGTGAGCACGCCGAGGCAACCAAAACTGCCGGCCATCAGCCGCGACAGGTCATAACCGGCGACGTTTTTCATCACTTCGCCACCGAAGCGCAGATGCTGACCGAGGCCTGTGATCACCCGCGTGCCGAGAACGAAGTCGCGTACCGAGCCGGACCACGGCCGGCGAGGTCCGGACAGTCCCGTGGCGACCATGCCGCCGACCGTGGCGCTGTCGGCAAAGGATGGCGGTTCGCAGGGCAACATTTGCCCGGCGTCATCCAGCGCCGCGAGCAGCTCGGACGACAGCGTGCCGGCGCGCACCGTGACCACCAGGTTCGGTCGGGTCGTACTGAACGATGCCGCGATGGGCGCGGGTGTCGAGCACTTCGCCGGCCACCTCGCGGCCGAGAAAGGCCTTGCTGTTGCCGCCCTGAATCTTCAGCGGCGTGGCATTGGCCCGCGCGGCGTTGACCTGGTCGAGCAGGGCCGCGGCGGCATCGAAATCAGCCATCAGAATCGCTCCAGCTCGGGGAAGGGCAGTTGCCCGGCGTGAATGTGCATCGCGCCGAATTCGGCGCAGCGGTGCAGGGTCGGAATGTTCTTGCCGGGATTGAGCAGGCCCTGCGGATCGAACGCGGCTTTCACCGCATGAAACAGCAGTAACTCGTCGCTGTTGAACTGCGCGCACATCTGATTGATTTTTTCGCGGCCGACGCCGTGCTCGCCGGTGATGCTGCCGCCGACTTTCACGCACAGTTCGAGGATCTTGCCGCCCAGTGCCTCGGCGCGATGCAGCTCCCCCGGCTGGTTGGCGTCGAACAGAATCAGCGGATGCATGTTGCCATCGCCGGCATGGAACACATTGGCGACGCGCAAGCCATATTCCTCGCCGAGGCTGGCGATACCTTGCAGCACAGCGGGCAATTCGCGGCGCGGGATGGTGCCGTCCATGCAGTAATAATCCGGCGACAACCGGCCGATCGCCGGAAACGCGTTTTTGCGCCCGGCCCAGAAACGCACGCGCTCGGCTTCGTCCTGGGCCTGGCGCACTTCAGTGGCGCCGGCCGCTGTCATGACTTCCCGTACGCGCTGGCAATCGTCGTGCACGTCGGCTTCGACGCCGTCGAGTTCGCACAGCAGAATCGCCTCGGCGTCGACCGGATAGCCGGCGTGGATAAAGTCTTCGGCGGCGCGGATGGCGAGGTTGTCCATCATTTCCAGACCACCCGGAATGATCCCTGCTGCGATGATTTCGGCAACCGCGCGGCCTGCCTTTTCCACTGAGTCGAAACTGCCGAGCAGGATCTTGGCGACTTGCGGTTTGGGCAATAACTTCACCGTGACTTCGGTGATGATCCCCAGCAGGCCTTCGGAGCCGGTGAACAAGGCGAGCAGGTCGAAACCGGCTGAATCGAGCGCCTCGGAGCCCAGCGTCAGACGTTCGCCCTCGATGGTCAGCACTTCGATTTTCAGCACGTTGTGCACGGTCAGGCCGTACTTGAGGCAATGCACGCCACCAGCGTTTTCCGCGACGTTGCCGCCGATCGAACAGGCGATCTGCGATGACGGATCCGGTGCGTAATACAGGCCGAATGGGGCCGCCGCCTGGGAGATAGCAAGATTGCGCACCCCCGGCTGAACCCGCGCGATACGTGCAGCGGGGTCGATGTGCAGGATGTTGTTGAACCGCGCCATCACCAGCAACAGGCCCTTTTCCAGTGGCAGGGCGCCGCCGGACAATCCAGTGCCGGCACCCCGCGCGACCACGGGCACGTTGTTCTGATAGCAGAGTTTCAGCAAGGTTTGCACTTGTTCGATTCGACGGGGCAGGGCCACCAGCATCGGCGTGGTGCGGTAGGCGGAGAGGCCGTCGCATTCGTAGGGTTTGAGTTCATCTTCGCGCCAGAGGATGTCCAGGTCCGGCAGGGCTTGTTGCAGGGCCTTGAGCAATTCGCCCTTGTTCACCTCGGGCAACTGACCGTCGAGGCGTTCGTCGTAAAGGATGTTCATGGGAACGCCAACCTTCTGTCTCCGCTGATCGTTCCCACGCTTTGCGTGGGAATGTAGCCCGTGACGCTCTGCGTCACTGGACGCAGAGCGTCCCCTGAGGCATTCCCACGCAGAGCATGGGAACGATCAGTTGCGCCACTTGGGGCGTTGCGAATATCCATGTTCATCGCTGTCGTTCCAGAAATTCCCCGTACAGCCGCGCGGTATTTCCCGGCTGTTCGACCATCGGCATGTGCCCGACGTGATCCCACACATCCACTTCGAGATTGGCGATGCCTTTGCTCCACACCGGCACGCTGCTGACGTCGATCAGGCGATCCTTGCGCCCCCACAGCAACAGCGCCGGGCATTTGATCTCGGCCAGTTTCGGCTCCATCGGCGGGCTGGCGCGGAAGTCGCGGAAGATTTCTTCGAGCTCGTCACGTTGTTGCTCGTAGCGCTGGGCGACGGCGTCCAGCACCAGCTTCGGCACCCACGGCGGCGACTCCATGGTCATCGCGTAGAAACGCTGAAATTCTTCGCGGGAATTGATCAGAAACGGATTGTGCCCGCGCGCCAGGTGGCGCTCCATGTCGCTTGGCTCCGGTGCGGTGACGCCGGCCGGGTCGATCAATGCCAGCGAGGCGATTCGCTCCGGATAGGTCGCCGCCAGCCACGCGGCGATATAGCCGCCCATGGAATTGCCGATGACATGGACTTTCTCCACGCCGCAGACATCGAGCAGTTGAATCATGCGTTTGGCCTGAACCGCGATGTCATAACCGCCGCCAGCCTTGAAGCCAGTCTCACCGTGGCCGGCCAGATCCGGAATGATCACCCGATACTGACGGACGAAATGCCGGGCGCAGCGCAGCCAGAGGTTTTTGTCGGCGCTGAAGCCGTGCAGCATCAGGATCGCGCTGGACGCCTCGTACGGCCCGCCTTGCCAGGTCGACACGGTCATCTCGGCGATCGGCACTTCGATCTTGTGCAATTTGTACAACCTGGCCTCGCTGGCCATGGCCAGGTTGTACAACCAATGGCCGACCGCCGGGTAACTCAACCAGCTCCAGGCCACGAAAACCGCGAGTGCGACAAACAGCAAAAGCATCGACGTCTTCCTTTTACGTGTTCAGGACAAAATATGGTCGGCCGGTTTCAGCGCCCGGGTCAGCAGGTGATAGCTGAAACTGAAGCCGGGAAACATCGCGATCACATGACCGCTCTTGCTCTGGTACCAACTGTGGCAACCGCCGGACTTCCACACCGTGCGCTGCATTTCCCGGTGGATCATTGCAGTGTAGGTACGTTCTGCGTCACGGCGCACTTCGATGCTGCGCACGCCTTTGGCCCGTACGGTGCGGATGCAGTCGAGGATGTAGTTCATCTGCGATTCGATGATGAACAGCGCCGAAGTGTGGCCAATGCCGGTGTTCGGCCCGGTGACGATGAACAGGTTGGGGAAGTCCGGCAGGCTGGTGCCGAGGTAGGCGCGCGGGTATTCGGCCCAGACATCTCTGAGTTGCACCGCGTTTTTACCGCTGACCGGGTAGGAAATTACCCCGTCGGTGGCGTCGTAACCGGTGGACCAGACGATCAGATCAACATCGAGATGCTCGCCGTCCACGGTGTTGATCCCGCTATCGTCGATCGAAGCGATGCCGTGCTCGCGACTGTGCAACGTGACGTTGGCGCGGCTCAGCGCCGGGTAGTACGTGCTGGAGACCAACACGCGTTTGCAGCCGATGGTGAAGTCCGGGGTGAGTTTCTGTCGCAGCAGCGGGTCTGGAACCTGGCGCTTGAGGAACCGCAGCGCATGTCGCTGGACCAGATGAATCGCCGGTCTCGAGTATTTGAAGGCGATCACCCGGGTTTCGAATTGCCAGTAAATCAGCCAGCGCAGCAGCTTGTACGCCGGCTTCAGGCCAAGCAGCCAGCGCTGGAAACGGCCGAATTTGCGATCGGCACGCGGCAGCACCCAATGCGGCGTGCGTTGGAACACATGCAGATGTTCGACCTGGGGTGCAATCGCCGGGATCACTTGGGCTGCGCTGGCCCCGCTGCCGACGATCGCCACGCTTTTACCGCGATAGTCGTAGCTGTGATCCCAATTATTTGTGTGAAAAGTCTTGCCTTGAAAGCGATCCATCCCAGGAAAGTGCGGGATGACCGGCTGACTCAACGGCCCGGAAGCATTGATCAGGAATTGGGTACGGAAAATACCTCTGGCGCGGGTGTGCACCAACCAATGCTTTTCCGCTTCGTCCCACTCGACGCGCTCGACATCGGCCCCCAGTTCTACGCGCTCGCGTAAACCGAACTGCTCGATCAGCTGTTCGGTGTAGCGACGCAGTTCCGCCTGTTCGGCGAACATCTGCGACCAGCGGTAGGGCGCGAATGACAGCGAATACAGCGGCGACGGCACGTCCACCGCTGCGCCGGGGTAGGTGTTCTGGCACCAGGTGCCGCCGAAGAAGTCGCGTCGCTCAAGGATGCGAAAATCGTCGATCCCGGCCTTGAGCAGGTTGACCGCCGCGCACTGGCC
>NZ_JH635999.1:578778-581715 GCF_000257605.1 Pseudomonas sp. R62
CCCGGCCTTGAGCAGGTTGACCGCCGCGCACTGGCCGCCGAAACCGCTGCCGATGATCAACACAGCGTAGGTATGCATGTGCCCCCTTTTATAGTTGTTTTTCCATTTCCCCTCTTTCATTTATAGCCAACTCTGGGCCGCGCGTGCGGCGCTGATAGCGCTCTATTCAGGCCGCTGGCCGGTGATGGCTATTTAACGGCGCCCTGATAGACTCCGGACACATCCTTGTCGGGATGTAACCATGCATCGCGCGGTCGAGGCCCTTATGGGAAATACGCGAGGAAAGGGACTTTCACTGGCCAGGAGGCTTTACAGGTCGCGGGTATTCGGGCTGCTGCTCGGGCTGATGTGTGTCAGCGTGGCGATGTATGCCCTCGATCCGCCGCTGTGGGTGTGGGGCCTGATGCTGTTCAATGGTCTGATCTGGCCGCATCTGGCGTTTCAATGGGCGCGCCGCTCGAGCGTGCCGTTTCGCGCCGAACACCGCAATTTGCTGATCGACGCATTCATGGGCGGCTTCTGGGTCGCCGCCATGCAGTTCAATCCCTTGCCCAGCGCGACCACGATTTCGATGATGGCAATGAACAACGTCGCCATTGGCGGTGGGCGGTTTCTACTCGCCGGGACGGCGGCGCAGCTATTGGGCATCGGCGTCGGGCTGGTGGTGTTTGCGCCGACGTTCATCCCGCCAACAACGCCGCTGCAGTTGTACGCCTGTTTGCCGCTGCTGTTGCTGTATCCGCTGGCGCTGGGCTGGATCTGCTTTCGCCAGGCCTCGACCCTCGGTCGGCACAAGCGTGAGCTGTTGGCGTTGAGTCGCACCGACAGCCTGA
The DNA here is from genome assembly GCF_000257605.1 of Pseudomonas sp. R62. Classification (NCBI taxonomy): domain Bacteria; kingdom Pseudomonadati; phylum Pseudomonadota; class Gammaproteobacteria; order Pseudomonadales; family Pseudomonadaceae; genus Pseudomonas; species Pseudomonas sp. R62. The sequence continues at coordinate 579,612 of NZ_JH635999.1, forward strand.
CCGGCCTGCTCAATCACGGCGCGTGGAAGGATCAACTGAACCTCGCGTTCCAGCGCTGCAAACGCCAGCAGCAGGGCGCGGCAATAGCCTTGATCGACATCGATCACTTCAAGGCGATCAATGACACCTACGGCCATGTCGCCGGCGATATCGTCCTGCGCCAGTTGAGCAAACTGCTCAAACACAATCTGCGCGCCACGGACGTGGCCGGGCGATACGGCGGGGATGAATTCTGCGTGATCCTGCCGGAGCTGCCGCTGTTCAATGCCGCTCAGGCCATGGAAGCCTTGCGCGAGCGCTTCGCGGTGATGGGCTACGAGCAGAACCCGGCGTTGAAGGTCAGTCTGAGCATTGGCCTGGCCGCCTACGACCCGAGCCATGCCGACGCCACGCGTTGGCTGGATGAGGCCGATCAGGCGTTGTACGAAGCCAAGGCCAGTGGGCGCAATCGGGTGATCTGCAACAGCGACAACAAGCCGAGGCAGGCGCTGCTGGATTCGGTCTAACGGGCGAGCTGATACCTGTGGGAGCGAGCCTGCTCGCGAAAGCGCTGGGTCAGGCGGTATCAATATCGTTTGCCACGACGCCTTCGCGAGCAGGCTCGCTCCCACCGGGGTATGTGTTGTCGGTTAGATCAGTGTCGCATCCGCTATAGAGCCTCGCGCCGATGTCGGTTACGGTTGAAGTCCCCCGACACGAAACAAGGACTGCTTCATGACGTTCTCATTTCCCCGCTCACTGCTGGCTGCCAGTCTCGGTCTGTCCCTCGCGTTCTCGGCCGTGAACGCTTGCGCCGAACCGCATAAACAAGTGCTCGCCGATGCCGAGCAGTACCAGCCCGAAGCCCTGAAGTTACTGGAACGGCTGGTCAATATCGACTCCGGTTCAGGTTATGAACCGGGCCTGAAACAGGTCAGCGAGATCGCCATCGATGAGCTGAAAAAACTCGGCGCAACTATCGAACTGGTGCCAAACACCCCGGAAAAATCCAACCACGTGCTGGCCACGCTCAAAGGCACCGGCAAGGCGAAAATCCTGCTGATGGCGCACATGGACACGGTGTTCAAGGAAGGCTCCGCGGCCGAGCGGCCATTCCACATCAAGGACGGGCGTGCCTACGGGCCGGGGGTGATGGACGACAAGGGCGGCATCGTCGCCGGCATCTACGCGCTTAAAGTGCTGAAGAACCTCGACTTCAAAGACTACGCGCAGATCACTTTCCTGCTGGACGCCAGCGAAGAAACCGGCTCGGACGTCGCCACCGACCTGATCAAGAAAACCGCCAAACAGCACGACGTCACCCTCAACCTCGAACCGGGCCGCCCGGCCGATGGCCTGGTGGTGTGGCGCAAGGGCAGTGCGACGGCGCTGGTCGAAGTCAAAGGCAAAGCCGCCCACGCCGGCGTCGCGCCAGAGCTTGGACGGAACGCGGCGATGGAAGCGGCGCACCAGATTCTGCAACTGGGCAAGCTCGGCGATGAAGCGAAGAAAACCACCATCAACTTCACCGTGCTCAAGGCCGGCGATCGCACCAACGTGATTCCTGATCAGGCCACGGCCAAGGCGGATGTGCGCGCGGCAGTGCCGGAGGAATTTGATCGCATCGAGAAGGATCTGGCGCGGGTCTCGCAGGACAAGTTGATTGCCGAGACCGAAGTGAAAACGTCCTTGCAGCGCGGACTGCCTCCGATGCCGCAGACGGCGGAGTCGGATCGCTTGATGGCCATGGCCCAAGGGATCTACGGCGAGATCGGCCGCAAGTTGACCGAGGAGGGCAGTGGTGGCGCGGCGGATGCCAGCCTGTCCGCAGGCGTAGGGACGCCGACGCTGGATGGCTTCGGGATTGTCGGCGGCAATATTCATACGCCTGAGGAATATGCCGAAGTGGCGAGTGTGGCACCGCGGATTTACTTGTTGTCGCGGATGATCATGGAGTTGGCGAAGCCGCGGTGAAGGAGCGATCGTTCCCACGCTCTGCGTGGGAATGCCTCAACGGACGCTCCGCGTTCGGCTTTGTGTGGGACGCAGAGCGTCCCGGGCTGCATTCCCACGCGGAGCGTGGGAACGATCATTAGTAGCTCCCGAGCATCCCCCAATCAGTCCC
>NZ_JH635999.1:582292-588068 GCF_000257605.1 Pseudomonas sp. R62
GGGCTTTTTGTGGGAAGTGTGGAAGTCGAGGGCGGCGTACAAAAAATACCGAAAAGTCCGACAGAAGCTCTGGTTGCGGCCGTTGGGCGCGACTTTTATAGTCTCCGTTCGCAGATAACTCTGCGACGATCTTGGCCGGTCGAATACAGCACCAGACCCCTCTTTGGAGTGAACTTTATGACCGACCAAGTAATGCCGCGCTATCTCCCCATCGACACCTACGACGCCGAATCCCCGGTGCTCTTCATCAATACCCACACTGAACTCAGCGACATGGCCGCCTGTGCGATGCACCGGTTTGTGGTCGTGCGCGATCTGGCCGACACCTTTGCCAGCCTTAACCTCAAGGGCATTTCCGATTGTGATCTGACGCGGGTGACCAGCGCGGTTCATCTGCTGATGCGCGAGGGCTGCGCGATTCTGAATGTGATTCAGGCGCGGGCGGCGCAGCGGGAGGAGGGGTATAAGACGCCGGTTTAGCGGTGTCGCGGCTGGCCTCATCGCTGGCAAGCCAGGCTCCCACAGGTTATGCGACCAAACATGGATTATTTGTGCAACACAAAACCCTGTGGGAGCTGGCTTGCCAGCGATGGCGTCAGCCCGGGCACACCGTCACTCCTTGACGCTCATGTATTCCTTGGCCCAGAGGATGTATTCCTCCGGCTGGGTATAGGTGTGGGTCAACTCGGTCGCGCTCAGATCAGAGGCCTGGGTAAAGATCTGTCGCTGTTCGCGCAGGCTGTCATAGGTGGCCTTGATCGCGGCGAAGTAGGCGCCGTGGCCGTCGATGGTCACGCGTACACCGAGTTCGGCCAGGCGTTTGTCGTCGCGCAGGGCCGGGTTGCCGTAGGTGACCAGCATTAGCGGCACCGTCAGATGTTCGGCGATTTGTTCCAGTTGATCAAAGTCCTGCACGCCGACCATGCAGATGCCGTCAGCGCCCGCCGCCTGATATTGGCGGGTGCGGCTGATGATTTCCTGGTTCGGCAGAATGCCGGCATTGGTGCGGGCGATGATCGCCATTTCCGTATCGACCCGGGCTTCCAGCGCCGCGCGGATCTTGCCGACGCCTTCGGCCACGGTGATCAGGTCGGTGGATTTGCGCCCGAATTGCGCGGGCAGCAGGGTGTCTTCGATGGTCAGTGCAGCGACGCCGGCGCGTTCCAGTTCGACGATGGTGCGCATCACGTTAAGAGCGTTACCGTAGCCGTGATCGGCGTCGGCGATCACTGGCAATTGGGCGACGCGACCGATGCGCGTGGCCTGTTCGGCGAATTCGCTGAGGGTGATCAGGGCGAAGTCCGGTGCGCCAAGCACCTGCAGCGAGGCCACGGAACCGCCGAGGATACCTACTTCAAAACCCAGGTCAGCGGCGATGCGGGCCGACATCGGGTCGAACACCGAAGCGGTGTGGTAGCAGGTGTCGGAGGCCAGCAGCTGACGGAAATTGCGGCGCAAATCTTGATGGGAAAGCCTGGTCATACGAGTTCCACCAATACATAAGGAATGGAAAGGCTTGAGCAAAGGTGTCAACGCCGAAGAATGAAAAGGCTATCACGCGAATGGGTCAAGAATCATGACGAATTTGCGCGGCAGGACTGGCGGCTGAAAGGTTTAATCTCCCGTGCCGGAAATATCAGGCCGCCACGGCATGTTGCTGTTGATGGGGCAGGAGCACCGCGCGCACCGAATTTCCCGGCTGAAGTTGCAGGCGCTTGGCGGTGAGACGATCAACCACCAGGCTGTTGCCCACCAGTCGACCGTGGGCCGCGGTGATGCGGCAGTTTTCCAGCCGGCGGTTGTGAATCAGCCACAGCGGCGCCTGCTCGTCGGGGGTGCCGAGGCTCAGGGTCAGTTCGAGACTGTCGCGCACCGTGCGGATGCTGCGGATTGGCGCCTCGATGACCGGGCCACCGTCGAAAATGTCGATGTAGCCTTTGTGCGCAAAGCCTTCAGCTTGAAGAATTTTCAACGCTGGTTGAGTGTTCGGATGCGTCTGGCCGATCGCCGCCTGCGCCTGTTCGGTGAGCAGGCAGGTGTACAGCGGCTGGCGCGGCATCAGTTCGGCGATAAAGGCTTTGTTGCCCAGGCCGGACAAGTGATCGGCGTGGGTGAAATCCATCTGGAAAAAGTGTCGGCCCAGGCTGTCCCAGAACGGCGAGCAACCGTTTTCATCGGCACTGCCGCGCAGTTCGGCGATCATCTTCTCGCCAAACAGGTGCGGAAATTCAGCGACGAACAGCAAGCGACCCAGCGACAACAGGCGGCCATTGCTGCCGTTGCGCTGGTCATGGCGCAGGAACAGCGAGCACAGCTCCGATTGGCCGGTCAGTTCATTGTTGAGGAACAATGTCGGGATCTGCCGCTGAATGCCCAGGTCCGGTGCCGAACTGACGGTGACGCCGAGCCGGTAGTTGTACCAGGGCTCGCGCAAGCCAACGGCGCCGGCCATCGCGCTGACACCGACCACGCGCTGCTCATCATCCTCGAGGACAAACAGGTAATCGGCATCGGCGCGCTCCACCTGTTCTGCGAACGCCCGTTGTGCCCAACGCACCCGGTGCGCCAAGCGGTCTTCGTTGGCAGGAAGGGTGGTGAAACCTGGCCCTGCCTGTTCGACGAGGGTCATCAAGGCAGGCAGGTCGCTGACTTTTACCGGACGGACAATCATGCTCCAACTCCTTTGGCGTACCGATTCAGGCGCGGATGGCTAACGCGGCTCACAGAGCGACCAGCCGTATCGAGCTGCCATCGCTGACCTTCAGCGCCGCGCAGATGGCGGGTGTCAGGGACAGCGGCTGACCGGGGTGATAGTCGAGTTCGGTGACCATCGCGCGGTAGTCATGCAGGGCGTCGTTGCTCAGCAGGTAACGGCCACGGGCGTCGGTCGATGCTTGTTGGCGGACGCTGGCGGTCTGGCTGTCGGCGATCGAGCGAATGTTCGCGGTGCGCGCATACAGGGTCGGGCCGGCGTCGAACAGGTCGATGTAGCTGTTGGTTTCGAAGCCTTCCCGCGCGAGGATGTCGAAGGCTTCCTGGCCGTCCGGGTGCACGCGGCCGATGCAGTCCTGCGCTGCTGGCGGCAGCATCGGTACGTAGATCGGGTATTGCGGCATCAGTTCGGCGAGGAACGTGCGGCTCTGCAAACCGCACAGACGCTCGGCTTCCGCGTAGGGCAGATCGAAAAAGTGCTTGCCCAGCGCATCCCAGAATGGCGAATGACCCTGCTCGTCGCTGTAGCCGACGATTTCGGTGATCACCGCCTCGGAGAACCGCTGTGCATGCGCAGCAATGAACAGCAGGCGCGCTCGCGACAATAATTCGGAAAACGGCGTGCGCACCAACGCGGCGTCAATGTGGAAACCGCGCAGCAAGGTATGCCCGCTGAGGTCATGGCACAGCGACAACGCCGGTACGCCGTGCTCGATGTTCAATTCCCGCGAAGCACTGGTGAAATGGCGGTTGCGCAGGCTGTAGAACGGCTCCTTGAAGCCGGCGGTGGCGAGGATTTCCGAGCAGCCGACCAATTGCCGGCGTTCGAGATCTTCCAGCACGAAGAAGTAGTTCTCCGGCCCCTGCGCCTTGGCGGCGCTATCGAAGGACGCGCACGACGCGGCGATTTTCTCGCGCAGGTGTTCGCTGTCATCCGGCAGCGAGGTCACGCCGATCAGGCTCTCGCGGGCCAGGCGCTGTAGCTGGGGCAGATCATTCTGCTCGACTGGGCGTAAGACCAGCATGGATGTACTCCTGTATCAAAAGGTTCGGCCCATTCGCCGAACCTGACTATCACTGTCGGTTTCCACGCGTTGAATCGGCGGTCGCCTGATTTGTTGTCAGACGCCGCTCTTTTTCTTGTCAGCCTTTGCTCGGATCGGGCAGCGCTGTGCTGGCGCCGAGCTTGTTGAGGAAGAACAGGTACACCAGGCCCAGGGCAATCCAGATCAGGCCGAGTTTCTGCGCATCGACGCCCATGTTGTACATGATGGCGGCAACGATGACGAAGCCGATCACCGGGCAGAGCAGATGGCGCACAAACTGCCCCGACTTCTGCCGACGCCAGTAGTGGTTGATCACCGTCAGGTGCAGCAGCATGAAACCGCTGAGGGCGCCGAAGTTGATCAGCGAGGTGAGAATGTCGACCGCGTCGATGAACAGGTAGCAGATCAGCAGCGACAACACCGCCACCAGATAAATGCTCAGGTACGGCGTGTTGTGTTTCGGGTGGACCTTGGCTAGCACCTTCGGCAGCTTGCCGTCGCGGGCCATGCCGAACAGCAGGCGCGAGACGGCGGCCTGCGAGGTGATCGCTACAGCAACGCCCCAGGCCAGCGCCGTGGCGACGGCGGTCAGGGTCGCGAGCCAGCTGCCAGCGGCGATTTCGGCAATTTCATAAAACGCGGTGTCGGCGGATTTGAAACCCATGCCTGCCGCCAGATCGGTGGCGATCCACGTTTGTACGACGAAAATCGTGCCCATCACTGCCAGAGTGATCAGCGCTGCCTTGCCGACACTGCGGCCCGGATCTTCCTTGATTTCTTCGGCGAGGGTGGAGATCGCGTCGAAGCCGAGGAACGACAGCACGGCGATCGACACGGCTTGCATCAGCAGGGCGAAGTTGAACGTTTCCGGGTGATACAGCGGCGCCAGCGTCAGCTCACCGTTACCGCCACCGTTGTGCAGGGCGTTCCAGGCGTAGAACAGGAAGATGCCCAGCACCACCAGTTGTGCCAGCAGGAACAGCATGTTCATCCGCGCGGTGAAGGTGATGCCGCGCAGGTTGACGAACGTCGCGCTGACCAGAAACGCCAGGATGAAGCCGACCTTGGGAATGTCCGGGTACAAATGGTTGAGCGCCATCGCCGAATACAGGTACAGCAGCGGTGGAATCAGCAGGTAATCGAGCAGCATCAGCCAGCCAGCGATGAAACCGACATGTTGATTGAGGCCGCGCTGGGCGTAGGAATATACGGAGCCGGCAATCGGAAAGGCCTTGGCCATGCTGCCGTAACTCAGCGCGGTGAACAGCATTGCCACCATGCCGATGATGTACGCCAGCGGCACCATCCCCGGTGCTTCGGCGTTGACGTAGCCATACACACCGAACGGGGCGATGGGGATCATGAAGATCATCCCGTACACCACCAGATCGGTCAGCGTCAGGCTACGTTTCAACTCTTGCTTGTAGCCGAATTCTTCAATTTCCATGAAGCGCAACTCCTTGTCAGCCATCGGTCGGTTTATGTTTTATCGGTCCATCGTTTACAGCAAAGGTGCGAGGTAACCTGCCCAGCGCGAAACCGCTTCGGGGCTGCGCAGCAGATCATTGCGCACCTCGATCAGCACCGCCTCAAGGCCCCTGGCATCACCGTGCACGGGCACGGTCATATCGCCCAGCGGGTCAATTTTGTACGGCTGGTTGCCCGCGACTTTCAGCGGGTGCGCTTGCAACCCGTCGAGCAGGCGCTGAGCATAGTCCTGGGCCTGGCCGAACAACACGCCGACTTCCAGTGGTCGCGGCTGGCCGTAATACACCGGGGTGAAACTGTGAATACCGACCACACGCACCGGCAGACCTTTGGCAATGCGCTCGTCGATCAAGGTCTGCAAGCGCGCGTGAAACGGTTTGAACAACGTCTGGCGCCGGTACTCGCGGGTCGCCTCATCCAGCTCGCGATTGCCGGGTATCGGGTAGATCTCGCTCTGCAGCGGGATGCTGTCCGGCGCATGGCGCGGGCGGTTGAGGTCGATCAGCAGCCGTGAATAATTGGCGCTGAGC
>NZ_JH635999.1:588512-592867 GCF_000257605.1 Pseudomonas sp. R62
GTCGATCAGCAGCCGTGAATAATTGGCGCTGAGCAACGTGGCGCCGAGTTGTTCCGACAACTGTTCGGCCAGTTGCAGCGCACCGATGTCCCAAGCGATATGTTCGCGCGCGGCCGCCTCGTCCAGGCCCAGATTGTTCAGGGCTTCGGGAATGTAGCGACTGGCGTGTTCGCACACGAGGATCAACGGGTTCGTCGAGTCCTCGCGGCTCAGGTTGTAGACCGGGCGGGTGTACAACCCAAGCTCGGCGGATTCAGTACAGGCGTGCATAGTGCTCACACAGGTCAGCGGGCGAGAGCTGTTCCGTCAGCGCCAGTTCCTCGGTTTTCAGGGCGTAATAAGTGTCGAGCAACGGCTTGGGCAGCCATTCGTTGAAGGCTGCGCTGTCACGCAGGCAATCCAGCGCCTGGGCCAGCGAGGCGGGCAGGGCGACGATGCCCCGGGCCTTGCGTTGCTCGTCGTTGAGTGAATCGGGAATTTCATCGGTAACCGCGTTCAGCGCCAGACGCTGTTCGATGCCCAGCCGCCCGGCAATCAGCAGCGCAGCCATGGCCAGATGTGGCGAGGCGGTAGCGTCCATGGCGCGGAATTCCAGGTTGAACTGCTGCGCGGCGGACTTGCCGCCCAGGGTCACAGTCGGGCAGATGCGCAGCGCCGCTTCACGGTTCTGCTGCCCCAGACACGCATACGAAGCGCTCCAGTGGTGCGGCTGCAAACGCTGGTAGGACAGCGGCGTCGGCGCGGTGAATGCGCACAGCGCCGGTAGAAAATGCAGGACTCCGGCAGCCCAATGCTGACCGATGCTCGACAGGCCGTTGCTGTTGCCAGCGTCGTAGAGCATCGGCTGGCCGGCCAGATCGAGCAGGCTGACGTGCAGATGGACACCGTTGCACACCGCCTCGGCGGCAGTCTTCGGCGCAAAACTCAGATCCAGGCCCATTTGCCGGGCGATTTCCCGGGCGATTTCCCGCACGTTGACCGCGCGATCCGCCGCCGCCACGCCAAGCGTCGGTCGGCAGGTGATTTCGTATTGGTGCTTGCCGTATTCCGGCAGGAACATTTCCGGCTCGACGCCGCCGGTGCGCAGGGCGCTGAGCAGCCAGCCGCCGAATTCGGCGCCCTGACGCTGCGCTTCGAGAGAGAACGCCGCGTGTTCAGCCACGCCAGCGTGCAGGTTGAATTCATGTTCGAAGGCGGCGTTGACCTGCAACCCCAGCTCATCGTGATAGCGCTCGATTTCATCGCGCAGCAATGTGCGTGGGCAGGCGCCCCATGCCTGGCCGTCGGTCTCACGAATGTCGGCGTGAATGAAATCCAGCACCGGTGCATTGGCGTCCGGGCCGCTGCCGACAGTGACGCGGCTGCTCAGATCGGGAATCAGCCGCAGGTCGCCATACGCGCCCCACGGATTGCTCGAAGCGATGATGTCTTGCGGCGTCAACGCGCTGTTGGCCGGGACCCAGCCGCAACCCGCTGCCTGGTAGTGCTCCAGCTCATCGCTGGGAAACGAGCGGCCACGGGTAATGCCGATCAGGTCGGTTGTCACCAGCGTGGTCATCGGTAAAGGCGTCAGGCGCGGGCTCATGGCTGCATCTCCTGCAAGCGACCGAGCACGGTGTCGGTGTCGGCGATCCAGCAGTAACCCTTGATCGCGTTGAGGCAGGCGTGATGGCGTTCAGCTGTGTAAGTGGCGCAGGCATCCTCCACCAGCGTGACCAGATAGCCACGGTCGGCGGCGTCGCGCACAGCCATGTCCACGCATTGGTCGGTGACGATGCCGGCGATGATCAGATGGCGGGTCTGCAGATTGCGCAGCACGTAATCGATGTTGGTTGAATTGAACACCCCGGAGGAGGTCTTCGGCAGCACGATTTCGTTTTCGGTCGGGGTCAGCTCAGCGATGACCTGAGCCTGCACGCTGCCCTTGGGCAGGTGCATGTCCGACAGTTTGTGATCCAGCGAGCGGTCGCGACCGTCGGCGGTCAGGCTTTCGATGATCGTGTGCAGCACGTTCTGCTGCGCCCGGCGAAAGGCGCCAAGCAGACGTTGTTGATTGGGCACCACTTGTTTGCGCGTGCGCTGGAGAAAATACTCGGCATCCGGCTCGCTCAGGTGTGGGTCGAATTGCGGTTCGAGCCAGGCGCGCTGCATGTCCACCAGCAACAAAGCGGTGTGGTTGGTCGCAAACGGCAGATCCCGAGGCGAGCGGTGGGGAAGGCTGAACATCCTTATTTGTCCTCCAGCAGGTGAGTCGCAAAGTCGTTGCGCAGGGCATCGATGCCTTCCAGGCGATCGGCCGGGTCCGGCACGCGCAAGGTCAGGCAGGCGATCAACGCCTCGACCTGCGCCAGCGCCGGCACCATGGTGTCGAACGGCGACGCCGATTCCACCGGCGCGCTGATGATCAGGTCGGCCAATTCGCGCAGCGGCGAGGCGTAGACATCGGTGAACAACACCACTCGCGCGTTGTTGTTTTTCGCCGCCTGCGCAACGCGCAAAGCTTGGGTCTGGTAGCGCCGGTAGTCGAACACCAGCACCACGTCCTGACGTTGCAGATCGTACAAACGGTCGGGCAGCAGGGCGTTGTCTTCCAGGGCGAAGCAGCCGGGACGCAGCAGACGCAAGTGGTTGAGCAGGTAATTGGCCAGCAGAATGCTGAAGCGGCCACCGAAACAGTAGACCTGATGGCGGCTGTCGAGCAGCCATTCCACGAGGATGCGCACGTCCTCAGGCTGGGTCAGGGCTTGAGTGTCGACCAGCAGACGCTGGCTGTCGGCCAGGTAATGCGCCCAGGCATCGTCCTTGTTCTGCTGCGAGCGCGGCTGCAACAAGGTGCGCGGTGAACGCAGGCGATGGTCCATGTCGCTGAGCAGGGCTTCCTGGAATTCGGCATAACCGCCGAAACCGAGCTTTTTCACCAGACGCACGATGGTCGGATCGCTGACGCCGGCATGTTCGGCCAGTCGCGCCATAGGCCCGAGACCGTTGCGTGGATACTGATCGAGCAGGGCGCGAACGACTTTGCGCTCCGATGGCGTCAGGTCCAGGCCGGGGTCGGTGATCAGGTCTCTGAGAGGGGGCATCCGGGCTCCTGCTGGATGGGGTGTCGAATTCGTTTCACAATCCGTTAAACGAGTATTTATGTAATGGGTGTTACATGTCTAGCTAATTTTTGTACAGGTTTTTCGAGCACCAAAAGTGTGCAAGGTGCCCGTGTAATAAGGGCTACGTCGAAGTAGCGCGCTGTTGTAGTCCTTTGCCGATTGCTGTGTCAGACATTACCTATCCCAAGCTCAGCGACGCGCCGGTGACAACCCTCAACGCCGAGGTTTTACGGCACAATGCGACGCGTATCGGCTGTGTGCCATTGTTTGTTTTATCTTTCGACCGAGAACCTGCTTGTGCCAAGTAGCCGTTTGACACTGATTTGCCATGCGCGAACCGTCGCACAGAAACTGGCGCGTTTTCCTACGGACGAGCCTGTTGAAAATCTGGCTGTTCCGTCCGACGCGTTCAGGGCGCGATTGGCGGTAACACGGCGGCTGGTGTGTGCCCCGGAGTTGAGAACTCAGCAAACGGCGGCATGGTTTGGCGTCGATGCGCAGATTGATCAAGCCCTGCGCGATTGCGATTGGGGACGCTGGCACGGCCAGTCGATCAAGGATCTGCAAGCCAACGAAAACCAGGCTTTGCAAGCCTGGCTGGCCGATCCTGAAGCGGCATCCCATGGCGGCGAATCAGTCAGGCAACTGACGCAGCGGGTGGCAAAGTGGCTGGACACAATCGCTGCAACGCCTGGACATGTCGTGGCGGTGACTCATCCGTTCGTCATGCGCGCGGCGCTGATGCAGGTGCTGCAAGGCGCGGCGTTCCACGCAATCGACATCGAACCGCTGGCGATGATCGACTTGCGCTTCAATGGCATCTGGCGACTACGCTTGCCGGGCATGGCCCTTGACGAGGAATTCTGATGAAACAGTTGTTGGTCATCGGCATTGGCGCCGGCAATCCGGACTACATCACCATGCAGGCGGTGAAAGCGCTGAATCGGGTCGATGTGTTCTTTCTGCTGGATAAAGGTCAGAGCAAGCAGACGCTGATCGATCTGCGCCGGGAGATCTGCGAGCGCTACATCACCGACCACGCTTATCGCTTTGTCGAAGCCAGCAGCCCGGAGCGCGAGCGCGGCGATGTCGACTACACGGCGAGCGTCGATGCACTGAATCGCGCCAAGCAGCAAACCTTCGAGCGGTTGATCAATGAAGAATTGTCCGACGGCCAGTGCGGCGGGTTTCTGATATGGGGCGATCCGGCGTTATACGACAGCACATTGCGGATTCTTCAGGCGCTTCAGG
>NZ_JH635999.1:593422-598155 GCF_000257605.1 Pseudomonas sp. R62
GGTTTCTGATATGGGGCGATCCGGCGTTATACGACAGCACATTGCGGATTCTTCAGGCGCTTCAGGCATCAGGCCGCTGTCAGTTTGAATACGAAGTGATACCGGGGATCACCAGCGTTCAGGCCCTGGCTGCGCAGCACAAAATACCTTTGAACACGATTGGTCGCTCAGTAGAAATCACCACAGGCCGGCGATTGGCGGCGGGGCAGGTGAGTGAAGCGGACAGTCTGGTGGTGATGCTCGATGCCGAGGATTCCTACCAGCGGGTGGCGGATCGGCAGACCGAGATTTTCTGGGGCGCTTACCTGGGCACGCCGGACGAGATTCTGCTCAGCGGCCGGCTGGCGGATGTCGCCGATGAGATCGAACGGGTGCGCAAAGCGGCGCGGGCAGAGCATGGGTGGATCATGGATACCTATCTGTTGCGCAAGCCTTGAGTGGTTGGCTGCCTGAACAAGCGCTTTCGCGAGCAGGCTCGATCCCACAGGGAAATGCGTTGCAGAATGTGGGAGCGAGCCTGCTCGCGAAGGGGCCAGAACATTCACCACCGATCGTAGACAGGCAAAAAGAAACCCGGTGCAACGAAAATCGCACCGGGTTTTTTGTTGCCAGCCAACAGCGGATGTCGTGGATCCGCCGTCAACCTTGAACTCTTTATCAGCCGCGTTCCAGCGCCAAAGCCACGCCCTGACCGCCGCCGATGCACAACGTCGCCAGACCTTTTTTCGCATCGCGCTTGGCCATTTCGTGCAGCAATGTCACCAGCACGCGGCAGCCTGATGCGCCGATCGGGTGGCCGAGGGCAATGGCGCCGCCGTTGACGTTGACCTTGTCCAGATCCCATTGCAGGTCCTTGGCCACGGCCAGCGATTGCGCAGCGAACGCTTCGTTGGCTTCGATCAGGTCGAGCTGGTCGATGTTCCAGCCGGCCTTGTCCAGGCAGCGGCGGGTCGCCGATACCGGGCCGATGCCCATGATCGCCGGGTCGACGCCAGCGTTGGCGTACGCAGCAATTTTCGCCAGAACCGGCAGGCCCAGCGCTTTGGCTTTCTCGGCACTCATCAGAATCACGGCGGCGGCACCGTCGTTCAGCGACGAGGCGTTGCCAGCGGTGACGCTGCCGTCCTTTTTGAACGCCGGACGCAGTTTTGCCAGAGATTCTGCGCTGGTATCGCCGCGTGGCTGCTCGTCGACCTTGAACGCCACCGGATCGCCTTTGCGCTGCGGGATCAGGATCGGCGTGATTTCATCAACGAAGCGCCCGGCCTCGATAGCGGCGGCGGCTTTCTGCTGAGACGCGGCAGCAAAGGCGTCCTGCTGTTCGCGGCTGATCTCATACTTTTCGACCAGATTCTCGGCAGTGATGCCCATGTGGTAATCGTTGAACGCATCCCACAGGCCATCGCTGATCATGGTGTCGACGATTTGCGCGTGGCCCATGCGCAGACCGGTGCGCGCGCCCGGCATGATGTAGTTGGACAGGCTCATGTTTTCCTGACCGCCGGCGATGATCACCTCGGCGTCGCCGCAACGGATCGCTTGCGCGCCCAGGTGCAGAGCCTTGAGGCCCGAACCGCAAACCTTGTTCAGGGTCATGGCCGGTACGGCGTGTGGCAGGCCAGCCTTGATTGCGGCCTGACGTGCCGGGTTCTGCCCGGCGCCAGCGGTGAGCACCTGGCCCATGATCACTTCATCGACCTGCGCCCCGTCGAGGCCGGTCTGCTCGAGCAACTGGCGGATCACCGCCGCGCCCAGGTCTACAGCGGATACATTGGCCAGGGAGCCCTGAAAACTGCCGATCGCGGTACGCGTGGCGGCAACAATGACGACGTCTTGCATGTGCGAATTCCTCACTGGGCAGCGAACTGCATTTCCGGTACATGATCCGGGACGATCAGTTTACCAGCGGTTTTGGCGACGATTTCCTCAACACTGACGCCAGGAGCGCGTTCCTTGAGGACAAAAGCGCCATTTTCGATTTCCAGATAGGCGAGGTCGGTCAGCACGCGCTTGATGCAGCCGGCACCGGTCAGCGGCAGGCTGCACTTGGCCAGCAGCTTGGACTCACCGTCCTTGGACGCGTGGGTCATGATGACAATGATGTTGTCGGCGCCGGCCACGAGATCCATCGCACCGCCCATGCCCTTGACCAGTTTGCCGGGGATCATCCACGAAGCGATGTTGCCTTCAACATCCACTTCAAAGGCGCCAAGCACGGTCAGGTCGACGTGGCCGCCACGGATCATCGCGAAGGATTCGGCGGAATTGAATATCGAGGCGCCGATCCGTGCCGTCACCGTTTGTTTACCGGCGTTGATCATGTCGGCATCGATGGTTTCTTCGGTCGGGAACGGGCCCATGCCGAGCAGGCCGTTTTCCGATTGCAGCATGACTTCCATGCCTTCGGGGATGTAGTTGGCGACCAGGGTCGGAATGCCGATGCCGAGGTTGACGTAGTAGCCGTCCTGCATTTCGCGGGCGACGCGTTGAGCCATTTGTTCGCGGGTAAGTGCCATGTTGTTCTCCGTAGGCCTGAATTATTTGCGGATGGTGCGCTGTTCGATGCGTTTTTCGAACGTGCCGCAAATGACCCGGTCGACGTAGATGCCCGGGGTGTGGATCTGCGTGGGGTCGAGTTCGCCGGGCTCGACGATTTCCTCGACTTCGACCACGGTGATCTTGCCGGCGGTCGCGGCCAGCGGGTTGAAATTCTGCGCGGTGTGACGGTAAACGACGTTACCGAAATGGTCGGCCTTCCAGCCTTTGACGATGGCGAAGTCGCCGGTGATGGATTCTTCCATCAGGTACTTGCGACCCTTGAATTCCCGCACTTCCTTGCCTTCAGCAACCGGGGTGCCAACGCCAGTGGCGGTGAAGAACGCCGGAATGCCGGCGCCGCCCGCGCGCATTTTTTCGGCGAGGGTGCCTTGCGGGGTGAGGATGACTTCGATCTCGCCCTTGAGCAGTTGCTCTTCGAACAGCTTGTTTTCGCCGACGTAAGAGGCGATGACCTTGCTGATCTGGCGGTCGGTGAGCAGCACGCCAAGGCCGAAACCATCGACGCCGCAGTTGTTGGAAACGACGGTGAGGTCACGGGTGCCCTTGCGCTTGATCTCGGCGATCAGGTTTTCCGGAATGCCACACAGGCCGAAACCGCCGGCGATAACGGTCATGCCGTCTTCCAGCCCGGCCATCGCTTCCTCGTAGGAATACACACGCTTGTCGAAACCTGCCATAGGCACCTCTTTTATTATTTGCGGGCGGCTGGCTAGCCGAATGACTGGAGTGTCTCTCTGCGGAATATATTTGTTAAGTTGATTTTTGCGGTTGATTGATTGATAAAGCTCACTAATACGCGTTCGGCGATGATCGTTCCCACGCTCCGCGTGGGAATGCCTCCAGGGACGCTCCGCGTCCAGTGACGCGGAGCGTCACGGGCTGCATTCCCACGCAGGAGCGTGGGAACGATCAGGGCCATCGCATCACGGCTTGCAGCTTGACGCTTGCAGCTTGCAACTGGAGCAAAGCGACATGACCATCAAACAGATCCGTGCCTTTCTCGCCGTGGCCCATAGCCTGAGCTTCGCCGTGGCCTGCGAGCGTCTGCACCTGTCGCAGTCAGCGCTCAGCCTGACCATCAAAGCGCTGGAAGAGGGCCTGGGCGGGCGCCTGTTCAGCCGCAACACGCGTAACGTGGCGTTGACCCCGGAAGGCGAGTCCCTGCTGCCGCTGGCGCGCCGCTTGATCGCCGACTGGGACAATGCCGAAGACGAGATGCGCCAGCGTTTCAGCCTGCAACGCGGACGCGTGACGCTGGCGGCGATGCCGTCATTTGCCGGCAATCTGCTGCCGCCGATTCTCAAGAGCTTCCGCGCGCGTTATCCGAACGTCAACGTCACGGTCAACGACGTGATCAACGAGCAAGTGCTGGAAATGGTCCGCGATCGTCAGGTTGAACTCGGTGTGGCGTTCGCGCCGATGCAGAGCACATCGATGACATTCACGCCGCTGTATGTCGATCGCTTTGTCGCCGTGGTGCCGGCCGATTCAGCGCTGGCCGGTCGCGCCGACATCGATTGGCAGACCTTGCTAAAGGAACCATTCATCACCCTGCAGCGGCCATCGACCGTGCGGGTGATGCTGGAAGAGCATTTGCAGGCGCGCGGAATGAAGTTGCCGGTGGAGTTCGAAAGTCATCAATTGGCGACCGTCGGGCGAATGGTTGCCAGCGGGCTTGGGGTCAGCGCGGTGCCGGCATTGTGCGCGGGGCAGATGCGCGAATTGGGCGCGCATTGCTTGACCTTGAATGACTCGGTGGAGCGGGCGATTGGCGTGTTGACCGAGCCGGGCAATGAACTGTCGGCGGCGGCGCAGGCGTTGTTCGAGATTCTCAGGGCGGAAAATTTGCAGCGGCAGTTCGATTTCCCCCTCACCCCAGCCCTCTCCCCAGGGAGAGGGGGAAAGGGAGCCGACCGCGTTTAGTTTCAACTCCCGGGTTCTACCTGCCGCCTCCAATTAATGTGGGAGCAAGCCTGCTCGCGAAGAACGATAACGCGGTCTAAACCTTGGCCACGCGCCACAGATACCAGGCCGCCACCGTCCGATAAGGCCTCCACGCCTGGCCAATCTCGATCATCTGTTTGCGCGTCGGCTGCACCTCCAGTCTCTTCAAGCGCCGATATCCCTCACGCACGCCGAAGTCATCGGCCGGCAGAATGTCCATGCGTTCGAGG
>NZ_JH635999.1:598754-601635 GCF_000257605.1 Pseudomonas sp. R62
AGAATGTCCATGCGTTCGAGGCTGTAGATCAGCAGCATCTCCACGGTCCAGCGGCCGACACCGCGCAGGCTGGTCAGGCGTTCGATCAGGGTTTCATCGCCCATCGCCCGTGCAGTCGGGTAATCCGGCACCACGCCGTCCAGCGTCGCCTGGGCAATCCCTTGGATCGTCGCGATCTTGCTGGCGGAAAATCCGCAAGCGCGCAGTTGCTCGACCTCGGTAGCCAGAATCTGCTGCGGACGCGGAAACGCCTGCCCCGGAAACAACTCCACCAAACGCCCAAGGATCGCATCGCCGGCCTTGGCGTGCAGTTGCTGATAGGCAATCGCCCGGACCAGCGATTCATAGGGATCGCGCGCCGGATGTGGCTGATGCAGGCACGGGCCGACGGCGTTGATATGGCGCTGCCAGTCAGTGTCTATCGCGGCCAGAAAAGCGCTGGCCATCTCATACATGTCAGCCATGTTGCGGTGATTCGGACATACCCATCGAAATCCTTACTTGCGTGTTGGATTGCATGGCTCAAAAAGCCAATTGTTGAGTCAATTGCAGTGCGGCGTTTTCCAGCCTGAGCAAGAACGCCTTGCGCGGTTGTCCGCCACCATAGCCGGTCAGCGAGCCGTCTGCGCCGATCACTCGGTGGCACGGCACCACGATCGACAGGCGATTGTGCCCGTTGGCCAGGCCGACGGCACGGCTGGCGCCGGGTTTGCCCAGGCCTGCCGCGATGGCGCCGTACGTGCTGGTGTGGCCATAGGGAATTTGCAACAGCGCCGCCCACACCTCACGGGCGAACGCGCTGCCGGGCAGGTGCAGCGGCACGTTGAACCGAGTGAGTTTGCCGGCGAAATAATCCGCCAGTTGCACCTCGATCTGCTGCAAGTGGGCGTTATGCCCCGGTGCAATCGCGTAGCCGTAACGGTTTTGCAGGGCTTCGACTTCCCGGGTCAGCGCCGGGCGGTCGAGAAATTCCAGCAGCACCAGCCCACGGCGCTCGGCCATGGCGATCATCGGCCCCAGCGGCGTGGTCAGGCGAGTGAACAGCAACGGTTCACTATTGGCCGCGCGGCCCGGGGTGATATGGAAGGACTTCTGAAACGCGTCGCGAAAACCACTGAGCGATTCATAGCCGGAGTCGAAAGCGGCGTGATCGATCGAAGTGCCTTGCCTGATTCCGCCCAGGGCCATGCCGAGGCGTCGTGTGCGCAGCCAGGCGTGGAAGGTCATGCCGAAGTGCTGCTTGAACCAGCGCCGCAATTTCAGCGGTTCGATGCCTTCGGCGAGCAACTGCGCATCGCTCCAGCGCCGTTCGGGATCGGCGTCCACCGCATTCAGCAGGCGCTGCACCCAGTCCGGGGCGATGGCTGCTGCGTCCAGCGGTTTGCAGCGCAGGCAGGCGCGGTAACCGGCGCACAGGCACTCGTCGGCGTGGGCGAAGAATTCGACGTTTTCCGGTTTCGGCTTGCGCGCCGTGCAACTGGGGCGGCAAAAAATCCCGGTGGTTTCACGGCGGTGAAGAACACGCCTTCATAGGCAGTGTCGCGCTCGAGCATGGCGCGAACCATTTCGGCGTGGGGCGGCAGGACAGCGGCTGGTATGTTCATGGCGTGAGAGTAAATCCGCTTTGTCGATGGCTCCACCGAAAAATCGACAGTGAATTTTTTCCCTTGTGCAGCACAATGGGCGGGTCGCCGCTTTCGAGGAAGCCAGCCCATGCATCCATTTTCCATTCAGCACATCGATCATATCGTCCTGCGCGTCGCCGACCTGCAACGCAGCATCGATTTCTACGCCAGGGTGTTCGGCGCCGAAGTGGTCAGGCATAACCAGCCGCTGGGGCTGGTGCATTTGCGCGCTGGCACGTCGATGATCGATCTGGTCGACTTGCACGGCGAACTCGGGCGCAAGGGCGGTGGCGCGGCGCAGGCGCAGCGACGCAATGTCGACCACTTCTGCCTGCGCATCGAACCGTTCGACGAAGCCGCGCTCATCGCTCACCTGCAATCGTTCGGGCTGACCGTTGAACAAGCCGCCAGGCGTTTTGGCGCCGAGGGTTACGGCTTGTCGCTTTACTGTTTCGACCCGGATGGCAATCAGGTCGAACTCAAAGGCCCGTCCGAGAGCGATCAGCCAGCGGTTTCCTGAAGCAGCAACTCGGTCACTTGCGCCAGAGCCGAGCGGCCGTTTTGCGGTTGTTCAGACGCCAGATTCAACAGCGCCAGTTGCCGGTCGGCGCTGGTGCCGCTGGCGATGATCGCCCGCGCACGCTCGAACAACTGCGCCGCGCCCAATGCCTGCGCCGTATCGGCGAAACGCTGCTCGGCCAGCTCCAGCCATTGCCCGATCGAACAGTCGCCGTCGATACCTTCGACCAGAAAGCGCGCATGAATCCCCTGATGTTTGGCCCGCCAGCGATTTTCCTCCAGCATCGAACGCGCGGTCTGGTCGTACAGCAAACCGGGCCGCCGCTGCGCACTGGCATGAGCCACCAATACGCGGAAAAACGCCGCCAGGGTCAGCGCATCATCGACCCGAGGGCAAGCGTCAGTCATACGCAGTTCCAGGGTCGGAAAACGCGCGGCCGGACGCACGCCCCACCAGCATTCGCCTGGCTGAGTGATGGCGCCGATGCGCGTGAGAAACGCCAAGTGCTCGTCGTAATGGCGCTGATCGGCAAACAGCGGCGGGATGCCCATGCGTGGCCACTCGTCACACGCGGTCTGCCGATAGCTCATGAAACCGCTGGCGGCGCCATCCCAGATCGGCGACGAACAGCTCAGCGCCAACAGCAGCGGCGTCCAGGGCAGCACTTCGTTCATCACGGCGATGCGATCCAGCGGCTCTGCCACCTCGACGTGCACATGCAGGCCCGACAGCACGC
>NZ_JH635999.1:602360-608468 GCF_000257605.1 Pseudomonas sp. R62
GTTCGAACTCGCTGCATACCGGCGAAGCCACCTCGATCTGGCCCTGAAACATCTCCGTGGCAAACCACACACCCAGCGCTGCCCGGCAAGCCTCGATGGCCTGTGGCGGCGGACTGCCGATCATGCGCAGGCTCTGCAGGTCAGTGAGAAAGTACTCTTCCTCAATGCCGAATCGCGGGTGGCTCATGACAGTGCTCAAGCAAGTATTTCTCTTGAGAACCGTGCGCCGTTGCGGTGGTTCACGCCAGGCGACCAGTGCCCCGCGAATGCACCGTTGGTCTTGTCCATTGCACTTGAGCGGCCAAGGCGTTTCCAAACAAGTCCGATCAACGTGTTCTGGAGGCACACATGAGCAACCCATCCAGCAACGACAAAGCGCTTAACCAAACCGTCAATCCCAACGACGACGGCTTCGCCATCGGCACGGCCGGGCGTGATGAAGACCCCAACGCCACCACCGACTGGGATGTCAGCCGTGACAACGAAGATGTCATGACGCCGGACGATACCCGCGGTCTGCCCGGTTATCCCGGAGCCGAAAAAAACAATCCTTCGAAACCCGTTGTCGCCAGCAGCGTACCGGCCAACGGCGATCCATCGGTGCAGAACGACGGCGCTGATTGAGGTGGTCAGCAGTGGCAGGATAATGGCGTCGGTCGAACTTTTCTGATCCGGCGCCACTCTGAACCTGTCATAGGGTCGCAGTTCGATAGAAAAAATGCTTCGGCAGGCAGAAAAAGCTGCGTGGCGTGATAAATTCCCCCCCACGTCGAGCCCACCCAGAATGGCCCCTGCCGGGTCCCACCAAGAGCGATCTACATGCAAGCAAAGGCCCGTGAGGTTTATGTGCCACCGGTGCTGCAAGATCTGCGGGCCGGCACAGCCGAACTGCACATCGCACTGGAAAAACGCCTTCCTTTTTTCTCCGACACCCTCGATACCCCCGCTTTCGAGCGCTTGATGCAGGCCTATTACGGGTTCTATCAGCCGCTCGAACAGGCGTTGCTCGCCAGTGGCGCGGTCCCGGACGATTTCAATCTGCTGCCTCGTCTGAAGGCTGACACCCTGCGCGCCGACCTGCGCGCACTGGGGGCAACCGCTGATGATTTGCCGCTGTGTGAAGATCTGCCAGTCATTGACTCCAGCGCCGCCAGTCTCGGCGTTTTGTACGTGCTCGAAGGCGCGACTCTCGGCGGGCAGATCCTGCGTCGGGAGATCGCCGCGCGGCTGAATCTGGACGCCGACAATGGCGCTGCCTTCCTCGATGTCTACGGCGCGGCCACCGGGCGGCGCTGGCGCGAGTTCATCGAATACCTGAGCAACCGGCCCATGGCGGCCAGCGAACGCGCGGCCGTGGTCAGCGCAGCACAAATCACATTCAGCTGTTTCGAGCAGTGGCTCGAGCGCCAGGAGGTACTGGCATGAACCCGCAAGACCAACAAGCCTTTGAAGAACTGCTGGCCAACTGTGCCGACGAGCCGATCCGCTTTCCCGGCGCGATCCAGCCCCATGGTCTGCTGCTGACCCTGACCGAGCCTGCGCTGCAGATCATCCAGGTCAGCGCCAACGTCGAAACCCTGCTGGCCCGCGCGCCCGAATCCTTGATCGGCCAGCCGCTGCACAGCCTGATCGGCGCCGAACACACCGCGCAAGTGCTGCAAGCCTTGCAACAGGCGACGTTCTCCGAGGCGGCGCCGCTGCGATTCGAGCTCAACGGCACTGAATTCGAAGGTTTGCTGCACCGCCATCAGGGTGTGCTGATTCTCGAACTGGAAATTCACGTGAAGAATTTCCAGCCGCGCAACGTCGCCGGGGTCAATACCCACCTGGGCCGCATGCTCCAGCGCCTGCAAGCGGCGACCACGCTGCAGGCCCTGTACGACATCAGCGTCAAGGAAATCCAGGCGATGACCGGTTACGACCGGGTGCTGATCTATCGCTTCGAGGAGGAGGGCCACGGTCAGGTCATCGCCGAAGCGTCCGATCCATCGATGGAAGTGTTCAACGGCCTGTTCTTCCCGGCTTCGGACATTCCCGAGCAGGCGCGCGAGCTGTACCGCACCAATTGGCTGCGGATCATCCCCAACGCCGATTATCAGCCGGTGCCACTGGTGCCGAAGCTGCGCCCGGACACGCAAACGCCGCTGGACCTCAGTTTCGCCACGCTGCGCAGCGTCTCGCCGATTCACTGTCAGTACATGAAGAACATGGGCGTGCTGTCGTCGATGAGCATTTCCCTGCTCAAGGGCGACAAGCTCTGGGGCCTGATCAGCTGCGGCAATCGCCAGCCGCTGCACGTGCCGCATGAATTGCGCATGGCTTGCCAGACCATCGGCCAGGTCCTTTCATTGCAGATCAGTGCCATGGAAACCCTTGAACTGACCCGCCAGCGTGAAGAGAAGGTCGAAGCGCTGGCGCGGCTCAATCAGGCGATGGTCGATTCGCCGCAAAACGTCTTCGACGGCCTCGCCCAGCAGCCTGCAACGCTGATGGCGCTGGTCAATGCCGGCGGCATCGCGATCATCGAAGACAAGCAGTTGCACCGTTACGGCAACTGCCCGGCGCCGGAAGAAATTCGCGCGCTGCACAAGTGGTTGCAGGCGCGCGGCGAGCCGGTGTTCGCCAGCCATCACCTGTCCAGCGTTTACCCGCCGGCGGCGCAGTATCAGTCTGTGGCCAGCGGTGTGCTCGCCATGAGCCTGCCCAAACCGGTGGACAACGGCGTGCTGTGGTTCCGTCCGGAAGTGAAGGAAAACATCAACTGGAGCGGCGACCCGCGCAAGCCGCTGGATCTGGAAAACTCCGACGCCGGGATGCGCCTGCGTCCGCGCACCTCGTTCGAGATCTGGAAGGTCGAAATGGCCGGGATCTCCACCAAGTGGAGCCACGGTGACCGGTTCGCCGCCAATGACCTGCGCCGTTCGGCGCTGGAAAACGATCTGGCCCGTCAGGTACGTCGCGAGCAGGCGGCTGTGCAGGCGCGCGATGATCTGGTAGCGGTGGTTTCGCACGACCTGCGCAACCCGATGACGGTGATTTCCATGCTCTGCGGCATGATGCAGAAAGCCTTCAGCTCGGAAGGTGCGCACACTTCGCGGCGGATTTCCACGGCGATCGACACCATGCAGCAGGCCACGGCGCGGATGAACACGCTGCTGGAAGACTTGCTCGATACCTCGAAAATCGATGCCGGGCGCTACTCCATCACCCCGCAGGCGCTGGAGGTCGGGCACATCTTTGAAGAGGCCCAAGCGTTGCTGTCGCCTTTGGCCCATGACAAGGACATCAGCATTTCCTTCCAGGCCGATCCTGACCTGCGCATCCACGCCGACCCCGAGCGGCTGTTTCAGGTGCTGTCGAACCTGGTGGGCAACGCCATCAAATTCACCCCGCGCATGGGCACCGTGGGCGTGCACGCCAAATCGGTGGGCGACGAGATCGTGTTTATCGTGCGTGACAGTGGCGAAGGCATTCCCAAGGAGCACTTGCCGCATGTGTTCGATCGCTACTGGACGATAAAGGAAGGCAACCCGACCGGCACGGGCCTGGGTTTGTACATCACCCAAGGCATCGTCGAAGCCCACGGCGGGCAGATCGTCGCCGAGAGCGAGCCGGGGCAGGGCAGCGAATTCCGCTTCACCGTGCCGCGCCTGGCCTGATTGCCCCTTGTAGGTTTCGATCGTTCCCACGCTCTGAATGGGACGCAGAGCGTCCCGGGCTGCATTCCCACGCAGAGCGTGGGAACGATCAGATTCGCATCCTCAGGGTCATTTTCTTCAATACCGCAAATCCCCCGCCCGCTACCGTAGCCACCTCGTTCCTCGTTTGAAGCAGGTGTGCAATGAGTCTGATTCTTTCCATGGCGGCGTTTGCCCTCGCCGCATCCATCACGCCGGGGCCGGTCAATATCGTCGCCTTGAGTTCAGGCGCGCAGTACGGTTTCCGTGCCAGCCAGCGGCATGTGGCCGGGGCGACGCTGGGGTTTGTGCTGTTGCTGGTGCTGATGGGCCTGGGCCTGCATGAAGTCCTGCAATCGTGGCCATTCATGACCCGCGTGGTGCAATGGGCCGGGGTGGCGTTTCTGTTGTTCATGGCCTGGAAACTGGCCAGCGATGACGGCCAGTTGAACACCAGCGAATCCGGCCGCGCGCCGTCTATGCTCTATGGCGCGGTGATGCAATGGCTTAACCCCAAGGCCTGGCTGGCATGCGTGGCCGGGATGGGCGCGTTTGTCGCTGATGGCGAGGCGCTGCTGGTCTGGCAATTTGCGGCGGTGTATCTGGTGATCTGCTATCTGTCGGTGGGCTGCTGGGCGTATGCCGGGACGTTCTTGCGCGGGTATCTGAGCAATGCGGCGGGGATGCGCTGGTTCAATCGGTTGATGGCGTTGTTGCTGGCGGTGAGTGCGCTTTATTTGCTGTTCACTTGATTCACAGGCCCACCACAACCCCCTGTGGGAGCGAGCCTGCTCGCGAATACGATGGATCAGTCAGCGAAGTGTTGAATGACACACCGCGTTCGCGAGCAGGCTCGCTCCCACAAGGGGGGCAGGGTTCAACTTCGAGTATGGAGTCAGCCGCGATACTGCCCCGGCGTCGCCGCCAGATGTTGTTTGAACGCTCGCTGAAAATGCGCCTGATCGGCAAACCCGGCCTGGAGCGCGACATCGGCAATCAACTGGCCGCTGCGCAAGCGCTCGCGGGCGAACTGGATGCGCTGGTTGACCAGGAAGGCATGGGGCGTCATCCCGTAACGCTGGCTGAACGCACGAATCAGGTATGACGGCGATAGTTGCGCCGCCGCGCAAATCGCTTCGAGGCTCAGCACTTCGGTGCAATGTCCACGGATGAAATCAGCGGCGCGCTCCAGCTTGAAATTCGGCTCGGCAACGGGCTCGTCCGCTGGATTCAGGCGGACCTGCAAATCACTGAAAAACTCAACCGCTGCGCTGTGTTTCGCCAGCGCCTCCACCTGGTCGTCGAGCAGAACCTCATACAACCCCATCAATTTGCCAAACAGCTCGGCATCAGTCAGATGCGTGTCGGAAAATCGGCGAAATTCCAGCTCCCCGGCAAACCCCAATTGATGCTGCAAATCCGTCAGCCACGGCGTTTCGACATACAACATCACATACGACCAAGGCTGATCATCGATCGGATTGCAGGCATGCACATCGCCGGGATTCATCAGCACCACGGTGCCGGCCGCCACCTCAAATTGCGCCTGCTCATGCACATAGGTACTGCGCCCGGCGGTGATCGCGCCGATGGAAAAGTGCGCATGGGAATGCCGCGCATAACAGACTTCACGCCCATCCGCGATCGCCCGCGCTTCGATGAAGGGCAGGGCGTCGTCGCGCCAGAAGCGCGGGGCTTTCTCGGGGTTTTTCGCTGTGGCGCGTTTCATCGTGATCGTCCCGACAGGTCAGCGTCTGAGTGTATTAGCTCTGGCCGGCGAATGCCCGTTGCAGTGTCGCCACATCAAGCTTTTTCATCTGAAACATCGCCTGCATTGCAGCACCGACTGTTATAGGCTCTGGGGGCGTGACACCACGAGCGCGATGGAGCTGAACCATGACTGCATTTACCGGCGGATGCCTGTGCGGCGATGTGCGTTTTCAAGCCTCTGGCGAGCCTTACCGGGTCGGGCTGTGCCATTGCCTGGACTGTCGCAAGGTTCACGGCGCGCTGTTTCATGCCTCGGCGATATTTCCTGAAGACGCGGTGACCATCAGCGGTGAAACCCATGAGTTCCAGGGGCGGCACTTTTGTCCGCGCTGTGGTTCGTCGGTGTTCAACCGCAGTGCTGATGAGGTCGAGGTGAACCTCGGCGCGCTGGATGCGCCGGATCAGTTGAAGCCGACCTATGAGAGCTGGATTGTGCGGCGCGAATCGTGGTTGCCGGATTTTCCGCTGGCCAGGCATTACCGTGGTGATCGTGAAGGCAAAGGGCGGGCAGAGGGGTAGGGGATTGATTCAACTTTCAGCACGCCTGCGATTTCTGTGGGGGCGAGTCTGCTCGCGAAGGCTTGTTGTCGAGCGATGATTTGTTCGGTTGACCGAGTACATATCCGTTGCTGCGGTAACGGCTGCTTAGGGTTCCGCCCTT
>NZ_JH635999.1:609050-618889 GCF_000257605.1 Pseudomonas sp. R62
GACGTCGCCGGTGGATCAAGATCAAAAGCACTCGAGCTTGCGCTCATTGTTGAGTGGGGCGGCTTTGCCGCGGGCAGCTGCGCTGCTTTGTTTTTCTGTGGGAGTGAGCTTGCTCGCGATAGCTATCTCAGAGATACGAGTGTGCAGCGGATCTACCCTGATCCCTGTGGGAGCTTGCTTGCCAGCGATGGCGGCCTTCCAGCCGACCAGTCTCTGACGGGCATACCCAATTTCAACTGTGGGAGCGAGCCTGCTCGCGAAGGCGTTGGGTCAGTCAATACGTAAGTGGCTGAACGAACGCTTTCGCGAGCAGCTCGTTTTCACAATTTGTTTTGTGCTGTCCGCTGCTATGGGTACATCCTCAGTTCTGTTACTCGCGAATAAACGCCAACAAATCCGCATTGATGGTTTCAGCCTGCGTCGTCGGCATGCCATGCGGGAAGCCGGGATACGACTTCAGCGTGCCGTTGGGCAGCAGTTTCGCCGATAACGGTCCGGAGTTGGCGTAGGGCACGATCTGGTCATCCTCGCCGTGCATCACCAACACCGGCACGGTGACTTTTTTCAGGTCGTCGGTGAAGTCAGTTTGCGAGAACGCGACGATGCCGTCGTAGTGCGCCTTGGCGCCGCCGATCATGCCCTGGCGCCACCAGTTGGCGATGATTCCTTCAGCCGGCTCGGCGCCTGGGCGGTTGTAGCCGTAGAAGGGTCCGCTCGGCACATCGCGATAAAACTGCGCGCGATTCGCCGCCAACTGCGCTTGAAAGCCATCGAACACCGATTTCGGCAAACCGCCGGGGTTGCTTTCGGTCTGCACCATCAACGGTGGCACGGCGCTGATCAACACCGCTTTGCGGACCTTGTCCTGACCATGCCGGGCGATGTAATGGATCACTTCGCCGCCGCCGGTGGAATGGCCGACGTGCACCACGTTGCTCGTACCCAGATGATTGACCACCGCCAGCACATCGTCGGCGTAGTGATCCATGTCGTGGCCATCCCAGACCTGGCTGGAGCGCCCGTGTCCACGTCGATCATGGGCAATCACCCGAAAGCCCTGCGCGAGAAAGAACAGCATCTGCGCATCCCAGTCATCGGAACTGAGCGGCCAGCCGTGGTGGAAGTGGATCACCGGCGCGTCGCGCGGGCCCCAGTCCTTGTAGAAGATATCGACGCCGTCTTGAGTGGTGACAAAGCCCATATTCGTTACTCCTGACCTGTGATGGACAACCGCGAGGTACGCGGACCGTTTGCGCAGAGGTACGACGACTCGCTGCGAGCCGTTATCAACTGTAGGAGCAATGCCGGGGTCTGCATGACCGCTGGTCACAACGTCTGGCTTCAAGCGCAAATTAGGCTTTGCTGAAAGGGATAAGCGCGGGCGTCCGTAGGTTTTTGCGACCACAGCGACGCCCCTTCGCACCACCGTGAGCCTGAGGAAATCCGCCGATGCTGACCCTGAATATCAATGGCAAGGATCAGGAGCTCGATGTCCCCGCCGACATGCCGCTGCTCTGGGTTCTGCGCGATGTCGCGCACCTGACCGGGACCAAGTTCGGTTGTGGCATGGCCCAGTGCGGCGCCTGCACCGTGCACGTCGACGGCGCGCCATTACGTTCCTGTATCACTCCGGCGACTGCCGTCGCCCACGGGCAGAAAATCCTCACCATCGAGGGCTTGTCCAGTGATGGCTCGCACCCGGTGCAGCAGGCCTGGGCTGAGCTGGACGTGGTGCAGTGCGGTTACTGTCAGTCCGGGCAGATCATGTCCGCCGCCGCGTTGCTGGCGAAAATTCCCAAGCCCACCGACAGCGATATCGATCAGGCGCTCTCCGGCAATATCTGCCGCTGCGGCACCTATCCGCGCATTCGCGCAGCGGTCAAACGCGCCGCCGAAATCGGCTGAGTCATTCTCTGGGAGAGGAACGATGAACAGTCCCGTATCGCGTCGCGGGTTTCTCAAGGGCAGCGCCGTGCTGGGCGGCGGCTTGATGGTGGCGTTCGTGGTGCCCAGGGCCAATCGCTTTGCCCGGGCGGCAGAAAATCAGAACAAGACCTTCGCGCCCAACGCGTTCCTGCGCATCGCGGCGGACAACAGCGTCACCGTGCTGCTCGGCCATTCGGAAATGGGCCAGGGCATCTGGACCGGCCTGACCATGCTGATTGCCGAGGAACTGGACGCCGACTGGTCAAAAATCAGCGTGCAACACTCGCCAGCCTCAGCGGCAGATTACGGCTTGCCGGCGTTCGGCGGCATGCAGATCACCGGCGGCTCGACGTCGACCTGGATGGAATTCGACCGTTATCGACTGGCCGGGGCGACGGCTCGGCAGATGCTGGTGGAAGCGGCAGCGAAACGCTTCGACGTCGCGCCGTCGACGATCCGCACGGAGCCCGGCGTGGTCATCGCCGGGGACCAACGCGCGACCTACGGCGAACTGGCTGATGCCGCCGGGCAACTGCCGGTGCCGGATCCGAAAACCATCACTTTCAAGGAAGCCAAGGACTGGAAAGTCATCGGCAAACCGACCAAGCGCCTCGACACCCCGGAAAAGATCACCGGCCGCGCCAAGTTCGGCATGGACGTGCAGTTTGAAGGCCTGATGACCGCGATGGTCGCCCGCGCCCCGGTGTTCGGTGCCACGGTGAAATCCTTCGAAGGAGCCGCAGCGCTGGCGATTCCCGGCGTGCACAAGGTGCTGCAGGTACCCAGCGGCGTGGCGGTGGTGGCCGAGCATTTCTGGGCGGCGAAGCTGGGCCGTGATGCGCTCAAGGTTGACTGGGATCTCGGGGCGCTGGCCGACATGAGCAGTGAAAAACTGCTGGAGAGTTTCCGCAAACTGGCGGCGACGCCGGGCACTTCCGCCACGCAGGCCGGGGACGCCAAGGCCAATTTCGGCAAAGCCGCGAAGAAAATCGAGGTCGAATACAGCGTGCCGTATCTGGCCCACGCGCCGATGGAACCGCTCAATTGCACGGTAAAAATCAGCGCCGGCAAATGCGAGATCTGGACTGGTACGCAATTTCAGACGCTGGACCAAATGGTCGCCAGCAAGATCACCGGGCTCAAGCCCGAACAGGTCGAGATTCATACCGAATTCCTCGGCGGTGGTTTTGGTCGCCGCGCCAATCCGACCTCGGATTTCGTCGCCGAAGCCGTGCAAGTGGCGAAAGCGGCGGGCCTGCCGCTGAAAACCGTGTGGGCGCGCGAAGATGACATTCGCGGCGGCTACTACCGCTCGATGTATCTGCACAAGGCGCAGGTCGGGCTGGGCGCCGATGGTTTGCCGATGAGCTGGCAGCATGTGCTGGTCGGCCAGTCGATCATGGCCGGGACGATGCTTGAGGCGACGATGGTCAAGAACGGCATCGATGCCACCTCGGTCGAGGGCGTGGCTGACAGTCCGTACATCAAGGATCTGCCTCATCATCAGGTCGACCTGCATTCGCCGCAGACCGGCATCAATGTGTTGTGGCTGCGCTCGGTGGGCCATACCCACACGGGTTTCGTCATGGAATCGCTGATCGATGAACTGGCGACGGCGGCGGGCAAGGATCCGGTGGAGTACCGGCGAACGTTGCTAAAGGCGCACCCGCGCCACCTTGGCGTGCTCAATCTGGCGGTGGAGAAGGCCAACTGGGGCGCGCCGTTGCCGGACGGGCATGCTCTGGGCGTGGCGGTACACGAGTCGTTCGGCAGCTACGTGGCGCAAGTGGCGGAGGTGTCTCAGGACAATTTGGCGATCCGCGTGCATCGGGTGGTCTGCGCGGTGGACTGCGGCATTGCAGTGAATCCGCAGAGCATCGCCGCGCAGATGGAATCGTGCATCACCTTCGGTCTCGGCATGGCCTTGCACAGCAAACTCACCGTCAAGGACGGCGGCGTCGTGCAGTCCAACTATCACGATTATCAGGTGTTGCGGCTCAACGAAATGCCGGTGGTGGAAGTGCATATCGTCTCCAGCAGCGAGAAACCCGGCGGCATCGGTGAGCCCGGTGTGCCACCGACCGCGCCGGCCGTGGCCAACGCCGTGTTCGCCTTGACCGGGCAACGCCTGCGCGAACTGCCACTGCAACTGTCAGGGGTGTGAGATGAAACGACATCTTGTGTTGGGCACCGTCGTTTTGCTTGGTCTCGGTGGCTACGCCTCGGACCTGTTTGCCGAGGATCAGGAAGCTCTGAAAGCCTTTGGCACGGTGCAGAAAGTCTTTCAGAGCCCGCGCTGCCAGAACTGCCACATTCCCGGCGATTCGCCGTTGCAGTTCGACGCCGGCATCCCGCACGCGATGAATGTGGTGCGCGGCATGGACGGCAAGGGCGCCGCCGGTTTGCCCTGCGCGACCTGCCACGCCGAAAGCAACCCGCCGGCCAGTTACGGCCCTCATGCGCCGCCGGGTGCGCCGCACTGGAGCCTACCGCCGGCGGCGCACAAAATGGCCTGGATCGGCCTGCCCTCGGACAAGCTCTGCGCGATGATCAAGGACCGCGCGAGCAATGGCGACCGGGATTTCGCCGCGCTGTTAAAACACGTCAGCGAAGACAAATTGGTGCTCTGGGGCTGGAATCCCGGGGCAGGGCGCGCACCGGTGCCAGTGCCGCACGATATTTTCGTCGCGCAATTCAAACTCTGGGCCGATGCCGGCGGGCCGTGTCCGGTGGCGCAAATGTGAAGCCTCGGCGATTTAACGCTACGCTCAACGCATGACTGTCTACGGAGTGTGCGCATGCTGGTGCCCGGAAAACCTGCCAACGAAGCTTCCCGAATTGACGCGCTGCATGGCCTGAATCTCAATTCGGAGCCGGAGGAACGTTTCGATCGCCTGACGCGCCTGGCCAAGCGCCTGTTCAACGTGCCGATCGCCCTGGTCACGCTGGTCGACACGGATCGCCAGTGGTTCAAGTCCTGTGTAGGGCTGGATGTCAGCGAGACTTCGCGCGATGTGTCTTTCTGCGGCCATGCGATTCTGCAGAACGAGCTGATGCTGGTCCCCGATGCGCTGGAAGATCTGCGCTTCCATGACAACCCGCTGGTTACCGGAGCGCCGAATATTCGCTTTTACGCCGGGTACCCACTGAACGTGCCGGACGGTAACAAAATGGGCACCTTGTGCCTGATTGATACCAAACCTCGCCATCTCGATGACGAAGAGCGCGCGCTGCTGCGTGACCTCGCGGAGATGGCCGAGCAAGAGTTGATGGCGGTGCAGATGGCGAGCATGGATGAGTTGACGCTGCTGTCCAATCGCCGTGGTTTCAAGCAACTGGCCCAGCATGCACTGGATGCGTGCGCGCGCCTGAACCGGCCGGCGACGCTGCTGTTTTTTGACCTCAACGACTTCAAGCAGATCAACGATCTGTACGGCCATGCCGAAGGCGACAGTGCGCTGAAGACCTTTGCCGATGTGCTGCGCATTGCCTTTCGTGAAAGCGACGTGGTCGGACGCCTGGGCGGCGATGAGTTTGTCGCGTTGCTGACCGGCTCCAGCCACGTTGAAACCACGCGGATCATGGCGCGGCTCAAGGAAATCCTCGAAGAGCGCAACGCCACGCTGCACCGCGGTTACGCGATTCGCTTCAGCGTCGGCCAGATCGAATACGACCCCACGCGCCACGAAACCGTTGATCGGCTGCTCGCCGATGCGGATGGCGCGATGTATGCGCACAAGCAAGCTCTGAAAGGCTGCTAGCACCGCCACCATCGCTGGCGAGCCAGCTCCCACAGACTCGCTTGAATTCCGTGGGAGCGGGCTTGCCCGCGATGGCGGTGGGTCAGGCAATTTGATGCTGGCTGATCGAATGTCTTCGCGAGCAGGCTCGCTCCCACAGGTTTCGATGTCGCGGAGGATTTTTCAATTCAGCACCATCTCTGTGGGAGCGAGCCTGCTCGCGAAGGCGTCAGCCGATTCATCGCCGGATTCGCCAGTGCTCAGCGCTTGGGCGGGCTCAGCTTCTGGTAAAACGCCAGCCATTTCTCGTGACTGGCCGCGGCATCCTCGAGTTCGGGCATGCGCAACGCGTCTTGCAAGGCTTTCGCCTCATAAGCATCGAACAGATGCCGGACGGCGGTGCTGGCGATGGCGTTGACTCTGTTGGAGGCGAAGGTATCGGGCACGGCGGTGCGTGCCTGTTGCGCCAGTGGTGCGCCCTCAATATCGAGGCGAGTAATGAACGCCTTGCAGGTGGCGTTCAAGCGAGGCTGGGAGCCGTTTTTATAGGCTTCGGCGTCGACAGGCAGCGTTTTCGCCGCTTCTTTCGCCACAGAGGGTTTGAGTAATGCAAGGTCGATATCGCGACGCAGCACCACTTCATCTCTGCTGGTGAAAATCTCGAAGACTCTGGTTGGCCGCCCATGCAGCAGTGCCAATATGCCAAACGGCGCCGTGCCGGCCTTGGCAAGTTTGTCCGTGGCTGCCGATACTGGCCGCAGGGCGAGCAATTCCAGCGTGTTGTCTTCGAGGTCGAGCCGTTGCGCCAACGGCAACCGGCAGAAGGCTTCCTTGAGAATCGCGACATGCGCGTCCTTCATATGCTTGAGGCGCGCCGCCAGCGCTGCATGAAAAGCGCTTGCCACGTTGTTCAGTCTGGGCAGCGAGGCAATCATCGATGGCAGTTGCAATTGTGCATTGCTCGATTGCCATCCCTGCATGTCACCCGTTAGCTTGCCGGCAATGTGTAATTGGCTCAGGGAATAATGTGGCCCGGTTGTATCAGCGTCCGAGGCTGGAACAAACAGTGCCTTCTCTGTCAGGTGAGGGGAATCAGCGAAGATCTTGCGCAGATCCGCGAGGGCAATAGTGGCGGGGGTGGGCGGTGACGACTGGAAGGCCCGGCGGTAAAAATCGTAAATCAGACGATTGTGGTTGCGAAAGAGCAGATCGGCTTGCTTGAGCGTGGCGGCGTCATAGACCGTGACTTGAAAATCGGCATCGCGCTGGATCAGCCCTCGTGCAACCGCCCAGTCCACTACGACCGAGGCACACGGCTCCTCGCGCAGAAACTTGTAGAAATCAGCCGGCGCCGGGCCTTTCGTCAGCTCGCGCAATTGCTCGTAGGTCATCAAGCGCGCCGCGCCCGGCAGGCGTCTTTCGATATACAGCACGACCTGTTTCAACCTCACCCAGCGCAGGCAACTCATATAAGGCAGTGATCGAGGAATGCCCCGGATGAGGAACTCCGGCGAGATGCCGGACAATAACAGGTGGGTCGCCAATGTCTTGTTCTTGACCAGTGCGAGTTGGGGTTGCCGGTCGATGAACCGGCGCACTTCGTCATAACTGTCGCCCCAGAAATCACTGCCCTCCAGGCGCTGGGCGACGATTCGGTTTATGTCTTCACCGGCGCTCGGTTCCAGGCTGAGAATCAATGCAGCGAGCAACAGCCGTTCGCGGTTGGTGGCCAGAAGGCGTTTTTTGTGAGACGGCGCTCCGAGGTTCTTCACCAACTGGTTGCCCAGCGTCCGTGCGCGCGACGTGATC
Source organism: Pseudomonas sp. R62 (assembly GCF_000257605.1). Taxonomy (NCBI): domain Bacteria; kingdom Pseudomonadati; phylum Pseudomonadota; class Gammaproteobacteria; order Pseudomonadales; family Pseudomonadaceae; genus Pseudomonas; species Pseudomonas sp. R62. Next base: position 616,526 of record NZ_JH635999.1, read on the forward strand.
AGGATACGACTGATCAGGTAGTCGGCTTTTGCCTTGAGGGTATTGAGCGGCAGATCGGTGTCGACCCCTTCACTGAGGTAGTCGATCAGTGGCGGCGAGTCTTCTGGCAAAAAAGCCTGGGTGGTGTCGATGATGCTCTGACGTTGCTGCGCGGTGAACCGCTCGGTCTTCGTCCAGGGTTGACCCAGCAGATACCACTGATTCATGTGCCCGGGACGCATGTGCAGATTGATCTTGTCCCATTTCGCCAGGGACAGGGCTTGCTCCATAGTTTTTGGCAACGGTAGCTCGTAGAAACGCAACATTTGCCCGAGGGTGACTTTACCGCTCGAGCGCAGGGCGCCGCCGGCTTCGCCTGCCTGAGCTTTAAGCTGGTCGCGATGAAGTTTCAGATCGGAATGCTTTTCCACTTCAGTCGTCAGGTTGACCCAGCCTTTGGCGCTGGCCGTGCCGACATGACCGGACTCGGTCACCAGCAATGGACTGTCGGCGGGCAACCCGTGCTGTTGCAAGATGGCTTGAAAATCCGCATTGGAGCTGAATATCTGCAAGCGCTCCTGGCCCAGCGCCATCTGCACCGCGAGCGTGGAATCCGGATGGGGCTCGCTGAATTCCTCGTAATCGATTCTGGCTTTGGGTGCCTTGTTCCAGCTCAAATCTTCCAGGCGTCGCCCAATATGCCGGACGTCCTCCAGATCGCCGAAGTCTTCGCGATAGCTGCGGATGGGGGTGCCGGTCTGCACGTAGTCACTGACGTAGGGCAGCTCAGGCCAACTGTGCTGTCGCAGGCGTTGCGCAAGCGCTTTGGCTTGTCCCGCATCTTCCGGCAGCGCAAATTCATAGCGACGCAGCAGCTCGCCCAATTTCAGGCGCGGGCCTCTGACAGGAGCGGAAACAGAGGCCGAAGCAAGCGTTACCGGCGTATCGAGAAAGCCTCGTTGCTCGAACGGATCGCTCGCCAGCAACACCGCATCGATCCGATCGGCGATCGCCCGAAAGTCCTCCAGTTGCGCGTTGCGTTCCTTCACCACAGCCGACGTGCTGTGGCCGTTCTCATCGATGGCAGCCAGACCGGTTTTCTTCATTTCGGTGAGGATGACGCGGGCCTGAATCTGGTTTTGCGGTTCCGGATAACCGTAGAACGCCAGCACCACTTGCCGTGGAAAGCGATACAGCGGGTTGGCGGACTTGCCGCCGATATAGGGCAGGCCCAGCCCCGCAGGATCGATACGCTGGGAAATCGACAGCAGCATCGGCGCCATCTGCCACCAGCCAGAGTCGTCCTCCAGGGTGAAGGTGCGTACGTCGGAGGTGCCATTCGCTGGTGTGTGCGCTTGCAGAATGTCGCCTTTGATTTGCAAGGTATCCAGGTCGATGTGAAAACGACTGGCCCAGTCGAGAAACTCGGGGCGTTCGAGGGCGGTCCAGTAAAGCTCCATCCATTCGCGCAGCAGGCATGGACGAGGAACCTCCAGCGTGCGCGTCGGCGTGGCGGCGGTGACCACCGGTACGGCGGTCAATTCTGCGATGAGATTGTGGATCAGCGTCTGTTCATGTACCGGTGTGTCGTCCATCTGCGCCTCCCTGGCGGCTGATAAGCATCGAGCGCCGAGTATCAAAGGCAAGGCAGGGTGGTTGGCGGTACATATGTAGTTGGACGAGCTTTTCTGCAGGCATAAAAAAACCCGCCGGATCCCAGACTGTGTGAAAACGCACTGATGGTGGTTCCAGCAAACGCCCCGACTTGTTCGGGGTGTTTGCTTTTGTGCTCACAGCAGACGAAAAAAGGCGTTTCAGCCCATCAGCGCCATCATCTGGCGCACGCCCAACACGTTAATTGCTCTTTTCAGGTTGTAGGCGTTCACCGCCAAGGCCATTTCAGCTCTCGCGCCTTCAAGCTGTCGCAGCAAGAATCGAGCGTTACTAAATAACCACTGTTTAAGGTTGCCGAAGGGATGTTCGACGATGGATCGTCGGCTGACCATCATTTCGGGATGCGCCTGCATTCGCTGCTCCATTCGCTCGAAAGCCTGTTCGTGCAGATGGCGCGAGATGTATCGGCGTTTGGCGTCGGTGCACTTCGCTTTAATCGTGCAGCTTGCGCAGTCGCTGACCTTCGCTTGGTAGATCCGGCCTTTGTTGCTGATCTGCTTAAAGATCAGCCATTTTCCGGCAGGGCATTGATATCGATCTTGCGACGCATCGTAGGCAAATGCTGTTCGATCGAAAAATATCTGTTCCTTGCCGCAGGAGTTGAGTGATCGCGCCACAGGCACATAAGCCGTGATGTTCTCATCCTCACATGCCTGGAACTGCTTGCCATTGGAATAGCCCGCATTCGCGGTGACCGTCAGTTCATCCTGC
>NZ_JH635999.1:619113-620091 GCF_000257605.1 Pseudomonas sp. R62
CTGCCTCGTCCAGCTCTGCCAAATAGTGGGCGATGCGCTTCTCCAGCTTCTGCTCTTGATGTTGGAGCCGCTTCAAATTCATATGACGCCGTGAAGAGGCGACCGCCTGAAATTTGCTGCCATCAATGGCCACCAACTCGCCGGTTATCAGCCCCGCTGTGCGGCAAAACTGCACGAAGGCCCGGCACGTCGCGATAAAAGCGGCTTTGTTGTCTTTACGGAAATCGGCGATGGTCTTGAAATCAGGCTTGAGTCGATTGATCGGCCACATCACTTCGACGTTGCGCTGGCACTCGGCTTCGAGCCGTCGTGATGAGCGAATCCGCTGGAAATAGCCGTAGAGGTAGAGTTTGAGCTGATCCGCTGGATCGTAAGAGGGACGGCCGGTGCTTTTGGGAAGTGCTTTATCAAAGCCCAGTCGAACCAGATCCAGCTTGGCGACGTAAAGATCGATAACGCGAACGAGGTGATCCTCGGGGATCAACTCTTCCAGCGAGACCGGAAACAGGCTGGTCTGGCTGCGGGACTGTCCCTGGATGTAGGCCATAACGAAAAATGCTCCGTATCTTTCGATACGGAGCATTTTCTTTGAGCGCTGCGCAGATTGCTAGGTTTTCACACAGTCTGGGATCCGGCGGGTTTTTCTATTGGCTACAGGAAGATCACTCTTCGATGTTGCCCATCGCGGTGGTGTTGAAGCCGCCGTCGACGTACATGATTTCACCGCTGATGCCCGACGCCAGGTCGGAGCACAGGAAGGCGCCGGCGTTGCCGACTTCTTCGATGGTGACGTTGCGGCGCAGCGGAGTCTGCGCTTCGTTGGCAGCCAGCATCTTGCGGAAGTTCTTGATGCCGGAAGCGGCCAGGGTGCGGATCGGGCCAGCCGATACGCAGTTGACGCGGGTGCCGTCCGGACCGAGGGAGCCGGCCAGGTAACGGACGCCGGCTTCCAGCGAAGCCTTGGCCATGCCCATCACG
>NZ_JH635999.1:620111-637722 GCF_000257605.1 Pseudomonas sp. R62
TACGACAGGGTCAGCAGGCTGCCGTTGCGGCCTTTCATCATTTCGCGGCCAGCTTTGGCCAGGGCCACGAAGCTGTAGGCGCTGATGTCGTGAGCGATGCGGAAACCTTCACGGGTGGTGGCTTCGGTGAAGTCGCCGTCCAGTTGGTCGCCCGGGGCGAAGCCGACGGAGTGCACGATGCAGTCCAGGCCGTCCCACTTCTTGCTCAGTTGTTCGAAGACCTTGGCGATTTCTTCATCGCTGGCCACGTCGCACGGGAAGCACAGCTCAGGGCTCGAACCCCAGCCTTGTGCGAATTCTTCGACGCGACCCTTGAGTTTGTCGTTCTGATAAGTGAAGGCAAGCTCAGCGCCCTCGCGATGCATGGCGGCAGCGATGCCGGATGCGATGGACAGCTTGCTGGCGACACCGACGATCAGTACGCGCTTACCGGCGAGAAAACCCATGTGTTGCTCCTCTTTCAGGTTATTGCGCAGTGGCTGGTGCCAGAAAAGCGGCTTCCAGCAACTGCTGTGTATACGGATGTTGGGGGGCGGCAAAAATACTTTGCGCGTCTCCCTGTTCGACCACTTGGCCATGCTTGACCACCATCAGCTGGTGGCTCAGCGCTTTGACGACAGCCAGGTCATGGCTGATGAACAAATACGTCAGGTTGTACTTGGCTTGCAGTGAGCGCAATAGCTCCACTACTTGCCGCTGCACCGTGCGGTCGAGCGCCGAAGTCGGCTCGTCCAGCAGGATCAGCGCCGGTTTCAGCACCAAGGCCCGGGCAATGGCGATTCGCTGCCGTTGCCCTCCGGAAAATTCGTGGGGGTAGCGGTGCCGGGTTTCCGGATCCAGACCTACCTCATTCAATGCCGCAATGATCGCCGCTTCCTGTTCGGTCGCGGTGCCCATCTTGTGTATCCGCAGGCCTTCGCCAACGATGTCATTGACGCACATGCGCGGGCTCAGGCTGCCAAACGGGTCCTGAAACACCACCTGCATCTCCCGCCGCAGCGGGCGAACCTCACTCTGCGTCAGGCAGTCTAGCTGCTTGCCTTCAAAGCGGATCGCGCCTTTGCTGCCGATCAGCCGCAAAATCGCCAGACCAAGGGTGGATTTGCCGGAACCGCTTTCGCCGACGATCCCCAGGGTCTGACCCTGCGGCAGGCTGAAATTGATGCCGTCCACTGCCTTGACGTAATCCACCGTGCGCTTGAGCAGGCCTTTCTTGATCGGGAACCAGACTTTGAGGTCCTCGACTTCGAGCAGCGGCGCGCCGATTTCATTGCTCGCCGGGCCGCCGCTGGGCTCCGCGCCGAGCAATTCCCGAGTGTACGGATGCTGCGGCGAACGGAACAGCTCTGCGCACGATGCCTGTTCGACGATGCAACCGCGCTGCATGACACATACGCGATGCGCAATTCTTCGCACCAGGTTCAAATCGTGACTGATCAGTAGCAGCGACATGCCCAATCGAGCCTGAAGATCCTTGAGCAAATCGAGGATTTTCAGCTGAACGGTCACGTCCAGCGCGGTGGTCGGTTCGTCGGCAATCAGCAATTCCGGCTCGTTGGCCAGGGCCATGGCGATCATCACGCGCTGGCGCTGGCCGCCGGACAGTTCATGGGGCAGGGCCTTGAGACGCTTGTGCGGCTCGGGAATGCCGACCATCTCCAGCAGCTCCAGCGTGCGCTTGGTGGCGACTTTGCCGCTCAGGCCCTTGTGGATGCCGAGCACTTCGTTGATCTGCTTTTCGATCGAATGCAGCGGATTGAGCGAGGTCATCGGCTCCTGAAAGATCATCGCGATGCGGTTGCCACGAATATGGCGGATGGTCTTCTCGCTCAAATCCAGCAGGTTCTGCCCGGCGTAATTGATGCTGCCGGCCGGATGCCGCGCCATGGGGTAGGGCAGCAGCCGCAGGATTGAATGCGCCGTGACCGATTTGCCCGAGCCCGATTCACCGACCAGCGCCAGGGTTTCGCCGCGCTTGATGTCGAAGCTCACGCCCTCGACCACGCGGTGGACGCGCTCGCCGAAACCGAATTCGACGGCGAGGTCGCGCACTTCGATCAGATTGTCCTGATTCATTTCACTTCCTCGGGTCGAAGGCATCGCGAGCGGACTCGCCGATAAACACCAGCAGGCTCAACATCAGCGCCAGCACGGCAAACGCGCTCATGCCCAGCCACGGCGCCTGCAAATTGGATTTGCCTTGCGCGACCAGTTCGCCCAGCGACGGACTGCCGGCCGGCAAGCCGAAGCCGAGGAAGTCCAGCGCGGTCAGGGTGCCGATGGCGCCGGTGAGGATGAACGGCATGAAGGTCATGGTCGAGACCATGGCGTTGGGCAGGATGTGGCGGAACATGATCGCGCCGTTCTGCATGCCCAGCGCGCGGGCGGCGCGCACGTATTCCAGATTGCGCCCGCGCAGGAACTCGGCGCGCACCACATCGACCAGGCTCATCCACGAGAACAGCAGCATGATGCCCAGCAGCCACCAGAAATTCGGCTGGACGAAACTGGCGAGGATGATCAACAGATACAGCACCGGCAGCCCCGACCAGATCTCGAGAAAACGCTGCCCGGCGAGATCGACCCAGCCGCCGTAGAACCCCTGTAGCGCTCCGGCAATCACGCCGATGATCGAACTCAGCACGGTCAGCGTCAGCGCAAACAACACGGAAATGCGGAAGCCGTAGATCACCCGCGCCAACACGTCGCGGCCCTGATCGTCGGTGCCCAGCAGGTTGTCCGCCGAGGGGGGCGCCGGGGCCGGGACTTTCAGGTCGTAGTTGATGCTCTGGTAGCTGTAGGGGATCGGTGCCCACAGAATCCACGCGTCCTTGGCCTTGAGCAGCTCACGGATGTACGGACTCTTGTAGTTGGCTTCCAGCGGGAATTCGCCGCCGAACGCGGTTTCCGGGTAGCGCTTGATCGCCGGGAAATACCAGTTGTTGTCGTAATGCACGACCAGCGGCTTGTCGTTGGCAATCAGCTCGGCGCCCAGACTCAGGCCGAACAGGATCAGAAACAGCCACAGCGACCACCAGCCACGCTTGTTGGCCTTGAACAGTTCGAAGCGCCGGCGGTTGAGAGGGGACAGGTTCATCTCAATGCTCCCGGCTGGCGAAGTCGATACGCGGATCGACAAAGGTGTAGGTCAGATCGCCGATCAGTTTCACCACCAGTCCGAGCAGGGTGAAGATGAACAGCGTGCCGAACACCACCGGGTAATCGCGATTGATCGCCGCTTCGAAACTCATCAGGCCGAGGCCATCGAGGGAGAAAATCACTTCCACCAGCAGCGAGCCGGTGAAGAAAATGCCGATGAACGCCGAAGGAAAACCGGCAATCACCAGCAGCATGGCGTTGCGGAACACGTGGCCGTAGAGCACGCGATGGCGGGTCAGGCCCTTGGCTTTGGCGGTGACCACGTACTGTTTGTTGATCTCGTCGAGAAAGCTATTCTTGGTCAACAGGGTCATGGTCGCGAAGTTGCCGATCACCAGCGCGGTGACTGGCAATGCCAGGTGCCAGAAGTAATCGAGAATCTTGCCGCCCAGGCTCAGCTCATCGAAGTTGTTCGAAGTCAGCCCGCGCAGGGGAAACCAGTCCAGATAACTGCCGCCGGCAAACACCACGATCAGCAGGATCGCAAACAGAAATGCCGGGATCGCATAGCCGACGATGATCGCCGAACTGGTCCAGACATCGAAGTGGCTGCCGTGCCGCGTGGCCTTGGCGATGCCCAGCGGGATCGACACCAGGTACATGATCAGCGTGCTCCACAGCCCCAGCGAGATCGACACCGGCATCTTTTCCTTGATCAGGTCGATGACCTTGGCGTCGCGGAAGAAACTGTCGCCGAAATCCAGCTGCGCGTAGTTCTTGACCATGATCCACAGGCGTTCCGGGGCCGATTTGTCGAACCCGTACATGTGCTCGATTTCCTTGATCAGGGCCGGATCCAGCCCCTGCGCGCCACGGTAGGACGAGCCGGCCACCGCGACCTCGGCACCGCCGCCGGCAATCCGGCTGGTGGCGCCTTCGAAGCCTTCGAGCTTGGCGATCATCTGCTCGACCGGCCCGCCGGGCGCGGCCTGGATGATCACGAAGTTGATCAGCAGAATGCCGAACAGGGTCGGGATGATCAGCAGCAGTCGCCGAAAGATATACGCCAGCATCTGATTACTCCGTGCCCGCAGGGTCGGCTTGCAGTTGGGTTTCGACTTCTACGGCAGGCTTGGCGTCAGGCTTGACCCACCAGGTGTTGATGCCGATGTCGTACTTGGGCGAGGTTTTCGGGTGGCCTATATGATTCCAGTAAGCCACGCGCCAGCTCTTGATGTGCCAGTTGGGCACCACGTAGTAGCCCCATTGCAGTACGCGATCCAGCGCGCGGGCGTGGGCCACCAGACTTTTGCGCGAGTCGGCGTTGATCAGGCTTTCCACCAGTTGGTCAACGGTCGGATCCTTCAGACCCATGCTGTTGCGGCTGCTCGGCTTGTCGGCGGCGGCGCTCATCCAGTATTCGCGCTGCTCGTTGCCCGGCGAGTTGGACTGCGGAAAGCTGCCGACCATCATGTCGAAATCCCGCGAGCGCACGCGGTTGATGTACTGCGAGACGTCGACGCGGCGGATCACCAGATCGATGCCGAGGTCGCTGAGGTTGCGCTTGAACGGCAGCAGCACGCGTTCGAATTCGGTCTGGGCGAGGAGGAATTCGATCACCACCGGTTTGCCGGTGGCGTCGACCATTTTGTCATCGACGATTTTCCAGCCGGCCTCTTGCAGCAGTTGATAGGCCTCGCGCTGCTGGGTGCGGATCATGCCGCTGGCGTCGGTCTTGGGATTTTCGAAGGCTTCGCTGAATACCTGAGCCGGCAGTTTGCTGCGGAACGGTTCGAGGATCTTCCGTTGCTCGGCGTCGGGCAGGCCGGTGGCGGCCATTTCCGAGTTCTCGAAGTAACTGCGGGTGCGCACGTAGGCGCCGTTGAACAATTGCTTGTTGGTCCATTCGAAATCGAACAGCAGCCCGAGAGCCTGACGCACGCGCACATCCTGGAACACCGGGCGGCGCAGGTTGAAGACGAAGCCCTGCATGCCGGTCGGGTTGCTGTTGGGGATCAGTTCCTTGATCAACCGGCCCTCGGTGACCGCCGGAACGTTATAGGCGCTGGCCCAGTTCTTCGCGGTCATTTCCAGCCAATAATCGAACTGCCCGGCCTTCAGCGCTTCGAGGGCGACGGTGTTGTCGCGGTAATAGTCGGTGGTCATCGTGTCGAAGTTGTAGAAGCCACGGTTGACCGGCAAGTCTTTGCCCCAGTAATCCTTGACCCGCTCGTAACGTACCGAACGGCCGGCCTTCACTTGGGTGACCTTGTACGGGCCGCTGCCCAGCGGGATTTCCAGGTTGCCCTTGTTGAAGTCGCGACTGGCCCACCAGTGTTTCGGCAGGACCGGCAACTGGCCGAGGATCAGCGGCAGCTCGCGGTTGTTGCTGTGCTTGAACTTGAACAAGACTTTCAACGGGTCTTCGGCAATGGCTTCGGCGACGTCGTTGTAATAGCCGCGAAACATCGGCGAACCTTCCTTGGTCAACGTCTCGAAGCTGAACACCACGTCTTCGGCGCGCACAGGGTGGCCGTCGTGGAAGCGTGCTTCCGGGCGCAGGTAGAAGCGCACCCAACTGTTGTCGTCGGCTTTTTCGATCTTGCTGGCAATCAGGCCGTACTCGGTGAACGGCTCGTCGAGGCTGTGTTTGGTCAGGGTGTCGTAGATCTGGCCGATGTCATCGGCCGGCACGCCTTTGTTGATGAACGGGTTGAGGCTGTCGAAGCCACCGAAGCCGGCCTGACGGAATACGCCGCCCTTGGGCGCATCAGGGTTCACGTAGTCGAAATGCTTGAAATCGGCCGGGTATTTCGGCGGCTCGTTGTACAGGGTCACGGCGTGTTGCGGGGCGGCCCAGGCCAGCCCGGCGAACAGCAAGCCGCCGGCCTGCACGAGCAGGGTGCGAACAGCGTTCATCGATCTTTCTCCGAAGACTTCAGCCACCATGCGCTCAGGCCCAGGGTGTAGGGCGGCGTGGTGACAAAGGCCAACCGGTTGCGGTAGGCCAGACGGTGATAATTGAGGTACCAGTTGGGAATGCTGTAGTGCTGCCAGAGCAGCACGCGGTCGAGCGCCTTGCCGGCGGCGATCTGCTCGTCGCGGGTGCGCGCGGCGAGCAATTGTTCGAGCAGGTGATCGACCACCGGATTGGCGATGCCTGCGTAATTCTTGCTGCCCTTGACGTTCACCTGGCTGGAGTGGAAGTACTGCCACTGCTCAAGGCCCGGGCTCAGGGTCTGGCCGAGGGTCATCGAGATCATGTCGAAATCGAATTGGTCGAGGCGCTGTTTGTACTGGGCGCGATCAACGGTACGCAGGCGCGCGTCGATGCCGATGCTGTTGAGATTCTCGATGTACGGCTGATAAAGCCGCTCCAGGCTCGGATTGACCAGCAGCAGTTCGAAACGCAGCGGCTGGCCGTCTTTGTCTTGCAGGCGCTGGCCGTGGAGCTTCCAACCGGCCTCGGCGAGCAGGGCGAGGGCTTTACGCATGGTCTCGCGCGGGATGCCACGGCCGTCGGTTTTCGGCAGGGTGAACGGCTCGGTGAACAGCCGGGCTGGCAACTGCTCCTTGTAAGGCTTGAGCATCAGCCATTCATGCCCGACCGGCAAACCCGAGGCGCTGAATTCACTGTTGGGATAGTAGCTGGTGGTGCGTTTATAGGCATCGCTGAACAGCGCGCGGTTGGTCCATTCGAAGTCGAACATCAGACCCAACGCTTCGCGCGTCCTGACATCGGCGAAGGTCGCGCGGCGGCTGTTCATGAACAGGCCTTGAGTCTGGGTCGGGATCTGATGCGGGATCTGCACCTTGATCACCTCGCCACGACGTACAGCAGGGAAGTTGTAGCCGTTGACCCAGTTCTTCGCCTGATGCTCGATGTAGATGTCGAACTCGCCGGCCTTGAACGCTTCGAAGGCGACATCGCTGTCGCGGTAGAACTCGACTTCCATGCGATCGAAATTGTACTTGCCGCGATTGACCGGTAAGTCCTTGCCCCAGTAATCCTTGACCCGCTCGAAAATCAGCTGCCGACCCGGCGTGACCGACGTGATGCGGTACGGCCCGCTACCCAGCGGCGGTTCGAAGGTGGTGGCTTTGAAGTCGCGGTCTTTCCAGTAATGCTGCGGCAGTACCGGCAATTCGCCCAGGCGCAGGATCAACAGCGGATTGCCCGAGCGCTTGAACACGAACCGAATGCGCTGCTTGTTGAGAATGTCGACTCGCAGCACTTCCTGCAGGGCCGTGCGATACAGCGGATGACCGTCCTTGAGCAGCGTTCGATAGGAGAACGCCACGTCGTAGGCGGTGACAGGCGCGCCGTCGTGAAAGCGCGCTTCGGGGCGCAAATTGAAGACGACCCAGCTGCGATCTTCGCTGTACTCCACCGATTGTGCGATCAAACCGTAGCTCGACGCCGGCTCGTCGCCGGACGGCGAATACTGTCCGGTACCGACCATCAGCGGCTCGTTGAGCTCGTTGATGCCGTACTGGAGAAAATTGGCGGTGGTGACCGGGCTGGTGCCCTTGAAGGTATACGGATTGACCGTATCGAAGGTGCCGAACGCCATCACCCGCAACGTACCGCCCTTGGGCGCTTGCGGGTTGACCCAGTCGAAGTGGGTAAATCTGGCCGGGTACTTGAGCGTGCCGAACTGCGCATAACCATGACTTTCGGTAATCGTCGCGCTTGCGGGTGAGCTCAAGGCCAGGCTGATCAGGAGCAGGGAGAGGGCACGCTTCAAGTCAGATCCGATCCAGCGGCTTGGGCTTTGTGGGCCGTACAGTAACAGCTTGTCTGGACAGGAAAAAGATGCGGGTTAAAGAGCCCCTCACCCTAACCCTCTCCCGGAGGGAGAGGGGACTGATCGTGGTGTCTGGGCGAATTGCACCGAGGTGCGATACCGAGTCGAACTCAGTTTCTGAAAAGCCCCCGATCGGCTCCCTTTCCCCCTCTCCCCCTTGGGGGCGGTCCGACGTTTCGGGAGGGCTGGGGTGAGGGGGATGGATCTAAAGCACACCAAAAACTTCATCCAAAAAAAGCCCCTGAATTCAGGGGCTCTTCTGTCAGTGCGGCTGATAAACCGTAAGCATCTGCCCCGGCTTCAACGCCTTGCCCGCACCCGGGTTCCAGCGCTTGAGATGTTGCATCTCAACGTTGAAGCGCTTCGCCACCACGTACAGAGTGTCGCCACGCTTGACCTTGTACCGGGTCTGCTGCTTGCTCTCGTCCTTGCCTTTGCTCTTGGTATTCGCCGCGACCACGGTGTTGACCCGGCCGGACTTGCGCGCCGGGGCACGCTTGGTGTTGTCCTGCATGACCAGGGTCTGGCCGACCTTGAGGTTCTTGCCGGTCAGCTTGTTCCAGCGCTGCAGATCCTTGACTTCGACCTTGTTGGCCTTGGCGATGGAGCCGAGGTTGTCGCCACGCTTGACCCGATAAGCACGTTTGAGCTGCGCCACTTCCGACGGATCGGCGCCTTCGAACACCGGTTTCAGCGAGCGCGGGCTGATCAGTTCGTCCGGGCGCATGGTCTGCAGACTGGCGGTCAGCAGTTGCGCCTTGGACGTCGGCACCAGCAAGTGCTGCGGACCGTCGATGGTGGTGCGCTGTTTGAACGCCGGATTGAGCTGGAACAGTTCGTCTTCATCGATGTTCGCCACCGCAGCGACCTTGGACAGGTCCATGCGCTGGTTGATTTCGACGACCTGGAAGTACGGCTCGTTGGCGATCGGATTGAGGTTGACGCCGTAGGCTTCCGGCGCCAGTACCACTTGCGACAGGGCCAGCAACTTCGGTACATAGGCCTGGGTTTCCGCCGGCAGCGGCAGGTTCCAGTAGTCGGTGGGCAGGCCGAGCTTTTCGTTGCGCTCAATCGCCCGGCTGACCGTACCTTCACCGGCGTTGTAGGCCGCCAGCGCCAGCAGCCAGTCGCCGTTGAACATGTCGTGCAGGCGGGTCAGGTAATCCATCGCTGCCGTGGTCGAAGCGGTGATGTCGCGACGGCCGTCGTAGAAACGCGTCTGGCGCAGGTTGAAGTAACGCCCGGTGGACGGAATGAACTGCCACAGGCCCACCGCATCGGCGCGGGAGTAGGCCATCGGGTTGTACGCGCTCTCGATCACTGGCAGCAGGGCCAGCTCCAGCGGCATGTTGCGCTCTTCGAGGCGCTCGACGATGTAATGAATGTAGAGACTGCCGCGTTCGCCGGCATTCTCGAGAAAAGAGGGATTACTGGCGAACCACAGGCGCTGTTGCTCGATGCGCGGATTGACGCCAAGGCCTTCCTGCAACTGGAAGCCCTGGCGCATGCGTTCCCAGATGTCCTGGGGCGCCACTGGAGTGGGCTTCTCGGTCAGCCAGATCGGCTTCTGCTTGGCTCGCGCAGCAATGTTCGGCGTGTGCGTCGCTTCAGTCTGCGGAGCGTGGCTGGAGCAACCCGCCAGCGTGGCGGACACAGCCACCGCGATGGCTTGCGCCAGGCGGGTCAAAGCATCTGAATTGACGGACTTACGTATGGATGACGACATTGGCTGGAAGTAAGTTCCGGGCAAAAATGTCGGGCGATTCTAGAAAGCGCACCCCCTGCGGTCAACCATTGAGAATTTTTGCCCCGGCCGGCGCGGTCGTCAGAACTTGTCTTTCCATGCCCGCAGAGCCGCAAATACCTCGCTCGGCTCCCGGTTTTGAGCGCCTTCCCGTTCGTCCACTTTTTGTGTAACCAATGTTTCAGAAGTGCGTAAAAACGGATTGGTAAGCTTTTCCAGAGCCAAAGTCGACGGCAATGTCATCACGCCGTTCTGCCGTTGCTGGGTGACCTTTTCCAGACGGGCGGCGACTTCCGGGTTGCCCGGCTCGACGGCGGCGGCAAATTTCAGATTGCTCAAGGTGTATTCATGGGTGCAGTAGACCAGCGTATCTTCCGGCAAGGCCGCAAGACGGCTGAGCGAGTGGTACATCTGCTCGGGTGTGCCTTCGAACAACCGGCCGCAACCGGCGGCGAACAGTGTGTCGCCGCAGAACAGCAGGCCATGGTGGTAATAGGCGATGTGCCCCAGGGTGTGACCGGGCACCGCATAGACGTCGAAGTCCCAGCCGAGCACGCTGACGCTGTCGTTGTCCTTGAGCGCTACGTCACGCGCCGGAATGCTTTCGCTGGCCGGGCCGTAGACCTTGGCGCCGGTCGCCGCTTTCAGGCGCTCGACACCGCCGACATGGTCATGGTGATGGTGAGTGATCAGAATATCGCTGAGCACCCAGCCCGGATGCGCATCGAGCCACGCCTGCACCGGGGCGGCGTCGCCCGGATCCACCACCGCACAGCGCTGGGTCTGATGATCCTGTAACAACCAGATGTAGTTGTCGGTGAACGCGGGCAGGGCACTGATCTGTATCATCGTCGGAATTCGCCAAGCGGAAAACATTGGCGCATCTTAGTAGTTCCTGGCGCGTTGGAGAATGACATGACCGATAAAGCGTTCGCTCAGGCCGATCCCGACTGGCTGGCATTGATCAGCGCCGCCCGCGAATGGCTGTCGGGGCCGCTCGGGCAATTTCTGCTGGATGAAGAGCGGCGCATGCTCGACGACGAGCTCGGCCGGTTCTTCGGCGGTTATCTGGTGCATTACGGCCCGTCCGCCGAAACCCCGCCGGCCGCGCCGCAAGTGCAGCGCAACGTGCGTCTTGGCGCGCCGTTGCCCGGGGTCGAGATCGTCTGCGAAGAGCAGGCCTGGCCGTTGAGCGAGCACGCCGCCGACGTGGTGGTGATGCAGCACGGCCTGGATTTCTGCCTGTCGCCCCACGGTTTGCTGCGTGAGGCGGCGAGCAGCGTGCGCCCCGGCGGGCATCTGCTGATCATCGGCATCAACCCCTGGAGCACTTGGGGGCTGCGGCATTTCTTCGCCAATGATGCCCTGCGCAAGGCGCGCTGCATCTCGCCGTCGCGGGTCGCCGACTGGCTCAATCTGCTGGGCTTCGCGCTGGAGAAACGCCGCTTCGGGTGCTATCGTCCGCCGCTCGCGTCGGCCAAGTGGCAGAACCGTCTGGCCGGCTGGGAACGCAAGGCCGGTGACTGGCAATTGTCCGGCGGTGGCTTCTATCTGCTGGTGGCGCGCAAGATCGTGGTGGGGCTCAGGCCGTTGCGCCAGGAACGCCGCGAGCCGATGGGCAAGCTGATTCCGCTGCCGATGGCCAAGGTCAACCGCCGCCGCATCGAACCGTAAATCTTCTTTTATTTGTGGCCGGGCTTGTCCCGGCCGCGGTCATTGTCGATCCGTGATTGGCAGGACAGGCATTTTTCTGGAAAGACTGGCATGAGCGAAAGCGTGGAAAGCGTCGACACCGTAGAACTGTTCACCGACGGTGCCTGCAAGGGCAACCCCGGCCCCGGCGGCTGGGGCGCGCTGCTGGTGTGCAAGGGCGTCGAAAAGGAACTGTGGGGCGGCGAGGCCAACACCACCAACAACCGCATGGAGCTGCTCGGCGCGATTCGTGGCCTCGAAGCGCTCAAGCGCCCCTGCGAAGTGCTGCTGGTCACCGACTCGCAATACGTGATGAAAGGCATCAACGAGTGGATGGCCAACTGGAAGAAGCGCGGCTGGAAGACTGCCGCGAAAGAGCCGGTAAAGAATGCCGACCTGTGGAAAGAGCTGGACGAGCAGGTCAATCGCCACAAAGTCACCTGGAAATGGGTGCGCGGGCACATTGGTCATCATGGTAACGAGCGGGCTGACCAACTGGCTAACCGTGGAGTGGATGAAGTTCGCGGTTACAAGCAGAGCTGATTTCGCTTCTGTGGCGTGACCGTTCGCGAGCAGGCTCGCTCCCACAGGGAAATGTATTCCAGGCCTTGAATTGGAATGCATTCAATGTGGGAGCGAGCCTGCTCGCGAAGGGCTCGCCACGGTCTGACTGAAACACCCCGCCGAGCGTGTTAACATCCGCGCCTTTGCCCGATTGACCCGTTGAGAGCTGAGCACTGATGGCCACCAGATCCGTTCTCGTCTTCTATCTACTTGTCAACCTTGTAGTCGAGTATTTTTGCGCAACAATGGTGCGCCTAAGTTTCTGATAATGTGGGGTATCGCATTCAGCTTGCATGATTCTTGTTGCAGATTCAGCAGTCTGTATGAGCCAAAAGTGTAAACGATGAGCGGTTTTGGATCTCCATCGTTTACATTTTCAAAAAAAGCATGCAAAACCTACTTCACTGCAGCCTCTGTCACTGTATTTAAGCTTTCCCGTCCTCCGAAAGATTCGTGCCGCCTCCCTCCTATGGCCTACCGCAATCCGGTGTAACCCATATGGTTACTGGGTTCCAGGTCATCCAAGGCGTCGTGTACTGGTTAAGGGGGGAGTAAAGGGGGGTTGTTGCCCAGGTAAGGGATATTGTAAAGGGGGCTGTCTAGTTAACGACCTACTCGCTGAGCGAGAGGGCGTGTTCAACGAATGCGCAACAGATGACGATGCTGGACTGGATCCGTGATCGTTGTATAGATCGATAGGCAAAAACCGTCCATAAGCAGTTCGAGACCCACAGCTACCCAGAGCAGAAAGCCGGTCCATCACGCAATGATGACTGGCTGTTGCTCCATGGTTACGGGGCATGCACAAGCTGCCCGCGACCCGGCAGCGGGCCTCGGGCAGCGGACCAACGTGAGGCTTACCTCGGTCTTAGTTTCGGGTGCCGACGACTGCAGCAGTGTTGGAGACTATTACTTCAACCCGCCGGTTCAACTGCCGCCCATGGCTGCTGTTGTTATCGGCAATTGGATACAGTCTGCAAGCGCAAATTGCACCCCACTTAACGGCTGGCAAAATAAGGTGTTTAATATAACTATTCCGGCAATGGTAATTCCGCGTGACGCACCTATTGGCACAACTTTATTTTCGCAAACCTTAAACTTCCCAAGTCAAGCTGTTCTCACAAGCTGTCCTAAAGGGGTACATGACGTGTACGCGCCATTTAATAATGGTTGGGTTCCGGATAGTTCAGGAGTGGCGCCAACTAACGTGCCTGGTATAGGTATTAGGATTGCAGATATTTCTAATGCGCAAGTAATATCTTACTATCGTCCTGCTAGTAATGGTGGGGCGTCCAGAAGTATTTATACATTTGACGAACAGGACAGGTATAATTGGACTGCTGATGGTTTTTCTATTCAGCTATTAAAAACTGGTCCAACATCAACAGGTTCGTTGCGTACGGGAACCGTTGCGGGTCTCTTATTGAAAAACCTGTATTGGATGACTGCGATACAGATCGCTAATGGCGGGAGCTTCTCTACGTCGGGATGCACAGTCAACACCAAATCACTCACCGTGCCGCTAGGAAGTGTCAAACGTAGCGAGTTTAGTGGAGTGGGCAGTACCACTAAAATTAGTAACTTTAATATTTTTGTTGATTGTAGCGAGTCTACCAAAATCAACATGACCTTGAACGCCACAGCTGATAGTTCCAATGCTCCTGGCGTCATTGCAATAGATCCATCCGTCGGGGGCACCACTGCCAAAGGTGTTGGCATTCAGTTGCTGCGTTTAGCAATCCGGTGGTTATAGGGTCGCCTTTTAATGTTGCGAGGACAACTGCCAATGGTGCCAGCTACATTGAGTTGGCAGCGCGTTATTATCAGACAGAAAGTGCTATTACCGCGGGGCTGGCTAATGCTACTGCAACCTTTGCTCTCACATACAACTAAAGCTCGTGCTTAGGTGGAAACTTTATGTTGTGGAAATTATGAGACAATTATCATGGTACTTGCAAAGTAGGTGAAGTGATCGACTAACCTTACGTTTTGTTGGGATCTAGGGCAATGCTGGAGTTCATGCCGAGCACTACCACGGTAGCAAACTTTGAAGTATTTTCCGCTGGGGGCTTGTGGCAGGCACCTAAGGAAATTCTGAAGCAGATTTCCTGATATTGGCAAAGTACCCCTATTTCACCCCTTAGAGTTTCTGATGAAGCAGATGACCTTCGCCGAGGCCGAGGCCGAGTACGTCGGCAAGCGCAAGCAGACCCGCAAAGAGTCTTTCCTGATCGAGATAGATCGGATAATGCCGTGGAAGGGTCTGATTGCCTTGCTCGATCCGTATTTTCCCACGCGTGAAGCCGGTCGTCGGGCCTATACACTGATGGAGATGCTGCGGATTCATCTGATTCAGAACTGGTTCAGCTACAATGAACCTGCAATAGAGGGCGCGCTGTTCGAGACCACCATCCTACGGCAGTTCTCCGGGCTCAGCTTGGAGCGCATCTCCGATGAAACCACCATCTTCAACTTCCGTCGTCTGATAGAGAAACACTAAATGACAGCCAGTACCCTGGCTATGATCAATGGTTACCTGACGAGCACCGTCAGTAGATGGACACCGCATTGGCCAAGAATATCGACCAGGCTTGCGAACTGCTTTCGAGTCATTACCAGACCACCACTGATTCGGTGCTCAAGCACGCCTTACTAATTCAGGCCTGACCAACGAGCGGCGAGATCATCTCAATGGTCGCCGGAATCTGTGTTAGTCCGATTGTGGCCTGATTCAGCAGCCACTCATAGATCGAGCCGGTCTTGCCGCTGAGCAAACGATGAAAACGGCCAATGCCAACCGACATCGGCTGAGGTATACGTGACCCGCCTTGGACTCAGTCGCTGGTTTTAATCCGCGGCACCACCGACATTCCGACCCGCAGGTTCGCCGCCGCCGGCTGATCGGGTTCAAGTCGGATGCGCACCGGCAGACGCTGGACGATCTTGGTAAAATTGCCCGTGGCGTTGTGTGGCGCGATCGCGGAATAGCTGGCGCCACTGGCCGGGCCAAGGGATTCCACGGTGCCTGTGAGCGTATCGCCCGGCAGCGCGTCGACCCGAATCTCAACGGGCTGGCCGGTTTTGACCCGCGCAAGCTGAGTCTCGCGAAAATTGGCGGTGATGTAGACGGCATCCAGCGGCACGATTGCAAGCAGGGGTTTTCCGGCGCTGACGAACGCGCCGACACGCACCGATTTCTGTCCAATCGTGCCGCTGACCGGTGCGGTGATGCGCGTGTAGGAGAGCTTCAATTCGGCGCTGGCCTGTGAAGTTTGGGCATGCGCCAAGGCCGCTTGGGCTTTTTCCAGATCAGCATCAAGAATTGCAACCTGTTGGCGAGCGGCTTGCAGGCTCGCCTGGCTCTTTTGCCCCTTCGCCACTTGAATGCCCAGCTGCGCCTCGGCCTGCTGCTGAGCCTGCACGGTGCCCGACCCATCGGTGGCGAGGTTGCGGTAGCGCGCGTGATTAGCCTTGGCTAATTTCAGTGCCGCGTCGTCCGCCGCGACGCCTGCCTTGGCCTGGCGTATTGCGTTTTTCTGTTGGGCCAGATGCGCTTCAAGGCTGATAATTCCGGCCCGCGCGCTGGCTACCTGGGCCTTTGCTGCATTCAGGACGACCACGAAGTCACGGTCGTCGATCACTGCAAGCAGGTCGCCTTTGGTGACGGGCTGGTTGTCCTCGACCAGCACTTGGTCAATGGTGCCCGAGACTTTCGGCGCCAACGTAGTGAAATCGGCGTGAACATAAGCGTTGTCGGTGGTTTGCACTGAAGCGCTGGATTCGGGGCGATTGAAGTAGACGACAGCGCCAATCGCCACGGCGATGAGCAGCACCATACTGGTGAGTTTGGCTTGCTTTGGTAAGGCCATGGTGGGTTACTCAAGTAGTCAGGTTGTCTGGACAGAAGAAGGAGCGGCGGTGCGCGGGACAGGTGCGGGGATATAAGTCAGGAGCAGCACCAGAGGCACCAACAGGATCGCCAGAATTCCCAGCGCGCGATAAGCATCGGCAATCGACAGCACTAGCGATTGCTCGCCGACGATGCGCATCAGTGCGGCGGGCTCTGGCGCAAATGCGAAGGTATTGCCGGCCAGTGCGGCCTGGTCAAGCAGCATCTCCGCATGAAAGTGACTGCGCACTGTCGTGAGTTGGCCGACCAGCGCGGCGCCGATCAGCGAACCCAGCGCGCGCAGGGTGTTGATGGTGCCCGACACGAAAGGCCCTTCCGGGGGTTGCACGACACTAGTGATCAGAAACAGCATCGAGACCACCGCCATGGGCTGGCCGATCGCCTGCAGCGTCTGCACTAAGACGAATTGGTCGCGGTTCCAGTCCGAGGTCACTTGCGCGCCGTACCCGCAGGCTAGCGCAATGATCAGCAGGCCCAGTGCGAACACGAGTCGCGCGTCGATCCATTTCTGATACAGCAGTAACGCCACCACACCGCCGAGAAACAATTGCGGCAGCGCGACGATCATGCCGATAGAGGCCATCTGCAACGGCCGGTAATGCTGCATCGGGCCCAGATGACTCAGCGGCAACGCCGAACTGGACATCAGCACCACAAGCAGGCACACGAATAGCAGGCAGCCCAGCCCCAGATTGCGCCGACCGAGGATCTGCAATTTGATGAAGGGCGCCGGGTGATACCATTCGGTGAGCAGGTAAACGGCCAGCAGCGCCAGCCCTGCCACCAGGGCTACGCTGATCAACGGTGAGTTCAGCCAGTTCAGCCGCACGCCTTGATCCAAGGCGAGGGCAATCAGTCCGAGCGCCGGCACCCCGCACGCCATGCCGCACCAATTGGCCTGGCGAAAACGCGCCGACTGGATCGGCTCTTTCGGCAAGCCCCAGCCGATCAGCACGGCGGCAATGGCGGCAACCGGAATGATCTGCCAATAGAGCCAGCGCCAGTCGAAAAGGCTATCGGTCCATTGCCCGGCCAGCCAGATGGACAGATTAGGAGCGAAGGTCGCCGTCATCGCATACATTGCCAGCCCATACAGGCGTATCGGCGGAGGCAGGAATTTCAGCGCCGCCATCATCAACAACGGAATCGTCGTGCCAGCCGCGATGCCTTGGGCAAATCGCAGGATCAGCAGCAACGCCAAGTCATTGATGAAAGGCATGATCAACGCCAGCACAACGCAGGTGCCCAGCATCCAAAGCTCGAAACGGCGCAGCGAGAGAGTTATGGCGAACCAGGCGGCGAATGGCATGGCAATCAGCTCGCCGGCGCTGTAGACGGTGGTAAGCCAGGAGGCGTCATCGAATCCGAAACCGAGCGCGCCGCGTACATCGGCCAGCGCCAGGGCGCCGACCCGAATGTTCAGTCCCGCCATCATCGCCGCGAAGAAGGCCCCCATCAGCCCGATCAGCGGGCGTATCGAAGTCTTGGCCGTCGATACCGCGCTGTTCGCCGCGGCTGGGGGCGACGACGTGGTGCTGCTCATTGGCCAGCCCCTGCGCCTGAAATACCTTGTGACAACGTGGCAACCGGTTTACCGAATATATCCGGGTTCCAGCCGCCGCCCAGGGACTTGTAGAGATTGACTAGGGTCAGCGTGGCTTCGGTCGAACTGGCGTTCAAGCGAGTCTGGCTGGACAGCACGTTGAGTTGCGCGGTCAGGACACTCAGGTAGTCCGTCGCTCCTTGCTGGTAACCGCGCTCGGCAGCGTTCAAGGCCTGTTTGTTCTGATCAAA
>NZ_JH635999.1:638364-650270 GCF_000257605.1 Pseudomonas sp. R62
CAGCGTTCAAGGCCTGTTTGTTCTGATCAAAGGATATCTGCAGTTCTTCATGCTGGCGCTGTTGTGCTGCCCAGGCATCCAGCGCGTTGTCCACCTCATGCCAGGCCTGCAAGACTGTATTCCGATAGGCGATTGCAGCGCTTTTTTGCCGTGCTTCGTTCAGAGCCAGACGCTGAATTAAGCGTCCTCCCTGAAAGATTGGCAGATATACCGTCGGGCCGACCGAGAAGAATCGCGAGTCCCAGCTGTCCAGATCGCCGCTTTCGAAGGCTTCGACGCCGAAACGCCCCTTCAAGCCTACGCGCGGGTAGAAATCGGCTTTGGCGACACCGATGGCGGCTGTGGCGGCGTGCAATTGTGCTTCGGCGCGCAGGATATCTGGTCGCCGGTGCGCCAGTTCGGAAGGCAAACCGAGCGGAACGCGCGATGGCATCGTGGGCAATGGCAGGGCGCTACGCAGTTGCGCGTCGAGTGCGCGCGGCGGCTCGCCGAGCAGCAGCGCCAAGCCATTCATCATAGCGTTGCGCCGTTGCGACAGCGCGGGGATGGACGCTTTAATCGTCGCCAACTGAGCACGCGCTGACGAGCTTTCGAAACGGGTCGCAACGCCGTTGCTTTCGCGGCTTTCAGCTAGGTACAAAGTGCGTTCGGCAATCGTCAGGTTTTGCCCCGCAATATCCAGTTGCGCTTGCGTACCGCGCAACTGCAAATAGGTGCGCGCGACTTCGGCGGCCAACGTCACCCGCGCCGCTTCGCGCTCATACGTCGTAGCCTTCAGCGCCGCCGCCGCACCTTCGCGGGCTCGTTGAGCCCGGCCCCAAAGGTCTATCTCCCAACTGGCATCGAGCCCCAGCTGCCAGAAGTTGCTGGGGCGGGTAGGGGCGCCCAACGCAGCGAATTTGCCATGCTCGCTAAGCGCTTCGCGGGCATAGGTGGCGCCCGTGGACACGCTGGGCAATAACTGCGAAGCGGTGATACCCAGTTGCGCCCGGCTTTGTTCTACACGCTCGGCCGCGCTCTGGAAGTCAAGGTTTCCGGCGAGCGCGCGCGCTTGCAGTTGAACGAGCAGGCTGTCGTTGAACAGCAACCACCAATCGGCGGGCACCGCAGCGGTGGTAGTGGGGGTTGCGCGGGCGTACTCAGTTTGGGGTGCCAGTTGCACCTCAGCGAGCTCGTTCTGCGGCTTCACGAAGTTTGGGCCTACCGCGCAGCCGGTCAGTGACAGAGCGCCAAGAGTCGCGATTGCGCACCGCTGTAAATGCGAAAGCAGCGGTTGAGAAAGCATGGCAGCGTCCTATCGAGAAAAGGGTTACACCAAAGCCGGCATCGACGAATCAACCCTGTCGGCCGATCGGGATCAATGCCCAAGCCGCAAAGCAACGTGGGAATCGTCAAACTCATTGCTCCGGTATCAACACCGGTGTGTCTTTGTTCTTCAATAGCACCATCAGAAAACGGAAGTCGTTTGGGCCTTCGAAAAAGGTTTGCCCCGGATTCCAGGTAACCGACTCACCGCCGCGCGCTAGAAAAAACGTTAATGAAGCGTGATAAAAAAACGCTCTATCGTCGGAAGAGCGCGAATCCCTACTTTGGAAAGGAGATACCCAGACGGGTCGCTAGTGTCTAAGCGTGACCGTGTAGAAGTTGATCCAGAAGGCTGCCTTGATGGATAACCGCAGCTCGTATTTTGGCTTGCTGCAGGAAATGCTATCAAGTGTGAAAGCGCTGGACACCTCTACACAAGGTCAGCGCGCACATGCGATCGTTTGAGGGGATAATGCTTATGTATAGGGGGGGCGCCGATCGACCCTCAGGTCTTGCGATTCACAGCGCTGCCCACGCAATCCACAAGTTCGCCACAGGGGAAAGGTTTGGCAAAATAAGCAAGGGCTGGAGGAGAATTCGCACTGACCTGAGGAGGGCACCCTGACCGCCCGTGATGAAAATCACCGGCACTCTGATGCCCCTTGTCACCATCGTTGTAGGTTTAAACGCCCGACATGTCTGGCGTTCGTATTTAGGAGATGATACGCGCAGTTTCCTGCAGTTCGGTTGACGAGTAACGCTTGCACATTAGGGCGCGACGCGCACGTTACGCCCGCGGGAGCCCAAGAAGCCGTCCAGCGCGATTCTTACCGATTCGTCATCAACAACGAGAGGTGGATGACATTTCCATACCCGGTTGGACTCTGGTAACCCATAAAAGGACCCCGCGATCACCGCAAGATATGGCCTCCCGTCGCTCGATATACGATACGCGCGTATATAAAACTATTGCGGACGATCGAGGCCTAAAGTCTGGGCCATTCGTACCAGATCGGCGAAGGATCGGGCGAACATTTTGCGCATCGCCTGACCCCGATGGATCTTGACCGTGATTTCGCTCAAGCCAATTTCTCCGGCTATTTGTTTATTCATCAGGCCTGACGCTGCGAGCGTCATGACGGTCCGCTCCCTGGGTGTAAGTGTCGCATAACGGCTCAGCAACTCGTCGTTACTGCGTTCAGCTTCGCGACTGGCCTTGTCGCGCGTATGCGCGGCGCAAACAGCATCGATCAAGTCTTGTTCGCGAAATGGCTTGGCGAGGAAATCCACGGCCCCCGCCTTCATCGCCCGTACTGTCATGGCAATGTCGCCGTGCCCAGTCATGAATACAATCGGCAGATTGATATTCGCGTCTGCCAATTCGTGCTGAAAATCCAGGCCACTTGTACCTTGCAGTCGTACGTCCAGCACTAGGCAGCTGGGAATGTCGGGGCGCTTGAAACTCATGAAGTCGGCCGCAGAGCCAAACAGCTCGACCTGCAATCCGATGGAGCGCAACAAGCTGCCGATTGCTTCGCGCAACGGAGCATCATCGTCGACGATGTAAACCAGCGGCCTGGTGTTCACGACTTTGTTCATGGGGTGATGTTCGTTCATGAGGCTTCCAAGGAAGGTATAGATGCAAATTCAGCCAGCGGTGGTTGCAGTCTGATTAACCCACTGGTTCTGAGCTTAGCACCGGCAGGGCAAATTTGAATGACGTTCCTTGGCTCGCGGTGCTGGTGGCCCAGATTCGTCCGCCATGAAATTCAATAATCGAGCGGCAAATCGACAGGCCCATGCCGAGACCGTTTTCCTTGGTGGTGAAGAACGGGGTGAAGAGTGAAGGAAGAACATCGCCAGCGATGCCTGAACCCCGGTCGGCTACTTCAACCATCGCCTCCTCACCAGTTATCCAGGTACGTACGTGTAACACGCGTTCCTGCACGTCCACAGTGTCCATGGCGTGGCAGGCATTGATGATCAGGTTTATGATCACTTGCTGCAGTTGCACCCGATCAACATGGACGAGGCCTGATAGCGCCGTGAGTTCGACTTTCGGGCTAATTCTGTGGTGCGCAATTTCCTGTTGTACCAAGCCCAGCGTCTCGCTGACGACGTCGTCAAGTGACTCACGCTGGCGAAGCGGATCACATTTACGCGATAACGCTCTGATGCGGCTGATGACATCGCTGGCGCGGCAAGAGCTTGAAATGATCCGATCAAGCGATTGCAACGCTTCATGCAGATCCGGATCCGGGCGATCGAGCCATCGCCGACAGGCCTCGCCACTGCTGGTGATTGCCGACAGAGGCTGATTCACTTCATGGGCAATGGAGGCGGCAAGCTCACCGAGTGAGGTGACACGAGTGACGTGTGCCAACTGCGTATGCGCGCAAAAAAGTGCTATTTCGGCCTCCTTGCTTGCGGTGATATCCATGATAGCTCCGAGGTATTCGCAGCTCTCAGACTGCTTGAATAACGGGCTTGCAATCATATGCACGTACTTGATGCGGCCGTCGGGCATCAACAGTCGGTGTTTGATTTCGATTAGCGGTTCGTGTCGGGCAGCTTTGGCGAACACTTCGCGTACCGAGGCCAGGTCATCGGGGTGTGTGCGGGCAACGACCATTGCGGCGGTGGGAATCTGGGTCAGCGGATACTCGAAAATCCGGGCAGACTCGTCGGACCAGGACATCTCTTCGTTGTCCCCGCGGAAACCGACGCTGCCGGTCTGGCTTAAACGCTGGGCACCGATTAGATAGATCTCGTTGTGACGCAGTCGATCTGCCGCATACTTGCTGCGCAGCGCCAGAAAAGTGATCGCCGACAGGGCGGTCAGACAGCGGAAGAAACTGGTGGTCGAATCCCAACTTTGATAGCCGTCGTTAGCAATAAACGTCCCCGTTAGCAGCACAATGCACATCAGCGCGATGGAGATCACCACGTTGATAGAAAACAGATTGGCTGCCATCAGCAAAAGGGTAATGTAGAGGATGGTTGGTGCAAAATCGGTGTGGGACTCGGAATTGATCACCACGATGCCACAGGCAACCACGATGCCGATTGCCCATCCCAATGCGTTAAACAGGGGATTTGGGCTTATGCTAATGCTGGCATCAGCGGCTCTCTGGCTGGGAGTGCGTATAGTTTTATAAAAAACACCGCTGAAAAATGGCAGCGCTTTATGCGCAGTGGCAGGCCAGGTCTTCTTCATTATGATCGTGCGCTCCTGATAACGACGGGGCGGAGTCTGAGTAATAATTTTAGGATCAATCACTGCCTGTTCGTTAGGACATATATCCCGGAAAACCTGCCACGTTCTTGCCTGTAAAACAACGATTGATGGGCAGAGAGGCCTCTTTCTGCACGGGGTGGGCTCGCGATAATACTCAGGTATGGATTAGTACACCGAAGGGTGAGTGGCCTGTCCTTATGTACAGGATGCGTAAGGCGCACGCGCGCATATGCTTTGCGGGCAAGTACATCGCGACTTCGACTGACTGGAAAATGGCAGAGCTGGCTCGCGGCGATGCTTGATGATTTGACGTAAAGCCGGTTGCCCCAGCTGGCGAAAATCGTTTCTTTCGAACAGCGTGTCCCTGCTCAAGTAGCTCCGGCCCTGACTTTCGCTTCTCTGGTTGTCGGCAGCGAATAAATTGTCGCTCTCTCCAGGAAAAGATAATGCCCACTCTCTTGCAAGCTCACCCCTTGATTGTTGGTGCCGTTTTGATTGCGCTCGACTTGATGCTCTGGAATAGCCTGGGCGTCATCAAACTGGGCTTGCGGATAGGTTTACGGGTCGGGGTATTCATCGCGTTTTGCTGGGTGTTGATGGCCGCCGGCATCAGCCCGCTGCAGCCCCCTCTCTGGCCGGAGGACGCAATCTACAACCTGATGGCGACCGTATTGGGCATTGCCTGGTGGCTGTTTGCAGCCAGAACACTGACGGTGATCCTGAGTAGCGGGCTGACTTCTCGCGATGGACACACTTCCCGTTTGTTGCATGAGGTTATCGGTGCAGCGATTTTTCTGATCGCCGTTATTGGGGCCGCTGCATTCGTTTTGCAGCTACCCGTCAAAGGGCTGCTGGCGACGTCAGGCGCAATGGCAATCATTGTCGGCCTTGCTTTGCAAAGCACCTTGAGCGACGTGTTCTCCGGGATTGTCTTGAACACCACCAAGCCATACGTGTTGAATGACCAAATCTCCATCGATGGTACTGAAGGCAGGGTGGTGGAGATCGACTGGCGTTCAACCCATCTGCTAACCGATCTGGGAGCCACGGCAGTGGTGCCCAATTCCGTGGCGGCGAAAGCCAAGATCCTCAACTTCAGCCAACCCGGCAACATGCATGGCGTCAGTTTGATCATGGCGATTCCCAGTAGCGTACGCCCGGGAAAAGTCATTGATGCACTCGAAAAAGCTTTGCAAGGCACCCATGCTTTACTGCCTGGGTTCACTCGCAAGGTGTCCGTCAAAAGCTCGCACCTCGAATACAACGAGTACGAGCTCAAAGGCTTTGTGCAATCGATGTCGCAAAAGACGCAAGTGCGCAACTTGATGTTCGATCTCGCTTACCGGCACCTTGAAGCTTCCGGTGTGTCGTGGGGCTCGACGGCGTACGCTCAGGCCTGGAGCCGCTCTCGTCGCCTGATGGAGGACGTACGGGTGTTCCGCTCTCTCAGCATGGAGGATCGCGACCGTCTGGCTGAGCATATGACAGCCGTGGACTACCAGGCCAATGAAGTCATTCTCGCGTTCGGGGAAATCGCTGATTGTTTGCTGATAATTAGTACTGGCGTGGTCTCCGCTTCGATTCATGACGGCGATTGTTTCATCGAAGCCGGCCGTCTGGGGCCAGGCGAAGTCATGGGGGAGGAGGGAATCCTGGCAGATGGGCGCTCACGGGCGGAATTTCGCAGTATCACCAGTGGTTGTTTGTTCAAGATCGACAAGGCCATGTTCGGCACCCAACTTGAGCATTGCAGTGAACTGCAAGTCGCGCTGGGTAACCTTCAGCACCAACGAGAAGATATTCGCGAAGCGGTAGTCGCCAAGCAACCGGTGCAGGTCAAGCGCAGTGGCTTTCTGGGCTGGTTGCACAACAGGCGCTTACCGTCCGCGTGAACCGCGGCTGCGGTTTGCACAGAGATGGGGCGTCTCCCTCATGCTCGTCTTGTCGCCGGCGTTCAATCCCGGTGGGTGAATTTGATACTTACCGCGAACAGGTTGCCATGAACGAAAGATCTTTTGTCCAGGCTTTGGGCCGTTTGTCTCTGTTGATCATACTGGCGCCAGGCCTTATGGTAGCCGGGTGCGGATCACTCAGCCGACCAATGATTGACACGGTTTCAGCGCCTGCACCGCCTCGCGAGTTCTCGTCATTGAAACGATTCCGTTTTGTCGCTGATAACGCCGAGCAATCCATGGCGTTCATGCAAACCTGGAATGCAGACCGACAAAGGGCAGGACAGGCGAGCATTACTGCGCTGGCCATTTCCGGCGGCGGAGCCAACGGCGCATTCGGTGCCGGCGTTCTGGTGGGGTGGAGCCGCAGTGGCAACCGGCCTGAATTTGATCTGGTTACGGGGGTCAGCACGGGCGCTTTGATTGCACCCATGGCGTTTGCTGGAAAATACTGGGACTCACGCCTGGTCCTGGGTTACCGCAGTGCAGGCGCCGCCCAGTTGACCGAACGCGGTCTCGGCATGCTGATTCGACCTTCGATTTACAGTGGCGAGCCGCTCGCGGCGCTCGTTGAGCGCTACACCAGTGCAGCCTTGTTGCAGGCCATAGCCGATCAGCACTGCCAGGGACGGCGTTTACTGGTGGCAACTACCAATCTGGACACCCAAGAAACACACATATGGGATATGGGCGCTATTGCCTTGTCCGCTCGCGAGGAGGGCAATGCGCAGCAGGCCTTGGCGCTGTTTCGAACGATCATGACGGCGTCGGCCAGTGTTCCAGGAGTTTTCCCACCCATTCCCATCGCAGACGGTGATACGTCTGAAATCCACGCGGATGGCGGCGTGAACACACCCTTCATGTTGCTGCCGGAAGCTTTGGTGCAATGGCAGATCAAGCAACCTGGACTGATGCCGGGGAAAATTTTCATCATCATCAACTCACCGATGGCCCCGCGCAGCAACCGGCTGGACGGTGGCGCAGTCGCCATCATGAGTCGATCGTTCGACTCTTTGAGTCGCGCGAATCTGCGTATGCATCTAGCTATGGCCACCGCCTTTGCCCATCGCCACAACGTTCAATTGCGGTACGCGGCGCTGCCCTCCGACATCGATGCCGATCCGCTGGATTTTGGAGCTGCGCGCATGGCTGTGTTGTTTGATCTGGGCGTTGGCCGTTACACCGAGTTGACGCAGGGCGATGATATCGTCCCCATGGCCGGCAACAGCTCGAATGACGGCCAATAGGCGGGGGCATGGCTTCAGTTGAAGCTGAGGCCTAAAGCGGATGGCCAGCTGTTAGCCGATTCGCTGACCTGGCTCATCTGGGGCGGTTCCGTCGAAGACAGAGGCAGGGCAAACATAAACGTCGCGCCTTGTCCTTTGGTGCTCGTCGCCCATATTTTGCCGTTATGAAACTCGATTATCGAACGGCAAATGGAAAGTCCCATCCCCAGACCTTCAGCCTTGGTGGTATAGAACGGGTTGAACAATGATGGTAAATCGGCGTCTTCAATCCCGCCGCCGCTGTCTATGACTTCAATTGTCACCTGGCATCGTTCAACCCATGTGCGGATGTTCAGCGATCGTGCACCGTCACCGTTGCTGGTCATGGCCTGACAGGCATTCATGACCAGGTTGATGATGACTTGTTGCAACTGAACGCGATCGCCATTGATGTACGCGCCACCCGCCCCCAACGACAGGTGCTGTTTGATGTGTTTGTGACTCATCTCATGCTGAACCAGCACCAACGAGTCCGTCACAATTTTGTCGAAGGCGTAATGTTGGCGTTGTGGCACGCATTTCTTTGAGAGGGCGCGGATGCCGGTGATCACGTCGCTGGCGCGTAGCGAGCTTTGGATAATGCGTTGCAGTGATAATTTAGCTTCGTTCAGCTCTGGTTTTTCACGGTCGATCCAGCGCATGCATGATTCGCTGTTGGACACGATTGCTGCCAGCGGCTGGTTCACCTCATGAGCGATAGAAGCGGCAAGCTCACCCAGAGAAGTCATGCGGGTCACATGCGCCAATTGTGCCTGGGCGTCGAACAGCGCCTGCTCTGCATGGCGCGTGGAGGTAATGTCCATCAACGCCGCCACGTACTCGCGACTGTTGGGGTTATTGGCGAGGTTGATGGCGTTGATCACCATCTGCACATAGCAGCAGCGGCCGTTCGGCATGATCAAGCGTTGCTCCAGTTCGATGTCGGGTTCGCCGGCGGCAAGTCGGGCGAACAGTCCCTCGGCGACCGAGAGATCGTCAGGGTGCAGCCGTGCTGTCATCAGCGTCCACGACGGCTCAACGTCCCGGGGGTAACCGTAGATGCGGAAGGCTTCCTCGGACCAGCGTATTTCTCGACAGTGGCCATGGTCGAAGCGCATCCCAACGCTGCCGGTGCGGCTCAAACGTTGCGCCCCGGTGAGGAACGCCTGATTCCGGCGCAATTCATGGGTCGACCATTTGCTGCGTATAGTTAAAAGAGTGATGGTCACCAGTGAGACGAGGCATCTGATATAGCCAGCGATGCTGCCAGTCGCATGGTAAAAATAGTCGATGATTGAGCTTGTTGTTACGAGGACGAAGCAAAACAGCGCTACGACGATGACCACCCTTATCGAAAAAACATGCGCCGACATGAATAATAGAGTGATGTAGAGCACCGCATGCGCCAGGTCCGAGTCAATCAGAAGATTGATGGTCGAGATGGTGATGGCTGCTGATAGCGAGGCGATAAACGCCAGCCGATCGGACTCCAGAAAACGTTTGCACAGTCGCGTGAGCAGCATGTCTTTTCCCTTTACAGATGGCATAGGTTGACTTCGCGATCGGCGTCGCCGAAACGACGCGTGTTTCTGCCCGGATCGTCAGGCGGCCTCACTGACCAGCGCCGCTGACGGCTTCCTCAGTAGCGCAGCGGCGATCTGTCCGATCACGGCGAAGGCACCCACCATGAACACCACATCTCCAATGGTCCTCATCCAGCGCAGAGTTTGCATCAAGTCTTGCTGCATGAACG
This sequence comes from Pseudomonas sp. R62, assembly GCF_000257605.1. Taxonomy (NCBI): domain Bacteria; kingdom Pseudomonadati; phylum Pseudomonadota; class Gammaproteobacteria; order Pseudomonadales; family Pseudomonadaceae; genus Pseudomonas; species Pseudomonas sp. R62. The sequence continues at coordinate 647,878 of NZ_JH635999.1, forward strand.
CTTCGCTGCGCGCGTACCACAGTCCCTGACTGGCGCTGGCGTAGAACTGCATCACGCCGATCGGTAGAAGGCTGGTGAAAATCATCAACAGCAGACCGGCGTTCAACCACCAGAACCCGACGTTCATGAGACGGCTGTTCAATGGCACGTCCGGTCGAATGTAGCGCAGGATGAGCAAGGAGAAGCCAAGCGCCAGGAAACCGTAAACACCAAACAGCGCGGCATGGGCGTGTAAGGGTGTCGTGTTCAACCCTTGTATGTAGAAGAGCGCGATGGGTGGGTTGATCAGGAAACCGAATACGCCGGCGCCGAGCATGTTCCAGAAGGCACAGGCAACAAAAAACTGTAATGGCCACCGCACCCGCTCCATCCACGGGGCGCGTCCGCGCAGACGCCAGTTTTCCCAGGCTTCGTGACCCAGCAGAATCAACGGCACGACTTCGAGGGCGCTGAAGGTCGCACCCACGGCCATTACGGGCGTGGTGGTTCCTGAGAAATAAATGTGGTGGAACGTGCCCGGTACACCGCCGAGCATGAATAGCGAGGCAGAGGCGAGAGTGGCAGTGGTCGCCATCCTTTTCGATACCAGCCCCATGCTTGTGAAAATGAACGCTAGCGCACTGGTGGCGAATACCTCAAAGAAACCCTCGACCCACAGATGCACCACCCACCAACGCCAGTATTCCATGATCGACAGGTGCGTACGTTCCCCATAAAAAAGCCCTGCACCGTAAAACAGGCCGATGGCGATCACTGAGCAGGCCAGCAGCGCCAACAGATTTTTATCGCCAGGGTTGCGCAGCGCTGGGACCATGGCACGCAACATCAGCACCAGCCAGAAAACGATTCCTGCGAATTTTCCGATCTGCCACAGACGGCCCAGATCGACATATTCATAGCCCTGATGCCCCAGCCAGAAGCTCCATTCGGGTGGTAACAATTGCGCAATAGCCAGAAAGTTTCCGCAGTAAGAGCCGATAATCACCACCACCAGCGCCCAGAACAATAGATCCACGCCCAGTTTTTGCCATCGAGGGTCTCGCCCGCGATTGATGATCGGGCCCAGGAAAAGACCCGCTGCCAGGAAACCAGTGGCGATCCAGAACATTGCACTTTGCAGATGCCAGGTGCGGGTGAGGGAGTAGGGGAACCACTTCGACAAGGGGATTCCGTAAAAATCTTGCCCCTCGACTGTGTAATGGGCTGTCAACCCCCCCATCATTACTTGAAAGCCGAACAGCGCGCCAACCAGTAGCAGGTACTTACCCAAGGCTTTTTGCGAGGGTGTCAGGGACATGAGACTGATGGGGTCCCGAGCCGGTACCACGGGTTCAGGTTCGTCGTGCTTGCGCAAAAACGCCCATGCCCACACGAGGAATCCCACCCCGGCAACCAACATAATGATACTGACCATCGACCAGAGGACGTTTTCGGCCGTCGGCGTGTTGCCTATCAGTGGCTCATGGGGCCAGTTGTTGGTGAACGTGGACTCCTGATTGTCTCGTTCGGTTGCTGCAGCCCAGGCGGTCCAGAAAAAAAAGCGCGTCATCTGCTGTCGTCTTGCGGGATCCGGCAGCGTCACCTCTTTCATCGCGAAGCTTTGACGGCTTTTTTGCAGCGCAGGGTCGCCGCCGAAGAGTGCATCGTAATAAGCCGCTGTGTCTTCCATCGCTTGGTAGCGGCGATTGCTCAGCATCAGCGTGCCGGCGATCACGCGGTTGCCGCGATACTCACGCTTGAGCTGATGTTGTAGCAGAGCCCTCTGATCTTCAGCCAGTTCGGCATAAGGTTTGCCATAGCCGTCACTGGCCGCCAAGTTGAGCCAGGCGAGCAACTCGCGATGCAACCAGTCTGCTGTCCAGTCTGGTGCCTGGTACGCTCCGTGTCCCCAGATAGAGCCCAGTTGCATGCCGCCGATACTCTGCCAAGCAGTTTGACCATCCAGGATGTCATCGGCCTTAAACAGGGTGCGGCCGTCGACAGCCTGTACGAGTGCCGGTATGGGCGGCGCCTGACGATAAATTTCGCGCCCGAACCAGCCGAGCAGACAGAACGTAACTCCAAGGATGCAGATCAGGATCCACCATAGTCTTCGGTACTCACCCATGTATCACCTCAACGTTACCCGTTTGAATAGAGAAAGCGGGCGCGAGCGCCGCATTAATAAATGTGCTGCTGAAAAAAAGTTACTTTTGAGTGATAAAAAAAGCGCTCTTTCGTCGAAAGAGCGCTAAAACCTGCTTTGGAAAGGAGATACCAAAACGGGTGTTACCCCAAAACTGACCGGCAGGCTCGGGTATCACGTAGTCCACTGCCTAAGGTGGTGCGCCTCACGTCAGTCCATTGAGAAATGGGCGCTGACGTTCATGCCCGGGTTGTTCGAGTAGCCAATA
>NZ_JH635999.1:650904-666351 GCF_000257605.1 Pseudomonas sp. R62
TTCGGCAACCCTGCGTTCAATCAGGCGGTCGGCCCCACCTTCGGCAATGCGTGTGGGGGCCGATCGAGTGCGGTGCTGTTGCACAGGAGGGGAGATCTCATCGGCTGCGTTGTTCTCCCGTCCGGCGACTGGCGCGGAATATGTATCTGTGGCTACAGCGTGTGAAGTAATTAGACCGGTAGCGGCGAGAAATGCGATTGCCAGGCCAAAATCGGAAGTCTTCATCATGTACCTCAGTAATAGGTAGACTCAGCTCACAAATATCCTAGATGAATCGAGGCGGTATTCGGTCGATGAGCATATAAAAACGACGAGAGTTTGTTTTTCTAGAGCTGATTAGATAATAGGGTAAAGGACAGAAGAGTCACTTATGCCTAAGGCTCTCGCGAGGGCATATTCGTATGAAGTGGTCATCCGTTAGTATGACTTTATCGAGTTATTTTTTTACAGCAGGCCTATGCAAGAGTGAGCGTTCCGACAAGTTTCGGGATGCGGTATCGATCAAACCGTGATCAGTGACAGGTCGGAAGCTTATAGTTAGTGGCGTAGTGCGGTCAGACGATTAGCACCGCAGCGCCCGTAGAGCGACGTTCTTCAAGCTCCCGGTGTGCTTCGACTAATTGCTCGAACGGATACACCCTGCTTGGCTCTACTTTGATCATTCCAGCCAAGATGGCGTGGAACAAGTCTGCTGCTGCTGTTGACAGTTGCTGTGAGGTTGCAACGTACACCGGTAATACCGGCCAGGTCAGGTTCAGCGATCGCGGGGCCAGATCAAACGGATTGACGAGAGGCGGACTGCCGGACGCTTTACCGAATACCACGAGTGTTCCTCTTGGCTGCAGTACCGCCAGCGAGTCGACGAAAGTGTCTTTGCCCACGGAGTCGAACACTGCTTTGACCCCGATGGTACTTGTGAGCTCCATGACTCGATCGGCGAAATTTTCCGTTTGGTAGTTGATGACATGTGAGCAGCCCGCATCCAGAGCGACGAGTTTTTTTTCTTCGGAAGACACTGTGCCGATAACCTTTACCCCCAACGCCTTCGCCCACTGTACGAACACCTGGCCCACACCGCCAGCCGCCGCGTGATAAAGCACGGTATCACCTGCTTGCAAATTTACCGTTTCCTTGAGCAAATAACGTGCAGTCAGGCCTTTGAGGAAGCTGGAAGCTGCCTGCTTGTCACTGATGCCGTCAGGAATGATGGTGACGCGATCGGCAGGATAAAGGCACAGCGTCGAGTAAGCGCCATGCACATCGTCGGAGTAAACCACCCGATCCCCCGCCTTGACGTTGGTGACGTCGGCTCCGACCGCCGCCACTACGCCCGCCGCTTCGTTGCCAAGAACAGCTGGAAATGCAGGTACAGGGAACGTTCCACGACGGTAGTAGACCTCCACGAAGTTCAAACCTATGACAGTGTTACGGATCAATACCTGGCCAGGTCCCGGATGGGCGACTTGGATGTCTTCAAACACCAGTACTTCGGGAGGGCCATAGGCATGAATGCGGGCTGCGCGTGCGTTGTTGGACATGTTGTAGATTCCTCGTTACGTCGGCGATGGACCGTTGAACATCACAGTTCTGGCGCGAGCGTTTAAATTTGATAGAAAGCCAAATATGAAGGCGAGCTGATTGTAAAGTATATATTTCAATCGATAATCGATCTTACGACCTACAGACTGTGAAGCACAATTTGACAATTGTTGATGGAGTGGAAGATGAGGCAGTGATAAAGCCGTTTAAAATCCGTAGCAAAGTCAGGGCGGCAGTAGAAACTATACTTTCATATAATGTGACTATACTTAATTGCTCATAATTATTTGCGGTTGTCTGGCACTCTGGTCGAATGTTTTTGGGCGACATTTCCCATCTTAGCCCTTGTGACAATTATTCATTCAAGAGGATTGTTTGATGTTCAACAAATGGGCAGTCAGCTCTTACCAACTGGCGACAGATAGGCCATTGAGCAAATGGGTAGTGTGGATGCCTGTACTGGCGACATCGGCTTATCCATTCTTCCTGAATGCCTTCCACGCTTTGGTTACGAGCGGCGGGCCAGATTCGAATCTAGCGCCCGCTGAGCTACTGTTAGCTATAGTGACAATGCTCGCCGTTTTCGCCATACCGGTCATGGGGCTGGCACTGGCCTGCCTGGGCATTGATCGACGGAACAATACGGCCGCTCAATTGAAGGTGCGACGCTTGGCGCTGTTCATCATCTGCGCGCCGACGCTGTACTGTTTTATCGGGGTTAATCTTATCATGGCAGGCGCGCCGGTACCCGATGAGTGGTTTTGGGTCGCATTGTGGATAGGGATCGGGGCTTTTCTCAGCAGGGACGGAAGGGGAGTGGAGGAATCAATCCGTCCGCTTCGCGCTCTGGCTGCATGGCGAGTGGCTCATGGAATAGCGGGCGCGATCGTGCTTTTATTCATAGCCTTCCACCTTTTTAATCACCTGTTCGGCCTCGCCGGACCGCAGGCTCATGCGCAAGTCATGGAAATAGGTCGAAAAATCTACCGTTCATCTTTGGTCGAACCTATTCTCGTGGTCGCCTTGCTGTTTCAGGTTTTCAGCGGTCTGCGCCTTGCGTGGAACTGGAGTGCGGTCGGAAGCGACAATTACCGGATCTTTCAGGTGGGTTCCGGCGTATTTCTGGCCGTCTTCATTTTGGGCCACCTGAATGCTGTGTTTGTCTTCGCCCGAACGTACGCAGGCATCGAAACTGGTTGGGACTTCGCCTCCGGAGATCCGGTGGGGATGATTCACGACCCTTGGGGCATTCGCTTGCTGCCACATTACTCAATTGGCGTGTTTTTTATCATCACGCATCTGTTTTCAGGACTCAGAGGAGTAATGCTGGCACACGGTGCTTCTCAATTGAAAGCTAATCAAATCTGGTTGGGCGGTGCCGTGTTTGGCGCGCTGATCAGCTTACTCATCATGCTGGGCATCACAGGCGTACGTTTGTTCTGATGCGCTGCCGACTGGAAGGCGTACCCGACTTTGACGATTGATACGGATGGATTTGAGCTGCTGACGGTGTTTGTATGTGTAGCGGACGCGCGCGGTTTCACTGCTGCTGCAGTCATGATGGGCGTAAGTAAATCAGCTATCAGCCACGCCATCCGTCAGTTGGAAAAAAGGGCCGGCGTTCGCTTGTTCAACAGAACAACGCGCAGCGTAGGGCTAACGGAGGCAGGTGAAGTGTTCTATCAGAGAGTGGCCCCCTTGGTTCTCGAGCTCAAAGGGGCATTTACTGATCTGGCCCAAGTGGCTGCCAGACCGTCCGGCACCTTGCGACTGACGTTGTCACGCAGCGCCTATGTGATGTTTCTGGAGCCGCTGGTTAGCAAGTTCCTGACGGCTTTTCCGGAGATCAACCTGGACATTGCCATCGAAAGCCGTGTCGTCGACATCGTCAATGATGGTTATGACGCCGGCATCAGAGTGAACAGCTTCCTTCAACTGGACATGGTGACGGTTCCCCTAGCCACCGACATTCGTATGGCCGTCGTGGCATCGCCCGACTATATCAAGCGTCACGGTGTGCCGAAGGTACCTGCCGATCTCGTGCACCACGATTGTATTCGCTATAACAGCGCCGTGACCGGGTCCCATGAACGGTGGGCGTTTTCATCCGAGGGTCAACACTTTGAAATCGAGACCAAAGGGCGCATTTCGAGCAATGATGGCATGACCCTATTGAGTGCGGCCCTCGATGGATGCGGCTATGGCTATTTTTATGACCGTTATGTTCAGGATTATCTCGCCGACGGCCGTTTGGTCAGGGTTTTGGAAAACTGGAGTCCGAAACGCAGCTTGTCATTGTATTACTTCAGCCGAAGCGCGATGCCGCAAAAGCTTCGCGTATTCATCGATTTCCTGAAACAGTATGAGAATTGAAGTAAGGATCAGCGTCTTAGAACAAGTGGAGCTCTATCAATCAGCTCCCATAACCACAAGGTTGAATTAATTGCCAAATACTCCAATCATTTCGATCGTAGACGACGATGACACGGTGCGAATCTCGCTGGACAGCTTAGTCAGATCAATGGGATACACCGCACGCACCTACGCCTCAGCCGAAGACTACCTTGCGGATTGTGCCCTCGATTCGACCTCCTGCCTCATTTCGGACATCCGCATGCCAGGTATGAATGGCTTGCAAATGTTCGCAGAGCTGCAGGCGCGCGCCATGCGCTTCCCAGTCATTTTTATTACAGCGTGCGTAGGTGAAGCCCTTGAGCTCAGGGCGCAGGAGCTGGGGGCGGTCGGCTACTTCAAAAAACCTTTTGACGGTAAGCAACTCATGAAGCATGTGCAGCATGTGCTCCGAGACGCACAGCTCGAATAACAATCAGCCGACAATTGGCGACATTTTCGCAGTGGCGGCATGCCTGAGGGCGGCGTCCGCGTAACAATTCATGGGGACGATCCAGGGCTTATCGTGACGATCGACCCCCAGCGCTTGCGCCATCTTCACCAGGTCGGCGAAAGAGCGGGCGGACATTCAACGCATGGCCTGACCACGATAAATTTCACGGTGACTTCGGCGAGGTCGATTTCTCCGGTAATCTGTTCGTCACCAATCCCGAGGCCGTAAATGTCTTCATTGTCGCTCTCGGGGTAAGGGACGATGCCAAACAGTTCAACTCGCCATCCAAAAGATTGCGGTAGTCTATCCAAAGCCTGCCATAGCGGCGCGTTATCATCGATGTAAACCAGTGGCTCTGGTCGCGCGGGTTTGTTCATCGAACGGTGTTCTTACATTTGGCATCTATTAAAGCATCAATACTTATTCATCTGATCTGGCTGACCGTATCGGGCCCACTTTCTTCTGGTCCAGCACTGGCGAAAGTAGCGAGCAGTTACGCAGATCCTATAGCTGCGCCCGCGCTTTTTGATGTGCCAAACCTCCCGGAGAAACTGCCGAACGAGGAGGCGCGCGGTCGGACATCGCGGTTCCCGGCATTCTCATACTGAAGTATCAAGCCGCCCCTCCCCAGAGATGAAACCGGTGTCCTGACGTAGGACATACATAGGCCGTCCACCCGCCTAACCTGATCCTACACCGAAGATCGCTGCTCCGGATGGGCGAGCGACACGGCCCTTAACCTCAATGGTCCTTTGACCGGGTGGCCTGACATGATGAACAGAAATGACCTGCGCCGTGCGGACATCAACTTGCTGGTGGTCTTCGAGTCGATGATGCACGAACGAAATGTGACTCGTGTAGGCGAAAAGCTTTTCCTCGGGCAACCGACCATTAGCAGTGCTTTGGGCCGTTTGCGTCTGATGTTTAATGACCCGCTGTTCATTCGTTCGGGGCGCGTCATGGAGCCAACTTCGCGGGCAGAGGAAATTTTCTCTAATCTGGCCCCTGCGCTGGACGGCATTGCAGCCGCCTTGGGGCGCTGCCAAGCGTTCGACCCTTTCACCAGCGACGCCACCTTTCACATGGGACTGTCAGACGACGTTGAGTACGCGTTCTTGCCGGCGCTACTGCGTCGATTGCGCATCGAAGCGCCCAATATGACGCTAGTGGTCCGCCGCGCTGATCACTGGCAAATGCCTCAACTGTTGACATCAGGGGAAGTCTCAGTGGGTATCAGTCATACCTTAGACCTGCCCGCCAACGCCCGCCGCAAATCACTGCGTTTGAGCCGCCCTATGCTGTTGCGTGCCGATTCGAAGCGCGGGGAGTTGGGGCTTGACGAATTTTGCCGCCGCCCACACGCCGTCGTATCGTCGATGGGCAATGTGATTGAAGAAGCTGATCGTGCGTTGTGTCATCTCGGCCGTCAACGCAAGGTGGTACTGACAGTGCCGCAGTTCAGCGCATTGCCAGTGCTGCTGGCCAACAGCGACATGATCGCAATTGTCCCGGACTACATCGCCAGGTCCATGGCACTGATCGACGGTCTGAGCGTTGAATGCGCGCCGCTTGAGTTGCCTCTGCAGGAGTTGACGATGGTCTGGCGGGGGGCAACACATAATGATCCGGGGGAGCGGTGGTTGCGCTCGCGATGCAGTGCATTTCTTTCCGAGCAGGATACGGCGGGCGCCTATCGTGCGCACCCCAGTACCTTTTCTCTGGCTACTGCTTGAAGCTGGCGTTACACCCTCAGCGCGAGAACCGATTGCGATACTCGCGTGGAGAGACCGCTAGATGGCGGCGAAAAGTATCCCTCATTCGTTCTTCATCGCCAAAGCCGCACAGCTGCGCAATTTGATCGATATTACGTCGCGAGTCCTCCAGCATCCGCCGCGCAGCTTCGATGCGAAACATCTCTATGGCTTTTGCCGGCGTGCGACCGACCTTGCGCTTGTACATGCGTGCGAAATTGCGCGGGCTCATCTTCGCTTGTCGAGACAGTGTTTCAACTGTCAGGTGGGAATCGCCCAGATTTGCGCTGATCCACATGTGCAGATCATCGAAGTCCGCACCTTCCTCGGTTTGTGATTGCAGCAGCATGCTGAACTGCGCCTGTCCGCCAGGACGCTTGATAAACATGACCAATTCCCGGGCCACCTGCAGCGCCACTTCGCGACCGCAGTCGGCCTCGACCAAAGCAAGTGCCATATCGATGCCAGTGGTCACGCCTGCGGAAGTCCAAACGGTGCCTTGCTTTATGAATATGGCATTAATATCGACATCGATGGTCGGAAAACCGCTCTTAAGCATGTCGCACATCGCCCAATGTGTGGCTGCACGCAGCCCTTCAAGCAATCCCGCTTGGGCGAGCAAAAAGGTACCGCTGCATACCGAGACTGTTCGCCTCGCTTGGATTGATGCGGTGCGTAACCAGTCGACAAGAGCTGCGCTATCGATCATTGCTTGCCGGATATCGGGTGCGCCCGGCACGATTAGTGTGTCGACGGTTACCGGGTTGACCAGATTCAGAGATGTAGTATCTACGCTCAGGCCTTCGGCGCTGGGTATCAAACCGCCTTCCATGCTCGCCGTATGTAGCGTGTAGCCCGCCAGCCCGCGTTCAGCCATTGCCTTGGATGCGGCCCAGAAGACGGTTTGCGCACCGGTCAGGTCCAGCAGCCCCATTTGGGGATAAGCCAGAAATACCAAGACGCGTGGCCTGCTGATTGGTTCGTGAGAGTTATCGGTTGGGTGAACAAGTGAATTCATGGTGGCTGTTCGGCTCGTTTGATCATGTCCGACTATAGAACATCGTATGGCGGAAGTTAGGTTCCGACTGTCCATGTTAGCGTCTCTCGTGGAGGCAGCTCCAATTCAAAGGGCCACGATTAATCATCGTTAGCCCTTTGGCTTTAGTCCCTGTTTCACTGCATTGTCAACGCCAGTTGATAGTCTCCCTTATCCCCATCAGTACGGGTAATGATCACTGCACCACTGCCTACTTGCAGGGATATGTTCTCGCCCTTAAGTATTGCATTGTCAACTGAATGTGGAAGCGATAAACCCAGCGCTCTTACCGAAAGTCGCTTGGCGGCTTTAATCATTTCACGCTTCGCGTCATCGGCAAGGTTGGGCGATGCGATGTCGATTTTCAGACTGAAACGCTCAGGTACCTGATTGGTGCCTTGTACCATGAAGGCGATGGTATTTCCGCTGGGGCTATCCACCGTGATGGCCCGCACGGAGCTTGAACAACCTTCAGTCCTGTCTGCTTGTATTGACCACGAATCCGCGCGTAATCGGGTATCGCTGAGGACACTGCAGGCTTCGTTTGGGGAGGTAATCCGCAGCTCTGCTACGCAGGTTAATGACAATACTGCGGCGAACGCGGTTAGAAAAAGACGGATCATTAAATGCCTGTGAATTTCGAAAGAAAATCAGGTAGCCAAAGTCTCGGCTTAGCTGTAGCAGGATACCGTTATGTTGGACTCATCTATGTGCGTCGCAACGCAACTCTCTCCTAGCTGGTTTGGATGGCTATCTTCACCCGGCGAGTAAAGTGGATCAAGTGATTATTGTGCGATATTGCTCAACGGTTTGTTGCGCTATTCATCACAATGAATCCAGTTGAAGCTCTTCATACTATTTCAATTTTTCACGCTAGTAGTTCGTATACGTCCGGGCCAGAAAAATTGGCGCTGTAAATGTGCCAACTGAAGAAGATGTCGATATTTGTCTTATTGAGCTGTGTCGACTGGAAAGGGGCGACGGGGTGGAGGTCGGTCAGAATATTCGTTCGCTCCACCGCGATCGCGGCATCGAACACTTAAGGGTTAAAGCCTAAGGGATCAATACCGTCGGATGCGAAACGTCTCATCCTGACGGAATCTGTGAAGTCAGCTACCGGAGCGTCTGACAATATCTTCCTTTCCTTATTGCTGTTGAGCATGGCCGCGCTGGAGAACTCGCCAGTTCGCGCGGTCCAGCTGGGGGATTCGGCGAATCCGAAGTTCATTAGCGTCACGACCGCCAAGAGCATGTACAGGAATTTCATGAAGTTTCTCCGATGTAACAAGGAGCGGCGACAGCACAGCTTAAAAATCATTATCCTATTGAAACCAGATTTGATGCCCTCTACGATCGATTGTTTAACCGATATTCCAGTCTGCAAAATCAATACTTAAGTATTAGTTTCTGGTCGGTTGTAGCGTTCCTGCGATTACCGATGCTAACTACCGGGGGCTCGCTGGGGCACTTAAACTGCGGAGAATAAGACAGATGGCTTTGAATTGAATGGTGAGTTGCTGACTGCGGGAATGTTTTTCCAGCGGCTCATTGGGACGGCAATTGGATCGCCTTTTTGGTATACGCCCTCAGGATCGATAAGCAGGCCATGCTACGATCCGTGCGGCAAATCCGGGCGCTTCTTTCTTTGCCGGTGGATGTTCCAAACACTGACAGTGCTGGCGGTGATGTGTACTGCCGGTTAAGACATCGCGAGGGTAGGGCGTTGACGGACGAAAGCATGGATATCTTGTGGGACGATGGGGAGCGGGTGCTGAGTCGGGGACAGCGCTTTGGCAAACGTGGCTACGAGAATGTGCTGGTTGCCCGGCCCTCCACTGACCAGCCTTTGCTTGCCACCTTGAATCGCCTCACCCACGAGTTCGCACTGAAGGGGGAGCTCAAAGATGAATGGGCCGTACTCCCGATTGAGCTCTTACGCGAAGGTGACCAAACCATCCTGGTGCTCGATGACCCGGGTGGCGAGCCGTTGGCGCGTATGCTCGGCGCCCCTATTGATACCACTGCTTTCTTGCGTCTCGCCATCAGTATCGCGGTAGTGCTAGGCAAGCTTCACCAAAGCGGGCTCGTCCACAAAGATATCAAGCCCACGCATATATTCGTCAATTGCGTTGACGGTGAAGCGCGGTTCACCGGGTTTGGGCTCGCGTCTCGATTGCCTCGGGAGCGGCAGGCCCCGGAGACCATTGCCGGAACGCTTGCCTACATGGCGCCAGAGCAAACCGGGAGAATGAATCGCTCGATCGATTCTCGCAGTGATCTGTACTCCTTCGGCGTCACCCTCTACCAGATGCTGACCGCAGAGCTGCCATTCACGGCCTCGGATCCCATGGAATGGGTGCATTGCCACATCGCCAAAAAGCCGATATCTCCGAGCTTGCGACTTCGTACCGTACCGGAGGCGATCTCGCGGATCGTCATGAAGTTACTCGCCAAGACGGCCGAGGAAAGGTATCAAACGGCGGGCGGAATCGAGCGTGATTTGCAGCGCTGTTTGTCGCAGTGGGAGGTGCAAAGCTACATTAGTAATTTTCCGCTGGATGAACAGGGCTGGTCTGAAAGGCTGCTCATTCCCGAGAAGCTGTACGGACGAGAGAGCGATGTCGAACAACTGGTCTCAGCTTTCGGTCGCGTCGCTGAAGGCGATGTGCCCGAGTGGGTGCTGATCACCGGTTATTCGGGTATAGGCAAATCTTCGGTCGTCAGTGAATTGCATAAAGTGTTGGTGCCTTCTAGGGGACTGCTGGCCTCCGGCAAGTTCGATCAGTACAAACGCAACATTCCTTATTCAGCCCTCGTCCAAGCATTAGAAGGGCTTGTTCGCACGCTTCTCGGGAAGAGCGACACCGAACTGGACCGCTGGCGCACGGCACTGCTTGAAGCACTTGACCTTGAGGGACGGCTCATCACCGATCTGATTCCTGAGTTGAAACTGATTATTGGCGAACAGCCTCTGGTGTCAGAACTGGAGCCACGTCAGGCGCAACGCCGTTTGCTGCTGGTATTTGGACGATTCATTGGAGTGTTCGCCCGGGAAGATCATCCGCTAGTGCTGTTTCTCGACGATTTGCAGTGGCTCGACACTGGAACGCTCGAATTGATCGAGGACCTGCTCACCCGCTCGGCGTTGCGTCACTTTTTGCTGATTGGAGCCTATCGCGATAACGAAGTGGCGGCCGATCACCCTTTGATGCTAAAACTTCAACGGCTCGGGAATTCAGGCATTCCCATCAATGAAATAACATTAACGCCGCTTGCCATAGAGCATATTGAGCAGTTGATCAGCGATGCGCTTCATACCCGGTCGTGGCCGATCAAGCCGCTAGCTCAATTGGTGTACGAAAAAACCGCCGGCAACCCGTTTTTTGTCATTCAATTTCTGCACGTGCTCGCCGAAGAGAAACTTCTAGATTTCGACCACAGGCGCGGGCAGTGGCGCTGGGATACCGATCGGATCCACGCTAAGGGTTACACCGAGAACGTTGTCGACCTCATGGTAGACAAGCTGAACCGCTTGCCGCCTGTGACGCTGAGAGGATTGCAGCACATGGCCTGTCTCGGCAACGTTGTCGATATCTCGACACTGGCGACTGTCATGGTAATTCCCCGTTCGCAGCTATCCAAAGTGTTATGGGTAGCCATACGCCAGGAACTAATCGAACGTTTGGACGGAGTCTATGTCTTCGCGCATGACCGGATTCACGAAGCCGCTTATTCACTGATCCCCACAGAGCTGCTCTCGGCAGCTCACCTGAAGATCGGCCGACTGCTGGTCGCCGAAACGCCTGCGGAAAAACAAGAAGAGGTGATTTTCGACATCGTGGGCCAGCTTAATCGCGGTGCATCGCTGATTACCGAGCAGACTGAACAGGAGCAACTAGCCAGGCTTAACCTGATCGCGGGACAGCGCTCCAACGCTTCGACAGCTTATGATCTGGCGCTCAAGTATTTCACCATAGGCGCACAGTTGATGGGCGACCAGTGCTGGAGTCATCGTCATGAGCTGAAATTCAAACTGGAGCTAAACCTGGCGGAATGTGAACTCCTGACCGGGCAGTTGCTCGTAGCGGACCAGCGGCTTCTTACGCTGGCGGGCCAAGCGAGAACAATCGTCGAACGGGGGAATGTGGCGTGCATGCTGATGAATGTGAACCTGCTTCTGGATCGCAATGATCAAGCGGTTGCTGTCTGCCTGTCGTTTTTGCGACATGTCGGTATCGACTGGTCGGCTCACCCAAACGATGAGGCCGCGCGAGGCGAATATGAGGGCATATGGTCCAGACTTGGAAACCAGACGATTGAGCAGATCATAGATCTGCCCCCTATGGAGGATGCGGTGGCTCTCGCCACACTTCATGCGCTGACCATGCTGTTCTCGCCTGCTTTGCACACGGATGCGAATCTGGCTTGCCTGACGATTTGCAAGGCAATCAATCTCAGCCTCGAGCACGGCAACAGCGATGCCTCCAGCGTGGCGTACGCCAATCTCTCTCTCGTAACCGGTCAGCGTTTCGGCAATTACCAGGTAGGCTTTCGATTTGGCCAGCTCGGATGCCAACTGGTGGAGCGCAGGAACCTCACGCGCTATGAGGCGCGTACTTACTTGTCTTTCGCACTCTTTGTCGCGCGTTGGGCGCAACCTGTCCGCAGCTGTCGCGGGTTGCTGGATCAAGCTTTTGATGCTGCTAACCGCATCGGTGATTTCTCATATGGCGCTTTCGCTTGCAACATTATCGTCTCAAACCTGCTGTTTGCAGGTGAGCCGCTCCCCGAGTTGCAGCATGAAGCGGAACGGCGGCTCGAGTACGCAAGAAAAATGCACTTTGGCCTAGTCATCGACTTCATCGAAAACCAGCTTGCACTGATCCAAATGCTGCGCGGCTTTACGCCGGTATTCGGTTGCCTTGACAGCGAGCAGTTTGATGAGAGCGAAGCTCAATCCCACGTTTCCAAGACTTCGCCGGTGTTGACGTGTTGGTACTGGATCCGGAAGTTACAAGCTCGCTATCTTGCCGGCGACTTAACTTCCGCCCTTGAAGCCGGAGCCCAAGCGCAGCCTCTACTCGAGTTATCGCATTCCTTCCTGGAGGAGGCTGAATTCTACCTGTATGACACGCTGACGAGGGCGGGCTTGTGTTCTGACGCCTCAACGGATGATCGACTGGGACACTTAAACGTTCTTAATGCACACCACGTGAAAATGCAGGCCTGGGCAGATATTTGCAGCGAAAATTTCGCAAGCCACAAGGCACTGGTGGGCGCCGAAATTGCCCGGATTGAAAACCGCCTGGTGCAGGCCGAGCATTTATACGAAGAGGCTATCGATTCGGCGCAGCAAAGCGGGTTTATTCATATTGGAGCTCTCGCCAACGAACAAGCGTCGCGCTTCTACGCAACACGCGGACTCGCGAAGATTGCCCGCCTGTACATGCGCGATGCCCGATATGGCTATCTTCGCTGGGGAGCGGATGGCAAGGTCCGGCAGCTCGACGCAATTTACAGGTATCTGCGCGTGGAAGAGCCCACGTTTAGTCCCGCGATTACCATCGCCACGCCTGTTGAACAGCTTGATCTTGCCACCGTGCTGAAGGTATCGCAGGCCGTCTCAGGCGAGATCGTTCTGGAAAAGCTCATTGATATGATCATGTCGACGGCCATCGAACAAGCCGGCGCCGAGCGTGGTTTAATGGTGCGCATTCAGGGTATCCACCCTCGAGTAGTTGCCGAGGCGACCACTGGCAACAACTCGCCGTGGTTGCAGTTGCATGTGCGCGATGTGCCGGTTAGTGCGACGCTCTTGCCAGAGAGCATTCTCTACCATGTTCTGCGCACGCATGAATGCGTTGTTCTCGACGACGCAATTAGCCAGCCCCAGTACGCTGCGGACCCCTACATTCTGGAGCACTGTGCCCGATCTATTCTTTGCTTGCCGTTAATGAACCAAGCGAAGCTGATTGGCGCGCTATTCCTGGAAAACAATCTCACTGCGGGCGTCTTCAGCCCGTCTCGGATCGCAGTGCTAAAGCTGGTGGCATCACAAGCGGCTATTTCTCTGGAAAACGCCCATCTATACCGCGATGTTGCGGGAAGCGAAGCGAAGATCCGGCGTCTCGTAGACTCCAATATCATTGGGGTTATTTTCTGGAATGCCGATGGCGAGATCACCGATGCCAACGACGCGTTTCTCAGTATGGTGGGATATGAGCGCGAAGACATTGTCTCGGGCCGCATCAGGTGGAGAGATCTGACGGCGCCGCAATATCGTGACGAGAGCGAAAAGACGCTGATAGAGACGCTACGCAATGGAAGCGCCCGTCCTTTTGAAAAGGAATACATCAGAAGGGACGGCAGTTTGTTGCCGATCATCATCGGATTGGCTACTTTCGAGGCAGGTAGCAACGAGGGTGTAGCGTTCGTTCTGGACTTGACCGAACGTAAGCATGCGCAAGAGAAAGCTCGTGAAAGCGAACAGCGTTATCGCAATGTCCAGGTGGAGTTGGCGCACGCTAACCGTGTCGCGACGATGGGGCAGCTCGCGGCCTCGATCGCCCATGAAGTCAGCCAGCCAATTGCCGCAACGGCTATGGGGGCTCACGCTGCGCTGCGATGGATGGCCGCCCAACCGCCCAACTTGGACGAGATAAAGTTGGTACTCCAGAACTTGGTAAAAGATGCTCGTCGCGCGGCGGATGTTCTGGATCGGATCCGAGGACATATCCGCAAGGCCCCACCGCAAAAGGGAGCAATGGAACTCGCCGGAATTATCCAGGAAATGGTCGAATTTACGCGTGGCCAAGCAATCAGCCACTGTGTTTTGGTCCAAACGCGCATCGCTGAGAATTTACCGTCGGTCTTGGGCGATCGTATAGAGCTACAGCAGGTGCTGCTGAATTTGATTCTCAACGCTTTTGAGGCAATGAACAGTGTCGACGACAAGGAAAGACGTTTGACTATCAGCGCAGGGATAGAAGAGCAGGGCAGCGTACTGGTGCAGGTCAGCGATACGGGTCCAGGGTTCGATTCAGGACAGGCCGAGCAGGTATTTACGGCGTTTTATACAACCAAGGCCACGGGGCTGGGCATGGGGTTGTCGATTTGTCGCTCGATTATGGAGGCGCATGGCGGTCGATTGTGGGCGAGTTCAAATCAGCCCCGAGGCGCCATAATACAATTCGCACTGCCGCCCCATACAGGTGCCTGATTGGCCATTAGAATTCTGGGCGCTCTTCTGCGAGTGCTGGCTTGCGCCATCGCAGCCGGCGAAGAACATCAGCAGAGAGGAGAGGGGGCAGGGTTTCAAAGTGGCGGTGTCGGTTGTCGTCGAGCAAGCCAGACAAACATCAAATCCCGTCTAACCCACCGCTTTGCGTCTGTATTGTCCTGGCGACTTCCCGCGAACACTATGGGACGTGACTCCGCTGCTTAAGCCCTCAAGCATTACCGGACTCAGCGCCGTAACCTATTACGATGTGTTCGATTACGTCTGGCATAGCATTCTACCTGTGTAGTGCTCATCGAATTATTCCTTAGAAAACTCGGGTGTTTTGAGGTCACTGATTAAGTCGTTGATTACCGGCGGGTGCAATGAATTCGGCAATGTTGCGCTGCTCATCGAAAAGCGGCTGGACGTTTGAGTCTAAGGCGTACAGGCCGCGGCCATTACCGACCTTGGTAATCAACCCGGTCCAGATTTCATCTTTTTTGATGGTGTCCCACAAGCTCTGTAGGTGCTTTTTAGCATCGAAGGATGGCACACGAGGTTGTGCGGTTGTCTGAGCAATTCTTCCTTGGTGTACCCGTCAGCTTGCAGCACAGTCCGTTGACGTAAGTGATGTTATTTGCAGGTTAGTGTTGGAACCCATCATGGCGTTTTCCGGTGCGCTCAAGACCTTGCGTCGATGGCTTCCATTGTGTCACCCCAATTGAATGGATAGTTTTTGCAGCCAATTGAAATCCGGCACACCCGTGGTTTTACGCGCTTCTATTTTTAGACGTTATAAATCAGTCTTTTGGACTGGTAGCGATGTGAGAAAAAAGAGTATCCGACCCATGACCGGATCCTATAAAGGAGTTCGTGTGGATAGCCGACTCAGCTATCGTGAGGCACCAGGCGCGGACCTTTTCGAATGACTTGCTGTCCCGGTTCGAAGCGGGCATTGGGCGAGCGCACGGCGCGGATTTCGCCTTGGGCGTCCTTCACTTCGTACGCAGTTTCGGTTAGGCCGGCCGCTTCCTGAATCGAGCTGCCGGCAAAAAAT
>NZ_JH635999.1:667122-671307 GCF_000257605.1 Pseudomonas sp. R62
GCCCCGATAAGCGCTCCGACCGGGCCACCCACGGCACCGAGCATCAACCCCGTTACGACACCGACGCCTTTGCCGGCGGTGGTATCAGGCACCTCGCGGACGACCTTATCAGCCATGCACACAGGTGAAAGCAACAGGCATAGCGTTACGTGTAGTGGGATGAGACGAGACATGGCGTTTTCCTGCGAAGTTGCATGGACTTGACCACCCATTTGCATTCGACTTGACCAGTCGTTTGCATCGGATTTGACCAGCACACTGGGTGGCCTTGATCGGTAAAAAACGGCCAGAAGCAGACATCAGATACTTGAGCCTCCTAGGCACCCTCTCGATCAGTCTGGCGCAGATCTAAACCACCTGGTGGCAGCCACTCGTTCGATTGATGAAAGCTTGAGGTACAATTTTCTCTACTCCTATTTTTCAGGAATACCAGCTTGACCGACATGGACACGCACAACGCAAGCCCAAAACGACTCAGGACATATTTGCGCATCGAAGCCACACTACTCATCGCTAGCATGATCGGGGCATTCACTCTCAGCGGGTACGCTTACCTTGAGAAGTATTACCTGACGATGGATGTTGGTATCGAACGGTTGGGCATCGGAGCTCAGGAAATCCTTGCTTACGGAGCTGCCAGATTTGGGTCTTACATTGGGGCTTTGGCTTTTGGCATGGCCCTAGTCGGAATCGTCGCTTTTTTCTTACTTCTCCTGGAAAAAACTAGGGAAATGCCGGGCGAGCCCCAGCCACTCCCAAAATGGACTGCCCATGTTCTCAAGCGGGCGATCGAAAACCGAGGCATCGCCGTGTGCGTTGGATCGACCTGCATAATCGCCGGCCTGCTGATTTCTGCTTGGTTCTTGTTGGTGAGGTTGCCTTCAAATGATGGTCGCTCTGCAGCGCTGAAGCAGGCATCAGAATGTGTTAAGCGTCAGGTGGTCTATGCAAATCTTGATCAGTACGAAGGGTGCCAGGTCGCCGAGTCGGAAGACATGCTGTATCTGCTCCAACTGCAAAAATGTGACAAGTCGGGAGTTGCGTTTCGAACACTACAGCTGCCTAAACAGGGCCTGAAGAGCATTACGACTGAGACCCTTTTCTACCCCTATGAACGGCCAGATGCTCCCGGATGCTCGAAAAGCTAACCTCAACCTGTGCTGATACAATAGTGTGTTCGCATGGATGTTCTTTGGCATGATTGAGAAAGCTCCCCCTGCTAGTCGGTTAATGTGCATTTTTCTGAAGTGCATTTTTTCGTAAACCACGGTTATAAGTTGAAATTCTTTTCTTATCTGCAACCGAACGCTGTCGGAGTGAACCGACTAGGGATTTAGGCATATTTGGCACAACGCTGTTCGATTGTAATTTTCGCAGAGGATTGAAATCTGCTTGGCGCGGATGGTTTTGAGTCTGTCGAAACGGGCAGCTATGAGCCATAAGCGGACAGTCAAGATATATCAAGAGAAGTAATGATTGGACTGAGATGGGAGTGGCCTGCCAAATATTGGATGATTCAAACATTCCGACTACTCTCTCGAATTGATATCACTTCGATATCTTCTAAGCGAATGGAGGCAGCGATGGCATCAGTCTTGATAACGTACGATCTAATTACTCCAGGAAAAAAATACACAGAGCTCCACGATGCAATAAAGGCGTTGGGCTCTTGGTGGCATTGTGTCGATTCAACTTGGATAGTTAAGTCAGATTTTTCACTTGTGCAGATCCGTGACGAGCTAATGAAGCATGTCGATTCGAATGACAAGCTGGTGGTTTTAGGGCTCTCAGGTGCCGGGGCATGGGGTGGATTAGACAAAAATTGTTCTGATTGGCTTACCAATAATCTTTAAATTATTTTGCCCTCTTTACAGGGGGCATTACCGATGCATGACCGTTTTTTTTCATTATTAAAGCAGCCTTAGAGCGGAGGCTTATGCAGGAGGGACGTAACTGCTAGTAGCCGACGATTTGAACGCGAAAGGGAACTCCCATCCGCACTCAGCCATCAAACGTTCATATAGTTTTTGCTGATCGTCTAACTCCCTATGGTCAGCTAAATCTAAGTAGTAATTCAGTCCGGCATGTTCATAATAAATTAGCCATTCTCCTGTTAATGCGCCTCTATTCTTTCTTGTCTCAAAACCTTCATAGACGAGTGCATGGGATATACGATTGGCCATAGCAATCCAGTACCTTTCGATGTCTGTATCATTTTCGTCCGCCATCAAAACCTCATGTAGCTTCGTCTTCAGCAACCCCTTTTTTACCGCGTAATCGCCGAACCATTTATTCAAAAAATTTCGTGGTAGATGTTTCGCGTCGAAGTAATGCTTGTGCCAGAAGCTTCCCAGAATGGGCCCTCTGAATTTTTCAGCTGCTTTTGTCCCCGTAGGGCGGCTGGTTGGCGTTTTTTCGAGCAATGCTATCTCATCTAATACTGAAAATTTATTGATCATTCTGCGCGATGAGAGGTACTGGAGTCGCAATGCTAGACATTGACTCATGCGATATGCGTAAGGTTGCGATAGGCATACGTTTTTTTTCAATAGTAGTGATTCATATCGATGCAGCAAGGGCATTAAATTCTCCTATCAGTATTTGCAAAAAAGAAAATAAAGTATAAGAAAGGCGAATGGCAGCTTTCGGCTGTGGATTCAACCGGCCAATTACGAACATTCACCGGCGCACAATCAGTACTGGGGCAACGAGCTTGGCTCTCCTCTTATACATTCAGATCAATGCCATTTACTTCGACAATTTGCTTGGCCGAGTGATATTTCCTTGCACAACAATAGTGATCACCGATACGTCGGCGGGTGGCTGGGACTTTAGAATTGCGATGCCTTCTCCGGCAGGCCATGGAGCGGCAGTTTTTGTTCTGCAGTCGAGCACGCAGAGCACAGCAACACGCTTCTCCTTGGATACTGCATAACTTGCGGTTTGCTCAACATAGGCTTGGCAGTCCTCTATCACCTTGACTCCAGCTGGTAAGGACTTTAGCTCGATAACGATACCGCGATAGCTGAGGTCTGTGATCCCGCCTGAAGCTTTGGGATGTTCGTCAAGATCAGAGCCAATTTGAGGGTTGCGCCGAAGCTCCTTGCGAATTGCATCCTGAAACTGCGCCTCTGACCAAACACCATCGAATTCAGCGTCCTGGATGGCACGCCCCGCCACTCCTCCTAAAACCTTGAGCACCTCAAGCACATCACTAAGTTCGATGCTGTTTACTAGACCATTTCGACGCAGAAAGTCCCGAATACTCAGAATTTTCTCGTCAACTTTCGGATAGCCAGTGATGGGATTTGAACGGATATCAAGACCTTCGATGAGAAGCGTTCGGTGCCCTACGATGGCTACTGGCTGTTCTGAACTGACTGGCTCGAATGCAGCTGAGTATTTGAACTCGTAGGGCCGTGCATTCATCCCTTGCGCAAGCTGAAGGGCTGCGCGCCCCCGCTGGAAAAGTGTGTACGGCGGTTCGCCCGCAGGTTTGTCGAACACGAACTCTGAGAGGTCGTAGCTGGTACGCAGCTCCGTTGAAATGGGGGACAGTCTCAGCGTTAGTGCAGATTCGGGCCAGCGTGATACACGTACTTCTATTTCAAGGTCATGAAGCACTAATGGTGTCAGGTGGTGAATACTTCCAGCGGCCTGCCCATCAATTTGGAATTTTAGGAAAGCCACCGACAGCTCGGAGGGGAGAGGAGGAGGCGTTTGCTCGTCAACGAACTGCGGCATGCTCCGAGCCCCTTTGGAAAAAGCGCCCACAGGCAAAGGTACCGAAGCGATTGCTACACAGAGGTCTTCGAAATCGGAAAGTGACCCTACGCGCGGGAGAGACTCAGCGGCTTTGACGAGCGATTGAGCAGCGGCCTGCTCGCCATATTCATTCTGCCACATGCGATATCGCTCAAAGGCGCTTCGTAAAAAACGCTCCACTCCGTCACTGGCAGCGAGCACACCTTCCCTCCATTCAGCAAGGCTGGCGACAAGCCGCAGTAGGCCAGCCAAGGCGCTGTAGGTAGTTCCGTTTATCGCTCGTCCATACCGAAGTGAAGCTTCGTCCAGCTCTGCACTGATAGCTCTGAGAACCTCTGGCTCGACTGTCTTTCCAGCCCCCAACGACCTCAGTGCTTCAACTGCCCGAATCCGGCTGTAGAAAGCTTGGGAGAGAATTAC
>NZ_JH635999.1:671327-672891 GCF_000257605.1 Pseudomonas sp. R62
GGGGATCATTTGCAGCGACTGCAGCCTCAAATTGCACGGCAATCACATGAAGTCTCCGATGCCACTTGAGGCGTCTTTCCGGCGCCGTATCTGGAACAGCCTCCCAAGAGGCTTGCATCGCCGCAACAGCTTGGGGCCAAGCACCAACGCGAGAGAGCAACTCCACTACTGCCCCAACCAGCATAAAGCGTCCAGTTCGTCGCTTAACCAATTTGACTAAGTCGTCGGCCCGCTGCAGAGCTACCGCTTCTGGAATTAGATGCACAAGGCTGCTGGCTTCCTCTTCACCGTGCTCGCTCAGTTCTAGATCATCGAGCGTGTGAATCACTAAGTCAGCAAAGTTTGAGGAAGCAGCGAGCGCTTTCCCCATTCGTGAGAGGTCACGGACGTGAAGATTGGCAGGTGCTGTCATCAAGAATTTGATGAAGAGACTGCCAAGACCGTACTGAAGCTGTTCAGAGGATGCGAACCGAGATACTTGTAAGCGAATGCACCGTATCAGAAAGTTGTGCTCATCCTTTTTGCCATTGTAGTAGGGGATGAGCTGCAACAGAGCCTCACCAGCACGTCGCTCTAGATGCTCTGGCAGATCGATGCTGGAAAGAGCGCTTACGGCCGCCTTGTGTACCATTACATACTGATCCAGCAACAACAGTACAAACGCTTCTAGTACAAGCTCAGGGAGATCGGAAATACGAGCTCTGCCTAGCTCTCCTAAAGCTTCACCTGCAGCTGCACGTTTACGAACTGAGGCTCCGACCAGCGATGAATAGAGAGGAGGTAGAACAACATTTAGTGTGGAGGGGCTATCAATTAGGCATGGAGTGGCTTTGATAATTGTGGAGCTCAGTCCATCGCTCTGTTCATCGATACTATTGAGGAATTCAACGTAAGACAGAACGAGCCGTTCATTTCCCTTCGCGGCTTTGGCAGCTATCAGCGCACATAAGTCGCGGAGTTGGTAGAGGGTAGTTACTGAATTCTGGGCCTCAAGGTACTCGTTGAAGTTGGCTGCTGGCGTGGCGTTTCGCTCCGCTTCAAAAGCTTCAACGCGAGCATCTAAAACAGCCGCTGTGCCGAGTAAAGCATCAATGTTCTGCTTTCCAGCTGCGACGATTTCATCTGGCTCGTTTCTAAACGCTTGAACAACGAGACGCAGAACCTTTTGATTTGTAGAAGTTCCTGCGAGGTTGAGAAGACGCCTCAGCACCACCACATACGCGGCAACGTCAGAGGACGTCATTGCGCCTCTACAGTCCTCAACGAGCCGTATTGAGTGCCGCGAAAGCTCTTCATATATCTGGGTTAAGCGCTCCTCGCCTTCAGAAGATGCGCTATCGAAAAACTCAGAGATTAATGCGTCGGTATTTTCAGGCGCAGCAAGGAGGGCCTCTACGACGATACGCCTTAGGTCGCCGCACACCATTCCAAGCTCTCGATCAGAAGGATCCTTTTCAAATAACAAGTGCGCACGGGCGAGCTTTGAAATCGTTGTCCTAGCAAAGCTGGGAAGCAGTCCAGCATCATCTCTGAACAGGACGTGCAAAGCGGCTACACCCAAACG
>NZ_JH635999.1:672911-687050 GCF_000257605.1 Pseudomonas sp. R62
AGATTTTTTTGAGCGGTTCTGGCTTTGAGATCGGCTCATCTACAGCAAGCTGTGCTTGAGGAAGCCGGGCAAGAGCTATCAGTGCCGGTACAGCGCTCTCTACCTTCGCTGGTGCCACCATCCCTGGGTACGCAAGGACGATATCCGCGGCGACCTCGATAGCATCATGCTTTGCAAGGCAGTCGAATGCCGTTTCGGAAAGGCGAGGCTTGTCTGCACTGACTAGGCGTAGAATCGAAAGTGCTTGCTCCTTAAAATTCATTTTGTCGGAGGTGGCAAGCTCGAAGAAGTACTCAATAATCGGAGCGATGAAGACTTCCGGAGCGAGCTTAGCTGTCTCGACGATGCGGATCTTCACCTCATCCGATGAGCAGGCATCAAGTGTGTCAAGGTCGTCGAGAAGAGAACAACAGGCAGCGCTCTGCCCCACTCGGAGAGCAGCCCTCTGCGCAACCCTCCCTTGATGGGCCTCTGCAGCTTGGGCTCGAGCTTTCTTTTGGGCCTCCCTTTGTCTTTCTAGAGCTCGATCTCGCTCCTCAACTAGCGCCAGTAAACTGGGCATTCGAACGGCCACGCGCTTATCGCAATGAGCGCAATTCCGGTCATAGAAATCAACAGCAATGGGTTCGAGAAACCAACCTGCCATTCCAGATGCTGGCGCGTGGTCACAGTGCACGCCAAGCATTCCGAGCGGAAGCCCGGTTACCTGCGCAATCAAACCGACCCCGCCGCGGTTGGCGACACGAGCGTGGGAGCAGTAGTTGTGCACAAGCTTAAGAACTTCATTGTTGCGAAGGCCTGTTCGGATCGCTTCTTCGTACTCGTCTTCGTTCATGTTCAGACGTATCCCACCTTGGGTGGATGTGTATAGCCAAGTAAATCTGCCACTGCCGCTATCAATAATGCTGGATTTCACAGTGCAGTGTTAGTGGGACAGAATGGGCAGCTTGCGCCTGTGGTGGGGATGGCAAGTTGGCTCAGAGAATGTGCACCAAGGGGCCAGGTTAAGATACCTAGCTAACAACATTATATGTTGCGTGCTGACGGCTCTCTTTTTCATGTGGTCGGGCCTATTGTTCAAGGCCCTTTGAGGATTTTCCCCAAGTCCAAGTTAATCTGCCCTAAGTTTTGTAGGCGCCTCAAAACCCCAAAATCGAGCCTAGGTAAACGTCCGCTTCTGGCCGGTAAGCGACGGTCAGGGCTAGACCGCCGCTGTGCATATTCAAACCTCGGTCTGTTCCGCCATCTCCAGGGCGTCGTCAACTTCGATTCCCAGATATCGAACGGTGCTCTCCAGCTTCGTATGGCCAAGCAGCAGTTGAACCGCTCGCAGATTCTTCGTCCTGCGATAGATCAGCGATGCCTTCGTACGCCTCATTGTGTGAGTGCCATACATGGCTGGATCAAGGCCAACGGCTTCGACCCAGCCTTTGACGATACGTGCGTATTGACGTGTTGATAGATGGTCTGAGGTACGCAGCTGGCTCGGAAAAAGGCAGTCCTCGCTCCGGAGTTGGGCCTGGTGTATCCAAGCCGCGATAGCAAACCGCGTTTGTTCCGTGATCTCGAACTGCACTGGCCTCAGCGTTTTCTGCTGCATCACCATGGCACGTGGCGATACGTGCTCGCCATCGGCGACGTCGCGCACACGAAGCCTGATTAAGTCGCAGGCCCGAAGCTTGCTGTCGATGGCCAGATCGAAGAGCGCAAGATCACGGGTTCGTTCTGCAATTTGAAGCCTTACCCGGATGGCCCAGATATCTCTCAGTCTGAGTGGAGCTTTCTGCCCGACCAGCTTTCCTTTGTTCCAAGGCTGGCGGCTGCAGGTAGCGAAGATGTTCATGACTAGTCCTCCACGTGTCGAAGGACAAGGATGGCTGACCAGAGGAAGGGTCGCTAACCGGCCAAAAGCAGTCGCTTAGGTGAGACCGTTTTCGACCCAAACCTGCCACTCGCGAGCCCGGCACCGCCATGAGGGATAAGTGTTAACCCCTGAGATCGCGACCAAGCAGGTTTCTTAGCTCACCAATTCCTGAAGAAAATCCGTGAGCGCTTTCTTTGGATCGTCCTCTTCCGAAACAATCATCTCGATTCCCCACTGACCTAGCACTTCCTGTGCAACAGGGTTCGGTCGATTCGTGAAGACGTAGGACTTTGGTCTGGCAGATGGCAGCAGCGAGCGCCCCCACATCTCCGTCAGTCGATAAAACAGAAGTCGAATGTTGAAGTCCGAAATGCTGTATCCGATGAAGAGAACAGAGTTCCCCAAGACATCGTTGCTGAGCTTGATGTCCAGCGGAGAGTCATAATTCAATCGCTGAAAGTAACTAGTTTCGTCGAGAACGATTGATGTCTCGTCATCGAAGTCCCCATGGAATTTTATGATCTGACGCCGGCCCTCAGTGGCAGATACGAGGTCGGCAACGCTTGCGATCTTATCGTATGGCACCTCGAACTTGTCGTGGGCCATTTCCAGCCATCGATCGTAGTTGGTGGTGTAGATCCGTGAAAATCGTCCGAGAGTAATCAGTCGATGGATTTCGGATGTGGAGATATCTGTACTGGGCTTGTGCCATTCGCGATCCATCCAACTCCGAAGCGGCCCAAGAGTACCTTTCTTCCTCTTGTAGTACTCCGCAAGTGCAAGCGGTGTTCCGTAAGTGGAGAAGATTTTCGGATCGTATCCCAGGTCCTGAGCGATGCGTGCGATAAGCTCGCCCCAAGTAGGCAGGCTTAGATTGGCAGACACCCCTGCACCTACAAAAAGCATCAGCTTGCCGGTGCGGTGCGCGCGTAGCAACTCAGCGTTCATCTTACGCCCTCACAAGTTTTGAGATATTCGGCGAACTGGTCGAGAGCTTTGCGGCGCATGGAAATAGCGTCCTTGGCCGGTCCCATCTCAGCGAAAGTTTGGGTGTGCCCGTTCGGGACGAAAACGCAGTCCCATTGAAAGTCAGTTGGACCGGCCGGTACAAGAGGCACAGTTCCCTCGATGGAGCCTTCGAACAGGCGAATCTGGCGCCCATCACAATACCCGAGCACTGTTTTTGCGGTCACTGCGGCATCTCCGAGACCAGCTACAAGCTTAACGAATCGATCTGCTTCCAGCTTGTCCCAGAATATCTGGGTCAGACCCGCAGGAAGCCCATTGAGACCGCTCAGGTAGAGCCCTGTGTGCTCGACGAAAAGCGGGCGACCTATAGCCTCAAATGCCTTGGTCAACTTGTCCCGCACCAAGCGGTGGACATCCTCGGTTTGCAGCTCTTCAATTTTCCGTGACACCGACACGATTTCCACTCCGACAGGGCCAAGAATTCGCTGCACCTCGTTGACCTTGTGCTGATTTCCGGACATGAATCGGATTTTCAATTTAGACCCTCTATGAATGAGTACCGCTTGGCGATGCCGAACTGTTCGGAAATATCATTGGCGGAGAGCCCCTCGGTCATCGCCGTCGCATGATCATCTGCTAGGCCTCGCTGATGAATCGCTGGGTTGTCCGAGCAAATTACAAAAGGGACCTGGTGACGCCGAAACTCCAACAGAGGATGGGCCTCGTCGACAGGAACAGCTCCGGTGAGCCTGTTGCTGATTGGGCATACTTCGATGCAGATATCCTGTCTTGCCAAGAGATCTAGCAGGTGAGGGTCTTTGCTAGCAGCTGTTCCATGGCCAATACGATCTGCGCCAAACAACTCCACAGCTGACCGAACGTTTTCCACGCGACCAGTTTCGCCCGCATGGATGGTGATCCCGAGTCCGAATCGATCCTTCGCCTTCCGAAATAGCGACGGTAATTCGGCTGGATACGCAATTTCCTCATCGCCCGCCAGATCAAGCCCCACCACATCATCCGGTTCACCGAGATCTTGGTAGGCCTGTAGAAGTGTGGACAGGCCAACCGAACTGTAGTCGCCGCGTGTCACGGTGAGGACCAAGCCGAGACGCATACCGAAGCGGTCAGATGCAGTTCTAGACGATTCCAAAAGGCGCTCCAAGGCTTGAGCGGGCGAGCAATTTTGCAGAGCGGCAAGGTACAAAACGCTGCTTCGGAGTTCTACAAAGCGCACATTGTTCTGCGCGAGGCTCGAAACGACTGCCAAGGAAAGGCGATCCAGGTTCTCGCGTTTTTTGGGGAAGAGCCGCAACACCTGCCAAGGGGTCAGGTATGACGCCAACGACTGACACGGTGTGTGTCGCAACATGTCCCGCTCAATCAGAAAACCAGACGGCAGCTCTGTTAATTCGTCCGCAAAAATGTCTTGAATAGTCGAAACTGGAATGGCTCCGTTCATGTGTACATGAAGTTCTGCGCGATCCCGCTCGCTGAGTTCCACCGCGAGGCTCTTGTGCACAATCTCACGCCCGATGGCCCCATTCGGCGTCTTTGCTAGGTCAATCTGGCATTGATTCAATCGCTATCCTTAGTCGCTAGTCGTGAGTCTCGTTTTCACGCATCTCGACTGCCTTCCTGTTTAAGATAATCCCAAAAAGCCATCATTCTATGTATCAGTTGGTTAGGTAGTACGTCTAGAGTTGCTGACTCAGCATTTCTCTACAGCCAAGGCTCCAGGGGTTGGCTCTTTAGAACCAAATGTGGGTCCGTGGCAGATGAGAAAATGGTCATTTAGTGTCGCAACAATAATGCGGGACGCAGCGCCCCGGGGTAGATGGATTTCAGAGCAGCTTTAGCCGGAGACTCCAGCTATCTGATGGTTGATGACCGGTTTTCGCCGCTTTCTGCCTGTCGCGACGGACTAAAACCGGCCAGAAGATGCCTGTTGTAAACCGCCGAAATCGACCCATAGCGGTCATTTGCGACCAGATTCTTACGCGTCAAGAAAGCTGGTCGTATCGGAATGCACATCCAGCAAGTACGTCGGTTGGTTGATAATCTCCGCTCCAGCCTCGACTGCGACCGCGCTCAGAGATCAGATGTAGGTTCTTTCTGGCTCGCGACGACACCACATACATCAGCTTCTTAGCTGTCTCGGCCTGGTTCGGATCGCTAAAATGGGGAACCATACCTTCTAGCAGGCCATAGGCGATCACTGCGTCATACTCAGCGCCCTTGACCCCATGGATCGTCGATACGGTAATTCCAGTCCGCTCCGCAAAGACCTTCCTGAACATTGCCAATTCTGTGATTGCCTCAGCGCCTTCCTTAATTAGCTTGTCAATGCGCTTCTGCGAGCATTCAAAGAAAGCGTCATGATGCTCCTGGAGTGCCGCGCAGGTGTGGCGATCGATTCCGAAAGTGCAACATAGCTGGTCGAAGAACACCCGGAGGAAGACAAGGCCATCGGTTTCGGTGATGGTAATGGCGTTGCAGGCGCGCAGCAGTGTCTTGCGGTCCAAACCTGGAACCTCGACGCCGGCCTCGCTGAGGTCAGCGATTACCTCTCCCGCCCATCGCATCCGGCGTACATAGAGCTGAGGGGACGCCTCCGTCAGAATGATCCGAGCTAGCTTGTACCAGAAATTGTCGACGTCGCGCGCAAAGGGCACCATGCCCGGGCCGTCGAAAGAATAAGCCGGAAGCGCCGCGACCAGCCTGCGTGTCATGCTTGCGAGATGAACCCACCAAGGCGCAACGATACAGACCTCACGCTGAGCGATCCCGAGCGTTTCGACGTTGAATTTGATGAGCCTTACAAGCTCTTCCTCCAGCGCGACGCGGTGCGTCTGGTGATCGAACGACACCACGCTTGCGTAGTCTTTGTCCCTCCCCACCGCCTCGATCTTCGAAGGCCAGATGTTGTAATTGCCGAAATAACTCACAATGCGCGATGACGACCGGTAATTGTCTGACAGCTCCATTTCATTGAAGGCGATACCGCACTGCGCCCCAAAGTCCGCCGCCGTAATCGCATAGCCGCCAAGTGAGCCATAGATTGCCTGATTAGGATCGCCTACCACGAAGGCGGATACACCGCGTTTCGACGCCTTCAGGATCGACGCGAGGATTGCATATTGGATTTCGCGCGTATCCTGAAACTCATCTAGGAGTACGCATTCGAAGATCGAACCCAGCAGCACGCTGATCGACGGATTATTCTTGATGAGTTGATAGGCGTAGAAAAGGATCAGTTCAAAATCGACCTGCCGCTCGGTACGAAGCGCCTTCCAATATGCCTGCAAAACTCCTCTAATTGCTTCATGCTTGTCGGTCTTTTTGCATGTCAGAACATAGCCGTTCGGCTTGAAATAATATGCGCAGTCGAAGCTGCTGAGCTTAGTGCCCTGCACCACGTTGCAGAGTTCCTCGTGCATTCGTTCGGTGTCATGAGCATTGATCACCCGGAAACCGTGCTTGAGCGCCGAGTGATAGATTCCGTAGGGCTTTAAAATCCATTCGAGACAGAAGGAGTGGATCGTGCCAATCCAAAGCTGGCTCGTATCGACGCCAAGCTGCTCGATCCGTTCGTGAATCTCATCCGCAGCCCGGTGCGTGTAGGTAATCGCGACGACGCGTTTTTTGTCCGACTTAAGCTCCGACAACAGGCGGGCGATCTTGTAGGTGAGGGTTCTCGTTTTACCGCTACCCGGGCAGGCAACGAGGAATACGCTGCCTGGATGCTCGATGGCTGCGACTTGGGCATCGTTCAGATCTTTCCTGTCCCAGACAAACATCTAGAAGCTCGCCAGGATCGTATTGATGCCGTCGGCCGGAAAAGTCTGTAGCATTTCGGCGCGGACCCCTGCAAAGTCAATCTCGCCGCTATAGTAGCGTCTGATTTGCGCGCGCATCGCGTCGATGTCCACTGCCGTGTGTAGTTGTGACTCGGCAAGGACCGAGACCCGATAATCCAGCACACGCGCCCATGTCTGGATGGATACCGGGAGATGTGCTTGGAAGATGGCATCAAGGATGTAATCCGGAATGACGGTTTCTGGCGTGATCATTCGCCCCAGGATGATGGCGAACCACCCCTTTCCTGCGTAACGTGCCATCGTCAGCACGCGCGTCCCGAAACGTGCGATGTCGCCCGACTCCAGCTCCATTTTAGACGTCGCGATGGTGCCACTATCCTTATAGACGTCCCCCAACACCGAAACGACAGTGCCGACATTGCCGGCGGAGACGAAATCGACCTCAAAAGTGTGGTCAGCGAAGTGTGCCGTCAGCCAAGGATTCCCGTCACACAAATCTTTGAGCACTGCCTCACGCTGGAGTCCAGCGATTTGTGACCCCAGTGCCTTCTTCTTTGCGGCCGCCTTATCGTCACTGTCGAATATGTCCTTGGTCGTATCGATAAACGCACGGTCAAGATCGGTGATGATCGCGCAACGCTTGCGGATGCGCTCGTTGTGGAAAAGCACCGCAACATTCTCGAAGCCGGTGCTGCGGATGTTGATCAAACTGATCCCCAACTCGTCCAGGCTAATCCCGAACACTTTTTTAACGAGGATCGGGATGAGGATCTCCTCGGCGTCGCCCTCGACCAGGACCACGCTCTTGGCGAAGAGCAGATTGCTGCGAACCGCATCGAGGTAGCGCTGGATATTGCCAATCTGGCCGGCGTCAAGTCCCGAAGATGGCTGAAACACCTCGCATCGTCCGTCCTGCCGGCCGAGGATGTTGATGTTCACGACGTTGTTCACTTCGGATATGTGGGTCGAATGGGTCGAATAGATGATCTGGGTGTCATCAAAGTTCAGCCGGTCGAACAGTGTTTTCTGGATATGGGTATGGATGTGCGCCTCCGGCTCCTCAATTACGAGGAAATTGGCGAAGGACTCTTTCTGCTTCTGATATTTGAACTCGAGCAGCTTCAACGTCAGGTAGATGAGGTTTGCACCGCCCAGGCTCAGCTCGTGAATCGCACCCTCATATTCTTCCTCGTTCTCGCCCACAAACAGCTTGAGCGACTGGAACAGGCGGTCGGCCTCGTCGGACAGGTCCGAGCGGATCGAAAGTGATCGCGGGGAGTAGGTTTCGCCTGCTGCATCGGTGATGGTATCGCGGATATCGGTGCGGATGGTTCCTACATCTGGTAGACCCTCGATTGCATCGTTCAGCCCTTTGACGAGCGCGGTGATTGGCTCGAAGCTCTGCGGATCGATCTCACCGCTTCGACACTTGAGCAGAGTTAGGAGGGGGTTGGTGCGGTTGTTCTGGAAGTCAGAGACCACATCGCGCAGTGCTTGCACGAAGGTGAAGCACACTTCGCGCGAGATCGAGAGCATGCCTGGGATGACGCCCCCGATAGCGGGGTTCGTCAGTTCCTTGGGAAATATTACCGCGTCGAAGTCGCCAGCCAGTTGCCTATAGGTTTCGGGATCGAGGAAGTTTGCGGTGCTTTTGCCGGTAAAGATAGTTTCATAATCCGAAATGGTGATCTTCGAACGTGCCTCAGCGAGTCTTGCCGTATCGCCGGCGGCAAGGTCGGCCAGGATCCGCCGGACTGCCGCCTTGGGACGAAAAATAAGGTTGTAGGTTGCCTTGCCGATCGCACCGTCGGCGATGTTACCGGTCCCATGGAGAAAGAGGGACTGAATCGCCTCGTCTTGGGATACCTCATCGAACTCAAGGCTAATGACTATCCAGTGACCGCGCCAGTCGCCAAGGCCCCGGTGGAAGTCCTTCTCGTCGAGCCTATATGCCGCGCGCAGCAGTGTGTCGTCTAGCAAAAGACGCAATGCCCGGAACAGGTTTGTCTTGCCTGACCCGTTCTCGCCTATGATCGTGTTAACGCCCTTGTTGAAGACTACATTCGCGCATTCGAAATTCCGGTAGTTGACGAGTTGTAACTTTGAAATATGCACGAATAACGTACCCCGTTTAGCCGTAGCTCGTTATTGATCCGGAGTAATCAGAGTAGACCACGATATTGATGATGACGGGGAAGTCCAAAACTAAATCTATTGCCAGTGAGTGACTGCTCTTTGCCAACAGCCGTCGCTCCAGAATGTCCGCTTTTGGCCGGTTTCTGCCCTTCACGAAGGGACGCTATGGGTCGACTTCTGCCAATCAGGGCCACCCAGTGTGCTGGTCAAATCTGATGCGAACGACTGGCCAAGTCGAATGCAAATGAGTGGGCAAGTGCAATGCAAATGGGTGGTCAGGTGGAGTGCAATTACCCAGTTTTCCTGCTTAAGGGGGATTTTCTTTGGTGTCTCAATAAGCGTGCCACATCATATAATTAAAAAAAATCAACGACATAAGAACATATGTAGTCATATATACACACAAAAATCGGTGTCTTAATGACTAGCTTGCAAGTCTTATAGGCTCCTTTTTAGTTTGATTCTTTAATCCGCTTCACGGAGTATTTCTATTTCTGTGATGCAAGCTTGGCTGTGCTGCAGTCCCTTCGATATTGTCCTGGCGACTTTCCATGAACCCGACGAAACGCGGCTCCAAAGGCTGCGTTCGATAGATATCTCAGCGAAGCCGCAACGGTCGTTATCTTGCCCCGCCCATTGCGTAAAAGTGATGCCGCCACGTGCATGCGCCAGCGCGTTGCATATTCGACAGGTGCCCGCCCCAGACGAGCTTTAAACAAAGCCGCAAACCCAGAGCGAGACATGCCAGCCATCCGCGCCATCTCAGCCAGCCTCAAAGGTTTATCGAGTGCGCCATGAATGGCACGCAGCGCTGCGGCGATGATCGGATCTCCAAGTGCTCCCAGCCAATTCAAATCGGCCGCGTCGGCGACGGATATGTGATGGCGAAGCGCACGCACGAATATCAGCCTTAGCAGATCGTTGGACATGACATGCGCGCCAGGCTGATTCGACTGCCACTCACGATCCAGTTCATCAAGCAGCCAGCCAAATGAAGATGCTCCTGCGGACTCGGCACGAATTATGAGCGCAGGCGGCAGTACATCCAGCAGCTCGGTAGCGGTAGGGCCTACCATAGAAACACTACCGCCCAGTAACTCGACATCATCACCAACGCCAAATGTCGCCGACGCTCCTGCATGCGAGAAAACGTCGGAGGCATTTATCGCCTCCACATCAAGCCCGCTGGCTAAGATGAACGGCTTACGAGCAATTACAAAGCAGTCGCCGACCTTTAGATGGCAGGGCGCCATGCCGTCCATGCGCAACCAACACTCGCCCCAACGTACTACGTTGAATTTCAATTCGATGGGCCGGAACTGCAATGCCCACCGGCCTCCCGCTTGCAATCGCACGGAACATTTGGCCCGCAGCTCGGACAGCGACAGGATATTGGACAGTGGATCAGAAACTGTATTTTGGATGATCAAGATAGAAATCCGGTTTTAGGAGGCTGGTTAGTCCAGAAAGCATAGTGAAAAATCATGCCCTTCGACACGTGATCCGGAGATTCCCATGACGACGCTTCAAAAACCTGTCCAATCCCAGTTCAATGCCGCCAGCACCGCAGCCCAGGTCATGGCGGGTATTGACCTGACCGGCCAAACTGCCATCGTCACCGGCGGTTATTCGGGAATCGGTCTGGTCACCACAAAAAGCCTGGTTGACGCGGGTGCATACGTTATCATTCCCGCCCGAGATCCTTCCCGAGCTTGGGCTGCGTTGGCCGAAGTCAAGGGAGTCGAAGTGCTCGAGATGGACCTGATGCAGCCCGCCTCAGTTGAAGCCTTCTCCAAACGCATTATCAACAGTGGCCGACCTATCTCGTTGCTGATCAATTGCGCCGGCGTTATGGCCTCGCCACTGACGCGAGACGCTGATGGGCATGAAAGTCAGTTCGCCACAAACCATCTCGGCCATTTTCGTCTCACCTGCGGGCTGTGGGCAGCACTCGTAGCAGCGGGCACGGCGCGCGTGGTTTCGCTGTCCTCACGAGGGCATCAGATCGCAGGGTGGATTTTGACGACATCGATTTCCGGAGCCGTCCATATGACAAGTGGGTGGCGTACGGTCAGTCTAAAACCGCCAATGCACTATTTACGTTGGCGCTGGACAAGCGCGGACTTAATCGCGGCGTCCGGGCATTCTCGCTGCATCCGGGGCAAATCCTGACCAACCTCGGGCGCCATCTGAGCAAAGCCGAAATAGCCGCATTCGACGTGCTGGATGAGCACGGCGGACAACGCCTGAACCCGGAAACCGGACTCAAGACACTCGAGCAAGGTGCAGCAACTGGCCTGTGGTGTGCGACAAGTGCCTCGCTTGCACACTTGGGAGGTGTCTATTGCGAGGACTGCAATGTCGCCGCTTTCAACGAATCGGAAACGGGGAGCAAGGGCGTTGCGAAATGGGCAGTGGACGCTGAGTGCGCTGAGCGTCTTTGGGCTGTATCGGAGCATTGGACTGCGATGACAGTTTCATGATCGGGCTGGAGAGTCACTGACCGCATTAGGCCCGCGTATTAAAAGTCTCACAGACTAATCGCGCCGGATCGTCGACGTGCAAAGGCGGATGGTCGCTCGTGACTTATACGCGGGTATGCCCTCGGATACCTAGATATGGTATCGGCGCGCTAGGTCGCGATGCACACTGGGTTTTCTCGGCGATCCGTCGCTTCCGTATCCGGAGAAAGACCATGGCAACTGCTTTGAATTCCCTGACCCAAACTGATGGTTCACAACAGAAAAACACGGGTCTGCAAGCGGCCTCACGCGTCGAAGGATCCGGAATCGAAGAACTGGTGTCTTCGCGCTACGCGCTGCGGATCGGGGAGATTGACGTGCTGGTGGTGAGCGACGGAGTGCTGCCTCTGCCGACCTCGACGATGTCCACCAATGTCGAGCCGCAAGAAAGTGCAGCTTGGTTCAAGGATCAATACTTGGGGCCCGACGCTTTTGATTGGCCACTGAACGTGCTTGTGGTGCGCAGCGGCGAGCAGACCATACTGGTTGATGCTGGTCTAGGCGGGCAGTTCCCGGGCTTTCCTCGGGCAGGGCAGTTCCCCAAGCGACTGGAAGCGGCTGGTATTGATCTAGCATCCGTGACTGACGTAGTGATTACCCACATGCACATGGACCATATTGGGGGGTTGCTGGTCGACGAAGTCAGGAACCGGCTGCGCTCGGATGTGCGCATTCACGTTTCCGCTACTGAATTGGAATTCTGGGCCGCGCCCGATTTTTCTCTCACCACCATGCCGGCCCCGGTGCCGGACGTTCTGCGCTCCACTGCCCAGCAGTTCATAACCGCCTTCCACGACAAATTGCGCACGTTCAAAGAGGAATATGAGGTTGCGCCGGGCGTAGTGGTCAGACTTACCGGCGGTCATACTCCGGGGCACAGCGTGGTCTACGTGAACTCCGGTGGAGAGCGGTTGACCTTCGCGGGCGATGCCCTGTTCCCGGTCGCCTTCGATCATCCTGAGTGGCACAACGGTTTTGAACATGACCCAGAGGAGTCGGTTCGCGTCCGTGTGCGCTTGATGCAAGAGGCGGCTGCGAGCGGCGAGTTGCTGGTCGCCACTCACCTGCCGTTTCCCTCCATCGGCCGGGTTGCGGTCGATGGTGATGCCTTCCGCTGGATCGCGGCCATCTGGGACTATTGATCCTTGGATTGAGTGCACGATTGATACAACTTGTTCAAATCCATTTCGGTTGTCAAATGTGCCCACATCTTTGTGGGCAATTTGGCTGGCCTGTCAGGTCGTTTTCCTCTGCCCGGACCGCACTCATCCAGGGTTATTTGTCAGAACAGAAGGATCGTATTTTGACTACATTCAGCCTACGTTTGAGACGTTAGGAAAGTTGATCTTCCAGTAGCTCGGTGCGGGGGCTACTTTCCGCTTCGGGTATTCCGTTGACCGTTTAGCCCGGAAAAACAATGACGCCCTTGCCCCTGAGAAAAGATCTTCTGCAGATCGACGCAATGGCATTGCTGATTGCGTTGCTTGTCGTAGCCTTAATTGTAGTCTTCAAGATTTTCACCCACTTGAGTGTGGCGACGACAGTACTGTATGTGACCCTGGTGTTGATGTCCGCCAACGTATTCTCTGTGACGTTGATGATTGCCGTCGCACTGGCTTGCCTTGCAGTGTGACCATCATCTTTGTTGACGAACGTGACTACCTCAATACCGAAGCCTTGGGCGCTTATGTGCGTTGTATTGTTTCGCTATCCGCCATTACATTCCTGGCGTTGCGCAGCAAGCATATGACGGATAAGTTACTTAGCAACGAAACGTACCTAGTCGGCGCCCAACGGCTCAGCCAAGTGGGCGGCGTAGGCTTTCGGGTGGACCTCGCGGAAATGTTCTGGTCCGCTGAGACGGCGAGGATTTTCGAGTGCCCGCTCAAGGATACACCGAACATGCTCAAGGTCCTGGCGCGCACGCACCCCGACGACCGACATCTGGCTGAAGCCGTACGATCAGCTCTCAAGCCACCAGCCCCATTTAGCAGTCGAGCACCGTTTGCAGATGCCGGACGGGCGTATCAAACACATTCATATGATCGCCAACCAAATGCCATCCCGTAATGGTGACTTGGAGTACGTCGGGGCAGTGATCGAGATCACGGCGGCGAAAAACGCCGATGAGGCATTATTTCAAGCCCAGTCTCAACTGGCCCGCGTGACGCGGCTAACTTCGCTGGGCGAGTTGGCCGCGTCGATTGCGCATTATGATGTCAATCAACCTCTGGCGGCAATCAGGAGTAGCGGCGAGGCCTGTCACCGCTGACTCGACCGCAGCGAACCCAACCTGCACGAATTACGTATGTCGCTTGATCGTATGATAAACAGCTCCAACCCGGGCCAGCGAAGTTATCCGCCGTATCCGTACGCTGTCACGCAATGGTGATCCTGAACGCCAGCGCGAATCTTTCGACGAAATTGTCAGTGAAACCCTAGGCCTGGTGCAATTCGAATTGAGCGGTGGTCACGTTAAATTGCGTGGAATTGGCGCCGATGCCAGTTCACGTTTTTGCGGACCGGGTAAAGTTGCAGCAAGTCATCCTCAACCTTGTTATCAACGCTTGCCAGGCGATGGCCGAGGTAGATCCGCGAGACAGGTTATTAAAAGTGCGCAATTGGGTGCACGATGACGAGGCGATTCTAGAAGTTCGCAATTGCGGTGCGGGGATAAGCGAACAGGCTTTTCCGTCGTTGTTCAATCCATTTTTCACCACCAAGGCTGACGGTCTGGGCATGGGGCTTGTGATCTGTCGCTCCATCATCGAATTTCACGAGGGGCGGATCTGGGCCACCAGCAATCAGGATCAAGGATCGGTGTTTT
>NZ_JH635999.1:687503-694281 GCF_000257605.1 Pseudomonas sp. R62
AGCTTGAGTGACAGCAGCATTTGAACTTGAGCAGGCGCAAAAAAACGCCCGCCAAAAAACGAGTGGCGGGCGTTTGGGAAGTGCCGGTTCAGTTATGGGAGCGCTGAGCCGGGTAGGGAAGAACGATCAAATTACAAAGCGACGCCGTGCCCGGTAGGTAGCCTGTCGAGGCGCAGGCGGTTGAATGCCAGCAGTCGCATAACATAGCCGAGCTTGATCGCGGTTGGGCCGAGAATTGTCATGGCATGAGCGCCTACTAACGCGGGAAGCGTCAGGAAGGCGTCGCAGAAGTAGGCCAGAACGATCCCGATCAACAGCATGACCAGCCCCCCACTCAGCAGCAGATGAGACAGCTTCAAGACTCGATAGTGATTGTCAAAAAAACCATACATGTCGGTCATTCCGGGGTTGGCGCCGTGAAGTGCAATGAATACTCGCGTCACTGACAGTTGCCGAGTTGCGGCTCGATTGCTGCTGTCACTGGTATTCATTGGGAGGGCGGCTCAGGCCACCGGAATCAAAGGATCGGCAGCGGCCAGAGCGGTCGCGCGTTCAGCTGCCGGTGGGTAGATCCACACAGTATTGATTTGTGTCTTCAGCTCTTTGGCTTCGTGCTTGATCAATTTCACCTGGCGGTCCCAGCCTTCGGTGAAAACTGCGCCCCAAGCACCCAGATCCAAACATGTCACGTACTTGGGCTGGCTGTAGGTGATCGGTTCAACGCCTAGCAGATCAGCTGCCACATTGTTACCGGCATAACGGCCCAGGCTGATGGCGTGCTGGCAGGACATGGCAGCAATGTTTCCAAGGTCGTCCGTAGCGGCATGCGCCACGTCGCCCGCGGCATAGACGTCCGAATGCCCCAGAACCTTCAAGTTGCCATCAACGTGCAGGCGGCCTTGTGGGTCGCGAGTGCCGATCAATTGCTCAGTCAGCGCATTGGCGCGGAAGCCAACGGTCCAGATTACCGTGTTGGATTCGATGCGCTGACCGTCAGCCAAGGTTACGCTGCCCGAGTCGACCGAGACGACCGAGGTGTTGAGCACCCATTCGACGCCTAAGTGTTCGGAGGCTTCTATGATCGACGGACGAATGCCATCCCCCAACGAGGCCGCTATTTGCGTGCCCCGATCAACCACGATAACTCTGATTTGTGCAGCGTCGCCCAGTGCGGCACGCAAGCGGGCAGGCATTTCTGTTGCAGTTTCGATCCCGGTAAAGCCACCGCCGGCAATCACGACGGTGTTGCGCGCAGCGCTGTCCGGCAAATTCTTCAGCGCCTTAATGTGGGCTTCGAGTCGAGCGGCCTCTTCGATCTGGTCAACGTCGAAAGCGTGTTCAACGATTCCCTCGAGCGCTGGGCGAATAACGCGGCTACCTGCCGCCAGAACCAACCGGTCGTAGCTCAACTTTCCTTGAGTGCCAAACACATCGCTGTAGGCGACCTGTTTTTGATCGACATCGATACTTTCGGCAGTGCCTTTGATGAACTTCACGCCAACGGCATCTAGCAGGTCGCCGAGTGGCGCCATCATTGTGTGGACATCAGGCTCATAGAAACGTGGACGCATACGCAATTCTGCCTGGGGTGCCAATAAGGTGATCTGCACATCGTTACGGTCATGCTTGTCCAACAGACGGGCAGCGCCTAATGCGCTCCATAACCCACCAAACCCTGCGCCAATTACTAGAATGTTCTGTTTCATGGGATTACTCCTGAAGACAAAGTCGAAGTTTGAGAGCGTGGTCTGTTTGAGCGTGGCCGTGTCGAGGTTGATCCAGAAACCTGGCTTAAATGGATTTCCGCAACGCTAGTTTCGGTTCGCTGTAGGGATGGTATCGAGGGGGCAGGGGAGGGGCACTTCTACATAGGTTCAGTGCGAACATGCGAAAGGTTCGGTTGGTCATACCAAGGTATGAAGGCAGTTGGATTGAGGGCGGGTTCAGCGGCTGAGCGCTTCTTTAATGCAGGCCATCAGCTCGCCGCAGGGAAAGGGTTTTGGAAAGTAGGCGACAGGTTGAGGGGCGTTGGCGCTAACCCGCGGCGGTGATCCCTGATAGCCGGTGATAAAGATGACAGGCACCTTGATACCCCTAGCCAGTAACTCATCGTACATCTGAATGCCCGACATACCGGGCATTTGTATATCGGAGATGAGACAGCGCGTGTCCTGCGGTCCCGTTGAAGCGAGAAACGTTTGTGCATTGGGGTATATCCGGACGGTATAGCCGTGGGATCGCAACAAACTGTCTAGTGCAGTTCGCACGGACTCGTCATCGTCAACAACGGAAACAACAGCGGTAGAGGACATTTCTATACCCGGGCTCAACTCGGGTGGCCCATTGAGGTCGCCCGCCATCACCGCAAGATACGCCGTCCACTCACCCGGCGTACCATACGTGCGTATAGATGCTAGTAAGCACGATTGACGCCGAGCCGTTTAGCCAATACTCACACACGCTTGATCGTCCTTGCTGACTGGAAGCAGTCCTAGGTCGAGCGTCAACTAATGGCCCAGAGTGTGTAAAAACACTTTCGTATCAGGGACGCCTAAGCCCAGCACTCTTGGGCGAGGCGATTACCTAAACATTTGCCATGATTAGCACCGGTAGCGTTGCAAAGCGTTTATTAAGCGCTTTAGAGCCTCTTGGAGCAGCAAATGCTGGGTTTTTTACGTCGCCATCGCTTTTAATAAGCCTTCTGTACCGATGATTTTCATGACTCGTTTCATATTGTAGGCGAGCACGTTGAGGCTCATCTCCGCGCTGACTCCGACCAACTTACGAGTCAGGAAGTGCGTCGAGCCCATCCATTGTTTGAGCGTCCCGAAGGGATGCTCAACAGTCCTTTTTCGAGCTCGCATCATGTCAGGTGCATGTTTCATTCGACGCTGTATTTCCTCCAGCACGGCCTCGTGGACGTGAGGGGCACGCTGACATCGGCGCGGGCGTCACGTTTGTCCTCGACGGCGCTGTCGATGCGGATCTGATAACCCGCATCGATCAAGGTGTCTGACCGAAGAAGAGGGCGGAGGAATGTGCGACATGAATGGACCTATGTGGTACTAGAATACTGCTAGCTGGCGTGTCGACGGACAATATCCAGCTCTGACAGTTATCGGATATTGCATTTGTATCGATCCTTAGAGGTACAGTCAGTTGACATAGGACTATTAACCCGGGTCCAGACCTATAATGGTTTTTGACCGCTGACAGAACAGCTACCGTCAACGGCGGCTGGTCGCTGAAACAAAGCCCCGCTCAAATTCGGACTCACACTTTTTGATTTCCTATAGATCTCATCAAAGGCCAGCAATGACTCAGAAAAATTTTTACCGCCGCCGGACGCTGGCTGCACGGCTCACTAAGCTGATAACGCAAGTGGCAGTGGGCGGTGCTGCTGCGTCAGGTGTCTTCCTGACAGCGCCACGCCGAACCGGGAAGTCCACTTTCGCCCGCGAAGATTTGAGGCCTGCCTTGGAAGAGGCGGGAGCCATTGTGTTGTATGTCGATCTTTGGAAGGACCTAACGACAGAGCCAGGAGCTGTAATAGTCGAGACTCTCCGAGAAGCTATTGGACGTGACGAGAAACTCATGAGCCGATTGGCGTTAGCTTCCGGGCTGGAATCGAAAAGTGTCGGTCGCGTGAATTTCAAACTGAACAAAATTGGACTTGGGGAAGAAATCGGTCTCACCAAGGCATTTGAAGCGCTGTCCGATGAGGCGAAAAAACTCATTGTTTTGATACTCGACGAAACCCAACATGCGATCACGACAGCCGAAGGCGTCGCAGCACTCTTTGCGCTAAAGGCGGCCAGGGACGAACTTAATAGTTCCAAACATTATGGTCTTCGCATCGTTTGCATCGGATCAAACCAAAACAAGCTTGCCATGCTTCGCAATAGCAGCGATGAGGCGTTTTTTGGGGCCTCAATGCTGCAGCTCCCAATGCTGGATGAAGACTTCGTTGACTGGTATTGCAAGGCGCTTGACCTTCCAAATAATCTCGACCCTTCAGATGTATTCCAGTTGTTTCAAGAGAGTGGTTATCGCCCCCAAATTCTAAGCGCAGCCGCAGACGGTATCCGTTTCGATCTCACCGTCGACCCTAAGGCCATCCTGGTGCGTTTTGCCGAGCTTGTCCGAGCGCAAGCGGAAGCGCT
Source organism: Pseudomonas sp. R62 (assembly GCF_000257605.1). Classification (NCBI taxonomy): domain Bacteria; kingdom Pseudomonadati; phylum Pseudomonadota; class Gammaproteobacteria; order Pseudomonadales; family Pseudomonadaceae; genus Pseudomonas; species Pseudomonas sp. R62. The sequence goes on from NZ_JH635999.1 coordinate 691,667, forward strand.
CAATGCGAATCTTAAGATGGTGATTCACAGCCTCACACCGATCCAGTCTGCCGTCATTTGTGTGATGGGTGCAAAGGGTGAGGGTTTCGCGCCTTTCGAATCTTCGACTATGGAGTTGTATGCCAAAGCGATAGCGAACGCTGGCATAGCCACAAACGAGCCGAAGGTCGAAGCGCCAGATGTGCCAGATGTGCCAGATGTGCAGCTAACGCTCATGGCACTGCAGGAAAAGAAACTGGTCTGGAAAACTTCTCGCGGTATCTATACGATCGAGGAACAGGTGATAGTTGACCTTCTACGCGAAGATGGTCTGTTGGATGACCTAGTGTGAACCTCATCAATAGTGGTTCCTGCCTTGCAGCACGGTAGGGGAGTGCCCCCCCCGCGTGGCGTTTTATTCCTCGTTATCGAGATAGCTAAATCGTTGTGGCCGTGGAATTGGTGAGTTGCCACGTAAAGCCGCTTTGACAAATTCCGCTACAAGTTCAAGGCTATCACGATCTGCTGCGTATACCGCCTCAACAAGACTGTCTCTTGCTCGACGCTTGATCATCAATATTTCGTCAAAGCTGGCATCTTCTGAACGTTCGCTGCGATCACCCTCATGTGATGACTCACTTGCTTGGTTAACTGAAATCTCAGCTGGTCGGATGTCAGAGGCCTCCAGCCTGAAAGGGATCGCAGGTCGTTCTCTCCTTGATTTCGCTGGCCGTACACAAGATTCCGGCGGTTCCATTTGTTTCGGTGTTGAAGTACTTTGAAGGTAGCGCCTAGATCCCGCAAAAACGATCATTTCAATCGTAATGCCGGAGTTTCGTGTACGGCCGTGTGACCTATCAAAGTAAACCCGCGCAGGAGGTCTGAATGATGACTGATAAGCCCGTTGGATGTCGTCCCTATAGCCGGTTTGAAGATGGGTACGAGGACCTTCCACTCGATTCAAACGAGATCGAGGTGCGCCTGGCTATCGCTGACTATGTGATTCGCCGAGTTGCTGGCACACCCACGGGTGAAAGCATTTTCAAGGGGTTGGTCAGGGATTTTGAGAACCGCTACCCACACCATAAATTGCTAGCTCTTTATTTGACTAGCCCTGAGTCTTTGGTACAGGAAGACGGGGGAGGTGAGTCAGAGGCGGAGGTTGAGGATAGCGAGGCCAGCCTTTCACTGAATACGTTGGATATCAAATTGTGTGAAAGCCTGCTCCATTGTCATCCGGATTAAGAACTGTGTGGCCCACTTGCAGGATTGAGCTTTGATTTCACTGAACTAGAATCCCGTCGCCGAAAAAGTGACGGTCTTTGAGTGTTAGGAGGTAATGCCAGCCAAAATCCTCGAGACGCGTATCGAATCCGCGGACAAGGTCTCCGGCAGGTTTTGTTCTACGTATCAGAGCTTTGAATGGGGGGCGAAGAATGAGCGCTAAAGCCAATAGCGATATTGTAGCTACTGCCCGAGCCAAGCTTGAGCGTCTGCAAAAATCGTCCAAGTATCGTAGTTTTTTTAACGTCGATGCTATTGATGCTTTTAGTAAGGTAGAAGGTACAGCATTCGCCGGCATGCCGTTGAAGCTCACCAAGAATTTGGGCGATCCATCGCCACGCGACTGATTAACGATTTTCCGATGATTTGAAAAATCGGACATCGCTCGTTTCATGTGGCCACTCTTTTGCGGTCGCATCGATGCGGACAAAATTTTGTTGTAAACCGCACCTGAACACCTGAACACCTGAACACCTGAACACCTGAACACCTGAGAGCTGAAGGGGCAAGGCAAGTCACCACGACTCAGGCAGAGCCTGCCTACAGAAAATCAGTCATGTCCGTACGATTATAGGTGAACAGTACCTTAAGGTTTTTGAAGTCAATCTCGGTGCTGATGTCCATTTGCAAATACGTCCGGCCCGCAACTCTCAAAATGGGTATTTTCTCTCCACTCTGACCGATCGCTTCGCTCGCCTCCAGAAGTGGCTCCATACGCCATTGGCCAGTTTCGTTGAAAAAACCAGGGGTGACATACTGGATCGACCGGACCCGAAAGGAGTCATGCTGCTGCTCGAGGATATCTTTAAGTGAATCAAACGAAGAGACCATGAGCATCTCACAAACGAATTCCTTGCCTTCACGAACCTCCGCTTGCAGATAGAACCATGGACACATCACCGTCTGTCGCACGAAGGGGCGTGTTAGAAAATCGTCGTTGAACAGGCTGGAAAATATCATCGATCGACCATGCTCCTGGTTCATGGCAAGCCTCTCCGTGTCACAAATGACTAATATATGTTGTAGTCATATATTGTGCAATGAAGCTTTATCGTTCCTTTTGTGAGATCGCAAAATGGAGCTGAGAAAAGCATTTGGTGCAACGCTAAGGCATGTCCGCCTTAAGAACAATCTTACGCAGGAAGATTTCGCGCTTGTCAGTAGCCGGACGAACGTCAGCTTGCTCGAGCGAGGTGGCACCAGCCCAACGCTTGATAAGCTCGAAGAGCTTTGCAGCGCTCTCGGCATCCATCCGGTGAGCTTGGTGGCCGCGTGCTATATGCGGAAAGAGGAAACCAGCGATATCAGGAGATTTCTATCTTGCGTGCAAGAAGAGCTTCAACTTATGGACC
>NZ_JH635999.1:694301-695809 GCF_000257605.1 Pseudomonas sp. R62
ATATCAGGAGATTTCTATCTTGCGTGCAAGAAGAGCTTCAACTTATGGACCTGCCATCAACCCTTGAAAAGGGGGAGACGCGTGACGTTCCATCGTAGGGCGATGGAATAGATCTACTGGACAGCTGTTTAGTCGAATTATCAATGCGATAGTAGAAGTGTCAAAAGTTAGCGCCGCGGTCGCTCGCTAAGTATTTGTAAAGAGACTGATACTAAACTTGTACGTGCGAAGACCTTGAGTCAGCCTCACCTCGTAATTCAATGGCGTTACTAGCCAGAGGACAGAAAATACAAGTGTTATGTTCGACGAACGGTGAATTCATATTCTGCGTGGCTGTGGCTGTGGCTCACGGATTGTCGGAAGTGGGGCCATCAGGCGCTCTCGTGTAAGGCCTGCAATGGTTGCGTTGTAGATGAGCCGGTTTGCAATCTCGGCCATTTTGGCAAGCTCTGCCTTCAGTTCATCATTCTCTGCCTGAAGTCTTGAGATCTTCTTCATAGCATCCAGCGTGCTCCGTGGCCTTGGAATGTCCGAGAGCTTCTGTTTTTCTATCTTCAGATGTTGTTTCTTGTTCTTATAAGCGACTTTTATCGCTATTTTCTTGTCAAGCGCTTGGCGTGTTGGCGGGGTATCCCAACCCAATATGCCTTGTGCGCCAATACAGACTGCGTTCCAGTCCAGTGCATGCTCGGCTGCCCAGTTACGGATCATCTGAGCAATTCTTCTTTCATGTTGCTCTGTTATCGTTTTAGGCATTATCGGAACTCCGAAGTAACTCCAGGCAGGCCAGTAGATCATCGCCGTATGTGATGCGCAATTCATCTCTGTCTAGCAACTTGACACCCGCTGCTTCGGCTTTCTCGGCCACAATCAATTTCTCGTGGCTGAAGTCTTCCCCGGTTATTTCGATAGGGCTGCCGTCGGGTACTTCAGAGTTGTGCAGGATAGCCAGCAGTTGATCGAGTCTTTCGATCTGTGGTCCCGCTTTTTCGGTCCATCGGGAAGCAGCCCGTTCGCCTTGAGCTATTGCATTTTGGGCGGCTGTGTAAGTACACATGAGACTATCACGATCCATTTTAATGATTTTAGCGGCAATTTTGTCGCCTTTACACATCAGCAGTTCCGAGCAATTGAGGCAATCGGCGAACTTATTGCAGGGCCCAGCTCTCCAACTGCGTCGGCAAATTCCATAGCGGCTGCGATGGAAAGGCCCCTGCCCATAAAGTTCTGCGTCCTCACTCGTGATCGGTTCCAAAGGTTCTTGCTCTTGAGTTGTACCTAACAAGACAGCGCCTTCGGCGGCAGCTTTGATAGGGTCGTCGTACAGATAAGTTCGGGTCTGCTGGGTAGTAGCGCGGCTACTCCAGTCGGTGAGCATTTCAATGGATATACCTTTGCTACGCCCGAGTCTGTTGAGAAGGTGGCGGAAACTGTGAGAGTTAACCTTGATGGTGCCGTAGCCGTTCCTACGAAAGAAGTTCCTTTTTTCTGCTGTCGCCCCCCTAGTC
>NZ_JH635999.1:695829-702601 GCF_000257605.1 Pseudomonas sp. R62
TGAGTAATACAGGGCTGGTTTTATAAGACCATGCCAGTTGATATCTACGAAAACACATCAGGGACTCAGACATTCTGAGAGGTTTTTGCATCGAATAGAGCGGAGGTTCTTGGTAAGGAAAATGTGGGTTGATCCTGTGGTGTTCTTTCAGTACAAGTTGCCATAGGGTGTCAAGAGTAAAACCGGTCAAAGTGGATTTTCCGGTGAGTTTTATCATGAAGCTTCTGCAGCTGGCTCGGCATGAATAACCTAGCGCTTGCATCAATTGATTCCTACTGAGTTCATCGTCGTCAGCAATATTTGGGCAACTCGAGTGCCGGTAGAAGTGTTGTGGGTCAGTCTCCATATAGCGTGCCAGACATCGGCCTTCTTCCGTTATTGCGCTCAGCCGGCTAATGGATTCGATAGCGACTGGGCTCATAGTCAATGGTATGGCTTTTCGGGCAAATTGCCGCGATTTCGGTACCCAGTACGCCAAGTAGTACTGGCGGTCTCCATTCTTGTCGATATCATCCCGCAAGCAGTCGGTGCGAAGGCGTAGGGTTTCACCAATCCGCATGGGTGCACTCATTAGAAGTCCTGTAACACAGGTAACCATTACATCGGTGTGATTTTGCGTTTCACTTGTGCCTTTTGAAAAAACTTCAGCAATGGCCAGTAGTGCGTCCTGATGCGGTACCTTATCTAATCTCGCTTCGCCCAACGCTTTTTTGCCTTTGAGGACTTTGTCACTGTGTTTACCCACATATGGGTTTGTCCAGAAGCGCGGTTCTTCTGTTAAAATGAAAAGCTCTGCCAGTGTGTTCAATACATTAAGGGTTTTGGCGCAAATAGCTGCTCGGGAAGGTAGATCTTCAACTTTGCTAATGACTGCATCCCAGTGTCGTTGTCTAAATTTGGTTATGTCAGGAATTACCATATCATTGCGCAAGATCCACTCTATGACTCGAAGTGCGCGCACCTGACTAGTGACCATGTTTTGAGGTTGCACAGTATTCGTATAGCGAAGGTACGCTTTGGCAACCTCCGTGAAGGCCGGATGCATCATTTGATGTGTTTCAGGATTTTTTCGTGGGGGCAAATCTCTGTGTTCAAAGTTTATGAACCGGACGGCTGATTTTTTAGTTGGCCATCTGTCTGCATCCCAGGCAAAACCATCTATATCAGACCACAATGTTAGTTTATCTCTGGCCATGGCAATGAAGTCGCTGAGGTTGTGTTTGGCAGATATTTCGCGGTTCGGCGTGAATTTGATGATTTTGCTCATGGATTGATTTCTCTTTTAGCCTTGCGCGCATTGCAAAGCTCAATGCAATTTTTGACCGCGCAAATATCTGCTGATAGGTTGATAGGTATCAATAGGTTTCGCGGACTGCCAATTTTAAGTACCTGTTCCTCGGCGGCTTGCCGCCGCTCCAGCGCATCCAATACTTCGTGATGAGGTGCATCGACTAAGGGTTCGAAGTATTTGCAGCGGTAACAGGGGATCGGTACTGAGGTCGTTGCACAGAAACTGAATTTTCCGCAGTGGCCAACGCTTTTCAGTTCTCCTACGCGGGCGAATTCTAACTTGCTGGTCTGGTCGCTGGCTCTTGTTGCCTGATCTTCCGAGTCGATCAGGGTTCCGGCAAAAGCCATTGCAAATGGTGCGAGTGCCGGTGCCATTGCTTCATCGAGTTGACGTGCTTGTTCAGCTGGATCGTTGTAATAGGCAGCCAACGACCTCTCCGACGTATGGCCAAGCCAGTGTGAGAGCATGTGGTTGGGTATCCCCATTCGGGCGAGTTGTCGTGCCCGTGTATGACGCATTCGCGTTGCGCTGATGACCATAGGATGGCCTGTGCGTGGGCTGATAGGAGGCCGCGACGTTAGTAATTTTTGATTCGCTGCGCCATAGTCGCAAGTAGGGCTGTTAGTTATCCAACAAAGTATATGAGTAACCTGTGTTTTTTTTATATGAAAAAGGTCACTGTTTAAATTATCGAAAAGGCTATCTTGCCGCTTGTCTATAATGATCTCTAAAGCCTGTTTGATACGCAATTCACTGCAAAAAATTGGAAGTTTAAGTAGTTGATCCTCCGTAGGTGAGAAACCCATCATGTATTCGTAAAGCGCTTTGACTTCTTGGCGTTGTACTGAGCATAAATGCCATAAGTGATCAGCGAGAACGTGATGTTCAAATTTGCTGTCACGAAAACCTATTTCGGAACCCTTATCTTTGGCGCCCGGAAATCTAATCACTTTTCCTGTGGGAGCAAAGTGATCCGAGCCGTCATTGTCAAAAATATCGCCGATTTTTAGATGCGCAATCTGTATGGGTCTTCTTGCATATTGCATCGACAGCAGCCGCATGAGTGTGACTTGGGTGCCGGCGGCATTAATGTCGTAGTTGTGCCAGACGGCTCTAAGCAAGCTGTCATATTCGCTGTTGGTGAGCCAACTTTTATTTGGGTCGTCTGAAAGTATATTGCGTGGTCCGTTGCGAAACGGTGCAGTATCATTGAGTAAATTTAAGGCGTTCTGGCTGATCACCTCACTATCGTGTTCCTTCCAGTGGAGAAAAAAAATCGTTATAGCCTTCTTGTTTCTCAGGAATGAAGAGCGTGTTAATGCCTTTGCTATCCAAGAGGTGTTAAAGGCTCTGGTAGGGTGTGCATTAAGACTCGCAAGAATCGCTCCGATGATACCGGTACAGCTATTTGATCCATAATTGCCATTAGTAAAGAATGAGATTAAGTTCTGTTTGAACGATGATCTAATTGAGGAGGGCAGCAACGAAAGGGCTTTGCTCATAATGAATTTGCGCTGTCCCGTATAAACAAAAATATCCTCATCCCAATAGAATATTCCCTCTTGCGAGCCTGGACGTTCCGTGCGCTTGGGATCTAGATCGAACAGTGGACGACTGCCTATTGGAGGGTTTCTACTAGTCATTTCAAAATCCTTGCCGTATCGGAAGCAACTTTTCGACCTATTTCTAGTGATTTTTCCTCGATATGGCGGCTGTTGTAGCGCCATGACATGGTCGAACCTGGTACCCAACCCATCAGTTGTTCCCTCAGGGTTCTCTCCTCTTCAAATGGGATGCCTTCTCTGTCCGCTAGCTGCGAAAAACGGTAGTTCCAGTCGTGTCGTAACAGGTGAGGGTGAATTAGCATGAGTGCTTTAAAAACTTGCTTTAGGTAGGTAAGTCCCGTACTAAATGCTGACTTGGGAAGCGCTTGACCCTGGGTGCGCCCTCCACGATGGACGACAAAAATAAAGTCTTCTTCCGAAAATCCCACGTTCAATATTTCTGCTCGCCAATTGTCTCTATACTCCATCAGCTGCTGTTCGAGGCTCTCCGAGATCGGAACCCTGCGCCCCAAAGTTTTCGCAACTGGCTGATTTAGTCGTGTGTCGAACTCATCGTGGTGGTTGCGCTCAATGTCTAAGTACGCGCCATCACCGCCATCGGCTTCGATGAAATGTTTCAGTTTCAGGCTTAATAGCTCGCCAAATCGCATCCCCGTTTCATAAAGAATACGTAGCATTAAAACGTTGCGAAGCCTGCCGCCTGAGTTTCGTGCTTGCAGAAGGCTTTCAAAGGGGCGGTCGAAGAGGTCCAGCAGCCGGTTACGAGTCTCGGTAGGCAGTTTCAACGCGACAATTCGCTGCTCCCTTGCGGCTTTTGACCCGGTCTTGCGCCTTTTTTTTCCCAGAAGCATTGAGTTTTGCTCCTCAACTGCATCCCTTACGTCGTGCGTGTTGTAGTCGGTTATAACCTCCTGCGCGAGCCAGCGGATGTACCCTGATGCATAAGCAAGATAAGTGTTGTACTTAAGATTGCTGATAACATTTCCCTTGCCGCGAGCCTTGCTGGCACGTAGATAACTCGTCAGGTCATCAATCTCCGCCGCGCTGAGAAATCTACGGATATGGAAATTTATGGCTAGGTCGATTTTCCTGCTGGACTCCCATTCGCACACTCTCTTAATTGCTGCAAGGTGGACCTTTTGCGTTTCGTGCGTGGTGGAGGGTCTGATCGAGCGGGCAATATAAGCTGTTGGATAAAACAGTGGGAAACCAGAGGCATCAGCTTCGTAGAGCTGAGAGAACCGTTCGCCGCCACTCGCAATGAAGGTCTTAACTGTATAATTCATATTTACATCTCTGCGTAGTGGAAGAGAATGTCAACTGTTGTTTACGATTGATCGAGAGTTCGTGCGGCGATTTTCTGACGATATGTTAAGATTTAACGCGTATTTAGAGGTGGCGATGCGATGACGGTTAACAAAACTATAGCTAACAGGATGGTAGTACTCGATACCGAAACCACCGGCATGCCGGTGACCGATGGTCACCGGATCATTGAAATCGGTTGCGTCGAACTGATCGGTCGGCGCCTGACGGGCCGGCATTTTCACGTTTATCTGCAACCGGATCGCGAGAGCGACGAGGGTGCGATCGGTGTGCACGGTATTACCAACGAATTCCTCGTTGGCAAGCCGCGCTTTGCCGAAGTCGCCGACGAGTTCTTCGAGTTCATCCAGGGCGCACAGCTGATCATCCACAACGCGGCGTTCGACGTTGGCTTCATCAACAACGAATTTGCCTTGATGGGCCAGCACGATCGCGCCGATATCACCCAGCATTGCACCATCCTCGACACCCTGATGATGGCCCGGGAACGTCACCCGGGGCAGCGCAACAGCCTCGATGCGTTGTGCAAGCGTTACGGCGTCGACAACTCCGGCCGTGAACTGCACGGCGCTTTGCTCGACTCGGAGATTCTCGCCGACGTCTACCTGACCATGACCGGCGGCCAGACCAGCCTGTCGCTGGCTGGCAACGCGTCCGACGGCAATGGCACGGGCGAGGGCGCCGACAACTCGGCTACCGAAATCCGCCGCCTGCCGGTCGATCGTCAGCCAGCACGCATCATCCGGGCGACTGAAGAAGAACTGGCGGCGCATCTGGTGCGGCTGGAAATCATCGCCAAATCGGCGGGAGCGCCGGCGTTGTGGACGCAGATTGCCGAGGCTGATGCGCAGGCCTGAAAAACCTGAGGATCAAAAGATCGCAGCCTTCGGCAGCTCCTAAAGGGATTGCATTCCATAGTAGGGACCAGGAAGGCAGCGATTTTTTGCATTTGGCGACATGAAGCCAAGTTGCCACTCTCGCCACATTCGTCGCAACCCTCTACCCTGAGTGCACTGGTCAGGTGCAAATCTGCCGCCTCAGGACACTGAGCCTCATGTACAAAGAGTTGAAATTTGCGCTGGCAATCATCCATCGCGACAGCAAGGTCGACACCGTCGGCTGCGTCAAGGAATGAGGACTTTTCCCAGTATGCAACCGGTCATGAATCCGAAATACCCAGGGTTGTCGGTGCGGGTCGCCGACGAAGGTTTTGCGCCGTATATCTGGGGCAGCGACTTCAGTTTCGAGGTCGCTGCCTACGGCGCTGCCGTGATCGGCAAGCCGGTCGAGCAGTGGCCGGTGACGCCGATCGTGCCGTACCGCAAGTGCTACGGCATCGATCCGGAAGAGTTCAGCGCCTTTCACAACGCGCCCGACAGTGCGATTTTCATGGCGTACCTGGACGACGAGCCGGTCGGTCACCTGGTGATCAGCACCAACTGGAACGGCTTTGCCCACATCGATGAACTGGCGGTGCATGCCCCGGCCCGTCGCCACGGCGTGGCCAAGGCGTTGCTCGATGTCGCGCAGTTCTGGAGTCGCAAGAAGAAGCTGCCGGGCATCATGCTCGAAACCCAGAACAACAACCTCGGCGCCTGTCGGCTGTATGAGCGCTGCGGTTATGTGATCGGCGGCATCGACCAGTTGCGCTATCGCGGCATCGATCCGCACACCGCCGAAGTCGCATTGTTCTGGTATCGCCTGTTCGATAATCCGCTGGAAAAACCACTCAGCTCGACAACATCGCCTCGGCTTGTTCCGTGACGATCGCCAGCAGTGTCTGAATCGCCGCCGACGGCGTGGCATGTTTGAAGGTCAGTGCGTAGAGGTTGATCGGCACAGCCGGTGAGAGTGGGCAGACGTCAAGCCCACCGGCGCGGGCGCCCAACGCGGTGAAGGGGTCGACGATCGCCAGACCTTCGCCGGCCTCGACCATGCTGCGCATCATCTGATGGGTCTGCACGCGGGTCTGGATGCTCGGTGCCGGGCGCAAGGCCTGAAGTTTGTTTTCCAGCGCCGGGCTCAGCGGATCCTGACCTTCGAGACCGACCATGGCCTGACCGGCCAGATCTGCCAGGGATATGTATTTCTGCTTGGGTTGCAGCCAGCCGTGCGGAGCGAGCAATTGCAGCTTGCCCTGGGCCAGCGGCTGGCAGTGGATATCGGGGTGTTCGGGATCGTGCAGGCTCAGGCCCAGATCGCTTTCGCGCAGTAACAGGCTGCGGACGATGTCGCGAGTCGGCGCGCTGAGCAGGCTGCACGGTGCGTCCGGCAAGCGCCGACGCAGGGTCGCAAGGCTTTGTGGCAGCAATTGCTGGGCCAGCGGCGGGGTGCCGATGATGCGCAAGGGCGGGGCGAGGTATTGCTTGAGGCTGCTGGCCAGACGCTGCACCGGTTCCAGCGCCTCATAGATGTGCGCGATTTCCACTTGCAAGGCGCGCGCTTCAGGGGTCGATTGCAAACGCCCGCGAACGCTGGCAAACAGCATGAACCCCAGCTGACTCTCGGCTTCGCGCAAACGCTCTTCGACCTCGGTCACCGGCAATTGCAGCCATTCGGCGGCGGTGCCCAGGTGACCGGTCTGCAAGAG
>NZ_JH635999.1:702621-705407 GCF_000257605.1 Pseudomonas sp. R62
CTGAATCACTTCGATGTGGCGTAAACGCATGCGTGAAGTCCATGTTCACCAGGTGGGGTCAGACGCTGAATCCTACCCCAAGTCCGCTCGCATGACTTCTGCTCATAACGCTGGGTTATTGAGCGACGGTTGGCTCAGGTTCGCGAATCAGGGTAATGCCTGATTGAACCAGGAGAAACTCGCTGTCACTGACCTTATTGACCCGATCGCCAATAGCCAGTCTGTAAATGGGCTCCGAGCCAGTGGATCCGTCTGCAGACGGGTTCGATTCCTGGAATTCATGCACGGAATAAACGCGGCCTTCCGCATCTCTTGCATGAAACTGACCGACGAGTACTGCTGCCATCTGCTTAGAACCTCTGGAGATAAAACGCTTGATTTGCGGCTTTGTAGACCGTCACCAAGCTCGGTAAGTTTTCCTACAGGAAAAAAATATTCGCCGCGCAGGAAAAACCAATGACCACTGGTGAAAGCGTCACTGGATCATCTATAACTAGCGACTCTTCCCACGGACCATCGAGAGTCATCCATGAGCAATGTCTACAACGTCGCTGTAGTGGTCGGTAGCCTGCGCAAAGCATCGATCAATCGCAAAGTCGCACTGGCCCTCGCCGACCTGGCGCCGGCCAATCTCAAGCTCGAGATTGTCGAAATCGGTGAGCTGCCGCTGTACAACGAAGACATCGACGGCGCTTCTCCGCCGGCAGCCTACAGCACTTTCCGTCAGAAAGTGGCGTCATCCGACGCGGTGCTGTTTGTTACCCCCGAGTACAACCGCTCGATCCCGGCACCGTTGAAGAACGCCATCGACGTCGGTTCACGCCCTTATGGCCAGAGCGCTTGGAGCGGCAAACCCGGTGCGGTGATCAGCGTATCGCCAGGCGCCATCGGTGGCTTCGGCGCTAACCAGCACCTGCGTCAGACATTCGTTTTCCTCGATATCCATTGCCTGCAACAGCCGGAAGCGTATCTGGGGGGTGCGGGCAACGCGTTTGATGAAGCGGGCAAGCTGAGCGACTCGGTGAAACCGTTCCTGCAGAAATTCATCGATGCGTACGGCCAGTTCGTCGAGCAACACAAGAAATAACCGCGTACACAAAACCTGTGGGAGCGAGCTTGCTCGCGAAGGCGTCGTCAGCCGTTGCAAAATTGCTGATTGACCTACCGCTTTCGCGAGCAGGCTCGCTCCCACATTTGTTCGATTTCCACCCGTTTCGCTATTTGAAGGCTTCTGCGAATGCTCGCTGCGTCACTGATTTTCCTGCTGACCATCACTCTCGTCATCTGGCAACCCAAAGGTCTCGGCGTCGGCTGGAGTGCAACGCTGGGCGCCGTGCTGGCGTTGATTTTCGGCGTCGTTCACCTCACGGATATCCCGCTGGTCTGGCAGATCATCTGGAACGCGACCGGCACCTTCGTGGCGCTGATCATCATCAGCCTGTTGCTCGACGAGGCTGGCTTTTTCAATTGGGCAGCGCTGCACGTGGCGCGTTGGGGGCGGGGCAGTGGGCGCAAACTGTTTGCCTTCATGGTGCTGCTTGGTGCGCTGGTCTCTGCGTTGTTCGCCAATGACGGCGCGGCGCTGATTCTCACGCCGATCGTGATTTCGATGCTGTTGGCGTTGCGCTTTTCACCGGCGGCGACGCTGGCCTTCGTCATGGGCGCCGGGTTCATTGCCGACACGGCAAGCCTGCCGCTGGTGGTATCGAACCTGGTCAACATCGTTTCGGCGGATTTCTTCCACATCGGCTTCAACCGCTATGCAGCGGTGATGGTGCCGGTCAACTTCGTCAGCGTGGCGGCGACGCTGGGTATGTTGCTGTGGTTTTTTCGCCGCGACATCCCGGCGGCGTACGATCCTGCACAACTGGAAAACCCGCAAACCGCGATCCACGACAAGGCGACGTTCTATGCCGGTTGGGCGGTGCTGGTGATCCTGTTGATTGGCTGCTTCGCTCTGGAACCGCTGGGCATTCCAATCAGCGCGATTTCTGCCGTGTGCGCCGCGCTGCTGCTGGGCATCGCTGCGCGCGGTCACAAAATCTCCACGCGCAAGGTTATGAAAGAAGCGCCGTGGCAGATCGTGATTTTCTCGCTGGGCATGTACCTGGTGGTGTACGGCCTGCGCAACGCCGGGCTCACCGGTTACCTCGCCGGATGGCTGGATGTGTTCGCCGGCCACGGCGTGTGGGGCGCGGCCATGGGCACCGGGGTGCTGACGGCGCTGCTGTCGTCGATCATGAACAACTTGCCAACCGTACTGATCGGCTTGCTGTCGATTGACGCCAGTCAGGCCAGCGGCGTGATCAAAGAAGCGATGATCTACGCCAACGTCATCGGTAGCGACCTTGGGCCGAAGATCACTCCGATCGGCAGTCTGGCGACCTTGTTGTGGTTGCATGTGCTGGAGCGCAAGGGCATTCACATCGGCTGGGGCTATTACTTCCGCGTCGGGATTGTGCTGACGGTGCCGGTGTTGCTGGTGACGTTGGCGGCGCTGGCGGTGCGGCTTTCGCTGTAGACCCGGGTGGGCCCGATCGCTGGCAAGCCAGCTCCCACAGGATTTGTATTCACCGCGAAACCTGTGGGAGCTGGCTTGCCAGCGATTGGGCCAGTTCAGGCACCACAAATCTCAGGTTTGCCCCGGCACATTCGGCCAAAGATCCGCCACCAGAAACAACCGCTCCGCCTCTTCCCATTCGCCCAAGGCATTCTCGGTCAGGCGCACCATCAACTGCGCCGGGGCCAGTGCTGGCAGGTCTTCCAGCCACAAGCGCAGATGTTCG
>NZ_JH635999.1:705704-733949 GCF_000257605.1 Pseudomonas sp. R62
CAACTGCGCCGGGGCCAGTGCTGGCAGGTCTTCCAGCCACAAGCGCAGATGTTCGTCCGCCCAGACCTGATCCGCCGGGTAATGCGCCGGCGCCAGCCAGGCGTGGCGGGGCAGGGGTTGCCAGCGGCCCGGCGGGCGTTGGGCGACAAACGCCGGCCAGTCCTTCTGATGCAGCCAACTGCCACGCAAATGTTGCGGATGCGCGCCGTGCGGTGACTCGGCCTGCCCGGGCCACGGATACAGCAGATAACCGCCCAGCCACAGCTGCGCGCTGAAGGTTTCGATATCCAGCGCCGCGAGCACTTCGCGGCTTTCCGGGCGCGCCGAGATCGGCAATTGATGCTCGGCCAGATGCGCTAGCTTACGATCCAACCGATCATGACAACCCGGCCCCAGCCACTGCGCCGGATCGCGGCCATCGCCATCCTGCGGGCCAAGGTAGAGCTTGATCGCCAGTTCCAGGTGATGCACGCCGTCGCGGTCACGCAGCAGCATGTCGAGTTCGCCGAGGGTGTGCCCGGCGCGGCGGATTGGCAGGTTGGCGGCGATCAGTTCGATGCCCGGCGCATGCGAGACGGCGAACTGCCAAAGACGCTCGTAATACAGACCCAGACGGCGGGTGCGCGCCTGCGCCAGCCATTGCAGCAGGCCATAACTGTCGTGGTCGAGCTGGCGCAGCCAGTGTTCCAGGCGCTGCGGGTCTTGTACCCAGTCGCTGCCGGCGAGCGGATGGCGCTGCGGCCACGGTGTAGCGGCGAGCATCGGCGGCGCGAGGATCACCCACGCCAGGTCCCGCACTTCGGGATGGCGTAATCGATGGGGCAACTGCAACAAGTCGGGAAACAGGATCATCTTGCGAGCATAGCCTTAAACCTGAGCGCACCCTTGAGGCTGAAAGGATTTTGTCTATCTGGCGCTTTCGCCCATAATCGGGTTTTCGCGTTTTCGATTGTCCGCAGAGGTCCCATGGAGCAATTTCGTAATATCGGCATCATCGGTCGCCTGGGCAGCTCCCAGGTGCTGGATACCGTCCGCCGACTGAAACGCTTTCTGCTCGACCGTCACCTGCATGTGATCCTCGAAGACACCATCGCTGAAGTCCTGCCCGGCCACGGCCTGCAAACCTCGTCGCGCAAGATGCTCGGCGAAGTCTGCGACATGGTCATCGTCGTCGGCGGTGACGGCAGCCTGCTGGGCGCCGCGCGGGCGCTGGCCAAACACAATATTCCGGTGCTGGGCATCAACCGTGGCAGCCTTGGCTTCCTCACCGATATTCGCCCGGACGAGCTGGAAATCAAGGTCGCCGAAGTGCTCGATGGCCACTATCTGGTGGAAAACCGCTTCCTGCTGCAAGCCGAAGTGCGTCGCCATGGCGAGGCCATCGGCCAGGGCGATGCGCTCAACGACGTGGTGCTGCACCCGGGCAAATCGACGCGGATGATCGAATTCGAGCTGTACATCGACGGCCAGTTCGTCTGCAGCCAGAAGGCCGACGGCCTGATCGTCGCCACGCCCACCGGCTCCACTGCCTACGCCTTGTCTGCCGGCGGGCCGATCATGCATCCCAAGCTCGACGCTATTGTGATTGTGCCGATGTACCCCCATACCTTGTCGGGACGGCCGATCGTGGTCGATGGCAACAGTGAGCTGAAAATCGTCGTGTCCAAAGATATGCAGATCTATCCGCAGGTCTCCTGCGACGGCCAAAACCATTTCACCTGCGCACCGGGCGACACCATCACCGTGAGCAAAAAGGCACAGAAGCTGCGCCTGATTCATCCGCTCGATCACAATTACTACGAGGTGTGCCGCACCAAGCTTGGCTGGGGCAGCAAGCTGGGGGGCGGAGGCGACTGATGCTCGATCCCGCGCGCAGTTACGACCTGATCGGTGACGTGCACGGATGCGCCATGACCCTCGAACACTTGCTGGACCGTCTCGGTTATCACAAGCAGGGCGGGGTCTGGCGGCATCCGTCACGCATGGCGGTGTTCGTCGGCGACATCATCGACCGTGGCCCGCGCATTCGCGAGGCGCTGCACATCGTCCACGACATGGTCGAAGCAGGGCAGGCGCTGTGCATCATGGGCAACCACGAATTCAACGCGCTCGGCTGGGTCACTCCGGCGCCACCGGGCAGCGGCAAGCAGTTCGTGCGCGAACACACCAAGCGCCATGCGCGGCTGTTGCAGGAAACCCTGACTCAATTTGAAAACCATCCCGGCGACTGGCATGACTTCCAGCAGTGGTTCTACGAGCTGCCGCTGTTCGTCGATGCCGGTCGCTTCCGCGTCGTCCATGCGTGCTGGGACGCCGGACTGATCGAGCCGTTGCGGGCGTTGTTCCCCAATGGCTGCGTCGATGAGCATTTCCTCCAGGCCTCGGCGGTGCCCGGCAGCTTCGCCTGCACCGTGTTCGACCGCTTGCTGCGCGGCACCGACATGCGCCTGCCGGGTGGCCTGACCATGACCAGCGGCGACGGTCTGGTGCGTTCGTTCTTCCGCACCAAGTTCTGGGAAGACGACCCGAAAACCTATGGCGACATCGTGTTCCAGCCCGATGCACTGCCCGAACCTGTCGCGCAGACGCCGCTGACTTCCACCGAAAAGAATTCTTTGCTGCGCTATGGCGTCGACGAGCCGTTGCTGTTCGTCGGCCACTACTGGCGCAGCGGCAAACCGGCGCCGATCCGCCCGAACCTCGCGTGCCTGGATTACAGCGCCGTGCTCTACGGCAAACTGGTGGCCTATCGTCTGGACCAGGA
Source organism: Pseudomonas sp. R62 (assembly GCF_000257605.1). Taxonomy (NCBI): domain Bacteria; kingdom Pseudomonadati; phylum Pseudomonadota; class Gammaproteobacteria; order Pseudomonadales; family Pseudomonadaceae; genus Pseudomonas; species Pseudomonas sp. R62. The sequence goes on from NZ_JH635999.1 coordinate 708,469, forward strand.
AACGCGCCTGGATCCGCAAAAATTCGTCTGGGTCGATGTCGAGCGGCCGGAGGTCCTGCAATGAGTGCGGTAGCGGTATTGCGCCTGCCGTTGGCGGTGGATTTGAGCGGTTTTGTCAAACTGCTGCAACGCATGCAAGTGCCCCATCGCGTCAGCGAAGAGGCGGGCGAACAGGTGCTGTGGGCGCCGGAGGAAATCAGCGAAGACGTGCGTTCCTTGTACGAGCGCTTCCCGGCCGGCGACCCGGATCAGCAACTGGACGTACCCATGGGCCAGACCTTCAAGCGCCCGAGCTTCGCCGAGCAGCTGAAACACGCCAGGGCGACCGGATTGATTCTGCTGTTGAGCCTGATTGTCGGCGGTCTGACCTTTCTCGGTGAAAACCTCGAGACCTTGCGCTGGCTGACCTTCCTCGATTTTCGCGTGATCGGCGAGTACATCCACTTCACGCCACTGGCCGACAGTCTGGCGGCGGGGCAGTGGTGGCGGCTGGTCACGCCGATGCTGATCCACTTCGGCATCCTCCATCTGGCCATGAACGGCATGTGGTACTGGGAGCTGGGGCGGCGCATCGAGTCGCGCCAGGGCAGCATCAACCTGATCGGCCTGACGCTGCTGTTCAGTCTGGTGTCCAACTACGCGCAGTTCGTCTGGAGCGGGCCGAGCCTGTTTGGTGGGCTGTCCGGCGTGCTTTACGGCTTGCTCGGGCATTGCTGGATTTTCCAGCTGCTGGCGCCGAACCCGGCCTATCGTCTGCCGCGCGGCGTGCTGGTGATGATGCTGGTGTGGCTGGTGGTGTGCATTTCCGGGCTGATTTCGCTGATCGGTTTCGGCCAGATCGCCAACGCCGCGCACCTGAGCGGGTTACTCATCGGATGCTTCACCGGTTTGTTGGGCGGTTTGTATAACCGCCGTAAACTGGCCGTCTAACATTTTTTGTTTCAGCAAAGAGCACGGAGACCCTGATGTCCTCTTTCAACGACATGATCAACAACATCACCCCGGACATCTACGAAAGCCTGAAACTGGCCGTGGAAATCGGCAAATGGTCCGACGGCAACAAACTCACTGCCGAACAGCGCGAGCTGTCGTTGCAGGCGATGATTGCCTGGGAAATCCAGAACCTGCCGGAAGACCAGCGCACTGGCTACATGGGCCCGCAAGAGTGTGCGTCGAAGTCGATCGAAGTGCCGAACATCCTGTTCAAGTCGGATGCCATCCATTGATCGAGATTGGCCGCGGTGCAATCAGCAAAATGTCGGCGCGCCTGGACGGGTCGAACGTGCAATACGCGTTTCGTCTGGATGACGTCGAGGTGCCGGTCAATCCGTTGATCGGCAGCACGTTGCGTCTGGAATTCCTGGGGGCGATCCACTGCACCCATTGCGGGCGCAAGACCAAGACCAGTTTCAGTCAGGGTTATTGCTACCCGTGCATGACCAAACTGGCGCAGTGCGACCTGTGCATCATGAGTCCGGAGCGTTGCCACTTCGACGCCGGCACCTGCCGCGATCCGGTGTGGGGCCAGCAGTTCTGCATGACCGATCATGTGGTTTATCTGGCCAACTCGTCGGGGATCAAGGTCGGCATCACCCGTGCCACGCAGTTGCCGACCCGCTGGCTCGATCAGGGCGCGAGTCAGGCGCTGCCGATCATGCGCGTGTCGACACGCCAGCAATCGGGCTTTGTCGAAGACTTGTTCCGCAGTCAGGTGGCGGATAAGACCAACTGGCGCGCACTGCTTAAGGGCGATGCGGCGGCGGTGGATCTGGCGCAGGTGCGCGATCAGTTGTTCGAAAGCTGCGCCGAAGGCCTGCAAGGGTTGCAGGAGCGATTCGGCCTACAGGCGATTCAGACGATTGCCGATGTCGAACCGCTGGAAATCCGCTATCCCGTCGAGCAATACCCGGCGAAAATCGTCAGCTTCAACCTGGACAAGAACCCGATTGCCGAAGGCACGCTGCTGGGGATCAAGGGTCAGTACCTGATCTTCGACACCGGCGTGATCAACATTCGTAAATACACGGCTTATCAGCTCGCCGTGCATCAATAAGGATTCCAGCATGCGCACCGAACAACCGAAGATGATTTACCTCAAGGACTATCAGGCGCCCGAGTACCTGATTGACGAAACGCACCTGACCTTCGAGTTGTTCGAGGACCACAGCCTGGTTCACGCGCAACTGGTGATGCGCCGTAATCCTGAACGTGGCGCCGGACTGCCGCCGCTGGTGCTCGACGGCCAGCAACTTGAGCTGCTCTCGGTGACGCTGGCGGATCAGGAACTGAGCGCTGCTGACTATCAAGTCTCGGACAGTCACCTGACCCTGCAGCCGACCAGTGAAACGTTCACCCTCGACACCAGCGTACGCATCCACCCGGAAACCAATACCGCGCTGGAAGGCCTGTACAAGTCCGGCACGATGTTCTGCACCCAGTGCGAAGCCGAAGGCTTTCGCAAGATCACCTATTACCTCGACCGCCCGGACGTGATGAGCAAGTTCACCACCACCGTCGTGGCCGAACAGCACAGCTACCCGGTGTTGCTCTCCAACGGTAACCCGATCGCTTCCGGCCCCGGCGAAGACGGCCGGCACTGGGCTACCTGGGAAGATCCGTTCAAGAACCGGCGTACCTGTTTGCGCTGGTCGCCGGTGATCTGTGGTGCGTCGAAGACACCTTCACCACCATGAGCCAGCGCAACGTCGCGCTGCGCATTTATGTCGAGCCGGAAAACATCGACAAGTGCCAGCACGCGATGAACAGCCTGAAGAAGTCCATGCGCTGGGACGAAGAGGTCTACGGTCGCGAGTACGATCTGGACATCTTCATGATCGTCGCCGTCAACGATTTCAACATGGGCGCGATGGAGAACAAGGGCCTCAATATCTTCAACTCCAGCGCCGTGCTGGCCCGCGCTGAAACCGCCACCGACGCCGCGCACCAGCGGGTCGAGGCGATTGTCGCCCACGAATACTTCCACAACTGGTCGGGCAACCGCGTCACCTGCCGCGACTGGTTCCAGCTGTCGCTCAAGGAAGGTTTCACGGTGTTCCGCGATGCCGGTTTCTCCTCGGACATGAACTCGGCGACAGTCAAGCGCATTCAGGACGTGGCGTACCTGCGTACCCACCAGTTCGCCGAAGATGCCGGGCCGATGGCCCACGCGGTGCGCCCGGACAGCTTCATCGAGATTTCCAACTTCTACACCCTGACCGTGTACGAAAAGGGCTCGGAAGTGGTCGGCATGATCCACACCTTGCTGGGCGCCGAAGGCTTCCGCAAGGGCAGCGATCTGTACTTCGAACGCCACGACGGCCAGGCCGTGACCTGCGACGACTTCGTCAAGGCCATGGAAGATGCCAATGGCGTTGACCTCAGCCAGTTCAAGCGCTGGTACAGCCAGGCCGGCACACCGCGTCTGGCCGTCAGCGAGTCCTACGACGCTGCGGCGAAAACCTACAGCCTGACCTTCCGCCAGAGCTGCCCGCCGACCCCGGACAAGGTGGAAAAACTGCCGTTCGTGATCCCGGTGGAGCTCGGCTTGCTCGACAGCCAGGGCAATGAAATCGCTCTGCGTCTGGCTGGCGAAGCCTCGGCACAAGGCACCACTCGGGTGATCTCGGTGACCGAAGCCGAGCAGACCTTCACTTTCGTCGACATCAACGAACAGCCTTTGCCGTCGCTGCTGCGCGGCTTCTCGGCGCCAGTGAAATTGAGCTTCCCGTACAACCGCGATCAACTGATGTTCCTGATGCAGCACGACAGCGACGGTTTCAATCGCTGGGATGCCGGTCAGCAACTGTCGGTGCAAGTGCTTCAAGAGTTGATCGGCCAACATCAGAAAGGCGAGAGCCTGAAGCTCGATCCGCGTTTGGTGTCGGCGCTGCGCACGGTGCTGTCCGACGAGTCGCTGGATCAGGCGATGGTTGCCGAAATGCTCTCGCTGCCGGGTGAGGCCTATCTCACCGAGATCAGCGAAGTGGCTGACGTCGAGGCGATTCATGTCGCTCGCGAGTTCGCCCGCAAGCAACTCGCCGAAGGCTTGTTCGAAGCGCTGTGGCTGCGTTATCAGGCCAATCGCGATCTTTCGAAAAAGACTCCGTACGTCGCCGAGGCCGAGCACTTCGCCCGGCGCGCCTTGCAGAACATTGCCCTGTCGTACCTGATGCTCAGCGGCAAGCCGGAAGTGTTGGCGGCGGCGCTGGAGCAGTTCGAGACCGCCGACAACATGACCGAGCGCCTGACTGCGCTGGCGGTGCTGGTCAACTCGCCGTTCGAAGAACAGAAGGCCCTCGCCCTGGCCAGCTTCGCCGAGCACTTCAAGGACAATCCGCTGGTCATGGATCAGTGGTTCAGCGTGCAGGCTGGCAGCACCTTGCCGGGCGGTTTGGAGCGGGTGAAGGCGTTGATGCAGCACCCGGCATTCAACATCAAGAACCCGAACAAGGTGCGGGCATTGATCGGCGCGTTCGCCGGGCAGAACCTGATCAACTTCCACGCGGCGGACGGTTCCGGTTATCGCTTCCTCGCCGATCTGGTGATCGAACTGAACGGCTTCAACCCGCAGATCGCCTCGCGCCAACTGGCCCCGCTGACCCGCTGGCGCAAATACGACAGCGCCCGTCAGGCACTGATGAAGGCCGAGCTGGAGCGGATTCTGGCGTCCGGGTCGCTGTCCAGCGATGTGTATGAAGTGGTGAGCAAAAGCCTGGCGTAACCCGATCCGGTAGGAACCGTCGAGTTGATCGTTCCCATGCTCTGCGTGGGAATGACTCTCTCGACGCTCTGCGTCGGCTTTGGGACGCAGAGCGTCCCTTGCTGCATTCCTTTGCTGCGCGTGGGAACGATCAACAAAAAAATGCCGCTCAACGAGCGGCATTTTCATTTGGCACAACAAACAGCTATTTACGCAGATCAAACCGATCCAGATTCATCACCTTCGTCCATGCCTTGACGAAATCGTTGACGAACTGCGCCTTCGCGTCGGAACTGGCGTACACCTCGGCCAACGCGCGCAATTGCGCATTCGAGCCGAACACCAGATCCACTCGTGTCGCCGTCCACTTTGGCGCCCCGGTCTTGCGGTCACGGCCTTCAAACTCATCGGCATCCCGTGACGTTGGGTTCCACTCAACTCCCATGTCCAGCAGGTGGGTGAAGAAGTCATTGCTCAGCGTTTCGGTTTTGTCGGTGAACACGCCATGCCGCGTCTGGCCGACATTGGTGTTCAATACCCGCAAACCACCCAGCAGCACGGTCATTTCCGGTGCTGTGAGCGTCAGCAACTGCGCCTTGTCGATCAGCAGGGTTTCCGCCGCAACCGTGTATTTGCCTTTGCTGTAATTGCGGAAGCCATCGGCAATCGGTTCGAGGAAGCCGAACGATTCGACATCGGTCTGCTCCTGCGAAGCATCGACGCGGCCAGGTGAAAACGGCACCGACACTGAATGCCCGGCGTTCTGCGCGGCTTTTTCCACCCCGGCATTACCGGCCAGGACGATCAGGTCCGCCAGCGAGATTTTCTTGTCACCGGCGGCGCCGTTGTTGAACTCGCTCTGAATGCCTTCCAGTGTGCTCAGCACCTTGTCCAATTGCTCGGGCTGGTTGGCCTGCCAGAACTTCTGCGGGGCCAGACGCAAGCGTCCGCCGTTGGCGCCACCGCGCTTGTCCGAACCGCGGAAGGTCGATGCTGCAGCCCACGCGGTCGAAACCAGTTGCGACACTGACAACCCTGAAGCCAGCACCTTGTTTTTCAGCGCAGTGGCGTCGCTGTCATCGATCAGCGGGTGCGTCACGTCGGGCAGCGGGTCTTGCCAGAGCAATTCCTCTTGTGGCATTTCCGGGCCGAGGTAGCGGGAGAGCGGACCCATGTCGCGATGGATCAGCTTGTACCAGGCGCGGGCGAACGCGTCGGCGAGCTGATCGGGATTGGCCAGAAAGCGCCGCGAGATTTGTTCGTAGGCAGGATCGAAGCGCAACGCCAGATCGGAGGTGAGCATGGTCGGCGAGAGCTTCTTGTTCGGATCGTGAGCGTGGGGAACGGTGCCTGCACCGGCGCCGTTTTTCGGTTGCCACTGATGGGCGCCCGCCGGGCTTTTGGTCAGCTCCCACTCGAAGCCGAACAGGTTTTCCAGATAGTTGTTGCTCCACTGCGTTGGTGTGGTGGTCCAGGTCACTTCCAGACCACTGGTGATGGTGTCGGCGCCTTTACCGGTGCCGAAGGCGTTTTTCCAGCCCAGACCCTGTTGCTCCAGACCGGCCGCTTCCGGCTCTGGGCCGACATTGTCGGCCGGGCCGGCGCCATGGGTCTTGCCGAACGCGTGGCCGCCGGCGATCAGCGCCACGGTTTCTTCATCGTTCATGGCCATGCGGCCGAAGGTTTCGCGAATATCCTTGGCCGAGGCCACCGGGTCCGGGTTGCCTTCCGGGCCTTCCGGGTTGACGTAGATCAGACCCATCTGCACGGCGGCGAGGGGATTTTCCAGATTGCGTTCGCCCTGATCGGTGCGGCTTTCTTCACGGCCATGCAGATCGGGCTCAGCCACCAGCGTGCCGTCGCCGGGCTCTTGCACCGGGCCATTGCTCTTGCCGTAACGGTTATCGCCGCCCAGCCACTCGGTTTCCGAACCCCAGTACACGTCTTCATCCGGTTCCCAGACATCGGCGCGGCCCCCGGAAAAACCGAAGGTCTTGAAGCCCATGGATTCCAGCGCGACGTTGCCGGTAAGCACGATCAAGTCAGCCCAGGAAATATTGCGCCCGTATTTTTGCTTGATCGGCCACAGCAGGCGGCGGGCCTTGTCGAGGCTGACGTTGTCCGGCCAACTGTTCAGCGGGGCGAAGCGTTGCTGTCCGGAGCCGGCGCCCCCACGGCCATCGGCGGTGCGATAGGTCCCGGCGCTGTGCCAGGCCATGCGCACGAACAGCGGGCCGTAATGGCCGAAGTCGGCCGGCCACCAGTCCTGGGAGTCAGTCATCAGCGCTCTGATGTCTTGTTTCAACGCCTGAAAATCGAGGCTTTTGAAGGCTTTGGCGTAGTCGAAGTCCTGGCCCAGCGGATCGGACTTGGGGGAATGCTGGCTGAGGATTTTCAGATTGAGTTGATTCGGCCACCAGTCACGGTTCGTCGTACCGCCGCCGGCGGCGTGGTTGAACGGGCATTTCGATTCGTTTGCCATGTTCGTATCCCTATCAGGTCTGCGGCCGGCTCGTGCCGACTTCGGACTGGTAAGGCTAGACCCGAGTTGGCAAGTCGGCTAATAGCCCGACTATTGGATACCGATAGGCAAACTCTTTCACCGCACAGGCAGGAGCTGCCGAAGGCTGCGATCTTTTGATCTTTGTTCACCAAAAAATCAAAAGCAAAGATCGCAGCCTTCGGCAGCTCCTACAGGGGTTAGCTCGATTGTGCGGTGTCGTCCTCTGGCACGTCGTCGAGGATGTCTTCCTGGCCGGGCAGTTCAGTGATCACGCTGAAGTCCGAGACCTCGACCGCGCCATTGCCATACCCCAGCAAATGAAACGAGAACGCTTTGCGCGGCTGGGGGTTTTCAAAGCTGAAGTCCAACTCCAGTGGCTGGTCCGCCGTGGCGACCATTTCCGTAGGCAGGCCCAGTTGCACGTCCTGTTCGAATTGCTTGGCCTTGAGCTGAATGTACGCCGCCTGCTGCGGATCGACCGAGCGCACGGTCAGGCGCACGCGGGTGTGCGAGCCTTTGGGCATTTCCAGGTATTGCGCGCCGATCAGGTTGTCGGCCCAGTCATCCTTGATCTGCGCTTGCAGAGGGATGATGTTGTTGCTGCCGAACTGGTAGCGATGATTGAGCGGTGTGCGCAGCAAGGACAGGTCCAGCGCATCGGCGCGCGCGGCGATCTGCCGGGCCGGGTGGCCGCTGTAGGTGCCTTTGTAGGTGGCACTGTCAGCAATGAAACCGGTGCTTTGGTAATAGCGGCAGCGGCGCGGCAGGTCGCACTCGGAGAAGATGCCCTGACCGTTGTGGTAACGCAGTTTGCCGTTGGTGAACGACATGATTTCGCGCCCCGAATCGTAGTCGCGAAACAGCGAGCGGCCGCTCAGCGCAGTCGGCACCGGCAGGTCGAAATAGTCGAGGATCGAGGTGCTCAGATCTACGTGGCCGTAGACTCCGGCATTCAGACGCGGCAGTTGCGCCTGCTCCGGTGCCAGCGTCAGGTTGAAACCCCACGAGGAGGCCAGTCGCACACCGTCGATGCCGTGGGATTCATCCGAGGTGATCACCACCAGTGTGTCCTTGAGAACGCCCTGGCGCTCAAGTCCGGCAAGAAACTGATCCAGCGCATCGTCGAGATAACCGACGGCAGCCTGCTTGGGCGTCTCATAACGCTGCAGATAATCGTCCGGTGCCGAGTAGGGCTGATGGGTGCCGACCGTCAGCAGCGTGAGCATCCACGGCTGTTTTTGCTTCTTCAGTTGGCCGACGTAATCCAGCGCACCTTCGAAGAACGCCTTGTCATCCTTGCCCCAGGGGAATTCCAGATAGTTGCTGTTGCTGAACCATTCCAGACCGTGGGTCGCATCGAAACCGATGTGCGGCATGATCTTGTCTTTGGCCATGAAGCGCAGGCCGGCGCCCTGCAAGTAATGAGTGCTGAAGCCGTGCTCGCGCAATTGTGCCGGCAGGCAGGCCTGATTGCGTTCGTTGAGGGTGAGCATTTCCACGCCTTTGGGCGTGCCATTGTTGAGCTTGTCGTAGTCACCGCAGAGCATGGCGTACAGACCGCGAATGGTCTGATGGGTGTGCAGCACGTAATCCGGGGTGTTCATGCCGCGCTCGGCCCAGCGGCTGAGGTTGGGCATCAGGTCTTCCTGGTAATGGCTGCCGATCGCCTCACGGTTGGCACGGATGTAGGCGCCGGGGATGCCTTCGAGCGCGATGATCAACACATTGCGCGCCTGGCCTGGCGCGGCGAGCAGCTTCTGGCCATTGAGATCGACGTCGGTGAGCCCGGCCATCGCCGGTGTGGGTTCTTCAACGTCGCCGTCGAGCCATTCCTCGGCCTGGATCTGCAGGTCGGCGACTTCACTGGCGAGCAACTGATGCGGCAGGTTGTACAGGCGCCAGGCGTCGCCGTCATTCGGCCACAGGTTTTGCGCGCCCCAATGGGCGGCGAACAACACAATAGGCGCGGCCCAGACGGAGCGAGGCAGAGCAGGGCGAGACAAGCCGCGACCAACAAACTGAGTCAGCAGCCAGAAAGCCAGGGCACCCAGCAAAGCCATGGCCAGGGCAGGGTGCGCAAGTCCGCCGCCAGTGGAGTTTTCGACGAATTGCGGGTCGATCAGGTAGTGAATATCCGAAGGCGTCGGCAGGCGGCCGACGGCGCTGACCAATTCTGCCGTGGCGATCGCCAGCAGCGCCCAGAACATCAGCACCGGCAAACCCAGCCACCATGCGCGGCGATGCAGCGTTACCACCAGCAAACTGCCGACGGCCAGATCCGACAAAAAGCCCAGCGGGTTTGACCAGCCCAGCGCCGCCCGCAGGCACACCGGCACGACCAATACCAGAACGATGAGAGAAAGAAGGCGGGCATTCGGCCGCCGCAGCCAGTTGAAAAGAGCGCTCACAAAAAAGGCCTGCTTGTCATCAAAGGGTCAAAAAAGTGTGAGTGATAATACCAAGGGCAGGAAGGCTGATCGGCTTTTAAAACCTGCGGCTGGCGATCGCTGAAACGGCGCGTGCCCATAGCGGGCGTGGGTTGTGGGACGTATGGCCGTTTTTCGGAGGGGCAGTTTTTTGTTTCAGACTGTTGTAGGTCCATCCACTGCCTGAATTTCAGCAGCAGACGCTAAATCGCGGAGTGCTATCGATATGCGATAAAGATATTTAAGTTCTATTTTTTATAGCTATAAAGTCAGGCCTTTCAGCCCACCCCCATGCTGCGAGGTTGTCATGGCCACACCGTTCAAACGTTCTGCGCTGACTCTGTTGGCCGCAACTCTGGCAGCGGGCGCGCTGTTCAGCAGCGGCGCCCGGGCCGAGGGCAAAATCAGCATCGCCCAGCAATTCGGCATTGGTTACCTGATTCTCGACGTCGTGCGCGATCAACAACTGATCGAGAAACACGGCAAGGCCCAGGGCCTGGAGATCAAGGTCGACTGGAACAGCATTTCCGGCGCGACGGCCATGAATGAGGCGCTGCTCACCGGCGCGCTGGACGTCGTCTCGGCCGGCGTGCCGCCGATGCTCACTGTGTGGGATCGCACCAAGGGCAAACAGAACGTCAAAGCCATCGCCGCGCTGGGCTCGATGCCCAATTACCTGCTGACCAACAACCCGAACATCAAAACGCTGAAAGACTTCAGCGACAAGGATCGTATCGCCGTGCCTGCCGCTGGCGTGGGTTTCCAGTCGCGCACCCTGCAGATTGAAACCGCCAGGGAATTCGGAGACGAGCAGTTCAAGAAGTTCGACAACATTTCAGTCAGCCTGCCGCACCCGGACGCCACCGCTGCGCTGATCGCTGGCGGCTCGGAAATCAACTCGCATTTCTCCAGCCCACCGTTCCAGTACCAGGCGCTGCAAAACCCCAACGTGCATAAAGTGCTGAGCTCCTACGACATCCTCGGCGGCCCGGCGACGTTCAACGTTCTCTACACCACGGAAAAATTCCACGACGAAAACCCGAAAACCTACAAGGCGTTCTACGACGCACTGGCGGAAGCGGAGAACATCATCAAAGCCGACAAACCCGCCGCCGCCCAAGCCTACATTCGTGTAGAGCAATCGAAACTGCCGCTGGCCCTGGTCGAGCAAATCGTCAAAGACCCGGAAATCGACTTCACCGTTGTGCCGCACCGCACGTTCATCTACGCCGAGAAATTGCAGGAACTGGGCGTGTTGAAAAACAAGGCGGCGAGCTGGAAGGATTACTTCTTTGAAGAAGCGCATGGTGGTGCGGGGAGTTGAGGAATTGGGCGTCACCCGGCACTACTGTGGGAGCGAGCTTGCTCGCGAAAGTGGAGTTTCCGCCACGAATGAATTGACTGGCCTGACGCCTTCGCGAGCAAGCTCGCTCCCACAGGTTTTTTCGGCGGATGCGGAATAGGGCATCACTCAGAATTAATGTGGGAGCGAGCCTGCTCGCGAAAGCGGAGTTTCAGCCACAGATGATTTGACTGACCTGACGCCTTCGCGAGCAGGCTCACTCCCACAGGTTTAGCGGCGTAAGCCTTCTTCCGGCCAATAAAAAACGGGGCGGCACGATCATCGATCAAGCCGCCCCGCTTATTTGTCGGGCGAACAGTCTTTCAGTCAGCGATCAATGCATCTTGCTGTGATCGTGGCCGCCCATATTGGTCAGCGCGCGGACCGGTGCCTTGACTTCAATGGTTTCTTTCTCGCCCTTGGCATTTTCCACGGTCAGGTTCAGCGGCACGCTGTCGCCTTCCTTCAACTGACCGGTCAGGCCCATCAGCATGACGTGGTAGCCGTTCGGATCGAAGCTGACGGCTTTGCCGGCCGGCAGCTCAACTGATTTCACCGGGCCCATGGTCATGACGTCGTTCTTCATGCTCATTTCATGAATCTGCACGTCCTTGGCCACTGGCGAGGCAACGCTGAGCAGTTTGCTGTCGCTGTCGGCAGTGACGGTCATGAACGCGCCGCTGGCGGACTGGGTCGGCACGGTGGCACGGACCCAAGCGTCGTCGACTTTGGTCTGCGCTGACGCCTGAAAGGCCAGGCCGAGCAGGGACAGTGCACATACGGTGCGTTTGAGGTGATTCAGAACGGGATGCATCAGCAGACCTCCATAACAGTAAGCAAATCTTCCGTGCACTCTTGGGCTGTCAGCGAAGTGGACAGGCCCAGGCGCAACTCACCACGCGAGTCGTAGACGTAGCTGGTGGACGTATGGGAGATGGTGTAAGTGTCGCCGGCCGGGACTTTCTCGTAGAACACGTCGAATTCCTTGGCGGTGGCCTTGGTTTCTTCAAGCGTGCCGTACAGCGCGACGAAGCTCGGATCGAAGGCTTTGACGTAGGCGTCGAGGATCTGCGGCGTGTCGCGCTCGGGGTCGAGGGTGATGAACACCACTTGCAAACGATCGCCGTCGCGGCCCATGAGTTTCTTGATCTGCGCGGCGCGGGCCAGGGTGGTGGGGCAAACGGCCGGGCACTGGGTGAAGCCGAAGAAGATCATCGGCATCATTCCGCGAAAGCTCGACAGCGACATGGTTTCGCCTTCGGGATTCTTCAGCTTGAAGGTGCGTCCGAGGATCTTGTCGCTCAGATCCTTGCCGTACTTGTACGACAGTTGGCCACGGGTATCGCAACCGGCGAGCAGGCCGAGCCCGAGCACGCCCATTCCCGCAAGTACCTTGCGGCGAGTCAACAAAGCCGTCATCTAATACCGCCTTTTGCAGCCCGCCAGTCGGCAGGACTGGCGAGGGGTTAACCGTAAAAGCGCCGCATGATAGCAAACTGAGGCTGATCGCCGGCTGCCGATCGCCGCGCGGTGCGGGAGTGGACGACAAAAGGTGTAAGAAGAAATGACGAATAAGCCTTACGTCTAAACTTGATTTAAATAGTATGACGATTGGAGGCTAGCGCAGAAACACGTACTCTTGCCGCTGCGCTGCAAAGACCAAAACAACAACAGGAGTCTGTAATGCAACCGATTCGTCTCGGCCTTGTGGGCTACGGCAAGATCGCCCAGGATCAACACGTTCCCGCCATCCTCGCCAACCCGGCGTTTCAGTTGGTGGCGGTCGCAACCCAGGGCAAACCTTGCGCCGGGGTGGAAAACTTCCAGTCGCTGGGTGAACTGCTCGAAAACGGCCCGACTGTCGACGCAATTGCGTTCTGCACGCCGCCACAGGGGCGCTTCGCACTGATGCAACAGGCGTTGGCGGCCGGCAAGCACGTGCTGGTGGAAAAACCGCCCTGTGCGACATTGGGCGAGGCCATGGCCCTGGTCGATCAAGTCGCCGATCAAGGCGTCAGCGCTTTGTTCGCCTGGCATTCACGCTACGCACCGGGCATCGCCGCCGCCCGCGACTGGATTGCCAGCCGCACCCTGCAAAGCGTGCAGATCGACTGGAAGGAAGACGTGCGCAAGTGGCATCCGGGTCAGGCATGGATCTGGCAGCCGGGCGGCCTCGGTGTGTTCGACCCGGGCATCAACGCCTTGTCGATCGTCACCCACCTGCTGGCGCTGCCGCTGTTTGTCGAAGCCGCCGAACTGCGCGTGCCGAGCAACTGCCAGTCGCCGATTGCCGCCTCGATCAAAATGTCTGACCCGCATCAGTTGGACGTACGCGCCGAGTTCGATTTCGACCATGGCCACGACGAACTGTGGAGCATCGAAATCCGCTGCGTCGAAGGCATCCTGCGCCTGGACAATGGCGGCGCGGTGCTGAGCATCGACGGCGTGCGCCAAAGCGTCTCGGAGGAGGGCGAGTACGCAGCGGTCTACCGCCACTTCCAGCAATTGATCAGCGACAAGGACAGCGACCTGGATCTGCAGCCGTTGCGCCTGGTGGCGGACAGTTTCTTTGTCGGTAGTCGGGCGTTGGTTGAGCCGTTTTACGATTGAGTGAATTTCAGCTTGAGTCGTCATAGCGCGTAAGCAGGTCTGCGTCGCGCAGGCCGCCAGACAAATAAAGCTTGCTTTTAACAGCAGGCTTCTTGGTCACTTTATTGGCTGCGTTCTGTAGGTTTCATACAGTTGCTGAATGTCGGGATTGTCCAGATTCGCGTAGACGATTCCTTCCTTGTCCAAACCGTCCAACCCTTTGATACCGCCAATCACTGCGGGCCATTCCTCTCGGCTTGAGATGTCTACGACGTGGGGCTTCAGATAGTCGTCCAGGTGGCCTCTGGAAGGATCGCGGATCTCGTCGCTGAGCGCCCGTAAATACGCATCTTTGTTGGTCTTCGACCAATCGATGGCGAACTTGGCTCGATAGCACAGTTCCATGTGAACGAGCAGGATGGTCCGACCATTACCATCCAGAAACGGATGAGCGAAAGCCAATTGGCCCATCACCTCGCCGGGGCGCTCGCGGAAGCGTTTTTTGTTCGCAGCGAGCTCCAGCGCATATTCGACGGATCTTTTGATCAGCACAGGTCGCTCGAAAGATGTGTGATGCGGATCTTCTTTCGATCCTTTGAAAACCGCGAGGTGGGGAACAAGCTCATTCCTGTCTTTGCCTGACCATGGGTAGAAACCGGCAAACAGGATTTCATGAGTTTTGAGTATCGCTTGATAGTCGATGGATCTCTTTTTTGCCAGATGAGCAAGGGCGTCTTCGATACTGGCTTCGAAAGAGAGATGTTCCGATTCCTTTACTTCAACCGGGTCTTTCAGCTTGAGCGAGTTGCGAAGGTAGCCTTCAGTTTCGAAATCGCTGAAGGGGTCGAACGTCATGCGCTGAGCTGCTTTTTCGAACGCCTTTTTTCCTGAAGGTAACGTCCTTGCAAGGCCATGATTTCTGCCTTGTTCAACACACCCTTTCGCTTCAGATTAACCAGCAACTGCTCAACATTATCCAGCTCGACGGCATCACCAGCCAGTTGCGTTATCGTTGCCGCCATGCGGCTCAGGCCGTCACGCTCGGCGCCAATGCGGTGTTTTTCTGCAAGCTTGCATACTTCGCTCGCGACGCTGTCAGTGGCTGATTCGCTCATTGTTAACCCCTCGTTTTCTCTGTCGGAGCATAGCATGGCGCCGTTCCGCCGGATTAGCCGTCTAGCATTTCGACTCTTGGCATTGTCCTCTTTGAGTTGACGGTGAAACGCTTTTCAGCCGATTTATCCCTTTGCTGTGCGTCAGTAATCTGTACCCAACTTGAACGCAACAACAAAACTTCAAACTTGAAAAGGGACGCACACCATGACCACTCCAACCTACAACCGCCTGAACAAAGACGACGCTATCGTGCTGCTGGTTGATCACCAGACCGGTCTGATCTCGCTGGTGCAGGACTTCTCGCCGAACGAGTTCAAGAACAACGTGCTGGCGCTGGCGGATCTGGCCAAGTTCTTTGACCTGCCGACGATCCTCACCACCAGCTTCGAACAAGGCCCGAACGGCCCGCTGGTACCGGAGCTGAAAGAGATGTTCCCGGACGCGCCATACATCGCTCGTCCAGGCCAGATCAATGCCTGGGACAACGAGGACTTCGTCAAGGCGATCAAGGCCACCGGGCGCAAGCAGATCATCATTGCCGGTGTTGTAACGGATGTCTGCGTAGCGTTCCCTACCCTGTCAGCATTGGCTGAAGGTTTCGATGTGTTTGTGGTGATTGACGCGTCCGGCACCTTTAACACCACTGTGCAGCAAGCCGCATGGAGTCGCATGACTCAGGCCGGCGCGCAGATGATGAACTGGTTCTCGGTGGCCTGTGAGCTGCACCGCGACTGGCGCAACGACATTGAAGGTCTGGGTAACCTGCTGTCGCAGCGCATTCCCAACTACCGCAACCTGATGAACAGCTACTCGGCGTTGACGCAGCAGAAGTAAGCGTTAAATCCAAAGCAAAAGCCTGCCTCGAAAGCAGGCTTTTTGCGTTTTTTACAGAACGCCGTTCGTCCATTGTCGGGCACTTGTCACGCAAGGGCATTTCACACGTTCAGGTACTTATCGCTGAACACCTCGGAGAACGACATGGACATTGATGAAAACGCACCGGGCAACCAGTCGCAACAAGCCGTGACGCGCACCACCGACAATGAGACCGGGCACGATCCCAAGCGCGAAAACCCCGAGGTGCCTTTGCCGCCGGACGATGAGGCGCCTGTAGAAGAAGACATGTCGGATGTGGATGCGGCCAATTCGGTTTCGACGGAGCATCCGCCGTCACGCTGACCGTGCTGTTTGAAGGGGAACGCTCCCTGTGATGGTCAACCCGGACAGTTCCCTCTCCTCGGGGAGAGGGCTAGGGTGAGGGGCTTTCCCTGGCACCCTGATGCAGTTCAGTCACCGACATCGTGAAAACCAGTTTCGCTCGCCCATGGTTGGCATACCCATGCGCCACATCGGTCCGCGCCACCGCCGAACACCCAGGCCCGACAATCAGCTCGGCATCGCCAACGTGCAAATGCAACGTGCCTTTCTCGACATGAAACAGCTCTGTGGTGCCATTCGGGTGACCGGCTGAAGAAAACGACTCGCCGGGAAACAATTCCCAGCGCCACAACTCGAGCATGTTCGGGCCGCTGGTGCCGGCCAGCAGTCGTGCCGATCCACCCAGCTCACCGGTCCATAGCGTGGGGATGTCATCACTGTCGATCAGATGCGCCGCCGGAGTGTCGGCGACATTGACGAAGTCCGCCACGGACAAGCCCAGCGCTGCGGCGATTTTGCACAATGTCGCGATGCTTGGGTTGGCCGAGCCCTTCTCGATCTCGACCACCATGCCTTTGCTCACGCCGGAGCGCCTGGACAGTTCGTCGAGGGTGATGCCCTGTTGTTTGCGCGCCTGTTTGAGCGTGCGCGACACCGCCGCGCTGACGGTCTCGACGTCGGCGCCGGCTTCGGTCGATATATTGACTTTCTTGGTCATTGATCGCTAGCATCGTTTGAAATTCGGGTATGAGGGGGATTCTGGGATGCTGTCTGTAGTGCCGTCAATCGATCCGGCTGTTGCGCAACTCGCGCCGGGCTTCAGAGCGCTGAGTATTGTCGTGCAAGCGGCGCCGATTACTCAGGCATACGTGGCCGGTGAAGCACTGGCCAAAGCCTGCCAGATCGTCGCCAACGGTGGCCCGGCATGGGCGCCCGCGCACTTGCAGGCCTGGGCGGACGTGTATCGCCAGTTCGGTGCCAAACCGCAGCGCACGCCTTGCTCGGCCGAGGCTCTGCGCAAACGGGTGTTGCGCGACGGCGAGTTGCCGAGCATCGATCCGGTGGTTGATCTGTACAACGCCATCAGTCTGGAATACGCGATTCCCGTGGGGGGCGAGAATGCCGAGGCCTACGTCGGCTCACCGCGTCTGGTCGTCGCCGATGGCAGCGAACCGTTCGACACGATGAAAGAAGGCCAGCCCGCGCATGAATTCCCGGACGCCGGCGAAGTGGTCTGGCGCGATGACCAAGGCGTGACCTGCCGGCGCTGGAACTGGCGCCAAGGCGTGCGAACCCGCCTCGATGCGCAGGCGCAGCACATGTGGTTCATCCTCGAAAGCCTGCCGGCGATGCCGCTGGAAGCGCTGACCGAGGCCGGCGACAAGCTCATCGAAGGCCTGCAGCAAATGATGCCCGGCGCCGAGATCGAAAGCATGTTGATCGGGCCGGAAGCGCGTTAGGTTAGATATGAGTGCCAGCCCGTTTCGTCAGCGGCACCGCGATTCCCTGTGGCAGCGAGCCTGCTCGCGAAGGCGGCGGCACATTCAACATCTTTGCCGGCTGATCCAGCGCTTTCGCGAGCAGGCTCGCTCCCACAATGTTCCATGTTGACCAATGATTTGGTGGTGCCACAAAAACCCTGTGGGAGCGGGCTTGCCCGCGAAGACGGCGGTACATTCAACATCATGTTCGCCTGACCCAGCGCTTTCGCGAGCAGGCTCGCTGCCACAGATTGACTCCTGGTCTCAATAAGGGCTCGCGGTCGGGCGGACGATCAGTTCGCTGACGTCCACGTCCGCCGGTTGTTCGACGGCGTAGGCAATCGCGCGGGCGATGGCTTCGGCGGGGATGGCGATCTTGCGGAATGACTTCATCTCTTCGCGGCCGCCTTCATCGGAAATGCTCTCGGCCAGTTCCGATTCGGTCACGCCCGGTGCGATGACGGTGACGCGGATATCGCCGCCCACCTCCTGACGCAAGCCTTCGGAAATCGCCCGTACGGCGTATTTGGTCGCGCAGTACACCGCCGCAGTAGGGCTCACCGCGTAAGCACCGATCGAGGCGATGTTGATGATCTGCCCGGCGCGCTGGCGCTGCATCAACGGCAGGCTGGCGGCTATGCCGTGGAGTACGCCACGGATGTTGACGTCGATCATGCGGTTCCACTCATCGAGCTTCAGCGCATCCAGCCGTGACAACGGCATCACGCCGGCATTGTTGACCAGCACATCGACGCGGCCGTAATGTTCGACGGCAAAATCGACGAAGCGCTGCACATCCTGCTGATCGGTGACGTCCAGTGCGCGGAACTGCGCGTGGCCACCGGCGCCGTTGATCTCTTCGGCAATCACTGCCAGACGCTCGGTGCGCCGTGCGCCCAACACCACTTTGGCGCCACGTTCGGCGAGCAGGCGTGCGGTGGCTTCTCCGATGCCGCTGCTGGCGCCGGTAATCACGATCACTTTGTCTTGAATGTTCAGCATGATGTCGTCCTCTTCTATGTGCCCTTGAGTGGGCTTGGAAGAAGATTAAGTGCGGGGGCTCATGGGCTATTAATCGATTCCTCCACGGGATTTGCCCAATTCTGCTGCATCGCTTTTCGACAGGTTTTCAGGCCCCGCGTGGCGCATCGCGGTAGGCGCTCGGGGTGACGCCGACTTCACGGCGGAACACCTGGGAAAAGTGGCTGGGGCTGGAGTAGCCAACCTCCAGGCCGATGTCGATCACGCTGTGGGCGGTTTCCAGCAACAGATGACGCGCGCGGCTCATGCGCAGGCGGATGAAGTATTGCGAGGGCGATAAACCGGTGGCGCGCTTGAAGGTGCGGCTGAAGTGGTACTCGCTCAGCCCGGCGATGGCGGCCAGATGACTGAGGCTGAAATCCTCCGCCAGATTCGCATTCATGGCTTCGATCACCCGGCGCAGTTTGTAGGCGGGCAGGGCGTTGTCGCGGCGCGGGTTGCTGTCCGGGTCGAGATAGTGCCGCAGCAAATGGATCGCCAACGCCTGAGCCAGGCTGTGTACCAGCAGTGCACTGGGCTGGCGCTGTTCGGTCAGTTCGATGCGCAGTTGCTCAAGGATGAAGCTGACCTGCTCGTCACGCTCACCGGACACATCGACAAACGTCACTGCACCGGCCTGTTCGCCGAACGCTTCGCGCGCCGCTTGTTCGATCAGGCCCAGACCGAGGTAGAGGTGCATGACTTCGAAGACCTCACAGCCTTCGGTTTGCCAGCGCATTTCATAGGGTTCGCGAGTGTTGGTCAGGAAGAAGTCGCCCGCCGTGACCTGGCTCGCCTGCCATTCTCCGCCCAACGAACGTTCTTCGACCCGGGCAGTGCCGGCCAATACCAGCACCAGCAGCGGTTCGGCCACGCAGGGCACGCGGATCGGTTCGAGCAGAGTCTGATGGCGGAACAGTTGCACCACTGCATCCTTGATCTGCGGCCGCGGCGTGGTCGTTTCCGCAACACCGGGCAGATGCTCCGGCATGGCTTCGGCGGCGATGCGCGCGGGCTGGCTGATTGTCGGTGTAGCGGGGCTGGCAGAGGGCACAGGACGCTCCATGAAAAGCTTCGGCTGCGAATGATTTTGAAGGTTAGGGCGGGCGAATGAGAAATTCCAGCGCAAAACTCCGACAGTCCCGGCAATCGCCCGAAAGCCCGGCGGCGGCCAGTGCGCGACAGTGAAGCCGTGTTTACGAGCGCGCCATCAGGCGCAACACCGATTCGCTATCGAGGAGTTAAAACCATGACTGATTTCAACCACACCCTGCCACAAGAAGTCGCCGGTAAAGTTGCACTGGTCACTGGCGCGGCCAGTGGCATCGGCAAGGCGATTGCGCTGATGCTGCACGCTCGCGGCGCCAAGGTGATTGCCGAAGACCTCAACCCGGCTGTCGAAGAACTGGCTCGTCCCGATCTGGTGCCGCTGGTGGCGGACATCACCGAGGACGGCGCCGCCGAACGTGCAGTAGGCCTTGCCGTCGAGCAGTTCGGGCGCCTGGATATTCTGGTCAATAACGCCGGGATCATTATCAACAAAGCAGTGATCGACATGAGCCGCGACGACTGGGAAAAGATCCAGGCAGTGAATGCCACGGCCGCCTTCCTGCACTGCCGCGAAGCGGTCAAGGCGATGATCCCGAACAAGTCCGGTGCAATCGTCAATATCGCTTCCTATGCGTCGTACTTTGCCTTTCCGACCATTGCCGCCTACACCGCTTCCAAAGGCGCGCTGGCACAGTTGACCCGCACGCTGGCCCTGGAAGTCATCGAGCACGGCATTCGCGTCAATGCCATCGGCGTCGGCGATGTGGTGACTAACATCCTCAATGACGTGGTCGAGGACGGCCCGGGCTTCCTCGCGCAGCACGGCGAAGCGGCGCCGATCGGTCGGGCGGCGCAGCCGGAAGAGATCGCCGAGATCGTGACCTTTCTGGCCTCCGACCGCGCCAGTTTCATGGTCGGCTCGGTGGTCATGGCCGATGGCGGCATGACGGTTACGGCGGGTTGATAGTCGGGTGAGAAGCCAAGGGCGCGTGTGATAACGCGCCCATGGCTTTGCCAGTAAGACGAGCACGCAGAATCAGGCAAATCTGCAGCATCTTTGAACTAGTCGCCGCTGAGTAAAACTGGCTAATCTTCCTCCGCAGTTGACCCACCTTCGTCTGCTTTCGAGGTCCTTTGCATGGATAACCACGACGCTTCCATCCTCCACGACACGGCGGTGTATCGCGCCGAACTGGTGCGCTTGCTGACTCAACGCTTCGATGCGCCAGGCACCTACGAAACCGCGATTGCGCCGCTGCACGTGATCCGTCTCGATGGCCCGTCCGAGCTGATTCACGTTGTGCACCGGCCGGCGCTGTGCCTGATCGTGCAGGGGCGCAAGGAAGTCGGGCTGGGTGATGAGCGCTTCCTCTACGACCCGCTGAATTATCTGGTGGTGTCGGTGACATTGCCGGTGTCGGGACGGGTGATCGAAGCCTCGCCCGAGGCGCCGTATTTTTGCGTACGGCTGGATTTCGATCCGGCACAACTGACGCAACTGATAGCCGAATCGCCGCTGACCGGCATGCCACAGGACGCCGGGCGCGGGATGTTTCTCGACAAGATCGACGTGACATTGCTCGATACCATGCTGCGTCTGGTGCGCCTGCTGGATAATCCACGCGACATCGGCATGCTCGCGCCGATGGCGTTGCGCGAGCTGTATTACCGCCTGCTGCGCGGCCAGCACGGGCATCTGCTGTATGAAATCGCCGTCAACGATTCGCAGACCCACCGGGTCACGCGCGCTATCGACTGGCTGAACAAGAATTTCACCGAGCCGCTGCGTATCGACGCGCTGGCGCAGGTGGCCAACCTGAGCAACTCGGCGCTGCATCACCGCTTCAAAGCCGTCACCGCGATGAGCCCGCTGCAATATCAAAAACAGCTGCGCCTGCAAGAGGCGCGGCGGCTGATCATCAATGAAGGGCTGGACGTCTCGAGCGCCTGTTACCGCGTCGGCTACGAAAGCGCTTCGCAGTTCAGCCGTGAATACAACCGCCAGTTCGGCTGCCCGCCGTCGAAGGAACTCAGCCGCCTGCGTCAGACCGGTTGATTACCGCGGGTGTCCCGCCCATTCATCACGAAACCCCAACAGAAAATCCACAAACGCCCGCACCCGTTGCGGCACATAGCGGCCGTGCGGGTAGAGCAGGGTGTAGGGGCGCGAACGTCCGGCGTACGGCTGCAGCACTTCAATCAGGCGGCCATCGGCGAGTTCCTGCTCGACGATGAACCGGTAAGTCTGAAACAGCCCGGCGCCGTGCTTGGCCAGCGTCACACCGCCGAGCACATCGTCGGAACAGGAATAGCCACCGTCGGAAATCACTTCCAGGTCCCGGCCGTTTTCCTGAAACAGCCAGGAAATCCGCCGCCCGCTGCTGGGCAATTCGAACTGGATGCACTCATGCGCGATGAGATCGTCCAACGTCTGCGGCGTGCCGGCTCTATGCAGATATTCGGGGGCGGCGACCACCACCAGGGCGGCGTCTTCCAGCAGGCGCGCGATCAGGGTCGAGTCCGGTTGCGCGCGCACGCGTATCGCCAGGTCGTAGCCCTCTTCAACGAAGTCGATATTGCGGTTGCCCAAGTGCACGTCGACCGTGACCTCGGGGTACAACGCGCGAAATTTCGGCAGCAGCGGCAGGATGCGGTGATGCCCGTAGGTGGTTGGCAGGCTGATGCGCAGTCGACCCGATGGCGAAGTCTGCGCGCCCATGACTTCCTGCTGCGCTTCGACCAGTTGCGTCAGCGCCTGGCTGCACTGTTCGAAGAAGCTGCGGCCGGCGTCGGTGAGGCGGATGCTGCGCGTGGTGCGCGCGAACAGTCGCGAACCCAGGCGTTGCTCCAGACGCAGAATTGACCGGCTCACCGCAGCGGGCGTGACCCCGGCCAGTTGCGCGGCGGCGGTGAAGCTGCCGGCTTCGGCGGCCAGGCAGAACAGTTCGATACTGCCTAACTGCAAATCTTCAAAATGGCGTTTCATTGTGGCTCGCACCGAGGATCGACGGACGTTCATCCTCTGTGTACCACAACCAACGACGCCGCCGGTATCCACCGGCGGCGTTGCAGGGTTTCGATCAATGGCCGGCGCTCTGGCCACCGTCGACATGCAGGATCTCGCCAGTGACGAAATTGGCGCCGTCGAGGTAGAGGATCGCTTGCACGATGTCGTCGATTTCGCCCATGTGGCCGACCGGGTGCAGGCTGCCCAATGCCTGATGGGTTTCCTCGGCGTGCATCGGCGTTTTGATGATGCCCGGCGACACGGCGTTGACCCGAATCCCGCGCTTGGCGTACTCGATCGCCAGGGATTTGGTCGCGGCGTTGATGCCGCCCTTGGTCAGCGACGCCAATACCGAAGGCACGCCGTCGATTGCATGATCGACCAGGCTGGTGGTCACGCTGACGACGTGGCCGCTGCCGTGTTTTTCCATCTCGGCGATGGCCAGTTGCGAGATGTAGAAGAAACCACTCATGTTGGTCGCCACGACCTGGGCATAGTCCGCCTGACTGTAAGCGGTGAACGGCTTGGCCAGAAAGATCCCGGCATTGTTGACCAGCGTATCGACGCGACCGAAGCGGGCAACAGCGGCGCGAATCACGCGCTCGGCGGTTTGCGGATCGGCAATGTCGCCGGCGACGGTCAGGACATCCGGGTCGCTCGATTCTTTGATCGAGCGCGAGGTAGCGACCACTTGATGGCCAAGGGCGCGAAAGCCTTCGACTAGACCTGCACCAATGCCTTGTGAAGCGCCGGTGATGACAACTACTTTTTTCGATGTGCTCATGATGATTTCCTCTGTCGCTGGCCCGTCAGGATGGCGGGTGGCTGTTGGAGGAGACTTTAGGAAGTTGTGCCGAGTTGATAAATGGGGGCTGAGGTACATCATTTGTACTGTGGTGTATCTAATCAGAGCGGACCTCAAATGATTGTCCCGTTTGAGTGGACGGTGAAACGCTTTTCAGCCGATTTATCCCTTTGCTGTGCGTCAGTAATCTGTACCCAACTTGAACGCAACAACAAAACTCCAAACTTGAAAAGGGACGCACACCATGACCACTCCAACCTACAACCGCCTGAACAAAGACGACGCTATCGTGCTGCTGGTTGACCACCAGACCGGTCTGATCTCGCTGGTGCAGGACTTCTCGCCGAACGAGTTCAAGAACAACGTGCTGGCGCTGGCGGATCTGGCCAAGTTTTTCGACCTGCCGACCATCCTCACCACCAGCTTCGAACAAGGCCCGAACGGCCCGCTGGTACCGGAGTTGAAAGAAATGTTCCCGGACGCGCCGTACATCGCTCGCCCAGGTCAGATCAACGCTTGGGACAACGAAGATTTCGTCAAGGCAATCAAGGCTACCGGGCGTAAGCAGATCATCATTGCCGGTGTGGTCACGGATGTCTGTGTAGCGTTCCCGACCCTGTCGGCGCTGGCAGAAGGGTTTGATGTGTTTGTGGTCACCGATGCGTCCGGCACCTTCAACACCACCGTGCAGCAAGCCGCATGGAGCCGCATGACTCAGGCTGGCGCGCAGATGATGAACTGGTTCTCGGTGGCCTGTGAGCTGCACCGCGACTGGCGCAACGACATTGAAGGCCTGGGTAACCTGCTGTCGCAGCGTATCCCCAACTATCGCAACCTGATGAACAGCTACTCGGCGCTGACGCAGCAGAAGTAAGTTCACGACCCACGAAAAAGCCTGCTTTTAACAGCAGGCTTTTTGTTTTTCCGACGGCTGCGGCCAACTTGGTTGCTCTGTAGCTTGACCCACCGCTTTCGCGAGCAGGCTCGCTCCCACAGTTGACTGTGTTCGCTCAGGAGAAACGCAATTTCCTGTGGGAGCGAGCCTGCTCGCGAATAAGGCGGCACAGTCACCCAAGCAATTCGCTGATCCACTGCATCTCTTGCCTCAGCGCAAGAATTTTGTCCTCCGGCAACGCCTGTTGCGCTCGCGTAAACTGCCCCAACGTCTTCTGCCGCTGACTCAGCCTGCGTTGCCATTTGTGCAGAAATGCCGGGCAGCGTGCCTGCAGGTGCAGCGGACCGAAAAACAGTTCCCTGGCATCGTAAGTCACCGGATCAGAGGCCCGCTCGGCAACGATAATTTCGTAGTCGAAGCGGTTCTCATGCAGCACCTCTTCACAGACGATGCGGTAGCCGTTGTCCATCAACCATTGGCGCAGCGTTTGCTCGCCGCCGTTGGGTTGCAGGATCAAGCGTTCGTGGCCGCTGAGATGGGCCTTGCCACTGTCGAAAATATCGCGAATGGTTTCGCCGCCCATACCGCACAGGGTGATGGCGCTGATGCCGTCGTCAGGCCTGATCGCCGCCAGACCATCGGCCAGACGCACGCTAATCTGGCCTTGCAGATCGTTGTAATTGACGATGCGTTGCGCCGCGTGGAATGGCGTCAACGCGACCTCGCCAGCCACCGCCGCTGTAATAAGTCCTCGGCGCATCAGGGCAACGGGCAAATAGGCGTGATCGGAACCGATATCGGCCAGTCGTGCGCCGACCGGCACGTGAGCGGCGACGCGTTCAAGGCGCATGGACAATGTCTGTTGGTTCAACGGCGACCCCTGTTCACCCAGCGGTGGAAAAAGGGGTGCGACTCTGGCGAGCAACGCGGGCGCTGTCAAATCGCGCCGATGGAATCCTTCAAGCCATCGGCAGCACGGCGCTGCCGATGGACGTTGGCGCTTAGCCGGCGAGCGTTGCGTTGTCGATGACGAAGCGGTATTTCACGTCGCCCTTGAGCATGCGCTCATAGGACTCGTTGATCTGGTCGGCGCGGATCAACTCGATGTCGGAAACGATGCCGTGCTCGGCGCAGAAATCCAGCATTTCCTGAGTCTCGGGAATGCCGCCGATCATTGAACCGGCAATGGTGCGCCGCTTGGTGATCAGGTTGAATACGTTCGGCGACGGATGCGGCGATGCGGGCGCACCGACCAGGGTCAACGCGCCGTCGCGCTTGAGCAGAACCAAGAACGCATCGAGATCGTGCGGCGCTGCGACGGTATTGAGGATGAAGTCGAAACTCTTGATGTGTGACGCCATTTCTTCGGCATTGCGCGACACCACCACTT
>NZ_JH635999.1:734201-735688 GCF_000257605.1 Pseudomonas sp. R62
GGTATTGAGGATGAAGTCGAAACTCTTGATGTGTGACGCCATTTCTTCGGCATTGCGCGACACCACCACTTCGTCCGCACCCAGCGCCTTGGCCGCTTCGCGCTTGGATTCGGAGGTGGTGAAGGCGACGACATGGGCGCCCATGGCGTGGGCCAGTTTGATGCCCATGTGGCCCAGGCCACCGATGCCGACTACGCCGACTTTCTTGCCAGGGCCAGCGCGCCACTGACGCAGCGGCGAGTAGGTGGTAATCCCGGCGCAGAGCAGCGGCGCGACGGCGGCCAGTTGCGCCTCGGGATGACGAATCCGCAACACATAGCGCTCGTGCACGACGATGTTTTGCGAATAGCCGCCGAGGGTCCAGCCCGGTGCGTCCGGGGTCGGGAAGTTGTAGGTGCCGATCATGCCGTCACAGTAGTTTTCCAAACCGGACTCGCAGTCCTCGCAGTGCTGGCAGCTGTCGACGATGCAACCGACACCGACCAGATCGCCGACCTTGTAGTTTTTGACGTGATCGCCAACCGCCGAGACGCGGCCGACGATTTCATGGCCGGGCACGCAAGGGAATTGCGTACCAGCCCATTCGGCGCGCACCTGATGCAGGTCGGAATGGCAGATGCCGCAGAAGGCGATATCGATCTGCACGTCGTGCGCGGCTGGCGCACGGCGTTTGATCTGCATGGGCTCAAGGGGTTTGTCGCCAGCGTGGGCGCCATAGGCTTGTACGAGCATGTGAGCATCCTCCATGGGGTTGTCGGACGCCCATTGTTGCGCCTGGGGCGGAGCGCGAAGTAGTGCATTTCTGTGAAATGCTTGCCTGATTCTGCTGTTGATTGCGCAACCGAAAGGCAGCCGCATGGCGACGGCTGCCTTTTCAGGCTCAACGCGGATTGGGCTGGTCGTCCATCTCGGCGTTATCGGTTTCCTGACGTACGCGCTCCGGATCCAGACCGGTATCGTCATCATCCAGCGGGACTTCGCCCTCGTTGTCGGGCAGTTCGTCGATGCCGCGTTCCTTCATCGGATCGACCTCTGTACGCCCCGGACTCAGCGGGTCGGGCGTGGTTGGGAGCGGATCGTCACCTTGCTTGCCTTGATCGTTGTTCATCTCACACCTCGTCATTGCCGTTTTCTATGGCTTGTGGAAGTTGGAGGTGCGGGCGATTTTCGCCGTTCGATTTTTTTGCCTGCCTTCGGTCGCCTCTCAAAAAAGCGGAATTTCTCCGACGCGCGCGGCTCCATAAACCAACAGCCAGAGGCGAGGAGGCAATGATGAGCAGTTCATTCAAAGTCGGCGATGCGGTGCGCTGGAAATCCGAGGCCGGCGAGATTCACGGCAAAGTGGTCAAGGTGCACACCCGCGACACCGAGTTCATAGGCCGCCACCGGCCGGCTTCGAAAGACGCGCCGCAGTACGAGGTCAAGAGCGACAAGACCGGCCACCTGGCCATGCATCACGGCGACGCGCTGAAGCACGCTTAGAAACG
>NZ_JH635999.1:736414-745560 GCF_000257605.1 Pseudomonas sp. R62
ATCACGGCGACGCGCTGAAGCACGCTTAGAAACGTGCCAGTCGGTAGGCGTCGACACTCGGCAGCGCGAGAGCGGCGCCTGAGACCATCTGCCCGATCAATTCCGCCGTCAGCGCCGCTTGAGTCAGGCCCAGATGCTGGTGACCGAAGGCAAGCAGGACCTTGCCGTCGCAAACCTGATCGATCACCGGCAGCGAATCCGGCAGCGACGGGCGAAAGCCCATCCACGGCGTCGCGGCATCAGCGTTCAGGTCCTTGCGAAACAGACCTTGGCTCAGGCGCTGCAATTGCCAGGCGCGTGCCATGTTTGCTGGCCGCTCCAGCCCGGCGAACTCGACTGTGCCGGCCAGGCGCAGGCCATCGCGCATGGGCGTCATGATGAATTTGCGTTCCAGTGAGGTGACGGGGAAGGGCAGGCGATCATGCTCGTGCGGCAGCATCAGGTGATAGCCGCGTTCGGTGTCCAACGGTACTTGCTTGCCGGTCAGCGCGGCGGTGAGTGTCGCCGAATGCGCACCGCAGGCCAGTAACACGCGGCTGGCCGTCACACCGCCGTTGCCCGTCACCATTAAAACGCCGTTTTCCTGCACGTAGCCGCCTTGAACCTGCTGCTTTAGAAAACTCACGCCGCTGCTGCGAGCCGCTTCGACCAGTGCGCAGACCACCCGATAGGGATCAAGGAAATGCCCTGTGCGCGGGAAAAACAGTCCGCCCTGAATCTGTTCGCTGAGCTGCGGCGCCGTTTCGCGGATCGCACCGGCCTGCCAGTAATCCACCGGCACCTGCTGCTGATTCAGGCGTGCCTGCAAGGCTTCGATGGCCTGACGGGATTCAGGTTTTTCGAAGACCAGTAACGAGCCGTCAACCTTGAGCAGATCCGTGCGCTGGATATCGCTGAGCAAGCGCTGCCACGCGTCGAGACTGCTTTCATTGAGCGCGCGCAAGCCGGCGACGGTTTTCTGAAATGGCTCAGGTCGCAGATTCAGCAATAACCGGGTGAACCACGGCAGGGCGCGCGGCAGGTATTTCCAGTCCAGGCGCAGCGGCCCCATCGGGTCCATGAGCATGGCCGGCAAACGCTTGAGGATCGACACGTCTGCAATCGGAAATACCTGCTCGGTGGCCAGATGCCCGGCATTACCGAACGAAGCGCCATGCCCCGGTTCCTGCTGATCGATGACCACCACGCGCAAACCCTGACGCGCCAGGCGCAGTGCGCAAGCCACGCCAATGATTCCAGCGCCGACCACGGCGATGTCGTGCGAAGGGTTATTCGCCATGGCGTGTCGCTTCCCGTTGACCATCAAGCAAGCGCCGAAGGTTGAGCGGATTGGTCTGTTGCAGCGCCGTCGGCAGCAAGCTGTCGGGGAAATCCTGATAGCACACCGGCCGCAGGAAACGCAGGATCGCCGCAGTGCCGACCGAGGTGCTGCGCGCATCCGAGGTTGCCGGGTAAGGCCCGCCATGGACCATTGCGTCGCAGACTTCCACGCCGGTCGGCCAGCCATTGACCAACAGGCGCCCGGCCTTGCGCTCGAGGGTTGGCAGCAACGCGCGCGCCGGTGCAAGGTCGGCGTCGTCCATGTGCAGGGTCGCGGTCAGTTGACCTTCGAGATGGGCGCAGACCTGACGGATTTCTTCGTCACTGCTGCATTGCACGATCAGCGATGTCGCGCCGAAGACCTCGGCTTGCAAGCTTTGATCGGCGAGAAAATCCGCTGCATCGGTGCTGAAGACATGCGCCTGACACTGATTCGGGCCGCTGCTGACTTGGCCAACCGCTACCGCACGCGCACGGGGATTGTCTTGCAGAGCGGTCACGCCTGTTTGATAGGCGCCGAAGATGCCGGGCGTGAGCATGGTTTGCGCCGCACTGCGCGGGATCAGTTCAGCCACCGCGCCAACAAACCCGTCGAGCGCCGGGCCTTTGCGGGCAATCAGCAATCCCGGGTTGGTGCAGAACTGCCCGGCGCCCAGTGTCAGCGACGCGACAAACCCTTCGGCCAGCGCCTGCGCGCGATTTTCCAGCGCGGCGGGTAACAGCAAAACCGGGTTGATCGAGCTCATTTCCGCATACACCGGAATCGGCTCGGGCCGCGCTTGCGCAGCTTTCATCAAGGCCAGACCGCCAGTGCGCGAGCCGGTGAAACCAGCGGCTTTGATGCGCCAGTCGCTGACCAATGCGATGCCGACTTCGTAGCCAGAATCGAACAACAAGGAAAACACGCCCTCGGGCAGAGCGCAGGCTTTGACCGCTTGCGCGACTGCGCGGCCGACCAGTTCGCTGGTGCCCGGATGGGCGCTGTGCGCCTTGACGATTACCGGGCAACCGGCCGCCAGTGCTGCGGCGGTGTCGCCACCGGCCACGGAAAATGCCAGCGGAAAGTTGCTCGCGCCGAACACCGCGACCGGCCCCAAGGCAATCTGCCGCTGGCGCAGGTCGGAGCGCGGCAGTGGCTGGCGTTGCGGTTGCGCACTGTCGACGCGCACGTCCAGCCATTCACCCGCGCGCACCGTGCGGGCGAACAGGCGCAATTGCGAGCAGGTGCGGCCACGTTCGCCCTGAAGGCGTGCAGGCGGCAGACCGGTTTCGGCGTGGGCGCGTTCGATCAGTTCATCGCCAAGGTTTTCGATGTGCTCGGCAATGCTTTCGAGAAATGCCGCACGGGCGCTCAGGCTGGTTTCGCGATACGCATCTTGCGCCGTCCAGGCCAGGGCGCAGGCCTGTTCCACCTGTTCGGCTGATGCCCCGGCGTACTGCGGTTCAAGTGCCTGGTTGGTCGCCGGATCGATCCCGCGAAAGGCCGGACGCGTACCCGCCACGGATTGTTGGCCGATCAGCATGTTGCCCGTCAGAGTCATGGTGTCTTCCTGTGAAATGAGCGAGGCCTGCCGCGAATCGTGAAGACTCGCGGCAGGTAGTAGTTAGGCGAAGTTCTGCTCGGCGGACCAGTTTTCGTACCAGTGACGGAACAGCGAATACTGCTTCTCGGCATAGCGCCGTTGCGAGTCGCTCAGCACGTCGGTTTCATTGAAGTGCAGGGTGTATTCCTTGTCGCCGTTGAGCACCATCAGATGCTTGTAATACAGCACCAGATCGCAACCTTCGTCGAACGATGACAGCACGGCCAGCGCCGACTCCAGCTCCCGCGCCTGGCGCCGGGCCTTGGCATCGCCTTGCGCGGCCTGCTTGCTCAGCGCCACCAGTTGCAGCACTTCGCGAGGAAGGGCGTTGCCGATGCCGGTAATGGCGCCGGTAGCGTTGCAGTTGACGAAGCCGTGCACCACTTGCGTGTCGACGCCGACCATCAGCGTCACGTCGTCATCCTTGGAGGTGATGTTCTCGGCCGCGTAGCGCAGGTCCGCGCCGCCGCCGAATTCCTTGAAACCGATCAGGTTCGGGTACTCGCGGCGCAGTTCGAAAAACAGATCGGCGCGGGTGGCGAAGCCGTAATAAGGGCTGTTGTAGATCACCGCCGGCAAGTTCGGTGCGGCTTGCAGGATCGCGGCGAAGTGGGCCTTTTGCGCCGTCGCCGAAGCGCCACGGGACAGCACGCGCGGGATGACCATCAAGCCTTGCGCGCCGACTTTCGCCGCATGCGCTGCGTGGGAAACCGCTTCACGGGTATTCACTGCACCAGTGCCGACGATGGTCGGCACCCCGGCAGCGACCAGGCGCGCCACGCCTTCCTGACGCTCGGCTTCGGTGAGCAGCGGCCAGTCGCCCATCGAGCCGCAGTAGACCACGGCGCTCATGCCGACATCGATCAGCTCGCGTCCCTTGGCCACCAGCGCATCGAAGTCCGGTTTGCGCTGGGCGGTGCACGGGGTCATCAGGGCCGGCATGCAACCGGTGAAGATGTTGTCGCTCATGGTTCAACTCCTTGGCATTTCGTTTGATTCGTAGTGAAAAATCGGCGTGGCGGCTCAGATGCCCCACGCGAACGGGTCGCTGTCGTCGATCAGCAAGGTGCTGTCGGCGGTCATGTAGGCGCGGCCGGTGATGAACGGGCGAATGCGTTCACCTCCCCATTCGAAGCGGCCTTCGAACTGGCTGCCGGTGATGCTCGCCTGGATCCACGGTGCGCCCGGTTGCAGCTTGTCGTCGGCGGCCAGGCAGGCAAGTTTGGCGCTGGTGCCGGTGCCGCATGGTGAGCGGTCATAGGCTTTGCCGGGGCACATGACGAAGTTGCGGCTGTCAGCCTGATCGTCATCGGCGAACAGTTCGATGTGGTCGATGACCGCGCCGTCTTCGCCACAAATGCCTTGGTCTTCCAGCGCCTTGAGCATCGCCCAGGTGTACGCAGTCAGGTGTTCGACGTTGTCCATCGTTAACCTCTGGCCATGCTCGGAGACCAGATAAAACCAGTTGCCGCCATAGGCGATATCGCCGACCACGCGGCCATAACCCGGCACCTCCACCGGCACCTGTTTGCGATAGCGGTAGGCGGGCACGTTGCCCAGGGTGACCGAGCCATCGTCGTGCAGCGTCGCGCTGACTTGCCCCACCGGCGTGTCGATCTTGTGTACGCCCGGCTGGATTTTCCCCAGATGCTGCAACGAATTGATCAGGCCGATGGTGCCGTGGCCGCACATGCCCAGGTATCCGGCGTTGTTGAAGAAGATCACCCCACACGTGGCATCAGGCGAGACCGGCGGGCAATACAGCGCCCCGACCAGCACATCGTTGCCGCGTGGCTCGAGCAGACAGGCGCGGCGCCACTGGTCGTGCTGGCTGCGCAGGGCGTCGCGTTTCTCGACCATGCTGTTGCCGGACAGCTCGGGGAAGCCGCTCATCACCAGCCGTGTCGGCTCGCCGCCGGTGTGGGAATCAATGACGTGTACTCGTTTCATGAAGAGATCCCGTTGGATGATTTCAGTAGGCGCCGGCAGGGCGGGCGCTGACGCTGGACGAGGGCGCAGGGCTGTCGCTTTCTTCGTCCTCGTCGTCCAGGCGCAGCAGATGGGCAGGCACGCCGGTCGCTGCGCCCCAGTAGTAAATACCGGTGGCGCAAGCGGCGACGACGATCGTGTCGAACGGATGGGTGAGGATGCCCAGGCCCCCGAAAGTGCCGAGTTTCGACAGCACGATGGTCACCGCATAGAAGGCGATCAGCCACGCCGATGAGCGCACCTGACGCGCCAGACTCAGATGGGCGGTGGGCACAAAGCGACCGCAGAACAGATAGATGACAAACATCAGGATTTGCAGGCCGAGCAGCCACGACACGGTGTTCCAGCCCGACCAGTAGACGATCAGCGCGGCGATGATGAACGATACCGGCCCGAGCAGGCCCATGCTCTTGACCCGGAACGGGCGCGGCATGTCCGGCGCATTGCGGCGCAGCGCCGCAACCGATACGGGCGCCACCGCATAGCTCAACACCAGCGCGGCGGAGACTACGTTGATCAGCGCTTCCCACGACGGGAATGGCAGGGTCCAGAACACCGACAGGGCGAAAGTCAGCCACAGCGCCGGACGCGGGATGCCGGACTTTTCATCGATGTGGGTGAATACCTTGAAGAAAGTGCCGGTCTGCGCCCAGCCGTAGATCACTCGCGGGGTGGCGTTCATGTAGATGTTGCCGCAGCCGCTCGGCGAGATCACCGCATCGGCGACCACCAGATACGCCAGCCAGCCGACACCGAGCGCCAGGGCGATGTCGCGATAGGGCAGGGCGAATTCCTTGCTGATACCGGCCCAGCCGTTGGCGAGCATTTCCGTCGGGATGCTGCCGAGAAAGGCCATTTGCAGCAGCACGTAGATCAGGGTCGACAGCAGCACCGAGAGAATCAGCGCGATGGGAATGGTGCGCTGTGGATTTTTCACTTCGCTGGCCACGGAAATGATCGGCGTCAGGCCCAGGTAGGCAAAGATGATCCCCCCGGCAGAGACGGCCATCTCCACGCCGGACAGGCCGAATGGAGCGAATCCCTGAACCTGAAAGTTGTCCGGTTTGAAGAAAGTGAACAGCACGCCGATGACCAGCAACGGCACGATGAATTTGAACACGCTGACCAGATTGTTGGCCTTGGCGAAGGTCTTCACGCTGCGGTAGTTGAGCAGGAAAAACACGCAGAGCAGGCCGAGCTGCACCAGCCAGCCGAGGATCGTCGGATCGCCGCTGCCAGCCTTGGTCAGGCCGGGAAACCACGCCGCCGCGTATTGGCGCGAGGCGACCACTTCGATCGCCACCAGACTGGAAAACGCAATCAATGTGATGAAGCCCATCAGGTAGCCGAGCAGCGGACCGTGGGAATAAACCGGGTAGCGCACCACGCCGCCGGCACGGGGCAATGCGGCGCCCAGTTCGCAGTAGACGATACCCAGCAGCAACACGGCGAAACCGCCCAGCAACCAGGAGAAAATCCCCGCCGGACCGGCAATCGCCGAGACGTGGCTGGCGGCGAACAACCAGCCGGAGCCGAAGATCGCGCCGAGTCCGATAAAGGTGAGGTCGATCAATGAAAGCTGTTTTTTGAACTTGCCTTGGCCTGACATGGCATCGCCTTCTTGTGAGTTATTGGATAGGCAGTTGTGTCACGGGGACGAGCAGACTTTGCACCGCTCGACAGTGGCGGCGATTGATGTTTTATGCCGGGATCGATGACGAATTCAGCACAATGGCGCTGGCGATTGCTGGGCCTCGACAGGGCCGTGACGTTGCTGCAATCTGCTGGCGAGTGACATTTGCGGTGGTTCTACTCGAGGGGAAGTGTTTGATGCAGTCAGCGTTTTCGATCCTGTGCCAGGGCACTGACGGCTTGCGGGCGCATACCCTCGAAGAGATGGTCGGCGGTGCCGCGCAGCTGTTGCCGATACTCGATGTGATCCCCAATGCGGCGATCTTCATCAAGGATCTGCAAGCGCGCTATGTGCTGGCCAACCGCACGCTGGTGCAGCGTTGTGGCTTGAAGGACCTGCGCCCGTTGCTCGGCAAAACCAGTGCGCAGGTTTTCCCGGCGCAGTTGGGCCCGGGTTACACCGAGCAGGATCGCAAGGTGCTGGAGGAAGGTTTCGTGTTGGAGGATCAGCTCGAACTGCACCTGTATGGCAGTCGCGAACCGGGCTGGTGCCTGACCCACAAGAGGCCGATCTACAACCGTGACGGGACGATCATCGGCCTGGTGGGGATCTCGGTGGATCTGCAGTCAGCCAGCGAAACCCACCCGGCGTTCGAGCGCCTGGCGGCGGTCGATGAATACATCCGCGGCAACTTCAACCGGCGGGTGACGCTGGGTGAACTGACGCGGATCGCCGGGATATCCGTGGCGCAACTGGAGCGCTATTGCAAACGCGTTTTCCACCTGACACCACGGCAGATGATTCAGAAAGTCCGCCTGGAACACGCGCATCGATTGCTGCACAGCGACTTGCCGATTACCGAGGTTGCGCTGCAATGCGGCTACACCGATCACAGCGCTTTCACCCGTCAGTTCAAGGCCTCGACCGGGTTTACACCACGCGAATACCGGCAAGCCACCGGGCATTAGACCAACACGGCCAGCCAGGCCGAGAGCAGCAGAAGAAGGGCCAGTGCCGCGTTCATTCGCTTGAACGCTCGCGGTGAGCTGAGCAACCGTGCGCTGCCAACGCCGAGCAGCGCCCAGAGCGTCATGCACGGCAGCGATACCAGCAGAAACGCCAGCGACAACACCAGCAGGCGCAGCGTCTTGTCGCCGCCGCCAACGAATACGCTGACCACGGCCACAGCCATCATCCACACCTTCGGATTGACCAGTTGCAGCAGCGCCGCGCCGAAGACGCTCAAGCCTTGTTCCTGCGCAGATTTCGGGTCCAGCGATGGCGGCGGGCTGCGAAAGATCTGCCACGCCAGCCAGCTCAACCAGAGCACGCCACCCCAGGCCATGGTTTGCTGCACGCGCGGGAAGCGCAACAGGGTTTCGCCAGCGCCGAGCCCGACCACCAGCACAATCAACGCCGCCGCCGCACAGGCGCCGAAAATGATTGGCAGCGTGGCGATCAACCCGCGCCGCGAACTGTGGCTCAGCACCAGAATATTGGTCGGCCCCGGCGTGATCGAGGCAACGAAAGCGAACAGCAGAAAGGGCAGTAAAGAAGCCATGGTGCAGATTCCTGAGAGTCGAAACAGGACACCATGATCGTCAGTAGGCAGGCCTCAGTCTGGAAGATTTGAGCAGCGTCTGCGGTAGTCCGCCGGGGTCAGTTGATAGGCGCGGCGGAACCAGCGACCGAGGTGACTCTGGTCGGCAAAACCAAGCACGCTGGCCACCTGCGCTGGCGTCTCGCCGCGCGCGAGCAATTGCCGCGCCTTGGCCAGGCGCAGTTGGATCAGGTAGGCGTGGGGTGCCAGACCGAAAGCGGCCTTGAACGCCCGGGTCAGGCGAAAACGATCGACACCACAGGCTTGCGCTAGGTCGTCGAGGCCGATGTCTTCATAGGTGTGGGCATGCAGATAGTCCCGCGCAACCTGCGCAACCAGTGGCAGGCGCGGATCGAAGTCCTGACGCTTGCGCCAGTCGAGATGGCGGGTGAGGGACGCCAGCAGGCCATCCAGCGCAGTCTGCCGGACGATGCGCAGATCGCCGTCATGTAACGCGTGGAAGGCTTGCACGATCGCCGTCGACAGGCGCGGATCGTGGCTCAGTGTGTCGGCAAAGCCTGGCTGACTGTCGGCGGGCGCCTCTTCGAACAGCGCGTGCAATTCGCGCTCCAGCCAGTGCGGATCCAGATACAGCATCGAGTAGGTGAAGCCATCCTCGGTCGGCGCATGGCCATCGTGGATTTCTCCCGGCTCAAGCAGAAACACATGCCCCGGCGTACTGCGATGACGCACCCGGCGACAATTGAACTGCTGCACGCCTTGCTCGGTCACTCCGACGAGAAAACTGTCATGCCAGTGCGGATCGTAGGCATGCCCACGGAAATGCGCACGAATCGACTCGATCCCGGTATCGACATCCTGGGAGAGAGAGATCCAGTTGCGTTTGTCCATGGGAGGACTCCATAGGGCGGTTGAGCAGGGGCGTTTCTAAAATACCGCGTGGAGGAGGAGAGTGTTTAGAAGATTTGTGCAGGTGCGCAGGCGGATCGCGTCAGGCGATGTGCCTTGGATGGGGTGGGACCAGAAAACGCAGACGAAAAAAACCGCCTTCGCGGGGCGG
>NZ_JH635999.1:745580-746614 GCF_000257605.1 Pseudomonas sp. R62
TGCCTCGGTTTGGAGCCGAGGCCGTGTGCATCACTAGCCACACCAACATGTCCGCGCATGGTATTGAGTTTCTCCCGTCAGTGCAACGAAGGTTTAGCGTGATGTGCGAGGTTTTTTCGGAACGTCCAACGCATGTAACTGAATTCAGGTCTGTCAATAAACATTGTCAGAAATACGGTTTTACAAAGGTTCAGGCGTAGCCGCAGAATAACCTTGGCTACTCGGGTTTTCTCTTCTGATTTCTGCGTTAAGATGCCTGCGCTCATCTTGTTGGTAGAGCTGTGAGGTTTGGCTGGGGGCGCAAAAGGTTTCACGCCCTCTGACGCGGATTCGCACCCGCGCCGGAATGATGTCTCGGAGGGATTTCAACCGGCCGCCTCACTAGCTACACCAACATGTAGGCTGAAGGCACGCATGGTCCGGTAAGTTTGCTGGAGGTTTGGCCGCCAGCCCTGGAGGCCAAAACGTATGAAGCTTCTGCTGCGTACGCTGAGCCTTGTATGGAGATTGTTGAAAGCTTTGCGCTTTTACGAGTTCCTGCGAGATCACTTTGATGACTTGAAATAAGGGTCGTCTGAGTGGGAAAGACCCGTTTCGGTTTCGATCGATTCGGGTCTTTTTTTTTGCTTGCGTAAAGCTGTCAGAAATACGATTTGTCAGTTTTGTGCTTTAGACGTTGTAGGGCGTTTCGTTTGGACGCGTAAGCACCAGCTTAACGGTTAGATAAGCAGCTGCTTTTACTCCACTCAATCATTGATTGCGTCAATAACAACCATTAAGTCAATGAAGTTCTCATATCCACGGTGCGGCGTAAGATCGGCTCCATACCCAACCACTGCAACTCGGAGCACATCATCATGAAACGCCAGACTATCCTCGGTATCGCTTTCTCGGTTTTTGCACTGAATGCCTTCGCCGCCACCGAAACCGACCCACTGTTCAGCGACGCGGTCGCCTCCACTCAAACAGACCGCTTGTTCAGCGATGCAGTAGCCGCAACCGAAACCGATCCACTGTTCAGCGATGCAGTCGCT
>NZ_JH635999.1:746634-752842 GCF_000257605.1 Pseudomonas sp. R62
CCGACCCGCTGTTCAGCGATGCAGTAGCCTCTGATGGCTCCGATCATCTGCAAGGCAATCGGGTCGCGGAAGGTGGCGCTGACCGTCTGCTCGAACGTCGCACCGCTTGAGCGCAACGATGAGCATCGATAACGAATGCCGCCTCAACCACAGGCGGCATTCGTTCTATTCATGCATTACAACGCTGCTCTAAACCGCACTCGGCAGCACAGCCTTGTCGCGATCGCGGCTCTTGAATGTCGCCCAGAAACACAGCAACACCGCCACGGAAAAACCGGCGGGGAACAGCCAGATGCTTCTCCAGTCATGCCCTGCGCTTGATGTGAAGTGGTCGGTAATCCGTCCCGCGATCCAGAAACCAATCAACATGCCCAATCCGTACGTAGCCAAGGTGATCAAACCTTGCGCCGAGCTGCGGAAGCGTTCCGGTGCCTTGGCATCGGTGTAGATCTGCCCGGACACGAAGAAGAAGTCATAGCACACGCCGTGCAGGGCAATGCCGATCAGCAGCATGAATGCCTGATCGTCGTTATTGCCAAAAGCAAACAGCACGTAGCGCAACGCCCAGGCAGCCATGCCGACCAGCAGGGCGATCTTGATGCCGAAGCGATGGATGAACAGCGGCAACAGCAACATGAACAGCACTTCCGACACCTGACCGATGGCCATCTTCGCTGTCGGGTTGGTCACGCCTATCTCGGCCAGAAACGGATTGGCATTCTGGTAATAGAAAGCCAGCGGAATGCAGATCAGGATCGAGGCGAGGAAGAACACCAGATAGCTGCGATCCTTGAGCAAACCCCACGCATCGACGCCGAGCATCTGCTTGAGGCTTGATGAGCCGGCTGCGCTTTTCAGCGGCGCGGTGTTCGGCAGGCTGAAGCTGTAAAGCCCCAGCAACAGCGACGCGACGGCGGACATCAGGAACGTATTGCGCAAGCCTCCGACCGCGATGCTTTGCTGCGAGTCCCAGGCGAACACGAAGCTGATCACCACGCCGGCGACGATCCAGCCCACCGTGCCCCACACGCGAATGCGCGAGAACTCCAGCGCCGGGTCTTTGATCTGGCGGAACGCCACGGCATTCACCAGTGCCAATGTCGGCATGTAGACCATCATGTAGGCGAGCACATAGGGATAAAACGCGCTGAAGTCTGCCGCGCGATAGAGCTGATAGAGCAACACTGCGCCAAGCAGATGCAGCACTGCCAGAATGCGTTCGGCATTGAAGAAACGGTCGGCAATCAAGCCAATGACAAACGGCGCCAGAATCGCGCCCCAGGATTGCGTGGCGAAGGCCATGCCGACCTGACCACCGCTGGCGGCCAGCGTTGTCGCCAGAAAAGTGCCGAGGGTGACGAACCAGCCGCCCCAGATAAAAAACTGCAAAAACATCATCACGCTGAGTCGCGCATTCATTACGTTCATTTCAGATCACCGTATTGTTTTTATGTCGGTAACGCGGATGAATCAATCGTCAGTCAGACCGAGCAGGCGTCGGTTGGAAGCAGCGTCAGCGCTGACTCCGGCGAAGTCGTCGAAGGCCTTGGCGGTCTTGCGGATCATGTGTCGCTCGATGAACGCCGCGCCTTCCGCCGCGCCCTGTGCGGAGTCTTTCAGGCAGCACTCCCACTCCAGCACGGCCCAGCCGTTGAAGTCGTATTGGCACAATTTGCTGAAGATCGATTTGAAATCGATCTGGCCATCGCCCAGCGAGCGAAAGCGCCCGGGACGCTCGACCCAACCCTGATACCCGCCGTAGACGCCGGAGCGCGCATCGGGGCGGAACTCGGCATCCTTGACGTGGAACATGCGGATGCGTTGGTGGTAGCGGTCGATGAAGCCGAGGTAGTCCATTTGCTGCAGCAGCAGGTGGCTCGGGTCATACAGAATTGCGGCGCGGGGGTGATGATTCACCGCTTCGAGAAACTGTTCGAACGACGCGCCGTCATGCAAGTCTTCGCCGGGATGGATTTCGTAGCACAGATCAACGCCAGCCTCTTCGAAGCAGTCGAGAATCGGCAGCCAGCGTTTGCCCAGTTCGGCGAAACCTTGCTCGACCAAACCGGCCGGACGCTGTGGCCACGGATACACGTAAGGCCAGAGGAGGGCGCCGGAGAAGGTCGCATGGGCCGTAAGTCCCAAACGCTTGCTGGCACGAGCGGCCAGTTTCAACTGCTCAATGGCCCATTCGGTGCGCTCCTGCGGCTTGCCGCGCAACGCTGGCGGGGCGAAGTCGTCGAACAGGCTGTCGAACGCCGGATGCACCGCGACCAATTGCCCTTGCAGGTGCGTCGACAACTCGCTGATCACCACACCGGCGCGGGCGCAGACTGCGCTGAGTTCGTCGCAGTAATCCTGGCTCTCAGCGGCGCGCTGCAAATCGATGAACCGTGTGCCGAGGGTCGGTACCTGGATGGCTTTGTAGCCTTGCGAGGCCGCCCACTCGGCAATGTTGGCGAGGGAGTCGAAAGGCGCTTCGTCGGCGATGAATTGCGCGAGGAAAATCCCCGGACCTTTCAGGCCAGTCGAATTTTGCTGATCACTGTTCATTGTGCTGGGCTCCTGTCAGTGGGCCGGGGATCTCGCTCCACTTTTCATTGCCAAGGTGATTGGCGATGGCGGTTTCAATGAAGGCCATGCCGCGCAGGCCGGTCTCGATGCCCGGTACGCCCGGTGCTTGATGGCCCTCGGCGCCATGCACAATCGCTTCGGCGAGATTGCCGTACAGGTTGGCCATGGCTTCCAGATAACCTTCGGGATGCCCCGCAGGCAGGCGCATGCGTCGGGTTGCGGCGGCACACAGCCACGGCTGACCGACCCCGGAGCGCAGAACGCGCATCGGCTCGTTCAACGGTCGATGAATCAGGCTGGCCGGTTCCTCTTGACGCCATTCCAGGCCGCCCTTGTCCCCGTAGACGCGGATCTTCAGCGGGTTTTCCTCACCGGCGCAGACCTGGCTGGCGAGCAATACACCACTGGCGCCGTCGCGCATTTTGAACAGCATCGCCACATCGTCATCCAGTTGCCGACCCTCGACATGGGCGCCGAGCATCGCGCTGATGAATTGAATCGACTGGCCGGTGACGAACTCGGCGAGGGAAAACGCATGGGTGCCGATGTCGCCGATGCAGCCGCCGATCCCGGATTGCGTCGGGTCGTCGCGCCAGCCGGCCTGCTTGTTGCCTTGCCCGGCGACATCGGTGCTGAGCCAGCCTTGCGGGTACTCGACGAGGACTTTGCGCACGCGCCCGAGCACGCCGCTGGCGACCATTTCGCGGGCCTGCCAGACCATCGCGTAACCGAGGTAGGTGTGCGCCAGCCCGTAAATTCGCTGGCTGTTGATGACCACCGAGCGCAGCGCCTGCACCTCGGCGAGGTTCAGCGCCGCGGGTTTCTCGCTGAACACATGAAAACCGGCGCTCAATGCCTCACGGGCAATTGGTGCGTGCAGATGATTGGGAGTGACGATGACCAGCAGTTGCATGCGCTGCTCGGCGGGCAGGGCGGCCTCGCGGGCGAGCAGGGTTTGCCAGTCGTCGTAACAACGCTCGGCCGCGACACCCAAGGCCGCAGCGGTGCGCTGATTATTCTCCGAGTCGCGGCTGAATGCGCCGCAGACCAGTTCGAAGCGTCCGTCGAGGCCGGCGGCTTGCCGGTGGGCACGGGCAATGAATGAACCTTCACCGCCTCCAACAAAACCCATTCTTATTTTTGCGGCAGCGTACATGGCGGTCGTCTCGGTAGCTGGATGCAATGTTGATATGTGATGTAACCGGTTACATCGTGGGCGAAATCTAGGCTTGAATTAGCCGAGTGTCAAATGGCAGCGGATGATCGACAGCGTTTCGATCGCTCGTCGCCTGCGGTAAGCTCCGCGCCTGATCGGCATGAATCAACGAGGTGGTTTTGTCCAATATTCGCGAAGTGGCTCGGCTGGCCGGGGTTTCCGTGGCGACGGTTTCGAGGACTTTGAAATCGCCCGAGCGCGTGCTCGCGCCAACCCGTGAGCGCGTGATGGCTGCGGTGGAGCAGGCCGGCTATCGGCCGAACCTGATGGCCGTGCAGTTTCGTTCGCGGCGCACCGGCAATCTGGTGATTCTGGTGCCGACCATCGCCAATACCTTCTTCGCCCGCGTCATCAGCGGCGCGCAGCAAGCGGCGCAGGCGGCCGGTTATCGCCTGCTGCTGTGCGACACCCAGGGCCGGGAAGAACTGGAGCGACAATTCGCCGAGCTGGTTTACGCCTATCAGGCCGACGGGGTGATCCAGTTGCGCGCCTTCGATCCTTTCGAAAACGCTTCGGCCGACGCCGATGTGCCGCCGATCGTTAACGCCTGCGAAGTGCTCAAGGCCGGGCGTTATCCAACCATCAGCCTGGACAACGTCGCCGCCGCCAAAGCCATGACCGAACACCTGATCGCCTTGGGACACCGACGCATCGGCCTGATCAAAGGCTCGAAAAACAGCCCGCTGACTTTGGATCGATTGGCGGGTTACGAAGCGGCATTGCGCGAAGCCGGGATTGCCTTCGATGAAGCACTGATCTGCCATGGCAATTTCAGCCTCGAGGCCGGTTTTGCCGGCGCGCAAAAGATGCTCGCATTGGCCGAGCGGCCGAGCGCGCTGTTCTGCGAAAACGATGAAATGGCCATTGGTGCGCTCAAGCGCATCCGGCAGGCCGGGCTGCGTGTGCCCGAGGATATTTCAGTGGTGGGTTTCGATGACATTCCCATGGCTGCGTACTGCGATCCGCCGCTGACCACCATCTCGCAACCAGCCGAGGCCTTCGGGGCCAGGGCGGTCGAGATGCTGATTGCGCTGATCGAAAAACAGCCGCTGACAGAGCGGCATGTCGTCTTGCCGTTCGAGCTGACGCCACGCAGCAGCACGGCCCGCATCGACAACTTGGGCAAGCGCTAACCGAATCACGCCGCTGGCGGCTTCGCCAGCGCAATCCCCGCCGCGCCCAACCGCTTCAACACCTCAAACAACAAATCGCTCTTGGTCAGCCCGACAATCCTCGGGCTGCCCACATAGCCGGTGACCGTGAGGGTTATGCCGTCCGGCGACAATTTGCTGAAACGCACGAACGGCGCCGGTTTATCGAGGATGGTTTCGTTCTCGTGATACGCATCCAGCAGCAGCTGTTTGACCTGCTCAGGATCGATATCCAGCGGGAACACCAGCTCCAGCGATGCCACGCCTTGAGCACTGCCGCCGAGGGTAACGTTGCGCAGGTTCTGCGAGATCAGTTGCGAGTTGGGCACGATCACGATCGAGCGGTCGCTGAGCTGGATTTCCGTGGCACGCACGTTGATCCGGCGGATGTCGCCCTCGACGCCGCTGATGCTGATCAGGTCGCCGACTTTCACCGGGCGCTCGGTGAGCAGGATCAGGCCGGAGACGAAGTTCTTGACGATCTCCTGCAAGCCAAAGCCGATGCCCACCGACAACGCACTGACGATCCACGCCAGATTGGTCCACTGCACGCCCAGCGACGACAGCGTCAGCAGAATTACAAAGGCGTAGCCGATGTTGGAAAACAGCGTGCTCAGTGACGCGCACATGCCCGGGTCCATGTCGGTCTTGGGCAGGAATTCGTTGTCGAGCCAGCGGCTTAATGCACGGATCAGCCAGATGCCAATCAGCAGTGCCAGCAGTGCGTTGAGCAGATGCGCCGGGACAATATTCAGCTTGCGCAAACCGGCGCCGCCAAGAATCGACATGATGTTGGTGACCAGTTGGCCAAGCGTGGTACCGATGCCGCCGACAAACAACGAAATCAGCGCCATCAGCATCAGGCCGGCGCGGCTGACGCCGGACAACAGGATCGACGTCTGCTCAAGGCGCCGATCGCTGACGCCGAGCAATTGCTTGAGCGCCTGGCCGCTCGCGTGTTTCGGCGAAAACAGGTGCTCACAGGCGTCCTTGACCAGCTGAATCAGCAAGTAGAAGCCCGACAGCACGACATAGCCCCACACCAGCTCATAACTGATGAACCGTGCCAGCGAAACATAGCCGGCCAGCAGCGCAATGGCCGTCACCAACATCGAGAGACTGGCGACGCTGTAGATCAGCCCGGCGAACACGCTGTTGGTCGCCGATGGGTCATTGGCTGCGATCAAGGCCTTGCGCACTTTGCCGACGCGCAACAGCATCGTGCCGATGATCGCCAGCACTACCATGGAAATCACGCCGCGCCCGG
>NZ_JH635999.1:753371-765977 GCF_000257605.1 Pseudomonas sp. R62
TGTGGCATTGGCGACTTGCACCAGCGTCACCAACACCAGCAACGAGCAGGCGAGGATTCGCGGATAAGGCTTGAGGGCCAGCGCCACCGGATCGGCAATCGCCGGCAGGCGCCAGGACGGGTGCGCGGTGGAGAGCAATGCGCGGCTGAGCCCGGTGATCAGCACGCAGGCATAGACGACTTTCTCGAACTCTTCGGAGAAGGTTTCCAGCACCGGCGGCAGTGCGTCGTGGCGGGTGCAGGCGTAGAACAACAGCTTCAGAGCGATGGCGGTGGTGATGAAGGTCGCGATAGCTGAGGC
Source organism: Pseudomonas sp. R62 (assembly GCF_000257605.1). Lineage (NCBI taxonomy): Bacteria > Pseudomonadati > Pseudomonadota > Gammaproteobacteria > Pseudomonadales > Pseudomonadaceae > Pseudomonas > Pseudomonas sp. R62. The sequence goes on from NZ_JH635999.1 coordinate 753,672, forward strand.
GAAGGCCAAGGCACTGCGGCGCAGTCGGCCCTCCGCCACGCGATGAATGCAGAACCAGGTCAGCCCGCGCTCAGCCAGACGTCGGCCGAAGGTCCAGATCAGCAGCGCTAACAGCACCAGTACGCAGGTGTAAAACCGCTCGCCCGGCGCCCAGACCGTGGCCCATACATCAGCCACCTGCTCGACGAACAGTCGCAGGCGCTGGCGGTCGTCTTCGCTTGGATTGACCAGCGGTGTCCAGAAATACGGGCTCAATACGCTGCGGGTGCTCAGGGTCAGTTCGCTTTCCAGCAGGGTGCGGCGGATGCCGGCAATTTGCGTGATCAGATCGGCGGCGTTCTGTTTCAGTGCGGCGAGGCTTTTCAGGGTGCCATCGATCTTGCTTTTCTGCTCCGCCAGCGCCGCCCGCTGCGCGACGATATCGGCTTGCTCGGCGGCCACCTCGGCGTCTGGAGCGGTGCCGAGCACGCCCAGTTGCACCGCCAGTTGCGCCTGTTGCGGCAACAGCGCTGCTGACAATCGATCGACATCGAGAATGAACGCCTGCACCCGATCCTGCGGGCCTTCGAGCTGGTTGTAATTGTTTGCCGCCGAAATCTGCTGCTTGAGCCCGTCGAGGCGTTGTTGCAGGGCTTGCAGATCGCTTTGCGAAATCACCGGCATTGGCGCTGCGCCGGAGTTTGCCGGCGCGGCAACATCCGCCGCCCACAGCGCAGCGCTGCCCGGCATCAGTAGCAGCAACAGAATCAAAAACAACGACTTGAATGAACAGCGCATGGGGGCGGCGGGCTCGAGTGGATCACACAGTCTATGAGGGTAGGTGATCGCGCCGAACGGGGCGGAAAACTTTCACTGCAAGAGGCGCTTACACGCTCATCCAATCCGGCGGAATGATCCGCGCAGCGAGCGGTCAACCGGCAATAACAGCTTCGAGAACGTGCCATGTCCATTGCCAAGGAAACGATTGAATACCTGCGCCAACATTCGCTGATCATCACCACCGCCGAATCCTGCACGGCCGGGGAAATCGTCATGTTGCTGTCGGAAGTCCCCGGCAGCGGCGAGCTGATCGAGTGCGGCTATGTGGTCTATTCGCCGCAAGCCAAGCAGCGCCTGCTGCACGTCAGCCCGGCGACCATGGACACCTTCAATCTGACCAGCGTGGAAGTGGCCAGTGAAATGGCCATCGGTGCGTTGCGCGACAGCACGGCCAACGTCGCCGTCGCCACCACCGGCATTCTCGGACCCGACGATATGGACGGCATCAAGGCAGGTACGGTGTGTTTCGCCTGGGCGTTCCAGTTCGATGACAAACATTTTCTGTTCAGCACCCAGCAATGGTTTGCCGGATCGCGCAGTGAAGTGCAGACCCTCGCTTCTGAATTCGCCTTGCAGCAGTTGCCGGGCTATCACCGTCGCGCCTTGCGCGGCGAAGGAGGGTGGCGCCAATGAAGCCTGACGCTGAGCATCCCGATCTGCAAAGCCGACAGTTCCCGGTGCAGGAGGACATGGCCTATCAGTTGAAGGTCTGGCGCTTCGAGCACATTGGTTGGTACCTGCTGGTGCTGTGCATGCTGCTCGGTCTGTTGGGGCTGTTTTCCCGTGGCGTGCTCAGTTCGCAGGACGCCCGCAGCGACGACGGCAAAGTCCAGGTCGAATACGAGATGTTCCATCGCAACGGCTCGACCAACCCGCTGAAACTCAGCGTGCACGCGACGCCTGAAGCTACCGTCGAATTGGACATCGGCGGCGAGATGCTCGATGGCTTCAGCATCGAAACCATGCAGCCGGCGCCGGTGCATATGCGCAGCTCAGCGCAGGGCATGCGTTTGTGGTTGCAGGCGGATGCGCAGGGCCAGGCAACGCTTTATCTGACCCTGCGCGGCGACGGACTGGGCCTGTTTCGCAGCCATATCCGCGCGCCAGGCTCGAGCGAAGTGATGCTCACTCAATTCATTTATCCATAGGTGACCCATGGACTCGGTGTTGCGCGCACTCGCGATGTATCTGGCACTGATGGTGCTGTTCAAAATTGCCGGCCGGCGTTCGTTGGCCGAGCTGACGACGTTTGATTTCGTCTTGCTGATGATCATCGGTGAAGCCACCCAGCAAGCGCTGCTTGGTGATGATTTTTCCCTGACCAATGCGTTTCTGGTGATCATCACCCTGATCGCCATCGACGTTGGGTTCTCTTTGCTCAAGCAGCGTTCCAGCTGGATCTCGCGGCTGATCGATGGTGAACCAACGATCATTGTCGAGAACGGCAAGCTGTTGCAGCGGCGTCTGCGCCATGCGCGGTTGGTCGAGGCGGATGTCATGGAGGCGGCGCGCTCCAGTCAGGGCATTGAAACCATCGACCAGATCAAGTTCGCGATCATCGAGCGCAACGGCAAGATTTCCGTGATCCGCCAGGATCCGGAAGGCGGCTGAAGCTTTGGCGCCGCGCGCGCGCAATTTTTTTGAACGCTGAAAAAGCCCCGCAGCCCAATGCTTACAAGTCATCGGAGGATTGCGAAATGAACGAGGCAGCGAGTTACTTCTCCATCGCCGTGGCGGTGATCATTCTGCTGGTCGACCTGTGGGCGATTATCAGCGTGTTTCGCAGCAACAAGAGCGTCGGCGTCAAAGCCGCCTGGGCGATCGGCTTGATCGTGTTCCCGGTGCTCGGCCTGATCGTGTGGGGCATCGCTGGCCCGCGCGGCGTCAAGGAAGGGCCTTCGTCGCCGGAGCACAGTAAGGGTTAAGAACCCTGATTTGCGCACATCCGGAAAATTGGAGGTGAACGATGAAAGCTGTTGTATTTCATGGCGTCGGGGACATCCGCCTGGACGATGTTCCCGATCCAACCATTCAAGCGCCGACCGATGCCATTGTCAGGCTGACCGCGTCGGCCATTTGTGGCACCGATCTGCATTTCATTCGCGGCAGTGCGCCGGACATGCAGCCCGGCACGATCCTTGGGCACGAGGGCGTGGGGATTGTCGAAGCGCTCGGTGAAGATGTGCGCAACCTCAAGGTTGGCGATCGCGTGCTCATTCCCTCGACCATTGCCTGCGGCAACTGCTCGTACTGCCGCGCCGGCTATTTCGCCCAGTGCGACGTGGCCAATCCCAACGGTAAAACCGCTGGCACGTCATTCTTTGGTGGGCCGAAAACCACCGGGCCATTCGATGGCCTGCAAGCCGAGAAAGCGCGCATCCCTTTCGCCAACATCGGCCTGATCAAGCTGCCCGACGCCATTACCGACGATCAGGCGATTGCCATGTCGGATATCTTTCCCACTGCCTGGTTCGGTGCCGACATGGCCCGGATCAAGGACGGCGACACGGTGGCGGTGTTCGGCTGCGGGCCGGTCGGACTGTTTGCGATTATCAGCGCGAAGCTGATGGGCGCCGGCCGGGTGTTCGCCATTGATGGCCTGGAAGATCGCCTCGCTCGCGCGCAGGCATTGGGGGCCGAGTGCATCAACTTCGAGAAAGAAGATCCTGTTGAAACCATTGCGCGCCTGACTGCGGAAATTGGCGTCGATCGGGTGATCGAGGCCGTGGGCATCGACGCCAACCATTCCCATCACGGCCATCATCATCCTGCGCAGTGGCAACCGGGCGATGCGCCGGCGCAGGCGCTCGAGTGGGCGGTCAAGGCTGTGGCCAAGGCCGGCACGATTTCCATCATCGGCGTCTATCCCGCCGGGTTCGACAGCTTCCCGATCGGCGAAGCGATGAACAAGAACGTGCGTATCAACATGGGCAACTGTCATCACCGCAAATACATTCCCAAGCTGATCGAAATGACCCTCGCCGGGCGCGTCGATCCAGCGAAAGTGCTGACTCAGGACGAGCCTTTGACCGACGCGATTTCGGCGTTCAAGGCGTTTGATCAACATCAATCCGGCTGGATCAAGGTCAAGCTTGAACCGGGTAGCGATACCACTGCTGGCAGGAGATCGTCATGAAAAAAATCTGCGTATGTCTGGGGTTCTGCTCGATGTTTCTGTTGAGCGGCTGCTTCGATTCCAACGATGCACCCAACAAGGACGGTGACAAGAGCAAGCCGTCGGTGCAGATGCAGACCGAAAAGCCTGAGGAGGGCAAGTAACTCCACTTGGCAACAACCTGTGGGAGCGAGCCTGCTCGCGAAGGCGTCAGGTCAGACATTCGCTGCTGACTAATGCTCCGTCTTCGCGAGCAGGCTCGCTCCCACACTGATTCAGTTCGAGTAGCGGTATTCCAGCCATGCCCAATACAGTAAAGCCACAGCACTGATCGCGCCTCCGAGAAAACACACCGACACCCAGCCAGCGTGCGCATAGGTATACGTCGCCGCGATAGCGCCCAAACCACTGCCCACCGAGTAAAAGCACATATACGCGCCGACCAGTCGGCTCTGCGCATCGGGCCGTGCGGCGAAGATCAGGCTTTGATTGGTCACGTGCACTGCTTGCACGCCGAAGTCCAGCAGGATCACCCCGACGGCCATCGCCAGCAGCGAACTGTCGACAAATGCGATGGGCAACCAGGACAGCGTCAGCAGCGCCAGGGCGATGCCGGTGGTGCGATTGCCCGACCCTGAGTCGGCCAGGCGCCCAGCCCGAGCGGCGGCGAGCGCGCCCGCCACTCCGGCCAGACCAAACAGGCCGATCTGCATATGCGACAGCGACAATGGCGGCGCGCTGAGCGGCAGTACCATCGACGTCCACAACACACTGAAGGCGGCGAAAATCAGCAGGGCGAAGATGCCGCGGACGCGCAGTACCCGCTCAGTCAAAAACAATTCCAATACCGAGCGCAGCAGTCGCCAGTAACTGCCCTGTGCAGGCGGTTTTGCCGAGGCGGGCAGGGTGCGCCATAACAGCAGAGCCAACCCGACCATCAGTACGGCCGAGACAAAATAAACGCCGCGCCAGCCGGCCAGATCAGCCACTACGCCGGAAACGAAACGCGCCAGCAAAATGCCCAGCACCACGCCACTGGTGACGGTGCCCACGGCGGCGCCGCGCTGCTCCGGGCGAGCAAGGCTGGCGGTGCAGGCGACCACCACTTGCACCACCACCGCCAGCAGACCCACCAGCATCATGGCGCCGAGCAGCACTCCCCAGCTCTCGGACAGGCTCACGGCACACAGCGCCGTTGCAGACAACAGCAGTTGGCTGACGATGAGTTTCTTTCGATCGAGCAGATCACCCAGCGGCACAATGAACAGCAGCCCCACGGCATACCCGGCTTGCGTGGCCGTGATCACAACGCCGATCGCCCCCGGTGAAACCCCGAGGCTGGCGGCCATCGATTCCAGCAATGGCTGTGCGAAGTAAACATTGGCCACCGCCATCGCGCAGGTGATTGCAAAAAGAAAAGTCTGCATACGACTCAGCCCGGTCGTTGCGCTGTCAGTTGCGGCCTGCGCATTGACCAGGTTTTGCGCCTGACACGGCATCCTTGCTTCCTCGTAGTGGTTTTGAATTGAAACCGATACGTTGATCTTTATTCATTCGGGTTGTTAAATGCAACCACATTCAGTAGCCGATCCATCAGGAATCACATGGCCCGACAACAAACATTGGCACAGAGCGAATGCCCGGTGGCCCGAACCCTCGAAGCCATTGGTGATCGCTGGGCCTTGATGATCATTCGCGATGCGTTCGATGACGTGCGCCGGTTCAGTGAGTTCCAGAAACGTCTGGGCCTGGCCAAGAACATCCTCACGGTCAAACTGAAAATGCTCGTCGAGCTCGGCGTGTTACAGATTCAGCCCGCGTCGGACGGCAGTGCCTACAAGGAATACGTGCTCACCGACATGGGCCGCGCGGTGTTCCCCATCGTCGTCAGCCTGCGGCAGTGGGGCGAGCGCTTTCTGTTTGCGGAAGGCGAGGAGCATTCGATTCTGCTCGACAACGAACGGGCCGAGCCCGTTGAGACTATCGTCGTGCGCTCCACGGCGGGCGCGGTGCTGGCCCCGGCGGACTGTCACCGAAAATTGGTGACGCGCCGGCAATGAAGCCGGGCAGATAGTCGTGGCGTGTATTCACAGCCGCGCTATCTCCATGGCATGAAAAGTCGAGTCGGCATCCGCCGGTTTTTTGATCTAGGCTGTTTTCGATCCTCGATCAGCAGCGGTGCGCCGTTGCCATATTTCCAGCAACGCGATTACCGGAGTGCCTGATGAGCCTTTCACCTTTCCACCTCGCCATCCCGGTCTACGATCTTGTCGCTTGCCGACGTTTTTACGGTGAAGTGTTCGGCCTGGAGGAGGGGCGGTCCAGCGCGCAATGGGTCGATTTCAACTTCTACGGCCACCAATTGGTGATCCACGAACAGCCGAAAACGGCTGCCCAGCAAAGCGTTAATAGCAACCCGGTAGACGGTCACGACGTACCGGTCCCGCACTTCGGCATCATTTTGCAGTGGGAACAATGGGAGGCACTGGCTGAGCGACTGAAGTCATTCGGCACGCAATTCGTGATCGAGCCCTACATTCGCTTCAAGGGTCAGGTCGGCGAGCAGGCGACCATGTTTCTGCTCGATCCCTGCGGCAATGCGCTGGAATTCAAGGCGTTCAAAGACATGAGTCAGGTGTTTGCCAAATGATCACAGCGTAGTGGTCTGGCCGTTGCGATCGCGTTCATAAACCTTGTTGGCCTGTAGCTTCTCCTTCAGCCAGCGCTCGGCCGTGCCCAAGGGCCGTTGGCGCGCCCACAATAGATCGACGCCGATTTGCCAGTCGGTATGCGGGTACGCCGACAGCTGCAACTCGACCAGTTCGCCATTACCCAGTTCACGCTGGATCAGCTGGCGCGGCAGAGTCGCCCAACCGAGGCCGGCGCGGACCATTTCCAGCAGGGCCAGATAGCTTTCCGCTTGCCACAGTTGCGTCGAACGCAGGTATTCACTGCTCGGCAGCTTGCTGGCGTGCGCACTGAACGCCAGGCGCCGGTGCACGTGCAAATCGTCGAACGTGACATTGTCCAGTTTCGCCAGCGGATGATCGGGATGGCAGACGTGCAGCATGATCAGTTTACCCAGTTGCTGGAACGCCAGTTCCCGAGGATAGCCCGGCTGCGAAAATGCCACGCCCAGCACCGCCTCGCCACTGCTGACCAGTTCGCTGACATCGCCGTAGACCGGGTGGCGAATGATCAGATCGACAAACGGGAAGGCCTGCTCGAACGCTTGCAGCACCGGCATGATCGGGCCGTACGGCGTTTCAATCGCCAGGGTCAGGCTCGGTTCGACGCTGTCCGAGAGGCAATCGGCGTGGGCCTCGAAGGTCATGCAGCGCTCCAGTACCGCCTCTGCCTGCACCAGCAATTTATGCCCGCTGGCGGTGAGGGCAGGGCTGCGATTGCGGCGGTCGAACAACTCGACGCCAAGGTCGGTTTCCAGATTGGCAATAGCCGCGCTGATAGTCGACTGCGTCTTGCCCAGCTTGCGCCCGGCGGCGGAGAACGAGCCGCTTTTCACCACCTGGACGAACATCAGCAACTGATCGAGTGAGAAGCGCACGCGGTGTACTCCGGGTTTGAGCGAGACGGCGATTGTGCCGCGTCTTTGCCATCGAAAAAAGCGATGGTTGCCAATTTGTTTCATCGGTAAAAACATTCAAGGATGACCGCGCGTCTTCGAACGCCGGGGCCGATTCTCTCTGTGCATCTGTCCCTGAGCGCCCGCGATTACAACCAACGCTGCCCCTTCAGGAGCTTGTGCCATGACTACACAACGCGTTCACCCGGTCGACGAGGTGTTGCCCCTGCGGCAGCTTTTCACCTTCGGTCTGCAGCATGTTCTGGTGATGTATGCGGGAGCGGTGGCGGTGCCGCTGATTCTCGGCAGTGCGATGGGGCTGACGTCGGCTCAGGTGGTTTTACTGATCAACGCCAACCTGCTGACGTCCGGTGTGGCGACGCTGATTCAGACCCTCGGTTTCTGGAAGTTTGGCGCGCGTTTACCATTGATTCAGGGCTGCTCGTTCATTGCGCTGGCGCCGATGATCATGATCGGCAAGGAGTTCGGCCTCAGCCAGATCTTCGGGGCGGTGATCGCCGCCGGCTTCCTGACCATCGCACTGGCGCCTGTGTTCAGCCGCTTGCTGCGATTCTTTCCGCCCGTGGTGATTGGCAGCCTGATCACCATCATCGGTATTTCACTGATGCCGGCGGCGGCAATCTGGCTGGGTGGTGGTAATCCCGATTCGCCCGACTTCGGTCGCCCGGCCAATCTGCTGCTGGGCCTGGCCACGGTCAGTGTGACGCTGGTGATTTATGCGAAATTCAGCGGTTTCATCGGCAATCTCAGTGTGCTCATCGGCTTGTTTGTCGGCAGCCTGATCGCTGCCGCCTGCGGCATGACGCACTTCAATCGGGTCAGCGAGGCGGCGTGGTTCGAGTTGAGCGCGCCAATGGCGTTTGGTCCGCCGGAATTTTCTCTGGTACCGATTCTGATCATGACCCTGGCGATGCTGGTGATCATGGCCGAGACCACTGGCAACTGCCTGGCCATCGGCAAACTGGTCGGCAAACCGACTACGCAGCAGACCCTCGGCAACGCCTTCCGCGCCGACGGCTTGTCGACCATGCTCGGTGGTGTGTTCAACAGCTTTCCCTATAACGCCTTCACGCAAAACACCGGCCTGATTGCGCTTTCGAGCATCAAGAGCCGCTTCGTCGTTGCCGCCGCTGGCGCAATCATGGTTTTGATGGGCTTGTTCCCCAAGCTCGGCGCGCTGATTGCAGCGGTGCCGACGCCGGTGCTGGGCGGCTGCGCGATCGTCATGTTCGGCATGACCACGGTGGCGGGCATTCAGGAATTGTCACGGGTGCAGTTCGAAGGCACACGCAACGCCATCATTGTTGCGGTGTCGGTCAGCGTCGGCGTCTTGCCAATGTCGTTTCCGGCCCTGTTCGAACACGTCGGCCCGACGCTGAAACTGGTGCTCGATAGCGGCATTTTCCTCGGTGCGATCACCGCCATTCTGCTCAATGTACTGCTCAACAAACAAAAACCATCGACCGACGCCGTCGGCGCTTCCACGGCCGAACTGGCTGACTGACCTTTGTCTTTTTCCACTGCCCAGGAGTTACCCATGAATCAATTCACTCAGCTTGTCCCGGCCGGCGTCAGCGATCTGGACCTGGCATTGCTGCGCCAGACCATCGCCCTGTCGCAGGCGTCGAAACAACGTGGCCGGCACCCGTTTGCGGCGCTGGTGGCGGACCGCGACGGCAAGGTCATTGCCGAAGCGGGCAACAATTCGATGCCGCCGGAAGGTGATCCCACCCAGCATGCCGAACTGGTCGCGGTCGCTGCGGCGGCGAAGCGGTTGTCACCCACGGAGCTGGAGGCGTGCACGCTGTACACCAGCGCCGAACCTTGCTGCATGTGCGCGGGTGCGGTGTATTGGACCGGTGTCGGACGAGTGGTGTATGCGTTGTCGGAACATGCTTTGCTCGGGCTGACCGGCGATCATCCGGAGAACCCGACGTTCTCGTTGCCGTGTCGCGAAGTGTTTGCCAGAGGGCAGCGCACGGTCAGTGTCTTCGGGCCGATGCTGGAGGCAGAGGCGGCTGAGCCGCATAAAGGGTTCTGGTCTTAGTTGTTATGGATCGTTCCCACGCTCCTGCGTGGGGACCCATCCGCTGACGCTCTGCATCACTTTTACTTCGCCGGGATGACATCCACACATTCCCCAGCGGAATGCCCCCCATGAAATCATTGGATTTTTCTTCTCCACGCTCACCGCGTAGCGTGTCGCAAAGACAAGGAGAATCGCCATGACCCAACCCGCCACTGACGCCGCCGGCAAATTCGACACCTCCCGCGCCAATGAATATGCCCGGCAAAGCCGCATTGCCCTCGCTGGCTACGATGCCTGTCACGACCTGTCGGCCTGCATGCTCGCCGCCAGCCTTGGGCAGTCGCGTCCGGCAAACGTGCTGGTGGTGGGCGCGGGGGGCACCGCGCAGGAAATCATCGCCATGGCCGCGCTGGAGCCGGATTGGCACTTCACTGCGGTCGATCCTTCCGGGCCGATGCTTGATGCTGCGACCGAACATCTGCGCGCCAATGATCTATTGCACAGAGTCCAGATACATCTCGGTCATGTCGAAGACTTGCCGGCCGACGCATCTTTCGACGCCGCCACCCTGATCGGTGTACTCCATCACCTGGGCGGTGGCGAGGCCAAGCAACAAATACTGCGCTCCATTCAGGCCCGCCTCAAACCCGGCGCGCCATTGATCGTGGCCGGCAATCATTACGCTTACGCCAGTCAGCCGTTGCTGCTGCAAGCCTGGAGCCAGCGCTGGCGACAGCAGGGCGCAACCGCTGACGAGGTGCAGGCGAAACTCGGGAAGATTTTGCAGGGCGCTGATCCGCCGCACTCGGAGGCGGCGGTGCAGGCCTTGTTACATGGTGCCGGGTTCGGCGATGCAACACGGTTTTTCAGCAGTCTGTTCTGGGGCGCCTGGCTGACGTGCAAGCTCAGCCAAGCGACCCGATTTGCCTAAGCCTCCGTCCAGTCCAGCGCTGCCGTCTCGCGCCATTTCACGTCGGTGATCCCATAGCGCTCGGCCTGGGGTTTGGAAACCACTTTCAACGGTGGTTTACCCGGTTTCGGAATCGGCGCAATACCGGCGTCACAGCTCGCCCAATGCCAAGCGTCGGCGTTGCGCATACTCTTGGCGCGGATGACGAATGATTTTGGCTGGTCGTGATGTTTGTATTCGATGACGAAAATATCGGTGCTACGCATGAGTTCCTCCTTACGCTCATACGTAAATGATTTTGTCCGACAAGAAAAATTCAAAGGATTTTCTGGCCGGATGATCAGCGTCATTCAGCGCTCTAAAACGCGGTTCTTCATGAAACCGCGCAGGTTCATCAGGAACAGGCAAAGCTGCAGAACGATCAGCGCGTAAGCCCCGGCATGGACGCCCCAGATCACCCACAGCAAATTGCTCAGACTGAAACAAACGAAACCGCTCATGCGCCGTTGCGGTCGTTGCGAACCGATCAGCCACGCGGCCAGAACGGTGACCAGCATCGCCGGCCATTGCACCCAATCCAGATATGCCAACGCTCTGTCCTCTGCACAGATTTGTTTGATGCAGAAAGGGTACACAGCAACCGAAGGATGGTCACCGCCCGCACGGCTCTGCGTAGCAATGGCGGTGAAAAAGGTTTCGCCCGGCAGAAGCCGGGCGAAGATTTCAGGCGCGCAATCAGTAATCCCAAATCGCAGGTATCCAACGGAAAGCAGCACCATTGATCGCGACCCTACCCACCGAAGGGAAGGCCAGATGCGTGGCGACGAACAGCTCGCCGCTGGCGGCGGCTTCCTTGAGCATGCGCACGCGCACTTCCACCGATTTGGCCGGATCGTGTTCGAAACCGTTGTGCCAGTCGGGGTGATCGAACGCCACCGGGAACAATGCGTCACCGGCAAAGGTCAGGCGCTCGCCACCGGAGTTGACGTAGACCACGCAGTGCCCTGGCGTATGACCACCGGTGAGTTTTGCAACTACGCCAGGTGCAACCTGACATTCGTCTTCGAAGATGTGCAACTTGCTTTCATAGTGGTCGATGAACGCGTTGGCGGTGCTGCGCAGGACGTCTGGTACTGGTGCGGGCATGTCGGTGCTGGTGAAGTCTGGCGTGGACCAGAAATTCACTTCGGCCGCGGTGACGTGGATGCGCACGTCGTGACGCAGACGGCTCTTCACCGAGTCGACCAGCAGGCCGCCGATATGGTCCATGTGCATGTGCGTGATGACGATATCAGTGATGTCGGCGAGATCCACCCCGGCAGCGGCCAGGCGCTTGGGGAACTGCCCGGCACGCGGGAAACCGGGGAATTGGCCACCGAGGCCGGCGTCGACGAGGATGACTTGTTCGCCGCTACGCACCACCAGCACGTTGAGCGCCCAGTCGAAGGCGTCAGGGCCCAGATACATTTCCTTGAACCAGGCGGCACGGTCGGCGGGGTCGGCATTGGTTGACATGGTCTGGGTCGGCAACGGCAACACGCCGTCGCTGATCACCATCACGTCAATGTCGCCCAGGCGCAGGGCGTAGCGCGACGGCACCAGTTCTTCGCTTTGCGTTTGCAGGGCCACCGCGCGGTTGGCGGTGAAGGAATCCAGATGCAGGGTCATGGTGTTCTCCTTGTTTTCAGGGCTAAAGCGGAGGTGAAATCAGGCTACAGGGATCAGCGGATCGGCGGCCGCGAGGGCAGCGCGACGATCTGCGGCGGGCGGGTAGATCCACACCGTGTTGATCTGCGTCTTCAGCTCTTTGGCTTCGGCCTTCACCAGCT
>NZ_JH635999.1:766992-771855 GCF_000257605.1 Pseudomonas sp. R62
CGGAGGCCGAGCGAGCTGGCTGCCGCTGGCGAGAACCAGCCGATCGTAGGCCAGTTCACCCGGACGCCCGGCCTCGTCGCGGTAGCCGACTCGGCGCGCCCGGGCGTCGATGCTTTCAGCGGTGCCTTTGACGAAGCGCACACCCACCGCATCGAACAGCGCGTCGAGCGGCGCGTACATGCTGTGCACGTCCGGCTCGTAGAAGCGCGGGCGAATACGCAATTCGGCTTGCGGGGCGAGCAGCGTGATCTCGACATCCTGACGGGCATGCATATCCAGCAAACGCGCAGCGCTCAGCGCGCTCCACAGCCCGCCGAACCCTGCACCGATCACCAATAATTGCTGTTTCATAATGTGCTCCCTGACGCTGATGGATGGATGACACCCGAGCCCGGCGCGGACTCTGGCGTGACGATCAGTGGCCGCCGCAACTGCTTGCCGTACTACCTGGCGCTCAATCGTTCGCCGTCGAGAGTCATGCTAGGGCGGGGAGGATGCGGGCGCAGTTGTCCATCGGTGTGCGTGGGGTACGCATGGGTGGAAGAGGGGTATACGAAGGTATGGGGGGGGCGAGGTGGGAATACCGGGCGAGGTGTTGTTCGAAACGAACATCGCCGCGCAGGGCGCCAGCACGCCTGCACGGCCGATGCCGTTGTTCAGTCGGTGGGCACTACGTTATCCAACGCTTTGTTGACGGCCAATTCCCCCAGCATGACCACCTGTGCAATGCCTAACAGCGTATTGCGCCGTGAGCCTTCCAGCATTCCGGCGAAATCGCTGAGCATCACCGTGGCGGAAGCCAGGGATTCGCAAGCGTTGACCAACAGTGATTCTGTGTCGGACTCAGGATTGACCATAAACAACGTGTTGGGACTGTAGGGCGTGGCGTTGATCTTGGCCGGCGCGAGGTAATGGTCGAGCGCGCGCTCGGCGGCGTCGTGAAGTTTTTTTGAATGGAAGGATTCATAAGGCGATACCGATTCGGTGACCGGCGGATGGGACGGTGTCTGTGACATCAGCTGAAACTCCGATGAGCGCCGCTTGAGCGTCTGGGTATGAGGACGACGCGCCACGGCTGTGGCGCGTCCGCTGGCAGTGAGGGGAGCACGCCCCCTCATGCCTCGATGGCCGGCTAGTTCGACACGCGTCGGCTGTCGAGCACGCGATTGACGATGAGCTCACTCAACATGATCACCTGCTGCAACATCAGCAGCGATCGACGCTGTGGATGGTCAATCACGCCGCCGATTTCGCGGGCCATGTCATTGGCGGCTGCCAGCGATTCACAGGCTTCGACGAGCAACGTTTCCTCATCCACCGTCGGGTCAATGAGAAAGATCCTGCCTGGCTGGCGCTTGGGAATGGTGGTTTTGAGCGTCTGAGGGTCGAGGTAAAAGTTGATGGCGCGAGCGGCCGCATCTTTTATCCGCTGAGGTTCCAGAGCAGGGTCGTACGGGATTGAATCGGCTTCCGGCGGGTTTGGGGTTACTTTGAACATTGATGAAGCTCCTAACACATTTAAGGGAGGCTTCACCCTTTCGCTACCAAACGAAGGGTGGCGGCCATGCACAGGTTGGTAGACCGGGTGTTAGGATCCGGCGCGCCCTAGGACGCCCTATACATGGCCACCGCAAATCCGAGACAGAAATCTCGACGGCAGATCTGTATATCTAACACTGCGGGCTACCAAACCCGATCACCTATTTCAGTGACCGACAAACGATAGGACCCGCAGCCTAGACGCACAAGCCGGCGGATTCTGAAGTACCCGTAGGCAGCGGCGCAAGGCGTTGTAGGCTTTTTGGAGGAGAAATCGGTGTAATTTAAACGTGCTTGCCAAGTCGTGTTTATGCGCTGTACGTGCCTGCTCATCTCACCTTTTCAGAATATCGGAGACCCGAATCTGTTTAGGCCGATCTCAAGGCCGTTGCGCCGTGGGGCGGAGAGTTTCAAGCAAGTCGCGTCGTAGACGGGCTTTTTGGCTCTTCCACTGTTGGCCGTAGATCAGCAGAAAAACGCCTCGGCTGGCAGGTGAAAAAATTACTTGTCAACACTGGGATCACAAATGACATAGCGCTTAGTCTGCTTTGAAAACGAACTCAAAACCAATTCCCATTTTTCTCAGGAGCTCGGCCACGCGCTCGAAGAACAATTCCCCCTGCTCCGAAACCTCGTACTTGCCGTAAACACGGATTACAAGTGACTTGCCGAGTGCAGCGGAAATCTTGTTATAGATCTCACCGCTTTCGATGAAAGCGATGTAGCCGTTTATCTTCCGTTGTAGCGCGAGCAGGTGCTCGGCTTGTAGGGTCTTATTGCCCCATTCTAGGTGGTCAGCGATGCCCAGGATGATGGCGCCACTGTCCGATTTGGGGATTCCCCACATATCGATAATGTTCGGGTCTGTTAAGGACACTGCGGATCCTTGGCCTCCAGCCGGTTTGTTCAATCCCTCTGAGGGAACCGAGCTACAGCTCTGTGGCTTGCCGCCCTTTGCTTTGCTTTAGCTCTACTAGCTCACACGCCTAGTGTCGAACAGCAAAGTCGTCCTTAAGCACAAATTCCATTCCGATGCCTACGCCTTTGAGTACCTCGGTCACGCGGTCGACAAAGGTTTCACCTTGCTCAGGTAGCTCATATAAACCATTGATGCGAATTTTCGGATTCTTGCCCTTGGCTGGCGGATAGCTTTCCAGCAGTTCGCCGCTCTCGATGAAGGCGATGTAGGTATTGATCTTCTCCTGTAGCAACAACAGGTGTTCACCCTGTTGGGCTTTGTCGCCCCATTCCAAGTGATCAGTGATGACGAGTACGACATTGTCGGGTTCCCACTCGGGCACTGCGATGATGTCGACGACTTTTGTTTCGGTGATGGACATGTCTGCTCCCTCAGAGGGTCGGGTCAGGTCGAATGATGTCGACTCTGGTAGGTGGGATTCGGGTGCCTCCGGTGAAGCCGGGTTTACCTTTGCCGACGACGGTTGCGCCGGTCTTTTCTATTTCTGGAAAGCCCAATTTCTGATTGCGCGTCAGTGGCGCTGTTTCCGAAGATTTGCATTCGACGCAGGAGATGTTGCCGTCCGCATCGCGGCCCATCATATCAATGCGCGTGCGTACACCGCTGTCGGTTTTGACGGTGACCTCACGAGCGGCTTCAGGTTTGATCTTACTGAATTCGTCAAAGGACGCTTCTTCGAACGCTTTGCCCTTTTGCTTATTCTTCTCTAGCTGTGTGCTGAGCACGATGTAGATGGGCTCAATCCCCGCATCCTCCGGGAACCAGATGATTGCATCCTGGAACTCAGGTGGGTGCGCGGGGTTGGCCAGCAGCGTGTCCGACTGAGGTGTCGGCGGATAGACCCAGACGGGAGGTAGCTGAGGGGCACCTTCCAGCGCTGGGATCCCCAGCACTCCATCGGAGCTTGCTCCGGGTGTCCAGGTCAGACCGATGCCGTCGCCGATGTCGGCGATGAATTTTTCGCCGTCTTTCTGCGCTTTGATGACCGGTACATTTTCCCAGTCCTTCTTGCCGCCGGTGTAAAAGCCGTAGGCGTTGACGGAGCCGTCCGGCAACGTTTTTACGTTGACACGAACACGCGTTCGGCCGGTTTCAAGCGTGGCGTATTGCTCGTCCTTATAGAAGGCACTGTCCGGGGCGATGCTGGTGTTGGGCATCAATAGCGCCACCGTGCCCACGGCCGCGCCTGCTGCCATGGCGCCTGCACCGTCGAGTAGGCCTAGCGCGAGTGAGCCACCCAGCCGATGGGCAACGGCACTACCGGTTGCGGAGCCGCCGACAAACTGGAGGGGCGTGCCTTCGGCGGTAATCGCTACGCCAGTGGCCAACACGGCCTATAGCCCGTAGTCCGCCAGTTTTTCAACGGGGACGAACCCTGTCGGGTTGCTGTGGTTGATTTCGCCGTCGGGCAGGTTGCAGCTTTTGGCGAAGACGCAACCCTTGAGGTCGGGTTTCGCGTCTGGCGCTGGCCGGAGTTCTTTGTATTGCGCCCAGTGTTGGGCGTTTAGGTCGACAGGTTCGACGCCGGTGTTGCGGTAACCCTTGGGTGGGTTGGGGACGTAGCCGCTCAATCCTTGGTTCCTTGTTCTGGTCCTTTTTGAACGGGGTGGAGGGTGACAGGCGGAGTTTGCAGTGGCAATTAGTGGCGCTTTGATTCTAGATTCTGAGGCGCCTCTCATTTCCGTGTGATCAAGTCAGCGCTTAAGGAAATGGGGTAGCTCAACTACCTCCGTAATCTCTGGAGCTTCCCCTCGCTCCCAGCCCTCTCCTCGAGGAGAGGGAGCCGACCGTGTTGTCTTCTGTCAGAAATCGGCCTGATCGACCGAGTCGATAGGGGGCTATAAATCCAGGCGACACGCAATTCAATGCGATCAGGGCATTATCAAGTGTTTTCAGATTTACGCGGTGCAAACTCAACCCAGGCAAGTAGCTCGTCCGCCGCAAAGGGTTTACGCAGGCAGGCAACGACATCGGCTTCTCGAAACTTGGCGCAAAGCAAACCACTCTGATCCGCCGACACAAAAATCACCGGCATCCGCCAGCCTCGCGCCCGCAGTGCATCCAGCATCTGCAAACCACCCATGCCCGGCATCTGAATATCGGAGATCAAACAATCAGTCTGCACCGGCCCGTCCGAGTCAAGGTAGTCCGCCGGCGCCGCATAGCAGAACACCTGATACCCCGACGCCCGCAGCAGGCTGCTCAGCGATGTGCGCATTGCCTCGTCGTCGTCCACTACCGCAATGACATGCGTCTTGTGCATAACGCT
Source organism: Pseudomonas sp. R62 (assembly GCF_000257605.1). Lineage (NCBI taxonomy): Bacteria > Pseudomonadati > Pseudomonadota > Gammaproteobacteria > Pseudomonadales > Pseudomonadaceae > Pseudomonas > Pseudomonas sp. R62. Next base: position 771,780 of record NZ_JH635999.1, read on the forward strand.
CCCGGGCCGGGCGGCCGAGCTGGTGACTCCTGTCGTTCTTGCACCATACGCTGATGGCCAGCGGGCAAAACTATAC
>NZ_JH635999.1:773139-779340 GCF_000257605.1 Pseudomonas sp. R62
ATGAACACCACGTCGCGCGGAGCCGTTGTAAAAGCGGGATGAGTGGACATCGCGGGCCTGCCTGTTTGCAGCGCTGGCGGCGGACTGCCTCAGCCTGGCCGATTTTCAGGGGTTTCTGGCCGGCCGGCAATGGCGCTGACTGTTAGCCTGATTGCTGACCGTCCGGCAGGTGTCTGGCTGCGGTGGCCATCCTGAACTAGATTTATTGACCAGCCCAACGCGTGCTGCGATCTCGCCGAGGAGACACAATGACCTTGTGGTCGCATTCCAGCCCTGCGCAAAGTCCCGGCGTGCTCGGCGAGCCAGTGGTGTACGTGGTCGATGACGATGCCTCGATGCGCCAGGCGCTCGACAGCTTGCTGCGCTCGATCGGCCTCCAGGTGCAAACCTTCGACAGCGCCGGAGATTTTCTCGCGCAAGCGCAACGTGAGGTACCCGGTTGCCTGGTGCTCGACGTGCGCCTGCGCGGCGAAAGTGGCCTGACGTTTCAGGAACAGATGGAAAAAAACGGCTTGCGCATCCCCGTGGTGTTCATGACCGGCCACGGCGACATCGCCATGAGCGTCAAGGCGATGAAGGCCGGCGCGGTGGATTTTCTGGCCAAGCCGTTCCGTGATCAGGACATGCTCGACGCCGTGGCCAGTGCGTTGGCTCGCGACCGTGCGCGGCTGGCAGCCGAACACTCCGGCGCCGTTTTGTGTCGGGCTTACCAAACCCTGACCGCACGTGAGCGCGAAGTGCTCGGCTTCGTCATTGCCGGGCTGATGAACAAACAGATTGCCGGACAGCTCAACCTCAGCGAGGTCACGGTCAAGGTCCACCGTGGCCAGGTCATGCGCAAAATGGCCGCACGTTCAGTGGCCGATCTGGTGCGTATCGCAGAAGCGCTGGGCATCGAGCCTGTCCAGCGCAACCCCTGAGCGCTGGCGAAGTGCAACTCACCGTGCGGCAAAAACCTGAGCAGTGTTGACGCAGATGGCCAGCAGAAAACAGATTTTGTGGGACGACGGCGAGCGGGTGCTGTCCCGTGAGCGCGGTTCGAATGATGGCAGCCTACTGGCGGTGCGTCCGGCGATGGGCCAGCCATTGCCGAGCACCCTGGAGCGTCTGGCGCATGAATACAGCCTCAGGGACGACCTCAATCCTGCCTGGGCGTTGCAGCCGACAGTTTTCGAGCGTACGGGCACCCGAGTTCGTCTGCTGTTCGACGATCCGGGCGGCGAGCCGTTGTCGCGGTTGCTGGTCGCCCCGCTGGATATCGAAACCTGTCTGGAATTGGCCACGAACATCGCCAAGGCACTGGGCCATATGCATCAGCGTGGTCTGGTGCACAAAGACCTGAAACCGCAGCATGTTTTTGTCCATTGTCATGATGGGCAGGCGCGGCTGACCGGCTTCGGCCTGGCCACGCGCTTGCCACGGGAGCGGCAAGCGCCCACGCCACCGGAATCTATCGCCGGGACGCTGGCCTACATGGCGCCGGAACAAACCGGGCGGATGAATCGTTCGATCGATTCGCGTAGTGATCTGTATGCCTTTGGCGTGACGCTTTACCAGATGCTCACCGGCTCGCTGCCGTTCAGTGCAAATGACCCGACGGAGTGGGTGCATTGCCATATCGCGCGGCTGCCAATGCCCGTGTGTGAACGGGTGGCGACGGTGCCGCCGATGTTCTCGCGACTGGTCATGAAACTGCTGGCGAAAACGGCCGAGGAACGCTATCAGAGCGCAGCCGGTGTCGAGCATGACTTGCGCCGTTGCCTCGATGACTGGCGCCGTATGCGGCAGATCGAGACGTTCACGTTGAACGAGCAGGGCGCCTGCGAGCGCTTGCTGATTCCGGAAAAACTCTACGGCCGCGAACACGAAGTGCAAACGTTGATCGATGCCTTCGCCAATGTGGTGCAGACAGGCGCGCCGACACTGGTGCTGGTATCCGGCTATTCCGGCATCGGCAAATCGTCGGTGGTCAGTGAACTGCACAAGGTGCTGGTGCCGTCGCGTGGCTTGTTCGCCGCCGGCAAGTTCGACCAGTACCAGCGCGACGTGCCTTATTCGACCCTGGTTCAGGCCTTTCAGGGGCTGGTGCGGACGCTATTGGGCAAGCGCACCGACGTACTGGCGGGCTGGCGCGAAGCACTGTTGCGGGCACTGGAAGCGAATGCGCGGTTGATCACCGATCTGATCCCCGAACTCAAGCTGATCATCGGCGAGCCGCCGCCCGTGCCTGAGTTGGAGCCGCAACAGGCGCAGCAGCGGTTCCTTCAGGTCTTGCAGCGTTTTATCGGCGTGTTCGCTCAGGCCGAGCATCCGTTGGCGCTGTTCCTTGACGACCTGCAATGGCTCGACGCGGCCACCCTTGATCTGCTCGAAGATATGCTCAGTCGCGCAGAGACCCCTCATCTGCTGCTGGTCGGTGCTTATCGCGACAACGAGGTAGATGGCGATCACCCACTCAGCCGCACACTCAAGACCCTGCATCACGCCGACGTACACATTGACGAAATTCGTCTGGCGCCACTGGCTGGCGCGCACATCGAACAACTGATCAGCGAGTCACTGCGCTGCCCGCCGGCGAGCATTGTCGCGCTGGCGCGGCTGGTACTGGACAAGACCGCTGGCAATCCGTTCTTCGTCATCCAGTTTCTGCACGCCCTGGCCGAGGAGAAGCTGCTGACATACGAGCCTGCGCGCCAGCGCTGGCGGTGGGATGTGCACCTGATCAACGGCAAGGGCTACACCGACAATGTCGTCGATTTGATGGTCGGCAAACTGGCGCGGCTGCCCCAGGAAACCCGCCAGGCGCTGCAACAACTGGCCTGCCTGGGCAACGTCGCGCGTCTCGACACGCTGGCCACAGTCCTTGATGTGCCGGTGCCTCACGTTCACTCCGCATTGTCGCCGGCGGTGCGGCTGGAGTTGGTCGAGCGTCAGGACGGTGCCTACAGGTTTGTGCATGATCGCATCCATGAGGCGGCGTATTCGCTGATCGCGGAAACCGAACGGGCGCAAATGCACCTGCGCATCGGCCGGCTGCTGGCACTGCAAACCCAGGGTGAGCGGCGCGAGGAGGCGATCTTCGAGATTGTCGGCCAGCTCAATCGCGGTGCGCATCTGATCAGCCTGCGTGCCGAGCGCGAGCAGCTGGCTGAGTTCAACCTGCTCGCCGGCCAGCGAGCGAAGGCCTCGACCGCTTATACCTCAGCACTGACCTATCTGGGCGCCGGCGCAGAACTGTTGGGCGAGCAGGGTTATGACAGTCGGCATGAACTGGGTTTCGCTCTGGAGCTGAACCGTGCCGAGTGCGAATTTCTCACCGGCCAACTGCAGCTTGCCGACTCGCGCCTGGCGACATTGGCCGAGCGCGCCGTGACCACCGTCGAGCGCGCGGCGGTGGCGTGCATGCAGATGGATGTCTACTTGCTGCTCGATCGCAGTGACCGGGCGGTGACGGTGTGTCTGGCCTTTCTGCGTCAGGTCGGCATCGATTGGCCAGCGCGTCCGGACGATATTCAGGTGCGCGACGAATATCAGCAGGTCTGGACCAGGCTGCGCGGGCGCAGTATCGAGCAGATGATCGACTTGCCGCTGATGGAGGATCCTGCCGCGCGGGCCACCCTCGATGCGCTGGGCAAACTCTTCGCGCCGGCGGTGCAGTCGGATCTGAACCTCGCCAGCCTGACCATTTGCAAAGCGATCAGCCTGAGCCTGCAATATGGCAACTGCGACGCCTCCTGCCTGCTCTATGCCAACTTCGGGCGCGTGTCGGGGCCGCGTTTTGGCGACTATGCCGCTGGTTATCGATTTGGCCGTCTGGGCTGCGATCTGGTTGATCGGCGCGGGCTCACGCGTTATGAAGCGAGCACTTGGTTGTGCTTCTCGATCTTCGTGGTGCGCTGGATGCGGCCAGTGCGCGAGTGCCGCGAACTGTTGCGCCGGGCGCTCAACGCGGCCCATCGCAGCGGCGATCTGCCGTATGCAGCGTTCGCTGGAAACAGCCTGATTTCCGATCTGTTGTTTATCGGCGAGCCGCTGGCCGAGGTGCAGGCGCAAGCGGAATCAGGGCTGGTCTATGCACAAAAGGTCGGTTTCGGTCTGGTGGCGGATTTCATGCGCTGCCAGTTGACGCTGATCCGCATGCTGCGCGGGCAGACGCCGACGTTCGGCTGTTTCGACGATGAGGGGTTCGATGAAACAGCTGTCGAAGCGCATCTGGCCGGTTCGGCGGATCTGGCGCTGGCGCGCGGCAAGTACTGGGTACGCAAGTTGCAGGCGCGCTATCTGGCCGGGGATTACGCGGCGGCCGCTGAGTGCGCGGCCCAGGCGCAGGGACTTTTGTGGGTGGTTTCGGCGTTTTTCGAGGAGGCCGAATACCATTTCTACGCGGCTTTGACCTTGGCGGCCCACGGCGAAACTGACGCCGGTGCTTTGCAGCGTCTGGGTCAACATCATGAACAGTTGCAGACGTGGGCGCGCTTGTGTGCAGAGACCTTCGCCAGTCAGGTGGCGCTGGTCGGCGCGGAAATGGCGCGCGTCACCGGGCAGTTGCTCGAAGCCGAATTGCAGTACGAGCAAGCCATTCAATTGGCTCAGGACAATGGTTTGCTCCATATCCAAGCGCTGGCCAACGAACTGGCCGCACGGTTCTACAGCGCTCGCGGTCTGGCCAGGATATCCCGCGTCTACCTGCGCGACGCACGTTATGCCTATCTGCGTTGGGGGGCTGCTGGCAAGGTGCGGGAGCTGGAGCGACGTCATCGTTTTCTGCGTGCCGAAGAGGCGCAACCGAATCCGGTCACCACGCTCATTACGCCAGTTGAACATCTCGACCTGGCAACGGTGCTCAAGGTCTCTCAAGCAGTCTCCGGCGAGATCGTCCTGGACCGTTTGATCGAAACGGTGATGCGCACCGCGATCGAACAGGCCGGGGCCGAGCATGGCCTGCTTATTTTGTTGAACGCCGACGTTCCCTATGTCGCTGCGCGAACCCGTATCGGCGACGGTGCCACGCAGTTGTGCAACGCGCCGCTGCACACGGTGGCGCTGGCAGAGTCGGTGCTCTACCAGACGCTGCGCACCGGCGAAAACCTGTGCCTGGACGACGCGGTTGCCGATCCGCTGTTCGCCGCTGATCCATACGTTCAGCAACGAGGCGCGCGCTCAATCCTTTGCCTGGCATTGATGAATCAGGCGCGGGTCGCCGGGGCGCTGTATCTGGAAAACAACCTGTCCGCCGGGGTGTTCAGCCCGACGCGTCTCGCCGTGTTGCGCCTGGTGGCGTCGCAGGCAGCGATCTCGCTGGACAACGCGCGCCTGTACCGCGACCTCGCCGAGCGAGAAGCGAAGATCCGTCGGCTGGTCGACGCCAACATCATCGGCATCATCGTCTGGGGCGTGAAAGGGGAAATCATCGAGGCCAACGACGCGTTCCTGCGCATGGTCGGTTACACCCGTGATGAGTTGCTTTCGGGCAATGTCCATTGGCGTGACATGTCCCCGCCGGCGATGCGCGCTAACAGCGATATTGCACTGGCAACGGCGATCCACACCGGCCGGGCCCAGCCATTCGAAAAGGAGTACATCCGCAAGGACGGCAGTCGGCTGCCGGTGATTGTCGGTCTGGCCGCCTTCGAAGCGAGTCAGCAACAGGGCCTGGCCTTTGTGCTGGATATCAGCGAACGCAAGCTGGCTGAAGAGCAAGTGCGCGAAGGCGAGCGTCGTTATCGTCAGGTGCAAACGGAACTGGCCCACGCCAATCGTGTGGCAACCATGGGCCAGTTGGCCGCATCGATTGCCCACGAAGTCAATCAGCCGATCGCCGCCACGGTGACCCATGCCAATGCCGCGTTGCGCTGGCTCGGTGCAAAGCCACCAAATATCAACGAAGTCGAGCAGGGCCTGCGGCATATCATTCTCGACGGCAACCGCGCCGCCGACGTACTCGGGCGCATCCGCGCGCTGATTCACAAAACGCCACCGCAGCGTCAGCCTGTCAGCCTCAATCTGCTGATTGAAGAAATGGTCGGTTTCAGCCGTGGCGAAGCGCTCAAGCACGGCGCCGAAGTTAGCGTTGAGCTGGCGGCAGATTTGCCTTTCGTAGTGGCGGACCGGGTCGAACTGCAACAGGTGCTGCTTAACCTGATCATCAACAGCCTCGAAGCCATGACGATCATGGCAGAGGGGCAGCGACGTCTGCTGATT
>NZ_JH635999.1:781154-784915 GCF_000257605.1 Pseudomonas sp. R62
ACGTATGTGGTAGTGTTTCAAGACATTCAACAAACGGAGCGCGACCATGCATCGAGTCGGCTATCTGCTCTCGGAAGGTTTTCAGGTCATGGCGCTGGCGACCCAGTCGGTGTTCGAGTTCGCCAACATCGTCACCGGCAAAGCCGTGTACAAGGTGCAAAATTTTTCCCAGGCCGGCGGCATCGTCAGCTCCTCGCTGGGCTTGCACGTCGATACGTTGCCGCTGACGCAAGCGGGGCTGGCCGACAGTTGGCTGGTGGCTGGCACGCTGACACCGCTGACGCCGCCCGGTGCTGACGTGCTGCACAGCGTGCGCGGGCTCGCCGACGGCGCACGCCGCGTGGCCGGCATCTGCACCGGCTCGTTCGTACTGGCGCAGGCCGGAGTGCTGGATAACCGCCGCGTGACCACGCACTGGGCGTTCGCCCCGGCGCTGCGCAGGATGCATCCCTCGGTGAATGTCGAGGACGACCGCATCTTTATCATCGACGGCCCGGTGTGGACATCGGCGGGCATGACCGCTGGTGTCGACATGGCGCTGGGTATGGTCGAGAAGGATCTGGGCAGCGAAATCGCCCGCTCGGTCGCCCATCGACTGGTGATGCATCAGCGTAGATCTGGAGGGCAGTCGCAGCATTCGGAATTGCTGTCGCTGTCGCCCAAATCCGACCGCATTCAGAGTGCGCTGGATTACGCGCGTAAGCACCTCAATCGCCCGCTGAGCGTCGAAGAACTGGCCGAAGTGGTGCACCTGAGTCCGCGGCAATTCACCCGCGTGTTCACCGCCGAAACCGGCCAGTCTCCAGCCAAGGCGATAGAGAGCCTGCGCCTGGAAGCGGCGCGTTTGCTGATCGAGCAGAGCAGTCACAGTCTGGATGTGGTCGCCAGAGAAACCGGGTTTCGTGACCGCCGGCACATGCGCGAGGTGTTCATGCGCGGCTTTGGCGTGCCGCCGCAGGCGGTACGGCGGGATTCGCGGCGGATGGTGTGAGGCTCGTCTGGTTACGTGACGTTATGTTGAGCACCAGCGACCTTTGCCCGAAACCTTTGGTAGGCTCGTGCAGCAAACGGATATGGACTGAAAAAATGAATCTGGAAGCGCAACTGCGGGATCTGATTGATAAGGATCCCGTCCGTATGCACATCCTGCGCATGGTCAGGGATCTCAACTTGCCGGACTGCTGGGTTGCCGCAGGTTTTGTGCGCAGCCTGGTTTGGGATCATCTGCATCAGCGCCAGCCTTCGCCGTTGCCCGAGGACATTGATGTCGTATGGTTTGACACAGCATGTGCCAGTGCGCAAACAGACCTGGCCTTGGAGGTCGAGCTTGCAGCCCTGTGCAGTGGCTTGAACTGGTCGGTGAAAAACCGGGCACGCATGCACCAGCGGAACGCCGATGCGCCTTATGGGGCGGCTGCCGATGCAATGACGTTCTGGCCGGAAACCGCTACGGCAGTAGGGGTCAGGCTTGATCGGCATGGCGCGATAAAGGTTTCGGCGCCGTTGGGGCTGGAGGATTTGTTTGCGCTGAATGTGCGGCCAACCGCCCGATTTGAAAGTGATAAAAACGCGGTGTTTGTGGAGCGCGTGCAGTCGAAGAGATGGCTCGAGATCTGGCCGAAGTTGACGCTCGTAACGCAGGGTTGATGCCACCCCGATTGATCGTTTAAACCGATAAGGAAATCTTTATGCATCCCGACAAGGCCTGTCCTGTGGTGCTTTGTTTCGCACAGCGCCCGCGAGTCCTGTTGTTTCGACACCCCCAGGCTGGGGTGCAGTTAGTAAAAGGAACCATTGAGCGCGGAGAAACACCCGCCGAGGCCGCTTTGCGAGAACTGGCGGAAGAGTCCGGTATCCACAATGCGACAATCTGTGAAGATTTAGGCTGCTGGGAGTCTTGCCACCACGGACAAGTCTGGTCATTCCAACGTTGCGAGGTGCGTGAGCCACTGTCAGAGCGATGGTCTCACCAGACACTGGATGATCACGGGCATGTCTTCGAGTTTTTCTGGGCCTCGCTCGATGAGTTACCGTATGGCGATTGCCATCCTGTGTTTCGTCGAGCGCTGGGGTTTTTGATGGAGGCTTTGAAGTACCAAGGACAACTAGCGGCACACGACTGAGGAGCAAAATGGAGATCAACCGCCTGCTCAAGAAGCGACAGTTGAATGTGCAGGAACAGAATGCCGTGACGGCCTATCGGTTGATGACGACCGCAAAATTCTGGCGCAACGCCGGTCTTCCCGTCGCCTTGGTTGGTTATGGCGAAAGCCAGGGCATCGACTGGGCGGGCAGCGTGGTACTTGAACTGGAAGTCGATTTCCCCGGCATGCCACGGCTGTATGGCTTGATCCTGAATCAGGCAGAACGGTTCATAGCCTCTGAAATTGACACCGACATTGATCACCAATGCGTGGAAACTGTAGAGCGATGGGAAGATTTAACTTCAATTCAGAACCATGCAGTTTCCCAGCGCGGCACTGGTAAAGGTTTCGCTGTAATTGCTCTTCAGATCAGACGGGAAATTTCAGGATCGTGACAGGCAAGGGCCGCCGGGAACCTCAGCACAATCCCCTTGTAGGATTGAGCCTGCTCGCGATGACGGCAGCACATTCACAGCCACATAAACAGAAAACCCTCAGCCCGTTTAAACAGTAACTCCAGCCTTAAGCAAACGGCTACAACGCCTTGCGCCATTCCCTACGACTACGCCAGAATCCGCCGGCTTGTGCGTCTGCCGTTCCCTCCGTAACTTGATTCCTGTCACTTCTCATCAGTGATCGGGTCTGCAAGCCCGTCGGAAATCAGTCGCATAGCCCTGCCAAAGGACACTTGTTCGTGTCCGCTCAATGGCGGCTTTGTGCGGGAGACCTTCGGGTCTGCCGGGTTCCTGATTTCCCGGTCTTGCAGACCCGCACACAGCTGCCACCCATCATCTGCAAGTGATGTTGGCAGCTCCAGACGAATAATCAGGAGTTTCACCATGTTCAAAGTCACACCCAATCCCCCAACCACCGACCCCGCATCGCCCTACGAATCCTGCGGCTCGAAAAAGCTCCACGAAGCCGCCGAACGCGCCCTCGATCACTACCTCGGCCCGGAAGACATCCTGGCCAGCACCAACACCCCGGAACAGATGTTCCTCGCCAACCCGAAATACGACACCGAGTCCCTGCTGGCCAACGCCAGCGAATCCCTCGGCTCGGCCACCACCATGCTCTACGACTTCGCCGCGCTGCTCGACAACCCGCGCCGCAAAACCCTGCTAGGCATCGCTCAGGTCGTCATGCTTGGCGAGATCGCGGTAAATCAGGCTTTGGATAAAGTCGAAATAGCCAAATGACCCGCAATGCGACGAGCGCAAAACCTCGTCGCAATCCCCGGGCGCGCCATGGCTGGCACACGGCCACGGCTTGCACCACCCGGCCTCCACTGTCACCCTTCGGGCCGTTCTTCAAGGATCAGAACAAGGAATCAAGGATTGAGTGGCTACGTTCCAAACCCGCCGAAAAACTACCGCTACGAACAAGCCAAACCCGTCGACCTGCACGCCCAGCATTGGGCCGAGTATGAGAAACACGGGAAAGAGCCCGCGCGCGAGCCTGAGAAAATAGGCATTGCGTTGAGGATCGGGGTTTTCTTTGATGGCACAGGCAACAATGCGAACAACTCTGCTGCGGGGTTGTTGTGCGGTGCTCAGCATCCGATTGCGCCTGAGGATATTCCTCCCAGTTGTCAGCCCTATATGCGAGATCCGGATA
>NZ_JH635999.1:784935-788743 GCF_000257605.1 Pseudomonas sp. R62
AGATCCGGATAGCAGTTATGGCTCTGGCGCGACGAATATCAAAAAACTTGCCGATCTGTATTACGAGGCTCCGATTGCTGATGGAGAAGGGCCTATAAAACAGGTGTCACGCCCCTTATACATCGAAGGCATCGGTACTCAATCCAACGAGAAAGACAGTATCGTCGGTCAAGGCACGGGACGTGGAGAGACGGGAGTCGCCGGTAGGGTGCAGACTTCGTTTACGTTCATCAAACAGGTTGTTGAAGACGCCATTCAAGAAAATCCGAACAGTGAAATTGCCTCGCTAACTTTTGACACCTTTGGATTCAGTCGAGGTGCAGCGGCGGCACGTCATTTCTGCAATGAAATTGTACGAGGCAAGCAGGGGCCGTTAAGGGATCTGCTTAGCACTTACGCTCATAATTTCAGCCGCACCTTTCTCGATCAATACGGCAGCAGTATCCGGATGGGCTTCATCGGTCTATTCGACACCGTGCCGTCAATTGCCGGTTTCACTAATTTCGGTAGAGTGCATAGCCCCATTGCTCCGGGCATTAAACTGTATCTCGACCCTCGCTTCTTCAAGGATGTTGTCCACTTGGTGGCGCGCGATGAATGTCGTGCCAATTTCGCCCTCAGCAATGTCAATCCCGATTATCCCGAATATGTTTTTCCGGGTGTGCATTCGGATATCGGTGGTAGCTATCTCGACGAAGTCGAGGAATGCGTATTGGTCAGCCCTATGCAGAGACTTGATGTATGGAGCAACACTGACGTTCAATCAACTTCGATCTATCAGGACGCCGCGATGGTAAAAAAACAATGGGTCGCCAAAGGATGGCCTGCCGATCTGTTGGAAATCGTAACCCCCCCCCGCGCTTGCTTTGCCGCCCGATCCGCAAGATCGTTTCGGGCCTAAACGCAAACGTGTATACGCTGGGCTTCAGCTCAAACGCCCGGTCAGTGGCAAACTCTCAAGGGTTTATTTGAGAGTCATGTATCAATTGGCCAAAGAAAAAGGTGTTCCTCTCCACGATATTCCCGAACGACCCGAGTATGCCGTTCCTCAAGAGCTGCAACCGCTTTGTGAAAGATTCATCGCCGGTGACTTCAGCACCACAGCTGAAGAGGAGAAATTGCTGCAATTGAAATACATCCACACATCTGCCAACTGGAATCACCCGCAAGGAAGGCGGGACGGCAGCGGCCTGAAAGCCGTTTATATCAATTCACCAACGGAAGATGGCATTCGCATGCAGCATCCTCATGTAGCTGACTGGAAGCTTTGGTAATGAGAATGTTCTTGGCTCTACTGGGTGTTTTGGCCTTTACCGGCTGTCACGCGACAGGCTCCAATTCAGGTGAAAACGATCCCAAATATCCTTGGTGGGAACTGGCGTTTATCAAGCCCAATTTCATGAACGTTTGGGTCGAAGACAGCTCAGTGGAAGACATCAACGGTCGAACGTTTCTGCGAGCCGGGGGAGGAAACGCCAGCGGCGCTGAACCAAATGACGACAAAGAATCCGCGCGCGGCTGGGTAGGTGTGGGAGGTACGGGGAAACCGGTTATAGGCGCAGATCTGCCCAAGCGAATTTTCGTACGCTGGCAATCTATACCGGAACAAAAAACCTACCGGGCTTGGGTGGATTTTCCTGAGGAAGCCAGGCGAGTGATGGTGACATCTACCCATCAGCGCTGCGCCGAAACTCCCGACAGGACGGCGCGCTTCATGGCTTCTGTGTATTTGGGACTCGCACCAGGTGGCATAGTCCAAGTCTGGGTCAGAGATCAGTGTCGACGCCCGATCAAAGTAGCCCGCACCCAAGCAGAGTTGGAACCGCTGGGGCCGGAGTTGGGCAAGAACGGTGGTCAGTATGCCTATCCCGTGAGTGAGAAGGCCAAGCGTTACATTGATAAGTTCGGCATCCCGTACGGTAGTTGGTAAATGACGCTGATGGAGCGCCATCTACTTTTCAGGCGCCAGACCGTTTCAATTTCGCTGAGTCGAATTAGCGGGGCAGCGTCTTGAGAATAGAAAAGGCCGACCGTTTCGATGATGTCGACTACGACGCAGGCTATGAGTATCGAGGGTTCAATTACCTGATTCTGGATGGTGTCGATCAGTTTCTCGTCAGAACTTACGATGACCAACCCGGTAGCGCGACGGTTGTACGCCCTGCCATGACCACAAGCACCAGACTCAGAACGCTGGCGGAATTCTTACGAACGGAGCTGGAGGTAACTGCGATTTATCTCTACAAGGGTGAAATAGGAAGCTATGCCCAGGTAGACCTAGAGAGCCTGCAATTCTGCTGATCCGGTATCGAGCCGGGAGCGATAAGCAGGACTCGCCAACCATGAGTCCCGCCACCACATCCCCTCAAACCTCAGCCTTCACCCCAACCTTCACCGGCGCTTTGCGATACGTCAGCAAAACAATTCCGCTCACCACAATCACTCCACCCACGATCTGTCCCCTGCTGAGCATTTGATCCAGCACAATCCAGCCCATCAACAACGTCGCGAGTGGTTCGATATTCATCACCGGGGCGTTGCGTGGCATGTCCAGTCGGGGTACGGAGATGAACAACACAATGAAGCCGGTCCCATAAAGCACCACAAGCGTGGCGAGGGCCAGCCAGCCGGTTGAGGTGGCGGGGAGGTTGAGTCCGCCGGGGAGGGCGCCGGTCAGGCCGGCCAGGTTGACGCTGCTGAAGACGATGAAGATGGTCAGCAGGCTGCGCACCGAGCCGCGCACTTGCGACAGCTTGTGATCAGTGATCCACAGCGCGCAGGCGAATACGCTGGCGGCGCAGAAGGCGAGTGCAACGCCCAGTAGCCATTCCGGACCGACGCTGGCGCTGTCTGACAGACGTCCGGGGACGTCCAGTACGAACACCAATCCCACGAGGATCAAGCCCATCAACATCGCGGTGCGCGCGCTTGGTCGTGGGCCGCCCAGCGCCCAGGTCAGCAAGGCGAGCAGGATCGGAAACACGTTGGCCACCAGCAGCGCCAAAGCGACCGGGACCCGCGCGACAGCGGAGTACAGACACAGGCTCTGCGCAGTAATCAGCAGGCCCAACAACAGTTGCCAACGCCACGCGCCCGTCGGCAGGCGCAGGCTTTGCCGCTGCCACAGGACGAGAATGGCCAGCACCAGCAAGGTCCCGCCCGAGCGCATCAGAATTGCCAGCAACACGCCCGCGCCATCATCAAAAGCGACCCGTGCCGCGACGTGGTTGCCGGCGAACGCACAGCCCATGCACAACAGAATGATCACGGCGAGATAACGAGGGAAGGGTGGCGGTACGGTTGGCGCAAACTCAGGACGGGACATGGCAGATCTCAAAAATGATAGCCACTCGGGGTGGCTCAGGTTTTTATTATGTTGTCGTACAACTGCCTGATTTGTACCGTAATCAAGCAGGCGCAGCAAGCTCGAAAGGCTTGAAAAACCGCTTAGGCGTGATGCTGGTTGAGTTTCAGAGGTCGTATGACGTGCTTTTTAAGTCCGGGCATCGAGTCGAGTTGCCCACCCATCCGCTCGAGCCTGACCGACCAGAAAGTCCACAAACGCCCGGGTTTTGGCCGGCAACAGTTTCTGGCTGGAAAAGTACAAATAGATCTGCCCCGCATCGACATGCCAACCCGGCAAAACCCTTTCCAGCGTGCCGTCCTGCAGATAAGGCAGCACATCCGGAACCGCCAACAGCGCAACCCCCAATCCCAAGCGCGCGCACTGACACAGCGCTTGCGGATCGTTGACCAACAGGCGCGGCGCCGACTCCAGCGGTGCTCGTTGCCCGTCGGGGCCTTGCAA
>NZ_JH635999.1:789528-793296 GCF_000257605.1 Pseudomonas sp. R62
GCACCTTGCCGGTCTGCACCGAGCGCATGGCCAGATGATCCAGCGTCGCCAGCTCTTCGATGTGCCGGATGCGCTTGTGTGCCGAGAGGTATTCCTTCGATGCCACCAGAATCAGATGCGCCGGGGCGATGGCCCTGGCCACCACACCTTGCGCCAGCTCGATGCCGCCACCGATGGCCGCATCAAACCCGTCCGCGATGAGATCGACTTGGCGATTGTCGACGTGCCATTCAGGGGTCACGGCGGGGTATTGCTTGAGAAAATCGGGCATCAGCGGCAACAGAAAATCCCTGGCGAAACCGGGTGCTGCGCTCAGACGCAAAAGCCCTGAAGGCTCTCCGGCATTGCCGGCCACGTCGGCAATCGCCGCTTGAACACTTTCCAGTCCCGAACCGACGTTGGCCAGAAAGCGTTCTCCCGCTTCGGTCAGCGTGAGTTTGCGCGTGCTGCGCTGAAACAAGCGTACGCCGAGGTTGGCCTCCAGCTGCGCGACATTGCGACTGACCGCCGCGGGAGTCAGGCCCAGGCGCCGCGCCGCCGCAGAGAAGCTTCCCGCCTCGGCGCTGCGCACGAATGAGAGCAAATTGCCTAAGGTTTCCATCTGCGCACCTTCAACGAATGATTGAAAGTGATTCTAGTGGGCTTCCACTACTGGTGGAAGATAAAAAGGCGTTTCATAGCCTCATCAACTCCAACCACCCAGAGGCTCGACCATGAACACTTCCACGCTTCCACTGACCGGCAAAATCGCCATCGTGACCGGTGGCTCACGCAGCATCGGCGCAGCAATCGCCAAGCGCCTCGCGGCAGATGGCGCCACCGTCGCTATCACCTACAACGCATCGCCAGATCGCGCCGAAGCGGTGGTGCAGGAAATCGTTGCGGCGGGCGGCCAGGCTGTGGCGCGGGCGGCCGATGCGGGCAATCCCGAGGCTGTACGTGCAGCGATTGCCGAGGTTGCACAGCGTTTTGGCAAGATCGACATTCTGGTGAACAACGCTGGTATCAGCCTGCTCGGTGCCCCGGAGGACATCGCCTTTGAGGACTTTCAACGCATCCTTGCGGTGAACGTGACCGGCGTCTTCGTCGCCACTCAGCAAGCGCTCAAACACATGGGGCAGGGCGGTCGCATCATTCACATCGGCAGCTCGATGGTGCAATACGCTGCGTTCGCTACGGCCTCCGTCTACACCCTGAGCAAAGGTGCGCTGACCGGTTTCAGTCGTGGACTGGTGCGCGATCTTGGGCCGCGCGGCATCACTGTGAACACCGTCCATCCTGGCCCGACCGACAGCGACATGAACCCGGCCGACGGGCCCATTGCGGACTTCCTACGCCCGAACATCGCCATGGGGCGGTACGGCGAGGGCAAGGATGTCGCCAGTGCGGTGGCGTACCTGGCTAGTGCGGACGCCGGGTTTGTCACCGGTGCAGAATTAATCGTCGACGGCGGCTTCACAGCGTAAGGAGAGCATCATGACTATCAGCATCATTGGTACTGGCTCCATCGGCACCGCCATCGCTCGGTTGCTCGTCAACGCAGGCCGGCCGGTCAGTCTGGCCAACAGCCGTGGGCCGCAGAGCCTTGCCGGTTTGGTCGACGAATTGGGTCCACTCGCACAAGCGGTGACCGCTCAGCAAGCCAGTCAGGCGGACATTGTTTTTCTGGCGGTGAACTGGTCGAAGATCCCCGACGCGGTACGCGATCTCGGGCCTTGGGATGGACGTATCGTGATCGACGCCAACAACCCGATCGAGGCGCCACTGTTCAAACCGTTCGATCTGGACGGCCAGCCGTCTTCGCAAGTGGTGGCGCAGATGCTGCCCGGTGCGCACGTGGTCAAGGCCTTCAACCATTTGCTCGCGGCTCTGCTGAGCGATCCCTCCGCCGAGGGCGGCAAGCGTGTGCTGTTTTATTCCGGTGAAGATGCCGCGAGCAAAACCAAAGTTGCAGAGCTGATTGATCAATTGGGTTTTTACGGCATCGACCTGGGCGGTGTGCAGCAGGGAATGCTTGCGCAGTTCCCGGGCGGACCGCTGCCAGCCTTGAACCTGGTCAAACATGGTTGACCGCTGAGCCCGGGCAACCGGGCTTCACATACCAATCGAGGATTCAAAAATGTCTGGCTCAGATTCGCGAAATATCAATGAGGTGGAAAACTACGACGCCTTGCTGCGGGCCAACCTGCAGCGCGTGTTCAACGAGCGCGATGCACAGAAGCGCATTGCGGCGGTGCAGGAGCTTTTTGCAGACACACCGACGATGTACGAACCGACTGGCATCGTCACCGGGCGGGCGGCGATTTCAGAGGTGGCCGGTGCGTTGCTGGATCAGTTCGGGTCGGACTTCGCTTTTGTTCCCGAGGGGCCGGCGGTTGGGCATCATGGCTTGGGTTACCTGCGCTGGCATGCGGGCCCGAGCGCTGGGCCGGTAGTCGTCAGTGGCGTCGAC
Organism: Pseudomonas sp. R62; assembly: GCF_000257605.1. Lineage (NCBI taxonomy): Bacteria > Pseudomonadati > Pseudomonadota > Gammaproteobacteria > Pseudomonadales > Pseudomonadaceae > Pseudomonas > Pseudomonas sp. R62. The sequence goes on from NZ_JH635999.1 coordinate 791,981, forward strand.
GTGGCAGAAATCAAAGCGGGGAAAATCGTGCGGTTGTGGGTGTTGCTGGATGCGCCCCAAGGCTGAGCCGCACGGCAGGGTGGCAAATCGGATCCCGTTGCCGCCTGTCGCCGACTGCCGATCAGATTAATATCGCGCATTGACATATCGAAAAATCTCGATATCCTCGGCGCATGGAACTGATCGAAATCTTTAAAGCCCTCTCGAACCCGACGCGCCTCAAGATCCTTGAAGGCCTGAAGGATCCCGTCAAGAACTTCCCCCCGCAGGATGAGGGTGACGTTCTCGTCGAGGGTGTCTGCGTCAGCAGCATCCAGGAAGGTATCGGCTTGTCGCAGTCGACGGTGTCGAGTTACCTGGCCACGTTGCAGCGGGTGGGGCTGGTTGAAGTGCGACGCGTCGGTCAATGGACCTACTACAAACGCAATGAGGCTGCTATCAGCGCGCTTGCAGAGATCATAGGGAAAGAGCTGTAAATTTTTTTACTCTAGGATATCGAGAATTCTCGATATCCCTCTTTATCGATACGAGGTTTTGCCATGAAAGCGATGATTTTGAAATCCTTCGGCGGTCCTGATTCGTTCGAACTCAGCGACGTTTCAAAACCGGTTCCGCAAGCGGGCCAAGTGCTGGTCCGAGTGCACGCTACTTCCATCAATCCGCTGGATTACCAGGTTCGCCGCGGTGACTATCCTGATCTTGTGCCGCTGCCAGCCATTACCGGTCACGACGTGTCGGGCGTGGTTGAAGCCGTCGGCCCGGGCGTCAGCGCTTTCGCGCCGGGCGACGAGGTCTGGTACACCCCGCAGATATTCGACGGGCAGGGCAGTTATGCCGAGTACCACGTCGCAGCCGAAAGCATCATCGCCAGAAAGCCTGCCTCGCTGAGCCACCTTGAGGCGGCCAGTCTGAGTCTGGTCGGCGGTACGGTTTGGGAAGCGCTGACCGTGCGCGCCGTGCTCCGCGTTGGCGAAAGCATTCTGATCCACGGCGGCGCCGGCGGGGTCGGCCATGTGGCGATTCAGGTGGCCAAAGCCATGGGCGCCAGAGTGTTCACCACCGTGCGCGAGTCCAACGCCGATTTCGTCCGCAGCCTGGGTGCCGACGTGGTGATCGATTACACCCAAGAGGATTACGTCGAAGCGATCATGCGCGAAACCGCCGGGCATGGCGTAGATGTGGTGTTCGACACCATCGGCGGCGATACCCTGTCCCGCAGTGCCGACGCGCTCGCCCAGCTTGGCCGCGTCGTCTCGATCGTCGACATCGCGCAGCCACAAAACCTCGTCCAGGCCTGGGGCAAGAACGCCAGCTAC
>NZ_JH635999.1:794051-800188 GCF_000257605.1 Pseudomonas sp. R62
ACCACTTCGTCTTCACCCGGCAGAATCGCGGCAAACTCGATGAATTGAGCGCGTTGGTCGAGCGCGGCCAGTTGCGGCCCCACGTTGGCGCGGTCTATTCCCTCGCCGACATCCCGCTCGCCCACGCCCGACTGGAGAGCGCCAACAACGGTCTGCTGGGAAAAATCGCCATCGCCGTCGAGCCTTCGCTCATCGCCTGAATCCGCTTACTGATTTTGGAGAAACATCATGGTTTACGAGATCGCTGTGCTGCCCGTTCACCCGCATCAGACTGAAGCCTTCCGACGCGCATTTGCCGAAGTCGAACCGTTGCTCACCCGCGCCAAGGGATATGGCGGCCACTTGCTGGCGCAAGGTATTGAAACCCCCGAGCAATTCAATTTGATCGTGCGCTGGCAATCGCTTGAGGATCACTCGCCGGGGTTTGAAGAAAGCGAAGACCACCAGCGGTTCATGCTGGGGCTGGAGGATTACTTTTCGGCAGAACCGAGGGTCTATCACATTGAGGGTGGTGCTTTTCCGGGTGGCGACTTGAGCGTTGCGGGCAGCAGCTCAAGCACAGGGAGTTGAGTGTTCTGATGGCTTTCGTCACAAGCGGCTGCTGCCGATTTTCCCCCCGCGTTGAACCACTGCAATGATGGTAGGCTGCACGAGGTCAGCCGTACCTTCTGTACTCCTGAGTTCGTTCTTTTACTGTCTGCGCCGGCGCGCCTGTCGGCGCAGATGGATTTCCTCTATGGACTACAGCCATGCGCCTGCCAGATTTCATTCTCGAAAACCTAGAGCCGATCCTGCAGGCCTGGGAAGATTTCGCCCGCACCATCGAGACGCCGGGTGCGGAACTCGATAACGCTGCGCTGCGCGATCACGCCGAGCAGATGTTGCGCGCCATCGTCATCGATCTGCGGACCAAGCAGACCATGAGCGAACAAATCGCCAAAGCCCAGGGCCAGGCGCCGCGCGACGATGAAGAAACAGCTGCGGAAACCCACGCGGTGACGCGGCTGATGGCCGGTTTTACCATCGACCAGATGGTGTCGGAATACCGCGCGCTGCGCACCAGTGTGCTGAGCCAGTGGCTGCGTCAGGTCAAGGATGGCAAATCGGTGAATGTCGACGATATGACACGCTTTCACGAAGCCATCGACCAGGCGCTGGCCGAGTCGATTGCCAGCTACTCGCGCGCCGTCGAGGCGTCGCGCAACGTGTTTCTGGGGATTCTCGGCCATGACTTGCGCACGCCGCTGGGGGCGATTCTGCTCGGTGCGGATATGTTGCGTCGTACCGAAGCCACCGACCCGCGCACCGGCAAAGTGGCCAGGCAGATCTACGCCAGCGTGCAGCGCGCCAGCCAGATCGTGGGCGACCTGCTGGATCTGACGCGCTGCCAGATGGGGCCGGGGATTCCGGTGAAAAAATCCCTGATCGATCTCAGCCCTGTGTGCGAGCGGGTGATCGAGGAAATCCGCGCCTTTCATCCGCAGGCCAACGTTCGGTTCGATGCGACGGAAGCGGTGATGGGAGCGTTCGATGGCGCCAGGATGGAACAGGTGTTTTCCAACATCATCAGCAATGCGGTGACCCACGGCGATAATCAGTTTCCGGTTACGGTTGCACTGGAAGCGCGGGAGGATTGCGCGGTGTTCACGGTGCACAACGGCGGGGAGCCAATTCCGGAAGATGTGTTGCCGTTCATCTTCAACCCGATGGGGCGCTTCTCGCAGCGCTCCGTGGTTGATCACGGGCCGGTTGCCGGGCTCGGTCTAGGCCTGTTTATCGCTTCGGAAATCGTCGCCTCGCATGCCGGCTCGATCGAGGTCAGCTCTGACCTGGAAGGCGGAACCGTGTTTCGCGTAAAGCTTCCGGTTAATACCGAAAGCCCCGTCACCATCTAGGCCAATCGATGGAGGGCCGGCCCCGGCCCTCCAGCCTGATCACTCCTCCATCACCTCAACCAAACCCCGGTCCTCACCGAGGAACCCGCCGCTCTGGTGCTGCCACAGCCGCGCATAGGTGCCGTTCTTCTCGAGCAATTGCGCGTGGGTGCCTTGTTCGATGATGCGGCCTTCGTCCATGACGATCAGCCGGTCCATGGCCGCAATGGTCGACAAGCGGTGGGCGATGGCGATCACGGTTTTGCCCTGCATCATTTCATCGAGGCTTTCCTGAATCGCGACTTCAACCTCGGAATCCAGTGCGCTGGTGGCTTCGTCGAGCAACAGGATCGGTGCGTTCTTCAGCATCACCCGGGCGATGGCGATGCGTTGTCGCTGCCCGCCGGAGAGCTTGATACCGCGTTCGCCGACCAGCGTGTCGTAACCGCTGTGGCCCTGCTTGTCGCTCAACTGGCTGATAAAACCATCGGCCTGAGCGTTCACTGCCGCGCGATGGATGTCTTCGTCGGTGGCGTCCGGGCGACCGTAGGCAATGTTGTCGCGGATCGAACGGTGCAACAGCGACGTGTCCTGGGTGACCATGCCGATCACGCTACGCAGACTGTCCTGAGTCACCTCGGCGATGTTCTGCCCATCGATGCGGATCTCGCCGCGATCAACGTCGTAGAAGCGCAGCAGCAGGTTGATCAGCGTCGACTTGCCCGCACCTGAGCGGCCGACCAGGCCGATTTTTTCGCCGGGGCGAATGTGCAGGGTCAAGCCGTCGAGCACCTGGCGTTCGCCGTTGTAGTTGAAGCTGACATTGTCGAAAACCACTTCGCCGCCGGCCGGCTCCAGCACTTTGGCATCCGGCGCATCCTGGACTTTCGGGCCGCTGGTCAGGGTGGCCATGCCGTCCTGCACGGTGCCGATGTTTTCGAACAGCGAAGTCATCTGCCACATGATCCAGTGCGACATGCCGTTGATGCGCAATGCCATGGCGGTGATCGCCGCGACGGCGCCGGTGCCGACTTCGCCCTGATGCCACAGCCACAGCGCGTAACCGCCGGCGCCGAGAATCAACGCCACCACCAGCGCCTGATTGACGATTTCGAACTGACTGACCAGCCGCATCTGGCGAAATCCGGTGAGCTTGAAATCTTCCATCGCTGCACGGGCAAAGTGCGCTTCACGCTTGGAGTGCGAGAACAGTTTGACCGTGGTGATGTTGGTGTAGGCATCGGCAATCCGCCCGGTCATCGACGAGCGCGCATCGGCCTGTTCCTGGCCGACCTTGCCCAGACGCGGGACGAAATACACCATCGCCAGCCCGAACAGAACGATCCACGCCAGAAACGGCAGCATCAGCTTCAGCGCAAAGCCACCGGCCAGCGCAATGATCGCGATGAAGTACACGCCAATGCCGGGGAGGATTTCGATCAAGGTGAACAGCACCTCGCGCACCGACAACGCAGTCTGCATGACCTTGGTCGTCACCCGGCCGGAGAACTCGTCGGAGAAGAACGACAGACTTTGCCGCAGCATCAACCGGTGAAAGTCCCAGCGCAGGCGCAGCGGCAGATTGATCGCAAGGATCTGGTGTTGGACCATCGTACGCAGCGCCACCAGGCCGATGCTGACCACCAGCACGATGCCGATGCCCCACAACACGCGGCTTTCCTCATCACCGGCAGCGCCGCCGGATTGCCAGGTCGAGAGCAGGTCCACCACTTGCCCGAGGAACGAAAACAGCCATGCCTCGTAGATCGACACGCTGGCGCTGAGCAGGGCGAAGGCCAGAATGTAGCCGCGCGCGCCCCGGGTGCACGCCCACAAGAAGCGCATCAGGCCGACTGGCGGTGGCGGCGCCTCGTCGGGCGGGAAGGGGTCGAGCCTTTGTTCAAACAGGCGAAGCATTGCGGTCTCCGAAGTGATCAGGGTGTGGGGATTCTGCCATCTATCGGCGGCGTTGCGGGGTTCACTGTAGTCATCAGGACGAATCCGTGTGCCTTGTCTTGACCGCAGCCAGGCGCAGAAGCTCAACGCAATCGTGCCAAGCGCAACCTTTCGTCGCTGATGCAGACCTGACACGGCACGCTCATCAACCTCTTTGAACTCTCGCGCAAGCTGCTCCGTCATCTTCTATGTGGGGGCTCGAGGCAATGTTGCCGTGTAGTCCCGTTTTTCCGTTTTCAAGTCAGAACGCGAGGGGCCACATGAATACTCAAGACAGCAGGGCAGGCTTTGAATCAGGTGATCCGAACAGCAAGCCTGGACAGGCTTTTGAACATTTGAAGGACGACGTCAACGAAGCAATTGGCGGCGCGCGGCAACAGGCCGACGCGCAATTCGGACAGTACCGCGACACCGCGGCCGAACAGATAGAAGCACTGGCCCAAGGGGCGAAGAGCTTCGTCTCGGAGTTGCAGGACAAGGACACGCTGGGCATGTCCGACTACCTGACGGACATGGCGGATTCCATGACCGGGCTGGCGGGCAACCTGCGCGGCAAGAGTGCCGAGCAGTTGCTGCACGATGCGGCGGATCTGGCGCGCAGCAATCCGGGGCTATTCATCGCCGGCAGCATCGCCATCGGTTTCGGCCTGTCGCGGTTTCTCAAAGCCGGCACGGCCGCAGCAGCGACGGTCAGCGCCGAGCATGATCCGGCGGCGGGCACGACATCGACGCCACCGCCAGCCGATTACGGCGCGCAGCGGCCTTATGAATCGTCAATGCCGCCGTCGACCCACGCTAATCCGGGACTGGCCACCGGCATCACTCCGACCTCACCCAGTGACAGCGATCACCCCGCTGATTTTGCCGCGGCTTCCGTACCGCACGCACCCGACGCCAAAGGAGAACTGTGATGAACAGAGATGAATCTGATCTGAGCGGGGCAAGGCCCCTCGGCCAAACGGATGATGCTTCGGTGGTCGGTCTGTTGCGGCAACTGTCCCGTGAAGTTCCAGCGTTGTTCACCAAGGAGCTGGCATTGGCCAAAGCCGAACTGCAGAACAGCCTCAGCACGCTGAAGGCGGGCATCGGCGCGGTTGCCGGTGGTGCGATCGTGTTCCTCGCCGGCTTCATCATTCTGCTGATGTCGGCGGTGTACGGCCTGAGTATGTTCATGGCGCCATGGCTGGCCGCGCTGATCGTCGGCGTGGTGGTGATGATCATTGGCTTCGCCATGCTGCAATCCGGGAAGAAGCAATTCGAGCCATCTCACTTCAAACCTGATCGCACCCTCGACGCCTTCAACAAGGATCAGGAAGCGCTGCGGAGGAAAGTCTCATGAAAAGCGAACTGGATATCGAAGCGGAAAAAAGCCCGGAGCAGATCGAGCGCGAAATCGATGCGCAACGCGCGAGCATCGGCAACATCGTCGATCAACTCGAGAGCAAATTCACTCCCGGGCAAATGATCGATCAGGCCTGGGGAATGATGCAGAGCAACGGCTCGACGTTCTTCACCAACCTCGGCACCAGCGTGCGCAATAACCCGGTACCTGCGGTGCTGACTTCCGTGGGGCTGCTCTGGCTGATGATCAGCCAGAATCGCCCGCCAGTGCCGCAACCGACCTATCGCAGCGGGCCGGATCAGGACAAGGCCGGCGAGTGGGCCGACGGTTTGGCCGACGGCATCGACAGCGCCCGCGCGCATTTGCATTCGACCACTGACTCACTGAAGGACGGCTACCAGACGCTGAAAGGCAAGGCCAGCCACCTCGGGGAAAACGTCGGTGCGGCGAAGGAAAATCTGAGCCATGCGATGCATGACGCCAGTGATCGACTGTCGCGTAATTCGCAAGTGCTTGGCCAGCAATTCAGCCACATGCTCAAGGAGCAACCGCTGATGGTGGCTGCCGCTGGGGTTGCGCTCGGTGCATTGCTCGGCGCGGCGTTGCCGACTACCTCCACTGAACAGCGCTACATGGGCCGTACCAGCGCTGGCATGGTCGACAAGGCCAAGCAGAAAGCTCAGGAAGGGTATGAAGCAGTGCGTGACACGGTGACTCGAACCACTGAACAAACCGAAGTGGAGACCAAGCCGGAAACGGCGCGGCCTTCGTCTTCCGATTTGTCACAGGGGTTGGGTACTTCTTGATGGTGAAAAACAAGGGAGGCCTGCAATGGGCCTCCCTTTTTATTGGACTGCGGGTCAGGTCGATACCTCATTCTGCAGGCCTTTCAAATATTCGACCAACGTCTGCGCGCACGCTTCAATCGCGCCATCCACGACCAGTTCAAACCCGTGGGTATTCTC
>NZ_JH635999.1:800346-801562 GCF_000257605.1 Pseudomonas sp. R62
ATGACCACGCCGCGCGAGTAATAGCCTTTCTGGTCGCCGGTATCGATGATCGGGTCGACGCTCAATCGCGTTGCGTACTCGCTCATCACCGGGCCGACTTCCACCGCGATTGTGGTGTCGCCGGGCAGGTGCGCAGCGGCGTACATTGCGCCGGCGTTGCTTTCTTCTTCGAGGGTGGTGAAGACAAAGTAGGTGTCGTGCGCCAATTCGGTCGGGCTGCGCTTGAGTTGCTCGGCGGCCTGGAGCATGGCGACGACAGGCGCGCGGTCATCGAGAAAGTGCGCAGCGGTGGCATCGCCCACTCTGAACGGCGTACGCCAGTGCTGGCTGAGCACGACACGGGTGCCGGGGCGCACGCCCATGTCTTGCAAGGTTTGCGGGTCGTGGCGCGTGATGATGTGCACGTCTTTCCACTCCACCGCGCCGCTCATCACATCCTGGCCCTGCGGCGAGCCTGTGGTGGCGTGCATCGAGCCGAATGAGAGCACGCCGGGCAGGGTTTGCGCATCGCCGAGAATATCCACCGGACAGACACCGAAATTCACCGGATTCGCACCGCCGAGGGCAACCACCCGCAACGTACCGTCCGGCTCGACGCGTTTGACCAGCATGGCGATCTCGTCCATGTGGCCCATGATGCGCACAGCGTGCTTGCCGTCCGGATCGGGTTCGCGGCCCTTGAGCAGGCCGATGACATTGCCGGCCCGATCGGTCCAGACCTCGTCGCAATGGCGCCGCAGTTCTTCCAGGCAGATCGCCCGAACTTCGTCTTCCTGACCGCCAGGCCCGCGCGCCATGAGCAAGCGGCTCAATAGTGTTTGGGTGGATTCCTCTGTGTTGCGCGGCGAAGGCGTTTGATTATCCGACATGCATGTTGACCCTCCTTGCATCGGCGGACGTGTATCGACCGCTCAGGATTTAGGGGGCAGGTTGGCGGGAAAATTCAGATGGGTTGAAGCCTTCTGATTCACCTGCATTCCCTGTGGGAGCGAGCTTGCTCGCGAAAGCGCAGTGTCAGGCGATGATGATGTTGACTGTGCCGGCGCCTTCGCGAGCAGGGATTTTGGTTGCGCTGAAGATTGTGGCCTTGCCCCGGACCATTGTGGGAGCGAGCCTGCTCGCGAAAGCGGTGTGTCATTCAATGTGGATGTATCTGATCTGGCGCCTTCGCGAGCAGGCTCGCTCCCACAGGGATTTTGGGTGCGCTGAAGATTGT
>NZ_JH635999.1:802129-805679 GCF_000257605.1 Pseudomonas sp. R62
TCATTCAACGTGGATATATCTGATCTGGCGCCTTCGCGGGCAAGCCCGCTCCCACAGGGATTTGGGTTGCGCTGAAGATTGTGGCCTTGCACCGGACCATTGTGGGAGCGAGCTTGCTCGCGAAATCGGTGTGTCATCCAACGTGGATGTATCTGATCTGGCGCCTTCGCGAGCAGGCTCGCTCCCACAGGTATCGGCGTTTTGCTCAGATGATTTGTGATGTCAGCGGTTGTATTTCAGCGCTTCGACAAACGCTGCAAACGCTGCGGAGCTCTGGCGTCTGTTCGGGTAATACAAGTGATAGCCCTGAAACGTCGGGCACCACTCTTCCAGCACTTCCACCAGTCGCCCGTCCGCCAGATACGGCGCGACCAATTGCTCGGGCACGTAGGCCACGCCGATGCCGTCCACGGCGGCGTTGAGCACATGCATGATGCTGTTGAACACCAGTTGCCCGTCGACCTTCACGCTGAAGTCCTGACCCTGGTGCGCAAACTCCCAGGCGTAAATCGCGCCGGCCGGTTGGTGGCGGATGTTGATGCAGGTGTGCTCCGTCAACTGGTGCGGCGTGGTGGGTGCCGGGTGGCGAGCGAAGTAACCTGGCGAGGCCACCACGGCCAGGCGCCAGTCCGGGCCGATGCGCACGGCGATCATGTCTTTGCTGATCGATTCACCGAGACGGATGCCTGCATCGAAGCGTTCCTTGACCACATTGGTAAATCCGTAATCGACGTAAAACTCCAACGTGATATCCGGATAGTCCTGCAAAAACTTTGCAAGCATCGGCCGAATGCACAATTCGATCTGATCGTCCGTGCAGGAAACGCGGATCGTGCCGCTGGGCTTGTCGCGCAATTCGCCGAGGGCTTCGAGCTCGGCGCTGATCTGCTCGAACAGCGGCGCAATTGAGTGCATCAAGCGTTCGCCAGCCTCGGTCGGCGAGACATTGCGCGTCGTACGAGCGAGCAAGCGGATACCCAGACGCTGCTCCAGCGCGCGGACCGTATGACTCAGCGCAGACGGCGTGACGCCGAGGCGGGCGGCAGCCTTGGTGAAGCTTTGCTCCTGGGCCACCGCCAGAAAGGCCTGCAGGTCGTTGACTTTGGCGTTGCTCATTGCTGAATTTTTCTCAAAAGCACATGAAGATTACCGCTACTAATCAAGTTAAGCCTGATCCGTCAAGCTTTGCAGCCTGAGTAACGGGGCAGAAGTGCCTCGATGATTTCTTCTTCAAGACAGGTTTTCGCATGACGGCTCAAGTAATCGACACCCCGACAGCCCAGCCCATCGAAGCGTCCACTGACGGCGAACAACCGGCGTACTGGAGCGGTGTGTTCGCGATGACCTTGTGCGTCTTCGCCCTGATCGCCTCAGAGTTCATGCCGGTCAGTCTGCTCACGCCAATGGCTACGGACTTGCTTATCAGCGAAGGCCTGGCCGGCTATGGCATTGCCATCTCCGGCGCGTTCGCGGTGCTGACCAGCCTGATGATCAGCAGACTCGCCGGCTCGATGGATCGCAAGCGCCTGTTGCTGCTGTTGACCGCGCTGATGTGTGCGTCCGGGCTGGTGGTCGGCCTGGCGCCCAATTACACGGTGTACATGATTGGCCGCGCATTGATCGGTGTGGTGATTGGCGGCTTCTGGTCGATGTCAGCGGCGTTGGCCATGCGTCTCGTGCCCGCCGCCAGCGTGCCCAAGGCACTGGCGATTTTTAATGGCGGCAATGCCCTGGCGACCGTCGTGGCGGCGCCGTTGGGCAGTTATCTGGGCAGCGTGATTGGCTGGCGCGGAGCGTTTTTCTGCCTGATACCGGTGGCGCTGATTGCGCTGCTTTGGCAGTGGATCAGTTTGCCCGCACTCCCGGCCGCGCCGCGCAAAGCCAGCGCAGCCAATGTTTTTGCGTTGTTCAAAAGCCGCCGCGTGGCGTTGGGCATGCTCGGCGCAGGTCTGTTCTTCATGGGCCAGTTTGTTCTGTTCACCTACCTGCGACCGTTTCTGGAGACCGTGACCCGGGTCGATGTTTCGATGCTGTCGATCATCCTGCTGGTCATTGGTGTGGCCGGGTTTATCGGCACTGTGATCATCGGGTCGGTGCTGAAGTCAGGTCTGTATAGAGTAGTGATCGCCATTCCGCTGCTGATGGCGGTGATTGCTGTCGCGCTGATCGGGCTGGGCAGTTCAGTGCTAGCAGTGTTCGTGTTGCTGGGCTTGTGGGGGTTGATCGCCACGGCAGCGCCGGTAGGCTGGTGGTCGTGGCTGGCCCGCACGCTGCCCGACGATGCCGAAGCCGGCGGTGGGCTGATGGTGGCGGTGGTGCAGTTGTCGATTGCCTCGGGTTCTACCATCGGTGGTCTGCTGTTCGACGGCAGCGGTTATCGGCTGACGTTTTTCGCCAGCGCGGCATTGTTGGTGCTGGCGGCGCTGATGACCTGGCTGACGTCGCGGCAGACAGCCTGAATCAGCTCTCGATGTTTTCGGCCGCCGCTTGCGCCGCTTCGGCTTCCAGCTTCAGGCGGTCGGCCTTGCAGATGTATTTGGGCTTTTTCGGCGCCAGTTTGGCATTGGCCTTTTTGGCTTTTTCCTTGAACAACTGCTGCAGCTTCTTTTGGCGATTCATGATTTTTCGATCAGGGGTGGAGAGGGTGGGAATCCTGACGCAAGGCCGAGTGGTCAGCAAGAAGAAATCCACTAAGCTGAGCACATTCGCCCATACTCTAGAGCATCCCCCAACCGAAGGAATCGCACATGAGAAAAGCTCGCAGATTGATTACCGCGTTGTCTTGCCTCGCGCTGGTAATCGGCAGCACGACCGCACTGGCTGACCCCGGCAATGGCAAGGGGCAGGGTGGTCAGGGCGGCCAGGGCAACGGCAAGGGCAAACCGCAAAACATGCAGGATCACGGTAAACAGGGCGGGGGCGGCCAAGGCAATGGCAACAAGGGCCAGCAACACTCTGGCAATGGTGGCGGCCCGAGTTTCGATCGCGGCAATATTCTCGGCATCATCGATGGTTATCGCGGCGAATACTGGAATCCGGGGCCGCCGCTGCCGCCGGGTATTCAAAAGAATCTGGCGCGGGGTAAACCCTTGCCCCCGGGCATCGCCAAGAAGCTGGACGGGCGAATGCTCGAACATCTGCCTCGTTATGACGGCTACGAATGGCGACAGGCGGGCACTGACCTCATTCTCGTTGCGCTGGCCACCGGGCTGATCTACGAGGTGCTCAACGGCGCGTTCGATTGATTGTTGAAAGAGGAGCGGCAGCACGTGCCGCTCCTTTTTTATGTGTGTATTGCTGCAGCCTTTGCAGCAATGAACTGCATTCAGGCTGGGTTGTTCGTTGAGTGCTGCGCTTTCAGACTGAGCTCAACGCTTAACAAATGAATGGAGATGACCATGGCCAACGCAATCCGCTTCACCGCAACGGGCGCACCGGATGTCCTGCAATTGCACGCTGTCAGCGAACAGGCCCCCGGGTCCGGCGAGGTCTGGCTGGAGCAAGCGGCGGTGGGCGTCAATTACCTCGATGTCAGCCAGCGCAAAGGGGC
>NZ_JH635999.1:806462-813733 GCF_000257605.1 Pseudomonas sp. R62
GTAGCATTGCCGTCGGGGCTGGGTCTGGAAGGCGCGGGTCGGGTGGCGGCGGTCGGTGCCGGTGTGAGCAATGTGCGCGTCGGTGATCGGGTCGCTTACGCCACTGGCCCCTTGGGCGGTTACGCCTCGGCGCGGCTGTTTCCGGCAGAGCGTCTGGTGAAGATTCCCGAAGAGTTGTCGTTCGAAGATGCGGCGGCGGTGTTGTTCAAAGGCATCACCGCGCAGTATCTGCTGAAGGCGACTTACCCGGTCGGGCCGGGCACGACAATGCTGGTTTACGGCGTCGCGGGAGGTCTGGGGGAAATCATGGTGCCATGGGCCAAACACCTTGGCGCAAGGGTGATCGGTGTGGTGTCGAAGCAGGCCAGTGTCGACAAGGCTCGCGCGTCCGGTTGTGACGAAGTACTGGTGTTCGATGCCGAGACTCTCGCCGCCGATGTGGTGCGTATCACCGAGGGGCGCAAGGTCGACGTGGTGTATGACCCGATTGGCCGAGTGTCTTTTCAAGCCTCGCTGGACAGCTTGCGCCCACGCGGATTGATGGTCTCGTTCGGCGCGCAGACCGGCGCGCCGGCAGCGGTGGAAATGGCCACGCTGAACGCCAAGGGCTCGCTGTTCCTGACCCGTCCGTCGCTGGCCGCGCACACCGCCACGACAGCTGAATACCAGGAGCGCGCGCAAGATGTGCTGGCCGCTGTTGCCGCCGGTATCATCACGCCGCAAATCCGCGCGCGTTATTCATTGGCTGACGCGGCACAAGCGCACGCCGATCTTGAATCGGGCCGATCATCAGGGGCGATCATTTTAAAACCATGAATCTGGATGTTCTGAGCAACCCGCACAGCGATGAGATCGCTGCTTTCCTCGCCGTCGCCGCGCAAGGCTCGTTTGTCGCGGCGGGCCGTTTGTTGCAGCGTCATCCGACCATCGTTTCCAAGCGCCTCGCGGCGATGGAGAAGCGACTCGGCGTGCGCCTGGTGGAGCGCTCGACGCGACACGTGCGTATCACCGAGGCTGGCCTGCAACTCGAACAGCGCCTGCGCGCGGCCGTCGAGTTGATGAACGAAGCGCAGCAGCAAGCGGTGCAGGGCGCCAGCGAAGTGCGCGGCACCCTGCGCCTGGCGTTGCCGGCGGCGATGGGGCGGTTATGGCTGGGGCCGCTGCTGCCGGAATTTCTCAAGGCTCACCCGCAGGTCTCGCTGGTCGCCGATTACAGCGAAGGCCTGGTCGACATCATCGAGCAGGGCTTCGACGCGGCTATTCGCATCGGCGAGCTTGATGACAATCGCCTGATTGCAAAAAAGCTCAGTGACCATCGGCGGATTCTCTGCGCATCGCCGGCCTACATCGAGGCCCACGGCATGCCGCAAACCCCGCAGGATCTGCTGCAACACAATTGCCTGCGCTTCAGCGGGCTGGAGTCGTTCCCGCTGTGGCGTCTGCATCGCGGCAACGAAGTGCAGACCATTACGCCACACGGCAATCTGACCGCCAGCGACAGCGAATCCCTGCTCGCCGCCGCCCGCGCCGACGCCGGCATACTCGGTGCCGGCGACTGGCTGATGAGCCGCGATCTGACGGCAGGGCGGCTGATTCACGTGTTGCCCGACTGGCATCTGGATTCGGCGGGCGGCGTTTATCTGGTCAGACCGTCTTCGCGGTTTCCGGCGGCGGCGGTGGTGGCGTTCAAGGAGTGGATCGAAGCGAAATTCGATCCGGCGCCACCCTGGGCGGTTTGAGCACAACCTGCATCAAGACCGACACTGACCCCGTGGGAGCGAGCCTGCTCGCGAAAGCGCAGTGTCAGTCATGGATGATCTGGTTGACCTGACGCCTTCGCGAGCAGGCTCGCTCCCACAGGTTTCGTGGCTTGCTCAGAAACTCCCGAACGCCCAAATATCCAATGTGAGAGCGAGTGCCAATTTGGGCGCACAAGAAAGCCCGGCATCGCTGCCGGGCTTTGGTGTCTTCAGCGCTTTACGCGGCGATCTTGTTGGCCGCCATTTCCTTTTTGTGACTGGCTTTCATGGCTTCCATCTGTGCGCCCAGTTCCTCGAGCTTCGCCTTGCCCAGAAGCTTCTGCGCTTTCGGGAACATTTCCTCTTCCTCCTCCTCGATGTGATGCTCCAGCAGCTCCTTGACCACTTTGACCCGACCGGCAAATTCCGGGCTGCCCGGATCGGTTTCTTTCAGATCAGGCAGTACCAGTGAGTCCACGGTGCGGTGTTCTTCCTTGGCTTCGTAATACATGATGTCTTCTTCCTTGCTGCCGGCTTCCTTGAACGCAGGATAGAGAATCTCTTCTTCGAGGCGGGTGTGGATGGTGATTTCCATTTCCAGTTTGCCCAGCAACTCGACGCGTTTTTTCAGCGCGCGGTCGGTGGACTCACTCAGTTGGCTGAGGATGGCTTTGACTTTTTCATGGTCGGCTTTGAGAAGGTCGATGGCATTCATTTTTGAGGCCTCTGCTTTTCACGGATTGAACACAGCGTTCTTTTTTTCGCCCTGCTGTGTATTCAGGAAGAGGCTATCGCATGACTCATGCCAACTCGCCGATCAAGAGCGACCCTTCTAAATCAAGGGCTGGCATCGAAGCAGGCACAATGCTTTCGTGCAGCCTGCAAGAAATCCGCGCGGCGGGCATTGCATATAACAAGCCCGGCAAAAGCCGGGCTGCGGGTGATGCTTGAGACGGGCCTGCGTCGTTGGTTAGCGGCTGGCCTGGGAAGGCGAGCCGCGACCGATATGCTTGGGCCCCGCCAACGCCCAGGCGATCAGGCCGAACAGCGGCACGAACACGATCAGCACGATCCACACGCCTTTATTGCTCGATTTCCCCTCGCTTTTGCGCACCCGGTTGATGGCCCAAAGCTCGATCAGCACGAGAATGACCGCCAATACGATCCACACGGTTTCGATTTGCATAGGCTTAACTCCTGATGGTCTGTGCGTTAGGCGGCGAGAGGTGCGTTGGGTTCATTCTTTTTGCCTGGGACGAGCGGACGCGGTGATACCCGGTTGCAAAATAAATGTCTGGTCGCCGCTGCGCCCTATATCCTCTGCGCCACACGTTTGGGCTGGAACAGGGACAGGGCAATGGCATTCAGGGTGATGGTCGTCGGTGGTTACGGCAATTTCGGCAGTATCGTTTGTCGGCATCTGGCGCTCATGCCAGAGATTGAGCTGCTGCTGTCGGGCCGCAATGCACGCAAGCTGCAACACAAGGTCGAAGAGCTGCAAGCGCAGTCGGGCCGAGCTTGCGAAGGCTGGTGCGGTGATGCGATGGGCGCGGATTTTCAAGCGGCGTTGCGCGCGTTGAATATTCAGTTGGTGGTGCACACCGGCGGGCCGTTTCAGGGGCAATCCTACGCAGTGGCTGAAAGCTGCATCGATGCCGGGGTCAATTACTGCGATCTGGCTGACTGCCGCACCTTCGTCAACGGCATCGATGTGCTCGACGCCCGCGCCAGGGAGGCGGGTGTGGCCGTGCTCAGCGGTTGCAGTTCGGTGCCGACCTTGTCTTCGGCGATCATCGATCAGCAGCGCTCACGTTTTGCGCGAATCGACTCGATCGAGCATGGCATTTCTTCCTCGGCAAAAATGCCGGGGCTGTCCACGGTCGAAGGCGTGCTCGCCTACGCAGGCAAACCGATCAAACAGTTGAAGAACGGCCAGGCTCACGAAGTATTGGGTTGGCTCGATCTGACCCTGCGCAGCATGCCGCAACTGGGCAAGCGGGTGCTGGCCAATGTCGATGTGCCGGACATGGATATTTTCGCACGCCGCTATGGCGCACAGACGCTGCGCTTCAAGGCAGGCGCCGGCCTGAAGCTCGGCGGTGTCGCCAACGCCTTGCTCGCGCAAGCCTTGCGCTTTGGTCTGGTGCGCGATCATGTGCGCTGGGCGGCGCGCCTGCATCGACTGGGAACGCGGTTCGAACGCTTCGGTGACGGCAAAAGCGCGATGTACATCGATGTTCAAGGCATCGGAGTTGACGACCAGCCGCTGAGCATGACCGCGCAACTCACCGCACTGAATGACAAAGGCCCGGAAATCCCCAGCTGCGCCGCCGTCGCTCTCGCCAGCAAAATGGCCCGGGGTTACCTGCCGGTATCTGGCGCGCGCCCATGTGTCGGCGAAATCACCGTTGAGGAATATCTGGCGGCGATCAACGATCCCGCCAATTTGAGCCTGTCGGTTCAGTTCGCCGAAGGGCAGCGTTGAGATGCTCTATCTCTGCCTGAAGTACCTGCACGTCATTGCGGCGATTTTCCTCTTTGGTTTCGGCATGGGCTCCTACCTCTACCTGATCGCCGCCAGCCGCAGCGGCAACCCGCAAGTGATCGCCCATGTCGCACGAATGGTGGTGCGCTTTGATACGTGGATCACCACCCCGGCCGGGTTTGTGCAGGTTATTACCGGCTATCTGCTGATGCGGCTCTCGGGGCTTTCGATGAGCACCGAATGGCTGCTGACTTCGCTGATCATTTTCTGCTGTGTCGGCGCGTTGTGGCTGCCGGTGCTGGTATTGCAAAAGCGTTTGCAGAGCATGGCGCTGAGCGCGGGCGAAGGTAGCCTGCCTCTGGATGATCGCTACGCGAGCACGTACCGCTGGTGGTTCTGGATGGGCGTCGCCGGGTTCGCCGGAATGTTTGTCATCGTGCTGATGATGGTGACGAAGATGACGCCACTGCAACTGATCGGGTCAGCCGTGGGCTTTTAGAAAACGGCTTTCATGATCCGCAGTCGGCAGCAGACAAGTGTCGTACTTGCCGAACAGCCGATAGCGATTCAGCGCGATGCGATCGTAAGCCCAGTCGCGCAGGCGGCGCGGGAAGATCCGCAGCAGTTTCAACGGCTGCCAGCGCATCGGCAGTTGCCCGATCACTTCCAGGAATGCATCTGATCGTTCCCAATAATTGCGGTCGCGGATCACCGCCATGGTGTCGAACTCGTCCAGGGGCAAACCGGCCCACGCCAGCAAGGCCTGGCCCTCGGGCGATTGCACGGTCGCCAGACGCACATGGCGCTGGTGGTCATGGCGAATCAGAAACCGCGCCCAGCCGTTGCACAGTTTGCACACGCCATCGAACAGCACCACGGTTTCGCCGGGCTTGAGCAATGGCGCGGAGGTGGGGCGGGTTTTCATGGCAGGCATCGGCGGATGTCCTTGGCGGCGGTTGTCGCGATCATAACCTTGATCACCGGACTATAAGAGTGGATCGCGCCGGTATTGCCCCGGCGATATTCCGTGCACGCGGCGGAATGCAGCGCCAAACGCCGCGTCGGACAGATAGCCCAGTGACGCGGCGACAGTGGCCACATTGTCCCGGCCATTGCGCAAGCGGAACGCGGCCACGCGCATCCGCCAGCGCGTGGCGTACTCGACCGGCGCTACACCCATGCAAGTTTTGAATAACGCGGCGAAACCCGATCGCGACATGCAGGCCATCTCGGCCATTTGCGTCAGTCGCCAGGCCTTTTCCGGAGCAGCGTGAACGGCGCGCAACACGCCGGCAATCGCCGGTTCCCGCAGTCCGCCCAGCCAGGCCAGTTGTTCGGCATCCGCGCTGTTGATGTGATGGCGCAGCGCATGGATGAAGATCAGCCGCAGCAGGTCGTTGCACATCGCCTGCGAGCCAGGCTGATGCGACGGCCACTCGCGCCCCAGTTCATCCAGCAGCCAGCCGAACGACGAGGCGCCTGCGGTTTCGGCACGAATGATAAGCGAGGTCGGCAGCACGTCGAGCAGTTCGGTTGCGCCGGGTCCCGACAGCGACACGCTGCCGCCCAGCAACTCGACTTCCTCGCTGACGCCAAAGGTCGCCGAGGCTTCGTCATGGGCGAAAACCTCCGCTGCATTCACCGCCTCGACGTCGGCGCCGCTGGCCAGAATGAACGGCGTGCGCGACACCACAAAACAGTCGCCGGCCTGCAACAGGCGCGCCGGCATGCCTTGCATGCGCAGCCAGCATTCGCCTCGTCGCACCACGTTGAATTTCAGTTCGATGGGTTGGAAACGCAGCGCCCAGACACCGCCCGCTTGCAAGCGAACCGAGCAGGCTGCGCGCAGTTCCGAGAGTGCCAATACGGCAGAGAGTGGGTCGCCTGCAGGACTTTGGATGATCACGACAGAAACCTGGATTTATCAGACTGGTTCGTCCCGAGAGCTTAGCCAAGAATGAAGGCCTTCGATAGCTCACTCAGGATTACGCCCATGGCCACGCTTCAACAACCTGTGCAATCACCGTTCAACGCCGCCAGCACAGCGGCTGAAGTCATGGCCGGCATCGATCTGCGCGGGCAGCTCGCTGTGGTCACCGGCGGCTATTCCGGCTTGGGTCTGTTGACGGTAAAAAGCCTCGCGGCGGCAGGGGCGCAGGTCATTGTGCCGGCCAGAGATACGGAGCGGGCAGAGGTGGCATTGGCGGGTGTTGACGGTGTCCGCGTGATGCCCATGGACCTCATGCAGGCCGAGTCGGTGGCGGCGTTCAGCCACAGCGTGGTCAGCGCGGGTCAGCCAGTGTCATTGCTGATCAACTGCGCCGGAATCATGGCCGCGCCGTTGCTGCGCGATGCCGATGGCCATGAAAGCCAGTTCGCGACCAACCATCTCGGTCATTACCGCTTGACCTGCGACCTCTGGCCCGCGCTGGTCAAGGCTCGATGGGCGCGGGTGCTGTCGGTGTCCTCGCGCGGGCATCAGATTGCCGGAGTCGACTTTGATGACATCGATTTCCTGCAACGGCCGTATGACAAATGGGTCGCGTATGGTCAGTCGAAAACGGCCAATGCCTTGTTCGCCATGGCGCTCGATCGTCGCGGGCGCAGTCACGGCGTTCGCGCGTTTTCATTGCATCCAGGGCAGATTCTGACGGATCTGGCACGGCACTTGAGCACGGCGGAACTCGCCGCATTCGACGCCGTGGATGAACACGGTCGACCACGGTTGGATGCTCACAACGGTCTGAAAACGCTGGAGCAAGGCGCGGCGACGGGGTTGTGGTGCGCGACCAGTGCATTGCTTGCGGATTTGGGCGGCGTGTATTGCGAAGACTGCAATGTTGCGCCGATCAATGAACCGGAAGCAGGCCGCAAGGGTGTTGCGAAATGGGCGGCGGATGCTGAGCTGGCTGAGCGACTTTGGGGGTTGTCGGAGCAATGGACGGGGCTCACGGTCGCATAAATCGAGTCAAAGGCCAAAAGCCCCTCACCCTAACCCTCTCCCGGGGGGAGAGGGGACTGACCGAGGTGTTTAGGAGAAATTCGCC
>NZ_JH635999.1:813753-815529 GCF_000257605.1 Pseudomonas sp. R62
TCGGCTCCCGTCGTCCCGTCGGGAGAGGGCTGGGGTGAGGGGCTGCTCGATAGAGTTACTCTTCCAGCTTCGCCCAGAATTCCTCCGCCGAAGGGCTGATCGGCGCGGTCGGGCGAGTCAGGTGTATTTCCAGTGGAATATCCCAACTTTCATCCAGCGCCCTGACCAGACGCCCATCAGCCATTTCCTGTTCGGTCAGGCTTTTTGGCAGCCAGGCCACGCCTTTGCTTTCCAGCGCCATCGACATCAGCACTGCGGCCAAGTGGCTGCTGAACAATGGTTTCAAGTGCAGATAATCAGCCTTGCCATGCAACCTGTGGGCGACGATTCGGCCCAGGCCCGATTCGTGGGTGTAGGCCAGATAGGGCAGGGTTTCAGGCGACGTGCCGAACTGGGCTGAAGCACTCGCCAGCGGCACAAGTACGTCCTCGCCGACCTTCTTGCCAATGAACTGATCTGGCGCCAGTAATGGCGGAACGTCGGGGTGGCGGTGGCACAGCAGGAACTGCACCTGGCCATGAATCAGCATCTGTTCGCACACGGCCATGCTGTCGGAATGCAGGCGAACCGCATCGATCGGCGCGCCACTTTCGGCGCTGCGCAACCAGCGTGGGAAGAAGGTGAATGACAGCGAATGAGTGGCGGCGAACTGCAAGGTTTTCGCCGCCATGCCAGCCACTTCCTGGGCCTCGGAGCGCATGCGGTAAAGGCGTCTGGCCGCTTCTTGGGCGCTGGGCAGAATCTGCCGGCCGGCCTCGGTCAACGTCGCACCTTGCGGGGTGCGCACGAACAATTCCACACCCATCCAGTTCTCCAGCGAGCGCACTCGGCGACTGAAGGCCGGCTGCGTCACGTGGCGCGCTTCGGCGGCCCGGACAAAGCTGCCGTGCTCGGCCAGTGCTGAAAAATCCTCAAGCCAAACCAGTTCCAAGGGCAATGCCTCCTGTGCATAGGGCGCGGCATTAATAGCATTGGGCGGGTGTCGTCGCAACGCATAACGTTGGGTCACCACAACAAGAGGAACCCGTCATGCGTATCGTCGATATCCGTGAAAAAACCGTCTCCATTGCTTCCCCGATCGCCAATGCCTACATCGATTTTTCGAAGATGACCTGCTCGGTCGTCGCGGTCATTACCGACGTGATTCGCGACGGCAAACCGGTCATCGGTTACGGCTTCAACTCCAACGGTCGCTACGGCCAGGGCGCGTTGATGCGCGATCGTTTTCTGGCGCGGATCACTGAAGCCGACCCGGAAACCCTGATCGATCACGAGAACAATAACCTCGATCCGTTCGCCATCTGGAAAACCCTGATGACCAACGAAAAACCGGGCGGCCATGGCGAGCGTTCGGTAGCGGTCGGCACCATCGATATGGCGGTGTGGGATGCGGTGGCGAAGATCGAAGGCAAGCCGCTGTATCGCCTGCTTGCCGACCGTTATCGCAACGGCGTTGCCGATGACAAAGTCTGGGTGTATGCGGCGGGTGGTTATTACTACCCGGGCAAGGACCAGAGCAAGCTCAAGGCCGAAATGCAGAGCTACCTGGACCGTGGCTATGACGTGGTCAAGATGAAGATTGGCGCGGTGCCGCTGGACGAAGATCTCCGCCGCATCGAAGCGGTGCTCGAAGTGGTGGGCGACGGCCAGCGCCTGGCGGTCGATGCCAACGGCCGCTTCGATCTGCAGACCGGTATCGCCTACGCCGAAGCGATCAAGAAGTACAACCTGTTCTGGTACGAAGAAGTCGGCGACCCGCTGGATTATGCGCTCCAG
>NZ_JH635999.1:815549-821161 GCF_000257605.1 Pseudomonas sp. R62
AAGAAGTCGGCGACCCGCTGGATTATGCGCTCCAGGCTGAGTTGGCCAATCACTACGAACTGCCGATGGCCACCGGCGAAAACCTGTTCTCTCACCAGGATGCCCGCAACCTGTTGCGCCACGGCGGCATGCGCCCGGACCGTGACTACCTGCAATTCGACTGCGCGCTGTCCTACGGGCTCGTTGAGTACATGCGCACCCTGAAAGTGATGGAAGAGCTGGGTTGGTCTTCGCGTCGCGTGGTGCCGCATGGTGGTCACCAGATGTCGCTGAACATCGCCGCCGGTCTGCACTTGGGCGGCAACGAATCGTACCCGGACGTGTTCCAGCCATTCGGCGGGTTTGCCGATGGCATTCGCGTGGAAAACGGCTACGTCGGGCTGCCGGATATCCCGGGTGTCGGCTTCGAAGCCAAATCTGCGCTGTATGCCGTCATGCGCGAACTGGGCGAGGGCTGATTCGGTTTCATCTGCGGCCTCGATTTCCGAGGCCGCACCTTCAGGCGTCATCCTCGACGCCAAAGCCACATGCCCACCACAACAATAAAATGAGGTGCTTCCGTGGAAACTTCAAAATCACGCTGGTACAGCCAGCTCTATGTGCAAGTGCTGATCGGCATCGTCATCGGCGCTGCCATCGGATACTTCGTGCCCGACATCGGCGCCAAGCTGCAGCCGTTTGCCGACGGTTTCATCAAGCTGATCAAGATGCTCCTGGCGCCGATCATTTTCGGCACGGTGGTGGTCGGTATCGCCAAGATGGGCAGCATCAAGGAGGTCGGACGGATCGGTGTGAAAGCGCTGATCTACTTCGAGATTCTTTCCACCATCGCTCTGGTGGTCGGCCTGATCGTAGTCAACGTGGTCAAGCCCGGTGCCGGCATGAACATCAACGCCGGAACCCTCGATGGCAGCGCTGTCAACAAATACAGCCAAGCGGCGAGCGAGCAGGGCGGCCTCGTCGAATTTTTCCTCAATATCATTCCGCATACCTTCCTCGGTGCTTTCTCCAATGGCGTCATGCTGCAAGTGATTCTGTTGTCGGTGCTGATGGGCGTCGCCTTGGTGCAAATGGGCGAAACCAGCAAACCGCTGATCAACACCATCGATCTGTTCCTGCAAGGTCTGTTCAAAATCGTCGCGATGGTCATGCGTCTGGCGCCGTTGGGCGCGGGGGCTGGCATGGCATTCACCATCGGCAAATACGGTATCGGCACTCTGCTGTCGCTGGGGCAGTTGCTGGTCGCGCTGTACATCACCACGCTGATCTTCATCGTCGTGGTACTGGGCGCGGTGGCGCGATGGTCGGGCATGCCGCTGATGCAGTTTCTGCGTTATTTCAAAGATGAAATCCTGATCACCCTGGGCACCTGTTCGACCGAAGCGGTGCTGCCGCGAATGATGGTCAAACTGGAAAAGCTCGGCTGCAAGAAATCCGTGGTCGGCATGGTCCTGCCGACGGGCTACACCTTCAACGCGGACGGCACCTGCATTTACCTGACCATGGCGGCGATCTTCATCGCCCAGGCGACCAACACGCCGCTGACCTTCATGGATCAGATGATCCTGCTCGGCGTGTTCCTGCTGACCTCCAAGGGCTCGGCCGGTGTGGCGGGAGCAGGGTTCGTGACCTTGGCGGCCACGCTCACCACCATTCACTCGATACCTCTGGTGGGCCTGGTGTTGCTGTTGGGCATCGACCGCTTCCTCAACGAGGCGCGAGCGGTGACCAACCTGATCGGCAACGGCATCGGCACCATCGCCATCGCCAAATGGGACAACTCCTTCGATGTCGAAGCGTGCGAGCGGGAAATCGCCGCCATGAAACACGCCAAGGCTGCACGCAAGGCGCTGCTGGCGCACAAGTAAACCAAGCGTGGCGATTAGCACCTCTGTTGGCGATCCGGATCGCTGACAGAGGTGCTGATCAACACCGCACGGGCTGCCTGGGTTGACACTCCTTTCGTACTCATGAAACATATAGTGCACTATACAATAGCGAACTATGAAATGAGCTCGAACCGAAATCACGTGGGAACGCAGCTGTCATTTGCACTCTACGCCGCTGCCAACCGTGTCGTGCGTTTGCACAAGCCGTATCTGGAACCGCTGGGCTTAACCTTTCCGCAGTATCTGGTGATCCTGCAGCTTCTGGATGGCGCGCCATTGTCTGTGGGCGAACTCGGCACTTACTTGGCCATGGACGCGGGAACCATCACGCCGCTACTCAAACGTCTGGAAGGCGCCGGATTGGTCACGCGCAAGCGCGATCCGGCAGACGAGCGCCGCGTGCTGATCGACCTGACGCCCGAAAGCCGGGCCATGGAAGACGACATCAGAGCCATCACCGGCAAGATCAAGACGGCCTGCCAGCTTGATGAGCAGGGGATTGAGGCGCTTCGTCTGACGCTGGATGCGCTTGCCCATCCGGCGGCTGACTGAGCCCACCAGTCCAAAAGCGCGCTCAACCGGGCGATAACACACGTAACAGAGAGGGTTTTGAAATGAACATCGGAATTATCGGCGCCGGCCACATCGGCGCAACACTGGCGCGCAAGCTGGCTGCGTGCGGTCATAAGATCAAACTGGCCAACTCGAAAGACCCGCAAAGCATTCAGGCACTCGCTGAAGAAGTCGGTGCCAAGGCTGTCACCAAAGAGCAGGCTGTGTCCGATGTCGATGTGATCATCCTGTCGATTCCCTTCGCCCGATACCCTGATTTGAAGCAGACGCTGAGCCAGGTTCCCGAGCAAGTCGTGGTCATCGATACTTCCAATTACTACCCGCAGCGTGATGGGGCGATCAAGGAAGTGGACGAGGGCAAACCTGAAAGCGTCTGGGTCAGCGAGCAGATCGGCCGCCCGCTGATCAAAGCGTGGAATGCCGTACTCGCCGCTACGCTGGCCGATCAAGGTCAACCTGCCGAATCCGCAACTCGCATCGCCTTGCCAGTCGCCGGCGATGATGTGCGTGCTGAGGCGGTCGCGCAGGATCTGGTCGAAGAAACCGGATTCACCGCGCTCGCTGCGGGCAGCCTTCAGGAGTCATGGCGTCAACAACCCGGGACCCCGGCTTACTGCACCGAACTGACCTTGCCGGAACTGAAGCAGGCGCTCGAAGCTGCGGACAAGGCCCGCGCGCCGCTGAACCGCGATGCCTTGATGGCCCGATTCATGGCCCCCGACACTGAATTCACCCGCGAGCAGATGGTTGCGATCAATCGGGAGATGACCGCTTGATTAGAAATGAGCGGCTTGGCGTTCATGCGACGGCGATAGCGAAGTCATTTCGCAACCCCACAGCTGCAAAAACGGCTGGCTGATCCTGGCCGGCCCAACCCATCGGCTGACCAGTTCGCACTTGCCATCCATGCATAACTGGTAATCGCCGGCCTGCGGGGTTCGGCCCAATTGCAATGGTTGCAGCGGCGGCAAGTGGCGTCGGAAATGCCAACTGCCGTTCTCCAGCCGGGCATCGTCGGGTATCTCCATGCCAGCGCCGTTGCCGCGAACCCTGGCCTGCTCAAGAACCAGACCTTGGGCCGTGACGCGGTAGTCTTCCTCCCAGCGGATCTTTTCGATGCTGTGGTTCCATGCCAGGGTGAAGTTCGCTACCGGCAATTGTGCCCA
Source organism: Pseudomonas sp. R62 (assembly GCF_000257605.1). Lineage (NCBI taxonomy): Bacteria > Pseudomonadati > Pseudomonadota > Gammaproteobacteria > Pseudomonadales > Pseudomonadaceae > Pseudomonas > Pseudomonas sp. R62. Next base: position 819,178 of record NZ_JH635999.1, read on the forward strand.
GATACTGCCGGCCAGACCCAGGCACAAACCGATCATGCATTGGCCGCTGCGGCGCGCCGCGAGCGCCAGACGTGTTGCACGATGACCAGAATCCCGAGTGCGAAGCCGAATTCATCGGTCACCGGCAGTGCCACGATCAGCAGAGCGCCCGCACCGAGACTCAGCAAACGTTCCCAAAGCAGCATTTTCTGTTGCAGAAAACCGGTCGACGCCATGCCCCAGAGACCAACCGCCAGAAGAGTCTTGATCAGCATGTAGGCAGTCGCCCACAAGTTGTCGCCTTGCAGCATCAGCGCCGGGTTGTAGACCGCCATGAACGGGATGACGAAACCGGCCAGCGCAATGCGCACGGCCCACAGGCTGATCTTGAAGCCGCTTTCCTTGGCGATCGGCGCGGCGGCAAAACAGGCGAGGGCGACCGGCGGGGTCAGGTCGGCGAGGATGCCGAAGTAGAACACGAACATGTGCGACACGATCAGTGGCACGCCCAGCTCCAGCAGGGCGGGCGCGGCGATCGAGCTGGTGATGATGTAGTTGGGAATGGTCGGAATGCCCATCCCCAGCACCAGGCAGGTGATCATCGTCAGGATCAGCGACAGCAGCAGGTTGTCGCGGCCGATGGCGAGGATGTAGCCGGCAAACGTCGAAGCGACGCCGGTGAGCGAAACGATGCCGATAATGACGCCGACCAGTGCGCAGGCGATGCCCACCGGTACCGCGTGGCGGGCGCCCTCGACCAGCGCGTGCAGGCAGATCAGCAGCGTTTCGCGACCTCCCTTGATGAAAGCGCAGACCAGCACCAGGACGGCAATGACCGCGAAAATCACCGCGATGCCGAGCTGGAAAAAACCTGTGCAGAGCACGCCCAGGGCAATCCAGAACGCACAGCGCAGGCCAAAGCTGTGCACCCGGAAAATGATCGCCGAGCCAAGAATCACGATGGCAGTCAATGCCAGGCCGACCATGCCCGAGAACAGCGGTGTGCGCCCGGAAAACAGCAGGTAAACCAGAACCAGCAGAGGAATCAGCAAATACCAGCGGGCTTTCACCGCGCCCCATGCGCTGGGGCATTGGTCTTTGGGCAGGCCCTTGAGGTTGGAGCGCTTGGCTTCCAGATGGACCATCCAGAATACCGAACCGAAATACAGCAGGGCCGGAATCAGCGCCGCTTTGGCGATTTCGACGAAGGGCACATTGATGGTTTCAGCCATGATGAAGGCGACCGCGCCCATCACCGGAGGCATGATCTGGCTGCCCATGCTGGAGGTGGCTTCCACGCCGCCGGCGAACGCGGCGCGATAGCCAAAGCGCTTCATCAGCGGAATGGTGAATTGCCCGGTGGTCACGACGTTGGCAATCCCGGAGCCGGTGATCGTCCCCATCAAGGCCGACGAGGCCACGGCCACTTTCGCCGGGCCTCCCAGCTTGTGCCCGAACAAGCCCATGGCGAAGTCGGTAAACAATTTGATCATGCCGGCCTGCTCGAGGAATGCGCCGAACAGGATGAACAGGAAAATGTAGGTCGCCGATACGTACGTCGGCGTGCCGTACAGCCCTTCGGTGCCGAACGACAGTTGATTGATGATCTGGTCGAAACCGTAGCCGCGATGGGCCAGTTCGCCGGGCAGGTATTCCCCGAACAGGCCGTACGCCAGGAACAGCCCGCAAATCACCGGCAGCGCGATGCCCATGACCCGTCGCGCGGCTTCGAATACCAGAGCAATCAACACGATGCCGATAGCCAGATCGGCCGACGTCAGATCACCGGAGCGCTGGATCAGATCGGCCTCGAACACCCATTGATACAGCGCGGTAGCGATGGCGGCCAGGCTCAGCAGCCACGCCAGCGGTTGCCACGGACGGTCTGTGCCGCGTGCGGGATAACTGAGAAACACCACCCACAGCAGGAAGCCGACGTGCACCGCACGCAGCACCTGGCTGGAGAGAGGAGAAAAGGCTGCGGTGACGATCTGGAAAATCGAGA
>NZ_JH635999.1:822042-825344 GCF_000257605.1 Pseudomonas sp. R62
CAATTCCACCGATTCGGCGAACGGCAGATATTGCACCTTGCCCATGTCCTCGTAGGTCAGGCCGGCCGCCTTGAATATCGCCCGCGCATTCAATTCAGTCCCGGATTTTGGGGCGCCGACCGAGATGGTCTTGCCCTTGAGATCAGCGAGGGTTTTGATCCCCGACTCTTTGCTGGCGACGATTTGAATGTAATTGGGATAGGCACCGCCCAAGGCGCGCAATTTGGTCAGTGGCGCTTTGAAACCGGCGTCCTCCACGCCGTTTTTGGCGTCGGCCACTGAGTCGCCCAAAGCCAGGGCCAATTCGCCGCGACCGGCCTGTAGCAGGTTGAGGTTTTCTACCGACGCTTTGGTGGCCTGCACCGATGTCTTCGAGCCGGCAATACCGTCGCTGTAGATTTGCGACAGACCGACCCCGATCGGGTAGTAAACCCCACTGGTTCCGCCGGTGAGGATATTGATGAACACGGGCGCGGCCTGCGCGGCACTGCTAAGGGTCAGCGTGGCGGCGGCCAGCAGGGCAAAGCGTGTTTTGACTCGCATGGGGGCACTTCTCCGTCTTGTTATGGTTTTAAGCAGAGTGATTGCACTCTAGCCGGTCCCGGCTGAACGTGATCGTCACGACGTCAGTTCATCCCCAGCCAGTTCGGCAGCACCAGTGAGATCCATGGCACGTAAGTAATCAGGATCAGGAACAGCAGCAGAATCGACAACCAGGGCATCGCGGCTTTGACTGTGGCGGGCAAGGACATGCCGGTCACCGCCGAGGTCACGAACAGGTTCAGGCCCACCGGTGGCGTGATCAGGCCGATCTCAAGGTTGACCACCATGATGATGCCGAGGTGAATCGGATCGATGCCCAGTTTCATCGCGATAGGAAAAAGGATGGGCGCCAGGATCAGGATGATCGCTGACGGTTCCATGAACGCGCCGGCAATCAACAGCACAATGTTGACCACCAGCAGGAACGTCACCGGCGTCAGGCCGGCGTCGATCACCCAGGCAGTGATTTGTTGAGGTAACTGTTCGGTGGTCAGCACGTGGGCGAACAGCATGGCGTTGGCAATGATGAACATCAGCATGATGCTCAGCTTGGCCGAGTCGAGCAGAACCTTGGGTGTCTCGCGAAAGGTCAGATCCTTGTAGACGAACAGAGCGATGAAGGCCGAATAGACGGCTGCCACTGCAGCAGCTTCGGTCGGGGTGAACATGCCCGAATAGATACCGCCGAGGATGATCACCATCAGCAACAGGCCCCATATTGCTTTGCGTGCCGTACTCAGAAACTCGCGAAGCGTCGCACGCGGCAAGGCGGGGAGATTTTTCTTCACCGCGACGATGTAGATCGCCACCATCAATGCCGTGCCCAGCAGCAGGCCCGGTACCACGCCGGCCATGAACAGTTTGCCCACCGAGGTTTCTGTAGCGGCGGCGTAAACCACCATCACAATCGACGGCGGGATAAGGATACCCAGCGTACCGGCGTTGCAGATGATCCCTGCGCCGAACGCCTGCGGGTAGCCGGAACGGACCATCCCGGCAATCGCAATCGAGCCCACCGCAGCGACCGTGGCGGGGCTTGAACCGGAGAGGGCGGCAAACAGCATGCAGGCCAACACCGCCGCGATGGCCAGGCCGCCGCGAATATGCCCGACACAGGCGTTGGCGAAGTCGATCAGCCGGCGGGCGACGCCGCCAGTGGTCATGAAGGCCCCGGCCAGCAGGAAGAACGGAATGGCCAGCAGCGTGTAGTGTTCCGAGGTCTCGAACAGTTTGATCGCCAGCGAGCGCACCGAGTCGGGACTGAAGAAAATGATCGTCAGGGAGCCGGCCAGCCCCAGCGAGATGGCGATCGGCACGCCGATGAACATCAAGGCGAACAGGGCCACGAACAGGAAGGCAATGGTCATGGCTTGTCTTCCTCGTGTTCGGCAAGTTTCAGCGCGTCGGCCGCTTCATCGGCCAGCCCGAGGCCGGTCTGACGGTTGAGCAGGATGCGCAGGAGAATTTCAGCGAAGCGGATGAACACCAGCGCGAAGCCCAGCGGCACGATCAACCCGACATGCCATTGCATGACGCCGAAATGGCCAAGATCCTCGGCGCCGATACCGGCGTTCATCAAGGTTTCAATCCATTCGAAGCTGGCGACGGCCAGCAGCCCTGCGTAGGCCAGACAGCACAGGCAGGCGAGGATGCCGATGTAACGCTGTACCGATCTGCGCGCCAGTTTGACCAGTGCGTCGACACCGATATGCCCGGCGGTGCGCACGCCATAGGCCAGGCCGAAAAAAATCAGCCAGCCAAACAGCGCTTTGGTCAGGGCGGTGCTCCAGGTCATGGCCTGCGCCATGCCCATGATCTGATCACCAACGGCGAACAGCGGGACACTCGCTGCCGGCCAATGATCGGCGAGCCAGTAAAACAGACTGTAGAAATTGTTGAGGATCACGTAGACAAACGTGACGAGGGTCATGGCCGCCAGAAGGAAGACGATGAAGCCTTCCTCGAAGTGTTCCCAGATTCGCCGAAGCGCTTTCATGGATGGCATCTCACGTCGAGTGAAGACGGGCAGGCGCCGACGCAGCGGCGCCTGCCTAGGGATTATTGCGCCTGGTTTGCGGCTTCGGCAGCAGAGATCAGCTCAGTTCCGATTTCGCCTTCGAACTTCTTCCACACCGGTTTCATCGCATCGCGCCATTGCGCACGTTCTTCTGGCGTAAGCGTGATGATTTCCGTGGTTTTGGCTGCAAGGATGCGCTGTTTGTCGCCCTCGTTCAGTTGCTGGGCTTCCTTGTTCACGTGGGTGGTGACTTCCACGACGATCTTGTCCAGTTCGCTGCGCACGTCGGGCGGCAGGCCGTTCCAGAATTTGGTGTTGGTGATCAGCATGTAGTCCAGTACACCGTGGTTGGATTCGGTGATGTACTTCTGCACTTCATGCATCTTCTGGCTGTAGATGTTCGAGTAAGGATTCTCCGCCCCGTTGACCACACCGGTCTGCAGGCCTTGATATACCTCGGCAAAACTCATCTTGCGCGGATTGGCGCGCACCGCCTTGAATTGCTCTTCCAGCACCGCCGAGGCCTGCACCCGGAACTTCAAGCCGCGCGCATCAGCCGGTACACGCAGTGGCTTGTTGGCCGACAGTTGTTTCATGCCGTTGTGCCAATAAGCCAGGCCGGTGATGTTTTTGCTTTCCATGGATTTGAGCAGGCCCTGACCCTGCGGGCTCAGTTGAAAGCGGTCGACAGCGTTGATGTCATTGAAGAGGAAGGGCAGGTCGAACAGTTGGACGGTCTTGG
>NZ_JH635999.1:825561-837544 GCF_000257605.1 Pseudomonas sp. R62
AGGAAGGGCAGGTCGAACAGTTGGACGGTCTTGGTGTACTGCTCGAACTTGGCCAGCGACGGCGCAATCATCTGCACATCGCCGAGCAACAGTGCTTCCATTTCCTTGCCGTCACCAAAGAGCGAGGAATTGGGATACACCTCGACTTTGACTTTGCCCGGCAAACGTTCCTCGACCAGTTTCTTGAACAGCAACGCACCTTGCCCCTTGGGCGTCTGGTCAGCGACCACATGCGAGAACTTGATGATAACCGGGTCTGCCGCCATGGCCGGGTTCATGCTGCTTACCGCCAAAGCGCAGGCAAGTGCGCTGAACAGAGATCTGAGCATCTGGGTGATTCCTCTTGTTTTTATTTTGATGACCGCTCGACGCGCTGAACGCGTTCAAGTGCCGAGACATGTTCAAGTCTAGGCAGAAATCTCTGATTTGCCGGGGAATTGACCAGAAAGCCGCAAAACAGTGGCGAGTGAACTGAGTACGTGGTTCCGTCAGGGCCGTGAACGGTATGGGGATTACCCGGCAATGAGTGGTGTTTGAATTTCAAGTGCCCGCTGCTGAAGGTGAGCCGGGCAGATAGGCCCCAGGTTGGCGGCGCGGGATTCTCATATCGCCAAGTCCTCCATGGAAAACGACGAGCTGCGCCACACTTGTACAAAGTGCAATAAGCTGTACAAAACCTCGCCGCAAGCGGAGCGTCACAAGGCAAGTGCCGGACATGCCGGGCTTTGTGAGAAATGTCTCAAAAACGAGCAGGAGCGGGTGATCAGTCAGCGCCTGGCCTTGTATGCCGCGAAGATGTTGGACATTGATCGTCAGTTCAAGCCATCAGCGAAACGCTGATGTTCGCTTCAGCTCGCAAACGAGGCGGCTGATGAAATTCAGCAAGGCTCAACGATTACCGCTGCGCTTGTACAACTGCGGAGAGTTGGGTTGGGCCGTTGATCATGTCCCTGACGATAAATCACTGCCAGTAATTGTTTTGACTTACGTATTAATCGAATCGTCCAGTTTCCCGGATGTTACACAAACTTGCACAGGAAGTAAGAGGCCCGTGAATACGGGCCTCAATCCTGTTTCGATAAACGAGCATAAACGCTCTCAGCCTGCGAACATCAAACTCGCGATGCCTCGATCAACAGCGAACCGCGCCGGCGCATGAGGGCGTAATAAGCGCACGCAGGGCACAGCAAGCCAACGGCCCACGCCAGGTCGACGCCTTGCAGGCTGGTGGCAACAGGCCCGACGTACATCGAGGTGTTCATGAACGGAATTTCCAGAGCAATAGTGCACATGAATATTGCGATTGCTGTCCAGTTCACCCGACCGTAGATACCTGCCGGATCGAAGATGTCGGTAATCCGGTAAACGCCTTTGCGCAGCGCGTAGTAATCGACAAGATTGATCGCCGTCCAGGGGATCAGAAAGTAGCTCATGAAAAAGATGAAATTCAGGAAGAACTGCAGAAAGTCGTCCTGCGCCAGAGTGCATAAACCGGTAGCGGTCGTGCAGATGATCAGCAGAAATCCCGCACGTACAGACGGGGTGATTTTCAGCGCAGAGAAAGGCTCGATCATCGTGACCGTCGACATGAAAGCGCCATACAGGTTGAACACGTTGATGGCGATCTGGCCGTAAAGCACGAATGCCACCATCAGCAGCGTGCCTCCTCCGAGCAGGCCTATCAGATGCAGCCCGACGTTATCGGAGAACCCCAGCATGCCCTTGGCCAGCACGGCGCCTAACAGCATCATCCAGCTTCCGCCGATCACGGTACCGGCATAGCTGTACCAGAACACTTGGCGGGTGGATGTGTCGCTCGGCAAATACCGAGAGTAGTCCGCCACGTAAGGTGCGTAGGACAGTTGCCAAGTGACCGCGATGCTGACGGAGGCGAGGAAGCTGACCAGATTGAAACCCTGCGCGGTCCATTGGCCGGCCTCTATCGGCAGCGCGAGGGCGAGCAGGGTGGCGATGCCGAACACGGCAATCGAAATCAGCGAAAGCAGCTTCTGCACGCGATGAATCAGTTGGTAGCCGAACAGCGCGACCAGGAAGCATGCCGCGCCCAGCAGAGCGATGTTGCCAGCGGTGCTCAACGGGCTCAGGTCGCTCACCGCCTGAGCAGCCAACAGCGTGTTGCTGACGAAAAAGCCCAAGTAGATAAGCATGACGAACAGCAGCGGGACGATAGCGCCGAAAACCCCGAATTGTGCCCGGCTCTGGATCATCTGCGGAATACCCAGTCTCGGCCCCTGCGCGGAGTGCGAAGCCATGAAGATTGCACCAATCAGTGAACCGATAAGAATCGATAGCGCACTCCAGAAAAGATTGAGTCCCAGGCTGATGGGCAACACTCCAGCCGCTACCGTGGTGATGTTGGCGTTGGCACCAAACCAGACGAAGAACAGGGAACGTGGCCGACCGTGACGCTCGCTCTCAGGGATAAAGTCGATGCTGCGTTTTTCAACTTTCATGTCTGTTCTCCGTTCAGCAGGCGTCGACGAGGCGGCGTTGAAAGCGCGCTACGACTTGTGGGAATTCATCTGGCTGGAAGGCGAGGTGATCGGGTTCTGCGGTTCGAAGCGATGTTGCCGGCTCGTTGTTCCAGCGTCTCGACAATTGCTCGGTGGTGAAGAGCTCCAGCCCGTACAGCCAGTTGGAAAGGATGAACAGTGCCGAGTAATGCGCTCCCTCTGTAGTCGCACTACAGGCGTCAGCGACAAGGCTGATCTGGAAGTCGTGCTGATAGGCGTCGAACAGACTGCTCATGACACACACATCCGTCAGCACGCCGATGACCACCAGGTGCTTGATGCCTCGGCGGTTGAGCATCTGAGCCAAACGGGTGCCGTGGAAGGCGCTGTAGCGGCGTTTATCGATGACGACGTCAGCGTCTCGAGGCGCCAGGGCGTCAATGATCTCGATCGCAGATGTGCCGGCGCGGTAAGTCGTTGGCCTGCCTTGGTCGTCTACCGGTTCGCCCAGCGCCAGATCGCGGCCCGGAGCGTCGTTGACATGGCGGGTGTAGAAAATCGGGATGTGCAACTGGCGAGCGCGATCGATCAGGGATGCGGCGTTATCGACCAGTTGATCGAAGCGTTCGATCGGGAAGCCATCTTCCTTTTGCATATCGATCACAAGCAAGGCGGTGTCTTGGTTCATCAGGTTTGTTCCGGATGCAGAGCGCCGGGCGAGCCGGAGGGACTCACCAGGAAACTCGGTAATGACGGTGCGCAGCGATCCGCCAAGGCGGAAACTGCGAGAGATCGAGAGAGACTCTCGTGGGGAGGTATTACCTGACTATCTGCCAGAAACCGTTTTGCTTCGCGCTCACGCAGGATGGCAGCTGCGGCAGCACGATGGAGGACGAAGAGCGAAATCGACGGAGATAACGCGCCATGGCTGCGCACGGCAACGCACACGCCGCGCTTGAAGAGCGGGTGTGAGCGTCGCCGAATTGTGCGGAGGATGCAGGCATGGCCATAAACCTTGAGCGCGATATGCACTGGAGGAGCAAGATACGGGCCAAGCTGTGCAAGGCCCTCGAAGCCATTGAGCCAGAGCGGACCAAGCGTTTGAAACAGCGTTTTTTGGTATCTGGTATTCCATAATATTGTGTTACGTAGCGTAGCAGCGGCTTGCGTTCTTGCTCCCTTTTGAAGCAGATCCCTCCAGGTTTGCCGCGATCAACGCCGCGCCGTGCGCGTACTCACATCCACCCAGACCGCCAACACCAGAATGCTGCCCTTGACGATCATCTGCCAGTAGCTATCCACGTCGAGCATGGACATGCCGTTATCGAGGCTGGTGATCACCAGCGCGCCGAGGAGGGCGCCGTAGACGGTGCCGGAGCCGCCGCGCATGGAGGTGCCGCCGATGAAGCAGGCGGCGATGGCGTCGAGTTCGCCCATGCTGCCGGCGGACGGTGAGCCGGCCGCGAGGCGTGCGGTGTTGACCACGCCGGCGAGTGCGCACATCACGCCCATGATGCCGAAGATCCACAGCTTGACCGCTTGCACATTGATGCCGGACAGGCGGGTCGCTTCCATGTTGCTGCCGACCGAATAGACCCGGCGGCCGAACACGGTCTGGCTGGTGACGTAGCTGAACACGCCGAGCAGAATCAGCAACAGCAGCACCGGCACGGGAATGCCGTCATAGCTGTTGAGGGTCTGGACGAAACCGGCCAGCACCGCGCCGATCACCAGCACGCGCACAACATCACGCACCAGCGAATGCGCCGCCAGGCCATGCAGGGCGCGATTGCGTCGTTGTTTCCAGGTCAGGAACACCGTCAGCACAAACAGCAGCACACCCAGGCCAGTGCCGATCGCGTGGGGCAGATATCCCTGGCCGACGTAGACCAGCTCCGGCGATACCGGGGCGATGGTGGTGCCGCCGGTGATCCCCAGCAAAATGCCGCGAAACGCCAACATGCCGCCCAGCCCGACGATAAATGACGGTATGCGCAAGTACGCCGCCATGTAGCCGTTGGCGAGGCCGATCATCAGGCCGCACAGGGCGACCAGACTCAGATTCGCCAGCAGCGGAATGTGATAGACCACGTCGAGTATCGCCGCGAGGCCGCCGAGCAGGCCGAGCAATGAGCCCACCGACAAATCGATCTCGCCGCTGATGATCACCAGCACCATGCCGCAGGCGAGGATGCCGGTGATCGACATCTGCCGCAGCAGGTTGGAAAGGTTGCGCGGGGTGAGGAAGCCGCCCTCGGTCTGCCAGCTGAAGAACAGCCAGATCAGCACCACGGCAAATACCAGCGCGAGCATCTTGTAGCGGGTGAACAGTTGTTTGACCTGATTCATTTACGCGGTTTTCCAATCATTATTGTTATGGCTGCCGGGCTGACTGAGGGCGGCGGCGAGTACCTGTTCCTGGGTCAGCTCATGGTTGACGAAGTCGCCGCGCAACTGGCCTTCGCCGATCACCAATACGCGGTCGGAGACGCCGAGCACTTCGGCCAGTTCCGATGAAACCATGATGATCGACACGCCCTCGGCGGCCAGCGCGCCCATCAACTTGTAGATCTCGTACTTGGCGCCGACATCCACGCCTCGGGTCGGCTCATCGAGAATCAGTACGCGCGGTTTGGCCAGCAGCATTTTCGCCAGCACGGCTTTCTGCTGGTTACCGCCCGACAGGCTGGTGATCGGCAGGGATGGACTTGCGGTCTTCAGATGCAGACGGGAGATTTCCCGGTCGATGCAGCCCAGTTCGGCTTCGGCATCGATGCGGGTCATTTTCGAATAGCTCTCGAGCACGGCGAGGGTGATGTTCTGACCGACACCGAGATCCGGAATGATGCCCTGGCGCTTGCGATCTTCGGGCACCAGGCACAGGCCGGCGCGGATCGCTTTCAGCGGCGTGCGCGTGTCGATCGGTCGGCCGTCCAGCCAGACTTCGCCCTCGTGGCGTCCGGGGTAGGCGCCGAACAGTGCGGTGACCAGTTCGGTGCGGCCGGCCCCGACCAGCCCGGCAATGCCGAGAATCTCGCCGCGCTTGAGGCTGAAGGAAATGTCGTCGACCCGTTTGCGCTTGGGGTTGTCGACGTCGTAGCAAGTGATGTGGCGCGCTTCGAAAATCACCTCGCCAATCTCGTGCGGCTCGCTGGGGTAGAGGTTGCTCATTTCGCGGCCGACCATCTGCGTGATGATCTGTGGAATGTCCATGTCGGCCATGGCGGTGGTAGCGATGTGTTTGCCGTCGCGGATCACCGAAATGGTGTCGCATACGGCGGCGACTTCATCGAGCTTGTGCGAGATGTAGACGCAGGCGACGCCCTTGGCTTTGAGGTCGCGGATGATGTCCAGCAGCACTTCGATTTCCGAGCGGCTCAGGGCCGAGGAGGGTTCGTCGAGAATCAGCAGACGCGCCTGTTTGTTCAGGGCCTTGGCGATTTCCACCAGTTGCTGATAACCGCCGCCGTACTGCGAAACCGGCAGCGACACGTTCATGTCCGGCACCTTCAATTCACGCATCAAGGCTTCGGCGCGGTGGATCATCGCCGGGTAGTTCATGCGCCCGCCGGGCAGCGTCAGCTCATGGCCCATGAAGATGTTTTCCGCCACCGACAAGTCCGGCACCAGGGTCAGTTCCTGATGGATGATGACGATGCCGGCGGCTTCGGTTTCGCTGATCGATTGCGCCCGGAGCGGTTGCCCGTCCCAGAGGATTTCACCGTCCCAGGTGCCATGGGGATAGACCGCCGAAAGGATCTTCATCAGCGTCGACTTGCCGGCGCCATTCTCGCCGCACAGGCCCACGCATTCACCGGGCCGGACCTTGATGTCGATGCCGTTGAGCGCTTTGACACCGCCGAAGGTTTTGACGATGCCGTTCATTTGCAGCAGATAGTCGGACATGGAAAAGGCTCGTATACCAGGAACTCAAACACCACTGAACCTGTGTGGGAGCGAGCCTGCTCGCGAAGGGGCCTTTTCAGCCAGAGCTTTACTGACTGACACTCCGCTTTCGCGAGCAGGCTCGCTCCCACAGGTCTGATCAAGATTTACGACCGGATCACTGCCCGGCAATCTGCGCCTTGGTGTAGAAGCCATCCTGTTCGAGCAAGTCGATGTTGTCCTTGGTCAACGGCGTTGGCGTAAGCAGGATGGTGTCGACCTTTTTGCTGCCGTTGTCGTACTGCGAGGTGTAGGCCGGTTTCTCGTTGCGTGCCAGTTGCACCGAGAGCTTGGCCGCTTCGGAGGCGATGAGTTTCAGCGGTTTGTACACGGTCATGGTTTGCGTGCCGGCGATCACGCGTTTGACGGCTGCGAGGTCGGCGTCCTGACCGGAAATCGGCACCTTGCCGGCCAGTTGCTGCGCGGCCAATGCCTGGATGGCGCCGCCAGCGGTAGCGTCGTTGGAGGCGACGATGCCGTCGATTTTGTTGTTGTTACGGGTCAGGGCGTTTTCAACGATGCTCAGCGCTTCGGTCGGGTTCCATTCCTTGACCCACTGCTGGCCGACGATCTTGATATCGCCCTTGTCAATGGCCGGTTGCAGCACCTTCATCTGGCCTTCACGGAGGATCTTGGCGTTGTTGTCGGTGGGCGCGCCACCCAGCAAGAAGTAATTGCCCTTGGGCGCCGCTTTCAGCACGCCGCCGGCCTGCATTTCGCCGACCTTTTCGTTATCGAAGGAGATATAGGCGTCGACATCGGCGTTGAGAATCAGCCGGTCGTAAGACACCACTTTGATCCCGGCTTTCTTCGCCTCGGCCACGGCGTTGGTCAGCACTGTCGCGTTGAAAGGCACGATGACGATCACATCGACGCCGCGAGAGATGAGGTTTTCGATCTGCGAAATCTGCTTCTGCTCGTTGGCGTCCGCCGATTGCACGAAGACTTTGGCGTCCATTTTTTCCGCCGCCGCGACGAAGTAATCGCGGTCGCGCGACCAGCGTTCCAGACGCAGATCGTCAATGGAGAAACCGATTTTCGGGTGGGTGGCGTCGGCCATTACCGGCAGGGCCAACAACGCCAGGGCACTGGCCAACAGCGTACGTTTCAAGTTCTTCATGGTGGTGCGTCCTTTTATTTTTGTTGGAAAGACACGGCCTGACGATGAATCGGGCTGGTAGAACTGTAGAGAATCTGCCGACGCAGCAGGCACAGAATTGTCGTGCAATTGTCACAGCGTTTTTGCGTCGGCAGCTTCCCTTGGCGATCAGCGATACAGGTAACGGTTGACGATGTTTTCGAGCATTTCCTGGCGGCCGCTGACGGCTTGCGGGTTCAACTCGTTGGTAAACGCGTGCTCTGCCAGTGACTCAAGATTGAAGTCTCCTGCCATCACCGCTTGCCCGAACGGCTGACGCCAGCCGGCGTAGCGTTGGTCCTTGAGGGTTTGCAATTGATCGTTCTCGACCATCGCGGCGGCGCGTTCCAGCGACAAGGCAAGAACGTCCATGGCGCCAACGTGGCCGTGGAACAGGTCGATCTCGTCGAGGCTCTGCCGGCGCACCTTGGAGTCGAAATTGAAGCCGCCATTCTTGAAACCGCCGGCCTTGAGGATTTCATAGGTCGCCAGGGTCATTTCTTCGACGCTGTTGGGGAACTGGTCGGTGTCCCAGCCGTTCTGCGGATCGCCACGGTTGGCGTCGATGCTGCCGAAGATCCCCAGCGAGGCAGCCGTGGCGATTTCGTGATGAAAGCTGTGGCCGGCCAGGGTCGCGTGGTTGGCCTCGATGTTGACCTTGATTTCCTTCTCCAGGCCGTACTGCTGGAGGAAGCCGAACACCGTGGCGCTGTCGTAATCGTATTGGTGCTTGGTCGGCTCCTGCGGCTTGGGCTCGATCAGCAGGTCGCCGGTGAAACCGATCTTGTGCTTGTGCTCGACCACCATGCGCATGAAGCGCCCGAGTTGTTCGCGCTCGCTTTTCAGATCGGTGTTGAGCAGGGTTTCGTAGCCTTCACGACCGCCCCACAGCACGTAGTTGGAACCCTTGAGCCGATGGGTGGCGTTCATCGCGCTGAACACTTGCGCGGCGGCGCAGGCGAACACTTCCGGATCGGGATTGCTCGCGGCACCGGCGGCGAAACGCGGATTGCTGAAGCAGTTGGCGGTGCCCCAGAGCAGCTTGATGCCGCTTTGTTCCTGATGCTGTTCGAGGCGGTCGATCATTTGCGCGAAGTGTTCGCGGTACTCCTTCAGCGAGTTGCCTTCGGGGGCGACGTCCGTGTCGTGAAAGCAGTAGTAATCGATGCCCAGTTTGCTGAAGAACTCGAATGCGGCTTGAGCCTTGCCGATAGCCAGTTCCATCGGTTCGCCACTGCGTTGCCACGGGCGTTTGAAGGTGCCGGCACCGAACACATCGGAGCCCGGCCAGACGAAGGTGTGCCAGTAGCAGGCGGCCATGCGCAGGTGTTCGCGCATGGGTTTGCCGAGGATCAGTTTGTCGGCGTCGTAGTGGCGGAAAGCGAGGGGCGAATCACTGTTCGGGCCTTCGTAGCGAACCGGCTCGATATTGGGGAAATACTGCATGGACCTTGTCCTTGTTGTTCTTGGCGGTGTCTCGATACTAGCAACGGCCCCGTGCCCGCTGATTATGAAAAGCCTCAACTGCGAGTGCGATTTTGCGTATTGAGCTTATACGCTCGAACGCCTAGTCTGTGTCCATCGTCGCCGCGACGAAGCGACCCGGAACAGTCTAAAAACAATGAAGAGCCTACCGCCCGTGCACCGCATCGCCCTGTTGTTCAACGGCAGCAAGATCTACGACCGTGGAATCATCAGCGGTATCGGCAACTACCTGAGCAGCACCCGCGCTTCCTGGGACCTGTTTCTGGAAGAGGACTTTCTCTGCCGCTTGAAAGGCATCGAGCGCTGGCAGGGTGACGGGATCATTGCCGATTTCGACGATCCGCTGATCGGCGAGGCGCTGGCCGACATTCATTTGCCGGTGGTGGCGGTGGGCGGTTCCTACGAGGATGCACGCGCTTATCCGAAAGCGATTCCCTACGTTGCCACTGATAACAACGCACTGATCACTCTGGCTTATTCGCATCTGGTCGAGGCGGGATTGCAGCGCTTTGCCTGTTTCAGCCTGCCGGAAGCGCAGGCCAATCGCTGGGCGCAGGAGCGGGAAAAAGCCTTTCGCAAACTGATGCAACGAGACGGCCTCCACGCCGAGATCTATCGCGGCATGGGCACCAGCGCGCCGCTGTGGGACAGCGCCGTCGAACAGCTGATCGCCTGGCTGCACAGCCTGCCCAAACCGATCGGCATCATCGCCGTCAGCGACGCCCGCGCCCGGCAGTTGCTGCAAGCCTGCCTGACCGCCGGCATTGCCGTGCCGGAGCAGGTCGCGCTGATCGGCATCGATAACGACCCGCTGACCCGCAGCCTGACTCGCGTACCGCTGAGTTCAGTGATTCAGGGCACCGAAACCATGGGCCGCACCGCTGCGCAATTGCTGCACCAGATGCTCCACGGCATGCCGTCCACCGGTACGCAGATTCTGATTCCGCCGGACGCGGTCAACGTGCAGGTGTCGAGCCTGCATCAACCGCTGGGCAATCCCTACGTCATGCAAGCGCTGCTGTTCATCCGCCAATATGCTTGTCAGGGCATCAAGACCGCGCAAGTGGCGGCCTATGTCGGGGTGTCGCGCTCGTCGCTGGAAGCGCATTTCCGCGCTGAGCGCGGTTGCAGCGTGCATGACGAGATTCTGCGTTTCAAACTGGCGGCGGCTACCAGCGGTTTGAAGAACACCGATGCGGCGATTGCCGACATTGCCCAAGCCTGCGGCTTCAAGTCTGCGCAATATCTGCACACGGTGTTCCGTCGCGAGTTCGGCTGCACGCCCCGCGAATATCAGCAGGGCGGGGCGTAGCGCTGCGAAGACTTACGCCAGCGCAGCGGCACTGGCTCTGGAGCGCCAGGCGAACGTCAGCACCATCAGCAGGCCCAGACCAGCCATCGCCGCGCCGGCCAGGGAAATCGCCGGATAACCCAGCCCGGCATTGATCACCGCGCCACCCAGCGCCGCGCCGATCGCGTTGCCAAAATTGAACGCACCGATGTTCACCGCCGAAGCCAGATTCGGCGCGTCCTTGGCGGCTTCCATCACGCGCATCTGCAGCGGCGGCACCAGAGCGAAGCTGGCGATACCCCAGATCAGAATGGCCACCGCGGCCGGCAGCGGCCAGCGCATCAGCACAGTGAATGCGAGCAACACCACAATCAATGCGCTCAGCGACACGATCAGGGTGCGGTCGATCGAACGGTCGGCAGCCTTGCCACCCCACATGTTGCCCAGGGTCAAACCGATTCCGAACAACACCAGCATGGCGGTGATGAACGCGGCTGAGGCGTGGGTTTCGCTGCTGAGAATCGGCGCGATGTAGGTGAACACGGTGAACATCGCACTCGAGCCGACCACGGTCAGGGCCAGTGCGGCCAACACCGGACCGCGGCCCAATACTCGTATTTCCGCCAGTGCACCCGCGCCTTGCTCTGCTTTCAGATTGGGCAGGGCGAACCACAAGGCGATCATGGTCAGCACGCCGAGACCGGTAATGCCCCAGAACGCCGTGCGCCAGCCGAACAGCTCACCAAACCACGCCGCCAGCGGCACGCCGCCGATAGTCGCCAACGTCAGGCCCATGAACATCGCCGCCACGGCGCCGGCACGTTTTTCCGGCGCGACCACACTGGCGGCGACCACAGAGCCGACCCCAAAGAATGCGCCGTGATTGAGCGAGGTGATCACCCTGGCGACCATCAGGCTGTAGTAGTCGGTAGCCAGCGCCGACATCAGGTTACCCAGGGTGAAAATCGCCATCAGCCCGATCAGCAGATAGCGCCGCGGGATCTTGCCAGTGGTCAGGGTCATCAGCGGCGCGCCGAGCAGCACGCCCAAGGCGTAGGCACTGACCAGCAACCCCGCAGCGGGAATGGAAACGCCGAGATCGGCGGCGATGCCGGGCAACATGCCCATCGGCGCGAACTCGGTGACGCCGATGCCAAAGGCGCCGACAGCGAGTGCAACAAGTGGTGGATTGATACGCATGGAAAGTCTCCTCATCTATGCCGCCAATGCTACGATCCATCGTTTTCAGGCGGTAGATGGCGATTTTGGCAATCACCTTTGCGTAAGAGGCACGAATGGACTTCAACGGCAGGTCAGGGGAAATGAGCGTGTTCGTCACCGTGGCGCAGGAGGGCAGCCTCTCAGCGGCTGCGCGTGCGTTGGGGCTGACGCCTTCGGCGGTCAGTCGGATCATCGCCCGCGCTGAACAACGACTTGGCACCCGCTTGCTGCTGCGCACTACCCGCGCGCTGACGTTTACCGCCGAGGGCGAGGCCTTCCTGCGCGGTGCCCGGCGAATTCTCGCCGACATGGACGAGGTCGAAGGGGCCATTACCGATCAAGGCGTACCCAAGGGCCGCTTGCGTGTCAGTGCCGCCCTTGGCCATGGACGGCTGACCATTGTGCCGCTGGTCGCAGCCTTCACCGCCC
>NZ_JH635999.1:837943-850722 GCF_000257605.1 Pseudomonas sp. R62
GCTGGTCGCAGCCTTCACCGCCCGTTACCCGAACATCGTCGTCGACCTCAGCCTCGGCGACGAGGTAGTCGACATCCTCGCCGGCCAGGCGGACGTCGCCATACGCTTCGGCCATCTGCCCGACAGCCCGTTGACCGCACGCCGGCTCGGCCACACCGGCCAAGTCGTGGTCGCATCGTCCGATTACCTGAAACGCCACGGCACACCTCTCGAACCGGAAGACCTGCTCAAGCACAACTGCCTGCGCTTCAACTTCCGCCGCGCCGAAGCCAACTGGCCGTTCATCCGCGACGGCAAGGAGTTTTCATTGAAGGTCAGCGGCAACATCGAATGCAGCAGCGGTGAAGCGCTGGCACAGTTCGCCAGACTCGGCGCCGGAATTGCGCGCATCGGCGAGTTCACCGTCAGGGAAGACTTGCAGCGCGGCACGCTGATCCCGCTGCTGCAAACGTTTAACCCGGGCGATGAGGAACCGATTCATGCGGTGTTCGTGGGCGGCGCGGCGATGCCGGTGCGGGTGCGGTTGTTTGTGGATTTTTTGCTGGAGCGGCATCGGATGTAAGCGTGCCGGTCGGATTCAGCGAGTCATCCCTGACCCGCAAACTGCCGGCTAGATTGTCGGGATGGTCCCGCCGTCGATCACAAATTCACTTCCTGTGATCGAAGCCGCTCGTGGCGACGCCACAAACCCGATCAGCTCAGCCACTTCAGCTGGCGTCGATGGGCGGCCGAGCGGAATACCGCCCAAGGCTTGCATGATGATGTCCTTGCCACCCTGATAGTCAGTGCCTGCCTCCTGCGCGAGTCGCTCGGCCAATGCCACCGATGCTTCGGTTTCGATCCAGCCCGGGGAAACCCGAACCACACGGACCCCTTTGGGCGACACCTCTTTCGACAGGCTCTTGCTGTAGGTCGACAGCGCAGCCTTGGCCGCCGCGTACGCTGTGGTGGATTCCGGCAGTGGCAGTCGACTCTGGATGGACGTGACATGGATCACCACGCCATTACGACGCTCGAGCATGCCCGGCAGCAGGGCGCGATCGAGGCGCACCGCCGGCAGCAGATTCAGATTGAGCTCGCGTTGCCACTGCTCGTCGTCCAGCGCTGCAAAACCACCACCGGGGGCCGACGAGCCACCCAGGACATGAACCACTATGTCGACGCCGCCCAGTTGCTGTTGGACCGCTGCGATGAGTACGTCACAACCTTCCCGGGTCGAAAGATCAGCCGCGACCAGCAGTGCGCCCGGCATTTGGACGTCCACTTGCCGAGCCGAGGTGATGACTTTCGCGCCCTCGGCTATGAACCAATCCACAACGGCTTTGCCGATTCCTTTGGTACCGCCGGTGACGAGGACCCGCTTGCCAGTCAATCCTGAATTCAGCATGGCGAAATCTCCAGCGCTCGGAATTGATGGGGCGCGTCGTAGATTTCTTTCTCGTCGATGACCGTGACATGCGTCTGCACGACGGCGGGATGTTGAAGGTTCATTGGCTGACTCCTGATTGATTAACTGGAGTCATCTTGCTGCGCCACAGATAGTTTGTTCAACTGGGACAAACCTTAATGACCTATCCCGAAAAACAGGACAATCCATGGTTCAGGATCGCTTGGCCCTCAATGAACTGGACGCCGTCATAGCCGTGGCTCGAAGGGGGTCGTTTCGCCAGGCCGCCATTGATCTCGACGTCTCCACCACCGCGCTGAGCAACACCATTGCGCAACTGGAAGCGCGCCTCGAATCGCGACTGTTCAACCGCACCACCCGCAGCGTCGCCATCACCGAAGCGGGGAGAGTGTTTCTCGAACAGGTGGGGCCAGCCTTGCAGGATTTGCGTGCGGCACTCGACGCAGTGCGCTCGCAGAACGCTGGGCCCTCGGGCACGTTGCGCATCAACGCCTTCGCCAGCGCTGCGCGTTCGGCGCTGCTGCCACTGGTGATCGAGTTTTTGCAGCAGCATCCGAAAGTCCATATTGACCTTGTAACCGAAGGCCGGCTGGTGGATATCGTGGCTGACGGCTTCGATTTCGGCGTGCGCTCGGCAGGCCTGGTGCCCAACGACGTGATTGTGGTGCCTGTCGGCCCGCCGCAACGTTACGCGGTGGTCGGTTCGCCGGGTTATTTTGCACAACACGGCAAACCGCGCACGCCGTCCGATCTGCCCGGGCATCGATGTATCCGTGTGCGACTACCGAACGGGGCGATTTTCCCCTGGTATTTCGAGCGGGACGGAGAAGTTACCCGTCTGGATGTGAACGGTCCGCTTACGCTGGATGAATCGAGCGTGGTCAAGGTCGCGGTGCAGGCGGGCATGGGGCTGGGCTTTTTCATGGAGCAGGACGTTCGTGACGAAATGCGCACCGGCGAGTTCGTGCAGGTACTCGAGGACTGGACCCCGCCCCGAGACAGGTTGTGCCTGTACTACCCGAACCGCCGCAATCCCTCTGCGGCCGCCAAGGCATTCATCGAACTTGCTCGCGCCAGGCAGGCTGATCAGGCTTGACCGGGCGGACTCAGGCGATCAAGCCCAGTGTCAGCCCCTTCAGGGTGGCGGCTGCACGGGTCGAGCATTGCAGTTTGCGAAAGATGCTTTCCATGTGCGTGCGCACCGTGCTCGGACTGATAGCCAACAGTTGCGCGACTTGTTTGTTGCTGGCGCCACGGCTGATTTCCAGGAGAATGCGGCACTCACGGGCTGTCAGCAGCGAAGGCTTGGGTTGCCGCAGGCGACGCTCGCCACTGGCGGCAGCAATGACCGCTTCGCAGACATCGTTATCGAACAGACCACGGCCAGCATCCTTTTTGAGTAGCGTGGCTGCTGCGGCTTCGTCGTGGGCTGATCGCCAGGGCCGGGCCTGCCTCAACGCCACCCAGGCGACCGAAGTAGCAAGCAGTCGATGTCCAGCACTCAACGCATCACCCGCCACCCCGCGAAAATAGCCGCTGCCGTCGAGTCGTTCATAAGCGTGGGTGGCTATCTCGGCGGGCGCGGCCAATTCCGCTACCGGTCGGAGCGCCTGTTGCGTCCAATAAGGCACCAGGCGCACTCGCTCTGCCGCACCGTAGGGCAGCGGCCCTGGGCTATTCCAAAGATGATTGGAAACGGCTGCGCGGCCGAGACCGTAAATCAGCGCGGACTTGCCAATGTCTGTCAGCGTCGGCTCACTCAGCCCCCACAGGCGCGCAGCTTCCATGGCAACATGCGCGACCTGACGCGAATGCCCGGCCAGCCATGGCAGCTTCAAGTCAATGACGTCTCCGACCAAAGTCAGCGAGACACGACGCTGCTCAGGCGCGGGTTCAACTTTTGTGCAAAGCGTTTCCAGATCCGCCAGCCAGTCCTTGGCATTGGCCACCAGCAACGACACCAGCGACGCTGGATAGCGCCGATCCGACTGCTCGTTGATCCAGCGCAACGCCGCGTCCAGGCCGTGAGCGCGAGTGAGAATATCCAAATCACCGGCCATGACCACCTGATAGGCGACCTCCGGGATGTGTTCATGGCTTACGCCCAACGGTCGGCCAGTGCCGTCGTAAGTTTCGAACACCCGACACAGGCCCGCTTCGACGGCGGTTCCGAGCTGGAGGGTTTTGGCGATTGCACCTGACACTTCACAGTGCACCACGGCCAGCGGGGTTGCCTGATGCACCGCGTTCATCTGTTCATTGCCCAGGGTCAGATCGAGCATTGCGCGGCGACCATCGACGTCGTCGCCCAGCAGGTCGGCAAAGCCTTCGGCGTTGGCTGTGCACCCAGACCAGCGCAGCAAGGCAATCTGCTCTGCAACCTGCAGATGCTCACCGTCGCCATGGCATGCCTGCGCGAGCATCCGCGCCAAAGCGGCAACGCGCCGGGAATGACCGAGCGGTTGCCCCATGCTGAGGTCACCGACCTGGGCGATGGTTGCCAGTGCGCCGTCCAGCGAGATGTCCAGTTGCAAGCCACTATCCATGAAAAATGCCCCGGGGTCGGATAATTGACCGATGCCCACAACGCAGGCCAGTCAGCAGAATCTGAACTCCCGAACAGGAGCTCATCCAATGAAAACAATCAAATCGAAATTCGCCACCGTCGCCTTTGCCCTGGCCAGTACCTTCTTGGCCGGCGCCAGCCACGCGCAGGATACAACGCCTTCGGTGGTGATCGTACACGGCGCCTTCGCTGACGGTTCCGACTGGGCCAAAGTCGTGCCACTGCTGCAAGCCAAAGGCGTGGCCGTGACCGTTGTGCAAAACCCGCTCACCTCGCTGGCCGACGACGTTGCCGCCACGCGCCGCGCGCTGAACAACCAGCAGGGCAAGGTGGTGCTGGTCGGTCACTCGTGGGGCGGCACGGTGATCACCGAAGCCGGCAACGACCAGAAAGTCAGCGCGCTGGTGTATGTCGCCGCCTTCGCGCCAGAGGCCGGGCAAACCAGTGGCGAACAGGGCAAAGGTGCGCCGACGCCGCCGGGCATCAGTCGGATCAAGGCTGACGGTAACGGCTTCCTCTATCTGACCCCCGAAGGCATGGC
Source organism: Pseudomonas sp. R62 (assembly GCF_000257605.1). Lineage (NCBI taxonomy): Bacteria > Pseudomonadati > Pseudomonadota > Gammaproteobacteria > Pseudomonadales > Pseudomonadaceae > Pseudomonas > Pseudomonas sp. R62. Next base: position 842,459 of record NZ_JH635999.1, read on the forward strand.
CAAGGACTTCGCTCAGGATCTGCCGGCCGCGCAAACTGCCGTCATGACTGCCACGCAAGGACCGATCAAGGCCTCGGCTTTCGAAGATAAAACCACCGTTTCGTCCTGGAAAACCAAGCCGTCCTGGTACCTGCTCGCTACCGAAGACCGGATGATTCATCCCGACGTCCAGCGGTCTGCCGCCAAGCGTATCGGTGCGAGCCTTGCAGAGGTGCACGCCAGCCATGTCCCGCAGCAGTCGCAGCCGGCCGAGGTCGCCGCAGTGATTCTCAAGGCCGTGCACAGCGTTGCTGAACAGTGATCGCGCCATCGAAGGGGAGCGGGCGTATGGACCCTCAAAGCGATCACGACTATGACTTCATTGTCTGTGGTGCCGGCACGTCGGGCTGCGTGGTCGCTGCGCGGCTTGCCGATGAGTCAGGCGCACGGGTTCTGCTGATTGAGGCCGGCGAAGACTATTCTGGCCCCGAGGTGACAGAACCAGCGCAATGGCCGCTGAACCTCGGCTCTGCGCGCGACTGGGCATTCGAGGGCCAAGCCGATCCACGCTTGAACGGTCGACGGCTCCCGTTGAGCATGGGCAAGGGGCTCGGCGGAGGTTCGAGCATCAACGTGATGGTCTGGTCGCGCGGCCATCGCGCCGATTGGGAGCATTTTGCTGCCGAGTCTGGCGACCCGGCCTGGGGTTACGCATCGGTGCTCGATTACTACCGCAGGATCGAAAACTGGCAAGGCAGCCCGGACGCCACCCGGCGTGGTTCAGGTGGGCCGGTACATGTCGAGCAGCCGGCCACGCCTCAACCCCTTGCGTTGGCAACGCTGGAGGCGGCCAGCGATCTGGGCATCCCCCGATTCGACAGTCCCAATGGCGTGATGATGGAAGGGGCAGGTGGGATCGCTGTCACCGACTTGCGCATCAAACAGGGCAAGCGCGAGTCGGTTTACGACGCCTACATCCGGCCACACTTGCACTGTCCGAACCTGACGGTGCTGACCGGGGCGTTGGTGACCCGCGTGTTGCTGGTCGGCACCCGGGCCGTCGGTGTCGAAGTGTTGATCGCCGGCGAGCGGCGCCGGTTTCATGCCGCAGCTGAAGTCATTCTGTCCATGGGCGCGGTGCAATCACCGAAAGTGCTCATGCAGTCGGGCATCGGCCCGGCGGATGAACTGCGAAAACACGGCATCGCACCGGTCGTTCATTTACCCGGTGTCGGCGAGAATTTGCAGGATCACCTGGCTTTCGGCTGCACATGGGAATACCGACAACCCCAGGCGGTCGCTGGCAGCGGATGCGAAACCACCTTGTATTGGAAAAGCGACAGCCGCCTGGAAGCTCCGGACCTGTTGCAGTGCCAGTTGGCATTCGCGGTACCGTCTCTGCCTGAGGTCGCCGTTCAACCGCCGGAACATGGTTGGACGATGTTCGCCGGGTTGGCCAGACCGGCCAGTCGCGGACGCCTGCGGCTATCGGGTGCAGGGCCGCTGGATGCACCGATCATTGAGCCGAACTCGCTGAGTGAACCCGAGGACATGGCCGCAGCCCATGCGACGATCGAACTGTGCCGCGCACTCGGCAACAGCCAGGCCTTCAATGGGCTGATCAAGCGCGAAGTCGTGCCCGGTCCCAGAGAGCGTCGCGCTATGGAACAGTTCATCCGCAACTCGGCGATGACCTACTGGCACCTGTCGTGTACGGCAAAAATGGGCCGCGATGCGCTGTCGGTGGTTGACCACCAATTGCGCGTGTACGGGATCGACGGGCTGCGCGTTGCAGATGCCTCGATCATGCCGCGCATCACCGTTGGCAACACGATGGCGCCGTGTGTCGTTATTGGTGAGCGGGCAGCGGAGCTGGTGCTTGCGGGAGTATAAAGCGCCCACAACGCCCCGCTGCGCAAAATCTGCTTTCACTCGTTCGCAAGATTTTCCCGCGCCCACTGCTCGGCCGTCGTGACCTGTATCGCCCGCTGCTCATTGAACGTGCCCGCTTTCGGCCACGCCACACCTCGACCTTGGGCAAACACCGCGCGGTATTTTTTGATGTGGTGAGTGGGGTCTTTTTCCAGTTCCTGCATCAGGTGCGGCACCGTCCAGACGTTACGCTTGAAGGGCCGTCCGAGCACGCGTTCGAGAAGGCCCGCGACCTGATCATAGGTCAGCGTGTCGCCCGACAGATACACGATCTCGTTGCGAAAAGGCGGTTCGAAGAAAACGATTTCTGCAGTCAGTTTGCCGATGTCGTCCGGGGTCGTCAGCGTCACGCTGGTGTCCAGGCTGCCCAGGGCGTTAACGGTGTCGTTGTCGAAATCAACGACTTCAAACACCGGCTCGAAGAGGAAACTGGTAAACATGCCGGTCGAGATGATCACCCATTCGGTTTTGTCCTGCGCGCGCAGCAGTTCGCGCACGTCGAGCTGAGCATCGAACAGATCCTGCGGACTGCCCCGGCCGATCACTTCGAAGTCCACGCCAAACTGCCAGGGAAAGTAGCGTTTGATGCCCGACTTGAGCGCAGCGGTCGCCAGCTTCATCGGCGTCTCACGACCAGCGACCATGCCGGCGCAGCCGATGACGGTATCGAAAGGTGCGAAGACTTCGGCCAGTTGGTCGATCGAATCGTTGACCAGATCTGCCGCCACCATCTGCACGCCGAGACTGCGCAGTTCATCGATTTCGGCTTTCTTTGCCGGCAACTGACTGTCGATCGTCGAGGCCCTGAGCAGGACGCTGATCGTGCTGCCGGGCGAGCGCTTTGCCACTCCCGCAAGGTTGCGCAAAACCGGCAGGCCGAGCTCACCTGCGCCCAGGACGAGAATGGATTGCGGGGAAGGGTGGTTCGATTCGGTCATGATGTCTCCTGAGATCTGCATGTAAGATCGGCAAATGCTGGCACGATCGGGCAGCACTCAGAAGAAGGCACACGCGTGATACCAGGGGAAGAAATGACTGATCAGCAAGCGCTCAGTGAGGCAGAAGCAATCTGCCAGACGCTCAGACGAGACGATGATGGCGTGCGCCGCGAAGTGCTCGCGCACGCCGGCAGTCGCTGGTCTTTGGGCATCCTGCATGCCTTGGGGGTGTACGGCACGATGCGTCACGCCGAGATCAAACGGCAGATGACCGGCGTGACTCAGCGCATGTTGACCAAAACCCTGCGTGCACTGGAACGCGACGGCCTGCTGACCCGGCGCGAGCTCGACCAGGTGCCGCCGCACGTCGAGTACGAGCTGACGCCATTGGGCATGGGCTTGCTGGTGCGGATGTCGCCGATCTGGACTTGGGTGGTGGAAAACGTCGAGGGTTTCCGCCAAGCGCGACGCACGTTCGATAGCCAGGTCGGCAAGAAACCCTCATGGCAAATTCCTGTTCCAGCGCGGGATGATTCTGAAGCGTCAGACTGAGGTTTCGCGCTTCAGCTCAGCGGCACCGCGAACACGGCACTGGCGCGCGCGACCGTTCGCTCACCTACGTGCAGACTGACGCCAGCAAACGCCAGTTGGCGGCCCTTTTTGGAGTGTTCAAGACGCACTTCGAGCCACTCGTTGATTTGCACCGCCCCGAGATAATCCAGGGTCATGCTCGCCGTGATCAACGGCTGCGGCGGATCGCTGGAAAAGGCCATGGCGTAGCCCATCCCGACATCGGCCAAAGTCGCCAATACACCACCATGCAAAGTGCCGCGACCATTGGCGTGGCGGGAGTCGGTCAGCAAGCCCAGTTTCAATTGCAGGCCGTGGCCTCTGGCGTAGATCGGGCCGAGCAGATCCAGCAACGGACTGCTGCGGGTGAATGGTGTGAAACCTTCGGGAATGGCCGTGGTGTTCATGATCCCATCCTAATGCAGGTGGCTGACCTGTTTGATTGGGCGGGGAAACACAGAAGGGGGCAAGCACTATGCGGATGGGGAATTTGCTGCGATAAGTGCTGTACACGGAGCGGACAAGCAAGGAGCTACTGGGTGGATATTCAAATTCACATCGCGAGGGATGCGGATGCATCGGCTATCAGTGAAACGATCATCAAGACGCTCCGTGAGAGCAATGCTCGGGACTATCCTCCCGAAATCATCGATCGAGTGATTGAAAGTTTTTCGCCCTCGAAGATCCTTCGTTTTTTGACTGAGCGTCAGGTGCTGGTCGCTAAGCTCGACAGTCAAATCGTCGCAACGGCAAGTCTCGATCGAGACGTTGTTCGAAGCGTTTTTGTCGACCCGGACTTTCAAGGAATGGGTGTCGGAAGACAGCTGATGAAGAGCATTCAATCACTCGCCATGGACACAGGTTTCAATCTGCTGCGCGTTCCTTCCTCAGTCACCGCAGAAGGCTTCTATGCTTCGCTCGGCTTCAAGAAAATCAGAGATGAGTTTCATCAGACGGAGCGCACGATCATCATGGCGAAGAAGTTGAAACGATAGCGTTCACCTAACGTTTCAGCCTGCCGAATGTGGCTTCCATCGCTGCGCGGTCATGGTCGAGCAACCAGGCATGATGTCGTTGATAAAGCTGCAAAAGTAGTTCGGTGTTGGCTCCAACCACGTCCATGCCTCGGTCGTCATAGGGAAAGACCATGACTCGCTTGGGCAGATTGAACAGGTAGACAGCACAGTTCGCACGCGGTTGGATAGCACCGAAGTCCTTGGCCAATGCGCACCAGAGTAATGCTTGAATGCTCGCCACAGACGCTTCGAAGGCGACGTTGACCCAATATTCCGGCTCTTCCTCACTGAACCATTCCTCGTTATCTATTTCTTCGCTCCAGATGCACAGCGCTGATGGAGTATCGATGCCAGCAGATTTAAGGGCGCGAAGAGTACTGCGATGGGCGAATCGATTGCGACCGGAATGAATGCGCAGGCATGCGACAAACGATTCGTCCCCTTGGAAAACGTCGCCGCAGATGGTTATGGATTTGCGCATAGCGGTCAGGAATTGCTCGATCATTCCGCCCGTTTCGGAGAGTTCGAAACGCAATCCTCCGGGCCAGGAATAGAAAAGCGGGCGGGCGAATGCCTGGGGTCCAAATGCGTTTTCGATCTCAGCTCTCAGATTCACTTTCTTCCCTTCAATGTGGATTTCTGTTTGTTCAAGACGCGGGTGAAGTCAGTGCGACGACACAAACGGCGAAGCAGTCGTTGGTGCCGGCAGCGCATAGGCCTGTTTCATCCACGCAACTTCCGCTAGCGGTGTGCGGCCGAAGAGGCGTTTGAAGTCGCGGCTGAATTGCGAGGCGCTTTCGTAGCCGACCAGAAATGCAGTTTTTGCCGCGGTCAGGTCGTTACGCAGCATCAGCAATCGCGCCTGGTGCAGCCGCGTCGACTTCAGATACTGCATCGGCGAGGAGTCGGTGACCTTGCGAAAGTGCAGATGAAAATTCGGCACGCTCATCTGCGCTTCCTCGGCCAGGGTTTCTACGTCGAGATGTTGGTGATAACAGCTGTGGATCTTGTGGATGGCGCGGGTCACTTTGCCGAACTGACCTTGCTGGGCGATGGCGGCACGCAGGGTGCCGCCTTGTTCGCCGGTGAGGATGCGGTAGTAGAGCTCGCGCAGCATCGCCGGACCGAGGATTTGCGCGTCGGCATCGTCGCTCATCACTTCAAGAAAACGCAGGGTTGACCGGCGTAGCGGTTCGTCGAGCGGCGAGGCGTACATGCCCATCGGTTGGGATCTGGGGAAATCCCACAGTTCATCGACCTGCTGAATCAGCTCGCCAGCCAAAGCGAAATCCAGGCGCACGTACACCGCGAGCATTGGCTCGGCTTCGCTGGCGTCGGTTTCCATGGTGAAGGGTACCGGCACCGACACCACCAGATAATGCTGAGCGTCGTAGACGTAGACTTCATCGCCGAGATAGCCGCGTTTACGCCCCTGACAAAGGATCACGATGCCCGGTTCGTACAACACCGGCGTGCGGGTCAGCGGTCGGTTGGAGCGCAGGAAACGCACATCCTCCAGCGGGCTCAGGTTGTAACCTTCCAGTGGTGCGAGCTGGCTCATTAGCTGGACCATGCGCGTTGTGATTGGGTCTTTCGGTTTCGGCATGGGCTGTGGGTTTCCTTGTGAAAAGGCGGGTTTGAACCTGTCTGGCTGATTGGCGGGGTGTCAGACAGAGCCCTCTCCCAGGGGGAGAGGGGACTGACCGCGCTGCTTTCTGGTACTACGCCGACCTGTAATATCGTGCCGAACGCGGGGGTTGAATTCACCCGCGATCGGCTCCCTCTCCCTCCGGGAGAGGGCTGGGGTGAGGGTGCTTTTGATCTTTCAGCCATCCGTCGAGCGGCTAAGCGCTGCCCATTGCTCAATACTCTCCGCCGTGCGCTGCAATTTGTCACGCACCAGCGCCAGCGCATCACTGCCCAATAGCAGGTGAGCCGGCGGGTTTGGACTGTCGATGATCGTCAGCATGACCCGTGCAGCTTTCTGCGGATCGCCCAGCTGATGGCCACTTTTCTCCTCCCGGGCCTTGCGCACCGGATCGAAGCTTGCGTCGTAGTCACTGATGCTACGCGGCGTGCGTTGCATCGAGCGGCCTGCCCAGTCGGTGCGAAATGACCCCGGCGCCACAGCGGTGACAAAAATATTGAATGGCGCAAGCTCCTTGCTCAAGGTGTCAGAAATCCCCTCCAGAGCGAACTTGCTGCCGCAGTAATAGGCGATCCCCGGCATGGTGATGTAGCCACCCATGGAAGTGATATTGAGAATATGCCCTGCGCGGCGCTGGCGGAAATACGCGACGAAAGCCTTGGCCACCACCACCGCGCCGAACACGTTGACGTCGAACTGGCGGCGCATTTCCTCCAGCGATGACTCTTCGAAAATCCCCTCATGGCCATAACCTGCGTTGTTGACCAGCACGTCCACCGGGCCGTGACGATCCTCCACAGCCGCAACCACCCTATCGATGGCATCGAAATTGGTAACGTCCAGCAGCACCCCATGCGCGCGCTCGGGCGACAGCGCTTCGAAAGCTGCCAGCGCGGATTCACTGCGCACTGTGCCGATAATCCTGTGACCTTGAGCGAGCGCTTCCTTGGCCAGCGCCTGGCCGAAGCCGCTGCTGACACCGGTGATGAAAAGGGTCTTCATGGATCTGTACTCCAGCAGGCAATTGGAGAGGCCATGCTAGGGCGGATAACGCTGGCGGACGATGCCGAATCGGATCGAAGTATTGCCTGTTCCTATCAATAGGGTTTTCCAGGTCTTGCCTCAAAAAAAGGAAAAGTCCTGCGGGTTTCAAATCCGCAGGACTTTTCTTGTCTCGGCAACACGCGCTTAAGCTGCGCGACGACCCGGTGTACGGTCCGATCCATCAGCGGCGAGGGCCTCACCCAGCGGGGTGCGGTCTGAGCCGTCGGCAGCGATGGCCTGGCCTTGTGGGGTCTTGTCATAACCGTCTTCAACCAGGCCGTGTTCCTCGAGGCGGTTGCGGCCGTTTTCAGCCAGAGCCTGGCCTTGGGGCGTACGTTCCGAGCCATCGGCAGCAACAGTCTGCTGTGGTTCGCTGACCTGGGTGAAGAAACGATCTTCCTGATTGCTCGGTACGGCGAATGCGCTGGCGCTGAGGGCGAAGGTGGCGACGGCGATCAGTTGGCTTACAGTTTTCATGGCGGTGACTCCGGTCAAATTTCGATTGAGGTCCGGGTCGTTCAGATCAGTCTCTGGTTAACCCGTTGCAGTGGTGTGTTCTGCATGGGTTCAGATTAGGGGGCAGGGCGGTGTCGGCGTTAGGCGGATACTGTTGGCGATTTGCCTGATTCTGCACGATGGAAAATAGCCATTGACTTAGAGCGCACTCAAACCTTTACGGTGATGACATGAATCCAGAACTGACAATTTCAAAGTTGGCCAAACGCCTTGATCTGAGCGCTCACACGATCCGCTATTACGAGCGCATCGGGCTGTTCGATCCGGTTGGGCGCGGTGGCAATGGCCACCGGGTGTACGCCGAGAAGGATGTGCTGTGGGCCGAATTTCTGCTCCGGCTGAAGGCGACCGGAATGCCGATCCAGCAAATGCTGCGGTATGCCGAATTGCGTCGATCAGGCGACTCGACCCTGGCAGAACGCCGCGAGCTTCTCGAGCAGCATCGCCGGGACGTGCAAGCGCAGATCAGCCAGTTGAGCCAGTCCCTGGAGGTTCTGGATAACAAGATTCAGATCTATCACCAACTCGAGCAAAAGGAGCATCACCATGATCCGTAAACTTCCCGGTTTCAATCGTTTGCTGTCCGCCACATTGATCGGCGCCAGCGTGACCAGTGTCGCA
>NZ_JH635999.1:851159-856250 GCF_000257605.1 Pseudomonas sp. R62
CGCAGCGCCCGTGGAGATGACTGATCGTCGAGCGCGCGGAGAAGCCGCTCTGACGCAGATTACTGGCGGACCTGGTCAGGCAGTGGTTGATTCATTGAAGGATACTGCTCCAGAGCTTGCGGACTGGATTCTGAGTTTTGCCTACGGCGATGTCTTCGCCCGCCCCGGGCTCGATCACTGCACTCGTGAGCTGGCAACCGTTGCGGCACTGACCGCACTGGGCAACGCACAGCCACAACTGAAAGTGCATATCGGCGGTGCCCTGAACGTCGGGTGCACACCGGAGGCGGTGGTCGATGTGATCTTGCAAATGACGGTATACGCAGGGTTTCCCAGCGCCTTGAACGGTATAACGGCTGCGCGTGAAGTCTTTGCTGCTCGCGGGATCAGTGTTAAGTCTTGAGTGCGCTGGCCGCTGACCTTGCAACAGGACGGTGCAAGGCCAGATTTGATCGACCTGCCTTAGCGCAAATCCTCCGGCCGCATCGTCAGAATAATCTTCCCGACATTCTGCGAAGACTCCATCCGCCGATGGGCATCGGCTGCGCGGGACAACGGAAAGGTGCTGTCCACCACCGGTTCCAGACTCGCAGCGCCGGCGAAGCGTTTCAGCCAGTGGTCGCGAAAGCGCTGGATCATCGCGTGCTTCTCCGGCTGGGTGCGCGACTTCATCACCGTGCCGATGATTTGCAGGTGCCGGTAGAGGATTTGCTCCAGCTCCACGTCGACCTTGCCGCCGCCGCCAAGAATGCCGACCTGGACCAGGCGGCCGCCGTGGGCCAGCGAGGCGATGTTGCGGGCGAAGTAGGGCGCGCCGATAAAATCAATGATCACATCGACGCCGCGCCCTTGGGTTTTGTCGGCGATGACTGCGGCGAAATCCTCGGTCTTGTAGTCGATGGCCACGTCGGCGCCCAGATGTTCGACGCGCGACAATTTGCTGCCTTCGGTGGTCGCGTACACCGTGGCGCCTGTGGCGTAGGCCAGTTGCACGGCAGCGGAACCAACGCCGCCGGCGGCGGCATGGATCAGCACCGAGTCGCCTGACTTGAGTCGGGCCAGGTGCAGCATCGCTTCGTGGGCGGTGACGAACACTTCGGGAATCGCCGCTGCGTGCACATAGTCGAGCTGTGCCGGAATCGGCATGGCCATGCGGTAGTCGATGCGCGCCAGTTCGGCGTAGGCGCCGCCGCCGACCACGCCCATCACCCGGTCGCCGACGGCGAATCCGCTGACCTCGCTGCCGGTCTCGAGCACTTCCCCGGCAATCTCCAGACCGATGATCAACGAGTCGCCGAAGTTCGCATGGCCGTAGCCGCCGGTTCGGTGGGTCAGGTCGGCACGGTTCACGCCGGCCGCGTAGACGCGCACCAGCAGGTCGGTCGGGCGTACTTCAGGGTTGGGCGCTTCGCCGAGTTGCAGCACTTCTGCCGAACCGAATGCTTTCAGGTTGATGGCTTTCATCTCAGCGTTGCTCCGTGTCGGCAAGGGTGGCATTGGCGATGGCCGAGGCGGTGATGGCGCCCGGAAAACCGACGTAAAAGGCCAAGTGAGTGATCGCCGCCGACAACTCTTCATGGCTCACACCATTGCTGACAGCGCGGCGCAGGTGCGCGGGCAACTCTTCGCAGTGGCCGCCGGCAATCAGCGCAGCGACAGTGATCAGACTGCGCTCGCGGGGGGACAAGGCGGGGTCACTCCAGATCTGCGGGTACAGCGTTGAGTCCACGAATTGCGCCAGTTTCGGGGTGAAGGCGCGGGCGGCTTCGCGTGGGCTGCTGAAATCGATAATCGACATGGAAATCCCCTTAAACCTGGCTGATGAATTTGTTGGTGAGGTAGTGCTCGATGCCTTCGATGCCACCTTCAGAACCGTGGCCGCTTTCTTTCATGCCGCCGAAGGGCAGTTCGGTGGCGACGATGCGGTACTGGTTGATGCCGATCATTCCGGCTTCCAGGCCATCGGCGACGTCGATCGCGGTGCGCGCATTGGAAGTGAACGCGTAGGCCGAGAGGCCGTAGGGCAGGCGGTTGGCTTCTTGCAGGCCGTCGCTCAACTCATCGAAAGGCATCAGTATCGCGATGGGGCCAAAGGGTTCTTCGTGCATGATTCGCGCACTCATCGGCACATCGGCCAATACGGTGGGCTGAAAGAAGAAGCCTGCGCCCGGCAACGCTTCGCCACCGGCCAGCACCCGCGCGCCTTTCTCGACGGCGTCGGCGATCAGTTGCTCCATCTTCGCCAGTTGCCGTGGGTTGGCCAGAGGGTCGACCTGGGTTTGCGGATCCATGCCATCGCCGATTTTCAACGCTTGGGTGGCCGCGACGAAGTGCTCGACAAAGTCGGCGTAGGCCTCACGTTGGATCAGGAAACGAGTCGAGGAAATGCACACCTGGCCGGTGCCGCGAAAGCGATTGGCGACGCCTTCCACAGCAGCCTTTTCGATGTCGGCGTCGGCAAACACCAGCACCGGGCCGTGGCCGCCCAGTTCCAGAGTGATCGGCTTGACGCCTTCGGCAGCGCGGGCCGAGAGCAGCCGACCGATCGGCACCGAACCGGTGAAGGTCACTTTGCGAATGATCGGTGAGGCAATCAAATGGCTGGACACTTGATCCGGCACGCCGAACACCACTTGCAGCACGCCTTTAGGCAGGCCGGCATCGTCCAGCGCTCGGGCCAGTGCCAGCGCGGTGGAAGGGCTTTCCTCGCCGGGCTTGAGCACCACACTGCAACCGGCGGCCAGCGCTGCCGAGAGCTTGCGCGCCGGGGTGATGGCCGGGAAATTCCACGGTGTGAACGCTGCGACGGGGCCGATGGCTTGGCGTTTGACCAGTTGCAGTACACCCGGACGATTGGCCGGGACGACACGGCCGTCGATGCGTCGTGCGCTTTCGGCGAACCACTCGAAATATTCCGCCGCACGGGTCACTTCATCGAGGCTTTCGCGCAGTGGCTTGCCTTCTTCCAGCGTCATTTGCCCAGCGATGTGCGGGGCGCGTTCGAGGATCAGGTCGGCGGCGCGCTTGAGGATTTTTGCGCGCTGGTCCGGCACGGTCTGGCGCCATTGGTCGAAGCTCAGTCGGGCCACTTCGAGGGCGTGATCCAGGTCTTCGGCGGTGGCCAGTGGCACCTGGCCGAGTTCCTCGCCGGTTGCAGGGTTGACCACGGCGGCGGTCGCGCGGTCCTGGGCGGTGAGCCATTGACCACCGATGAAGAGATAGAGCGGATCGTAAGGAGTGTTCATGGATGTCGCCTTCATGGTTGAGGATTCATTCGGCGCCTTGTACGCAGCGGTTCAGGCGTCCCGTGGAATCCAGTCTATGGAAGGCGTGCCGTTTGATTTAGCCGGCCACGAGGGAATCATTGTTGTCCCAGAAGGTAATATCGAGCCCAGGAGCGAGCGTGTAGCATCCGACGTTATCCGCAGTGAGTGGCAGGTCTACAGGACGATCAGGATGGACAAACTTTCAAACATGTCGGTGTACATCAAGGTAGTCGAGATGGGCAGTTTCACTGCCGTGGCCAACCATCTCGACTCCACCGTCGGTAACGTATCGCGTGCGGTCTCGGCGTTGGAAAACGTGCTCGACACCCGCCTGTTGCAACGCTCGACCCGGCGTCTCTCGGTGACCGACGCGGGCCGGCGGTTTTATGAACGCTGCGTGAAGATTCTCGCTGACCTGGAAAGCGCCGAAGCCGAGGCGAGCAATGCCGCCTTGCAACCACGAGGGACGTTACGCGTGCACTGCGTGCCCGGACTGGCGAGGCAACTGGTGACCGGCGCGGTGCTGGAATATCGCCAGGCGTTTCCCGAAGTGACCGTCGATTTGATGCTCTCCCAACGCATGCCCAATCTGCTTGAGGATCAGTTGGACGTGTCCATTCTGATCGCGCGAACGCTGCCGGATTCGGCGTATGTCAGCCAGAAGATCGGCGTCAGTCACTGTGTACTGGTGGCCTCCCCGGAATACCTGGCGCGGCATGGCGCACCCAAAACGCCGGAGCAGCTTTGCGATCATCAATGCCTGCTGCTCGGTACCGTGGATTACGTGCGCGATGAATGGCAGCTCAAAAGCAAGGCGGGCGATGCGACGTTCATCCCGAGCGGGCCGAGTTTCAGCGTGAACGATATGGACGCAATGGCCGTGGCCATTCGCGAAGGGGCGGGGATTGGTCTGTTGGCAGGCTTCACGGCGATCGACGATTTGCGTACCGGCAGGCTGGTGCGGGTGCTGCCCGATTACCACACCTACGAGCGCAATGTTTACACGGTCTACACGTCTCGCCAGTTTGTCGATGCGAAGATCACGCGATTCATCGATACCTTGAAAACCCGGGTGGGCGCGCAGTTGGCGAGCACTGCTCAGGCGCTGATCGATTGAAGCGGTAAAGGCATTTGCGTCTCAGCGAGCCAACTCTGAGACGCAATGGGTGTGCGAGGTATTGGCCAGATCAACCGTTGCTGCAGCCGCTGCCCATGACCTCGTATTGCAGGATGTGCTGTTTGCCTTGGGAATCCTGATAAGTCATGTGCACCGGCACTACAGCGCAGACATCCGGCACGGGATCTTCCGAGATGATTTTGGCGACGTCGAGGTGACTGGCGTAGGTGTATTGCTCGACGGGAGGTGTGGTAGTCGATTCCTGAGCCATGACCACCGAGCTGAAGCCGAAGAGTGCGAGGACGAGCATTGAGACTTTCATGGAGGATGTTCCTTTGCTGAAGTTGAGTGTGTTGCTGGAACGAACTCTATGCGGCGGCTGGCGGGGGAAACAGGCGCGGATTGGGTAAAGACTGTTTACGGTTTGAACCACAATCGGCATGTGGTGAACGATCGCGCAGGGTTCAGCGCAAACAAAAAAGGCGCCGGTGAGGGCGCCTTTTGTTTGTCTCGTTTTTTACCGCTCGCCATGCAATCGGCAGCTACAAAAGCGCCGGGCTGATTTCGGCGGATTTCGCTGAGTAGCTTGCCACTCGCGCCGAAATCCACTGCCTGCTGTAAGCCAGCACATGGTCAGCAGTGGCGGTGGGGAATGGATGAAGCCATGCGGACACTCCGGCAGCACGTACAACTCCACCGGCGCCGCGT
>NZ_JH635999.1:856942-863889 GCF_000257605.1 Pseudomonas sp. R62
GCCAGCGCTCGGCGATGAGCCGCGTGTCATCCAGCAGCGGATCGAGGTCGCCGGCAAACAGTAGCGCTGGCGGCAGCCCGCTGAAATCGCCATACAGCGGTGACAGCGGTGGCTGGCGTCGTTGTTCGTCGCTGATATCCGGAGTGAGCAGGCGCAACGCTTCGACCATGCCGGGGCCGTCGAGCACCAGAGTTTCGGCGGGCGCGGTGCGCACGCTGGGTGTGCCGGTCAGGTCGTAGACGCCGTAATACAGCAGCGCGCCGCAGATCCGTTGCAGCAGTTGCGGCGAAGATTTGAGCGCGAGCAGGGTGGCCGCCGCCAGATGCCCACCGGCCGATTCACCGACGACAACCATGGGCAGCCCGGCAAATTCGCCATCGTTCAAGATGCCGTGAGTGGCGCGCAGACAGTCTTCCAGCAAGCCCTCGATCGGCGTCGTCACGGCCAGCCGATAATCAACCGACACCACCGCCACGTCGCAGGTGTTGACGATGGCGATGTTGAAGTTGTCGTTCATCTGCGCATTGCCGATCACCCAGCCGCCACCATGGAAATCCAGCACCACGCCTCTGGTTTTGCCCTTGGGGCGGATGATGCGCACGGGCACCGTGTCGATGATCTTGCGTTCGGCGCTCAGCCCATGCTGGCGCAGCTTGCCAGCGCCGCCGAGCTGACCCGCCCGCAGCAACGCCTGAATCAGCCGTGGGGTGAGGCGATTGCGAATCTTGAAACGCGGCAGCCAGGCGAGCTTTTTGTTGAACGCGCGAACCTGCGCCAGTTCGCGCTCGCCTTGCGGCCATGGAAAGTCGCTCACAGGCGATTCTTCATCAGGATCGAGGCGTTCAGCGCCGCCGCGACGCATAGCCACGCCAGATACGGGAACAGAATCAATCCGGTGACCACGTCCAGTTGCAGTGCGAGTACCACCATCACGGCGACCACCACCCACAGCACCGCCAGAATCACCAGCGCCGCCAGCACCTGATGCGCGCCGAAGAACACCGGCGTCCACAGCGTGTTCAGGGCGATCTGTGCGGCCCACAAAGCCAGCACCGTTTGGCTGCCGGGGATCAGGCTCAAGCGATAACCGGCCCAGGCCAGCAGCAGGTAGATGATCGTCCACGCTACGGGAAAGGCCCAGTTGGGCGGGGTGAAAGAGGGTTTGGTCAGCGATTCGTACCACGGGCCGGGTTTGAACATCACGCCAGTGGTTGCCGCCGCCGCACAGGCGAGAAGGAAGATGAAAAAGGTCATTGCCAGTCCTTAGCTGTGATCAGCTGTTATGGAGAGTTAAGAAGAGGACGCTTCGCTGCGCAAAAAGTTTGTTTGCAAACGCAAAATGGCAGTCAGGTTGAACTAAAAGCTGACCGTCGCGTCAGGATAAACACTGCCTTTTCCCACCGACGCGGACGACATCATGTACACCTATCACATCGAATACCGTTTCAATGGCGAGCCTCGTACTTATCTGCTCGAGCTCAAGGAAGCGCAACTGGCCGAGCACGACGCGGCGATGCATCTGCTCGAATTGCATCTGGGCGATGCCGAAAACAGCCTGGTCATGCCCACGGCGGATTCGACGCCAGAGCAGATTCTCGAGCAGGCTGAGCGGGTAGGGATTACGCATATCCGGGTGGTCAGCCGGACCAATTGACCTTCGGATGCGGCGCAGGCGTTAGCAGAATGTGCTCTGGATTCAGGCCATGCGCCGCAATACCAGCACCATGCCCGCACCCACGAAGCCCATGCAGGCGATCAGCACGGGAAAAGACATCCACCACGGAACGCCGGATGTCATCATGCTGAACTCCGACATGCCACCGATGCCGGCGATCAGGTTCAAGGGAAGGAATACGACATTGATCAGCGTCAGCTTGCGCAGGGCCCGGTTCATGCTGTTGTTGGCAAGGTTGCCGTGGGATTCGATGAGGTTGGCAAACACCTTGGCGTGAATTCTGGCCTGCTGGAAGCTTTGTTCGTTTTCCACGATCAGATCATTCAGCGCAGCCAGTTGACTGTCGCTGAAGCCCTGACGCTGCCCGTGGTTGCGCAGCAGCGTCAGCACCGCTCCGTTACTTTGAATCGCATTGACGTAGTACACGAGGCTTTCGCTCAAGTTGTACATCTGCGCCAATTGCTGATTGTCCATCGCCCGGGTGAACTGCTGTTGAATCTCCCGCGCGATCTGTTTGACCACGCGCAAATGCCCGAGATAGTGATGAACGCTTTCAGCGAGTAACGCCATCAGCACGTCCAGCGTCCCGGTCATTTGCGCATCGTGCTCCAGCCCCGAAAGCAGCGAGTTGCTCGCGCAGATGACCACCAAGCGTTTTTCGCTCAGCACCACGCCGAAGGACGAAACGTTGAATGCGCGCCCGTCGAAGCTTTCCGGGCGCTTCCAGATCATAAACAGGTGATCAGGCTTGACCTCGATGCGGGCCACTTCATCTGGGTCCAGCGACGACTCTATCGCTTGTGCGCCGATGCCCAGGCGTATGTGCAGATCCAGTTGCTCGGCTGCGTCGGGGGCGACACACAGCCAGACAGTCGCCTGGTCTTCAGATGTCCCGTGCAGTGCACCGCAATCAATGCAATAGCCTTCAATCATTGCTCACCACGCTTGGCCACGGTGTTTGCGCTCGAGCCTTTGCGTGAACGCTTGCAGCACGCGCCGATAAAGTTCGTCGCCCAGCACCGCGTCTTCGATACCCGCATCGAGGTTGGGGTTGTCGTTCACTTCGATGACCAGGACCCGATCGCCCGCCTGCTTGAGGTCGACGCCGTAGAGGCCGTCGCCGATCAGCCGCGCCGTCTGTACGGCGAGCTGCACGACTGCGGGCGGGGCTTGCTCGATGGGCACCGCCTCGCACATCCCGTTGATCTCGCCGGGCAGCGCCTTGTGGTTGTAAATCTGCCAATGCCCCTTGGACATGAAGTATCTACAGGCATACAGCGCTTCGCCATTGAGCACGCCGACGCGCCAATCGTATTCGGTGTAGCAATACTCCTGCGCCAGCAGCAGCACCGAGTGTTCGAATAACTCCTGTGCGGCAGTGGCCAGCGCTTGTGCATCGGCGACCTTGATCACACCCCGTGAAAAACAGCCATCGGGGATTTTCAATACCAAGGGAAAACCGAGGCGACGCCCTGCGTTTTCGAGCTCCTGCGGACGATCCTTGTAGAGTATTTCCGTTGCCGGCATGCCCAGCCCGCGACGCTTCAGCAAATCTGCCAGATAAACCTTGTTGGTGCAGCGCAGGATCGACGACGGATCGTCAATCACCACGAGGCCTTCGCTTTCAGCCTTCTTGGCAAACCGATAGGTGTGATCATCCACTCGCGTGGTTTCGCGAATGAACAGCGCGTCGAATTCAGCAAGACGCGCGTAGTCTTTTTTCTCGATCAACTCGACATCGATACCCAGCTGTTCGCCCGCAGCGATGAAACGCTGCAATGCCTCGGGATTAGAAGGCGGCAGGGCTTCGTCAGGATCATGGAGGATGGCCAGGTCGTAGCGGGCCACACGTTTGGAGGCCGGCTGACGCCACGTTCTGCGATTGAAGGCATCCAGTGCGTCAGCGAAGACATGCTGCTGTTCGTCGCGAAGCTTGTGCAGCGCCCCGGCCTTGATGCCTGCGATCTGCCAGGTCTCACCACGGCGGAATTCCACCAGCAGGATAGGGCAGGGGAACGCCTCGAACAGCTGACGGCCGATCTCTTGCAGCGGCTCGATCGAGGCCTTGCCGAAGTACAGCGACAGCGTGAAGGCCTCGGTTTCGCCGTACGGGTGGTTCGCCAGCGCCCGCTCCAGGGTTCGTTGCAGATCATTCAGCCCGACCCCGTAAAGCGCTTTGCGCGCCAGCTCGCTGACGGTGCGTACCGAGGGGAAAACCTTGTGTCCGCGCGCTTCGGCCAGCAATGAGCAGTAATAGCCCTGACCGAGGTATTTGTAATTGCGGCAGAGGTTGATGACTTGGGTGCGATGAGGAAAATCGTCGCTGTGTTCAAGGTAATCCTGAGCCAGCATCAGGCTCTCGCTGGGCAGGTAATCAGCCCAGTCATCCTTGCGTTCGACCAGTATGAGCAATCGACTTCCCGAGGGTTTGGGACTGGGAGGTTCCTCGCTGAGGGAGATTGTCGAATGCTCGGTTTTGTCTAATACTTCGTTCACGTTGGCTTGCACCGCTGACATGAGTAATGAATCCCTGTTGAAGAAGACGCCGCTTCAATAAATCACGGGCCTTTCGGTCTGTCCCGGTTCGTTACTCAAACTTTACGGTGCGGTCATGTCTTTTGATTTTCGCTTTGCATCCACTGACGATATCGACGATCTGGTCGAATTGGAGCGGGTGTGTTTTACCCTCGACCGGTTGAATCAGCGCAACTTCAGCTGGATGCTCAGTCGAGCGAATGCCGCGTTGATTGTCGTTACCTCGGGCGCAATCCTCTGCGGTTATGCACTGGTGCTTTTTCACCGAGGCACCTCACTCGGACGCCTGTATTCGATTGCCGTCAGGCCTGCGTGGCGCGGGCATGAGCTTGGCCAGCGTCTGCTGGAACAGGCCCAGGCCTGCGCATTGGCGCGCAACTGCGCATGGCTGCGTCTGGAGGTGCGCGCTGACAACAGCGCTGCCATCCGCCTCTACGAAGCCAACGGCTATCAGCGCTTTGCCAGCGTCGAGGACTACTACGAGGACCACTGCGAGGCGTTGCGCTACGAGAAACGCATCCTGCGCGAAACACCAGCGCCCGCGCGCCAAGTGCCGTATTACCAGCAGACCACCGAGTTCACCTGCGGCGCCGCGTGCTTGCTGATGGCCATGTCTGCCATCGATTCGAGCCGCGCCATGACCCGAGCGGAGGAAATCCAGCTGTGGCGCGAGGCAACCACCATTTTCATGACGGCGGGGCACGGTGGCTGTAGTCCTCAGGGTCTGGCATTGGCGGCCTGGCGGCGCGGTTTCGATGTGCGCCTTGAGGTCAGTCACGCGGGCTCGCTTTTTCTTCACGGCGTACGCAGCACGGAGAAGAAAGCGATCATGAAACTGGTCGAGGACGGCTTTGCCCAAGACCTGGCGGCCACGCAAGTCGAGCAGGTGCTGGGTGATTATCTGCAGATCGGCGCTGCGTTGGCGGCCGGATACAAACCGCTGGTGCTGATCAGCAGCTACCGATTCACCCGCTTGAAAGCGCCGCATTGGGTCATCATCACCGGGTGTGACGAGGACTTCGTCTACCTGCACGATCCTGATGTCGATCACAGCAAACTCAAGCGCGGCCTGGACTGCCAACACTTGCCGGTCAGTCACCAGGAATTTCTGCGCATGACGGTGTTTGGCGTACAGCGGGTTCGCGCTGCCGTGATGCTGCGCTGCCGTTGAGGAACGGTGGCTAGGCGCCGAGCACTTCCTCGCCGATACAGTAGCGATCCCTGCCTTTCTGCTTCGCGGCATAAAGCAGTTTGTCAGCCGACTCGATAAGGGTGGCGGGGCTCACTTCTTGTTCGGCCGGTTTGCCAACCGCAATACCTGCGCTGGCGGTGACGTGACCCAGCGGATGGGCTTTGTGCTCCATCCGCAAGGAGCGAATGGCCTCAAGAATTTCCTGCGCCACAAGCGCCGCCCCGCGAATATCGGTGTTGGGCAGCAACACGGAAAACTCCTCGCCGCCATAACGCACGGCCAGATCACCCGGCCGTTTTACTGCTTGCGCAATCGCTTGGCCGACGGCGCTCAGGCAATCGTCACCTGCCGCGTGCCCGTAGCTGTCGTTGTAGAGCTTGAAGTGATCGACATCGATCATGATCAGTGAGATCGACGAACCCTGGCGTCTGGCCAGGCGAATTTCGTCAATCAAGGCAGTGTCCAGTCGCCGACGGTTGGCCAGCCCGGTCAGGCTGTCGGTCAAGGCCATGTCCTTCATGGCCTGATGTGCACGCCGCAAGTCCTTTTCCATCACGATCCGTTGACGCAGTTGCCTCAAGACGATCAGTCCGAAGACCGTGAACGCGGTAATCACCGACATCAACACGAAACCGGTTTTGATCAGGTCCCAGCGCCACGGCGCAATGATCGATTCGCGGGAAAGGCCGGTTTCGACCACCAGCGGGTAGGTGCTCAAAGCTCTGTAACCATACAGACGCTGGGTGCCGTCGACGACCGCTCGGACCTCGGCGATCCCCTGACTGGAAAAGGGCAGGTAGTTCTTGAACACCTCACTGTCGGCGAGGCTCTGACCGATGACCGAAGCGATGAAGGGACGACGCACGAGGATGGTGCCGTTGCGCAGCGCCAGCACCAGGGCACCCTTGTCGTCGATCTTGAAATCGCCGTAGTAGTCGACGAAATAACTGACCTTGATCGTCCCCAGCAGCACGCCGGCGAAGGAGCCGTCCGGGTTATTCAAGCGGCGGGAAATCGGGATAATCAGGTCGTCTGTGGATTTGCTCTTGACGACATCACCGATACGCACGTTTCGATCAGTGTTGGCGCGGTGATATTGGAAGTAGTCGCGATCGGCATTGTTCGCCGGGTCCGGGATCATTTCCTTGTCGGTGACAATCCATTTGCCGTCCGGGCCGTAGATAAACAGTCCATGCAACTGCGGCATTAATTTGGCTTGCTGGACCAGTAAGTTGTGGATGCGCGGTACGTCGATGTTTTGCAGGCCATCACCTTCGACGCGCTCGCCCAGGGCGGCGGTCAGCACATCGACCTGGCGGATGGCGTCTTCGGCGTGTTGCGCGGTTGCCCGCGCGAGGTTGGTGACCGAATCACGCGCCGACGAGAAGGCTGCATGATAGTCACGCCAGGTTCGCCATCCCTCCACGCCGAGAAACGCCAGAATGACCGTCAGCATGAAGATGACTGTCAGGCGGAAAGCGGCGATCTCGCTGGCAGCTTTGATGGGAGCGGTTTGTGCGGCGTCATGCCCCCGGCTTTTGGGCA
>NZ_JH635999.1:865038-869968 GCF_000257605.1 Pseudomonas sp. R62
GCACGGCGTCGCGACTGCTCGCGTTGGCCAACAAGCTCAACAGCGAGTACGCCGGCAAGGTCACTAATATCGTGGCGGCGAGCGCGGATCGTAAGGCGCTGGAGAAGCGCCTGTCCGAGTTCGAGGGGATAGGGCCGAAGACCGTTGAGATCTTCATGAGGGAAGCGGCGCCGGTGCTGTTTTGAATGGCCGATAGCGAACCAAAGCTCACATCGCAAAGAAGGTTCCCGCCAGTTCGCTCATCAGGATCAGCGTTCCGCCGGCGAATATCGCACAGCCCAGCATAAACTGGAGTCCCGGGGCGCCACCCAGGCTTGAGGGGAAACTCAGGTTTTTATACGTTCTCATGTCGCGCTCCTGTTACCGATGAAAACTTTCCGCCCCGTCGATGGAACGGTTGCGCTGCGCCAATACGCGCTTGGCGACCACCGGCATCGTGGGCAAGGCGTCTTCGACGGCTGGATGTGCGTCGGCTGGCGGGACGGCAGTCTCCTCAGCGAAATTATTCGGCAGCAGGGTGCCCAGGCCAAATCCATTCACCGCCATGCTGACTTTCAATCCCCGACAGGCCTGTTTGCAGTCCAGCTCAAAACCGGCGTATGCGTGCTCCATCAAACGTTGAAAATGTTCAGAGGTCAGCGCCAGGACTTTGCTGTTTTTCATGTTGATCACCTTGAGCAAGTGGCGACCCCGATCCGGGGCCGCCGAACGGGGTTCAGACATCTTTGCCTTGCACGTAACCGGAGCCCAGATCAGCACCGGTCACCGGCTCGCTGAGTGGATCGGACGCCGTGCGGATCTTCATGGCTTCCAGGACCTCTGCGTCGTCAGCAGGGAGGCTGACGGTCGCCAGACCGTCACCGCCGTCAACTGCCGGCTCTGGAGTTTCCACGTACTCCCACGCACCGCCCTCGTTCCACGGACCACGAACGTTGGGCTCGCCAGACATATTGAAGTACTTGTTGGTGAACTCCGGCATGCCCGGCAGTTTGCCCTGCGGGAAGTTGGGCTGGATCGAATGCAGGGCTTTTTCGAAGGACTGTTGATGGGCGATTTCCCGCGTCATCAAAAAGCCCAGCGCCTCTTTGACGCCCGGATCATCGGTGATGTTGATCAAGCGTTCGTAGAGAATTTTCGCCCGCGCTTCGGCTGCGATGTTGGAGCGGAAGTCGGCGGTCGGCTCGGTGATCGAGTCAACGTAGGCCGCCGTCCACGGTACGCCAGCGGAATTGACCAGAGGAGCGCCTGCGCCATAGAGCAGGCTGGTGATGTGCGAGTCATTGCCGGCGCCATTCAACGCGCGATACAGCTCGCCTTCCTCCTGAACGCCCTCGGCGAGTTGACCTTTGGCGCCTTTGTTGAGCATGACGATGATCGAGCCGACCACCTCAAGGTGGCTCAACTCTTCGGTGGCAATGTCTAGCAGAAGGTCTTTGCGCCCCGGATCTTCCTCGGCCAAGGCTTGAGTGAAATAGCGCGCTGCTGCGGCCAGTTCGCCATTGGCGCCCCCGAATTGTTCCAACAGCAGATTGGCCAGCCCCGGGTTGGGCTCGGCCACGCGAACGGTGTACTGAAGTCGCTTGTTATGTATGAACATTCAAATTTTCCTCAGACCAGGCTATCGCGCCTTGCCCATGTGGGCGTTGGCGCATGCATAGTTTGTGAGGAGGGCGCGCAGCAGAAATTTCGTTTTTTGCCGAGTGGCAGGACGGGCGGCAGAGGGCGGAAAGTTCCGTAAACAGGACGGTTGGCTTAGCCACGTTCCTCGACCAATGTGGGAGCGAGCCTGCTCGCGAATGCGGTACGTCAGTCACCGATTTGGCGGCTGATCCAGCGCTTTCGCGAGCAGGCTCGCTCCCACCTTGGTTCGTTTGCAATCAAGCGATTTTAAGCGCCCTCAGCACAGGCAGCGTCTGCTCGGCAAACACCTGCGCCTGTGCGGTCAGCGCGGCGATGTTGGCTTCAGCGGTGAGCAGCGGCTGGCCATTGTCGACCAGCACTTCACCTTGTTCGCTGATCACCCCCCACGCCAGTTGCGCCCATTCGGCCGGCTGCTGTTTGCCTTGCTTGATCGAGATCAGGAACAACTGCTGGAAGCGGCTGACCGTCACGCCACCACCGGTGACCGGGCTGGCAAGGGTCTGGATGTTGGCGCCGTACAGCGAGCGTTTGCACAGTTGCAGATTGAGCGCGGCGCAGCGACCGCTGACCTGCGACTCGGCGGCCTCGCTCTGGCACGGAGCGACCGCGCCCATACCGATCAGCACGGCCAGGGCTTGTTCGAGGTCGTCGTAAGCCATTGCAGTCTCGGAGAGCAATTGGCGCATGGATTTGGCCGCATAGTTCTGCGCCGCCAAGGCATCGAGCACCGGGCCGTAGATTTCCGCTTGCAGGGTCGCTTCGCCGGCAGGACCGGTGACCGAGCCCGCCACGGTTTCCCAGGGTTGCAGCAACGCGAAACGGCTGTGCAGCATTCTCGCCCGGCGTTCGGCAGCGGACAGGCGCGTCGCGCCACGCACGTACAGATCGCGGCGGAAGTGCTGGTTGACGAAGTAGTCCCTCGCTTGCTCGCGCATGATCGGGTGTTCGATGGTTTCCAGAAAGTCCATGCCTTCGGCGCTCAGGTTGAGCGGGTCGATTGAGTCCAGCGGCACTGCCGTGGTGGCGTAGTCGAGTTTGGCCGGGGCCAGCGCGTCGACCATGTCGGCGAAGTACATGCAGTTCCAGTCGCGGTTGAAATATTCGTGGGCGACGTAGTGACGATCCTGGCCCTTGATGCTCTGCAGCCGCGCGCCCAGGCTTGGTGCCGCAGCGGCATACTTCGGATTGGCCGCGAGCAACGCTTCGGAAAACTCCAGTGCGGCGTCAATACGCTCATCGGAGCGCGCCGAGGCATTGGCGAAACGGTCATGCAGGCTGAACAGATTGCGCAGCGGCGCCGACGGCGACCAGCCGGGGAAGCAGTTGTAACTGACGTAGAGCATGCCGCCCGGTTTAAGGTGACGGCGGGCGAATTCGACGATCAGTTTCTGGTTGTCACGGCTGACCCAGGTCCAGATGCCATGCAGGCTGATGCTGTCGAACTGCGGCAGATCGTTGCGCGCCAGCAGCTGTTCGAAACTGTCGTCGTACAGGCGGGCGCCGTTGTTGGCGGCAGTCGCGAGGTCGATGGCATGGGCCGCCATACCCGGATGAAAGTCCGTGCCAACAAACGAGCCCGGGTTGGCGGTGGCGTGGATGTTGATCGACACGCCCTGACCGAAACCCAGTTCGCAGTGCACGCCGTCGCTGCTTTCCAGTGTGGCAAAGCCGCGCAGCAACAGGCAGTAACGCAGGAACACCGGATTGATCTCCCGGCTATAGCTGTAGGTGTAGCCTTCGTCGGTGAAATAACCTTCGTTCCAGGCGTTGCTCATGGGTACAGCCTCTTGTTCTTGAAAGTGATGGCAGTCTTATAAGGGGTTGGCATTGCGCGCGACAAATTGAAAAAACGGATACTTCCCCAAACCCTGTGGGAGCGAGCCTGCTCGCGAAAGCTTTTTTTCAGTTTGAATATAATCGGCTGACACGCCGCTTTCATGGGCAGGCTCGCTGCCACAGGGATCTTCAACACATTCAAGCAGGATTGATGGACCGATCACGCACCCCACGGCCCATTCGCGCAGGCATTTTGTCGCCAGCCGAAACTGTCATATTCCCTCCCACTCGCCTGCCCATAGTGACCAGCCCAACGCTGATTTCATGAGGCTGCACTGTGTTCCAACGTCTTCTGTGTTCGCTGTCCGTTCTGAGCCTGTCCATCGCCGCTGCCCACGCGGCCGAGCCTGTCACCCTTGATACGCCGCGCTTGTCCGGCATCGACAACTTTCGCGACATAGCCGGCATCACCACCGCGTACTCCACCACCCACGACGGCGTGATGCGCAGCGGCGTGTTCTACCGCTCCAACGCATTGACGCCGTCGGCGGCGGATCTGGCGACGCTCAATGGCCTCGGCATCAAAACCATTTACGACCTGCGCACTTCCAGTGAAATCGCCGCTACGCCCGACACGATGATCACGGGCGCGGTCTATCG
The DNA here is from genome assembly GCF_000257605.1 of Pseudomonas sp. R62. Taxonomy (NCBI): domain Bacteria; kingdom Pseudomonadati; phylum Pseudomonadota; class Gammaproteobacteria; order Pseudomonadales; family Pseudomonadaceae; genus Pseudomonas; species Pseudomonas sp. R62. The sequence continues at coordinate 869,116 of NZ_JH635999.1, forward strand.
CAACATCGACATCATCGGCAGCACCACCTCGGGTGCGAACATCACCAATATCTCGTTCCACAGCGCCGCCGAAGCGGTGGCGATGATGGAGGACACCAACCGCGCGTTCGTCAGCGATGCCGGCATGCGTGGGCAGTTCGGCCAGTTGTTCAATGAGCTGGCCAGTGTCGACGCCGCGCAGCTATTCCACTGCACCGCCGGCAAGGACCGCACCGGCTGGACCGCCGCCGTGTTGCAGAGCATCGCTGGCGTCGATGAGGCGACGATCATGGCCAATTATCTGGCGACCAACGACTACACCGCCGCCCGTGTCGCCGCGACCCTGAAAGCGCTGCCGCCGAGCATGGCCGCTGTCTACGAGCCGCTGCTCGGGGTACAGGCCAGTTACTTGCAGGCCGGTCTCGACCAGGTCGCCGCCGAGTACGGCAGCATGGACAACTACCTCAAGCAGGGCCTCGGTCTGTCCCAGGAAACCATTTACGTGCTGCGGAGCAAACTGGTCGAGTACAACAGCTTGCCGGGGCAGGCCGGGCTGGTCGGCAACGCCGCCGCTGGTGCCGAATTGCTGCGGCAGTTGCAGAACTCCGAGCTGTCCGGCACCTACAGCGCCTACAACTACTACCTGCAATCGGCGATCGACGCCGGCACTCTGGGCGGTGTCGAATCTCAAGTTGGCGGACAGGTTCACGCCGATGCGGCGAGTTATCTCTTGCGGCAGAACGCGATGATCGAACAAGCCGCCGCACCGTTCGCCAGTGGCAGCGATTTGAAGGTTGGCCAATACCGCGTCTGGAGCACCGCGCTTGCCGGCTACCTCGGCACGGACGGCTCGGCCCATGCCGAGAGCAGCAAC
>NZ_JH635999.1:870812-875222 GCF_000257605.1 Pseudomonas sp. R62
TCCTCAACCTCGGTGCGCGTTACGGCCTCACCAGCCTTGAGCGCGGCATGTTTGTCGATGCCAACGCCAGCGCCGGTTATGTCGACTACGACAGCAAACGCGAGCTTGGCGGTGGCCTCGGCACAGCCAAAGGCGACAGCCATGGCAATCTCACCGGCGCGACCCTGGCGTTGGGTTATCGCGCACCGCTCAACGGCGTGACTCTCGAACCGAGCCTGGGCTTTCGCGTCAGTCATCTCGACTTGCAAGGTTTCAAAGAGAAGGGCAGTGAGCTGGCGCTCGACGTCGATGGCATCAAGCAGACCCGCCGCAGCGCGGTGGCCAATCTCGACGTGTCATTTGCCCCGGTGACGATGGGTGCGTGGCAGTTGGTTCCGGGTGTTCGCGTGGGCTATGCACGTGCGCTCGGCGATCAGCAAGTCGACAGCGAAGGCCACCTGCTGGGGCTGGATATCGAGCAGCGCGCGGCGTTCGACAATCGCGACCAGTTCAGCGGCGGCGTTAATCTGATGGCCAACCTCGGCGCCCTGAGTGTAGGCGCTGAGGTCGGGGCCAACGGTGGCGGTGACAGCCATGGTTTCAATGGCGGACTCAAGGCCAGTTACGCGTTTTGAACACAGCGAGCCCGGCAAATTGCCGGGCTCTTGCGCTCAAGCATGCTGCGCACGCGAAGGTTGCTGTGTGCGTGCTGGCTGCGCGCTGGGTTCGGGCAGCGAGGCGACATGCACGGTGCGCGCCGGGAAGGCGAACGTCGCGTCCAGCTCGGCCACCGCTTCCATGATTGCCAGATTGATGCGTTGCTGCACGTCCATGTAGACGTTGTAGCTGGCGTCCAGAACGATGTACACCGTTTCGAATTCCAGCGCGCTCTCACCAAAACTGCGGAAATGGCAGCGGTCGAAGCGTGCCTGTTTTTCGTTCTTGATGATGCTTTCAACGCGTTGAGTGATCTGGCGGATCTGTTCGCTGGTGCACTCGTAAGTCAGACGAAACTCGAACACCACTCGACGTTCCTGTAAGCGTTTGTAGTTCTGAATGGTGCTGCCGATCATGTCGGCGTTGGCCATGACAATCTGCTCACCGCCGAGACTGCGGATGCGCGTGGTCTTCAGGCCGACGTGCTCGACCGTACCGGCCAGCGTGCCGACGACGATGAAATCACCCACCTCAAACGGCTTGTCGACGGCAATCGACAGCGAGGCGAACACGTCGCCGAGAATGTTCTGCACTGCCAGCGCCACCGCGATACCGCCGACACCGAGGCTGGCGACGAATGCAGTGATGTTCACGCCCAGGTTCGACAGCATCGCCAGCAGAATCACCGCCCACAGCAATACCTTGACGCCCCACAGGCTCAGGGTCGCCAGGGCGCTCGCCTGAAAAGTGCCGGTCGCGTTATGCCGCGAGAAATACCGATGCAGCCCCAGTGCCAGCGCGCGGTTGGTCCACAGGCCAACCTGCAACGCCGCCACCACGAACCACAAACTGCTGACCCGCCCGAGCCAGCGCTCCGGCAAATCCAGCAAGCCGATGCCGACCAGAATCGATGCCAACAGCAGCAACGTGGTGCTGGTCGCCGCCAGCACTTCGCTGGCCATGTAGGTCAGATGCCCATTGCCGGCGCTGGCCCGCGCCTGCACCTTGCGGAAGACGAAGCGGATCGCCGTGGTGGTCAGCAGATAACTGAGTGTCGCGGCGAGGAACGCCAGCACCCAGTTCGCCAGTGAAATTCCTAAAATCGTGTGAGCCGTGAAAAAGCCGATGAAATCCTCGGTCATGGAAACCCCCTTGCGAAGCCTGCACCGACGCGCGCAGACACGCACCGTCGGGTCGCAGCCAGGTAAACGCCGCTTGAATCGGCGGTGCCGTCAAACGACCTGTCTGGGGTTAGTCGCCCTGAGATTCCTGCTGTTCAATCAAATGCAGGTTTCGCCGGACCGAATGGTCAACGCCTGGCCTTCAACTCCGCTGGGCTTACGCCGTAAGCGCTTTGGAAATACTGACAAAAGCGCCCGACATTACTGAAGCCAAAGCTCAACGCCACCTCCGTCACAGAGCCTGCGTGCCCGCGCACCAACGCCTCATAGGCGCGCTGCAAACGCACCTGGCGCTGATACGCCACGATCGACATCCCGACAAAACGTCGAAAGCCTTCCTGCAAGGCGCGCTGGCTGACATGGCTCAACCGCGCCAGATCCACGCCACTGACCAACTGCTGCGGATGCGCCTGAATAAACTCCATCGCCACCTTCACATGACGCGGCGCCACACACGGCGCCGGTCCCCGTAATGCCTCGGTGAAGTTGTGCGGCCACGCCTCCAGCACCGCATCGATCAACATCTCGCGCAACCGTGACGGCATCAACGTGCCGCTGTTGATCAAGGCATCGAACTCAGTGCCCGTGGCCAGATCGATCAACGCCTTGAGGCCCTGAAATGCCGGGGTATTCAGATCCACGCTTGGCTCAAACACGATCTTCTGCACGATCGGCTTCTCCAGGAGCGCCGACAACCGCTCGGTGAGCTGCTGACGATTGATCGAAATGCCGTGGTGCGCGTGATCATCAACAAAGTGCATCGAACGGATATCCGCCTTGTCGATTGCCAGACCGACATGCTCCATGCCGATGGACTCGGTGGCGTGGTTGAAAACGATCTTGCCGGCGGTGGGGATGACGAAAGTGATTTCGTCCTGCGGGTCGGGGAGGGCGACGCTGAAGTCGCCGTGGTAATGCATACGCCGAAAACTCACCCTGTCGTGCCGCCCGTAGACCCCGCCGATGATGATGTTGGAAGGTGGCGGCGGAGTATCGGCGTAGCGGTTGCCGAAGAGCCTGGAGAACAGGGCGCCGAAGTCGGAAGAGGTGAGGTTGTCGGAGCGCAGGATGATTTTTTGGCGGGGTGGGGAGGTGGCGGTCATGGGCGGCATTTTGGAATGCGGGCTCTTGGGGCGACGGTGGGGATGAAGATTAGGAAATTGGCATGACTTTCTGGTGACAAGGCTTTGGAGCATCGTTTGCTTTCGACTTCAGCGGTCATTTCTGATGGCTCGCTATGGGCGGAAATCGCCAATTGGGCGCCAGCACTACATCGTTAAGTTGAATGGTGTGAGTTCGCAAAATTAAATGGCGACGACGCTAGCAAACTAAATCGAATTGTGTCCGATTGCTTTACAGTTTGGGGATGGATAGGTGGGAGTGCTATTGGCTTTATAGTAATCGAATATATTGTCGATCTGTTCCGTGTCTAATATAAGTCCGGTACTTCTATAGCGCTTCAATAGCGAAAGGGTGATAGTTATGAAAAAGCTCCTTTTTTGTGCGGTTGCCGTTCTATTTATGATTGGCTGCGCTTCGTCCGGTAATCAAGCTGCGCTCGACGCCCATGCGGACGCGCCAGCGACCGCAAAGCAGCTAACGGGCAGCGAAATAAAAACTACGGTCATAGGCCGAAAACATTCCAGCGTGACGTCCACTGGCTATCCTTTTTCTCAAGTATTAAGCGCTGACGGAACTGCACAAATTCAGATTTCCAGCGAGTCCATGCAGTCAGGAAGTTGGGTGATTACGGAGGATGTGATCTGCGTTGCCTATCAAAAATACGGAAAGGAATGCAGCAGGGTTTTAACGGATGGGGTCGCGATTTGGTTTGTTGACAGTACGACGAATAAAACCAACAACAAATTTACCGTTAAATAAATAAGAGACTAGATGGGCATCCAAAACCTGATTGCTGCGTGTTGCTAAAAAAACTTTGCCGCTTCGACTCGCCGCGGCGTGCAAGCCTGTGCATTGTGGCTGATTGCTATTGATCGTAAGCGAACTGATCAATCAACCCCAAGCGAGGAACACGCGTATCGGGCCGCAACAGAGCGCCAGGAGCAATCACAGCGTTTGCGCCAATCTTGCAGCCGTCACCCACCAGAGCTCCGAATTTGCTGACGCCTGTTTCGATGACCTGATCTTCGTGGCGGATCTTGATATCGGCTCCGTCCAGTTCGTTACGGTAGTTGGCGATGATCGCGCCGGCTTCAATATTGACCGCTTCGCCAATCAATGAGTCGCCGACGAAGTTGAAGTGGGCAAGCTTGCTGCCATCGAGCATGAAGGTACTTTTCAGCTCACAGCTAGGGCCAACGATGCAGTTTCTGCCGAGGTATACACCTCCCCGTAGATAAGCCCCCGCCGCGACGAAGCAGCCTTCGCCGATGATGATTGCGCCTTTGAGAACGGCGCCTTGCTCAACGATGGCGGTTTCATGAATCGCACAATAGTCGTGGCGCCGGTATCCCGGGCCGAGCGTTTCAAGCAATTCCAGAATCCGGCTCTCGCAATCCTGAACCACCGCCCAAGGGGCAGCGGAGTCCACGCCCAGTAATGGCCATTGAGCGATGTAATCTTCGATTTTTGG
>NZ_JH635999.1:875513-880818 GCF_000257605.1 Pseudomonas sp. R62
TAATCTTCGATTTTTGGCGATTTCATAAGAATCTTCCGAACAAGTGAGAGTGGGGCGTGGGTGGACTGTCGCCGACTTGAACGACTCGCTACGCCTGCCAGTCGTACCTGTACAAGCATTTTCAAGGTACGGCGCAATGGATAAGACAATCACCGTGGATCAACTGGCAACCACTGATCTTGGATCAATCAACGAGATATGGCTCGGCGGGACCCATACTCAGTTATGCCTATGGCGTGCTGAACAAGTCTTCACCCACGAAATGCTCAGCGAGGGAACCCATGATCAGAATGTCCGACGCCTGTGCTTGCAGCTGGTGGATCCCGACGATCGTGACGCAGTGGCCCGTGTTGAGGCGGTAGCGCGCGAACGACTCGAAGAAATGGGCAAGCAGGGCGAGTTTTACCCGGCCGAGGCGGCGGACACTCGTCAATAGCCGCTCCGCATCAGATGAAAAGCGCTGCTGCTAAAGCAGCGCCTCAAGCGGGCTCCTCAACCCTGCGCACATCCCCCAACGAATCACGCTGCATCGATTGCAAATTCTTTTCGATGGTTTCGCACAGCGCTTCCATTTGAATCTGGTGTTCGCTGTGGCGAAACGGGCTTTGCAGGTCGGTGCCGATGCGCTCGATGGCCAGCAGCATGAACCCGACCACAGTCGACGCCAGCGGCGTGAACCAACCGAGGGATTCCACCAGACCTATCGGGACGATCAGGCAGAACAGCGAAATGAACAGCCGTGGGAAATACACGTAAGGGTAGGGCAGCGGGGTGTTGGCGATCCGCTCCATGCCGCCTTGGCTGTTGGACAGATCCACCAGGGTCGACTCAAGCCGCGCCAGGCGAATACTGTCCAGATGACCGGCCTTGTATTCGCGAGCGAGCAAAGTCGCCGAGCCGGTGAGGATATCGTTGGCAAAGTTATTGGTCGTGCCACTGCGGGCGAATTCTTCGGCGGGAATAAACGCCCGCACCTCGTCGGGACATGGCTGGCCTTGCAGATGCGCGGCGAGGCAATTTACGTAAGCGACGTGGCGGCGCAGCAGCGTGGATTTGATCGGGTTAACCTCGCCACCAGCGTCGTCCAGCAGCGTCAGCACCTGCCGGGCGAAGCTGCGGGAATTGTTGATCATCGACCCCCACAGCGTCCGCGCTTCCCACCAGCGGTTGTAAGCGCTGCTGTTGCGAAAACTGATCAACACGATCAACGCTGAACCGAGCAAGGTCAGCGGCATCAACGGCAGGTTCAGCTTGGCATTAAGAAACAGCATGAAGTCGACGGTGACGGCGATGTCCCAGAGCAGCAACCAGAACAAAGACCAGCCCACGTAGCCGAGGGTCTTGATGATCAGACGGTATTTTTTGACGATGGCAGCTTTCAAACGGAAACCTCGTGGCGAGCAGTTTGCTTAAACGCTTAAGCTCGGACGATGCCTGGCACCGGCAGTTCCCTGGTGGAGCGGTCAGCCGTCAGTCAGTCTGTAAAGTCTGGCCCTGTGCATGGCGAATGCTTTCAAGAAAAATCCTCGTCTCTCGATTCGACCGCAGATGAACCACCCGGCAAGCCGATGGCGCCGTTGACACGAATTGGCGCATTTTGGCTCGCGAGGTTTTTCTCGTCCGCCACATGAACTTTAGAAACTCCGGCAGATTCGCCAGCTGTTCGGGGCAGTTTTCCGGCAAGTCAGGCCGAGACTGACCGTGGTTGAGCAGCGTTCTACGCAGGACGCGCAAGAATCGAAGCGGTGGCGAACGATCGATCCAGATCAGCAGATCTGCACGGGCGATGCGATTTTCCCAAGTGGTTGAATGGCCACCTTCGAATATCCAGCGATCACGCGCCTCGACCTCCAGGCAGAGTCGGGTCTTCTCATCCGGGCTTCGCTCGATCCAGCCTGGCTGCCAATGGATCGTGTCGATATGCACGACCGGCAACCCCGTGCGCTTACCCAGCTTGCGTGCCAACGTACTTTTGCCAGACCCAGGCTGACCAACAATCATCACCCGTTGCATCGAAGCTCCTTCTCGCTCTGCAAGCTGATTTTTTGGGCGGGCGATTCTACGGCAATGCCTGTCTCAGTCAATGACCGATGAACGCTAGGCGGGGTTTTGCCGCGCCGCCGACACACTGGCTCGGCGGTCCGCCCGCTCGCCGAGCCGCCACCCCAGCAGCCCCCAGAGCAGTGCACACAACGCGCCGACCAGCGCTGCCATGCCTGCACCTTGGCTGAGGGCGTCCAGCGCGCTTTTTGCCCAGGCACTGATGGCATCGCCGGCGCGGTAGACCACGGTGTCGATGAAGTTCTTCGCCTTGTACTTGCTTTCGGCATCGAGCGGGGCAAACAGCATCTCTCGGCCTGGGCGCACGAAGGCGTACTCACCGATGCGGCGCACGATCATCAGCGCGGCGATCAGGCCAAAGCCGGGGGCGAAGATCAGTCCGATAAACCCCGCGCACATGACCAGCGGCACCATGGCCAACAGCACGCCGACGCCGAGCCTTTGCGCGAGGCGTCCAGTGATGAACAGCTGACAGAGCAGGGCGCCCGCCTGCACGACAAAGTCGATGATGCCGAACACGCGCACCTGCGCCTCGCGGTCCGGGAAGTGTTCGGCGACGACGCGTGCCTGCTCGAAGTAAAGGAAGGTGGAGACTGTCGCCAGCAGCACCACAAAGCCGCAAATGCCGAGCAGATAGGGTGATTTCAGAACGGCCGTCATACCGCTGAACGGATTGCCCGGCAACGGCCTGCGAGGGCTTTCGCTCGGCGCGGCATCGGGGCGTCCTGCGCCACCCCGTTCACGCCAGCGCATCAGCTGGCGCTTGAACCACATCGCAGCGGCCAGCAGAACAGCGGCCAGCAGCATCAGGCCGGACTCGCCCAGTGGACCGATCAGCAAGGCGCTCAGCGCAGGGCCACTCAGGCCGCCGACGCTGGCGCCCGCTGCGATGAACGCGAACAGGCGTTTGGCCTGGGCACTGTCGAAGACATCGGCCATCAGGCTCCAGGCGACCGATACGACAAACAGGTTGTAGACCGATATCCACACGTAAAACACGCGCGCCAGCCACGGGCTTTCCTCGCCGAGGAACAAGGCGGCGAACAACAGCAGATTGGTGCAGAAAAATCCGTATACCCAGTCGACGAAATGCAGGCGCGGCACGCGTGCGCTGAGCCAGGCGAACAGCGGAACGGCCGCCAGCATGACCAGGAAGGTCGCGGTGAACAGCCACTGCAAGTTCTCGACGCCGGCAGTGATGCCCATCGATTCGCGGATCGGGCGGAGCATGAAATAGCCGGCGAACAGGCAAACGAACAGCAGAAAACCGTTGAGCGCAGGGCGCAGCTCGTGAGCCTCGGCATTGATGATGGCGCCGGCGCGGTGGGCGAGAAGAGACGTATCCATGTTGCGCTCCTGTGGGAGTGGCGGGGCAATGGCACGGAGCCTGCCCGTGCCGGGCGATCAGCGGTAGGTGACGCCGGTCAGTCGCTCGGAGAGTTGCCACAGTGTGGCCGAATTCGAGCGATCGGCAGCGGCCGGCGGCATCTTGGCGAAGCCCAGCGGCCCGCGCTTCTCGTTATCACCAGTAGGCCCGTAGTAGGCACCGCCAACCGCCTCCAGCGCCGTCGCCGCATATAAGGTGGGCAGCGCGCCGTGCGCTGCGGAATGATACAGGTCCCGCTCTACAGCCCATTGTTTGCCGAATTCACTGTCCAGGCCAGGCCCACGGGCGATCAGCTCGGTCACGGCAACGCCGGGGTGCGCGGCGATGCTGCGTATCCCCCAACCGGCGGCATCGCTGCGCTGCTGCAGCTCAATACTCCACTTCAGAACCGCCAGTTTCGATTGGCTGTAGCTGGCAAAAGGGTCGTAACTGCGCTCAGCCTGCAGGTCATCGAAGTTCAGGCTTGCGCGCCCGGCGGCGATGCTCGACAGGCTGACCACCCGACCATCGTCGCTTTTGCGTAGCAGGGGCATCAGCAGGCCGGTCAGGGCGAAATGCCCCAGGTAATTGGTCGCCAGTTGCATCTCGTAGCCATCGGCGGAAACGCCTCGAACAGGCGGCGACATGATCGCAGCATTGTTAATCAGCACGTCGAGCCTCGGCAGGCGCCCTTGCAGGCGGTTGGCGAGGTCGCGCACCGATTGCAGATTGGCAAGGTCCAGCGTTTCGAATTGCACGCGCGCCTCGGGCACGGCTTGCTTGATCTTCGTGATTGCTTCGCGGCCGCGCTCGGCGTTGCGTGCGGCGATGATCACCTCGGCACCGGCGCGCGTCAGGGCCAGCGCGTCTTCATAGCCCATGCCGCTGGTCCCTCCGGTCACCAGCACAATGCGGCCTTTCTGGCTGGGCATGTCGTGGGTTGACCAGTCCGGCTTCGGCTCCGTTTGGGGCGCAGCCTGCGCAGCCAGTGTGCCGGCCATCGCGGAAATGGCGAACAGCATTCGGGCAGCCTTGAGGAGGCGTTGGGTCGCAGTATTGCTCGGCGCAGCGGGTGAATGGCTCATTGGGGGATTCTCATTCGCGTGACAGGTCCCCGGTTGGCGGGGGCGAGTGAGCAGTATCGGTGTACGAATGCGCGAGGATAAGTCGGGCATTGGTGGATGGCCCGTACGGCATGGCGTACAGTCAGCCGCTTGCAGAGGAAGCGTCCATGCGTAAACCAAACCTTACCGATGTGTCGATATTTGCTGCGGTGGTCGAGGCGGGGGGATTTCGTGCTGCCGCGCAAAAGCGCGGGCTGTCCGCCTCGTCGTTGAGCGACTGCCTGCGTCGGCTGGAAAGCGATCTGGGCGTGCGCCTGCTCAATCGAACCACGCGCAGCGTCACGCCGACGGCCGCCGGCGAGCGATTGCTCGAGCGCCTGCGCCCGGCCTTGCAGGAAATCGACGCCGCTTTCAACGATCTGGACGACGACGCTCAGCGCCCGGTCGGCACGCTGAAGCTCAATGTGCCAGTGCCGGTGGCACGCTTTCTGTTACCCGACCTGCTGGCGCGTTTTCTGCGCCTTTATCCAGGGGTCAGTGTCGAAGTCGTCATGGACAACGCCTTTGTCGACGTCAACGCTGGCGGGTATGACGCCGGCGTGCGCTATGAAGAGAGCCTGGCCAAAGACATGATCGCCGTGCCCATCGGCCCGCGTCGCCAACGCTTCGTTGCAGCCGCCGCCCCGGGCTATCTGGCTGAACGCGGTACGCCCACTCACCCCGAAGAACTGCCGGGCCATGACCTGCTTGGCCATCGCTTCGAGAGTGGCAAAGTCGGCGTATTCGAGTTCCATCGAGACGGCCGTATCGTGCG
>NZ_JH635999.1:881644-886160 GCF_000257605.1 Pseudomonas sp. R62
CGTATTCGAGTTCCATCGAGACGGCCGTATCGTGCGTATCCCGCCTCAGGGGCAACTGCTGACGTCGTCGCACGATCTGAAAATTCGCTCTGCCATCAATGGACTGGGCATCGTCTATACCTTCGAGGACTTCCTGCGCGAGCCGCTCTCCGATGGTCGACTGGTGCCGATTCTCGAGGACTGGTGGCAGGCCTTCGACGGTCCGTTTCTTTACTATCACGGCCGCCGCCACATGCCTTCGCCGATGAGGGCGTTTGTGGATTTTTTGCGGGGGGAAGGGGAGATTGCGGAGAGTTCAGGTGTATTCGGCGCTGTTTCGTGAGGTTAATGCATGGTCTGCCAGCTGGGCGCCCGTGGCGACGGGCAGCAATCGGCCAGATGCAGCCGTCGAAGCAAAGTGAGAAATTGTATGAGCTGGTTAGGCCGGATGAAGAACGTGTTCAAGACTACCCCTGAGGAGCAAATAATTGGTCATTCGTTCGTAGAGTTGAAATCTATATTTGGAATCAGGATCACTGAGACTGTAGGAGGACCTCGAAATTATCCTGTTTTCTCAGCGTTGACTCCTGCGGGAATACAAGCCTATTACTCAAGCTTTGTCGTCGACAAAGCTGAGACAGCAAATCTTGAAAACCTCATCAACGAACGGTTCTCACCTATCAATGAAAGACTGTTCAATGGATTGGTTGTAACCTGCTTTCAATATCGACTGAGTGATGAACGACTTATATTTTCTATTTCATACAAAGAATTCAATAGCGCTACCATTCGGCTGATCACCAACAGCTCCGAGCTATTAGGTATTTTGAGCGAAACAAATAGTGCGGCTCCTCCTCCGTGGGTGGTCTTCGATGGATACGAGGCGTCTTGGTGGGGAGGTGACATGCAGGGGACACAACGTTTTTACAACGACAACTATTTCTTTCCGTTTTTTTCATCGCTAAGTCCAGCAGAAAGAACCGCTTATTATGCAAGATATTCCGCGTCTGAGGAGTGGATCAGGAGTCTAGAGTTGACTCTGGACCTTGAATAGCGATAGCCCTGCTTCGGCCGAAAGTGGGGCGTAGTTGGATGGCTGCTTTCGGCCAAAAGCTGCCTTTCAAAACCGGCGAGGCTCGGCCCAGAGTGTGTAAAAACGCAGACACCATTTGAAAGTCTGTGTTGCTACGTAAAACCTGGCAGCGCTTGGCTAGTCGGCAGACCTGACATTTGAGTGTGACCGTGGTTTTCGTTCTGGTTCCGACATTCAATCCTGCTATAGAACTTTTTTGCAAAGCATCGGCCAGAAAAGGACGTTGACCTCCGAGATTATAATTATGTTGGATAATGCTTATTTTTTTAAGCATGCCCCTGCCCAAGTCTGCATCCCATGACCTCCCCCGGGAAGGTCGCTCACAAGTTGCAGAAAAGTAATAGCGCCGGTAGCGTTACAGACACCGTTTGCATAATTTTGCGGTGCGTTAGCGTCGCCACCAAATGGTAAGTTATTCCATATTGGACCATCGGCGGTATGAAATGCGAATGGTTTGACAGTTATATTATCAAGCCTTGTTTTTAACTCATTTATGCTAGCCGACAGCTCAATAGCTTGCTGGTCTTTTAGCTGTTGAAGAGCCTCGTATTTATGGCGATTTTCACTGGCAAGATCATATCCATAGAGTTCTTCGTCAGGAAGTATCACGGTGTAATTTCCTACAGATGTTCCTAAGCCTACACTTGCTCTCGGGTAAATGACTTTGCCTGAGGCATCTTCACTTACCCTTGTACAAGAAATATTGAAGCCATCTTGAGGTACAGCTAGCTTTTTTGAACCATCAAAGGGCTGGCTGCTGCCGTCATCCGAAAAACTTGAGCTAACACAAGAAATTTTATTGAATGTAGCACTTCCGATAGTCAAAGTGGTTATTGAATCTTTTCGTGCTCCTGAAATTATCACAGATTGTGGTGCCTGAAACTGATGTGTGATTAATAGACCTCTGATCTCAATTGCACGACACTCGTTGAATCCTAGCAGCGCATCAACTACTACTGTCGAAGAAAACGAGGAGTCTTTTTCCCACTGGGAGGACATCGTCACGCCAACCCGACAAAATTCTGAAGCTTTCTGGCTAGAAGAAGTGGCTCCAAGTGAGAATTTAAATGGTATGTTTTCGATGATGGCCTCTGAGGCAGTATTGATTGCTGAGCTATTAACTTCCCCTGTTTTTGAGCAGAATTTATTAAAGTAATAAGAGAGTTCGGAAGACTCTCGTTCATTCGTACGAATATTTCTGGTCGCGCCTGCATACACCTCTGCGCAATCTGCCGCGTGCAGCATTTGACTACAAAGATATAGTCCACCGATTAAAAATTTAACTATAGTGGTGTTCATCACGGTGATCCTTGAATAGTTTTTGTAGAGTAGCTTACTTTTTTAGAGGTAAAAAATCTTTTCACTATAAAAGCTTAATTTTAAGTTTCATTTGGCTATTGTTTCAGTTTTGAACCATGCTTAAGCCCCATCTCAATGATCGGTATAATTTGAGCTTGTCTTTATCGAGGGCACGCTTTTCAATTTCGACCAAGGGATCGTTATTAAAACGGTTTTTATGGATGGCGATATGACTTGGTTTGGTGAAGTTGTTTCGGAAGCTGAGTGCAATACTGGCCTTTCCGGTACGATGATGCCCCTTTCATTTTTACATTCGCCTGTCAACCGACCGCTTCTAGCCGAAATCTGCCGGGCACAACCGGCGGGAGTCGGCCATCAGCGGACGCTCACTTCCGATTGAACCTGGTCGATAGCGGTTCCACAGTGCTAACGAAGGCACGAAGGTGGCCACCGCTTTGATATCAGCTCGAATTGAGTTAGGGTGTTGATACAAAATAGCAATGCGGATGATTGGCTAATGATTGTCGGATTGTTCATAAGAAATTTTAAAATCTATCAAAATATTAATTACATACCTCTCTCTAAAGGAAAGTTATTTAGTGCGATAGTAGGGGAGAATGGGGCTGGAAAAAGTTCCATTCTGGAAGCTTTGAATTCATACTTCAATAATTTTGATTGGAACTGCAATCATATTGTCGTGACTAGCGGGTTTGACACCAGGGAGCCTTTTATATGCCCTGTATTTCTTTTTGAAAAAAGTCGTCTGCCCAGCACCTTTAAATACGAATCAGCCTTGGAAGTTGCTAGCTGTTTCGTATGGAGCGCTACTAGTCAGTCCTTTAACTCTGCTAATAGAAAGATAGCAGCACAGTTTTGTGAGCATCGCGATCAGCTTATTGAGGAAGGCTACAGCGGTGAAACCCACTACCTTTTCCCAATGGGTTTGTTGAAGCATGGTGTGAATACACCTGCTGAAAATTATTTTTCGATTTTTGAAACGCACGAAGATGAAATCGGCATAAAGTTTGTTGACATTATTGGCAAGGCTGAGGCGGAAGCTTTTTTGCAATTGGTCCAAGAAGCTTATAGCTTTGTATACCTGCCGTCGGAAATCGATTTCCAGTCGTATACGAAAATTGAAGGACGAACCATACAAGCGTTGCTTGGGCGAAAGCTCGATAGTATCGTGCGTGCGTTTATTAGCTCAAAGACGATTACAGATATCAATCGTGATTTGACAGCATTTCTCAATGAGATTGCTGCAGTGCTCGAAGGGTATGAGTATAAAAAACCTTCAAAGAAACAAACCCTATTTAATCATTCTCACTTCACAGAAAAAGTCATCGAGGCTTTTTTTGACTCGAAAGTCTTAACAAAAATTGATGGCGACAACTCCACCCCAGTTAACAATCTTAGCTCTGGTGAGAAACGAAAAGCGCTTATTGATGTTGCGCGTGGTTTTCTGCTAAGAGCAGAACAGAGCGGGCCTCAGCAAGTCATCTTAGCAATCGACGAACCGGAGCTTTCTCTTCATGTGTCCGCTTGTTTTGAGCAATTTGAGAAACTCAGAGAAATATCTGAAGCGAATGTCCAAACAATTATCACGACACACTGGTATGGTTTTATGCCGATAGTTTCGAATGGGGTCGCTGTATATATTTCAAAGATAGAGCAGGCGCGCGCGGCCCCACTAATCGACTTGAGGTGTTTTCGTGACGATATCAAAAAATTAAAAGAAAAAACACGAGGTGTACTGCCGGCGAATATTGAATTGAAAGGGATGAATGATCTGGTTCAATCGATCATCGCATCAATTACAGGGTCGGATTATAAATGGATAGTTTGCGAAGGGTCATCTGATAAAATCTATTTAGAACATTATTTCTCTGGTGATCCACAGAGGCCCTTTATACTGCCGGTCGGCGCAGCAAAAAATGTCAAAAAAATATTTTCATATATTGTAATGGCGTTGGATTCTGACAGAGATGATATAGAGGGAAGAGTTCTATTCTTACTTGATACAGATAAGAGCTTTGAGAAATTTGAGGGGTCGGATGGTATCGACAATCTACGAATTCGCCGACTTTTAAACTCTTCCGCGGAAATGAAAACGACCTTGGTTCATACTACTAACTCGGTTTTTTT
>NZ_JH635999.1:886180-888148 GCF_000257605.1 Pseudomonas sp. R62
TACTACTAACTCGGTTTTTTTTTCCTCCCACAGAAATAGAGGATTCACTGGATGCAGTGTCTTTTCTAGATACGCTGGCTATATTTGAGAAAGATGAGCTATATCAAGAAATTTTCGCCGAACTATCAGAGCCGCTAGCGGTCACTGACTTTAATCTGCCTTCAGGGCTGGCTTTGAATCTTAGAAGCTCTGATAAGCTTATTTTAGAAAAGCTCTTTGACAAGGATGGCTTCAAGATAAAGTTCGCATTGGCGTACGTTGAAAACTCTGAACCAAGTAGATGTCCAGATTGGATAACTGATATTAAGCATTTTTTGTATCCTCCAAAGCCGAGAGTTAAACGCGTTCGAGCTGATAGAGCTGGCTGAGTTCTCTTAGCCGCGATTCCTTCGCCTTTTTAGCGCGCGTCTGCTTGATGATATTCTGCGCACTTAGGTGTGCCTTACTTTCGGCGTCTGCTTTTGACATTCTTTTCGCTTCGCGGCCGCTTGTGTGGGTCGAAAACGGCCTAAGTCAAAAGTGCGCTTCTGGCCGAAAACCGACATCCGGTGACATGCCCACACGTAATATCTCGCAGTTTCCTACAGGCAGATCCTTCAGCCGATTCTGGCAGGCTTATCTATTCACATCGCCCGCTTCAAGCGGAATTCGCCTGATAACGTCGTCGTAAGGCACCAGGTCCAGAAAGGCAGTGACTTCAACTGCCTGCATATTTCGCATGCGCATAATCCATACGTAGCTGTTGCGATAAGGCGCGCCGTCAGCTGCGGTGGCGGTGCCGTCCCAGTGCACGACGACGTCATCGCCTTCAGCCCAGATATCCGTCACCGTCGGGCGGACGGGCGAGGCGAGCCGTTTTGCGAAGGGTTGGACTGCGCGTTTCAGGAAGTCATCTCGGCCCCGATAAGTGCCCGCCGAAGGGCTCGTCCCCTTGATTGTCCAGATCACATCGGGAGCCAGGACATCTGTGAAGAACGTCCGGCCGCCCTGAGCCCACTGGTTGAACGCTTGCGCGATGAATTGTCGATTGCGTTCCGTAGTCGGTTCGCTGGCCACGGCGGGCGCCGGCCCTGCGATGACGGTGGTAAGGATCAGTGCTAGCGCTGTAGAGAGGCGTTGAACAAGCGTCATTTCCTGTGCTCCTTAATCTGTCGGATGAGCCCCGTCGAGTTGGGTGGGCCGTTGTTGTTATCTGTAAGCCGCTAGTTGCGTTCCCACACGCCGTTGTTCTATATGAGGCTTTGGCAAGAACCGGCGCGGGTTTGGCCAGCAGTATCTCTGGGCCTCATCTGAAGTGTGACTTACGAGCGGAGGAGGGCTGTTGCAGGATCGTCCTGATTTCTTGCTTGATCATCCGATAGGCCAGATGTTTAACCGCCGAATCCCCACGTGATGGAGTTGTGTTTGAATTCCCTTTCCAAGCTTGTCGATATCGTTGGTCGTCACGCCCGGAATGACGGCATCCACAGCACCGCGATTCCGGGTGTCAGCCTGATTCGCTCCGCTTCGCCCACGATGCCTATGCCGGTGGTGTACGAGCCGACACTCTGCCTTGTCGCCCAGGGACGTAAACAAGCGATGCTGGGTACTACCGCCTATGTTTACGATCCGGCCAAGTACCTGATTGCATCGGTAGACCTTCCGGTGATGGGCTCGGTCATCGAGGCGAGTGAGGCTGTTCCTTATCTGTGCCTGGCGCTGGATCTCGATACCGCTGTATTGAGTGAACTTGCGCTGCGCCATCCGCTAAGAGAAGAGAGCGTCAGTGCACCGCCGGCAGGCATTACGCTCAACGATACGACTCCAGAACTGCTGGATGCCGCGGTTCGGCTGGCCGGGCTGCTCGACAGGCCACGGGATATCGAAGCGCTCGCTCCGCTGGTGATTCGCGAAATGCTTTATCGCCTTCTCACCGAAAACGGCAACAGCCTCATCAGGCAGATGGCACAGGCAGACAGCCGCTTGAAC
>NZ_JH635999.1:889547-897884 GCF_000257605.1 Pseudomonas sp. R62
GTTCGGAATCAGGCCGTCTGGTGAGATCTCGTATTCCTGAATCTTGGTCGCCAAACCAAAACCGTGGAGCAGGCCGAAGATCAGCGTGGCCACTTTGGTATTGGGTTGGTAACCGAACCAGCGCTGGAATGCGCCGAGGTTATCGAGGGCTTTGTACACCACCGAAAAGCCGATAATGGCGTCGATGATGTAGGAGCTGATGCTGATCTCGGCCAGCACGCCAAGCAGCAGCGTGATCGAGTGGCCTACGGCGAACAGCGTGACGTAAAGGCCAACATCCTTCAGGCGGTAGAGAAAGAAGATCACCCCGAACAGAAACAGCAGGTGGTCGTAGCCGGTCATCATGTGCTTGGCGCCCATGTAGATGAAGGGCAGCAACATGACACCTGAGCTTTCCTGGATGAAACCTTTGTCGCCTTCCGCAACAGCGTGAGCCATCGCCTCGGGTGTCCCGAGTAAAAGTGCAGCGACAAGTAAAAACAACAGCAGTAGCGGGCGGTGCGAAGGCGCAGTAAATACGCCTGTGCCGCTCATCGAGTGCGAATGCATGGGGCAATCCTACGTTGCAATGATCGTGGGCCGCATTGCGGCCGTGGTCAGGATGCGAACGAAGGGCGAGGTGGGCGCTCAATCAAAAATATCGGCGGCAGAGGAACCGAGTGTCGAAGTGCATCGACCCGGATCGATGGCATCGGCGATGTCGCCAACATCAACGCGGCTGTGAGTTGCGGCGTTTCGTGCTGATGATCAGGGGTCAATGGCGGGTGATAGTGTTCTGAAAAGCTTGAGTGGCTGGATGACGACTCTTCGCCGTGAGAATTGTGGACGTCCTCAGCGATCTCCCAGGCTGGCTGCCCCGAGGTGACTGACAACGAATAGGTATGCCCGACCCAGGCCATGAACATGGCGAGAGCAAGCGCGATTACTACCGTCGTTGTCAGTGTTTTGCTGTACATGGTGTTAAAGGTTTCAACTCGTTGACCGGGCGTTCAAGCCATTTGCCTAATCCCCCCTGGGGGGATACGATTCCAGCGTAATTCATCGAGCCCTGAGACTCAACTCATGAGTGAACACGAACACGACCACAGCCATCCCCACACCCACCAAAGTCATGAGGCGATCATCAAACGCCTCAAACGGGCGGACGGGCATTTGCGCGGCATCATCACCATGATCGAAGAAGGGCGTCAGTGCGTGGATATCGCCCAGCAGCTTCATGCGGTTGAGAAAGCGATTTGCCAGGCCAAACGCACGCTCATCCAGGATCACATCGACCACTGCCTCGAAGATACCGTTTCGGCGCTAGGCAATGGCGAGCGCGCACCGCTGGAAGCCTTCAAACAAATCACCAAGTACCTTTAGGTCTGACATGCCCGATTTCGCTGAACTGTTGCAGCAAGGCGGGGCTCACGCCTGGCTGTATTTCCCGAGCGCGATTCTGCTCGGCGCCTTGCATGGCCTGGAGCCAGGTCATTCGAAAACCATGATGGCGGCCTTCATCGTGGCCATCCGTGGCTCGGTCAAACAGGCTGTTTTGTTGGGGTTGGCCGCAACGCTTTCGCACACCGCCGTGGTGTGGCTGGTCGCCATCGGCGGCATGTACCTGGGCAAAGGTCTGGACGCTGAAACCACTGAGCCGTATTTCCAGCTTGCGTCTGCTGCACTGATCATCGCGATCGCCCTGTGGATGCTGTGGCGTACCTGGCGCGGTGAGCAGATGTTCAAGTTCGAGCAAAGCGATGATCACCATCACGGCGAACACGACCATGGTCATCATGATGAAACGCACCGAATAGATACTGGCAATGGCCGTGTTGAACTGTCGATCTTCGAGGAAGGCATGCCACCGCACTGGCGCCTGAAGACCCTGAGCGGACACGCCTGGGCAGCCTCGGATGTTCGCCTGACCACGACGCGTCCGGACGGCAGCAGCCAATCGTTCGCTTTCGTCGAGCATGAAGGCTTTCTGCAGTCGACGGTGGATATTCCGGAACCGCACGAGTTCAGCGCTCGCTTGAGCCTTGGACATGCCGGGCATTCGCATGATTACGACCTGACGTTCCAGGAGCATGATCACGGGCATGCGCATTGCGAACTCGAAGGCCTGGAGCTGTCGATTGATGGCTATCAGGATGCGCACGAACGTGCTCATGCCAACGACATCCGTAAACGCTTCACCAACCGCGAAGTGACCACGGGTCAGATCGTCATGTTCGGACTGACTGGCGGCCTGATTCCCTGTCCGGCTGCCATCACTGTCCTGTTGCTGTGCCTGCAAGTCAAAGAGGTCGCGCTCGGCGGCATGCTCGTCCTGTGTTTCAGCATCGGCCTGGCGCTGACTCTGGTCACTGTCGGTGCCGCTGCGGCCATTGGTGCCAGACAGGCTTCCAATCGCTGGCCGTGGCTGGGAACCGTGGCGCGCCGCGCTCCTTACCTGTCCAGCGTGCTGATCATTGGCGTTGGCCTGTATGTCGGCTTCCATGGCTGGATTGGCCTGAGCGCATAAGACCCTTTGCGCACAGCGGTGGCACTGATGCAAAGGGTTGCCATCGCAACCATAAAACCAACGACTACCACTGCCACTGACGAGCAAAAAGCCCAGCGCAAGGCTGGGCTATCGAGGCGCGAGCGAAGAGGGCGAGGTATTAGCGAACGCCTGCATCCGCAGAATTACTCGACCGGCACGACGTTATCCAACGCCTGATTAACCGCCAGTTCGCCGAGCATGACGACCTGCGCGATACCTTGCAGTGTCTTGCGCGCAGATCCTTCAACCATCCCGATCACATCACTCAACATCACCGAAGCCGAGCCCAGTGATTCGCTGGCGTTGACCAGCAACTCTTCGGTGGCGATTTTCGGGTTGGCGAGGAACATGCTGCTGGTTTGGTAGGGCGTGGTTTTGAAGGTGTCGGTGGGTTTGAGGTAGTGGTCGAGGGCGCGGTCGGCGGCTTCGTGGAGTTTTTTTGAGTCGAGTGATTCGTAGGGGGAGGTTGCGTCTGACTGTGGCGGGTTGGGCGTGACTTTGAACATGGTGAAGCTCCATATGTGACCAAGGGAGCCATCACTCTCGCTACCAAACGAAGGGTGGTGGCCATACGAAGGTTGGTAGACCGGCCCACATGGAAAAACCGGCGCGCTCGAAAACGCCCTGCGCATGGCCACCATAAAACCGATGCGAAAGCATCTGCATAGGATGACGTTATGCGCCATGTGGAAAGCGGGCTACCAAACCCGATCACTGTTTTCAGTGACCGGCCAACGATAGAACCACGGCCCGAGGCGCACAAGCCGGCGGATTCTGGCGTAGTCGTAGGCAATGGCGCAAGGCGTTGTAGCTTGCTGGAATAGTCTGGATGTCGGTTTTAAACGGGGTGTTTAGGGAATTGGTTTTGGCTGAGTTTTTGTGTTGATCGAGCTGGGGTCTTCGCGAGCAGGCTCGCTCTTACAGGTGTCGAGTTGGCAATGTTTATAGCGTCGTGCCGACAAGCCCCATCACACATTTTGAACTTTGCTTTCGGCGCCATTTCCATTGTTTGAGGTGACAACCCTCCAGCTCCTACCCACCTGAATCAAGGAATGACCGTGACGGCTCCCACTCATAAACCTGCTCTGCGCCGGGCAATCACTTTTCCGATGCTGTTTCTGTTCATTCTCGGCGATGTACTCGGCGCGGGTGTTTACGCCCTCGCCGGAACCATTGCCGGGGAGGTGGGCGGCGCGATTTGGGTGCCGCTGCTGATCGCGTTGTTCTTCGCCATGTTGACGGCGGGTTCCTACGCAGAGCTGGTGACCAAATATCCCCACGCCGGCGCGGCTTCGGTGTTCGCGGAAAAGGCCTTCAAGTCGCCGCTCATTTCCTTCCTCGTCGGTTTCTGCATGCTGGCGGCTGCGGTCACCAGCGCTGCGGGTTTGTCGCTGGCGTTTGCTGGTGATTACTTGAACGCCTTCGTCGACGTATCGCCGCAGATTGCCGCCCTGGTGTTTCTCCTGGCGATCGGCCTGCTCAACGCGCGGGGGATCAAGGAGTCGCTCGGGGCGAATCTGGTGATGACCGTGATTGAGCTGTCCGGGTTGATTCTGGTGATCGTGGCTGCGGTCTGGTATTTCCGCACAGGCGAGGCGGATCTGGGGCGGACGCTCACGTTCAAACCGGGCGTCAGTCCCGTGCTGGCGGTGCTGGGGGCGGCATTGTTGGCGTTCTATTCCTTCGTTGGCTTCGAAACCTCGGCCAATCTTGCGGAGGAAATCAAAGACGTGCGCAAGGTTTACCCGCGTGCCTTGTTCGCGGCTTTGCTCACCGCTGGCGTGGTTTACATGGCGGTGGGTGTGGCGGCTTCTTCGGTGTTGCCTACCGAGAAGTTGGTGGCAACGTCGGCGCCTTTGCTCGAAGTTGTCCGCGCATCGACCCTCGCAATCCCGCTGGCGCTGTTCTCTTTTATTGCGCTGATCGCTGTGGCCAACGGTGCGTTGTTAACCATGATCATGGCCAGCCGATTGACCTATGGCATGGCGAATCTGGGGCTGTTGCCGGGTGTTTTGGGTGCGGTGCTGCCTCAGCGAAAAACTCCATGGGCTGCCATTGTCGCAACAACCTTGGTCGCCATTGCCCTGACACTCACAGGGACGCTGGCAACGCTGGCAGAGACGGTGGTGTTGCTGTTGCTGTTCGTTTTTCTGAGTACCAATGTGGCGGTGCTGGTTCTTCGTCGTGACAGGGTCGAGGAGGATCACTTTCGCGTACCGACCTTCGTTCCGGTGCTCGCGATCGTGTCGTGTCTGGTGCTGCTCAGTCAGCAGGGCTGGGAAACGTGGTTGCGGGCGGGGGCGCTGATCATTGTCGGGATGTTGCTGCACGGCTTTTCTCGTATCAATTTTTCCGCGATCAGTAAGGCCGGGTAGTGCAGCAGCTTGGGGAATTGGTGTTGTTTGGGCGGGCGTATTCGCGAGCAGGCTCGCTCCCACAGTGGATGGGTGGTGGTTTTCAGAATGAGTCACACGTTGTCAGTCGGCGGGCGGGTGAGTAAGCTGCCGACATGAATCAGTCCTCAGTTTCCCCATCCTTCCCCGGCCCGCGTGGTCCCGTCGATCACGACATTCGTGATCAGATTGTCGCGGCGGCCAACGAGCATTTCAGCCAATACGGCTACGCCAAGACCACGGTGTCCGATCTGGCCAAGGCTATCGGTTTCTCCAAGGCGTACATCTATAAATTCTTCGATTCCAAGCAGGCGATAGGCGAAGCCATCTGCGCGAACTGCCTGGGCCAGATCGTTGCGGCGGTCGAGCAGGCGATCAACGAAGAAGACCTGACGCCAACCGAGCGTTTCCGTCGCTTGGTGAAAACTGTGATCGCCACGGGTGTGAATCTGTTCTTCAACGATCGCAAACTCTATGACATTGCCGCGTTTGCAGCGGGTGAGAACTGGCCAAGTGCGCAGCGTTACGATGCGCAGATCAAGCGCTTCATCACCGACATTGTGCGAGAAGGGCGCGAGGCCGGTGAGTTCGAGCGCAGGACGCCGCTGGACGAGACGGTCGAGTCGATCCACTTGGCGCTGCGGCCCTTCGTCAATCCACTGATGCTGCAACACAATCTGGATTTCATCGAAGTGGCGCCCACGCTGACTTCGAACCTCATCTTGCGCAGCTTGATGCCTTGACCCTCTGCTGATCCGAATACTCGGATGAGTCGCCCCAACCCCATCCTGTTCCTGACGCAACGACATTTCCGCTGTTCTGATCGTGACTCTTGACTGGCATGGTCACTATGGCAGCATGGCCGCCGCAGTTTGGTTATTTCAGTGCTGCGTACCAGGGTTCGTACAGCGCGAAATACAAGAACAGCGCCAGCGGGCTCGGTACTTCTGTCAGCTATCGCTTCTGATTCAGCGCTGAACATCGGGCCGGTGACTCTGTGACTGTTGACGATATTGGTCACAAGACTGAGAATATGATGATCATCCTATTTTCAGTGAAGGAATTCCATGCGCCGGCTCCGACCTTTTCCCCTCGCGGTATGTTTGTTGCCCTTGGTCCTGACGGCGTGCGGGGATTCCTCCAGCGCAAAAGATCCACGTACCTTGGCGCCGATTGTCAGATCGGCAACGGTGCAACCGGCAGAAAATGGGTCTCGATCATTCACCGGCGTCGTCGCTGCGCGCACCCAGAGCGATCTGGGCTTTCGCGTTTCGGGCAAGGTGCTCGAGCGTCTGGTTGATACCGGGCAGACGGTCAAGCGCGGCCAGCCACTGATGCGCCTCGACCCGATCGACCTCGGCCTGCAGGCGCGAGCCCAGCAAGAAGCGGTGAGCGCCGCTCGCGCCCGAGCCATACAGACTGCCGGTGACGAAGCGCGCAATCGCAAACTCGTCGCCGCCGGCGCTATTTCGGCATCGGCCTACGATCAGTTCAAAGCCGCAGCCGACACCGCCAGAGCGCAGCTCAATGCCGCTGTGGCGCAAGCGGACGTAGCGCGCAACGCCTCGGGCTACGCGGTTTTGCTGGCGGACGCTGATGGCGTGGTGGTGGAAACCCTCGCCGAACCCGGGCAAGTCGTCAGCCCGGGACAACCGGTGGTGCGACTGGCGCGGGCCGGTCAGCGGGAGGCCATCGTCCATCTGCCCGAAACCTTGCGCCCCGCGCCGGGCTCAACCGCTCAGGCAAAACTGTATGGCGATACGTCGGCTGCCGTGAGCGCAAAACTGCGTCTGCTTTCCGATTCGGCCGACAGTACCACTCGTACGTTTGAGGCGCGCTATGTGCTCGAAGGCAAACTGGCCAATGCCCCGATCGGTTCGACAGTCACCCTTGATATCGCCCAAGGTTCTGTACCAAAACAGGTGCTTAAGGTGCCCGTCGCCGCGATCTACGACCCGGGCAAAGGCCCCGGCGTGTGGGTCATCGCCGGCACTCCGGCGAAAGTGAGCTGGCGCCCGGTCGAGGTGCTGGGCTTGAGCGATGATTCGGCCCGTGTCGCTGGCCGGCTCAACGTCGGTGAGCCGATTGTCGCGCTGGGCGCGCATCTGCTGCGCGATGGCGAAGAAGTGCGCTTGCTTGCCCGCGACGATGGCCAGATTGCCGGGGGTCGTCCATGAGCGAGGGCCGGTTCAACCTTTCTGCTATCGCCGTGCGCCAACGTGCGATCACGGTGTTTTTGATTTTTCTGATCGCCGTTGCCGGCGTCCTTTCGTTCTTCAAATTGGGCCGGGCGGAAGATCCGCCGTTCACGGTCAAGCAGCTAACAGTGATTACCGCGTGGCCGGGGGCGACCGCGCAAGAGATGCAGGATCAGGTCGCCGAACCCCTCGAAAAACGCTTGCAGGAACTGAAGTGGTACGACCGCTCGGAAACCTACACGCGACCGGGACTGGCATTCACCATGGTTTCGTTGCTCGACAGCACACCGCCGTCGCAAGTGCAGGATGAGTTCTACCAGGCACGGAAAAAGCTCGACGACGAAGCAATCAGGCTGCCGGCGGGTGTCATCGGGCCGATGGTCAACGACGAGTTCTCCGACGTGACCTTCGCGCTGTTCGCCTTGAAAGCCAAGGGCGAGCCGCAGCGCTTGTTGGTGCGCGACGCGGAAACTTTACGCCAGCGCCTGTTGCATGTGCCTGGCGTGAAGAAGGTCAACATCATCGGCGAGCAGGCCGAGCGGATATTCGTCTCGTTTTCCCATGATCGCTTGGCGACGCTGGGCTTGTCGCCACAGGACATCTTCGCCGCGCTGAACAATCAAAACGTGCTGACCCCCGCCGGATCGGTCGAAACCAAAGGGCCAGAGGTGTTTTTGCGCGTCGATGGCGCGTTCGACACGTTGCAAAAAATCCGGGACACGCCGGTGGTGGCGCAGGGGCGGACACTCAAACTGTCTGACGTGGCCACGGTCGAGCGCGGCTACGAAGACCCGGCAACTTTCCTGGTGCGCAGCAACGGCGAAGAAGCGTTATTGCTCGGCGTGATCATGCGCGAGGGCTGGAACGGTCTCGATCTGGGCAAGGCGCTGGATGCCGAGACAGTCAGGATCAACGGGGAAATGCCGTTGGGCATGACGCTGTCGAAAGTCACCGATCAGGCGGTGAATATCGACTCGGCGGTCGGCGAGTTCATGGTCAAGTTCTTTGTCGCGCTGCTGGTGGTCATGCTCGTGTGCTTTCTCAGCATGGGCTGGCGCGTCGGCGTGGTCGTCGCAGCGGCGGTGCCGTTGACCCTGGCGATCGTGTTTGTGGTGATGGCGGCGACCGGCAAGAACTTTGACCGGATCACCCTCGGCTCGCTGATTCTGGCGCTCGGGCTGCTGGTCGATGACGCGATCATCGCCATTGAAATGATGGT
>NZ_JH635999.1:898459-904053 GCF_000257605.1 Pseudomonas sp. R62
AAGATGGAGGAGGGCTACGACCGCATCAAGGCCTCCGCTTATGCCTGGAGCCACACGGCAGCGCCAATGCTGGCCGGTACGCTGGTGACGGCGATTGGCTTTCTGCCCAACGGATTCGCGCAATCAACGGCGGGCGAATACACCAGCAACATGTTCTGGATTGTCGGCATCGCGCTCATTGCGTCGTGGGTCGTCGCCGTGGCTTTCACGCCGTACCTGGGCGTGAAGCTGTTGCCGGACATCAAGAAAGTCGAAGGCGGGCACGCGGCAATCTACGACACGCCGCGCTATAACCGTTTCCGGCGTGTTCTGGCGTGGGTGATCACGCGCAAATGGCTGGTGGCCGGTGCGGTGGTCGCGCTGTTTGCCGTTGCGATTCCAGGCATGGGGCTGGTGAAGAAGCAGTTCTTTCCGACCTCTGACCGCCCCGAAGTGATGATCGAAGTGCAGATGCCCTACGGCACGTCCATCGAGCAGACCAGTGCCGCGGCGGCCAAGGTCGAAGCCTGGCTGCATCAGCAGGAAGAGGCCAAAATCGTCACCGCCTATATCGGTCAGGGTGCACCACGGTTTTTCCTGGCGATGGCGCCGGAGTTGCCGGACCCATCGTTCGCCAAAATCGTTGTGCTGACCGACAGCCAAAACGCCCGTGAAACTCTGAAGTTGCGTTTGCGCGAAGCGGTCGCCGAAGGGCTTGCTCCAGAGGCGCGGGTTCGGGCGACGCAGATCGTATTCGGCCCGTATTCGCCATTTCCGGTGGCCTACCGGGTGATGGGGCCTGATCCGGCGAAATTGCGCGACATCGCCGAGCAGGTCAGGGCGGTGATGCAGAACAGCCCGATGATGAGAACCGTCAACACTGACTGGGGGCCGCTGACGCCGACCTTGCATTTCAACCTGGATCAGGACCGCTTGCAGGCGGTGGGGCTTACGTCCAGCGCGGTCGCCCAGCAGTTGCAATTTCTGCTCAGCGGCGTGCCGATCACGGCGGTGCGCGAAGACATTCGTTCCGTGCAGGTCGTTGGCCGTGCGGCGGGCAATATCCGCCTTGATCCGGCGCAGATCCAAGGCTTCACCCTGGTCGGCGCAGCGGGGCAGCGCATCCCGCTGTCGCAGATCGGCCAGGTCGAAGTGCGCATGGAAGACCCGATCCTGCGCCGCCGCGATCGCACGCCGACCATCACCGTGCGCGGCGACATCGCCGAAGGTTTGCAGCCACCGGACGTGTCCGGCGCGATCATCCAGCAGTTGCAGCCGATTATCGAAAACCTGCCTTCCGGCTACCGGATTGAACAGGCGGGCGCCATCGAAGAATCCGGCAAGGCCGGCAAAGCGATTCTGCCGTTGCTGCCGATCATGATCGCCATGACGCTGCTCATCATCATCGTCCAGGTACGCTCGATCTCGGCGATGATCATGGTCTTCCTCACCTCGCCGTTAGGCTTGATCGGTGTGGTGCCGACGCTGCTGATCTTCAACCAGCCATTCGGTATCAATGCGCTGGTCGGGTTGATTGCGCTGTCCGGGATTCTGATGCGCAACACGCTGATTCTGATCGGGCAGATCCATCACAACGAGCAGGAAGGGCTGGCGCCGTTCCATGCCGTGGTTGAAGCGACAGTGCAACGGGCGCGGCCGGTGTTGTTGACCGCGCTGGCGGCGATTCTCGCGTTCATTCCGCTGACCCACTCGGTGTTCTGGGGCACGCTGGCGTACACGCTGATCGGCGGCACGTTTGTTGGCACCATCATCACGCTGGTGTTTCTGCCGGCGATGTATGCGATCTGGTTCAGGATTCGGCCTGAGCGCTGACATCGAGCACGATTTTTCCCCGGGTGTGTCCGGCCCAGCTTTGTTTAACCGCGTCGACAACTCCTGTCAGCGGTACCACTTGAGCCTCAAGGCTGAGCTTGCCGGATGTGAACAGCGCGGCAATCTCGGCCAATTGGCTGCCATCGGAGCGGGTGGCGAAATTTTTGCCACTCACACCGTGCTCGCTTGCCTTCTGTGCAGAGGGTGCGCTTACGGGGGAAACCAGAACGCCCCCGCGCTTGATCACACTCCATGAGCGGTTCTGAGTTTCGCCGCCGACCAGATCAATGACCGCATCGAGGTCAGCAACGCTGTCTTCGAATTTAGCCGTGGTGTAGTCAATCACCTCATCGGCGCCAAGTGAACGCAGATAGTCGTGGTTCTTCGCAGAGCTGGTCGCGATCACATATGCACCGGCAAGGCGGGCGAGCTGGATTGCGAAGCTGCCCACGCCACCTGAGCCGCCGTGAATGAGGACTTTTTGACCTGCCTGAATTCCGGCGTGTTCATGCAGAGCTTGCCAAGCGGTCAGCGCTGCCGCCGGCACGCCGCCGGCCTCTCGCAACGACAGGGTTGTCGGCGTGTGGGCCAGACGATCTGGCGTTGAGAGGGCCTGGGTCGCATATCCGCCGGTAATCCCGATAAACCCGAACACCTTGTCGCCAACGACAAAGTCTCTGACATTCCTGCCCACCGCGGCGACTGTGCCTGAGACTTCCACGCCAGGCGTGTAGGGCAGTGGCAGAGGAATGAATTGCTGCATGGCACCGGAGAGGATTTTCCAATCGATTGGATTGATCCCACTACCGGCAACATTGATTAACACCTGATCGTCATTGGGTTTCAGATCCGCAAGTTCTTTGAGCTCCAGCGCTTCTGCCTGGCCGTACTGCGCGACTTGGATCGCTTTCATGATTCTCTCCGTTGTGATGGTCAAGGCTCGTCGGAAGAAATGGACGCGCCGGCGATTCGATTAGTGGCGACGTGCGTCGAGGCTGAAACGCCCTGCGCCGAAAGAAACGATCTGCAAGAGCCCACCGGCCATGGCGATATTCTTGAAGAAGTGAATGAACTGATTCTGGTCCGCCAGGGCGTTATGGAAAATCAGTGCGGTCAGTACGCTGAAAATCACCAACAGCGCTGCGGTGGTACGTGTGCGATAACCGGCGATCAACGCTACGCCGCCGAGAACCTCGACAGCAATCGCTACGCCCAACGCCAGTGCGGGAAAAGGCAACCCGACAGAGCCGATGTAGCCAATCATCATGGCCGGTGCCGCGATTTTCGACAGGCCCGAAAGAATGAAGATCGCGCTCAGAAGAATCCGCCCGATCAAGGAAACGCTGCTGTTGAGGTTGGAAGACGTTGAAGCAGTGACGCTGGAAATTGTGGCTGCGTGGGACATGACGTGGATTCCGCTGATTTCAGCGCTTCACCATGAAGCGCCGTTGTGGAGCAGATGATGTCACCGCGCAGCTTTGCGCAATAGCCGACAAGTTTCGATGATCAGGTTCGAAAAAATAGAAATGCAGCAGATATCGAAGGGGACCTTCCTCTGTGGTTAGCGACGTGTGTTGGTGAGCAGAATCAGGCAAATGTCGCGGACTAATCGGATAACAGCGGCGGGGCGGATTCGGTACGTTGGTCTCGAACGCGGTTCAGCCGAATCCTGAACCGCCGCTATCAAGAGGAGTACTGCAATGAACGAGACTAAGGTTTGGTTGGTTACAGGCTGTTCCACCGGGTTCGGTCGCCACATCGCCACGGCGCTGCTGAATGAGGGTGAGCGTGTGGTGGTCACGGCGCGCAACACACAGCAGATCGAGGATCTGGCCGCCCTCGGCGACGCTTTGATTCTGCCTCTGGACGTGACCGATCCGGCGCAGGCGATGCAGGTCGTACAGGCGGCCGAGCATCGCTTCGGGCGCGTGGACGTGCTGATCAATAACGCCGGCGTTGGCTATTTCTCATCGGTAGAAGACAGCGACGATGAAGCTGTTCGGCGGATGTTCGAGGTCAACTACTTCGGCACGGCCAATATGATTCGCGCAGTACTGCCAGGCATGCGCAAGCGGCGCACCGGCATGATCGTCAACCTCACATCGGTAGGCGGTCTGGTCGGGTTCGAAGCGGTCGGCCATTACTGCGCGACGAAGTTCGCCGTGGAGGGCCTGTCGGAAAGTCTGCGCGCCGAAGTTGCGCCACTGGGTATCGGCGTGATGACCGTTCAGCCCAGCGCCTTCAGAACCCAATGGGCGGGGTCTTCGGGCGCCGCGCAAACGGTGGCCGAGGATTACCAGGCAACCGCCGGCGCTGCGATGCGCGCATATCAGCAATCTGTTGGCAATCAAGCTGGCGACCCAGCCAGGGCGGCAGCGGCAATCTACGCCGCGGTTACCTGCGCAGCGCCGCCGGCGCGCCTGCTGTTGGGCAATGAAGCCTATGAGGCAGCGCAGGCGAAGCTTGCCGCCATGGGCCGCGAGTTCAGCGCATGGGAATCTACCGCCCGTGGCGCGGACTTCCCGACGGCCTGACAGGCGAAGCCCGCACTGATGGCATGGACGCTACAGAATCAGGCAAACACCTGAGAGGAGTGAGTTAACGGGGACGACGCGGTGCGGGAAAAACTGGGCGAGTGAGTTGACTCGCCCAATTTTGAACGGCATTTACCGAGGAGTATTTGTATGAATTCGTCGTCCCCGTCCCGACCTTTCATGTGGCTTTGCGCATTCGCAGCGGGGTCCATGATCGCTAATCTCTATTATCTGCAGCCGATCCTGTCGTTGGTAACGGGGACATTTGATATTCCGCTCGCCACGTCCGGCCTGCTGGTGAGTTGCGCTCAACTTGGCTACACGCTGGGCATTGTGCTGGTCGTCCCGCTCGGTGACGTCCTCGAAAGAAGAGCGCTTCTGAGCCGGATGTTTACCATCAACGCACTAGCGCTGTTTGTGGCTGCGGCCAGCGCGAATTTCTTGTTGTTCTGCGCCGCAGTGTTGATCAGTGGAGTCACGGCATCCGCTGCCATGTTGATTGTGCCGTACGTAGCGTCCATCGCAGCTGAGCATCGGCGCGGTCAAGTGATCGGCGTGGTGATGACCGGTGCCTTGCTCGCGATACCGCTGTCGTGGCTGGTCTCCGGCGGTATCGGCAACGCGGCAGGGTGGCGCTTGGTGTACGCCAGCGCCGGGTGCGCGGCGCTGATCCTGCTCATGCTGCTCAGAATCACCTTGCCAACCGAGCCCGAGCGCCGAGGCCAGCCCGTGCGCTATGAGCAGTTGATGCGCTCGTTGTGGCAACTCATCCTCGAGTATCCAGCGCTTGCTCGCCGGGCGCTTTACGGTGCGCTGGGAATGGCCAGCTTCAGCATGTTGTGGACTGGATTACCAATACTGTTGTCGCAACCGCCGTTCGATTTTTCGACTTCGAGCATCGGACTGATCGGGCTCACGGGAGTGACTGGCGCGTTGATTCCCGGTGTGGTTGGCCGGCTCTGTGATCATGGCTACCGGCACGCGCTGGCATTCGGGTTGGCCTCGTTGATGATACTGGCCTGGGCGGTGCTGAGCTTTGCGGCGACAGGGCTCTGGATAATAATCGCTGCCGCAATGGCCTTGAACGTTGGCGTAATGGGCTTGCAGATCACCCATCAATCGGTCATCTACAAACTGGCCCCCGCAGCCAATTCACGGATTACCGCGGTGTTTATCAGTATCAACTTTGTTGGCGGCGCTATTGGCTCCGCAGTTGCAAGTTTCGGTATTCGGTATGTCGGCTGGGAA
>NZ_JH635999.1:904605-908688 GCF_000257605.1 Pseudomonas sp. R62
ATCAGTATCAACTTTGTTGGCGGCGCTATTGGCTCCGCAGTTGCAAGTTTCGGTATTCGGTATGTCGGCTGGGAAGGGCTGTGCCTACTGGGCGCTGCTTTGCCCGCGGCTCTTGTGCTGGCCTATGCATTGAAGGAACGGCCCTTTGCCCGCGTTGCGGTTCAATGAACATGCAAATGGGCGGCGAGGAAATCCATCAGGGCTCTCACGCGTGCGGGCAGATGTCCGCCTTGGCCGACGTAAATCGCATGAATCTCCGTGACGCTTGCAGGCACGAATGGTTGCAGGACGCAAACCAACCTTCCGGCAGCCAGGTCATCTGCAACCTGGCAGAACCCCAGCTTGGCTAGCCCTGCGCCCAGCACCGTCAACTCACGCAAGGCGTCGCCATCGCTGACGCGCAGATTGCCTTTTACCGGGTACATACGTTGCTCGCCGCTCTCGTCGAGCAAGGCCCACTCCATGGCGGGAGGCGAAAAGGTGAAACCCAGACAGTTGTGATCGGCAAGGTCTTGAGGCACCAGCGGAGTGCCCTTGGCCGCCAGGTAGTCAGGAGATCCTACGATCAGCCCTCTGGATTGCCCGAGTCGTTTCGCCACAAGGTTGGAGTTCTTGAGCGCTCCGGTGCGTATGGCGATATCCGCACGTGCTTCGATGAGATCGACCACCTCATCGGTGAGGAAAAGTTCGACGCTGACCCCAGGATGTTGATTCATGAACAAGTTGATGATGGGAAGAAAAAGCTGGCGGCCGATACCCACATTACAGCTGATTCTGACCACGCCCTGCGGTGCAGAACTGGAAGATGCTTCGCGTTCCGCTTCGTCAAGATCGGCCAGTATGGCAACGCTGCGTTCGTAAAAAGCCATTCCTTCTGGCGTCAGCAGTTGCTTGCGCGTGGACCTGTTCAGCAAACGTGCGCCAAGACGGCTTTCCAGGCGCGTCATGAGCTTGCTCACGGCAGAGGGGGTTATCGCGCAAGCTCTTGCGGCCGCTGAATAACCTCCGCGTTCCACCACTTTAACGAACACGCTCATCTCGGCGAAGCAATTGATATCCAGTCGTCGCATGTGAACTCACGTCATAAATCGTGTGCCTGGGCACGGGCTGTTTATCTACCATTTCGCGCGCCTAATATTTTGCCAACGCGATATGGAACGGTTGCCGACTTTGAAAGCAAAGAAGTGGCCACTTCCAACCATCGCGCTCTTGCTGTCACGTTGTTTTCTCTAACCGTAGAACATTGCCATGTTGATAGCTGCTCGGAGGCTGAAATGACTCATACACTGCAATTAGTACTGATCCATAACAGCAACCAGTCCAACGGCGTAGACACGGCGTTGGTGCAATGGATTACCGCCGTGGTGCAAGACCGCAGCGAATTTGCGTTGAGCGTGGTAGAGCCGTTTGACCTGAGATTTATAGACGATTTTTCGGAACAGCCCGGTCGTCGAGTGTGCTTGAGAGCTCTAGCGGCAGCAGATGCCTATATCGTCTTGGTGCCCGCACGTCACCTTGGTTACCAGCATGGATTGAAAGTCTTGATGGCGCGCTGGCCTGAACACCTCCAGGGACGACCTTGTTCATTTGTTGGGTATGGCACCACGACGGGCGGGGAGGATGAGGTCGACGAGCTTGGATGCGAGTTGTTGAAGCTGCAGGCGATGCCTGTTGGTGGCTATGTGAAGTTCGCTGAGATTGCCGAGCGTCTCGAACAAGGCCTCGGACTGGAGCACTTTGCGCAAGCACGGGTTTCGATGGCGCAGTTGTTGATCCAGCTGGCCTGGTGGGCACGGGCGCTGAAAGATGCGCGGGCCTTCTCTCCTTTGCAGAAGTTCGCTTAGTCCCCCGCCTCGACGTTTTTGCGAGCGCCTGGAGCATTGGGCAAAACCTGCGCAGGAATTGCATAACGGCACCGCGTCGCGACTTTTTACTCTTGCTTCAAGTCCTGCTGAACGGCAGGAAACTCTGATCTGAAAACAGGAATTCTAAAATGTCCGATGTCGAAATTCGCGTAACCCCTGATGCGCAAGAACACGCCACGGCAAATCCAGCCGACGATCAGGGCAAGTACGTTGGCATGTGGGTGACAGCCGACGGTCATATTCGCCATGAGTTGCTGCCAAGAGGGCGATATGACGAGGCTCGCGGCCGGCAAAAAAGCGCTTATCAAGGGCACTACTGGCTGGAAGGCGACCACATCGAGTATGTGGACGATACTGGCTTCACCGCAGACGGAGAGTTTCGAGATAACGTGCTGTACCACGCGGGCATGGTGTTATATCCCGAGCGCTGACGCATAAGCCGGAATGAACATTCCGGCTTTTTTATTAGTGTCGTATTACAGATTCTGTGGGCGGAATTGATCGCGCAATTCCAGGGTTTCGCCCGCCACCATAAATTTCCCCTGCCCGCGGTAATGCAGGGTTTTGGGATTTTTCACCGACGTAGCCACATGCGCCTTGACCACTTCCCACACGAACAGACCGTACTCGCCGATAAGATTGGAGTCGAACAGCTTGCACTCGAAATTGGCGTAGCACTCTTTGATCAACGGGGCCTTTACCCGTTCTGCGGGGGCGGCTGTGAGGTCAAATTGGGCAAACTTGTCGATGGCGCCACCGCTGCTGTTGCCGACGGCAACAACCTGGTCCACCAATTCGACGGTGGGCACGTTGATGACGCACTGCTGGCTGTTGTGGATCAGCTCGTAGCTGTGGTTTGCACTCCAGATGTAGCAGCCGAACAGGGCGGGGGAGAACTGCATCATCATGTGCCAACCCATGGTCATTATGTTGGTTTCACCTTGCCAGGCGGAGGTCACCAGGACGATGGGGCCGGTTTCCAGATGCTGGCGAACCTCGCTCAAAGGGAAGTCGGATTTTCGAAATGCGGTCATGGCGCCTCCGGGGATCAAAAGAGGATAAACAGTTGTTGTCAGTCGCTTTCGACAACTCAACTTTCCTGCTTTTTGACATGCACCTCTCCGGCAGCCTTGCTCAAGCTGTCGGATTTTTGCTCTTTTTCCTAGATTGATTACGTCGGCAAAAGCTGTTCGCCGAACCGCTTGATCAGCCACTGCCCAGCCGGACCGGGCGGCGAGTCGGTTCGATAAATCGCATCGAAGGCGTAGGTGCCGCCTTTACAGTCGGGCATATCCAGTTCGACCAGGCGTCCTTCGTCCAGGTCAGACTGAACCATGGGCATCGGCATATTCCCCCATCCGATGCCCTCTTTGAGAAGCATGTGTTTGGCGCCCAGATCCGCCAGTCGCCAAGTGCGAGTGCTCACGACGGCAAAGTCCTTGTCACCCGTAAGCGTTGAACGATCCGATAGCACCAATTGAACAAACTCTCTGGCAGCGCCAGGGGATTTGGAACACTCGGTTGCAAGCGGGTGTGCAGGCGCGGCGACCGGTATCAATTGAACACTGCCCACGCCGATGCGCTCGATGCCGTCCAAGCCAATGTCCAGCGGACCGCTGATGCCGACTCCAGCTTTCTTCTCCATCACCAGTTGGGTCACTGCCCCCAAGGCTTCCATGTGCAAGTGCAGAGTGACTGTGGGAAATTCTTCCCTAAAGGTCCTCAACGCATCGACTACTCGCTCGGCAGGGAGCATTACATCGAGCGCGAGGTGAACTTCTGCTTCAAGCCCATGCAGCAAACCGGAGACTTTTGCGCGCAGCCCATTTACGCCGTTGGTAATAGTGCGTGCTTCAGCCAGGACGGTTCGACCTGCCTCCGTCAGTTGCGGTTTGCGCGTGGTTTTGCGGTCAAACAGTGAAACCCCGAGCTGCATCTCCAGATTGGAAATGGAGTAACTCACCACCGATGTCGCGCGATGCAGTTTTCTGGCCGCAGCGGCAAAACTGCCCACTTCTACAACCGTCAGAAATACTTTCAGTTGATCAAGCGTTGGTGTTCCTGGATCGGAGATCATTTCTACTGTCTCGAACGTTTGGGGAGTACTTGTCCTGATTTTGCAGACAGCAGCATATACGCAAGATTGAGCACTTGATCGGCTCTAACAATCAATTGACCGGTTTGTTTCTTCGGCAAGCCATTCGCTGCGCGTGATCTC
>NZ_JH635999.1:908708-910824 GCF_000257605.1 Pseudomonas sp. R62
GGCCCCGACACAAACTGGCCGTCCCGCGTTTCAGCCATCCGCATGCCTTCATCTTCGGAAATCTTGCGCGAGGCGTGGTTGGCGGCGGCCTTGGGCACCTGCATCAATGGGCGCATCAACGTATCGAACCAGAAGGCATTGATCACCTTGCAGGCCTCGCGCATGTAGCCGTTGCCCTGAAACTGAGGGGCGAGCCAGAAGCCTCGATGGTTACCCGGTTGATCAAAC
Source organism: Pseudomonas sp. R62 (assembly GCF_000257605.1). NCBI lineage: Bacteria > Pseudomonadati > Pseudomonadota > Gammaproteobacteria > Pseudomonadales > Pseudomonadaceae > Pseudomonas > Pseudomonas sp. R62. The sequence continues at coordinate 908,937 of NZ_JH635999.1, forward strand.
AGGCTGATACTGCCGATGCAGCTCTCGGGCTGAACGCGGGTGCGGATCATCCAGTGCCATTCCTTTGCGGCAGCCATCGCGGGCAGCGCGACATCGCGGACGTAAACAAGCGCGCCGTCGTCCGGATACGGCCACGGAACGCGGCTGTCGAGATAGCGCACGACCTCCCATTGCGGAAACAATCGTTGCACCGCCGCTGCATCACTCAGTTGCAGCGGGGTGAGGATCAGGCGGTGGGTGTAAAGCGTGGGGATGCAATCCATGGCAATCAATCCTTGCGAGCAGTGGCGGGCAGGACCGGTACTCTCTCAAACGAGCAGTTCAAGTGTCGAGCGACCTGTGCGCGGTCTCACTCAAGTAGTTCGATCAACTCCCCACCGTCCTCTTTCAACCGCTGCAAAAACACCTGTGCCTCCAGCAATTGATAGGGAAAATACAGCCCCGGTCTTACCGGCGCTTGCCCATCCAGCCCAACCAGTCGCTCCAGCAGCATGGCCACGCTGAGCCCGGTCAACGCTGCTGCGCCTGATCGGTGAACCACGGCGTGGCGTGTGCGCAATGGCTGGCCATCGTGATCCGTGCCTTCGAGTTCAATGAGTATTTCCGTCGACATCGGCTGACCCTGACGCCGGGTCGAGCTGACGCCGCTGGCGAGGTTGAACTCGACGTTCGGGGCGTCGGTGGCGGCGGCGAGGCCGGTGACGTCGATCGAGGAAAAGCCGGCGCCCTGCATGATTGTGCCGTCGACGGCGCGGAAGCTGACCTTGGCGTCGTCGCCTTCGCGCCAGATGAATTTGCCGTCGCGGCGGGTCAGTGCGGCGGGAAGCATTTTGTTCAGGTGCTCGAAATCGACGGCTACGGTCGGGCCGCCGCCGTCCTGTTCGTCGACCAGCGCATGAATGCGGATGTCGTGCACGCGGGCGAATGCCTTGGCGAGGTGCAGCGTTCCCACGGTTGTGGCACCGACCATCCATTCGTAGCCGAGGACAATGGGAGACGCGTCAGGCGTGTGCATGAAACTGGCGATTTGCGGGGCGATTTCGAATACGCCGGAAGAGATGCTCAGGTGCGGCACCTTGCGCTTTTGCGCAAAGCGCAGACCGGCGAGGGCGTGGTCCATGTAGAACAGGACGATGGCGCTGATCGGGCGATCACCCAGCCCCAGATCTTCTGCGCGAGCATCGATGACCACACCTTGGGCATTGCCGATTTGTTCGGCGGTTTGCTCAGCCTTGGCGAGGTCGCGTCCGCCGATCAGCAAGGGGACGTCGGGATGCGCCGCGCGCAATGCGCGAGCCGTCTGGTGGCCGATGGCGCCGGAGCCGCCCATGAACAGAATGGGATGAAGTGGCATGAATCCTCCTCATTTTTCCTGGATTGAAACGTGCTTGGGCTAGACACCCTAGCACGCACTTTCCAGTTCGCCGGTGCGCTTGGTCTGCGCACCGACGAACGACCACTTGAGGAATCAGCCCAGATGATGCCGCTGTGCAAGGCGATAAACATCGGTGTCGAGGCCTTCGAAACGGGCTTTCAACTGCAACGCCAGATACAGCGAATAGTGCCGTGACTGATGCAGGTTGCCGCCGTGGAACCAGAGGTTTTGCTGCTGGGTCGGCTTCCACATGTTGCGCAGTTCACCTTCATACGGGCCGGGGTCGTTGGTGGTGCCGGAACCCAGGCCCCAGCAGCGTCCGACCTTGTCGGCCACTTGCTGAGAAATCAGCTTCGCGGCCCAGCCGTTCATCGAGCCATAACCCGTCGCATAAACGATGAGATCGGCCGGCAAGCGGCTGCCATCGGTGAGCACCACCGCATCCGCTTCGATGCGTTCGACACCGAGGCCCGGCGCGCTCTTGAGCTTGATCGTGCCGTTGGCGATCAGTTC
>NZ_JH635999.1:913268-919520 GCF_000257605.1 Pseudomonas sp. R62
CTGGGTGAAGGCCTGCTCAGCTTCGACGAGAGTGCGCGGATCTGTTCGGTGAATGCGGCGGCGCTGGATCTGTTGGGCCTGAGCCGCGAGCAGATGGTCGGGCAGTCGTTGACCATGTTGCTGGAAACGCCGATGGAACAGTTGCTCGATCAGGCCAGTGCTCAGGCGCACGTCTGCTGGCCGATGCGCCTGGCCGACGGGCGCTTGTTCTACGGCCAGTTGCGCGAACCGATCCGCTCCGCGCCGTTGACCCTTGCGCCTGTCCCGCCAATCAAGGATGAGCGCGTGTGCCTGGAAGACCCGCGCCTGCAACGCGGATTCGCCCGCGCACTCCGTGTACTGGAGCGCGACGTGCCGGTGTTTCTGCAAGGTGAAACCGGCACCGGCAAGGAGGCCTTTGCGGCAGCGCTGCATCGCGCCAGCTCCCGCGCCGGCCAGCCGTTTGTCGCGATCAACTGCGCGGCGATCCCCGAGACGCTGATTGAAAGCGAGCTGTTCGGCTATCGCGGCGGCAGCTTCACCGGCGCGCGCAAGGACGGCATGGTCGGCAAGCTTGAGCAGGCCCATGGCGGCATTCTGTTTCTCGACGAAATCGGCGACATGCCCCTCGCGCTACAGACCCGTCTGCTGCGCGTACTCGAAGAGCGCCAGGTCGTGCCGCTGGGCAGCGCAACGCCGCGACCGCTTGATGTACGCCTGATCAGCGCCAGTCACCAGAATCTGCCAGCCTGCGTGGCCGACGGACGCCTGCGCGAGGACCTGTTCTATCGCATTGGCGGTTTCGCCGTGGAACTGCCGCCGCTGCGCGAGCGTTCCGACAAGGGCCGTCTGCTCGACCTGCTGCTGCGCGAAGAAGCGGCGGGCGCCACTGTGCGGCTGCAAGCGGGAGTTCGAGAGCGCTTGCTGGCGCAGCCCTGGCCGGGCAATGTCCGGCAACTGCGCACCTGTTTGCGGACGTTGGTGGCGTTGGCAGTGGAAGGCCGGGTCACGCTGGAGGACGTGCACGAGTTACTGCCCGCAAGTGACGACCAACCTGTTGACGATCCATTGGGCGTATCCGAACGGCAAACTCTGCTCAGCATGATCGAAGCTGAACACTGGCATGTCGCGCGAGTTGCCCGTCGTCTGGGGATTAGCCGCAATACCCTGTACCGCAAGCTTCGTCAGCATGGGATCACTCGACCTGGTTGAAGACAATCGCGATCATTTGCGTTCATTCGCTGTTGATTGCGCGTATTGCCTGGAAATCGCTTGGATCCAATCATTAACTCACTATATCGCATGCCGACAAGCGGTAGGCTGAGCCTATTGCTAGAAGTGATGGCGCAATGACATATTGCAGCACCTTTCCTCACTTCAAGATGTACCGAAAATGCGCCCCCTCAAGTCACTTGTTGCAGCGTCGTTGCTGCTCAGCGGGTGCAATGGAATGCCAGTCGCTTTTGTTCAGGATCCTGTTTTAGACCAAGCCTTTGTCGTCCACTCCGGCGCGCCTTTGCCTTACCTGCTGATGGGTTCGGCTGTGCAATGGAATGAAGACTTCGCCGTGACGGTGAAGCACATTCCTTACTTGTCGGGCACGGTTTTCCAAGGGCAGGCAGACGTGCAGTTTTTCCGTCACAAGGCCAATAGCGTGCCGGCGTGGCGCGGCTACAAGCCGGGCGAGGAGCTGACTTCGGTGGGGTTCAATTCGCTGTACATGTCGGTCAAGGGCACCGGCCAGGCGTTGCCGGCCATGGTTCGCCTCGACGTCAAAGAGGGCAACGTGCTTTACGGCACCCACAATGGCGCGCTGGCCAAAGGCATGTCCGGCGGACCGGTGTTTTCCGCCGATGGCAAAGTGGTTGGCATCAACGTGGCGTTTCTCACCCGTGACGACGTCAGCCGCCTCAAGCGCAAAGACTTGCTCGATCAACCGCGCGTAAGCATCTTTTTGCCGTACGCGGAGATCAATCGCGAGTGGTCGCGCTATCAGGCCAGCATCACTCCAACGACGCCACCAGCGACCAAACTGGCCAGCCGCTGATCAGCGTTCGCGCAACGCTTCGCGGGCGCGGTTGAGTGGTTTGATCAGGTAGTCGAGCACGGTTTTTTCGCCGGTACGGATGTCCACCGTGGCGATCATCCCGGGCACGATGGCGAAGCGTTTGCCGGCCTTGTTGCGCAGTTCATCCGAAGCGGTACGGATGAACACGCGGTAGTAGAAGATTTCCGGCTTGGCTTCGTCCTGAATCGTGTCCGGCGAGATCGTCACCACCTCGCCGTCGAGGCTGCCGTAGATCGAATAGTCATAGGCGGTAATTTTCACTTTCGCCGCCTGGCCCGGGTGAATGAAGGCGATGTCGCGCGGCGAGATGCGCGTCTCGATCAGCAGTTGTTCATCGAGCGGCACGATCTGCATGACCTGGCCGTTGGGCGCAATGACGCCGCCAATCGTGCTGACCTCGATGTCCTTGACGATGCCGCGCACCGGCGAGCGCAGGGTCAGGCGCGACAGTGAATCGGTGCGCCCACGGATCACCGCTTCGAGCATCTGCGCTTCAGCGTTGGCCTTGGCCAGGTCTTCGCGGGCGCGGACCATGTAATCGGAGCGGGCTTCGGTGGCCTTCAATTCCAGCTCCGAGCGTTGACGGGTCAGGCGCAGCACTTCAACCCGGCTCGAGGCGCCGATCTTCGCCAGGTTTTCAGTGATCGCCAGTTCGCTGCGCACCAGTTTCAGCGAGCTCTGAATACCGTCGAGGGTTTCCGCCAGCCCTTTGCGCCGGGTCTGGTAGAGCTCGGTTTCGGCGCGGATCAGGTCAGGAAACTCCTGCAGCGATGCGTCGAAGGTCAGGGGCTTTTCGCTGACTTCGGCCTGCAAGCGGTTGACGCTGGCCAGCGCCGCGCGGTACTTGGCCGCGCTTTCGCCGACGTTGGACTGGTTCTTCACCGGGTCCAATTGCGCGAGGATCTGCCCGCGCTCGACCAAAGCACCTTCGCTGACATTGAGCTGCTCAAGAATGCCGCCCTCCATCGACTGAATCACCTGCTCGCGCGAGCTCGGCACCACTTTGCCGGTGCCGGTCGAGACTTCGACGATTTCAAACCACGCGGCCCAGGCAATGAAGCAGGCGAGCATCAGCGCGCAACCCCAGATCACCTTTGCGCCACCGGCAAGAGCGCGCTCATCGCGGCCGTCGAGGTAGGACATCGGGTCCGGCACGTCGGTCATCATCGGCTTCATACCGCCACTCCTTTACCCGGTGCGCGCAGCCGCGCCAATGCCGCGTCGCGGTGGTCGTCGATGACGATACGTCCGTTGTCGAGGACGATGATCCGCTCGACCAGTTGCAACACACTGACCCGATGCGTGGCGACCACCAGCGTTCGGCCCTGGGTCCAGGTCGCGAGTTTTTCCAGCAGCAGACGCTCGGTGACGTCATCGAGCGCGGCCGTCGGTTCGTCGAGCAACAGCACTTGTGGCTGACGGATCAACAAGCGTGACAGCAACAGGCTTTGACGCTGACCTCCGGACAAACCCAGGCCGCCCTCAAGCACCAGGTGATCCATGCCTTTGGGCAGCTCCCGAACAAAGTCCAGCGCACCGGTAACGGTCAGCGCGGCGATGATTTCCTGATCGCTGGCCTGACCGGCGCCGAGGGTGATGTTGTCGCGCAAGGTGCCATGAAACAGTCGCGCCTGTTGCGACAGCAGGCCGACGTCGCGGCGCAGGTCGGCCGGATCCAGATGCGCGAGGGCGATGCCGTCCAGGGTGGTTTCACCGCTGCTCAGATCCATCGCGCCGCCCAGTGCTTGCAGCAACGTCGACTTGCCGGCGCCGTTGCGGCCGAGCAGGGCGATGCGCTCGCCGGGGCGAATGCTCAGGTCGATGTTGTTGAGTGCCGGGGACGATTCCTCGCTGTAGCGAAAACTGGCCTGACGCATGCGGTAGTCGCCGCGAATCGCCGGCAAGTGCACGCGCTGGCTGCCTTCGGGATGATCCACCGGCATCTGCATGATCCGGTTCAAGCCTTCGAGCGCGACCTTGGCCTGCTGCCATCGGGTGAGTACGTGGGTCAGTTGCGCCATCGGCCCCATCATCCGCGACGACAGAATCGACGCCGCGACCAGACTGCCGGTGGTCAGGTCGCCGGCAATCACCATCGGCGCGCCGAACACGATGACCACTGCGAACACTCCGCCCTGCACGTTCTGCGTCCACGCCACCAGGCTGTTGGTCAGGGTGCGCAGGCGCAGGCTGCTGTCCGCCGAGGCGGCGTTGTACTGGTTCCATTGTTGCTGGAAACGCTGCTCGGCCTGCAATGCCTTGATGTCGTCGAGGCCCTGAATACTCTCTACCAGCATGGCGTTGCGCAGCGCCGCTTCACGCATCGACGCATTGGCCAGTCGCGCCAGACGCGGTTGCGCGATGATCCCGGGCAGCAACATGAACACCAGCGCCACCAGTGGAATCAGCACCAGTGGCCCGCCGATCAAATAGAACACCAGCAGGAACAGCAGGAAAAACGGCATGTCCGCCAGTGCCGTGGCAGTGCTGGAGGTGATCAGATCGCGGATCTGCTCCAGCTCGCGCAACTGCGAAATGAACGAACCGGTGGACTTCGGCCGCGCGGAATTGCGCAGACGCAAGGCGTGGCCAAAGACCAGATCGGAGACGCGCAAGTCGGCGCGCTTGCCCAGCACATCAGTGATGCGCAGACGCAGAATGCGCATGACGAAATCGAACAGCAGCGCCAGCACCACCCCGCCGAACAACACGTACAGGGTCGGCAGCGACTCGGCCGGAATCACCCGGTCGTACACCTGCATGGAAAACAGCACCCCGGCCATGCCCAGCAGATTCGCGACCAGTGAGGCGATCATCACTTGGCTGTAGGGCCGCAGATCGGTGAGGACGATGCGCCGGAACCAGTGCTCGTCGTAGGGCTTGATGTAATCGTTGGTGCGCACGTCGGCCACCGGTTGCGTCGGACGCAGAATCACCGTGCGCAATGCCTGTTCGGCGAGCGCGCCAGCCTCCATGCGGCTCTGCAAACCTTGATCGCCACTGAAGCAGATGCCCAGCTCGCCGGTTTCGCCGATGCTTTCGAGCACGCCGACCTGACCGTCACGCAGTTGCACCACCAGCGGCGTGCGCCAGCGGCTCAGGCTCTTGTTGTCGAATACCGCGAATTTCACGCTCAAACCGGCCTGACGCGCCATGTGCCGAACCACTTCTTCGACGCGGCCTTCGCTGTGCACCGAGGCCAGGCGCACGCTTTCCGGCGAGACGTCGAGTCGGTAGTGGCGGGCGACCTTGAGCACGGCTTCCAGCCACGGTGAATAATCTTCGCGAGCTTCGGCAGCGGCGGGTTCGGGAACAGTGATGCTGGCATCGGTCATGGCAGGATCTCGACATTCTGGATGGCGCTGTGGTCGATGCCGAAGACCCGGCGAATCGCACCGCTGTTGTAGAAGCAGTCGATCTGCAGGCGTTGCAGATCAGCCTGGGTGTTTACCAGATCGAAGCGCGACTGATGGATTTCCTGCTCGGCGTTGAGCAGGTCGAGCAGCGGCCGCGTGCCCAGTTCCAGGTACTGGCGGCCATACAACATGCGCGCCTCGGTGATGCTGGTCTGGCGAAATTCCAGCGAGCGCAGCCGCCGGTTCAGGCCCGAGGTTTGCGCCTGGGCTTCGGCCAGACCCTGGCGCGCTTGCAGACGGGCGAAGTCTTCGGCCGAATCCGCTGCGGTCAGCGCATGCCCGGCGGCGCGGCTGCGCGCACTGATCGCACCGCCCTGATAGATCGGCACTTCGAGGTTGAGGAAGATCCCGACCTGAGTGCGATCGGCGCGCGAGTTCTGATCGTCGTAGTGGCCGTCCAGGTATTGGTTGACCGACGGTTGCAGCGACAGGGTCGGGTAGGCCTCGGCTTTGGCCTGGGCCAGTTCGGCCTGGGCCTGAGTGCGTTGCGCGGCGGCCTGAAGGACGGCGGGCAGGGTGTCGGAGATCTGCGAGGCGTCGCAGGCCTGAGTCAATGTCGGCGCGGCGGCGTCGCTGACTGCCGGCGGCGTGCGCCGTCCAAGCAAGCTGGTCAGCGTCGCTTGCCAGCGTGCGTATTGCGCCTTGAATTCCTGCAACGTCGCTGTCGCGCCTTCGGCCCGGGACTGTGCCTGGACCATATCGGAGCGGGTGCTGGCGCCCATGTCGCTGCGTTGCTTGGCCAGGTCAACGATGCCGCCGATGCCCTGAATCTGCTCGCGCGCAACCTCG
>NZ_JH635999.1:919954-936856 GCF_000257605.1 Pseudomonas sp. R62
CACCTCGATGTAGGCCCTGGCGGTGTCGCGGGCGATGTCGTCGATCGCCAGCAGAATCCCGGCCTGACTGCGCGCCACCCGGGCGCGGGCGGCGTCGACCGAACTGGAAACCTTGCCGAAGTCATACAGCATCTGCTTGAGGGAAATGTTCACCGACTGGCTGCCGGCATCGCTGCCGTAACCGCTGGTGTAGCCACCCTTGATGCCGCCGGTGACCTGCGGGTAATAACCGGATTCGGCGACGTTGACCCCTTCGCCTTGCTGGAACAGGGTGCCGATGGCCTCGCCGATGCGCGGGTGCCAGTCCACGGCGAGCCTGACCGCTTGTTCCAGCCCCAACGCGTCCGCATCGGCGGACGCTTTCAGAGCAGGGGCAGGGCGCTGACGGCTTTCATTGCCTGCCGGTTGTTGCAGTTGCGACGGGCTGATGCTGCGCAAGCTGCTGTCGAGATTGTCGTCGGCGCGAACGCCGACGGTGAAAGCGGGGTAGAGGCCGATGGTCAACAGGACCACCGGCCATTTCTGGCGAAAAACTGACTCCACAGACTTCCCTTACTGTTGAGAGACCAACGTTTGATGTCTTGTTTCAAACCACTTGAATGCCGTTCTGTACCCACAAGTGGTGGCTCGGATCCTCCTGCGCCGTGTATTGAACATAGTCGATGCCGTCGGCCTGTTGCGTGCCATCGGCGACCCAGCCATCGGTCATGTGCACGCTGTCCCTGTCGTCACCCTTGATCAGCAGGGTGTTGTTGTCCGAGGACGTGATCGCCAGCAGATCGCTGAGATTCAATGTCAGCGCGACCGCACTGGAATGGTTGAGATCGAGGATCTCGACGTTGTGGATCTTGCTCTGCAGATCGCCGAGGTTGATCGACACGTCGCCACCGGCCCAGAGCAGGGTGTCGGTGCCGCTGCCGCCGTCCACCGAGGTGAATTGCTGATCGGCGATGATCAGCGTGTCGTCGCCACCGCCACCTTGCAGGGTCACGGCGCCACCGTGCGACCCGTCGAGGGTGTCGTTGCCCTCGGTGCCCTGGATCAAGTCGCTGCCAGTGGCATGGGCCAGACCGAGGTCATCACTGGCCAGGGCCGAGAAAGCGGTGCTGGCAAATGCGCCGGCCTTGTTCAGGTCGATGGTCAGCGTCGCGGTATCCACGGTGCCGTTGGGGTGGGTGAGTTGGTAAGTGAAGGTGTCTTCCTGGCCGATCACCGCATCGGTCAGCCCGGCCTTGAGCGTGTAGGTGTAGTTGCCGTTGGCTTGGACCACCAGGGTGCCGTAGTTACCGACCAGCGAGACGCCGTTGTAACCCGGCGCAACGTAACTGCCGGCGACCAGCACGCTGAGCAAGGTGTAGACCGAGCCCAACACATCGGCGCCGCCGCCAGCGGTGTCGGTGAGCAGATTGCCCGATACCGGCGTGTAGCTGCCGACCACGAACTGATTGTTGTAGGTCGCGACGTTGATCAGGCTGGTGTTGACGCTGGTCAGCAGGCCGAGGCCGCCCACTGCCACCCGCACCTGATAACTGCCGGCGGTCTGGTCGTCGAACTTGATCCCGTAGTTGCCGCCGCCGAGATTGACCAGCGCGTTGCCGCCGTAACTCTTGACCAGCACGTACTGGTTGGTGGCGGTGTTGAGCTTGTACAGGCCCACCGTCATCGAACCGAGCAGCGCCAACAGGTTGCTCGAATTGACCACCACGGTCAGGTCACTGACGGTATCGGCTGCGACCACGGTGTTGTAGTTACCGCTGCCGCCGCCCAGCAGCACATTGAACGTGCCAAGGGCAGAGTTGGTGGTGACTTCGCGGTTGATCAGGGTGACGTCGGTTGAGGCGATGTCCGCTGTGGCATCAACCACCAGTGCCGGGCTGCCGAGATTGGCGTCATTCCACACTTCGCTGGCTTGCGGGCTGTCGATGCGCACATACAGATTGGCGGTGTCGCTCAAGCCGTTCGGGTGCACCAGTTGATAGTTGAACACGTCGACTTTGCCGACGCTGCCGACACTGCCGTTCGGTTTGTAGCTGTAGTTGCCGTTGGCGTCGATGGTCAGCGTGCCGTACAACCCTTGCACCGTGGTGCCGGCACCGGCGCTGACCCAGGCGCCGTTCTTGAAGATCTGCAACTGCGCGCCGTTGTCAGGGCCGGTCTGATCGACCGTGCCATCGACACCGACGTTAGTGATGACGTTGCCGATCACCGCTGGCCCGGCAATGCCGTTGAACTGGGTCAGGCTGCTGACATCCAGTTGCAGCTGGGTATTGACCGTGGTCAGCACGCCGATGCCGGTGCTCGAAACCGTCAGTCGATAATCGCCTGACAGCAGGTTACCGATGTCGACCCGTACGCCCTGGCCGGCGAGCGCGATCAGGTCAAGCAGGCCGCCGCTGCCATTGACATCCAGAGTCACCCAGTTGCCGCTGGCATCCTTGACTTGCAGGGTATAGACCACGCCATCGATCAGCGAAATCAGACTGCTGGTGGTCAGCGTCAGGGTTGGATCAAGACGCGTGCCGCCGGCCACGGTGAAGGTGAAGGTTTTCGAGAACCCGGCCAGCAGCGTAGTGAACGAGTCGTTGAAGGTCTGCGACGCGGTGACCGGAGCCAGGGTGACGGTGCCGACGGCGAGGTTATCGCTGGCGACCACTGGCGCGTTGACGTCGACGTCCGGCGCAATGACGTTGGCGGCTACCGAAACGTTGCCGCGTGCGTCGCTGAGGTTGATGGTGAGGTTTTCACCGTTGATCTGCGCACTGCTCAGGGTGACGGTAAACACGCCGAGGCTGTCGACCGTGCCGGTGCCCAGAACGGTGCCGCTGGCCGACTTGATGGTCACGGTTGCACCGGCTTCACCGGTACCGGTGACGGTCAGGCCGTCGGCACCGACCAGCAGCGCCGTGGCGGCAGCGGGTGGTGTCAGGTCTGGCGCCGTCGCGGTCGCCGCAGCCGATACGTTGCCGCTCGGATCCGCCTGGGTGACGCTGAGTACCTGGCTGTTGATCTGCGCCGAGGCCAGTGCCACGGAGAAACTGCCGTTAGCGGCGACGGTGGCGGTGCCGAGCACCACGCCGCCGACGCCTCGCACGCTGATGGTCGAACCGGGCACGCCGACGCCAGTGAGCACGGTGCCGCTGCCATTGACGCTGACGCCGGTCGGCGCGCCGGGCGCGGTAATGTCCGGCGCTGTCAGGCTGGCGTTGGGCGAGAGATTGCCGGCCGGGTCGACCAGACGCACGGTCAACAGCTGCCCGTCGAGTTGCGCGGTGTTCAGGTTGAAGCTGAACGTGCCGCCACTGCCTACGGTGGCGGTGCCAATCAGCGCGCCGCCCGGGCCGTAGACGTTGACCGTCGCACCGGCTTCGCCCGTACCGCTCAAAGTCAGACCGTTGGCAGCGAGCGTCAGACCGCTGGCTGCAATCGGCGCCTGCACGTCAGGGGCCGTCAGATTGAAGACCTGCGACAGATTGCCCGTCGGGTCGGCCTGTTGGACGTTGAGCTGTTGGCCGTTCAGTTGCGCGCTGGACAGTTGCACGGTGAAGGTGCCCCCAGCATTGACCACGGCGGTGCCGAGGACGGTACCGGCTGCGTTGGTCACGCTGACGGTCGCGCCGGCTTCACCCGTGCCGCTGACGGCTAGGCCGGTGCCGTTCAGGCTGACATTGCTCAGCGGCGCCGGCGCGGTGGTATCGGCGACGCTGAGGTTGGTAACCGGCGAAACGTTGCCCGCCGCATCGCTCTGCGTGACGCTCAGTTGCTGGCCGTTGAGTTGGGCGGAGGACAAGGTCACCGAGAACGAGCCATTGCCCGCCACCGTCGCCGTGCCCAGCACCGTGCCACCCGCACCGCGAACAGTGACGGTAGCGCCGGCTTCACCGAGCCCGCCGAGGACCAGACCGGCACCGCTAAGGACCAGCGCCGTCGGAGCGGCCGGGGGAGTGATATCGGGCGCCGTTACGTTAAGCCCGGATGAGGTGTTATTGGACGCATCGGTCTGTGTCGCATTGAGCACCTGACCGTTGACCTGCGGCGTATTGAGCTGTGCGCTGAAGGTGCCATTGGCGCCAACCGTCGCATTGCCCAACACCACGCCGCCAGCGCCGGAGATGGTCACCGACGCGCCGACTTCGCCGCGACCGGTAACCAAAGTGCCGTTGGCGTTGACCGCCAGATCGCTGAGTGGCGCCGGCGCCGAGGTGTCGCCTGCGGTGATTTCAGTCGGCAGCGAGGCGCCACCCAACGCAGTGTTGGCGGTGACTTCGAGGCTTTGGCCGTTGGTTTGCGCAGGCGTCAGCACCACGCTGAACGTGCCATCCGCGCCGGTGACGCCGGTGCCGATCAGGCTGTTGTCCGGCGCGTAGACATTGATGATGGTGCCGATCGCCGCCGTGCCGGTCAGCGTCACGCCGTCGGCTGTCAGCACAACATTGTCCGGCGCAGCCGGCGCTGGCACTGCCGGAACAGTCAGGTCGGCGTCTGCGGACACATTAGTCGCGACGTCTGTTTGATTCACTGTCAGCACCTGGCCGGTGGTGATGCCCGGGGCCAGATCGATCAGGAATGTACCGTTGGCCGCGACCGTGCCGCTGCCGACAACATTGCCCAGCGCATCGGTCACTTCGACACTCGCACCGGCTTCGCCACGACCGGCGAGCTGGCTCAGATCGCCGCTGATGGTCAGACCGGTGACGGCATCCGGAGCCGTGGTATCTGCCGCCGGGTAGAGCAGCACTGGCGATGCGTTCTGCGCTTCGTCCGTCGCGATCACCGACAACAACTGACCGTTGGCCTGGGCCGGATTCAGCGTGACGGTGTAGGTGCCGTCGCTCAATGCCACCGCTGTGCCGAGCACGGTGCCGGTGGCGGACAGCACAGTCACGGTGCTACCGGCTTCGGCGGTCCCGGCGAGCAAGGTGCCGGCGCCGGTCAGCGATGTCACCGTTGGTGCGATCGGTGCAGTGCTGTCCGGCGCGTCGACCAGAACGGGCTCGGACTGGTTGGTTTGTGCGTCGGCCTGCACGACCGACAGTGCGCGGCCATCGAGTTGCGCAGCCGACAACGTGACGCTGAAGCTGCCATCTGCCGCCACCGTCGCTGTGCCGAGCACCACCGCGCCGTCAAGCACGGTGACGGTTGCGCCGGGCTCGCCGGTACCGGTGACGGTCAAGCCGTCCTGGCTGACGTTGAGGTCGGCCACTTCCAGTGGATCAGTGCTGTCGCCTGCTTGCAGAGGTGCTGTGGGTGAAACGTTTGAAGCCGGATCAGTCTGATTGACGCTCAACAGCTCGCCATTCACCTGCGGCGGGTTGAGAGTCACGCTGAACGAGCCATTGCCGGTCACGGTTGCCGAGCCCAGTACCGTGCCAGTCGCGCTGAGCACGCGCACCGTGGCGCCTTCTTCACCGGTACCGGTCAGTGTCACGCCGTCGGACGTAAGAACGAGGCCGGTGGGCGCAGCGGGCAGGGTGATGTCCGGCGCAGTGACGGACACGATCGGCGAAGGGTTGCCAGCCGCATCACGCTGGATCACCGACAAGGCTTCACCGTTGAGCAGCGGCTGGTCGAGCGTCACGCTGAAACTGCCGTCGGCCTGCACCGTGCCAGTGCCGACGATGGTGCCCAGCGCATTGGTGACGACCACCTGCGAGCCAGCCGCACCGGAGCCGGTGATGAGGCTGCCGCTGGCGTCGATCTCGACATCGGTCAGTGCGGCAGGAGGCGTGCTGTCCGGTGCGCTCAGCGTGCCGGCAGGCGAGGCATTGCCGGCTGCATCCGCCAACACCACGAACAGCGCTTGGCCATTGGTTTGCACCGGAGTCACGGTGATCTGGAAACGGCCATCGCTGCCCACGGTGCCGGTGCCCAGCTCGGTACCGTCTGCGGATGTCACGCGGACAATGGCGCCGACTTCGCCGGTCCCGGTGAGGGTGTCGCCATCGGCATTCAGTTGCAGATCGGCCGGCGTCGCTGGCGGGGTCAGATCCGGTGCGGTGATCGACACCGGCGCGCTGACGTTGCCGGGTGGATCGGCCTGCTGCACGCTGAGGATCTGTTCATTGATCTGCGGCGGATTGAGGGTGACGCTGAAGGTGCCGTCGCCGAGTACCACGCTGGTGCCGAGCAAGGTGCCATTGGCATCGCGCACGGTCACGGTCGCGCCGGGTTCGCCAGTACCGATGACCAACGCGCCGGACGAGTTGATATCGACGTTGTCCAGTGGATCAGGCGGGGTGAAGTCCGGTGTGGTCAGGTTCACTGCCGGCGAGTCGTTGCCCGCCGCGTCGGCCTGGACCACGGTGATCACTTCGGCATTGGTCAACGCCGGGTTCAGTGGCAGGGTGAAGGTACCGGTCGCGCTGACCACGGCGGTGCCAAGCACGTTGCCGTCGCTGTCGATGACCCGGACTTGCGCGCCGGGTTCGCCGCGCCCGGTCAGGCTTGCGCCGTCGCCGCCGATGCTCAGTTGCGAAACGGCCGCTGGCGGTGTGCTGTCGACCGAAGTGAACGGCGTGGCTGCCGAGGTGTTGCCCGCCGCATCCGTCAGCGACACGGTCAGCGCCTGGCCATTGGCTTGCGGCGTGGTCAGGGTTATCGCAAACGTGCCGTCGATGCTCACGGTGCCGGTCCCGACCAGCGCTCCGGCAGCGTTGTACACGTTGACCGTGGTGCCGGCCTCACCGGTACCCGACAGCAAGATGCCGTCAGTGCTTGCCACCAGCGCCGCCGGCGCATTGGGCGCGAGCAGGTCCGGGGCGATCAGGTTGACGCTGTTGGATTCGTTGCCGGCGGCGTCGGCCTGGCTCAGGCTCAAGGTCTGGCCAGAGGTCTGTGCCGGGCTGAGAATGACGCTGAACGTGCCGTTGGCCGCCACCACGGCGCTGCCGAGAACCGCTCCGCCGGTGCCGAGCACGGTCACCGTGGCGCCGGCTTCACCGCGCCCGGTCAGGGCCGTGCCGTTCGGCGCCAGGCTCAGCTCGCTGAGCGGCGTTGGCGCGGCGATGTCGGCAGCGGTGTAGTCGGTCGGTAACGAATTGATACCGGTGCTCGACGTCGCCACGGCAGACAGCTGTTCGCCGTTGAGTTGCGCGGCGTTGAGGGTGACGCTGAAAGTGCCATTGGCCGCCACCAGCGCGCTGCCGAGCAACACGCCCGAGGCATTGCGAATGCTCACGGTGCTGCCGGCGGTGGCCGAGCCGGTGAGGGTCAGACCGTCGACGCTGAGGGCCAGATTGGTCGGTGCACTTTCCGCCAGATTGCCCGGTGCAGTCACCGGCGCCGCCGGTCCGGTGTTGCCGGCTGCATCGATCTGCACCACGGAAAGATTCGATCCAGCCACCGCAGCCGGGGACAACGTGACGCTGAAATTGCCATTGCTGGCAACGGTCGCAGTACCCAGCAAAACACCGCCGGCATCGCGAACTTCCACGCTGGCGCCGACCTCGCCGATGCCGGTCAGGGTGGCACCATTGGCGCTCACCGCCAGATCGCTCGCTACCAACGGCGCCGTGCTATCGACCGCAGTGACGATTGCCGGGGCCGACGGATTGCCTGCCGCGTCGGTGGCTGTCACGTTCAGCGACTGGCCATTGGTTTGCGGACTGTTGAGGGTAATCTGGAAAATGCCGTTTGCGGCTGCCGTGGTGGTGCCGAGAAGATTGCCCTGGCTGTCGCGTACGGTCACGGTACTGCCGGCCTCGGCGTTACCGGCCAGTTGCACGCCGGCAGCATTGAGGGTCAATGCGCTCGGAATCGTCGGCGCGGTCAAATCCGCGGCGGTGACTTCAACCGCCGTCGAAACGTTGCCCGGCGGATCTTCCTGAGTGACGGTCAGCACTTCGGCATTCAGTTGTGCTGCGTTGAGGGTGACCGTGAACGCGCCGCCACTGCCGACCTGCGCGGTGCCGAGCAAGGTGCCGTCGGCGCTGCGCACGGAAACGGTCGCGCCCGGTTCGCCATGACCAGTGACGGTGACGCCGTCAGCATTCACTGCGACTTGGGTCAGTGCCGCCGGTGGGCTGATATCGGGTGCGGTGACGCTGGTCGATGGCGAGACGTTGCCGGCAGGGTCGGTCTGGCTGATCGCCAGCGCCTCGCCATTGCTGGGCGCTGGCGCCAGGGTCACGCTGAACGCGCCGTCCGCGCCAACCACGGCACTGCCGAGCAAGGTGCCGTTGGCGGTGGTGACATTGACTGTTGCGCCAGCCTCACCAGTGCCGCTGAGGGTGCTGCCATCGGCGCTGATCAGTGGATTCTGCACAGCGGCCGGCGGGGTGCCGTCGACGGTGATCACGCCAGTGGAAGTCGAGGCGTTGCCATTGGCGTCGGTCAGAGTGACCTGCAGGGTTTCGCCGGTGTTCTGGGCATTGGGCAAGGTGACCTGGAAGTTGCCGCTCTGATCGACTACGCCGGTGGCCAACACGTTACCGGCGGCATCGCGCACGGTCACGGTGCTGCCGGCTTCGCCCTGGCCTTTGACCACGGTGCCGACGTCATTGATCGTAACGCCAGTCGCTGCGGCTGGCGGTTGCAGATCGGTAGCGATGATGCCGGCGGGTTGCGACAGGTTGCCGGCGGCGTCGCTCTGGATCGCAGTAAGCGCCTGGCCATTGAGCTGCGCCGGCGTCAGCGTCAGGCTGAACGTGCCATTGCTGGCGACCAGTGCAGTACCGAGCACGGTACCTGTGGCGTCGGTGACAGTTACCGTCGCCCCGGCCTCTCCGCGTCCAGTGAGTGTTGTGCCGTTGGTATTCAGCGCCAGATTGGTCACAGCATCCGGCGCCGTGCCATCGACCGCCGTCACCGTGCCCGGAATCGACACGTCACCGTCGGGACTGGTGGCCGTCACCTGGAGGACTTGCGCGTTGATCTGTTTGCTACTGAGCAACAGGGTGAAGCGGCCGAAGCTGTTGATCAGCCCGGAGCCGAGTACAGCGCCGCTGCTGCTGGTCACGGTCACGATGCAACCGGGCGTACCGGCGCCGGTCAGGGTGAAACCATCGGCACTCAAGGCCAGATCGGTCGGGGTCGCGACCTGGCTACCGTCCAGTCCTGCCAGCGGCACGACGGGCGAATCATTGCCGCCGCCATCCGTGCTGATGACTTCCAGATTGCCGCCAGGCTCGGCCGGTGGGCTGAGGGTCACGACAAAGCGGCCATCCGCATCGGCCGTCGCGGTGCCCAGCACAGCGCCACCGCCGGCAATGCTGACGGTGACCGTGGTGCCCGGTTCGGCAAGGCCGGACACCTGCGTGCCGGCCGGGTTGAGCGCGAGATCGCTGACCGCTGCCGGCGGGGTGCTGTCCGGCGCGGCAACGGTGCCTGGCAGCGAACTGTTGGCGCCGTCCGACACCACGACTTGCAAGGCTTCGCCATTGGTCTGAGCCGTGTCGAGGTTGACCGTGAAGGCGCCCGTGCCGTCAGCGGTCGCGGTGCCGATGACGTTGCCGTCGGCATCCAGCACCTGCACCGTGTTATTGGGTTGCGTGGTACCGGTGACGGTGGCACCTGAAGGATCGACGACCAGCCCGGTCGGTGCAGACGGGGCGGTGATGTCCGGTGCGGTGACCGGCGTGGCCGGCGAGGGCAGGGCGCTCGCATCGGTCTGGATCACACTCAACACCTGACCGTCGAGCTGAGCCGGGCTCAGGTTGACGCTGAAACTGCCGTCGCTGGCGACCACCGTAGTGCCAAGCACCGTGCCGTCGGGCGCGCTGACGGTTACGGTGCTGCCCGCTTGCCCGGTGCCGGTCAAGGTCACGCCGTTACTGGCGAGCACGACATTGTCCGGCGCCAGCGGCGCGGTGGTGTCCGTCGCCGTCAATGGTGTGCTGGGGGAAACGTTCACGCCATCCGATTGGCTGACTTGCAGTTGCTGGCCTTCGATCTGCGGGCTGTTCAGTGGCACTGTAAAGGCGCCGCTGCCGTCGACGATCGCGGTGCCCAACACATTGCCGGCCGAATCCTTGACCGACACGGTGGCACCGGGTTCGCCGGTGCCGCTCAGTTCAGTGCCACCTGCATTCAGCGTCAGATCCGAAGGAGCCGTTGGGGCCTGGATATCCGGCGCTTCAACTGGAACTGCCGGCGAGCCCGACGGCGAGCCATCGGTCTGCACGACGCTGAGGTTCTGGCCATTGGTTTGTGGCGAGGACAAGGTGACTTCGAACCGGCCGTTGCTGCCGACCAAAGCTGTTCCCAGCACGGTCCCGTTGGTGTCAGTGACAGTAACGGTGGCGCCGATCTGACCCGCGCCGGAGACCACGGCGCCATTGGCGGAAATGCTTACATCGGTCACGGCTACCGGTGTGGTCAGATCGGGTGCTATCACGTTGACCGGCGCCGAAGGATTGCCGTCCGCGTCGGTCTGGATCACTTGCAGCTGTTGCGCATCAGTCTGTGGTGTGGAAAGTGGAACGGTAAAATTGCCATCGGCACCCACCGTGCCGGTGCCGATGATGTTGCCGGCCGGATCGCGCACAGTGACTGACGCACCCAACTCACCCTTACCGGTGAGCGTCTGCCCCTGAGCGTCGAGTGCGAGATCGGAGACGGCCGTCGGCCCTTGGGTGTCAGGCGTCACGTAGTTCAGTGGTGCGGAAGTATTGCCAGCGGCGTCGCTGGCACTGATCTGAAGCGTTTCGCCGTTGTTCTGTGGACTGCTCAGTTGCAGGCTGAACGTGCCGTCCGCCGCGACAACGGCCGTGCCGAGCAGATTGCCGTTGGCGTCGCGCACCGTTACGGTCGAACCGGCCTGGCCGCGTCCGCTTAACTGCGTGCCATCGATGCTGACCGCGATGTCGCTCGGTTGAGTCAGGCCATCGAGATCGATAGCGATAACGGTCGCTGCTGGCGAAGGGTTGCCGGCGGCGTCGGTGACCAGCACGCTCAGCGCCTCACCATCGATTTGCGCGGCATTGAGTTGCACAGTGAACGAGCCATCGGCGGCGACCAGAGCCGTGCCGAGCAGCGTGCCTTGCGCATTGGTGACGCTGACTGTGCTGCCGGGTTCGCCACGGCCGGTGACCGAGAGGCCATCGCTGCTCACCGCCAGATCCGTCGCAGTGCCGGGGCCGGTGATGTCCGGTGCATTGAAGGTGATGGCCGGCGATTGCGCACCGGCGCTGTTGACCGCCACGATACTGAAGGTTTCACCGTTGGCCTGCGCACGAACCAGCGTCAGCAGGAAAGTGCCGTCAGCAGCCACCGCCGCACGCCCGAGCAATTCGCCGTTGGCGGCACGGACCTCAATGGTGGTGCCGGCTCGGGCGGTGCCGGTCAGTTGGCTGCCGTCGCTGCTCAAATCGAGATTGCCTGGCGTCGTCGGTTCGACGATCTCCGGCGCGCTGACCGTTGCGCCGGTCGAGATATTGCCTGCGGCATCGGTGGCATTCACTGTCAGCGGCTGACCGCCGGTTTGCGCGGGGCTGAGGATGACGCTGAAGGTGCCATCGGCCGCAACCACGGCGCTGCCGATCAGGCTGCCATCGGCGGCGCGCACCTGGACGGTCGAGCCGACTTCACCGGTGCCGCCGAGTTGCGTGCCATCGGCGCTCACGCTGAGATTGGCTGGCGCGGTGGGCGCGGTGGTATCAGGCGCAGTGACCGTACCCGGTGTCGAAACGTTGCCCGCAGGGTCGGTGAGCGTGACGTCGAGCGGCTGACCATTGTTCTGCGGCGTACCCAGGTCGACCTGGAAACTGCCATCGGCGCCAACGGTACCGGAACCCAAAAGGTTGCCGGCTGCATCGCGTACCTGAACGACACTGCCAGCTTCGCCAAAACCACTCAGCACCCGGCCATCGGCCGACAAGGTTAATCCGGTCGCGGGCGCCGGAGGCGTCGCGTCTCCACCGCCACCACCACCACCGCCGCCGCCCCCACTTCCGCCGGCAGCGGCTGCCGCACCACCCGCGCCCAACAGGCCAAGCCCGGCAATCGCCCATGCCGGCGTCGCCCCATCCACCACACCGACGCCAGCGATCAGCTCGTCCAGCGAATTGATTTCGTCAAAGGTAAAGCCATTGAACGGCTCGGCGCTGTAGCGCGCCTGCCACAGCGTCGCGTCGTCACCCTGAAAGACAATGTCATTGGGCACGCCGTCAGGGCTGGTGACAAAGAAATTGGAGATTTTGATTTGCTCGCCGGACTTCAGATTGACGATCAAATCCTGACCGCTGCGACTGGTCGACGCCAATTGATCGGGCCGAACCGGCATTTGTACAACTGAAGGCTGACTGAGCTGAACATTGCCCCAGTTCTGGGCAGTGAGCTGAGAATTGGCTTTGACGGCAATGACGATGTTGTCCATTACTACTCCCTGTAAATGGGTGGGGCGGACGTCCACGGGTGGTTTTAAAACCATAGATAGGGAGTGTCAGATGGGGCTGCCTGATTTTTGACGAGCGTATGGATGGGCCATTTGCCCACGTTTATCTATTTGAAAATCTGATCTATTCAGGTCGTTACCGTTTGTCGGGACGTTGGATCCAAGCGGTTTTTGGATGCAACAAAATGTGTCGTTTTCGACATTATCCAAAGGGACGCTGGAAAAGGTCCGGGCGGAATCGCGGAGGGTGATGGCTAAGCGATATTGAATTTCTCAAAGCGCAGGCCACCCTCCGCAGTTGCCTGTCTGCGAAGGTATTAATCAATAAGCGTGGGAGGGGGGGGAAGGCTTTGTATAAGAAATCCTGTTGTACCGTTTCAGCTGTTCTTTCTATCCCTCAGCAGTTAATGCGCTAGCTATCGATCGCCGAAGTGATCGGACGATATCCAGCGCAGACTGATCGCTAACACTGCCGGGGCACTGATCAAACATATGCGGCGCCCCAGGGTAGACATGCAGTTCGACGGCAACCCCGGCGCGGGACAGACGCAGGGCAAATGCAACGTCCTCTTCCAGAAACAGATCCAGCGCGCCAACGGCCAGAAACGTCGGTGGCAAGTCACGCAGATCGTCTTGCAGGGCCGGCGAAAACCAGCCAATTGGCAGATCATCCAGCGCTTGGTCAGCCCGCAGGCACTCCCAGCAGAACTGGTTGGCTTGCGCTGGCCAGCCAATCACGCCGGTCGTGCTGTTCTGCTGAGGCGAGGCTGCGCTGCCCGAACGGTGATCGAGCATCGGATAAACCAGCACCTGACTGGCGATGGAATACTCGCCGCGATCCCGCGCAACAATGGCCAGCGCTGCTGCCAGCCCGGCGCCGGCACTGTGGCCCATGACGATTACTTTGTCAGCGTCGATGTTGAGCGCTTGCCGGTGGGCGAAAACCCAGCCGAGGGCCGTGTAGCAGTCCTCCAGAGGAACAGGGAAGGGGTGCTCTGGCGCGAGACGGTAATCGACGGCGACGATGATCGCCTTAAGTGCTTCGGCGAGGTCAGCCAGATAGTCATCGGCCATTTCGGGGCAACCGAGGACGAAACCTCCACCGTGGATGTACAGGATCATCGCAAAATTACCGTCCGCTGCTGCGGCGGCGGGCCGGTAAAGACACAGGCGCAAATCCTCACCGTCGTGGGACTTTATCCATAGGCTTTCACCGCGCGCTTGTTCTCGGGATTTGAATGTCGCGTGAACACGCTCCCTGATCGCGGGCAGCGTTTCCAACGTCCAGGCTTCTGCGCCGGGGGTTAAAAAGCTTTTGAAGTCGGGATCCAGCAGTTCATGTGCTTTCACGTTCTGCCTCCTGTTTTCGAATGAACGAGCGCCTCGGATGGAGGCGCCGCTCACGTTGGAGTTACAGCCAGGCTTTGATCTGCGCACACACAGCCGGCGTCGAAATGCCGTAGCGATCATGCAGCGTCGGCAGGGCACCGGCGTCAAGGAACGCGTCGGGCAACGCGATCTGTCTGAAGGTGGGCGTCACGCCATTGCGCAACAACAACCCGGCAACCGCCTCACCCAAACCGCCGATGATCGAGCTGTTCTCGGCTGTGACCACCAGACGCCCGGATTTGCGCGCTTCGGCGAGAATGGTTTGCTCATCCAGCGGCTTGATGGTTGGCACGTGCAACACGGCCACATCGATGCCGTCGGCCTGCAATTGCTTGGCCGCTTCCAGCGAGCGCATGGTCATCAGCCCGGTGGAGATGATCAGCACCTCGTTGCCCGTGCGCAGGGTCCTGGCCTTGCCGATCTCGAATTTATAACCGTACTCGTCCAGCACCAACGGCACGTTGCCGCGCAGCAAACGCATATAGACCGGGCCTTGGTGAGCGGCGATGGCCGGCACGGCCTGTTCGATTTCCAGCGCATCGCACGGGTCGACAATCATCAGATTGGGCATGGCGCGGAAAATAGCCAGGTCATCGGTGGCCTGGTGGCTAGGCCCGTAGCCGGTAGTGAGGCCGGGGAGGCCGCAGACGATTTTGACGTTGAGGTTTTCCTCGGCGATGGCCATACAGATGAAGTCGTAAGCACGGCGCGAAGCGAACACCGCGTAGGTGGTGGCGAAGGGCACGAAACCCTCACGCGCCATGCCCGCGGCCGCACTCATCAGCAACTGTTCGGCCATGCCCATCTGATAGAAACGGTCGGGATGCGCCTTGGCGAAAATGTGCAGGTCGGTGTACTTGGACAGGTCAGCCGAGAGGCCGACGATGTCCGCACTCTGGTCTGCCAGCGCCGCGAGCGCATGGCCGAACGGTGCCGAACGGGTCGCCTGGCCCTCGGAAGCAATCGAGGCAATCATCGCCGAGGTGGTCAGGCGCTTTTTCACCGGCGCGCCAGTAGCAGTCGAAGGCGCAGTGTTGGCGGCGTTGCTCATTGGTCTTTTCCTTCTTCAAGGTTGCTCAGTGCCAGGTCCCATTCGTGCTCTTCGACGCGAATGAAGTGGGTCTTTTCCCGGTTCTCCAGAAACGGCACGCCTTTGCCCATTTTCGTGTCGCAGATGATCACGCGCGGTTGCCCGCCGGGGTGATTGCGCGCGGCATCGAATGCAGCGACCAGGGCGTCGAGGTCATTGCCGTCGACGCGCTGGGTGAACCAGCCAAAGGCTTGCCAGCGATCGACGATGGGTTCGAACGAGAGAATCTCGCTGGAATGGCCGTCGGCCTGCTGGTTATTCACGTCGACGATGGCGATCAGATTGTCGAGCTGCCAGTGCGAAGCCGACATCACCGCTTCCCAGGTCGAGCCTTCATTGAGTTCGCCATCGGACAGCAGGTTGTAGACGAACGAGGCCGAGCCTTTGCGCTTGAGGCCGAGGCAGGCACCGACCGCGATACCCAGGCCCTGACCCAGCGAGCCGCCGGTGATTTCCATCCCCGGGGTATAGGCGGCCATGCCCGACATCGGCAGGCGGCTGTCATCCGAACCGTAGGTTTCCAGCTCGTCGAGCGGAATGATCTCGGCTTCGATCAGCGCTGCGTACAGCGCGATGGCGTAGTGGCCGATGGAGAGATAGAAGCGATCGCGCTGCTCCCATTCGGGATCTGTCGGGCGATGGTTCATCGCATGAAAGTAAGACACCGCCAGCAGGTCAGCCGCGCCGAGGGCCTGGCCCACATAGCCCTGGCCCTGAACCTGGCCCATGCGCAGTGCATGGCGGCGAATGTTGTGCGCGCGCTGGGTCAGGCTCAGCGATGCAGCGTGTGCAAGATTAGTCGTCATGATAAAACTCCGTTGACTCAACGATTGACCAAAGCGGCAGGAATACGCAGGACCAGGCTCGCGCCGAGAAACAGCACGCCGGTGATCAGGTACATGCCGATGGCACTGGAACCGGTCAGGGTGGTGATCCAGCCGATCAGATAAGGCGAGCAGAACCCGGCGAGGTTGGCGAAGCTGTTGACCGCGGCGATACCGGCCGCCGCAGACACTCCGCCAAGCAGCGTGGTGGGCAGCATCCAGAACAACGAGGTGGCGGAGAGAATGCCGGAGGCGGCCAGGCACAGGCTGAGGATCGACAAGGTCGGATTGCCGCCCATCAGCGCTGCCAGGCTCAAGCCGATCGCACCGGCGATCATCGGCACGATCAGGTGCCAGCGGCGCTCGCGATGTTTGTCGCCACTGCGGCCGACCAGGAGCATGGCGGCGATGGCGCACAGATAGGGCAGGCTGGTCAGGAAACCGATGTGCAGCGGGTCGGAAACGCCTGCGTTACGCACCAGTGTCGGCAGCCAGAAGGTGATCGCGTATTGGCCCATGACCACACAGAAGTAGATCGCTGCCAGCAGCCACAAGCGCCGGTCGCGAATGAACTCGCCGATCGAGGCGTGGGTGACTTTTTGCTGGTCGTCTTCGGCGAGCTCGCGAGTGATCAGGGCTTTTTCCTCGTCATTGAGCCAGGTCGCCTGATGCACGCCGTCCTTCAGATAACTCAGCACCAGCAGGCCGACGACCACTGTGGGCACCGCCTCGAGAACGAACATCCACTGCCAGCCGGCCCAGCCGTGCACACCGGCAAAGTGGTTCATGATCCAACCGGACAGCGGGCCACCGACCATGCCCGACAGCGGAATGGCGATAAACCACAACACGGTCATGCGCGCCCGCCGATAGGACGGAAACCAGTAGGTCAGGTAGAGCAGCAGGCCCGGCGCCAGACCGGCTTCGGCAATCCCCAGCAGAAAGCGCAGCGCGTAGAACTGCCAGGCGGTTTCGACGAAGGCGAACAGCGCCGAGACGATGCCCCAGGTGATCATGATCCGCGCAATCCACACCCGTGCGCCGACCTTGTGCAGGATGATGTTGCTGGGCACTTCGCAGAGGAAATAGCCGATGAAAAACACCCCGGCGCCCAGTCCGTAGACCGTTTCGCTGAGGGCCAGATCGTTCATCATTTGCAGCTTGGCGAAACCGACGTTGACCCGGTCCAGATAGGCGCACAGGTAGCACAGCATCAGGAACGGCATCAGCCGCCAGGCCGTTTTGCGATAGGCAGAAGAACGCACGGTCGA
>NZ_JH635999.1:937855-941306 GCF_000257605.1 Pseudomonas sp. R62
TATTGACCGCCAGGCCATCAGGCCCGGCTGCGTCATCGATCCAGAACCGCACGGGCCACGCAGGCCCGCCCAGAGTTACTCAGTGAATCAGCATGCCGCCGTTCACATCGAGGGTGATGCCGGTCAGATAAGCGGACAGGTCGCTGGCCAGAAACAGCGCGGCGTTGGCGACGTCCTGCGCTTGACCCAGGCGCCCGAGCGGAATGCCTTCGATGATGGCGTGGCGGCGTTCATCCTGCATCAGGCCGCCGGTGATGTCGGTGTGAATCAGGCCGGGAGCGATGGAGTTGACGCGGATATTGTCCGGCCCCAATTCCCGCGCCATGGCCTTGCCCAGCCCCAGCACACCGGCCTTGGCCGCGCTGTAATGCGGGCCGCCGAAGATGCCGCCGCCGCGCTGGGCCGACACCGACGACATGCAGACGATGCTGCCGGAAGACTGTTGGCGCATCAGCGGAATCACCGCCTGGGACATGAGCAAAGTGCCGCGCAGGCTGACGTCCAGCACCTTGTCGTAGTCCGAAGGGCGAATATCCAGAGTCTTCAGTGGCTGGGTGATGCCGGCGTTGTTGACGAGAATATCGATGCGCCCGAAGTGCTCGATGATGGCGGCGACGGCTTGCTGAACCTGCGCTTCGTCGGCCACGTTGGCCGCCAGGCCCAGATGACCTTCGCCCAGTGCTGCGGCGGCGTCACGTGCTGCGGAGGCATCCAGATCGAGGATGACCACGCGAGCGCCGTGTTGCGCAAACGTTGTGGCGGTAGCGCGGCCAATGCCACGGGCAGATGCGGCACCGGTAATGATTGCGACTTTGCCTTGAAGAAGCATGGAGGATTCCCTCGAATTGTTTTTATTGGGTCGGTGTGTAAGTAACCGATGACTCAGCTTGTCCTCCGGGGCGAGCGTGAGCAATAACGCGGAAGTCACTCAATGCTGAAAAAAATTCAGCACTCGTCAGGCCGTTTCGCAAATGCTTGAATGAAACCGGTCCGTACATCACAAGAAATCACCACGGAGTCCCCATGCGCTCTGACACTGAGGCATCGATCATCCTGCCACCGCTGAAAGCAATTCAGGCCTTCGAACAAACCGCGCGCTTCGGCAACGTCGCCAGGGCAGCAGAAGTGCTGGACCTGACCCCCTCGGCAGTCAGCCATCAACTGGCGAAACTCGAAGGGATGATCGGCCGGCAATTATTCGTTCGCGCTGCTCGGGGCGTCTCGCTGACGCCGGTCGGCGAGCAATACCTCAAGGAAGTCTCCGGGATTCTGCACAGCCTCGCCGTTGCCACCGAGCGTGCGGCCAGCGATGTCAGCCTCGATTGCCTGCGCTTGCACTCATCGCCAAGCTTCGGCCTGCTCTGGCTGATGCCGCGCCTGGAAGCGTTTCGCGCCAGTCATCCGGACATACAGATCAATCTGTCGTGCTCCTATGAATCGCTGCACTTCAGTCGCGACAAGATCGACGTCGATATCCGTCACGGCCTGCCGAACTGGCCCAGTTATGAGGTGCGCACGGTCAGGAACGAGACGTTCGCGGTGCTGACCTCACCGAAACTGCTCGCGCAACGCCCGGTACTCGGCGCGGCGGATCTGCTGGAGTGCGATCTGATCCTTTCCGAGGCCACTCTGCTCAAATGGCCGCAATGGTTTGCCCAGCATGGTCTGGCGCGTCCGGAGCGGCCGTACGCGCTGAGCTTCGATCGTTCATACATGTCGCTGGAAGCCGCGAGTCATGGCTTGGGTTTCGCACTGGAAAGCACATTGCTGGCGCAAAAGTATCTGGCAGCGGGCACGCTGGTTGAAGTCGCGCCTGAATCTCTGAGTGCTGCGGTGGCTGCGCACCATCTGGTATTCCCCAAAGCGCATTCGAGCTTTCCACGGGTCAGGCGTTTTCTGGCGTGGATGGAGAGTGAATTGGGGCACGAATTCGCGTATTGAGTCGGGATCAATTCTTTCAAACTCTCTGAATTGCTCAAGGTCAATCCATTATCGGTCACATATTCACGTCAGAGGTGAAGGAATGGATAACTACCACATCAACAAAAACCAGCAGCGCTGGGAACTGGTCAAAGAGGGCGCGCAGCGTGCGTCGAAAACGGCTGCGACCAAAGCCGAGATCACCCAGATCGCCAGCGACTACCTCCAAGACAAAACCGCCTCGCTGAAAATCCATAAAGAAGACGGGACGATCCAGGAAGAACGCACCTTTCCGCGCGCAGCCGACCCGCGAAAAACCAAAGGCTGAGCAGGCTGTTCTTTTCTGTGTTCATCGTTTCTTCAGAAGGGTCTGATTTATGGTCATTGCATGTCTGGGATGGGGCTCACTGATCTGGAAACCGGACGGCTTGCCGCTGGCCAGCGAGTGGTTTGCCGACGGGCCGCAGGTACCGGTCGACTTCGTTCGCGTCAGTGACACTGGCGAGTTGACTACAGCCATAAGCGCGAACGCGCCGCCGTGCAAAGTGCTGTGGTCGGTCCTCGACGTGACCGATCTCGATCAGGCCCGCGAACTCCTGCGTATTCGAGAAGGCGTGCCGGAGGGCAGGGAGGATGGCATCGGCAGCTTCACCGTCGGTCCCTCGGCGATGGGCGTGCTTGCTGAATGGGCAATTCCTCGGCAACTGGATGCAGTGATCTGGACGGCGCTGCCCGGGAGATTCAAGAACATCGAAGGCCTGGTGCCGAATGTCGACGACGCAGTTTCTTATCTGGCCGGGTTGAGCGGCGCGGCGCACGAACAAGCGCGCGACTATATCGAACAGGTGCCGGCGCAGATCGACACGCCGTATCGCCGTGAAATCATTGCCAGGCTCGGGTGGAAATAATGAGCACCCGCAGCCAGGCGCAGATTGCCGCTATCTTCGATCAGCTGTTGGCACTGCGAGAAAGTGTCGACATTCTCCAGCACGTGGAGAGCGCTAGCGTCGAGTCGCTGCGTGGCCATCAGACCGTGGACGCCCCCGAGTCGCTGGATCTGGTGTTTCAAAAGCTGCAAGAAGACATCGCCAGCATGGAGGAAACGTTGGCGACGATTGCCGAGGCGACCGGGGACGTGTCGAAGTTGTGAGGGGGTCGCGGGGCTGGCATGCAGAGATGATGTGGCTGGTCTGGCGCCTTCGCGAGCAGGCTCGCTCCCACAGGGATTTGCGTCACATCCCGGAAATCAATCGATTTTTAAATCCCATGTGGGAGCGAGCCTGCTCGCGAAAGCGCTGGATCTGGCACTTACTCTGTTGGATGTGCCGACGTTATCGCGAGCAGGCCCGCTCCTACAACGGGGCTGGATCCACGCGCAACGCATCCACCACCAGAGAAAACGCCGGCGACGGTTGGCGGCGGCTGGGGTAGTAGAGGTGGAAGCCACCGAACGGTTCGCACCAGTCTTCCAGCACTCTGACCAAACGCCCTTCGGCCAGATGCGCACCGAACTCGTCTTCAGGCAGGTAGG
>NZ_JH635999.1:942646-953899 GCF_000257605.1 Pseudomonas sp. R62
GGCTTTGTCACCCTGTCGCTGGATCTGTCGTTCTGGGGCGAAAGCGAGGGCGCGCCGCGCAACGCGGTGTTGCCGGACATGTATGCCGAAGACTTCAGCGCGGCCGTCGATTACCTCGGCACACGGCCATTCATCGACCGCGAGCGCATCGGCGTGTTGGGCATCTGCGGTAGCGGCAGCTTCGTGATCAGCGCGGCGAAAATCGACCCACGCATGAAAGCCATCGCCACCGTCAGCATGTACGACATGGGCGCCGCCAACCGTGACGGCCTAAAGCATTCGCAAAGCCTTGAGCAGCGCAAGCAGATCATTGCGCAAGCGGCCGAGCAGCGTTACGCAGAGTTCACTGGCGGCAAGGTCGAATACACCGGCGGCACCGTGCTGGAACTGAAGGCCGACACCCATCCGATCCAGCGTGAATTCTTCGATTTCTACCGCACCCCACGCGGCGAATTCACCCCGGCCAGCTCGACGCCGCAACAGACCACGCGGCCGACGCTGAGCAGCAACACCAAGTTCATGAACTTCTATCCGTTCGTCGATATCGAGAGCATCTCGCCGCGCCCGATGTTGTTTATTGCCGGTGCCAACGCGCACTCCCGTGAGTTCAGCGAAGAGGCCTTTCGCTTGGCAGGGCAGCCGAAAGAACTGGTGATTGTGCCGAATGCCGGCCATGTCGATCTGTACGACCGGGTCGAGCTGATTCCTTTTGCCAAGCTGACGCAGTTCTTCAAGAGCAACCTTAAGTAACTTTCAACGCGACGGAGCAAAGCGATGCGGTTTTTTGCCAACGGCTGGAAGGGATTCGTACTGATGGCATGGCTGCCCGTTGCTCTGTCTGCACCGACCGCTATGGAGGCCAGCACGATGTGGATGACCGTCGGAGAACAGCGTTTTGCCATTGCTCTGGATGACAACCCGAGTACGCGGCAATTGCTCACGCGATTGCCGCTGAGCCTGGAGATGACCGACCTGCACGGCAATGAAAAATACGCCACCGTGCAGCCGCCATTGCCCACCCAGCCCTACCGGCCGGGCACGATCCACAACGGCGATTTCCTTTTGTATGGCGACGATACGTTGGTGGTCTTCTACAAAACCTTCGATTCGTCCTACCGCTATTCGCGTCTTGGCCGCATCGAACGCCCGCAGGACTTGGCCGAAGTCTTGGGGCGTGGCGATGTGCGGGTGACGTTCACTCTGCATGAGTGAGGAGAGTCATTGATGAACCAGAAATCGTTAAATCAAGGGCGTCTTCTGCGCATCGTCGCCCTCGGCTGCGCGGTCCTCGCCAGTGCAGCCTGCGTGAATCCCCTCTGCGCCAATCCTTCCCGATCACCGGAGAAACCGATCATGAAAGAACAGCCTCTGACGCCTGAACAACTGGCGATCGCCCCGATTGCCGCCAACGCTGCCATCGGCGACATGCCGCGTCTGCACGACGCACTCAATCGTGGTCTCGATGCCGGGCTGAGCATCAGCGAGACCAAGGAAATTCTGGTGCAGCTGTACGCCTACGCCGGCTTCCCGCGCAGCCTCAACGCTTTGTCATTGCTGATGAAGGTTTTGCAGGAACGCGCCGCGCGGGGCATCGAAGACGTGCCGGGACGCGAGCCGGGTCCGGTTCCGTCGGGATATGCGCTCACCGAACTCGGCACCGACAATCAGACCCGCCTGGTCGGTGCGCCAGTGTCCGGCCCCCTGTTCGAATTCGCCCCGGCGATCGATCAGTTTCTGAAAGTGCACTTGTTCGGCGACATCTTCGCCCGCGACAACCTGGCATGGACGGATCGGGAACTGGCAACTGTTGGTGCGCTGGCAGCGATGGCTGGGGTGGAATCACAGCTGGAGTCGCATTTGAAGATCAGTCTGAATGTGGGATTGACGATTGAGCAGTTGCGGCAAGTGGCGCAGGAGTTGGAGGCGCGTGGGGATTTGCAGGCTGCTGAGCGGGTGGGCGCGGGGCTGGACAAAATCCAGCGGTGAGGGCGGCTCGGATTCATTGCCGCTCTGTTAATGCAATTCTTATAGTGCGCGCTGGCGCCGACTCGCTCCCGGTGAGCTTCCTGTTATCCGCTTGAACGCACGACTGAACGCCGCTTGGGAGGTGTAGCCCAGGCGCTGCGCCACTTCTTCGATCGGCAGTCTTTCCAGGGTCAGCCACTGACTGGCCAGGCGCATGCGCAGTTCGGTGGCGTAGCGCAGCGGCGGGGTGCCGAGGGTGCTCTGGAAGCGTTCGGCGAAGACCGAGCGTGAGGTGTTGCACAGCGTTGCCAGTTCGGCGACGCTCCAGTCGCGCCCCGGTTGTTGGTGCAGGGCCAGCAAGGCCTGCGCCAGGCGAGGGTCGCGCAGGGCGGCGACGAGACCGGAGGCATTGCCGCAAGCGCATTCGACCCAGCCGCGAACAATCATTGCCGCCACTACGTCGGCAAGGCGCGCGAGAATGCCGGCAAAGCCAATGCGCGCTGCGCTGACTTCGCGTTCCATGGTCGCGAGAATCGGCATGAGTCCCGGATAGTGCTGGCCACCGGCGTCGATCAGCATAAGACCCGGCATCAGCCGACCGAGGCCTTGCAGGCTGCCGAGTTCGAACTCCATACAGCCACTGAAGAGCAGGGCGCTATCGGGCAAATCGGCGCTGTGTCCGACCTGCACCGCGCAGACCGTGTCGCCGAGCGGTGCGGCGACGGCGTTGTCAATGTCCTGCACCTCGGCGTTTGGGTGTGACAGCAACTGGTGCGCGGCACCGTGGGCGATGAACACTGCATTGCCCGCCGACAATTCGTACAGGCTGCCGTCCTCCAGTCGCAATACCGTCGATCCAGCGGCGACGAAGTGGAAATACGCATGGCCGGACTTGTCGCTAAAACCCAGACCATACGGCGGACCAGCGTGGATCCGACGATATTGCACGCCACGCAAACGCATGCTGCGCAGCAATTCAGTGATCAGGTCTGATGACAGTGAAAAGGGATCGGTGCTGCTCATGTTCGGGGTTTCGATCAAAAGTTCAAGACTGCGCATCATAGATCATCCGGTTTGCCGCCAATAGACTGCCCTCTCGAAATGTCCAAGGGAGTCTTGAAATGAATGAACGTGTAGGTGATGGGCGAACTGACGGGGAGCCGCTGGTGCCTGCGTGGATGGCGGTGTTTTCACTGGCGATGGGTGTGTTTGGTCTGCTCACGGCGGAATATCTGCCGGCCAGCCTGCTGACGCCGATGGCGCTCGATCTTGGCGTCAGCGAAGCGCTGGCCGGGCAAGCGGTGACGGTGACCGCGGTGGTCGCGCTGTTTGCAGGATTGCTCGTACCTGGGTTGACGCGCAGCCTTGATCGGCGGCTGGTATTACTCGGCTTTTCGGCACTGATGATCGCCTCGAATCTGCTGGTGGCGTTGTCGTCCAGCCTCGCAGTGTTGCTGATCATGCGAATCCTTTTGGGCATAGCTCTGGGCGGATTCTGGAGCATGGCGGCGGCCGTGGCCATGCGCCTGGTGCCGGCGGCGCTGCTGCCCCGCGCGTTGTCGATCATCTTCAGCGGGATCGCCGTGGGTACCGTGGTGGCGGTGCCGTTGGGCAGCTATCTCGGCGGCCAGTTTGGCTGGCGCAGTGCGTTTTTCGCAGCAGCAGCGGTGGGCGTGGTGACGCTGGTCTTTCAGATGTTCACGCTACCCAGTCTGGCGCCGCATCGTCCGTCACGCCTGCGTACGGTGCTTGAGGTGTTGCTGCGACCGGGCATTGCCGTCGGCATGTTCGGCTGCGTATTGGTACACACCGGTCATTTTGCGTTGTTCACCTATATCAGGCCATTTCTGGAAAGCACCACCGGCGTCGGCCCGCAGACGCTGGCGCTGATGCTCCTTGGTTTCGGCGTGGCGAACTTTGCCGGCACGCTGTTCGCCGGCTGGCTGTTGCAGCGCAATCCAAGGGCAACGTTGGTGCTGATGCCAGTGCTGGTGGGCGTTGCTGCTCTGGCGTTGGTCGGGTTACCGGCGTCGGTCACCGGGCAGGCGTTGCTCTTGGCGCTGTGGGGGATGGCCTTTGGTGGCGTGCCGGTCGCATGGTCGAACTGGGTGGCGCGCTCGATACCCGATCAGGCCGAAAGCGCAGGCGGCATGGTCGTCGCATCGGTGCAGTCGGCGATTGCCGCAGGCGCCGCCGCCGGCGGTTCGGTGTTCAGTTTCAGCGGTATCCATGGTGTGTTTGTAGCGGCTGGAATTCTGATGTTGCTGGCCGCGCTGCTGATTGCACTGAAGGTCAATGTCGATGTGCCGGAGCCGGGTTCGGCGCCGGTGGCACCGGTGCATTTGTGATTTGATCAATCCGCCTTACGCGTGACGGCAATGTCCCAGGTTTGCATGACCTGAGTGATAGCAGCATCAATGTTATCCAGCGCGGTGTTGTCTCTGGCGAGGATGGATATGCCCTGCAGGAAACTGTCGAATACCGTCGCCATCGCCGCCGCACTTGTGCCGCTGGCCAGCTCGTCGGCATTCACAGCGCGTTCGACGCAGGCTTGAATGCCGGCACGGGTGCGCTGCCTTGAGTGGGTCAGGGCTTGCGCCACATGGGCGGTTTCCGGGCTCGGTGCGCTCATGACGCCGAGGGTAACCATGCAGCCCTTGGGGTGTGTGTCGTCGCACTGCATGCGTGCCGACTGGCGCAAAGCGGTCTCGATCGCCTGGCGTGGTGGCAGGCTGTCGTCCCACAGGCACTCGGTGACTTGCGCATAGGTGGTTAAATAACGCTGCACGCATTCATCGAACAACGCTTCCTTGGAACCGAACGCGGCGTAGAAGCTAGGTGCAGAGATACCGCCACCCAGGCCTGCCTTCAATTGGGCCAGCGATGTCGCGTCGTAGCCGTGTTGCCAGAACAGTTGCAAAGCCTGATCGACGGCGTCGTCGCGATCAAACTGACGGGGGCGACCGGTTCTCGCCATGACCTGACTCCTCATTGATTTAATATAAAGACTAGTCGATACAGAAATTGTTGACAACGCTGCGCATGCACCCTCAGGATCTAGATCGATCGGTATTTAAATCTGAGTCGGTTTTTCGAGGAGCTTCCAGTGACACCTTCAATCACGTTAACGGCTACGCCAAAAGGTCTGCCCATCGGCGCTTTGCTGGCGCTGGCCATGACTGGCTTCATCTGCATCGTCACCGAAACCCTGCCGGCGGGCCTGTTGCCGTTGATCAGTGAAGGCCTGGCGATTTCGCCGTCCATGGCCGGGCAAATGGTTACCGCGTACGCATTGGGTTCCGTACTGGCGGTGATCCCGATGACCATCGCCACCCGGGGCTGGCGGCGCCGCAACGTGCTGCTGCTGACGATTGTCGGTTTCCTGCTGTTCAATTCGATTACCGCGCTGTCGTCGCACTACGGCGTTACGCTGGTCGCGCGGTTCTTCGCCGGGGTTGCAGCGGGTTTGGCATGGAGTCTGTTGGCCGGCTATGCGCGACGCATGGTTGAGCCCGAACAGCAGGGCAAGGCGTTGGCACTGGCGATGGTCGGCACACCGATTGCGCTGTCGCTGGGCGTGCCTCTGGGTACGTGGCTCGGTGGGCTGGTCGGTTGGCGCACTACATTCGGCCTGATGTCGGCGCTGACCTTGGTACTGATCGTCTGGGTGCTGGTGAAAGTGCCCGACTACCCGCCGCAGCCGGCCCATCAACGCCTATCGCTGAGCAAAGTCTTGACTACCCCGGGCGTGCGTCCTGTGCTTGCAGTGGTGATCAGCTGGATGCTGGCGCACAACATTCTCTACACCTATATCGCTCCGTTCGTGGCGCCGGCGGGCATGGCCGAGCGGGTGGATGTGGTGTTGTTGATCTTCGGCATCGCCGCGCTGGTCGGGATATGGCTGACGGCGAAGCTGGTCGAGCCGCTGCTGCGCTCGACTGTTCTGCTGAGTTTGGCGACCTTTGCCGCGGTCTGCGTGGCGCTGGGTTTTGGCGGACGCAACCCAGAGGTGATTTATCTCGGCGTGGCGGTATGGGGTTTGACGTTCGGCGGCGCGGCGACGCTGTTGCAAACGGCGCTGGCTGACGCGGCGGGCAACG
Organism: Pseudomonas sp. R62; assembly: GCF_000257605.1. NCBI lineage: Bacteria > Pseudomonadati > Pseudomonadota > Gammaproteobacteria > Pseudomonadales > Pseudomonadaceae > Pseudomonas > Pseudomonas sp. R62. The sequence continues at coordinate 948,712 of NZ_JH635999.1, forward strand.
GAGCGGATGTCGCCTTGTCGTTGAATGTAGTGGCGTGGAACAGCGCGATCGCTGGCAGCGGTGTCGTCGGCGGCGTGCTGCTCGATCAGTGGGGCGTTGCCTCATTTCCGTGGGCCATGCTGGCACTGGTCGCTATCGCCTTCGCCATTGCCTGGGGTGCCCGGGCCCACGGTTTCAAGTCGGGCCCGCGCTCTGTAGAAGCTTCGGTGGTGGCGGGGCATTGAACCCCGCCAGCAGTTTCTTCAACCGCGCTTCGGCAGTTTCCAGTTAGGCCGGATGAAATGGCAAGTGTAGCCATTCGGAATCCGCTCCAGGTAATCCTGATGCTCGGGTTCCGCTTCCCAGAACGGCCCGGCCGGTTCGATTTCGGTTACCACACGGCCCGGCCACAGCTTCGAGGCGTCGACATCGGCAGCGGTGTCTTCGGCGACGGCACGCTGCTCGTCGTTGAGGTAGTAGATCGCCGACCGGTAGCTCGGGCCAAGATCGTTGCCTTGACGGTTGGGCGTGCTCGGGTCGTGGATCTGGAAGAAGAACTCGAGGATCTGCCGGTAGCTGATTACCGCCGGATCGAATTCAATCTCGATGGCTTCGGCGTGGTTGCCGTGGTTGCGATAGGTCGCATTCGGGACATCGCCGCCGGTATAGCCGACGCGGGTTTTCAGCACACCCGGATAGCGGCGCAACAGATCCTGCATGCCCCAGAAGCAGCCGCCGGCGAGAATGGCAGTTTCGGTTTGAGTGGTCATGGTGTGTGCTTCCTCTCGAGACGATGTGGGGATACCCACTGTTATGAGGGCGGGTTGAGAGAATCCAAGGTTACGCTCATCAGAATCGACCACTGGCCTGCTGATCAAGCGGCATGCAGGCGTGTCAACCAAAGCCAAATAACGAACGCAGCCTGCTCGGTGACTTGCGTTCGTAGAACGGTTTGGTCTCCCTGAGGAAGTAATCACTCAGCCCGGCTTGTCCCGTCAGCACGCGGCAAAAATCAACTGGTCCGCCATCGGGGGCTGTGTCCGCAGCGACATTGCCGGCTTCGCGCATGACCTGTTCGATATCGCCATCCGCTTCGATGCCGACGATCAAGTGCGGTTTTTCATCAATCGAGGGGTCGTGCATCAGCGCCAGGAATGCGCGTTTCACATTGGCGTGTTTGGCCAGCAATTGCGAGAGCGAATGGACCATCGTCGATGGGTAGTCCGAAGGCTGTCCAAGCAAGACGTTGGTTTCTTTTTCCACGGTACGCTGCGTGGCGGGCCGGCCGATTTCGCCTGAGAGCAGGCGTTGCACTTCCGCCGGAAGAAATTCCTTGCCGTACGGCGACTTCGGATTCAGAAAAAGCAGCGCGCCCAGCGTGATTTCGAACAATGATCGGGCGGGTATCTCCACATAGCTCTGCTCGCTGTCGATGGATTGTTGCAGCGTTGGCAGCGAGGAGAAGAACGGAATGACCGGCGTGCCATCGGGCTTCTGCCAATGAGCGATGCTGATGTTGCTGCCGGCTTCGAGATTGACATGACCTTGCGCCGCACCGGCGGTGCCGAGGATGTAGACAGTGGAATCCAGCAGGGTGCGATAGAAGTCAGGGCGATGCGCGGGTTCGTCCGCGGCCAGCCGGAGCGATGTTTCCAGAGGGTTTTCTTGGGAAGTATCCATGAGGTCAGTCCGTTATTTTCAATGGAGAACGATGATTACCTGGTCGGTCCGAGGAGACGTGCTGTCACGATGATACTCGTCCAGAGATTCGAACCCTGCGTCGTTCTAACCAACACCACAAAGCCAACTGTGGGAGCGAGCCTGCTCGCGAAGGCGTCGTGTCAGTTGAAATAACTCACGGCTGATACACCGCTTTCGCGAGCAGGCTCGCTCCCACATTTGAATTTCGCGTTGGGTCTTATAGCAAACTCCACGAAACCCCAACATAAACCCCCATCCCTTCACCCGGGGTCGACCGCGCGGCATCCAGACCTTTGTCGTCATACCCCGGCGTGACCGTTGCCGCATAACGCTTGCCGGTCAGGTTGCGCATGTCGACCCAGCCTTGCCAGTCGCCCTTCGGCGCGTTGTAGCCCAGCGTGGCGCCGAACAGGGCGTACGGGTCGGCGTAGTAGCTGTTGGCGTAGTCCACGGCAACTTTGGACACCAGTTGCGTGTTCACGGCGGCGAAGAAGCCCTGCGGCCAGTCGTAACGCAGTTCGCCCTGGTAATAATGCATCGGCAGGCCCGGCAGGCGGTTGTCGCCGAAGCGTTCGTCGTCGCGGTAGTGGAAGTCGCTGAAGGTGTAGGCTTGGCGCAAGCTCAGCTGGCGGCCGTCGGCGGCGGTCCAGAGTTTGCTGTTGAGGCTGGCCTCGATGCCCTGGTGCACGGTCGGGCTGGCATTGAGTTCGTAGGGCGTGACGGCGTTGGCGTCCGGCAGTACCGAGAGCAGTTCGTGACGAACTTGCGCGTAGTACCAGGCCAGGCTCCATTCGCCCAGTTTGCTGTCGCCACGGCCACCGAGTTCCAGAGTGGTAGCGGTCTGGTTTTGCAGTTCGACCGGGTCGCGCTGGGTGCCGGTGGCGGCGCCGTTGCCGGCAGGGAAGCGCACGTTGGAGCTGTAGATCAGCGACCACGGGTGCGGTGCTTCGACGGAGCGGCTGAGGTTGCCGAACACTTGCACGTCGGGGGTGATCTGATAGCGCAGGCCGATGCGCGGTGCATAGTCCCAGTCGCTGAGACTGGTTTTGCCGCCGCCCTGCGGATAGGTCACGGCGCTTTCGCGGCGGGTGTAGATCGCGGCGAGGCCGGTGGTCAGCCAGAGGTCGTCGGCAATTTCCAGGTCGTTACCGAAATGCAGCACGGTATCCGAACCCTGATAGGTGAAATTACGCATCCGCGTGCCCGGGGCGTAGCTGGCGGTGTTGCCACTCGGGATGCGCACGAACTCGCTGGCGCCGTCGTTGGGCAGGTGCTTGGTCACGCGCAGGCCGACATTGCTGCGGCTTTCCATGCCGAACAGGGTGTCGCGGCGTTTGTAGTCGAAGGTGCCGCTGACGTCGGTATATGCCACCTTCAGCCTGTTGGGGCCTTCGCGCAGATCCATCGGGTAGTCGTGGTAGGCGAGGCCGGTCTGGATGCTCGAATCGTCATCGAGGTAGAACGTGGTCTTGTTGCCGATGAACGTGCTGCCGGGCTGCTTGCGGCTGTCATCGCGGGCCACATACGCCGGGTTGGCTGCCCGTGGGCTGTGTTCGATGGAATGCTTGGTCACGCGACCGGCGAGGTCGTTGTCGGTTTCGCGATAGCGAAAGTAGAAGCGGGTTTCCAGATTCGGGTTGAAGCGATAGCCGAAGTTGGCGATCAGGCCTTTGCTCTCGCTGGCGGTGTGGTCCTGATAGCCGTCGGCGTTGGCATCGGTCAGGGACACGTAGTAATCGAAATTCCCCAGCACTTGCCCGGAGCTGACTTGGCGCTGCTGATAGCCATGGCTGCCGGTGGCGTAGCGCACTTGCAGCTTCGGCGCGGTGTAACCGGTGTGGCTGACGTAATCGATAGCGCCGCCCAGCGCCAGCGCGCCGCGATCGAAGCCGTTGGCGCCGCGCAGCACTTCGACATGGTCGACCCACAACGGCTCAAGCAATTCATACGGCGTGCCGCCGGGGCCGGTGAGGGGCAAGCCATCCAGCATCGTGTACAGCCCCGACGCATGGGCGCCGGGTGCGCGGTTGATGCCTGAACCGCGGATGGAAATCTTCACGCCTTCGTTGCCCGCCGACTGCGCATACACCCCCGGCTGATAGGCCAGCACATCCTGATTGCTGGCAACACGGCCCTGCAACGGCTGGCGCATGTCGACCACGTCGGTGCCGCCGGGAACCTGCTCAAGGCGTTCCCGCGCTTCTTCGACCGCTGCATCGCTGCCACTGCGCTCATCTGCCGAAATCAGCACTTGCCCCAGCTCCAGACCTTGGGTCTCGGCCATCGCCGGGCAGGCCAGGGCCAGACCGAGCAGGGCAGTGGGCAATGATTTGGACGACGGCATCGAAAAAACTCCAGCAAACAGGGGATCGGGCAATGAACAGTGCGACGTCGGAACAAACCCAGGAAACACATGGCGACAGGGCTTTTTTGCCCGACGATGGCAAACAATCGGGCGTGAACTAACCTCACGGATCAGGGCCATCGGGTCAATAAACAAATTCAGCGGGCTGTTGAAGCGCGAGGACAGGTTCATGGCGAAAGACAAGAAGAAACCTGCAAAGGCAATCGAACGTCCACGCTTGAAAAACAAGGACTATCTGGAACAGCTGCGCAAGCTCCACGTTGAACTGGTCAAGCTGCAGGAATGGGTCATCGCCAAAGGTGTCAAGGTGTGTATTGTTTTCGAAGGGCGCGACGGTGCAGGCAAGGGCGGGGTGATCAAGGCGATCACCGAACGCGTCAGCCCACGGGTGTTCCGCGTGATGGCATTACCGGCGCCAACCGATCGCGAAAAGAGCCAGATGCATGTGCAGCGCTACCTGCCGCATCTGCCGGCAGGCGGTGAGGTGGTGATTTTCGACCGCAGTTGGTACAACCGCGCCGGCGTCGAACGGGTCATGGGCTTTTGCACCGAGGAGCAGGCCGACAAGTTTCTCAAGTCGATTCCTTGGGTGGAGAACGCCATCGTTGATTCGGGGGTGATCTTGCTCAAGTACTGGCTTGAGGTCAGTCCGGAGGAACAGACCCGCCGGCTCGAAGCGCGAATCAATGACGGGCGCAAGACCTGGAAATTGACACCAATGGATCTGAAATCCTACAGCCGCTGGTATGACTACTCACGGGCGCGGGACGAGATGTTCAAGCATACCGACACCGATTGGGCGCCGTGGAGGGTTGCCGACTCCAATGACAAGCGTCGTGCACGGCTGAACATCATCACTGATTTGCTCAGTCGCATCCCCTATGAAGAGGTCAAGCGCGACGAGGTCGAGTTGCCGAAACGGCAGAAGCCGGGCAAGTATCGGGAGCCGGATTATGCGTGCAAGCGGGTGGCGGATCGTTTTTGACAGTTGTGGGGGTTTTCAAGGCTTGGCGGCCTTTGGGCCGACCAGGCTTTGGTTGGTTTGGGTGAATATCCGTTTTTTGCGGTGTTGCGGCTGGCGGTTTCGCCGTTACGGCGAGTCACCTTTTCTAGACGCCAAAAAGGTAACCCAAAACGGACTTG
>NZ_JH635999.1:954550-972270 GCF_000257605.1 Pseudomonas sp. R62
GACGTCGCCGGTGAATCAAAAGCAAGATCAAAAGCACTCGAGCTTGCGCTCATTGTTGAGTGGGGCGGCTTCGCCGCGGGCAGCTGCGCTGCTTTGCTTTTGTGGGAGCGAGCCTGCTCGCGATGACGGAGGAGCATTCAAATTTAATTTGACCGATATACCGCTATCGCGAGCAGGCTCACTCCTACAAGGTTTTGCGTATCACCCGTCCATCCGTCGTCTGCCCTGAACCTCTGTCGCGCTGTTTTTTCTACCGGGTAAGTCCCTCAGGAGATACCCGTATGTTCGATCAGCAAAAGAAGGCATCACTGGCGGCATGGCGCAGGATGGCGGAGCAGGCCGAGGGCGATCTGGATCCGGAACAGCAATATGACGAGTTGCTCAAGGCTGCGGATCAGATGGAGGAGCAAGGCCTGATCACCAGTGCCGAATGGCGCCAATTGGTGCGTGACGCCGGCAATGTTTTTACCCTGAACGAGGAACAGCCACAGCGCTGACAGCTGCCATCGGAGGACATCCCATGCTCAGTTATCTGTTTATCGGCGCCAACGATGTCGAGCGTTCGGCGGCTTTTTACAAGGCGATCCTGACGCCGCTTGGCTACCGGCATGACCGTGAAGAACACTACTGTTTCTACATGCCCGATTGCGCCGACAAGTCCAACGGGCCCGGGAGTGTGCACATCTCGCAACCGTTCAATGGTGAGCCGGCGACCCCGGGCAACGGCATGATGCCGGCATTTCGCGCCGACTCCCGACACCAGGTCGATCAGGTGCACAAGGCCGGGCTCGACAGTGGCGGTAGCGACGAAGGCGCGCCTGGCACGCGCGAGGCCTATACGCCGGACTTTTACGTGGCCTATCTGCGCGATCCTGAAGGCAACAAGCTGGCTGTGTTCTACAGCGGCTGATGGATGGAGCCTGTTGATTCGGCCCTGATGGCCGCCCGCGCTCAGTTCGCGATCACGATCAGCTGTCACATCGTGCTGGCGGCGTTCAGCATCGGTCTGGCGAATTTCCTCATGGTGCTGGAAGCGTTGTGGTTGAGGACCGGGCGCCAGGTTTATCTGGATGTCTATCGCTACTGGCTCAAAGTGTTTGCGCTGAATGTCGCAGTGGGCACCGCGTCTGGATTGATTCTGGAGTATCAGTTCGGTCTCAACTGGTCGCGGCTGTCGGTGCAGGCCGGCGATGTCCTCGGTCCGCTGATGTTCTATGAGGTGATGGCGGCGTTTTTCATTGAAGCCGGATTTCTCGGCATCATGCTGTTCGGCTTGAAAAAGGTCGGCCCGCGTCTGCACTTTTTTGCCACATGTGCGGTGGCGGTGGGCTCGCTGATCAGCGCGTTCTGGATTCTTTCCGCCAACTCATGGATGCAAACCCCCGCCGGCTATTCGATTGGCGCGGACGGGCGTTTCCTCGCTGAGGACTGGTGGGCAATCATCTTCAATCCTTCGTTTCCCTATCGCTTGGCGCACATGCTGCTCGCCGTGTTCATCGGCAGCGCGACGCTGATTGCCGGGATCAGCGCCTGGCAATTGCGCAAGGCCCCAGAAAATCCGCGTGCTCGCCTGCAATTCTCCATGGCGCTGTGGGTGATTGCGCTGCTGATGCCGGTGCAGATCGTTGTCGGGGACCTGCATGGCCGGCACAGTTTGCAAGCCCAGCCGCAGAAAGTGGCGGCGATAGAAGGTTCATGGACGCGCCCGGCTCAAGGGGCAGGGGAGCCACTGCGCCTGTTCGCATGGCCGGATATGCAAGAGCGCCGCAACCACTGGGAGGTGGCGATTCCGCGCATTGGTTCCCTGTACCTGCAGCGTGACCTGACCAGCACCATCGCCGCGCTTGATGAATTCCCGCCTGAGGACATCCCGCCCGTGGCGCCGGTGTTTTTCGCGTTCCGGCTGATGGTCGGACTGGGACTGTTGATGCTTGGGCAGGGCGTGGTCAGCCTGATCCTGCGCCGACGTAATCGCCTGTACACGGCGCGTCGCTGGCTGGGCGCGTGCGTGCTGCTGGCGCCGGCCGGATTTCTGGCGATGCTCAGCGGCTGGGTCGTCACCGAAGTGGGGCGACAGCCGTTTACCGTTTACGGATTGCTGCGCACGGCGGACAGTCTGTCATCAGTGTCCAGGGCTCAAGTCGTCGGCTCGACCTGGTTGATTCTGCTGCTTTATCTGTTGATCTTCGGCATCGGTCTGTGGGTGTTGCTGCGCCTGTTGCGCGAGCCGCCGCAGCAGGATCAACCCGGGCCGCAGCCCACGCTGGCCGACGAAACCGGGCACTGAGGAGTCGCAGACATGGACACCGACTGGCTGACTCTATTGTGCGCTGCCGCATTGGCGTTCTCGGTGATGAACTACGTGCTGCTCGACGGCACCGATCTGGGCGTCGGCATGCTCATGGGCCTAACCGGTTGCAGTCATCAGCGGCGAGCCATGGCGGTGTCGATTCTGCCGGTATGGGACGCCAACGAAACCTGGCTGGTGCTCGGCGGCGGCGGGCTGCTGGCGTTGTTTCCGCTGGCGTACGCGATCTTGCTGCCGGCCTTGTACGTGCCGTTTATCGTGATGTTCCTCGCCTTGATCGCGCGGGCCATGGCGCTGGAGTTTCGCGATTACGCACCGAACGAGCGACGCAAGCGCATCGTCGACGGCGTGTTGGCGCTGGCTTCGCTGCTGACCGGGTTTGTCCAGGGCATGGTGCTCGGCACTCTCGTGCAAGGCGTTGCCCATCAGGGCGGTCAGTACATTGGCGATGGGCGCGACTGGCTGAATCCGTTCCCTGTGTTTTGCGGTTTGGTGCTGGTGCTCGGTTACGTCTGGCTGGGGACGTGCTGGTTGTACTGGCGGACCCTGGATGAATTGCAGCAGCACTCGGCCCGCCAGGCCCGCGTGCTGTCGCTGGTCGTCGTGGCGTTATTGCTGGTGCTGATTGCATGGACGGCGACGTTGCAGCCGCAATATGCCCGGAGGCTCGCCGATATTCGCCTGTGGTTGCCGGCAGGACTGATCGTCAGCGCTCTAGGATGGGTGTTCAGCAAAGGCTTTCACGGCCGCTTCGACTTCATCCCACTGTTCGCCGCATTGGGCATCTTCGTCCTGGCTTTCGCGGTGATGCTGGTCGCGCTATTTCCCTTCATCATTCCGCCGAATCTGACCTTGAGCGAAGCAGCCTCAAGCCCCACCAGCCAGATCTTCATGTTGGTCGGATTCGCCGTGCTGATCCCCATCACCCTGGCCTACAACACCTTCGGTTTCCGCGTGTTCAGCGGCAAGGTGCGCGTTGCCAACGATGGTTGAGATTCACGTTACCCGACCTTTTTTGCTCACCAGCGACAGGCGCGAAGCCCGTAGCAGATCAGCAAAAGCCGCCTTGTCGATCGGCCGACTCATGAAATAACCCTGCACCTCGTTGCATTGATCCTTGCCGAGAATCGCCAGTTGCTCCTCGGTCTCGACGCCCTCGGCCGTCACCGTCAGCCCCATGGCCTTGCCCAAGCCAATGATCGCCTGCACCACGGCACGGTCGTTGGTGCCGCTGCTGATCGAGGCGATAAAGCGTTTGTCGATTTTGATCCCGTCGAACGGATAGGCGCGCAGATAACCGAGCGACGAATAGCCGGTGCCGAAGTCGTCCATGTTCAGACGCACGCCGAGCTCCTTCAGCTGATTCATGGTAGTCAGCGCGCCGTCGGTGTCATTGAGCATCACGTTCTCGGTGATCTCCAGCTCCAGGCGGCTGGCCGGGAAACGCGTCTCCACCAGCACTTCGCGGACATCTTCGACGACGTCGCTGAGGGCGAACTGCGCAGGCGAGAGGTTGACCGACAGCAGAATGTCATGGGGCCATTCCAGCGCGGTTTCGCAGGCTTCGCGCAGCACCCAGCGGCCCAGCGGGACGATCAGGTCGGTCTGTTCGGCCAGCGGAATGAACACGTCCGGCCCGAGCAGGCCCTGCGTCGGATGCTGCCAGCGCACCAGCGCTTCCACCGAAACGATGTGTTTGCCGTCGACCTTGTAGCGCGGCTGATAGTGCAAGACGAATTCGTTGTGTTTTAGCGCATGGCGCAGGTCATCTTCCATTTGCCGGCGCGTCTGGATCTGGTCGCTCATGTGCGCTTCGAAATAGCACCAGGTGTTCTTGCCGTCGGATTTGGCTTGATACAGCGCGATGTCGGCGTAGCGGATCAGATCACTGGCGACGAAACCGTGCCGACGACTCAGGGCGATGCCGACACTGGCGCCGATATGCAGCGGATGCTGTTCGTAGAGGATCGGCTGATGCAGGCTGCCGATCAGCCTCGTGCAGAATTTGTCGATCTCGTTATGGCTGTCCATGCCATTGAGCACCACGACGAATTCATCACCACCGAGGCGGGCGACGAGGTCATGTTCGCGGGTGCATTCGCGCAGACGCGTGGCGACTTCCTGGAGTACCGCGTCACCGGCAGGATGGCCGAGGGAATCGTTGATCGGTTTGAAGTTGTCCAGATCGATCATCAGCAGCGACAGCGGTGGCGAGTGCTCTTTCAATATCAGCACTTCATCCAGATAACGCGCCAATTTGTTGCGGTTGGGCAGGCCGGTCAGGGCATCGTGCATCGACAGGTGCTGGATCTGCGCATGGGCGGCGACTTCGTCGGTGATATCGCTGGCAGTACCGCGATAGCCGACGACGCTGTCCTTGTCGAAAATCGGCCGCGCCGAAAGCCGGCAGTGGCGTGGCTGCCCGGAGTGATCGCGATAAGTGCAGCGCAAGTCGCCGGCGCTGTTTTCTTCGCTGAGTTTGCGCAGCCATAGCTCCAGTGGCGTGGTGTCGCAAGTCAGTAATTCGCCGATGTCCTGGCCCAGCCACAGGGCTTGCGGGTAACCGGTGACTTCGCTGAAGCGCGCCGACAGATAGGTCAGCGCCAACTGATCATCAACTTCCCAGATCCAGTCCGACGCCGCTTCGGCCACGGCGCGAAAGCGTTCTTCACTGGCTTCGAGGGCATGATTGGCTTTCTCGAGTGCCTGATTCGAGGCCTGCATGGCATGAATGCTGTTGTCGACGTATTGCGATGAGCGCAATGCATGGCGGAAAAAATAGGCGGTGAGCAGCATCAGCACCAGAAACGTCGCGCCGAGCGGCGGCACCAGCGTCCATAGCAATTGCTGGCCGGGTCGTTGCAGGTCGGCGACCAGACTGTAGCCGGTGCTGTCGAGGGGCACACTTGGATGGCCTTTCTCAATGGTGCCGTCCGGGACCAGGGTCAGGTTCGTCAGGCCATAACCGCTGCCGATCTTGCGCAGTTTGGTCGGGGTCAGCTTGTCGACGAACACCAGCACCGAGGTGTTTCTCAGTTCATCCAGCGGGCGCTCGTCGTTGGGAATGATCGCGGCAGCGGTGATCAGCGCCGGCCAGCCTTCGAACAATGAATAACTGCTGATCGGCTTGGTCAGATCAGGCTGACTCAGCACCTGCTCGACCAGCGCCGAGGCGGGCGCTTGCAGTACGCTGGATACGTCGGGTTCAACCATCTGCCCGCGAATCACCGCGTACTTGGTGCGATTGCGATCGAGGACGAAAACGCCGTCGTAGCCGTCGCTGGTGAACAGGGTCTTGCCCATGTTCTGTTCGGTATAGGCCCAGTTGACGTCGATCGGCCCGCTCAAGGCCTCATAGGCGCGGGTCCAGTAGGCATAACTGGTGATGTAGTTTTTCGACGCGGTGATGCGGTTTTCCACGGCGCGCACGGAATAGAACTGGTTCTGTTCCAGATCCTTCGCGTCAAGGGTATTGGCGATCCCAAGCAAGGTGCTGATCGCGGCGATGACACCCGCAACGAACAGTGCGCCAACGGCGATGGCCAGGCGCCGGGTCACGGCGCGTTGCGGGGTGGGGATTGGCTGCGCAGGGAGAGTAACGGCCATGTGCTCGTCCTTGATCCGGTGTCTTCTGAATCTAGAACAATGGCGAGCGCACAATGTTCAGATTGTTGTTATTGGTATCGCCTGGATTTTTTCAAAGTGTAGCGAATCCGTTGGAATTTCCAGCAGCGCCGGCCAGCGGCGAATCCCGAAAGGGCGAGACTTCCCGCACAAAAACCGGATAATGGCCGCCATTCGTTTAGCCGTATTCTGGTAATCCCGCATGGAAATCAAGGTCAACTTTCTCGACAACCTTCGACTTGAAGCCAAGTTCGACGACTTCACGGTGATCGCCGATCAGCCCATCCGCTACAAGGGCGATGGCTCGGCACCGGGGCCGTTCGACTACTTCCTGGCGTCGTCGGCCTTGTGCGCGGCTTACTTCGTCAAGCTGTACTGCGACACGCGCAACATCCCGACAGAGAACATTCGCCTGTCGCAGAACAACATCGTCGACCCGGAAAACCGCTACAACCAGATATTCAAGATCCAGGTCGAATTGCCCGCCGATATTTCGGACAAGGATCGCCAGGGCATCCTCCGTTCCATCGACCGCTGCACCGTGAAGAAGGTGGTGCAGACCGGCCCCGAGTTCATCATCGAAGAAGTCGACAACCTCGACGCCGATGCCCAGGCCTTGTTGATGCCGCAGTCCGATTCCCAGGCAGGCACCTACATCGCCGGCAAGGACCTGCCGCTGGAACAGACCATCGCCAACATGTCGAAGATTCTTGCCGACCTCGGCATGAAGATCGAAATCGCCTCGTGGCGCAACATCGTGCCCAACGTCTGGTCGCTGCACATTCGCGATGCGCATTCGCCGATGTGCTTCACCAACGGCAAGGGCGCGACCAAGGAAGGCGCACTGGCGTCGGCGCTGGGCGAGTTCATCGAGCGCCTCAATTGCAACTTCTTCTATAACGACCAGTTCTGGGGCGAAGACATCGCCAACGCCGAATTCGTCCATTATCCGGACGAGAAGTGGTTCAAGCCGGGTCCGAAAGACGAATTGCCTAGCGAAATTCTCGACGACTACACCCTCGGCATTTACAACCGCGACGGCGAACTGCGTGGCTCGCACCTGTACGACACCAACTCCGGCAACACCCAGCGCGGCATCTGCTCGCTGCCGTTCGTGCGCCAGTCGGACGGTGAAGTGGTGTACTTCCCGTCCAACCTGATCGAAAACCTCTACCTGAGCAACGGCATGAGCGCCGGCAACACCTTGGCCGAAGCGCAGGTGCAGTGCCTGTCGGAAATTTTCGAGCGCGCAGTCAAACGCGAAATTCTCGAAGGCGAAATGGCCCTGCCGGACGTACCGCAAGAGGTACTGGAGAAATACCCGAGCATCCTCGCCGGCATCAAAGGCCTGGAAGAGCAGGGCTTCCCGGTGCTGGTCAAGGACGCCTCGCTGGGCGGTGAATTCCCGGTGATGTGCGTGACCCTGATGAACCCGCGCACTGGCGGCGTCTTCGCCTCGTTCGGCGCGCACCCGAGCCTGGAAGTCGCGCTGGAACGCAGCCTGACCGAATTGCTCCAGGGCCGCAGCTTCGAAGGCCTCAATGACTTGCCGCAGCCGACGTTCTCGGGGCAGGCAGTCACCGAACCGAACAACTTCGTCGAGCACTTCATCGATTCCAGCGGTGTGGTGTCGTGGCGCTTCTTCAGTGCCAAGCCAGATTTCGAATTCGTCGAGTGGGACTTTTCAGGCCAAGGCGAAAACTCCAACGCCGAAGAAGCCGCGACCCTGTTCGGCATCCTCGAAGACATGGGCAAGGAAGTCTACATGGCGGTGTACGAGCACATCGGCGCCAAAGCCTGCCGCATCCTCGTGCCGGATTACTCGGAGATCTACCCGGTCGAAGACCTGATCTGGGACAACACCAACAAAGCCCTGCAATTCCGCGCCGACATCCTCAATCTGCACAACCTCAGTAAGGTTGGCTTGCGCAATCTGGTCCAGGGGCTGGAGCGCAGCGAGCAGGACGACTACACCGACATCACCACACTGATCGGCATCGAGTTCGATGACAACACACCGTGGGGCAAGTTGACGATTCTGGAACTGCGCCTGTTGATCTACCTCGCGCTGCAGAAGTTTGACGAGGCCAAGGATCTGGTTGAGGCATTCCTGCAATACAACGACAACACTGTTGAGCGCGGCTTGTTCTATCAGGCTGTGAATGTGGTGCTGGAGATGGAGCTGGACGAGGATCTCGAGTTGGAAGACTACGAGGCCAACTTCCGTCGGATGTTTGGTGACGAGCGTATGGATGCGGCGATTGGTTCGGTGAATGGCAGTGTGCGGTTCTATGGCCTGACACCGACGAGCATGAAGCTGGAAGGGTTGGATCGGCATTTGCGCTTGATCGAGAGCTATAAAAAGCTGCATGCGGCGCGGGCGGGTGTGGCGGCTTTGTCGCGTTGAAGAGCTGGCTCACGTTTCGCTTTCGGCTTGAGTGTGGCTGCGTGGCTTGAACCGCAGCCCCTCACCCCAGCCCTCTCCCGAGGGAGAGGGAGCCGATTTTCAAGCTTTTCAGAATTTGAGTTCGACTCGGTTTCCCAGGTCGGCCTATTTCCACCAGACACTGCGGTCAGTTCCCTCTCCCTTTGGGAGAGGGCTAGGGTGAGGGGCTTTGGCTTTCGCGGCCATGCGCTGCATCCGCCAACTGCCCCGTATCCACCCGCACAAACACCGAATCACCCACTGCCGTCAGCACTTCCCCGGCATACACTTCGCAAATCACCCGGGTCTTGCGCCCGACTTCACCTTCGACCCGTGCACGCAAGAGCAGCGGTACGCCCATCGGCGTTGGCTTGATGAACTTGATCCCGAGGTTGCCAGTCACGCAGTCGATGCGCGGCAGGCTGCCGGCTTCGCGGTTTTCTGCGCGGTAGTGCCAGGCCATGGCGGTCCAGTTGGAGTGACAGTCGACGAGCATGGCGATCAGCCCGCCGTAAACCAGATCCGGCCAGCCGCAGTATTGGGCGTCGGGCAGATGCTCGGCGATGACGTGGCTGCCGTCCTCATCCCAACGACTTTTCACGTGCAGGCCTTGCGGATTGCGGCCGCCGCAGCCGTAACAAACGCCTTCGGGGGCGGCGAGGTCTTGCAGCGGGGTGGCGTGGCTGGACATGGCTGGGTTCATCCTGGAGTGGCGAGGCCGGACAGGCGCAAGCGGTTGCGGCCGCCGCGTTTGGACTCATAAAGCGCGGCGTCGCCAAGTTCGATCAGCGCCGCCAGACTGGCCGGCGGTTTGTCGAACAGGGTGGCGCCGATGCTTAAAGTCACCGCAGCGGACGTGGGATATGTGTGCGACGCCAAGGCCAGAAACTGTTCGCGCAAGGCATTGCCCAGTTCAAGGATAGCTTCGGCTGACGCGTTGTTGAGCAGCATCAGAAACTCGTCGCCACCCAGCCGCGCCGTCAGCGCATGGGGCGGCAGCTGGGCGCGGATCATCTCGCTCAGAGCAATCAGCAAGCGATCACCGGCGATATGCCCGTACTGGTCGTTGACCAGTTTGAAGTTGTCGATATCGATCAACAGCAGCGCACCCGGTCTTTGCGCGGAGACACCGGCCAACAGGCGTGGCGTGCGTTTTTCCAGCGCCCTGCGGTTGTAGAGGGCCGTGAGCGGATCGCGCTCGGCGAGGCGGGCGATTTGCTTTTCCCGGCGATAACGCTCGGTGCCGGTCATCGACAGGGCGATCAACATGATCGCCATCGCGCCTTCGACCAGCGAGATCTGAATGATCTCGCCGCGAAACGCCGCCAGATCGATCAGCGTGCCGGGGATCACCACGGTCAGGGCCTTGGCCACATAAAAGATGCCATGGCCGAGCAGCACATAACGCAGTTGCACCGCGCCAACGCTCAACGACTTGCCGTGTGGACGCAGCAGCGAACTGGCCTTGAGTGTCGGGATCGCCACCAGCAGCGAGTTGGCCACCAGCATGGCCTTGGACCACAGCGGGCCGTCCGGCATCATCAACATGATCAGCCACGTCGCGAAAATCAGGTACCACGCCGGCGACAGTCGGGTCTGGGTGAAGCGCGCCACGCCGAGCAGGAAGAAGAAATGCGCGGTCACTAGCAGGCCGTTGGCGAACCAGATGCCCAGCAGCAGAAAACCGCTGCTGCGCAGCAGAGCGAGGGTGGAACCGATGGTGATGGTGGCGAAACCGGCGCTCCAGAACAGTAGCGAAGGCTCACGGATGCTGCGCCACTCGACCGCCAGGTACAGCGCGGCAGCGGCTGCGAGGGCGATCGTGATGGTCAGCATCGTTGGCGGGTCGAGCGGCATTTCCGGGCAGGCCTGTCTGTATGGCAATAGGCCTGCGATTGTAAGCGTTTGGTCAGGTTTTTCGCAGGGGGCGCGTTGCCGGGCAGACCACTGGCGCTCCAGCGGTCACTCTTGCGGGCTTAGCCAGGTGTCTACCACGCGGCGATCGAGCTCTTCCCAATAGGCCATGCCCAGCACCCGCGTGGTGTTGAGCCCGCGCAGATAACCGCGCAGTTGCTGGGCAGTGTCGCGGATCAATTGCGCATCGCGGGCGTTTTTGTCCAGCAGGATGCTTTCGTACTGCATCAGGTATTCGGCTACGCGATCGCGATATTCGGGCAGCACGGCGTCACGGATCAGATCAAACGTTCTCAAGGCGAGACCCTCATCGTTTTTCTTGAATGTGCTCAGTGTGCATCAGTCTGCGCGACGCGCAACTATTGCTGGAAGTAATAGTGACCATCAAGAAACGCAAGTTCTGCTTTGCCGGCGATCGGCGGAAAATCGCCTCCATCGAAGACGCAGCTCAAGGAAATTGCGCGATGAACATTCTGACTCGACTGGCAATGATCGCCCTGCTGATGGGCGGGGTAGTTACCGCACCGGCTTACGCAGACGACGCCCGGTCGTGTCACCTGCAACCCATCGCTGCCAGCGCCTCGGCGTTGCAGCACACGCAGACCGTGGGTGTGTTGTTGAGCGAAAACACGTTGCAGAACCTGCAATACCTGGAGCGCTACCACGACATGGCGCTGAACGGTGCGAAAGACGCACTGGACTCGCGAATCCGCGACGCCTTTGTCGGCAGCTCCGACCCGGAACTGGCCCTCGACTGGCTGGTGACTTCGCTGCAACAGCAGTTCGTCTCGGTGACCGTCTACGACAACCTCGATGCGCTGGTTCAGGCCCATCCGGACGTGGTGGTCAAGCTCGACACGTTCAACCGCTTGCTGACTCAGCGCAACAGTTTGGTCGAGGCGCGCTTCTCTGCACGGTTCTACGACGCCGATCTGCAGTACATCGGCAAGGCCGAGGGGGCGATTGAGCAAGAGTTGCCTTCGGTCTGGGTGCACAACCAGGCGGCGCCGCAGATCGCCGCGCAGATCAATCAGCAACGTGACCTGCAACTCAATGCGCTGAAGCAATTCGATGTGTCGCTCAAGGCCCTGGTGGCGTCGAGCTGATTCTTAAAACGTAAATGGCAACGGCGGCGCCGTGAAGTCGAACCGTTGCCGGTTGAACCGAACCTTTATTTTCAGGATTACCCAGATGCGTCCTTTATTCGTGCCAGCCATGGCTTTTGTTTCCCTGTTGCTCGCCGGTTGCGCTTCGGCGCCGAACGATCCGACCCTGACCTTGCAGACCAGCAAGACGCCGGAGCAGTACGCCGATTGCGTGGTGCCGAAGTTGCAGGACCGTGCGTTGAATCCGACGGTTTCGCAGAGTCAGCGCAGTTATCGGATCGTGGTGCCGAGCAAGGTGTCGGCGGATAACGTGCTGGAGGCGTACAAGGCGGGGAAGGGCGGCAAGGTGTTCATTTATGAGCGGCATTTGCTGGCGTCGAATTTGTTGCCTTCGAGTTTTGAGCGGGCGGCTCAGGAGTGTATTTGATCTGAGCGCTTGACGGGTTTTGACAGAGCTCCTTTGGTTGGCCGCAACCAACCAATTTTTTCGCCCCACACTGGTTTTCGGTTGTGGGGTTTTTTTTTGTGTTCTTGGCGGCCTTTGGGCCGACCATGCTTTGGGGTTTTTGGGTGTATATCCTTTTTTGGTGGTGTTGCGGCTGGCGGTTTCGCCCTTACGGCGAGGCACTTTTTCCAGACGCCGAAAAAGTACCCAAAAAGGCTTCGCCCTGACGTTCGGCCCGCTCGCTGGAGCTCGGGGTTCCTTCGCTCCGGAATCGATCCGGGCGCAGCGGCTACGGTTTGCTTCGCTGCACCTCCTTCCGCTGTGTCTGGCTGCGCCAGACGGTCGCTGCGCTCCCACCCCCGGATCAATCCCTCCACTCAGCCTGCCGACGGGCTCCAGGATCAAAAGCTACTCGAGCTTGCGCTCATCGTGTTGGGTGGCGGGACGGCCTGCTTGGTCTGCTTTTGCTTTTCTGTGGGAGCGAGCCTGCTCGCGAAGGCGGCCTGACAGCCGACCTGTTCTTGAGCGGAACGCGATCCAACTGTAGGAGCTGCCGAAGGCTGCGATCTTTTGATCTGGCCTTCGCTTTTGCTTTTCTGTTGAGAGCAAGCCTGCATTGGACGTTGGGTGTTGACCAATTTCTGTCCACGCCACAAAAACCTGTGGGAGCTGGCTTGCCAGCGAAGGCGGCCTGACAGACGCCCCATTTCTCACTGAATGTACGCAATCAAACCTGTGGGAGCGAGCCTGCTCGCGAAGGCGGTGTGTGCCGCGATCACGAACAGCGCTCCGGAACCCGTTCACCCCGTCACACACCCAACCGGCACTTTCCCCGCAAACGTATCAACCAGACTCGCCACCACCATTTCCCCCATCCGCGTGCGAGTCTGCAATGTTGCGCTGGCCCGATGCGGTTGCAGCACCACTTGTTCATTAGCAAACAACGCTTCGGGCACATTCGGTTCATCGACAAACACATCCAGCCCAGCCCCGGCGATTTCCCCAGCCGAAAGCGCGGCCACCAGATCCGCCTCGTTCACCAGTTTGCCCCGGGCGACGTTAATCAGATAACCGTCCTTGCCCAGCGCTTGCAGCACTGGCGCGTCGATGATCGCTTCGCCCTTGTCCGCCGCGGCGGCGAGGATCAGGGCGTCGCTGTCGCGGGCCAGTTGTTTGAGGTCGGCGACGAAGGTGTGGGGGACGTCGCTCATCGGTTGCAAGTCGGTGTAGCTGATCGGGCAGCCGAAGGCGGCGGCGCGGGTGGCGATGGCGCGGCCGACGCGGCCCATGCCGACGATGCCGATGCGCATGCCGGAGACTTGTCGGGCCAAGGGCAGCGGGGCGAGTGGGGTCGGGCTTTGTGGCCATTGGCCGGAGCGCACGTAGCGGTCGCTGGTGCACAGGCCGCGACAGACCGAGATGAGCAGGCCGATGGCGAGGTCGGCGACGTCTTCGGTGAGGGCGCCGATGGTGGCGGTGACGCGGATGCCGCGGTCGCGGGCGTAGGCCAGATCGACGGCGTCGGTGCCGACGCCGTTGACCGCGACGACTTCCAGGTTCGGCAGTTGCGCCATCAGCGCCTGGCTGATGCCGGTGTGGCCGCCGGTGATGACGCCGCGAATGCTGGCGCCGTGTTCCTTTATGTAGGCGGGTTTGTCCGCTTGCTGGAAGTAGCGGCGTACGGTGAACAGTTGGTCCAGACGCGCGTTGATTTCCGGGATCAGGATCGGGCTCAGTTGCAGGATTTCTGGCTTCATGGCTACCTCGTTACGCAATAAAAAGGCCGGCTCAACCGCGGCCGGCAAACGGCATGGCGCTGGCCATGACGGTCATGTTCAGGACGTTGGCTGACAGCGGCAGGCCGGCGATGTAGCGCACTGCATCGGCGACGTGTTTGACGTCGACCATCGGCTCGACGGCGATGCTGCCGTTGGCCTGGCGTACGCCTTTGGTCATGCGCACCGACATTTCCGTCAGGGCATTGCCGATGTCGATCTGGCTACAGGCAATGTTGAATTCACGGCCATCCAGCGCCAGGGATTTGGTCAGGCCGAGCACGGCGTGTTTGCTCGCGGTGTAGGCGCTGCTGAACGGGCGCGGTGTGTGTGCCGAGATGGAACCGTTGTTGATGATTCGTCCGCCCTGCGGCTGTTGTTTGCGCATCAGCCCGAACGCGCCGCGAGCGCAGAGAAAGACGCCGTTGAGGTTGGTGTCGATCACGTTGCGCCACTGCTCGAAGGTCAGCTCGTCCAGCGGCACGGCGGGGGCGTTGACGCCGGCGTTGTTGAAGACCACATCGAGGCGCCCGTAGACCTCGGCAATGGTCGCGAACAGCACGTCGACACTGGCCGGGTCACGCACGTCGGTGGGCACCGCCAAGGCTTGATAACCCTGGCTCTGCGCCAGTTCGGCCAACGCTTGCAAGGGCTCGGGCCGGCGTCCGGCGAGCACGAGGGTGAAACCGTCAGCCATCAGGCCCAGCGCCACGGCGCGGCCGATGCCACTGCCGGCGCCGGTCACCAGCGCGACTTTTAAAGGGGTAGTCATATTGTTGTTCTCCTTTTTTCTCAATCCGCTGGAATCAGGGCCGTGGGCCGACGCGCATTTCCAGGTGGCCGATGCCGTCGATGCCGGCGTTGATCACATCGCCCGGTTGCAGGCTGTCAACGCCGGCGGGGCTGCCGGTCATGATCAGGTCGCCGGCGCGCAGGGCCACGGATTGCGAGATGCGCGCGATTACTTCACTGACCGACCAGATCTGGCTGTCGAGATTGTCGCGCTGGCGTTCTTCGCCGTTGACGTTCAGCCACAATTCGCCCTCGGGATGGCCGCTGCGGCTAACCGGGACGACGGCAGTCATTGGCGCGGCACCGTCGAACACCTTGGCGCCTTCCCACGGCAAGCCGTTGCTCTTGGCTGCGCGTTGCACATCGCGGCGGGTCAGGTCGAGGCCGGCGGCGTAGCCCCAGACGTAGGCGAGCGCTTGATCCTCGGGGATATTGGCGCCGCCTTCACCGATGGCGACGACCAGTTCGATTTCGTGAACGAAGTCCTCGCACACTGAGGGGAAGGCGACGTCGCCGACGGCATCGACCACGCAACTTGCCGGTTTCATGAAAAACACTGGCGGCTGGCGCGACTGGCCTTGAGTGTCCGGCCATGGGTAGTTGCGGCCGACACAGAACACCCGGCCAACGGGGAAGCGCTGCTCGGTGCCGAGTACCGGCAAAGTCACGGGCAGATCCGGGGTAAAGACGTATTCAGTCATGTTCATCCTGCGGGTCATCCTGTTTGAAAGGGCAGCGTACGGCGGCTGGCGTCGGTGAAGTTGGACGAAAGCCGCCTGCGTTTGGACAAATCCGGGTTCTTGCCTCAGCGCACCTTCAGCTCGATGCGATACAGGCGCCCGAGCAGTAACGAATAGGAGAGGGTGCCGATCAGCGCCACGCCGCCGATAAACCAGAAGGCATAGGCGAAGGTGCCGGTGGCGTGGACGATGGCGCCGATCACGATCGGCGTGACGATGCCGCCGATGTTCGCCGCCAGGCTGGTAATGCCGCCGGTGAGGCCGATCAGCTCTTTTGGCGCCACTTCCGATACCGCCGCCCACGACGAGGACGCGATGCCTTGGGCGAAGAAGGCGATGGTCAGCACGGCGATGCAGATCAGGTTGGAGTCGGTGAAATTCACCAGCACGATCGACATGCCCAGCATCGAACCGACCACCAGCGGCAACTTGCGCGCAAACGACATCGAGTAGCCGCGACGGATCAGCAGGTCGGAAACGATGCCGGCCAGCAGAATCCCCACCGTGGCACCGACGAAGGGCAGCACGGCGAAGATCCCGGCCTTGATCATGGTCAGTTTGCGTTCTTCGATCAGGTAGGTCGGGAACCAGGTGAGGAAGAAGTACAGCGCCGAGGTGCTGGCGAACTTGCCGATGCAGATCGCCCAGATCTGCCGATAGCTGAACAGCTCGGCAATCTGCCGCCAGTTGAAGCGGGTGCGCTCCTGGCTGCTCTTGACCAGACCGCCGCCGGTTTCGATGTACTTCAATTCTTCCTGGCTGACTTTCTTGCAGTTCAGCGGATCGCGATACAGGTACAGCCACAGCACACCGAAGACGATGCCGAGTGCGCCGGTGCTGTAGAACACGTGGCGCCAGTCAAAAGTGGTCGCCAGCCATAACAGCGCGCCGGTGAACAGCGCCGTGCCGAGGTACTGGCCGCACACGTAAATGCTGCTGGCCATCCCGCGTTCCCGCGCCGGGAACCACACCGTCACCGCGCGGCTGTTGGCCGGAAAAGCCGGGGCTTCCATGGCGCCGACCGCCAGGCGCAGGCCAAACAGTGAAGCAAATCCAGTGGCGAAACCCTGGCAAACGGTGACGGTCGACCAACTGATCAGCGATACGCCGTAGGTGAAGCGCGAACCAAACCGATCAGCGATGAACCCGGCCGGTACCAGTGCCAAGGCATAGGTCCAGGCGAACGCGGAGAAGATCAGGCCCATCTCGATCTTGTCCAGGCCCAAATCCTTGGCCATGAACGGCGCGGCGATCGAGATGTTCACCCGGTCGATGTAATTGATGATCGTCGCGATCAGCAGCAACGACAGCATGAACCAGCGCCGCCGGGTAGGCAGACGCTGCGTCGTAACGGCATCGCGTGCACCGGCAATCACCGGCGGCACCGTGGCACTGGAAGAATGGGAGTTGGACATGCGGAGACCTCGTTATTGTTAGAAGAGTCGAGATTTTTCGAGCAGCCGATGCCGTTGCCCGCAACGTGTGGGGCAAGGCAATCGAACGGGTTGCAGCGCGGCTTTCAGACGTTCAGGAACGTCTTTGTGCGATTGATTTCAAGGGGAGGTCGGGCGGGGCGGCGAGGGGAAATAGCAGGATCATGACGTGCGCACCTTTGATTGTTTTTGAAAGAGGTTGGGCTGCGTTGGTCATTACAGTGGTCGTACAACGGTTCTAAATCAACCGATGGGTTAGAACGTTTTTTCTTGAAAAAAGTGGATTTGGCGAACGTGTCCAAAAAGATAAATACGATTTGTCTTGAGAATAAAGATCAGATTTAAATCTCAAGCAACTGAAAAATAACGACTATCACTGTTTTTAAGCTAATGCGCTTTTTGGACAGGCTCATCGCGAGGCTTCTTTCAAAAAAGCCAATGTCATCGTATGACTCATTGCCGCCCACCGCCCAACCCTGCAAGATGACAGGCGCTACCTCACTGCCCGGAGGACCTTCTGCCCATGTCTTCACCCAGCCGTATCCCGACTTACGTCATGCAGCAACGCAGCGAATTGACCGATTTCTACATTCGCGACAAAAAGGGTCGTCGCGCCGAAACCGCGCCTCACCGGCACGAGTACTTCCAGATCCAGATCAACCTCGGTGGCGACACCGTGCAGCACATCGGCAGCGTCCAGCGGCCACTCCCGCGCAACACCCTGGCGTTCATCCTGCCGCACCGCGTGCATGTGATTCCGCATCCCGCAGACAGCAATTTCATCGTCATCAATTTTTCCCAGACGTTTCTCTTGCCGCATCTGCAATGCGACCCGATGGATCTGGAAGAGGTGTCGATCCTGCTCGCGCCGGAGCTGTCGCCGTTCCGCTTTCAGGAACATCTGGATTTCATTTTGGGTGATGAGGATTTCGCTCAGGTCTGCGGCCTGATCGAACAGATGCGCGCACTCGATGAGAACCGTCAGTTCGGCACGCGGGAAATGCTCAAGGGCTTGTTGCTGCAGATGATCGGCAGCGTGTGTTTTCTCTACGCCGAGCCGCTCAAGCGTCTGGCGGAAGAGAATGCCGCCGAGAACATTCGTCGCGACGCCTTGAGCCGCATGTTCGAGTATTTGCGGAAGAACATCGCCGATCCTGA
>NZ_JH635999.1:972801-987854 GCF_000257605.1 Pseudomonas sp. R62
TCCTGATCTCAACCTGATCAAAGTCGCCGCTGCGACCTATCTGTCACCGACCTACCTGACGCACTGGCTGCGCAAAGAGATCGGCAAGACCTTCACCGAGCTGGTGCTGGAGCGGCGCATGCACGCGGCGCGCAACTTCCTCCTCAACAGTACGCGCTCGGTGGGCGAAGTGGCGCGGTTGTGCGGGTTCGCCGATGAGGCCTATTTCTCCCGGCGGTTTCGCCAGATTCATGGCCAGCCACCGGGGCAGTTCCGCCGCCGCCAGCTCAACCCGGACACGCCGCAGACGCCACTGAATACTTAGAGCGGCGCTCAGACCCACTTGAAGCGGGCAGGGAAGCGCGCGACAAAACAGGTGCCCGTTTCACGGTCGGACGTCACGCTCAAGGTGCCGTTGTGCGCATTGGCTATCTGCCCGGCGATGTACAAGCCCAGTCCCAACCCTTCATGACGCTGGCCTGCTTCGGAACGGGAAAACGGTTCGAACAGCAGCGGCATCAGCGCAGGCGGGATCGGCGTGCCCTGATTGGTCAACGAAATAACGATTTCGTCGCCCTCGGCAAAGGCTTTGAGCACGATCGGTTCGGCGGTGGAGCCGTGGGTCACGGCGTTGCCCAGCAGATTCGACAACAACTGGCTGATGCGCAGCGGGTCGCAATAGACCCCGGCCGGCACCTCCAGCGAATCGATAAACTTCGCCTGCGGGTAGGCCACCTGGATTTCTTCCAGGGTCTGGCGCAGCGTTTGCTGCAAGTCATCGACCAGTTTGCGCTGTACCGGGATGCCACTGCCGAGCCGACCCCGAGCGAAGTCGAGGATGTTTTCGATCAGCACGCCCATGCGCACCGAGCTGGTGCGAATCGCCGACAGCAGCGTGCGCGAGCGCTTGTCCTCGACTTTGCTGTCCAGCAGATCGGCACTCATGCGGATGGCACTGAGTGGCGTGCGCAAGTCATGGCCCAGCACCGCGATGAACTGCTCGCGCAGACGGCCCATTTCGTTGGCATCGGCCAGCGCGGTTTTGGTCGCGTGCAAATGGCCTTGGGTATCCAGGCTCATCGCAATCAGTTGGGCGAAGAGGGTGAGGGTCTTTTCGATGGCCGGGTCGTCAAGGTTCGCCGGCACCGAATCAATGGCGCACAGCGTGCCGAAGAATTCGCCATCGGCCTTGATGATCGGAATGGAGATGTAGCTTTCCAGACCGTAGGTTTTCGGCGTGTGGTGCGTGGAGAACAGCGGGTGCTGGCTGGCATGGCCGAAGATCACCGGCTGATGGTGCTGACGGATCTCATGACAAATCGTCGATTCCAGCACCAGTTCGCCGCCGGGCAACAGGCCGAAGTCAATCGAATCATCCACGGCGCAGGCGATCCACTTGCTCTCGGTGACCCGCGCTACGGCGGCGAAGCGCATACCGGTGATGTGCTTGACCATGCTCAGGATCACCGGCACAGCGTCAATGCTGCCGATGGCCTGGAGGTCGGAGGAGAAATCTGTCTGGGGCATGGCCGGTGCTTCGCGAAAGTGTCGCCAGAGACTATCGGTAATTGCCGGCCTTGCCTAATGAACCTGCAAAAAAGGGCACCGGGAAAACTCCCGGCGCCCTGTGTGGTGCTTGCTGAGCGCTATCGCCTCAGAACTTGTACTTGGCCGTCATCATGTAGCTGCGCGGGGTGCCGTAGTTATCGGTCGAGCCCCAGGTCACGTCGGTGCCGATGGAGGAATAGTACTTGCGGTCGAAAATGTTGTTGGCGTTGACCTGCAGGTCGAGGTGCTTGTTGACCTCGTAACCAGCCATCAGGTCGGTGACCGCGTAGCCGCCCTGTTCGAGGCGATAGCTGCCGCCGTTGGCCAGAGCGATGTCGTTGTACATGCGGCTCTGCCAGTACACGTTGCCGCCCACGCGCAGTTTTTCCAGCGGGCCTTTGAAGCGGTACACGGTGGAGACCTTGAACAGGTGCTCGGGCATGTCGGTGTCGAATTTCTGGTTATTGTTGGCCGGGTTTTCGTCCTTGATGTAGTGGGCGCGGGTGTAGGTGTAGCCGGCGCCGACTTGCCATTGCTCGGTCAGCGCACCTTGCAGTTCCATGTCCACGCCTTGGGCGCGAACCTTGCCAGAGGTTTCGTAGCAGGTCAGTTCCGGGCAGCCTAGCTGGGTCGCTGCCTGAGTGGCGCGGTTGGTCTGGTCCATCTGGAACACTGCCACGCTGCCGTTCAGCGCGCCGTCGAAATATTCGCCCTTGATACCGACTTCGTAGTTTTCACCGACGATCGGCTCAAGCACTTTGCCGCCGAGGTCCTTCTGGGTTTGCGGGGTGAAGATGTCGGTGTAGCTGGCGTAGACCGAGTGATGGTCATCGAGTTTGTAGATCAGGCCGGCGTAACGGGTCAAGTTGCGGGTGACTTTGAAGTCGCCGTCGGCGCTGCGATCGTCGTAGTCATACCAGTCCAGACGACTGCCGAGGATCAACGTCAGCCGGTCGGCCAGGCTCAAGCGCGTGGTCAGGTAAACCGCGTCCTGAGTGGTGACGTTGCGCGATTTGCCGCTACGCACGAAGTCAGGTTTTGGCGCGGCGATCGGCAGGCCGGTGTCGTAGGGCGAGTATTCCTTGGTGGTGGCGTCGTACACCCGATTGCTGGCGCCGACTACCAGTTCGTGGGTACGGCCGAACGCTTCGAACGGGCCGCTGGCGAAACCATCGAAGGCGCGTTGCTTGTCGGTGTGGTGCGATTGGTAGGCGGTGGTTTCCAGCGGGCCGTCGTAGCGCGACAAATACGTGCCGGAGAATTCGCCTTCGGTTGTCGAAGTGGAACCGCCGAGGTGCAGTTTCCAGTCGTTGTCGAAACGGTGTTCGACTTCACCGAATACGGTGTCGACTTGCAGCTTGCGGTTTTCCCAGTCGGTGCCCGGGTAAGTGGAGCGGGGCAGGTCGAGGTGGTGGCCGTCTTCGCCGATCGGCAGGCCGCCCCAGAAATAATTGGTCTGATCGTTCTGCCGGGAGAAACCGAGGGTCGCCGTGGTGCTGTCGCTCAGGTCGGCTTCACCGATGGCGTAGAACAGGCCGTGATCGTTTTCTTCCTTGTCGCGAAAACTGTCGGCGCCCTGATACGACGTCACCACCCGGCCACGCAGGGTGCCGCTTTCGTTCAGCGGACTGGAGGCGTCGACCTCGCCACGGTAGTCATCCCAGCTGCCGGCGGCGCCGGTGAGGGTCACGCGCTGATCGGCGGTCGGGCGTTTGCGCACCATGTTGATCGCCGCCGACGGGTTGCCGGCACCGGTGACCAGGCCGGTCGCGCCACGGACGATTTCCACCCGGTCGAACATCGCCAGGTTCGGTTGCACTGCCAAAGTGAACGGCGAATACGAGCTGGGCAGGCCGTCGTACATGATGTTGTCGATGTCGAAACCGCGCGCCTTGTAAGTCTGCCGGCCCGGGCCGCTGGCCTCGCTGAGGAACAGCCCCGGCGTGCCGCGCACCACGTCGTTGACGCTGGTCATGTTCTGGTCGTCCATGCGCTGACGAGTGATTACCGTCACCGCCTGCGGCGTTTCGCGCATGGTCAGCGACAGCTTGGTCGCGGTCTGCATCGGGCCGGTGGTGTAGGACTGCGTGTCTTCGGTGGTGCTGCTCATCTGCGTAGCGCCGATTTCGGTCGCTTGCAGTTCCAGCGGGCCATTGGCGGGCGCAGTGGCTGCGGTTTCTTCAGCCAACGCAGGAGCGATGCTGGCCATGCCGATGGCGATTGCGAGGAGGTTAGGTGAAAGGTTCGAGCGGCGGTGAATGGTGTGAAACGACATCTATCTGCTTCCCCAGGATTACCCAAACGATACTGGTGCGAGTGCGTGTAAGAACTATTCGCATTAGTATGTCGGAAGTTTCCGAGGGGATAAACCCGTACGGCTCAGTTAGTTAATGAATTTTTCACAATTGGATTCGATGGTCTTCGGACGCAAATGTGGGAGCGAGCCTGCTCGCGAAGGCGGTAGGTCATTCAACAGATGCGTTGTCTGATACTCCGCTTTCGCGAGCAGGCTCGCTCCCACAGGGTTATACGGTTTTTTGAAATCAGTCCAGATCCTTCGCCCCATGCCGCTCCGGCACCTGACTGTCTTCATCACCCCAGGTGCGATTCACTCGCTGCCCACGCATGACCGCTGGCCGCTTGGCGATTTCTTCGGCCCAGCGCTGCACATGGGTGTACTCGTGCGCCGCGAGAAACTCCGCCGCCGAGTAAACGTTGTTGCGCACCAATTGCCCGTACCAGGGCCAAACGGCAATGTCGGCGATGGTGTAATCGTCGCCGGCCAGATAGGCGTTGTCAGCGAGACGGCGGTTGAGCACATCCAGCTGACGTTTGGCTTCCATGGTGAAGCGGTTGATCGGGTATTCGAGCTTCTCCGGCGCATACGCGTAGAAGTGCCCGAAACCGCCGCCCAGGTACGGCGCCGAGCCCATTTGCCAGAACAGCCAGTTGAGGGTTTCGGTACGACCGGCCGGATCCTTGGGCAGCAAGGCGCCGAACTTTTCCGCGAGATACAGCAGGATCGAACCGGACTCGAACACCCGGATCGGCGGCTCGACGCTGCGATCCAGCAGCGCCGGGATTTTCGAATTGGGGTTGACCTCGACAAAGCCGCTGGAGAACTGATCGCCTTCGCCAATGCGGATCAGCCAAGCGTCGTATTCGGCCTCGCTGTGCCCGAGTGCCAGCAGCTCTTCGAGCATGATGGTGACTTTCACACCGTTGGGCGTGGCCAGCGAATACAGTTGCAGCGGATGCTTGCCGACCGGCAGTTCCTTATCGTGGGTCGGCCCGGCGATCGGCCGGTTGATGCTGGCGAAGTGGCCGCCGGAAGGGGCTTCGTGTTTCCAGACCTTGGGCGGAACGTAAGACGCATTGCTCATGAAACGGACCTCGTCGATGCTGGGAGAGAACAGGTAGACACCGTATCTCGAAAGGATTGAGAACACTACCTTGTGGGAGCTGGCTTGCCAGCGATGACGACGGCACATCCAGCATCAATATTGGCTAACCCACCGCAATCGCTGGCAAGCCAGCTCCCACAGGTTCGGAGTCAGGCACAAATCTCCCGTGGGAGCGAGCCTGCTCGCGAAAGCCTCGGCAGGGTCGCCGCGCCTAACGGCTCCAATACCGCCCAACCGCACCCCCGACTCCCTGCACCGGATCTGTCTCAGGAAACGCCAGCCCCTCGATCCGCGCCAACTGCGCATCACTCGGCGCGGCCCGGCAAATGTCCGCCTGCTGCCCCGGCGGATAAGCACCCACCACCAGAAAGTCCTCGCTCGAGCCCAGATTGCAGTGCCCGGTCCCGGCCGGCAGCAACAGCACATCACCGGCGCTGACGTCGACGACTTGGCCGTCAGGCCCGCCCAACATCAACCGCGCCTGACCGGCCGCCACGCCAAGCACTTCGTGGCCTTCAGTGTGATAGTGGTGATAGTCATAAATGCCGTAGCGCCATTGCGCCGGCCAGCCATTGGCACCGAACGTCTGCTCGAAGCGCGCGGCCGGATCGTCGCCTTCGATGGCCAACGCGCGGCGGTAGATCAGCACCGGCAAACGCGAATTGTTCGGCACCCAGTCATTGCGTTCCAGCAGCAGGGTTTGCACTTCAGTCATGGCCAATCCTCCTTCGCTCGATTTATCAGTCGACCGCAGCGCAGGGCAATCGCCTCAAAAAATCATTGCCGCGCAAACACGGCGCCGAAGTTGATGCCCGGAAAATCCAGCGAAACTTCATCGCGCAGCGGGCTGTCCAGACCCTTACATGTCCATGCAGCGGTAAATGGCGAGGGTCAAGATGACGATGACAGTAGGTGATTTTCTGGTTGAGCGGCTCAGCGAATGGGGCGTCACGCGAATTTTTGGTTATCCGGGGGATGGCATCAATGGCGTGTTCGGCGCCATGAGCCGGGCCAAAGGCAAGATCGAATTCGTTCAGGCACGGCACGAGGAAATGGCTGCGTTCATGGCCTCGGCCCACGCCAAGTTCACCGGCGAGCTGGGCGTGTGCATCGCTACTTCCGGCCCCGGCGCTTCGCACCTGATCACCGGCCTCTACGACGCGCGCATGGATCACATGCCGGTGCTGGCCATTGTCGGTCAGCAGGCGCGCACGGCGCTGGGCAGTCACTACCAGCAGGAACTGGATCTGGTGTCGATGTTCAAGGATGTCGCCGGTGCGTTTGTGCAGCAGGCTTCGGCACCGTCGCAAGTGCGCCATCTGCTTGATCGCGCGGTGCGCACTGCGGTCGGCGAGCGCCGCGTCACCGCGTTGATTCTCCCCAATGACTTGCAGGATCTGCCTTACGAACAACCGGCGCGCGCCCATGGCACCGCGCATTCCGGCGTCGGGTACAGCAAGCCGAAAGTCGTTCCTTATGCCGCCGATCTGCAACGCGCCGCCGAGGTGCTGAACAGCGGCGAGAAAGTCGCGATTCTGGTGGGTGCCGGCGCGCTGGAGGCGACCGATCTGGTCATCGCCGTGGCGGAAAAGCTCGGCGCGGGCGTCGCCAAGGCGCTGTTGGGCAAAGCAGCGTTGCCAGACGATTTGCAGTGGGTCACCGGCAGCATCGGCCTGCTCGGCACCGAGCCCAGCTACAAGCTGATGAGCGAGTGCGACACCTTGCTGATGATCGGTTCGGGCTTCCCGTATTCCGAGTTTCTGCCCAAGGAAGGCCAGGCGCGCGGCGTGCAGATCGACTTGCAGCCGGACATGCTCAGCCTGCGTTATCCGATGGAGGTCAATCTGGTCGGTGACTCAGCGGAAACCCTCGCCGCGTTGCTGCCGCTGCTGGAACAAAAGACCTCGAACAAATGGCGCAAGAAGATCGAAGGCTGGCGCGGGAGTTGGGAGAAAACTCTGGAAAAACGCGCCATGGCCAAAGCCGATCCGGTCAACCCGCAACGAGTGGTCTACGAGTTGTCGCCGCGTTTGCCCGAGCAGGCGATTATCACCAGCGACTCTGGCTCTTGCGCCAACTGGTTCGCCCGCGACCTGAAAATCCGTCGCGGCATGAAATGCTCACTGTCCGGTGGCCTGGCCTCGATGGGCGCGGCGGTGCCCTATGCGATCGCGGCCAAGTTCGCCTTCCCGGAACGCCCGGTCATTGCCCTGGTCGGCGACGGCGCGATGCAGATGAACAACATGGCCGAGCTGATCACGGTCGCCAAATACTGGCGGCAATGGCAGAGCCCGAAATGGATCTGCGCGGTGTTCAACAATGAAGACCTCAATCAAGTCACCTGGGAGCAGCGGGTGATGGAGGGCGATCCGAAGTTCGAAGCGTCGCAAAGTATTCCCGATGTGCCGTATCACCTGTTCGCGATCTCCATTGGCCTCAAGGGCATTTTCGTTGATCGTGAAGAAGAGGTCGCCGCTGCGTGGGAACAGGCACTCGCCTCGGAAGTGCCGGTGCTGATCGAGTTCAAGACCGACCCGAACGTGCCGCCGCTGCCACCGCACATCAAGCTTGAGCAAGCGAAGAAATTCGCCACGACCCTGCTCAAGGGCGATCCGGACGAAGCCGGGGTGATCGTGCAGACCGCCAAGCAGGTGTTGGGCGCCGTGTTGCCCGGGAAGAAATGACGGTGTGCGCTTGAACGAGTCAACCATCTACATCGGTTGCGCCGGCTGGAGTCTCGGGCGCGAGCACTGGCCGGCATTCCCCGCCGAAGGCACGCACCTGCAACGCTACGCCGCGCGCTTCAACTGTGTGGAAATCAACAGCTCGTTCTATCGCCCGCATCGGCGTCAGACCTACGAACGCTGGGCCGACTCGGTGGCGTCGGACTTTCGCTTCGCCGTGAAAGTGCCGAAGCTCATCACCCATGAACAGCGGCTCGCGGACAGCGCGGCCGCGCTCGAAGAGTTTCTCGGACAGTGCCAGGGCTTGGGTGATCGACTCGGCTGCCTGCTGGTGCAACTGCCACCCAAACTTGCCTTCGATGCGCCGGTGGCCGAGGCGTTTTTTCATGCCCTGCGCGAGCGGTTCACGGGCAGTGTAGTGCTGGAGCCGCGACACGAATCGTGGACTGAGGCTGAGGCAATGCTGATGGAGCTGCAGATTGCCCAGGCGGTGGTCGATCCCTCGCGGATCAGCACCGACACCGCGCCGGGTGGCTGGCAAGGCCTGCAGTATTGGCGCCTGCACGGCTCGCCACGGATTTATCACAGCGCTTATGAAGCGGCCTATCTGCAACAGCTTGCTCAGAACCTGCGGCGCGCGAAGGCCGACGGCAGAGACATCTGGTGCATCTTCGACAACACCGCCAGCGGTGCCGCCACCGCCGATGCGCTGGCTTTGAAGGCGTTGATCGAAGGCGTTGAACGCTGAACGACGACGCTCTCGCCACCCACACAAACGATCCGGCTACAGGTAAACTCCGCGCACTTTTTCAAGGAGTTCACATGAGTTACTACCAGCCGGGCGTTCTCGCTACCCCTGTTCCTGCGCAAGCACGTCATCTGTTTTTCGCCCTGGCGTCGATTGAAGCCTTGCCGCAAGCGATCGACAGCCTGCTGATGCTGGTGGATGGCAAGTCGGCGGTGGTTGGCTTTGGTGAGTCGTTGACCAAGGCGCTGAATGTCGAAATCGCTGGCCTGCGCAGCTTCCCGGCGCTGACCGGCGTTGGCGTGAACAACCCGTCGACCCAGCATGCCCTGTGGATCTGGTTGCACGGTATCGACCGTGGTGAACTGCTCAACCGCTGCAACGCTATCGAAGCCGCGCTGGCCCCGGCCTTGCGTCTGGTCGAGATGCAGGAAGCCTTCCGCCACATGGACGGCCACGACCTCACCGGTTATGAGGACGGCACGGAAAACCCGCACGATGATGCCGCTGTCGCCGCCGCGCTGCTGAGCAGTGGCGCGGACGGGCTGGTCGGTGGCAGCTTCGCCGCGATCCAGCAGTGGCAGCACGACCTCAAGGGTTTTCATCGCCTGTCTGCCGGCGCCAAGGACGACATCATGGGACGGCGCTTGAGCGATAACGAAGAAATCGACGACGCGCCGATCTCCGCCCACGTCAAACGCACCGCGCAAGAGAGCTTCGCGCCGGAAGCGTTCGTCGTGCGCCGCTCGATGCCGTGGATTGAAGGCGATCGCGCCGGTTTGATGTTCCTCGCCTTCGGCTTTTCGCTGGATGCTTTCGAAGCACAGCTGCGGCGCATGAGCGGCCTGGAGGACGGTATTGCCGATGGCTTGTACCAGATCAGCCGGCCAATCACCGGCGGCTACTACTGGTGCCCGCCACTCAAGGACGGACGCCTTGATCTGCGCGCGCTGCGCATCGGCTGAGGACTGCCTATGAACGTGGTGCGCTGGGGCATGATCGGTTGCGGCAGTGTCACTGAACGCAAGAGCGGGCCGGCCTTCTACAAGGCGCCCGGTTCGGCGCTGATTGCGGTGATGGGCCGTCGCCTCGAAGCGGTGACCGACTACGCTGCGCGCCACGGCATTAGTCGCGTCTATACCGATGTCGATGCGCTGATCAACGATCCCGAGGTGGACGCGGTGTACATCGCCACGCCGCCCGACAGCCACCATGCCTACAGCCTGAAAGTCGCCGCCGCCGGCAAGCATTGCTGCGTGGAAAAGCCCATGGCACTCAACGCCGGGCAAAGCCGCGAGATGCAGCAAGCGTTTGCCGCTGCCGGTCTGCACTTGTTCGTCTCCTATTACCGCCGCTCGCTGCCGCGCTTCGCTCAGGTGCGGCAATGGCTGGAGGAGGGGCGCATTGGTGATGTCCGCCATCTGAGCTGGACACTGACCAAAGCGCCGTCGCCGGCTGATCTTGAGGGTCGCGATAATTGGCGCACCGACCCGGCGGTGGCTGGCGGCGGCTACTTTGCCGACCTGGCCAGCCATGGCCTGGACCTGTTCCAGTATCTGCTTGGCGACATCGTTGAAGTCGCCGGTTTCACCGCGCGTCAGGCGGGTCTGTACGCGGCGGAAGATGCGGTCAGCGCCACTTGGCAATTCGCCTCCGGGGCGCTGGGCACGGGCTGCTGGAACTTTGTTGCGGACCGCCGGGAGGATCGCGTCGAGATTATCGGCAGCGAAGGGCGGATCGGGTTTTCGGTGTTTGACGAGCATCCGGTGCAGCTGTTTGCCGATGAGCAGATCAGCCTGGAGATTGCCCATCATGAGCATATTCAGTGGCATCACGTGCTGGGGATGAATGCGCATATTCGGGGTGATTCACAGCATCCCGCCGTGGCCGAGCAAGCCGTCAAGACCGATTGGGTCATGGACTGGATCCTCAAACGCTGAATAGCTCACGATCCCCGGTGGGAGCGAGCCTGCTCGCGAAAGCGGTGTGTCAGTCACGGAGGTATTGACTGACAGAATGCTTTCGCGAGCAGGCTCGCTCCCACAGGTCTTCCGGCGCAACACGCATCTAAGGTTATGCCCAAACAATATTTCTCAACCTCGTCATAACGTCTCTAAGATCACGTCATAACTCGTTATAACAAGTGATCCCGCGATGACCGATAACGTTCTCTCCCTCAGTAGCGTTCCGCTGCACACCCAACTGCGCGACGTCCTGCGTGCGCGGATTCTCGACGGTGAATACCCGCAAGACAGTCAGATGCCTTCCGAAAGCGAACTCGGTGCGCTGTTCAAAGTCAGCCGCATCACCGTGCGCCAAGCCTTGGGCGATCTGCAAAAGGAAGGCCTGATCTTCAAGATCCATGGTAAGGGCACCTTCGTCGCCAAGCCGAAAACCTTTCAGAACGTCAGCAGCCTGCAAGGCCTCGCCGAGTCGATGACCGGGCGCGGCTACGAGGTGATCAACCGCCTGCGCAGTTTCAAATTCATTCCGGCCGACAAGCGTGTCGCCGAGCGTCTGCAGGTGGCCGAAGGTGAGATCGTCGCGCAGATCAAACGCGTGCGCCTGATCAACCGCGAGCCGATCTCGCTGGAAATTACCTACCTGCCCAAAGCGGTCGGCGAACGGCTGGAGAAGGCCGACCTGGTCACTCGCGACATCTTTCTGATCCTCGAAAACGACTGCGGCATCGCCCTCGGCCACGCCGATCTGGCCATCGACGCAGTGCTGGCCGACAGCGATCTGACCCAGGCGCTCAACGTCGAAGCGGGCTCGCCGATCATGCGCATCGAGCGCCTGACCCATGACGCCCAGGGCCAGCCGCTGGACTTTGAACACCTTTATTACCGTGGCGATGCGTTCCAGTACCGCCTGCGGATCGACCGGCAAAAAGGGGAGCAGGCATGACCCGCAACGTTCTAGAACAGGAATATGACATCGTCGTGATTGGCGGCGGTACGGCCGGGCCGATGGCAGCGATCAAGGCCAAGGAGAAGAACCGCGATTTGCGCGTGTTGCTGGTCGACAAGGCCAACGTCAAGCGTAGCGGAGCGATCAGCATGGGCATGGATGGCCTGAACAACGCGATCATCCCCGGCCATTCGACGCCAGAGCAGTACACCAAGGAAATCACCATCGCCAACGATGGCATCGTCAATCAGGCGGCGGTCTACGCCTATGCGACGCACAGTTTTGAAACCATCGAACAACTCGACCGCTGGGGCGTGAAGTTCGAGAAGGACGAAACCGGTGACTACGCGGTGAAAAAGGTCCACCACATGGGCGCCTATGTGCTGCCGATGCCGGAAGGGCACGACATCAAGAAAGTCCTGTATCGACAGTTGAAACGTGCGCGGGTGAGCATCACCAATCGCCTGGTCTGCACGCGTTTGCTGACCGACGAGGAGGGCGCGGTCAACGGTGTGATGGGCTTCGATTGCCGCACCGCCGACTTCCATGTGATCAAGGCCAAAGCGGTGATTCTCGCCTGCGGCGCGGCCGGACGCCTTGGTCTGCCTTCGTCGGGCTACCTGATGGGCACTTACGAAAACCCGACCAATGCCGGTGACGGCTACGCGATGGCCTATCACGCCGGCGCCGAACTGGCCAATCTCGAGTGCTTTCAGATCAACCCGTTGATCAAGGATTACAACGGCCCGGCCTGCGCCTACGTCACCGGCCCGCTGGGTGGCTACACCGCCAACAACAAGGGCGAACGCTTCATCGAGTGCGACTACTGGAGCGGGCAGATGATGTGGGAATTTCACCAGGAACTGGAAAGCGGCAACGGCCCGGTGTTCCTCAAACTCGATCACCTGGCCGAGGAAACCATTCAGAACATCGAGGAAATCCTGCACAGCAACGAGCGCCCGAGCCGTGGCCAGTTCCACGCCAATCGCGGCACTGACTACCGTACGCAGATGGTCGAAATGCACATTTCGGAAATCGGTTTTTGCAGCGGCCACTCGGCGTCCGGCGTGTGGGTCAACGAGCGTGCCGAGACTTCAGTCAAAGGCTTGTACTCGGCCGGCGACATGGCTGCGGTGCCGCACAATTACATGCTCGGCGCGTTCACTTACGGCTGGTTCGCCGGGCACAACGCGGCGGACTTTGTTGCCGGCCGCGAGTTTTCCGCACTGGACAGCGAGCAGATCGCCAAGGAAAAAGCCCGGGTCTACGCGCCGCTCGATCGCCAGGACGGTCTGCCGCCGGCGCAGGTCGAATACAAACTGCGGCGCTTCGTCAACGACTACCTGCAACCGCCGAAAGTGACCAAAAAAATGCAGATCGGCCTGCAGCGCTTCAGTGACATCGAGCGCGATCTCGAGCAGATGAAGGCCAACAACGCTCACGAACTGATGCGAGCGATGGAAACCAGCGTGATCCGCGATTGCGCCGAAATGGCCGCCCGCGCTTCGTTGTTCCGCGCCGAAAGCCGCTGGGGCCTGTACCACTATCGCGTCGATCATCCGCAGCGCAACGACGCCGAGTGGTTCTGCCACTGCCATCTGAAGAAAGGCGAGGACGGCCAGATGACCAGTTTCAAGAAGGCCGTCGAGCCTTACATCATCCCGCTCGACGCCGAGGAAATGCAGGCTTACGACCGCCTGCGGGTCGGCGCCTTCGCCGCTTGAGACATCATTTTTCAGAGAGTCCGAACCATGGCTTACCAAGCTCAGGAAATCTTCTTCCGCTCCAACGCGCCGGTCACCGTCGACGAGGACAAATGCATCGCGGAAAAGGGCTGCACGGTGTGCGTCGACGTATGCCCGATGGACCTGCTGGCGATCAACCCGGCCACGCAAAAGGCCTACATGGCGTTCGATGAATGCTGGTACTGCATGCCGTGCGAGAAGGATTGCCCGACGGGGGCGGTGAAGGTCGACATCCCTTATCTCCTGCGGTGACAGGTCGGACGCCATCGCTGGCAAGCCAGCTCCCACAGGCTTCTCTATCGTGTGCGAAATTTTGTTCCACTACAGATCCCTGTGGGAGCTGGCTTGCCAGCGATGAGGCTCGCCGGGACAACCTAAAAGCTACCCGGAAACCCCGGACGCTCGATTCACCGAAAACCCCTCGTTTCCCACCGCGCCCCGATCGCGGCGGAGACGAACTTCAAACCAATGATTCGAGGGGAAACACTCATGTTGCGTGCAGCACTCGCCGGTCTGGTACTGGCTTCATTCACCTTGTCGGCCTCGGCCGAAACCATCCGCATCGCCATCGGCACCCAAGACACCACCATCAACTGCGCCGCCGGTGGCCTGTTGATCAGGGAACTGGGGCTGCTGGAAAAATACCTGCCCCACGATGGCGCCTACAAAGATGCGAAGTACGACGTGCAATGGAAAAACTTCACCAGTGGCGCACCGCTGACCAACGAGATGGTCGCCGGCAAGCTCGACTTTGGCGCCATGGCCGATTTCCCCGGTGCGTTCAATGGTGTGGCGTTCGAAACGGCGGGCAAGCACAGCCTGTTCATCAGCGTGCTGTCGGGCAGCATCAAGGGCAGCGGCAACGGCATCGTCGTGCCGAGCGCTTCGTCGGTGCAAAGCCTGAGCGAACTCAAGGGCAAGACCATTTCGGTGCCGTTCGCCTCGACGGCTCACGGCATGTTGCTGCGCGCCGTGGCAGAGCAGGGCTGGGACCCCCTCAAGGATGTCAACATCATCGCCCAGCCACCGGAAGTCGCTGGCTCGGCATTGCAGGCCGGCAAGATCGACGCCCACGCCGATTTCGTGCCCTTCGCCGAACTGTTCCCGAGCCGTGGTTTCGCCCGCAAGATCTATGACGGCGCCCAGGCCAACGCGCCGACTTTCCATGGCGCACTGGTGGATCAGGCCTACGCCAGGAAGTACCCGGAAATCGTTGTCGCTTACCTGCGTGCGAGCATCGAAGCCAACCAACTGCTCGCCGCCGAACCGGAGAAGTACAGCGAACTGATCGCCAAGGTCACCGGCGTCGATGCCGAGGTCAACTACCTGTTCCATGGCCCGCTCGGCGTACAGACCCGCGACCTGAGCTGGAAGCCTGAATATCGCCAGGCCGTCGGTACCGCCATCGATACCCTGAAGCTGCTGAAGAAAGCTGATCGCGGGCTCGACCTGAACAGCTTCATCGACGACCAGTACATCCGCGCCGCGTTCAAGGCTGCGAACCTCGATTACACCGCGCAACTGGCCAACTACGCGCAGACGCCGTTGCCGGGTGTAGATGCTGCGACGGGCAAAGCCATCACCGACGTCAGCCATGTCGCGGAAATCTGGGTGCGTGGCGAGGAAAAAGTCCGCCGTTACGGCTCGGCTGAAGCGGCGTTCACCGCGCTGGCGGCGTTGAAGCAGGAGGGCAAGAACATTCGTGCGGTGTATGCGCAGGCCAGTGACAGCGGGATCAAGTTGCTCGCTGAACAGGCGTGGTTTGCCAGCGACGACAAGGGCCGCCTCAGCGCATTTCTGCTCAAGGGCCAGGCCCAGCAATACGCTGCGGGGCAGGGTGGCAAGGTGTTCGACTTCAGCGATGCCACTGCGCAGGTTGTTGCTGCGCGCTGAAGATCAAAAGCCCCTCACCCTAACCCTCTCCCGGAGGGAGAGGGGACTGACCGAGTTGTTGTTGAGAGATACGCCGACGTGAAGTACCGAGTCGAACTCAGGTCGTGAAAAGCACGCAAATCGGCTCCCTTTCCCCCCTCGCCCC
>NZ_JH635999.1:988180-1004388 GCF_000257605.1 Pseudomonas sp. R62
CTCCCTTTCCCCCTCGCCCCCCTGGGGGAGAGGGCTGGGGTGAGGGGGTAAATCTCGGCCATCACACAGAACCCGAACTGGAAACCGGACTATGAAAACACCGTTGCGCTGGACATCAAGAGCCGCCTCACTGCTGCTCTGCCTGCTCTTCTGGCAACTCGCCGCCAGCCACCACTGGAACCTCGGCCTGGTCACCTTTGCCAACGTGCCGACGCCACTGGCGGTGATCGAAGCCGCGCTGGGCCTGGGCGACTCGGGCAAACTCTGGCAGCACTTGAGCAGCAGCCTCGGCCGGGTCTTCGCCGGTTACGTGGCGGCGTTGATCATCGGCATCGTCCTGGGCCTGGCCATCGGCCGGTCGAAATGGGCCGAAGACATTCTGCTGCCACCACTGGAAGTCCTGCGCCCGATCCCCGCCGTGGCGTGGATTCCGCTGGCGATCCTGATGTTTCCATCCTCGGAATTGTCGATGGTCTTTATCACCTTCACCGGCGCGCTGTTCCCGATTCTGCTCAACACCGTGCACGGCGTCGAAGGCGTCGATCCACGCCTGATCGCCTCGGCAAAAAGCCTCGGAGCAGGGCGTCGGGCGATTCTGCTGGAGGTGATTCTGCCAGGCGCTGCGCCGAGCATCATTACCGGCCTGGCGATCGGCATGGGCACGTCGTGGTTCTGCCTGGTGACGGCGGAAATGATCTCCGGGCAGTTCGGTATCGGTTACTACACCTGGGAGTCCTACACCATTCAGAACTACGCCGACATTGTCGTCGGCATGCTCCTGATCGGCGTGTTGGGCATGGGCAGCAGTTGGCTGATCAAACGCCTGGGCGGCTTGTTCACGCCTTGGCATCGACCGCGAGGCAAAGCCTGATGAGCGTGATGCAAACCCCGGAAGGGCGGATCGACATTCGCCAGTTGTCCATCGTCCTCGGCCAGGGCCGCGAGGCTTTCGAAGCGGTGCAGGGCCTCGATTGCCAGATCGAACCCGGGCAGTTCGTGTGCATTCTCGGCCCGTCCGGTTGCGGCAAGTCGACCTTGCTCGGCGCCCTGGCCGGACACTTGAGTGCCAGTACCGGCAGCTTGAAAGTCGACGGCAGCGCGGTGACCGGCCCGTCGCCGCAGCGCGGCATGGTGTTTCAGCACCACACGCTGTTCCCGTGGCGTACGGTGCGCGACAACGTCGCCTTCGGCCTGAAGATGCGCGGCGTCGGCAAGGCTGAGCGGCATCGCGCGGCTGATGAAATCCTCAAACTGGTCGGCCTCGAAGGCTTTGCCGAGCGCTGGCCTGATCAGCTTTCCGGTGGCATGCAGCAGCGGGTGGAGATTGCCCGGGTGCTGGTCAATCGCCCGCGCCTGTTGCTGATGGACGAGCCGTTCGGCGCGCTGGATGCGCTGACCCGCTTGAACATGCAGGAACTGCTGCTGGACATCTGGACGCGCATCCGCACCACCGTGGTTTTCGTCACCCATGACATCGACGAGGCGCTGTTTCTAGCCGATCGCTTGCTGGTAATGAGCGCGCGACCAGGGCGAATCATCGAAGACCTGCGTCTGGACTTTCCACGCCCGCGTACCAGTGAACTGGTGACCAGCCCGGAATTCGCTCGCCTCAAGCGCCACTGCCTCGACCTGCTTCGCCACGACAACGACCGACCGCTGCCGCGCCTCAATCCGCTCGGCCTGCCTCCTGAAAACCCTTTGCCGCGATTTGCCCTATGACCTCTATTTTTGCTGTGACCGACAACGAAGACATCCTCGCCCTGCAACCGCGCCTGACGGCTGAAGACGCTGGCGTGCGGCGCATTGCCTTGATTGATCTGGCCGATCTCGAAGAACCGGATGGCTTGCTCTGGCTGGTTGATCGACTTCGTCAGGATCCTGCCGAGGATGTTCGTGCTGAAGCTGCGCGATTGCTCGAAGCGTGGGAGGATGAAGCGGTCGTGCAAGCCTTGTGCGAAGCGCTGACGGATCCGGCGCCCGCCGTGCAATCGGCGGCGGCGCAAAGCCTGAGCCTGCTCAAGACTGCGGCGGCGGGGCGGGTCATTCTGCCGTGGACCGCACATGCCGATGTCAGTGTGCGCATCGCCGCCTTTCGGGCGTTACGCGAATTGCGCTTCGCCGAGGCCGCGTCGGCTGCCGTCGCCGCGTTGGAGGATGCCGATGCTCATGTTCGGCGCGAAGCGGTAGGCGTGCTCGGCTGGCTCAGGCAGCTCGACGCGCTGCCAGCCCTGGCGCGCCTGGCCAGCGACGACCCGGACACCGAAGTGCGCCGCGCCGCGACCGGCGCGCTCGGTCTGGCCAGTGGCGCCGAAGTATTGCCGGCGTTGCGCCAGGCCTTGCAAGATCAAGCCTGGCAAGTGCGCGAAGAAGCCGCGACCACGCTGGGCAAGGTTGGCCACAGCGACGCCGGCCCGGCCTTGGTCGAAGCGCTGAGCGATGATTACTGGCAAGTGCGCCTGCGCGCCACCCGAAGCCTCGGTCGCTTGCGCTTCGTCCCGGCGCTGGACGCGCTGATCGACACCCTCGGCCACCGCATCAGCAATCTGCGCAAGGAGGCCGCGCTGGCCCTCGGTGAATTGAACGATCGCGGCGCCGTGGCCGCGTTGCAGGCAGCGCAGGACGACGGCGACCCGGAAGTGCGCAAAGCCGTGCGCATCGCTCTGAGTCAATTGCAATGAATCCGCTGGCGGTGGCCAACTCGCAGAGTGCGCGCACGTTGCGCCTGAGCTGGCCGGACGGGCGCGAATCGCTGCTCAAGCATGCCGATCTGCGCCGGCAATGCCCGTGCTCGCAATGCCGCGCATTTCGCCTGCGCGGCGTGACGCCGCTAGTTGATGAGCGCGTGCGCCTGATCGAGGTCAATCCACAGGGTTATGGCGTGCAACTGGTGTTCAGCGATGGCCATCAACGCGGGATTTACCCGTGGGCGTACCTGGCGCAACTGGGTTCCTGACCTTATCCGATGATCGTTCCCACGCTCCGCGTGGGAATGCAGCCCGTGACGCTCCGCGTCACTGGACGCGGAGCGTCCCTTGAGGCATTCCCACGCGGAGCGTGGGAACGATCAGATCGCAGCCTTCGGCAGCTCCCTGCGTCGGCATGCGCCGACTGGCGGTTCTTGTCAGGCATTTCCCACAGGAGTACAAATGTACTCCATGACAAACCTGACTCCCCGCCGTACTGCCATTCTGACCTTTATCCGCGATCGCATCGCCGAGCACGGTCAGCCCCCAAGCCTCGCTGAAATCAGCGAGGCTTTTGGTTTTGCCTCGCGCAGCGTGGCGCGCAAGCATGTGCTGGCGCTCACCGAAGCCGGTTTCATCGAGGTCAATCCGCATCAGGCCCGGGGCATTCGCCTGCTAGGTCAGCCACCGCGTCCGGAATTGCTGGAGATCCCCGTACTTGGTCGCGTGGCTGCCGGTGCGCCGATTGGCGCCGATGCCGATATCCATAACCGTTTGCTGCTCGACCCGGCGCTGTTCTCCCGCACCCCGGATTACATGCTGCGGGTGCAGGGCGACTCGATGATCGAAGACGGCATTCTCGATGGCGATCTGGTCGGTGTACGGCGCAATCCCGAGGCGCTGAACGGCCAGATCGTCGTTGCGCGTCTGGACGGTGAAGTCACCATCAAACGCTTCGAACGGGTCGGGGATGAAGTGCGCCTGCTGCCGCGTAACCCGGCGTACAAGCCGATTGTCGTGCGTAACGATCAGGATCTGGCCATCGAAGGCGTGTTCTGTGGTCTGGTGAGGCAAGGCTGATGGGCGCCGTCGTTGCGTTGGATACGCTGTTCAATGGCGGCCAGGTCTGGCGCGGCCGGCCTGCGCCACCGGCGGCAAGTCCGCAGCCGACCGGGCATGCGGGACTGGACGCAGCTCTGCCCAGCGGCGGCTGGCCGGAAGCGGCGCTGAGTGAAGTTCTCTTGGCCGGCCCCGGTGTCGGCGAGCTGCAGCTGGTCTGGCCAACCCTGGCGCGATTGTCCGCGGCCGGTGAACGCATCGTGCTGGTGGCGCCGCCGTTCGTGCCGTACCCGCAGGCTTGGGCCAATGCCGGAGTCGATCTGCGCCAGTTGTCGGTGATTCAAGCCAGCGAACGCGATGCCTTGTGGGCGGCGGAGCAGTGTTTGCGCTCGGGCAGTTGCGGCGCGGTGCTGTGCTGGCCGAACAAGGCCGATGACCGAGCCTTGCGGCGTTTGCAGGTAGCGGCGGAAACCGGCCAGACCCTGGCCTTTGCCTGGCGCCCGTTGAGCGAAGCGGTCAACCCGTCACCGGCAGCGTTACGGATTGCCATCGATGCCAAACCGGCGCAGCTACGCGTACTCAAATGCCGTGGCGGCCTGGCGCGTGCGACTCCGATTGCCTTTGCCGTGGGGCACTGATTGTCATGCGCTGGGTATGTATCCTGTTTCCGCAATTGGCCCTTGACGCCGTACTGCGTCAGCGGCCCGACCCTGAAGAGCCGCTGGTCCTGCTCAGCGGTCCGGCCCAGCGGCGGGTGCTGCAAGCGGTTAATCCGGCGGCACGCAAACTGGGCCTGCGTCCTGGCATGTCGATGACCGCCGCGCAAGCCATGAGCAAAGGCTTTGCCACCGCCGATTACGAGGTGGCCGAGGTCGAGCACTGGCAGCAGTTTCTCGCCGCGTGGGCCTATCGCTTCAGCGCGCAGGTCAGCGTGCATTACCCGCGTACCGTGGTGTTCGAGATCGAATCGAGCCTGGGCCTGTTCGGTACCTGGCCGCAATTTGAAGCTCGCCTGCGCCAGGAGTTGAAAGATCTGGGCTTTCGTCATCGCATCGTCGCCGCGCCGAACCCGGTGGCTGCGCGAGTGCTGGCCAATGCCTACGATGGCTTGGTGGTGCCGGACGGTGAGGCTTTGCAGCATCATCTCGGGCAATTGCCTGTTGATCGTGTGGGGCTGGAGCCGAATGTCGCCACGGCGTTGTCGCGCATGGGCCTGCGCAATCTCAGTCAGGTGCAATGCCTGCCACGCCAGGCACTGGCCCGGCGTTTCGAAGCGCAGATGCTCAAGCACCTGGATACGCTGTTCGGCGCACGCCCTCTGGCGCTGGCGTTCTATCTGCCGCCCGACCGTTTCGATATCCGCATCGAACTGAATTTCGACGTGCAATCCCATCAAGCCTTGCTGTTCCCGTTACGGCGCTTGACCGGCGATTTGTCGGCGTTCCTCTGCGGGCGCGACAGCGGTGTGCAGCGCTTCGATTTGCTTCTGGAACACGCCGGGCTGCCGGACACAGTGATCAAGGTCGGCCTGCTCAGCGCCGAGCGTGACGCGGCGATGCTCTTCGAACTGGCCCGTGGCCGGCTGGAGCAAGTCCAGGTCGAAGCACCGGTGCGTGGTTTTCGCTTGCGCGCCGAAGACC
Organism: Pseudomonas sp. R62; assembly: GCF_000257605.1. Lineage (NCBI taxonomy): Bacteria > Pseudomonadati > Pseudomonadota > Gammaproteobacteria > Pseudomonadales > Pseudomonadaceae > Pseudomonas > Pseudomonas sp. R62. The sequence continues at coordinate 993,564 of NZ_JH635999.1, forward strand.
TGCCGAGTTTCGTTCCGCAGTATCAGGAGCTGTTCGACGACCGCCCGCAGCAGACCTTGCCCTGGGAGCAATTGCGCGAACGTCTGCGCGCACGGCTGGGTGATGACGCGGTGCAGGGGCTGCGCTTTCAGGCCGATCATCGCCCTGAGTGCGCGTGGCAGAACGCTGCCGATAAACACCTTTGCACAGGGTTGCCCAGCGTGCAGCGTCCGGGCTGGCTGCTCAACGAACCGCAAAGTGTGCCGGAAGGTTCGGCGCGGATTCTCATGGGGCCAGAGCGCATCGAATCCGGTTGGTGGGACGGTGGCGACGTGCGGCGTGATTACTACCTGATCCAGAACCGCGCCGGTCAGCAGGGCTGGGCCTGGCGGGCGGTGGGTGAGGGCGGTCCGCTGTGGCTGCAAGGCTGGTTCGCATGAGTGCCGATTACGCCGAACTGCATTGCCTGTCGAACTTCAGTTTCCAGCGCGGAGCCTCGAGCGCGCTGGAACTGTTTCAGCGGGCGAAAAAGCACGGCTATCAAGCGCTGGCGATCACCGACGAATGCACCCTGGCCGGCATCGTTCGTGCGTGGCAAGCGGCGAAGTCCGTTGAGTTGCCGTTGATCATCGGCAGCGAGATCCGCATCGACAACGGCCCGAAACTGGTGCTGCTGGTGGAAAACCTTGCCGGTTATCAGGCCTTGTGCGGCTTGATCACCCAGGCTCGGCGGCGTACGCAGAAAGGCCAGTATCAGGTGCTGCGCGAAGACTTCGCCGAAGCGCTGCCGGGTTTGCTGGTGTTGTGGGTGCCGGATTCAGTGGATGACCGGGAAGAAGGGCGCTGGCTGAAACAAATCTTCGGCGACCGCCTCTGGCTCACGGTGCAACTGCATCGCGGGCAGAACGATCAGCAGCGACTATCGGCATTGTTGGCTCTGGCGGCTGAGTTGCAGATTCCAGCCGTAGCCAGCGGCGATGTGCACATGCACGCCCGGGGGCGCCGTGCCTTGCAGGACACCATGACCGCGATCCGTCATCACGTCCCCGTGGCCGAAGCGGGTCTGCGCCTGCACCCCAATGGCGAGCGGCATTTGCGTTGCCTCGATGAGCTGCGCGCCCTGTATCCGCCGGACTTGCTCGAAGCGTCGCTAAAACTGGCCAGACGCTGCACTTTCGATCTGAGCGAGCTGCGCTATCAGTACCCGAAAGAGCTGGTGCCCGAGGGCCACAGTGCCAGTTCCTGGTTGCGCCATCTGACCGAGGAGGGCATTGCCTGGCGCTGGCCGAAAGGGCCTCAGGCCAAGGTGCTCAAGCAGATCGATGACGAGTTGCAATTGATCGCCGAGCTCGGCTACGAAAGCTATTTCCTCACCGTGCACGACGTGGTGCGCTTTGCCCGCACACAGAAAATCCTCTGTCAGGGCCGTGGTTCGGCAGCCAACTCGGCGGTGTGTTATGCCTTGGGTATTACCGAAATCGACCCGGAGCGCACCACGCTATTGTTCGAACGTTTCATGTCCAAAGAGCGCAACGAGCCGCCGGACATCGATGTCGATTTCGAGCACGAGCGCCGCGAAGAAGTCCTGCAATACGTGTTCAACCGTTATGGCCGGCGGCGTGCGGCGCTGACGGCGGTGGTCAGCACCTATCACGCCACCGGTGCCGTGCGCGATGTGGCCAAGGCCCTCGGCCTGCCGCCGGATCAGATCAACGCGCTGGCCGATTGTTGCGGGCGCTGGAGCGATGAAACGCCGCCGCTGGAACGCTTGCGTGAAGGCGGCTTCGACCCGGATAGTCCGGTGCTGCGTCGGGTACTGAGCCTGACCGGGCAACTGATCGGCTTCCCCCGGCATCTGTCGCAGCATCCCGGCGGTTTTGTGATCTCCGAGCAGCCGCTGGACACCTTGGTGCCGGTCGAAAACGCGGCGATGGCCGACCGCACCATCATTCAGTGGGACAAGGACGACCTCGATGCGGTCGGCCTGCTCAAGGTGGATATCCTCGCCTTGGGCATGCTCAGTGCGATTCGCCGCTGCTTCGACCTGCTGCGCCGGCATCGTGATCTGAACCTGACGCTCGCGACGATCCCCGCCGAAGACAAACCGACCTACGAAATGATCAGTCGCGCCGATACCGTCGGCGTGTTCCAGATCGAGTCGCGGGCGCAGATGTCGATGCTGCCGCGCCTGAAGCCTAAGACCTTCTACGATCTGGTGATTGAAGTGGCGATCGTCCGGCCCGGGCCGATTCAGGGCGGCATGGTTCATCCGTATCTGCGCCGACGTAATAACGAAGAGGCGGAAACCTATCCATCGCCGGCGCTCGAAGTCGTACTCAAAAGAACCCTGGGCGTGCCGTTGTTCCAGGAACAGGTCATGCAGATCGCCATCGTCGCTGCCGACTACAGCCCCGGCGAGGCCGATCAGTTGCGCCGCTCGATGGCAGCTTGGAAACGCCATGGCGGACTGGAGCCGCACAAGGAACGCCTCGCCGCCGGCATGAAAAAGAACGGCTACACACCGGAATTCGCTGCGCAGATCTTCGAGCAGATCAAGGGCTTCGGCAGTTACGGCTTCCCCGAATCCCACGCCGCCAGTTTCGCCTTGCTGACCTACGCCAGTTGCTGGCTGAAATGCCACGAGCCGGCGGCGTTTGCCTGCGCATTGATCAACAGTTGGCCGATGGGCTTTTACAGCCCGGACCAGATTCTGCAGGACGCACGGCGGCACCAATTGCAGATCCGTCCGGTGGACGTGCGCGCCAGTGACTGGGATTGCAGCCTCGAGCCGCTGAGTGCCGGGCAACCGGCTATTCGCATGGGCCTGCGCATGATCAAGGGGTTTCGCGAAGAAGATGCCCGGCGCATCGAAGCCGCGCGCCGCCACGGGGCGTTTGCCGATGTTGCCGATTTGGGCGAGCGCGCCGCCCTCGACAGCCGTGCGCAGGCCTTGCTGGCAGACTCCGGCGCTTTGCGTGGCTTGGCCGGGCATCGCCATCGTGCGCGTTGGGAAGTGGCTGGAGTGCAGAAACAACTCGGCCTGTTCGCCGGTCTGCCCAACGAGGAAGAAGTAAAAATCGTCTTGCCCAAACCCAGCGTTGGCGAAGACCTGCATGCTGATTACGCCACGGTGGGGACGACGCTGGGGCCGCACCCGTTGGCGTTGTTGCGTGGCGAGTTGCAGGCCAGGCGCTGCCGCAGCTCGCGCGAGTTGATGGATATCGAACATGGCCGGCCGGTCAGCGTGGCCGGTCTGGTCACGGGCCGACAGCGACCCGGTACGGCCAGCGGCGTGACGTTCGTGACCCTGGAAGACGAGTTCGGCAACGTCAACGTGGTGGTCTGGCGTGACCTGGCCGAGCGTCAGCGCCAAGTGCTGGTGGGGTCGCAATTGCTCAAGGTCGACGGCCGCTGGGAACGCGAAGGCGATGTGCGCCACCTGATCGCCGGGCGCATGAGCGACCTGAGCCCGCTGCTCAATGGCATTCACGTGCAGAGCCGCGATTTCCACTGACCTTTGTGGCAGCGAGCCTGCTTGCGAAAGCGCAGTCTCAGGCGATGACGATATTGACTGTGCCGCCGCCTTCGCGAGCAGCCTCGCTCCCACAGGGATTTTGGTTGCGATGAAGATAGTCGATCTGCCCCGTATCAGTGTGGGAGCGAGCCTGCTCGCGAAAGCGCAGTGTCAGGCGATGACGATGTTGAATGTACCGCCGCCTTCGCGAGCAAGCTCGCTCCCTTTTTGGCTGTCTATTCAAAATCGAGATAAATCAAAAGGCTGCACCTTTGGGCCGAAGGCAGATATTCTGCGCTTCACACTGGTACGGGAACACGATCAACTCCATGGCCAGCCACTGCCAGGATGAATTGCCCGACGCCAAAGGAGTGTTCGAATGAGCGAAAAGAAGCTGGAAACCACGGTCGATCGCGTCTACCAAGGGGTTTATGCGGCGATCAGCAAGCGTTCGTTGCGCCCGGGCATGAAGCTGGGTGAGGCCTCGCTGGCCGAGCTGTTCAATGTCAGTCGCACCTCGGTGCGTGCTGCGCTCAAGCAGTTGGAAGCCGATGGTCTGGTCACCACCGAGCCCAACAAAGGCGCATCGGTGTCGCTGCCCAGTGACGCAGAGCTGCGTTCGTTGTTCGAAACCCGGCGGCTGATCGAGATCGGCATCGTCACCGAACTGTGCCGGCGCAAAGACAGCGTTGCCATGCAGGATCTGCGCGAGCACTTGTTACTGGAAGATGCCGCGCATGCTGCCGGCGACCATGAACGACTGATCCATCTGCTCGGCGAGTTCCACCTCAAACTGGCGCGCAGCCTGAACAATCCGGTACTGCTCGACTGGTTCCAGAAGCTGATCTCGCGGGCCTCGCTATATGCCGCCGCGCTCGATGACGACAGTCATCAAGCCTGCCGCGACGATGAACACCTGCGTTTGCTTGAGTACATCGAAGCCGGCAATCAGAGCGCCGCAATCGAACTGACCTGCACGCACCTCAACGGAATCGAGAAAGCGATCCTCGACGTCGCGGCGAAAATGAAAACCGGCTATCACCCACTCAAGCACTTGATCGGCGTCTGAATGGCTCTGCGTCGCAAATCAGCTATACCTGCGATGAAACCAATGCGTTTTCACAGCCTCGAAACACACGGGCGTCGCGTCGTTGTAGCGTTGCGATAGATCGGAAAACCGCAAAAAAGGACACTGAGTCAGGCGATGCAGTTTTTATCCGAAAGCCACGGCTGTGAAGGCTGGAAAGGCGAAATGGCCGAGCGCATCCGTGCGTTCGACTGGAGCCACACGGAACTTGGCGCGCTCGCCGAATGGCCGGCCAGCCTGTGCAACACCGTGCAACTGATGCTGGCTTCGCCGTTGCCCATGGTGATGCTGTGGGGGCACGCCGGCTACATGATCTACAACGACGCTTATTCCGAATTCGCCGGCGGCCGCCACCCCTATCTGCTTGGCGTCCCGGTTGAGCTGGGCTGGCCTGAAGTCGCCGAGTTCAACCGCCACGTCGTTGACACCTGCCTGGCCGGTGGCACCTTGTCCTATCGCAACAAAGAGCTGGTATTGCTGCGCGATGGCGTGCCCGAAGACGTCTGGATGGATTTGTATTACAGCCCGGTGGCCAACGACGAAGGCGTGCCCGGCGGCGTCATGGCGATGGTGGTCGAAACCACCGAGCTGGTGCATTCCGAGCGCCTGCGCCAGGCGGCCGAAGATGCCTATCGCGCCGACAACGAGCGCGTGCGTCTGGCGCTGAATGCCGGCGCACTGCTGGGCTCGTTTGTCTGGGACATCAAGAACAATCGCTTCTCCGCTGACGAACGTTTCGCCCGCACCTTTTCCTATCCGCCGGATCAGGACTTGAGCGATCTGCAACAAGAGATCGCCGAATCGCGCATTCATCCCGACGACCACCCATGGGTCCAGGAGCGGGTCGCCCATTGTGTGCGCACTGGCGAGCCCTACAACGCCGAGTACCGTGTACAGCGCGGCGATGGCCAATATCTGTGGGTGCTGGCCAGTGGTGCCTGCGAGTTCGATGAAGACGGAAGGCCGTTTCGCTTCCCCGGCGTGCTGATCGATATTCATGAGCGCAAGAATGCTGAAGAGTCGCTGCTCAAATTCACCCGCAACCTCGAACAGCGTGTGGCCGCCGAGGTGAATGCGCGGCTGGCGGCTGAGGAACAACTTCGCCAGTCACAGAAACTCGAAGCCATCGGCGGCCTTACCGGTGGCGTTGCCCATGACTTCAACAATCTGCTGCAAGTGATCGCCGGCAACCTGCATCTGCTCGCTCGGCATGAGCCCAACAATGCCAACGTGCAGCGCCGGGTCGGGGCTTCGCTGGCGGCGGTCGAGCGCGGGGCCAAACTGTCTTCACAATTGCTCGCGTTTGCCCGCCGGCAACCGCTTTCACCCGCCGTGTGCAACCCCGAACAGATTTTCGAAGGCGTCGGCGAGTTGCTGCAACGCGCCTTGGGCGAAACCATTCAGATCGACGTGCAACTACCGCCGCAGCCGTGGCATATCAACGTCGACCGCAATCAACTGGAAAACGCGATTCTCAATCTGGCGATCAACGCCCGCGACGCGATGAAGGGCGAGGGCGTCATCGGCCTCAGTGCCGCCAATGTCTGCCTGGACAGCGAATACTGCGCCGGCAAGGGCATAGCGGCCGGTGAGTATGTTCGCGTGGCGGTCACCGACACCGGCGTGGGTATTGCCCCACAAATGCTGGAACAGGTCTTCGAACCGTTCTTCACCACCAAGGCCGACGGCCAGGGCACCGGGCTCGGTTTGAGCATGGTGTTCGGCTTCGTCAAACAGAGTGGCGGCCACGTCGAGATCGACAGCAAGCTCGGCGAAGGCACGCGGGTGCAGTTGTATTTCCCGCGCAGTCTGCGTCCGGTTCGCGAAGAGACCGCCAGTGTCGGCGAACGCAAGAGCGGCGGCCACGAAACCATTCTGGTGGTGGAAGACAATGACGCGGTGCGCGCTTCGGCGGTCGAGTTGCTGCGCGAGGAAGGCTATCGGGTGATGACCGCGTGCAATGGCGACGTGGCCATGCAGATGTTGCTGGAAGGCATCGAGATCGATCTGATCTTCACCGACGTGGTCATGCCCGGCCTGATCAAGAGTTCCGATCTTGCTGCCTGGGCCAAGGTGCAGACGCCGCCAGTGCCGGTGCTGTTCACTTCCGGGCATACCCGCGACATCATTTCCCGCGACCACCAGCTCAGCCCCGATACCCATCTGCTCGGCAAACCCTACAGCCCGCAAGCTTTACTGCAGATGATTTGCGAGGTGCTCGGCACCTGATGCCGAGCGCTGCCCAGTTTTTCAATCAAGGCAGGCCGATGACTTCCAAGCGCAATTCCAAAGCACCCGCCGGCATGGTTCGCGTGCGCGGCGCCCGCGAACATAACCTGAAGAACGTTGATGTCGATATTCCGCGTGATGCGCTGGTGGTGTTCACCGGTGTCTCCGGTTCGGGCAAGTCGTCGCTGGCGTTTTCCACTCTGTATGCCGAGGCCCAGCGGCGGTATTTCGAATCGGTGGCGCCGTACGCGCGGCGGCTGATCGATCAGGTCGGCGTGCCGGATGTCGATTCCATCGAAGGACTGCCGCCCGCCGTCGCTTTGCAACAGCAGCGCGGCACGCCGAGCGCGCGTTCGTCGGTGGGCAGCGTGACGACGTTGTCGAGCCTGATCCGCATGCTCTATTCCCGCGCCGGCAGTTATCCGCCGGGGCAGCCGATGTTGTATGCCGAAGACTTTTCACCGAACACGCCGCAGGGCGCCTGTCCGGAGTGTCATGGACTTGGTCGCGTCTATGAAGTGACCGAAGCGCTGATGGTGCCGGACCCGAACCTGACCATCCGCCAGCGTGCAGTGGCGTCCTGGCCCTTGGCCTGGCAAGGGCAGAACCTGCGCGACATCCTGGTGACCATGGGCATCGATGTCGACATTCCGTGGAAAAAACTGCCGAAAAAACAGCGCGACTGGATTCTCTTCACTGAAGAGACGCCGACGGTGCCGGTGTACGCCGGGCTGACCCCGGAAGAAACCCGCGTCGCGCTCAAACGCAAAAATGGAACCGAGTTATCAGGGCACCTTCACCGGCGCCCGGCGCTACATCCTGCACACCTTCACTCACTCGCAAAGTGCGCTGATGAAGAAGCGTGTTTCGCAGTTCATGCGCGGCAGCCCTTGCCCATTGTGCGAGGGCAAGCGGCTCAAGCGCGAGGCTCTTTCGGTGACTTTTGCCGGCTACGACATTGGTGAGCTGTCGCAGATGCCGTTGCTGCAAGTGGCCGAAGTGCTGAGACCGGTGGCAGCGGCGAATTATCTGGAACAGGCCGAGGAGAGCGGCGACACCCTCAGCCATGCGCAAACCCGCGAGGCGCGCCAGCAGCGGGTCGCCCATGGCGCCAGCGGGCATGCCAGCGCACCGGACGTGCGCCACACGCCGAACCTATCGCTGGAAAAACGCTTGGCGGCGCAACGCATTGCTGAGGATTTGCTGGAGCGGGTCAGCACCCTGACCGATCTCGGGCTGGGGTATCTGGCGCTGGAACGCAGTACGCCGACGCTGTCGTCGGGCGAGTTGCAGCGTTTGCGCCTGGCCACGCAATTGGGTTCGCAGCTGTTCGCGGTGATTTATGTCCTGGACGAACCGTCTGCCGGTCTGCATCCGGCGGATGGCGAGGCGTTGTTCGAGGCGTTGCAGCGCTTGAAGGCCGACGGCAACACGCTGTTTGTGGTCGAACACGATGTCGAAACCATGCGCCGTGCCGACTGGCTGATCGACGTCGGTCCGGCGGCAGGCGAGAAGGGCGGGCGAGTGTTGTACAGCGGTCCGCCTGCGGGACTTGCTGATATTGCAGATTCGCAGACCCGCGCCTATCTGTTCGCGGAAAACCAGCGCCCTGAGCGCGCCGCACGCAAGCCGAGCGGCTGGCTGAAGCTCGACGGCGTGACGCGCAATAACCTGAATAATCTCAGCGCCGAATTTCCCTTGGGCTGTTTCACCTCGGTGACCGGTGTATCCGGCTCTGGCAAATCCAGTCTGGTCAGCCAGGCCTTGCTGGAACTGGTCGGCGCGCAGTTGGGCCGTCCTGTGGCCGAGGCCGAGGCGGAAGAACCGAGCCTGGAAGATGATACGCCGCCGCCCAGCACCGGGCAGATCAGCGCCGGCCTGGAGTCGATCAAACGCCTGGTGCAGGTTGATCAGAAACCCATCGGACGCACGCCGCGCTCCAATCTGGCGACCTACACCGGGCTGTTCGACAACGTGCGCAAGCTGTTCGCCGCGACTCCCGAGGCACAAGCGGCGGGCTATGAAGCCGGGCAGTTTTCCTTCAACGTCGCCAAGGGCCGTTGCGCTACTTGCGAGGGTGAGGGGTTCGTCAGTGTGGAATTGCTGTTCATGCCCAGTGTGTATGCGCCATGCCCGACCTGTCATGGCGCACGGTATAACCCGCAGACGCTGGCGATTCTCTGGCAGGGCTTGAGCATCGCTCAGGTGCTGCAACTGACTGTCGATGAGGCGGTGTCCGTGTTTGCCGAGCAGCCAGGGATTCGTCGTTCGCTGGAAGTGCTGCGCGATATTGGTCTGGGTTATCTGCGTCTGGGGCAACCGGCCACGGAGCTCTCCGGCGGTGAGGCGCAGCGGATCAAACTGGCAACCGAATTGCAGCGCAACCAGCGTGGCGCGACCTTGTATGTGCTGGATGAGCCGACCACGGGATTGCACCCGAGGGATGTCGATCGCTTGCTGGAACAGCTCGATACGCTGGTGACGGCGGGGCACACGGTGATTGTGGTCGAACACGAGATGCGTGTCGTCGCGCAGAGCGACTGGGTGATCGACATCGGCCCCGGGGCCGGCGATCAGGGCGGCAGGATCGTCGCCGCCGGCACACCGCAGAAAGTCGCCGCGAGCAAGAAAAGCAAGACTGCGCCGTTTCTGGCTCGGGCGTTAAGCCGATGATGGCAGCGACCTGCCGAACGCCTTCGCGAGCAGGCTCGCTCCCACAGTTTTGCAGGCTGTACCCAATAAAGTGGTAACGCAGCAGAACCCCTGTGGGAGCGAGCCTGCTCGCGAAAGCGGAATGTCAGCCGCAGATGAGCTGACTGGACGGACGCCTTCGCGAGCAGGCTCGCTCCTACATGGGGATGTGTGTCAGTTCAGGCGCCATCCAGCGTGCGGCGGACCTTGTCGAGCAGTTCGCTGATCTGGAACGGTTTGACCAGCATGTCCATGCCGGTGCCAAGGAAGACCTGACGGTTGAGCGCGGTTTCGGCGTAGCCGGTCATGAACAGGATCGGCAGCCCTTCGTGCCAGCCACGGGCAACATCCGCCAGTTCACGGCCGCTCATGCGCGGCAAGCCGACGTCGGTCAGCAGCAGATCGATCGACGGGTCGTTCTGCAAGCGCTCCAGCGCCGATTCGATATCCGCCGCTTGCGTGCAGCGATAGCCGGCATCTTCCAGCACTTCGGTAACGAACAAGCGCACCGTGGCCATGTCCTCGACGATCAGCACATGCTCGCCACTGCCTTTGGCATCAGGCACCGGCACCGGCGCGTCGGCGCCGGTCGGGTCGTTGGTGCCGGGCAGCATGATCGTCACTTCGGTGCCACGCCGGGCGACGCTGCGAATGTGCGCGTCACCGCCGGACTGGCGGGCGAAGCCGTAAATCGTCGACAGACCAAGCCCGGTGCCCTGGCCCAGCGGCTTGGTAGTGAAGAACGGCTCGAACACCTTGTCGATCACGTTGTGTTCGATGCCGGTGCCGTCGTCGCGTACCGACAATGCCACGTACGCGCCATCGGCCAGATTCGGATCGCCGTGGGAATAAGCGGCGTAAGTATTGACCCAGATATTGCCGCCGGAGGGCAGGGCATCGCGGGCGTTGATCACCAGGTTGAGCACCGCGCTTTCCAGCTGCACCGGGTCGACCAACGCAATCGCCGGTTTGTTGGTCAATTCCAGCTTGAGGGTGATGCGCTCACCGATGGTGCGCACCAGCAATTCTTCCAGCGAGCGGACATGCTCGTTGATGTCCACCGGCCGTGTATCCAGTGGCTGCTGACGGGCAAATGCCAGCAGACGATGGGTCAGCGAGGCCGCGCTCATCGCTGAGTTCAGCGCCGCTTCGGTATAGAACTGCACTTTGTCCAGACGCTCATCGGCTACGCGTTTCTGGATCAGTTCCAGACTGGTGATGATCCCGGTCAGCAGATTGTTGAAGTCGTGAGCGATACCGCCGGTGAGCTTGCCCAGTGCATCCATTTTCTGCACTTGCAGCAATTGCGCTTCGGCGTGCACGCG
>NZ_JH635999.1:1005026-1014446 GCF_000257605.1 Pseudomonas sp. R62
GCCGGTGAGCTTGCCCAGTGCATCCATTTTCTGCACTTGCAGCAATTGCGCTTCGGCGTGCACGCGCTCGGCGACTTCCTTGGCCAGCTGCGTGGTGGTGTCATCCAGTCGCGCCAGATGCGAGCGCTCGCGGTGGCGGTGTTCGGTGACGTCCTCGACGAACACCAGGCTCAGCTCTGGGGTGCGATACGGCGAAATCTGCCATTGCGTCTCGCGAATCTCGCCCTGCACGCGCATGTTCAGCGTGCCTTTCCAGCGTTCGCCGTCGACCAGACGCAGACGCAGTTCATCGAGGATCGAGCATTGATCTTCGGCGAAGCATTCACGCAGCGCCTGCTGATCGCGGTTATCGACGATCAATTGGGCGAATGCGTGATTGCACTCATGCACTTTCAGATTGGCATCGAGCACGGCGATCGGCGCCGAGACGTTGGCGAAGATCTCGCGGAAACGCGCCTCGCTTTCGCGCAGGGCATTTTCCGTGTCGCGCACCCGCAGCAGGGTACGCAGCGTCGCCAAGAGCACATCGGGGTCGACCGGGTGAATCAGATAGGCATCGGCGCCCGCGTTGAGGCCGGTGATGATGTCGCCGGTCTGGATCGACGCCGCTGACACATGAATCACCGGCAGCAGCGCGGTGCGCGGGTCGGCGCGCAACAGGCGGACGATGTCGAAACCGCTCATGTCCGGCAGGTTGACGTCGAGGATCAACGCATCGAGGGCTTCGCTCTCGATCAGGGCCAGGCCGTCGCTGCCGGTGCCGGCTTCGAGCACCGTGTAGCCGTGGCGCTCCAGGCGCCGACGCAGGGCGTAACGGGTGGCGACGTTGTCATCGACAATCAACAGGCGGATGTCACGATTCATCGACGTTCTCCAGAGCGATTGCCAGCGGGATGATGACAAAGAACGTCGAGCCCACGCCCGGCGTACTGTCTACCCCGACTTCACCGCCGAGCAGGGCGGCGAAACGCTTGCATAGTGACAGACCCAGACCGGTGCCGCGCAGACGCTTCTGCAATGGCGAATCGACTTGGGAGAAGTCTTCGAACAGCGTGTCATGCAACTCGGCCGCGATGCCGATGCCGGTGTCGCTGACGGCAAAGCGCACCTTGTCTTCACCTTCCAGTCGCGCCGACACGCGCACTTCGCCACGGGTGGTGAATTTCAGCGAGTTGGAAATGAAGTTGCGCAGGATCTGCCCGAGCTTCTTGTCATCGGTATACAGGCGCGGCAGGCCCAGCGGCTCTTCGAAGATCAGATCCACCGCCGAAGCATCGACGATTGGCCGGAACATCCCGCGCAGGGCCGAAAACAGGTCGAACATGTCGAACCAGGCCGGCGAGATGCTGATGCGCCCGGCTTCGATCTTCGCCAGATCGAGCAGGTCATCAACCATGTCGCTGAGCTCGCGGGCAGCGGTGCTGACGAAGGCCACCTGCTTGTGCTGTTCAGGGCTGAGCGGACCGTCGAGTTCGTCAGCGAGCAGACTGTTGATGCTCAGAATCGAACCCAGCGGTGTACGGAATTCATGGCTCATGTATGACAGGAAACGGCTCTTGAGATCCGATGCCTGACGCAGTTCTTCGGCCTGATTGTCGAGCTCGGCGTATAGCGCCAGAACACCCTGGTTGGTTTCATCGAGTTCTTCGCGCAGGGCAGTGGTTTCGCGCTGCAACTGAGCGATGAGCGCCGCCTGTTCGGCATGGCTCAAGGTAGTCGATTCAGCCATGGGCGACCTCCAGAGCAACGACCAGTACCGTCACGTCATCGCGACCACGACAGAAGTCGCGGTGCAGGACGCTGGCTATCACGGACGGATGGCGATGCACCAGGCCGGGGTAGTCTTTGAGATTCCAACGGGACTGTAAGCCGTCGCTGTACATGATCAATAAATGTCCGTTCACGTGAGCATAGTCAAAGGGTTTGGCTTTACGGTACTGGCCGCCAACGATGCCGGGGTGCGAGGCCAGGCCACGGGATTTGCCAGCCTCGAGCAGACTGGCGCCAATGTTACCGACACCGGCGAACGTCAGACCATCGCGCTGGCTGTCGAACTGCGCGAAAGCGACGGCGCCGCCACGGGTGCCGAGCATTTCCTGATGCAGGTCTTCCATCAATACCACTGGATCGGCAAACGGTGCCCGGGCGAATGCCTGGGCCCCGGCCAGACCGGCACGTTCGGCGTCCTCGCCATGTCCGAGGCCATCGACCACCAGCGCGCTGATCCGCGAGCCTTCATATGCCAGATGCCAGACATCGCCGCAGGCTGGATCGGCATGCAGCGAATGCTGGCTGACGCCGAAGCGGATATCCGCCTGACGATCGCTGCGCGCAAAGACCCGGGCCAGTAACACCGCGCCACGGTGGTCGGCGTAGACATCGAAGACATTGGTCTGCCGCGATACGGCGCCGAGGCCGATGCCTTGTGTGCCGCCAGTGGAAAAGCCATCCGCCAGACAGGCATCCAGATCAAAGCCCTGCGCCCGATCCACGGTCTGCATTTCGATGCCGAAACCGTTATCCGGACGAGTCAGCACACGCAGATGAAACTCGCCGCGCTGGGCATGCTTGAGCACGTTGCTTGCCAGTTCCGTCGCGACCAGTGCGACGCGGCCGGCATCGTTTTCGTCGAAGCCATGCTTCTCGGCGAGTTTTTGCGCGGTGCGCCGGGCGTGGCCGATCTGGCTGCTGTCCTCGATCGGCAGAACCTGGGTCAACGACCCGGTGATATTCATGTCCATCGTGTGATCGTAATGCGCGTGCCTTTGCCGGGCTCAGTGTCGAGTTCGAATTCGTTGACCAGACGTTTGGCGCCGGTCAGGCCGAGGCCTAATCCGCTGCCGGAAGTCCAGCCGTCGGTCATCGCCAGTTTGATATCGGGGATGCCCGGGCCTTCGTCGCGGAACGTGATGCGCAAACCGACCCGGCCGTTTTCCTCGAGGATCTGCCAATCCATGTCGCCGCCGCCGCCATAGACCATGGTGTTACGCGCCAGCTCGCTGACGGCGGTGACCAGTTTGGTCAGGTCGATCAGGCGCATGCCGCATTCGGTGGCGAGCTTGCGCGTGGTCTGGCGGGCCAGTACCACGTCCTGTTCGATCAGGATGGGTTGAGTACCACTGCTGCGTACGGTCATTGCAGGCGTACTCGATCCTGCAGCAGTTTCATTCCGCGTTCGACGTTGAGGGCGGTGCTGACGCCCGGCAAGGTCATGCCCAGCTCAACGAGCGTGATCGCCACGGCCGGCTGCATGCCGACCAGCACGGTTTCGGCGTCCATGATTTTCGACAACCCCGAGATGGTGCCGATCATGCGTCCGATGAACGAGTCGACCATGTCCAGCGCCGAGATGTCGATCAGCACGCCACGGGCCGAGGTCCGGCTGATGCGCTCGGACAGATCGTCCTGCAGGGTCATGGCGAGCTGGTCGTGCATGTCGACCTGAATGGTCACCAGCAGCAAATCGCCCATTTGAAGAATCGGAATACGTTCCATCGGCTCAGACCGCTTTGCCGAGGCTGATGCCCAGGCGAGTCAGGGCCAGTTTTAAGGCGTCGGCCAAGTTGGCCTTGGTCACAACGCCTTGCAGATCCAGACCCAAGTGAACGATGGTCTGGGCGATCTGCGGACGCACGCCACTGATGATGCAATCAGCGCCCATCAGGCGAATCGCGGTCACGGTTTTCAGCAGGTGCTGGGCGACCAGGGTGTCGACGGTCGGCACGCCGGTGATGTCGATGATGGCGATCTCGGAACCGGTGTCGACGATGCGTTGCAGCAGCGATTCCATGACTACCTGGGTGCGTTGCGAATCGAGTGTGCCAATCATTGGCAGGGCGAGAACGCCATCCCACAGCTTGACCACCGGCGTCGACAGTTCCAGCAGCTCTTCCTGCTGACGCTTGATCACCGCTTCGCGGGATTTCTGGAAGGTGCCGATGGTGTGCATGCCGACCGTATCAAGCAGTTCGGAAACTTCCAGCAGTTGCTCGGCGAGCAGTGCCGGCTGGTCCTGATAATGGTTTTGCAGCAGGGCGAACAACGGGCCCTTCAGGGCGAAGATGAAGTTGGCGGTTTGCTGGGAATCCTGGCCGAGCAGGGCGCGGCTCTGCGACAGCTTTTCAAGAAACTGACGGGTGTCTTCCCAGCCTGCGGCGGCAATCTTGCTGCCGTTGCCGTTTTCCAGACCGGCCAGCAGCAGGGAGAGCAAGTCGCGGGTTTGCTGCGCGAGGTCGTGTTCTTTGAGATTGCGCGTGGCGCCGCTGGCTTCGAGGCGTTTGGTCCATTCGCTCAGCAGTTGAGCCTGGTTGTTCCTGATTGCTTCAACTGTGCTGTTCTGCAGTGCTGCCATGTGCGTGTCGCTCCGTTACGTAATGGTGCCGGCTCAGCGAAATGACCGGCGCGAATTGACTGACATTTGCCGCTTGAAATAGTTGTTCACCCAGCGGCGAATTTTTCTGCCTACCGCGTCGAAGGCCCCGGCAACTCTAGTCGGCGTGGCAACAGGCAGCGATCTTTTGAACGAATCTGCGGCGTCAGGCTTCGAATCTGCATGCCCGACGTTTTCCAGTCGTGCTGGAAGAAGGAGGCAGGACTATGAATGAGGTGGATATGAACGAGCAAGCGCCGCAACAGCAAAATCAGTCCTCAGAGTCAATTAACCGCAACGACCCGGCCATCGACCCGCAGACACCGGGACAAAATACCCCCGCGCCGGCTGAACAAGGACAGGCGGACAGCGCGGCTGCCGAGGTCGATCAGAAGCAGCATCACAATGACAACAGCAACGACTTCAGCCCCGGCTTCAAGCCTGACCCGGACCGTCCTGAACCGGGCGAAAGCACCGACGCCGATATCGACACCGATGGCGGTTGATCGCTGAAACGCAAAAAGGCCGCATCGAAGGATGCGGCCTTTTTATTGCCGGGCGGTTACTTGCTCGGATGTTTGGCTTGCAGCTCTTTGGCGTGGGCCAGGTGTTTTTCCAGCGCTGGCAGCATCTTCTGCGCGAACGCTTTCAGTTCAGTGGCGCCTTTGGCCTTGTCATCGGTCACGGTGTTTGCCTGCTTCTTGAACAGCTCGATGGTTTCTTCGTGAGCCTTGACCTGGTTGTTGGCGTAGGCCGCATCGAAGGATTCATCGCGCATGTCGAGAATCTTTTCCTTGGCCTGTTTGACCAGGGTGGTGGTGTCCGGGACTTCGATGTCGTTGGCCTTGGCAATTGCTGCCAGCTCATCGTTGGCTTTGCTGTGATCGGTGATCATCTGGTTGGCAAAGGCTTTGATGTCAGCTGACTGGCTTTTTTCCAGAGCCAGGCGGCTGGTTTCGATTTCAGCGATGCCACCGGCGGCGGCGTTATCGACAAAGTCATTGTCGGTCGCGGCAAAGGCGCTGCCCATGCCGGCAGACAGTGCAACAGCCAGAGCGAGATGACGCAGGTTGAATCCGTCCATTGGGTGTCTCCACGCAGGTTTTTGTGAGCGTTATCCAATGGAGCGAAGGCACAAGCCAAAGGTTTTATTGCATTTACGACAGGGCGACGAACGGCAACCGCTGGTCTGACAGGGTGTCGACAGAAGCCATTGCGCAAGGCCATGCTGATAACGAGTCAGCGCATCGGTCGCGCTGGTTGTCGATCAATTTGATGGAGGTGTTTCATGCCGGTTTCACATGATCTGTATCAGGACCTGGGCTGCAAGAAGGAAGAGATCGAGCAAAAACGCTCCGAGGATGCGAAGCTGGATTCGCTGCTCAACAAGTATTTCGAGGTGGATGCTGAAGTGGTCGAGGCCGAGAACGCCCAGTCAGACGCCCCCAGTGATGACGAATTGAAGAAGCTCAAAGAGAAGCGGGTCATCGTCAAGGAGCAGATCGTCGCCCGGCTGGCCGGGCAGCCGCTGACCGGTCAGTAATTACCTGACCCGTGGTCGCCATCCAAAGGGAACGGCGACCACCCACGGCACCTCCAATGTGCAGAGTCTGCAAACCATCGACTCGTTGCGAGGTGCCTCATGAACGATCCGAAATTCCCCAGTGAAGAGCAGGGCGGCTTCGACCCGATTCCGACCCGCCCTGAACCCAACAGCCCGGCGCATACCACAGCGCATCCGGAAAAAACCGTGAAAGAACTGCCGGAGGATGAAGATCCGGAGAAGTTCGACCGGTCCGGCAACTGACAGACCGCTATCGCTGGCAAGCCAGCTCCCACAGGTTCATCTGGTGAACACATATTTGGAGTTCACACGGACACTGTGGGAGCTGGCTTGCCAGCGATAGCGTCGGTCCATACTGCGAAAATTTTGCTGTTTTACTTCAGCGCCGCATCCAACCCCATCCGCCCCATATGCCTCGCCTTCAACGAGCCGAAATACAACCACTGCCCATATTCGCGCACCGTGGTAATCGGCGAATAATTGCCTTCGCTCGCGTCCTGCAGATTGGCAATCACCTTGCCGTCCAGATCCAGTCCCAGCACAAACCCACGCTTTTCGACAGGCTTGGGCAAAACCGTCAACGCCCGCACGATCATCTTGCGTACGAACGGGTGCTGCGCGGTGCCATCGAGTAACGCGTTGCGCGGCGCGTACAACGCTACCCAAAAGCGATTGCTGCCATTGAACGAGAGGTTGTCCGGAAGCCCCGGCAGGTTGTCGATGAACACATCATGGGTACCGGCCTTCGGCCCGCTCAGCCAGTAGCGGCTGATGCGATAAGCACCGGTTTCATTGACCAGCACATAGGCTTCGTCGGGGCCAAGGGTGACGCCGTTGGCGAACTGCAACTTGTCGAGCAAGACGCTGGTCTTGCCGCTCTGAAAGTCGTAACGCAGCAAACGGCCGTCGGCGCCGTGCTCGATGATCGCCTCACCGTCATGGCCATAGCCCCAGCGGCTCGAGGCATCGCTGAAGTAGGCGTAGTGGCCTGACTTGTCGACCGCCACATCATCGGTAAATCCAAATGGCACGCCGTTGGCCTCGGTGGTCAAGGGGATCACGCGGCCTTGTGCATCCAGCGACAGCAAGCCTTTGACCGCATCGGCAATCACCAGCATGCCGTTCGGATGACGGGCCAGGCCCAATGGACGGCCACCGGTGTCGGCGAGGACCTTGCGCTGGGTGCCGTCGAGGCTGCTGCGGATCAGCCGGCCGTCATGCAATCCGGTGATGAGAAATTCGTCTTCCAGCAGCAGCGCCTCAGGCCCTTCGATGTCGCTCGGCCCGACCTTCACCACAGCTTTGAGGCGCTGGTTGTCCGCGTAGATGCCTTCCTTCAGCGAGGGCGCCGGTGGCGGTGTCCAGGCCACTGGTTCGACCTTGGTCGGCAGCAACAACAAGAAGGCGATGACCAGAGCGATCAGCAGGCACAGCAGATAACGTAATTTCACGCGCTGGCCCTCGCCGCGCCGATGTACTGCGCGGTCGTGTCGCGCAGGGCAAGCATGGACGCGGCAGACTCGCGCTCGATGCGCCGCTTGAGCAACAGGCGATTAGCCAGACGCATGAGCAAACCGTCAAAGCGATATTCCAGCGTACGCACGAATCGCGTGCCACCAGCCTCCGCCGAGCACTCGTAAGTCAAACGCAGGGACAGGCCTTGATCACTTTGCGCGCGTGCGCACCAGCGCCGGCCCGGCAGGTATTCAGTGACTTCCCAGCGCAAGTGACCGGCACGTCCGCCGGCATGGATGTCCTCTTCGAAACGCGCACCGGCATGCAGTGGACCGTGCGGACCGTCAATCTTCAATGAGGAGGGATGCCAGTCCGGCCAGTGACTGACGCTGGCGGCATAGGCCAGCACAGCGACCGGCTCGCCGGCGATATCGATCTGGTGCTGCATGCGCGTCATGGGCATTTGCGAATCACTCAAAGGGGCGGGTTCCGGCTCGAGGTACAGCGTGCCGAACAGGTAGTCCATCAAGGGCAGAACGATGTTGAAATTACGCTCCTGCATGCGCTCGCGGCGGTGATGCAGTTCGTGCAGACGGCGCATCTGGCGGATCCACGGCAAACGAGTCAACGGATTCTGCGGCGGCAGATGTTCGCAGGCATGGAACACCTCATAGAGCAGATAACCGAGCACCATGCACCCGGCGAAAAGCCCGGCGACATTGGCGTTGACCTGCGCGAGCAACCACCACAGGGGCAGCGTGATCACCAGCGTATGAATGACGATCAGCCAGGCTGGAAACAGAATCACCCGCCAGTCCCGCGCGCTGTCGTAGGTCATGTGCCCGGGGGTGAAAAAGCTGTGATGGTCGCCGGCATGCCGCGCGTAGAACATCTTTGCGAAAGCTTTTTTGTGATGGCCCAAATGGCGATGGACCATGTATACGCCGAAGTTGAACAACAACAGGCTCAGCGGCACGGTCAGCCATTCCAGCCAGCTCGCCGAATGCACCGTGCGCCAGAACGCAGCGACCGCGAAAAAGCCGAACAGCAGCACGAACGCGCCGTGCAGCCATGGGTTGTACAAAGGATGAATGGCCGCCCGGTAGCGGCTGCGGAATGCCTCGGTGGTCTGCCTCAATGCGTTTCACCTGCGGGTATTGTTGTTATACCCGGCAGATTAGCCGATCCGCTGACTTGTGCAGGACGAACCTTGCGGCCTTAAGCGCCATGCTCTGGACTGAAGCTGCCCGTCAGCTCAACGGATTCCAGCGCTGTGACCAGTCGTCATCGGTGCGGATCACTTCGCGCAACAGATCGAAGGCCTGTTGCAGCACGGCCGAGTCGCGATCACGGGAATACACCAGATAGGTCGGATAACCGAATTCCGGCGCTTTGGTGACGGCTTCCAGGGCGCCGGTCTCCAGGTAAGTGCGCACAACGCGAGTGCGGAAATAGCCGCTGCCGCCATGTTCGAGGATGTATTGCAGGGCCAGCGGGCCAAGGTTGAAGCTCAGCGCGGCTTTGGCTTTTTCCGGCAGGGCGGCGTCGTGCTGGCGGCGGAAATCCGGGCCCCAGTCGATGTAGACGTAAGGCTCCGGACGCTCGGGCGCGCGCACCAGAATCAGTTTTTCCTCCAGCACTTGCTCGACCTGCAGACCCGGCCAGTATTCCGGCTGATAAACCAGCGCGGCATCGAGCACACCGAGTTCGAGCTGACGCAGCAGATTTTCGCCATCGCGAATTTCCATGCGCAGTGCGTGGCCGGGGATTTTCTCGCGCAGTTCCGCCGCCCAACTGAGCATCAACGGGTTGCACAGGCTGACCTCGCCACCGATATGCAGAACGTTGTGATAACCCTCGGGCAGCGGCAAGTCGCGGCGCGCGGCTTCCCAGGTCTGCACCAGTTGATTGGCGTAGATCACGAACGCTTCGCCATTGGCCGTCAACTTCGCCCCGGCGCGATTGCGCACGAACAGCGTACTGCCCAACTGGCTTTCGAGTTTCTGCACCCGCGCGGTGATGGCGGTCTGCG
>NZ_JH635999.1:1015393-1019997 GCF_000257605.1 Pseudomonas sp. R62
GCGGTCTGCGTGACGAACAGCTTCTGCGCAGCGGCGGCGAGACTGCCGTGACGGACGATTTCGAGGAAAGTGCGAGCGAGGTCGATGTCCATGGGGCAGGGCCGGTGTCTGGAGGTGGAGCGCATTGTAAGTCAAAAGGCTCTCTCCCCAACCTGAAAGCAGCAACGGATTGAACCGCTGAAAATTGCGTTTGAGTCCTACGGAAACAGGAGCGTTTTGATCAGATTTGGGGATATTTCTGACGACTTTTTCAGGTTGGTCGTCGGACGCCGGGTCTATAGGATCAGTCCTGACATTGAAGTCATCGAGCGCACAGATCGCTCTGGACCCGGACAAAGGATGGACTATGCGAATCCCACTGATTGAAAGCCATACGCCTGCTTACTCGCCTCGCCATTACTGGCGCGACGATCGCGCCAGGTGTCCCTCGGAGGACGTTGCCATGCCGAGCGCCAAAGTGCCCCGGCTCACGGGCTTGAAGAAGCTCGAGGGCAAACCTCTGGAGTTGCTGTTGCGTGGGCAGGATACCGGCGACGATCCGATGCTCATCCTGCGCTGCACAAGCGAAGGATTTGAGCTGCTTGATGTAGTGAACATGATCGCAACCTCCGAGCTGTACCAACAGGGAGAGATGGTCAAACGTATCACCGGCAAATCCGTGAGAACCGTGCGACGCCTGCTCAAGGAAGGCGCGTCGGTGCGCCTGGACACGCCGCAGAGCGTCATCGCCTACCAATATGCCGCTGCGCTGGAACTGGCCATCGAAGTATTCGGGCGTCAGGCCAAGGCCGAATCATGGCTGGAGCAACGCGCTACTTACTTCTACGGTTATGTGCCGCTCGATCTGGTTGGACATGCGCTGGGCTTCAGGATGGTGGAGGAGTATCTGAACCAGATCAAATACGGGGTTTATCAATGAACCCCTTGCCCTGGGATGATCGCTGGTACGCCTGGCGGCTGGACCGCGAGGTGTACAGCGAGACCTGGGACAGCGGCCTGGGGTCGAAACGGGACGGCGGTCGCTGGAATACGCCCGGCCGCAGAGTCGTTTATGCGTCGGTCGACCCCTCCACGGCGATACTGGAGGTGGCCGCCCATGGCAGCTTCGATGCACTTGATCAGGAGCCCTATGTGTTGACCTGTTTTGAAATCACCCACGACGCCAGCGTCAGAATCGTGCAACCGGAAGATGTGCCCAATCCGCATTGGCTCACCCCGATCAAAACCTCACCCAACCAGCGAAAGTTTGCCGACGCACTGTTGGCTGAACATCCATTTGTTCTGGTGCCGTCGGTGGCCACGCGACACTCGTGGAATTTGCTGGTGAGTTGCGATCTGGCGGAGGGTCAGTTCAGGATGGTTTCGCAAGAGCGGTTTGGGCTGGACACGCGGTTGTTGCAGGAGGGTTGATCGTACCTACGCGAACGGAGAGCGAAGCCGAGGCCTGCGCTGATCCCCTTGCATGAACGACAAATCCCGCCAGAAGGGCGGGATTTGTTTGAACCAGGCTGCTTCTTACGAAGGGAACAGCTCGGACAGTTTCATCGACAGCATCATGTCGCCTTCAACGCGCAGCTTGCCGCCCATGAAGGCCTGCATGCCGTCGGTTTCGCCGCTGACGATGTCTTTCAGGGTCTGGCTGTCCAGCACCAGCGTGCAGTTGGCGTCCGGGTTTTCACCTTCCTGGATGTCGCAGGTGCCGTCTTTGACGATCAGCGCGTATTGCTTGTCTTCGTCGGTGATGTTGAAACCGAAGACCAGGTCCAGACCGGCAGCGGCGGCTGGGTTGAACTTGGCTTGCATTGCTTTTACGGCATCAGCTACGGAGGTCATGGTTCGATCCTTTCTTGGTCATGGGAGCTGGGTGGTTACAGCCAGGGTCACAGTAAGCCGGACTCAGCGAAAAGTGATGAGTTCCGGGGCCTTCAGCAGTTGCAGGTGTGCGTGACTGTTGAAGGAAGCCAGAGCCACCTCGCGACCACGAAACTTCAATTGGTTGAGCGAGGTGTTGACGATTTGCCAGTTCAATTCAAAGGCCTGTCTGGCAGGCATTTGCGTAATCAGGTGGAGCAGGGCAGTGATGGTACCGCCGGAGGTAAACACGGCGATTTTCTGGTTCTTTTCCGCCAGGTCGAGGATGCGGTGCAGCCCGGCCTGAACCCGTTCGACGAAACCCAGCCAGCTTTCCAGTCCGGGTGTGTCGTAGGTGCCGGCGAGCCAGCGCTCGACGATCAGGGCGAAGATGCGCTGGAATTCACCGCGGTTCTGCGCGGCGTTGCGCAGGATGTCGAGGGCTTCCGGCTCTTCCGGCAGCATGGCCGGGAGTAGAGCGCGGATCACCGCATCGGCATCGAATTCGTTGAAGGCGGAATCGGTTTCGAGGACTGGAACCGGCAGGCCTCTGGCGCTGAATTGCTCCAGTGCACTGGTGGCGGTGTGCTGTTGACGACGCAGGTCACCGGCAAGGCAACGATCAAAGCTGATACCGAGGTCGGCGAGGTGCTGGCCGAGGATTTCTGCCTGACGCACACCGGTCGGCGACAGCACGTCGTAATCGTCTGCACCAAAGGAGGCCTGGCCATGTCGTATCAAGTAGATGCTGCCCACGTCCGCGTCGTCCCGGTACGTTGAAGGTCAGGCGAGGTTATGAGGATGGCGTAAGGCTGTCAATGAAAAAACATACGCTTGTTTGAAATGCCCGTTACAGGCGTGTTGCCAGAGGTTTCACGGCTGGCCGATGAGCCAGCGCATGGGTATGCTGGAGCCATTCCGCGTGTAATACACCGTCACGCATTGCTTTGAGGAGTCTCTGTGGATTTTTTCACCGAATACGCCAGCTTCCTGGCCAAGACCGTCACGCTGGTGATCGCCATTCTGGTGGTGCTGGCCAGTTTTGCTGCATTGCGCAGCAAGGGCCGGCGCAAATCGGCGGGCCAGTTGCAGGTCAGCAAGCTCAACGATTTCTACAAGGGCCTGCGTGAACGCCTGGAGCAGACCCTGCTCGACAAGGATCAGCTCAAGGCATTGCGCAAGGGCGAAGCGAAAACAGAAAAAAGCGCGAAGAAGCAAAAGAACAAGCCTGAGACCAAATCCCGGGTGTTCGTGCTCGACTTCGATGGCGATATCAAGGCTTCCGCCACCGAGAGCTTGCGCCACGAGATCACCGCGCTGCTGACCCTGGCCACGCCGAAAGACGAAGTGGTTCTGCGTCTGGAAAGTGGCGGCGGCATGGTGCACAGCTACGGTCTGGCATCGTCGCAGCTGGCTCGAATCCGTGATGCGGGCGTGCCACTGACCGTGTGCATCGACAAGGTCGCGGCCAGCGGCGGTTACATGATGGCGTGCATCGGCGACAAGATCATCAGCGCTCCGTTCGCCATCCTCGGTTCGATCGGCGTGGTCGCGCAATTGCCCAACGTCAATCGCCTTTTGAAGAAGCACGATATCGATTTCGAAGTGCTCACCGCCGGTGAGTACAAGCGCACCCTGACCGTGTTTGGTGAAAACACCGAAAAGGGTCGCGAGAAGTTTCAGGAAGACCTCGACATTACCCATCGCTTGTTCAAAAACTTCGTCGCCCGTTATCGCCCGCAACTGGCGATCGATGAGGTGGCTACCGGTGAGGTGTGGCTCGGTATCGCTGCGCTGGAAAACCAACTGGTGGACGAACTGAAGACCAGCGATGAATACCTGGCACAGAAGGCCAAACAGGCCGAGGTGTATCACCTGCACTATGCCGAGCGCAAAAGCCTGCAGGAACGCATCGGCATGGCTGCCAGTGGCTCGGTGGACCGCGTGCTGTTGAGCTGGTGGAGCCGTCTTACCCAGCAACGCTTCTGGTAAACCGCAGGCATAAAAAAACGCCGGTCACATGACCGGCGTTTTTGTGTCTGCGACAAACGTCCGACGCTTAGCGGCGACGGAACAGCGGCAGTGGTTCGTCAGCGGCAGCCTGGTAAGTCACCGAGAAGTCCTTGAGGCCTTCCAGTGCTTCGTACGGGTCTTTATCCGCGCGAATGGCAAAGGCGTCGAAACCGCAGCGATGCATGTAGAACAATTGGTCCCGTAGTACATCGCCAATCGCACGCAGCTCGCCTTTGAAACCATAACGGTCACGCAGCAGACGGGCATTGGAGTAGTTACGGCCGTCGGTAAACGCCGGGAAGTTCAAGGCGATCACCTGAAACTTGGCGACGTCCTCACCGATTTCCTCGGCCTCTTCATCAGCATCCAGCCACACACCCAGGCCACCGTCGCGGGCCAGGAGCATGCGGCTGTGTTCGCGCCACAGCTGCAGCGGCACGATCAGATCGTCGCAGTTGCTGATTTCATCGATATTGAAATCCTTCGGCAACAGGTGCCAGGTTTCGTCGACGACTTCGTTGTTCTTAATGATTCGCTGCATAGACGCGTTCCTTGAAGAGGTCGATGCCAATACGCTGATAAGTGTCGATGAAGCGCTCGTCTTCGGTGCGTTGTTCAACGTACACGTCGATCAGCTTCGAGATCACGTCAGGCATGGCTTCCTGTGCGAAGGACGGGCCGAGGATCTTGCCCAGGCTCGCATCACGGCTGGCGCTGCCGCCGAGGGAGACCTGATAGAA
>NZ_JH635999.1:1020017-1022378 GCF_000257605.1 Pseudomonas sp. R62
GCAGCAGATGATGTCGGTCAGCAGGCCGATGTTTGGCGTGGCGAAACCGCCTTCACGCAACTCGCCCCACAGGGTGAACAACTGGCTCTGCTCGACATCGGCAAGAATGATGTTCTGCTCGTGGGAAGTGCGCAGTTGCCCGAAACTGTAGCGCTCGGCCAGATCGGCGACGGCGTCGAGTTGCTTGTCGGTGATGTCGCCAGGGGCAACGCCGGTCGGCTTCAACGACAGCGTCACAGCCACATAGCCGGGTTTCTTGTGCGCCAGGGTGTTGCGGCTGCGCCAGCGGGCGAAACCCGGATGCTCTTGGTCCAGATCGGCCAGTTGCGCAGTCTGGTTGTCGAGGGTTTTGTAGTCCGGGTCGACGAAATGCTTGGCGACGCGATGCAGCTCGGCTTCGGTCAGCGTGGTCTGGCCACCGCGCAGGTGCTCCATTTCCGCATCGACTTTCTGCGCGAACACTTCAGGCGTGAGCGCCTTGACGAGGATCTTGATCCGCGCCTTGTATTTGTTGTCGCGACGGCCGTAGCGGTTGTACACACGCAGGATGGCGTCGAGATAGCTCAGCAGGTCTTGCCAAGGCAGGAATTCATTGATGAATGCGCCCACCACCGGCGTACGCCCGAGGCCGCCGCCAACCAGCACGCGGAAACCCAGCTCGCCAGCAGCGTTGTAGACAGGTTCCAGGCCGATGTCGTGGACTTCAATGGCAGCACGGTCGCTGGTCGAGCCGTTGACGGCGATCTTGAATTTGCGCGGCAGGTAGGCGAATTCCGGGTGGAACGTGGTCCACTGGCGGACGATCTCGCACCATGGACGCGGGTCGATCACTTCATCAGCAGCGACACCGGCGAACTGGTCGGTGGTGACGTTGCGCAGGCAGTTACCGCTGGTCTGGATAGCATGCATCTGCACGGTCGCGAGTTCAGCGAGGATGTCCGGGATGTCTTCTACCGCCGGCCAGTTGAACTGCACGTTCTGCCGCGTACTGATGTGGGCATAGCCCTTGTCGTAGTCGCGGGCGATTTTGGCCATCATGCGCACCTGGCGCGAAGTGAGCTGGCCGTAAGGCACCGCCACGCGCAACATCGGCGCGAAGCGCTGGATGTACAGGCCATTTTGCAGGCGCAGGGGGCGGAATTCTTCTTCGCTCAGCTCACCTGCCAGATAGCGTCGGGTCTGATCACGGAACTGCTTGACGCGGTCCTCGATGATCCGCTGATCGTACTCGTCGTATACGTACATATAAGTCCTGTTCTCAGGCTTGGGCTACTCGGAAAACGCTGCGTTTTCGCTTGCTGGAGTCCGATGTTGCCTCTGCAATTCTGCGCGCACGGCCGCGCACTCCGTCACGGAGCCGGGGCAATATACCCGTTTGCAGTTATGCGCAAAAGTGATGTTTGAGTATATGTAAAGAACCAAATCG
Source organism: Pseudomonas sp. R62 (assembly GCF_000257605.1). Classification (NCBI taxonomy): domain Bacteria; kingdom Pseudomonadati; phylum Pseudomonadota; class Gammaproteobacteria; order Pseudomonadales; family Pseudomonadaceae; genus Pseudomonas; species Pseudomonas sp. R62. The sequence continues at coordinate 1,021,444 of NZ_JH635999.1, forward strand.
CCTAACGCGAATGCCGGTCATCTATTCCACATTTGTCGTGCGGACAATCATCGTCTTAACTGTGATCGAGTCTTTGTGCAATCACCGATAAAACCGACAAGAGGCGATGCAATGAGCAATCCGACCAAAGCCAGGAAAAGCGACAGCAGCGTCGACGCGTGGGCCATTTTGTTCCTGATCATTCTCGTTGTAGGAACAGCGGTCTTCTGGGTCAGCCATCAGTAAATCAGCGTTCCGGGCCTTTCTTCCAGGGCCCGGATAGCTCGAGTCGGTGCCCGGCCTGGCGCCATCACACCCCGGCCAGATACAACACCAGTTTGACGATGGCAAACAGCGTCAGGCCAAACACGGCTGTAAACAAAACGCCGAGAATCACGAAGTGGCTGGGTTTGCCGTGGGTAAAGTCCCTTTCCCGGTTCTTGCCGCTTTGCACGCCGAACGCCGCTGCCATGACGCTGTGCAGCATCTGCCAGAAACTCGGCGGTTTGTTGTCGACTGGATCGTCCATAAATCCCTCTGCGAAAAATCGTCCCCCGAAGCATAGTCAATCGCTGTGGTCACGGATGCCGCGTTACAACTTTTGCGCAAGGGATATAGCCATGTACCGCCGGACAGCGCGGCGTCAGTGATGTGCTGTCGCTCCATTTACAGGAGCGATGTATGTCCACCGATTCAGACGTTTCGACCGTAACCGAGCGCCCCCTCAAACCTGCGGCGTCCGAGAGCCTCCACGCACCTTGGCTCGAATCCGTGATGCCGCATTGGCTGATTCAGGCGCCGGTGCACAGGAAAACCGAGCTCAAGCAGGCGCAGACAGTGTTCCCGCGCTGGTACACGCAGGCGACGCCGGCCCAGCGTCAGGTGGTCAATACCAGCTACAGGATGAGTTTTATTGCTCAGACGAGGCTGGACCGCTCCATGTCCACCTTCAAAGA
>NZ_JH635999.1:1022398-1027677 GCF_000257605.1 Pseudomonas sp. R62
GAAACCTTCGCCCGGCCGCTACTGGCGCAGGCGCTGAAACACCGCTATCAGGTCGCCGTGGATCTGGATAACACGCTGTTGTGTCTCAGGCGACCGATACGCGCTGGCATTCTCGGCGAGGAAATCGGTTCATTCGAGGCATTGACGCTGCCGATGCTCCAGGCCGCTTTGCACAACTTCGAAAGTGATGAGTGTGCTTATGGCGCCTTTCACAGCAGCTCTGGCTTCGCAACCGCAACCGCCGTAAAAGGTGCCCTCAAGGCTGTTCCGGTGAATGTGTCGGTCAGGAACTACCTGAACCTGTGCCGCGAACTGGATATCGGTGCCCGGTACCAGGCTTATCTGACAAGGTTTTTCCATCCGGTCGATCCGGCCGCGGAAGCCAAGTTGCGCCGGCACTTCATCGCCAGTCAGAAAACGGCCATGCGCGCGGCAGCCGAACGCGCACTGTTGACCAAGGATATTCAACCTGAAGATCACGCGATGATCCTCGCGGTGATCAACGGCGAAAGGCACCCGCGAATCGGCGACAAGCAGGTGTGGTTTCAAGACCTGGGCTTGATGCGGCACCGGCTGGTCGGATGTGTAGTGTTCAAGATCGCGCAAAAGTATGGCCCGGTGGACGCGGTAATTCTGTACGTCCCCAACGATCCGGAACACCCGCTAAAGCGCTATACCGGCACGCAAATGCAGGACACCTTCAAGCGCCTGCTGAGTGCTCGCGATGCGCAACAGGCGGACAGCACGGCCCCTACGTCCTATCAACGATTCTTCAGTCAGTTCTTCCCATATGAGAAGCGTGCGTATTACTTCAGCCAATTCGTAAAGTCTGCAGACGGCGCATCGGATTGGCTGTCGTCACCGTGGCGCAAAATTCTGCAGACAACGTTGATTTTTGTAGAGATCTGGAAGACATCACCGAAATATCAAAAAATGATCCCGGATACCGATCCTTACGTGGCAGTTTCGTTGATGCCGCACCTTCAGGTATATCCGTGGGCGAGGAATAGCGACCTCTGGGCGTACTTGTACGAAAAACATCGTGACAAGGTCATCAACGACGCTAGTGGTCACGCGGTACCTACCGCCGACGTCGACGCCAAGGCGCGCGATGCCAAGCTGTCCGGGCTGCTGCAATTTGGTCTGCTGGCGCTGAACATGGCGTCCATGTTCGTTCCGGTACTGGGCGAAATCATGCTGGTTGTCATGACGGCCCAGTTGCTCTACGAAACTGTCGAAGGCGTGATCGAGTGGAGCGAGGGGGATAAACACGCCGCCAGGGCGCATCTTGTCGACGTGGCTGAAAACCTTGCGCAGATCGGCGCGATGGCCGCCGCAGGAGCAACATTCAATCGGGTGACAGCCGTTAAACCGGAGCCGGTGATCGAAGATCTGCACCCGGTGACGCTGCCTGATGGCAAGAGGCGCCTGTGGCGGCCGACCTTGCGCGGCTATGAACAAGCGCTCATCCCCGGCAAGTTGTCGCGGCCCGACGCGGCGGGGCAGTACCGCGTCGCCGGCACAACCTGGATGCGCCAGGGCGGCAGGCTCTATGAGCAGACGTTTGACCGCTCCAGCGGGCACTGGCGGTTGAAACATCCCACCGACTCTCTGGCTTACCAACCGTTGCTCAGCCATAACGGCCACGGTGCCTGGCGCCTGAGCCTGGAACAGCCCATGGCGTGGGATCGCTTGACCCCGCTGCGACGCATCGGGCACCTTACCGATGGTTACTCCGATGACACCTTGCTGGCGCTGGCCGATATCAGCGGTATCAGCGATGGCGCCCTGCGCAAGATGCATCTGAATCAGTTGCCCCCGCCCCCTGAATTGCGAGACGCCATGCGCCTGTTCGATGCCGATGCACAGGCGAGGCAAATGGTCGAGCAATTGCGCGGAGCCAGGCCCATCGACGAGCACTACCTGTATGCAGTCCCGCTGGTCACCGAGATGCCCCGTTGGCCTGCCGATCGGGTTCTGGAGATGACAGCTGATCCGCACGGAGCAGGGCCGTCCATCCGCTATGGTGCGCAGAATACGCTGCCCGGTTTGGGCCACAAGCCCGCTATCCGCCTGACACGTACGCAAGTGTTGAACGGGGAAATGCCGGCGCGGATTCTGGCTGCGTTGGAAGAGCAGGAAATCAACCATCTGCTGGGACGAACGGCTGCCCAATTTCGCCCGGCACGGCCCGATGAGTTCGGCAAACAACTCGCCGAGTACGCCTATACGCGTCAACCGGCGATTTTTGACAGTCTTTATCGCGGTACCGAATCGTCGAGTGCGCCCGTGCGCCTGTTGCAGCGTGAATGTCCCGGTCTCAGCGACGTGGCGGCTCAGGATGTGATCGAGCATGCTTCGACGCACGAGCTGGCCCGAATGGATGCGACCGGGCGTTCCCCTTTGAGAATGCTGGAAGAGGCTCGCTGGCATGTCCGCCATGGCCGCCAGGCCCGCGCATTTGCCGGTTTGCACAGCGAAAACCTGGCGTCGGCGGACAGTCGGCGACTGGCTTTGCACGCGCTGGAACAATTGTCTGGCTGGCCGCACTCGCTACGTCTGGAAATTCGCGAGGGGAGCGTGACTGGCACCTTGCTCGACAGCATCGGCGAGCCGATGGCGCCGGTTAGATGCTATCTGGTGAAAAACGGACCCTTCTATCAAGCGTTCAATGATCACGCCCAGGCATTGAACAGAGTCTCGAGGGTCCAGGACAGCTTTTACAGTTCGCTCATGCACGCGTTGCCTGAGGACACACGTTCATCAATCGGATTGTCTGTCGGCAACGCCCATGGTGAGCTGCAACAGAAAATCATCGAATCGGCCCACCGTCATCGAGCCGAAGCTGCGCGATTGCTGTCGCCGGCTGCAAAGTGGTTCAAACCGCCGGTACGCGTGGGCGCGCGACTGCTGGGTTATTACGCCAGTGGCCGTGGTACAGGCCTCAATCCATCCCTCGAATCACGCATTGCGCATCTATACCCCGAGTCGCGCCAGGCACGGGCATTTCTCGCCCGGCAACACGGCCAGAGTGAAACGCAGATTCAGCTCGAACTGGAATCTCGCCGCCAGGATTGGGACGCGTTGAACGTTGCACTTGAGCGATGGCAGGCAGCGCCGAGTGATAGCCGCACTGCAACGCACAGGGCGCAACTGGCACAGACACTGCGAGAGACATGGCGTAATGGTCCCTTGGAGGGGCAGGCGGCGGAGGCGGCCCGCCTGACAATCCATTGCGACACGCCATTGCCCGAGCTGAGTACAGGCTTTCCCCACGTGCGTGAACTGGCCATCACCGGCATCGGCATAACCGACGCCAATGCGGACGGGTTTCTGGCGGCGTTCCCGAATGTCACCGATTTATGGCTCGGTGAATTGAGGCGCTATGGCCAGACACCTGTCACCCGACCGCTTAGCACATTGCCAGAGGCGGTTGAGCGGCTGCCCGGGCTGAGACGTCTGCGTTTCTCTACCGATGCGCCATTGCTCGCGGAAAGCTTTGCGCGAAGGCTTGGTGGACTGACTTCGCTGGAGGAACTGCGCATCGACTATCACGGATTTGATTCCACCACCTTGCATGGTCTTGACCTGCAATCGCTGACACGACTGCGCAGATTACGCATCGATGCGCCCCACGCGTTATGGCGATGGCCGGCATACGTTGAACGACTTGAGCAGCTCAGACGACTTGACCTCACGCACACCTTGATCGAAACCTTGCCCGATTCGCTCTACAGCGGCCATGAAAGACTCTGGGCCGGGTTATCGCTGGATTGGTCACGTGTCACCCCAGCGACGTTCCGCCGGGCCTATGAGTTTGTCAGCCGCCACTCCGGCCCGCGCGGCCACTTGCTCGATGTGCATCAGATGGTCAGTGAATACTGCCGCGCCGAACTCGATAGCATGGCCGTCGCGCCGGATAGCGCCGACCCTTTGCCGCAGGCATTCAATGCGGCCTGGTCAACACCGTCGGCAAGGGTGGCGGCGATCGAGCAGCTTCGGGCCGAACATGAGGCCATCTTCGCCGCGTTTTATCCGCCATCCCCGCGCCAGGGATCACGCTATGCAGCGCCCGCGCGGCGCTGGTCGACAGGGGCCAGCGCGGACCTGTTGCATACGCTGAAAAGCAGCTGGCACGGTGCGATTCGTCAGCGCTATGGCCTGTCTGCCGACATTGAGCGCTTTAGCTTCGTCGAGCTGCCCGGCGCCACCACCCGTGTCGAGCTTCCTTCGTTGCCGGCCGGCAGTTTCGCCCATGTGCGCACGCTGCGTCTGGGAGGGCTGAACGTGCCCTCCGGCCAGGCGCGGGATTTTATTCGCGCCTTCAGTCATATCGAAACGCTTGAACTGGAGGGATGTACGTTCACCGAGCTTCCTTTTGCAGCGCAGACGTTGCCCGCGCTGCGTCGGCTCGACGTGTCCGGTAACAGAATCACGGTGACGGCAATGGTCCAGCGCCAACTCAATGCGCTGCCACAACTGGTACGGCTGAACCTGAGTCATAACCCGCTGGGGCGACTCGATGCCACGGCTTTGAGCGGGCTCGAGGCCTTGAATCTGAGATCGACGGATTTGCTGGCCTGGCCCACCGGGGCGGAAACTCTGCCACGGCTGTCATGGCTCGATTTACGAGACAACCGGATCGCGTGCCTTTCGCCGCAAGCGCTGGCGCATCCTGACGCATTGATGAGGACGAATCTGTCGGGCAACGCCTTCAGTGCCGACGGTGAGGCAGCTTTTCACGCGGCGCTGCAGCGCATCGAGCAGCAGCGGGGGTTGGGCCAGGGCACGTTGTCTCGCTTCGCCGCAGAGCCGGTGCCTGAGCATTTTCCGCCTTTGGAAACCGGCGGTTCGTTCAGTGATCTGCTCCTGCCACTCCCGCAGCCGGCGCCTGTCAGTTCAGGCGCTTCGGGGCATTTGCAGCGGTTGGCGGTGATCCTCGATCGCGAACGGGCGCAACGTAGCCTGCTGGTGCTGCGAACACGGGCCTTGAATGACGCTCAGATCGATGCGCAGATCAGCCAATGGCATCTGAGCTGCGAGGCGCTGACCCGTCAGTTGAACGATTGGCTCTATACCAGGGAAGTACGAACGAACACTGCCCTGGTCAGTGCGCAAGTGCGTGCGCTGGTGGCTCGGCGAATCAGCGAGACCTGGCGCGACACCCTGACCCGACACCCCGGCGGAGACGGTCTGGAGCTTGAATTGGCAGGATTGCAGACCGGAGAACTGCCGGCGCTTGTGGTGCAGTTTCCGGGCGTGACGACGCTCGATCTGAG
>NZ_JH635999.1:1027984-1029873 GCF_000257605.1 Pseudomonas sp. R62
ACGAATTGGGCGCGGTGCCTGCGCCGGTGCTGCACATGCGTCATCTCACGCGCCTGGACATGCAGTATTGCAGCTTGCGCAGTGCGACGAGTGTTTACCCTTTGCTGGGCAACTCGCGGCTGCGCACGCTGGATTTGAGTTACAACGAACTTCGTGTTTTCAATCCGCCCGATTATGGCGTGATCGAGTCTCTGGATCTGCGCTACAACCAACTGAGCGAATGGCCTGACGGAGTGTTGCGGGCGCCCGGGTTGCAGGCCCTGAACCTCAGCGGTAACGCAATCGCGGAAATCCCCACGGCGCTTTTCGATGGCGATCATTCGGGTCTGATCGCAGGCTCGGATCTGTCAGAAAATCGCAATTTGTCGCTTTCTGCATTGCAAGACCTCAGGCGTTACAGCCGCGAGCGCGCCATACCGCATGTGCTGGGCATGACGCGCGCGCAGATTGAGACGATGATCAACCGTCAGGTGTTCGGTGATCTGTTCGGGATTCCCGAAGACGGTGCTCCAACCGATCACGCTGGCGGCGTTGTCGACGATCCCCATGCGCAGGTATTTCCTGCCGAGAAAGTTTTTGACCCAGCCAACGATGTCGCGCCACGCTCACGCGATCCGTGGCTTGTGGACAGCGATCCGCAGTGGGTTGCGCGAAGAACCGAGCTCTGGGCGCAATTGGCGCAAGAGCCGAATCACGAGCGGTTTTTCCAGTTGCTGCGCTTGTTGCTCGATACGCAGGACTACAGGCTGGTGCGAGGCGATCTGACGCAAAGAGTCTGGCGTGTCATGGAGGCCGCTGAGGAAAATACCGAACTGCGGCAACTGTTGTTTCAGGGCGCGGAGACCCACGGCACCTGCCCGGACGGGCGGATTCTGACATTCAGTGATTTGGAAGTGCGGGTCGCGGTCTATCACCAGTTGCGTGACATACCGTTGAATCGAATGGCGTCCAGAGGTCGGGCGTTGCTGCGTCTGTCGCGGCAACTGTTTCGCCTGGATCGCGTCGAGACGCTGGCTGAAGCCGCCGGTCTGGGTATGGATCGTGCGGAAGTGCGCCTTAAATATCGCATCGGTTTGACGGGCGGCTGGGGCGACGGTGTCGATTTACCGGGCCAACCCGCGTCGATGATTTATGACGTCCCGCTGAGTGATGAACTGCTGGAGTACACCCGCGCCTCGATTCTTGAGGCAGAGGGCACCGATGCGCTGTCCGTAAGCATGGCAGAGCGCGACTACTGGATCTCTTACCTGCAAGATCTCCACCCACAAGAGATGGCCGCGCTGGACGTTGCGGTTGACGAGCGACGCCAGCAACTGTGGGACCAGCTCAATCAGCGTCTCGCCCGCAATGAACTGAGTTCCGAGGAATACGACCTTGAGCTGAACAGGTTGGGCAAGGCCATGGACGTGCTGCGCACACAGAAACGCGCCGAGCTGACCCGCCGGGTGATCAGCGAGCTGAACAGCTTCGCTGCGGAATCCGAACAACCCGGCCGCCTGCCACCAACATCCGGTTCCTGAGGGCACCTTGCTGAGGCGGTCCGAGGCAGGCCAAGTCACATCCGCTTACCACTGCTGGTTGCGCAATACCCGGATAACGCAGAAGCGATAACGCGACATGGTTTGCTGAACGCTCCATCAACAAGGAGTGACCATGATCGCTATTTCCCCAAAACCCGTGTCGACGCAGCCTGCGTCGACCGATCAGCCGGCAGACGCCAGTCAGTCAGTAAAGCTCGTTGCAACGCAAAGCCTGCACGGCGAATTTCTCGAAGCTTCGATCCCGCAATGGTTGACCGACGCTTCGCCGCAACGGCGCGAAGCCTTCAAGGCGGTTGCGACAGCATTGCCAGCCTGGTATCAGGATGCGACGCCGGCCCAGCGCAAAAC
>NZ_JH635999.1:1030417-1039493 GCF_000257605.1 Pseudomonas sp. R62
CATCGCAAAACCGTGGACGACACGTTCAAGGCCAGTGTCATCGCCCAGAACAGTCTCGACAAGCGCATGGCGAAACTTCAGGACGTCGAGACGTTTGCCCGGCCATTAGTCATCAAAGCGCTGAAAGACAAACACTCGCTGGATATCGATGTCGACAAAACGCTGCTGTGTCTGCGCCGCCCGGTGGAGATGGGTATCCAGCAAATCGAACTGGCCTCATTCGAGGTGCTCAAGCTAACGCTGCTGGAAGCCGCACTGCACAACTTCGAAGCTGGCGAATGCGAAGGGACCTACCATTCGAGCTCAGGTTTTGTGGTGGCAGGGTCCACGGCGCAGACGTTCGACCATGTGAGCATCGGTATTTCGGTCAGCCAGTTTCTGCACCTTTGCCGCGATCTGGATGTCGGCCAGCAATACCAGACTTACCTGCAAGGATTCTTTCATCCTGAGGAAACGGTGGCAGAGGCAGTGCTTGCCGAACGCTTCATTGCCGCGCAGAAGGCGACGCTGCGCGCTGCGGCCGAGCAGGCGCTGTTGCAAAAGGATATCGAGGCGGCGGATCACGCGATGATCGTCTCGGTGATTGACGGCGAGATGCATCCCTGGATGGGTAAAAAACAGGTCTGGTTCAAGGACCTGGGGTTGATGAAAAAAAGACTCACCGGCTGCGTCGCGTTCGTCATCTGCGAGAAATACCGCTATACCGACGAACTGATTCTTTACATCCCGCACGATCCTGAACACCCGCTCAAGCGCTACACGTTCCAGCAGATGCGCGACGAGCTCAAACGCTTGCTCACTGCACGCGACGCTTTGCAACAGACGGGCGCGGAGCCCACCGCCTACCAGCGCTTTCTCAGCCAGTTCCTGCCTTATGACCAGCGTCCCGAGTATTTCAGCCAGTTCAGGCAGAAGGCGGCTGACTCACCCGGCGATGGCTGGGATCTGCTGCGCTCGCCATGGCTGTCGGTGCTGCAAGGCTTCACCGCCGGCTCGGCGTTCACCCGCATTCAGCAGGTACCGCCTGAGCGCCAAGTCAAATGGGAGCCAGTGGCGGACCCTTACATCGCACCGTCCACCCTGGGACGCAAGGGGCAGGGACTTTGGGCGCCCAACGAGGATCTGTGGCAATACCTCTATAGCCAGAATCGCACCAAGCTGATCGATGATGCCCGAAGCCATGCGGTACCGACTGCCGAGGTAGACGCGCGAGCAAGGGACGCCAAACTGGCGCATCTGATGCAACTTGGCATGCTCGGTCTGAACATGGTCTCGATGTTCGTGCCTGTGTTGGGCGAAGTGATGATGGTGGTGATGGCCGGGCAACTGCTCTATGAAACGCTTGAGGGCGCAATCGAATGGGCCGAGGGCGACCGGAGGGCGGCCAAGGATCATTTGATCGATGTGGCGGAAAACCTTGCGCAGATTGCGCTGATGGCCGGTGTGGGCGCCGCAGTAAGCAAAATCTCAAGCGCCAAAGCCGTGCCGGTCATTGAAAGTCTGCATCCGGTGAAGTTGCCCAACGGCGAAACCCGGCTGTGGAAACCCGACTTGAGCGCTTACGAGTCGGCTGTCGCACTGCCTGTCAGTCCCGGGCCAAACAGTGCCGGCCAGCACGTGCTTGAGGGTAAAACGTATATTCGCCAGAGCGGCAAGGTCTATGAGCAGTTTTTCGATGAATCGATCGGCAAATGGCGGATCAGCCATCCGACCGACATCAACGCCTGGCAGCCGGTGCTCCACAGCAATGGAAGCGGTGCCTGGCGCCATACCCTGGAACGTCCGCAGGATTGGGATCGTCTGACCCTGTTGCGGCGCATCGGCCATGCAACCGAAGCGTTTTCCGATGCACAGCTGATCAAGGCTGCCGATATCAGCGGTGTCAGTGAAGCCGCGCTGCGCAAGATGCACATTGATTCTTCGCTGCCACCACCGGAACTGACCCAGGCCATGCGCATGATGCAAGCAGATGGCAACGCGGCACTGGTTGTCGAGCAGTTGCGCGGGACAAAACCGATCGATGAACTGTACCTCTACGCGTTGCCGCTGATCACCGAAATGCCGCGCTGGCCGGAGAACCGGGTGCTGGAAGTCTTCGACGGCGAGCAATTGTCCGGCAAGTTCGTCAGGTATGGCTCCGCGCGGCGGTTTCGCGATGTCGACGTCAAGCCACCCATTCAGATATCGCGGGCCGATATCTTCAGCGGTGAACTGCCAGCACGTATTCTCGCAGGGCTGGACGAGTCAGAAATCACTCGGCTCCTCGGCGAGCAGGGGGCACGCGTGCGCGATGGCCGACCGGCAGAGTTTGGCAAGCAGATCGCCGACTACGCCAACACCCGCCAGCCGGCGATTTACGACAGCGTTCATTCGGGGACCGAACCCGTCGATCCGCAGGTTGCGCGCTTGCAGAAGGCCTGCCCGGGACTCAGTGAACCGGCGGCGCAAACGGTGCTGGCGCATGGTCGACCCGATGATCTTCAGCGACTCGGCTCAGGGCAACGAGTACCGCTGCGCCTGTTGGAGGAGGCCCGCTGGTACGCGCGGCAAAGTCGACAGGTAGCGGCATATGCCGGTCTGCGCAGCGAAAATGTCGCCTCTGCGGACAGCCGGCGCCTGGCGTTGCACACGCTGGAGCAATTGGCGGGTTGGCCCGACAGCCTTCGCATTGAAGTACGCGAAGGCCACGACGCCGGCATGCTGCTCGACAGCATCGGCAGTGAAACCGCCGGCGAGAAAAAATACCTGATCAAAACAGGCGTTCAGTTTCAGGCATACAACGAGCGCGGTGAGGCACTCAACAGCCTGCCTCGCAACGGCGACAATTTTTACTCGTCGATCATGCATGCCCTGCCTGATGATGCGCGCCGCAGCCTCGGTGTCCCTGAGGTCGGGCAGTCCGCAGAGTTGCAAGCAAAGATCATCGATCACGCCGACCAGCACCAGGCTGATGCACCCGCGTTGCTGGCGCCTCAGGTCAAGTGGATAAAACCGCCGGTGCGGGTGAACGCTACCTTGATCGGTTATCCCGCCAGTGGACGCGGCGCGGGATTGGCACCGAACCTGCTGGCTCACGTGCAGGATATCTACCCGCAATTGAGCGACGAACAGGCTCGTGGCTTTCTCCTTGACCAATATCGGGCAGGAAAGAACGACCGGGCCATTTTCGAGCTGTTGCAATCACGTCGGCGTGAGTGGGAACAGCTCAATGCGACGCTGGATGAATGGGCGGGGACAGCGACGGCGGCGCCCTGGGAACGCTCCGGAACAAATTACAAGTTTCGCACCGCGCAAGCGCTGAAAACCTGCTGGCGCAACGCTTTGTCCACTGGGGTCGCGGGTGCCGATCAACTGTCGATTCTCACCTACGATCCTCTGCCAGAGATGACCGTCGACTTTGCTCACGTGCGTGAACTGTCGATTGGCGGCGGAGGTTTGACCGACGCCAATGCCGATGCCTTCCTGACGCGATTTGCCAATATCGAAAAGTTGTCGCTGGGGGAGCGGGGCAGTCTGTTCGGCACCTACATGGAGCACGAGCAGTCACTGACGACCTTGCCCCTGAGCGTGACTCGCATGTCCGCGTTGAAAAAGCTCAAGTTCCGAACGCCAGCGCGGGTGATGGCTGCCGATCTGTCGACAAGATTGCGTAGCCTGACCGCGGTTGAGGAGCTTCATCTCGATTTTCCCGGCGGCGCAGGCAGCCCGCCCGAGCTGGACCTGGCTCCCCTTGAACGACTGAAGAAACTCAAGATTGAAGCGCCGGGCCTGACGCAGTGGCCGGCTTATGTGGAACAACTGCCTGAACTGGAGCGTCTGGATCTGACGCAGACCGCCATCGCATCCCTTCCACAGACCCTCTATGTCGGGCACGAGAGACTCTGGGCCGGTTTGTCCCTGGACTGGTCGAGGTTCTCCCACGGAGCGTTCAAACCGGCTTACGACTATGTGAAAAACTACATGGGGGAATGGGGGCATCTGGTTGATCTGGACTTGATGGTCCGCCGCTACTGCGCCGGGGAACTGCAGTTTCTGACGGGTGAGGCCGGCCGTCTCAACCCGTTACCTCAGCGCATCATGAGTCTGTGGAACACACCGGAGACCCGACTTGGAGCCGTGGAGATTCTGCGCGTGGAGCACAGCGCAATTTTCCGCCAGTTCTACGAGGCCAGCGCATCCGCAGAGTTGCGTACGGCGACGCCGGCAGCGCGCTGGCAAGCGCCGCCCAATGCCCGGGTGGTTCGTGCACTGGAAAAAAACTGGCGCGCGGCCATACGCCGGCGTTATCGCTTGAACGATGACGTTCGTCCCTTCAATGCTGAGGACTGGATATCCGCCGGCGATCTGGACGACGCCAGCATGTTTGAACTGGTTGACACCGCCTGGGCGCTAGGCGCGGAGTCGGTGAGTGAGCTGCCGCAATTGCCGGCCGGTACGTTTGCTCATGTACAGCGGGTTCGGCTGGACCGCTTGACTGTGCCGGTCGAACAGATCCGCGGCTTTCTCCAGGCGTTCAGTGGCGCCACAAGCCTGGAGGTCACCGCCTGCGGATTGACCGAAGTGCCGGTGCGGCCAGCCGATTTGCCCCGGCTCACACAGCTGGACCTGTCTTTCAACCGAATCGCCGTGACCCCTGAGGTGCAAGATCAATTCGACGCGCTGAGCAATCTCGAACATCTCAATGCCCGCCTCAATCGGCTGGACACACTGGACGTTTCTCGCCTGACCGGCCTCAGGACGCTCAACCTCAGCTCAAACGGGCTCAATGTGTGGCCGAAGGGGGCGGAGAACCTGGTGCATTTGCAAGCAATGGATTTGCGGCATAACACCATCGGTTCGCTCCCCGATCACGTGCTTGCCGACAACGCTGTGCTGCTCAAGACCCGGCTGCTGAACAACCGCTTCAGTGTCAGCGGCGAAGCGAGCCTAAAGGCGGCGCAGCGACGTATCGAAATGACCTTGGGTTTGCCCGAAGGGGCGCTGCAACGGTTTGAATCGCAAGCGCCGTCGTTACCCGCCGGTTCCAGCGGTTCCAGCGGTGCCACGCCTGACACGGCACTCAATCGCGCCGCTCATCTCTTGCCACTGCCATCTGCCTCGGTCATTCAGCAAGGCACCGACATGCATCGCGCAGTGCTGGAAATCTTTCCGTCACTGTCGCTTGAAAAGGCCCAGGCCAGCGTTGAGCGTTTACGCACTGAAGGCCTGTCCCCTGAGCAAATGGTCGGCAGACTGAATCAGTGGCGAGCAAGTAACGAGGCGTTGACGCGTGAGTTGAACGGCTGGATCTTCAACCCGGCGCAAGGGGCTGGTGAAGGGGCGTCGTCAACAAGATTCTTTGATGCCTCCAGGATCCGCGCTTGCTGGCGGGACGGGCTCACCGGCCATACCGAATCCGCCGGACGGACGCTGAGCCTGTCAGCGGGCGGCTTGGGTGATTTGCCTGCGCTGTCGAACGTGTTTTCCCATGTGCAAACGCTGGACCTGACCGGGGCCAAATTTTCCGTCGAGAGTTTCAACCTCTTCTGCCCGGCGTTTCCTGAGTTGACCACGCTGATGCTCAATGGCACGGGCCTGGCACGCCTGCCGGAAGCTGTCGGCAGTCTGAGCCGGCTCGAACGGCTGGAATTGAGCGGCAATCGCTTGGCCGTGGCGCAATCGGTGTATCAGCACGCGAGCGGGGCGCGGCTGCGCTGGCTCGACCTCAGTCACAATCAGCTGGAAGAATTCAACGCCGCAACCTTCAGCAGTCTGCAAACCCTCAACCTCGGCCAGAACGGCCTGGATTTCTGGCCTGAAGGCGTGCTTGAACTGGCGCATCTGCAAAGGCTGGACCTGTCGGGCAACAACATCATGGTTTTCCCGGACCGGCTGTTGGGCGGCAATCATGAGGCGCTCGTGGCAGGCACCGATCTGTCGGAGAACTCGCTGTCGCTTAACGCATTGGAGCAGATCAGGGACTACAGCGTCGCGCATGGCGGCAGTGAGGTGCTGGGTTACACGCCGGAGTCCTTGCAGCGCTTGATCGCCGAGCGTATGAGCGACTCGGAAAGCGATAGCGGATCCGAATCGGATTCGGATCGGGGTTCGGACCCCGACTCCGATAGCGACGATGGTGATGATCCGCGTGGCGGAGGCGGTGGCGGTAGCAGTAGCAGGCCCGTGGATATGCATGCCGGTGTGGAGGCCGCGGAGGTGATTGCCAATCCGGCGCAGGACGTGGCGACGCCGGCGATGGACATATGGATGACCTATACGCATGCAGATGCGCGTGCAGCGCGGCAAGCGCTATGGCTGCAATTGGCTCGACAGGCCAACCATGAGGCGTTCTTTCATTTGCTCTCGACCTTGCCCGACACCCTGGAATTCAGGTTTGCCGGTGCCGATCTGACCCACCGGGTCTGGCAAGTGATCCAGGCTGCCACGGAAAACGCTGAACTGCGCGAGCTGTTGTTTTTCAACGCCGAAACCCACGGCACGTGCCCCGATGGCCGGATCCTGTCGTTCAGCGAACTGGAGACCCGCGTCTATGAATACAACGCTCTGCGCGACATTCCGCGGCATCGTCAGCTGCAACGCGGCCGAGCGCTGCTTGATCTGACTCGACGGCTGTTTCGCCTGGAAAGGGTGGATCGACTGGCCGAAGCCGCCGCCAGGAACAAGGATCGCGCGGAAGTTCGCCTGCAATACCGCATCGCCATGACACGCGGCTGGCCGGACGACCTGGAGTTGCCGGCGCAACCCGAACACATGTTGTACGCCTCACCGATTCGCGGGCGACGACTGCTCGATGCGCGTGCCTCGGTTCTCGCGGACGAGGCATCACCCATGTTTCTGGAGGATCTGATTGCGCGGGACTACTGGATCCGCTATCTGCAGGATCGCCACGCGGAGGCGTTCGAGGCACTTGAACGCGACGCTACCAGGCGGCACGAAGCGGTCGAGGATGCCTACCCGGACAGAGAAAACAGCGATTATCTGGATGCGATGAGGGTGCTTGAAATCGAGCTGGCGGATGCGCGCATCGAGAAACTCAAGGCTCTGACTCGCACAGAACTGGAGAGCCTGGCGTCGCAGGATGCGGGAGCGTCGCCATCGGCTCCGTCTTCACCGAAACCCGGACCTTCGTGGCGCCGCGACTGAGTGATCGAGCAGACCTGGGAGCAGCGCGCTCCCAGGTCTGCTCGACTCAGCTGTCGTAACCCAGATTCGGCGCCAGCCAACGCTCGGTCACGCTCAGGTCCTGGCCTTTGCGCGCGGTGTAACTCTGCACTTGATCCTTGTCGATCTTGCCGACGGCAAAGTACTGCGCCTGCGGATGAGCAAAGTACCAGCCGCTGACCGCTGCGGCGGGGAACATTGCGTAGTGTTCGGTGAGGAACACGCCACTGCGCCCGGCGCGCATTTCCGCAGCCTCTGGATCGAGCAGGGTGAACAGCGCGGCTTTCTCGGTGTGATCCGGGCAGGCCGGGTAGCCGGGAGCAGGGCGGATGCCACGGTATTGCTCTTTGATCAGCGCATCGTTGTCGAGGGTTTCATCCTTGGCATAACCCCAGTGCTCTTTTCGCACCTGCTGGTGCAGCCATTCGGCGCAGGCTTCGGCCAAGCGGTCGGCGAGGGCCTTGACCATGATCGAGTTGTAGTCGTCGCCCGCGTCCTGATAGGCCTTGGCCACTTCTTCGGCGCCGATGCCAGCGGTGGTGATAAAGCCGCCGACATAGTCGGTGACTTCGCTGTCCTTCGGCGCCACGAAGTCGGCGAGGCAGAAGTTCGGCTTGCCGTCGGTCTTGATGATCTGCTGACGCAAGTGATGCAGCTTGGCCAGCGGCTTGCCGTTGTCGTCGTACAGCTCGATGTCGTCTTCGTTGACCTGATTGGCCGGCCAGAAACCGAACACCGCACGGGCGCTGATCAGCTTTTCGTCGATCAGCTTGGTGAGCATTTCCCGGGCGTCCTTGTACAGCGCAGTGGCAGCCTCACCGACCACTTCGTCTTCGAGGATGCGCGGGAACTTGCCGGCCAGGTCCCAGGAGATGAAAAACGGCGTCCAGTCGATGTACTCGGCCAGCACTTTCAGATCGATATTGTCGAGCACTTTGCTGCCGGTGAAGGTCGGTTTCACTGGCTGATAATTGGCCCAGTCGAATTGCGGCTTCTTCGCGATCGCGGCGGCGTAGCTCAGGCGTTCGGTACGGGCGCTGCGATTGGACGTACGCTCGCGCACGTCGATGTATTCCAGGCGGGTCTTCTCGACGAACCCGGCCTTGAGTTCCTTGGACAACAACTGGGTTGCCACGCCAACGGCGCGCGAGGCGTCGGTCACGTAGACCACGGCATCGTTGCTGTACTTCGGCTCGATCTTCACCGCGGTGTGCGCTTTCGACGTCGTCGCGCCACCGATCATCAGTGGCAGATGGAAGTCCTGACGCTGCATTTCGCGGGCAACGTGGACCATCTCGTCCAGCGACGGCGTGATCAGGCCGGAGAGGCCGATGATGTCGCACTTTTCTTCTTTTGCGACCTGCAGGATCTTTTCGGCCGGAACCATCACGCCTAAGTCGACAATGTCATAGCCGTTGCAACCGAGCACCACGCCGACGATGTTCTTGCCGATGTCGTGGACGTCGCCTTTGACCGTGGCCATGAGGATCTTGCCCTTGGCTTCCGGCTTGTCGCCTTTCTCCAGTTCGATGAACGGAATCAAGTGCGCCACGGCCTGCTTCATCACGCGCGCGGATTTCACCACTTGCGGGAGGAACATTTTGCCGGCGCCGAACAGGTCGCCGACGATGTTCATGCCGGACATCAACGGGCCTTCGATCACTTCGATCGGCCGCGCAAACGACTGGCGGGATTCTTCGGTGTCTTCGACGATGTGCGTGGTGATGCCCTTGACCAGCGCGTGTTCCAGACGCTTGTTGACGTCCCAGTTGCGCCATTCTTCGGTCTCGGCTTCCTTGACGCTGCCGTCGCCCTTGTACTTGTCGGCGATGGCGAGGAGGGCGTCGGTGCCATCCGGGGTGCGGTTGAGGATCACGTCTTCGACCGCGTCGCGCAGCTCGACCGGGATCTGATC
>NZ_JH635999.1:1039513-1040687 GCF_000257605.1 Pseudomonas sp. R62
GATCTGATCATAGATCTCCAGTTGACCGGCGTTGACGATGCCCATGGTCAGCCCGGCGCGGATCGCGTAGAGCAGGAACACCGAGTGAATCGCCTCACGCACCGGGTTGTTGCCACGGAACGAGAACGACACGTTGGACACGCCGCCGGAGCTCAGCGCGTACGGCAGCTCATCGCGGATGTAGGCGCAGGCGTTGATGAAGTCGACGGCGTAGTTGTTGTGCTCTTCGATGCCGGTGGCGACGGCGAAGATGTTCGGGTCGAAGATGATGTCTTCCGGCGGGAAGCCGACTTCGTTGACCAGAATGTCGTAGGAGCGTTTGCAGATTTCCTTTTTGCGCGCTTCGGTGTCGGCCTGACCGGCTTCGTCGAAGGCCATCACCACCACCGCAGCGCCGTAGCGCTTGCACAGTTTCGCGTGATGGATGAACTGCTCGACGCCTTCTTTCATGCTGATCGAGTTGACGATGCCCTTGCCCTGGATGCATTTGAGGCCGGCTTCAATGACTTCCCATTTCGACGAGTCGATCATGATCGGCACGCGCGAGATATCCGGTTCGCCGGCGATCAGATTGAGGAAGGTGACCATGGCCTTCTTCGAATCGAGCATGCCCTCGTCCATGTTGATGTCGATGATCTGCGCGCCGGCCTCGACCTGCTGCAGCGCGACTTCGAGGGCGTCGGTGTAGTTGTCTTCACGGATCAGGCGGGCGAATTTTGCCGAACCGGTGATGTTGGTGCGCTCGCCGACGTTGACGAACAGCGAGCTGCGATCGATGGTGAACGGCTCCAGACCCGACAGGCGGCAAGCCTTGGGGATGTCTGGAATCTGCCGCGGCGCATAACCGGCCACGGCTTTGGCGATGGCTTCGATGTGGCCCGGCGTGGTGCCGCAGCAACCGCCGACGATGTTGAGAAAACCGCTCTGGGCGAATTCTTCGATGACTTTGGCGGTTTGCGACGGCAGTTCGTCGTACTCGCCGAATTCATTCGGCAGGCCGGCGTTCGGGTGCGCGGATACGTGGGTGCTGGCCTTGTTCGACAGCTCTTCCAGGTACGGGCGCAGTTCGCTGGCGCCGAGGGCGCAGTTCAAGCCCACGGAAATCGGCTTGGCGTGGGCCACGGAGTTCCAGAACGCCTCGGTGGTCTGGCCGGACAGGGTACGACCGGAGGCG
>NZ_JH635999.1:1041040-1047547 GCF_000257605.1 Pseudomonas sp. R62
CGATGTGCAGCTCCTCGAACACGCCCTGCACGGCGAAGATCGCCGCTTTGGCGTTGAGGGTGTCGAAAATGGTTTCGATCAGAATCAGGTCGGCGCCGCCCTCGATCAGGCCTTTGGTGGCTTCGGTGTAGTTTTCCACCAGCTCATCGAAGGTCACGTTGCGGTAGCCGGGGTTGTTGACGTCGGGCGACAGCGAGCAGGTGCGGCTGGTCGGGCCGAGCACGCCGGCAACGAAGCGCGGCTTGGCCGGGTTTTCGGCGGTCTTGGCGTCGGCAATCTTGCGCGCCAGACGTGCGCCCTCTACGTTTAACTCGTACGCCAGCTCTTCCATGCCGTAATCGGCCATGGAAATGCGCGTGGCGTTGAAAGTGTTGGTTTCGAGAATGTCGGCGCCGGCGTCCAGATAGGCTTTTTCGATGCCGCCGATCACGTCCGGACGGGTGATCACCAGCAGGTCGTTGTTGCCCTTGACGTCACTCGGCCAGTCCGCGAAGCGCTTGCCGCGATAATCCTGCTCTTCGAGCTTGTAGCTCTGGATCATCGTGCCCATCCCGCCGTCGAGAATCAGGATGCGCTCTTTGAGGGCTTGCTTGAGAGCTTGAAGGCGGACGCTGCGATCGGACATGTGGACTACTCGAAAAGACCATTACGAAGGAGCGGGATCATAGCAAACCTGTGCGCTTTTGGAGCATGTGCAGCTTTTGCATGAATATCGCTCATGTTGGTACGAGCGTCATAACGGTAGAATCGCAGCCTTTTTTTATCATCGAGATCAGCAACATGCCGCACCGCTTCATCAGTTTATGGTTGCTGGTCCTGAGCGGGAGCGTTGCGGCGCAAGATCCTGCCATTTCTTCTTCCATCTCCTACACCCGCGATATCCAACCGATCTTTACCGAGAAGTGCGTAGCCTGCCATGCCTGCTATGACTCGGCCTGTCAGCTCAATCTGGGCAGTGGCGAAGGCGCTGCTCGTGGCGCGAGCAAGATGCCCGTGTACGACGGCGAACGCACTCAGGCAGCACCGACCACGCGCCTGTTTTACGATGCCTTCGGCAAGCGCGCCTGGCAGCAGAAAGACTTCTATTCGGTGCTCGACGCCCAGGGCAGTCAGGCTGCGCTGATGGCACGCATGCTTGAACTCGGCCACAAGACGCCGCTGACGCCGAACGCCAAGCTGCCCGAAGACATTGTCCTGGGGCTCAATCGCAACAATCTATGCGCAATGCCTGCGGAGTTCGACGGATATGCCGGCGCGCACCCGAAAGAGGGCATGCCGCTGGCGGTCACTGGCCTAACCGACCAGCAATAACAGACCCTGCAGCGCTGGCTGGCGTCTGGCGCGCCGATTGACGAGCAGAGCCTGGCGCCGAGTGCCAAAGAGGCCATGCAGATCCTGCAGTGGGAAAACCTGCTCAACGCCCCCGGTGCGCGGCAAAGTCTGGTCGGGCGTTGGCTGTTCGAGCACTGGTATCTGGCGCACATCTATTTCAAGGACGGCGAGCCGGGGCATTATTTCCAGTGGGTACGTTCGCGCACGCCGAGCGGCCAGCCGATCGACCTGATCGCCACGCGCCGCCCCAACGACGACCCGGGCACGCAGGTGTATTACCGCTTGTGGCCGGTGCAGGGGGTGATCGTGCACAAGACGCACATCACTTATCCGCTGAGCGCAGCCAAAATGGCGCGGATCAAGAGCCTGTTCTACAACGGCAACTGGCAGGTCAATGCGCTGCCGGGTTACGGCCCGCAAAGCCGTGCCAATCCGTTTGCCACTTTCGAAGCGATTCCGGCGCAGGCGCGCTATCAGTTCATGCTCGATAACGCTGAATACTTCGTCCGCACCTTCATTCGCGGGCCGGTGTGCCGTGGGCAGATCGCGACCGACGTGATCCGCGACAACTTCTGGGCGCTGTTCCAGGCGCCGGAACATGATCTCTACATCACCGACCCGAACTACCGTGGCCAGGCTACGCCGCTGCTGGCGATGCCGGGGCAGAACGACGATGTCGGCAGCGTGCTGAGCCTGTGGCGCAACTACCGCGACAAGCGCAACGAATACGAGGCACTGCGCCGCGACAGCTATGCCGATCTGCCGGCGCCGAGCTGGTCGACGCTGTGGGCCGGCAACGACAACGCCTTGCTGAGCATTTTTCGCCACTTCGACAGCGCTTCGGTGACCAAGGGGCTGATCGGTGAGGTGCCGCAAACCATTTGGCTGTTCGACTATCCACTGCTCGAGCGCACCTACTATCAGCTCGCGGTCAACTTCGACGTGTTCGGCAACGTCTCCCATCAGGCGCAGACCCGTCTGTATTTCGACCTGATCCGTAACGGCGCCGAGCAGAACTTCCTGCGCCTGATGCCCGCTGACTTGCGCGAGGATTACCTCAACGATTGGTACCAGGACGGCGGCCAATTCAAGATGTGGCTCGATTACGAGGCCATCGATGACGACAAACCGACCGCATTGAAGCTCGACGAAAAAGACCCGAAACATGATTTCGCCATGCAGTTGCTGGCGCGCTACGGTGATCTGAACGCGCGGCCAGACCCGATCAATCGCTGCGACGGCGCTTATTGCTCGCGACCGAATATAGATCCGGCGTTGCAGAACGCCGAGCAGGCCCTGAGCCGTCTGGCCTCGCGACCGGCCGCAGGGTTGAAAGTCATCGACCAGATGCCCGAAGCGACCTTGCTGCGCGTTGAAACCGCCAGCGGCAAGCGCGAGGTCTACAGCGTGCTGCGCAACCGCGCGCACAGCAACGTGGCGTTTCTGCTCGGTGAGTCGCTGCGCTATCAACCGGGTCTCGACACCTTGACGATCTATCCGGGCGTACTCACCAGTTACCCGAACTTCATGTTCAACGTCCCGGCCGAGCAGGTGCCAGCGTTTGTCGATGCCATGGAGAATGCCAGGGATGCCAATCGGTTCGACAAGATCGTCGAGCGCTGGGGCATTCGTCGCAGTCATCCGCAGTTCTGGCTGTATTTCCACGATCTGAGCCAGTACATCCACGAAACCGATCCGGTGGAAGAGGGTGTGCTGGATATGAACCGGTACGAGAACCTTTGAGCATTCGCAGGCATATGCCGGGATTCTTTCCCGACAAAAATACTAGGACTTTGTCAGCCGCGCCGATTGGCGTAAACTGCGCCCAAGCCTGCGAGGAGTTTTTATGACCGCTATTACCATTACCGACGCCGCCCATGATTACCTGGCTGATCTGCTCTCCAAGCAGAACACCCCGGGCATCGGCATCCGTGTCTTCATCACCCAGCCTGGCACCCAGTACGCCGAAACCTGCATTGCCTACTGCAAGCCGGGCGAAGAGAAGCCTGAAGATACTGCGCTGGGGCTGAAAAGCTTCACCGCTTACATCGATTCCTTCAGCGAAGCGTTTCTTGACGACGCCGTTGTCGACTATGCCACCGACCGTATGGGCGGCCAGCTGACCATCAAGGCGCCAAATGCCAAGGTGCCGATGGTCAATGCCGACAGCCCGGTCAACGAGCGCATCAACTACTACCTGCAAACCGAGATCAACCCGGGGCTGGCCAGCCACGGCGGTCAGGTCAGCCTGATCGATGTGGTCGAGGACGGCATTGCCGTGTTGCAGTTCGGTGGCGGTTGCCAGGGCTGCGGCCAGGCTGACGTGACCTTGAAGGAAGGCATCGAGCGCACTCTGCTTGAGCGCATCCCGGAGCTCAAGGGCGTTCGCGACGTGACCGACCACACGCAGAAAGAAAACGCCTACTACTAAGGCGTTCGCTGCGAACATGAAAAACGGCGCCCGTGAGCGCCGTTTTTTTATGCCTGTGGCTTGATCATGCCCACGCTCCGCGTGGGCATGCAGCCCGGGACGCTCCGCGTTCCACTCACGGTCGGTACAAATGCGCATGCCCGGCGCGATACAACGAAGACTCGCTGAACACCTCGCTGCCCAGCACCCGCCCGACCAGAATCAGCGCCGTACGCCGAAACCCTTTGGCCTCGACCTTTGCGGCAATGTCCGCCAGTGTACCGACGACCCAGTCCTGATCCGGCCATGTCGCGCGGTGAATCACGGCAATCGGGCAGTCCGCGCCGTAATGCGGCAGCAATTCAACCAAAATCTTTTCCAGATGATTGACCCCCAAATGAATGGCCATGGTCGCGCCATGCTGCGCCAGGCTGGCCAGCTCCTCGCCAACGGGCATCGCGGTCTTGTCGGCGTAACGGGTCAGGATCACGCTTTGCGAAATGTCCGGCAGGGTCAACTCGGCGCCCAGCAGCGCTGCGCATGCAGCCGTGGCGGTCACGCCCGGAATGATCTCGAAAGGAATGCTCAGCTCACGCAAGTAGCGGATCTGCTCACCAATCGCGCCGTACAGACCTGGATCCCCCGAATGCACGCGGGCAACATCCTGGCCTTTGGCATGGGCCGTCCTGATCAGGTCGATGATCTGTTCCAGATGCAGTTCAGCGCTGTTGACCACGGTTTCGGCCTGATGACCTTCCAGCACCGCTGCGGGTACCAGCGAGCCGGCATAAATGATCACCGGGCAGCTGCGAATCAGCCGTTGGCCTTTGACGGTGATGAGTTCCGGGTCGCCGGGGCCGGCGCCGATGAAGTAGACAGTCATCGTTGAATCCTTGTGAAGAGGCGCAGCCCCACTGCAGATGAAGCGTGCTCATGATCAATGGCGGGGATTATCGGGATTTTATGCAGCGCCGGCCAATGCCAGCGTGGCCTGCGCATATTTCTGGCGGTGGATCAGCAGTTTCGCCGGCGCCTGAATCAGTTGCTCGGCCAGCGCCAGCGCGGCGCTTTCCGCCACGCCGTAGCAGCCGGTGCGTTCAAAGGCGATCTGCGATTGATGGCTGAGGCGCTGTTGATAGGGCGCCAGCTCGGCACTGTTGAAATACTGCAGCGGCAGGTTCAATTGTGTGGCCAGTTCCAGCAACCCCGGTTCGTCACGCTTGAGGTCGATACTCGCCAAAGCCTTGACCGCTCGCAGCTCGATGCGGTGCGCCTGCAACGCTTGATCGAGTAGTGCACGCAGCGTACTGGCCGGGCAGCCACGCTGGCAGCCGAGGCCGACCACGAAGGTCGGCACTGCGCGGTCATGGGTCATGCCTGATATCGGCCTGCGCTTTTGCGGCGGAACAACCATGCACTGATCAAGCCCAAGGCCAGCCAGAACGCGACGTTGGTCAGCTGCGAAGCGATTTTGAATTGGGTTTCCAGTGCCTCTGGAGCGAGCATCGAATGCACCTGCGGTTGCGGCGCGCCGATCACATGCGGCACGGCGAGAATCGCCACACCGAGAAGCTTCATCAGCCAGTGGCGGCTGAAGGCGATCAGTGCCAGGCCGACGGCGGTCGAAGCGGCAGTGCCGATCCACCAGATCTGCCGCGAAGCCAGATCGGCAGCCGCAGTGCCCGGCAATTCAGGTGGCAGGCCCAAGGTCGGCGCGAGAACGAACGTCGCGTAACCGGCCAGACCCCAGAGCAGCCCTTGCGAGGTTTTGGTTGGCGCGCGCAAGGTGTACAGGCCGGCAAGCATCAGGGCGAAACCCACCGCCACCACCAGATTGCCGCCAGTGGTCGAGACCACGCGCTGCCAGCCGTCTTCCGGCTCCCAGGCTTCGCCATCATGGCTGTGGGCGGCAGTGCCAGCGGCGTGTTCGTGAACTTGCGCGACCGGTTCGGATTTCTCGAAAGTTTCGGCCTGCAGAATCAGTGGCGATACCCAGAAACTCTGTAGCAAGGTCAGCAGCAGGGCGGCCAGCAAGCCGGTGAAGCCTGCGGTTTGCGCAATACGCTTGATCATCTCGGCAAGCCTCAGTGGCACGGGAACGCGGCGCTGTGGCGGGTATCGTGGGCGGCGTTGTGCACCGCTTCGATGTGCGAGAAGCCGGCGAACCAGACCAGACTGGCACCGAGGATCGAGGCGAAGAGGGCGGCGGCCACGCGTTGGCCGAGTGTGGTGCTGCTGGAAATGTGATCAGTGTGGCTGACGGTATTGCTGATGATCGACATAGCGCTTCCCTCTGAAATGTCAGCGGGTAAACAGAGCGCATGAAAATCCCTGCGAGCCGGGCACGCAGGGATTTCGAACAGCGCCCGCCCACCGCGGGTTTGTTTGTGGTCAGCCGCGCTTGCGCGCGCTGGGTGTTGCGGGCCGGTCTCCGGGCTCGCGAGGGGTTGGCACGAGGCCGACCTGCAAGCATCACCTTCCCATGCCGGGGCACAGTGGATCTGACGCTTCGCTCGCTTACCGTTGCGGGGGCAGCACCGGACTGACATGGCCTTGAGTAAAGCACATGATTCACCGGTTTCCCGTTTCACCCTGTGAAGGGCACCCGTAACAAGGTGGGCAGGAGAACATGGGTTTGGGTTTTTAGTCAATTTCCGGGGAGTTTTCGGTGCTGCGGTGGGGGTGTTTTTCTGATGTTTTTGTGTGTATATCCGTTGCTGCGGGTGTTGCTGATTACGGTTTCGCCCTTACGGCGAGGCACTTTT
>NZ_JH635999.1:1049442-1051483 GCF_000257605.1 Pseudomonas sp. R62
GCGGTAAAAATCATCGAAGCCAGCAATGGCCGCCTGCCGCTCGACGTGCTGATCGGCCTCGGTGCCGGCTCCGAGGAGCACATCGACAGCCGCCACAGTCACCACGATCACCACCATGACGGTGATGACGACGATCACGATCACGACGCGTTCGATTCGATCTCAATCGAACTGCCGCAAGCCGATGAAAGCCTGCTGCTCGACGCGCTGACGCAACTGGTGGTGCAACACGGCATTCTGCGCGTGAAAGGCTTCGCGGCGATTCCGAACAAGCCGATGCGCCTGTTGATCCAGGGTGTGGGCACGCGTTTTGACAAGCATTTCGACCGTCAGTGGGGCGCCGAAGAAGCGCGCGTCACGCGTCTGGTGCTGATCGGTCAGGAACTCGATGCCGCACAACTCGAAGCGCAATTGCGCGCTGCGCTCAGCGTTTAAGCCATGCACCTGCTCAGGACCCAGCCCGGCGGATTCGTCTCGGATGACAACATTGCCGACCTCGGACAAACCCCCGCCGAGCTGGTGATCCTCTGCAGCGGCGATTCCAGCCTGGCGCTGCTGGCCGAGGCTGCGCAGCAATTGCCCGATGATTATCCGAGCCTGCGTCTGGCCAATCCGATGCAGGTGCAGAATCATGCCTCGGTCGATCTGTATGTCGACGAAGTGCTGCGCCACGCCAAGGTCATTCTGATCTCACTGCACGGCGGCATCGCCTATTGGCGCTACGGTGTCGAGCGGCTGGTCGAGTTGTCCGAACGCGGCGTGCAACTGATTCTGGTGCCCGGCGACGACCGCCCGGACCCCGAGCTCAGTGACTTGAGCACGGTCAGCGCCGAAGTACGCGATCGACTCTGGCAATTTCTGCGTCAGGGCGGCATGGGCAATGCGCTGGATTTCTTCCGTTGCCTGGGCAACCAATGGTTCGCCCGCGATTACCCGTGGAACGAGCCGCAAACCCTGCCGCGCACGGCGATTTATCACCCACAGAAAAACAGCGCTGCCCTGAGCGACTGGCAAGCCGAATGGCTGCCCGGTCAACCGGTGGCGGCGCTGTTGTTTTATCGATCGCATTTGCAGGCGGCGAACACCGCGTTCATCGATGTGTTCTGCCAGCGTTTGCAGGCAGCCGGGCTCAATCCGCTGCCGATCGCGGTGGCCAGTCTGAAAGAACCCGGTTGCCTGTCGGTGGTCGAGGACTGGCTGGATGAAGTCGAGGCGGGGGTGATTCTCAACACCACCGGTTTTGCCCAATCGAGCCCCGAAGCACCGCATCTGCGCCCGTTTCGCCGCAACATTCCGGTGATTCAAGCGATCTGCGCCCAGGACAATGAGCCCGGCTGGCGCGACAGCGAACAGGGCCTTGGGCCGCGCGATCTGGCGATGCACATTGCTTTGCCGGAACTCGACGGACGCATCATCAGCCGACCGATCAGCTTCAAGGATCTGGCCTGGCGCAGCGAGCGCAGTGAGTCCGATGTGGTCTGCTATCGCGCCCAGCCCGAACGCATGGATTTCGTCGCCGAACTGGCGCGGCGCTGGGTTGCTTTGGCACACGTGCCGAACGGCGAAAAACGCATCGCGTTGATCCTCGCCAACTACCCGACCCGCGACGGCCGCATCGGCAATGGCGTCGGCCTCGATACGCCGGCGGCGGCGCTGAACATCC
Source organism: Pseudomonas sp. R62 (assembly GCF_000257605.1). Lineage (NCBI taxonomy): Bacteria > Pseudomonadati > Pseudomonadota > Gammaproteobacteria > Pseudomonadales > Pseudomonadaceae > Pseudomonas > Pseudomonas sp. R62. The sequence continues at coordinate 1,051,106 of NZ_JH635999.1, forward strand.
TCCGCGCATTGCGTGCCGAAGGTTATCCGATCACGGCCGAGTTGCCCGACAGCGGCACCGAACTGATCCAGCAACTGCTCGGCGGCGTCAGCAACGACCTCGATAGTCTCGACTTGCGCCCGTGCCAGCAGAGCCTGGCGATGGACGATTACCTGGCAATGTTAAACGCGTTGCCGGAGGCGAATCGCGCGGCGGTGATGGAGCGTTGGGGGGCGCCGCAAAACGATCCGATGTGCCGCGACGGTCGCCTGATGATCGCCGGTCTGCGTTTCGGTCTGACCTTTGTCGGCATCCAGCCGGCCCGGGGTTATCAGGTCGATCCGAGCGCGGTGTACCACGACCCGGATCTGGTTCCGCCGCACGGTTATCTGGCGTTCT
>NZ_JH635999.1:1051503-1072218 GCF_000257605.1 Pseudomonas sp. R62
CTACGGCGCTCACGGCGTGATCCACGTCGGCAAGCATGGCAATCTCGAATGGTTGCCGGGCAAAGGCGTCGGCCTTTCGGAGAATTGCTGGCCGGACGCGCTGCTCGGGCCGCTGCCGAATATCTATCCGTTTATCGTCAACGATCCGGGCGAGGGCGCTCAGGCCAAACGCCGCACGCAAGCGGTGATCATCGACCACCTGATGCCGCCACTGACCCGCGCCGAAACCTACGGGCCGCTGCGCAATCTGGAGCTGCTGGCAGACGAGTATTACGAGGCGCAACTGCTCGATCCGCGCCGCGCCCGTGAGTTGCAACGCGACATTCTGCAATTGGTGCGGGACACGCAGATCGACCGGGAACTGCAACTGGATGCTGCGCTGGACAGCGACGCCGATGCGGCGATCTGGTTGCCGCGTCTGGACACTTATCTGTGCGACCTGAAGGAATCGCAGATTCGCGATGGGTTGCACATCTTTGGCGAATCGCCGAGCGGGCGCTTGCGTATCGACACCTTGCTCGCGTTGCTGCGCATCCCGCGCGGTGACGGCAAGGCCGCGCAGTCGAGTCTGCTGCGAGCACTGGCTAAAGCGTTTGATCTTGGTTTTGATCCGCTGGATTGCGCGTTGGCCGATGCCTGGAGTGGCCCGCGTCCGACCGAGTTGCAGGCCATCAGCGAAGAAGTCTGGCGCACCGCCGGCGATACCCGCGAACGCCTCGAATTGTTTGCCGCAGACCTGATTTCACAAACACTGAGTGTCCCCTGTGGGAGCGAGCTTGCTCGCGAAAGCGGTGTGTCAGTAAAAGACCAGTTGTCTGACCCGACGCCTTCGCGAGCAGGCTCGCTCCCACAAGGGCCGGGGTGGGCTGAGGTTGATTCGATACTCGAGCATCTACGCGAAGTCGTCGCCCCGCGCCTCGATGCTTGCGGCCCGGCCGAAATGCGCGGTCTGCTTGACGCTCTCAGCGGTCGTTTCGTCCCCGCCGGCCCCAGCGGCGCACCCAGCCGTGGCCGTCTCGACGTGCTGCCCACCGGGCGCAACTTTTATTCGGTGGACGTGCGCAATCTGCCGACCACCACCGCGTGGCGCATCGGATTCCAGTCGGCGACGCTTATCCTTGAACGACACTTGCAGGATCACGGCGATCACTTGCGCCAGCTCGGCCTGTCGGTCTGGGGCACCGCAACCATGCGCACCGGCGGCGACGACATCGCTCAGGCCATGGCGTTGATGGGCGTGCGTCCAGTCTGGGCCACGGGCAGTCAGCGCGTGGATGATTTCGAGATTCTGCCGCTGAGTCTGCTCGATCGTCCAAGAGTCGACGTGACGCTGCGGGTTTCGGGGTTTTTCCGTGATGCGTTTGCCAATCTCATCCGCCTGTTCGACGCCGCCGTGCAAGCCGTGGCCGCGCTGGATGAACCGGATGACTTGAACCCATTGGCCGCCAAGGTGCGCGCCGAACGCCAGGCGCTGTTGCAGTCGGGCGTCGATGAAGATACCGCGCGGCGTCAGGCCGGGTGGCGCATCTTCGGCGCGAAACCGGGGGCGTATGGCGCCGGGGTGCAAGGCGCGATCGATGGCCGTCTGTGGCAGAGCCGCGAAGACCTCGCCGAGGTCTACCTGAACTGGGGCGCCTACGCTTACGGCGGCGCCGACGAGGGCACGGCTGCCCGCGAGCAGTTCAGCCAGCGCCTGAGCCAGGTACAGGCAGTTCTGCAAAACCAGGACAACCGCGAGCATGACTTGCTCGATTCCAACGATTACTACCAGTTTCAGGGCGGCATGCTCGCGGCGGTGGAGACTCTGCGCGGCGAAGCGGCGGCCAGCTATCACGGCGATCACAGCCAGCCGGATCTGCCGAAGATTCGTACCTTGAAGGAAGAGTTGAACCGCGTGGTGCGCTCGCGCGCGGCGAATCCGAAGTGGATCGATGGAATCAAGCGTCACGGCTACAAAGGCGCGTTCGAACTGGCGGCGACGGTTGATAATCTGTTCGCTTTCGATGCGACCACGCAGTTGATCGATGACCATCAGTACGCGTTGCTGGCGGAGGCATATTTGCTTGATCCGGCGACCCGGGATTTTGTCCGTGAGCATAATCCCCACGCGTTGCGCGACATGACCGAACGCATGCTCGAAGCGCAGCAGCGCGGGATGTGGCAGGAGCCTGGGGCTTATAAAGAGGCGCTGGAGAATTTGCTGTTGGATATCGAGGAAGATATGTAGCCGCTAAAAAGCTACCCTCACCCCAGCCCTCTCCCGGAGGGAGAGGGGGCCGATTTGTGTTGGTTTTGAGGCCTGAGTTCAACTCGATAATTCAGGTCGGCGCAACTTGCAAGAACACCCAGATCAGTTCCCTCTCCCTCTGGGAGAGGGTTAGGGTGAGGGCCACCCAACTGACACGCCACTAAAACTCAAGCACACCAAAGACCACGAAAGGGAAAACCCAAATGACCGACACCCCGCATTTCCCACTCTCCGCCGTGGTCGGCGCCGATGACCTGAAGCTCGCCCTGTGCCTGACCGCCATCGACCCGAAAATCGGCGGCGTACTCATCGAAGGTCCGCGCGGCATGGCCAAGTCGACGCTGGCGCGGGGCCTGGCGGATCTGCTCGCCAGCGGCCAGTTTGTCACTTTGCCGTTGGGCGCTACCGAAGAGCGGCTGGTCGGCACCCTCGATCTCGATGCTGCCCTGAGCGACGGTCGCGCGCAGTTTTCGCCCGGTGTTCTGGCCAAGGCTGACGGTGGCGTGCTCTATGTCGATGAGGTCAATCTGCTGCCCGATCACTTGGTCGACCTGCTGCTCGATGTCGCCGCCAGCGGTACCAATCTGATCGAGCGTGACGGCATTTCCCATCGGCATTCGGCCAAATTCGTCCTGATCGGCACCATGAACCCGGAAGAGGGCGAGCTGCGGCCGCAACTGCTTGACCGCTTCGGCTTGAACGTTGCCCTCAGCGGCCACACCGCGCCCGCCGAACGCGGACAGATCATTCGCCGGCGGCTGGATTTCGACAGCGATCCACAAGGGTTCTGCGCGCAGTGGGCGAGCGAGCAACAAGTCCTGCGTTCGCGCTGTGAAAGCGCCCGCGAGCGCTTGGCAGCCATTCCACTGGATGACGCGGCATTGGCGTTGATTACCGAGCGTTGTTTCGCTGCTGGCGTCGATGGCTTGCGTGCCGATCTGGTCTGGTTGCGCGCGGCCCGCGCCCATGCCGCGTGGCGTGGGGCGGATGCGATTGCTGAAGAGGACATCGACGCGGTGGCCGAATTTGCCCTGCGCCATCGCCGCCGCGAACACCCTTCATCCAGCACCCAATCACAAGCGCAATCTCCTTCAGGCACAGACAGCAAGTCCAGCGAAGGGCAGGGCCAGTGGGGCGAGATGCCGGCAACGGCGCAAGCCACCGGTGCCCGCCGCGACGTTCCGAGCTGGCCGCCACTGGCAAAAAAGCCCTAGGCATTCGCCCCCGGTCCGACGTGGGGGCGAATGCCAGACCCCGTGCCGGACAACTCGATAATGGTCGTCAGGGCCAACGCCAGAGTGCCGGCAGCGGATCGGTGAACTGGCCGGGCACACTGCTCAATGGCCGCCCCCAGCGCCGCGCCGATCTGCTGTTTCAACAGCGCACCCGCGCGCCCCATGAAATCTGGCTGGTGATCGTCGACGCGTCGGCCTCGACCCGTCGCCATCAGGCTTTGAGCGATGCCAAGGGCCTGCTCGCGCAGCTGTTCGACGATGCTTATCGCCAGCGGGCGCGGCTGGCGTTGCTGACCGCCAGTGGTTCTGCGCCGAAATGGCAGGTGCAAGGCTTGAAGGCCTCAAGCGGCCTGAGCGTCTGGCTCGACGGTCTGGGCGCCGGTGGCGGCACGCCGTTGCTCGCGGCACTGGAGCAGGCGCAGCAATGGCTGACGCTGCGACGCAAGCGCTTTTCTGCCGAACAGCAACGCTGCCTGATCGTGACCGATGGTCGCGTGAAAGAACTGTCGGCGTTGCCAGTGCTGGCGTGTCCGGGATTGCTGATCGACATTGAGCGCGGGCCGATTCGACTGGGCCGGGCGAAGGATCTGGCGACCGCGCTGCAAGCGCAGTATCAGCATATCGATGAGCTGGATTTGCGCTGAAATCCGCCGCACCGCTCGCACCCTGTGGGAGCGAGCCTGCTCGCGAAGGCGTCTTCAGCAACGCTGAAAATCTTCGGTTACATTGATTCGTACAGATTTTGAAATGATTTGCCGCTGTAGAACAGGCCGGTCGACGCTGTACGCTCGAAGGCCATTTTTCATTCAGGATCTACATGAACACCCTCTCGGAGCCTCCCAGTCAGCACTCTCCAGCACGCCTTCGCGCGGTCTTGATCCTTTCGCAGCACCCCGTCTTCCGACTACCGACTATGGTTGATAACGCGGCTCTTGAGCCTTTGCGTTGCACTTCGCCGTGTCCGGCCGCCTGAATTCACTGAAGAGAGATCGAGACGTTTTATGGAATGGTTAGCGGATCCCACAGCCTGGTTAGGCCTGTTGACTCTGATCGTGCTGGAACTGGTACTGGGTATCGACAACCTGGTGTTCATCGCAATTCTTGCCGACAAACTGCCGCCGCATCAGCGCGATCGCGCGCGGATCATCGGCCTGTCGCTGGCGTTGATCATGCGCCTGGGCCTGTTGGCGAGCATTTCCTGGCTGGTTACGCTCACGCAGCCGTTGTTCGAGGTGTTCGACAAGAGCTTCTCCGGTCGTGATCTGATCATGCTGTTCGGTGGCGTGTTCCTGTTGTTCAAGGCGACGATGGAGTTGCATGAGCGCCTCGAAGGCCATGTCGGCGAGCGCTCGACCAACACAACCTACGCGCTGTTCTGGCCAATCGTGGCGCAGATTGTGGTGCTCGACGCGGTGTTCTCGCTCGACGCGGTGATTACCGCCGTGGGCATGGTCGATGAACTGGCGGTGATGATGATCGCCGTGATCATTTCCATCGGCCTGATGATCGTTGCCAGCAAGCCGCTGACCCGCTTCGTCAACGCACATCCGACCGTGATCATGCTGTGTCTGGGCTTCCTGATGATGATCGGTTTTGCCCTGACCGCAGAAGGTCTGGGCTTCCATATCCCGAAAGGTTACCTGTACGCCGCCATCGGTTTCTCGATCCTCATCGAAGTCTTCAACCAGATCGCCCGGGCTCGGCGCAAACGTTCGATGCAGGGCGTGCGCCCGATGCGCGAGCGCACAGCCCATGCGGTGATGCGTCTGCTCGGTGGCCGCAAGCTGGCGGCGGAGGAGGTTGGTGAGGAAATCTCCGACCTGCTGGACAACGGTGAAGCGCCGGTGGCCGAGCTGTTCGACCGTCGTGAGCGGGTGATGATCAGCGGTGTGCTGCAACTGGCGGAGCGGCCGATTCGCAACCTGATGACGGTGCGCGCCGACGTTGACCTGATTGATCTTGCCGATGACGCCGAAACCATTCGCACGAAGTTGATGCATTCGTCGTATTCACGCTTGCCGCTGATTCGCGATGGCGCGGTGGATGAGCCGCTGGGGTTCGTACACAAGAAGGAATTGCTCAAGGAGTATCTGGCCGGCAACGAGCCGAACCTTGAGCATCTGGCACGCAAGACCGTCAATCTGCTCGACAGTTACTCGATCCTCAATGCCTTGGAGCAGATGCGCGCGGCATCGACGCACATCGCCTTCGTGGTCAATGAGTTTGGCGATTTCGTCGGCGTATTGACCATGACCGACATCCTCGAATCGATCGCCGGTGAGTTGCCCGATGCCAGTGAAATCGAAGGCCCTGATGTGGTCGAAGAGCGCGGCGGGTTTCTGGTCAGCGGCGCGCTGCCCTTGGCTCGCGTTCGCCAGCGTACCGGCTTCGATGCCGAGCCGACCGAGGATTATCAGACCATGGCCGGGTTGGTCATGAGTCTGCTGGATCGGTTGCCGATGACCGGCGACCGACTGGAATACGAGGGCTGGCAACTGACCGTCAAAGCGGTAGAAGAACGGCGGGTGACGCGGGTTTTGCTGGAGCGTGAGGTGGCTTGAGCATTCGCGGAATGGCGCAGCGGTCGCTGCGCTTGTTACTGATGAAACGTAAAGCGGTCCTTGCCCGTATGCTTTGATTCGTACAACGCCGCATCCGCCTTGATCAGCGCCTGATTCAACGAGTCACCCTCAGCCACCCGGGTAATGCCGATGCTGATGGTGACCGGGTGCTGGGTGGGCTGTTCACGCACTGACTGGCACAGTTGCGTGGCAAGGCTTTCAACATCCTCGCGCCGCACTCCCGCCAGATAGATCGCGAACTCCTCACCGCCCATACGCGCGTAGTCAAACGCAATCATCACTGTCTTGATATCGGCAGCGACGCGAATGAGCACCTCATCACCGATGTCATGCCCGTAGGTGTCGTTGACCTTCTTGAAGTTGTCGATGTCGATCATCATCAGGTAATGATCGCGCTCGCGCGGGCTTGCCAGCAGCCGTTGCCCTGCGTGGGTCATGAATGAGCGTCGGTTGGGAATCTGCGTCAGCGGGTCGTTATAGGCCTGATCCAGCAGCAGCCGCGACATCAGGTAGTTATTCAGCTTGGCCTCACGGAACTTCAAAAAGGTGTACACCGTGAGTGCGCAGAGAAACACGCTGTAGCAGGCAGTCAGGACGCCGCGCAGTTCAGTGATTTCGGTAGTGGTGGCAAGAAACGGGTTGAGGATCACCCAGATCACAACTTGTACCGCAAAGAACGCCCAGCGCCGCAGCGGCAGTACCGACACGCTGTACAACATGCTCGCTGCTGCCAGGACCAGCCACAAGCTGTGCGAAGCAGGCGCGAGGCCGTCGACGATCATTCGCACACCGACGGTCAATCCCAGGACCAGCAACAGGGTGAGCACATCGAAATGGCTAGCCCTGCGCGTAAAACCGAGCACCACCGTCAACAGCGCGAAACCAGCGAGAAACGCCATCGAGCGCCACGTGAAACCCTGGCCGCCGAGAAAACTGACGATCAGATCAAACAGCAGCCACATGAACACACTGACCACGTAGATCAACAGGCTGAACGGTTTGAGCCGTTCGAACTCGCGCTGGAGAAACTCTTCTCTCAACTCGTTTGACGCGGTTTCCTTCAACGCTTGCGCTTCAATGGTTTCGAACATGCTTGTCCCGCTGTCTGCGCCGATCCTGGCAACCACCCGAACCGGCGGGCGGCGCGCAATGTGTTCGCTCAACAGCAAAGCAGGCAGACCGCGCGTTGTCCAATCCCGGTCGGGTTCAGCGCAGAAGCCGATGGCGCGAACCAGTGACGGTACGCAACGACTTGAGTGTGCGCCTCAGCCATGCCAGATCATGGTGAGGTTTGCGTGGCGTTGCGGGAGCCTTTGTTCTGCCGACATGCCGGGCCATATCCCTCGCCAGGCTTTCCTCGGTGCCGATACCTTTGAGCTTTTGCAGCAGCCTGCCGTTTTTATAGAACAGCACTGTTGGCGTGCCCGTGACGTTCGGGTGCTTGGGCGATTGGCTGGTGTTGAGCATATAGATGTTGGCGCGCAGTCGGTAAGGCTCGGCAATCTGCCGAAAGACCGGCCCGGCCCATTCGCAGGCGGGGCAGTGTTCATTGGCGAAATACAGAATGACCGGACGCCAGGTTTTCAGGGCTTTGCGGTAAACCGGGTCCAGCGCGGAAGTTGTGTTTGTGGCGTTCATCGAAGGGTCCTTTTCAACGAGCGGGTAGGCACCTTGACGTTAAAGGAGCAGGGGTGTCGCGGTCTACTGTCAGAAATTACAGGTGGGGTGCGTCAACACGAGAAGTGCTGTCGTGACGGTGATAGCCGTCGGGAAACGGCAGGGTGGTGATGTCTACAGGCAGGCGCTAAAGCGCTGATACCGGGTCTTGTTCAACTGTCACCCTGATTCGCACCACAACGGCGCGATCTGACCCAAGTTGGGAACGCATTACCCCTTTCCTGGCTGCGTCAGGTATTTCCTTCGTTCTAGGTCGGGCCAAACCCTTTGGTCCACGAACCATATCTTGTTGATTCCAATAGCGTTCAAAGCAGTTACAGATTTCGCGAGATTCCTGTGGCACACTTTCTGCTGTCTATTCCGTAGTAACAAACCGTGTTCCGGTATAGCGGAATAAACACAATTCTGGAGTGCTTGCCATGCATCGCCGTCCTTCGTTGTTCAAAGCGTGTGTTTTTGTTCTTGCAGCTTCTTCCTCGGTCATGGGCCTGGCCCAGGCTGCCGACAGCAAGCTCGACAGTGTTCTCGCCCGTGGCAAGTTGATCGTGGGCACTGGCAGCACCAATGCGCCGTGGCACTTTCAGGGCGCGGACGGCAAGTTGCAGGGTTTTGATATCGACATCGCCAGGATCGTGGCCAAAGGACTGTTCAACGACCCGAGCAAAGTCGAGTTCGTGGTGCAGTCGTCCGATGCGCGGATTCCCAATCTGCTCACCGACAAGGTCGATATGAGCTGCCAGTTCATCACCGTCACCGCCAGCCGTGCCCAGCAAGTCGCGTTCACCTTGCCGTACTACCGCGAAGGTGTTGGCCTGCTGTTGCCGAACAACAGCAAGTATAAGGAAATCGAAGACCTGCAGGCGGCGGGCGATGACGTCACCGTTGCGGTGCTGCAGAACGTCTACGCCGAAGAACTGGTGCATCAGGCATTGCCCAAGGCCAAAGTCGATCAGTACGACAGCGTCGACCTGATGTACCAGGCCGTGAACTCCGGTCGCGCCGATGCCGCCGCCACCGATCAGTCGTCGGTCAAATACCTGATGGTGCAGAACCCTGGCCGCTACCGCAGCCCGAGCTACGCCTGGAGCCCGCAGACTTACGCTTGCGCCGTCAAACGTGGCGATCAGGACTGGCTGAACTTCGTCAACACCGCGCTGCATGAAGCCATGACCGGAGTTGAGTTCCCGACCTACGCTGCCTCGTTCAAACAATGGTTCGGTGTTGATCTGCCATCTCCAGCCATCGGTTTCCCAGTCGAATTCAAATGATCCCGTGAGAGTGGGGCGATGACCGTCGCCCCGCTCAAGGTACTGCTGACCATGAACTATCAGTTGAACTTTGCCGCCGTGTGGCGCGATTTCGACACCTTGCTGGCGGGGCTCGGTCTGGGCTTGCAGCTGGCGCTGGTGTCGATCGCCATCGGCTGCGTGATCGGCCTGCTGATGGCGTTTGCCTTGCTCTCCAAACATCGCGCCTTGCGGGTGTTGGCCTCGGTGTACGTCACGGTAGTGCGTAACACGCCGATCCTGGTGTTGATTCTGTTGATCTACTTTGCACTGCCCAGCCTTGGCATTCGTCTGGACAAGATTCCTTCGTTCATCATCACGCTGTCGCTGTATGCCGGCGCGTACCTGACCGAAGTCTTCCGTGGCGGCTTGCTGAGCATTCCCAAAGGCCAGCGCGAAGCCGGGCTGGCAATCGGTCTCGGTGAATGGCAGGTCAAGGCTTACGTCACCGTGCCGGTGATGCTGCGCAACGTGTTGCCGGCGTTGTCGAACAACTTCATTTCGCTGTTCAAGGACACCTCGCTTGCCGCTGCGATTGCGGTGCCGGAGCTGACCTATTACGCGCGCAAGATCAACGTCGAAAGCTACCGGGTGATCGAAACCTGGCTGGTGACCACGGCGTTGTATGTCGCGGCCTGTTACCTCATTGCCATGCTGCTGCGTTACCTCGAGCAGCGTCTGGCGATCCGCCGATAGGAGGCTGCGATGTACGAATCTCCCAGTTGGTTGCATGAATTGTGGGTCGCGCGCGAGCCGTTGTGGCAGGGCTTTCTGACCAGCGTGCAGGTCTCGGCGCTGGCCATTGTGTTGGGCACCATGCTCGGCGTGGTTGCCGGCCTGGTCCTGACCTACGGCAGATTCTGGATGCGCGCGCCGTTTCGGCTGTACGTCGATCTGATTCGCGGCACACCGGTGTTTGTATTGGTGCTGGCCTGCTTTTATATGGCGCCGGCGCTCGGTTGGCAGATCAGTGCGTTTCAGGCCGGAGCCCTGGGCCTGACGCTGTTTTGCGGCTCGCACGTCGCCGAAATCGTTCGTGGTGCGCTGCAAGCCTTGCCGCGCGGGCAGATGGAGGCGGGGAAAGCCATCGGCCTGACGTTCTACCAATCCCTCGGCTACGTGCTGTTGCCTCAGGCGCTGCGGCAGATTTTGCCGACCTGGGTCAACTCGTCCACCGAAATCGTCAAGGCGTCGACCTTGCTCTCGGTGATCGGCGTCGCCGAATTGCTGCTCAGCACGCAACAGATCATCGCCCGGAACTTCATGACCCTGGAGTTCTACCTGTTCGCCGGTTTTCTGTTCTTCGTCATCAACTACGGCATCGAATTACTCGGCCGGCACATTGAAAAGCGGGTGGCCCTGCCATGACTCAAGCTCAAGTTGCTTCACAGGATCAGGCATTGCTGGACATTCGCGGCCTGCACAAACAGTACGGCGCGGTGGAAGTGCTCAAGGGTGTCGACCTGAGCATGCAGCGCGGCAACGTCGTCACGCTGATCGGCTCCAGCGGTTCGGGCAAAACCACGCTGCTGCGTTGCGTGAACATGCTCGAAGAATTCCAGGGCGGGCAGATCCTGCTCGACGGCGAGTCCATCGGCTACGACGAGGTCAACGGTAAACGTGTACGCCATGCGGAAAAGGTCATTGCCCGGCATCGTGCGATGACCGGCATGGCCTTCCAGCAATTCAACCTGTTCCCGCACCTGACCGCGTTGCAGAACGTCACCCTTGGCCTGCTCAAGGTGAAGAAGATGCACAGGGACGAAGCCGTGGTGCTCGCGGAAAAATGGCTGGAGCGCGTCGGCCTGCTGGAGCGGCGCAACCACTTTCCCGGTCAGTTGTCCGGCGGCCAGCAACAGCGCGTGGCGATTGCCCGAGCGATTGCGATGAACCCGAGCCTGATGCTCTTTGACGAAGTCACCTCGGCCCTCGACCCGGAATTGGTTGGCGAGGTGCTCAACGTGATCAAGGGGCTGGCCGAGGACGGCATGACCATGTTGCTGGTGACCCACGAAATGCGTTTCGCCTTCGAGGTCTCGGACAAGATCGTTTTCATGAATCAAGGGCGGATCGAAGAGCAGGGACCTCCCAAGGAACTGTTCGAACGCCCGCAATCGCCGCGTCTGGCGGAATTTCTCAAGAGCACGCGGTTTTGAATCTGCACTTTTGCAATCAGGAGAAACACCCATGAGCATTACGCGTTACGGCACCGGCAGCACCGCCGCCGGCGGCCAGCCTCGTCCATTCGCCCGCGCAGTTGAAGCGGATGGCTGGCTGCATGTGTCCGGCCAGGTACCGGCGGTGGATGGCGAGATCATCGTAGGTGGCATTGTCGAACAGACCCACCAGACCATGAAGAACCTGATCGCCATTCTCGAAGAGGCTGGTTATGGCCTTGAAGATGTGGTCCGCGCTGGCGTCTGGCTGGACGATCCACGGGATTTCAGCAGCTTCAACAAGGTCTTCGCCGAGTATTTCAAACCCGAACACGCCCCGGCGCGGGCCTGTGTGCAGGCGAGCATGATGGTTGATTGCAAGGTTGAGATTGACTGCATTGCCTACAAGAAGAAGGCCTGATACACGCCGATCGTTCCCACGCTCTGCGTGGGAATGCAGCCCGGGACGCTCTGCGTCCCAAAAGCGGACGCGGAGCGTCCGGTGAGGCATTCCCACGCGAAGCATGGGAACGATCATTGGCTGTAAACTCCCGGCGACTTTGAATGGAAACCACTGACATGACCGAAGACACCATCAAGCGCCGGGCACGCGGTCTGGACCGGGCGTTCGATATCCTCGATTTTCTCAAGGAAATCGGCCAGCCCCTGCGTCCCAACGACATCGCCAATGGCATCGGCAGTCCGAAATCGACGGTCTACGAACTGGTCGCGTCCTTGCTGGAGCGACGGATTCTCGAGCCGGTGGGCAAGGACGGCCACGTCTACCTTGGCCGCCAGTTGTACTTCCTTGGTCAGGCGCATCTGCGGCATTTCGACCTCAGTCGCGAGGCCGATCACGCTTTGCAGGAGATCGTCAGCCAGACCCGCGAAACTGCGCAGATGTGCCTGCTCAACGGGCGCAAATACACGGTGGCGTTGATGAAGGAGGGCGAGCGGCATTTCCGCATTTCCTCCGATATTGGCGAAAACGCGCCGATCCCATGGACAGCTTCCGGGCGTCTGTTGCTCGCGCACTTGAGCGATCAGCAGATCATCGACCTGATCGACGAAGACGACTACATCCTGCCCGACGGCGAACGCCTGCCACTGGACCGTTTTCTGGCGGAGATTCGTCAGGCCGGCAGCGATGGCTTCTTCTCCTTCGACAGCGTCGCCGACACCTTCACCCATTGCTTCGCCGCGCCGGTCAAAGACCCGCAGGGCGTGGCCATTTGCACGTTGTGCATCGTCGCCCCGCGCGCCGATGCGAAAAACAATTACAACGACTATCGCCGGGTGCTGATCGAGAGCGCCAACAGCCTCGCCCGGCGGATCAACGAATAACCGCGGCTGCCTGCGGCCGCGCCTGTGAGGATTCGACCATGACCACTGCCATCAACTCTGCCGTAGAAAAAGGCGACGCCGCCATCGGTGCGCAATTGACCCGCGACGTCAGCCTCCCGGCGCTGGTGCTGCACCGCGAGGCGCTGGAGCACAATATTCGCTGGATGCAGAAATTTGTCAGCGACAGCGGCGCCGAACTGGCGCCCCACGGCAAAACCAGCATGACCCCGGCACTGTTCAAACGACAGCTCGACGCCGGCGCCTGGGGAATCACCCTCGCCAGCGCCACCCAGACCTGCGCGGCTTATGCCCACGGCGTGCGTCGCGTGTTGATGGCCAACCAGTTGGTCGGTACGCCGAACATGGCGTTGATTGCCGATCTGCTCGCTGATCCGGCGTTCGATTTCCATTGCATGGTCGACCACCCCGACAACGTCGCCGACCTCGGGAGTTACTTCGCTTCGCGGGGAGTGAAGCTCAACGTGATGATCGAATACGGCGTGGTCGGCGGCCGTTGCGGGTGCCGCAGCGAGCAGGAAGTCATCGAGCTGGCCAAGGCCATCGATGCGCAACCGGCACTGGCCCTGACCGGTATTGAAGGTTACGAAGGCGTGATTCATGGCGATCATGCGGTCAGTGGCATTCGCGAATTCGCCGCGTCGCTGGTTCGTCTCGCGGTGCAGCTACAGGACAGCGGCGCCTTTGCCATCGCCAGACCGATCATCACTGCGTCGGGTTCGGCCTGGTACGACCTGATCGCCGAATCTTTCGAAACCCAGAACGCCGCTGGCCGCTTCCTCAGTGTGTTGCGCCCGGGCAGTTATGTCGCGCACGACCATGGCATCTACAAAGAGGCGCAGTGCTGCGTGCTCGACCGTCGCAGCGACCTGCACGAAGGCCTGCGCCCGGCGCTGGAAGTCTGGGCCCATGTGCAGTCGCTGCCGGAACCGGGTTTTGCGGTGATCGCCCTGGGCAAGCGCGATGTCGCCTTCGATGCCGGTTTGCCGGTGCCGTTGTTGCGCTACAAGGCCGGCGTGGTGCCGGCGACAGGTGATGATGTCGGCGCGTGCAAGGTCACGGCGGTGATGGATCAGCATGCGTTCATGACCGTAGCGCCGGGTGTCGAGTTGCGGGTCGGCGACATCATTTCCTTTGGTACTTCGCATCCATGCCTGACGTTTGACAAATGGCGTGTTGGGTTGCTGGTGGATGAGCAGATGGCGGTCATCGAGACCATGGAGACTTGTTTCTAAGGCTTGAGATTGCGTTGCGGCGGCTATTCGCGAGCAGGCTCGCTCCCACAAGATCAATGCGTTCCATTGTGGGAGCGAGCCTGCTCGCGAAGACGCCCGCTTAGCCTCCACTGAACCACCCGAGATCCCACCCGATGAAAATCCTCAGCAACACCCCGCGCATCGCCCTGATCGGCGAGTGCATGATCGAACTGCAACAACGCGCCGACGGCAGTCTGCAGCAAAGCTTTGGTGGCGATACCCTCAACACGGCGGTGTACCTGTCCCGTGCGCTGGGCGACAAGGCGCAAGTCGACTACGTCACCGCGTTGGGCGATGACAGTTTCAGTGACGCAATGTGCCAGATCTGGCGCAGCGAAGGCATCGGCCTCGATCTGGTGCAGCGCCTGCCCGGTCGGCTGCCTGGTTTGTATTGCATCCAGACCGACGCCAACGGCGAGCGGCGTTTCCTGTACTGGCGCAACGAAGCGGCGGTACGCGATTGCTTCACCACCCCTGCGGCCGAGCCGATCCTCGCGGCGTTGCCGCACTACGACGTGCTGTATTTCAGTGGGATCACCCTCGCCGTACTCGGAATGCAAGGCCGCGCCCGACTGATCAAGGCCCTGATTGAAGCCAGACAGCGCGGCGCACGCATCGTTTTCGACAACAACTACCGCCCGCGCCTGTGGGCGTCGGTGGAAGAGGCGCGCGCGGCATATCGCAGCGTCTTGCCATATGTCGATCTGGCGTTGCTGACGGTGGATGACGAACAGGCATTGTTCGGGTTTGCCGATGGCGCTGAGGTGTTTGCCACGTACGCACAGATCGGCACGCCGGAAGTGGTGCTCAAGCGCGGCGCCCAGGCGTGCCTGATTCGTTGTCAGGGGGAGGCGTTTGAAGTGCCGGCGCAGAAGGTCGATAAGGTTGTCGACACCACGGCGGCGGGGGATTCGTTCAGTGCGGCGTACCTGGCCAGGCGCTTGCTCGGCGGCAGTCCGGCAGAGGCGGCGCAAGCGGGACATGAATTGGCCAGTCGGGTGATACAGGTGCCTGGAGCGCTGATCCCCAAGTAATCAGAGAATGGCCGCTTGCTGCGCAATCGGTTCGCGAGCAGGCTCGCTCCCACAATGAAAACTCGGTCGAAATGTGGGAGCGAGCCTGCTCGCGAAGAAGTCCGGCAGCCAGCCGATCAATCCCGATAAAACACCTGCACCAGGTGATAACCAAACTTGCTTTTGATCGGCCCATGCACGGTGCGCAGCGGCTTCTTGAAAATCACCGCATCAATCGCGCCGACCATCTGCCCCGGCCGCACTTCGCCCAGGTCGCCGCCGCGTTTGCCGGACGGGCAGGTGGAAAATTTCTTCGCCAGCACATCGAACGCTTCGCCCTTGGCAATGCGCTGTTTGAGTTGTTCGGCCTCTTCGGCGGTTTTCACCAGAATGTGGCGGGCTTGGGCTTTCATCGTGCAATACCTGATAACGGGGTGACAGCGGGGCGCGCGATTATGCCTCAAGTCGCGGGGTCGGGTTGCTCAACTTGCGAATCTTGCTCGCCAGCACCTCAAGGACAAAGGGCTTGGCGACCATGTCCATGCCCTCTTCAAGGAAGCCCTGACGCTCGGCAGCAATCTGCGCGTAACCGGTCATGAACAGCACTTTAAGCCCCGGACGATGCTGGCGAGCAATCTCCGCCAACTGCCGACCGTTCATGCCCGGCAGCCCGACATCGGTAACCAGCAGATCGACGCGTTGCACGGACTCGAGCACGGGCAGGGCGTTCGTGGCGTTTTCCGCTTCGAAGGTGGTGTAGCCCAGTTCCTTGAGCAGATCGAGCACCAGCATGCGCACTGCCGGATCATCCTCGACCACAATCGCGGTCTCGCCCGAAGATGAAGCGGCAATCGGTTCGGCTTTCTCCACAGACGAGGATTCGGGCATCGGCTCAAGCAAACGCGGCAAGTACAGACGTACGCAAGTACCTTGCCCCGGCACACTGTCGAGGCTGACATGGCCACCGGACTGCTGGGCGAAACCGTAGATCATCGACAGCCCCAGACCGGTACCCTGGCCGATCGGCTTGGTGGTAAAGAACGGATCGAACGCCTTCGAACGGATTGATGGGGTCATGCCGGTGCCGTTATCGCTGACCGCGAGCATCACGTATTCGCCGGCCTTCACCGGCTCGAGAATGGTTATGTCGCTGCTGTCGAGATACACGTTCGCGGTCTGGATCAGCAACGTGCCGCCTTCGGGCATCGCATCGCGGGCATTGATCACCAGATTGAGCAGGGCATTTTCCAGCTGGCTGACGTCGGTACTTACCGGCCACAAATCCTCTGGCAGGCGCAGTTGCAGCTCGATGGCATCGCCCTTGGTGCGGCGGATCAGGTCTTCCAGTGAATGCACCAGTTCGTTGACGTGCAGTTGCTTGCGATCCAAGGACTGGCGCCGCGAGAAGGCCAGCAAGCGATGCGTCAGCGCGGCCGCACGGTTGGCCGACGATACGGCCGCCTCGGTAAAGCGACCAATCTCATCGGCGCGACCGTTGGCGATGTAGCGCTGCATCAGATCCAGGCTGCCGATGATGCCGGTGAGCATGTTGTTGAAGTCATGGGCGATGCCGCCGGTGAGCTGGCCGACAGCTTCCATCTTCTGCGCGTGGCGCAAGGCGTCTTCGGCGCGCTCGCGTTCGAACATCTCGTTCTGCAAGCGCTCGTTGGCCTGCGCCAGTTGCTCGGTGCGCGCGCTGACCCGCTCTTCGAGGGTCTCGTTGAGATTGCGCAGGGCTTCCTCGGTTTTCTTGCGCTCGGTTTCGTCGATGACAAAGATGTAGAAGCCATTCACTGCACCGTCTGCGCCATGTCGCGGCAGATAATTCATGAGGGCATGACGGGTGCTGCCATCGCGGTGCGGCGTGTAGAAACTGAAGGAGCAGGAGCGCCCGGCCAGTGCTTCGGCGATGTACGGCGCACGCAGGAAATACGCCTCTTCGCCGATGACTTCGCGGATCGTGCGCCCATACAACTCCTGCGGCGTCAGGCCGTACCAGTCCAGATAGGCTGCGTTGTTCAAGCGAAAGCGTTCTTCGGCGTCGACATAGCTGATCAGGATCGGCATGGCGTTGATGATCAGCTGAAGTTCGGTCTGGCTCTGACGCAGCGCCTGTTCCGTATGTTTGCGTTCGGTCAGGTCCAGCGCCGCGCCGAGAAAGCGCATCGGCCGACCATGATGATCCTTGTAGCAACGCCCGCGCGCGAACACCCAGCGCAGCGTGCCATCGGCCTGCAACAGGCGATATTCCTCAGCGTACTCGGTGCCATGGGTGATGCAGTATTTGATGCCGCGCGCGACCATGGCGCGGTCTTCGGGGTGCACCCCGTGCATGTATTCGCTGATCGGCAACTGCCCGGCCCTGGTCGGATCGACGCCGTGCAGTTCGGCGAAGTGCGCATCGGCGATGAAACGGTCTTCGCCAATGTCCCAATCCCAGGTGCCGACGGCGTCGGTGGCGGCGAGGGCCAGTTGCAGACGCTCCTCGGACTGGCGCTGGGCCTTGAGGCTTTCTTCGGAACGACGCTGCAATTCCAAGGCAATGCGTCGGCGCTCGTTGGTTTCGATGGCAGTGATCAGAATCCCGGCCACCTGTGCAGTTTCATCGCGAATCGGGCTGTAGGTCAGATCCAGCCAGAAATCGGTTTTTTTGCCGTCCCGCTGCACGCTGAACCGCTGCTCGCTGAAGCTGCGCACCTGACCCTGCAGCACCGCTTGGTAAATCGGCTCGGCAAAATCCCGCACCTCTGGCCAGACCTCATGCGTCGGCTGCCCGAACGCTTCGGGATGCTTGCTGCCAGCGAGCAGGGCAAAGCCATTGTTGTAGATCTGCGTGAGTTGCGGACCCCATAACAGCAGCATCGGCATCGGCGAATGAATCACGATGTCCACCGCCGTGCGCAGGCTCTGCGGCCAGGCGCCGGCGGCGCCCAGCGGGCTGCGGCTCCAGTCGGTGCGGGCAATCAGGGCCTGAGCGTCATCGGTGGTGGATACAGCATTCATGTTTCAATCCTGAGCGTGGTTCGGTGAGACGGGGTCTATCATTGTTGCAGGAGCCGCGCCAAGCGTCGGCCAAATTTGCTCATTCAATGCTTCGCGGGTGCTTTCAGCCATGGAAATCGATGCACTGTTGTCAATATTGTCGCAAAAAAACGGCTCGGATCTGTTCCTCTCTACCGGCGCAGCGCCGAGCGCGCGCATTGATGGCGTGCTGACAGCGCTCAGCGATCAGCCATTCAAACCCGGCGAAACCGCGGCTATCGCCACCTCCCTGATGGACGCCGAGCAGCGCCGGGAGTTCGACCGGGATCTGGAAATGAACCTGGCAATCTCCCGAACGGGCGTCGGGCGGTTCCGGGTGAACATTTTCAAGCAGCGCAACGACGTTTCGATCGTGATCCGCAACGTCAAGGTCGACATCCCGCGATTCGAAGACCTGAAGCTGCCGCCGGTGCTGCTGGAAACGGTGATGCTCAAACGTGGCCTGATTCTTTTTGTCGGCGCGACCAGTTCAGGCAAGTCGACTTCGCTGGCGGCACTCATCGATCACCGCAACCGTCACAGTGCCGGACACATTGTGACGATCGAAGACCCGATCGAATATATCCATCGGCACAAGCGCTCGATCATCAATCAGCGTGAAGTCGGCGTAGATACCCGAAGCTTTCATGCGGCTTTGAAGAACACTCTGCGCCAGGCTCCGGATGTGGTATTGATTGGTGAGATCCGTGACCGCGAAACCATGGAGCATGCACTGTCATTCGCTGATACCGGCCATCTTGTGTTGTCGACGCTGCATGCGACCAACGCCAATCAGGCGCTGGATCGAATCATCAATATGTTTCCCGAGGAGAAGCGCGAGCAGCTTCTGCAAACATTGGGCAACAACCTCAAAGCCTGTGTCTCGCAGCGTCTGGTCCGCACTGTCGATGGACAAAGGCGCGCGGCAGTCGAGATTCTTCTGGGCACGCCGACCATCGCCGATCTGATCCGCCGCGGTCAGTTCGAGGAACTCAAACCGATGATGGAAAAATCGACCGGACTCGGTATGCAGACATTTGACGCGGCACTGTTTGCGCTGTTTGCAGAAGGTGCAATCAGTGAGCAGGAAGCATTGAAGAATGCCGATTCGGTGAATAACTTGAAGTTGCGAATCAAACTTCAGCACGATCAGGCAGGTGTTAACAATACAGGCACTGGCGAGTGGGGTTTGATGGATTGACTTGGTGTCTTCAATTGCGTCGATTGATTGCGCGGCAACAACACTTAATAATTAACTCGTGGTTCGGTTGTATGTGTTTGGGTAAAACGTCATCACGCTGAATGGTCAGCTAGTTGGTTTGATGAGGTTACCTTGAACGAAGTTAAGAAAAATAAAGTATTCCGCCCATCGAAAGTTGCGCTGGCTGAATGGAAGTATCGGTCTGCGGCAGATGCTACCGAGCGCGATATGGTTCTTCGGCATCTGGAAGATGCATTGAATGAGTACACCGAAGATCACGATATAGACTGGTATGGGCGTGAAGTAGAGTTGCAACCAGGCTCTTCACTGCATGAAATATATAACCCCGGCAGACTTCTGCTCAATGAGCTGCTGAAAACCGGGCCGGTCATTGGTGCAATCGGTCGAGAGGAGGCGCGCGAGCATAACGGCCTGGTTCGGATTACGCCGGAAGGCAAGATGGAAGTCCGTGCCGTCAGAGGTTGGGTAGATCTGGTTGCGGCGCAGTATTTTGAATACAGTCAACCTACGCGCTCGACGGTGAGTCTCATCGCCGACATTGCCGCAGTCGCCGGCGGTTTTGTATGGCCCGATCTGGATGTAACCCTGGATCAGTGGTTCAAGTTTCATGATATCGATCTGCCTGACACCAAGGCCAAGATCAGTAACTTGATCGGCTTGTTCAAGTTTTCACCCGAGGTCAGGGAGCCAGTTGCTTTTTGGGATCACTTTCAATCCAGTGAGCAGAGTCACAACGCGTTATCCGAAGAGCAGTTTGCAGATATTCGTGGCGTCACCGCCAAATTGATGCCGAAGCGCAAGCTGTTGTCAGCCTTGTACAACGTCACAGGGCGCGCGGATATATCTCACGAAACGGCGGCGCAGCGCCTCTTTGAATTTGTCGCCTATCCAGTTTCGCTGGATCTTGCCAGAAGTTATATCAAAGAGCTGAATTGGTACGGGGTTAATGACGGGGAAACGCTTTCCGAAAATATTCTCCGCCAATTGTTGATGACCGCGATATTACTCGACCTGGACCCATCGATCGGCCATCGCCACCTGGTCCAACGGCGAGACCTGTACTCGCCAGACAATGTTGAGCGTCATCCATCAGAGATACTCGAGGAGTACACCGAGTTTGTGCGGAACAAGCGCTGGGTAGATCCGATATTGGCGCCGTTGGTGGTTCATCTTCTCCTGGCACGCAACGCGCCCGAATTTCTGGTCAGGAAAATTCCGACAGAGGTCACACTTGGATCGATCGCCTGGGTCAAGTTCTGTCGCGCTGTTGTATTGGTCGAGGCGGTAAAGACCGGGGCCTCGCGGGAATTGACCTATGCACAGATCATCGCTTACGGCGAACTGGAGCCGGTCAGTGAAGCGCAGAAGCATATGCGCGATCTGGCGCTGATCGACCCGATCGTGGAGTGGGCGTTGCTCAACCGGATTATTTCCAGAGCCGAGCTCGAACAGGCAGAAGAAACCTGTACACGAAGGGCGATTGACGCGTTTGAGCACCACGCAGACCAATTCGCCCAGCTAGCCCGCGCATTTTCGACACCGTTACCCAACCGAGCGGAAATTGCCCGAAGCCAATTGAGAAAAGCTGCACCTGGCTGCGACACGCTGGATGAAAAGGCGCTGTCCGAGAAAGGCGGACAGCTAATCATGTCCATGG
>NZ_JH635999.1:1072678-1076601 GCF_000257605.1 Pseudomonas sp. R62
TGTCCGAGAAAGGCGGACAGCTAATCATGTCCATGGTCGAGCTGCACCAATCGGGCGATCTGATCACCGGTCAGTGGGACAGGCGCACCGTACGTTTGATCGTCAACGGATTGCTGCAACCTGCGATCAACTACAACCCTGCGGGTCTCAGTCTTTATCAGCGTTATCCGCGACTGCTGACGATTGAATCCTGTGACGAGGAAATGGATCGTCAGTTGGCCGTGCATTTCGAAGCGGTGAACGGCGGCATGATGTCTGCCATCAAGCTGGCGTTGGCACACATGCCGGAAGCGGATCTGCAAGTGTTCATGAATGCCGACGTTCATTTTTTCACCGTGCGCGAATCGGCATCCTATGTGACTACTCGCCGGGCCGGCGGACCTTTGAATGTAGGGCTTGAACAAGAAACACAACAAAGCCGGGATGCCGCCACGGGCCGCTTCGGCGTTGTGATGTACACGTCTGATGAAGACGCTGATCTTTGTTATGAATTATTCACTTCGCGTGCAGAAACCCGCAGGAATGATGCGCTGGGTGCTTTCATCAGACGGGAAAAAAAGCTTCAGCAACGCTCAAGAATGAGCGCCAGTGCCAACATGACGACGCCCCTGAGCAACACCCTGACCCAGAGCGTTCCGCTGAACATCAGGCGCTATACCCATGCCGCGGCCGAGGACGCTTCGATCAGCAGCAGTATGGCGATCATCGATTACTTCGGCGCGCTGAAAGCACCAGCGCAATCTGCGCGGTTGCAGACAGGGTTCTACCAGAAATTCAACGACCCTAACATCGTGCGCATCGCCGGGTTTCTCGCCGAGAACAGACCGTTCCTGAATAAAACCGAGCTCAGAGAGCTCGTGCGTGTACCGACGCCGCTCGAACTCTCCCGGGAAGAGGGCGAACGCTTGCTGACTTACTTCATCGACCTGTTGGTGCCGTTCAAAAAATGCATCGAGGACATCGCCTCGGGCGAACACAACAAGATGGTGGACGGGGTTTACGGATGTTTGATGGACGGCATCGGCCTGGTGGGAACAGTGGCTGGCGCCAGCTCGAAGGCGCTGAGTATTTCCACCAGGGCCATTTCCACTACTGCCAAGGCCGCGCGTTTCACCCGGCTGGCGTTTACTTCGGCCATCTCGCTTTTCAATCCCTTCGACGGTGTGCCCTCTGGTCTGCAGGCGGGCGGTAAACTGGTACACAAGGGCCTGCTGCGGTTCAACAAGAACACTCATGACCTGATTACTCTGGCCAGGGGGCAATTGCACAGGATCAGCGGTCGCCGGCAATCCTATGATCTGCTTGAAGCGGCCGATAACGCGCAATTCGGGTTGGGGAGCTGGCGGCCACGCGGGGCTACGCATGAAGCCGTCGCCGTGCTGGCCGCGCGCAGTGGTGACAAATGGTACTCGCTGAATCGACGCGGCAACTTGTGGGGCAAGTCTCTGGAGGGTTTTGTGTATCAAGCCCCCTTGCAGCTGCCTGCTTCGCCGCGCACGTTGCCGCTCAGTTACACGCGCAAGTTCATCGAGCAAAGCCTGCCCCGTGCACGGGCGAAGATCGACAACGCATTGGAAATCTTCAACCGTCATGATTTCAAACGCGATCGCGACGCGCTGATGAAGATCGTGTTCGGCGATGCTTCTCAGGTGTCCACTGATCGGCTGGTGAACTACTTGCGTTTGATCCGCTTCGATTTCGCCGGTTTCTCCTTGAGCAACATGGTTCTCGACGGCCTCAAAATCAACGACACCCTGGCATCGTTCGATGCAAACAATTACCAGCGCTGGAAAGACGCGGGTTCGAGCGGTGATTGCGCTATAGCGTTTGTTGAGGTCTACACGAAAAACTTCAATCGACACTTCGTCAGCATGGGTCTGAACCACGATGTGATCGCCGACGACCTGATTCATGAGCTGTTCCACGCCAGCGCACAAACCGACGATGTCGGTTATGCCACCGACGCCGTGCATGCCAGTGACAGCGGACAGCAGCTGGATGTGTCCGTATTGCTCAATCTGGGGGCAGGTTGCCTGGCGCAGTCGCAGAGCGGCACTGACTGTCATGCGCCGTCCAGAGCCTTCGAAAACGCCGACTCGCTCACGCTGGTCACCTCATTGCTGAGTCAACTGATCACTGACGAGGTCACTTTCGATCAAAACATGACTGTTCTTGCCAGTGCGCTCGAGGCCAGTGCGGGCCGGGCGATTGGCGAGCCGGTGGTCATTACCTTGAACAAACCTCGTTGATGAAAAGCACTGCCGCCAGCCTGTCGGATGAGGGCGTCAGTGCCGGTTTCAATCAGCCAGTTCCGGTCGATCCCGAAACTGCTCCAGCGCTTCGGGATTGGCCAGTGCATCGGTGTTTTTTACCGGCCTTCCATGCACGACATCACGCACCGCCAGCTCCACGACTTTGCCGCTGATGGTGCGCGGTATGTCCGTCACTGCAACAATCCGCGCCGGGACATGCCTCGGCGTGGTATTGGCGCGGATCACTTCGCGGATTCGCTGTTCGAGCCCTTGATCGAGTTCGACCCCATCGCGCAGACGCACGAACAGCACGACCCGCACATCATCCTGCCACTGCTGACCGATGGCGACGCTGTCCAGTACCTCGGTGATTTTCTCGACCTGGCGATAGATTTCCGCCGTGCCGATGCGCACGCCGCCCGGGTTCAGTACCGCATCCGAGCGGCCATGGATCATCATCGCGCCGTGGGGCAACTGTTCGGCGTAATCACCCTGTGCCCAGACGCCGGGGAACAGGCTGAAGTAGGACTGGCGGAGTTTTGAGCCGTCGGGGTCATTCCACAAGCCGATCGGCATCGCCGGGAAATGCCGTGTGCAGACCAGCTCACCTTTCTCACCGATCACCGGCTGGCCAGCGTCGTTCCAGACCTCGACGGCCATGCCCAGGCTCTTGCCCATGATTTCTCCGCGACGTACCGCTGACAGCGGGTTGCCATTGACGAAGCACGAGACGATGTCGGTACCACCGGACATTGAAGCCAGACACACATCGGTTTTGAAGTCGCGGTAAACGAAATCGTAGCTTTGCGGTGACAAAGCCGAGCCTGTGCAGAGCAGGGTTTTCAAACTGCTCAAGTCATGACTTTCGCGGGGCCTGGCGCCGCTGCTTTCCAACGTGGCAAGGAATTTCGGACTGGTGCCAAACACACTGATGCGTTCGTCGTCGATCAGATCGAGCAAGCGCTGATGGTCCGGATGAAACGGCGAGCCGTCGTAGAGCACCACGGCGCTGCCAACCGCGAGCGCTGAAACCAGCCAGTTCCACATCATCCAGCCGCAGGTCGTGTAGTAGAACAAGCGGTCACCGGGACCGAGGTCGCAGTGCAAACCATGCTCCTTGACGTGTTGCAGCAGCACACCGCCGGTGCTGTGGACGATGCATTTCGGCACGCCAGTGGTGCCGCTGGAGTACAGCACGTAGAGCGGATGATTGAACGGCACCGGGGTGAAATCCGGTTCGCCGCCGGGTTTATAGAAGTCTTGCCACAAGCAGACATCAGCGTGGCTTTGATAATCCTCGATGCGCGCTTGCGGACGGGCGTACGGGACGATGATCAACTGCTGCAGTGACGGCAGTTGTGCCAGGATTTCGTTGAGCTTGGCGGTCTGATCGAGGATTTTTCCGGCGTATTGATAACCGGCACAGGTGAGCAGCACTTTCGGTTCGATCTGGCCAAAGCGATCGATCACGCCGTGGGTGCCGAAGTCCGGCGACGAGCAGGACCAGATCGCGCCGAGGCTGGTGGTGGCCAACATCGCCACCAGAGTTTGCCAGGTGTTGGGCATGCAAGCCGCCACGCGATCACCCCGGCCAACGCCCGCCGCGCGCAGGCTGGCCTGAAAACCGGCGACGTGTTCGGCCAGTTCGGCCCAGGTCAGTTGTTCGCGCTG
>NZ_JH635999.1:1077059-1080798 GCF_000257605.1 Pseudomonas sp. R62
CAACCACCGCCACGGCATCGTTGCGGCGGCGCAGCAGGTGTTCAGCGAAGTTCAGCGTCGCGCCGGGGAACCACTCGGCGCTGGGCATTTCCGCACCTTCACGCAAGATGGCGTCTGGCTGAGTGTGGAAGCGGATGTCGAAGAAATCGACGATCGCCTGCCAGAACGCCGGGCGCTGATCGATGCTCCATTGGTGCAGGGCAGGGTAGCCGTCGAGCTCAAGCGAATGCCGCTGATTGATTTCGCGCCGGAAAACGTCCATCCGCGAACGGTCGATACGCTGGGCGTCGGGTTGCCAGAGGATGTCGGACATGGGTTTGCCTCTTCTTATCTGATTCGCGAGCTGGCTCGCTCCCACAATGGCCAGGTGTTTATTGCGCCAGCCAGCCACCATCAATATTCCACGCCGCGCCGCGTACCTGGCTGCCGGCTTCACTGCACAAGAACAGCACCAGCTCACCCAGATGCTGCGGTGTAACGAACTCCAGCGACGGCTGTTTTTCCGCCAGCAGATCATGCTGCGCCTGCTGCGGATCGACACCCTTGGCCGCGCGATCATCGATCTGCTTCTGCACCAGCGGCGTCAGCACCCAACCCGGACAGATCGCATTGCAGGTGACGTTGCTGGTCGCGGTTTCCAGCCCGACTACTTTGGTCAGGCCGATCACGCCATGCTTGGCGGCGACGTACGCGGCTTTGCCGGTGGAGCCGACCTGGCCGTGCACCGAGGCGATATTGATGATGCGCCCCCAGTTCTTGCGGCGCATGCCCGGCAGGCTGAGCCGCGTGCTGTGGAATACCGATGACAGGTTGATCGCGATGATCGAATCCCAGCGCTCAACAGGAAACTCTTCTACGGCCGCAACGTGCTGAATGCCGGCGTTGTTGACCAGAATGTCGACGCCGCCAAACTCGCGCTCGGCGTAGGCGGCCATGTCGGCAATCTG
This sequence comes from Pseudomonas sp. R62, assembly GCF_000257605.1. Taxonomy (NCBI): domain Bacteria; kingdom Pseudomonadati; phylum Pseudomonadota; class Gammaproteobacteria; order Pseudomonadales; family Pseudomonadaceae; genus Pseudomonas; species Pseudomonas sp. R62. The sequence continues at coordinate 1,078,007 of NZ_JH635999.1, forward strand.
TGCCGGGTCGCTGACATCGGCGGGATGATGGCCGACCTTGCCGCCGTACTGAGCGACGTCGGCGATCACCTTCGAGGCGTCGCCGAAGCCATTGAGAATCAGGTTGGCGCCCGCTTTCGCGAGGGTCAGCGCGATGCCCAGGCCGATGCCGCTGGTGGAGCCGGTTACCAAGGCTGTCTTGCCGGAAAGAGTGGTCATGAATACCTCACACAATGCCAGTGGCGTAGAAAGTGCCGATCACCACGAAAACCGCGAGGGTCTTGATCAGCGTAATACAGAAAATGTCTTTGTAGGCTTCGCGGTGGGTCAGTCCGGTCACCGCCAGCAACGTGATTACCGCGCCGTTGTGCGGCAGGGTGTCCATGCCACCACTGGCCATCGCGGCCACGCGGTGCAGCACTTCCAGCGGAATATTCGCCGCGTGCGCTGCACTGATGAACTGCTCGGACATCGCCGCCAGCGCAATGCTCATGCCGCCCGACGCCGATCCGGTAATGCCGGCGAGCAGTGTCACGGTAATCGCTTCGTTGACCAACGGATTGGGAATCTGCTTGAGCCAGTCGGCCAGCACCAGGAACCCCGGCAGCGAAGCGATTACCGCACCAAAGCCGTATTCAGACGCGGTGTTCATGGCCGCGAGCAACGCACCGCTGACCGCGCTTTTGCTGCCTTCGGCGAGCTTGCTTTTGATCGCCTTGAAACCGAACGCCAGGACCATGAGGATGCCGACCAGCAACGCCGCCTGCACCGCCCAGATCGCCGTGAGCTTGGCGATTTCGGTGGTGACCGGCGCGGCCATGCCCGGCAGTGCCAGGCTGTGGGTCTTGCCGTACCACTGCGGAATCCACTGGGTGAAGAGCAGGTTCATGATGCCCACCGCCAGCAATGGCGACAGGGCAATCCACGGGTTGGGCAGCTTCAGGTCTTCGGCGGTTTCCGGTTCGTTGCGCAGTTCAGTGCCGTAACCTTCGCCGGCACGTTGCGCCTTGTTGCGTTGGCGCTGCAGAAACAGCATGCCGGCACAAAACACGAAAATCGTGCCGATCACCCCCAGCCACGGCGCCGCCCATGCGGTGGTGTTGAAAAAGGTGCTGGGAATGATGTTCTGGATCTGCGGCGTGCCGGGCAGGGCGTCCATCGTGAACGAGAATGCACCGAGGGCAATGGTCGCCGGGATCAGACGTTTGGGGATATTGCTCTGGCGGAACATCTCCGCTGCAAACGGGTAAACAGCGAAGACGACGACGAACAACGACACGCCGCCATAAGTCAGCAGGGCGCAGACCAGCACGATCACCAGCATCGCTTGTTTGGTGCCAAGCAGGCGAATCGCAGCGGCGACGATCGAGCGTGAGAAGCCGGACAGTTCGATGAGCTTGCCGAACACCGCGCCGAGCAGGAATACCGGGAAATAGAGCTTGATGAAACCGACCATCTTGTCCATGAATACCCCGGTGAAAGCAGGGGCAACGGCGGACGGATCGGTGAGCAGGACCGCGCCGAGGGCGGCGATCGGGGCAAAGAGGATGACGCTGTAGCCACGGTAGGCGGCGAGCATCAGCAGCGTCAGGGCTGCCAAGGCAATGATCACACTCATGGTGTGTCTCTCCAGGATTGTTATTTTTGTGGGTGGAACGGGTGTGGAGAGTGGGTTAGCGAGATTTGTGCCAATCTTCTAACTGTTTGAAATATAAGGAAATTAGATCAGAGTCGCCTACTGGGAGCTGTTTTTGTCTCTTAGTTGAGATTTTCTTTGAATGGGCCGGCGCCTTCGCGAGCAGGCTCGCTCCCACATTGGTCATGCATTCCCCTGTGGGAGCGAGCCTGCTCGCGAAGCTTTTGCTCTAGTCTTAAAATGGAGATCAGATGTCTCTATATGTAGACTCTGCAATCCCCAGCGCAGCCATTTTCTTGTACAGCGTCGACCGCCCCAGCCCCAGCCGAACCGCCGCCTCCGGTACTTTCCCCGCGCATTGCGCCAGGGTCGACTCGATCAACTGCCGATCAAACCGCGCCCGCGCCTGTGCAAATGTCTCCCCAGCGGAGGCTTGCATGCTCGGCTCGGACGTTCGCTCAACCGGAGTAAAGGTGCCAATCGCGCCGCGAATATCCTGCTCGGTCAGGATCAGATCATCACTGAGCAACGCCGCCCGCTCCAGCACATTGCGCAACTCACGGATGTTGCCCGGCCAGGCATGCTGGCCGAGCAACGCCAGCGCATCGCGGTGCAGTTCATGCTGGCTGCGCAGTTCTTCGAGAATCGCCTCGCTCAGCGCCGGCAGATCATCGAGACGTTCACGCAGCGGCGGCACCTGGATTGGCAGTACGTTGAGGCGGTAGTACAAATCGGCGCGAAATTCGCCGCGCTTGATCGCCGCCTGCAAATCCGTCGACGTCGCGGCGATTACCCGCACATCGCTCTGAATCACTTCATTGGAGCCGACCGGCTCGAACTCCTTTTCCTGCAACACGCGCAGCAGTTTGCTTTGCAGCGGCAGCGGCATATCGCCGATCTCATCGAGAAACAGCGTGCCACCCTGAGCGATTTGTAATTTACCGGTGCGGCCCTTGCGGTCAGCGCCGGTAAAGGCGCCGGGTGCAGTGCCAAAGAATTCGGCTTCCAGCAGCGCCTCGGGAATTGCCGCGCTGTTGATGCTGACGAAGGCTTTGTGCGCGCGTGGTGAGGCGCTGTGGATCGCTTGGGCAAGCAACTCTTTACCTGTGCCGGTTTCCCCCAGCAGCAAAACCGGCGAATCAGCGCTGGCACTGCGCCGCGCACGTCGTTTGACTTC
>NZ_JH635999.1:1084473-1087102 GCF_000257605.1 Pseudomonas sp. R62
ACCAGAAATTCGGCTCGACGAACCCGGAAAGGATGATCAGCAGATACAACACCGGCAGCCCCGACCAGACCTCAAGTACGCGCTGCCCGAGCAAATCGACCCAGCCACCGTAATAGCCCTGCAACGCGCCGGCGGCGATGCCAATCAGCGCGCTGACAAAGGTCAGCATCAGGGCAAACAGAATCGACACTCGAGCACCAAAGATGACCCGCGCCAGCACATCGCGCGCCTGATCGTCGGTGCCCAGCCAGTTGACCGATGTGGGTGGGCTCGGCGCCGGTTTGTTCAGGTCATAGTTGGGCGTGTCGTCGCTGAACGGAATCGGCGGGAACAGCAACCAGCCGCCGTCCTTGCGAATCAGATTCTGCACGTACTCGCTGCGGTAATCGGCCTGAAACGGCAGTTGCCCGCCGAACTCCTGTTCGGTGTGGCGCTTGAACACCGGGAAGTACCATTGGCCCTGATAACTGACCATCAACGGTTTGTCGTTGGCGATCAATTCGCCACCCAGCGTCAGCAGGAACAGGCCGATGAACAGCCACAGCGACCACCAGCCACGACGGTTTTTCTTGAAGCGTTCGAAACGGCGACGACCCAAAGGCGAGAGCTTGAACATCAGGCATTCCTCGCGGCAAAGTCGATACGCGGGTCGACGAGGGTGTAGCAGAGGTCGCCGATCAGTTTTATCAGCAGTCCGAACAGGGTGAAAATGAACAGCGAACCGAACACCACTGGGTAGTCCCGTGATACCGCTGCTTCGTAACTCATGCGCCCAAGGCCATCGAGGGAGAAGATCACTTCGATCAGCAGTGAGCCGGCGAAAAACACACTGATGAACGCCTGAGGTATCCCCGAGACCACCAACAGCATGGCGTTGCGAAACACGTGTCCGTACAGCACGCGGCGTTCGCTCAAGCCTTTGGCGCGGGCCGTCACTACGTACTGTCGGGTGATTTCATTGAGGAACGAGTTTTTTGTAAGGATCGTCAAGGTCGCGAATCCACCGATCACCAGCGCGGTGACCGGCAGCACCAGATGCCAGAAGTAATCGGCGATCTTGCCCAGGGTCGATAGCGATTCGAAGTTGTCCGAAACCAGTCCGCGCACCGGAAACCAGTTCAACGAAGTACCGCCGGCGAATACCACGATCAGGAACATCGCGAACAGAAACGCCGGCATGGCGTAACCGATGATGATCGCCGTGCTGCTCCAGATGTCGAAATGGCTGCCGTGGTGCACAGCCTTGCGGATGCCCAGCGGGATCGACACCAGATAGGTGATCAGCGTCGCCCACAATCCGAGCGAAATGGTCACCGGCATCTTTTCCAGAATCAGGTCGGTGACTGTTGCACCACGGAAGAAGCTCTTGCCGAAGTCCAGTTGCGCGTAGTTCTTCAGCATCAGCCACAGGCGCTCGTGGGCCGGTTTGTCGAAACCGTACTGCTTTTCGATGTCCTTGATCAGTTGCGGGTCGAGACCACGGCTGGCGCGCGAAGCGTTGCTCGATGTCTCGCTGGCACCACCGCCAACACCGGCGCCGCCAATGCCTTGCAGATGGGCGATGGCTTGTTCCACTGGTCCGCCGGGCGCGGCTTGGATGATGACGAAATTGACCAGCAGGATGATCACGAGCGTCGGAATGATCAGCAGCAGGCGCCGCAGTATGTAACCCCACATCAGTGCGGCCCTCCGGGTCTGCCGCGACTGATTTTCTCGGCGGTCATCTGCTGATTGGTCAGTGGCGTGCGGCTGATTTCCCACCAGCTCTCTATGGCTTCGTCATTGCTCGCCTGCACCGTGGGAATGCCGAAGCGGTTCCACCAGACGGTCGAGGTGCCTGGCGGGTAGTAATTGGGAATCCAGTAGTAGTTCCATTGCAGCACCCGGTCCAGCGCATGGGCGTAGTGCAACATGTCTGATTGGGTCGAAGCGCGGATCAGGCCGTTGATCAAGGTATCGACCGCCGGGTTTTTCAACACCATGTAATTGTTCGCGCCGGGATCGTTGGCCGCTGCCGAGCCGAAATAGTTGAGCAACTCACCGCCCGGAGAAGTAGTAACGGGGTAGCCGGTGACGATCATGTCGTAGTCGCGACTCATCAGGCGATTGACGTATTGCGAAGCGTCGATGCGACGGATATTCAGCTCGATGCCGATCTGCTTCAGCGTGCGCTTGTAGGGCAACAGCAGGCGGTCCATGCCGTTCTGGCTGACCAGAAAAGTGAAGCTCAGCGGCTCGCCGGCGCCGTTGACCAGTTGATCGCCATCCGGTTTCCAGCCGGCCTGCTCAAGCAGTTGCAGGGCTTGCAACTGCTTGTCACGGATGATGCCGCTGCCGTCGGTCTTCGGCGCCTCGAAGACTTTGCTGAACACTTCCTCAGGCACCTGACCGCGCAGCGGTTCGAGAATCTTCAGCTCTTGAGCGTCGGGCAACTGCCGGGCGGCGAGATCGGTATTGGAAAAGTAGCTCTGCTGGCGGATATAGACGTTGCGCATCATCTGCCGGTTGCTCCATTCGAAGTCCCAGAGCATCGCCAGTGCCTGGCGTACCCGGCGGTCCTGGAACATCGGCTTTTGCAGATTGAACACGAAACCCTGGGCCGATTGCGGCGCTTCAGTGGCGAGGTGGG
>NZ_JH635999.1:1087416-1091963 GCF_000257605.1 Pseudomonas sp. R62
CGGCGCTTCAGTGGCGAGGTGGGCCTTCTGTAAACGGCCATCGCTGAGGGCGGGACTGTCGTAGCCGATCGAATAGCCGGTCGCGGAAAACTCGCGGTTGTAGTCATAGGCACCGCCACGCAGCACCTGACGGGCGACATCGGTGTCGCCGAAATACTCGATACTGAAATGGTCGAAGTTGTACAGGCCGCGACTGACCGGCAGGTCCTTGCCCCACCAGTCGCCATTGCGTTCGAAAGTGATGCTGCGCCCGGAGTCGACCTTGCCAACACGGTACGGCCCGCTGCCCAGCGGCGGCTCATAACCACCGCCGCCGGCGAAATCGCGACTCTTCCACCAGTGTTCGGGGAACACCGGCAGGGTCGCGATATCCAGGGGCAGGGTGCGGTTTTCGTTACTTTTGAAGTCGAAGCGCACGGTCAGCGGTGCCTCGATTTCGACGCCTTTGACGTCGGCAAACTGGGTACGATAACGCAGGCTGCCTTGGGTCATCAGCAGGTTGTAGGTGTAGCGAACGTCTTCGGCTGTGATCGGTTTGCCATCGGCAAAGCGCGCGTTCGGGTTGATGAAGAAACGTAGCGAAAGACCGTCCTCCGAGCGCTCCATCTTCTGCGCGACCAGACCGTAGACGGTGTAGGGCTCGTCAAGCGAGCGCTGGGCCAGTGGCGAATACAGCAGGCCGTCGATCTGCGTGACGCCGATGCCTTTGTCTATATAGGGCAGCAGATGATCGAAGTGGCCGATTTCGATGGCCGAGCGCCGCATCGTCCCACCCTTCGGCGCTTGCGGATTGGTGTAGTCGAAATGGCTGAAACCGGCGGGGTATTTGGCCGGTTCGCCGTAAACGGTCAGTGCGTGTTGCGGGGCAGCGGTCGCACCGGCGGCACCCGTGAGCAGGGCGAGGGCGGTGAGCATCAGTGTGGGAAAAACCAGTCGCATCGTCAGCCTTGGAACGCAAAATCGATAAGCGCAAGTTGTACGCGAGCGGCGCGCCACTCGCCAGCCGTATATTTAACCGAAACACAACGGCCCACCAAAGGGTGGGCCGTTGTCAGCAGCAGGACGACGAATCAGTCCTGACGGCTGGTGACTTCCAGCAGGTGGTAACCGAACTGGGTCTTCACCGGGCCTTGCACGACGTTGATTGGTGCGCTGAACACCACGGTGTCGAATTCCTTGACCATCTGGCCAGGACCGAACGAACCCAGGTCACCGCCCTGACGGCTGGATGGGCAGCTGGAGTTGGCTTTGGCGACTTCAGCAAAATCGGCGCCGGCTTCGATCTGAGCCTTGAGTTCGTTGCACTTGTCTTCGCTGGAAACCAGGATGTGGCGGGCAGTGGCTTTGGCCATGGGGAATTCTCCGAACTGTTTCAATAAAAGGTGGAGCGTACCGGAATCAGTCGGTGAATTCTCGGCAAAGTTCCATTCTGATTCCCTGACTCTACTCAAAGATCCGCCGCACGCAGGCGCTGGGCATGCTCGACGTACAGCTCGATAGGGTCCGCCGAAGACGCGGTTACGCCCGGGCTGCGCCGCAAACTAGCCAGGTGATCCATTGGATAATCAGAGCGGATCACTTGGCCGAGATGGCTACTGAAGCGTCCGACGAAGCCGTCATTCTGCTGGGGTTCGGTGGTGAAATACTGCGACAGGACGCGGCAGGTTGCTTGAACCGGATCCAGCGCCGGCAGCCTGGATTGCGCAACAATCCCGCTCCACGAGTAGTAACGCACACCGTTGACTTGCTCCGGGCCGTGACCGCCCCAGGTGTGTGGCAGGCCTTGTGGGAATTTGTCATTGAATTGACCGACGCCGACGGTGGTCAGTGCGTTGAGTGCGGCCACTGCATTCTGTGGCAGTGCCACGCTGCCACTGAGCAGCGACAACAAATCGGCAAATTGCGTCGCCACGTTTTGTGCAACGACCTCCGGCAGCTTGCCCGGGACCAGTGCCTTGCGCAGGAAGTCGGCGAGCTCCGAACCATGGTTCGGACCACTGACGGAGGTGACTGAAGCGACGACGTTTGGTGCAAGCGCTGCCGCATAACGTGCAGCGAGTGCACCTTGACTGTGTCCTATAAGGTTGACTTTCTTCGCGCCTGTGCCTCGCAGCACGCAGGCCATCTGTGACAGCAATTGCTCACCCCGCATTTCATTGTCATGGGTGGCCGAAAGGTGTGGAACAAACAATCGACAGCCAGCCGCTTTCAGCGCGGATTTGACGTCATGGAACAGCTCGAAATGACCGATACGCTCGAACCCGAACAGACCGTGGACCAACAGGATGGGATAACGAGTTGTAGCATTCCGTTGCATGTTCTTACCTTTTTCGTAGAAGTTCATCGGGAAATCACCGAGCCACTCTAAAACACCCCTGTCGCTGAGGAAGTACGAAGAGGCTTCGCGTTGTGTTTGAAAATGGACTACGAGGCGTACGAAATTTCGGAGAGCTGTGAAATCCGAATCGGAAGTTCAGTGGGTCGTTTGTCGGCATAACAGCGCGAACTCCCCGGTTGCCTACCTTGCGAGTAGCGCTTGCGCCGTCGTCGCGGTGTATTCGGCTGACATCAAGAACATTCAAAGAAGTCCTCAATGTAGATGTCAGTGTCGCCATTCGGGGCGGCACGTTTTCCAGGGAGTGGAAACGAAAATGAATAGCCATGAAGTCGAGTTTTGCTGGCGGATGCGTCAGCCGATGGTTGCCGAAGTGTCCATCGAAACTCTTGTCGCGCCGATGATTGACGGGCTCAGCGGGAGCGTGTTGGATCCTTCACTGGTCAAAGCCATCGTTCGCATTTCTCCTTATGCCAACATGAGCTGCGGCGATCAGTTGACGCTGTATTGGGAGGGGCTGGATATCGAAGGCTTCACCTATCAATACGAGAGTGTTCGATTCATCAGCCAGGCTCAGGTCGGCAGGGACGTAATCTTCGTCATCAAGGCCATGCATGTGGCTGCGCTGGATGGAGGCTCGCTGGAGGTTTACTGGACACTGCAAAGTGCGTCCGCGCCCAAGGCAGTGGAATCTGCACGCCTGCAACTGTCTGTGGGCGATATGCGCACGCAATTTTTGGCGCCACAGATCGAAGGCTCGGTAAACGGAGCGCTGGAGCCATCGCGAGTGGCAGAGGGCACCCTGGTGACTCTGCAGCCTTACGCGAGGATGTCGGCGGGTGATCGGGTGATGTTGTCCTGGCACGGCGATACCTCGCCCGAGATCTTTACCGACTCATTGAACGTGGAGGCCTACTCCGTCGCGCAATGCCTGTCGTTCTGGGTGCCGGGAGCTACATCGAAGCTCACCGAGGTGGTGAAGTGGTCGTCGCCTACCGTATCGAACAGCGCTGTGGAACGGTTCGAGCGTCCGAGCCTGCCACGGTTTTCCTAGGGCCTGCAGTGCGTGCGCAATTGCCTGCGCCGGATGTCGTCGAGGCAGTTGAAAACGTGTTGTCACTGAAGGATTCGGTCGACGGCGTTTCCGTTCTCATCGAAGGGGCGCAGGTGCAAGAGGATGAGTTGGTCTATCTCAAGTGTGACGGTGAGTTCTTCAGTCACCGGGATGATCTTGAAATTACGCGGGAGACGGCTGGTCAAGCGGTGTGTTTCATCGTCCCTCACCGGTTCTGGCGTGAACATCACGGCACAACGGTGCAGATCGCCTACACCGTGGAGCGTCTGGACGATGTCAGTCAGCAATCCCCCGTTACGCAAATCAGCGTGGAGGCTTTGCCAGTGAATGCCGGCCCTCCGCGCTTTGAATGAGCGGGAGGGCGGTTCGATCAACGTTCGGCTTGCGCGACGCGTCGTGCGGCATCGGTCAGCAATCGCTCAGTTGCATCGAAGCCGAGGCAGCCGTCGGTGATCGATACGCCGTAGCTTAGAGAGCTGCTCAGCGGCTGGCAGCCTTCGAACAGGTGAGATTCCAGCATCATGCCGATCAGCGAGTGGTTTCCCCGCAGGCGTTGTTCAAGGACGTCATTGAAGACTGCTGGCTGGCGTAGTGGATCCTTGCCGCTGTTGGCATGGCTGCAATCGACCATGATCCGGCTGGGGATCTTCAGTCTGCTGAGCTCGGCGCTGATGTTGGCCACGCTGGTTGCATCGTAGTTCGGCCCTTGATGGCCACCGCGCAGCACGATGTGGGTGTCAGCGTTGCCGGCTGTCTGCACGATCGCCGGATGCCCTTGGCTGTCGACGCCGAAGTGCCGATGCGGATGGGCTGCCGAGCGCATGGCGTCGACAGCAACGGCGGCGCCGCCGTCGGTGCCGTTCTTGAAGCCCACCGGCATGTTCAAGCCACTGGCCATTTCGCGGTGGATTTGCGATTCGGTGGTGCGGGCACCAATGGCCACCCAGCTCAGCAGGTCATCAAAGTAGTTGGCGGCCATGGGTTGCAGGAGTTCGGTAGCGACCGGTAGTCCGAGCCGGATCATTTCCAGCATCAGTTCGCGCGACAGCGTCAGACCGGCTGCCATGTCGTCAGTGCCGTCCAGATGCGGATCGTAGGCCAGACCTTTCCAGCCGATCGTCGTTCGCGGCTTTTCGA
>NZ_JH635999.1:1092513-1100463 GCF_000257605.1 Pseudomonas sp. R62
CAGCCGATCGTCGTTCGCGGCTTTTCGACGTAGGCACGCATGACCAGCAGCATTTCACTGCTGACATCTTCGGCCAGGCGAGCGAGTTTGCTGGCGTATTCGATTGCTGACTGCGGATCATGGATGGAGCAGGGGCCAACGATGACCAGCAGGCGCGGGTCTTCACCGTCGAGGATGGCGCGCACCGCCTGGCGATGGGCATTGACCTGCTGATGCAGGGAGTGGCTGAGCGGTAATTGCTGTTTGAGCTGCAACGAGCTGGGCAGGCGCAGGGTCAGCGCTTCGTTGGCAGAATCGAGGGTGGACAGTGGCAAAGCGGAAACTGAAGAGTTCATGTTCGGTCTTCCTGGGCGGATGGCGGGTTTTTCCCGCGCACTCGGCCCTACTGGGGTGTTCGACAAATGGCCGTACTGGCTAGGCGTGTGTGTTTGCCACCGGTAGGTGACCGATCGGAGGCGGCAGGCTGTCCCGAGCGGAGGCTGGTAAATCGCCAGGCGCTAAAGCTGTCGTAACGGTAATAAGTGGCGTAGTTCATGGTGGAATCCTCGAAGTGTGGTGTGTCGCTGAAAGTGATGGGCCTGAAAAAACAAAACCCCCGGTCGGGAGGCCGACCGGGGGTTGAGAAATCTCTGGTAGGCGACCCGTTATCATGGGCGCCGTTTGGGTATCAGGCGCGCCAGTGGCTAAACCAATACCCAAAATAAAAGTTGTCTGGAGCGCAGGCGTCGTGGACCCACGCAGCCGCAATCGAGCGCGAGGCGCTGGCGATGCAAGACTGTGAAGAGGCGTTGAACATGGTCTGTCTCCGATGAATACGCCGAGCTTACTCGACGCTGATACGCGTCAGCAATCAGAAAATGCTATTGCGTGCCGAGCGAAACGGCTATCACTGGTAAACGATCTGGTTAAAGTACATTTTTACGATTGGAGAGAGCTGAATGAGTTATCGAATTCGGCATGCCACCCATGATGATCTTGCGTTTGCGCGAGATCTGACCTGTCGCAACATGCTGCGCTATTACATTGACCACGATCTGTTGTGGCAGGACGAGGCATTCGACGCAGGCTGGCAGTATCGTGAGAACTGGATGATCCTCCAGGATGAACTGCTGATCGGCTTTGTCAGTCTGAGCGAGGATGCCCGAGCGCTGTACATACGCGAATTGCAGATTGATCATCCGTGGCAAGGGCAGGGCGCCGGTTCCTGGGCCATTGATCAGGTGATCGAGATGGCTCGGCAGGCAAGGCGACCGGCACTGCGGCTGACAGTGTTTGACAATAACCCGGCGCAAAAACTGTATGCATCTAAAGGACTGCACATCGTGGGCAGGGATGAGTGTTTCCTCAGGATGCAGCTCGATTTGAGTACAGCTGTGCTCTGAAACCCACAGCCGGCAGGCCCTGAATGACGAATTGAAACTTTTTAAATGCGGCTTTCCGCTAGGTCTGTCTGGCACTTTTTGCTAAGGTGTCCGGCATCCCAATAAGACCATATCGCGAGGTGTCTGCTTGATTAGGGTGCTAGTGGTCGACGACCATGATCTCGTTCGTACAGGCATTACACGGATGCTGGCCGATATCGATGGCCTGCAGGTGGTGGGTCAGGCCGAGTCAGGTGAAGAGTCCCTGATCAAAGCCCGTGAATTGAAGCCTGACGTAGTGCTCATGGACGTCAAGATGCCCGGCATCGGCGGCCTCGAGGCCACACGGAAACTGCTGCGCAGCCACCCGGACATCAAGGTGGTTGCCGTTACGGTGTGCGAGGAAGACCCTTTCCCGACGCGTTTGCTGCAGGCCGGCGCCGCCGGTTACCTGACCAAGGGGGCGGGTCTCCCGGAAATGGTTCAGGCCATTCGGCTGGTTTTCGCCGGGCAGCGTTACATCAGTCCGCAGATCGCTCAGCAGTTGGCGATCAAATCATTCCAGCCAACCAATGATTCGCCGTTCGATGCCTTGTCGGAGCGGGAAATCCAGATTGCCTTGATGATTGTCGGCTGCCAGAAGGTCCAGATCATTTCCGACAAGTTGTGCCTGTCGCCGAAAACCGTGAACACCTACCGCTACCGCATTTTCGAGAAGCTTTCGATCAGCAGCGACGTCGAGCTGACACTGCTCGCGGTGCGTCACGGCATGGTGGATGCCAGCGCCTGACCATGACCGAGACATTTGATTCCAGTGCTTTCCTGTCGACCGTCAGCGGTCGCCCGGGCGTCTATCGCATGTTCGACAGCGAGGCGCGCCTGCTGTATGTCGGCAAGGCGAAAAACCTGAAGAAACGTCTGGCGAGCTACTTTCGCAAGACCGGGCTGGCGCCGAAAACGGCTGCACTGGTAGGGCGTATCGCTCAGGTCGAGACGACCATCACCGCCAACGAAACCGAAGCGCTGCTGCTGGAACAGACGCTGATCAAGGAGTGGCGCCCGCCGTACAACATCCTGCTGCGCGACGATAAATCCTATCCGTACGTGTTTCTCTCCGACGGACAGTTTCCGCGCCTGAGCATCCATCGCGGCGCCAAAAAGGCCAAGGGCAAGTATTTCGGCCCCTATCCGAGTGCCGGCGCCATACGTGAAAGCCTGAGCATCCTGCAAAAAACCTTTTTCGTCCGCCAGTGCGAGGACAGCTATTACAAGAATCGCACCCGTCCGTGCCTGCAATACCAGATCAAACGCTGCAAGGCGCCATGCGTGGGCCTGGTCGAGCCTGACGTCTACGCCGAAGACGTGCGCCACTCGGTGATGTTCCTCGAAGGTCGCAGCCACGCGCTGACCAACGAGCTGTCCACCGCGATGGAAGAGGCAGCGATCAATCTCGAATTCGAACGCGCGGCCGAATTGCGCGACCAGATTGCCTTGCTGCGCCGGGTGCAGGACCAGCAGAGCATGGAAGGCGGAACCGGCGATATCGACGTTATTGCCGCATTCGTCAACCCAGGCGGCGCCTGTGTCCACCTGATCAGCGTGCGCGGCGGGCGCGTGCTCGGCAGCAAGAATTTCTTCCCGCAGGTCGGCATTGAGGAAGACGTTTCCGAGGTCATGGCAGCATTCCTCGGTCAGTACTACATCAGTAGCCCCGAACGCGATCTGCCGAGCGAACTGATCGTCAACGTGGTTCACGAAGACTTCCCGGCGTTGATCGAAGGGATTCACACCTTGCGCGGCCGTGAGTTGGCCATCAGTCATCGGGTGCGCGGTACCCGTGCGCGCTGGCAGCAACTGGCCGTGACCAACGCTGAGCAAGCGTTGGGCGCGCGTCTGGCCAACCGTCAGCACACCGCCGCGCGATTCGATGCGCTGGCCGAAGTGCTGAATCTGGATGAACCGCCGCAACGCCTGGAATGCTATGACATCAGTCATTCCAGCGGCGAAGCCACTGTGGCCTCTTGCGTGGTGTTCGGGCCGGAAGGCGCGATCAAGTCGGATTACCGCCGCTACAACATCGAAGGCGTCACCGCCGGCGACGACTACGCGGCCATGCACCAGGCGTTGACTCGCCGCTTCAGCAAACTCAAGGACGGCGAGGGCAAGTTGCCGGACATCCTGCTGGTCGACGGTGGCAAAGGCCAATTGTCGATGGCCCGTGATGTGCTCAACGAACTGGCTGTGCCGCATCTGATCCTGTTAGGCGTCGCCAAGGGCGCCACGCGCAAGGCCGGTTTCGAAACGTTGTATCTGAATGATGCAGCCCACGAGTTCACCTTGCGCGGCGATTCACCCACCTTGCACCTGATTCAGCAGATCCGCGATGAGGCGCACCGCTTCGCAATTACGGGGCACCGCGCTCGTCGCGGCAAGACCCGCCGAACCTCAACGCTGGAAGGCGTGGCAGGGGTAGGGCCGACCCGCCGCCGTGACCTGTTGAAACATTTTGGTGGATTGCAGGAGCTGTCTCGTGCAAGCATCGAAGAGATCGCCAAAGCCCCGGGGATCAGTAAAAAGCTCGCTGAGTCGATTTATGCGAACCTGCATAGTGAGTAGAATGCCCCTTCACCTCGTAGCCAGTTGTGCCGATGAATATCCCTAATCTGATTACCGTTCTACGCGTCCTGCTCATCCCGATCTTTATTTTGCTGTTCTATCTGCCCTACGAGTGGAGTTACATGGCCTCCGCTTCGGTGTTCGCCTTCGCGGCCGCAACCGACTGGCTCGATGGTTACCTGGCGCGCCGACTGGAGCAGAGCACACCGTTCGGGGCGTTTCTCGATCCGGTCGCCGACAAGCTGATGGTCGCTGTTGCCCTGGTCTTGCTGGTGCAGGAACACGGCAATCTTTGGCTGACGCTGCCAGCGGCGGTCATCATCGGTCGTGAGATCGTGATTTCGGCCCTGCGCGAATGGATGGCCGAACTCGGCGCACGAGCGCAGGTGGCCGTTTCCAATCTGGGCAAATGGAAAACCGCTGCGCAGATGCTCGCGCTGGTGATTCTGCTGGCTCATCCAAAGGCATTCAGCTTCTGGGTCGTGCTCGGTTATACGCTGCTGATCGTATCGGCAGGGCTTACCCTGTGGTCGATGGTTCAATACCTTCGCGCTGCCTGGCCGCACCTGAAGACCGACGTCGAAAAGAAATAAAAGTTTTTTGAATCAAGGGGTTGACGGGGCATCTTAATTCTATAGAATGCGCCACACCAAGCGGGAATAGCTCAGTTGGTAGAGCACGACCTTGCCAAGGTCGGGGTCGCGAGTTCGAGTCTCGTTTCCCGCTCCAATTTGTACAGTGTTTGTTGTTGTGCTACTGACAGCAAAGACTTTGAGGCCGAGTAGCAAAATGGTTATGCAGTGGATTGCAAATCCACCTACGCCGGTTCGATTCCGACCTCGGCCTCCACTATCAAAAGCCCCGTAGATCAATGATCTACGGGGTTTTTTGTTGTCTGCAAAAAACTGGTATTCACATGTTTGCGGAGGGTCAATCAGTCAAGCACGATCCGGTCTGGATGTGGCTGGCACCTTCCACCGTGAGATTCGAGAAAAAGATGCAGCCAATGAGCCGCGCGAACAGCGTCAATGTCTCTGCAAGATCGGGGTTGTCAAACAGAACAGCCCTTGAGTCCAGAGCACATAAGGCACCCCAGAGTCTCCCGTCCGGCAGAAAAACAGGCGCGCCTGCGTAGCTTTCAATCGAATATTGCTTCACCACAGGACGTGACGACAGTCGTCCATCCTGGCTGATTTGTGGAAGGAAGAGGGCTTGAGGATTTCGTCGAAACTCACTGCAGAGCGTAGTTTCCAGATCCAGCGTATCGCCAACATTTATTCCCAGTTCAATCGGATCGTACGCCGAACAAACGATCCACTCTGTTTCCGTGAATTTTGCGATACCGGCGAAGCGTGTACCGGTCAGACGGGTGACAAGCTGCAGGATGTTGGTAGTTGCTTCGATCTCGGCAATCGCCGAGCGCTCCTCTTGGCTTAAAGACGCTTTTAGAACGGTGTCACTCATTTGCATGGAATCAAATCTCCTGATTGCTTGTACATCCCTGAGCTCTGCTCTGGTGACGTTCTGTGAGGCGTGATCGTGGTTGAAGGGGGGCGTGCTAATTACCTTTCATCGATTTCGGCGCCATCCTTTAGCGTAGACATCCCGTCCAGTCTTGGGTTGCCTGCTCATAATCTCAATCGATGAAAAATCTGTCACTCGTGCAGCTAAGGTGATGGTGAGCAACTGAATCTTTTGAGTTTATCGTCCCAATTTCCAGGCGGGTTGCTGCGATTTGCCAGTAACCTCGGCGTCTACTTCAAGCAAACTCCGTAGCTACCTGATTTCTGGGGCTTTTTGATTTTCAGCGGTCAGCGATATTTAGTTCGCAAATCGCGCACTCCAAACTTGCTTCACCGGGACGTGATGTATATATTCCCCGCTCGGCTTTTCAGGCAGTCATCCTGTCAGGATCGCAACCGCAAGGCTGAACAAAGCAACGCCGCGCTACCGCCCGAATGGCGAAACTGGTAGACGCATGGGACTTAAAATCCCCCGCTCGTAAGGGCGTGCCGGTTCGATTCCGGCTTCGGGCACCATCTTAAATCAAGGGTTTGCGGGCGAAAGCTGATGCAAGCCCTTGTTTGTTTCTGGTCCGCTATTTTGGAGTTGGTCCGCAATTCACTTGGTAGGCATGACCTTTTTGCCTTTACGGTTGCGGATGTACTGCTCGGTCATAACCACCGTCGTATGCCCAAGTTGATCTCTGGCTTGCAGAATGTCACCGCTGGATTCTGCCTTGTCTGTACCCGCCTTGGCGCGCAAGTCGCGCATCTGAAATTCAGCTTTCGGCACGTCGGCCGCCTCCCTGGCCAAGTCGAATCTCCTGCGCAACATCGCCACCGTCATCGGTGTGCCGTCCTCTGTAACGATCAGCCGCGTCGAGCGGACCTTGTGTTCTGACTTGCGGGACATGATTCGATCAATCAAAACCTTCAGCTCCCCCGTTATCTCGATCTGCCGCTTCGCCTTTGTCTTGCCCTGCAACACCCAAATCTGCCCGTCGCGCACGTCCCGCTCATCCATCAGCCGGGTATCGGTCACCCGTTGCCCGGTAAGATAGGCGAGGTCCATTGCGTCTTGCAGGCCCACATCTGCCTTGTCGTGCACGCGCTTGAACAGCGCATCCTCGACATACGTGTCCTGGCCAGATTCCTTGTTGCCCTTGATGCCCGCGCACGGATTGGCAAGAGACGTGTAACCCTTGTCCCGAGCGTAATTCCAGATGGCGCTGAGCAGTGCCTTCTCTTGCGCCATGTCAGGTACTGGCGTACGTGCAACGGCTCGATCGTTTCCAGCGGCGCGGGTGGGTCGTCGAAGAAAGCGATCAGATTCTTCAGCTCGCGCTTGTTGTCAGCCTGGGTGGCTGTGCCTTTGGTGGGGACGACGTCGACCATGTATTTTTCGGCGACGTAGCGGAACGTGATGACCTTGGCGACCAGATCGGTTGCGGTGCGATCACGCTCAAGCTTCGCGTACTCCATGATCGCCAAGCCGTAGTCGCTGCCCAGCGGAATTTCCTTGCGGTCCTTTCCGCCCGTGTCGTAGTAGTAAAACACCCGGCCGCTGGCTTTCTTACGTTCACGCAGCCTGACGATCGAGCCGGGTTTACTTGGTCGTCTTCCCATGTCAGCTGGCCTTACGTGATTTCCATACGGGCTTTTCAGATTCAAATGCGCCGACGGCGGTGACGCTCGGCCAGCCGTTCACTTTAATCGTATGGCGGACGCCGTTCTTTTTCAGGTTGAGGATCTGTCCTGCCTTGGTCCGCGCGCCGGTGAGCTCGCAAACCTCCTCGTGAGATAGAAACTGGATGGTCATGTGATGCTCCATGCCGCGCGTGGCGGCACAAGGTGGTTATAGGGTGGCTTTGGCGATAGCGGCCCGGGCCTTTGAGATCTCGGCGAGCTCTTGCTGATGTTCCGGAGTGGTGTACTTGAACTCGTTCGCTAGGAGCGTCCAGCGCTCGACGGCAAGGCTCAGGGCTGCGACCAGCTCTTCGTGCAGTCCGCGTTCCTCCCGACCGATATCCCAGAAGCGCAGACCCCAATGTCCGGCCGGAGGCGGGTTGCTGTTCTGCGCGCCGAGGGCCAGCGCTCCGACCACAGCATCCAGCAGGTCACGCTTGTAGGCGTTGTCTAATTCCATAAGGAAACACTCATGACCTGGTACAAATCAGGAACGGTATCTGTCGCCCAAAATTCCAGCGCCGTGATCGGCACCGGCACTGCTTTCATCGCAAACAGTCGTGTGGGTGATGCTTTCCGGGGGCCGGACGGCAATTGGTATGAGGTCGTCAACATTGCGAGCAACACCGCGCTGGCCATCTCGCCGAACTATCAAGGGCCAAATGCGGCAGGTGGCGTGTACGCGCTGGCACCGATGGAAGGCTATGTGAAGGCGACAGCTGATGCGCTCCGGGAAGCATCCCGCCAAGTGGGGGACGCACTGGATGGCCTTGAGGAAAGCGTCC
>NZ_JH635999.1:1101319-1106041 GCF_000257605.1 Pseudomonas sp. R62
TTCACACACGTGGACGGCCGTGTTTGGTATTGGGAAAACCTGTTCAGTGCCCCGTTCCTACTCGTTTCTGGCGCGGTCAATGTCGCGCAAACCGTCAGCTGCCTACCTGTTGTGCCCGTCACTGCGACGCATCTGAGTTGCCTCTTCGCGAACGGTGCTACCGACTCGAATGCCCGACTGGGTAACCCTGACCTTCAGGCACCGGTGTCTTCGTCCTCGCACAGCTATTTCGTTCTGGCCGGTGGCGCCTATAGCTGCGACCTTGCGCTCAGCAGCACGCAGTCATTCCAGTGGCGCCACGACGGCGCGGCAAATGCCTTGTTCAACGTCTACGCGAACGGATACCTGTTCGAGAGGTGATATATGCCCTACGCAATAAAAGCAGACGGCCAGCTTCGCTCGGTCAGCGCAACCATGGTTCTGGAAGACGACGAGACTCTGGTTGAGGAGCTGCCAAAGTGGCTCCTGACAAAGCTTGAAGAGATCGGAATTTTAGCCGGAAAGGCTGCATCGGAAGGAGCTTGGCGAAGCGAGGAGCTTTCCGCGACTGCTCGGCAACTTGAGGCTCTCGAGGAGGCGGAGGCTGATGTGCCTCCAGCGGATCTCCTCGGCGGTACTCGTAAAGCGTGGCTCAGATATCGAGGTCAGCTTAGTAGCTGGAAGGAAGGATCTTTGAATTTCCCGGATGGATCCTTCCGCCCCACTCGGCCTGATCCAGATATCATCAAGCACGTTTGATAATTACAAATTTGACTTTACCACTGGCCTCTATAAAGCGGTGGGTAAGTATGCTGTATGCCAGCCTGGGTCGTAGTAGATATAGAAAAAAACAGCGTCGCCGAAATTATTAGCGCAATGCTAACCACTAGCCAGTGTCTCCGTAGGAGACTTTTAATCGCGTCAAAATCACTGCTGTAGGCGAGAGCGCAATAGGCTGAAAGGTGAGCCGCGAGGAAGAAACGGCTTTCAACAGCTCCAGGAATTACGGCAACGACCGGCAGCAAGAGCACGAGGCTCCAAAATAAAGGGCTATGTTGCTGGTCGGTCTCGGGGCGATTCGTGGTTCTATTGAGTACAATTACCGACAATCCTGCGAAAAGAACCAAAAAACTTAATAGGGCGAAAGCGTCCCTGTTTTTTAATGATGTTTTGGTATATACCTCGCCATCGCGTAGATCGAGTCCGTTGATAATATGTCTACCGTAGATTCCTAAGAAATCGAGAGGGTTGCTTATTACCAGTCTTAAATAGGTTTCTAACTCGAATGCACTGGCTCCAATATTATTCTTGGTGAATAGCTTTTCTCCTGCCCTGTCTAAGTAGAAAACCTCTGGGCCTGGCGAGTTTTTATCAATCGAGGTTTCGTAGCGCTGTAACGTAATACCCCATAGTAACTGGTTCGCGAATAATGAGCGATTGTAGAGTGATGTAGTAATCAGTAGCGGCGAGAGCGAGTTTTCATTCTTATAATTAATCGCTACTTGAGGTATGCTGGCAACTGCCGCACCAATGAGAAAGGCAATTGTGGCAAACACTCTAATGCGAACACCGCTCTTAACGAAAATGATGAATGGCAGACCAATTGCCAATAGTCCGGCCGGGAAAAGGTATATAGATCTACTGTTATAAGCGCCATAGGCAAGTATTCCCGAAAGCACCAATAGGGCGTAACGTTTGAACGCGCCAGCTGTGCATGCGGAAGATAGCACGCAAATTGACGCGCATACCATCAGAGCCAAAGCAGGCAGATCGCTCAGTGGATAAACAATCACGCCGGGAAATAGCACCGCCACAAGCAGAGGCGTGATCAGTCGTCGCCCGAATGATACCTGGCCGCCAAATAGCTGCAAATAAAATTTAGGAATTAAAATGGCGAAGAAGTACCCATATACGACGGATGTAATAATTCTATAAGGAAAATAACCTAAGGCGTCAAATGTGTCTGATGCATATCTGGCTGGAGATAGCAGCGCTGGATAGAAGTATCCTCTTATGGTCTTTGGAAAGTTTAGTAAGTTGTCAATGCTGCTAAGTTTCCAGTAATTGCCAGAGTCCCACGGGAAGACAGCAACACCCATAATTTTGTGCAGCGTAAGAAATATAAGTGTTGTCGCTATAAAGGCCGCTATCTGTTGATGTCGAAGAAGCAACGCTTTTCTACCGCGCCGTATCGAAAAATCATGTGTCATTTGGTTCATGTGTCACCATTTTTATTCCGCGCTTCAGACGTAACTCTTCGCCGGGGTTTGATTTCGTGCTTATCGAGTGATGGAAAAGTTGCGCGATTCTACATCAATTGCGATGAAGTGAGCGTGGATGCTATCGCTCCACGCATTCGTCCTTACAAGACAAAACCGTTGCGGCAATCTCTGCCAGGAGAAACGTTATGAGCGTCACTGAAACAGACCGAGACATCCTCGCGCGTACGCTGTGGGGCGAGGCGCGCGGCGAAGGAACCGCCGGCCAGATCGCCGTGGCCTGGACGATCCGCAACCGCGTATTCGATGGGAAGGAGAAGTCGTGGTGGGGGGAGGGCTACGCCGGCGTGTGCCAAAAGCCGTGGCAGTTCAGCTGCTGGAACAAGACCGACCCGAACTATCAGTTCCTGATCGGCGTGAAGCAGATCCCGTTCCGCGAGCTGGCGCAGTGCCGGATCGCGGCTGACCAGGTGATCGACGGCAAGGTGCCGGATCCTACCGACGGCGCCACGCACTATTACGCGACCAGCATCAAGGCACCGGCCTGGGCAGCGAAGGCAAAGCAGACTCTTCGTCTGGGCGGCCACGTCTTCTTCAAGGACGTTCCATGATGGCGCTGCCGTGGAAGGTTGTTGGCGCGCTGGCGCTCGTCCTCGCCAGCTTTGGCAGCGCTTGGCAGTTTCAGGACTGGCGCTATGGCCAGCAACTTGCCGAGCAGGCCAGGCTGAGCGCCGAAACTCTCAATGAACTGACTATGGTCGGCGCCACCGCGCGACAAGCTGAGCAGGACAAGCGCTTCGCGCTCGAGCAGAAGCTGGCGGCCGGCGAGAAAACCCATTTCGAGAACATGACCAATGCACAAAACGATCAGGCTCGCCTGCGCGATCGCCTTGCCACTTCTGATTTGCGGCTGTCAGTCCTCCTCGACGCGGATTCAGCCAGTCGCTGTTCAGTGTCTGCCACCGCCGGCGCCGGCGGCGTGGATCACGCAGCCGTACGCGCCCGACTTGACCCAGGGCATGCTCAACGAATTATCGCCATCACCGATGAGGGCGACCGAGGATTAATCGCGTTGCGGGCCTGTCAAGCCTATGTCCGCGACTTGTCTAAGAGTTTGCAGCGCCCATGAGTCATGCTGACTAAAGACTAATGTGGAAATTGAACTAGCATAAGTTGCATAATCTTGTCCTAGAAGCGCTTTGGCAAGCTCAGTATCATGTTGCATGCCGCACGTTTTGGTCAGGGTGTGCATTTCCATGTATCTGAGTATTGAGAATGGAGTGGATACGTCGTCTATCGTTTTAATGTATGGATGCATTTGTTGAAGTTTGTGGGGTGATTTTGTATTGGCTGACCCTAAAAACTCTGACGAGTCTGATGTGTCCGTTAGGACGTAAAATACAATTGGTCCAATTTTTAGGGTTGTACTTCGAATGTTTGGTGGAGGAAGATTGTTAACGTCATTAGTAATGACGCATGTTCGATGGAAGCATTCAATCTGGTCGTCGCCACTAAAACCGATCCATATTTTTGTATTTTTGGATGGAGTTTTATTATGGTAGAACTCATCGTAATGTTCGTGGTGGTAGCCCGAAATTTTGGTTTCCATCAAGTCCCATTTCAGAGCAAGCAGGTAGGCCCAGCTCGCTAATTTCAACTGTTCATCTTGGCTTAGGTTAAGTTTGGAATTTAAGGCCTTCTCATAAATGGGAACCAAGTCGTTCTCCATTTTACCCATCCAGCCATTGTTGCACTCTTTACAGATTTTTCGAGTGGTTTTGGAGCTTATGTGATTCCTCGTTGATTTTTCGAAATTATTGTAAGATAGCTCGCCATCGATGTACCTTGCCACGCGTCGTCTCTGTATTGATTGATCGCAAGGGTAATTCAACCTTTTTCCAAGCCATTGAGGGAAAACATGTTCGTCGGATGGCGACTTTCCCCCACAAAAGACACAAGAACTCTTGAATTGATTTTTTTTTGCCATAGATATTCCACCTACCTAGATCAATTTTATTTAAGGCTATGCCGGGTTGAGGGCGCCGCAAAGGTGTTCTTGAGAAGGATAATGTGCGAGGCTTTTTTTTTCCGCAATTTTCATTTTACGGGCTGATTTTTCGAGGAAAAGCGACCCATCCTAGGCAGTGGCTGAGGAAAGATAGTGCATGCCACCGCCGGGCACCGGCGTCGTGGTTCATGACCCCATACGAGCCAAAGTTGAACTAGCGCATGCTCAACGATTTATCGCCATCACCGACAGCGGTGATCGGGGATTGATTGCACTGCAGGCATGCCAAGATTACGTTCGGTCAGTTTCGCGCTGATGAGGGAAGGGGTCTTTGAACGGGCTGTCTCCGTTGAGGATTCGTATCTGGATAGCCAGTTCGCTGATGTCGATTAATTAGTACACGGATCAGTACATCAGAGCGGAGTTGCTTGTGCGGAAGGTAATGATTATTGGCGTTTTGCCGATTAATTAGGTTCCGGCTTCGGGCACCATGAATATCAAGGGCTTGCATGACAT
>NZ_JH635999.1:1106698-1114572 GCF_000257605.1 Pseudomonas sp. R62
GCCCTTATTTATTGTGCAATGGAAATGTTTTCCACGCTCCTGACTGGCCATTCCGTCACCGTCTGGTGCTTGGAAATCCACTCCTTTCTTCAGCGTCGACTGCATCCATCAGCGAGTAAGCGTTTCCGGCGCCACCACCCACACACTACAAGGCATTTTGTACAACAGATGCTCGACCGTACTGCCAACCAGTCGGGCGATTCCTCGATGGGTGACGCGGCCCATTACGATCAAATCGATGTCGTAGGCATCGGCATAGCTGGAAAGCACCTTGGCGGGATCGCCCACAATCATGTGCTGGTTTTCTGCCGGAATGTTGTTACGTTCAGCCAACGCCTGGAAGGCTTCGCCTTGGGTCTCGAAAAGTTTCTTGGCTGCGCTGGAAGAAAAGATCGCTGAGGCGTTATTGAAGCCGAACTCGGCAGCGCTGATCGATGACAGGTCATGGGCATAGATCACGTCCAGGCTGCCATTGCAGACACTGGCCAGTCTTGCTGCTTCGCGCAGGATCCGATCATTGAGGCCCTGGTATTGGCCCTCACGATGGAAGGGGTCGACCGCCGCGACGATTCGGCGTGGCAGAGCGTTTTGAGCGTGGCTGACAAAATGCAGCGGTACCGGGCATTCGCGCAATAGGTGGATGTCCAGCGGGGTGAACATCAGCCGCGACAGAACTGATTCGTGCTCCAGAGCCTTTATAAGGACAGCCATCGGCTGTTCCTTCAAATGGATGAGGATCTCCTTCAACGGATTTTCCACCCAGACGACCTCGGTGGTGACGGTCACTCCGATCTTGCGCAGCGGCCGGGCCTGGTCTTCGAGCCATTGATGATGGCGTTCGACATAGCCCAGGCGCATCTGCTCCAGGGCTTGCTCGTTGACCATTCCTGCGGTCGCCAGGCCCTCCAGATAATCAAACGCGACAATATGCAGTGCGGCATCCGACGCTTTGGCCAGTGCGGCGGCGCGGTCGAATGCGGGACTGTTTTTCATCAGCGGCGACACGACCAGCATGAAACGCGATTGCTCAGACATGACAGAACTCCCGAGGTAGTCACCCAAGCATTGCGCTGCATGCCTGGAGTGAGTAGTGGCGCATGCGCTTATCCTGGAGCGAGCCAGCAGGGCGGGGTTGATATTTATCAACCAGACATCAGCGCGTGGTCGTGAGCGGATATACGGTCGGGCAATACCACTGATCCTCGGATAGTTGACCATTATCAACTACGGCCCCGCCGTCCCGGCTCAAGCTCTGCCTTGCACTCACACGCCGGCGGAGGGAAAGCCATCATGGCCACCATGAAAGCCGCAATATTCGTTGAAAAAAACCGCATCGTGCTCGATGACAAGCCGATTCCCGAGGTCGGGCCGCTGGATGCATTGATCCGCGTGACCACCACAACCATTTGCGGCACCGACGTGCATATCCTGCGCGGCGAATACCCAGTGGCCAGAGGACTGACCATCGGCCACGAACCGGTCGGCATCATTGAGCGATTGGGCTCGCAAGTACGCGGTTTTGTCGAAGGGCAGCGGGTGATCGCCGGGGCCATTACCCCCAGCGGGCACAGTTACGCGTGCCTGTGTGGCTGCGGCTCGCAGGACGGCCCCGACACCCGGCACGGCTTCAAGGCCATCGGTGGCTGGAAGTTTGGCAACACGATCGACGGTTGCCAGGCCGAGTACGTGTTGGTGCCGGATGCACAGGCCAACCTGTGCCCGATCCCCGATCAGTTGAGCGATGAACAGGTGCTGATGTGCCCGGACATCATGTCCACCGGGTTCTCGGGGGCGGAGCGGGGCGAGATCGCCATCGGCGACGCTGTCGCGGTGTTTGCATTGGGCCCGATCGGCCTCTGTGCCGTGGCCGGAGCACGGCTGAATGGCGCCACCACGATTATCGGTGTCGACGCGGTGCCCGAACGCATGGCCATGGCGCACCAACTGGGCGCGACCCATACCGTCAATTTCAAGGACGGCAATGTGGTGGAACAGATCATGGCATTGACCGATGGCCGTGGCGTGGATGTGTCCATCGAAGCGCTGGGCACCCAAGGCACGTTCGAGTCGGCATTGCGGGTGCTGCGTCCGGGCGGGCGTTTGTCCAGCCTTGGGGTGTATTCCAGCGATCTGCACATCCCGCTCGGCGCGTTTGCCGCCGGACTGGGCGATTACAGCATCGTTTCCACCCTGTGCCCGGGCGGCAAGGAACGTATGCGTCGGCTGATGGCCGTGGTGCAGAGCGGCGCCGTCGATCTGTCACCGCTGGTGACTCACCGTTTCAGACTGGACGACATCGAGCAGGCGTATGAGTTGTTCGCTCATCAACGCGACGGGGTCATGAAAGTCGCAATCACTCCTTGAAAGCACCTTGGCGTGCCGCTGAAACCGGGGTTTGCATGAACATCAAGATCACTGAAAAACACGCTCCCCACGGCTGGGTCGTGCACATGGATGACTGGGATGTGGGCTTCAGGAGCCTTAAGGCTGCGCAGGAATTTGTCGAGGTGCTTGAGGCCCGTATCAACGCCCCTCACGAGTGGCCGAATGCGTTTGCCCAGCCGTTGCCAGCAAGGCCGGCAACGGCGCGCCGCATCAGCGCAAGTGTTGAATGCTCGCCATAAGCCGAGCAGGGTGCGCAAACCCTGCGGGACGCTACCCATGAATGAGGTTTTTGATCTGTCCGGCGCCGCTGCGGCGTTGGGGATCGGCATGCTCATCGGTCTTGAGCGTGAACGGCACAAGGGTACTGGCGATGCGCGACACTGCGCCGGCTTGCGCACGTTCGCCATTACCGCGCTGTTGGGATATGTCGCGCTACAAGTCGGCGGTGGCCTGCTGCTGGGGATCATCGCCGGCTGTGTCACGTTGCTGACCAGCGTCGCGTACTGGCGCAGTCAGAGCGACGACCCCGGGGTGACCAGCGAGGTGGCGTTGACCGCAGTGCTGGTCCTGGGCGCGTTGTGCGCAACCGCGCCGGCGCTGGCCATTGCCCTTGGCGTGGTGATCGCGGGCCTTTTGGCGTATCGCCAGGCGCTGCATCACTTTGCCAACAGCCAGTTGTCCGAAACGGAAATGCGTGATGGCCTGATCCTGCTGATCGCAGCGCTGGTGATACTGCCTTTGGCACCGGACCGATATATCGGCCCGTACGCCGCGATCAATCTGCGTACCATTTGTACCGTGACGGTGTTGCTGATGCTGGTCGGCGCGTTCGGCCACATTGCCGTGCGCGCTTTGGGCTCGCGTTATGGCTACGTCATCAGCGCGATTGCATCCGGCTTCGCCTCCAGTACCGTGACGATCGCGACCATGGGCCAACGCCTTGCCCATGAACCGGACAACATCCGCATCCTCAGCGCCGCTGCGATTTTCTCCAATCTGGCAACGGTGATACAGGTCGGCCTGATCCTGACGATGGTTGATGCGGATCTGCTGAACAGTGTATGGGCGCCACTGCTCTTCGGCTTGATCGCTACGTTGTTGTACGGCGCCTGCCTGATGTTCCCCGACCCCACGCGAGGGAGCCGCAGCAAGCCGGTCGACACGGCAGGGGCGTTCAATCTGAAACTCGCGGTCATCGTGACACTGACCCTTACCGGCATCACATTTGTCTCGTCGGCCATGCTCAGCCACTTTGGTCAGGCAGGCTTGTGGCTGACCGCAATGCTTTCGGGCTTTGCCGATGCGCACTCTGCCACAGCGTCCATCGCCAGCCTGGCCAAGGCGGGCCAGGTGCCTTATGACTCGATAGCGGTGCCAGCGCTGATTGCCGTCAGCAGTAACTCGGTGAGCAAATGCGTGGTGGCGTGGGTCAGCGGCGGCAGGCGTTTCGCTGCCTGCGTGATCCCGGGCCAGGTATTGCTGACCTTGGCCATGTGGACGGGCAATGTGCTGTTTTGAGCGCGATCGGTGCTCTTGCTGACAAAGATCAAGCTGCCAATGGCCACAGCATTCACCCTGAAGTCTGTTTCTCCTGGCTGGCCGCATGCCGAGGTATCCCATGTCACAGACTCCGCGTTTACTGTTGATCGCTCCTTCAGCCATGGAGCGCACGCCGGCGTTCGAGCGCGCGGCTGCACTGGCCCAGGCCATGCAGTTGCCGCTGCACATCGTGGCCTTCGACTACTTGCAGGCGCTGGCCGTGGCAGGGCTGTTTGCCCCCGAGCAGATCCGCCTCGCCCGCGATGGTTATCTGCGCACTCACCGGCAGTGGCTCGCAGAGCAGGCTTCATTGCTGGCGAGGCATCAGATCATGGTCACCAGCGAAGTGATGTGGGTCCAGGATCCCTTCGCCGAGATCCTGCAGTTCATCAACGAAATGCCGTTGCTATTGATCATCAAGGATGTGCAGCACGAGTCCGTGCTGGAGCGTATTTTCTACACCCCGCTGGACTGGCAACTGTTGCGCGATTGCCCGGTGCCGGTGCATCTGGTGACCGACGACACCCATCCGCGCCCACGCCGTGTGCTGGCCATCGTCGATGTCTTGCGCAGCGAAGAGCAGGACTGCGTGTTCAACGATCAGATCATCGATGCCGCCGCCCAACTCGCCGCGCAGTGCGATGCCAGTCTAGATGTGGTGCATGTTTACGACTGGACGGCGGTTTACGCCACGGACATGGGGTTCGGCGCATTGCCGCTGGCCACCGGGATTCATGAAGCGCTGGGCACTGCGCAGCATGAGGCATTTACGGCCTTGGCCGAGCGCCACGGCGTGCCGGTCTCATGCCGGCACTTCATCGAGGGCGCACCGGTGCGCAGTATCTGCGGGTTCGCCATCGACAAGCAGATTGACGTCATTGTCATGGGCACAGTGCAGCACCACGGCTTGAGCAAGTTGTTAGGCACCACCGCCGAACAGCTGCTGCATCGGGCACCTTGCAGTGTGTTGGCGATCAAGCCGCAACCCACACTGCAATCCTGAAACACGATCGCCCCGAGGTGCGTCGTTGGCCGACTCACCTCGGGGCGATTCATTTACAGGTCAAGACGATGAATGACCTGGCGTGCGTCGTCCGGATCATTGTGGGTCTCGAAGCCCAGGCTTTTGGCCAGATCGCGCATCGCCGCGTTACTCGCGGCATCGACCGAGTACATCTGGCGGAATCCGTTGCGGCGGGCTGCCTTGATCAGATGCTCCATCAGCAACGTGCCCAGCCCCAGGTGCTGCCATTCATCGGCGACCGTCACCGCGCATTCGCATTGATGGGCGCCTGTGCCGGCATAGCGGCTGATGCCGATTTCGATCAACTTGCCGTTCTCGTGAACCAGTGCAATGAAGGCGGTGCGCTGTTTGTTATCGGTGTCCATCAACTGGTCTAGCAGAGCGGTGCCGGGTTCGCTGATCTGGGCGAGAAAACGCATGTGCTTGGATTCGGGCGACAGCCGCTTGATGAAGTCGTATTCGCGCAGGCGATCCTTTTCCATGAGGGGCCGGATCAATACATGGCGGCCGTCCTTGAGCGCCTCAATCCTGTATTGTCCGGCGACCGCCGCATAAGCGGCCACGGCCTGATCGTTGTGGTCTTTGACGGTGAGCATGGTCATTCTCCATCCGGTTCGAGAGGCTGGCGGGCGTTGAAAAAGCGTCCGCTTGCCTTCCTTCTACGCGCTTGCCCACGGCGACATCTGATCTACATCAGACGCCTCTTTCATTGACCCGGGCTTGATGTAAATCAACGCCGGGCAAGGGCGAGCGGGCGCAGTCTTGAAGCCTGCCGGCCCACCGCGCCGGTGCCGAGCGGAGGTGTGTGATGGGCCAATATGAACGTCTGTTGCTGGTCGCCGACCAGACGCTGCATCAATCGGCGGCGATGCTGCGTGCCATCGCGCTGGCCAAGGCGAGCGGGGCGGCGCTGGATGTGCGGGCCTTTGTTTCGCCGGTGCCGATCACCCATCTGTGGGAGGAAAAAATCGATGACGTGGATGCTCAGCGCTATCAGCGGCGCTACCGGCGCTGGGTGGCCGATGAGCTCGAGCAGCTCAGCAACCAGGGGCTGGACGGCACCGTTGACGTGGTCTTCTCCAGCCATCCGCTGCTGGACATCCTCAAGACCGTCCATGTGCTCAAGCCCGACCTGTTGATCAAGGACGTGCGACTGGAACCGGCGCTCAAACGCGTGTTCATCACGCCGCTCGATTGCCACCTGCTGCGTGAGTGTCCGATCCCGGTGCATCTGGTCAATCAGATTCGCTATGCGTTGCCGCATCGTGTTGTCGCGGCCGTAGACCCGTTCGATCCGGATACCCAAATCAGTGGCTTGAACGACGTCATCATACGATCGGCGAACACTTTGGCGTTGCAATGCGACGTGCCGTTGCACCTGCTCTGCGCCTACGATTTGTCCGCTGCCTTCAACGGCGAAGCGCCAGTGGTCAAAGGTGGCTGGAACGAAGATTTGGCGAACGAACTGCGTCAGACACTGCATCAGGCTTTTGTCGCCCTTGCCGATCGCCACGGTGTGCCCCCTGAGCGTCGACACTTCGTCATGGGCCATCCAGTGCAGGTCATCAATGAGTTCGTCGAGCAGTACCTGGCCGACGTGGTGGTGATGGGCACGGTTCATCGCGTGGGCATCGAACGCGTGATCGGCAGCACCACCGAGCGCGCCTTGTATTCGGTGCCGGGGAGCATTCTGGCGGTGAGGAAAGAGCCTGTGCGGTGAGCATGATCGCAGCGTAGCGAGCCGGCCTGTTCGCTGGCTCGCTAGGGTATTGCATAGATCCTGAAGAGCTTTTTGGCGGCACTGCTGGCGCCGCCCAGATGTTTGTCGAATGCCTGTTCAATTTCGCCGGATCGGTACATTTCACTTAGCGCCGTGTCGACCAGCAGACGGAAATCCTCATCCTCTCGATCCACTGCCATCGCCGTCGGTGCGTACTCGAAAATCCGCTCCAGCAGCACCAGGTTGCCCGATGGATAATTTCTGGTCAGCAGATGCTTGAGCAGCATGCGTTCAGCGAAAAACGCATCGGCTTTGCCATTGGCAACCAGATTCAGACCGGCTTCTGCGTTCTCTACCGTGACCAGCGCGGCTACTACACCCAGCAATCGCATCTGCTGTTGTATCCACGTCTCCGTGACCCCGCCGGCGATGGCGGCATAGGTCTGATTGGCCAGACCACGGTTCACCGTGGCTCGCCATGTTGGCCCGGTATGGGCCACTTTGCCACTCAGCACATTGAGCAAGGTTTCGGACGCATCCTGGCGCACCACAGCCGAGAGGCCAGCGGTGTAAATCGGCACCGAGTAACTGACGATCCTGCGCCGCGCCAGCGTGGGTGGGGTCGGAGTACAAAGAATGTCGATCCTGCCGGAACTGACAGCGCTCATCTCGTCGTTGAGCGAGACCGCTTGGTACTGGATTTTCAGCGCCGGCAGATTCAGATCGATCCTTACCCTCTCGGCTATTTTCAGACAGAGATCGATGGCATAGCCGCTGGCTTTATCGGCGTCCTGATCACTGAACGGCATGAAGTCAGGCACGTAGCCAAGGGTGATCGCTTGACTGGCACGGATGCGCTCCAGCGTGTTGCCATGGGTCACTACCGGTAGCAGCGCAAGGACGCAGGCGAGCAGCAGGTGGTGGGCTCTGATCAGTTTCACGTTCATGCGCGCGGTTCCTCGAATTCAGATTTCTGTGCTGTACCGAAGACTTCGATCAAGGGTTATCAGGCCGGGGGCCGACAGGCGCAGGGGCATCGACAAAACGTTTGGCAAGGAAACCGTAAAGCAGGTAGCCGAACACCAGGACCAGGATGCCGCCGAACACCGCGTCCTTGCCGCAGGCATACAGCGCATACAAGGAATAGGCCACGGCAACCACTAACAGCAGGGTATTGCGCGTGTATACGGCTGCGCTGACTCTGGC
>NZ_JH635999.1:1115316-1120725 GCF_000257605.1 Pseudomonas sp. R62
TTTTCCAAACTGCGCGCTCGCGCTCGGCGAAATGGTCGACAGCGCCATACAGGTCTGCAGGACGCCGCAGACCAGCATCCCGACGATGGGGGCGTTGCGTGCGCTGACCTTGCTGAACAGTTTCGGAAACATGCCCTGATCAGCGGTCACCTTGGCCGTTTGCGCCAACGTGAACTGCCAGCCCAGCAGCGAGCCGACACAGGCCATTACCGCGAGCGCCATGATGATGTTGCCGACCAGGGGATTGAACATGTGCGCATAAACGAGCGCGAAAGGCGCTGACGAGTTGGCCAGTTCGGCGTTGGGAATAATGCCCTGAATGACCGTCGTCGATAGCACATAGACCACCGCTGCGCCCAATGTACCGAACAGACAGGCCAGCGGTACGGTGCGCTTGGGGTTTTCCACCGCATCTGAGGCCTGGGCTGCCGACTCCATGCCGAGAAACGCCCAGAGCGTGAGGGGAATCGCTTTGCTGATGGCCTCGGATATAGGCAGTTGGTTCGGGTTCCAGGCGGCGATGATCAGCTCGGGTTTGAACCAGAACCAACCGATGATGCTCAAGCCCGCTACGGGAATGATCACCCCCCACACCGTAACCGCACCAATCCTGCCAGTGATGCCAGGGCCGCCGAAATTCGCCACGGTGGTCAGCCAGAGCAGGCCTACCGTTCCAAAGAATAAAGGAATGGCGCCGCTTCCCAGCCAGGGCATGAACGACGTCATGTAGCCCACTGCCGAAATGGCCACCGCCACGTTGGCGATGGCCAGCGACAGGAAGTACAGGTACGAGCACAGAAAAAAGCCTGACTTTGCATGCGCCTCTTCGGTGTAGGCGGATAGCCCGCCTGAGCGCAGGCAGAAGATGCCGCATTGGGAAAAGCAGTACGCGATAGCCATCGAGCCGACAGCGGTGACGATCCATGACAGCAATGAAACAGCCCCGAGTTGGGCCATGCTCGTCGGCAACATGATGATGCCTGAGCCCATCATGTTCACCGTCACCAGTGTGGTGAGCCCCATGAGGCTCATTTTCTTGCTTGAGTCGGCCATCGGAGTTCCCTCGATTTGCGCAACGCGTCACCGCTCAGCCAACGCACAAGGTTTTGCCGGCATCGGCGGTACGCAGCTTTTCAAGCGACGTTCAACGGTTAGAAAGACAGGTGATTTCAAGTGCATCGAAACAGCGCGCCCATCGCTTCGATATGGCTTGCCCGAGGGATGGCGAAGGCATGGCAGGAACTCATGGACGGGCTCAATGACTCTGGCGGTTGCAGCCCGACACCATCTGCTTGAGGCCGTCCATGTTGTGGATTCTCACGTCGCGCGCGGTGATTTCCACCAAGCCCTGATCGCGCAAGTGGGCAATGCCGCGGCAAATGGTTTCCAGACGCAGCCCAAGGTAGGAGCCGATTTCTTCGCGGCGCATTTTCAGCACGAACTCTTTCGAGGAATAGCCACGGGAGCTCAGGCGTTGCGAGAGGTTGAGCAGGAAAGCCGCCAGGCGCTCATCGGAGTTCATGTTGCCCATGAGCATCAACATGCTGTGATCGCGCACGATTTCCCGGCTCAGCAACTTGTTGAGGTTGTGCTGCAGGGAGGGAAGGCTTTGCGCGAGTTTTTCCAGCTGTGCGAAGTGAATCGGACAGACTTCGCTGTCTTCCAGCGCATACGCAGTACACGCGTGTTGATCGATGCTGATGGCGTCGAGCCCGAGCATTTCGCCGGGAATATGAAAACCGGTCACTTGCTCGCGCCCATCGACGGAGACCACGCTGGTCTTGAACGAACCTATCCGAACAGCGTACAGCGAGCGCAGCGGGTCCCCGGTCCGGTAGAGCGCGGCACCTTTCTTCACCTTGTATCGCTGCACGATCAGCGTGTCGAGCCGCTCGACCTCCGTTCCCGTCAGGCCAAGCGGCAGGCATAACTCGACCACACTGCAGTTGGAACAGGCAGTTTTGAGAATCGGCGGGGGCGAGTGGGCTTCAAGCATGGATAAGCAGCCTCCAATGAGTGTGATAAGCATAGAAGTCTTCGCAGCGCACGTGCCTTTCGTTTGGTTTGTCAGCGTGATTACGGACGAACGGCGAGGAGGGGAATCACAAAGGCAACGGCCTGTGCGCCGCTCTTGTGTCGCAGGGGTGATGAAACTTGATGCATATCAAGCGTGGCGGTTGGCAGAGTTACAGAATCGTCCAATGGCGCTGACTGGAAATACACGTGATGTTCAGGCTCAAACGCATTCTGTTGATCGCACCTGCCGAAATGACCCGCACCCCGGCGTTTGATCGCGCCCAGGCGCTCGCTCGGGCCAGTGGCGCGTTATTGCACATCGTGGCGTTCGATCATGTCCAGTCCCTGGCGTTGGCCGGCCTGATCGACCACGACGCCATGGCGCAAGCGCGTGAAGGCTATTTGCAGATGCATCGCCAGTGGCTGGAGCAGCAGGCCCGGTTTCAACGTGGCGCTGGCGTGCAAGTCAGCACCGAAGTGGTCTGGGCCAGGGCCACGCCGGCGCATGTACTTGAGTACATCAATGACTTTCGTGTCGATCTGGTGATCAAGGACGCTCACCATGTTTCAGCGCTCAATCAAACGTTTCACCAGCCGTTGGACTGGCTATTGGTACGTGATTGTTCCGCCTGCGTGCATCTGGTCACCGAGGCCGCACATCCGAAACCCTTGAAGATACTGGCGGCCATTGACCTGTCGCATCTCGAGGATCTGACCCAAGGGCTCAATGACCGGATACTTCGCGTTGCATCGACATTGGCAGCTAAATGCGATGCGTCGCTGCACTTGTTGAATGTGAGCAATTGGTCAGTGGTGGGTGATGCGGCGATGAGCGTGCCGAACTTGAGCCTGGACCACAGCTTGTGCGATGCGATCAACGACACTCAGCAAGAAGCGTTCGATACGCTGGCCGAGCGCTATGGTCTGGATGAACAGCATAGCCACCTGCTCTCAGGTGTCCCTTACCGGGTGATCGAAGACTTCGCCCGACAGCACGCGTTCGACCTGCTGGTGCTGGGCATCTGTCACCATCGAGCGCTGGACGGCTTTATCGGCGGCACGGCCGAATGCCTGATGAACCGGGCTCCTTGCAGTTTGTTGATGGTCAAGGCAATGCCTGCCACAGCCTGACCGGTCATCGCAGCAGTTGATGGTAATCGGTTGGGGGTAATCCATCAGTGACTGCGCCCGCCGTGTGCGTAATGCCATTGTTGCCAGGCGTGCCGATATTTCTCATCGGCGCGTTTCCTCGCTTCAGTGAACTTGTGCATGGTGTCTGGAGAATACGGCTCTTCAAGGACGGCATAGGCCCGTTCGCTGAGCCGATCGGCTTCGTGAAACAGTGCGCCACTGTCATCGATCGCGTCGGGGACATTGGCAGTTGTCATGGCTGGAACATTGATGACCATATCGTGAACCTCGCAAAGCAAGAATGAGGGTGGGTTGCGGACCTGTCACCCTGTGGCCGCATCTGTAACTTTCACGCGTTCGAGCAGCTTGTGACTGTCCCTGATCCGAGATGCGGGCGCAGCCGAATCATGACTCTATTTCGATCCAGTTTGTCGTCGCAGCGATTGATCCAGATCAATGTCGCTCGCCAGTTTCATCCCCGCTTTGTCGGTTTTCCAGGCGCTTGCGCAAGGGTGGTGGACAAGCCTCGATATTCAGGTTTTTCAGGGAGAGGACGCGCACCAGGGGCCTTGCATATGACATTTATCAAGGAAGTCGCCGGGCTATGGCGCAACCTCGATTGGCGTTGTTGTCTGATTCTTTCGGCCCGGGTCAGCTGCGGGTGACATGAGCCCAGACGTCCATCTCTCTGGAGACAAACATGAGCCAATATCAACACTTGTTGCTGATCATCAACCCGGCCCTGCGCCATTCCCCGGCGATAAGCCAGGCCGCCGCCCTGGCTAAAGCCAGCGGCGCGTCGCTGCACATCGCAGCCTTGATCAAATGGTGGGATTTCCTGTCGCTGCTGGAGGAAGGGGATCGGGCAAGGGCCCGTGCGGCCTATTTGCAGGACCATCACGAGTGGCTGGCAAGCCAGGCTGCCAGCCTGCGAGCCGAAGGTTTGCGGGTGACGACGGAGGTTGGCTGGTCCGAAGACATGAAACGGGAGATCCTCGATCACGTCACCGTGAACCAGCCCGACTTGCTGATCAAGGAAGTGCAGCACGAATCCTTACTCAAACGCGCTTTGTTTACCCCATTGGATTGGCAGCTGCTGCGTGATTGTCCGGTGCCGGTCTACTTGTTGGGCGCTGCTGGCCCGGGTCTGCCGCGCAAGGTCGTAGCGGCAGTGGATGTAGCTGCAAGCGAAGATGATGGGGGCGCTCTCAATGACCGGATCGTCGAACAGGCCACATCCTTCGCCACTCAGTTTGGTGCAGAGTTGCACCTGTTATATGCCTATGACGTCTCGCAAAACTATCTGGATGAAGTGGTGAACAACTGGACGGTTTCGGAATTGATGAATGCCCGGCGCCAGGAACTGCAAGTGCATTACAGCGCTTTGGCGAGGAAATTCGGTGTGATGGCCGAGCACAGGCATAGCAGGGAGGGACATCCCGTGGCGGCGATCAGTGAGTTTGCCGAAGAGCACGATGTGGACGTGATTGTGATGGGCAGGGTTCAACGTCACGGGCTGGAAAAACTGCTGGGAAGTACCACCGAACATATTCTGTACCAGGTTCCCTGCAGCGTACTGGCGGTCTAGCGCAAACGCTGGTGCACCTTACAAAGTCAGCGTTCCGGCCCACAACATCCGGCCAGCGTAAATCGCGGCGGTCCAGATAATGATCAACACACCCGTTTCCGGACCGCTGAGCGGCTGACCCTGACGCGTTTTCAGCGTGCCCAGGTAAATCAACGAGCCAGGCGCGTAGAGCAGAGCGCTGAGCAGCAGGTATTTGGGGCCGGCGGCATACAGCTGAATCAATCGGATGATCATTCCCCTGCCGGAATCGATAACGTCGCCCTCAAACCGCCCTCTGCGCGGTTCGCCAGTTCAATCCGTCCGTTCAGTCGCATCGCGATGGTGTTGACAATGGTCAACCCCAACCCGGCGCCATGCGCCGTGCCACGGCTGTAGAAACGCTCGAACAATCGCTCTCTGTCCGATTCATCGATTCCCGGCCCTTGATCGTCGACCGTCAAATGACAGAAGCCATCGGACTTGCTCAGGTGCACGGTGATCGCACCGTGTTCGGGGGAGAAATTCGCCGCGTTGGTGATCAGGTTATTCAGCGCGATATCGAGGGCGGCGGGGTCGGCGAGGACATGAAACGGTTGGTCGCTGACCTCGAAGATCAACTCAAGGTGTTTGCTCAGCAACCACGGTGTCAATTGCACCAGGCTGTTGCGTACGGTTTCGCTGAGATCAATGCGTTG
>NZ_JH635999.1:1121134-1124648 GCF_000257605.1 Pseudomonas sp. R62
GGTCGACTCCGGAGATCAGAAATTCCAGCGACTCACGACGTTCTTCTTCGGTACCGGCCTCCTGCAGATTTTGCGCATGCACCCGCAGCACCGCCAGCGGCGTGCGCATTTCGTGCGCGGCATCGGCGATAAAACGACGCTCCCGGCCGAGCACTTCCTGAATCTGCGCGAGCATGCGATTGAGCGCTGCCTGCATGGGTTCCAGCTCACTGGGCAGGGGCGTCAGTTGCAGCGGCTCAAGTGAACCACTGTGACGGGCGCGCAGAGTCGCCGCCATGTCTGCCAAGGGCTTGAGCCCCCAGCCTATGGCCAGCCAGATCATCGCGGCGAGGATCAGGCTGCCAACTATGTTCGGCCACAGTGTGTGGCGCACGATGCGGTCGACCAGGTCGGTGCGCACATCGTCGCGCTCGCCGACCCAGATGCGCAGGCCGTTCTGCCTGTCTTCCAGCATGAACGCTCGCCATTGCCGACCTTTCAGATCGACCACGTCGCTGAAGCCCGTTCTCGTCGGCGGCGCAGTAAAGGAGGGCGCACTGGCGGTATGTACCAGCACCTCGCCTTGCGGGTTCCACACCTGGAAGGCGATTTTGCTTTCGTAAGGATGTCCATCAACCCGTGGCTTGGCTTCGCCGAGAGCCTGATTGAACGCCTGATACAACTGCGCGTGCTCGGTACTCGCCATCGGCATACGCATCACGCCCTGCAGCAGGCGTGCGTTCTGCGCCAGTTGGGCGTCGTAGACCTCGGCGATTTCGTGGTTGCTGTCATGCACGTTGAAGAGGCTGAGTACCGCCAGACCGGCCAGTAACAGGCCGATGATCAGGGTCAGCGTGCGCCGGCGGATCGAGGTCATCGACGTTCCTCCACCAGATAACCCACGCCGCGGATGGTGCGGATCAGGTCGGTAGAGAACTTCTTGCGCAGGTGATGAATGTGCACTTCGAGGGTGTTGCTTTCCGCTTCTTCATTCCAGCCGTAAAGCAACTGGATCAATTGATCGCGAGTCATCACCCGGCCCGGCGGCGACAGCAGTTCGTGCAGCAACTGATATTCCTTGGGGGTGAGCGCGACCGGTTGGCCTTGATAACTGACCTGCTGGGTGCCGGGGTTGAGGCTGATACCGGCGTGCTCGATCAGCGCCTGGGCGCGCCCGGCACTGCGGCGCAACAGGGCACGCAGGCGGGCTTTGAGTTCGGCGAGGTCGAAGGGTTTGACCAGGTAATCGTCAGCACCGGCGTCGAGTCCGGCAATGCGATCTTCGGTGGCATCGCGAGCGGTGAGAATCAACACCGGCAGGTTCGAACCGCTGTCACGCAGGCGGCGCAACACTTCGAGGCCATCCATGCGCGGCAGGCCGAGGTCCAGCACGGCGACATCAAACGTTTCGCTGAGCAGCGCGTGCAAGGCGCTGCTGCCATCTTTGAGCCAGTCGACCGTGTAACCCTCGCGACCCAACGCCTGGTAAATGCCTTCACCCAGCGCCACGTCATCCTCGATCAGTAATAAACGCACGCGCACTCCTTTCAGTCGAGTTTCTTGTTCACGTCCACCAGCAAGGTGTCGATCTCTTTACGACGCCCGGCATCGGCACTTTCGCGGCCCGCACGAGGTGCGGCTTGTCTGGCCTTGATCAGCGCTGCCTTGGCTTCAGCGTAGCGCTTCTGACGGTAGAGATGGTCGCCCCAGAAGTACAGACTGTCGATGCCATCGGGGTTGAGCTGCAGGGCTTGTTTGAGCAATTGCTCGGCCTTGTCGCTGTCGCCGAAGCCGATCGGCCAGCCCGGTACGCGGTCGTACAGTGCAGCGAGGCTGGTATAGGCCGAGCCTTGCAGGGCCTTGGGGTCAAGCGTCAGGGATTTTTCCAGATCCGCCTTGGCGTCCTTGGCTTTGCCCAGGGCACCGAGCCCGCCCTCGGCACCGGCCCAACTGCTGGTGACGATGCCTTTCCAGATCCACGCTTCGGCCACATTCGGACGTTGCGTGGTGAACGCGTTGGCTTCGCTGGCCAATTGCTCGAACGCCGCGGCGCGCTGCTTTTCCGCGACCTCGTATTGAATGTGCGCCCAGTTCTGCTGGATGCCGGTGAGACGTTGCTGATCAGCCGGCTCAAGCGCCCAGACACTTTGACTGAGGGCGGCAAACAGCAGGCATGTGGAGAGTTTTTTCATGGCGTTGGAGCCTCGTTATCAGGTTTTTCACTGAGACGGCGGATCAGTGGCAATTGCTTGCGCAAGCCGCGATCCACCAGATGCGGCAGTAAGCTGTTCAAACGGATGAAAAACCGCTCCGGCCAGCCTAGGTACAGGTCACGACGATCGCCGGCAATCGCATGCATCACTGCCGACGCCACGGTCTGCGGATCGTCAACGCTGGCCTTGAGGGCATCGTTCAAGGCTTGCGCAGCGGCGCTGTTCATCGAGGTGCGGGTGGCCCGGGGCGCGACATACAACACGCTGACCCGCGTGTCGGCCAGCTCGCGGCGCAATGCCTCGGAGAATCCGCGCAGGGCAAATTTGCTCGCGCAATAACTGGCGTAACCGGGGTAACCGATCGAGCCATAGGTCGAGCCGACGTTGACCACCATCGCGCTGTCAGCCTGCTTGAGCTGCGGCAACAGCATTTTGGTCAGGCAGATTGGCGCGCTGATGTTCACCGCCAGCATCGCGTTGATGTCACCGTCATCGAGCTGTTCGAGCATGGCGAAGTGATTGACCCCGGCAGCGTTGATCAGCAGGTTGATGCCGCCAATGGCGTCGGCGGCGGCCAACACTTTGCGCCGATCGCTGAGGAAGGTCAGGTCGGCGGCTACCCAGCAGAGGTTCTGCGGATATCGCTCAAGCAGCGGCAGCAGCGCCTCCTGATGCCGCGCCACGGCCAATACCCTGGCACCGGCGGCGCACAAGGCACTGGCGATGGCCAGGCCGATGCCGCCACTGGCACCTGTCAGCACCACGCGGGCTTTATGCAGCTGCATGTTGAGCCTCAGCGTCCCGCGGCAGACCACGGAACATGTCGGCGTAAAGGCGATAGACGACTTTCGAGGCATGAATG
This sequence comes from Pseudomonas sp. R62, assembly GCF_000257605.1. NCBI lineage: Bacteria > Pseudomonadati > Pseudomonadota > Gammaproteobacteria > Pseudomonadales > Pseudomonadaceae > Pseudomonas > Pseudomonas sp. R62. The sequence continues at coordinate 1,124,189 of NZ_JH635999.1, forward strand.
ACCGCCGCTTGATCGTCAGGGTCTTGCAGCTGATTCATCAACCGCCGATAGGTCTGCATGTGCTCGATGTCGAGCGAACCGTGGGAGTTCAGATAGCTGAATGCCGTTTCCGGCAGCGCCAGGCGATCGCGAATGCTCCCCGCCGCGTGGGTGGCCAGGGCGATGCTGGTGCCTTCGAGTACGTTCACCATGCCGAACAGACCCACCGGATTGCCCCGGGCGATCAGGTCGTAGAGAAAACTGACCATCAGCTCGATCGATAACGACGGCTGACCATCACGCACGGCGTCACGATCACCGCCACAGGCGGCAATGTCGTTGAGCACCCATTGTTCGTGGCCGTATTCATCCTCAATGTACTCGCACACCGCTTTGCGCAGCCATTCCAGGCGCGTCGGCAGGCGTGCACCGCAGGCCATCATCAGTGGCACGGTGTGGCGCACGTGGTAGTAAGCCTGGG
>NZ_JH635999.1:1125486-1132351 GCF_000257605.1 Pseudomonas sp. R62
GCAACGCATCGACGATGATCGGCAGGTTGAACAGCTCGTGGCGTTCGCGTTGCGTGGCTTCTTGCAGGGTGTCGAAAAAACTCATTATGCGGATTCCTCGGAAGTGGCGGATTCGGTCAGTTGCGTGCGGTACTGCGCGACGATGGCGTCACGGCGTGGCCGGCCATTGGCGGTGAGCAGGCCGTTGGCCGCAGTGAAGGGCTGCGCCAGGCGCGTCCACTGATGCACCTGGGCGTAATCGGGCAACGCCGCGTTCGCTTCGGCGACGGCGGCGGCCAGCCCGGCATCGGTGCAGTCCGGACGATGCGGCCAGAGCAGGGCGTGGTTGTGCGGCATCGCCTCGCCATAAACGAACGCTTGAGCGATGTGGCGGCGCTGGGTCAGTTCCGACTCGACCCATTCCGGGTTGACGTTTCGCCCGTAGCTGGTGACGAATTGGTGCTTTTTGCGGCCCTTGAGATAAAGAAAACCTTCCGGATCGAATTCGCCCAGATCGCCACTCGGCCACCATTGATCGGTATACGCTGGCTCCCCCAGATAGCCGAGCAACACCGAACCCTTGATCAGCACTTCACCGTCCTCGGCCAACCGCACCTCGAGGTGGGGCAGAGGGCGCCCGACGCTGCCCGGACGGCGCGCGCCGGGGCGATTGAGGCATACGACCGAGGCGCATTCGGACAAGCCGTATCCCTCGTAAACCGCTAACCCGACCCGTTGCGCGCGGTGCAGCAGGTTTACTGACACCCGCGCGCCACCGACCGCGGCGAAGAGCAGGGTTTGCGGATCGAAAGCCTTCTGTTCAGCGGCGCTGACCAGAACTTGCAGAAGCTGTGGTACGAGTATCAGGCTCTCCGGCGCACGCTTGGCCAGATAACCGAGCAGGCGCGCAACGTCGATGCCGCTGGCGCCTTGAATGCCGAGGGTTGTCTGGCTTGGCAGGCTCAACACCGCACCGGCGTACAGCGCGGCATAACAGCCCAGGTTCTCCAGCAGGATCGCCAAAGGCAACAGCGCCAGATGGTGCTCCGGTCCAGTGGCTGCGCTTGCCTGATCAAGCTCCCGGGCAACGCGCAGGAAGCTGTCGGCGCTCAGGCACACACCTTTCGGCGTGCCGGTGGTCCCGGAGGTAAACGTGAGTTTCGCGGTGCCCGGCGGCATGCGACTGGGGCCATTGAACGAGCGACACCAGAACTCACCCCGTTGTTGATATCCCGCTGCCAGCAGCTCGGCTTGCAGTTGCGGCTCGGCGATCACCCGTTCGGCCTGGCTCTGTTCCAGACAATGGGCGCGCTGCGCGGCACTGAAAAACGGCGGCAGCGTTACGCAGGTCAAGCCTTCGAACAACACAGCCAGATCCCAAAGCATCGCGTCGACGCCGTTGTCCAGCGCCAGCGCGATCACCCGCACCTGCTCATCGCGCAGCCGCTCCTGGCGATACAACACCTCGGCATACAGCGTGGCGTAATCTATTCTCAGCGTGTCGCCCCACAGGGCTGAGGCGTTGTCATTGCGCCGGGCATGGTCGCGCAGGGTTTCCTGGAAGCGTTGCAATTCAAGCGACATGGCAGGCTCCTTCAACAGAAGTCGGCAAACCCAGGCGAGTGAACAGGCCAATATTGCGCAGGTGAACAAATCCCGCGCGAATGTTGCCGACGTGCACCCAGGGTTTGCTTTCGTAATAACTGCCCCAGTGTTGATGCTCGTCACCCAGTCGCTGTGGATCAGCGGCGCACAATGTCACGGGCTTCAAACCCAGGCGATGGAAGCTGTTGACCAGCCCGATGTTGCCGGTGAAGGTCACCCATTCCAGGCCGCCCATGGCCAGCAGATAGGTGATGGCGATGATGCTCAGGCGCGCACTGCCGGTATCGCTGGCGGCGAGGTTGCCGACTTCGACAATGACCTTGCGATCCACTGCACGACCGGCGGCGGCACTGATCAACGACTGGATCGGTTCATCCAGATAGCGCTCGAGAAACAGTGCCTGTTGATGCGCTCGACGGACCCCGGCCACGGCGCACAACTGGCCGTCGCTGTTGTGCATGCCGAACAGCTCGGGCATGAAATGGCGGATTTCGGCACCGTGAGCCGTGCGGAAGCGCTGCTGGATAAAGGCTTCGAAGGGCGCGCGCAACTCGTCCACCGGCAACGCGTTTCTCAGCGTCATCGGCAACGATTCGGCCTCGCCGAAGCGCAAGGGCAGCGGGATGTTCCAGTCGAATTCGGGCATGGGCAGAGCGCCTCCCTCAATGGGTTTGAGCGCAGTATCCAAGCCATTTCTTAACGAAGTCTGAAGATGAAAAACCGTTAACCGCAGCGCCAATCTTCAGACTGTCTTAAGGCTGGGCGAGCACGGTAGGCCAGCGAGAAGATCGTCGTTCCCCAACAATCACGAGGCGTTTCCTATGATCCGCGACACCGCTGTAACCCGTTATGGAAAACTCTCAATCATCCTGCACTGGCTGATGCTGGCGTTGTTCGTCGGGGTGTATGCGTGCGTCGAAATCAAGGGCTATCTGCCCAAGGGCAGTGAGGGGCGCAGCATGCTGATGGGCCTGCATGGCCTGTTTGGCGCCAGCATCTTCGCCTTGGTGTGGATTCGACTGATCGGCCGCCTGACTCCGCGTCCGCCGATTATCCCCAAGCCGCCGGCGTGGCAGACCGCAATCGCGCACCTGACACACCTGGCGCTGTATGGATTGATGATTGTCACGCCTGTCCTGGCCTGGCTGATGCTCGCGGCGGGCGATAAACCGTTTCCGTACTTCGGTTTCCATGTGCCGGCGCCGGTGGCTATTGACCCGGACCTGGCCAAACAACTGAAGTACTGGCACGAATGGATTGGCGGTGCCGGCTACTGGCTGATCGGCCTGCACGCGCTGGCGGGGCTGTTCCACCATTACTGGGTGAAGGACAACACCTTGCAGAGGATGTTGATTGCGCGTGCCCGCTCTTGAAGCAAGCATCTTGCGCCGTTCGTCGAAGGGAATGTCCGCCGCAACTCAAGCGCATGGCTGCGGTGGAGCTGAAAATCCGGAACTGCCAGCCCTCGCCGATGCCGAAATAGCATCGACAACGAGGGCAAAGCCATGACTGAAGAAAAAACCAAAGTGCCGGAAGAAGTACCGGATCAAACAACCCCGGCACATTCCACCGAAGAAGAGCGCGAGCGCTTGAAGGACTTTAACAAGGACGGTATCCCGCCGGGCAGTTGCTGATCAGCGGTCACCGTGGCTGCGTCACCAGTTCCCCGCTGATCGCATCCATCATCGTCGGATGCTCCTCAGCGGCGACGCGCAAATCCTCGGTGACCCGCAACTCCGCACCCGTCGGCGAATAGGTGGCTGCCGCCGTGAACGGTGCGGGGTTGGCCGGCACCGGGCGTTTGCCACGGCGCCAGAAGAAAAAGCTGACCATGCTCAAATTGACCACTGCGAAGACCCAGAACAGGCCGTTGGCGCCGAACGAGTTCATCACCGGCGAGATCATCATCGGGCTGATGGCCGAGCCTAGCGAGTTGATCAGCAGCAAACCCTGAATCATCGGCACCAGCGCTTCGGCCGGGGCGCGGTCGGCCGCGTGGCTGACGGCGACCGGGTACAGCGCGAAGACGCCGCCACCGAGCAGAAACAGCATCGCCGCGAGCATTGTCGAAGACAGCGGCAGCAGCACAATCACCAGCGATAATGCCGTGCACGCCACCGTCAGCAGGGTCAGCACCTGCAAGCGATCGGTGCGGTCGGACCAGCGTCCGACTGGATACTGCAGCAGCATCGCGCCGAGAATCGTCCAGGCCATCATGCTGCCGACTTCACCGACGTCCAGACCTCTGCGTTGCAGATACAGCGGCAACAAGGTGTAGATCGCCGCTATGGTCACCCCCGAGCCGAAACAGCCGACCAGCCCGGTCGGCGTCACGCCCAGCAGTTGCCGGGGCTTGAGTGGCTCGACCTGATCGAGCAGCGGCGAGACGCGCGGCAGGATCACGATCGGCAGCACCGACAACGCAGCAAGCATGCCGGCGACCATGAACGGCGCGCTGTCACTCATGCCAGTGATGGTTCCCAGCGTCGCCTGGCCCAGAACGCCAGCGCCATAAAGCACGATCATGTACAGCGCGAGCAAGCGCCCGCGAATCTTCTCGTCACCGGCCAGCAGCAGCCAGCTTTCGATCACCAGAAACACACCGACCGTGGCCCAGCCGTTGATCAGGCGCAGGACCAGCCAGCCCCAGGTGTCATAAAACAGACCTTGCAACAGGATCGTCACTGCAATCAGCGAGGCGAAGCTGCCGTAGGCACGAATATGGCCGATGCGCAGAATCAGCCGGTCGTTGAACACCGCGCCCAGCGTCAGGCCGATGAAGTAGGCCGACGAAACAATTCCGATCATCGTCGCCGAGGCGCCGGCGGCGTCCAGGCGAAGGGTGGTCAGGGAAGACAGAAAACCGTTGCCCAGAGCAATAATGAACAGCCCGAGCAGGGGCGCCAGCGCCATGGCCAGCAAACGCGGAGACATAAAAACCTCAAGAAATCGTACAGCGCAACGTGCGCCTCTGCGCATGCGGTTGCCAGGCTGGAACAGGTGTTGTGCAAATGTCTGCCGATCGGGCAGGGCGGTGGCGTTGGACGACATGGCCAGCCCTGCAAGTTCGCGTCTGTGACCAGACGCGCGCTTGCAAGAGCGCGCGGGATTCTACGGCTTGCGCAGGATTTGCCAATAGCCGAAAGCTGCGACGTTAGGACGCAGGCAATTTCGAAGTCGAAGAGGAGGCTGAAAACCCACCATCGAGCTCAGCTCTGACAAGGGTCTGCCAGCGAAAGCTGACGCAGGCCCTTGCTCGTTTCAGCGCCTAAGTATGCGAAATCAACAAATCACTGATGATGCAGATCGAGCCATCCTCTGGCGGCGTGGCGTCGGTGTAGTCGATCTGGTTGTAGACCCCGCCGTGGAAATTGAACACCTGCGAATTCCAGGTTGAGTCGAGCTGCAAGTCACCTGATGTGCCGACAACGCCGTTGTAGTCGACAGTGACTCGAGCCACGCCGGCAGAGTTGGCGCGAATGGTGATCTTGAACTTCGCCCCCAACGGTACACCCTTGAGCACCGTGGTGTTGACCGGCGTGGGCTGATTGAAACTCTGGCGGAAGCCCAGGGTGATGTTGCCTTTCTGCCAGAACACTTTGATGACCGGGCCGTCGTCGTTTTTCACATGCATCTGCGAGATAACGACTTTCTGCGCAGAGTTGACCTTGGTCACGGTCATTTCCTGATAGTTGAGGTGGTCAGCGGCGCTGGCCAGCGACCAATAGAAGGATTCTTTCCATTCGCAGCGGGTGCGGTGAGTGCTCTTGCTCGAGGCGCCTTTGGTCGGCGCGGACAGTTGCAGCGAACCGTCCGGTAGCACCGTGACGATGCTGGGGAACTGTGCAATGGCCTCGGCGCCATTGAGTTCCAGTGCCACCGGATTGGTTGCCGAGACGGGAACCGGAGTGGAGAGGGTGAGATTGCTGATGTTTACGGCCATGGTTTGTACTCCTGACGATAAAAATCATTAGCGACCCAAGCCTTCGGTGGATTGGCACATCTGTCTGCGCGGATTTTCACCATCTCTTGGGCACAGCACCATGGCGGCGCAAGCGGCCGCCGCGAAAATACAAAGGGCAACGATTACGCCGGCAGCCTCCAGCACAGCGCCGAAAACGGGGGTGCCAGCAGTCTGACCGAGCGCCAGTACCAGAAACGGTATGCCCAGTCCCAAGTCCGGACGATCCGGAAACAGGCGGATGCCTTGCAGCAGATAAACGCCTGAAGAAACGATGTAGGCCGCGCCAAACAGGCACATTGCGACGAGGCCAGACCCGGCTGATATCGAGGCGGCCGACAGGCCCAATGTCCCGAGGGCGATCCCAGCCAGTGCCAGATGCTGAATACGCACGACACCGAATCGGCCGGTGAACACGCCCGTCATGCATCCGCTGATTCCCGCCGCACCCAGGACGATCCACGCCCATGCTATCGACTGATCTGAGAATCCAGCCTCGCTGCGCAGAATGTCGGCACCGAATGTCCAGATCGCCGTGCTCGCCAGGCCCATCAGGAAAGCGCTGGCGCACAAAGGCAGTACGCCGGGTCGACGCAGCATTGCCAGCGAGAAGTTCTGCGCGACGTCACGCTCGACCCGGCGCGGTAGCGCAAACCAGAGCCAGATCGTGACGCCGATGCCGATCAAGGCAAACAGGGCATACAGCTGGCGCCATTGCCCGGCCGCCAATATCGCCGCCAAACCGGAAAAAACGATGCCCGCCGCTGTCCCGGCATTGATAAAACCATTGGCCCGCGGGCGATCCGCATCATTAAGACGCGCTGCCACCGCGCTGGCCAATGGCGGCGAAGTCAGACCCGTGCTCAATCCCGCCAGCGCCACGCCGCAGCCCAACGTCAGCCCCGACGAAGCGACAACCACCAGTCCCATGCCCAGCGTCGCAGCGGCGCCGGCCATCACCGTCAACCCGCGCGGACTGACTTTGCCGTTGCAGGCAAACGTCGCAACGATGCCCACACAGTAAGCCGCAAACGCACTGCCTCCGATCCATCCGGCAGCAGTCACGCTGAGCGTCAGATCCTGACGAATCTGTGGCAGCAGCAGTCCATAGGCGAAGCGCGCCAAGCCATAGGACAAGGCGGTCAGCGCGAAGGCTGCTGCGACCAGATTGAGGCTGCGTCGATTGAGGCTCACGGGGAAATCGGATCGCTGGCAGGGAAGGTTTCCTCGACCGCCTGATCCAGTTTCGAGTCACTGACATTACGCTCATCGGCCCCAAGGTTCTGCTCGCAATGGCAGGCCGAGGACGGGCAGGGTTGG
>NZ_JH635999.1:1133040-1139362 GCF_000257605.1 Pseudomonas sp. R62
GCTCGAAGGTTTGCTCGCCGCTGCATTTGCAGGTGCAGCCCGGGCAGGCGCAATCAATTGTTGAAGGATCGTTAGCCATGGGTTTCCTCCAGGTGGTCTGTAAAGGCAGTCGTTACCGATTCTGATAACCCGCCCCGCACCTGCGTTTGATGATTTTCCCCCACGCCCGATGAGTGGTAGAGCGCAGAGGGCGAGGGCAGTACGGCGTTCAACGCGAGGGAAAGATTCAGCGCCAGGATCAGCAGGATCGATACGCTGAAAATGCGCCGCGCCCAGACTTTCGCATTGGTGGTTCGCACCGGTCGCAACGTCAGATAAAACCAGTAGCCGCCCAGGCCAAGTACCACCAGCGGATAAGAAACATTGATAGCCGCAACCCAGCCCAATATCGCCGCGCTGATCAGGAACGCGACCATGTACAGGTTAATCTCGCGTCGTGCCTTTCTGAGCGTCAACGTCGGCAATCCGGCGGCACGAAAGTCTTCATGGCGCATGACGGTGATCGCGTGGGAGTGGGGCATCTGCCAGCAGCAAAACACCACGATGAGCATCAGCGCCGTGGCATCGAAGCTGCCGGTCACGGCGCAATAACCGACCACCGGCGGCATGGCCCCGGACAGGCTGCCGATCAGCGTGCCCCAGTGCGAACGGCGTTTCATCAGGCAGGTATAAACGCCCGCATAAACGATCAGACCGACTGCCGCCATGGCGCAGGCCAGTGCTGTGGTGCCGAGCCACAGCAAACCGAAGCCGATCACACCCAGCACCGTCGCGTAGCAAAACGCACTGGGCAACGACACAGCGCGAACGGCCAGCGCCCGATGACAGGTGCGCACCATGCGCCGATCGATATCGCGGTCGACGCAGTTATTGATCACGCAACCGCAAGCGATGACCAGCGCGGTGCCGAGCAGGGCGGCCAATAAATGCGCCAGGGACAACGGGCGGCCACCGGCGGCAAGCAGATAGCCGCCGAACACCGAAGCCAGATTGCCGACGATGATGCCGGGCTTGGTCAGTTCCAGCCCGACATTCAGCGACAGCCGCCATTGCTTCAGTGCGCCAGCATGTTGTGGTGAATGCTGTCCATGATCCATAGCGAAAGCCCCACCAGCAGAAGAATGATCACCACCGAGAAGATCAGCGCTCTGAGGTTCCAGCGTTGCTCCTTGGCGGTGTCCAGATGCAGGAAATATTTGAGGTGGGCGAAGACCTGCACCACGCCAAGTGCAACCACCACCCAGGCGGTGACGCTGCGTGGCAACGTCGGATACATGACCAGGCCAAAGGGAATGACGGTCAGAATCACCGAAATGATGAAACCGACCATGTACGAACGACTGGTGCCATGGCTGGTGCCGGCACTGCTATGAATCGGACTCTGGTTATACATGTCACACCACCCCCAGCAGATAAACCACGGTAAATACGCAGATCCACACCACATCGAGGAAGTGCCAGAACAGACTCAGGCAACTCAAGCGTGTCGTATTGGTGTTGGTCAGGCCCCGGCTGCTTACTTGCAGCATCAACACCGCCATCCACACCAGACCACTGAGCACGTGCGCGCCGTGGGTGCCGACGAGGGTGAAGAACGCGGTGAGGAAACCGCTGCGATCCGGCCCGTAGCCTTCTGCGATCAGATGATGGAATTCGTTGATTTCCATGGCGATGAAGGCGCAACCCAGCACGAAGGTGACGCCAAGCCAGCGCAGCACATGGGCTTTGTCATTGCGGTTCATCGCCAGCATCGCGTAGCCGTATGTGATGCTGCTGAGCAGCAGCAACGCGGTTTCGGCAAGGACATAGGGCAATTCGAAAATGTCGACGGTCGAGGGCCCGCCAGCCACGCTGTCACGCAGTACGGCATAGCCTGCGAACAGCGTCGCAAACAGGATGCAGTCGGTCATCAGGTAGATCCAGAAACCGAAAATGCGCATCGAGCCCGCGTCTTCATGGCCATGTTCATGGCTGTGCGCGATGTCTTTATCCAGAACGATATTGGACATGTTCAAGCCTCCGCCAAGTCTTTGAGACGCGCTTTTTCAATCCGCGCCACTTCCTGCGCCGGGACGAAATAGTCGATGTCTTCGTCATAGCTGCGCACGACCATTGCCACCACCGAAGCGACCAGGCCGAAGATCGCCAGCCACCAGATATGCCACACCAGGGCGAAGCTGCAGATCAGCGCGAAGACACTGATCACCAGGCCGGCGGAGGTGTTGCGCGGCATATGGATGGCGCGGTAGTCGGTGTGACTGAGGGTGCTGACGCCGCGCTCCTTCATGCCCCAATAGGCGTCGAGATCGTTGACTTTCGGTTGCTCGGCGAAGTTGTAGAACGGCGGCGGCGAGGCCGTGGCCCATTCCAGCGTGCGGCCGTCCCACGGGTCGCCGGTGAGGTCGCGCAGTTTCGCGCGGTTGCGAATGCTCACGTAGAGCTGCAACGCCTGCGCGGAGACGCCACAAAGAATGATGCCGACGCCAAACAGTTCCAGCAGCAGCCACGGTTGCCAGGCCGGGTTGTCGAAATGGTTCAGGCGCCGGGTCATGCCCATGAAACCGAGCACGTAAGACGGCATGAACGCGAAGTAGAAACCCACCAGCCAGCACCAGAACGCAATGCGCCCGAGGCGGTCGTTGAGGCGGAAACCGAAGGCTTTCGGGAACCAGTAAGTCAGCCCTGCCATGTAGCCGAACACCGCGCCACCGATGATCACATTATGGAAGTGCGCGATCAGGAACAGGCTGTTGTGCAGCAGGAAATCGGCGCCGGGCACCGCCAGCAGCACGCCGGTCATGCCGCCGATACTGAACGTGACGATAAAGCCCAGCGTCCACAGCATCGGCGTTTCGAAGCGCACGCGGCCGCGATACATGGTGAACAGCCAGGTGAAGATTTTCACCCCGGTCGGCACTGCAATGATCATCGTCATGATGCCGAAGAACGCGTTGACGTTGGCCCCCGCGCCCATGGTGAAGAAGTGGTGCAGCCAGACGATGAACGACAGAATCGTGATCGCAATCGTCGCCCACACCAGCGAGACATAGCCGAACAGGCGCTTGCTGCTGAAGGTCGCGGCGATCTCCGAGAAGATCCCGAACGCCGGCAGGATCAGGATGTACACCTCCGGATGGCCCCACGCCCAGATGAGGTTGACGTACATCATCGGGTTGCCGCCGGCCTCGTTGGTGAAGAAGTGCATGCCCAGATAACGATCGAGGGTCAGCATCAACAGGGTGGCGGTAAGGATCGGGAACGCAGCGAGAATCAGGATCGAAGTGCACAGTGCGTTCCAAGTGAACACCGGCATCTTGAACAGGGTCATGCCTTCGGTGCGCATCTTCAGGATGGTCACGAAAAAGTTAACCCCGGTTAACAGCGTCCCTATGCCGGATATCTGTAATGACCAGATGTAGTAATCCACCCCGACCCCGGGGCTGTAGCCGAGCTCGGACAGGGGCGGGTAGGCGACCCAGCCGGTGCGGGCAAACTCACCAACGCCCAGGGAAATATTCACCAGTGCCGCGCCAACCACGAACAGCCAGAAACTCAGCGCGTTGAGGAACGGGTAGGCGACGTCGCGGGCGCCGATCTGCAGTGGCACGACGATGTTCATCAGGCCGACCACGAAGGGCATGGCCATGAAGAAAATCATGATCACGCCGTGGGCAGTGAAGATCTGGTCGTAGTGCTCCGGCGGCAGATAACCCGGGCCGCCACTGGATGCCATGGCCTGTTGGGTACGCATCATGATCGCGTCGGAGAAACCGCGCAGCAGCATGACCAACGCGACGATGATGTACATGCAGCCGATTTTCTTGTGATCCACCGAAGTGAACCACTCGCGCCACAGGTAGCCCCACTTGCGCTTCCAGGTGACGGTACCGACCAGGGCAAAACCCATCAGGCCGACGATAGCCAGGGTGTACATGACAATCGGCTCGTGCAATGGAACCGCGTCCCATGAAAGTTTCCCGAACATGATTTAACGCTCCTCGGCCAGCAGACTCGGTTGTTGATTGACGCGCACATCGTCGCTGTTGCTTTGCACTTGGGTTTCCTTCTTGCGCGGTGCTTTGTTCATTCCTTCGTACTTGTCGACGATGTCGAGAAACAGTCGCTCCTGCACAGCCGAGTAATAAGTGATCTTGTGCGCCACTGAAGGCTTGGCCAACTCGGCGTAACTGGCTTGATCAAGTTGCCCGGGCGCCGCTTTGACTTTGTTGACCCACGCCTCGTAATCCGCGCCGCTGAGCGCCAAGGTGCTGAAGTGCATGTCGGAAAAACCGTGGCCGTTATAGTTCGCGGCAATCCCGCGATACTGGCCGATTTCATTGGCGATCAAATGCAACTTGGTCTGCATGCCGGCCATGGCATATATCTGCCCACCGAGTGCCGGAATAAAGAATGAAGTCATGGCCGCGTCGGAAGTGACGGTAAAACTCACCGGCGTATTCACCGGTATCGCCAGTTCATTGACCGAGGCAATGCCCAGATCGGGGTAGATGAACAGCCATTTCCAGTCCGTTGCCACCACTTGCACATTGAGGTGCGGCACGTCGGAGTCCAACGGGCGATAGGGATCGAGTGCATGGGTGGTTTCCCAGGTCACCCAGCCGAGTACGCAAATAATCAGGAACGGCACGCCCCAGACCACCGCCTCGATCTTGTGCGAACTGGCCCAACGCGGCGAATAACGGGCCTTCTTGTTGGTCGCGCGGTAGCGATAGGCGAACAGGAAGGTCATGACGATGACCGGGATCACCACCAACAGCATCAGGCCCGTGGCGAGAATGATCAGGTCGCGTTCATCTCGGGCAACATCGCCCTTGGGGTTGAACACCACCAGATTGCAACCGGCGAGCAGAACGCTGGTAGCGAGATAGACCAGGCAATAGCTGATTGTTCGCTTCATACATGCTCCTGTTCTTTATATCGATCCTTGTTTTCTTCGGGCAACAGTTGGCCATGGACAGAAAACCCTGTTTCTGTACCGGCTAATCACGCTGGGCTGAATAACGAGTTGTACTTGAGCTCGCCTGGGCCACGAACTTTTTGAATGAGCATTGCGACGTTGGTTTTACAGAATGTTACGCAAGCTGACGAACGGTTGAACTCGCGAAACGGCGGGCGCGAATCAACGCGCTATGCTGAAAATGCCTCTTGGCAATCCGTGGAATTATTCCGCCAAAGGAAAGATCTTTGACGTGAGCGAGTTGAGTTCAGGAGTACGACATGTTCAAACGCGGCGAAACCTACAACAAATGGAAGGCGACGGAAAAGGCGGAAAAGTGCCATACCGAAGAGGTTGAAAACGGCTGTCATATCGAGGTACGGGCACGGGAAGCCGATGATGGCGACGTCGAAATGTTCATCAGCGTTTACACCGCGACCGGCGAGTGCGCCTACGAGCGCATCAGGAAATTGCCCGGCGTGGAATGGGAAGTCGAGGACGCGCTCAAACGTGGCATCGATCAGGCAGAACGAATCGCCGGCGGCGAGTCCGGACGATTGTCCTGTGCCGATGCGCACGGCCATGAGAATGAGTGAGCGTGTGCATCGCACAGTTGGCTTGGCGCGCTCCAACCTTTCCGAGCGGTTTCGGGGGTTGCGGGTATCGAGGGGGAGGGATGGCGCTGGAGGAAGGCGAGATCGTGCGGGGCGGGACGCCGCAGGAGCTGCACGCAGGCCAGGGGGGAGATGCAGGCCTGGTCCGTAACCGCTGAGCGCTGCCTTATTGCTCTGAGCGCGTCCAGACCCTGACGTAATCGATGCGAAACACCGACGGCAGATCAGCGTCGTCGACCACGCCGAACCAGTCCCACATCGCTTCGCTGTCGAAGACGATTTGCATCGGGAAGTGCCAGTAGTTGTTTTTCGCCTCTCGCACCAGCACGCCGTCGACGTACCAGCGCAAAGTCTCGGGTTGCCAGTCAAAGCCGTAGACATGAAAGGTATTGGCCAGCCGCCACGGTGCGATCCAAGTACTGCCGGAACTCAGGTGTTGATCATTCTGCGGTCTGGCCCAGACATGCGCGTTCATGTTGTACAGGCGATCGAAGGCTTCATTGCGGGTCTTGCCGCCGATTTCGAAGATGTCGATTTCCGTGGCGTTGTCCGGCAGCCCCGTCCAGGCCAGCCAGAAGGCACTGGAACCGGCAGAGTTCATCGGTTTTGCCCGGGCTTCGTAATAGCCGTACATCCCCCGTTCGTTGGTTCGGACCATCGCCGAGCTGTAATCCTTGTAGCCCAGGGCGACGTATTTCTCCGGGAGGGTCTGTTTGCGGAAAGTGATGTTCAGATTGCCGTTGCCGAGCTT
>NZ_JH635999.1:1140435-1146863 GCF_000257605.1 Pseudomonas sp. R62
GTTGTTGACGTGCCAGCGTTCGGCATCGAGCGCGCTGCCGTTGAATTCGTCGGACAGCCGCGTATCGCGTTTCCAACCGCCGGCATTGGCCTGGTCCGATAACGGCAGGTCGGGCGTAACGTGCGTCGGGGTCGGGCCTAGCGGACCGACGCGAGTCCACGCATCCACCTGTTGCGGAATGGCGACCGCCCACTTTTGCGCCAGATACTCGAACACATTGCGGCGTTCTTCCTGGCTGCTGAATGGGCGGTCATAAACCAGTACTTCGGCAATGTCGCCGCGGAGGATTTCCGAGGTGCCAACCACGTTGCGCGCCACCGCGAACGGGCCGATCGGCACGTCACTGGTTTCCAGCAACGCCAGCGCCGGCTCGTACGCGGTGGTCTGCTGCACGCTGATGCCGAAATTCGGTGCGACGTTATCGTTATCCGCCAGTTGCGGCCGCGAGCTGAACAGGCGCTGCCAGGCCTTGCCGCCGGCTTGCTCGGGCAGGCGCCGCGAGACAACGAACACCGTCACCGGCCCTTTGCTTGTGCGGATCGCCTGGCCCATGAATGCCGCCGTGCCGCTGAAGCGCACCACGCCGTGGCCGTTGAGGGCGTTATCGACGCGCGTGGGCAAAGTCGTCGCCGCGCGATTGTCGACGACCACGTCATTGCCCTTGCCGGATTTATCCAGCCAGCGCACGATCTGATTTTGTCCATCCAGTGTCATCGAGGCCGGATCATTGCCGTCCAGCCACAACACAAGTCCATCAGTGACCGGTCGTGGAATATTGGCGTTGGCGCCAGCGCTCAGCAGCAGCAAAACCAACAGCAAGCAGCGTGATCTGTTCATGAGTCGTCCCTAACGTGGATTTGCCCCGGTTCAAGTGCCCACCGCCAGCAGCGGCGCCGGTTGCGGGCGGTAGCCCCACGGGTTGTTGGTCTGCCAGCGCCAGCTGTCGATGAGCATTTGCGTCAGCTCGCGTTGCGCGCGCCAGCCCAGTTCGCGCCCGGCCTTGCTCGCATCGGCGCGGCACTCGGCGACATCACCGGCGCGGCGCGGCGCGAAGCGGTAGGGAATGCGCAGGCCGGTGACGTCTTCGAAGGCGCTGATGATCTGCAACACGCTATAGCCGCTGCCGGTACCGAGATTCCATACGTGCAGGCCATGCTCATCGCCCTGCAAAACCTGTAGCGCCTTGAGATGACCTTCGGCCAGATCCAGCACATGGATGTAGTCGCGAATACAGGTGCCGTCGACGGTTGGATAGTCGTTGCCGTAAACAGTCAACGCAGCGCGCTGGCCGCTGGCAACCTCGGTGAGGCACGGCAGCAGATTGTTCGGCCGACCGTTGGGCGCTTCGCCGATCAGCCCGCTCTGGTGCGCGCCGATCGGGTTGAAGTAACGCAGCACAGCGATGTTCCAGCGTGAATCGGCGAGGGCAAGGTCGCTGAGCAATTCTTCGATCATTAACTTCGAGCGCCCGTAGGGATTGGCCGGTTTGCCGGTGCCGTGCTCTTCGACGATGGGCATGCGGGCCGGCTCGCCGTACACCGTCGCCGAGGAACTGAACACCAGATTGAACACGTGGGCGCGGGCCATCGCCTGACACAGGTTCAGCGTGCCGACCACATTGTTGGCGTAGTAATCCATGGGGCGGCGCACGCTTTGCGCAACCGCCTTGAGCCCGGCGAAATGCAGCACTGCATCAATTGCGTAGGTGCTGAAAATCTCGTCCAGCAGCGCGGCGTCGCGGATATCGCCCTCGATGAAATCGACGTGCGAGTGACTCAACAGCTCCAGCCGTGCGACTGCTTCGCAGCTGCTGTTGCACAGGTTGTCGAGGATCAGTACCGAGTGTCCGGATTCGATCAGTTGCAATGCCGTGTGCGAACCGATGTAGCCGGCACCGCCCGTGATCAACGTGGTTTTGCGCATGACGACGTGCTCCATTGCGAGGAAATGCACCTCAGCGGGCGGTAAACACCAACTTGAATTCTTGCGGCCAGCGCGGGTGCAGCAGGCTGTAGGCCAATGCGTAGGTCAGCGCGCCGATGGCAATATCTCCGGCCAGGTGCGCGTATCCGGACAGGCTCGTTTGCCGCGACGTCCACATCACCACGACGACCATCAGCAGCGAGGCGAACAGGCTGCGGTAACTGGACTGGAAAAAGCTGCGCCAGTCATAACCGATGGCGGCGTGCAGGCCGCGTACCTGCAACGGCGTGATCAGCAGCATGCGCAGCAGCAATGCCAGCGCCGCCGCCATGCCGCCGTAGGTCGCTCCGAGCAGATACACCAGCGCCAGCGCGAGCAAGGTGGTGGCGACTTCGGCCTTGAGCGTCAGGTGCGTGCGATTGACCGCCACCAGCGCGGTGGTCGCATACAGCGCCAGATTGCCCAGCGCTGCCGTGCAGGCGAGCACTTGCAGCAAGGGAACCGCGTCGGCCCATTTCGCGCCGAAGATCAGCAGGATGATGTCTTTGGCGGTCAGGGCGATGCCGAAGAACAGCGGTGTCAGTACGAAACCGCTGATCGCCGTGGAATCGCCTATAACCCCGATCAGCCGCGCCGGTTCGGCACTGCGCCGGGCGAACACCGGCAAGGCGTAGCTCATCAAGCCGTTGTAGATCGCCGAGCGCGGCAGATCGATGATGCGCATGGCCAGATTGAACATGCCCACCGCGTGCGCCCCAGCAGTCAGGCCGAGAATCAGGTTGACGCCGCGTTGCAGGGTTTGCGAACTCATGACATTGACGCAGACCGGCAGACCGGCGCGCAGCAGTTCGCTCAGCACCTGGCGGTCGATCAGCAACGGAATGCGCCGACGTTCGCTGCGCATCAGCACCAGCGTGGAAATGCCGTCCATGATCAGCGCCTGCACGACCACCGCCCACGGGCCGAAACCCAGCAGCGCCACGGCCACACCGCCGACACCGCCAGCCACTTTGCCGAGCAAGGTGCGCGAGGCCAGCAGCCTGAAATTGCCGCTGCGGCGCAACTGCGCCACATACACCCGCGCCATCAGAGTGAAAAGGATTTTTACCGAGGCCACAGCGGTCATCCAGCGCAGCGCAGTGGACGGCGTATAGAGCACGACCGCCAGCGAAATAAACGCAATCGATAGCAGACTGACCAGCACCGCAAACCAGAACACGCTGCTGATGTGTTTGTCCTCGACACGTTGCAGGCGCACCAGCGGGTCTTCCAGCATCGACGAGAATAGAATGCCGACCACTTCGACCACGGCGATGATCAGCGTGCCAATGCCCAGCTCCGTCGGCGTCAGCAGATGCGCGTAGACGACAAAGGTAATCATCGACAGAAAGATCAGGCCGAACTTCTCGGTGAAAATCCATACGAGGGTCATCAGGCGACGGTTGGCCATGGCGCGATCCCTGTAATTCAGCGGCTGTTGCCCAGGCTTTTAAAGCAGGCGTAGAGGTAGCGCAGGGTTTGTTTGCCCCGGGAGAACAACAGCGTCTGCCACGAATGCCCGAGCATCTGCCGGAACACCTCGATGACCCGGCGATGATCGCCGCACCGGGAAAACGCATTGAGAAATTCGGCGTGGTTGGCGAGGACGAAATAGATCCGTTGCTGTTTGTTCAGCCGCGTGCCGTAACGCGCCAGGTACAGCTGGATGAAGCGCAGCTTGTGCGGGTAATACTTGTGCGGTTGCGCGGTGATGTTGGCGGCGTTGACAGCGCGCCAGTGGAGGATCTGCGGCACGCTGTGGATCTCGCTGATTTCGGCGATGCGCGTCCACAGCAGGCGATCCTCAGCAAAACGCAGGCTCTGATCGAAGCCGCCGATGGAAAGGATGATCTCGCGTACGGCCAATACGCCGGAGGTGCCGTTGATGATGTTTTCGCGCATGAAATCGGCAAAGTGCTCGCCGTGTTTGCAGCGGTCCTCCAATTGGCGTTTGCCGTCGCTGAATTCGCTCATCTGAAAGCAATCGATCAAACCGACTTTGCGTCCCTGTCGGGTCAACTCCACGTGCAGCGCCAGTTGTTTTTGCAGTTTCTCCGGATGCCAGCGGTCATCGGCATCGAGGAAGGCGATAAAGGTTTCTTCGGCGCTGAACACGCCGTGATTGCGCGCACTCGCCGGGCCTTGGTTGGGCTGCTGCAACAGCACGATGGGGAAGGGCGCGGCGTAGTGCTTGACGATCTCTGGACCGGCATCACTGGAACCATCATCGACGACAATGACTTTGTCCGGCAGGCGGGTCTGTGCGCACACCGAGTCCAGTGTGCGTTGGATGCTGGCGGCGGCGTTGTACAGCGGAATCACCACGCACACGGTGACGGCTGAGGGATCATTCAGCATGGGCGTTGCTCCCGGAAAGTGCCGCGCATCGGCCGAGCATTCGCCGCTGGCAGCGGCTGCGGACGGGCGACGAGGTGATGGCGGAAGGTCAGGCTGAGCACGCAGAAGATCAGGAACTCACCCGAGCGATAGTTGGGGATCACATAGGCGACGTAATTGGTAACGACGAACAGGCCGATGATCACCAGCGCACAGGCCTGATAGCGCGCCGACTGATCCGCCGTGATTGCCCGATAGCGCTTGCTCAGGGTCTGGGCAAACATCAGCAGCAGGGCGATCAACTGGATCAAACCGCCGTTGAGCAGGGTTTCGACGTAGCCGCTGTGGGCATTGCCGATGTAGCCCCACCGCGTGATAAACGCATCGGCATCGGCACTGGCCCAGAACGCGCCGAAACCGTAGCCCTTGAGAAATTGCGCATCGATCAGCGGCTGCAACAGCTCCCAGATCAGCGTGCGGTCGGTCAGCGACGGGTCACGGCCAACCAGTTCCAGCAGCATCGCGTAGTTGGCGTAGAGCACGCCACACAGAAGGAAGAACACCAGCGTCGCCGCCGTGAACGCCAACAGTGAGCGGTTGATGCGCAAGCGGATCAGCGTGATGAAGTAGGCGTAACTGGCGGTGCCGGCGACGATCAGCGCAATCGCCGTGGCTGACTGCGCCAGACCGATGGCGATCAGCGCGAACAGCCCATACAGCATAGCCAGCGGGTTGCGCTGGCGGATCATCGGCAGCAGCAACAGGATCGCAATAGCGTTCAGGCGTGCACCGGCATTCTTTTCCGCGAACACCCCGCGAAACGCACCGTCACGAATGCCGCCGGAAATGAAGGCGATGTCCGGGCGAATCACGGCGAAGATCAACCCGACCAGCGCCGCCGCACCGATCACACAGCCGAACAGAAACGCAATGCGTTCCAGGCTGTAGCGCCAGGCAATGAAACCGGCGAAGAACACCACACTGAGCAGCGCGACGAAACGCTTGAAGCTGAGCATCGGCTCGCTCGACCAACTGATCGACGCCGCCACGCAGCCGAGAAACAGCAGCAAGAACAGGTTTTGCCGGTAGAAACTCTTGCTGAGGAACACCTTGTGCCGGATGAAGAAAAACAGCGGCACCAGCAAGGTCAGCAAGCCGCAGACCTGATTGGCCAGATTGCCTTCCAGATCCTGCTGGGCATCGTCCAGCGTGCTCACATTACCCAGGCGCAGAAAGAAGCCGATCACTTGCGTATAGAACAGCACACCGAACAGGGTGAAGGCATCGGCCAGCGTCGAGTAACGCACTTGCAGGCGGTTCATCTCAGCGCCTCCCGAGTAACGCCTTGAGGTAGGTCTGCACCGCGCGAGCATTGACAAAACGCGCGGCAGCATCAATGCGGCGCTGGCGATGCACGGCTCGCGGCGTGGCCATTTGCGCACTGATCGCGGCGGCGAGGGCGGCGGGGTCGTCGACCTCGACCAAGGGCGCGACCGCACCATCGGCGAGAATTTCCTGCGGGCCATACGGGCAGCGGGTCGCTACCACCGGCGTGCCGGTCGACAGGGCTTCGACCAGGGCGTTGGGGCTGCCTTCGAAACGTGACGACAAAACAAAGCAATCGGCCCGAGCGATTTCGGCGATGGGGTCACTGGCATACCCGGGCAGATCGCAACGCTCTGCAACGCCGAGCGCTGCCGCCTGTGCCAGCAGTTCGCCGCGCAAGGCGCCTTCGCCGAAGATGATCAGCCGCGCATCGCCTTGCGGCAGGCGGGCGAAGGCGTCGATCAAAGTGTCGAAGCCCTTTTGCTGCGCCAGGCGACCCACGGCGACGATCACCGGAGTGGTTTTGTCCTTCAACCAGGGATGGCTCGGCGCGGCGGCAGGCTTGTCGCGAAAATCGTTGTCGAGCACCGGGTTGTCAGCGGTCGTCACATCGCGCGGGCGGGCGATGGTGGTGTCGACCAGATCTTCGGCGACGCCTTGCGACACGCAGATCACCGGGTTGGGAATCAGCCGGTACAGCCACGGCGCCAGCCAGTAGGCGAGCTTGACCGACAGGGCCGGGTTGACATGCTTGTCCCGCGAAAAGGCATTGCGCTCGCTGACGTGCAGCCGCGCCAGCGTCC
>NZ_JH635999.1:1147377-1150136 GCF_000257605.1 Pseudomonas sp. R62
ACGACGTTGACATGAGTGAGCACTGCCAGTTGCGCGTCGTAGCGGTTGCTGCGCAAAAAGCGCATCAGCGCGGGCACGGCGGCAGCGCTGCGCGGGCTGTCGAGCAACACTTGCCTGACCCGCGGATCGAGCGCCGGCTGATTGATGCCGGCACCGGTGAGCATCAGCAGCGTGACTTCATTGCCGGCCTCAACCAAGGCGCCGGCGAGGCGCACCATCATTTTCTCCGCGCCACCGGCGCCGAGGTCCTGGAGGATGATCAGCAGCTTTTTCATCGGTTCCACACCTGGTAATAGGCCTGGGCGGCGTATTGGCTGGTATAGGGCAGGATCGCTTCGCTGACTGAATGTCGGGCTGGAGCTGCCGCTTCGCGGTTGGCCAGACTGTCGAGCATTGCCTCGGTCAGGGCCGGCACATCATTGACACCGACCAAACGCCCGACGCGTCCGTCATCGAGCAACTCGCGCGGCCCGCTGCCACAATCGGTGGAGATCACCGGAGTACCCAGCGCCAGCGCCTCGACCAGCACCGTCGGCAAGCCTTCGTGCAAAGAGCTGAGCACCAACAGCTGCGCATGACGGATCAGCGGATAGGGATTGCGCAGATGCCCGGTGAAATGCACCAGACGTTCGATGCCCAGCCGTTGTGCCTGCGCTTCAAGCGCTGTGCGCAACGGGCCGTCGCCGGCAATCACCAGATACGGCAGCGGGCGTTGTTGCGCCGCCAGCGCGTAGGCGTCGAGCAGCAGATCGAAGCCCTTGGTGTGCACCAATCGGCCGATGCCCAGCCAGTAATGATGGGGCACACCACCGGGCAACGGCGCTTGTGCCGCACGCATCAGTTGTTCGCTGATCACTGCGTTCGGGCAATAACGGATGCGCGGTCGCCCCCACGGCATCAACCCGGCAAGCGACTGGCGCAGACCGTGGGACACCGCGACCACCTTGCCGCTGCCGCACAGGTACAGCGCGTACAACAGCCGCAGGCTGGCGCGCCCGGTGTTTTGCTCGGCGCAATCCAGCGCGGCGTGGCGGGTGTAAATGACTTTGCAGGGACTGCCCAGGGTGGCGAACCAGGTGCAGAGATTGGCCTGCTCCTTGGCGCCAATCAGGTGCGTCACGCTTTCGCGGCGAATCAGCCGGCGCAGCAGCACGATCGATTTCAGCCAGCCCGCGAGCCCACTGCCGCCACCGGCCATGCTTGGCGCGCCGTCGACGTTGGGCGAGTCGCCGTTCATGACGAAAAAACTCACCCGCCGACCGTCCGCCAGAAACTGCTCGGCGAGGCGTTGCTGCACGCACTCGACGCCGCCGCCAGTCTGGTAATCCTTGAGCGTGAACAAAATATGCATCGGCACAATCCTCATGGGGCAGTGACATTGATTGCCACTTGCTGGCGCAGAATCAGTTCGGTCAGGCGCAGGGCATTGCTCGGGTAGTCGAGCAGGTAACGCTTGATCGTGTGCGGTTCGCGGTACATGCGGTAGAAGGCGCGCAAGTGCAGGCGATTGATTGCGTCGGGGTAGTAACGCTCGCTGGCATTGGCCTCCTGACGAATGAAACCGCCGCAGGTGAACGCCACGCCGCTGAAACCACCGCGCAGTGCTTCGAGGATAAAGCGCTCCTGCAGACCGGCACCGAGACCGACCAGCAGCAGATTGGTCCGCTGCCGACGGATGTCTGACTGGATTGCCGCACCTTGTTCGGCGTCGAAGTAACCGTTGCGCGCGCCGACCAATTGCAGGCGCGGGTATTGCGTGCCGAGCTTGTCAACGAAACGATCAAGCTCGGCCTGCCGCGCACCGACCACGTAGACGCGTTTGCCGCGCTGCTCGGACTCGCGCAACACCGGATCGGCAATCGAGGTGAAATCGAAACTGACCCGCTGCACCGCGCGCCCGGTGATGCGCGACATGAACCCGGACATCAGCATGCCGTCGCAGAAATACGCCAGCGACGGCGGCGGCTGGCGGATGAAACTGCCGATCGAGGCGAAGTTGAGAAAGGAGAAGGCCCGGTTGGAGTCCAGCAGGGCTGGCGAATAACGGTCGAGCAATTCCAGGCGGATCATGACGCGAGATCCTGTGCTTCGGCGGCGCAGGTCGGCCGGCCGACACTGATGTAGGTGAAGCCGCGTGCGCTGAGGCGTTGCGGATCGAACAGATTGCGGCCGTCGAAGATCAGCGGATTTTTCAACTGACGGGCGAGCAGTTCGAAGTCCGGCGCGCGAAACGATTGCCATTCGGTGACGATCACCAGCGCGTCGGCATTTTTCAGCGCCGCCTCTTTGGTCCCCGCCAACGAGAGGTCATCGCGCGGGCCGTAAAGCTGCTGCGCCTGTTCCATGGCTTTCGGGTCGAACGCCTGCACGCTGGCGCCGGCCCGCCACAACGCCTCCATCAACACGCGGCTGGGCGCTTCGCGCATGTCGTCGGTGTTGGGCTTGAAGCTCAGGCCCCACAACGCGAAGGTTTTGCCCTCCAGCGCGCCGTTGAAGTGCTCGGCGATCTTGTGGAACAACGTGCTTTTCTGCTCGTTGTTGCGTGATTCCACCGCGCGGAGCAGGCGCGCATCGATGTCGACGCCGTGGGCGGCGTGGATCAGCGCCCGCACATCCTTGGGGAAACAGGAGCCGCCATAACCGATGCCGGGGTAGATGAACTGATAGCCGATGCGTGGATCCGAGCCGATGCCGTGGCGAACCATTTCGATGTCGGCGCCAAGCTTTTCCGCGAGTCCGGCCATTCGTTCATGAAACTG
>NZ_JH635999.1:1153495-1157068 GCF_000257605.1 Pseudomonas sp. R62
GCAGCATCAGCCAGGTGCGCAGGTTGCGGATGGTTTCGCAGAAACGCGGGTGGTCGTTGTCCTCGAACAGCCGCGCCAACTGCCGCCGGCTCTTTTTCATCACCAGCGGCACTACGCTGAGCAGCGGCACATTGAGCAGACTCTCGACGGTGTCGTCGGTCTTGAACGTGTTGCTCAGGGTATCGAAGAGGAAGGCGAGGGCGATGCCGACGATCGCTGCGACCAGCGCGACAATTGCGAGAATCAGGTTCTTGCGCGGTTTGCTCGCTTCCAGCGGTGCGATCGCCGGGTCGACGATGCGCGCCTTGGCCGAATCCATGTCCGAGGTGGCGGCGGTTTCCTTGAGGCGGGTGACGAAGGTTTCGTAGAGGGCTCGGGTGCTGTCGACTTCACGCTGGAATTCGCGCAGCTGGAATTCCTTGCGCGAAATGTCCTGAATCTGCGCCTTGTTGCTGTTGAAGGATTTGCGCAAGGCGTCTTCGCTGGCCACTGCCAGTTGATACTGGCGCTCGATACCGGCAACCACTTGCTGCACTTGCAGGCGCAGGCTGTTGGCCGCCGTAAGTTGTTCGGATCGCGCGGAGATCAGCGCCGGGTGCTTCGGCCCGTAGCGGCCCGACAACTCTTCGACTTTGGCCTGGGCCTTGGCCAGATCGGCCTGGAACTGCTGAATCAGCGGATTGCTCAGCACTGCCGGCACGCTGGACAAACGACTGATGTCGCCGTTGCTCAAGGCTTGCGCCTGACGGAACTGGCTCTCCGCTTCGGCACGATCGCGGCGCGCATCGATCATGCGGTTGCCGGTCATCTGCAGCTCGTTGGCACTGATGGTGGCGACGCCGTCGACATCGACCAGACCCTGTTCTTCGCGATAGGCCTGCAACTTGTTTTCGGCGACGCGCAGGTTGTCGCGCAACTCGACCAGGCGGGTGTTCATCCAACTGGTGTTGTTTTGCGAAGACTTCAGGCTGGTGTCCTGCTGGCTGTCGATAAAGCCTTGGGCGAGGGCGTTGGCCACCGCCGCAGCGAGCGCGGGGTCAGGCAGTTCGACTTCGATTTCCAGCAACTGACTTTTGCCGACAAACTTGACGCTGGTATGCAGCATCAGGTTTTGCGTGACGTCGTTGAACACTTGTTCTTCGGTCGCTGGCGGCTTCGGCGGCGGCAGCAGATCCAGCCATGGCAGCCACTGGTCACGATTGAGGTCCGCCAGCCATTGGCGCGGGGTGAACCAACTCTGCGCCTGCTGGCGTGGATCGGTGATCGGGTTGGTAGTCAGGCCAAGTTTGCGCACGGCGCGCTCGGCCAGCTCCCGCGATTGCAGCAGGGCTTGCTGAGTCTGCAAGTAATCAGTGGTGGTGGCGCCGCCGGATTCGGCGGCTTGCTGAAAACTCAACACCGGCGGCGTCTTGTCCTTGATCAGCAATGTCGCACTGCCGACGTACTGCGGCGTGATGAACGACAGCGCCGCCACGGCCAGCGCGCAACTGAGCAGCACCAGCCAGGCGATGTTCCACTTCGCCGACCAGATCACCCGCCACAGGTGCAGCAGATCAAGGGTGTCCGACTCATCGGCGGCTTGCGTTGGCAAGTGGCCCTGGAGCGGACGTTCGAGGTAGGTGCTTGGGCTGTTGTCCATGATCAGAAAAAGCCTTGTGCAATGGAAATGGTGTCGCCGGGGGCGATGACGGTGGTGCGCGAGATGTTCTCCGTGACCGGTGGGCCGCCACTGCCGCGCAAAATCGTCACGCGTTTCATTGAGGCGCGTTCGGTCAGGCCGCCACCCAGGGCGATGGCTTTTTCCAGAGTGAGCCCGGGCTGGAAGGGATAACTGCCGGGCTTCTGCACCTCGCCGTTGATGTAGAACGGGCGGTATTCGATCTGGCTGAGGCTGACTTTCGGGTCGACCAGGTAGCCTTGCTTGAGGCCGTCGACGAGCTTTTGTTCGACCTGATTGGGCGTCAGGCCCTTGGCGACGATTTCGCCGAGAAACGGGTAGGAGAAGGTCCCGGCATCGTTGAGGCGGATCTTCTTGAAGCTCAGTTCCGGCTCGCCGAACACGATGATGCGCAAGACATCGCCAGCGGCCAGGCGGTAATTGGTGTCGGTGTCCGCCGCCTCGACCGTGGGCACTGTCCAGAGCAGCAACAACAATAAAATCAGGCGCGTATGCATGGCCCAACCCTCCTACAGACTGACGTCGAACGTGATCTGGAAAACATTGCGGGTGAAGCTTTCGTTGCCGGCATCGGAGTCGTTATCGCGGTGGCGGTAGGCGACTTCGACGTCCAGCCAGCGGCGCATTTCGTAATTCACGCCGAGTTTGTAGTCCTGCAAATCGTCGCTACGGTCCTGGCCTTCGTAGACGTAATGGCCCATGCCGACTTCGGCAACGCTGGTGATGCGTTCGGTCCAGCCGTGACGCCAACCGATCTGGGTGAAGGTGGCTTTCACCGCGTCGGAGCCATCGTCGCCTTCGGCCATGGCCTGGCGGGCGAGAAAGGTGAAAGTCGAGTAGGTGCGCGGTTTCCACGCCAGATCCACTTGCCAGGTAGGGTTGCTCAGGTCGTCGGAACCACTCTGGTCGAAATTCTTGCGCTCGTAACCGACGCGCAATTTTCCGGTGGTTTTCGCCGTCATGTCCCACTCGGCACCGGCCAGCACTGCGTCGGAGCGGCTGCTGCGCGGGCTGTTCGATTGCAGGTAGTCGAAGCGGGTGTGGTCGTATTCGAGCAAGCCACGGGTCTTGCTGCCGAGGCGGTGATACCAGGTGGTGGTGAGGTTGCTGGTGTTGCGCTCCTTGTCATCGTTGATGCCGTCGGCGTTGTCGTAGCGCAGTTGTGCGTAGCTGGCGCCGAGGTCGATCTGGTTCAGCGCACTGCGCGCACCGAAGGTGTAGACGCCACCGACGCGCTTGCTCTCGATCTTGTCGTTGATGCCGTCGACGGCGGTCGAGGTGGTGCGCTCGTATTTACGCGCCTCGGCTTCGAGTTTCAGCCGATGCCGGTCGGTGAACTCCATGATGCTGTCAGCGCGCAGACGCTGGGCGGTGTTCGAAGCGTCCGAGGCGCTGTGATAGATGTAGCGGGTCGGTTCCCAGATCACCCGCGTGGCGCTGTTGCGGTCCTCCGCCTTGAGCTCGAAGGCCGGCGCCAGACGGGTGACCATGGTCGATTCGACATCGTGTTCGACTTCGCGAAAGTTGTCGTCGTAGCTTTCCGACAAGGCAAAGGTCGGGGTGAAATCGAAGCCGTAGACATTGATCGCTTGCGGCTCAACGCTCCAGGCAGCTTCGGGGGCACAGCAGGCGACGACTAAAACCAGGGAACAGCGAGGCTTCAGAGCCATGGATCACGCTCCTGATTAAGGGGGTCGGGGTCAGGGCGAAGCGGATCCGAACTATTGTCGCTGGCGTTCGAGGTAACTCAGCGGGACGCTGACGTGCTGTTGGCGGTTGAGAAAATTGAGCAGCATCATCACGCGCTCGTCGCCGTGCATGGACAGGAACACGCCTTCGAGCGGGGACAGTGGGCCTTGGACGATTTGCAGAGGTTCGCCGGGTTTGAGCTGCGG
>NZ_JH635999.1:1159509-1167078 GCF_000257605.1 Pseudomonas sp. R62
AATCAACCCCGCCTCGATAAACCGCACCGAACTCTCCAGCGCCTGCTGCCCCTCGGCCAGCATGCCCGCGTAGAAATGCCAAGCGTGAAACATGCCGGGCCACACTTCAAGATTGACCCGGACGCGGTTGTCCGCCAGGTGATTGGCCAGACGCATGGCGTCACTGAGCATCAGTTCGTTTTCGCCGATCTGCACCAGAATCGGTGGCAGTCCGGTGACGTCGGCGAACACCGGCGACGCCAGCGGATGGTTGGCCAAGGTGTCGCCGAGAAAGGCTCGCGCGAGGATATCCAGCACGGGCTTGGAGTTCAGCGGATCAAGGCCTTCACGATTGCTCATGGAGACGCCGGTGTGTTCGAGGTTGGCCCATGGCGAGATGGACGAACCCACTGCGGGCAAGGGCAAGCCTTTGGATTTTGCCGCGACCATCACGCTGACCACCATCGCGCCACCCGCCGACTCGCCTGCGAAGGCAATCTTGCTGGCGGCGATGTTCTGCTCAAGCAACCACTCATAGGCGCGCAAAGTGTCATCGATGGGGGCGGGGAACTGATGCTCGGGTGCGAGGCGGTAATCCGGCATGTACACCCGCGCGCCAAGCATTTTTGCGTAGTTGCCGCCGATGCCGTGGTAGCCGTCAGGTCGACCGACGATGTAGGCGCCGCCGTGGATGTACATCAGCACCGCGTCGGTCTTGAGTTCATCCGGAGTCACCAGCGTAGCGGGCACGCCGCCCATGTCGACTGCTTCAAATCTCACGCCAGCCGGTGGTTGATTCTGCCCGAGCATTTTTGCGTAGGCATCGCGGATGTCGCTCATCTTAGTGGTGGTATCGATACCCTTCAGCACGGGCACCAGATCGCTGAGGCTGTTGGCCCAGGTTTGTACAGCTGCTTTTACTTCAGTGTTCATATGACCTCGATCAGACGTTAGTGATGGCTTAACTAATCGAGATGGTATGCTCATGATTGGGGAATAGGGTTCCCCATAACCGGTGCCAAGCCGCCTGAATGCCAAACCCGGAGGCCTCATGGAACTGCATAACCTGAACGACATCGCCGCCTTCGTCGCCTCGGTGGATACCGGAAGTTTTACGGCGGCTGCCAGGCAACTCGGGCTGACCCGCTCGGCCGTTGGTAAATCGATCGTGCGGCTTGAATCGCGTTTGCAGGTCCGCCTGCTCAACCGCACCACCCGCAGCCTGAGCCTGACCGACGATGGTCGGGTGCTGTATGAGCGATGTGTGGGCATCTTGCAGGATCTGGACGAGGTCGAAGAGGCTTTGGCGTTCCGCCGTTCGACGCCCAGCGGCCGCTTGCGCATGAGCCTGCCAGTAGCACTGGGCCGGCTGCACGTTGTGCAGCACATCGAGCGCTGCTTGAGAGACTGGCCGTCGCTCGCCATCGACGCGACGTTTTCCGATCGGCTGGTCGACCTGATCGACGAGGGTTTCGATCTGGCGATTCGCATCGGTCCGCCCAAGGAAGACTCCGGACTACTCACGCGCACGGTGGCTTACCAGCAAATGATCACCTGTGCCTCGCCCGATTATCTGAAAGAACATCCGGCACCGCAGACACCCGAAGATCTCGCCGGGCATGCGTGCCTGCACTTCGTCAGCGGTGGCCGATTGCTGCCGTGGAATTTTCGCGTCAATGGTCAGCCTGTGCCGGTCATTCATGCCGGACGGCTGCAAATGGACAGCGCCGAAGCCTTGCATCAGGCGACTGCGGCAGGCCTCGGTATCGCGACGTTGCCATCCTATGTGGTCAACGATGACCTGCGCAGTGGCAAGCTCGTGCAGTTGCTCGCTGGGTACGCCGAGGCTGCCGAGCCGATCCGGGTGATTTACCCGAGCAAGCGACACCTGTCGCCGAAGATTCGGCTGTTTATCGACAGGCTGGTGGAAGCGTGGTCACCGGCGCCTTGGGACTGATCAGCCCGCCATAGGAGCTGTGCCGCAAATTCACAGCAGGTGTGCTTTTTCAGCTATATCCAGCCAATCTTGGCGAGCCGTACTCTTGCAAACAGTGGCGCAGAAACTTGCGTGTCATCGCCACTGTAATCCGACGATGTCTGTGCTCGGCACGGATCATTTGAAGGAACAATAAAAACAATATCTGCGGGAGATGAATCCAATGAGACTCGCTCAAGAGGAAGCCGTGGCCGTGGCGGCTACCGCGAAAAGCTGGCTGAAAGCTGCCGGCATCCTGCTTTGCCTGTCCACCCCGGTCGCCGCGCTCGCGGACATCAGGATCGGTGCGCTTTATCCCCTGAGTGGATCCCTGGCGTTGCTGGGCGACGAGAGCTTCCGTGGCCTCGAACTGGCCGTCGCCGAACGAAATGCTTCGGGCGGTTTGAAGGGCGAGCCGATCAAATTGCTCAAGGCCGACGCAGTCGATGCGGGACAAGCGGTCGGTGCCGCGCGCCGGCTCACCTCTGTTGAGAACGTCACTGCTGTATTTGGCAGCTATTCCTCGGCGCTGTCATTTGCGGCCACGCAGGTGACGGAGATGGCGGGGGTGCCGTTTTTCGAATTGGGTGCGGTGTCCGACCACATCACTGAGCGTGATCTTAGCTACGTGATGCGCAGCAACCCGACCGCCAGGAATTTTGCCGAGGGCACCATCACCGCCATCACGGACATTGTCAGCCCGTCGCTCAAGGTCGATCCGAAACAATTGAAAGTCGCGATCATCCACGAGGATGCGCTGTACGGTACGACCATCGCCGGGTTTCAGAAAAAAATCGCTCAGGAGCAAGGTCTGAATGTGGTCGAGGTACTACCGTATTCGGCCAAAGCCGTCGATCTCTCATCGCTGATCCTGCGTTTGAAAGGCGCTCAGGCGGATGTGGTATTGCAGACCAGTTATCAGAACGACACGACGCTGTTTTTCCGCCAGATCCGCGAAGCCGGTTTCAGACCCAAAGCCGTTATCGGTGCCGGCGGCGGCTATTCCATGCAGGACACGGTCAAGGTCGTCGGCGCAGCCAATATGGAAGGCGTGCTCGATGTCGATTTCCCACAGTTCCAGACCAATGAAAACGGCGCTCCCGGTATCGGTGCGTTCGCCAAGGCATACAAGGATCGCTACGGCAGCGAA
The DNA here is from genome assembly GCF_000257605.1 of Pseudomonas sp. R62. NCBI lineage: Bacteria > Pseudomonadati > Pseudomonadota > Gammaproteobacteria > Pseudomonadales > Pseudomonadaceae > Pseudomonas > Pseudomonas sp. R62. Next base: position 1,162,614 of record NZ_JH635999.1, read on the forward strand.
CCGCGCTCGGGCCACAGCCTGATCAACTATGTCGGGGCGAAGATATTCCTCGATGCCATGGAAAACAGTACTTCGCTGGACGCCGATGCGATCCGTGCCTCGGTGGCAACCATCGATATTCCTCTCGGCGGTACGGCTGCCGGCATCGGTGCCAGGTTTGGCAAGAACGGCCAGAACCAGCGCGCCAATACGGCAATCATGCAGTGGCAGAACGGACTGCTGAAAACCGTTTACCCCCAGGCAGCCGCCGTTGCCCAAGCGCGTTTTTCCGACCAACCCTGATACCTGAACCCCGCAATCTGCTGAAGCTTGATCATTGAGCTTCACGGGTTCGTTCGCTCGCAAAGAGGGCGCCAACCGTGGAAATTTTCATCCAGCTCCTGTTGAACGGCTTATTGCTCGGTGGCACGTTGGCCATCATCAGCATCGGCCTGACTCTGATTTTCGGCATCGTGCGAGTGGTCAACTTCGCCCATGGCGAGTTTCTGATGATCGGCCTGTATGCCGTGTACTTGCTGAATTCGCACTTCGGCATCCACCCGTATATGGCGATCATTCCTGCGACGATCCTGTTGTTTGCCGCTGGTGCGGCAATGCAGCGTTTCATCATTCAGCCGTTGCTTGGCGCTGAGGGACATATCCAGATTTTCGCCACCGTGGGCGTCTCGATTGCCCTGATGAACGGCGCGTTGCTGATCTTCGGTGCCGACGTCATGACGGTGAAGAACATCAACGTCGGTACCACAACCGTCAGCTTTGGCGCCTTTCGCGTCAGCAGCGGTCAGTTGATCACTTTTGTCGCGTCGCTCGCACTGGTCGCGGGGCTGCACTGGTTTTTGCAGAACACCTTTCTCGGCCGGGCCGTGCGCGCTACTGCACAGCATCGCAACGCGGCGCAACTGATGGGCGTCAACGTCAAGAACATCTATGTGTTTGCCTTCGGCCTGGGTTGCGCCTGCCTGGGCGTCGCCTCGGGACTGATCGCTCCGCAATATCCGGTCTTTCCAACCGTTGGCACGTTCTTCGTGCTGACGGCGTTTGTGATTGTGGTGCTGGGCGGCCTGGGCAGCCTGTCCGGCGCACTGATCGGTTCAATGCTGATCGGCATCGTCGACAGTCTCGCCGGTTACTACATCGCGCCGGACCTCAAGGAGGTCGTCTATTTCACGATTTTCCTGGGCATCCTGGTGTTTCGTCCGACAGGTCTTTTCGGCGCCGGTCGCGGGTCTGAGTGAGGAAAATGGTCATGAATATTTTGCACCCGCGTGTCTATGTCAGTGCACTGGCCCTGGCGCTGTTACTGATCATTCCATTGAGCGTTGGCTCGCCGTTCGTTTATCACCTGTTCATCCTCATATGCAGTTATGCGGCACTGGCCAGTGCCTGGAACATCGTCGGCGGGTTTGCCGGCCAGCTGTCGTTGGGGCATGCCGTGTTCTATGGAGTGGGCGCTTACACGACGACGCTGTTGATGATGAAACTGGGCATCAGTCCATGGATCGGCATGTTCGCTGGCGCAATCCTGTCGTCGATTGTCGCGGTGCTGATCAGTTGGCCATGCTTCAGATTGCGCGGGCCGTTTTTTGCCTTGGCGACCATTGCGGTGCTGGAGGTCGTGCGTCTGGTGGCGATCAATCAGCATGACGTGACCGGTGGTGCGGCAGGGCTGGGCGTACCGCTGAAGCTCGGTTTCGAGTGGATGTTGTTCCGCCCGCGCTGGCCGTACCTGCTGATCGCCTTCGCGTTTCTGCTCATCACATTGGCGGTGTCGTGGAAGATCAAGAATTCCCGACTGGGTTATTACCTGATCGCCGTGCGTGAACGTGAAGACGCCGCCCATGCGGTGGGCGTGAACTCGGTCAAGGTCAAGCTGATCGCCGTGGTGTTGTCCGCATTTATCACCAGCCTGGTCGGCAGCTTTCACGCGATGTACCTGACCTTCATCGAACCCGGCTCGATGTTTTCTCTGGAGATGTCGATTCAGATCGCCATGTTCGCGTTGATTGGTGGACTGGGCACGGTATCGGGACCGCTGATCGGCACTTTGCTGGTGCTGCCGCTGGCTGAACTGGCACGCGGCTGGCTGGGCGATCTGGGCAGCGGTGTGCACGGTCTGGTCTATGGCATCGTGCTGGTCGCGGTGGTGCTGACTATTCCGCAAGGCGTGGTGGGGCGTTTTGGGGCCCGGATATTTGCCTGGATCGACTCATTGCCCGGCGGCCGTCGTTCGATGGCAAATACAGAAGCACCGATCGGGCCGACCTTGGCGCAAGCCCACTCGGCCACGCACGGTGAGCCGGTTCTGGTCGCAGAAAACCTGCACAAGTTCTTTGGCGGACTGCACGCCACCAACGATGTTTCGCTGAGCTTGGCCGAAGGCGAAATCGTGGGTGTGATCGGCCCGAACGGCGCCGGCAAAACTACGGTGTTCAACCAGCTCTCCGGATTTCTCCTGCCGTCCAAAGGCCAAGTGAAAGTTCGCCTGCTCAATGGCGATTGGGTCACCCCGAGCAGCCCGGCCGAGTTCGCCAGGGCAGGCATTGGCCGGACCTTTCAGATCGTCCAGCCATTCGCTGATTTGAGTGTCTGCGAAAACATCATGCTCGGTGCATTCATGCACACCGCCGACGCGAAGGAGGCGAGGGCGATCGCCGAGCAAGTCGCCGAGCTGACCGAACTCACCGCGCTGCTCGACACCCGGGCGCGCAACTTGACGGTCGGCGGCATGAAGCGCCTGGAAATGGCCCGCGCCCTGGCGACGCGCCCGCGCATCCTGCTGCTCGACGAGGTCATGGCCGGCCTCAACCCGACGGATGTTGCCAAGGCGATCGCAGTCATTCGCCGGGTGCGTGATTCGGGTGTCAGCGTGTTGATGATCGAGCACTTGATGCAAGCCACCATGAGCCTTTCTGACCGCATCGTCGTGATCAGTTCCGGCACGCTGCTGATGCAGGGCGCGCCTCACGATGTGATCAACGATCCTCAGGTGATCGAAGCCTACCTCGGCAAGGAGTACAGCCATGCTTAAACTCGACAACGTCCACAGCGGCTATGGCGGTACGGAGATTCTTCGTGGCGTGTCGTTCGAGGTCAATGCCGGTGAGGTGGTGACCATCGTCGGCGCCAACGGCGCCGGCAAAACCACGACCCTGCGCAGCTTGTGCGGCATCGTCACACCGTCCCAAGGCACGATCGAATTCGAAGGCCAGCGCATCGATGGCAATCGCCCCGATCAGATTGTCGACGCGGGCCTGACACTGATACCGGAGGGGCGCCAGTTGTTTCCCTTCATCAGCGTGCGCGACAACCTCTTGATGGGCGCTTACAAACGCAGTGCACGAGCGGGCTACAGGCAGCGTCTGGACAATATTCTCGATCTGTTTCCGAGGGTGCGCGAACGCCTTGATCAGAACGCCGGGACACTGTCGGGCGGCGAACAACAAATGGTTGCCATCGCCCGGGGCCTGATGGCCGAGCCGAAATTGTTGATGTTTGATGAGCCGTCGCTGGGCCTGTCGCCGCTGCTGGTATCGCAGGTCTTCGAGATCATCGACAGGATTCTCCAGTTGGGCACCACCGTGTTGATCGTCGAGCAGAACATCGTTCATACGCTGCGCATTGCTCATCGCGGTTACGTGCTGGAGAACGGCGAGGTGGTGCTCAGCGGCACCGGCCAGGAACTGCTGGAGAACCCGCACGTCAAGCGTGCTTATCTGGGGCTCTGACCCAGTCCATTCATCTGCAAGCGAGAGAAGGTCATGACTCATTCCAGACACGCCGGGCGCACCGTATTGGTCACCGGCGCCGGGGGCGGCATCGGTGCGGCGATCGCGCGGTTGTATTGCGAAGAAGGTGCAGCCGTGGCGCTGCTCGATGCCGATGCCGACAAGGTGCAACAGCAGGGCGTGGCGTTGCGTGATGCGGGTTTTGCGGTCGCGTGGGCGCAGGCTGATGTCGCGAGTTTTCAAGACTGCGCTGCTGCCTGCGAGCGCTTGCAAGGTGAGCTCGGCCCCATCGATACCCTGATCAACAACGCCGGCATTTCGCCCAAACACCACGGCGCACCCGCGCCGATCTGGACCATGGCGCCGGATGAGTGGCTGCGGGTGGTCGATATCAACCTCAATGGCTCCTTCAACCTGGTGCGAGTGCTCGCGCCCGGCATGGTCGAGCGCCGGTTCGGGCGCATCGTCAATATGTCTTCGGTGGCGGGCAGCGCGTTCTTGCCGATTGTCGCAGCGCACTACAGTGCGACTAAAGCCGCAATCATCGGCTTTACCCGCCACCTGGCCGGCGAACTCGGGCCGTTCGGTATCACCGCCAATGCGCTGGCACCGGGACGAATCGAAACGCCATTGCTCAAGACCGTATCAGCCCAGGCCAATCAAGCCGTGGTCGACGAGACACCGCTGCGCAGGCTGGGCACACCGCTTGAGGTGGCGAGGGCGGCGTGTTTTCTCACGTC
>NZ_JH635999.1:1167450-1170915 GCF_000257605.1 Pseudomonas sp. R62
GCGAGGGCGGCGTGTTTTCTCACGTCAAGTGAAAGCGACTTCATTACCGGCCAGGTGATTGATGTCGCGGGCGGCTGGTTGATGCGCTGATGACTTCTTGCGAGGACGTTTGTCATGGTTAAAACGATGGGATTTCCCGGGCGCTACGAGCAGGGTCCGAATGCATTGCACCAATTGGGCAGAGTGCTGAACGACATGGGCCGATCACGGCCGCTGGTGCTTTGCGATGAGTTTGTCGCCCGGCATCTATGGCCGCAGGTTGGCGCCGCGTTGCAGGACCAGGGATGGGAGCCATTGCACATCGAGTTTCCCGGCGAGTGCACGCGCGCTGCGATTGCGCAGTTATCCGAGCAGGCATTGCTGCACGCCCCCGACACGATCATTGCGCTGGGCGGTGGCAAGACCATCGATACGGCGAAGGGGCTGGCGGCCAATCTCGACGTACCGATCATTGTCTGCCCCACGATCGCTTCAAGTGACGCGCCAACGAGTCGGCTGATCGTGCTTTATGACGAAGAGCACAAAGTGGTGGGAGTGGAGTTCCTGAAGATGAATCCCGCTGCGGTGATTGTCGATACAGAGGTCATCGTTCAGGCGCCGGCACGGTTCTTCGCGGCCGGGATCGGCGATGCCATCAGCAAGAAATTCGAAGCCCGACAGTGCTACGCCGCCGGCGGCCACAACTCTTTCGGCACACCGCCTCTGCACACGGCGTTGATGCTCACCAACCTGGTTTTCGACACGCTGATGCAGTGCGGCGTCCCGGCTTATCAGGCGGTGTGTCGTCATGAACTCACCGATGATGTCGAGCGGGTCATCGAAGGCACCGTGCTGATTAGCGGTGTCGGTTTCGAGAGCGGTGGTTTGTCACTGTCCCATGCCCTGGTTCGGGGGCTGACCGCGATACCGGCGATGGCGTCGATGCTGCACGGCGAACTGGTAGCGTTCGGCACGCTGGTGCAGATGGCGGTGGAGGCGCGACCGGTCGAAGAGATTGAACAGGTCGCGCGTCTGTTGCACGCGGTGAAGCTGCCTGTGACGTTCGCTGAGCTGGGTCAGCGCACGCCATTGACGACGGCGCAGATCACTATCCTCGTGGACGCGACCTTATCGGCGGTATACGCCAGAAACATGCAACCGCCCTTGACCTACCAGCGCCTGGTGGAAGGATTGGCGGCGGCTGACAGCCTGGGTGCGCGGCTGATCAGAGGCTGCGCGAGGCCGCCCGCGACGCTGTGATCCTGTGTCACAACAGGTATGACCAAGTAGCTGTTTTCTCCCGTACAGCGACGCCATAACCTTTCCCCCAAGCGAAATCCTGGCGCAATCAAGTGCTGTGAGTTCGTCAAGAAAACCTAGAGGCCTGACAATGAATACTCCTGTTAAACCTGATGAGCTCGCCATTGCGTACCAGTTGCCGCAAGTTCCATTCATGACGCCCGACATGGTGCATCCGGGCGTCATGACGCAGTGGCTCGAAGACGATGCGCTGTGGGTGCCGGTAACGAAATCTGTCTCCTTCAAGCCATTGCTGCTCAACACCAGCGGCGGCTATTACATCAACCTCTTGCGGGTGCGTCAGGCCGGCGTGCTGTCGCGTCACCGCCATACCGGCGGCGTGCATGCGATCGTGCTCAAGGGTCGCTGGTACTACCTGGAGCATGACTGGATCGCGGAGGAGGGGTCTTTTGCCTATGAGCCGCCCGGTGAAACGCATACCCTGTTCGTCCCCGAGGATGTGAGTGAAATGATCACCTGGTTCCACGTGCAGGGTGGCTACACTTACGTCGATCCGCAGGGCGTTGCCGTGGGTTACGAAGATGTGTTTACCAAGCTTGAAGCCGCCCGAGCGCATTACAAGACGCTGGGTTTGCCGGACGACTACATCGAACAGTTCATTCGCTGACCCGGACCCCAGGAAAAAGCGCGCTTCGGCGCGCTTTTTCATGAGCGTTGAGACAACATGCCTTCAAGCTTTTCGCCAGGACCGGCCATGGACAATTATTCGCAGCTACTCGCTTTTATCTGGTCTACCGAATGTGGAAGTTTTTCTGCTGCCGCGCGCGCCCATCACCTGACGCCATCAGCGGTCAGCAAACTGATCACCCGCCTGGAAGATCGCTTGCAGGTCCGGCTGTTCCAGCGCGGCTCGCGCGTGCTGACGCTGACCGAGGAGGGCGCCGCTTACCTGCGCAGCGCCAAAGCCGTCGTCGAAGCCATGAACGAGGCGGACTCGCTGGCCGAGGCGTTGCCCTCCAGGGTCAGTGGCACCCTGCGCATTCACACCATGACCTCTTTCGCCAAACACCAGATCGTGCCGTGGCTGCCCGAATTTCTGGATTTGTATCCCTCACTGGACGTTGAGATTCAACTCGGTGCGCAATTCGTCGATCACTTCGAGCAAGGGCTGGATATCGCCATCCACAGCGGCGTATTGCCCAGCTCATCACGCATTGCCAGACGCATCGGCGAATGTGAATGGCTGATCTGTGCCTCACCGCAGTACCTGGCTGAACACGGCACACCAACCACACCCGCAGATTTGCTGAATCATCGTTGCTTCAATTTCAGCTTCGTCAGCCCGTGGAACAAATGGTCATTTTTGCAGGATGGAGACGGCGTCTCGGTACCGGTGACCGCCAGCGCGTCTTTTACTCAAGGCGATCTGTTGCGCGACATGGCGCTGTCAGGTGCTGGCGTGGTGAAGCTTGCGGACTTTCATATCGGGCTTGATGTAAAAGCGGGAACGCTGGTGCCGTTGCTTGAGGATTTCAAAACGGGTGTGGTCGAGCCGATCTATCTGCTTTATTCGGATCGCAAGCATTTGAGTCCACGGATACGAGTGTTCATCGAGTTTTTTCAGAACAAGTGGCGTGAGCATCCGTGGAAGGTTTCTTGACGTTCAGCTCTGGGGCCAGCGTATTGATCAACGCGATGCTCAAACTGCGCGTTAAAAAGCCCTGAATCATCAGGGCTGTGTTCTGGCTGAGGGGGCGCAGAGTGACACGTTCGCGGTCGGTCTACTTCGGGCTCGAAGCGCAAGCCAACCGGTATTGCTCATAGTTCAAGCCTTCGACCTTTTCCGGCAGCTTGTATGGCACGGGGCAGCTTTTGCCCTGCCACTTGATGGTGATGACACCGTGATCTTTGGTCACCAGCGCCAGGGCCTTGCCCGTCGGATCTGACAATGCCAGTTGTTTGCCGTCGCTATCCAACAGCACCGCGCCGAATGGAATCGGCTGGCCGTTGGCATCGTACAGTTCGAACTGGACGCGTCTGCCTTTGCTGCCTTCGAAGCGTGCAAGAACCACCGAACCTCGTCTTGGCACCAGTTGTTGGGTGGCATTGTCCAGCTCGATCTCACCGCCCAGGTTACGCGTGTCCAGCGTTACCCAGTTCACGCGGTACGGTTGCGCGTTAGGCAGAACCGCATAGCCGTTCAGGCCGGTTTTCACACCCGAATAG
>NZ_JH635999.1:1171516-1180479 GCF_000257605.1 Pseudomonas sp. R62
GGCACTTCCACCAGGCCGAACGTTTCACCGACGGTCTGGCCCATATTGATGCCGCCGGCATGAGCCACGATCGATCCGGCCGCACTCAGGTTCTGCGACTCATAGCCGCTGCCTCGGTTGTAGCCAAAGCCCAGATCGCCCATCGACGTACGGGTACTCAGACTGAGCGAGCCAGAGCGCTCGCCCTGGACGCTGCGCCCGGTCTGCACGGAATAGTAGGTGTCGCTGTCCTCGGTCAGATAACCATTGATCCCGGCTTGCGTGCTGGTACCGGCGTTCTGATGGTTACTGGAAACGTAGGCACGCGGTGCGCGTGGTGTCGATCCGAGCGGGAACGAAATTGAAACGCTTAATTGCGTGTCGTTGCTGGTGTCACCGCGTGCGCCGAATTCCTCGGTTTTGCTCAGGCTGATGTTGTAGTTCAGGTCGCGCCAATTGTTGTTGTAGCCGGCGGAAAAGCTGCGCGAGCCGCCGCGATCCCAATAGCGCTGGTCACTGGCATTCAAATACAGCGAGCCGAACTGGCGCGCTTCGCCAAGGGTCTGGTTGACCGTGAGGTCGGTACGGGTTTTGGCATTGCCCGCGCGCCGCGTAGCGCCGGCGCTGGTGTCCTGCACATGGTCGGTCAGCGTGCGGTAACCCTCGGTCGAATAACGATAGGCGGCGAGGGTGAAGCTGGTATCGGTACCGGTGAAGGTCTTTGCATAGAGCGCGCGGACACTGCTGCCCTGGGTGGTTTTGCCGAATGCCTTGCTGGACGATTGCGTAACGTCCAGGGACATCGCGCCAATCGAGGTGTTCTTCGCCGCACCGATGGACAGCGCCTTGAAGCCGTTGCTCGCCTGAATGCCGGCAATGCCCGTCAGATTGCTGGTCAAGCCGTAGGCGAAAGTGCCCCCAAGGAAAGCCGGTTTGTCATAGCCCTCGCTGTTGTTGTTGAACTTGCCGCTCGACAGGCTGTACTTCAGTTGCCCCTCACGCACCATCGTCGGCAGGGCGGAGAACGCCTGCCGGGTTACCTTGCGCCGACCATCCGCTTCGACAATGGTGATCTCCAGGTCACCGTTGGAGCCCGATGGGTAGATATCACTGATCTCGAACGGACCCGGCGGTACATTGGTGGTGTAGAGAATGTAGTTGTCCTGGCGGACCTCGATCTTCGCATTGGTTTCCGCCACGCCACGAATGATCGGTGCATAACCGCGCTCACTGTCTGCACGCATGCCTTCATCAGAAGCGATCTTGACGCCTTGGTAGCGCACGCTGTCGAACAGATCCGAATCGGAAAAGATTTCACCCGCGCTCAGTTGCCCCTTGATCGCCGTGAGGTCGCGCTGGATGAACGTGCGGTTGCTGACAAAACGGTTGGGCCGGCCGGTGGAGCTGCTCAGGTTGGATTCGTTGCGCAGACGCCAGGCACCAAAGTTGATGCCGTTGCGCAGCCCCAGGTTATTGGAGATTTGCGTGGTGTAATCGGTTTTGCTGCGGGTGCTGCTCAGCTGGTAGTTGATGAAACCGGCGGCCACACCTTGGTCCCAAAGCTCCGGATCTACATAGCCGCGCATGCCACGCGCCATGGCGACCTGCGGCACACTGATATTGAGGCGCAGGCGGTTGGCATCGAAATTGAGACTCGCTTGCTCGATCATTGCAGGCAGGTCGTAGTGATCGGCAGGGTGTTGCTCGTCAACCAGACCCTGCTCACGCAGTTTGCGCATGTCCACACCCAGCTGCTGCAACAGTTCCAGGGTGATGCGTGGCTCGACTTTGCCGTTGACCGAGTTGGCCGCGAAATCGATATCGCGACGCCCGACCAGCGTGCCGTTGCTGAACACGTCGACGCGGTATTGGCCTGGCAAGACGCTGTTGGCATTCAGCAACGGTTGCAGATCGACCGCCGATGAACCTTCAAGGAACAGCGTATTGAAAGATTCACTCGCCACTGCGGCCGGGGCTTCGGCGCCCACGGCGAATCCGCAAATGGCCATGTTGATAGCAAAGCACAATGGATGCAGGCAGCCCAACGCCGCTTTGTTTTTCTGGCGCGCAACATGATGCTTAACACAACTTTCAGATGTGTGGTGTTGGGAGGAAAACATGCAATTTGCCTTATCAGTCCGTGTTGCTTCAACCGGAGTCCGGAACTTGTGAATAGCTTGTAAGTTGGCAGGGTGGGGCGGGGGATTTACTGGGCGGAGGCATCTTTCACGCGCTCGGCATGGCTTTCGGCAACGCTTAGTGGTGCATCGAATCGTTGTTGTGCGCCGTAATCGTTAATTGCTGAAAAACTCAAATGCGAAGTGCCAGCTGGCAGATCTTTCAGATTGAATGAGCGAACTTCCCCTGGAACGATCATTGTCGAATCAATTACCAATTCCGCTTTTTTCCCTGCAACGACTTTCAGATCCGCCAGCGACACGTGGTAGTTGCTTTGGTTTTTTACTTTCAGCACCGACTTGCCAGCCTGAGTGACCAATTGCCATGCAAGTTGCTCCGGTGCCTTTGCGGCATCACCGGTGAGTCCGTCCGGGCGGAAGAAGACCTTGATACGCTGACGTACCGCCAATTGCAGCGTGTTGACATCGGCAGCACTGGCCTGGGGGATTTCCTGCACGTTCAGCCATACCACCGACTCCTTGTGCGCAGGCATGCCGCGGCCTTCATAAAGAATCCTCAGTAATTGCTGTTGATTGGGCTCAAGTTTGGCCAGTGGTGGAGTAACTGCGAAAGGCGGTGCGCTGCCAGCCGTGTCGCCGGCATCCAGCCACGATTGCGCCAGAATGGTTTGTCCGCCGTTGCGCACGGTGACATTCGCCTCTTTGTGCGCGCCATCGAAGATAATCCGGGTGGAGCTCAAGGAGATGCTGGCGAATGCCGAGTGCGTCATCAACACCCCGGCAAGCCCCAGGCAAAGCGGAAAGTAGCGACTTAACATAGATTTCACCGATTAATCTGTCCGGGAAGGACGAGGCACAGCGGCCCCGTCCAGGTATTGCGGGCTGCTTATTCGTATTCGAGAACGAACGGCAGAGTGGCGTTACCGGTACCGGCAGTAGCGGTGGTCTTGTCGCCGGTGGTGACGTAAGCGGCTGCGAACGACAGGGTGCCGTCACCGCCTGTGGTTGCGTCGCCAGTCAGGTTGGTCTGCACTTTGGCAGTGGCTTCGGAGCTCAGGTCGATCAACTGGCCATTGCTGTCCAGCAGTGCGATACCAACGCCTTTGGCCGCGTCTGCACCCTGCAGCTTGAGAACTTTTTTGCCATCAACCAGGCCCGAACCGCCGTTTACGGTTGGTTTGAACAGCATCGAAACCTTGGTGCCAGCGTTGCAGTTCACTTTCAGGTTGAAATCGTTGGCGGCCACACGACCGGCGCCCGGAGCAGAGTCGGTGCCCATGTCTTTGATCGACACGCTGCCCATGTCCACGGCAATCATCTTGTCGTTACCCAAGGCGCCATCTACCGAGCAAGCGTCGTTATTGATAACGCCGGTGAAGCTGATTTGACCGCTGCCGCCCTTGACAGCTTTGGCCGCTTCTTCTTCAGCCACTGCGCCAGTGGAGGCAGCCAGTACGGAAAGAGTGAGTACTGCGAAAGCGAACTTTTTCATGTTTATATCCGAAGTTATTGTGAAGTGCTGCATTGAAATGCCAGGCCATATTAGGTGTGCGGTGGTGGCGGGTCTTTGGGATTTGTCTTAAAGCGATAAAGGTGCGAGCCAGTCAGTAATATGGCAGTGGCGTATTCATATTTGCGGTAATGGTGCAGCGAACCAAATGAGACAATTCTCAAAGTCGTGCGGTCTTTGTCTGGCTAGTATTCGCGGATGCAGAAATTCTCAGTCAACGCAAAGTTTGTGAGCGGGCGTCCTGCTTGAAAGATTATTCAAACTTTCGCTATTAACGACTGATAGAAAGAGGTTCCAGGTTTGTGAACACGCTTCGTATATTGGTCTTGGAAGATCACGCCTTTCAGCGCACGGCGGCAGTCAGTGCGCTTAATAGTCTGGGGTACAAAAATATCTTTCAGGCGGCTGACGGCAAGGATGCGCTGGCTGTGATATCCCAGGCTGGAGGCGTGGACGTTGCATTGTGTGACTTGAGCATGGCCGGGATGGATGGTTTGACGTTCTTGCGCCTGGCGAGAGAGGCCGGTTTGATTCGTGCAGTGATCATCTGCAGTTCACTGCCTGAAGACTTGTTGCGCACGGTTGACCGGATTGTCACGTTGCAGGGGCTGGAATTGCTTGGCAGTGTCGGCAAGCCGCTGATGGTCGATGTGCTGGGGCCATTGTTGGCGCGTTATCGGCCGCACACTCCGGGCGATGCCAAAGTGGTGGAAAGTCATCTCGATCAGCCTTCGGAGAACGAAGTGCTTGAAGCGATACGCCGTCAGGAATTTCGCGCCTACTTCCAGCCCAAATTTCATCTGCGCAGTGGTGAAGTGGATGGCGCCGAGGTGCTGGTGCGATGGCAGAGTCCCAGCCGCGGTTTGCTTTCTCCGGGCATGTTCTTGCCGACGATCGAGCGCTGCGGGCTGCTCGATGAGATGTTTTTCAGCCTGCTCACGCAAGGCTTGAGTCTGCAGCGCTTCGTCCAGTCTCACGGCAAGCCGTTCAAGCTGGCGTTCAATCTCGACGTGACGCAGATGGCCAATCCGAATCTTGTCGACCGGATCAAGGCGCTGTTGCGCATCCATGGCGCCTCGCCAGCTGGGCTCATTTTCGAGCTCACGGAAACCGGCCTGCTGCAGATGCCCGAGATCAGCATGGAAAACATGGTGCGTCTGCGCATGCTCGGCTTCAGTCTGGCAATCGATGATTTCGGTGTCGGCTATTCTTCACTTGAGCGGCTGTGCCAGATGCCGTTCAACGAAATCAAACTCGACGCCGGCTTCGTGCAGAATTTCCATCAGGCGCGCTACAGCGCGGTCATCCACGGGGCGTTGGCCCTGGCGCGGGAATTGGACATGCGCGTGGTGGCAGAGGGTATTGAAACCGCAGATCAGGTTCAGCATCTGGCGCGGCTTGGTTGTCAGTGGGGGCAGGGCTTCTTCTATGCTCGCCCGATGAATTGGGCGCATTTGGTCGACTGGCGTTTCGAGGGTCAGAAGTCATCCTGGCGCCGCGCAATAGGCACATCCGATCGTTGATGCAAGCGGCATTCTGACTTTTGGGACAAAGCCCTATTTCGTCACGCCTTTAAAACACTCATCATGTGCCGAGAAATCAATCAGATGCACCTGAATGCTTCGGTGATGCCCGGGATTTGCTGCGGTTGCCAAGTGCTGATGGTCCTCCAACACTCTTCATCATGGAGCTGTTCATGCATTGGTCAGTCGTGAATCCGTTACGCGTTGCCATCCTTGATGATCACTCGCTCATACGTCTGGCGATGAAGTCGCGGCTGACGCGCGAAGCCGAGTTCAGTGTCGTAGGTGTGTATGGCAGCAGCGCGCAGTTGCTCGCCGGATTGCGCGAAATCGACATCGACCTGCTGATACTCGATTACAAACTGCACGATGGGGAGCTGGACGGGCTCAATCTGATCCGCCTGCTGCGCAAGCAATATCCGGGCATGCGCATCCTCGTCTCTTCCTCAGAAGAGCGCCCGGCAGTGGTGAACATGGCGGTCGGGGCGGGCGTCAGTGGATTCTTCGGCAAGTCACAGTCGGTCGATGACCTGATTACTGCCATTCGCTGTGCAGCGTCCGGCCAGTTGTACCTGTCTCCCACCATGGCCTTTGAGCTTGACGTGTTGCCAGCATCGATCGAAGAGCCCGCCGGTGCCAAAGACGAGAGCGCGGCGCACAGCGACGATTTCCTCAGTAATCCTCTGCTGTCACCTAAAGAGAAAGAAGTCTTGCGCTGTTGTCTCGAGGGGATGGGGGTGACGCAGATTGCCTTGAAGTTCTCGCGCAGTCGCAAAACCATCAGTGGGCAAAAACAGGCCGCTTTCAAAAAGCTTGGCATTCGTGGTGACGCAGAGCTGTTCAAGTTGCAGCACAGCCTGACAGCCGACAACCAGGGATAACACGCTTATGTTTCATCTGTTGCGCGGTGTTTTGCTAATCAGTGTGCTTTTCGTATTCAGTAGTGGTGTGTTATTGGCAGCAGAGCCGCGCACCTTGCAGGTGTTCGGTCGCTCGGACTGCAAGGAGCTGCAAGTCGATCTGGCCAATGAAGACTGGAGTTGGCTGCGGCAAAAGCGCAGCCTGATATTGGGTTCTGCGCTTCCGGATTTCCCGCCTTATGTCATGACCGCCAGCGGTACGCGCTATGAGGGGATTGCCGCCGATATCGCCTGCATTATCGGTCAGGCACTGCATGTTGAGATTACCGTCAAGGCTTACCCTGACCGGCGTGACGCCATGGCCGCACTTGAGCGCGGTGACATTGACATGTTGGGCAGTTCCAACAGTTTCGAATTGATCGATGGCCTCGTCACGCTCAGCAAACCTTATGTCGAAGACGTGCCGGCGATGTTCATGCGCGGCGATGATCGACGACCGATGCCGGCCAATCTGGCCGGTTTGCGTATTGCGGTTGCCGACGATTACCTGCCTTCCAGTCAATTACACGCGTTATACCCCAACGCCGAATTCGTGCTTTTTCCATCGAACGAGTTGGCACTGGCTGCGCTGGCTTTTGGCAAGGTCGACCTGTTTCTCGGCGATACGGTGTCGAGCAATTACCTGATCAACCTCAACTACTTCAACTATGTGCGGCTGCACTCTTTCGTCAAAACCCAAACCAGCGGTTTCAGCTTTGCCTTGCACCGGGGCAACGACCAATTGCTGCGTCTGATCGATTCGACCCTCGAGTCGCTGGGTGATGCGAAGATTGCCGAAATTACCAAGCGCTGGTCGGGCGGCGGCGGGGCGCTGACGCCCAAACGCATTGACCTGACACCCGGCGAAGCACGTTGGCTTGAGCTGCATCCGGTCGCGCGGTTCGTGATCAATGACGATCAGGCACCGTTTGCATTCTTTGATGGTGACGGCAACTTTGGCGGGATCGGCGCTGATCTGCTCGAGCTCATCCAGCGGCGTACCGGCTTGCAGATCAATGTCGAGCGCACCGACAGCTTTTCCAGTCTGAGCACGCGTCTGCTGGATGGCAGCGCGGATATTTCTCTGCTGACACCAACGGTCTCGCGGGAAGTCGGCATGCGTTTCACTCATCCGTTCCTTGCCAGCCCCTTTGTGATCGTCACCACCAAGGACGCAGGCGCGCCTTCAAGCCTGCAGGAGCTGCGCGGCAAGCGCGTCGCAGTGCCCGAAAGTTCGGCTGAGCGTGAGCTGCTCAAGGACTACCCCGACATCGAGATCGTTGATAACGAAACAGTTCTGGGCGCCTTGGCTGACGTGAAGGACGGTCGAGCGGACGCGATGATTACCACGTTGCACAGTGCGCGCTACTACATCGCCCACATCTACAGCGACAGCTTGCGTATCTCCAACATCGTCGGCATGAACAAAGGCTTCCTCGCTTTCGCCGCGCGGCGTGCCGATACCGAACTGGTCAGCATTCTGAACAAGGCGCTGCTGAGCATTCCGCCGGATGAGCTGGACGTAATTCTCAACAGGTGGCGTCCCATTGCAGCGTTTTCGGGTTTGTCGTGGCGCGATTACAAGGCGCTGATCTACCAGATCAGCGCTGGCGCGTTCCTGATTATCCTGGGATCGCTGGCGTGGAATTTCTATATTCGCCGGCAGATCCGCGAACGCAGCCGGGCAGAGCGCTTGCTGGGCGATCAGTTGAAGTTCATGGGCGCGTTGATCAACGGCACGCCGCATCCCATCTACGTACGTGATCGTGAAGGTCGGCTTGTCACCTGCAATAATAATTATCTGCAAACATTTGGCCTGCTGGAAAAGGACGTGATCGGCAAGACCGTGCTCGAAAGCGGCAAGCGCAATCGTCAGGAGGCGTTGCAATTTCACGACGACTACCTGCGCGTCATCGAGCAGGACGAACCTTACGAGGTGGATCGCACGCTGCATGTCGGTGATACGCGGCTGATCATTTACCACTGGATCCAGCCGTATCACGACACGGCGGGTGAAGTCAGAGGCGTGATCTGCGGCTGGATCGATATCAGCGAACGCCGTGAACTCATCGAGGAGTTGCGTTCGGCGAAAGAGCTGGCTGACGAGTCGAGCCGCGCCAAAACCACGTTCCTGGCGACCATGAGCCACGAAATCCGTACGCCGATGAGCGCCGTGATCGGCATGCTCGAACTTACCCTCAAGCGTGCCGAGCAGGGACACTTCGATCGGCCGGCGATTGAAGTGGCATACGACTCGGCAAAAGGTCTGCTGGAACTGATCGGCGATATCCTCGATGTGGTACGCATCGAATCGGGCCATGTCAGCCTTTCGCCGAAACGTGCCAACCTGCGCGAATTGGTCGAATCCGTGGCGCGGGTGTTCGACGGCTTGGCCAGGCAGAAGAGTCTGGTGCTGAAGCTCGACATCGACGCCACTGTCGGCTGTGACGTATTGGTTGATCCGATGCGCTTCCAGCAGGTGCTCTCGAACCTGGTGGGCAACGCGATCAAGTTTACCGACACCGGTCATGTCAGCGTCTCGATTCGCGGCCAACGTCTCGCTGACGAACGCTTACAGGTCGACCTCAAGGTCGAGGACACCGGCATCGGCATTTCCAGCGCCGATCTGCAGAATCTGTTCCAGCCGTTTTCCCAAGCCAATCATGGTCCCTCCAGCAGAGGCGGCACCGGTCTGGGACTGGCGATCTCCCGTTCATTGTGCGAATTGATGGGCGGGCGGCTGAACATTACCAGTACGCTTGGCAAAGGCACCTGCCTGGAAGTGTCGCTGTTCTTCAATATTCTCAGCCCGCTTGGCGGCAAAGTGCTGCCTGTTTCGGTTGTTCAGGACAAACCGGTACCGACACTCAGGATTCTCGTAGTCGATGACCAGAGCGCCAACCGCCTGCTGTTG
>NZ_JH635999.1:1180988-1204307 GCF_000257605.1 Pseudomonas sp. R62
AGTTTCCTTGGCCAGGCGGTGCGTGATGCCGCCGACGGTGCCCAGGCATTGGCGCTGTGGCGCTCGGAGCCGTTCGACATTGTGATCACGGACTGCAACATGCCGGTCATGAACGGCTATGAGCTGGCCCGCACCATTCGCCAGGACGAACGCGAAAGTGGTGGATCGCCGTGCATCGTACTGGGCTTCACGGCCAACGCGCAGCCGGAAGAAAAAGTGAAATGCCGGGAGGCCGGGATGGATGATTGCCTGTTCAAACCGATCAGTCTCGGCACCTTGTCGATCATGCTTGCAGGCTGGGAAAAAAATGTTGAAACCCAGCCATTTGAAAGCCCGCCTGCGGCGACTATCAAGGAGCTGGGCTCGATTCGCGAGCGTCTTGACGAGCTCACCGGAGGCGATCTCGACATGATGAAAGAACTTCTGCGCGAGGCGCTGTCGAGTTGCGAAAAGGATCTGGAGGAGTTGCATTCGCTAATACCCGAAAGCGATCCCGGGCTGTTGGCTGACCTGGCGCACCGCATCAAGGGGGCGGCGCGCATTGTTGCCGAGCATCAGGTCATTGAGGCGTGTAACGAGCTTGAAGCCGAGTGCGAGGCGCCTGTTATCGATCCGCTGGACCTCAATCGCAGTGCATTGAAGCTGGAGCATGCACAGGCTGATCTGATCAAGAAAATCAAACGGATCGAGCTGTAAACGTATCGGCTCATGACCATCCGACTGGCCTTGCATTGAAGCTGACGTTAAAGATCATTTTGCAGCGGGCGATACCTTGGTTAATAACCATGGAGTTTCGCGATGATCATTCGACGTCCTTTATTGATTGCCTGCCTTTGCCTGCTCGGTTTTGACACCGTCAGCGCAGCCCAGTCTGCGCCGGTCAGCGGAGTGATTCGCTTCAGCGGTCGAATTGTCGAGGCAAGTTGCATTGCCAGTGGCGCCAGCCATTCTTCTGTCGAGTTGCTTGATTGCCCCCAGGCAAGCACCGGGCAGATTTTTACCGTGAACAACGTCAGTGCGGCAGGGCGAGGTGAGTCGCGCCAGCAGGTGTTTGTGAAGGTGATTGCCGATACTCATGAGCAGGACGATTATTACGACCAGCGCTTGCTGCTCACGGACAACAAGGGTCACCAGATAACGAGCGGTAATTACGTAGTGACGATGACGCTGCCTTGATGGCTTGGAAAGAATGAGTCTGCGCCCCTTGTTTCAAGGTTACTGACAAAAAGGGGCGTTAATAATGAGAATTGTCTGGTTCGCACAGAACCGTCCCGCGCTTCTGGCTTGTCGCCACTCCCCTGCGTTGCAAAATCCCTCCTTCAACACTTTCTGAGCCAGACCATGCGCCGATCGCGTGGGCTGTCGTCAAGGTGTGGCTTTTTATCATCTATCCCTGCGTTCATTTTTGAGACAAGTCTCATATCAGGCAGGTTGGCCCTTGGTTATTTTCTTGAAAGGAAGAATGGAGCTGCCAAAGGTGTCCGATGTTTCTTGAAAATAACCGCAGTCGATCCTTGCGGATCCTGATCGCTGACAGCGATGTGCGCAGAGGCCAGTCGATCGAACAGCAGTTCAACAAGCTGGGCTGTCTCAGCGTATTGAACGTGTGTACCTATCGTGACCTGAGAGTCCTGACGTATTACTGCCCTCAACGGTTGAGCCTGGTCGTCGTCAATGCTCAGTTGCTCAGCGAAATGGCGATGGATCCGCTCGACTTTTTCGGGGAAAACCCGCTGATTCGTCATTTGCTGATCTTCAATCCCAACGATGATCACCAATGGTCGAAGACCTTCTTCAACCCGCATCCGCAGCGCTGGATGCGCCTGGTGTCGAAAATCGATCTGCCGCGATTGGCAGACTTTCTGATGCTGGCCGACCCGGCGCTCAAGGAACTCGCGGAGCCGGCCTCAACCGACGCTTCGCTTTCCTCGTGCGCCAACCGCTAGCTGCGTCACCTTCCCGCGATGATCCACGCAGGCGCTGAGGTGCTGCTGCCCGGCGCCTGCTTTGCTGCCCACTCGTTTGCCCAATTGTCTTGAATACACTCTAAGGTAAGGCATCATGCTGCTTCGTAAACTCAATCTCGCGCCGCGTTCGGCGCTGTGTTTTGGCTTGTTCTGTCTCATGATTATCGCGATCGGATTGATCGCCCTGCAGCAAGTCGACTTGCTCAACAAGGCAGAAACGTACGTCGAGACGACGATCGTGCCGAGTATCAAACTGCTCGGCCAACTGGACCGTGAATTCGTCGAGATCAAGGGCAACAACGCCCGCTTGCGCAATCCCATCGAAACCCCCGAGCGCAAGGCGCAGGCCCTGATGGACATTCAGCAGTCCCGTCAGCTCATCAAGAAACATCAGCGAGCGCTCATTGAACTGCTGGCCACTGACGCTGGACGCGAGGCGTTCGAGGAGTTTGCCAAAGCGCAAAAGGTCAATGATCTGGCGCAGGACCAGTACCTTGAAACAGTGGCGAGCGGGCAGCTAGAGGCGGCCATCGCGCTGTCCAAGAATCAGATGCGTGTTGCCTCGGATGGCGTACAAGTCGCACTCAAGAAGCTGATTGCACTCAACGAGATCGAAGCTTACGAAGCTGGCAAGCAGGCCGACAATGTCTACGAACACACGCTGTTGATCGTCAGTGTGTTCATTATCATTGCCATCGGTGCTTCTTTGGCTCTGGCCGTGTTGTATACCCGCAGCCTGACGGTGCCGATTGCAGGCTCGCTGAGGGTGGCGGAATGCATCGCCGCCAACGATCTGAGCGAAACCATTGCGCTGGATGGCTCCGATGAGGCGGCGCAGATGCTGTCGTCGTTGGCGGCGATGCAAACCAGTCTGCGAGATGCCTTGATCATGATCCGCGATTCGTCCACGCAGTTGGCGGAAACTTCAGAGGTCATGCACGGCGTCACGGAAGATATCTCGCGTATCACTCAGCGTCAGAGCCATGAAATCGAAATGGCCGCCACTGCCGTGACTGAAATGAGCGCAGCGGTGGAGCAGGTTGCAGACAACGCCGCATCGACCTCGCAGCTGACGTCGGAATCAAGTGCGGCAGCCATTGCCGGTCGAAGTCAGGTCAGCGACACGGTCGCCGCAATCAACCTGATGGTGTCCAGCGTGCACAGCACCTCGGCTGAGGTGCAGGCGCTATCGACCATGGCGAGCGATATCAGCAGCGTGCTGGACGTTATCCGAGAGGTTGCCGAACAAACCAATCTGCTTGCCTTGAACGCAGCGATCGAAGCAGCGCGGGCGGGGGAGGCGGGTCGCGGTTTTGCCGTGGTCGCGGACGAGGTCAGAGGGCTGGCCCAGCGTACGCAGAAATCGACCGAGGACATTGAATCGATGGTCAGCTCCATTCAGTCGGGCACCAGCCGTGCGGTGTCTTCAATGAGCCACACGCGGTCGCAGGCTGAAAGAACGCTCGAGATGGCCAATATCGCCGGTGAAGTGCTGACCGACATTACTGGCTCACTGAATCTCATCAATGAGCGAAATCTGCTGATGGCGACCGCTGCCGAAGAGCAGGCTCAGGTTGCGCGTGAAGTGGATCGCAGCCTGATCAGCATTCGCGACCTTTCGTGTGAAACCGCTGAGGGATCGAAACAGACCGCAGTCGCATCGGCGGAGCTGTCGCAATTGGCCGCGTCGCTGAACAAACTGACCAAGGAATTCAAACTTTAATCAGTAAACGTAAAGCCCTGGCTACCAGGGCTTTTTGATCAGCGCTCGATCGGCGCAGCAAAGTCCTGCGCATGGGGTGCAGAGTCAGTTTGTGCTGGCGATGCGGTTTGTGCTGTCAACTGCTCAATGCAGCTGGCGAGTTGTTTTTCATAGCTTTCAAGTACCGCTTCGGCTTCAGCTTCGCGCTCATCACGCAGGCGGAAGAAATCGTCGCGATTGAGTTGGTCCGCAACAAGTCGGATGTTTTGCTCGATGATCGCGCACAGTGAATCTTCATCCTCTAACGCCGCGCTGGTCAGGGCTGCCTGTCGATTGTTTTCGAGTTCGGTTTTTGCGTGCTCAGCGGCCTTCGCCTGTTCCTTTGCGCTAAGCAGGTCGGTTTCCAAAACCTGTTTCTGTTCCGCCAGGCGCTTCAGTTCTGCGCTCATCGACTGGATTGCATCGGCGCGTTGGGTGAGTTGGACCTCCTGTTGTTGCACCACAGCCTTCAGTGGAAACAGTTCATTGAGTTGGTAGCCGGCGACCACAGTCATGGCGATCAGTGCCAGCGCAAGAATGGTCAGGCAGTAGATGGCGGCGTTGCTCTGGGGTTTTGAGCTATTGAGGGTATCGAGGGCTCTCACGGAATCGTTTCTCCTATCAAGAGTAGACAGTGTAATAACCTCGATTCGCTGGGCCTTTAAGACGAGTCTTAAATTGTGCTCTATTTGCGTATGTCGATAACGGCTAACATTTGTTAACGAATTCGCAGAAGGCTTCTTGTTTAAACCGACTATCTAAAGTTTCTTGTGGGTCCATGAGAATTGTCTTGTTTGCGAATAAATAAACTTTTTGCTCAAGCTCCTTTTTTTCATTATCGTCTGCTGCCGCTTTGGTGGCGTTTACTGCTGATAGTTCACGCAATCGTCCGCCATTCAATTGTTTGCAAATACGGCGAGTTCAGAGAGATTGCTATGAAGTTTTCCCATGTTTTAATTGTCGGTTTTTTGTATTTACTGCCATTTAACGCAATGGCTGCAATTTGCGAATTTTATCCCGACCATTCCAAGGGCAGTGTCAGGGTGGTGCTTCCAGCCACGATCTCGGTGCCTCGTGACACGCCCAACGGCACGGTTATCTATGAAAGCCCGATCGTGACCCTGGGCGCCATACCCAGCTCATTCAGGTGCTCTGCGGTACACAACGAAGGTGTACGCAATACTGTCGGCGCTACTCAGCCGGGCGCGGAGATTTTTCCTATCGGAAATACCGGAATCGGCTGGCAATGGGTCCGACCGCCATCGGGGAAAGCGTGGAAAGGCTTTCCAGGAACTACCGACACTGCTGGCGGTTGGGGTTGGAATGGTTCTGAGCACATCTTGCGTTTTGTAAAGACGGGAACTATTTCCGGCAGTGCGACGATACCCTCAGGCCAACTTGGGACCTTCGTCGCTGCAGAAATCGAGCCTCTGGCAATGAATACAAATGGCACGCGGATCGTCTCGCAGTCTTGTGAAACACCTGATGTGAAAGTGGATATGGGCAGCTACACCATGAGCGATTTTTTGCAGAACGGTGACTATGCCAAGGAGAAATACTTCTTTCTTGATATGAAAAACTGTCCTCCCGGAATCAATAACTTCAGGTACTCCTTTTCGCCCACTGCGGGCAGCCCTGCATGGAGCGCTGATACCGGCGTGGTACACCTCAACAGTAATTCCACTGCCAAAGGGCTGGCATTGCAAATGCGCTTCAGTGACAGGACGATACTCAAGCTGAACCAGAATTACATAATGAAAGCGCCAACATCGAGCGGCGGTAATGCATCCGTTTCCTTGCAAGCCCGCTTCGTGCGCATCGAGCCTTCCAATGCGCAAATGCGAGCGGGCGATGCCAATGCCGAAATTGCCTTTGTCGTCGAGTATCTATGAGCCCAACAGCCTCTTCACCTCAGCCACAATCACCGCAATATCAAACGGCTTGGGCACCACCACATCAAACAGATCCGAACGCTGCATGCCGATGTGCGCTTGCGCGCCACTCATGAGAATGATCGGCAAGTGTTTGACGGACGGCTGGGCACGCACGGCTTCGGCGAATTCGAGGCCGTCCATGACTGGCATCATGAAGTCAGTGATGACCAGGGCTGGACGTTCTCTTTCCAGCACTTCGAGAGCCTTCTTGCCATTGCTCGCGGTCACAGTCATGAAGCCCTCATCCTCAAGCGCAAAGCCAAGAATGTCAGCAATCAGATACTCGTCGTCGACTACCAGAATGGTGGTCATGTTATTTCAACCCGCTTGAAGACTTACGAAATTGAACCAGGCAATGACTCAGCTGCGACTGAAGGTTCATTTTTCAAAGCCTTTTCCAGGAACACATCTTGATCGCGTACAACCACCTCGAACCGCGACGGGTTGTAGGAGCTATCGCGTACCTTAAGAATGGAAAGCGTCCTGCGAAGTTCAGCGTGATTCTCAAAGAAACGCATGAGGATCAGGTTGTCGACAATACTGGACAGGTCAGAGTTCGGTGCGCTGACCTCGGATCCGAACAAATCGCGCATTTCCCAAGAGGCAAAGACCGTCACGCCTCTGGACCGCAGCTCATTCATCAGCGCGCTGAAAAAGTCGGTGATGCGTTCCGGAGTGGTTGAAACCCGAGTCATGCCGCTGAGGCTATCGATGAACAGGCGCTTGATGCCTTTCTCATCGACCAGGCTCAGCAGGCGTGCGCCGAGGCCATCAAGCAAACCCTCCGTTGTTGGCTGCCAGGCAATGCTCAATGCGCCGCTGTGTTCCATGTGTTCAATATCGATGCCCAGCGAACGGCCTTTCAGGCGCAGGCGCTGCGGGCTTTCATAAAAACCGAAATGCAGTCCAGGCGCTTCGGCCGTAGATTGCGCGAGAAACTTCAGGCCCAGCGTGGTTTTGCCGATGCCGGAAGGACCCATGACCAGCGTCACGCTGGAGCTGTGCAAGCCGCCACCGAAGATCTCATCGAGCGACGCAATGCCGCTTGGAATGCGCGTCATGTCCGCGCTGTCAGGGGCGGAAGGGCGCTTGTAGAGACTTTCGAGGCGCGGATAGACGACCAGGCCGTTATCGGTGATTTCACATTCGTGAAGACCGGTCAACGCGCCGCTGCCGCGAGTCTTGCGCAAATGAATGCGGCGCACCGAACGGGTACCGAACAGCTCTTCACCCATTTCGATGACGCCGTCGACCATCGTGTGCTCGGGGCTGCCGTCGTCCAGGCGCGAGCTGGTCAGGAACAGCACGGTGCAACCGGCAAATGCGGCATGGCCTTGCAGTTCGGAAATGAATTTTTTCGTGTCGATCGGCGAGTCGGCTTTGGAGCGTGCATTGAGCAGGCCGTCGACGACCATGACGGTCGCCTTCTGCCGAGTGATTTCGCGTCGCAGCAGCTTCACGACTTCATCAAGGCCTTCGTTTTCCAGCGTATCGAATGCGCTGACAAACTGAATTTCCGCGCCGACTCGCGAAGCGTCGAAAAAACTCATGGTCGACAGGAATTGGAACAGGCGGTCGTGGGACTCGGCCAGCAACGTGGCGACCAGCACACGACCGCCATTACGGGCATGGTGAAATCCTAGCTGGTTGGCAAGGATGGTCTTGCCGGAGCCCGGGCGCCCTTGAATGATGTATGAGGCGCCGGCGACAAAGCCCCCCTGAAGCAGCGCGTCGAGCCCTTCGATCCCGCTTTGAAGGCGTTTTAGCTTTTCCACAATGCGACCCTGATCTGAATAAACAGGCTTGTTCAGCCGAATGAGTGAAATGCTAACGCCATTTCCGGTTGAGGGCCATAAAGGCTGGGGAAAAGTAGCGTTTTTGCAATGTGAACCTGGCACGTGACTGCTCGGGATCAGGGGGTAGTGACAAGTCCGGCACAGGAAGATTCGATTTTTCGAAACCCGGAAGCCGATTACGGCCATATGCGCTGCTGCGGACCATGAGGGTAGCGCTTGCCACTTTGCTTTCATGAAATCGTCACAAAACTGCTGCAGAGTTCGGGAGCCCGTAATCACTAGGTGTCATTTAATGAAAAGTTTGATGAAGTCTGCTGCGCTCGCCATTGCGGTATCTCTTTGTGCCACCTCGGCCTCCTTTGCAGCAGAGAATGTTCGCCTGACGGGGTCCGGAGCAAGTTTCCCGGCACCGATCTACCTGACCTGGTTCAAGGATTTCAGCAAGAAGTCCGATGGCGTCACTGTCGATTACCAATCCAAGGGCAGTGGCGCGGGCGTACAGGACTTCTTGAACAAAACCGTGGATTTCGCTGCCAGTGACTCGGCAATGAAAGACGAAGATATCGCCAAGGTCGCCGAAGGCGTGCAGTTGCTGCCAATGACCGCCGGGGAAATCGTGCTGGCCTATAACCTGCCGGGCAATCCCAAGGGGCTGAAGCTGCCACGCGACGTCTATTCCAATATTTTCCTGGGCAAGATCACGCGCTGGAACGATCCGCAGATCGTCGCAGCCAACCCGGACCTGAAACTCTCCGATACGCCGATCACCGTTGTCGTGCGTGCAGATTCCAGCGGTACGACCGCGGTATTCACCAAGCACCTGGCAACCGTCAACGCCGAGTTCAAGCAGGCGTTGGGTGAGGGCAACACCGTCAACTGGCCGGCCAGTGACAAGTTCATCAAATCGCCGAAAAACGATGGCGTAACCGCTACCGTGCGCCAGACCCCTGGTGCGATTGGTTACATCGAATATGGCTTCGCCAAACTGGCCAAGGTCGACTTTGCCCAGTTGCAGAACAAGGCTGGCAATTACGTCGTGCCAAACGCCGAAAGCGGTGCCGAGGCCCTGGCGGCGGTGAAGATGCCGGAAAACCTGGTGGCCTGGCTGCCTGATCCGGACGGTGCCAAGTCCTATCCGATCACCTCTTATACCTGGATGATTTTCCGCAAGGACAATGGCAACCCGGCCAAGGCCAAGGCCATGCGTGAAATGGTCGAATACAGCCTGACCGAGGGGCAGAAGGTTGCCGATTCGATGGGTTACATCCCGTTGCCACAATCGGTCGTCGAACAGGTTCGCAAAGCGTCCGCCAACATTCAGTAACGCCGTGAGGTCTCTCTCGGCGTGTGCGTCTGCGCCACGCCGGGAGAGTTTTCCCCCTGTTCCGGACTTAGCCCATGAACAAACCTTTTGTCGTACCGGTTAATCCCGACTCTGCCTGCCAGCCACCCTCGACGAAGGATTTTCTGGTTGATCGCACCTTCCGCGCGCTGGCGCGCATCGGTGTGGTACTGATTCTGGCGCTGGTATTTGCACTGGTGTTCGAAGTCGGACGCAAGGCACTTCCCGGTATGGAGAAGCACGGCTTCGATGTGCTTCTGGGCAGCGTGTGGGACGTCAACCAAGGCAAATACGGCATCCTGCCAGCCATCTGGGGCACGCTTTACAGCGCCTTCATCGCTTTGCTGATCGCCGGTGTTTTTGGCGTGAGCATGGCGATTTTCCTGACCCAGGATTTCCTGCCAACCAAGCTCGCTGCGCTGTTTCGCACCATCGTCGAACTGCTCGCAGCCATTCCCAGCGTGGTCTATGGCCTGTGGGGGATCTATGTGGTGATCCCGGCGATTCGGCCGCTGACGACCTGGTTGAACAGCGAGCTGGGCTGGATACCCTTTTTTCGGCACGTCCCTGAGCGGTCCGGGCCTGCTGCCCGCAGCGCTGGTGCTCGCGATCATGATTCTGCCGACCATTGCCGCCGTGTCGCAGGACGCGCTGACGGCTGTGCCGATGAAAACCAAACAGGCCGCGTACGGCATGGGCACAACCCATTGGGAAGCGATTCTCAAAGTGATGGTGCCTTCGGCCGCCACCGGCATTTTCGGCTCGCTGGTGCTGGGCCTGGGGCGCGCGCTGGGTGAAACGATGGCGCTGGCCATGCTGGTCGGCAATGCCAACAACATTTCCCTCTCGCTGTTTGCACCCGCTAACACGCTTGCCGCTCTGCTGGCGCTGAACTTCCCCGAAGCCGGGCCGAACGAGATCGAGGTGTTGATGTATGCCGCGCTCGTGCTGATGTTGATTACGCTGATCGTGAACATTTTCGGCTCGATGATCATGATGTACGCCCAACGGGGTAACAAGTGATGACTGATCTGACCGCAGCAACAGACCTGACGGCGCCAACCGGTGCGATGCCCAGCTTGCAACGCAGGTTCGAAGGCCGCGCGCTGCGCAGCCTGATCCTGACCACCCTGGTCTGGGCAGGTGCTTTGCTGGCCAGCGTGCCGCTGATTTCCGTGCTCTACATGCTGATCACTCGTGGTGGCGCGCGGCTGAACCTGGAAGTCTTTACCGAACTGCCGCCGACCGGCTTCGAGATGGGCGGCGGTTTCGGCAACGCGATGGCGGGTACCTTTGTGATGGTCGGTATCGCGGCAGCAATCGCGGTGCCGGTCGGAATCATGGCGGCCATTTTTCTGGCTGAACTGGGGCCGGATAGCAAGCTGGGCAACGCCGCGCGTTTTGCCGCCAAGATGCTTACGGGCCTGCCATCAATCCTGGCAGGTGTATTTGCCTACGCCTTGGTAGTGATGACCACCGGCACGTATTCGGCACCGGCAGGTGGCGTGGCACTCGCCGTCCTGATGCTGCCTATCGTGGTGCTGACCGCAGAAGAATCGATGCGGATGGTGCCCAAGATCATGAAAGATGCTGCTTATGGCATGGGCTGCACCCGCTCGCAGGTCATCTGGAAAATCATCTTGCCGACCGGCATGCCGGCGATCCTGACTGGCGTGATGCTCGCCGTGGCGCGTGCCGCAGGCGAGACGGCCCCTTTGTTGTTTACCGCGCTGTTCAGCAACTACTGGATCTACCACCAGGGCAATCTCGATGTCATGAATCCGACTGCCTCATTGGCGGTGCTGATCTACAACTTCTCCGGCATGCCTTTCGATAACCAGCTCGAGCTCGCATGGGCGGCCTCGTTGGTGCTGGTGATGATCGTGCTGTTCGTGAACATCATCAGCCGGATTTTCGGCAAGCCCAAGTATTAAGAACGGGAGCATCTGATTTTGAACGTATCCACTGCGCAAATTGCCGCTCCGTTTGTCACCCAGGCGCCTGTAGTCATGGACTGCAAACTGGACAAGATTTTCTACGGCAACTTCATGGCAGTACGTGACAGCCACGTGCCCATCGAGAAAAACAAGATCACCGGATTCATCGGTCCCTCAGGCTGCGGCAAAAGTACCGTGCTGCGCAGTCTCAACCGGATGAACGATCTGGTGAAGGGCTTTCGTTTCGAGGGCCATGTGCATTTCCTCGGCCAGGACGTCTACGGCAAGGGCGTCGACCCGGTGGTCGTACGCCGCTACATCGGCATGGTGTTTCAACAGCCTAACCCGTTCTCGATGAGCATCTTCGACAACGTCGCGTTTGGTCTTCGCCTCAATCGCTACAAAGGCGATATCGGTGACCGCGTCAAGCATGCGCTGCAAGGCGCCGCGCTGTGGGACGAAGTCAAGGACAAGCTCAAGGTCAGCGGCCTGTCGCTCTCCGGTGGCCAGCAGCAACGCCTGTGTATCGCCCGGGCGATCGCCACTGAGCCGGAAGTCCTGCTGCTGGATGAGCCTTGTTCGGCACTGGACCCGATCGCCACTAGGCGCGTCGAAGAATTGATGGTCGAGTTGAAGAAGGACTACACCATCGCACTGGTGACCCACAACATGCAGCAAGCCATCCGTGTTGCTGACACCACGGCGTTTTTCTCGGTGGATATTTCCCAGGGCACACGCACCGGTTATCTGGTCGAAATGGGGCCGACCGCGCAGATCTTCGACAACCCGCGTGAACAGATGACCGGCGATTACATCAGCGGCAAGTTCAGCTGAGCCTTGCCACCGGTCACGGCCGCCTACCTGCACAAGCCAAATGGATTTGGCGGGCATCGGTGGACATTTACCAAGCGTTTCCAAGGAGCTCCAATGCCTGCCACGCATCGCCTTGATTTGCCTGCGATTGAACGCGCACTGCGGAAAGTGCAGAGCCGTTTCGCCGAGCTCAGCCGGCACTTCACCGAGCCCCGAGACCCGTTGACTGATGAAGTGCTGCACAACGTGCTTGAAGGCTATGCGTTGGTTGACGAGTATGTTGCCCGCGGCGTCGACCTGTTCGATCTGCAGCAACTGAACCTGATGCTGGAGATCAATGCCACAGTGCTTTGTGGCCGGGATCCAGCGCGCCGGCTGGAATACGCTCAGCATCTGTCAGCCACCGAGGCGCATTTCTTCAACAACGTCGAGGGCGGCATCAAGGACTTGTACAACTGGTATTGCGCGTATCGTAGTGAGTCAGTCTGGAAGCGTGCAGCGGGTGTCTATGTGCGCATTCTGAGCAAGCCGCAGCTGTTTATCGAAGGCAACAACCGCAGTGGCTCGCTGATTGTCAGCTACTTGCTCATGCGGGCAGGGCTGCCTCCATTCGTGTTGACCCTGGAAAACGCCGAGGGCTATTTCAACCCGTCCTCGGTCATCCGCAACTCCGCCAAGCATGGCGTCAAGGCGTTGTACGAATTGCCCAAGATCAAGAAAAAATATGCAGCATTCCTGGAAGAACAGGCGCCCGATCCAATGAAGTTCTTTCTCAAAGGCAAGCCTTTGCCTGTCTCTCAAGGTGGCCATTGATGAACTGGGCACCAGCATTTGCCAGATTGAGAACCTTCGGCAGCCGGGCAGGGCAGGCTATCCGCTGCGCTTTGCCGCAGTTGTTCGAACGTCAGCGCATACGGATTTCGTTCGATATCGATGACACGCTCGCTTGCCAGCTTCATCACTGCGCAGTCGAGAACAGTCGACTACCGGCCTGTATTCATCGTTGGCTGGGTGAACCGTTGCGGATGGGCACACGATCGCTGATCCGAGAGCTGCGCCGCCAGGATTGCAGTGTCTGGGTCTACACCTCATCCGGGCGCACGCCGTCCTATATCAGGCGCTGGTTGGCGCTGTACGGTATCCGCGTCGACGGCGTGGTCAACAGCGTGCTGCACAACCGTGCGCTGACGGCGCACGGGATGTCGAATGCGCCTTCCAAGTATCCGCCAGCGTTCGATATCGACTTGCATGTCGATGATTCGGAGGGCGTGCAGATTGAAGGCAAGGATCATGGCTTCCGGGTGGTCGTGGTGCATCCCGAGGATGATCGCTGGGCGCAGAAAGTGCTGGATTCGGTGGCCAAGGTCCAGGCGCAGCTCGCCTGGCAGCAAATGCTCAGACCTCAGCCGCCGGTGCAACAGCGTGCGGAGGCTGTCTTTGAGTCGCTTGGCTGAGGGAGTACGCACTGGCTATCTGGACAGCAGCGCCTCAGGTATACGAGGCACTGCTGTGAAATGACTCAATAGATGCGCAAACGATGCTGCGCAAAACATGTCTCGTAGAAACGACAAAGCCCTGAATAATCAGGGCTTTGTCGTATAAAGATGGCGGAGGCGATGGGATTCGAACTCATGGACCTGTTACAGTCGACGGTTTTCAAGACCGTTGCCTTAAACCACTCGGCCACACCTCCGTTTGCGTTGCGGGCGCCATAATACCTGAATGAAACACACTGTCAAACTCTCTGCATGGCTTGTTACAGAGCGTCTGTTATGATCTTTGCGACTGAACGTTTCAAACCAACAGGAGTGTCGCCATGCGCGAACAGGATTACGCAGTTAATAACAGCGTGCAGGCTGAGCAGCTAGAGGTTAGCCGCGTCCTGCGCAACACATATGGTCTCTTGGCTCTGACCCTCGCATTCAGCGGTGTGATGGCCTTCGTAGCCCAGCAGATGCGTGTCGGCTACCCGAACATTTTCGTGGTGCTGATCGGCTTCTACGGGCTGTTCTTCCTCACCAACAAACTCCGTGATTCCGCGTGGGGCCTGGTGTCCGCCTTCGCGTTGACCGGTTTCATGGGTTTCCTGCTCGGCCCGATCCTCAACCGTTACCTGGGCATGCAGGGCGGCGCTGAAGTGGTCAGCTCGGCTTTCGCCATGACCGCACTGGTGTTCGGTGGTCTGTCGGCCTACGTGCTGATCACCCGCAAGGACATGAGCTTCCTCGGTGGCTTCATCACTGCCGGTTTCTTTGTCCTGCTGGGCGCTACGCTGGCGAGCTTCTTCTTCCAGATCAGCGGCCTGCAACTGGCGATCAGCGCCGGCTTCGTGCTGTTCTCGTCGGTCTGCATTCTGTTCCAGACCAGCGCGATCATCCACGGCGGTGAGCGCAACTACATCATGGCGACCATCAGCCTGTATGTATCGATCTACAACCTGTTCGTCAGCCTGCTGCAACTGTTCGGCATCATGAGCCGCGACGACTGATCGTAATGGCTGCAATAAAAAACCCGCTTCGGCGGGTTTTTTATCGTCTGGAGAAAAGTGTCTGCTCAGTTGATGACGATGCTGCCGTCCACTTGCTGACGGTAGATCGTGTAGGGCAGCAGCAAAGTATCGAGCGCGCCGGAGACCACGGCGTCCACCAGCACCACCGGAATGGCCGCGTTGCGGTGATCATCGGGATCGATGCCTGAGGCCAGCGGTGCGTTCAGCGTGCAGAAGTCATAAGCGAGGCCGCTGTAGATTCTCGGTACCGCGCCGCAATAACTTTTCTGCTGCTTGAGCCCGTCAATGGCAGCCTGGCCGTCGCGCGCCACCGTCTGAATCGTGCCACAACCGCCGAGCAGCAGGGCCGCGAGCAGTATTGCCTGAATTTTCATAGCGCCATTCCTTAGCCGCGAAAAACCCCAATCTACCCTGATCATTGGTAAAAGACACCTACGCCATCGGTGGCAGGCGTCGCTTGACCGGGGTCTTCTTGACGATCGCGGTGTTGGTTTCAGCCAACGTATTCAGTCGGTCTAGCAGGGTATCGAGCTGCTCCATCGAGCGCACGTGCAGGCGGGCGATGAAGCAATCGTCACCGGTGACCTTGTCGCACTCGGTGAACTCCGGAATCGACAAGATCTGCCGCTCAACCTCTTGCAATTGGCCCGGCAGCGGTCGCACCCGGACGATCGCCTGCAACTGATAGCCGAAGCACTTCGGATCGATCTCCACCGTGTAACCCTTGAGCACGCCGCGTTCTTCCAGCCGCCGCAACCGCTCGGCCACGCTGGGCGATGACAAGCCGCTGATCTGCGCCAGCGCTTTGAGCGAGCGCCGCGAGTCTTCCATCAGCGCGCTGATGAGGATCTGATCGATATCGTCAGTCACATTCAAACTCCGGATTAGGCGAAGGGCGCAAGTCACCCTCGATAAAAAAGGCGAAAACCAAGTTTAGCCTGCTTTATGCGCTGGAGCAGCCCGAGGTGCGCTTGGCATACTTTTGCCACGCTTCGCTCACAGCCTCAGGAGAACAATAATGGACAACACAATTCGCCGCGGTTCGCTGGAAATGACCGCCGCCATGCTCATATCCGGGACGATCGGCTGGTTTGTGCTGGTGTCCGGGCAACCGGTGCTCGACGTGGTGTTCTGGCGCTGCGTGTTCGGCGCCGGAACCTTGCTGTTGGTCTGCGCCGCGTTCGGCTTCCTGCGTCCGGGGATGCTGACCCGCACAACGTTTCTGCTGGCGGTGCTCAGTGGAATGGCGATTGTCGGCAATTGGGTGCTGCTGTTCGCATCCTATTCCCGCGCCTCGATTGCCATCGGCACCGCAGTCTATAACGTGCAGCCGTTCATGCTGGTCGGTTTGGCAGCGTTGTTCCTCGGCGAGAAAATTACCCTGCAGAAACTGTTCTGGCTGGCGATTTCGTTCATGGGCATGCTGGCGATCGTCAGCGCCCATGGCACGCAAGGCGAGGAGGGTAACGATTACTTGATGGGGATTGCCCTGGCGTTGGGCGCGGCGTTTCTGTATGCGATCGCGGCACTGATCATCAAGCGCCTGACCGGCACGCCGCCGCACCTGATTGCGCTGATTCAAGTCTGCACCGGGGTGTTGTTGCTCGTGCCTTTCGCGCATTTTGATGCGTTGCCGTCGGGCGCCGATGCCTGGGCGAGTCTGCTGACTCTCGGGATCGTGCACACCGGTCTGATGTACGTTTTGCTGTACGGCGCGATTCAAAAATTGCCGACGGCATTGACCGGCGCGCTGTCCTTTATCTATCCGATCGCGGCGATCTTCGTTGACTGGTTCGCCTTCGGCCATCGCCTCGAATTGCTGAAATGGATAGGCGTTGCAGCGATCCTGCTGGCCGCCGCCGGCATGCAACAAGGTTGGGGCTGGAAAGCCCGGCGGCTGGCGGCACAATAAGGATCAGATGTTCCAGCGCGGTGCGGTCGCTGCCAAGCGCTGGCGCATCTCGCTGATATTGGCCGCCAGTTGTCGGGTCAACATCCGGTAGCCGTCGAGCGTATTGGCAACCGGCGCATCAAGGTCCGCTGCTGGCAGCTCCATCGGTCGCTCCAGCCGTTGCGAGGCTCCGGTTTTCAACGCGCGAGCCATGCCGATCAGTTGCACACGAATTTGCCGGTGCTCAGCCTTCAGCGCCGTTTGCAGATGTGCCGTGGCCTGCGGGTCGCTTGCGTTGGGGCGGATATTGCCGAGGATCTCCAGCGTGCTGATGCACATGCGCAGGTTGCGCTGAATCGCGTCGAGCTCGGTCATGGAAATTTTCACTTCCTTGGACACCGACGGCATCAGCGAGCGCAACTGCACCATCACCGCACCCACCTTGCTCATCAGCCGCACATGCTCATCGGCGCTGACCGCTTCACCGTTGATGATGCGCCCGTACACCGTGGCGCAATCGCGCAAGGCATCGGCGAGGTTGTAACGCCACGAGTAGACCGCGTAGAGCGGCAGGGCGAAGGAAAACGCCAGGGCGAGGGCGATGCCGATCAGGATGTCGACGCCGCGCCACAGACCATCGGTGATCGGGTTGTCGCCATGCCCGGCGACGATGAACACCGTGATCGCCGAAAGCAGGGCGGTGTAGCCGCCCTTGCCAATCGCGTGATACGAGAAAAAACCGCACACCACAGCCATGGAAAAGTAGGTCAGCCACGGCATGCCCAGCCAGGCGTGCTGCGCCACTAGGGCCAATCCGACCCCCGCGCCGATCAAGGTGCCGATGGCGCGCTCGGCGGCTTTTTTGCCGATGTTGCCGTGGTGCTGCAAACCGCCGATCACTACCAGCATGGTCACCGATGCCCATTCGCCGTGGGGCAGATTGATGCCAGTAGTCAGCAGAATCGTCGCCAGCAACCCCAGCGCCACCCGCACGGAATGGATCAGGCGGGCGTGACGGTAGCGCCGATACGGGTCCAGTAACGGACGCAGGATACGGCGCAACAGCGGTGGCAGGCGGTGGGTGCTGTAAGTAGTCAGTGCGAACCTCGTACGTCAATCAAATCAATGGAAGGGGAAAATGTAATTCATCCAGGCGGACATGCGCAGCAGGATTTTGCGCATCGCGCCGATGTGATGAAAGTGCTGACTGTAAAGCGCCGCTTGCCCGTAGGCGCCGCCCGGCATGAGCGCGCTGTATTCGGCGAACGCCGGGTCAGTGATTTCAATGATCACCGGCACCCGTCCCGCCGGTGGCGAGCCGGTGTAGCTGATCAGCGTGCCGGAAGGTTGCACCTGGCCCTCGGCGATCACCCCGATCACGCTTTTCACTCGCCCCGCGAAGACTTTGCCGGGTATGCCATCGAAGGCGACTTCGGCCTCGTCGCCCACGGTCAGACGCAGCAGGCTGTTCTGACGCATCCAAGCGGCGAAGTACTGACCTTCCTGCGGAATAAACACCATCGACGGGCGCAGCGGCAGCTTGCTCGCCATCATTCCAGGGCGCAGCGAAACGTGGGTGACGAAGCCTTTGCTCGGCGCTCGAACCACAGTGTTGTCCAGCTCGAACTGAGCGTTGTCCAGTTGCGCCTGCAGATCGTCGGTGCGGGCAATGGCCGCATCCAGTTCACGCTGGGTGCCGAAGTTGCGGCGGATCAGTTCAGTGATGCGGTAACGGTCACCCTTGGCCGCAACCAGTTGCGCCTTGAGCGATTTCAGGCGGTTCTGGAAAGGCGTCGGATCGATGCGGAACAGCACGTCGCCTTTTTCCAGGGGTTCGTTGCCCTTTACCGGTACGTCGATCACCTGGCCACTGATGATCGGAATGACCGGCACCGAGACAAAGTAGGAGCGCGCCACCTCGGAATAGGGATGGTTGTAGTTCATGGTGAAAATCAGCGCGCCGATGATCAGCACGCCACCCAGGACAGCGGTGGGCACCGTCCATTTATTCAGCGGAATGCGGAAGATCTTGAAGATGGCGACGCAGAGTGCGGCGTACGTGAGGATGAGCAACAGATCCATGCTCAGATCCCCCGGCTGTCAGATTGAGGCGCAACCGGCGACTGCGCTTCGAGCCGCTCGATCCGGGCTTGCAGCTCGACGACCTGCTGCTCCAGTTGATTGACGTGATTCTGAATGGGTTTGCCATCGCCGAAACCCCAACCGCGATCCTCGCGATAGGCCATCGCCCAGATCCACAGAAACGGCCACAGCGCATGCAGGGTAAACAGGCTGACCCAGCCCGTGGCATGGATCGCGTCCTGATGCGGGTGGTTGCGGTGGACGGCGATCTCGTACGGAATGTCATGCAGCACGATGATCCCGTAAAACAGCACGAGACCGACAAAAACCAACAGACCCAACGCGAAGTAATCGAGCATGGTCAGCCTCCCGGGCATTCAGCAATGCTGGGCTGAGTGTAGTCACTGAATCGCCGGGGGGCTGACGGATCGGCAGGATCGTTCAATCCTGCCGATCATCCGTCAAAAGATGTAATCGGTGGTCAGGAAACTCGAATCCCGCCCGCGAATGATCTCGCTGATCAGGTCCTTGTTGCTCTCCTGGAATTTGGTCGCCACCAGCGTGCGGATCGAAAACACCCGCAAGGCATCGTGAACCGACAGCGTGCCTTCGGCGGAGTTTTTGCGACCGTTGAACGGGTAAGTGTCCGGGCCGCGCTGGCACTGGGCGTTGAGGTTGATCCGCCCGACCTGGTTGGCGAAAGTGTCGACCAGCCGGCCGACCGCCACCGGGTTGGTGCCGAAGATGCTCAACTGCTGGCCGAAATCGGATTCCAGCACGTAGTCGATCACCGTATCGAGGTGGCGGTACGGCACGATGGGCACGACCGGGCCGAACTGTTCTTCCTGATACACGCGCATTTGCGGGTTCACCGGATAGAGCACTGCCGGGTAGAAGAACGAGGCGTGGGACTCGCCACCATTCGGGTTGACCACCTGCGCGCCTTTGCTTTGCGCATCCGCGACCAGACCGTGCAGATAATCGACCTTGCCCGACTCCGGCAGCGGCGTCAGCGCCACGCCGCTGTCCCACGGCATGCCCGGTTTCAGCGTGGCCAGTCTGGCGTTGAATTTCTCGATGAAGCTGTCGACCACGTCTTCATGCACGAAAAGAATTTTCAGTGCGGTGCAGCGCTGACCGTTGAACGACAGCGAGCCGGTTACCGCTTCGCTAACGGCGTTGTCGAGATCGACTTCGGGCAAAACGATGCCCGGGTTCTTGGCGTCCAGACCCAGAGCCGCGCGCAAACGGTGTGGTTTCGGGTGCAGCTTTTTCAGGTCACTGGCAGCCTTGTTGGTGCCGATGAAGGCGAAGATGTCGATCTTGCCGCTGGCCATCAGAGCGCTGACGGTCTCGCGGCCGCTGCCGTAGATGACGTTGATCACGCCGCTCGGGAAGCTGTCGCGGAAGGCTTCGAGCAACGGCCGAATCAGCAGCACGCCGAGCTTGGCCGGTTTGAACACCACGGTGTTGCCCATGATCAGTGCCGGAATCAGCGTGGTGAAGGTTTCGTTCAGCGGGTAGTTGTAAGGCCCCATGCACAAGGCGACGCCGAGCGGCACGCGGCGGATCTGGCCGAGGGTGTCCTGCTCCAGCTCAAAGCGGCTGGAACGGCGGTCGAGTTCTTTCAGGGCATTGATGGTGTCGACGATGTAATCGCAGGTGCGATCGAACTCTTTTTCCGAGTCCTTGAGGTTCTTGCCGATCTCCCACATCAGCAGCTTGACTACCGCCTCGCGCTGCTCGCGCATGCGGCCGAGAAACGCTTCGACATGCTGGATGCGCTCGGCCACGCGCATGGTCGGCCACAGGCCCTGACCTCGGTCGTAAGCGCGAACGGCAGCGTCGAGGGCGGTGAGGGCGGTGTCGGCATCCAGCAGCGGCGTGCTGCCGAGGATCACCTGTTCTTCGCCGTTTTCGCTTTTCAGATAAACCGGACTGCGCACCTGCGCGAGGGGGCCGTCCCAGCGGCGCAATTGACCATCGACCAGATATTCACGCTGCTCGACCTGAGCGTCGAGGCGATATTTTTCCGGGATGTCGCTGACCGAAGGGAACAGGTTGCCAAGGATGTTTGCTGTGGTCATGTCACTACCCTGTGTTGAAGTCGGCGTGCCGATTGAAAGTCTTGTGAAGGTTATACGCCTGAACGGGCCGGGATTTAACCCTGTGAATGTCACGCGAATGTCACGCACCCGTGCAACCGCAGTCCACCCTGTGGGAGCGAGCCTGCTCGCGAAGGCGGCGGCACATCCAACATCCTCATTGCCTGACACAGCGCTTTCGCGAGCAGACTCGCTCCCACGGTCGATCGTTTAAATCAGTCAGTCTGTCTTCGGTAATGAAGCTTTTATGACAAAAGTTCGGTAGCCCTTTGCCAGTCCGGTCATGCCTGTGTAACGCGCTTGAGGGGCCTTTCGGGGCGCACTTTGCGAGTCGGGGCGGGACGCCGGGAGTGAGGCAATGGGGACTATGGAACGTTATTCGAAAGTGGGCATGCAGGAGCTCGATCAACGCCTGTCGAAGATCGTCGAAGCCGCGCGCAAGAAGCCGGTTTCGGTGTATCGCTACGGCGCGCCGTGGGTCTGGATCGTCTCGCAGGAGGACTGGCAGGGCGCTCTGAAAGAAGTGTCCAGCTACATTCCTCCGGGCCATTCGCTGGTGTTGCTGCGCCCGCAGATCGACGATCTGCTCGACGCCCACCAGGACCTGCTGCACGACCTCAATGCCGCACCCGGCATGCTCATTCCCGCGCAGACGGTGATGCACGTCCTGCTCCTGCAATTGCTGTATTCGGTGCCCAGCGAACAGCAGCTCTATGAACAGCTGAACTACAACCTGCTGTTCCGCTGGTTCGTCGGCCTCGGCCTGAACCAGAAAGTCTGGAGTTTCACCGCCCTCAGCCGTGACATCGCCACGCTGCTCAACGAGCCGCGCGCGGTGCTGCTGATTCAGAAAATCATCGGCGAAGTGTTCTGCGGTGCCTTGCTGCAAATGCCCGAGTTCTCGCTGAACTTTGCGCTGTTGCACACCTGGCTGGGCAAGCACGCCTGCGCCACCACGATCAGCAATTGACGCAGCACACCGGGCGCTAACGCCCACAGGTCATCGCGAATTTCAGGGGGTAATGTGGAACGGATTTTCACGTCACGGCTGGCGCTGTGGGGCTGGCTGCTGGTGACGGCGGGCGCGCAGCCGGCGCTGGCCGAGGAGGGCACAGAAGCGCCCGCCGCGCAGCGACTGGTCGACGTCAACGAATACTTCGTGCGCGGCAATACCGTGCTCGATGCCCGGGCGATCGAAGAAGCGGTGTACCCGTTTCTCGGCCCGCAGAAAGCCTTGAGCGACATCGAAGGCGCCCGCGATGCGTTGCAGAAGGCCTATCAGGAACGCGGCTATCAATCGGTGTTTGTCGAGCTGCCCGAGCAGGCCGTGGCCGATGGCATCGTCTATCTGCAAGTCAGCGAAACCAAGGTCGGCCGGGTGCGCGTGGTCGGCGCCAAACACTATTCGCCGCTGGATATCCGCGACAACGTCCCGGCGCTGAAAGAAGGCGAGGTGCCGGACTTTGCCAAAGTCCAAGGCGAACTCGCGCAGCTCAACAAGACCCCCGGTCGCCAGGTCATGCCGCTGGTGCGCGAAGGGCAGCGCCCCGGCACCATGGATGTCGATTTGCAGGTCGAAGACCAGAACCCGTGGACGGCCAGCGTCGGCCTCAATAACGATTACAGCGCCGACACCGAAAAGCTGCGCAGCGTCACCAGCCTCGGTTACAACAACCTCTGGCAGCTCGGCCACAGCGTCAACCTGACGTTCTTCACCGCGCCGCAGGAAACCGACAACGCCAAGGTCTGGTCCGGGTCCTACACCGCGCCGCTGAGCGAGCGCTGGAGCGTGCAGTTCTCCGGTTACCAGTCCGACAGCAACGTCGCCACCATCGGCGGCAGCAACGTGCTCGGCAAGGGTCACAGCTACGGCGTCGCGGCGATCTACACGTTGCCCTCGAGCGGCAATTGGTCGAACTCGTTGTCGGCCGGCATCGACTTCAAGGACTTCGACGAGCGCCTGAGCCTGTCCGGCGAAAGCGACAAGGTACCGCTGAAATACGCGCCGTTCACCTTCGCCTACAACGGCTTTCGCTACAGCGAAAAGAGCCAGCTCGGCCTCGGCCTGAGTCTGGTTGCCGCGACCCGCAGCGTGTTCGGCTACGGCAGCGACGACGAAGACTTCGACTACAAACGTTATCGCGCCAAACCGAGTTTCGCCGTGCTCAAGGGCGACACCAACTTCACCTGGACTTTCGACAGCGACTGGCAGAGCGCAAGTAAAGCCGCATTCCAACTCGCCTCGGGGCCGCTGGTTTCCAACGAACAATTCTCCGCCGGTGGCGCCACCTCCGTGCGCGGCTATCTCGCGGCTGAACGTACCGCCGATGACGGCTATTTGCTCAGCCAGGAATTGCGCACACCGTCGCTGGCGAAATTCGCCGGCACGTGGATGCAGGACTGGCGCTTCTATGCCTTCGCCGAAGGCGCGCAGTTGTATCTGCGCGACGAACTGCCGGATCAGGACGCCAATTACGCCCTGGCCAGCGTCGGCCTCGGCACCCGCGCCAGCCTGAGTAAATGGCTGTCCGGCAGCCTCGACTGGGGCTACCCGCTACTCGAAGGGCCGAACACCTCAAAGCAGGAATCGCGCCTGCACTTCAACCTTCAAGCCACTTTCTAACGGAGCACGTCCATGCAACGCCTCTTCCTTTCGTTGTTGATCTGCCTGGGCTTCGTGCTCCCGGCCACGGCTCAGGCCTGGTGGCAGGACGACTGGCATTACCGCAAACAGATCGCCGTCGACACCACGCCACAAGGCGCGGCGATCAATCAGGCGCTCGGCCGCACCGCGCTACTGGTGCGCCTGCACACCGGCAACTTCACCTTCGACGGCGTGAAAGAGGACGGCTCCGATCTGCGCTTTGTCGCGGCGGATGACAAAACCGTGCTCAACCACCAGATCGAAAGTTTCGACGCGCTGATGGGCATGGCGCTGATCTGGGTCGATGTGCCGAATGTAGAGGGCGGTCAGCGTCAGGACATCTGGATGTACTACGGCAACCAGAAAGCCCCGGCCACCGGCAACGGGCAACTCACCTTCGATCCGAATTACATCGCGCTGTATCACTTCGACGGCGCCACTGGCACCCCGGCGAAAGACACTACGGCGTACGGCAACACCGCGCAAAGCGCGACCGGCACAGCGATTGATGGCGTCGTCGGGCGTGCCTTGCAGTTCAGCGGCCAGCCGTTGTTGCTG
>NZ_JH635999.1:1206884-1210729 GCF_000257605.1 Pseudomonas sp. R62
CGAACCGCCGCCCGTGAAAAAGTCGCCGTTGCGTTATGTGAAGTGGGGCGCCGGATTGCTGGTCGGCGCACTCGCCGCGTGGTTCCTCTGGCAGTGGGCCAACGACATGGCCGGCGTGCGCCGCGAAGCGCCGAAGGTGCCGACGATCATTCCGTTGCCGCCACCGCCACCACCGCCGCCGGAGAAACCGCCAGAGCCGGAAACGCCGGTGGAAGAAAAAGTCGTCGAGCCCGAGCCAACGCCGGAGCCGGAAGAGGTCAAGCCTGCAGAAGAGGCGCCGCCATCGCCCGCCGACGATCTGGCCAACCCGATGCAAATGGACGGCGACGCGCAGGCCGGCAGCGACGCTTTCAACATCGGCGCGGGCAAGGGCGGCGGCATGGCCGGCGCGGGTGGTGGGCGGTTGGGTACGGGCACGTACAGCCAGTTTCTCGCGTTCACTTTCCAGCGTTTGCTGCGCGAGAACCCTGATCTGCGCAACCTCGCATTCTCGCTGCAGGCCGATGTGTGGCTGAGCAGCGTCGGTGAGATCACTCGCGTCGAGCTGATCAAATCCAGTGGCAACCCGCAAATCGATACCCAGGTGCTGGCCGCTTTACGCGGTGCGCCAGCCCTCAGCGAACGGCCTCCGGCCTCCATCACTTTGCCCGTGCGCTTGTCCCTGCAAGGGCGGCGTCCGGGTTAATTCACTTATTCAAGCTTCGGCAAAAGGAGTTGTGTGCAGATGATTTCCAACGTGAATCGATTGTCCCTGGCGGTCGGCATGGTCATTGCGACCCTGGTCGGTCAGGCCGTGGCAGCGCCTGCGCCTTCGGAGAACGCCACGATCAATCTGATCCGCTTGCTGGTCGAGCAGGGCATTCTCAAACAGGACAAGGCCGACGCGCTGATCGCCCAGGCCCAGAACGAAGCGGCGCAGGCGAAGCAGGCAGCGGCTTCTACCGCAGTTGCGGTCGGGCCGGTCGCCGCGCCGGGCGATGTGCGCGTGCAATACGTGCCGGCAGCGGTGCGCGACCAGATCCGCGATCAGGTCAAAGCCGAGGTCATGGCCACCGCCAAACAGGAAAACTGGGCCGCGCCCAATACCTTCCCGGACTGGGCCTCGCGCATCAGCTTCGACGGCGACATTCGTCTGCGTGACGAATCGCGTTACTACTCGGGCAACAACAGCAACGAAATCGTCGACTTCGCCAAGCTCAACAACAACGGCCCGTACGACGTGAATCCCAACAGCAGCACCAGCCTGCCACCGTTGCTCAACACCCGCGAAGACCGCGAAAACCTCTTTCGCCTGCGCGCACGCCTGGGCATGAAAGCGGTGATTTCGGAGGAATGGACCGCCGGCATTCGCATCGGCACCGGTTCGGACAACAACCCGGTATCGACCACGCAAAACCTCGGCGACGGCTTTGCCAAGAAGGACATCTGGCTCGATCAGGGCTACCTGACCTGGAAGCCAATGGACGAATTGACCCTGACCGGCGGGCGCTTCGCCAACCCGTTCATGTCCACCGACATGCTCTATTCCAACGACCTGAATTTCGATGGTGTGGCGGCGATTTTCGATCACAAGCTCAACCGCGATTGGGGCGTGTTCGGCACCGTCGGCGCATTCCCGGTGGATTACACCAACGACACCTCCAGCAGTAACGGTTTCGACAAGGAAGAGAGCGACAACAAGTGGCTGTACGGCGCGCAGCTCGGCGCGAAGTGGGCGATCAATAGCAACAACCGCCTCAAAGGCGCGCTGGCCTATTACCGTTTCGACGACATTCAAGGCCAGCGCTCCAGCCCCTGCGAACCGTGGGCCGGCGCGCCGGGCTGCGACAGCGACGGCACCCGCGCGGCGTTCATGCAGAAGGGCAACAGCGTGTTCCTGCTGCGTGACATCACGCCGAACCCGCTCAACCCGAGCGCCACGCCGCAGCCGCAATTCGTCGGTCTCGCCTCCGAGTTCAACCTGCTCGATCTCAACGTGGTCTGGGATGCCGACCTGCCGCAGGATTTCAAACTGCGCAGCCAAGGCAACTACATCCACAACCTCAGCTACGACGAAGGCGACATGCGCAAGCGCTCCGCCGGGCAGATCGTCAACAACCTCGACAGCAACGGCGAGATCGAAAGCGGCGCCAATGCGTGGATGGTGCAGTTCACCCTCGGCAACGCGCTGGACCTCAAACGCAAGGGCGACTGGAACCTGTTCGCCGGCTACAAGTACATCCAGCCGGACGCCTTGCCCGACGGCTTCAACGACTCGTCGTTCCACCTCGGCGGCACCAACGCCAAGGGCTATTTCATGGGCGGCAACTACGGCCTGGCGAAGAACGTTTCCGCCACGGGTCGCTGGATGAGCACCGAAGCGGTGTACGGCGCGCCGTTCGACATCGACGTCTTGCAGCTTGAGATCAACACGCGCTTCTAAGGCGCCGGGAGAGCTTTATGAACACGCGTTTTCTCGCGCTGGGCCTGGGTTTGCTGCTTGCCACCGGGGCGAGCGCCGAAGGCATGGAAGAGCGCTTGCGCACGCAATTGCGCAGCACCACCCAGCAATTGCAGGCCCTGCAAAGCCAACAGGCCCAGGCCAGCGCCGCGCAACTGGCGGCGCAGAACGAAGCCAAGGCAGCGCAAGCGCAGATCAAGCAACTGACTGCCGAACTGGCCAAGGCCAAAGGCCTCGCCGAGCAGCTCGCCGGGCAACAACAGAGCCTGCACAGCCAGGCGCAGGCGCAAGTCGCGGCCAGTGCCGAGCAGACCGGCAAGTTCAAAAAAGCCTATGACGAATTGCTGGTCCTCGCTCGTGGCAAAGAAGCCGAACGCACGAAGCTGCAAGCGCAACTGGCGGAACGTGACACACAAGTGCAGCAATGTTCAGCCAAGAATCAGCAAATGTACGGCGTCGCCAAACAGATCCTCACGGCCTACGAAAACATCGACGTCGCCGAAGTGATGAAGATCCGCCAGCCCTTCGCTGGCAGCGCCCGGGTCAAGTTCGATGAACTGGCCCAGGGCTTCGGCGACGAGCTGTACAAAACCCAATTCGACGCGCCGCAAGCGGCGATCGCTCACTGATAGCAAGGAAGAAAGCCATGACTCAATTGATCACCCACGTTTCCCCGCAATCGCTGACCGACGTTCTGCAAGCCGCCGGTTACCGCGTCAACCAGAGCGAACAGAACGGCATCGTCCAGTTGCTCAGCGCCAGTCAGGGCATCGGCTACGCCGTGCGGTTCGGCAACCCGGCGCTGGAGCAGGGCGGGTTCGTTGATTTCACTTTCAGCTGTGCGCTGCGCGTGCAGGGTGAGTTGCCTGAGGGAGTCGCAGAGCAGTGGAATGCTACTCGACGTTTTGCACGGTTGTCGTTGCAGGGTGAGTTTCTGGTCATGGAGATGGACGTGGTCGTGGCTGCTGGCGTGAGCAACGAGCACCTGCGCGGCAATTTGGAATTGTGGGATCGCCTGTTGCAGGAATTCATCGTTTACCTGCGCGATTTCAGCCAGACCACTGCTGTGCAAACCGCCAAATCGGCTATCGCCGAACAAGAGGAAGTCGCACTGTGAAGAAGCCTGCCATGGTGATCGGCGCCGGAGCGGTGGCGCTGTTGGTGGTGGCCGTGGCACTGGTGCTGCGGCCGGGCAGTGATCCGGTCGCCGCTCAGCAGCCGTCGCCGGTAGCAGCGG
Source organism: Pseudomonas sp. R62 (assembly GCF_000257605.1). Lineage (NCBI taxonomy): Bacteria > Pseudomonadati > Pseudomonadota > Gammaproteobacteria > Pseudomonadales > Pseudomonadaceae > Pseudomonas > Pseudomonas sp. R62. The sequence continues at coordinate 1,210,562 of NZ_JH635999.1, forward strand.
TTTCTGCCGGGCCAGCGGTGGCGCGGTTGGGCAATCAGCAGGTTTCGCCAGAGGAGTTGCAGGCGCTGCTGGCGACTGTCCCGGCGCAAACCCGTGAACAACTGCGCGGCAACCGTGAGGCGCTGGAACGCTGGATTCGTGCGCGGCTGGCCGAAAAAGCCGTGCTGG
>NZ_JH635999.1:1214037-1216231 GCF_000257605.1 Pseudomonas sp. R62
TCGGTTTCGGGTGGGTTGGGTGTTGGTTTGATCATGGTGAAGCTCCTAGAGTCGACGGTGCTGCCAACTTTCGCTGCGATACGAAATGATTGGTGGCAGCTGTACGCGGGTCGCAGACCGGGACTCTAGAACCGGCAGACCCGAAGGTCTCCCACGTACAGCCGCCATAAAAACAGCGGGTGTTGTGCGTCCAGAGATCGACGGGCTGCGAGACCCGATCGCTGATTCGCCAGCGACCGCACCACAATAGAATCCGCCCCCTAAGCGCACAAGCCGGCGGATTCTGGCTTGGCTGTAGGCAATGGCGCAAGGGTTTGTAGCCTAGAAGGCGTGTCAGCGCGTGTCTTTTAAACGCCTTGGTTTAAATCAAAAAATTGCGCCAAACCTGTCGGCCCTTTCGCGATAAGAAGAGATGCCTTGATCATGCCCGCTGCTTAAATCACCGGTTGGATAGATTCGTCCCTTTTTTCTGTCTTATATTTATGAATAAAGCTTGAAGGTGTCAAAGTAAAAGCCTGTACCCGTTGCGGGCGGTGCGGGTATGTATGGAATGATCCTGATTTTTCGAATGTCTTTGCCCGAGAAATCAATGTTTTTCTGGGTTGGGGTTGGCGAAGCTAGCATGTCAAGCTTTCCTAAAAGTTGGTTTTGAAGGTCTAGAAATTCGATGAAGCCTACAGTTTGAGGAAAATTATTTGTATTAGCGGCGCAGTACCAGAAGTTTACTGTTTGGTAATTTGAGTGAAGGTGCAGAGTGAATTCGCTTACGTACGGTACGTTATGTGTAAACGTGTAGAGCGCTTGGTTTTGCATCTCCTCAGTTATCGGAATGGGGTTCGAAGGCAGGTCTTGCAGCCTGACTAAAGACAGCGAGCCTTTAGTGCATGAAAATTTCATTAACGGGCTTTCTATCGACTGGCTCGCAGTAATCTTAAAAGAGGGTATTGAATCAAGGTTTTCTAATGTGTAACGCGGATTGGCCGTGAAGGTATATGTTCGCGCAGGAAAAAATATTTCAGTATTGTTGTTTGCGTCGGGTTCTGGTTTCGTGCCAAAGTTGATATTTAGCTTGCTTTGGCTTTTAAGTGTACGCAGCCACTCCATTGGTGCTGCCACAGATAATCCGTCCGTCGCATAATGGGGTTGCCCGTTATATATCACTTGTTCCGTGCTATTTCCCTCGGTGTCAATGCCTTCCAACTTCAAAAAAACCGGATTTCCACTTTCCTGAAATGACCATCTGCTGACGATTATTTCAGCGTTGTCCGGAAGTAGATCAATATTGAGTTGATCACCGGTTTCCCCTGCAATATTTGGCGTCGGCAACCGCGGGTCGTACTCGGCTATGGCATTGATAACCAACGTCAACTCCGGCGAATTCCCCACCGGGTCACCGTCACTGATCAACGTCCAGTAAAAACTTCTACTGCTTCCCCGGCGCGTCGCCAGAAACGCTGAACTGAGCGAAAAATCAGTCTGTTTACCTGGATGAAGCGCCAGTACCGGAAACGGTTTACTCCCCGGCAACGGATCATGTTCCTTGAGCTGCGCTTGTTGCCCTGGCAACGCTTCCGGAAACATGACACGCAAGATGACACCTTGTTCGTAGGCCAGGACATCGATCGGGGTGACAGCTGGAGACAGCAATACTGGCCGCTGCATGGCCACAACATTGATCGTATAGACATCGGAACTTTGCCCCGCTCCATACAGTTCCTTCGCCACGAAAACGTGTGTGGTCTTGTCCAGCTCGGTAATGAGCAGCGTCCAGACGCCTGTTACCGGGTCGGCAGTCGGCTGCCCCTTTGAAGTAATGCCATCCAGTACATCGACTTTCTGCCCTCCGGCAGCAACCCCGCACAAGGTTATGGCGGTTTTGACGGTGGTGCCGCCGTTGGGAATCTCCTCGCCGTTGTCAGTAGCTGTAATCGACTCAATCGTCGGCGCCACATCCTCCACCGCACTCACCGAATACGTGCGCTCCATAAACCGCTTCGCCAACGCTAGATCCTGGCTTTTTCCGAACGCGATAAACATCACCATCGTGAGGGGGCTGTCATGCTTCAAACCGATCAAATCCCCATACGGCGCGAGCGCCTCAAAGAAACCATCCAATACCCACTGCTCATTGACATATGCAAATGGTGCCGCCCAGATGTAGTTCTCATAAGGCGAACCATCAGCGTTTGTGCCT
>NZ_JH635999.1:1219013-1223243 GCF_000257605.1 Pseudomonas sp. R62
ACTGAACGGCGGTGGGGTCGAGCCGGGTGGGCAGAGGTAGTGGTCGAGGGCGCGGTCGGCGGCTTGGTGGAGTTTTTTTGAATCGAGGGATTCGTAGGGGGAGGTGGGGTCGGTTTCGGGTGGGTTGGGTGTTGGTTTGATCATGGGTGAAGCCTCTAGAGTGGTGAAGCTGCCACCGTTCGCTGCTAACGAAGGAGGTGGCGGCTGTACGCGGGTTAGCAGACCGGGACTCTAGAACCCGGCGCACCGAAGTGCCCCACGCAAAGCCGCCATAACGGCAAGACCTTGTGCGTCTAGAGATAACCCGGGCTGCTAAACCCGATCACTGAACATTCAGCGACCGCACCACAATAGAATCCGCCCCCTAAGCGCACAAGCCGGCGGATTCTGGCGTAGCTGTAGGCAATGGCGCAAGAATTTGTAGCTTGGAAGGCGTGTCTGGAGGTGTCTTTTAAACAGCGGCGTTTAAAAGGCAAAAGTTGGCGACAGCACGGTAGATGTTTTTTGCCGGGAAGCAGGTGTTGGCTGTGAGGTCGCTTTCGCGAGCAGGCTCGCTCCCACATGAATCTTCAGTGCTCACAGGGGTTGTGCCCGGGCTGGATCAAAATGTGGGAGCGAGCCTGCTCGCGAATGCAATCTGCCCCTCGACGCTTCAATGCGCGACGGGCAGTGGGTCGACACCCTGAGCATGGCCCGTCTACGCAATAGCCCGAAACCCTGAATCAGTCGCCCAGTGCGAACGCCACCGCCGACTGCGCATGCAGCTCGGTGGTGTCGAGCAGGGGCAGGGCGCTGTGTTCGGGTTTGATCAGCAGGCCGATTTCGGTGCAGCCGAGGATGATCGCCTGGGCGCCACGGGCGGTCAGGGATTCGATGACGCGTTGGTAGATTTCTCGCGATTGTTCGCTGATCACGCCCACGCAGAGTTCGTCGTAGATGATCCGGTGCACCTCTTTGCGCTCGGCATCATCCGGCACCAGTACGGTCAGGCCTTGGGCGATCAGACGCTGCTTGAGGAAGTCCTGCTCCATGGTGAACGCGGTGCCGAGCAACCCGACCGTGCGCGCGTCGATTTCCAATGCAGCTTGGGCGGCGGGTTCGGCAATGTGCAGGAACGGAATGCCGATCGCGGCCTGAATCTGCTCGGCGACCTTGTGCATGGTGTTGGTACACAGCACCACGCAATCGGCGCCGCCAGCTTCGAGCCGGCGCGCGGCATCCACCAGAATCGCCGCTGCATCGTCCCAGCGCCCGGCGTGCTGGGCCTGTTCGACCGGGCCGAAGTCGACGCTGTACATCAGCAACTGCGCCGAGCGCAACGGGCCGAGGCGCTCGCGGACCTGTTGGTTGATCAGGCGATAGTATTCGGCGCTGGACTCCCAGCTCATGCCGCCGATAAGGCCGATGGTGCGCATTGGATTTCCTCAAGCAAATGTCAGTGTCGAGCATTCAGAGCTGCCCGAAGTTACCTTCTGTTCGAGACTCGACGCCAGTACCGACTGACTGTACCGCCGATCTTTCCCGCAACTGTGCATCTGCAAGAACTAAACGTACGCCGCGCCGGGGATCTGCCACTATCACCCTTCGCAGGTCCTTTCCGAGGAACACCGCAATGAACGACGTACAGCAACTGGGCGAAATGCTTCGCCACTATGCCGAAAGCGAAGCGCACAAGAAGCAACTGTTCACTACGCAATCAGCTGAATGGGCAACACGGATTGCCGCGCTGTTCGACCAGATCGAGCAATGGCTTGAACCGGTCAAGGCGCCGAATTTGCTGGAGGTCAGTCGCGAGGCGTATGTCGCGTCCGGGCCGAGCGTGCCGGTGGAGACCTCGACGTTCAAGACGGAAAAATTGAGCATCGTGATTGCCGGCAAACCGGTGGAGTTTGTGCCGGATGTGATGGGCAGCGGCGGGCAGATTTCCCTGGCAGTGATGGGGCTGACGGCGGCCCGGTATGGGAGCATTTCCCTGGTTGGCCTGGCGGATGGTGCGTGGCAGTGGCGCAAGACCAATGGTTTGAAGGATCCGGATACGTTTGCGTTTGATGCGAATTTTCTGGCGCAGCAACTGCAAAGCCTGATTCCTCGCGATCGCGCCTAGATTGGGACGCAGAGCGTCCCGGGCTGCATTCCCACGCAGAGCGTGGGAACGATCAAACACCGCTATCGCGAGCAGGCTCGCTCCTTGGGGGGGTGAGGCGAGTACCGGGGAAACCCTTAGGTCCGGTGCCAATCCGGCATTTTCCCTTGGGTCACTGATGGCCTTTTGGTAGAGTCGCCGTCGCCAGCGGGTTTTCGGCTGGATGATGGAACCGAAGAAGGGAGTCTGATCAGTGAGTCCGGGCAAAAAAATCCTCGGTCTCACGGCGTCGCTTTTGCTGCTGACGCTGTGGGCCAGTTACTTTTACGTATTCAAGGAAAACCGCGACGGCCAGCTTGGCGGTGTCGGTGAAAGCACCGCGTGGTGTGGCACGCCACCGACCACGGAAGCGGCGTTGCTGGGCAAGGATCAACTGACCTTGCGCGTCACCAACAACCTGCGCGGCGAATTCATGGTTGGCGGCTCGCTGGTGGTTTCCGAACGAACCTTCAACCGCTACGACCTGGGCCGCAACGAACTGCGCCTGCGTCTGGAACCGCTACAGTGGTCGTTCGGCGTCACGCCGATCTTCCTCGAGCAGGTCAAGGTGCAGCCGCTGAGCCGCAACCTCTCATCGACCAATAAAAGCGCCTTCGCCGAACTTGAGCCTCGCGCAATCGGCGTGCACGCTCAGACTGCCGCGTTCCCCTTCGACACCTATCGCTACGGCTACAAACCGGTGCTGTATTACCTCAAGGGCAGCGAGCGCATCGACCTGCGTTTCAAGAGCATCACCACGCTGATGGAGATGTCCAACACCTTTACGCCGATCCAGAAGTACAACCGCGCCGACTACATCAACGAGAAAAACTCGATGATTCGCGACGAGGACTACAAGCCTTACAGCGCGCATGAGTGTGCGTTCAGCGTCGAGCGCAAAGGCTCGTTCAAGGTGGTGGTGCTGTTGCTTCTGCTGGTGCTGTGCCTGCCACTGATGCTGGTGTTTTACCGCGATGAACCGGGGATCGACTTTCTCGCGACGCTGGTGGGGATTGCGGTGGTGCGCACATTGCTGATCGGGCCAGTGGAAGATTTCCAGCTGTACAACATCGACTTTTTGTTTGGTGCGGCGATTTTGTTGGTGGGGACGGTGTCGCTGATCAAGGCGATGCGCGCCAATAGCCGGCGAGAGATGGCTTTGCGCAGTGGAGAGACGTCTTCGTGGTGATTGTTCGATTCTGAAAGCCAAGATCAAAAGCCCCTCACCCTAACCCTCTCCCGGAGGGAGAGGGGACTGGTTTGGCAGCCCCTCACCCTAACCCTCTCCCGGAGGGAGAGGGGACTGACCGGGGTGTCTTGGGTGATACATCGAAGTGACAGACCGAGTCGATTACGGATTCAAAGCCGATCGCTCAAGTCGGTGCAATCCTTGAATATTCCCCAATCGGTCCCCTCTCCCTTGGGAGAGGGCTAGGGTGAGGGGCCACCGATCTCCAGCCGATCACTTGAGCGCCGGATCCCCCATATTCATTTTCTTCCAGCCCTGCAACAGCACCTGCGCCTTCGGTTCCTGGCCGCTATCGAGGTAGTACTGAATCAGCGACAGCCGCGCATTGCGGTTGGCCGGTTGTACCTTGAGCAAACTTTCCAGAATCGCGCACGCCTCATCAACCTTGCCGCTCTCATGCAGCGCCACCGCCAGTACATAGCCGTATTGCGCATTCTCCGGTTCCAGTTGTGCGGCTTTGCGCAAGTAGGACATGGCGTCGGCGGACTGGCCGGCACGGATCAGCGACAACCCGCGCGTGTGCTGCAACAGCGCCGCATCCGGATGCTGCTTGAGGCTGTCATCCAACAGCTTCTGCGCTTCGGTGGCGCGACCATTCGCTTCCAGCCACTGTGCCAGCGTGACCAGCGCCGGGTAGAAATCCGGGTCACGTTGCAGGGCGCTGCGCAGCAGCGGTTCGACCTCGACACTGCGTCCGCTGGCCTGGTACAGCATCGCCAGATTGAGATTGGCCTCGGCACGCTCCAGCAGGCTCTTCTGCACGGCTTCATACTCGCCAATCGCCGCGTTCCAGCTGGCTTGCGCCGCCTCCAGACCATTGTTGCGCGAGGCACCGAGCAGATCCCGCGCGGCGACGATG
>NZ_JH635999.1:1223263-1226291 GCF_000257605.1 Pseudomonas sp. R62
GCACCGAGCAGATCCCGCGCGGCGACGATGCGCACGGCTTTCACTGGATCATTGAGCAACGGCGCCAATAACGGCGCACGCTCGGGCGGCGGCAGGAATGCGCTGATCGCCCGCACCGCACTGTCACGCACCTGTGGCTCTGGATGTTTCAGATCCTGAGTGGCCAGTTTCAGCGCCTGTTCGCTCGGGTACAGCGGCAATTCCGCCAGCAACGTTGCGCGCTGGATCGCCGGCAGGTTGCTGCGCTGCAATTGCTGGTACAGCGCGTCGGCGGCGCCGGGCTGGCCATTGCGGATCAGCCACAGGCTTTCGTCATAGCGTAGCGCCTGCTGGGCCGGGGAGGCGGTGGCGTTCCACAATTTGAACTGCGCGGTGACCTTGTCGCCGGCCTTGCCCTGGTGACAGGTCAGGCAGGCGTCTGGCGTGCCGAGTTTCTGCGCACGCTCCGGGTTGGGAATGCTGAAACTGTGGTCGTGCCGAAAGTCGTTGCCCATGTAGAACTTGCCAGGCATGTGGCAATCGACGCACTGCGAGCCGGGTTGGCCCATGGCGTGGCGGGTGTGTTCGATGGAGTCGTAATTCTTCGCTTGCAGACCCTTGCCGTCGACGTCGGCGACCGAAGTCTCGCCCGCCGTATTGTGGCATTGCAGGCACACGGCGTTGCCCGGTGCCTTCAGTTCGTTGCTGTGCGGGTTATGGCAATTGCTGCAGCGCACGCCCTTGTCGAACATTTTGCTTTGCAGGAACGAGCCGTGTTCGAACACTTCGTCCTTGATCTTGCCGTCCAGCGCATAGAGTTCGCGGGTCAGGGCGCTGGGCAGGTAGTCGTCCATCAGCCGCTTGCCGACGGTAAAGCCATCGCCCAGCGGTGCGCGGCGGGAATGGCAGCGCGCGCAGGTTTCGATTTCTACCGTGGCGTTCTTGTCCTTGAGATCGACGTCGAAGCCCTTATGGATCAAATCGTCTTTTTTCTGCGCCCACTCCAGGTGATTCGACGCCGGGCCATGACAGGCCTGACAGCCGACTCCGAGACTGTTCCATTGACTGTTGAAGCTGTTGCTCGCTGCATCGAAATTGCGCTTGAAACCGGTGGTGTGGCATTCGACGCACATGAAATTGGCGTTCTGGCTCGGTTTGCTCCAGTGCAGCGGATTCTTGAAATTCACGCCCTGGCCGGCGTACAGATGAAACCAGCGATTTTTCTCGGTATCCCACGCCACGCCGAGGGCTTGCAGACGCCCCTGACCGACCTCGATCAGATATTGCTGTAGCGGCGCGATGCCGAAGGTGTAGGCCACTTTGAAGTCGGCATTCTTGCCGTCGATGCCGGGCGCATTGACCCAGAATTCATCGCCCTTGCGGGTGAACTTTGTGGTCTCGTTTTCGGCCTTGAAGGTCACGTTGTTGAAGTCGCCGAGGGTGGTTTCGGCGGTCGCTGGCTGCATGGCCAATTGGTGATGCGAGCCTTGCCAGTCCTTGACCTGTTCGCTGTGGCAGCCCTGGCATTGCTGCTCATCGACCATGCTGGCCGGTTTGCTTGCCACAGTCGGTTGCGGCTTGGCTGGCGGTGCTACAGGCGTGCTGATCGCTGCGGGTTTGACGGGGGCCGGCGCCGGGCTGAACAGGAACCAGCCAATGCCCGCCACGGCCGCCAGCAGCACACCGATGGTGATTGGAAACAGGTAACGCGAAAAAGAGGAGGGTGATGCGTCAGGTTCAGGTTGCACCGCGTTGTTTTTGTGCTTGGGCATTGCGACTTCCGTAGTCCGGTGCGTTGGCCTTCTGGCGTGCATACATCTGGATGCAGCTTTGCCGCATGCAGCGCGTCTGTCAAATAAGCGCTGTGACTTGCTGCGCAGCGCCGTGTGAATTTTGTAATTTGCAATCGCAATTGCTGCGGTTTTAGCTATACCTGTAACTTCCCCTATGCAAACGATTTGGCCTTCTGACAGGAGTTACAGCATGAAGCTAGCCGTAATGATGGGCACGCTGTGCATCGCCACCCTGGGTGTGGTGGGTTGTTCCAGCAAAACCGTCGAGCCAGACCAGTACTCCGGTTTTCTCAAGGATTACAGTCAACTGAAGGAGACCAAATCACCGTCGGGTGCCGAGGTGATGCGCTGGATGGACCCGAAACTCGACATCAACAAATTCAGCAGCGTCTATGTCGAACCGAGCCAGTTGTATCCGAAGCCGCAAGCGACGGAAAAAATCCCCCAGCAGACCCTCAATGGCATCACCAGTTATTACGATCAGGCGCTCAAGCGTGAGCTGAGCAAGTCGCTGCCGCTGGCCACTGGTCCGGGGCCTGGCGTCATCGTGATCCGGCCGGCGATCACGGCGGTGAGCAGCAAGACCGAGGGCCTGCATGTGTATGAGGTGATTCCGATTGCCTTGGTGGCTGCTGCGGTGAGCACGGCCACTGGTATTCGCGATCAGGAAACCACGTTGGCCACTGAGGCGGTGTTCCTCGACGGCAGCAGTAACAAGGTGGTGGCTCAAGTGGTGCGCAAGGGTACCGGTCAGCCGCTGGAAAATTCCTCGCAGGTGATGAAAGCCACTGATGTCAAAGCGGTGATCGATGGTTGGGCGAGTGACATGCATCAGACGTATCTGAAGCTGAAGTCCGAGGCCAAGTGATGTCGTGAGGCTTGGGCCTCTTTGCGAGCAGGCTGGCTCCCGCTATTTTGGTGGGGCCTGCCTCCTGGTTTTTTGGGTACATATCCGTTGCTGCGGGTGTTGCTGATTACGGTTTCGCCCTTACGGCGAGGCACTTTTTCCAGACGCCGAAAAAGTACCCAAAAAGGCTTGCTCCTACGTTCGGCCCTCGCAGGCTCGGGTTCCTTCGCTGCGGGATCGATCCGGGCGCAGCGGCTACGGTTTGCTTCGCTGCACCTCCTTCCGCTGTGTCTGGCTGCGCCAGACGGTCGCTACGCTCCCACCCCCGGATCAATCCCTCCGCTCAGCCTTCCGACGTCGCCGGTGGATCAAGATCAAAAGCACTCGAGCTAACGCTCATTGTTGAGTG
>NZ_JH635999.1:1228432-1241995 GCF_000257605.1 Pseudomonas sp. R62
TCGATTGTGACCAGACCACCTCATAGCCCAACGCCACGCCCCCGGCGACTGCGTAGAGCCACAGCGCAGTTCGGTCGGGTGCTTTGGCGTTGCCGTGTTTGACCGGCGCGGCCAGCGCCACTGGCTGCTGGCGCTGCAACCACAGCGCACCGGCCGCGGCGAGCAGGTTGAGCATCGCGGCGAACAGCGCACTGCCGCGCACGCCGAGGCTGGCGATCAGTACGAACGCAGCGAGCAAAGTGCCAACGATCGCGCCCAGCGTATTCGCCGCATACAACTGACCGCCGGCCTTGCCCGGCTCAGCCGCCAGTGAGCGCACCAACACCGGCAGCGTCCCGCCCATCAAGACCGCCGGAATGCCTACCAGCGCAAACGGCAGCAACCACGCGAGCACGCCGACATGACCTTGCAACCAGGCAAACGCACCGGCCGCCAGACTCATTGCCACTGTCGCGCCAACGCCGAGTATCGCCACCAGTACTTCCAGCCCGGCGTAGAGCAGAACCGGCTGTTGCAAGCGATCGGCCCAGCGCCCGAACAGCCAGCCGCCGAGCGCGAGCCCGGCGAAAAACGCGCTGATGCCGGTGGTGATCGCATAGGCCTCGACGCCGACTACCAGCGACAGCTGTTTGATCCACAAGACCTGATAGATCAACGCTGCCGCGCCGGAGATGCATAGCAGCAGGGCAGGGATCATTGAGGTGGTGGACGCGGCTTGCGGAACGGGTATGGCCGACGGCTTGCTGGCGATACGTGAGGACATGCGGTGAGCCTTGTTATGGATTGGCTGATGTTGATCGTTCCCACGCTCTGCGTGGGAATGCCTCACTGGACGCTCCGCGTCCGCTTCGGCATTGGACGCAGAGCGTCCCGGGCTGCGTTACCACGCAGAGCGTGGGATCGATCGCAGAAAACCTTGTGGGAGCGAGCCTGAGCGCGAACGAAACCGACCCGAACGCTTGTTCAAAACAGGGCCGCCCGCCGATGAAGGCGAGCGGCGGTACAGCGCTATTACTGGGCTTTCTTCATTTTTTCTTCGATACGGCGGTCCACGTCCTCGCGGATCTGGTCGATGCTGAAGCTCGCCGGACGCTGGCTAGGTGGATAGTCGACGAAGGTCTGCAGGAACTTCGCCGCGCGGCGGGTACCGTCGAAAATCAGATAGTCGTTTTTCGTCAGCCAGTCATAGTACTGGTCAGACACGACATCGGCGCGTTCGTACGGGTCCATGCGCAGGTTGAACATTTTCGGCACACGCAGGCAGGTGAACGGTTCGCTCCACACCTGCAGTCCGCCGGGCGCGCGCTGCTCACAGAACACCAGTTTCCAATCATTGAAACGCATGCTGACCAACGCACCGTCATCGTTGAAGTAGTAGAACTCCTTGCGCGCGCTCTTGTCGGTTTTACCCGTCAGGTAGTCCAGTTGGTTATAGCCGTCCAGGTGCACTTTGAAGTTCTTGCCGCCGATGTCGGCGCCCTTGAGCAAGCGGTCCTTGATGTCGGTGTCGCCCACGGCGGCCAACAGTGTCGGGAACCAGTCCAGACCGGAGAACATCTGCGTGGAGACTTCGCCTGCCTTGACTTTGCCCGGCCAGCGAATCATCGCCGGTACACGGTACGCGCCTTCCCAGTTCGAGTTTTTCTCGTTGCGGAACGGCGTCGTTGCAGCGTCGGGCCACGACCATTGGTTCGGGCCGTTATCCGTGGTGTAGACAACGATGGTGTTCTCGGTCAGCTTCAAGTCATCCAGTGTCTTGAGCAGCTTGCCGACGTCGCCGTCATGCTCGAGCATGCCATCGGCATATTCGTTGCCGACCATGCCGCTTTGGCCTTGCATGGATTCGCGCACGTGAGTGAAGGCATGCATGCGTGTGGTGTTCATCCAGACAAAGAACGGTTTGTCCGCCTTGGCCTGTTTCTCGATGAACGCTTGCGCTGCCGCAGTGGTTTCGTCGTCGATGGTCTCCATGCGTTTCTTGGTCAGCGCGCCGGTGTCTTCAATCTTGCCGTCGGCAAAACTGTGGATCACGCCGCGAGGCGAGGCGGCCTTGACGAACTCGGCATCATCCTTGGGCCAGTACGGACGCTCCGGCTCCTCTTCGGCGTTGAGGTGATACAGGTTGCCGAAAAACTCGTCGAAACCATGATTGGTCGGCAGGTATTCGTCTTTGTCGCCCAAGTGGTTCTTGCCGAATTGACCCGTGGCATAGCCCTGGGCTTTCAGCGCTTGGGCAATGGTCACATCGCGTGGCTGCAAGCCCACCGGGACCCCGGGCATGCCGACCTTGGACAAGCCGGTCCGCAATGGCGTCTGCCCGGTGATGAACGACGAGCGTCCGGCCGTGCAACTGTTTTCGGCATAGTAATCGGTGAAGATCATGCCTTCTTTGGCGATACGGTCGATATTCGGCGTCTTGTATCCGACCACGCCCATGGAATAGGCACTGATGTTGGTCTGGCCGATGTCGTCGCCGAAGATCACGAGAATGTTGGGTTTTTCAGCCGCTGTGGCGGTTGCCGACAGCGCCATCACCGAGGTTGCCACCAGGGCGAGTTTCGGTAGCCACTTGCGTATGCGAGTCATCTGACTTGCTCCTTTTGCACGGGGGTCGTTTTTTGCGACAAACGTTTACTGCTCTCCTGCATTACGCTTTCTTATTGCACCTGCTCGGTTGCCGGCGGATCGAACGGATAGATCCGGCGCCATTCCGACGCCATGTCCACCACCGTCCAGCCACGGGAATTCGCTTCGTCGAGGGCCTTGTCGAGTCGGCCGATATTCGATTGCCGGTCATAAGCCCACTCGCGCTTGGCATCGGTGTGGTGCACCAGCCCCATCAGGCGCTTGCCCGGCCCGGCGGCGGTCCACTGCAGCATCTGCAGGTCGCCGTCGGAGTTGCCAAAGGCGAGGATCGGCCGCCGACCGATGACCGCATCGATGCTGACCGGTTTGCCCGGCCCGTCGTCGTTGTGCGCGACTTTCGGCGTGCGCACGATCGACGCTTTGCCGTCCTTGAACTGGTAAGAGGTGACGAACGTGGTACCGATCACCTGTTCCGGCGGGATGCCGTAGACCTTCTCGGCGAAGGCGCGCATGAAGCCGGTATCGCCGCCGGAAACGATGTAAGTCTTGAAGTTCTGGCTGCGCAGGTAGTCGAGCATTTCCAGCATCGGCTGGAAGATCATTTCCGTGTAGGGCTTGCCGGTTTTCGGGTGGCGTGCCTGGCTGAACCAGGTTTTCGCGTAGTCATCGAAGGCTTCGGTGGTCATGCCGCCGTGAGTGGCGCCGACGATCTGCAGCAAACCCTCCATGCCCGACGCGGCGAGGGCTTTGTGATCATTTTCCAGGACCGCCTTGAACGGCTGGGTGGTTTTCCATTCCGGGTGTTGTGCGGCGGTGCGCTTGACCTCGTCGAAGGCAAACAGCAATTCGAAGTACGCCGGTTGTTCGCTCCACAAGGTGCCGTCATTGTCGAACACAGCGATGCGATCGGCCGGTTTGACGAAGTCCTTGCTGCTCTGGTCGGTCACGGCCTGGACGAACTCGATAATGCTCTTTTTGGCCGGGCCGTCGTTCCATGACGGCAGCGGTTCATTCGCCTGTGCCAGCAGGGGCAGAACCAGTGTCAACAGCAGGGCAAGACCGAAACGTTGGCGACGCAGCAACGGGTTGATCATGTGAAATCCTTCTCATGCACAGGGTTGAGCGGGCGCAGGGCCGGTGCGGGTTTCGCCTGTTGGCGGGCGACCTGACTTTGAAGCGTAGACAACGATTGGCGAAGCTGAACAAGTGTTTGATCGGCGGCAGACTGACGGCCGTAAAGCCCGCGTAACAATCCCTGCAAGCGCGGACCGGCGCCCGTGAGTTTCAAGCCCAGACGACTGCGCCGCAGCCACAGGTACAGCGCGGTCAGTTGCGCCGGCCTGGCTTGCAGTTGCGGGTCGATCTGTTGCCAGGCGAAAGCGGGCGAATGCTGCCAGGCCAATTGCTTCGCCCGTTTATGTGCGAGCCAGCGTTGATGGGCGTGAACGGCGACGGGCCGCAGCAAGTACACACCGACGGCGAGGCCGACCGCCAGCGCCAGCCAGAGCAGCCAGCGGCTGGAGAAGTGCAAGTGATTCTGTTGCAGTTGCCTGAGGTCTTCGGCGAGCGAAAACACCGGTTTATAGGCGTTGTTGGCCGCGGCCTCGAAGCTCACGGCCGGCACCTCAGCGCTACGTATCTGCTTCGCAGAGGCGTCCCACCATTTCACGCGGATCGCCGGCAGCGTGTAAGTACCGGCACTGTCGATGCGATAGCTGGCGCTGTCGACACGTTGGCCGCCGAGGATATTGCCGCGACCGTCATCCAGCGCTTTGACTTGTGGCGTCTTCGCGTAGCGACTCAAGCCGGCGACATCACTGAAGGTCGGAATCGGCAGCGCCATCGCCAGCGCGCCATCGGCTTGCAGGGTGAGCTCACGGGTGATGCTGTCGCCGACTTTCAGCGGCGTGGCCGAATTGGTAATGATCTGTTTCAAGCGCAACCCACTGGCGACCAGAGGCGTCTCCCCGGGCGCGAAACCGGGCGGCTGGGCTGCACTGAAACTCAGCGGTTGGCTTTGTGCGCTGATTTCTTCAGTGGCCTGGCCCAGTGTGGCGCGTACGGTCAGCGCCGGGATATCGAAACTGCGCGCGACGTTGGGCGTGATCAGATAGCTATAACGCAAGCCATTGAACGATTGACCATCGATGGTCTGGTTCAGATGCTGCGCCTGGCCGTTCGGCGGCATCACCAGCGCACCGTCGAGTTGCAGATCGGGCAGGGTGGCGGCGCTGGTGAACCAGGTGTCGGTGAGCACGTCGAGTTGCAGTTCGACCAGACCGCCGACCATCGCGCCTTCGCTGGGGTTAAGGTGAGCCTGGACTTTCAGTTGCGCTGGGGCGGCAAAAACATTCAGAGACAGCAGGCTGGTCAGCAGCAGGGCGCTGAGCTTTGCGCTGATTGTTCTGCCGCCATCGCTGGTAAGCCAGCTCCCACAAATCACAGCAATCTTCACAAAGTTTGCAACTACACAGAAATTCCCTGTGGGAGCTGGCTTGCCAGCGATGGCGGCGCTCAGGTGCCGGAGGTTCATGGCCGATCTCCCTGCTGATCCTGCAAGCTGAACTTCTGCCTTAGAAACTTCGCTGGCGAGGTGGTCAGGTTCTCCAGCCACAGCGCGTCGGACGCCGCCTGTTGGGTCTCGACCTTTTTGCTCTGACCTTTTCCGGGTGCCTTGTCGAATTTGACTTCATCGGGTTTGGTTTGCGGAGCGTTTTTCTCGGCGCTTTCGGTGTCCTTGAGCAGTGCCTGAGCCAAGGCCAGATTGGCGCTCGCTTCGGGAAATTGCGGCTGCAGTTTCAACGCCTGACTGTAGGCGGCAATCGCCTGATCGAACTTGAAGCGGCGCACGTAAATGTTGCCCAGGTAGAAGTACGCCTGCGGAGTGTCCAGGCGGGCGAAGGTCGCCATTGCCAAGTCGTAATCGGCAGCGTGATAGGCCGCGACGCCTTTCCAGTACGGGTCGACGAACAGCGCCGCGGCTTCGGGCAAACGATCATGTTCAAACGCCCAGCGGCCCTGTTGGTCGCGGGTGAAAAACGCATCGGTGAGGGCGTTGGCCTGCGCCGGCGCCGCAGGCCAGCCCAACCCTGCGGCCAAAAACAGTGCCGGCATCCAGTTGACGCTCCAGCCTTTGCGTACGCTGAACAGCGCCAGTAACAGCAATGGCCAGCAGAGCCAGTAACCGGCGTCCTTCCAGTGCAATTCGCGCTGTTCGGCGCTGGCGCTCTGGAAGTGTTGACGTGCGTGCAACTCGATCCACTCCAGGTCATCGTTATTGAGGGTCAGGCTGCCGAGCGGCGCGTCGACGGCCGAGGCCAATTGCTTGAGGGCCGCTTGATCGAAACTGCCGAGCACTGGTCGTCCGCTGCTGTCGATTTTCGGCTGGCCGCTGGCGTTAGTGATGACGCCCGCGTCTTCGCTGCCCACCGCCAGAACCAGAACCTGCAAGGCACTGCCGTCGAGGTGTTTTTGCAGATCATCGAGTTGCGGGGTATCGGCCCCATCAGTCATCAGCAGCAGACTGCCCGGGGTGTTCTCGGCGCTGAGCAAGCGTTTCGCTTGATCGATCACGGCGGCGACGTTCTTGCCGGGTTTGTCGATCAAGCCCGTGCCCAGGGCCTGGATGAAACTGTCGAGCAGCGCCGGATCGTCGGTCGGTGGCAACACCAGATGCGCGCTGCCGGCATAGGCGATCAGTGCGGTCCGCGCGCCGGCGCGACGTTGCAGCAGCTCATGCAGCTTGTGCTTGACCGCCTCCAGCCGCGTCGGCTGCACATCGTTGGCGTCCATCGACGGCGAAAGGTCGACGGCAACGATCAGTGGTGCGCGGTTCTCGAGAAAGTCCGGGCGATCCTGTTCCCACGTCGGCCCGGCCGCGGCGATTGCGCCGAGGATCAGCAGCGCACAGAGCAGGTGCACCGGGCGCCAGCGCTGGTGATCCTGCGGGGTGATCAACAAGTGCGGCAGCAAGTGTTCGGCGATATTGCCGCGCAGGCGCTTTTGCAGGTCGCGGCTGCGACGCCAGATCAGTGGCAGCATTGCGCCGAACAGCGCAAGCAACAGCCACAGCGGGCGCAGAAAGTGGAAATCGCTCAGGTTGATCTCCATTTCAGGCCTCCTGCCGCTGCCGCGCAACCGTCAGGTTCGGGCGTAAAAGGGCGCCGAGCTGATACAGCGCCAACAACAGCAATGCTGCACCCAGCGGCCAGTAGAACAGTTCCCGCTGCGGTTGATGGCTGAGGGTTTTCACCTGATGCGGGGTGAGCTGGTCGAGGGTGGTGTAGACCTGATCCAGTGCCGCGCGGTCTTCGGCGCGGAAGAAGCGGCCGCCGGTGGTATTGGCGATCTGTTCGAGGCCTTGCAGATTGACCTTCGCTTCGCCGGAAGCGTCGGGGTCGCCGATGCCGATGGTATGAATGACCACGCCTTTGTTGGCCGCCATTTCGGCGGCGTGATCCGGGGTGATCGCGCTGCTGGTGTCATTGCCATCGGTCAGCAGAATCAGGACTTTTTCCTGCTCATGGGCCTTGTCGAGCAATTTCAGGCTGAGCCCGATTGCATCGCCGATCGCCGTGTTGGGGCCGGCCATGCCGATCCCGGTATCCGCCAGCAACAACGACAGGCTGGCGTGATCGAGGGTTAGCGGGGCCTGTGGATAGGCACCGCTGCCAAACACGATCAGGCCGATGCGGTCGTCCTTGCGTTTGTCGATGAAGCCTTGCACCACGCCTTTGACCGCCGCCAGGCGATTGATTTTTTCGCCTTGGGCGTTAGTGAAATCCTCGGTTTCCATCGACTGCGAAAGGTCGATGGCGAGCATCAGGTCGCGCACCGGTTGCTGGCGTTCGATCGGCTTTTCGACATACACCGGACGCGACACGGCCAGCAGAATCAGCGCCCACACCAGCACATTGAGCAGCAGTTGCCAGCGATTGCGCCGACTGCCCGCAGTGCCTGGCGCTTCGCCGACCGCGCGGCTCATCGCGCCGAAAAACGGTACGCGCACGGCACTGCGGGCTTCGTTGTAAGCGGGCAAAAAGCGGTAAGCCAGCCACGGCAGCGGCAGCAGGAGTAACAGCCAGGGGTAATCAAGCTGCCACATGGTGATGCTCCACCCAGTATTGGCAGCTGTCGAAGAGCATTTGCCGTTGCGCTGCGGGGACGGCGCGCAATACGGGGTCCGGCGCGTAGGCAAGTTGGGCCAGTTGCGTGCTGAAGTCGGCGGGCATTCTGTTTTTGCAATGCCGTTGCAGAAACTCCTGCCAGTCATCTCTGCCAAGCGCCGCCGGCCCTTGTGGGAGCGAGCCTGCTGGCGAAAGCGCCGTGTCAGTGGATCGAGGTATTGCATGCGCTGACGTCTTCGCGAGCAGGCTCGCTCCCACAGGGAATGCATTCCAGCGCCGCGATCGAGTGGGCATGGACAGGGCCGTGCGTTTGAGCAGCTCAGGCAATTCGCGCAGGGCGTTGAGGTCGTCACTGCGGCTGCGCAACTGTGCCAGTCGGGCAAGGGCTTCACGGCGATAGCGGTCGCGGCGCCATTGCCAGTATCTGCGCAGGCCGAGCAACAGCGCGGCGAGTATCAGCACCGCCAGCAACAGCCACCAGCCCCACGTTTGCGGCGCATAGCTGACGGGCGCGGGCAGGGCCAACTCCTTGAGCTGATCGATGCTGGGGATATTCGGGTTCATCGCGCGCCCCCGGCGCTTTTGCCCAGTTCGGCGCGCAGTTGCCCATGGGCGTCCTCGGCGGTGCTGATCATCATCAGCGGCACCTGACTGCGGCGCAGCAGGCTGGCGACGTCCTTGAGCCGCCCGCTGAGAAAATCCCCCAGCGGCTGATGCACGTTACGTTTCTCGATCGCCAGTTCGACCTGCAACTCGCCCTGGGTGACCAGCAGGCGACCGTTGTTCGGCAGTTTCAGCGCCAGCGGATCATAGACCTGCAAGGCAATCACATCGTTGTGCGCTGACAGCTGCCGCATCAATTGCAAGGTGCGTTCACCGGCACCGGCAAAGTCGCTGACGATGCAGATCAAGTGGTCGTGCCCGGCCACACCGAGGCAGCGCTGCAAGGCCTTGTCCAATTGGTCCTCATCTTCGGCGTCGGGATTACCGGCATTCAGCGCGCGGTTTTGCTGCACCACGCGGCTGAGCAGTGCCTCAACACGCTTGCGACTGCGCAACGGCGCGATGCTGTCGATACGCTGGTCGTTGAAGACCAGACCGCCGACCCGATCCCCGGCGTGAAAAACCATCCACGCCGCCAGCGCGGCGAGTTCAGCGGCGACTGCCGATTTGAAGCTGCGCTGCGAGCCGAAGAACATCGACATGCGCTGGTCGACCACGATCAGGGCCGGGCGGTCGCGTTCTTCGGTGAAAGTGCGCACCACCGGTTTGCCGGTACGCAACGAGGCGCGCCAGTCGAGGTGGCGCAGGTCATCGCCCGGTTGATAGCGGCGCAACTCGTCGAAATTCAGCCCGCGACCGCGCAGCCGCGAGGCGTGGTTGCCGGCGAGGATGCTGCCCTGCGGCTGTCGGGCAAGAAAACTCAGGTCACGGGCCTTGAACTCCAGCGCCATCAATTGCGCGAGAGAGACGTAGACCAAGCCTTCGTCGTTCATGCGGGAATCGCCACTTTGTCGAGAATCCGGTCAAGCACCTGATCGGCGCTGACGCCATCGGCAACGGCGTCGTAACTCAGCTGCAAACGATGGCGCAACACCGGATGGACCACGGCGCGGACGTTGTCCGGCGAAACGAAATCCTGCCCCTGCAGCCACGCATCGGCGCGGGCGCAGCGGTCCAGGCCAATGCCGCCACGGGGACTGGCACCAATGGCGATCCAGCGTGCGAGGTCTTCGTCGTAGTCGGCGGGGTGGCGGGTGGCGTTGATCAGGTCGATCAGGTAAGTGTCGATTGCCGGTGAAACGTGCACGGCGCTGACTTCCTTGCGCGCGGCAAAAATCACCTCCTGCGGCAAAGTGAAATTCTTCACCGGCGTGGTGCTCGCACCTTGGGCAAACTCTTCGTTGCGCAGCAGGCGCAGCACCTGGCTTTCGTTTTCGGCGCTGGGGTAATCGAGCAGCACCTTCATCAGAAAACGGTCCATCTGCGCTTCCGGCAGTGGGTAGGTGCCTTCCTGCTCGATCGGGTTCTGCGTCGCCACCACGATGAACAGCTCCGGTAGCGCATGGCTGTTGCCGGCCACCGTGATCTGGCGTTCCTCCATGGCTTCGAGCAGCGCCGCCTGGACCTTGGCCGGGGCGCGGTTGATTTCGTCGGCGAGGATCAGATTGCCGAACAGCGGGCCGGGCTGGAATCGGATTTCGTTTTTGCCCTCGACCTGGTGCAGCACCTCGGCGCCAGTGATGTCCGAGGGCAACAGGTCGGGGGTGAACTGGATGCGGCTCATCTTGGCATCAAGGTGTTTGGCCAGTGCCTTGACCGTGCGTGTCTTGGCCAGCCCGGGCAGGCTCTCCAGGAGCAAATGACCATTGGCCAACAGCCCGAGCAGAATCTGCCGGATGACTTGATCCTGGCCGAGCACCGCTTCGGCGATGCTGGCTTGCAGGGCGTTGAGGTCGGTGAGCGCTGTCATGGGCAGTCCTTTGTGTCCGGGTCTAGAAAAACGCCAGGGTCAGATTGACGCTGAAGCCGTTGCCTTCGGGGCGGTTTTTGGTGTCGAACTCCGGCACCCAGCGCGCGCTGATATTGGCCTGGGCATCGGCGAACTTTCCGGCCCAGCCAACCACCGGGCCGGCGCCGACCGAACGGCCGCGATAGCCGTTGAAGACATCGGCGGTCTGGCCTTTGTCGTCAGTCAGTTGCTGCACGTAGCCAGCGGCAAGTCCGGCGTTCCAGCCATTGCCCAAGCCGTGAGTCCAGAGGGCGTCGAGGGTGAAGATGTTGCCGTTGCGATAGTCGGTAGCGTCGTTCTCGGTGTAGAACTCCAGCCCGCTGGACAAAGTGAACTCGCCGCCCTTGCCGTCGAGATGGGTAAAGGCCACGGTCGGCATGAACGTGTAATTGTTCTGTCCGGGATTGGCCAGGCGATCCTTGTTATAGGCGCCGGTCGGCACGTAGATCGGTAGCGACAGCGAGAGATGATTGAGTTCGTCGAAGTGATAACCAGCGGCGAGCGGGGTGATCAGCGCATCGGCAAACTGGGTGCCGGAATCGCTGTCACCCAAAGTGCGCCCGCGCGGGCCGGTGATGCTCGCCTTGATGTCGGTGTATTGCACCGGCAGGCCCATTGCCGAAGCGAAATTCCAGCGGCCCTTGCCGGTGTTCCAGACATGGGTGAAGTTGGCCATGGTGTAGGAGACTTTCATGTCGATCCCGCCACTGATCGCGCCGGAAATCGGTGCGCCGTCGCTGCCCTTGAGCGAGCCGTCGTACCAGATGCTGGTCAACGACATTACCCAGCCCGGCTCCGGCGGCACGATGCCAGCATTGGCGAACACTTGCTGGCCCGTGATCGGCCGGCCGACGCCACCTTCTGCGGCGAACAGCGATGGACTGACGCCCAGGCACAGCAAGAGGAGGAGACGCCCGCTCCGTGGCTTGAGCATGGCGAACGCCGCGCCACCCGGCCGCGGCAGAAATCCTCTATTCCCGGCTCGACTGCAGATCATTTCCCGATTCCATGGTGTTTTTCCGGACAACTGAGCACTGTCGCGCCGCTACTGCGTTATCCCTTTGCTTATCAAGCCTGTAGGACATGTCCTTCTGAAACTAGCAGCTAATCGGGGGTTAGCCAGTCGAAGGAATTAATTCGTTGGTGCGGGGGACGCGGTGCACATATCACACCTCTAATCGTCGGAGCCGGGCTTAATCGAAGGTGGTTGGGGCGGCACTGCAAACTTCTGTGGAAGCGAGCCTGCTCGCGAAAGCGGTAGCCGAGTTGACACACGTTTCTGATATCGATACCCGATTTCGCGAGCAGGCTCGCTCCCACAGGACTTGTATACAATCTCGCCGTGGAGCGCCCAACAATTTCCAACGGGGCATAGGTCGCCAGCCGATTTCGTGGTTAACTTCCGCCTCTTGCATGCTTTCCAATCAAAAAACAGAAGGACTCAAGTCATGGCTCAAGTCACCCTCAAAGGCAATCCGGTTCAAGTCAACGGCCAGTTGCCACAAGCCGGTTCCAAGGCGCCAGCCTTTTCCCTGGTAGCCGGCAATCTGTCCGACGTCACCCTGAAAGACTTCGCCGGCAAGCGCAAAGTCCTGAACATTTTCCCAAGCGTCGACACCCCGACCTGCGCCACCTCCGTGCGCAAGTTCAACGCCCAGGCCAACGACATCAGCAACACCGTGGTGCTGTGCATCTCCGCTGACCTGCCGTTCGCCCAGGCGCGCTTCTGCGGCGCCGAAGGCCTGGAAAACGTACAGAACCTGTCGACCCTGCGGGGCAGCGAGTTCATCGAAAACTACGGCGTGGCCATTGCTGACGGCCCGCTGAAAGGCCTGACCGCTCGCGCGGTTGTGGTGCTGGACGAAAATGACACCGTCCTGCACAGCGAACTGGTCAAGGAAATCGCCGAAGAGCCTAACTACGAAGCGGCACTGTCCGTTCTCAAGTAAGGCTTTTACAATTGTTAACGGCCTGGCCCTGTCCAGGCCGTTTTCATTTGTGTATCAGGGTTTTGCCTCACACCTTGAAACGTAAGTGGAAGGTAAATTGCCGGTAAAGCTGCTTTGCTTAAATCCACTCAGTGCTTATCGTTCAGCCTCCCGTAATAGAAGCCCACGCGCCCAATGGTCAATAACTCCATGCAATCGTTCCCCCGCAAATCCCGTCGCTGGCTGATCAGCCTGCTGGTCCTGTTGGTCATCGCTGTCCTGTGCTGGAAATTCTGGCCCACCGGCTCTGCTGACAAGGCGGGCGGCGACAAAGCGGCCGCCGGCCATACCGGGCGCTCGGGAATGATGCGGCCTGGCTTCGGCGGCGGTACCGGGCCGATTCCGGTGCGTGTGGCGCCGGCGGTGAAGGGCGACTTCCCGCTGTATTACAAGGCACTGGGCACGGTCACCGCGCTCAATACCATCAACGTGCGCAGCCGGGTGGGCGGCGAACTGGTGAAGATTCATTTCGAAGAAGGGCAGATGGTCAAGGCGGGCGACCTGCTGGCCGAGATCGATCCGCGTCCTTACCAGAATGCTTTGCTCCAGGCCGAAGGCACGTTGCTGCAGAATCAGGCGCAACTGAAAAACGCCCAGGTCGACGTCGAGCGTTATCGTGGGCTGTATAAAGAAGACAGCATCGCCAAACAGACCCTCGACACCGCCGAAGCGCTGGTGGGGCAGTATCTGGGCACGGTCAAGACCAATCAGGCAGCGGTCAACGACGCCAAGCTCAATCTCGAATTCACCAAGATCCGCGCGCCGATTGCCGGCCGCGTCGGTCTGCGTCAGGTCGACGTCGGCAACCTCGTCGCCGCCAATGACACCACGTTCCTCGCGGTGATCACCCAGACGCAACCGATCAGCGTGGCCTTCACCTTGCCGGAGAACAGCCTCGACACCGTGCTGGCCCGTTACCGCAGCGGCGCCAAACTGCCTGCCGAAGCGTGGGATCGCGGCGACACCAAGCTGCAAGCCACTGGCGTGCTGCAAAGCCTCGACAACCAGATCGACGTCGCTACCGGCACCCTCAAGTTCAAGGCCCGCTACGACAATCGCGACCAGTCGCTGTTTCCCAACCAGTTCGTCAACGTTCATTTACTGGCCGACACGCTGAAAGGTGTAGTGCTGGCGCCGTCGGCTGCGATCCAGTTCGGCACCAATGGCACCTTCGTCTATGCGCTGGACGGCGACAAGAAAGTCACCATTCGCCAACTGAAAATCGGTGCCAGCGACGGTGACAACACCGTGGTCACCGAAGGCCTCGCCGCGGGTGATCGCGTTGTGCTCGAAGGCACCGATCGCCTGAAGGAGGGCAGCGAAGTCGAAGTGGTCAATGACAGCAGCGAAG
>NZ_JH635999.1:1242787-1245137 GCF_000257605.1 Pseudomonas sp. R62
AAGGCCAAGAAGGGCGCATGAACATTTCGCGGCTGTTCATCCTCCGTCCGGTAGCCACCACCCTGAGCATGCTGGCCATTGTCCTGGCCGGCCTGATCGCTTATCGCCTGCTGCCGGTTTCGGCCTTGCCGCAGGTCGATTACCCGACCATCCGCGTCATGACCCTGTACCCCGGCGCCAGTCCGGACGTGATGACCAGCGCCGTCACCGCACCGCTTGAGCGCCAGTTCGGGCAGATGCCGGGCCTGACGCAAATGGCTTCGACCAGCTCCGGCGGCGCTTCGGTGCTGACCCTGCGTTTCAGCCTCGACATCAACATGGATGTCGCCGAACAGCAGGTGCAGGCCGCGATCAACGCCGCGACCAACCTGCTGCCCACCGACCTGCCGGCGCCGCCGGTGTACAACAAGGTCAACCCGGCGGACACCCCGGTGCTGACCCTGGCCATCACTTCGAAAACCATGCTGCTGCCCAAGCTCAATGACTTGGTCGATACGCGCATGGCGCAGAAAATCGCCCAGATCAGCGGCGTCGGCATGGTCAGCATCGCTGGTGGCCAGCGTCAGGCGGTACGAATCAAGGTCAACCCCGAAGCGCTCGCGGCCAACAGCCTCAACCTGTCGGACGTGCGCACGCTGATCGGCGCCTCCAACGTCAACCAGCCGAAAGGCAACTTCGATGGCCCGACCCGGGTGTCGATGCTCGATGCCAACGACCAACTGACCTCGCCCGAGGACTACGCGAATCTCATCCTGACCTACAAGAACGGCGCGCCGTTGCGGCTCAAGGACGTCGCGGAAATCGTCGATGGCGCCGAGAACGAGCGTCTGGCCGCGTGGGCCAACCAGAATCAGGCGGTGTTGCTGAACATCCAGCGTCAGCCGGGCGCCAACGTTATCGAAGTGGTCGACCGCATCAAGGCCTTGCTGCCGAGCATCACCGACAACCTGCCGGCCGGCCTCGACGTCACGGTGCTGACGGATCGCACCCAGACCATCCGTGCCTCGGTCACCGACGTGCAACACGAACTGCTGATCGCCATCGCGCTGGTGGTCATGGTCACGTTCCTGTTTCTGCGCCGCGCCAGTGCGACGATCATTCCCTCGGTGGCCGTGCCGCTGTCGCTGATCGGCACCTTCGGCGTGATGTACCTCGCCGGTTTCTCGGTGAACAACCTGACGTTGATGGCGCTGACCATTGCCACCGGCTTCGTGGTCGACGATGCCATCGTCATGCTCGAGAACATTTCGCGCTTCATCGAAGAGGGCGACAGCCCGATGCAGGCCGCGCTCAAGGGCGCGAAACAGATCGGCTTCACCCTGATTTCCCTGACCCTGTCGCTGATCGCCGTACTCATTCCGCTGCTGTTCATGGCCGACGTGGTGGGGCGCCTGTTCCGGGAATTCGCCATTACCCTGGCGGTCGCAATCCTGATTTCCCTGGTGGTGTCGCTGACCCTGACGCCGATGATGTGCGCGCGCCTGCTCAAGCGTGAACCGCAAGAACACGAGCAAGGCCGTTTCTACCGCGCCAGCGGTGCGTTCATCGACTGGATGATCAAGGAATACGGGCGGATGCTGCGCTGGGTGCTCAAGCATCAGCCGCTGACCTTGCTGGTCGCCATCGGCACACTGGCGTTGACCGTGTTCCTGTACGTGATCGTGCCGAAGGGTTTCTTTCCGGTGCAGGACACCGGCGTGATTCAGGGCATTTCCGAAGCGCCGCAGTCGATCTCCTTCGCGGCGATGGGAGATCGGCAGCAGCAACTGGCGAAGATCATTCTCGAAGATCCGGCGGTGCAGAGCCTGTCGTCCTACATTGGCGTCGACGGCGACAACGCCACGCTCAACAGCGGCCGCTTGCTGATCAACCTCAAGCCCCACGGCGAGCGCGATCTGACGGCCAGCGAAGTGATTTCCCGCCTGCAACCGCAACTGGACAAACTGGTCGGCATTCGGCTGTTCATGCAGCCGGTGCAGGACCTGACCATCGAGGATCGGGTCAGTCGCACCCAGTACCAGTTCAGCATGTCCTCGCCGGACTCGGAATTGCTCAGCCAGTGGAGCAGCCGTCTGGTCGAAGCCCTGGCGCAGCGTCCGGAGTTGACCGACGTGGCCAGTGATCTGCAGGACAAAGGCTTGCAGGTCTATCTGGTGATCGACCGCGACGCCGCATCGCGCCTTGGCGTGTCGGTGGCGAATATCACCGATGCGCTGTACGACGCGTTCGGCCAGCGGCAGATTTCGACCATTTACACCCAGGCCAGCCAGTACCGCGTGGTGCTGCAAGCTCAGGCCGGGGAGAAGATCGGCCCGCAGGCGCTGGATCAGATTCACGTCAAGACTACCGA
>NZ_JH635999.1:1246366-1253395 GCF_000257605.1 Pseudomonas sp. R62
CCGGTATCGCCATTGCCGCAGATGGATTTCCCGGTGATCGTGGTTCAGGCCAGTCTGCCGGGCGCAAGTCCCGAGGTGATGGCTTCAACGGTGGCGACGCCGCTGGAGCGTTCGTTCGGTGCGATTGCCGGCGTCAATACCATGAGCAGCCGCTCCAGTCAGGGTTCGACGCGGGTGATTCTGCAGTTTGACCTCGACCGCGACATCAACGGCGCGGCGCGGGAAGTGCAGGCGGCGATCAACGCCTCGCGCAATCTGCTGCCGAGCGGGATGCGCAGCATGCCGACCTATAAAAAGGTCAACCCGTCGCAGGCGCCGATCATGGTGCTGTCGCTGACTTCGGATGTGCTGGAAAAAGGCCAGCTCTACGATCTGGCCTCGACCATCCTCTCGCAAAGCCTGTCGCAAGTGCAGGGCGTTGGTGAAGTGCAGATCGGTGGCAGTTCGCTGCCGGCGGTGCGCATCGAGCTCGAACCGCAGGCGCTGAACCAGTACGGCGTGGCCCTCGACGATGTGCGCAAGACCATTGCCGACGCCAACGTACGCCGGCCCAAGGGTTCGGTCGAGGACGGCGAGCGCTTGTGGCAGATCCAGGCCAACGACCAGTTGGAGAAAGCCAAGGATTATGAGTCGCTGATCATTCACTACGCCGACGGCGCCGCATTGCGTCTCAAGGATGTGGCGAAAGTCAGCGATGGCGTCGAAGACCGTTACAACAGCGGTTTCTTCAACGACGACGCGGCGGTATTGCTGGTGATCAACCGTCAGGCCGGCGCCAACATCATCGAGACGGTCAACGAGATCAAGGCGCAGTTGCCCGCGCTGCAAGCGGTGCTGCCGGCCAGCGTCAAACTCAATCTGGCCATGGATCGCTCGCCAGTGATCAAGGCCACGCTGCATGAAGCCGAGATGACCTTGCTGATCGCCGTCGCCCTGGTGGTGCTGGTCGTGTACCTGTTTCTGGGTAACTTCCGCGCCTCGCTGATCCCGACCCTGGCGGTGCCGGTGTCGCTGGTCGGTACTTTCGCGGTGATGTATCTGTACGGGTTCTCGCTGAACAACCTGTCGCTGATGGCGCTGATTCTCGCCACCGGTCTGGTGGTGGACGACGCCATCGTGGTGCTGGAAAACATTTCCCGGCACATCGACGAAGGCGTCAAGCCGATGCAGGCCGCGTACCTCGGGGCCAAGGAAGTCGGCTTTACCCTGCTGTCGATGAACGTCTCGCTGGTGGCGGTGTTCCTGTCGATCCTGTTCATGGGCGGGCTGGTCGAGAGCTTGTTTCGCGAATTTTCCATTACGCTGGCGGCGGCAATCGTGGTGTCGCTGGTGGTGTCCCTGACGCTGACACCGATGCTCTGCGCGCGCTGGCTCAAGCCGCACACGCCGGGCCAGGAAAACCGCCTGCAACGCTGGAGCCACAAGACCAACGACTGGATGGTCGGCAAATACGCCACCAGCCTCGACTGGGTATTGCGTCATCGCCGTCTGACCTTGTTCAGCCTGCTGCTCACCGTTGGCGTCAACATTGCGCTTTATGTGGTGGTGCCGAAAACCTTCCTGCCGCAGCAGGACACCGGCCAGTTGATCGGTTTCGTGCGTGGCGACGACGGTCTGTCCTTCAACGTCATGCAGCCGAAAATGGAAACCTTCCGCCGCGCCGTGCTCAAGGATGAAGCGGTGGAAAGCGTGGCCGGGTTCATCGGCGGCAACAACGGCACCAACAACGCCTTCATGATCGTGCGCCTGAAGCCGATCAAGGAACGCCAGCTGTCGGCGCAGAAAGTCATCGAACGCCTGCGCAAGGAAATGCCCAAGGTGCCCGGGGCGCAGTTGATGCTGATGGCCGACCAGGATCTGCAGTTTGGTGGCGGCCGCGAGCAGACCAGTTCGCAATACACCTACATCCTGCAAAGCGGCGACCTCGCCGAGCTGCGCAAGTGGTTCCCGAAAGTGGTCACCGCGTTGCGTGCCTTGCCCGAGCTGACCGCCATCGACGCCCGCGAAGGTGCCGGGGCGCAACAGGTGACGCTGATTGTCGATCGTGATCAGGCGAAACGCCTGGGGGTCGACATGAACATGGTCACCGCCGTGCTCAACAACGCCTACAGCCAGCGGCAGATTTCGACGATCTACGACAGCCTCAACCAGTATCAGGTGGTGATGGAGGTCAATCCGAAATATGCCCAGGATCCGGTGACACTCAAGCAGGTCGAGGTGATTACCGCTGACGGTGCGCGCGTGCCGCTGTCGACGTTCGCCCATTACGAGAACAGCCTGGAAAACGACCGGGTCAGTCATGAAGGCCAGTTCGCGTCCGAAAGCATTTCCTTTGACATGGCCGAAGGCGTGACCGTAGAGCAGGGCAGTGCTGCCATTGAACGGGCGATCGCCAAGGTCGGCCTGCCGGAGGATGTAATTGCGAAAATGGCCGGCACCGCTGACGCCTTCGCCGCGACGCAGAAGAGCCAGCCGTTCATGATCCTCGGTGCGTTGCTGGCCGTGTACCTGGTGCTCGGTGTGCTGTATGAAAGCTACATCCACCCGCTGACCATTCTTTCGACTTTGCCCTCGGCCGGGGTCGGCGCGTTGCTGTCGATTTATGCACTGGGCGGCGAGTTCAGCCTGATTTCCCTGCTGGGGATATTCCTGCTGATCGGCGTGGTGAAAAAGAACGCCATTCTGATGATCGATCTGGCGCTGCAATTGGAGCGTCATCAGAGCCTGTCGCCGCTGGAGTCGATCCGCAGCGCCTGTCTGCAACGCCTGCGACCGATTCTGATGACCACGCTGGCGGCGATCCTCGGCGCCTTGCCGTTGCTGCTCGGCCGTGCCGAGGGTGCGGAAATGCGCCAGCCGCTGGGACTGACCATCATTGGCGGCCTGGTGTTCAGCCAGGTCCTGACCCTTTACACCACCCCGGTGGTTTACCTATATCTCGACAAGCTGCGCCATCGCTTCAACAAATGGCGTGGCGTGCGCACTGACGCCGCTCTGGAAACTCCGCTATGACTGACCGTTCGCTTCTCCAATTGGCCACCGTTCGCGGCTCGCGCCTGTTGAGCCTGTCACTGTGCGTGGCGCTGCTCAGCGCTTGCGCAGTCGGCCCGGACTACCAGCGGCCGCAAACTGCCGAAATCGCACAGTTCAAGGAGGCCGAAGGCTGGCGTCAGGCCAATCCCAGCGACTCGCTGGCCCGTGGCGCCTGGTGGGAGTTGTACGGCGACCAACAGCTCAACGCCTTGATCGAAAAACTCAACAGCTCCAACCAGACCGTTGCCCAGTCCGAAGCGCAGTTTCGTCAGGCGCAGGCTTTGGTGCGCAGCGCGCGTGGGGCGTTTTACCCCAGCGTCGACCTGAGTCTGGGCAAGACCCGTTCGAGTCAGGGCACCGGTAGCAGCAGTTCGAGCCTGAGCAGTTCCTCAAGCGGCATCCGCGACACTTATAACGCGCAGTTGGGCGTCAGTTGGGAAGCCGACGTCTGGGGCAAGCTGCGCCGTGGCCTGGAGGCCGACGAGGCCAACGCCCAGGCGAGCTTTGCCGATCTGGCAGCGATGCGTCTGAGTCAGCAATCGGAACTGGTGCAGAACTACCTGCAACTGCGCGTCATCGATCAGCAGAAGCGTCTGCTCGAGGCCACCGTTGCCGCTTATGAACGCTCGCTGAAAATGACCCAGAACCAGTACCGCGCCGGGGTTTCCGGGCGCGATGCGGTGGCGCAGGCGCAAACCCAGTTGAAAAGCACCCAGGCCGATCTGGTCGACCTGATCTGGCAGCGTGCACAGTTTGAAAACGCCATCGCCGTACTGACCGGCGAAGCACCGGCCAACTTCAGCATTGCCGAAAGCCAGAGCATCCCGAATCTGCCGCAGGTACCGCTGAGCTTGCCTTCACAACTGCTGGAACGCCGTCCTGACATCGCTTCGGCCGAACGCTCGGTGATTGCCGCCAATGCCAACATCGGCGTGGCGAAAGCCGCGTATTACCCGGACCTGACCCTGAGCCTGAGCGGCGGCTACAGCAGCAGTACCTCGAAAAACCTGATTAGCCTGCCGAACCGTTTCTGGTCGGTCGGCCCGCAGCTTTCTTTGCCGCTGTTCGACGGTGGCATTCGTTCGGCCGAGGTCGACCGCAGCGAGGCGGCCTATGACGAAACCGTCGCCCGCTACCGCCAGACCGTGCTCGACGGCTTCCGCGAAGTGGAAAACTACCTGGTCCAGCTCAAGGTGTATGAAGACGAAGCAGCAGTGCGCCAGGAAGCGCTGGATGCTGCCCGCGATTCCCTGCGCCTGACGGAAAACCAGTACAAGGCCGGGCTGATTGCTTATATCGACGTGGTAGTGGTGCAGGCCACGGCGCTGAGTAACGAACGAAGTGTGCTGAATATTCTGCAGAGCCGACTGATCGCCAGCGTACAACTGATCGCCGCACTGGGCGGCGGCTGGGACGGCCAACTGGACGTCGGCGACAACACCCGATGATTGTTCCCACGCTCTGCGTGGGAATGCCTCACCGGACGCTCCGCGTTCAGCTTTGAAAGGGACGCGGAGCGTCCCCGGCTGCATTCCCACGCAGAGCGTGGGAACGATCGTCATCAACCAGTTCAGCTTAGGTTAAAGCCCACCGCAGAGCCTTGTAGGACGATCGAACAAGCGTTTCATCGGCTTGATGGCAATTTGGTTACTTTGTCAGTGCGTTCTTCCGCGCAATCAGTACAATCGCCGCATTTGCCCGACCGAGAATGGAAGCAGTACGGTTTCGGCTTGTCACGAGAACGTCCATGCTCATCGGCAGCTATTCCTTCACTTTGGTTTTCATCTCGTTGTGCGTGGCCATTCTGGCTTCCTACACGGCGCTCGACCTGACTGGGCGCATCGCCACGGCGAAAGGCCGGGCCGTGCATTTCTGGACGGCGGGCGGGGCGTTGGCGATGGGCGTTGGCGTCTGGTCGATGCATTTCATCGGCATGCTCGCCTTCAAATTGCCGATCGACCTGGGCTATGACTTCGCCCTCACTGCGCTGTCGCTGCTGATCGCGGTGCTGTCCTGCGGCTTTGCGTTGTGGCTGGTCAGCCAGCCGAAGCTGCCCCTGGCGCAACTGGCCTTCGGTGCGTTGATCATGGGAGCGGGCATCAGCGCCATGCACTACACCGGCATGGCCGCGCTGCGCATGACCCCGGGCATTGATTACGACCCGACATTGTTCAGCGCCTCCCTGCTGATTGCCGTCGGCGCCTCGGCAGCGGCATTGTGGATTGCCTTTCGTCTGCGCCAGCATTCGCCCTATGTGCGGCTGATTCGTGCCGGCGCGGCGGTGATCATGGGGGTGGCGATTGTCGGCATGCACTACACCGGCATGGCTGCTGCGCAATTTCCTGACGGCAGTTTCTGCGGCGCGACACTCAATGGCTTGAAGGGCAATGGTCTCGACAGTCTGGTCGTGGTCACCACGCTGGCGGTGCTGTCGATTGCCCTGTTGACCTCGATTCTCGATGCCCGCCTCGAAGCGCGCACCGCTGATCTGGCGCACTCGCTGACGGTGGCCAATCGCGAACTCACCCAATTGGCCTTGCACGATCCGCTGACCAGCCTGCCCAATCGCATGTTGCTCGACGACCGCATCAATCAGGCAATCAGAAAAGTTGAAGAGCAGGGCGGCTGCTTCGCCTTGATGTTCATCGACCTCGACGGCTTCAAACCGGTCAACGACGCATTCGGCCATCACATGGGTGACCAATTGCTGCGCGAGGTCGGCGCGCGTCTGCGTGAAGACCTGCGCAGCCAGGACACGTTGGCGCGGATCGGTGGCGATGAATTCGTTTTGCTGGTGCGCTTGAGCGAGCCCAATGACGCCTTGAGCCTGGCTGCGCGTCAGGTCGGCCTGATCGGTCGCACGTTCCGCGTCGCCGAGCATGATCTGCAGATTTCCGCCAGCGTCGGCATTGCCCTGTATCCGGGCAACGGCGCCAACGCCCAGGAACTGCTGATGAACGCCGACGCCGCGATGTACCACGCCAAGGGCGGCGGCAAAAACGGCTACAGCTTCTTCGATGCGTCGATGAACACCAACGCGCGCAAACAACTGCAACTGTTGCAGGACCTGCGCGCGGCCATCGAGCACAACCAGTTCTGCCTGCATTACCAGCCCAAATTCGACGCCGCCAACGGCCGACCGGTCGGTGCCGAAGCGCTGCTGCGCTGGAAGCATCCGCTGCATGGCATGTTGATGCCGGACAAGTTCATCGATCTGGCGGAGAAAACCGGGCTGATCATTCCGATGGGCGAATGGGTGCTCAACGAAGCCTGCCGGCAGATGCGCGAATGGTACGTGCTCGGTTACACCGATTGGCGTATCGCCGTGAACCTCTCGGCTTTGCAGTTCTGCCATGCCGGGCTGGTGCAAAGCGTGGCCAAGGCGCTGGCGACCCACCATTTGCCGGCCAACAGCCTGACCCTGGAAATCACTGAAACCACAGCGATGAGCGACGCTGACGCGAGCATGACCGTCCTGCAAGAGCTGTCGGACATGGGCGTCGACCTGTCGATCGACGACTTCGGCACCGGTTATTCCAGCCTGATGTACCTCAAGCGCCTGCCGGCCAATGAGCTGAAGATCGACCGTGGTTTCGTCCGTGATCTGGAGCACGACAGCGATGATGCGGCGATCGTCTCGGCGATTGTTGCGCTGGGGCAGGCGCTGGACTTGCGGATTGTCGCCGAGGGTGTCGAGACCGGCGCGCAACAGGATTTCCTGACCAAACTGGGCTGTGACTCGCTGCAGGGCTATCTGCTTGGCCACCCGATGCCGGCGGAGCGCTTCATGCAGGACATCGTGCGCGGGCAACGGCTGGCGGTGGTCTGAGAGACCCTGTGGGTGCGGGCTTGCTCGCGAAGGCGCCCGAATAGGCGCCACATGCAAAACCCGCCAATCGCAGTTATTCTTCCCCCGACTGTTACGTGTGCACGTGGGGGAAGGCCAGCATGGATAAAGTCATTGTCATCACCGGTGGCGGGCGCGGAATCGGCGCG
>NZ_JH635999.1:1253820-1273196 GCF_000257605.1 Pseudomonas sp. R62
GATCTGCATCAACTATCAGTCGGATGAACAGGCCGCACACAGCGTGCTCGAGCAGGTTCGCGCCTTGGGCGCCCAGGCCATCGCGGTTCGCGCCGATGTCAGTATCGAAGACGAAGTGATCGCGATGTTTCAGCGCGTCGACACCGAACTGGGCCGGGTCACCGCGCTGGTCAACAACGCCGGCACCGTCGGGCAGAAGTCGCGAGTCGATGAAATGTCCGAATTCCGCATCCTCAAAATCATGAAAACCAACGTGCTGGCGCCGATCCTCTGCGCCAAGCACGCGATCCTGCGCATGTCGCCCAAACACGGCGGGCAGGGCGGCAGCATCGTCAACGTCTCCTCGGTCGCGGCACGCCTCGGTTCGCCGAATGAGTACGTTGATTACGCCGCGTCCAAAGGCGCGCTCGACACCTTCACCATCGGTCTGTCGAAAGAAGTCGCGGGTGAGGGCATTCGCGTCAATGCCGTGCGTCCGGGCTACATCTACACCGACTTCCATGCCCTGAGCGGCGACCCGGATCGGGTCAGCAAGCTCGAATCGGCGATTCCCATGGCCCGGGGCGGGCGGCCGGATGAAGTGGCGGAGGCGATTGTCTGGTTGCTGTCGGACAAGGCATCGTATGCGACCGGGACGTTTGTTGATTTGGGGGGCGGGCGTTAAACCGGTGGATTTGCAGTGTTAAAGCCGGCCTCTTCGCGAGCAGGCTCGCTCCCACATTGGTTCTGTATTCACAAAACAACTGTGGGAGCGAGCCTGCTCGCGAAGGGGCCAGTCCCGACAACATCTATCCCTCAGAACGACCGCACAATCCGCCCCAACGTCTCCATGGCCTTTTCCGATTCTTCGGTCCACGGGCTGCCGTAATTCAAGCGAATGCAATTTCTGAAACGCTGGGTCGGTGAGAAAATCGGCCCCGGCGCGATACTGATGCCTTGCGCCAATGCCATTTGAAACAGCTTCAGCGAATCCATCTGCTCCGGCAATTCCAGCCACAGAAAGTAGCCGCCCGCCGGCTGGCTGACGCGGGTCTGCGCCGGAAAGTAGCGGGCAATCGCCGCGAGCATCGCGCTCTGCTGTTCCTCCAGGGCATAACGCAGTTTGCGCAGATGCCGATCGTAGCCGCCGTGTTGCAGATAATCGGCAATCGCCGCTTGCGCCGGCATCGAAGCGCACAGCGAGGTCATCAGCTTCAGTCGCTCGATCTTCTGCGCGAAACGCCCGGCCGCCACCCAGCCGATGCGGTAGCCGGGGGCGAGACTTTTGGCGAACGAGCCGCAATGCATGACCAATCCTTCAGTATCAAAAGCCTTGGCCGGTTTTGGCGCCTGTTGCCCGTAATAAAGCTCGGCGTAGACGTCGTCCTCGATCAACGGCACCTGATGCTGACGCAGCAGTTCGACCAGCTCCTGTTTCTTCGCCTCGGGCACGGTCGCGCCCATCGGGTTCTGGAAACTGGTCATGCACCAGCAGGCCTTGATCGGATGGCGTTCCAGAGTTTGCGCGAGCACGCTCAGGTCGATGCCGTCACGCGGGTGCACGGGGATTTCCACGGCTTTGAGCTTCAGGCGCTCCAGCACTTGCAGGCAGGCATAAAACGCCGGGGCCTCGATGGCCACCAGATCGCCGGGCTCGGTCACTGCTTGCAGGCACAGGTTCAGCGCTTCGAGAGCGCCGTTGGTGATCAGTAGCTCTTCCATCGGCAGCATCAGCCCGCCGACCATGTAGCGCAGAGCAATCTGCCGGCGCAGTTGCGGGTTGCCCGGCGACATATCGGTGACGACCATGCGCGGATCCATCTCCCGCGCGGCGCTGGCCAGGGAGCGCGACAGGCGTTGCAGCGGGAACAGCGTCGGGCTGGGGAAGGCCGAGCCGAAGGGCACGGTGTTGGGGTCTTTGATCGAATCGAGTACCGAGAACACCAGTTCGCTGACGTCAACCTCGGTGGATTCGTTGACCTGGCTGCTGATCACCGGCTCGGAAAATGTGCTCGGTGTATGGGCGTTGACGAAGTAACCGGAGCGCGGCCGGGCGCGGATCAGGCCGCGGCGTTCGAGCAGGTAATAGGCCTGGAACACGGTCGACGGGCTGACCCCGTAAGCCTGGCTGGCATAGCGCACCGACGGTACCCGCTGGCCAGGCCCGAGGACGCCGGAGCGGATCAGTTCAGCGATGTCATCGGCGAATTTTTCGTAGCGTTTCATGGTGGATCCGAATGGGGTCTATAAGGAATCGCGTCGCCTCCATTCGCGAGCAGGCTCGCTCCCACAACGACCGCGATTTCCTGTGGGAGCGAGCCTGCTCGCGAATGAAAGCACCGCAGTCTAAGGGCAATCAACGATTCATCGGCGCCACAAACCGGCTCTTCGCCACGCTGTATACCTGCGGCTCGTCACTGTCTTCAATCCTGAAACTCAATGTCTGCGAACTGCTCGCCGGGCGCTCGGTGGTCATTGCCACCGACACCGGTACATCGACAATCTCCCCGGGCGCCAGGCTCAATGCCGTCTTGCCCTGCAACTCAAACCCGTCGCCATCAACCAGACTCAACCGGTAATCCTGCCGTTGCTGAGTCTTGTTGATCACTTTCAGCGAATAAATATTCTCGATCTGCCCCTGGGCGTTCTCGCGGAACAACCCGCGATCCTTGGTCACGTCCAGCGACACCATCGGTCGCTCGATCAATGCCAGTGCCAACGCTCCAATCATCACCAGTAACACCGCCGTATAGCCAATCAAGCGCGGACGCAGCAGATGGGTCTTGCCGCCCTGCAATTCGCGCTCGGAACTGTAGCGGATCAGGCCACGCGGGTAATGCATTTTGTCCATGATCGAATCGCAGGCGTCGATGCATGCTGCGCAGCCGATGCATTCCATTTGCAAGCCATCGCGGATGTCGATGCCGGTCGGGCAGACCTGCACGCACAACTGGCAGTCGATGCAATCACCCAGGCCGGCTTCGACCGGGCGCACGTCACGCTTGCGCGGGCCGCGGTTTTCGCCGCGGGCGGCGTCGTAGGCAATGGTCAGCGTGTCCTTGTCGAACATCACACTCTGGAACCGCGCATACGGGCACATGTGCATGCACACCGCCTCACGCAACCAACCGGCGTTGATGTAGGTGGCGGCGGCGAAAAACAGCACCCAGAACAGGCTGAGGCCACCGATCTGCAGGGTCAGCAGTTCTTCGGCCAGCGGCCGGATCGGGGTGAAATAGCCGACGAAGGTCAGGCCGGTCATCACGCTAATTGCCAGCCACAACGTGTGTTTGGCGGCACGCCGCGCCAGTTTGTTCAGGCTCCATGGCGCCGCTTGCAGTTTGATCCGCTGGTTGCGCTCGCCTTCGGTGATCTTCTCGCACCACATGAAGATCCACGTCCACGAACTTTGCGGGCAGGTGTAACCGCACCAGACGCGACCGGCAAACACGGTGATGGCGAAGAGTCCGAACGCGGCAATGATCAATAGCGCCGAAAGCAGAATGAAATCCTGCGGCCAGAACGTCGCGCCAAAGATGTGGAATTTGCTTTCCGCCAGATCCCAAAGTACGGCCTGCCGACCGCCCCAGTTCAGCCACACGGTGCCGAAGAACAGCACAAACAGAAGTCCGGCACCGCTCATACGCAGGTTGCGGAACAGGCCGGTGAAACTGCGAGTGTGGATCTGCTTGTCGGTGGAGCCGGCAGTCGCCTTCAGTGGGCGCGCGGGTACGCTTTTTATCGTTGGCGATGCTTCTACGGTTCGGACGGGGATTTGCTCGCTCATGTTCGTTCGCTCATCAGCCTCCATCAGGCCGATGCACTATGAGCGCCGATCTGTTTGCAGAACAGACTCAGGTTTGGCAATAAAAAGCGGATCAGATGAGGTTTGGCGCAGTGCCTGCGACAACTTGAAGCAACCTGCCAGGCGCGGCGCAAACGCCTATTGCAGGCGTCTGCGGCGGATGTTGATCGAGGTCAATCAAACCACCGAATCACTGTCATCGGCCTTCAGATGTTTGCGCCCATCCTTGGCCCCGGCGACGGTCAAGGCATCGGCTTCTGCTTCGGTGATGTAGGTGCGTTTGCCTTCGATTTCCACGAACGACATGGCTTTGTCGCTATCGGTCAGGACTTCGAGGGTGTCGCAGATGCGAATTTCCTCACCATGCTCGACGGTAAAAAAACACACTTTCTGCTCGGGGTTGGATTCATCGATTCGAACGGGCATGGCGGCAGTCCTTGTTCCAGGGAGGTCTGCATATTAGGAAGCGCAGCGCGCCGATCGTTCTGCGCAACCGATTAATGGTCGCTGTTGTCCATCGCTTATCAAGCCAATAACAAGGGAGGCACGATGGAAGACTGGTGGGATGAAGTGTGGGCCACGATGCAAGCCGAGTTCGCCGATATCGGTGATGCCTCGCAAATGACCCGGATCACCGTACGCCTGGTGATGGCGGCGATTCTCGGCGGGATACTCGGTTTCGAGCGCGAGCATAAAGGCAAGGCAGCGGGCGTGCGCACGCACATGCTGGTGGCATTGGGTGCTGCGCTATTCGTATTGGTGCCACAGACCTCGGGCGCAGAATCCGATGCCATGAGTCGGGTCTTGCAGGGCGTGATTGCCGGGATCGGCTTTCTCGGCGCCGGCACCATTCTGAAAAATCAGCAGGGCGACGAGGCCCATGTCAAAGGCCTGACCACGGCGGCGGGTTTATGGATGACGGCAGCGATCGGCGTGGCGGCGGGGCTGGGCAAGGAAGCGACGGCATTGCTCAGTACCATTCTGGCGCTGGCGATCTTCAGCGTGATGCCGTACGTGGTGAGGGTGTTCGAAAAGGATGTCGACAAGAACGACCACCTCTGACTCAGCGCCAACTGATGATCGTTTCCACGCTCCGCGTGGGAATGCTTCAACGGACGCTCCGCGTTCGGCTCTGGATGGGACGCAGAGCGTCCCGGGCTGCATTCCCACGCGGAGCATGGGGACGATCAGGGGGCAAGGGTCAGACGATCACCGGCGGCATCGTGCTCGGTGGCTCTTCTTTCGGTGGTGGCGTGGTGCCTGGCGGCTCTTGCTCGGGCACCGGTGGCGGTTCGGTCTCCGGCAGGGTGGGTTTGTCGATGTTCGGATCGGGCGTTTCCGCCGGGATCGGGATGCTCATCAGGTGACCTCCGTATGGCACATGGCGTGGGACGTGCTTAAGTGAGTTGACCCGGCCACGACAAATTCGATCCGCAGGTTTGTCTTGTTAATTTCATCTGAACTTTTCCCCGCGCCGGTTGCTCGGAACCTAAGTGAGTTCATGACAGGGCCGGCGCTTTGTCGCGAATACTGTTCCGGCACAAGAGCGTCCTTGGGGCGTTAAGGAGAGATGCTCAATGACTGCTGAAAGACCTTCAGAGCTGAGTTACAACCCGCACATGCCGCTGTCGCAGGCGTTGCTGCTGCCACGTATCGTCATCGAAAACACCATGCCGACCCTCGACGGCGGCCAGTTCGCCGCCAAATCGATTGCCGGGCGCGAAGTGGTAGTGACCAGCAAAGTCTTTGCCGACGGTCATGACAAGCTCGCCGTGCGCATTCGCTGGCGCGAGGAAGGCCAGGAAACCTGGCAGACCGAGGTCATGTCCGATCAGGGCAACAACACCTGGCAAGGCCAGTTCCGCCCCGAAGAGCAGGGCCGCTACCTCTATTGTATCGAAGCGTGGATCGACCATTTCGCCAGCTTCCAATACGAACTGGAAAAGAAGCACAGCGCGGCGGTGCCGGTTTCTCTGGAGTTGCAGGAAGGCCGGACGATGGTGCAACAGGCCGCCGAACGCAGCGAAGGCCAGCTCAGCGAGCAGCTCGCGGCGCTGCACCATGAATTGTCGGGCCTGCTCGAAACCGAGCAGGTCGCACTGTTTCTGCACTCGCGCAGTGCAGAGCTGATGGCTCAGGCCGATCACCGTGCCTACCTCAGCATCAGCGCCGAATTCCCCATGGACGTCGAGCGTGAACTGGCCGAATTCGCCAGTTGGTATGAGCTGTTTCCGCGCTCGATCACCGACGATCCCCAGCGTCACGGCACTTTCAACGATGTGCACTCGCGTCTGCCGATGATTCAGGACATGGGGTTCGACGTGTTGTACTTCACGCCGATTCACCCGATCGGCCGCGCCCACCGCAAGGGCCGCAACAATTCCCTGACTGCCGGACCGGACGATCCCGGCAGTCCGTACGCGATCGGCAGCGAAGAGGGTGGCCACGAAGCGATTCACTCGCAACTCGGCACCCGTGAAGATTTCCGCCGTTTGGTGGCCGCCGCCGCCGACCATGGCCTGGAAATCGCTCTCGACTTCGCCATCCAGTGTTCTCAGGATCACCCGTGGCTCAAAGAGCATCCGGGCTGGTTCAACTGGCGCCCGGACGGCACGATCAAATACGCCGAAAACCCGCCGAAGAAATACCAGGACATCGTCAACGTCGACTTCTATGCGCCGGACGCGATTCCGAGCCTGTGGGTCGAGTTGCGCGACATCGTCGTCGGCTGGGTCAAGGAAGGCGTGAAAATCTTCCGCGTTGACAACCCGCACACCAAACCGCTGCCGTTCTGGCAATGGCTGATCGCCGATGTACGCACCCTGTATCCGGAAGTGATCTTCCTCGCCGAGGCTTTCACCACGCCGGCGATGATGGCGCGTCTGGGCAAGGTCGGTTACTCGCAGAGCTACACCTATTTCACCTGGCGCAATACCAAGGCTGAGCTGGCGGAATACTTCACCGAACTGAATCAGTCGCCGTGGCGCGAATGCTACCGGCCGAATTTCTTCGTCAACACCCCGGACATCAACCCGGCGTTTTTGCATGAGTCGGGGCGTCCCGGTTTCCTCATCCGCGCTGCCTTGGCAACGATGGGCTCGGGCCTGTGGGGTATGTATTCAGGCTTCGAGTTATGCGAATCGGCGCCGGTGCCAGGCAAAGAGGAATACCTGGATTCGGAGAAATACGAGATCCGTGTCCGCGACTTCACCGCGCCGGGCAACATCATTGCCGAGATCGCTCAGCTCAACCGCATCCGCCGACAGAATCCGGCGCTGCACACGCATCTGGGGCTGAAAATCTACAACGCCTGGAACGACAACATTCTGTACTTCGGCAAGCGCAGCGCCGATGGCAGCAATTTCATTCTGGTCGCGGTCAGCCTCGATCCGCATAACGTGCAGGAAGCGAATTTCGAACTGCCGCTGTGGGAAATGGGCCTGCCGGACGATGCCACCACCCATGGCGAAGATTTGATGAACGGCCATCGCTGGGACTGGCACGGCAAATATCAGTTCATGCGCATTGACCCGGCGTATCAGCCGTTCGGGATTTGGCGGATCAGCGCCACGTAATGATCGTTCCCACGCTCTGCGTGGGAATGCATCCCGGGACGCTCCGCGTCCCAAAGCGGACGCAGAGCGTCCATGGCGGCATTCCCACGCAGAGCGTGGGAACGATCGTCGTGGGACGCCCATAAAGTATTCAACAGGAGTTCCACATGGCGAAGAAACCCAAGGCAGCCGCCTTCATCAAAGACCCGCTCTGGTACAAGGACGCGGTGATCTATCAGGTTCACGTCAAATCGTTTTTCGACTCCAACAATGACGGGATCGGCGACTTTCCCGGGCTTATCGCCAAACTCGATTACATTGCCGACCTCGGCGTCAACACCATCTGGCTGCTGCCGTTCTATCCCTCGCCACGTCGCGACGACGGCTACGACATCGCCGAATACCGTGGCGTGCACAGCGACTACGGGACTATGGCCGACGCCAAGCGCTTCATTGCCGAAGCGCACAAGCGCGGGCTGCGGGTGATCACCGAGCTGGTCATCAACCACACCTCCGACCAGCACCCGTGGTTCCAGCGTGCGCGTAAAGCCAAGCCGGGTTCGGCGGCGCGGGATTTCTACGTCTGGTCCGATGACGACCAGAAATACGACGGCACGCGGATCATCTTCCTCGACACCGAGAAATCCAACTGGACCTGGGACCCGGTCGCCGGCCAATACTTCTGGCACCGCTTCTATTCGCACCAGCCGGATCTGAACTTCGATAACCCGCAAGTGATGAAAGCCGTGTTGTCGGTGATGCGCTACTGGCTGGACATGGGCATCGACGGCCTGCGCCTTGACGCGATTCCGTACCTGATCGAGCGCGACGGCACCAACAACGAAAACCTGCCCGAGACCCACGACGTCCTCAAGCAGATCCGTGCCGAGATCGACGCCAACTACCCCGACCGGATGCTGCTGGCCGAGGCCAATCAGTGGCCGGAAGACACTCAGCTGTATTTCGGTGACACCGATGCCGCTGGCGTCAATGGCGACGAATGCCACATGGCCTTCCACTTCCCGCTGATGCCGCGCATGTACATGGCGCTGGCGCAGGAAGATCGCTTCCCGATTACTGACATTCTCCGGCAGACCCCGGAAATCCCGGCGAATTGCCAGTGGGCGATTTTCCTGCGCAACCACGATGAGCTGACCCTGGAAATGGTCACCGACCGCGAGCGCGATTACCTGTGGAATTACTACGCGGCTGACCGTCGCGCACGGATCAACCTCGGTATTCGCCGCCGACTCGCACCGTTGATGGAACGCGATCGTCGCCGCATCGAACTGCTCAACAGCCTGCTGCTGTCGATGCCCGGCACGCCGACCCTGTATTACGGCGACGAAATCGGCATGGGCGACAATATCTACCTTGGCGACCGCGACGGCGTGCGTACGCCGATGCAGTGGTCGATCGACCGCAACGGCGGTTTCTCCCGCGCCGATCCGGCCAGTCTGGTACTGCCGCCGATCATGGATCCGCAGTATGGCTATCAGTCGGTCAACGTCGAAACCCAGTCCGGCGATCCGCATTCGCTGTTGAACTGGACGCGGCGCCTGCTGGCCGTGCGCAAGCAATCGAAAGCCTTCGGCCGTGGCACGTTGAAAATGCTCTCGCCGGCCAACCGTCGCGTGCTGGCTTATACGCGCGAATACACCGATGTCGATGGCAAGCACGAAATCATCCTGTGTGTGGCCAACGTTTCGCGCAGTGCGCAAGCGGTCGAGCTGGACCTGTCGGCGTACGTCGGCATGGTGCCGGTGGAAATGCTCGGCGGTAATGCGTTCCCGCCGATTGGCCAGTTGAATTTCCTTCTGACCCTGGCGCCGTACGGCTTCTATTGGTTTGCGCTGGCAGCGGAGAACCAGATGCCAAGCTGGCACGTCGAACCGGCGCAGAGCCTGCCGGACTTCACTACGCTGGTGCTGAAAAAACGCATGGAAGAATTGCTCGAAGCGCCGTCGCGCAACACGCTGGAGCAAAGCATTCTGCCGAGCTGGCTGCAGAACCGTCGCTGGTTCGCCGGCAAGGATGCGGCGATCGAGAAGGTCAATCTGGCTTACGGCGTGCGTTTCGGTGATGCCCAGCATCCAGTGCTGCTCAGCGAAATCGAAGTCACCAGCGGTGGCCAGACCAACCGTTATCAACTGCCGTTCGGCTTCATTGCCGAAGACCATGTCGGCCCGCCGTTGCCGCAGCAATTGGCGCTATCGCGTGTACGCCGTGTGCGTCAGGTCGGTCTGATTACTGATGCGTTCAGCCTGGAGACTTTCGTCCGCGCCGTTCTGCAAGGCATGCAGAACAACACCGTACTGGAGTCGATTGAAGGCGAAATCCGCTTCGAACAGACAGATCATCTGGAAAAACTCGGCCTCGGCGCCGAGTCGGATGTGCGCTACCTGTCGGCCGAGCAATCGAACAGCTCCGTGGTTGTCGGCAACAGCCTGGTGCTTAAGCTGATACGCAAAGTGGCTTCTGGCGTACACCCGGAACTGGAGATGAGCGCTTACCTGACCGAGGCCGGGTTTGCCAATATCTCGCCACTGCTGGGTTCGGTGATTCGCCGTGACGCGCAGGGGGAAGACAACTTGCTGATGATCGCCCAAGGCTATCTGAGCAATCAGGGCGACGCATGGGAATGGACGCAGAACAACCTGGAAAGGGCGTTGCGCGATGAACTGGCCGACGCCATGTCCGAGCAGGAGCAGCATTACAACGCGCTCGGCGAGCTGAAGGACTTCGCCGGCATGCTCGGTCAGCGTCTGGGCGAGATGCATCAGGTGCTCGCTGCGCCAACCGAGAACGCCGACTTTGCGCCGCAAGTGTCGTCGAGCAAGGACATGGCCGCGACGGCCAAGGATGTCACCGCCCAGGTCGAACATGCCTTGAAACTGCTCAAGCAGCATCAAGGCGAGTTGAACGCGGCGGACCAGAAACTGGTCAAGCGTCTGCTCGACGAGAAAAAAACCATTCTTGCCCATGTGCAGGATCTGGCGAAGAAAGCCACTGGCGGCTTGCGCATCCGGGTGCATGGCGACTTGCATTTGGGTCAGGTGCTGGTGATCAAGGGCGATGCCTACTTGATTGACTTCGAGGGCGAACCGGCGCGGCCGTTGAGTGAGCGTCGCGGCAAGCACAGCCCGTACAAGGATGTCAGCGGCGTACTGCGTTCGTTTGATTACGCTGCGGCGATGACCATCAATGTGCACAACGTCGACAACAGCGTCGAAGCCGAAGCGGCGCGTAAACGTGTCGCCGAGCGTTATCTGCGCGAAGCACGCGAGGCATTTGTTCAGGCATACCGCGAGGCAGCAGCTAGTCTTGAGCATGCCTGGCAGGATCCTCAGGGTGCCGACGCCGCGCTGGCGTTGTTCGGCCTGGAAAAAGCCGCTTATGAAGTGGCCTACGAGGCGGAAAACCGCCCAACGTGGCTGCCCGTGCCATTGCACGGCTTGTATGGATTATTGACAGGGCTTAAACCCTTTTCCGATCTTGGTGGAGAGTAGTCATGAGTTTCTCGAACAAGGAACAGGGTGTGGTAAAGGAAGCATTGTTACCCTCGGCACGCGACATCGATGCTTTGGTGCGCGCTGAACATCAGGACCCGTTTTCCATTCTCGGCCCGCACGGCGATGGCGCTGGTGGGCAGTTCATCCGCGCCTATCTGCCCGGTGCGCTGAGTGTGGCGGTGCTGGACAAGGACAGCGGCGAAGAGCTTGGCCCGCTGGAGATGACCGAGACGCCGGGGCTGTTTGTCGGCCATTTCGATCAGGCGCGACCGTACCTGTTGCGCACGCGCTGGGCCGGTGGCGAGCAGGTTGCCGAAGATCCGTACAGCTTTGGCCAACTGCTGGGCGAAATGGATTTGTATCTGTTCGCCGAAGGCAATCACCGTGACCTCAGCGCTTGCCTCGGTGCACAGCTGAAAACCGTTGATGGCGTTGACGGCGTGCGCTTTGCCGTGTGGGCGCCGAATGCCCGCCGTGTCTCGGTGGTTGGCGATTTCAACGTCTGGGACGGTCGTCGTCACCCGATGCGCCTGCGCCATCCTTCGGGCGTGTGGGAGTTGTTCATCCCTCGCCTGCAAGCGGGGGAGCTGTACAAGTACGAAATCCTCGGCGCTCACGGCATTCTGCCGCTCAAGGCCGACCCGATGGCGCTGGCCACCAGCCTGCCACCGGACACCGCCTCGAAAGTCGCCTCGCCGTTGCAAATCGACTGGCAGGATCACGAGTGGATGAATTCCCGTCAGGATCGCCAGCAGCGC
This sequence comes from Pseudomonas sp. R62, assembly GCF_000257605.1. Taxonomy (NCBI): domain Bacteria; kingdom Pseudomonadati; phylum Pseudomonadota; class Gammaproteobacteria; order Pseudomonadales; family Pseudomonadaceae; genus Pseudomonas; species Pseudomonas sp. R62. Next base: position 1,265,429 of record NZ_JH635999.1, read on the forward strand.
TCCAAACCTTTGTCGATCTACGAGTTGCACGCCGGTTCGTGGCAGTGCGAGCTGGATGATCTCGGCGAGGTTGCGCGCCAGTACACCTGGCCGGAGCTGGCCGAGCGGCTGATTCCTTACGTGAAAGAGCTGGGATTCACCCACATCGAATTGATGCCGATCATGGAGCACCCGTTCGGTGGTTCCTGGGGTTATCAGTTGCTTTCGCAGTTCGCGCCGAGCGCGCGTTACGGCACACCGGATCAGTTCGCCGCGTTCGTCAACGCCTGTCACCAGGCCGACATCGGTGTGATTCTCGACTGGGTGCCGGCGCATTTCCCCACCGATACCCACGGTCTGGCGCAGTTCGACGGCACCGCGCTGTACGAGTACGGCAATCCGCTGGAAGGCTTCCATCAGGATTGGGACACGCTGATCTACAACCTCGGCCGTACTGAAGTGCACGGCTACATGCTGGCCTCGGCGCTGCACTGGCTGAAACACTTCCACATCGACGGCCTGCGTGTCGATGCGGTGGCCTCGATGCTATATCGCGACTATTCGCGTAAAGCGGGCGAGTGGGTACCGAATCGTCACGGTGGTCGCGAGAACCTGGAGGCCATCGACTTCCTGCGTCATTTGAACGACGTGGTTGAACTGGAAGCGCCGGGTGCGCTGGTGATCGCCGAAGAGTCCACCGCATGGCCGGGCGTCAGCCAGAGCACCCAGCAGGGCGGCCTGGGCTTTTCCTACAAATGGAACATGGGCTGGATGCACGATTCGCTGCACTACATCCAGCAGGACCCGGTGTACCGCGCCCATCACCACAACGAGTTGAGCTTTGGTCTGGTCTACGCCTGGTCCGAGCGCTTCATCCTGCCGATTTCCCACGACGAAGTGGTGCACGGCAAGCACTCGCTGATCGACAAGATGCCCGGCGACCGCTGGCAGAAATTTGCCAACCTGCGCGCCTATCTGAGCTTCATGTGGACGCATCCGGGTAAGAAATTGCTGTTCATGGGCTGCGAGTTTGGCCAGTGGCGCGAGTGGAACCACGATCAGCAGCTGGACTGGTACCTGCTGCAGTATTCCGAGCACAAAGGCGTGCAGAAACTGGTGGGCGATCTCAACCGGCTGTATCGCGAAGAGCCGGCACTGCACGATCAGGACGACGCGCCGCAAGGCTTCCAGTGGTTGATTGGCGATGATGCGATCAACAGCGTTTACGCATGGCTACGCTGGAGCAAGGACGGCTCGCCGGTTTTGGTCGTCGCCAACTTCACACCGGTACCGCGCCAGTCGTATCGGGTCGGCGTGCCGTTTGCCGGGCGCTGGACCGAGCTGTTCAACAGTGACGCCGACATTTACGCCGGCTCCAACTATGGCAATGGTGGCGGGGCATTGACCGATGAAGTACCGAGTCATGGTCAATCGTTGTCGCTGGAACTGAATCTTCCGCCGTTGGCGGTGTTGATTCTCAAGCCGCAGGGCTGATCCAGGAACAGTAAAACTGTGGGAGCGGGCTTGCCCGCGATGAGGCCGTCACATTCAGCATCTCTGTTGACTGAGATGCCGCCATCGCTGGCAAGCCAGCTCCCACAGGGTTTTTCAGTGATCAGCAGATCACCAGCGCATCCGCACGCCGAGGCTGCCGATGATCCCGTTCAGGTCATTGTCATCCACATCGCTGCTGTAATCGGCGCTCATGTACAGGCTTACCGCCGGTGTGACCCGCGCCACCAGTCCCAAACCCAATTCCACCGTTGAAGACTTGCGGCTGCTGCTGATCTTGTCGACCTGATCGAGCGTCACCGTGCTGCCGGTGTAAACGGTGTGCCAGAGGTTGGTGCGCACGTAAGGCTCTACCGGCAACCCGTTCAAGTCATAACTGCCTTTCAATCGCGCACCGACGCGGCCACTCCACGCGGTCAGGTCGGTGGAAGAGGCATTGCCCGAGCCGGCGTACGGAGCGTCGAGACTGATGCGCTGGTTGATCAGTTGTGCCTGCGGCTCGACCACCCAGTTTTCACTCAAGCCGATCGGGTAACCGCCTTCGACGGAAAAGGTCATTGCGTTGCCTTCGGTGGCTTGCCGATTACCTTGCGCAGTGCGACTGAAGCCGCTGACCCGACCGCCGCTGGCCGACAGGTCGACGTGCCAGCCTTGCGCACCCACCAGACTGTAATAGGCGCCCAGGCTCTGGCCTTGCAGGTTGAGGCTGTCAGTGTTGCGGTCGGCGAGGGCACGTCGGGTCAGCGCACCATCGGCATTCAGCTGGACCTGATTGTCGCCACCTATGAGACCTAGGGTCTGAGTAGTCCCGTTAGCGCTTTTCAACGTGACCACGGCCGGACCTTTGAACTCGCCAGCGGCCATCGCATAACCGGATGAAAGTGCGTCGGTCTGTGCTTGCCGAGCGCTTTTGCCGTACAGCTCATCCCATGCGGAGGGCGCGAGATCCTCAGTGATCAGGCGCGAACTCTGCTGACTTAATGGCTGCGGTCCGGGTGTTATCACGGTTACTGGCAAGGTCAGCACCGGTACGTCGGCGTGATACCACGCGGGTTCGTCCGCCGCAGATCCCGCATGCGCCTCCATGGACGAGCACAGCAGCAGTGAGCCTGACACTGTGCAAAGGGTGATTTTCAGTTCGTGTGGGGTCAGTGAAGTTTTCATGGAGGTCTACCTTGCAAGCGCATGCGTCATCTCGTGTTTGGCGCCTCTCCTACCCCGAACGAGGGGCGACCGAATAGAGCGGGGCGAACCGCGGCTGCTCGATTTCGCGAGTGCCGGAAGGTCAGCCCCAGTAGTGATTCCGGGGGTAGTAAGGTAGAGATAAGAAGAGTGACGCCTGCGCGTCAAGAAAATGCACGATGAATGGCGTGCTTAAATCAGCCTTTGCAAGCGTTTGTTTTTCTGCACATAACTAAGTGGTTGTTTGCATGGAAAAACGCTTGCGAAGCAGGCGGCTGACGGTTTTTTGCCGCCGACGAAAGGTCCTTCCGAGCGTTGGTTGCCGGGAAGGCCTGTCATTTAATTGCTGTCAAAAACGCAGCTACAGGTGTACTTCAACTGCTAACGGCAGGTGATCCGAAAGATGCGTCCACGGCTTGTTGCCAAGAATCCTTGGATCGTGGCTACTGGCATTGCGCAGGTAGATCCGGTCAAGCCTCAGCAAGGGAAACCGCGCGGGATAGGTTTTCGCCGGGCGCCCATGATGGCGCTCAAAGGCTTCATGCAGATAATCGCGACGGGCGAGGGCGGCGTTGCCTTGCAACTGCCAGTCATTGAAATCGCCGGCGATGATCACCGGCGCATCGTCGGGTAGAGATTCAAGCAGCTGACAGAGCAGTTGCAACTGCAATTGCCGATGGCTTTCCAGCAGACTCAAATGCACACAGATCGCATGCACCTCGGCATGCCCGGGGACATCAAGAATGCAGTGCAACAGCCCGCGCCGTTCAGGCCCGGTGATCGACACGTCGAGGTTGCGATATTCGCGGATCGGGTATTTCGACAGCAGCGCGTTGCCGTGGTGGCCATCCGGGTAAACGGCGTTGCGCCCGTAGGCAAAATCGCTCCACATGCTGTCGGCGAGGAATTCGTACTGCGACGTCTGCGGCCAGTCGTTGTAACGACTGGAATGGCGTTCGTGCTCACCCACCACTTCCTGCAGAAACACCAGATCGGCCGAGGTACTGCGCATCGCTTCGCGCAGCTCCGGTAGAACGAACCGCCGATTCAGCGCGGTGAAGCCCTTGTGGGTGTTGACCGTGAGTACCCGCAGGCGATGAATGACTGGCGCGTCGACCGCTTGACGCTTGGGATCGCTGGACACGTTCACTCCTCTGAATTGGGCCATGCCTGTTCATGCGACTGGTTTGAGGGGGTGGCAGTTCCTTCCAGAAATGTTTGATCGTACACAGGACTCTGTGGGAGCTGGCTTGCCAGCGATGGGGCCAAATCAGCAGTATCTCTGTTGCCTGATACACCGCTATCGCTGGCAAGCCAGCTCCCACAGGGTTTCACGGTGTCAGAGGGGGCTTTGGCGTTCAGAAGAAGACGATTTCATACGGCAAGCGCATCCGCTCCAGCAGCACCGGCGGCAGCAGCGGGGCGATGCCGATGGCCGGTTCGCCCTTGAGCTGGCTGGCGTAAGCGTGGGTGGCGTGGCTCTTGCGCGCGACTGTCCAAGTGTCTAGACGCAGCTTGCGCGCGCGTTCCCAGGGAATCATCTGCTGTTCGCGCTCCGGCCAGTGCCAGGCCCACACCGGCACATCGTGATAGGTCGCCCCGGCTTTCTGCGCCGCGTCGAAACTGGCCCGGCCAACCACTTCATGATCCGGCGGGCCATCCTTGCGCCAGGTACTGAACACTACGTCGCCCGGTCGCAGGTAACGGCCGATGAACTCGGTGAGCTGGCTTTGCTGATCACTCAGTGCATTGTCAGTAAAGCCGCCGCGCACCCACTTCAGGCTGTGCATGGGCAGGCCGAGGCGGCGCAGGGCTTCAACGCTTTCCTGCGGGCGGAACACGCTCAGACGTTGTTCCGACCACTGGCGCGAGCCGGGGTGGCTGGCGCTACCGTCGGTAATCGAGAGCAATTGCAGGGGATGGCCAAGGCTGGAGAGCAGTTGCAGCAGACCGCCGCAAGTGACCACTTCATCGCCCGGATGCGGGGCGATGACCACGGCGCGGGCGCCGGCGGGTACCAGGCTGTGGGTGTTGATGACGGGAATATTGTCGAGTTGCGGCGCGCTGTTCCAGATCTGTGCCGGCAGGCCGTGTTCGTTGAGCAATGACGATTTCATGAGTGCGACGTCCTTGTGGTATCTCGCCCTCAGTCGTGAGCAGCCAACGCTGATCGCGGCCCGTGAAGGCAAATGAATAGCAACGGTGCAGTGCTCCAACCCTTGGATTACTGCGAGGCAGAGTATTGCTCAAGACAGCCGATTCGTCGCGTCACAGATCAATCTGATCCGTAATTTTTTATTCCAGCTGTGCCAGATTGCGCAGAAAATCACCGAACCCGCCCTTGGCCCGACTGTCGAGACGGGCGCTGGTATGCACTTGCGGGCGGTGACTCCAGGCGATATTGGCGCCGCTGCGCTCCAGCGCACGCACCAGTTGCACATCCTCGTCACAGGTCAGCGACTTGAAACCGCCGGCCAGACGATAAGCCTCGGCGCTGACACCGAGGTTGGCGCCGTGAATGTGTCGATGCCCCTCACGGGCCTGATAATGGCGGTGATAGCGAATCTGCGCCGCCTCATCGATCGATTCGTGCCAGTGTTCGACCGTTACCGTGCCGCACACTGCGTCAGCCTCCAGCCCCAGTTGCGCCGCCAGCCAGTCATCGGCGACGCGGCTGTCGGCGTCGGTGCAGGCGATCCAGCGGGCACCGCGCTCGAGCAACAGGCGCGCACCGGTGGCGCGGGCTTCGCCAACGTTGCGCGCATCGATCTGCAAGCTGAGCACTGGATAAGCGCTGACGATCTGCGCCGAGCCATCGCTGCAACTGTCGAGCACCACCAGGATTTCCACCGGCTCGCCGGCCAGTTGTGCATGCTGGCTGGCGCGCAACGCTGCACGCAGGCATTCATCAAGCAGCGCCTCTTCGTTGTGCGCCGGAATCACAATACCGATCAACGCAAGCCCTCCAGGGCCGCCACCGAGCGTGGCTCGCGGCTCCACAGTTCGAGAATGAAATCCGCTTCCTGATGCAGCACCAGACGCGGCAAAGCCAATTGATCGTGGATCTGATCGTGGACCTGCCGTGCATTCAGCGGGCAGCCCTCGATCGGCGGGCGCCAGTGGCAGGCAAGCAATTGTCCGTCGGCGGTCAGTGACTCACTGATCCGGCGAATCATTTCTGTGAGATCTTTTTCGTCGAGGTAGTAGCCGATTTCGCTGAATACAATCAGGTCGAATTTTTCCTCCGGCCATTCAGCCGGAAGGCGGCCCTGACGGACTTCGGTATGCTCGAAAATGCTTAAGCGAGTGCGCGCCAGCTTCACCGCCGCGCTCGCCGTGTCACAACACAACAGGCGGTCGCAGCGCGGGGCCAGCTCTGCACTCAGTTCGCCGTTGGCGCAGCCCGGTTCGAACACCGACCTGTAGCGCGGGCGGGGCAGGGCGGCGAGGGTGATCGCGCGCTTGCGCTGTTCGTACCAGCGCTGGCGAAACGCCCATGGGTCGTCATTGCCCGCGAACAGGCCGTCGAAATAGCGGTCATCGACGCTCACAGGAACACCACTTCAAAAGGTTGCAGCAAACGATCGAGCACATAGGGCGCGAGCACCGGCCCGAGGCCGACGTCGCGATCGCCTTCCAACTGGCTGGCGAACGCGTGCGCGGCGTGGCGTTTACGTGCGATGTGCGTCGGTGAAAGGAGAATCTTGCGCGCACGCTCCCATGGCACCGAAGCGTCTTCCGGGGTTGCCCAGTGCCAGGTCCAGACCGGAAGTTCATGGCAGGTCGCACCAACGCGTCGCGCCGCTTCGACACTGGCGCGGCCGACGGCCTCGTGATCGCTGTGACCGTCCTGGCGCCAGGTAGTGAAAACCACGTCACTGGCATGCAGATAACCGGCGATGAATTCGCTCAACTCGGTTTCCTGCGCCGCCACTTGCGTATCGGTAAAACCTCCGCGCAGCCATTTCAGGCTATGCATCGGCAGACCGAGACGACGCAAGGCTTCGGCAGACTCCTGCGGACGCACCACGCTCAAACGCTCGACTGTCCAACGCTGCGAGCCGGGGTGACTGGCGCTGCCATCGGTGACCGAAATCAACTGCAACGGCCGTCCGGCTGCCGCCAGCAACTGCATGATGCCGCCGCAACCGAGCACTTCGTCATCCGGGTGCGGCGCGATGATCACCGCTCGCGAGCCCAGCGGTACCAAGTCAAGAATGTCGATGGCCGGCAGCTCGGCCAGACGCCGCGAAGCCTGCCATTGCTGCAATGAAGTGCCCTGGCCAACGATCGGGTTGGCTTTCATAACGCCCAGACCTCGCAGGACTGACCAGCAATCTGCTGGCCCAGTGCAGCAAGGTCGCGTTCAGCGTGACTCTGGCGCAGAAACACCGGCAGGTCGGCACTCAACCGGGCGAAATGCCGATCCTGACAAAACGGCCCGGCACCCAACGCACGACCGACTTCACGCATCACCTGTTCAGCAGACTGTTCAACCACGGCGCGGGCGCGGCGGGCGAGCAATTCAGCGTCGGCCTCGGGCTGCGCATCGATTTGCAGCGCGCTGAAGCGCAACACATCGGCTGCCGCTTGCAGTGCTGTGTCAGTCGCACCGAGATGGGCGAGGGCGTGCGGTTCATCGCGTTGCGCGCAATGCTGACGCAGCCCTTCGGCAATCCGCCGTGAAGCGCCATACCAGCAAGCGGCGATACCGATCCCGCCCTGCCAGAACCCCGGTCGTTGCAGGTAATCACCGGGGTTGCCAATGGCCTGCGCTTCAGCGTTGTCGAACAGTACTTCGACGCTGCCGGTGGCCGCCATGCCCACCGCTTGCCAGCCTTGATCGGTGATGGTCACGCCAGGTTGATCGAGTGCAACTGCAACCAATTGCTGCTGACCGTCCGCGTCCCATGCGGTAAGCAAGGCGTGGCTGAGCACCGCAGCGCCAGAGCACCAGGCCTTGCGCCCGTTCAGCGTCACCATATGCCCGGCCGGCGTGACTTTCACCCGTGCCTGCGGCGGTTCGGCGGCCCACATGCCCCACGTGCTGCCCGGGGTTGGCGTACCGCCCAATTGCTCGATGATCGCCAGCGCA
>NZ_JH635999.1:1273327-1275415 GCF_000257605.1 Pseudomonas sp. R62
TGCTCGATGATCGCCAGCGCATCCGTGTGGCCTTCATAGAGTTTGCACAGGCCTAAATCGTGTCCACCGACTTCCGAGAGACGCTGAAAGCGCTCCAGCGTGTGACCGCTGCCGGGCAACGGCAAGCGGTCGAGGCCGGCCTCGACCATTGCCCGCAGGCAACGGCCGAGGGCATTGGTGTCGGCGTAATCTGGCGGACGGCGGGCCAGATAATGTTGAAAGTCCATATCAATCTTCTTCGTCACGTTGCAGTTCGAACAGCAGCAACGAACGCCCGGTCACCGAATATTCATGGCCGAAGTCAAAGCGTTCCTGACCGCGAATCGACGGCTGATTGGTGTCGATCATGCAGGTCCAGAAGCCGCCGTCCGGCACTTCCGGCAGGGTGAAGTTGACGATGTCGTGGTGTGCGTTGACCACCAGCAACAGGGTCGCGTCGGCACCTTTGCGGCGGATGCCGGTTTCCTGCGCGCGTCCGTCGAGCAGCATGCCGAGGCAGCGGTTGTGCGCATCGTGCCAGTGCTCGGTGGTCATCTCGGTAGCGTCCGGTGCCAGCCAGGTCACGTCCTTGACGCCGATGTCTTCGTTGTACTCGCCGACCAGGAAGCGTCCGCGACGCAGGATCGGATAAGTCAGGCGCAGCTTGATCAGGCGTTTGACGAACTTGAGCAGGGCCTTGCCGTCCTCGCTCAGGTCCCAGTTGACCCAGCCGATTTCGCTGTCCTGGCAATAGGCGTTGTTGTTGCCGTCCTGGGTGCGGGCGAATTCGTCACCGGCAACGATCATCGGTGTGCCCTGGGCCAGCAGCAGCGTGGCGAAGAAGTTGCGCATCTGCCGATGGCGCAAAGCGTTGATTTCCGGATCGTCGGTCGGGCCTTCGACGCCGTGGTTCCACGACAGGTTGTTGTTACTGCCGTCCTGGTTGTTCTCGTCGTTGGCTTCGTTGTGCTTGTCGTTGTACGACACCAGATCGTTGAGAGTGAAACCGTCGTGGGCGGTGATGAAGTTCACCGACGAATACGGCCGGCGCCCGCGCTGGTTGAACATCTCGCCGGAAGCGGTCATACGGCTGGCGAAATCGGCAAGCTGAGCGTCGTCGCCTTTCCAGAACGCGCGCACGGTGTCGCGGAACTTGTCGTTCCACTCAACCCAGCCCGGTGGAAAGTTGCCGACCTGATAACCGCCGGGGCCGCAGTCCCAGGGTTCGGCGATCATTTTCACCTGACGCAGCACCGGATCCTGACGGCAGGCGACGAGGAAGCTGTGGCGCTCGTCGAAACCATCGTGGTAGCGGCCAAGAATGGTTGCCAGGTCGAAGCGGAAGCCATCGACGTGCATCTCACTGGCCCAGTAGCGCAGAGAGTCAGTGACCATTTGCAGCACGCACGGGTGGCTCAGGTCCAGCGTGTTACCGGTGCCGGAATCGTTGATGTAGTAGCGCTTGTCGTCGGGCATCAAGCGGTAGTAGGAGGCGTTGTCGATACCGCGCATCGACAGGGTCGGACCTTGCTCGTTGCCTTCGGCGGTGTGGTTGTAGACCACGTCGAGAATCACTTCGAGGTTGGCATCGTGCAGATGCGCGACCATTTCCTTGAATTCGGCAATCTTGCCACTGGCCAGGTAACGCGGGTCCGGGGCGAAGAACGCGATGCTGTTGTAGCCCCAGTAGTTGGTCATGCCCTTTTGCAGCAGATGCTGATCGTTGACGAAAGCATGGATCGGCAGCAGTTCGACAGAAGACACGCCGAGCTTGCGAATGTGCTCGAGCACGTCGTCGACCATCAGGCCGCCGAAAGTGCCACGCAGGTTTTCCGGCACCGACGGGTGACGCATGCTGATGCCGCGCACGTGGGTTTCATAAATGATGGTCTTGTCCCACGGCACGCTGACGCGATGGTCGTTGCCCCAGGTGTGCGCCGGGTCGATGACCTTGCACTTGGGCACGAATGGCGCGCTGTCACGCTCGTCGAAACTGAGGTCGGCGTCGGGGTGGCCGATGGTGTAGCCGAACAGCGCCTCCGACCATTTCAGCTCGCCGACCAATTGCTTGGCGTACGGGTCGATCAGCAGTTTGTTGTGGTTGAAGCG
>NZ_JH635999.1:1275998-1280132 GCF_000257605.1 Pseudomonas sp. R62
AGCGCTTCGGCTTCGGCCAGCTTGCGCGCCATTTCCCAATGACGTTCTTCGTGGCCTTCAGGTTTCCCTTCCGACTCCCAGATCTGATAGGCGAATTCGCGAATGCGTTTATCGTCGGTGCTCATCGCAATGCTCCTGAACTGAACTCATGCTTGTGTTAAGTGTTGGATAAAGAGATTGACCGGGACATCCCCCAGCGCTTCGCTGACATTCAGCTCCCTGTTTTGTGTGACTACGCTGCTTGCAAAAAGTCCCTTCAGGTTTGCATCCGAAGCGGCAGACGGTAAAACCACCCGCGTATCGCCCCAGCGCAGCGCATCGACCTGCGGCATGGCACTGTTTTCCAGCAACGTCGCGCAACGCACCGGCACTACCACGATGGCCCGCACGCCTTCGTGTTCACGCGCGAATGCCAAGACGTTGTGCGCCTGACTGCCCAGTACTTCCAATGGCTGGTAATCGCCACGACGGAACAGCTCGCTGTGTTCCTTGCGCAGGTTCAACACCTCACTGATCAGCGCCTGTTTGATGCGCCCGTCACGCCAGTCCTTGAGCAGTTCGGTACCCGGCACAGATGCCTGCAACGCTTGCTCGCGGGCGCCGTAATCCACCGGCCGACGGTTGTCCGGGTCCACCAGACTGAAATCCCAGTACTCGTTGCCCTGGTACAGATCCGGCACACCCGGCACGGTCATGCGCAGCAAGGTTTGCGCCAGCCCGTTGAGCGCGCCGGCAGCGGCGATGCTGTTGACGGTCTTGCTCAGCGCCGCACGCAGCAACTCGCCTTCTTCACCGGTCAACAGCTTTTCCGTGAACGCCTGTGCTGCGTTTTCATACGCTTCATTCGGCGCGCTCCAGCTGCTTTGCAGCTTGGCTTCACGCAGGGCTTTCTGCTGCCATTGCCAGATGCGCTTGGCGTAATCGGCGAAACCGGCCTTGTCGTCGTCCTGCAGGTCCAGCGGCCAACTGCCGAGCAATGCCTGATAGAGGATCAGTTCGTCGCCAGCGGAAGGCGCGTCATCTTCGATGCGCACTGGGCGGGCGAGGGCGCGCCACAGTTCGACCTGATCGGCGTACCAATGGCTGCGTTCGCTGAGCACGGCCAGCCGGGCACGGGTGTCTTCGCCGCGCTTGTGGTCATGGGTGGCAGTCGCGAGCAGGTTGTCAGGAAACTCGGCCATGCGCTGTTGATTGACTTCGTGGAACTCGTTGACCGGCGCGCTGAATTGCTCGGTGTTGTAACCGACATCATTGCGCGACAGCAGCACCGCCGAACGATACAGCGCGGTATCTTCCACGGCTTTGGCTGCTGCCGGCGAAGTCAGTTGCTGGAAACGCACACAGGCATGCTTGAGGATCTTGCGCGAGCGCCCCCGTGGCTTGCGGCGCCAAGGCGTGCCGCCGAGCCAGCTGGCGACCGAGTCGAGCACTGGCCAGTCGGCTTCGCTGAGGGTTTGCCGGGCACCGTCCATGGCATGCTGGAAAATCGCTTCGTCCTGCTCGGAACGGCCCATGGCGCTGATGTAAGTGCGATAAACCGGGAAGTGCACGATCAACGCATGCAGCACGCGGCGAATCGCGCCCAGGGTCAGGTCGCGGGTCATCAGGTCATCACGCGCAACTTGATGCAGGGCTTGCGCGACACTTTCAAAATCGCTGGCCAGAGAGCCGTTGAGGATCTGCTGACGGGCCAGTTGCGCTTCTTCCATGAACGCAGCCGGGCGCTCGGTGCGGCGCTGCCAGAGCTCGCCGAGCACGTGTTCGCCGTCCGGGTCGTGTTGCAGCAGCGACAGCTGGTTCATGAACTCGTAACCGGTGGTGCCGTCGACGCTCCAGTCGCGGCGCAGGGTTTCGCCCTCGCCGAGGATCTTTTCGACATAGATCGGCAGATGACGCCCCGGCGCCAAGTGATCAAGTCGCCGACGCAATTTGCGGCAGTAGCCACGCGGGTCGGCAAGGCCGTCGATGTGGTCGATGCGCAAGCCGTCGACCAGACCTTCTTCGACCAATTGGAAGATTTTGCCGTGGGTCGCTTCGAACACCGCCGGACGCTCGACGCGCAGGCCGCCAAGCTCGTTGATGTCGAAGAAGCGCCGCCAGTTGATGTCGTCCGCCGCCGTGCGCCAACTGGCCAGGCGATAACTCTGCCGTTCCAGTAACTCGTGGAGCTTGTGGAAGCCTTCCTCAGTGGTGGAATCGTACTGTCCGAGGTTGCCTTCGATAGTCGCCAGAACACGCGGATCGCTCGCCAGCTCGCGCAACTCTTGCTTGAGCGGCATCGCCAGCGAATGTGCGTCGGTTTGGTAGCTGAGTGTGCTGAAGCGATCTGCCAGAGACTTCAGCGTGTCGTCGGACTTGAGCAGCTCGCCATAGTTGTTCGGGCAGATCGGAAAGTGGTGGTCGTAATGCTCGACGTAGAAGGTCCCGGTCTGCGCGTTGAATTTCAGCTTCAGCGTGCCTTCCTGCAACGCCACGCCGTAATCACTGCCAAGGAACGGCAGCAGCAACTGGCCTTCCATCAACGGGTCCGGCGAGTGCCACTGAATGTCGAAGAATTCGCCGTACGGGCTCAGGCGTCCCCATTCCAGCAAGTCGAGCCACCACGGGTTGTCGTTGCCGCCCACGGCCATGTGGTTGGAAACGATGTCGAGGATCAGGCCCATGTTGTGTTCGCGCAGGGTGCTGACCAGTCGGCGCAATGCCGGCTCGCCGCCCAGTTCCGGATTGACCTGGGTCGGGTCGACCACGTCGTAGCCATGCATGGAACCGGCGCGCGCCGCCAGCAATGGCGAGGCATAGATATGGCTGATGCCGAGGCGGGCAAAGTACGGCACCAGTGGCACCGCTTGTTCGAGGGTAAAACCCTTATGAAATTGCAGGCGCAAGGTGGCGCGCAGCGGCTGGATTTGCTGTTGATTCATTGGTCACGCTCAGAGGCTTGAAGGCGCGCGCAGGCTAGCAGTTCCAGGCGGCGGGCGGCATCGGGGCCGTCCAGCAACGCTTCGCTGGGACCGGGCAAACGTCGCGACCAGTTCGGATGTGAATCGGTGGTGCCAGGCAGATTCGGCTGCTCGTCGATACCCAGGGCGTCTTCCAGCGGCAGCAGCACCAGCGGCGCGCGGGTGTGGCCGAGGAAACGCACACTGGCATCGACCACTTGATCGGCTTCGTGGGACTCTTCGCGGAAATTCTGCGGATCCTGGCGCAGTGCATCGCGCAGGCCTTCGCGTTCACGCTCACGATGCCGACGCCAGTCGATTTCGCCGGTGGCATCGACCAGACCGAGGCGTGCATTCCAGTCGATGTCACGACCATGCCACCAACCATTAAGTGTCGGCAGGTCATGGGTGCTGGTGGTCGCCAGGGCATCATCCGGCCAGTCGAGAATCGGTTTGAAGCGGGTGTTGTCCTGTTCGAACAACAGCACGCGCATGCCCAGAATCGAACGTGCGGCGAGTTTTTCCCGCAGGCCTTCCGGCACGGTGCCGAGGTCTTCGCCGAGCACGATGGCCTGATGCCGATGGGATTCCAGGGTCAGCAGGCGCAGCATGTCGTCGAACGGGTAATACAGATAGGCGCCATCGGCCGGGGCGGCGCCGTTGGGAATCACCCACAGGCGTTGCAGGCCCATGACATGGTCGATACGCAAGCCACCGGCGTGGGCGAAGTTGGCGCGCAGCATGTCGATGAAGGCACGGAAACCGTTGCGGATCAGCCCTTCAGGCGAGAATGCGGAAATGCCCCAGCCCTGACCGCTACGATTGAGAATGTCTGGCGGCGCGCCTACGGTCAGCGAGGCGAGCAATTCATCCTGAAAACTCCAGGCCTGGCTGCCAGCGCCATCAGCACCGACGGCGAGGTCGGCGATCAGGCCAATGCCCATGCCGGCACTGCGCGCAGCAGTTTGCGCGCGTTCGAGGCAGCGATGGATCAGCCATTGGCAGAAGGCGAAATAACCGATGCGCTCGGCATATTCCTCGGCAAACGCGCCGAGCGCCGCGCCACGCGGATCGTGCCAGTGTTCCGGCCATTCGCGCCAGTCGAGACTTTCGCCACGGGCGGCGCGCATTTCCTGAATCGCTTCAAAGCGACAATGGTTTTCCAGCGCTTCGCCACCGGCATGGCGGAAACTGG
>NZ_JH635999.1:1280180-1282603 GCF_000257605.1 Pseudomonas sp. R62
TTTTCCAGCGCTTCGCCACCGGCATGGCGGAAACTGGCGAAGTCGGCGTGCAGCGGATGCTCGCCAGCGACGAAACCGTCATACAAGGCTTGCAGCAGTTTGTGCTTGGCTTCGGCAGCGGTCGGCCAGTCGATCAGCTTGAGATTTTCCAGCTGCTCGAACTGCGCGGCCAGGCCACTGGCATCAATTGCATCACGCAACGCGCGTTCGCCGAGAATGCTCCCCGGCGCGGCATACAGTGAATTGAGAAACAAGCGGCTGGACGGCGAATAAGGGCTGTAGCGGCCATTGTCGGCGCTGAACATCGCGTGCATCGGACTGATCGCCAGCGCATCGGCGCCGCGTTCACCCGCTACACGAACCAGTTCCTCCAGCGCCTGGGTGTCGCCAAAACCACCGTCACCCGGACGGCGTAGCGAATACAACTGGGCGCTCAGACCCCAGGCCCGCGGGATCGGGCTATCGACCGCATCGGCGACGCTGAAGCAGCGTTCAGGCGCCACGGCGAGCGTGAAATACTGATCGGCGATATGCACTTGCTGGTAACCGACCGGAATCAAGCCGGGCAACATGGCTTCGTTGTCCAGCTTCAGGTTCATCTGCGAGCCGTCTTCAAGATGGATTTCGCAGGGGGTTTCCGGTGAGAAATAGCGACTCAGGTCGAGGGCAACGCCCACGTCGCAGGTCAGCAGGGGCGGCAAATGGCGGTCTTGCTGGACTTCTTGCAATTCCAGCAGGCTGGCATCGATTTCTTGCGCGGTGCTGGCGGGGTGGCCGAGTCCGATCAGGACATTGCGCAACACAGCAGGAGCGACTTTTTGCTGACGCCCGTTGGCGTCGATCCAGTCGACGGCAAGGCCGGCTCGACTGGCGAGTATTTCCAGTTGCGCATCGCTCATAGGCGCTCTCCATCCAGGGGGTGCATAACGGGTGCGGCCGTGAGGCTGACGAGCGCGGTGTACGCCGGCAGTTGGTTCGGGTCCGACAGCTCGATCGCGGCTGGCTGTTGAAACAGCCACTCGGTATCGGTCTGTGCAGGGTTGACCACTGGCGTGTCACTGAGGTTCAGGTCAATTCGCAGCTCACTGCCGTTGCCCAGTCGCCAGCGTGCGCTGACCGCGCCATAGCCGAGCATCTGCGCGCCCAGAGCCTGGGTCCCGGAGAGGTTGGGAATGATGTATTGGTGCCGCAACTTGAGCAGTTGCCGATAGAGCTCTTGCGTCTCCTGTTGTAACGGCGTGCCACTGCCAACCAGTCGTGGCTGTGAGGCGCGGAAGGTTTCTTCGGCATTCGGATCGGGGATCTGTTCGCGCTTGTGCGGATCGGTAAAGGCACTGAATGCGGCGAACTCGTTGCGCCGACCTTCACGCACCAGTTCCGCCAGTTCACCGTGGTGGCTGGTAAAAAACAGGAATGGTTGCTCGGCGGCAAATTCATCGCCCATGAACATCAGCGGAATCATCGGCGACAGCAGCAACAACACCGTCGCCGCTTGGACCGCACGCGGGTCGGCGAGCTGATGCAGGCGTTCGCCAAAGGCACGGTTGCCGATCTGGTCATGGTTCTGCAGGAACAGCACGAAAGCAGTGGAGGGCAGATGTTCGCTCGGCTCGCCGCGAGGTTCGCCATGGCGAGTGATGTGGCCCTGGAACACGAAGCCCTGGCTCAGGCAGCGCACCAGTTGCTCGGTGGGCTGCGCGGCATAGTCGGCGTAATAGGCGTCGGTTTCGCCGGTCAGCAGCACGTGCAACGCGTTATGACCGTCGTCGTTCCACTGCGCGTCGTAATCGTTTTCCAGCAGACTCGACTGGTTCAGCTCGTTCTCGACGGTCAGCCAGACGTGCCGGGTCGGGTCGATCTGCTGGCGAATGCGCCGGGCCAGATCGCTGAGAAAGTCGGGATCTTCAATCGCGTGCACCGCATCCAGACGCAAACCGTCGAAACGGTATTCGAGCAGCCACATCAGCGCGTTTTCAATGAAGAACTCGCGCACTTCCGGGCGACGGAAGTCGATCGCCGCGCCCCAGGGCGTGTGTTTGTCCTCGCGGAAAAAGCCTTTGGCGTAACGATGCAGATAGTTGCCGTCGGGACCGAAGTGGTTGTAGACGACGTCGAGAATCACCGCCAGGCCATGGCCGTGGGCGGTGTCGATCAGGTGTTTGAGTTGTTCCGGTGTGCCGTAGGAGGCTTGCGGTGCATAGGGCAGCACTCCGTCGTAGCCCCAGTTGCGATCACCGGGGAATTGCGCCAGCGGCATCAGTTCGATGGCGGTAATGCCCAGCGCCACCAAGCGCGCCAGATGCTGTTCGACTTCGGCAAATCCACCGAGCGCACCGACGTGCAGCTCGTAAATCACCGCTTCGCTCCACGGCCGACCATTCCAGGTCGTGTGCCGCCATTGATAGGCATGGGGGTCGACCACC
>NZ_JH635999.1:1283022-1291880 GCF_000257605.1 Pseudomonas sp. R62
CGAGGTCACCATCCTGCGCCCTGGAGGCCGGGTCCGGCACCTCCAGTTCGCCATCGATGCAGTAACGGTAGCGACTGCCCGCCGGGCAATTGGCCTTGATTACAAACCAACCGTCGCCCTGAGGCAGCATGGGCAACGATTTTCCATCTTCCAGTTCCACACTGACGTAGAACGCGTCAGGCGCCCACAACGCAAATTGCGTGTGCTCGGCATCCAGCATGATCGCGCCGTGGGGCCAGGTTTCTTGGGTCCTTGACGGCATTTTCTGCAACTCCCTGGTTATTTGTGGCTGGCTTTACCCAACGCCTTGGCGACCAGTTGTTCGTAAAGTTCGGCGTACGGTTCAACCGCTTTGCTCCAGTTGAACGGTGCAGCCATGGCGCGGCAGCGCATGGCATTGAGCAGTTCCGGGAAGGCGAAGACCTTGAACGCGCGGCTCAGGGCTTCCTTGTAGCTATCAACGGTGGACTCATCGAAGAGGAAACCGGTGACGCCGTTTTCAATGGTGTCGGCCAGACCGCCGGTGTTGCGCGCGACCGGCAGCGAGCCGAAACGCTGGGCGTACATTTGGCTCAAGCCGCAAGGCTCGTAACGCGAAGGCATCAAGAGGAAATCGCTGCCGGCGAACATGCGTCGGGCATCGGTTTCGTTGAAGCCGATGCGCACGCCGATCTGGCCTGGGAAGCGCAGCGCCAATTCGCGCATGGCTTGCTCTTCTTCCGGCTCGCCGCGACCAATGATTGCGATCTGACCACCGTTCTGCACGATGAACTCGGACACCGCTTCGGTGAGGTCGAGACCTTTCTGATAGACCAGGCGCGAAACCACGGCGAACAGTGGGCCGGTAGAGTCATTCAGGCCGAACAGCTCACGGACGTGGGCGGCGTTGACCGCTTTGCCTTCCCAGTCGCCGATGGCGAACGGGGCGAACAGGTGCGGGTCGGTCGCCGAATCCCAGCTCTCGTCGATGCCGTTCGGGATACCGCTGAGCAGGCCTTGCTGGGTCTTGGCGGCAAGGAAACCGTCGAGGCCGCAGCCGAAGTCCGGGGTGGTGATTTCTTGCGCATACGTCGCGCTGACGGTGGTGATGTGGCTCGAATAGGCCATGCCGGCCTTGAGGAACGACATCTTGCCGTAGAACTCCATGCCTTCCTGTTGCAGGGCATGGGTGGGAATCCCCAGCTCCGGGCAGGAACCAAGGCTGGTCACGCCCTGGTAGGCAAGGTTGTGAATGGTAAACAGCGTTGGCGTGCGCTGCCCGCGCCAGTGCATGTAAGCGGGCGCGAGGCCAGCCGGCCAGTCATGGGCGTGCACCAGATCCGGGCGCCAGTGGATTTGCGCAAGGTTGGCGGCGATGTCGGCAGCGGCGAGGCCGAGACGGGCGAAGCGGATATGGTTGTCCGGCCAGTCGCGACCGTTGTTGGCGCCGTAAGGGCCACCTTCACGCTCGTAGAGTTCAGGGCAGATCAACACGTAGATCACCAGGCCATCGGGCATGTCCATGCGTCCGATCTTGCAAGGTGGCAGCGCAGCGTGGCCACCCAGCTCGCCGATGATGTGAATCGGGTTTTCGCTGTGCACCACTTGCGGATAACCGGGAATCAGCACCCGCACATCATGCAGATGGGCCATGGCCCGGGGCAGGGCGGCGGAGACGTCACCGAGGCCGCCGGTCTTGACCAGATCGGCGATTTCCGAAGTCACGAACAACACTTTTTTCTTGTTGGGATTCTGGCTTGCTACAGGAGCAAGCGTCTTGGTGCCGGGTACGTTGATCTGTCGGCTGCCGGGAACACTGATGGTGCTCGATTCTCCAAGCGACTGGTGAGCACGCTCTCCCTGAATATCCAATGCCGCACTGATCATATGTATCTCCCGTGTGTGATCTGATTCTTGTCTCGAACAAGCTGTTTCGTGGCCAAATCCTGTGGCCGGGCGCAAAGGCGCCACGCATCGGTGAGCAAATGCTGACCCAACACGCGCAAGCAGAATGGGTGGTGAGGCCGTTGCAAGGATTACACCAGTCGCTTTCGCCCAGTTGTTCTGATGACCTGTGGCGTGAAGCAAAAGTTTCGACTTTTTTTCGTCGGTATGACTGAGTGGTTTGGCCACTGAAAAATCAGTCTAGGCCAGATCCTAGAGCGGGTCGGGGCAAATGGGTAAATTGTTCGACAATCGGTTGTGTCGGGATGTTAGCGAGGGTTCAGGAGGGGAAACGCTCCGACGAAGGGCATGTTTTTCGGTCGGAGTGGGCCAAAACGGTGACTGGTTAGTCACGGTTTTGTGCTAGGGGATGGGCGGGTTGCACCGTTGTGGTGCGAGGCTGTTTCAAAGTGTCGTCCGAGGTGACTTCTTCGCGAGCAGGCTCGCTCCCACATTGGAACGCGTACAACTTGTGGGAGCGAGACTGCTCGCGAAGAGGCCTGTTGCAGCAACTCAACTTTAAAGTGATGGAATCAATTCAACAGACGCACCGGCTCCCCAGCTGCCCAACCCTGAATATCCTCGATCATCTGCCGGAAGAACTGCTCGTAATTCTGCCGACTGACATAGCCCACATGGGGCGTGGCGAGGACATTGTCCAGCGTGCGAAACGGGTGCAGGATCGGCAAAGGCTCTTGTTCGAACACGTCCAGCGCCGCCCCGGCAATTCGCCGTTTCTGTAGCGCCTTGATCAACGCCGCTTCATCGACGATCGGCCCGCGAGCAGTGTTGACCAGCAGCGCAGTCGGTTTCATCCACTCCAGCGCCTGGGCATCGACCAGACCGCGACTGCGTTCGCTGAGCACCAGATGCACCGACAGCACGTCGGCCTGCTCGAACAATTGCTGCTTGCTGACATACGTCACGCCGGCCTGTTCGGCGCGTTCGGCGGTGAGGTTCTCGCTCCAGGCGATCACCCGCATGCCGAACACCTGGCCGAACTGCGCGACCCGCTGGCCGATGCTGCCCAAACCCAGGATTCCCAGGGTCTTGCCATGCAGATCGCCGCCGAGGCCCTGTTGCCACTGGCCGGCGCGCAGGGCATTGGCTTCCTTCACCAGATCACGGGTGGCCGCCATGATCAGCGCCCAGGTCAGTTCCGGTGCGGCATGTTTGTAACTGTCGGTGCCGCAGACCTTGATGCCCAGCGCTGCAGCGGCCGGCATGTCCAGCGCCGCATTGCGCATGCCGCCGGTGACCAGCAACTTCAGATTGGGCAAGCGTCCGAGCAAGTCGGCGTCGAAACGCGTGCGTTCGCGCATGACGCAGATCACCTCGTACTGGCCGAGGCGCTCGGCCAGTGTCGCGTTGTCGGCCGGGTAATCATGCACAAAGGTCACTTCACCGATGCTCTCCAGCACGGACCAGTCGACCACGTCGCGTGCCACGTCCTGCCAGTCATCGATCACTGCAATCTGCACCGTCATCGGCTTACCTCATCATGGAGCGGAAGGAGTCTTGCCCAGCCAGCCGAGCAGCGCCTGATGGAATTTCTCCGGTTCTTCCATTTGTGGCGCGTGGCCCATGCCCGGGAATTCGATCAGCGTCGACTGCGGAATCAACTTGGCGACCTGTTTGCCGAGCACCTCGTAGCGGCCGATTTTCGCTTTGACTTCCGGCGGTGCTAGGTCCTTGCCGATGGCGGTGGTGTCGGAGGTGCCGATCAGCAACAGGGTCGGCATCTTCAGGTCCTTGAACTCGTAGTAGACCGGCTGGGTGAAAATCATGTCGTAGATCAGCGCCGAGTTCCACGCGACCTGGGTCTTGCCCGGACCTTTGCTCAGACCGGCGAGCATGTCGACCCAGCGATCGAATTCGGGCTTCCAGCGGCCGTCGTAATAAGTGGTGCGCTCATAGTCGCGAATGCCCTTGGCCGTGACCTTCAACTCACGCTGATACCACTGATCGACGGTGCGATACGGAACGCCGAGGGCTTTCCAGTCTTCCAGACCGATCGGGTTGACCATCGCCAATTGATCGACCTGCTCAGGGAACAGCAGCGCATAACGGGTGGCGAGCATGCCGCCGGTGGAGTGGCCGAGCACAGTGGCTTTCTGAATGCCCAACGCCTTGAGCAATTGCTGGGTGTTGGTCGCCAGTTGCTGGAAGCTGTACTGATAGTGCTCGGGTTTGCTGGAGGTGCAGAAGCCGATCTGATCCGGCGCAATCACGCGGTAGCCGGCATCGCTCAAGGCCTTGATCGAACTGTCCCAGGTCGCTGCGCAGAAATTCTTGCCGTGCATCAGCACCACGGTGCGGCCGTTGGCCTTGCCATTGGCGGCGACGTCCATGTAGCCCATTTGCAGCTTCTGGCCTTGGGATTCGAAGGCGAAATGTTTAAGCGTGTAGGGGTATTGGAAACCTTGCAGCTCCGGGCCATAGGCAGGCCCTTCGGCGGGGGCGGTTTCAGTGGCTGCGTGCGCCATTAATGGCAGGGCAGCGCTGAGGACGAGGCCGGGCAGCCAGCGGGAAAGCGTGACGGACATAAGCACAAACTCCTTGAAAATTGGCCGACTCTGGAAGGTCGGGATTACGCCGACGTTAAACAAAGGCAATCACAGCGAAGGTTGGTTCAACCGAGCCAGCCCAGGGTCAGCAAGGCCAGCACGCCATAGCGCGCGCCTTTGGCCAGGGTGACGATCAACAGAAAGCGCCCGAGCGGTTCGCGCATGACGCCGGCAATCAAGGTCAGCGGATCGCCGATCACCGGTAGCCAACTGAGCAGCAGCGACCAATGCCCATAGCGCTCGTAGTGCTTGCGCGCCTTGGCCATGTGCTCAGGGCTGACCGGGAACCAGCGTCGATCCTGAAACCGCTCGATGCCCCGTCCCAGCCACCAGTTGACCAGCGAACCGAGCACGTTGCCCAGCGTCGCCACCGCGAGCAAACCCCACAGCCAGTAACGCTCGCTGACGATCAGGCCGACCAGCAGCGCCTCGGACTGCAACGGCAACAATGTCGCCGCGCCAAACGCAGCAAAGAACAGGCCGAAGTAGGCTGCCCCCATCAACGGGCCGGGTAGTCCGCCACTACCACATCAGCGCCGTCCTTCTTCAGGCCGATGACCTGATACGCGTCGCTCATGCCGTCCATTTCCATGCCCGGTGAGCCCATTGGCATGCCCGGTGCAGCCACACCCAGCAGATCGTCGCGCTTGCTCAACGCAAGCACCTGATCGGCCGGCACATGGCCTTCAACGAATTTGCCATTGATGATCGCCGTGTGGCAGGACGCCAGACGCGGTGGTACGCCGTGCTGCTGTTTAAAGCTGCTCATGTCGCTTTCGACGTGATCTTCGACTTTGAAGCCATTGGCTTCGAGATGGCTGATCCATTTTTTGCAGCAGCCGCAATTGGCATCGCGGTGCACTTCGATCGGGATCAGTTCGGCGGCTTGCGCCAGGGAGGAGATGAACAGGGCGCTCAGGGTGAGCAGACGCAGTTGGCTTCGCATGGGAATGGGCTCTCGACTCGGTGAAGGTCAGCAAGAACGCATTTTGACCGGTTTTTCCATCCCGGCATCAACTGAGTGTTTCCAGTTGCTACAAAACACCCGAACCAATGTGGGAGCGAGCCTGCTCGCGAATGCGGTTGATCAGCCGCAGATACAGTGACTGAAAAAAATCGCTTTCACGAGCAGGCTCGCTCCCACAGGGGTTTGGCGTAAAGGCCAAATCCCCTTGTCGCGGTTGGCTTAACTGACCTTGAACCGCCCCATGATTGCGCTCACGCGGCTATTGGCTTCGAGCAACTGGCGGGTATTCAGCTCGCTGGCCTGGCCGCTCTGCACCAGTTCATCGACCATGTGGCGGATCTGCACCATGCTGCGGTTGATCTCTTCGGTCACTGCGCTTTGCTGTTCGGCGGCGGTGGCGATCTGCGTGCTGAGGCTGTTGATGTGGCTGACCGAGCCGGCCATTTCGTCCAGCCCCGAGTTGACTCGGGCGGTGGCGTCAGCGGCGGACTGGCAACTGGCCTGGGTGTTTTCCATGGCACTGACCGAGGAACTGACGCCTTGGGTCAGACGGGTCAACATTTCGTTGATTTCCGAAGTGCTGGCCTGAGTGCGGGCGGCGAGGGCGCGGACTTCATCCGCCACTACTGCAAAGCCGCGACCCTGTTCACCGGCCCGGGCCGCTTCGATCGCGGCGTTGAGGGCGAGCAGGTTGGTCTGCCCGGCAATCGCACCGATAACACCGAGGATTTCGGTAATGCGCTGGGCGTCCTGCTGCATGTTTTCAACTTTGTGTGTAGCGCTGGCCACTTCGTCGATCAACGCGACCACGCTGTTGGTCGCTTCACCCACCACGACGCGCGAGCGATCGGCGTTTTCATTGGCGCGCTGGGTGAACGCAGCGGTTTCAGCGGCATTCTGCGCCACGCTTTCAGCGGTGGAGCTCATTTCGGTAATGGCGGTGACAGTCTGGTCGGTTTCCGACGCGTGACGCAGCAGAATCTGGCTGGTGTGCGCCGAAGTGCGCTGCAGATTATCGAGGCTGGAGGCCATGGCACCGGTGGCCTGGGTGACTTCGCCGATCATGTTCTGCAAATAGACGATGAAGGTGTTGACCGAATGGCCGATGGCACCCAGTTCGTCTTCGGCGCGAATGGTGATGCGGCGGGTCAGGTCGGCGTCACCGCTGGACAGTGAATCGATGTTGGCTTTCAGAGCCTTCATGCGCTGTACCAGTTTGCGAATCGCGTAAACCTGCAACAGCACCAGCAGGATCACCAGCGGAATCTGGATCAGGCTGAGACTGTTGAGCACATCGTCACGCTGGGCGGTGAGCATTTTGGTCGGCAGGGCGGTGGCGAGGAACCACGGTGTGCCCTCGATAGGGCGCATGAAGAAGGTGGCGTCTTCACCGTTGTTGTCGAACTCGACGCGTTGCGCTTTATCGCGGTTCTGCAGGCCGGTCTTGATCTGATTGATGAAGGTGGAGCTGGCCGCCAGTTCGCTGATGTTCTTCAGGACGATCGGACCGCTGATGCGCGAGCTGTTGCTGATGATCTTGCCGTCAGCCTCGACGATGAGCATTTCGGCGTTGAGGTCTTTTTCCTTGCGCGCCACCAGGTCGTTGAAGAAGCCCAGGGTCACGTCGATGGTCGAGACGCCCCAGGCGCTGCCGTTCTTGTAGATCGCCATGGCGCAGTTGGTGCGCGGCTCGGCACTGGCGTCGTCCTTATAGGCAGCGGCCCACGCGCACTGGCCGCTCGGGGTGGCCATGCCGCCCTTGTGCCAGCTCTGGTCGTAGTAGTTCGGTGCGGCGTCGCTGTTCCAGAACGTATTGACCTTGAGCTGACCCGAGGCATCCCGGTGCCAGAAGGTGCTGAACTTGTTGCGCCCGGCTTCGCGCTGGCCCGGCAACGGCCAGATACCGCCGCCAAAGACTTTCAGTTCGCCGTACTGATCCACCAGCCCTGGCAACACCACGTCGATGGCTGCACTGTCGAGCAGGGGGATGGTCTGGGTGATACTGCGTTGCTGCGCCTGCACCTTGTTCAGTTCGCCCTGAATCTGCACGGCGACTTCGGCGATGCGGTTGAGCACGACCTTCTCTTCGGTATCGCGCAGGGTCGGTGCGACCAGTTGGCTGATGCCGACCACGGTGAGCACGGACAACAACAGGATGAACAGAATCAGAAACAGCGTGTAGCGAGCCTGAATAGTGCGCAGTGCGGGCATGGAACTGATCCTTGAGCGGCGTTTTTGTTGGAGGGCAGGAATAAAACAGGGCGGGTATCACAGCGTATCGTCGTTACGGGCGGAAGCTTTAGGTACTTGCGCGCCGAAAGAACTCAGGGCGATGACCGGTTGGTATCGGGATTGGTACATCCCCGGCAATCGCCTCAGTTGTTACATCTTGATGACGGCGCTGAAGCAATGTTTGCGGGCCTTAAGCTCGGTGTCATGAATGTACGAGATTTGTAAAAAAGCGCACAAAAGGGTTGGTTGGATCAGGCGAAGCGGCCGATACTCGCGCCCATTCAATTGGTTGGAACAAGGACATTTCATGCTCATTGCACAAGGAATCCTCGCATGACGATCGGTTATACCGGCGCCTGGGAAAGCAAGGCGGGCGTAATGGTCCGTGATACCGGGGCGAAGAAACAGGTTTCGCAGAGCGTCAAGGTGCAGCAGATGCTGACGCTGGTCGGTAACGATCCGAATGCACTGAATGTCGCGGAGATGGACAAACAGGGTTTGCGCAAGCAGATCAAGGGCTTTGATCCAGCCAACGTTTCCGTCAAGCAGTTGGGCAACCTCAGCGAATTCCTGCGCGGGCGCGGCCTGATTTCCGAGATCACCTCGATCACCTTGCTCAATGCCGGCGACAAATTCGACCGCTTCGGCGTGCAGAAAGACCCGGAGGCGAAGTTCAACGCGCTGGAGTATTTCGCCACGCAGCTCGATGCCATCCAGACCAACAGTCTCAATGGCAATTACTACGGCAAGAGCCTGATTCCCGAATTCAAGAAAGCCATTTACGTCCTGCAGAATCTCAAGACCTATGGCGAAGGCAATGCGGCAGTTCCGTCCGACAAAGGCCTGACAGCCAAGGCGTGACGTCTGCCGATGAAGCCCGCTCATCCGTGTGCGGGCTCCGGCTGATTACACCGCAGCCATGGCTCGCCCAGTGAGTTGACGTTGTGCCTGGTCGTGTAACTGCTTATGTGCGGGCAATGCAATGTCAGCTTGCGCGTGCGGTAGCCGCGATGAAACAACGTCAGCCAGCCTCCTGGATTGTCTTGCGCAGGCGCCAGACCGGTGAAAGCAAAACCGATGGCGTTAAGACTGTGCAGATCCACGGCAAACTGTCGCGAAAGCTGTAGACGAATCGAAACCAGCCAGTGCCCGGGCAGCGTTCTCAGCTG
>NZ_JH635999.1:1292661-1296473 GCF_000257605.1 Pseudomonas sp. R62
GTTCGAGTTTTTCCACGAGCATTTCATGGCGATTGCCGTGTTGTTGAACCTGAACCGAGGGCCCGCGCCAGCATGCTGCACTGGGAGAACAGCCAAACGCCGCCGTCATACGCTCCATGAACGCACGGTAGCGGGTTGGCCACGGCTGCTCCGGCAGCGGACGCTGATAGCCGTCTATGGCGCGGACACCCAAGACGATCGACTCCGGTGTTTTGCCGCCAAAGGGTGAGCGGACATAGTCCGGCAACAGCCCGGTGTTATGAAAACCGAGACTGATAGCCATGCGTTGGGTATAGGGGTGGTGGGTGACCTGTTTGATCGAAACGCTGCGACAACCCAACGCCTGTGCATGAGTCAGCAGTTGCGCGCCCAGGCGCGTGGCAATGTTCTTTCCGCGGGTATCGGGATGTACGACGCTCAAGGCCAGTTCGGCATCGTGCGAGCTTTCGCTCTGCCGATACAAAGTGGCATGGCCAAGAATCCGTTCACCCTCGACCGCAACCAGTGAGTGCCAGCGCTTGGCTGCGTGGTTCTGATTGATCAGGCAGGGCAGGTAGACGTCGCTTTGCACGTAATGATCGCCATAGACCTCGCGAAACAGCTGGCTGACTGCCGTGGCGTCGGTGTCACGGTAATTGCGCAGGATCAACGCTTCCATCACGCACCTCCCTGTCATGTCGGTCGTAGCAGCGTAAATCGACGATCCGCAGGCTTTTCCCTGCGCGAGGATGGCGCGCAAGGTCCTCGAAGCGGCAGCTCTGTATACGCAGCTGCAATAACCCGGCGCCTCGCAGTTGTGGTATCTGCGGATACAGTTCGATCAAGCGGGCCTCGAGTCTGTCCTCGATGCGGGTCGATCCTTCGTTGACTACGTATTTCACTGTCAATAGATCCCCGCCGTCGTCGTGTTCGATCAATAACTGCCAATCGTTGCTGCCAGTGATGCTCCGTACGCTTTCGCTGATTTCATCGGTCATCAGCGACAGAATGCCGACCCGCACACGCTGGCTGCTGCCGCTGCGCCCGCGCAGGGCGAATTTGCGTTGCGCAGTGCCCGACGGTTCGCGCCAGCACGCGAGATCTCCGACGGGATAGCGGATCAGCGGCATCAAGCGGCGATGCAGATTGGTCAATACAAGCAGACCGGTTTGATCGCAGGCCTCGATCGTTGCGCCGCTGTGCTGATCGACAATCTCCAGCAGTACGTGGCCGTCAGGTGTGCGATGTTCTCCTTCGATGCAGTCACGATGACTGGCACCGATAAATCCGCCATCGACACTGGCGTAGCCGATCGAGGCAATGCGCGCGTTGGGCAGCACTTGCTCAAGAAGCTGGCGTTGTGAGGCAAACAGACTCTCCCCGCCATAAAGCACGGTATCAACCAAGGGCAGCGCAAGGCCGCGGTGTTGGAGCCAACTGGCGAAGGTCAAAAGTTGCGCAGGCAAGCCAGCCAACACGTTGATCCGGTGTTGCACGATGGCATCGGCCAGCATTGGCGGGTCGATTTCGCCGGTAAACGGAAACTCGGTAATAGCCGTTTCCACATGGGCCAGTGAATCGTGGATAAACAGGAAACTGGCATAGAGGTCGCCAGCGAAGAACAGATTGGCGACACGGTCGCCGGAGCTGAATTGCTCGCTCAGACTGCGACCGAAAGCTTCCACTGTGCGTTGCCATTCCGTGCGGGCATATACGGAGAGCCTGCCGCCGCCGGTTGAGCCACCAGTCTTGAAGACCAAGGCGTGGGCAATCGGGGCAGTCAGAACCGGCCATTGCGCCAGATCCGCGCTGTCTTTCCAGAAGTCTGCCGGATCAAGTAGTGGCAGTTCGCGCAGCGAGCTTATTGCCTCGGGAATATCGGCGAGGCTGTTCCTGTAGTAGGGCGAATGCTTGCGGGCAAAACCCGTCAATTCGCTAATCGGGTCGGTTGTTTTCACGGTGTGTTCTTCTTGATTCGAATGGGCCAGCTCACGGCAAGCGTCAGCGGCGGGAGTCAATGACCAGCGGCGTCTTGCCGCTGTGTTTGTTTTGAACGAAGTGCTCGGGCGGGCATTGTTCGATCTGCAGCACCAGCAATCCGCTGTCGACCACGGTCATCAGGGTCAGGTAATCGGCGAGACGGTGTTTAGCGATGTCGGCCGCAAGTTCACAGTGCAGTTGCATGCGCTCGACGCCGTCAGCGCTGTGGTCCAGCTGCAACTGAAACGGCACTTGCAGCCGCGACGCCAATTCGCTCAGGGAGATGAAGTCAGTGCCGATGCGCAACAGCTTGCCGTGGCGCTGCAACAGCTCGAAGCGTGGCGACGTCAGTCCGCAGGCGCAGACGCCCGGCAGCCAGCGCCCGGTGTCGCCAATCTCATAACGCTGCACGCGCTGGCCACCTTCACGGGCGAGCGAGGTCACCAGCAGCCGACCCACCTGATCGCCGATCACCGGCACATCCTCATCGAACGCGACGACTTCCAGGTGCTGGATCGCGTTCATCAGATGGAAAACCCCATCCGCCGAAGCCTTGCAGGCATGGCCTAGCGGGCCGGCATCGACGCTGCCGTAAATCGCCGAGCGAATGCTCGACACGCCACAACTGCGCAGCAATGCACGGTTCTGCTCGCTCAGGTGCTCGCCACCCAGAAAGACTTTTTCGACCCCGCCATAAGCACGCAGACGCTCCTGTTCATTGAGAAACAGACGATGCAGGGTGGCGGGCATACCGACCAGCACGTTGACCCGTTGGTCGATGATCAGTTGGGCAATCTCCCGATAATCGTCATCAGCAGGGGCGGCCATGGGCAGGTGCGTCACCTCGAGCAATTCCAGCGCTTTGCTGAAACTTAGAAAACCGCCGTACAGCCCGCCACAGAAGAACAGGTTCATGACCCGATCCCGCGCCGGATCAAGACCAGCGGCGAACAGACCGTCAGCGGTTGCGCGCATCTGTCGATCGAAATCGCGATAGCTGTAGCCGGCCAGAGCAGGGGTGCCGCTGCTGCCTCCGGAGCGGAAATACAACTGCGCCTGATCGTTGATGGGCTGGGCGACGAAGGCCTCTTTGTTCATGATCGCAGCGCACGACTTCGCCGCGAGTAGCGGTAAATCGAGACTGGCCTGATTCGGCAGTTGCGTGGCCGCCAGACTCACCGATACCCGCAGACTCAAGCGTTGCAGCGCATAGACGCCGTCATGGGGTTCGCCTGCGTAACCGTCGTGAATGCTGCCGATCGGTGCGATACGCGTGACCCCGGCGGCGATCAACGCATGGGTAAGCTCGGCAATGCGCGGTTGCGCACACATCAGCGCGCAGCTTTGCAGGACGTTGCGCCACGGCAGCAGGGTGGCGGTCAGCAGCGCTTGCGGCAGCGGGTGCAGCAGTACGCTGCGAAACAGCGGTGAAGGCGCGAGTTGCCGATCATGGCTCCAGATCACCCGCCAGCCCGGGCCGCTCCACACTTGCCCGGTGTGTCCGGCGAAACTCTGGCCGAGGCGGGCCATCTGCGTGTGCGTGGTAATTTGCGAGGCTTCCTGGATTGTCGGTACCAGGACCGGCCATTGCGTGGCGCGTCGTTGCAGGGCCTGCGCCAGGCGTTCACCGATATCGCGCAAAACCTGCGGATCGTCGCTGTCCACCAGCAGCCATTGCGGGCTGGAGCAGGCCTGCTGATTCAGTCGGCAGACTTCGTCGGCGACGGCATCAAGCGCCTCCGGCGTAGACGATTCCGGGGTGAGATAGACGAAGCTGATGCGGTGCCCCCAATCGATCCAGCGACACCCCGGCACCAACTGTTGCCGAATCGCTTGCAGGGCCGCTTCGCCAC
>NZ_JH635999.1:1299755-1303238 GCF_000257605.1 Pseudomonas sp. R62
TTCGCGCACGCTGAGAAAGGACAACGGCACGTCCAGATCGAGCAACTGGCTATGCACGCCACGTACGCCCAGGCGACGATTGCTCTGTGCCGCCACGAGCAGGGCGTCGATGACTTTCAGGCGAATCAGGCTGGTGCGCAGGCCGAAACTCTTCAGTAGCACGCGAATACGCTCGTTGCCCGGACGCTCGCCGCGCTGGGTGAAATTGCCGGTGTGCGAACCCATGGAAACGCCCTGTGGCGTCTGGCTACCGTCCGTTGGTAGTTGCGAGTTGTACATGCGATTACTCCTTTTCAGAGCCAGATCGGGAAAGGTTTTGTTGCGCTCTCTAAACAAGACGTTTCAGCACGACAAATCATGAAAGAAAAGATGTAGAAATTTCGTCGGAAATTCGTCCCGGCCTTGTGATGCCGGCCTCGTGCCGAAGGATTGCCCGCTAAATTTTTTTCCTCAGCTTCGTTTCTTCGACAGGCTCATTGCGCGTGGACGCAGGGGCAATCGACCTTTCGATCAGGAGCAAGCGTGATTATTTCCAGGCAACTCACCGGGCTGGCCCTCGCCAGCACCTTGTTCGGACTGAGCCTGTCGGCCCATGCACTGAGCCCGGCTGCACAAACCAGCGCCGATATTCGCCGCACCAGTTTCGGCGTGCCGCACATTCGCGCCGAGAACGAACGCGGGCTGGGCTTCGGCATCGGTTACGCCTACGCCCAGGACAATCTGTGCCTGCTGGCCAACGAGATTGTCACGGTCAACGGTGAGCGCTCACGCTACTTCGGCCCGGAGCAGTTCACTGTCGAACAACGGGAAAACCGCGTCAGTGATGTGTTCTTCACCTGGCTCAATACTCCAGAAGCGGTCGAAACCTTCTGGCAGGCGCAACCGACGCAGGTCCGCGACCTGGTCGAGGGTTATGCCGCCGGATACAACCGCTATCTGGCCGAACGGCGCCAGCAGGGATTGCCGCAGCAATGCCAGGGCGACTGGGTACGCGATATCAGTGCCGAGGATCTGGTCAAACTGACGCGGCGCCTGTTGGTGGAAGGCGGGGTCGGGCAGTTCGCCGAGGCTCTGGCCGGCGCCACGCCGCCGCAAGCGACCGCACAGGTCAAGCACGACGCCGAGGCGTTCCAGTTGGCCGACGCCCGTCAGCAACGTTTCGCCCTGGATCGCGGCAGCAACGCCGTGGCAGTCGGCAGCGAGCGTTCGTTCAACGGCCGTGGCATGTTGCTGGCCAACCCGCATTTCCCATGGGTCGGCGGCATGCGTTTCTATCAGATGCACCTGACCATCCCCGGCAAGCTTGATGTCATGGGCGCGGCATTGCCGGGTCTGCCAATGATCAACATCGGTTTCAACCAGCATCTGGCCTGGACCCACACTGTCGACTCGTCGAAACACTTCACCTTGTATCGCCTGCAACTCGATCCAAAGGATCCGACCCGCTACCTGCTCGACGGCAAGTCGCTGCCGCTGAACAAACAGACGGTTACCGTGCAGGTCAAGCAGGCTGACGGCCAGGTCGTGCCGGTGAAACGCGATATCTACAGTTCGCAGCTCGGCCCGATCGTGCAATGGCCGGGCAAGCTCGACTGGGATAAGCAATATGCCTACAGCTTGCGCGATGCCAACCTCGACAACGATCGCGTGCTCAAGCAGTGGTACGCGATGAACCAGGCCAGCAATCTCAAGGATCTGCAAGACGCCGTGCACACGATCCAGGGCATCCCGTGGGTCAACACTCTGGCGGTGGATGACAAGGGTCAGACGCTGTACATGAACCTGTCGGTGGTACCGAACGTCAGCGCGGACAAACTTGCCAAGTGCAGCGACCCACGCCTCGGTCTGCGCATGATTGTCCTCGACGGTTCCAGCAGCGGCTGTGCCTGGGATGTCGATCCGCAAGCCGCGCAGCAGGGCATCTTCGCCTCCAGCCAGTTGCCGCAATTGCTGCGCAGGGATTTCGTTCAGCACTCCAACGACTCGGCATGGCTGGCCAATCCGGCTCAACCGCTCACCGGCTATTCACCGCTGATCAGTCAGGAAGGACAACCGCTGGGCCTGCGCTCACGGTTCGCGCTTGATCGTTTGGGTGAGCTGAGCAAAAAAGGCCCACTGGCGATCAAGGATCTGCAGCGCATGGTCATGGACGATCAGGTCTATCTGGCCACGCAGGTCATGCCCGATCTGCTGAAGTTCTGCGGCGCCGACCTGGGCAGCGATACCGCGTCACTCAAGTCTGCGTGCGCCAGCCTCAAGGCGTGGGACGGCCGCGCCAATCTGGATTCCGGGCTCGGTCTGGTGCATTTTCAGAACATCATGCAGGCGCTGCTTGAATCAGCCGATATCTGGCGTGTTGCATTCAATCCGGCAGATGCGCAAAACACTCCTCGCGGCCTGGCCATCGAGCAGCCTGCCGTCGCCAAAGCACTGCGTGAAGCGATGCTGGCGTCGGTCGAGCGGGTCGGCAAAATGGGCCTGAAACCCGACACGCGCTGGGGTGACATCCAGGTAGTCAGCAGTGGCGGGCAGCAAACGCCGATTCATGGCGGGCTGGGGACGCTGGGCATTTACAACGCGATGCAGAGCGTGCCCCGTGAGGATGGCAAACTTGAAGTGGTCAGCGGCACCAGCTATCTGCAAGTGGTGAGCTTCGACGAACAAGGCCCGCATGCCCAAGGGCTGCTGGCGTTCTCGTTATCCAGTGATCCGATGTCAAGGTACTCGCGGGATCAGACTGCAGCGTTTTCGAAGAAACAGTGGAGTGTCCTGCCGTTCACCGAACAGCAGATCCAGGCGGATCCGCAATATCAGGTGCAGACGATCAAGCAGGATCAGGCAGGGAAGGTGGCAGCGCAGTAAACAGTCACCCCCTGAAACAAATGAAGGCCGCCTCCCGCAAGGGACGCGGCCTTCAGCTTTTCGGCGGGCGTTGCGGCATCGAATTGATCACCGGATTGCCTTCCTTGTTCCGGGTCAGGTAGACCGGCAGCACTTTCGGCAGGCTGTTGGGGAGGTTGTTCATCTCTTTGATGTTGTAGACACCGCCCACGCGGATCGCGCCGGTACTGGTGTCGGCCAGCATCAACGGCTTGTCCAGGTAACGGTTGATCAAAGGCAGGGCGTCGTGCAGCGCAAGGTTGTCCAGTATCAGTCGGCCGCTGCGCCACGCCAGCGAGGTATCGCCGGGGTAGGTCTGGCTGATTTGCGGTGCGTAATCGCCATGTCGGTAGCGTGCCTGCATCGAAGGACTCAGGCGCAGGCCGTCGCCCGGCAGATCGCGATTGCTGCTCACCAACACCGAACCTTCGATCAGATTGACCCGAACCTGATCTTCATACATCCAAACGTTGAATCGGGTACCGGTCACGCGGATCTTGCCATCGCCGGCGCGCACCACGAACGGATGAGACGCGTCATGGCTGACATTGAAAAACGCCTCGCCCTTGTTCAGAGTGGCGCGACGTTCATTCTTGTAATTGC
>NZ_JH635999.1:1305072-1313546 GCF_000257605.1 Pseudomonas sp. R62
AATGCGATCGAATCGGCGTTGGCGAGCATGACGTCAATCCTTGCATCTGCAGAATCAGGGCGGCAAAACGCCAGGCGTGCATCTGCAAGGTTTGTGGTGTTGGTAAGGCTGAGGATTTTTTGGTAATTGCCGGCATGCGCGGGTACTTTGTCCAGGTCGGTCCAGACCTGTTTGCCGGTCTTTACCGCAAACAAATGCTTGCCGTAGCGCGACAATAAGCTGCGATGACGTTCAATAGATTCCTTGGCATGTTTGCCCGAGGTCGTCCTCGTATCGATGAGGTCCAGATAAGGCGCCATGGCCTGCACGGCGACAAGATCGTCGCTGTCGCAAACCAGATGCGAGAGCTCATGGATCAGCGTTACAGCGCGGGCATGGGAGTCAACATTGAACCGAGGGGGCAAATGCGCAGTGTATTTATCCAGTCCCGGGTTGAAAAACAGCTCAGTGAGATGAATGATTTTTCGTTTGTCCTGTTTGAAAACGAATGCCACGGTATTGCCGCTGCCAGGTCCGTTCAGACCAGTAAAAAAGCGTTCGGTGTAGAGCAGATCGTCTTTCGGGTTCGTCAGTTCTCGGCAAACAGGAATAATCACCTTCTCGAATTTCCTCAGCAGCGTAGGCGTTATTACCGACACCTCGAAGAACTCCTTTAAAACCGTCTCTAACCGCGTGCCCGTAAGGTTGTCGCGCTGTGTAACGTAGTTATGCAGACAATTGACTGCGTATTCTCTTGCACGAATTACCGCTTGCTGTATCACGAACGCCCTGGCCGGATAGCGACGGTTGATCTGGGCCATGCCTCTGGCCTGGATATACATTTCTATGGAACGGTTTTCCTCGACTTCGTGTTGCACAGGGTCACGTTTTTTTGACCGGCAGCGATACACCTGCTGGCTGGTGCTTGCGACGACCAGACGGGAATTTTTCTCCTCGAGTGCCGGCCCCTGGCTGCCGTCTTTTTTGCGCAAATACCAGGTCTTTTCGACCTGGACCGTCGGATACACCTTGCCGGCAATGGCGGCGTATTTCTGCGTCGTCGACGAATCGCCATAGACCAGCTTATTGGCATCGAGCTTGAGGCTTTCCAGTGCCGTACTGCTCTCGAAGGGCTGCAGATCCACGCGGGCGGGCGTTACCGGTGACACTTTTGCCCAGCGAGAGGCTGCTTGCACCGTCGTGGCTGTACCCTCAGGTGCGTGCGCCTCTGCGGCGAATTCGGTACTGACCGTTTCTGCCTCGTTTTCCCAGGATAGACGTCCCAGGCTGAAGAGGGTAATCGCCCCTGCAATGAAGCTTTTCAGGGCGTTCGCCCAGTGGTGATCCTGCAGGCCTTCAGCGGAGGCCTTGAAATCCTGATAGCTGCGCCAAAGGAAAAATCCGCAGGCGAGTTTGCCCGGCAACACGTGCGGCACCAGGCGGACGCCGTGGCTGAACAGAAACTTCACTGCTTCCCAATCTGCCTGGGCGTTGATCTGTGGTTGGCTGCGCAGCATTTGTGGCAGAAGACTCAGGGTGTCTTTGTGCAACCGCTCAAGCACGTTGCCCTTTATGGGGGAGTCATGAAGGGTGATTTCACTGTTTTTGCCGATCGTTGTTTTCAACAGGCTCTTGAATACGGCCTGCTGCGCGTCAGGCAGACGCCGGATGAGCAAGTCCTGAAAGTGGCCGGGGGTATTGAGTGCTTCGATCAACTGCGCTTCGTTCTCGAACTCGCGAAATATCCATCTTGAGTAAGGCGCATAAAGGACCCGGGGACCTGTTTGCCCTGCGCCCGGACCGAAGACATACAGTCCGAGCGCGTCTACGCAATCAGCGCCTGAAGTCTTGATCAACGATAGCGGACAAGCGATGGCGTGAACACCGTCGACCATCGCCCGCGCTATCCCGTCCGGCATATCGAGGACCTGGCAGATATAGTCGTAGCCGGTATCGGAGAGTTGCTGTTGCAACTTCATCGAGTGGGCGTGCTGCATCAATTGCCAGGGCAGCTGGCGCAAGAACCGTTCTTTGCTGAGGCGTGCTGACGCGCTATCAGCTGTCAGCGCTTCGGTCACTTTTGCGGTGTAGGTAGTGGCAACGTCGAGAGATTGCAGCAGTTGCCGTACGGCGGACTGGCCAAAATCCTTCGGTAGTGCCGTCGCTGTTGTCGATGCCACTTTGAAACCGCTGTCCTGCACGACGTTGTAGTGATGCAAGGCAAACTCCAGCAAGTCACAGGCAGGGCCGGCCAGTGTCAGGTTGGGGGTGATCCGGATGTCCTGTGGCTTGAGGCCGTTGCCTGGAAATCGCGCATCGAGCAGTGTCTTGAGTGTCTGCTCGATATGAGTGGCCAGCGCCGGGGCCTCATCGAGGAAATCCTTGCCGTCGATGAACGCGCGGCGCAGTTCATCCAGCAACGCCAGTTGCGTGCGCTGCTCGGTCGCCGAGGCCATGCGCAACCAGTCGGGATAATCCAGATGACTGGCAAGGGTTCGGGCAAGGTCAACGGCGCGGCGCAGATTGGTATCGATCACCGCGCTTTTCATTTGCTCAAGGTAAGTCTGCAACGTGCCCTGGTTCTTGATACACACGCGTAGCTCTTCTGAGTCGGCCAGGAAGTGTTCAATGCCCGATTGCATGCGATTGCTGGAAACACGGTCTTCAATCAATTGAAAACTGCCCAGGGTGTATTGCAGGTCCAGTCGACGTTGAGCCCTTGGCAGATTTTCCAGCAGCGTATGACTCTGGTTGTTGTCATCCAGGCGTTGTTGCAATTGCTTCTGCGCGACGGCGATATTCTCGAACTGTTCCAGCCCAGTGGCCGGTGTCCACAGGATGGCGCGTCCGGAATGCTGGTCATCCATGCCGCCGCGCTCGGTCAGGAGCACGCAGTGAGCGAGCGGCAATGCACCTTTGAACTCGGCACAGGTGAGGGTGAGCGACCAGGCATCGGGGCGAAAACCATTGAGTGACTGGCGCTCCCTGCGTGTCGGATGCGTGGCATCGAACACGGTGTCGACGATCTTTCGCTCCGCCTCCAGCCATGACCCGCTGAGACTGCGCAGGTAGGCCTCACCGCGCAGGCCATCTTCGAACGCCTGCGCCAGCTTCCAGAGAATGCCCTCGAGAAAGACCCGCTGTTCGCCGCCGTGGCCGGTCGGCTGGTCTTTGAAGTGGCTGGTCAGATTATCCAGCGTCCGTCCCAGACTCGTCGCCTGCTGCGCAGCCTTGTCCGCTTGCACGAGTGACGATGGCGGAGTGCTGGTGAATAACGGACGGGTACTCCAGCGCTGATTGAGATCGAGCTTGAGCAATCGTTCATGAATCATCGAGCGGATATCCAATGCCTTATCAAAGAGTGCATGGATATCGGTGGTGCGTTTGCTCTGACGAAAGCGCTGCAACACGAATTCAATGTTCTGGCGTTGTTTGGTGATGATGGTCTCGAACAGCGTCGTCATGATCTCACCGCCAATGTTTTCCCCGGATACCTGTGCGTTAGCGAAGCCAAGGTAGCGATTGCGCTCTTGCAGGTTCATCAGCCCGTACAGCTCATCTTCGTGCCCGGCAGCTCGCAGTTTGGCGGTCAGTGTCTGTTTGAGGTCGGCGTAATCGGTGAGCACCTGCAGGCCCTGGCTGGGCGTATAGAGATAAGCCTTGTCATGATTGATCATCAGCGAACCGGCCAGCTCGACACAGGCTGTCTCTTCGCTCAGGCACACGGTTTCGAACGTTGGCCGCCGCACTGCAACGCTTGGCTCACGGACCAGACAGTGCAGGGCGTCGAATTCGCTGGCAGTGAGGATCTGCGTTTCGCGCTTGATCATCAGATCGGCTCGCGCTTGATCCTGTAGCGTCTGGCTGAAGAAAGTACGTCTGGGCGAGCCCTCGAATGAGGCGCCATTCCAATAGATCTCAAGCTGCCGAAACAACAGCATGGTCAATTTTCCCGATGCGCACTCGATCGCATGGGTCCAGGCAGACTGATCGTCTTCGCTGACCGGACGAGCAGGATGGGTAAATTCCACGGTCTGACCGTGCGGCCAGCCTTGGCGATGAAAGTGCAGCAGCAGCGCCTCACTGAGCGACAGCGAGTCGACCCACTGTTTGTCCGCAGAGGAGGACGTCGAATAAAAACCGACCCGGGTTAGCGACTGTTGCAACGCGGCAAAATGCGCTTCGAGCAGTTCGTCGAGAATCTTTTCCAGCAACGTTGCAAGGGATGGCAGGCGTTTGAGCTCGTCCAGCAGGTCACGGGCGCACCTCTCCAGGGATTCGCCGATAGCCGCTTGCTGGTCCTCGAACACATCACCTTCGATGGTTTCGCAGGTCAGGGTAATCCCGCGTTTTTCCACCAGTTCCTTGCGCAGCGAAACCGAGAGGAAAGCCAGCAGATCATCAGCTTCCCCGGCATTGTCGAGGCGTGTCTGCAGGGCGTCCGTCAGTGCTTGGCGGTCAGCGAATTTTTTCAGGCCATCGTAGGGCGTATAGAGAAACACGCCGTTGTCATCCGGCCCTGCGCTGAGCATGAAGCTGCCCGCCAGCGGCACGGCCTGTTGCTTGTCGGCGTTGAGCAGGATGCGTTCGGCCAGCATCGGCGGGGTCTGCTTGTTGCGCAGCGATTGCGTCGCCAGTTGCGCATGGGCAAGCCAGTCGAAGTCTTTGCTGTTGAGACCGTGTGCCGGACCCAGGGCAGCATGCAGGCCGGGTGAATCGAATATCACTGGAAACAACAGCGGGGCAGTCGGGGTGGACATCATTGCAACTCTGAACGGGGCGCCATCGGGCTGGAACTCAACAGTAGATGCGCAGACTGGAGCACTTGCGGTAGATAGTTACCGCACACGCTGACAGTGAAATGTGCATCAGGGCGCGCCAGCGGATGCCGATCAATCGAAGGGTTGACAGCTGGCAGCTCGGGCGCGGTTAATCGGTGGGCAAATTCGACCGTACGCTGTTGTTCCCTCCAATAATCATTCTGGAGCTTCAGATGTCTGCGCTACACGATCATGGCTCGTCCACAGTGTCCCTCGAGGCACTGACGCAACTGCTTGAAACGATTTTTCTGCGCCAC
This sequence comes from Pseudomonas sp. R62, assembly GCF_000257605.1. Lineage (NCBI taxonomy): Bacteria > Pseudomonadati > Pseudomonadota > Gammaproteobacteria > Pseudomonadales > Pseudomonadaceae > Pseudomonas > Pseudomonas sp. R62. The sequence continues at coordinate 1,310,129 of NZ_JH635999.1, forward strand.
GGCACTTCCAGCGAAGTCGCCCGGGTGCTGGCCGCCAACTGCGCCAACGCCGAACGCGACGGCGCTCACAGTCATGGCGTGTTTCGCATCCCCGGTTATGTCTCGACGCTGAAAAGCGGTTGGGTCAATGGCCATGCGGTGCCCCAGGTTGAAGACGTCGCGCCGGGGTTTGTCCGGGTTGACGCCGGCAACGGTTTTGCCCAGCCAGCGTTGGCAGCGGCCCGACCACTGCTGATCGAGAAGGCGCGTCATGCCGGGATCGCGGTGCTGGCGATTCGCAACTCGCATCATTTCGCTGCTTTGTGGCCGGATGTCGAGCCCTTCGCCGACGAAGGTCTGGTCGCGCTGAGCGTGGTCAACAGCATGACCTGCGTGGTGCCCCATGGCGCTGATCGGCCATTGTTCGGCACCAATCCGATTGCCTTCGCCGCACCAAGGGCCAACGCCGCGCCGATTGTTTTTGACTTGGCCACCAGCGCCATTGCCCATGGCGATGTGCAGATCGCCGCGCGCAAGGGGGAAAAACTCCCGGTCGGCATGGGGGTCGACAGCCTCGGCCAACCGACCCAGGACCCCAAGGCGATTCTCGAAGGCGGCGCATTGTTGCCGTTCGGCGGGCACAAAGGCTCGGCGCTGTCGATGATGGTCGAGTTGCTGGCGGCGGCATTGACCGGCGGCAATTTCTCATTCGAGTTTGACTGGTCCAACCATCCCGGCGCGAAGACGCCATGGACCGGCCAGCTGTTGATCGTCATCGACCCGAGCAAAGCGGCGGGGCAGAACTTCGCCCAGCGCAGCGAGGAACTGGTGCGGCAGATGCACGGGGTCGGGCTCAAGCGTTTGCCGGGGGATCGGCGGCATTTGCAGCGTGCCCGCTCATTAGCGCAGGGCATTACGCTGGATGAACAGACCCTGGGGCAGTTGCGGGAGTTGGCGGGGGACTGAGTTTGCACAAGGCATAAAAAAGCGAGCCGCAAGGCTCGCTTTTTTTTGTGGCGCTGGAACTCAGCGACGGCCGAGCAGCAAGCCCACCACCAGGCCGAAACCGGCGGAAATCGCCACGGTTTGCCAAGGGTGGCCACCGATGTAGTTCTCGGTGGCTTCAACAGCGGGTTTGGTGCGGTCGCGCACGCTGGACACCGAATCCAGTGCCAGCTGCAGCTTCTGGGCAATTTGTGCGCGCAGCGTTTCTGCTTCTTCGCCTACCAGTGAAGCGCTGCTCTTGAGCAGTTTGTCCGATTCTTCGATCAGAGCCTGAAGCTCGCTGAAAGCTTGATCCTTGATTTGCTCTTCGGCAGCTTGCGAGGCGGTTTTACGGGCCATTGGGTGACTCCTTGCAGGTGAATGGACAGTGACCAATGGAGTGTAGCGGCAGGCGAAAAGTTGCATGTCATTCGCGGACAAGGGAAAAACCTGCACCGGAGATTTGTGTCGAGCGTGTAAGATGTCGCCATTTTACGCAGCAGGATAAATCCCCATGAGTTTCAATCTGGCCGACAAATCCCTCGCAGAGCGCGCAGCGCTGGAAGACGAGAAATCCCGTCTGTTCGAGCTCTGGCAGAACAATCTGGGCAAAGCCAAAGGCGAAGCCGCGCGCCTGTTTGGGGAGCGCTCCAAGCGCAAGGGCAAATGGGCCGAGTGGGTCCGCGCCGAGCTGGACGGCATGTCGCCGCCGGAGTTCGCCAACATGGTGCGCAGTGAAGTCAATCGCCTGATGGCGGCGAACAAATAATCCGTTTCACCCCTGGCTGAACGTGGCGGCAATCGCCTCACGAACCTTGACCAGCACCGGATCGATCTGCGTGCTGGTGCGCCAGCCCAGTTCCACCGGATAGCGCGGTAAAGCCAGAGGGCAGGGCAGCAGCGCCAGCCCGCTCAGCGCCGCGATACTTGCGGCGGCATGGGCCGGGATCGTCGCCACCGCCTGACTGCCCTTGAGCAGAAAGGGCAGCGCAGCAAAATGCGTGGTTGACGCGCAGACTCGCCGGGCCAAACCCACTGCGGCCAAACCCTCGTCGGTGATGCCGATAAAGCCGCCCGACGACACCAGAATGTGCTCGCGGGTGACAAACTCCTGCAATTCGATCTGCTGCTGGCCCGGCGCAAGACTGGCCGGGTCGACCAGACACGCATAGTCGCCTTCGCCCAACACCTGACGGCTGAGCAGGCGCTCGGCAAATCCTCCGGCAGTGATCGCCAGGTCGATGCTGCGCTCCATCAGCGCGCGGGCGACGATCTGGCTGTGGGTCTGGCGGAATATCAGCCGCAGCTTCGGCGCACGACGGGCGATTTCCTCGATCAGGCGGCGGCCGTAGGCAATTTCAAAATCATCTGACAGACCGATCGCTACCGAGCGACCGTCGTATTGATTGGCCGCAGGATCAAGCATGGCCAGACTTTGCCGGCATTTGTTCAGGGCATCGCTGATCACCGGTTTCAGCTGATTGGCTTGCAGCGTCGGCGCCAGACCGCGCCCGGTGCGCACGAACAACTGATCGCCATACACCTCACGCAAACGACGCAACGCCGCGCTGACCGCCGACTGCGTTACGCCAAGACGCAGGGCGGCGCGGCTGGCGCTGGATTCCTCGTGCAGCGCTTCGAAGACTTTCAGCAGGTTGAGGTCGATGTCGGCGATATTCATTTGGCTCATATCATTCAGCAGTGGGCAGGGCTTTATTCATGATCGCGCGACGCTGGAGAATCAGCAACACCTGAACCTGATGGAGTAAACATGATGGCCAAATCCATAGTGGCGGCGTTGCAGATCGGTGCCTTGCCCGGTGGCAAAGGCGAAACCCTTGAACAGATCCTGAGCTGGGAAGACGCAATCCGCGACTCCGGTGCTGCGTTGGTGGTGATGCCGGAAGCCCTGCTCGGTGGTTACCCGAAAGGCGAGGGTTTCGGCACCCAGTTGGGTTATCGACTGCCCGAGGGGCGCGAGGCCTTTGCGCGCTATTTTGCCAACGCCATTGATGTGCCCGGCGCCGAAACCGACGCGCTGGCCGGATTGTCAGCGCGCACCGGGGCCAATCTGGTGATCGGCGTGATCGAGCGCGCCGGCAGCACGTTGTATTGCACGGTGCTGTATTTCGATCCGCAGGCCGGGCTGCTCGGCAAACACCGCAAGCTCATGCCCACCGGCACCGAGCGACTGATCTGGGGCAAGGGTGACGGCTCGACGCTGCCAGTGTTCGACACCCAAGTCGGCAAGCTTGGCGCGGTGGTCTGCTGGGAAAACATGATGCCACTGTTGCGCACGGCGATGTATGCCAAAGGCGTTGAGGTCTGGTGCGCGCCGACCGTGGACGAGCGCGAGATGTGGCAGGTCAGCATGCGCCACATCGCCCACGAAGGCCGCTGTTTCGTGGTCAGCGCCTGTCAGGTGCAGGCCTCGCCGAATGCGTTGGGGGTGGAG
>NZ_JH635999.1:1314000-1325089 GCF_000257605.1 Pseudomonas sp. R62
CGCGCAGCACGTAGGGGAGGTTATCGAGGCTTTGCGTCTGGCTCAGGCCCAAGGTCTGGCGCAGGAACGAGAACGCCGAGACGCTGACCGGCACCGTGACAATGGCTTCAGAGAAACGCGGGATCGAGCCGCTCTGATCGCTCACACCGGACGCCAGCGAATGACCATTGACCTCCAGATCCAGGGCGATGCCGTTGTAATCGATCGCCGTTTCATTGGGGTTCTGCACGCGCAGCTTGATCGCGAAGCGTACTTCCAGTTCCTGACTGGGCAACGGTTCGAGGCCGACCACGTTGATGTTCACCGGGTCGCGATTGGGAAACAATGCGCAGGCACTGAGCGACAACAGCAGAAGCGACAGGAAGACGGCGTGGACGCGGCGCATAAAAATCTCTCGACAAAAAAAGGGCTGAACCGTCGCCGGTGCAGCCCTTTTTTTCGAGGCGTGACGTCAGCGGTTCAACTGTGCGACAGCCGCCGCTTGGCCGGGTTCACCTTTGGCGGCGACGTCGGGGTTTTCCATGACCTGCAGAATCGACGCTTCCGGGTCGAAATCATCTTCTTCCAGCTCGATGAATTCTTCCGGCAGGAAGATGTTCAGCACGATAGCGCACAACGCACCGACAGTGATTGGCGATTCGAAGATGTTGCGCAGCGCTTGCGGCAGTTCGCGCAGGACTTCCGGCACCGCCGCGATGCCCAGGCCCATGCCGAGGGAAATCGCCACGATCAACATGTTGCGGCGATGTAGACCGGCCTCGGCGAGGATCTTGATCCCGGCCACGGCGACGGTGCCGAACATCACCAGCTCGGCGCCGCCCAGCACCGGTTTCGGCATCAATTGCAGCACCGCGCCGATCATCGGGAACAAACCGAGCAACACCAGCAGCCCGGCGATGAAAAACGCTACGTAGCGGCTGGCCACACCGGTCAACTGGATCACGCCGTTGTTCTGCGCAAAGGTCACCATCGGCATGCTGTTGAACACTGCCGCCATGGCCGAGTTGAGACCATCGGCGAGCAGGCCGGATTTGATTCGGCGGATGTACAGCGGGCCTTTCACCGGTTGCCGCGAGATCATCGAATTGGCGGTCAGGTCACCGGCAGCTTCCAGTGGCGACACGAGGAAAATCACCGCCACCGGCACGAACGCCACCCAATCGAAGTTGAAACCGTACTTGAACGGCACCGGCACGCTGACCAGCGGCACCTCGGGCATCGAAGCGAAATCCACCGTGCCCATCAGCCATGCCACTACGTAGCCGAGGGTCAGGCCGATGACGATCGCGCCCAGGCGCAGAAACGGCACGTCGACACGGTTCAGCACAACGATGGTGCCGATCACCAGTGCCGCGAGAAACACATGGCTGGCCGCGCCAAGATCTGGCGCACCGAAGCCGCCGGCGATGTCGGTCATCGCCACTTTGATCAGCGACAAGCCCATCAGCGTGATGATCGTGCCGGTCACCACCGGCGTGATCAGCATGCGCAGTTTGCCGATGAACTGGCTGAGCACCACTTCGATGAAGGCAGCGAAGAAGCACACGCCGAAGATCGTCGAGAGGATTTCATCAGTGCCACCGCCACGCGCCTTGACCATGAAACCGGCGCTGAGAATCACACTGATGAAGGAGAAACTGGTGCCTTGCAGGCAGAGCAGACCGGAACCCACCGGACCGAAGCGCTTGGCCTGGACAAAGGTGCCGAGGCCGGAGACGAACAGCGCCATGCTGATCAGGTAGGGGATTTCACTGTGCAGACCGAGGGCGCCGCCCATGATCAGGGTCGGGGTGATGATGCCGACGAAACTCGCCAGCACGTGTTGCAGCGCGGCGAACACCGTGGCGGTCAGGTGCGGACGGTCGTTGAGGCCGTAGATCAGGTCGTTGTTGCGCGGGGTTTTGTCAGAGGCGGTCATGGTGATGTGCGCGCCGCAAGGCGGGGCCGGGTCAGAAAATGGGTGCGCAGAATGCCGGAAGAGGGCGGCGAGGGCAACGAGCAATAACTGCCTGAAAGGTCAGGTTTTACTGCCTCTCCCTTGTTCTGATCGTTCCCATGCTCCGCGTGGGAATGCAGCCCGGGACGCTCCGCGTCCCTTCCAGAGCTGGAACGCGGGAGCGATCAAACGTGCCTCGACCGGCAATGAAAAAGCGCCCGTGGCATACTCCCGCGCATGACTTTCGACTCCCCCCTCAGTGCCTGGCAATACGCAGTCGACCACAAGGGTTTCATCCAGGATGAAGCCCAGGAACACGCGGTCTGGGCCTTGCAAAAATGCCATGAAGCCTTGCACGCCGGCGCCCGCTCGGTCGGTGGCGTGTACCTGTGGGGGCCGGTCGGGCGCGGCAAGACCTGGCTGATGGATCAGTTCTATCAGAGCCTGCGGGTGCCAGCGCGGCGTCAACACTTTCATCACTTCATGGGCTGGGTGCATCAGCGTTCGTTTCAACTCAGTGGCATCGCCGATCCGTTGCGCGCTTTGGCCAAAGAGCTGGCCGGCGAAGTGCGCGTGCTGTGCTTCGATGAACTGTTCGTCAATGACATCGGCGACGCGATCATTCTCGGCCGGCTGTTTCAGGTGATGTTCGATGAAGGTGTGGTGATCGTCTGCACCTCCAATCTGCCGCCCGATGATCTATACGCCGACGGCTTCAACCGCGACCGTTTCACGCCGGCGATTGCGGCGATCAAGGCGCACATGACCGTGGTCGCGGTGAATGGCGCCGAGGATCATCGCTTGCATCCGGGGACGATCGAGCAGCGTTATTTTGTTCGCGCGGATGTTTTACCGAGCGCACTGGAGGCCGTGTTCAAATCGCTGGCTGCAGATGAGACTGTCAGCGAGGAGCCCGTCGCCGTGGGCCACCGCACACTCAACGTGGTGCAAGCCAGCGAATCCGTGCTGTGGTGCCGCTACAGCGATCTGTGCGAGCAACCTTTCGCCGCCATGGACTTCATTGCCCTGTGTGATCGCTACCGGGCTATTCTGTTGAGCGAAGTGCCGAACCTCAGCGCACAAAAACGCGAAGGACGTATCGCACGCGGCACCGAAGACGGCGCTGAGCGTGTGGTCGCCGGCGACCGAGAATTGCCGCAATTGTCGGTACATGACGACGGCGTTCGCCGCTTTATCGCGCTGGTCGACGAATGCTACGACCGCAAGGTGCCGCTGTACGTCGAGGCAAGCGTACCGATGGATGCGCTGTACACCGAGGGCTATCTGGAATTCCCGTTCCGCCGCACCCTCAGCCGTTTGCAGGAGATGCAGTTGCAGCGTTTCGCCGAAGCTTGAAAGAAGAGGGCGCCGACATGAGTCAACCGCTGTCCCATCATTTGCTGACCATGGCCTACCAGAATGCCTGGGCCAATCACCGCCTGGCCAAGGCCTGGAGCCAGCTCGACGCCGCCGAATTGGCCGCACCGAGAGTGAGCTTCTTCCCGAGCATTCGCCTCACGCTCAATCACATCCTCACCTGCGACTGGTTCTACGTTGATGCGCTGGAGCGCGAATTGCGCGGGGACGAGCCGCACCCGGATTGCTACGTATTCTTTAATCAGGACGAGCCGTTTACCGATGCCGCAACGCTGCGTGCCGAACAGGCCCGCGTTGATCGCCGGCTGCTCGCCTATTGCGAGCAACTGCGCGATGCCGATCTGCCAAGAATCGTCACTATCGCTCGCGACGAACCGCAACATGACAGCCGCCTGCGCATGCTTTCGCACCTGTTCGAACACCAGATCCATCATCGCGGCCAAGTGCACGCCATGCTCAGCGGCACGACGGTAAAGCCACCGCAACTGGATGAGTTTTTCTGTGTTGGCGAAAGCGCATTGCGCGCCGAAGACTTCGCCGAACTGGGCTGGACTGAAGAGCTTATCTGGGGCCACTGACCGCGAAAGATCGCAGCCTCGTTGCACTCGTCAACTCCTACACATATCGGACCGTAGGAGCTGACGAGTGCAACGAGGCTGCGATCTTTTGGTCTTCTGCTTTTCAAGTTGCCCTCTCAGGCGCACCCAAGCTAATGTCCCCGCTAGGCCTTCCAGCTAGCACCTTGCGCGCCGGGGCTCTTTGCTTAATCGGGGATGGAAATGGATTCCGCAGAAATACTCGTTCTTCAGGCCAGCTACACCAATCCGGTGCACGCCGAAGCCATCGGCATCGTGCTCAACCACTACGCCGAAGATCCCATGGGCGGCGGTCATCCGATCGCGCCCGAACTGCTGCAACGCCTGCCCGAAGAACTCGCCCGCCGCCCGCATGCCTTCAGCGTGCTGGCCTTCGTCGGCGGCGAACCGGCCGGGCTGGTTAACTGTTTCGAAGGCTTCTCGACATTCGCCTGTAAACCACTGGTCAACGTTCACGACGTCGCCGTGGTCGGCAAATTTCGCGGCCTGGGGCTCAGTCAGAAAATGCTGCAGAAGGTAGAAGAAATCGCCCGCCAGCGTGGCTGCTGCAAGATCACCCTGGAAGTGCTGGAAGGCAATGCGGTGGCGCAGGGTTCGTATCGCAAATTCGGCTTTGCACCGGGGATGTTCAATCCGGATCACGGGCGGATGCTGTTCTGGATAAAGGACTTGCAGGCCTGAAGGCTCCTCACCGCAAATCACCAACATAAAAAAAGGCGCCCCAATGAGGGCGCCTAACTGTCATCTCCCGGGCCAGAGCGGAGCCACGGAAGGTTCATCGGTTGCTCGGTAAAAATTCAGTCGCGATAAGACTCGGTCACCTGCGCCGTCTGGTCAGCAGGGACGCGAATTTCTTTCGCACTGGCGTCGGCCTTTTGCTCGCCTTGCGCGTGCTGGACCGGGAAGTTGTCGTAGTAATAACGCATGCGTTCGGCACCGCCTTCAGCGAAGGCGCTGGTGGAACCGAGGGCGAGCAGGGTGGTGAGAATGAAGGTAGTGGTTTTCATGGTGCCTCCTACTGAACAAGTGGGAGTCGGTTCGTCCGTGAAGCAGACCGCGAAAGAAGTCTGCGTCGCGGCCATTAACAATGGGTTAACGCTGGTTCAGCGCAAATATTGCGGCGTATTACAGAAAAAACGCGGTGGATAGGCACAAAAAAGGGCCTTCTCGGCCCTTTGTCGTTTTACTTCTGCGCTACTTCCGCCGGATCAGGGTGTTTGGGCTTCATCAAACTGAAGTCAATCAACGCCCGCCGCGGTGCCTGGTACGGGTCGCCAATCAGCAGCTTGCGCGGTACGAAGCTGTCGCTGACCAGGCTTTTACTGCGATCCAGTTCATCGGAGCTCAACCCGGCCATGTCCGCCCAGGTATGAATGAGCTGCGAGCTGCTGTACGGGCGGCTGAGGTCGCCGGCGAAGCTCCAGTCATGGTTTTCCTTCCACTTTGGCGAGGCCCAGGCCATGAACGGGATGGTGTACATCGGCGCGGTCGGTTTGTTTTCGTTGCGCCCCAGCGTGCCGTGGCCGGCGGAGTCGAAGACATCCTCACCGTGGTCGGAAAGGTACAGCAGGAAGCCATTCGGGTCGGTTTTGGCGTAGTCCTTGATCAGGCTCGAGACCACGAAGTCGTTGTACAGCACGGCATTGTCATAGCTGTTGTAAGTCGGTACCTGATCGTCACGCACGCCAGCCGGAACGCCCTGGCGATCCTTGAACTTGTCGAACGTCGGCGGATAACGGTACTGATAGCTCATGTGCGTGCCGAGCAGATGCACGACGATCAGCTTGCGCGGCGCCGCATCGGCCAGCGCCTTGTTGAACGGCTCGATGACGTCGCCATCGTATTGCGCCGAGTTCTGGTTGCGGTTGTTGTTCAGGTAAACCTGCTCGTCAGCCTGTTCGGAGAAGGTCGTGAGCATGGTGTTGCGCTTGGTCATGGTCTGCTGGTTGGTGATCCAGAAGGTCTTGTAACCGGCCTGTTTCATCACGCTGACCAGCGATGGCGTCGACAGGTACAGATCCGGGTTCTGCTCATCGGCGAAGGTCAGCACTTGCTGCAGCGCTTCGATGGTGTAAGGGCGCGGGGTGATGACGTTGTCGAAAACCGCCAGTTGATCCTTGAGCTTGTCCAGTTCCGGCGTGGTGTTGCGCGGGTATCCGTAAAGACTCATGCGCTGGCGGTTGGTCGACTCGCCGATCACCAGCACCAAAGTCGCCGGTTGCCCGGCGGAGGCGTCCTTGAGGTTTTTCAGCGGCGGGATCTTGCTGGCACTGTCGAGCATGCCTTGCATGTCCCCCAGCGTTTCCAGATAGCGGTGATACGCCACGGCCATCTGCCACGGCACGGCAGGCTCGATGCGGGTTTCGAATTTCTCGAAGCCTTCAGCGAAATTGCCCATGCGCATGGTTTGTTTGATCAGCGGATAACCGGCCACGGCGATCACGATCGCGGTCGCCGCTACCAGCGCGCGACCACGCGGCATGTGCACAGGGCGCAGGCGCGTCCACAGAAAGTAGGCAAACGCGGTATGGGCGAGGAACGCCGGGATCATCCACCAGGCGAAATACTGGGTCATGTACTCGCCGGCTTCCGACACGTTCGACTCGAACATGATGAAGATGACGCTCTGCGAGAATTCCTGCTGATAAATGAAGAAGTAACCCAGACTGGCCATCGAGCAGGCCCACAGCACCACCCCGATGATCGCCGCAAGCACACGCGTCTGTTTGGGGAACAGCAGCATCGGCGCCAGCCACAGCGCACTCATCACGAACGCCTGGCGAAATCCGGTGAAGCCGGACGTGCCAGTCAGCTGGATCAGCAGTTGGGTAATACCCGAGAAATACCAGAAGAAGACGAACAGCCAGATGAATCCGGCCCAGTCGAAACCGGCCGCAGTCGTTTTGCTGCGTTTGAACAATGCCATTCAGCGCTCCAGCTCAATCATCAGACCCACGCCGGAAACGCTTCCATGACACCGACGAACAGAGGCCGTGCGCGCAGGCACGGCCAGAATGGGGCGGAGTATCCCCAAGGGCTTGTGAAAGATTTGTTAAGCGCCGCGTTTGATGAGTATCAGGCGGTCAGAGGTGCAACGTGTCGGGAACGACGGGGGCCGTTCCCGAAGCAGGCGGGGATCAGGCGTGGGGTGCGCGCTGCACAACCGGACGCGGTTGCGGCTGCGAGCCTTGGGTCAATGCGCGCAATTGCGCCAATTCGTGCTTCAACTGGTCGCGCTCGTCTTTCAACTGGCGCAATTCATCGCGACGGATCGTAACGTAGAGGGTTTGTGGCGGCATTGCTGTGTGTACTGTGCCCATTGCTCACCTCGCAAATGGCGTGCATCAACTGTAAGTCACTCCTCGTTTTGAGGCGCTTGACTTACTATCGGCGCCAATTTTGATTTCTTTTGCCCTGGAAGGGAACTTTTTATTTTTCATGGTCGGTGTGTCTTCGGCAGGATTCGGGGCGTTATCACTCTGGATCGGGCACAATGCCCGGAAACTTCATCGCAACGCTCTGGACTAACCTCCATCAGTCGCGTTGGGCTATAACCAATGACACACATTTATTTGTAGTAAGGAGCATCAGCACATGCAACTCGGGATTATTGGACTGGGCCGCATGGGCGGCAATATTGCGCGACGTCTGATGCTCAACGGGCACACCACCGTTGTTTACGACCGCAATACCGCTTTCATCGATAACCTGGTCGCCGAGGGCTCCACCGGCGTCGCCGACTTGCCAGCACTGGTTGCCGGCCTCGACAAGCCGCGCGCGGTCTGGGTCATGCTGCCGGCGGGCGCACCGACCGAAGACACCATCAACACCCTGAGCGAACTGCTTGAGCCCGGCGATACGATCATCGACGGCGGCAACACCAACTACAAGGACGACATCCGTCGCGCCAAAACGCTGAACGAGAAAGGCCTGCACTACATCGACGTCGGCACCTCCGGCGGCGTCTGGGGCCTGGAACGCGGCTATTGCATGATGATTGGCGGCGACGCCGAGACGGTCAAACGTCTGGATCCGCTGTTCGCCGCACTGGCGCCGGGCATGGGCGACATCCCGCGCACCAAGGATCGCAAGTCCGATGACCACCGTGCCGAGCACGGTTACATCCACGCCGGTCCCGCCGGTGCCGGGCACTTCGTGAAGATGATCCACAACGGCATCGAGTACGGCATGATGGCCGCGTTTGCCGAGGGCTTCGACATCCTCAAGACCAAATCCAGCGAACGCCTGCCGGAAGATCAGCGATTTGATCTGAACGTGGCCGATATCGCTGAAGTCTGGCGTCGTGGCAGCGTGGTTTCGTCGTGGCTGCTGGACCTGACTGCCGATGCGCTGGCCAGCGATCCGAAGCTCGACGGCTTCTCCGGCTCGGTCGCCGACAGTGGCGAAGGCCAATGGACCATCGAAGCGGCCATGGAGCAAGCGGTGCCGGTACCGGTGCTGTCCAACTCGCTGTTCTCCCGTTACCGCTCGCGCGGCCAGGGCACCTTTGGTGACAAGATCCTGTCGGCACAACGCTTCGGCTTCGGCGGCCACGTGGAGATTGCCAAGAAATGACCCGTACGATCCGCAGAAAATCCAAGGCAGAACCCGCACCACCGACCACGCTGTTCCTGTTCGGTGCCCACGGCGACCTGGTCAAGCGCTTGCTCATGCCGGCGCTGTACAACCTCAGTCGCGACGGCCTGCTCGACGAGAATCTGCGGATCGTCGGCGTTGATCACAACGCCATTACCGATGAAGCCTTTGCGCAGAAGCTCGAAGACTTCATCCGTACCGAAGTGGCGGCGAAGGTCGGCAAGGGCGATCAGATGCTTGATCCGCTCTTGTGGGCCAAGCTCGCCAAAGGCATCAGCTACGTCCAGGGTGATTTCCTCGACGACAGCACTTATTCCGCCCTGGCGGCGAAAATCGCCGACAGCGGCACCGGCAATGCGGTGTTTTACCTGGCCACCGCGCCACGTTTCTTCAGTGAAGTGGTGCGCCGTCTCGGCAGCGCCGGTTTGCTTGAAGAAACGCCCGAAGCGTTCAGAAGGGTGGTGATCGAGAAGCCGTTCGGCTCCGATCTGCACACTGCCGAAGCCTTGAACGCCTGCCTGCTCAAGGTCATGAGCGAAAAGCAGATCTACCGGATCGACCATTACCTGGGCAAGGAAACCGTGCAGAACATTCTGGTCAGCCGGTTCTCCAACAGCCTGTTCGAAGCGTTCTGGAACAACCATTACATCGACCACGTGCAGATCACCGCGGCGGAAACCGTCGGTGTGGAAACCCGTGGCAGCTTTTACGAACACACCGGCGCACTGCGCGACATGGTGCCCAATCACCTGTTCCAGTTGCTGGCCATGGTCGCCATGGAACCGCCGGCTGCTTTCGGCGCTGACGCGGTGCGCGGCGAGAAGGCCAAAGTGGTCGGGGCGATTCGTCCCTGGTCGACGGAAGAAGCCCGGGCCAACTCGGTGCGTGGCCAGTACAGCGCTGGCGAGCGCGATGGCCAGCCGTTGAAGGGTTATCGCGAAGAAGCCAACGTGTCGCCCGACAGCACCACGGAAACCTACGTGGCGCTGAAGGTGATGATCGATAACTGGCGCTGGGTCGGCGTGCCGTTCTATCTGCGCACCGGCAAGCGCATGAGCGTGCGCGACACCGAGATCGTCATCTGCTTCAAACCGGCGCCGTACGCACAGTTCCGCGACACCGAAGTCGACGAGTTGCAGCCGACTTACCTGCGTATCCAGATCCAGCCAAACGAAGGCATGTGGTTCGACCTGCTGGCCAAGCGCCCGGGGCCGGCGCTGAACATGGCCAATATCGAGCTGGGTTTTGCGTACAAGGATTTCTTCGAGATGCAGCCTTCCACCGGCTACGAAACCTTGATCTACGACTGCCTGACCGGCGACCAGACCCTGTTCCAGCGTGCCGACAACATCGAGAACGGTTGGCGAGCGGTGCAGCCTTTCCTCGATGCCTGGCAGCAGGATGCCAGCGTCGAAACGTATGCGGCCGGCGAAGATGGCCCGCAAGCAGCCGAAGATCTGCTGACTCGCGACGGTCGCGTCTGGCACAGCCTGGGATGAGTGATTTGTCGAAACAACCGATACGTTTTCTGCTCAGCGACATGGACGGCACGCTGTTGTTGCCGGATCACACGCTGAATCAACGCACCATCGACGCCGTTCGCTCGCTGCGCGAGGCCGGCGTGCTGTTCAGCCTCGCCAGCGGCCGCCCGCCGAAAGCCATGTTGCAGCAGATCGAGGCGCTAGGCGTTGATCTGCCGACAGCGGCGTTCAATGGCGGCACGATCGTCAAACCGGACGGCACACTGTTGGCCGCGCATTATCTGCCGGCGACGACCGCGCTGATTGCTCTGGCGCAGTTTGCCGATCAACCGGAGGTGGAAATCTGGGTGTTCAGCGGCGGTGACTGGCTGCTCAAGGACCCGCACGGGCCGATGGTCCCACGTGAACAGAGCGGCCTCGGCTATCCGCCGGTGGTGGTCGAGAGTTTTGAACCGTATCTGGAGCGCATCGACAAGATCGTTGCCACCAGCAACAACACTGAGTTGCTGATTGAGCTGGAGGCGCAGCTGTTGCCCAAGGTCAACGGCATGGCGCAAGTGTCGCGCTCGCAGCCGGTGTATCTGGACGTCACTGCGCTTGAGGCCAACAAAGGCACCGCGCTGACAACGATTGCCGAATACCTCGGCGTGCCGCTGGAGCAAACCGCTGTCATCGGCGACGGCGGCAACGACCCGGCGATGTTCAAATGCGCCGGCTTGTCGATTGCCATGGGTCAGGCGGAAGAGGCGGTGAAGCGTCAGGCGGATGTCGTCACCGCTGCCAACACCGCAGACGGCGTGGCTTTGGCGATCGAGCAGTACATCCTCCCGCACTGATCCAACACAAAAACCAATGTGGGAGCGAGCCTGCTCGCGAAAGCGCTGGGTCATTCAACAGATTCGTTGCCTGACACGCCTCTTCGCGAGCAGGCTCGCTCCCACAGGTTTATTTAGTGTGGCTTAGAGCCAATAGCTCACCGCATACCAGCCCAACAAGCCCATCACCACCGTATACGGCACCGCCATCCACACCATGCGCCCGTACGACAAACGTACCAGCGGCGCGATCGCTGAGGTCAGCAGGAACAGAAACGCTGCCTGACC
>NZ_JH635999.1:1325691-1333900 GCF_000257605.1 Pseudomonas sp. R62
GAAACGCTGCCTGACCATTCGGTGTCGCCACACTCGGCAGATTGGTGCCGGTGTTGATCGCAATCGCCAACGTTTCGAAATGCTCACGAGTCATGTGCCCGGCAAGAAAAGCCTGTTTCACCTCAGTGATGTAAATGGTCGCGACAAACACGTTGTCGCTGATCGCCGAGAGCAGACCATTGGCGATGAACAACATCCCCGGCTGTTGATCCATCGGCAACGCCAGAACCCACTGGATCAGCGGGGCGAACAGTTGCTGATCATGAATGACCGCCACCACGGCAAAAAACACCACCAGCAGCGCGGTAAACGGCATGGCGTCCTTGAATGCGCTGCCCAGGCGATGCTCGTCGGTGATGCCGGTAAACGCAGTGATCAACACAATCACCATCAAACCGATCAGGCCGACTTCAGCCAGGTGAAACGCCAGGCAACCAATCAGAATCAGCGCCGCCGCCCCTTGCACCAGCAGCGCCGCCGTCTGACGGGGCGTGCGTTTGGCGTTGTCCTCGGCAGCGTAGTCAGCCAACACAGCGCGGACGTTGTCCGGCAGCAGCGTGCCGTATCCGAACCAGCGCAGCTTCTCCAGCAGCACGCAAGTAACCAGACCCGCCACCAGTACCGGCAGCGACACCGGGGCAACTTTCTGGAAGAACTCGCCGAAATGCCAGCCCATCTCATGGCCGATCAACAGGTTCTGCGGCTCACCGACCAAGGTGCAGACGCCACCGAGCGCCGTGCCGACCGCGCCGTGCATCAACAGGCTGCGCAGGAAAGCGCGGAATTGATTCAAGTCCTCATGGTGTCGCGACGGTAGATGCTCATCGTCGCCGAATTCGCTGTCCTTGCGTGGATCGTTGCCCGACGCGACCCGGTGATACACCGAGTAGAAGCCGACAGCCGCACTGATGATCACCGCCGTCACGGTCAACGCATCAAGAAATGCCGAAAGAAATGCCGACAAGAAGCAGAACATCAGCGCCAGAATCGCTTTCGAGCGCACGCCCAACAGCAGCCGCGAGAAGAGAAACAGCAGCAGATCTTTCATGAAGTAGATGCCGGCAACCATGAACATCAGCAGCAGGATCACCGGAAAGTTGTGCAGTAACTCATCGTACAGCGCTTGCGGCGTGGTCATCTTCAACAGCAACGCTTCAATCAACAGCAGGCCGCCGGGCATCAACGGATAACACTTGAGCGCCATGGCCAGGGTGAAGATGAATTCGATCACCAGCAACCAGCCTGCGGCGACCGGGCCGATGGTGAACAGGACCACGGCATTGAGAATGAGAAAACCGACGATGGTCGCCTTGTACCAGCGTGGCGATTGCCCGAGGAAGTTGTGCGCGAACGCCTGGGCGATTGAACCGGACATCGGCTGCTCCTTTTATTTAGAAGCGCGAAAGTTGCCGGATGTTTCAAGGAAGATCAAGTCGCCGATAACCTCGATCCTGTTGAATGCTCTATGGATTCAGATAACGCGCAACCATTGCCCGGTAGTTGCCATCCAGTGAATAGCCACCTACCACAATCGCGCCGTCAGTTTGTACGGCCAGAGAATTGGCTGTATCGAGGCTTCGCCCCAGTCGCGTGCGCAACCAACCGTGGCCCTGGCCGAACGCTGGATCGAGACTGCCGTCAGCTTGATAACGGGCGACCATGAAGTCGGCTTCAACCCCGCCGATGGTCGCGCCCACGGCAACGATGCGGCCATCGCTCATCAACTGGGCGGCGTTCCATTGGCATCCGCTGGGACCGATGTCCACCACCTGTGGTTGGCCATGATGACAGTGCAGGTCCGGTCGACCGTTGGCGTGCAGGACAAACGTCAGGCAGCGGATCGGATCGCGGCTGCTGCCGAAGCAGTAGAGCCTGTCGGCGGACTCGATGATCTGGCTGACCTGAGCGCTGTTGCCGTGGGCCCTGAACGCCATGAAACCGTCCACGGCAAAACGCTCGTCCAGACGCCCATCGGACTGATAAACCGCCAGCAGCCCTTGCTGCGGAAAGTCGATCGAACCTGCGACGACAATTCGCCCATCCGCCTTCAACAGCAGGGTGCTCAGCCAGGTGTTGAGCAGCAAGTGGCGAACCATGACAAATCCGCGCCCGTTGAACGATTCGTCGAGGCTTCCATCAGGACACAGGCGAATCAGCATGCCGGCGTGGTCGGCGAGGCTGAAATGATGGTTGGCGATCAGCACAATGCGACCGTCTTCCTGCACCGCAAAGTCACAGGCTTCAACACCTGGCACACCCGGTGGCAGCCAGTTGTCGCGGGTGCCCATGGACAGCTCGCCGGGCAGGCGCACGATCTGGAAGCCGTCATCACCGAAAGTTCGATCTGGCCGGCCGTCGGCATCGAACAGGGCGAAGGCGGGGAGGGTGCGATGGGTGTCTTCATAATGCAGGCCGGCCAGCAGAATCTTGCCGTCAGCTAGTACCTGAACCTTGCCGGCCTTGGCTTCGAATCCTTCGACGAAACTGCCGATCACGCTGCCCTGAATACCGAACGACAAATCCGCCGAACCATCACCCAGCAGCCGCGCCAGGCCAAAACGACTTCCCTTCGGCGTACCGACCTTGGCGGCGACCAGAATCCGACCCTGCGCATCGAGCGCGACATGTTGTGTCTGGCTGGACAGGCTACCGGCAAAGTACACCTGCGCAACACCGCCGATGGCGAAGGTCGAGTCGAGCGAACCGGGGTTGTTCCATACCGTGGGCAGCGCATAAGTGTTCAGGGTCGACATGCACGCGTCTCCTTGCGAGTAGCCGATATCCCAGTGATTGGGAGGCTGACTGCACGAGCGAAACATTCAATCCCTGAACCGCGAGAAGTACAACTGGACGAATCAACAGAACGACGGTCGCACTGTGCCAGAACAGTGTCTTGTTGAACCAGTCGCAAGCGAGCCAAGCAATTTGGATGAAACAGCGCGGTAAGTACTGTGCTTATTCGACTTCGCATACAACAAAGGCGGATGACTTTAACGTCATCCGCCTTTGTTCGATTATCAGTGTGGCATCGACCACGATTGCAACTTGTGGCCGTCTTCGCTCAGCTCGGCGCGGGCCTGTTGCAGCAGTTGTTCGAGTTGCGCCGGGTCGGAGTAGGCGCTGCTCGGGATCTGTTTACGACCGATGTGGGAATTGGTGCGGTCGACGACGGTCAGGCTCAGTTCGCCATTGCCGTCTTGTGGCGCCCAGGCCACGCACTGAAAAGGCTTGAACGCGTGGTTGGCAATCAGAAGAGCTTCGTTGATACGCAGCGGGGCAGTCATGGGGTCTTCTCTCTATTGGCGCCCAATCAAGTGATGTGCCGTCGGTTGGGCTTACCGTGCGGCGGGTTACTTGTACTGATGCACGCAACAGGGGGGTGGGTCACACTTGAAACAAAGAAATTTCAGGTTCTTTACATAACGTAAGTTCGTTTCGTTAATCCTGCACCTGTCCGAACACCGCGCTGAATTCACCCCTCACCCCAGCCCTCTCCCCAAGGAGAGGGAGCCGAGTTGTGGGCTTTTCAAACTCGAGTTCGGCTCGGTCTTTCAGATCGGCGTACCTCGCGCAAGCACCTCGGTCAGTTCCCTCTCCCTTGGGAGAGGGCTAGGGTGAGGGGCCGCTCTTTGACTCGCCGCAAATAGTCGATAGCTAACTAACAACCAACTTTCTTATAACTCTTTTAATAGCCAGCCTATAAGCAATCGGTACAAGCCCCCGTCAAAATCTTGCTAGTGTTACAACCGGGTCTGCCAAATGACTGTTTTTTCGATCATTTATCAAATTTGGCGCCAAGGAACAGTCATGAGCGAAGCGCCTGCGTCGAGACGTTTACTGGTGGTCGATCCCTGCGACGACTGCCATCGCCTGTTGCCGGGATTGCGCGCCGTCGGTTGGGATGTCGACAGCTGTAATCTGGAGAACGCCGCATCCCGCGCCTGTGACGTCGGCCTGCTGCGCTTGCAGCCTTACCACCTGGAACGCCCAGAAGCGGTCAAAGAACTGATCAGCCGCAGCGGCACCGAATGGATTGCCGTGCTCAATCAGGAAGTCCTGCGCTTACAGAACGTCGGCGATTTCGTTTGTGAATGGTTCTTCGACTTCCACACCTTGCCCTTCGACGTCTCCCGCGTCCAGGTCACCCTCGGCCGCGCCTTCGGCATGGCGCGCCTGCGCGGTCAGGGCACGATTCACGTCGATCAGCCGGAGCACGAACTGCTCGGCGACAGCAAACCGATCCGCGAACTGCGCAAACTGCTGAGCAAACTCGCCCCGACCGAATCGCCCGTGCTGATTCGCGGCGAAAGCGGCACCGGCAAAGAGCTGGTCGCGCGCACCCTGCACCGACAATCCCAGCGTCACAACAAACCGTTTGTAGCGATCAACTGCGGGGCGATTCCCGAGCATCTGATTCAGTCCGAGCTATTCGGCCACGAGAAGGGCGCTTTTACTGGCGCCCATCAACGCAAGGTCGGACGCATCGAAGCGGC
This sequence comes from Pseudomonas sp. R62, assembly GCF_000257605.1. Taxonomy (NCBI): domain Bacteria; kingdom Pseudomonadati; phylum Pseudomonadota; class Gammaproteobacteria; order Pseudomonadales; family Pseudomonadaceae; genus Pseudomonas; species Pseudomonas sp. R62. The sequence goes on from NZ_JH635999.1 coordinate 1,330,185, forward strand.
CAATGGCGGTACGTTGTTTCTCGACGAAATCGGCGACTTGCCGCTGGAACTGCAGGCCAATCTCCTGCGGTTTCTGCAGGAGAAGCACATCGAGCGGGTTGGCGGCAGTCAGCCGATACCGGTGGATGTGCGCGTGCTGGCCGCAACCCACGTTGACCTGGAAGCGGCGATCGAGAAGAAGCGCTTTCGTGAGGACCTTTACTACCGGCTCAACGTACTGCAAGTGGTGACCGCGCCATTGCGCGAGCGCCATGGCGATCTGTCGATGCTGGCCAACCATTTTTCGCACTTCTACAGCCACGAAACCGGGCGCCGGCCACGCAGCTTCAGCGAAGATGCATTGATTGCCATGGGCAAACATGACTGGCCGGGCAATGTGCGCGAGCTGGCGAATCGGGTCAGGCGTGGGTTGGTGTTAGCGGAGGGGCGGCAGATCGAGGCGCGGGATTTAGGGTTGATCAGCCAACACTCGATCGCCACGCCGATGGGCACGCTGGAGGATTACAAGACCCGAGCGGAACGGCAGGCGTTGTGTGATGTGTTGAATCGGCATAGTGATAATTTAAGCGTGGCCGCGAAAGTTTTAGGGGTTTCGCGGCCTACTTTTTATCGGTTGTTGCATAAGCATCAGATTAGGTAGATGTTACTATTTGATCTTAATAATTACAGTTTTAAACGCCGATCATATTTTCCTCAGTCTTAAATTTTTGATGGAGAAAATATGCGTGGAGTTATACGCGTAAAACCACAGCATTAAAGTTCCCGGTGTAAGAGACTTCGCCGAGTAAAAACGTACAATTGCTGTTTGCCATATTTCGCTTTCAGCGACTTGCTCGTAATGCTCCATGACCTCATTTTGACTAAAGTAAATGTCTAATGTAGCTGGCGACCTATGATCAAAACTGAATTCGAGAGGGGTGCCCGCCTCGATCCCTTGAAAGCACTTACTAACCGCTGTTCTGGGATGGAACGAAGGGGTAATAATTGATTCTAAGAAGTACTCACTATCAACAAGCGTAATCTTTGAATGCCATTCTCGAACGGATAATGCCCAGTGATTCCAGTCATAGTTATCAAACGTAGTCAAATCATCCAACCCCGCTTTCACCCCATAGCTCCTCACTTGACACGCAACCGCCTCACCCTCAACCGCCCCCTCATACAAACCAACCTTCAACACAACAGCCAACGTCGAATCCGCCTTACACCCCCGCAACCACTCCACCTCAGCCAAATAACTCAGCCCCACCCCCTGATCATGCGCTGCCCCCACAAACTGCTGCTTGACCCGCTCCCCACCCCCTGCAAACGTCTCCACATACTCCAACCAAATCGGTAACCCCATCCGCTGAAACGGCCAAGCCCCGCACAGTACCTTGGTGTCATCCTTGATCAACCCTACATCCAGCACCTCACCATCAAACCCTTCGAGCTTCGGCATCGGCATGCTCGATTGCAGCAACTCGCCAATCACCAGCGTCACACTCTGCGCCGGCGTCGGTTGTCCATTAACGATCAGGCTGTATATCAGCTCCACACTGCGCTGCAGATTTGCCCCGGTGACGGAGAAATCAATGGCGAATTGCACTTTCGATTGTCCCGCCACCGGCTTTTGCTGGGGAGGTACTGAGCCGGCGCCCGGTGTGCCGGCGATTTCCAGTTTCACATCGTGATTTGCGCCAAACGCGGCGGTGTCAAACACCGTGGTGAATCCGTTCTGATGCCGGTTCGGGTCAAGTTTGTAATCAGGCGCCTCGACAACCGTTGGCGGTTTCAACTGACTGACTTCGCCAGTGACTGGAACAACAACGTCATTGGACGGACGCGCAGGTACGTTGGCGCGGGTTAACTTGTAGTTGGTCGTGGCCGAGCCATTGACCATGGCCCTGATGGAGGCATTGGCCAGCTTGAAATCGAAGTGCCCAGGCACGGCACCGACCGTGTGTACCAACGGTCCGATCGTGACAGGTACTCCCTCAGATGTCTGGCCGGTACACCTTAGCTCGACCTCGTCTCCAATCTGGAAATCCGGCGGGGTGAAATAAACCCGTGCATCGGCGTCGCTCGTACCCAGTACCTTCAGGTCGATGGTGGTGACGTTCTGGTTGTTGACCCAGATTGTTGGCGCCGGCAAGCGGCTGATGCTCAGGTCCACATTGACATAGGTGACTTTCGACCACGGCGCCTCTGGAACCGGGAAATTATTAACCCGGTCGAAGACCTGATAGCGCACTTCGATGTTCCTGCCGTTGCCTTGGTCTCTGATGACTTTTTCGGTGAAGGTGACGATGATCGGATTGTTGACCGGATCTTCGATCTGCTCTCTGGTGACCGGGTAGTACGTCACCACCTGATCTCCCCAACCACAACGAATGGTGTCGAAGACGGCGATGTTTTCATAAGGCACGATGAGCATGCGGATTTCCCGCCGGGCCATTTCCGCATCCACGCCTTGAGACGGATCAGGGCTCAGCGTGTAGAGCAGGCCGGAATGGCCGTCCTCGGGGTCGCGATCCAGGCCGCCTGGCCGTGTGAGCTGGACCCACATACGCAACACCGGCTCGGAGCTCACTGGCTCCTGACCCAAGCGTTTCACCGTGTAAAAGACGAGTGCTGCGCCATTGGTGACCTGAGCCCTGGGGATTTTGAATTCCAGCCGTTTATTCAGATTGTTTTCATCGACCGGTATCGTTCCGACAATGACGCCGTCATAAGACATTTGGCATTCGTCTTTCAGTGCCATACCTATCCACGGATCAACGAAAAGCCGCAAATCATCCTTGACGGTATCCAGCGATATGCCTCCGTGATAGTTCTCCGGCGTCTGCAAGTCGACCTTACCCTGTATGAAGGGAGGGCTCAGGGCAAGAATGCGGTTTTCATCCAGCGGCTGGCTCATGGCAGTGCTCCGTTATGGGCCCGGTTGCAAGGTGCCAGGCGCTGGAGTCATGAAAGCGGATTTGAGGGCAGGGCGCACCTGTCAGATCTGACAGGTGTGGGAGTGTATCCGATGAGTGGTCACTTTTTGGACTGGCGACAATAACCGTGAAGATGAAGAGTTCACCACGGCATTAGCTCGAGGGAGGATTACAAGACGCGGGCGGAACGGCAGGCGTTGTGTGATGTGTTGAATCGGCATAGTGAAATGCTGCATAAGCACCAAATTAATAAGGAGCAATTTGTGGGGCATTTACAAAGATACTGCGCTAACGGCTGCAGATAATTAGGGCTATTTTTTGTCAGCTTTTTCTGAGGCGTAAATTATCTATATATATTTCTCCAACGCCTCCCACATAAAAGTCAAGAGCAACGATAGATCCGGGTGCTATCTTCGCGTTAAATTCGACTCGGATGGACTGCCAGCTCGTGCTCGCCGCGAATTTTCCATTAACTATCAATGATTCGTTTTGGCTCAATTTATAAGATTCAGGTCCTGTTGTTCGGTAGTCAAACGTAAATACATAAGAATCGCCCTCGATAATATTATGAAAAAATTTCCGCAAAAAAAGATCCCAGACCCCTGATGTGTCTATAAAAAATTCGCCGTTTCTATGCACGATTTTGGCTGGATATTGTGAATTGGTTGACATCCAATTATTCATGTTGTAGTTAGTAAATGTTGTCAAATCATCCAGCCCAGCCCTGACCCCATAATTCCTCACTCGACACGCAACCGCCTCACTCTCTACCGCCCCCAAATAAAACCCAACCTTCAA
>NZ_JH635999.1:1334139-1335925 GCF_000257605.1 Pseudomonas sp. R62
CTGTCGACGGTCTTTTCCAAAGGACCGACGATGACGGGCGCTCCCGCTGATGTCGTGCCCGCCCAGGTCAAGACAACCTTGTCACCAGGCTGGTAATCCGGGGCTGTGAAGTACACCCGGGCAGCAGCATCGCTCGCACCCAGTACCTTCAGGTCGATGGTGGTGACGTTCTGGTTGTTGACCCAGATTGTTGGCGCCGGCAAGCGGCTGATGCTCAGGTCCACATTCACATAGGTGACTTTCGACCATGGCGCGTTTGGATCCGGCAGATTGCCGACCCGGTCGAACACCTGATAACTCACTTCGATGTTCCTGCCGTTGCCTTCGTCTCTGATGACTTTTTCGGTGAAGGTGAGAAAGATCGGATTATTGACCGGATCTTCGACTTGCTCTCTGGTGACTGGATAGTAGGACACCAACTGGTCACCCCAGCGCCCGATAATTCGGTCGAATGTGGCGCAGTTTACGTAGCTCGCCAACAGTTTGACGCCCAGCTTGGCCATTTCGGCATCCACCCCCTTCGACGGGTCCGGATCCAGCGTGTACACGAGACCGGAATTCCCCGGTTCACTGTCGCTGTCATCGCCGCCGGGCCGGGTAAATTTGACCAGCATCAGTATTTCCTGGGACTTCACAGGCTGCTGATGTGGCCGGGTTACTTTGTAAAACGCGTAAGCGTCGCCGTTGGTGATTTGACCTGCCGGGATTTGGAACAGCAGCTGTTTATTGAGATTGGTGTCATCAATTTCTATCGTTCGAACCGGCAAGAGCGAGTTATCCCAGTGGAAGGCGCACTTTTCTCCAATACTCTGGTTGACCCAAGGATCGACAACAGCTGTCAGGTAACCCGTTCTCACGGCTTCCAGTGAAATACCGCCGTGATACGCCTCTGGTGTTTCCAGATCAGTTGCCATGGGAATTTTTGGAGGAAACAAATCTGCAGCGAGAAGAATGGTCATGGCAAATCTCCTGAGCCCGGGCTGGTCACGGGCGACCAGACGCTGGAGCTATCAGAAGTTATTTCTGCGAAAAGCGCACCTGTCAGATCTGACAGGTGCGGACGTGTTTCCGATGAGTGGTCACGAGCAAGAGCCTGAGAATCAAAAGATCGCAGCCTTCCGCAGCTCCTGCAGGGATTACTCGAATCCCAATGTAGGAGCCGCCGAAGGCTGCGATCTTCTGCTTTGCTTTAGAAGTAATACGGGAATTTCAGGCTGAACGAAAAGTCCGGCGCATCATCGGTCATGCCGATCGACAAGTTCGGCACGATCGTCAGATTGTCGGTTGCAGCAATCGTCATGCCGACGTTGAAGTAACCGGCGTTGGCGTCACTGGACACCACCGATTCCCAATCGCCGCCGTCCTGTTTCAGCTTGCTCTTGCGTTGCACCAGGTCGGAGACCGAGAACGACATACTCATCTTCTCGTTAAGCGCGAAGGCGATACCGGCGCCGATCTGGAAGCTGTCGCCGATGCGCACTTTGCCCGGGTTTTTCTGATTGACCGTAGAGCTGATGTCGTCGAACGATTCCTCGAGGTTGTGGGTGTAGGAAAGGCTGCCGAACAACACCGCCGGGTCAAACGTCTTGACCAGCGAGATGCCCGGCGTGATCGACCAGACGCCGTTGCCCGTGGGCAGGGTATCGGGGACGAACAGGTTGGAGTTGGCGTCGGTCTGGCGCAGTTTGATGCCGAACGGGTCTTTGCCGGTCGGCGCCTTGACGCGCAAGGTGACGACGGCGTCCGGGGTGTTGACCGATTCGTCGAGGAACTTGTAGGCGATACC
>NZ_JH635999.1:1335945-1340306 GCF_000257605.1 Pseudomonas sp. R62
GTAGGCGATACCGAAGTTGACGTCGCCGATGGTTGGATCCTTGGTGACGGTTTCTTCGGTTGTTACGCCAGCCGCGCCCTCGTTGCCGCCGCCGGATTGATACGTCGACTCGCGATAGATCACCGGCACGTTCAGGTCGAACTGCCAGCGGTTATCGAAGTTGTAGCGGCCGGTGAGGTCCAGGGTCCAGGTGTCGGCCTTGATCCGGTCGAGGTTGATGTTGCCCAGGAAGATCGAATCCAGCGCAAGGAAACCGTTGAGGATCAACTGGCGGGTGTCGTAGCGCGAATAGGTCAGGCCGGTTTCCACGCTGAACTTGCCGCCGCCAAAGAAACCGCTGGCTTCGTCATACAGGTTGGAAACGCTCTGTGCCGGTTGTGAATCATCGGCCAGTGATTGACCGTAGGATGCGCCACTGCCCCCGGCAGCGCCTCCCGATGCAGCGGCCGCACCGGTGCCTGTGGCGGCTCCGGCGGCGACGCGATTGCCTTTCATGTCGGACGGCGATTTGGCCAGCCGTTTTGGCGGTGGGGCGGCGGGTGTTTCTTCTACCTGGCGGACCCGTTGTTCAAGTACCGCCAGCGCTTGTTGTTGTTGTTCGTATCGTTGTCTCAGTTCCAGAAGTTCCCGTTTCAGGGCTTCTACATCGGCGTCGGGTGCTGCTTGCAGCATTGCCGCCGGGAGAAGGGTACTCAAACACACTGCAGCACGCAGTGATACTGATCGATACATGAATAAGCCGTCCCTTTAAGCCCAATGATCGAGACTCAGCGTAGTTCAATATCCGATATTGCGTAGGGCCCCGAGTTGGGTCAGGTTGCAATCCAGTGCACCGGCGCTTCTGCCGTTATTGTTAAGTACGACGTTGAGTTGCGTAAGGTTGTTGACCACGTTGGCGCTGCCCAGCAATCGGGTGTTCTGCAGCAGCCCGCCCTGGGCGACCTGTTGCAGTGCCGTGCCCTGGTTGCCGCTGGCCTGAATGGCCATTTGCACGCCACCGCCATTGGCCGAAACCGCGACACTGCCGGCGCCGTTGCTGCCGCTGATGGTCTGCCCGGCGATGAGGGCCTGGCCCTGCGACGGCACCAGTGCCGGGGCCTGACTGGCTTCGCTGACGTTGATCGCGACGTTGTTGTTGGCGGTGTTGCCATCGCCGGCGGCGCGTACGCTCTGCGTTACACCCTGGCTGCTATTGAGGCCGGCGCCGCCGATGACAGAGCCGGTGCCGAGGGTAGGGGTGCTGCCATTGCCCGACTCCTTGATGGTCGAGACGTAGAATTCCGGTTTGACGGTTGCAGCCTGGATCTGCATCGAGGTCGCGGCCCCGATCAAATCGCCGCTGGCGTTGCGCCAGGTGCTGCTCATGACAATGCCGAAGCTGATGACCCGCCCCGGCATGACGTAACGACCGCGCAGCTCGGCGAGCTCCTGGTCCTTGATTTCGATGGGTTTGAATCCGGCATGGGCTAAACCTGACGCACTCGCTGCCAGGCAGGCGGCGGCCAGCCAGTATGAGCTTTTCATCTGCTGCTCCCGGGACATCCAGTCCCATTCTCTAACTCGGCGATTAAAAGAAGTCGCTCTGAATGAACCCGAAATCCATCAATTCCGCATCTTTGACCGGGTTGAAACTGTCCAGCGAGTTCTTCGCCGTCAGCGGCACGGGAGGGCTGCGCAAGGCGTTGGCCTTGTCGTAACCGGGGCCGACGATGGCAAAGACAATGCCGTTCCAACCTTTGACAAAGTCGTCGTGCTTGTAGCGTTTGTGGCCGAGAACCGGGTCACCGATGTAGACCCAATCCTTGTCCGAACGCTGCAGGACAACGAAATGCTTGTAGCCACGAATGTCCATCAGAACCACCACCGGAATGGTCACCGCTTCGAGTTTTTCGGGCGGGATCCGGTAGCCACGGGCACGCATGCCGATGCTTTCTACGTAGCGCTTCATGTCGAGCATGGAGAAACCCTGGGTTCGCACCAGGTCCTGGTCAGCGTTGACCAGCATGCCTTTGATGATGTGCTCCTCATCGACGTCGAGCCAATAGGCCTGGCGCAGGACCGTCGCCAGTGCAGCAGCGCCGCAGCTGAAATCGGTTTTCTGTTCGACGATGTCGGCAAACTTGCGCTCACGAATGCTTTGCACGTCCTTGTAGACCAGCATGCCACCCGGCAGGGCAGCGATCGGCATCTGGGCTGCCTGAGTCAGGCCGCACAGACAAAGCAGAGCGAGGAGGGCAGGAGTCCGCATGATCGAATACGCCTTGTGGAACCTGGGAAAAAAGCCCCGTTGCCGGGGCTTTCGTTTCGATCGCGCTTACATGCAGGCTTTGCAACCTGCGGCGATGGACAGCGAGTTGCTTTGTTGGTTGCCCACACCCGCCGAGACGTTGGCTCCGCCGTTGCCGGAGAAGTTGTTCATCGAGTTGGTCATGTTGGCGTTGTTGACGACTGGAGTTTTCCAGCCATCTTTGGTCAACACTTGTTGGGTGGTGACGCCAGCGAGGCCAAAAGTACCCACGGCTTCGAATTTGGCTTTCTGATCATCGTTGCCGCCATGGCCGCCGCCACGGTTGCCCCAACCGCCGTGGTTGTCGTCTTCGATGGTCGCGGTGCCTTTGGCTTTGAATACGCCAGCGGCTGCGTAAGTACCGGTGAGGGTGTCGGTTTTGTAAGCCTGCACGCCTTTGTTTTCCACGACCAGACCAGTCGAGGACTGGTTGGCAGAGGCAGCGGCCTGCGCTACACGACCACCGGAAACGGCGATGGCGAGGTTGTTTTTCTGTTGGTTGAAGTTGCCGGCGGTCACGTTGATGCCGATGTTGCCGGAACCATTGTTGCCTGCATTGCTGAGCGTGGCGTTGTTGAAGGTGGACGAGTTTTTCACGTAGTTGTTGTTGTTCACCTGAGTCGCGCTCGAGGCAGCAACAGCATTGCCGAAGATGAAGCTTTCGTCAGCGGTGGCCAGTGCAGCAGCGTTGTCCTGCTGGTTGCCGTCGCCAGCGGCGACGTTGGCGCCCATGTTGCCGTTGGAGCCGTTGAGCGAGTCGCTGGCATTGGCGTTGTTCAGGGTGCCCTGGTTTTTCACCACGTTGCCGTCGCTGTTTTGCGCATCGAGTACAGCGGCGCCGGCGCCTGCGGTGATCTGCAGCAGTTGTTCAAGATTCGGACCTTGTGGCTGGCCGTGACCGTTGCCATGTCCATTGCCGTGCCCGTTACCATGATCATTGTCACCACGGCCGCCAGCCTGTGCTGCCATTGCCATCACTGCTGCGAGTGCGAAAACCAGTGGTTTGAGAGCCATTGTAGGTTTCATGGTTGTTTCTCCGTCGTGCTTATTAGTTGGTTAAGTGTTGGGACTTTTCTAATTGCACTGCTTTTTGTTTGGGTCAGTCTGCGACCCGGATGCTCAGGGTGTTAGCCATTCGGTTCCCCACCCCGGCACTCTGGTTCACCTGAATTACCCCGCGGCTGCCGGTGAAGGCCTGATCACTGGTCGTGACCTGGCGACTGCCGATTGAGGTACCAGTTGCTCCTGAGCTCGGTAAAAACGCCACGTTCTGTTGTGAAAGGGCGCTGTCGTCAACGCTCTGCGGGCCGGCACTGATGCTGACGCGCGTGACGTTGGCCATTTGATTGTTGGCACCGGCGCCCTGGTTCACACCGAGGATGCCGTTGCCATTGCTGAAAGAGTTGCCGCCGATATTGGCGCTCGCGTCGATGGCGCGGCTGGCGCGCGTGTCGATGGTTTGCCTGACGTTGGTGGTGGCATGGGCTTCGGTGCCGATGGCAATCGCCTTGGTGTTGGCTTGTTGCATCTGGTCACCGGCAGCCTGGTTGACATTGAAGTTGCCGCGATACTGAACACCGGAATCCTGAATATTGGCCTTGTTCACTGAAGCCGAATCGGCCATGGCGCTGGTGCAGCCGAGCAGGGCGAGAAGCAGCAGGGTGCGATTCATGTCATTGGCCTCCGGCCATGCGAGTCAGAGGCGCCAGCCCGGTGCTCATCGCCCGGTTGACCGTGTTGGAGATCGACGCCCCGGAGCCGCCGCCGCTACCCGTGCGCATACCGGGCAGGCCGTTCTGGTTGGTCAGGGTGTTCATGCCGGGCAGGTTGGAACTGGGCGTGGTCATGTTGCCGCGAATCGATGAGCCGCTGGCGACACTGGCGAAATCACCGTCAGTCAGTTCGGTACTGCTGAGGGTCTGGTTGATCCGCGCCGAAGGGTTGGCGTTGACCGTGGTTGGATAGGGGTCTTTGCCGCCATTGCGACCGATCGCGATGGGTTGAACGTCGCGGTTGAGGACAATCACCCCGTTGCCTTCGGCCTGGGCGCTGACACTGATCAATGCGCTGGCGG
>NZ_JH635999.1:1341016-1341971 GCF_000257605.1 Pseudomonas sp. R62
GCAGGAGGCAGGTCAGGCTTTTATTGAAATTCCCCACGGCTGCAATTCCTTCTTCAGTGGGCTGGCTTATTCAGCGTTGTGAAGGAGAGAGCGAAAGCTGTGCCGGTTTTGAATTGTCCCGTTATTTCAATGTGTTAGGTGTTTTCCGGGAATGCTCAAAGCGGGCACTGTTTCAGCGCTGAGACACATGCAGGGGCGCTTGAACGATGCTTGACGTTGGAAAGCTCTGGAACAAGGGTTTGCGCCGATGTGTTTCATCGGCGTAACAGGTGACGTGACGGAGAGATGAACAGCGTTTGGACGGGGGCTTTGCGCGGTGAGGAGTGTTTCAAAAACGGACAGGTTCGTCCCAACGCAGCTCAGCTGGACAGCAAAAGCTCGACCGCCGCAAAGGCTTGGGCGTGCCGTTCGGCCCAATTGCCCTCGATAACTTGCAATGGCTGTTGATGCTCAATCAACCAGGCGCGCGTGGCTTCGAAAAATGCCATGCGATCCGCAAGATCCGGTTGGCAGCGTTGACCGTCTTCGGCCCAGTCGACCTGTTGCGGCGATAGCAGCAGGTGCAGGTCGTAATGGCGCGTGAGCAATTCGCTTTGCAGCCAGGTCGGGCAGTCGCCGAACAGGGTCTGGCTCCAGAGGATGTTGCTTAGCAGATGGGTGTCGAGAATCAGCAGTTCGGGTTGTTTCGCCCGTGCCTGATCTTCCCATTGCAACTGGCCCCTGGCGATATCAGGAATATCCGCGAGGCAAGTGTCGCGTGGGTTGTCTTCGATGAACCGACGAACATATTCATCAACGCGCACGCCGCCGAAACGCTGCTCAAGGCCTGCCGCCAGCCAGCTCTTGCCGGTGGATTCCGGGCCGGTGAGAACAACGACTTTCATGTGCGCAACGCCGGATCGGCACGCCATTCCCGCCAGCCTTGCACGGCGAGCAGGGTAAACAGCGCATACAG
>NZ_JH635999.1:1342561-1346938 GCF_000257605.1 Pseudomonas sp. R62
CTGACCTGGAATATCGCGTCGAACGCAGATCATGAAAAGCGCAATGATCTGCTCCCTCTCCTCGGGGAGAGGGCTGGGGTGAGGGGTGGGCTCACCTCGGTGACCGGTCAGACCCGGAACTGGCGCAGCAACCCGTTGAGCTGTTCGCTCAGTTGCCCAAGCCGCAGACTGGCTGCACTCGACTGTTCAGCCGCCAACGCGGTGCTATGGGAAAGCCCGGCCGCCTGGGTCACGTTCTGGTTGATGTCCTCAACCACCTGCGCCTGTTGCAAGGTAGCGCTGGCAATCGACGCATTCAGGCCGTTGAGATTACGCAACGCCTGGCCAATGGCATTAAGGCTCGCCCCGGCCAGTCCTGCCTGTTCGATGGTCAATTGCGAGGCCTTGCTGCTGTCGCCGATCACCTTCACCGCAGCCTCCGAGTGATTCTGCAAACGCTCGATCATCGACTGAATTTCAGCGGTCGATTTCTGCGTACGCTGGGCCAGCAAGCGCACCTCATCGGCCACCACGGCGAACCCGCGACCCTGTTCACCCGCACGCGCCGCTTCAATCGCCGCGTTCAAGGCCAGCAGATTGGTCTGCTCGGCAATCGAGCGAATCACTTCCAGCACGCTGCCAATCTGCGTGCTCTCCGCCGCCAGGGTGCGGATCACTTCCACCGCCTGATCGATCGTGCCGGAGAGCTTGTCGATCTGTTGCAGGCTGCCGTCAATGTTGATCTGGCCCTGTTGCGCCTGCGCTTCGGCATCACGCATTTCGGCGGCGGCGTGTTCGGCGTTTTTCGCCACGTCCTGCACGCCGTAGGTGACTTCGTTGATCGCCGTGGCGACCAGTTCCATCTGCTGCGATTGCTGCTGACTGCGCTGCTGCGCCTGTGAGGCATCGTTGCCCAGCTCGCTGGAAGACTGGCCCAAAGCGCTGGCCGACACCTGCAGGTCACCAATCACTCGGCGCAACTTGGCCGTGAACGCATTGAAGTGATGGGCCAGTTCAGTGACCTCATCCTTGCCGTGGGTATCAAGGCTGCGGGTCAGGTCGCTTTCGCCGCTGGCGATGTTCGCCATGGCGTTCACGGTCTCCTGCAACGGACGCACGATGCTGCGTGCGATCAGGATCACCAGCAGCGCCATGATCAGCGCAATCGCCAGGCCGATCGCCGACGCCTTGATCATTTGTTCCTGAAATTCCGCCTGAACATCGTCGACGTAAACGCCGGAACCAACCACCCAGCCCCACGGCTCAAACAGCTTCACATACGAGGTCTTGGCAACGGGATCAGTCGCTCCCGGTTTCGGCCAGCGATAATTGACCATGCCCGCGCCTTTGGCCTTGGCAATGGCGACCATCTCGTTGAACACCGCAAAGCCGTCCGGGTCGCGGATCGCCGAAAGATTCTGGCCTTCGAGCTTGGGATTGGTCGGGTGCATGACCATCACGGGCGTGAGGTCGTTGATCCAGAAGTAGTCGCTCTGGTCGTAGCGCAGGCCACGGATCGCGGTCAGCGCCTGCTTTTGCGCGGCATCCCTGGTCAGGGTGCCGGCGGTTTCCAGGCCGTGGTAATAAGTCAGCAGGCCACTGGCGGTCTGCACCACGTGCTGGGTTTTCTGCGCCTTGGCGTGGTAGAGGTCGTCGTGGATCTGCTTGAGCATCAGCACGCCCAAGGTCAGCAACATGACCACCGCCACGATCAAGATGAGCCACAAGCGTCGGCTGATCGACACACTGCGCAAGCTGTTCATAACGCTGTCACTCCGGATTCTTGTTCTTGTAATAAACGATCGCCAGCATCCAGCCACCGCTGTGGGCTCGCGATTGTGCGACTTGAGCCGCCTAACGCGGGGAGCGCTATTAAGGCTTGTCTGTTAGGATTTCGGCCCCGCGCGCGAAAACCTGAATCCGGTTTTGATATTTCACGGAATTTTTACCGTTTCGTGTGGATCCTGTGCGCGCGCAATCGCTACAGCTTTTACCGGCTACGCTGGACGCAGTGAACGAAAAAATACTATCGGGGCATGCCCGCGCGCATCGCTCTCTGGGGGATTGATGGATCTTTGGACCGCCTTGCAGGCACTGATTCTAGGAGTTGTAGAAGGGCTGACGGAGTTTTTGCCCATTTCGAGTACCGGACACCAGATCATCGTCGCCGACTTGCTGAACTTCGGCGGCGAACGGGCCATGGCGTTCAACATCATCATCCAGCTCGGCGCGATTCTCGCCGTGGTCTGGGAATTTCGCCGCAAGATCCTCGACGTGGTGATCGGCCTGCCGACCCAGCCGAGCGCACGGCGTTTCACCGCCAACCTGCTGATCGCTTTCCTGCCAGCGGTGGTGCTCGGCGTAATTTTTGCCGATCTGATCCACGAATACCTGTTCAACCCGATCACCGTGGCGGCAGCGCTGGTCATCGGCGGCATCATCATGCTGTGGGCCGAACAGCGCCAGCATGAAGTGCATGCCGAAACCGTCGACGAAATCCGCTGGACCGACGCCTTGAAAATCGGCTTCGCGCAATGCCTGGCGATGATTCCCGGCACCTCGCGTTCCGGCTCGACGATCATTGGCGGCTTGCTGTTCGGTCTGTCACGCAAGACCGCCACCGAGTTCTCGTTTTTCCTCGCCATGCCAACCATGGTCGGTGCGGCAGTGTATTCGGGCTACAAATACCGCGACCTGTTCGTGCCGGCGGATTTCCCGGTGTTCGCCATTGGTTTTGTCACCGCGTTCATCTTCGCCATGATCGCTGTGCGCGGCCTGCTCAAGTTCATTGGCAGCCACAGCTACGCAGCCTTTGCCTGGTACCGGATTGCGTTCGGCCTGTTCATTCTGGCGACCTGGCAGTTCGGCTGGGTGGACTGGTCGGCGGCCAAGGCATGAACGATTCCCGCACGCGCCGCCCTGAGGGACGACCTTCAAGCGGGCGCGTTCAGTATCTGAAATTGAAGCTTGTGGTGTTGCTGATCGTCTGCGCGCTGCCGCTGTTCGGCTCGCTGTCGATGTGGCTCAGCGGCATCTCGCGGGTGCCGCTGGCGGCGTACGGGATTGTCAGTGTGCTGGCGTTCTTTCTGTACTGGGCCGACAAACGCAAGGCCCGCGCCGATGCCTGGCGCACTCCGGAAAACATCCTGCATGCGGTAGAACTGGCGGGCGGCTGGCCAGGAGCTTTGATCGCGCAGCAGGTGTTTCGGCACAAGACGCGCAAGGTGTCGTTTCAGATTCTGTTCTGGGCGATCGTGCTGTTGCATCAGGTGTTCTGGATTGACCAGATTTTCCTCGGATCGAACTTGCTGTCGCTGATTTAACGTCCACCGAAAATCCCCTGTGGGAGCGAGCCTGCTCGCGAAAGCAATCTCATCCTCGCTGATGAGTCGCCTGACAAACCGCCTTCGCGAGCAGGCTCGCTCCCACAGGATTTGCGTGCTTACAAAAGCAGGCCGATTTGGGTTTTCTTAGGCAACTTGCTCACCACCAGTTGATGTGATCGCTGCAACAAACCCTGCAATTCCTCGGCACCCAGCGGGTAGGGCGGGTGCATGATGATCCACTGCGCCCGTGCCAGATATGGCGCTGGATGAATCCCCGGGCGGTCGCAATGGCCGAGAAACAGGTCCTTGTCGACCTTGAACGCCAGCGAATCTCCTCGCAGCCCCTGCAAGGCAAACATCTTGTTGCCGGCAATCGAGAACACCCGTACGCCGCCCCATTTGTAATCTTCGCGGGCGCCGGGCAGGGCCAGACAAAACTCGGCGACCTCGGCTTCGCTCATTCTTCCCTGTTTCATAGAAATCTATCCCCGCAGGCATTGAACGATTCGACCAAGTGATCGATCCATGCGCGCACCGCCGGCATCACCCCGCGCCGGTGCGGGTACACCGCCTGCAGCCAGCCGCCAGGCAATGACCATTCCGGTAGCACTTGCACCAGTGTGCCGTTACGCAATTCGGTTTCGCAGAACATCATCGGCAGCACGGTAAAGCCCTGACCGGCCAGGACGCAGGCCTTACGCACCACGAAGTCATCAATGCCCAGCCGCGCTTCCATGCTCAGATCGACGCTCTTGCCTTGCTGATCGAGCAGACGCACATGAACCATGCGGTCGGCTTCCAGCGCGCCGAGTACCGGCAGGTTTTTCAGGTCCTGCGGATGATTGATGGTCTTGCCTTGCATGAACGCCGGGCTGGCGATCACCACCGCCTGGGCCTGACGCAAGCGGCGGGTGACCAGCAACGGGTCTTCATCACCGTGATCGCGCACACGCAAAGCGACATCGATGCCTTCGGTGACCAGATCGACCCGGCGATTGAGCAGCACGACCTCCAGCTGCACCTGCGGATACTTGCCGAGAAAGTCGCTGATCACCGTCGGCAGCATTTCATG
>NZ_JH635999.1:1347053-1349735 GCF_000257605.1 Pseudomonas sp. R62
GTCGCTGATCACCGTCGGCAGCATTTCATGGGCAAGCCCGGTCGGGCACGACACCCGCAAGCGCCCGCGCGGTTCGCTGGACATGCTCGCCACCGCTTCGTCAGCCATTTCCGCTTCCAGCAACATCGCCTGACAGTGGCGCAAATAGCGTTCGCCAACGGCGGTGAGATTGAGTTGGCGAGTGGTGCGTTGCAGCAGACGCGCGCCGAGTCGGTCTTCCAGTTCGGCAATTCTTCTCGAAAGCCGTGACTTGGGAATACCGAGCAAGCGCCCGGCGGCGGCAAATCCGCCGGCTTCAACCACTTTGGCGAAATAGTAGAGATCGTTGAGGTCCTGCATGCGCGTTTCCAGTCGTTCTATCAATGGGACGAACTATCGCATTGTCGGCGACTAATCAGCCATTGGTTTGTTGCGTAGGATTGTCTCCATTCCGTCGCCGCCGGCGATTCTTTCAGGAGAACCCACATGAAACTGTTGCACATCGATTCGAGCATTCTCGGCGACAACTCGGCTTCCCGTCAGCTGAGCCGTCAAGTCGTCGACGCCTGGCAAGCCGCCGAGCCGAGCGCCGTGGTCACCTACCGCGACCTGGCCGCCGACGCGATCAGCCACTTCTCGTCGACCACCCTGGTTGCCGCCGGCACCACCGCCGAACTGCGCGACGCTGCGCAACAGCACGAAGCCGAGCTGAGCGCTTCGACCCTGGCCGAGTTCATCGCTGCCGACGCCGTGGTGATTGCCGCGCCGATGTACAACTTCACCGTTCCAACCCAGCTTAAAGCGTGGATCGACCGCGTTGCCGTCGCCGGCCAGACGTTCCGCTACACCGAAGCCGGCCCTGAAGGTCTGTGCGGCGGCAAAAAAGTGGTGATCGTGTCGACTTCCGGTGGCATCCACGCCGGTCAGGCCAGCGGCATCGCTCACGAAGAATATCTGAAGCTGGTACTGGGCTTCCTCGGCATCACCGATATCGAAATCGTCCGCGCTGAAGGTCTGGCCTATGGCGAAGAAGTGCGCAACAACGCCATGAGCGCTGCGCAAGCGAAGATCAGCGAGCAACTGTTCGCCGCCGCATAAGGCTTGCGTAAAGAACAGCCGATGTTCAGGTAATCCCCCAAAAACTCTGTATTCTGGTTCCGCAAGGGCCGAATACGGAGTTTTTTGTTTCTGGCTGTTACATAATCTGGCCCGGGTTATGCAGTTTCAGCACATCCGACGATGTGGTCCAACAGGGTAGGGCATTCATGAGGCATCTTTGTGCACTGTTGCTGATTTGCCTGCTGGGCAGCCTGAATTCAGTGCAGGCCGCACCAGGGCGCCACCCTGTGTGGAGCGTCGGTTATCACGAGATGACCTTTCTCGACCCGCTCGATCTGCAACCGATGCGCGCCATCGCTTTCTACCCCTCCAGTGAACGCGAGCATATGAGTTTGCTTGAGGGTTACTCAGTCGAGGCTGGAGAGGACACCAAAGTCGCGATCGGCCGCTTTCCCATGTTGATGCTCTCCCACGGCAACACCGGTACGCCGCTGGCCCTGCATGATCTGGCCACTTCACTGGCGCGCAAAGGCTTTGTCGTGGTGGCGGTGATTCATCCCGGCGACAACTGGCGCGACCACAGCCGACTTGGCACGTTGAGCAATCTATACGGCCGGCCAATCCAGATTTCCCAAGCGATCACCGCCACCCTCGCCGACATCATGCTGGCGCCGTTCGTCAACGCTGAACAGGTCGGTGTGATCGGTTATTCGGCTGGAGGCGAGACCGCGTTGATTCTCTCCGGGGCGCAACCGGATCTGGATCGTCTGCGTCGCTATTGCCAGGAACGTCCGGACGATCACGACGCCTGCAACACCCAGGGCGAGCTGATTGTCGATCGCGATGACTTGCAGCCGGTGGCCGATCCACGGGTTCACGCCTTATTGCTGATGGCGCCGCTGAGCCTGAAGTTCGGCCGCCATACCCTCGCCGATGTGCACGTACCGGTGCTGCTCTATAGCGGCGACGGCGACAAACTGGTGGCCTTCGATAAAAACGCTGCGGCTTTGGCGCGCAAACTGCCCACTGCGCCGGACTTCAAACTGCTGGCCGGGGCAGGGCACTTCGTATTCATGGCGCCGTGCACCGAAGAGCAGATCCGCGCCATGCCGGCGTTGTGCACCGATGCCGACGGGGTGGATCGCGAGGATATTCACCGCAACCTGATCTCCGAGGCCGGACGTTTTTTTGCTCATGCACTAGGCAGATCGACACGAGCGGGGATGCAGACGGCGGATCAATAACTTCATCACCGCCACCAATTCCTGTAGGAGCTGACGAGTGCAACGAGGCTGCGATCTCTTGATCTTCAAAGCAAAATCAAAAGATCGCAGCCTCGTTGCACTCGTCAGCTCCTACAAGGGGATCGGTGCTTCATGAGGTCGCGCGGCGCTTGAGTAGCAGGGTCAAGCCCAACCCGGTCACCGATAACAATGCCGCGCTGAAGAAGATCCACGAATAGCCCAGATTCAACGCCACCGCGCCCATCAATGGCCCGGCAATCGCCAGTGCCAGATCGAAGAACACCGCATAAGCCCCCAACCCTGAACCACGGCTGGAACTCGGCACCTGTTTGATCGCTTCCACCCCCAGCGCCGGATACACCAGTGACAGCCCGAATCCGGCCAGCCCTGCGCCGATCAA
>NZ_JH635999.1:1350708-1365915 GCF_000257605.1 Pseudomonas sp. R62
GAAGCGTGGGAACGATCAATGTGGGAGCGAGCCTGCTCGCGAATATCTGCGCACCCACAATTCCCAAACGCCAAATGCAAAAAGCCCCGTCACATCGACAGGGCTTTCAACTTGCAGCTTGCAGCTAGAAACTCGCAGCTGCTCTTAGAAAACGACGCCCTGGCTACGCAGGTAGTCGTCATAAGTGCCGCTGAAGTCGGTCACGCCGTTCGGGCTCAGCTCGATGATGCGCGTGGCCAGGGACGATACGAACTCACGGTCGTGGCTGACGAAAATCAGCGTGCCCGGATAGTTTTCCAGCGCCAGGTTCAGCGCCTCGATCGATTCCATGTCCAAGTGGTTGGTCGGTTCGTCCATGATCAGCACGTTCGGCTTTTGCAGGATCAGCTTGCCGAACAGCATGCGGCCTTGCTCACCACCGGAGATGACCTTGACCGACTTGAGGATCTCGTCGTTGGAGAACAGCATCCGGCCCAAAGTACCGCGAATCATCTGTTCGCCCTGGGTCCACTGACCCATCCAGTCGAACAGGGTGACGTCGTCTTCGAAGTCGTGAGCGTGGTCCTGAGCGTAGTAACCCAGTTCAGCGGCGTCGGTCCATTTCACACTACCGGCGTCCGGGGTCAGTTCATTGACCAGGGTGCGCAGCAGGGTGGTCTTGCCGATACCGTTCGGGCCGATGATCGCAACGCGCTCGCCGGCTTCAACCTGGAAGCTGAAGTCCTTGAACAGTGGCTTGCCGTCGAAACCCTTGGCCATTTTCTCGACCATGACCGCCTGACGGTGCAGCTTCTTGTTCTGTTCGAAACGAATGAACGGGCTGACCCGGCTGGAAGGCTTGACCTCGGCCAGCTGGATCTTGTCGATCGCCTTGGCGCGGGAGGTGGCCTGCTTGGCTTTCGAGGCGTTGGCCGAGAAGCGGCTGACGAACGATTGCAGCTCGGAAATCTGCGCTTTCTTCTTGGCGTTGTCCGACAGCAGTTGCTCGCGGGACTGGGTCGCCACGGTCATGTACTCGTCGTAGTTGCCCGGGAACAGACGCAGCTCGCCGTAATCCAGGTCAGCCATGTGCGTGCACACGCTGTTCAGGAAGTGACGGTCGTGGGAGATGATGATCATCAGGCTGTTACGCTGGGTCAGGATGTTTTCCAGCCAGCGAATGGTGTTGATGTCCAGGTGGTTGGTCGGTTCGTCGAGCAACAGCACTTCCGGATCGGAGAACAGTGCCTGCGCCAGCAACACGCGCAGCTTCCAGCCTGGCGAGACTTCGCTCATCGGGCCGAAATGCTGTTCCAGCGGAATGCCCAGACCCAGCAACAATTCGCCGGCGCGGGATTCGGCGGTGTAGCCGTCCATCTCGGCGAACTCGGTTTCCAGCTCGGCAACGGCCATGCCGTCTTCTTCGGACATTTCAGCCAGCGAGTAGATGCGATCACGCTCGGCTTTGACCTTCCACAGCTCTTCGTGACCCATGATCACGGTGTCGATCACGGTAAATTCTTCGTAGGCGAACTGATCCTGGCGCAGCTTACCCAGACGCACGTTCGGCTCGAGCATGACCTGGCCACCGGACGGATCGAGATCGCCGCCGAGGATTTTCATGAAGGTCGACTTGCCGCAACCGTTGGCACCGATCAGGCCGTAGCGATTGCCTGCGCCGAATTTGACCGAAACGTTTTCGAACAGCGGCTTGGCGCCAAACTGCATCGTGATGTTAGCTGTGGAGATCAATTACCTTACCTATCAATGGGTTAGAGCTGGTCTGTGGAGCCTGGTACCGGACTTGAATACCAATCTGGAGCTTTTCCAGCTCCCCCCAGTCTGTGCTTGAGTTGAGCCAACGCGCATAAGCCGTCCGCAACTGGGGCCGTTGAAGGCAAGCTGCTGAGCGACGAGTACGGGGTTCTTGTTGGACATTGGCGCGCATTGTCGCATAACTCAGACGGCAGTTATATGGCAGGCAAACGGGCGTACGCATCGGCTCGTCCGAGAAGTCACCGATATCCGCTGATCAAAATCTCGAAAACCCGAATGAACTCACTCGGCCATTTTCACTTCGGAAAGTGGAGCAGTAGCCATTTTCGTTCAAACGAGTGAGGACCAAGCCATGCGAGCAATGACCTATCACGGCGCCCATGACGTGCGCGTCGAAACCGTACCGGACCCGAAACTTGAAGCCGCCGACGACATCATCCTGCGCGTCACCGCTACCGCCATCTGCGGATCGGACCTGCACCTGTACCGCGGCAAAATACCCACCGTCGAGCACGGCGATATCTTTGGCCATGAGTTCATGGGCATCGTCGAAGAAACCGGCCCAGCCGTCACGGCCGTGCAGCGCGGCGACCGTGTGGTGATTCCGTTCGTGATCGCCTGCGGCGATTGCTTCTTCTGTCAGCAAGAGCTTTACGCCGCCTGCGAGACCACCAATGAAGGTCCCGGCGCGGCGCTGAACAAGAAAATGATTCCGCCGCCAGCAGCGCTGTTTGGCTACAGCCGTCTGTATGGCGGAGTTCCCGGTGGCCAGGCGGAACTGGTGCGCGTACCAAAAGCCAATACCGGGCCGTTTAAGGTGCCGGGCACGCTCTCGGACGAGAAAGTGCTGTTTCTCTCCGACATCCTGCCAACTGCCTGGCAAGCGGTGATCAACGCCGGGGTAAAACAGGGTTCGAGTCTGGCCATCTACGGCGCCGGGCCGGTCGGTTTGCTCACCGCAGCCTGCGCGAGAATGCTCGGTGCTGAGCTGATCTTCATGGTTGATCACCATCAGTACCGCCTCGATTATGCCCAGCGCACCTACGGCGTGATTCCGATCAACTTCGATGAAGACGATGACCCGGCCGACACCATTACCGGCCAGACTCCCGGCCATCGCGGCGTCGATGCCGTGGTCGATGCCGTCGGCCTTGAAGCCAAGGGCAGCACCACCGAAACGGTCATGGCTACACTCAAGCTTGAAGGCAGCAGCGGCAAGGCCTTGCGCCAGTGCATCGCCGCTGTACGCCGTGGCGGCGTGGTCAGCGTTCCGGGCGTATATGCCGGGTTCATCCACGGTTTTATGTTCGGCGATGCTTTCGACAAGGGCCTGACCTTCAAAATGGGCCAGACTCATGTGCAGCGCTTTCTGCCGGAACTGCTTGGCTACATCGAAACCGGCAAGTTGCAGCCTGAGGCGATCATCACTCACAGGCTGTCGCTGGAGCAGGCTGCCGAGGGTTACAAGATCTTCAATAAAAAGCAGGAAGAATGCCGCAAGGTGATTCTGACCCCGGGTGGCAGCGATGTTCCGCTGGCGCAGTTGGATGAAACCACGCCGTTCGCACCGGCCACCTGAAACCGAGGAGTTTTCATGGCGCTACCGTCTTCTTCATTCGCAGCTCCCGTACGCGCATGGTTCGTCAGCCTGTCGCGTACGGGCTGGGGAGGGCGCATTTTCTGGCTGACCCTGGTCGGCGTCACCGTGTTGCTGTTGATCAGTGGCTACACCGGTTTGGTCAGTACGGGCCGCGACACCTTGCGCCTCGCCACACTTGGCGGGCTGTCGGGTTTTGCCGCCACGGCAGTCGGTGCGTTATTGGCCCTGGCGTTGCGGGCGATTACTTCGCGAACCCAGGACACCATGCTTGGTTTTGCGGCGGGGATGATGCTGGCAGCCAGTTCCTTTTCATTGATCCTGCCGGGCATTGCGGCGGCGAAGGAGGCGGTGAGCAGTCCCATGCTCGCCGCTGCCGTCGTTGTGGCCGGCATGGCCTTGGGCGTGGCGTTGATGGTCGGCCTCGACCGCTTCGTTCCCCACGAACATGAAAAAAGCGGCCGGCGCGGGCCTGAAGCCAAGCGCTTCAATCGAGTCTGGCTGTTCGTGCTGGCGATCACCCTGCACAACCTGCCGGAAGGCATGGCGATCGGCGTCAGCTTCGCCACCGGCGACATGAAAATCGGCTTGCCGCTGACCACTGCGATCGCCATTCAGGACATTCCAGAAGGACTGGCTGTGGCGTTGGCGCTGCGCGTGACCGGCATTTCCGCAGTGCGTGCAGCGTTGATTGCCGCCGCTTCAGGATTGATGGAGCCGTTGGGCGCGATCATCGGTTTGGGCATCACCAACAGCTTCGCGTTGGGCTTCCCGGTGGCGATGGGCCTGGCCGCCGGCGCGATGATTTTCGTGGTGTCCCACGAGGTCATTCCGGAAACTCACCGCAACGGCCACGAAACACCGGCCACGCTCGGGCTGATGCTCGGCTTCGGCGTGATGATGTTTCTCGACACGGCTTTGGGTTAGCCAACCGGCGCACACCACTGAGCGCATCGCCCCGCACAAAAAAGGAATTTTTTTCAGCGCCAATCACTCTTTCGTTTATAGGCAATGCCAATAACGCAGGGGAATGAGTCATGTCGCTGATCGAAATCCCGACCAGGAAGTCTTCGGGTAAAACATCCATGCCGGCGGATACCGAGCGCCGGCTCTATGACCGATTGCTGGCGGAAGACTCCACGGTTGATCGCGCGGCACTGGACTTTTTGCGCCGGCAATTGAGCAAGGCGGCTGCGCTGCCTGACGATTTGCCGGCTACCGCCGAAGAGTTGTTGCAATGGTCCGAAAGCCGTTGCGCCAGCGTGGCTGCCGAATACGCTGAATACCTTGAACAACGCCAGCAGGGCGGGCCACGCCGCTATTTCCGCAACAAATCCCACGCGTTGTACTTCATTCTGCATGTGGCACCGACCAAAGAGGTCGATGGCGCTTGGCTGGCCGGGCTGTTGCCGCAGTGGCAGGATCCTCGTTTCGATGACTTGCTCGACACCTACCTTGAAGAGTTGGGCGAGGGCGTGCCTCGGCAGAACCATGTGGTGATCTATCGCAAACTGCTCGCCGAGCATGATTGCTCCGATCTGAGCGGTCTTGCTGACGAGTACTTTTTGCAGGGCGCGGTGCAGTTGGCACTGGGGCGCTTCGGCGGGCAGTTTCTGCCGGAAGTCATCGGCTTCAATCTGGGCTACGAACAACTGCCGCTGCACTTGTTGATCACTGCGTATGAGCTGGCAGAGCTGGGCATCGATCCGCATTATTTCCGCTTACATGTGACCATCGACAACGCCAGCACGGGTCATGCACGCAAAGCCGTGCAATCGATGCTCGAGCTGATGCCGCTGGGTGAAGAGCGCGACGAGTTCTATCGGCGCATGGCGATCGGTTATCGCCTGAATGATGTCGGCAAGGGCACCACCGCAGTGATCAAAGAGTTCGATCTGGACCGCGAAGTGATCGCCATGCTTGAGCGCAAAGCGGTGTTCGGTCGGCACATGCATTCCGATTACTGCCGCATCGAAAACCGCACCATCAATCAATGGCTGGCCACGCCGGGGCAAATGGGCGAGTTTCTTTCGGCGCTGGAGCGCAAGAGCTGGATCAAGCGCGGCGAGGCGGTGGAAGAAAGTCGCTTCTGGCGGTTGATCGACGGCAGCGATGCGGCGATGTTCGGTGTGTTCAACGGCTATGAAAAACAGCTGCTGCGCGACTGGATCACTCAGGATTGCCCGGCCTCGCGGCCTCGGCCTTATGTGCGCCGCGAAGCTGCGGTAGAGGAAACCTTTGACGATGATGCCGATCTGCTCAATCTGGAAGCGGCACTGGCCGACAAACCTGCCGCCGAGCAAATGGCGTTGTTGATGCCTTGGCTGCAACCGCAGCGACACTGGCGCCCGGCCGGGCTTTTCGCGACGCGTCGCTTCATCCAACTGCGCGCCCGCTTGCGTTGAAACAAGGAGGCTTCATGTCGGCACAAGAAACATCCGATAGAGCCCTGTTCGAGTTGGGCAAGCGCCTGCTCGACAGTGGTTATCACTTCATTACTCCAACGCCATTGACTCACGAACGATTTCTGCAGCGCTTTGCCACGCCTTTGGCCAAGGATCTGCGCGATGTGTTTGGTTGGTCGATGCCGTTTCCTTCAGAGCTATTTCGCGCAGAGGAACTGGCCACGCTGGAGCAGGCCGGCGTAGTCGAACGCGATGGCGCCGTGTGGCGCAGCCATGTGCGCTGGTCGACCCTGAATGACCGGTTGTTCGCCCATTCGGCGTTCCCGACGACGGCGAGTGATGCGGTGTTCTTCGGCCCCGACACTTATCGCTTCGCCCAGGCCATCGAAGCGCAATTGCAACAACGCTTTTCGCCGATCAGACGCGCGGTGGACATCGGCTGCGGAAGCGGCGCCGGCGCGGTGGTCATGGCCAAGGCACGTCCTGATGCCGACGTGCTGGCGGTCGACATCAATCCGCGGGCGCTGCGCATGAGTGCGGTCAACGCCGAGCTGGCGGGCGCAAACAATGTGTCGGTGTATCACAGCGATCTGCTCGCCAGTGTCGAAGGGCAGTTCGATCTGATCATCGCCAATCCGCCGTACATGAACGACGAACAACAGCGCGCCTATCGCCACGGCGGCGGGGCGCTGGGTGAGGGTTTGTCGGTGCGGATCGTCCGTGAGGCGTTGCCGCGTCTGGAAGTCGGCGGCACGTTGCTGGTGTACACCGGCGTGGCGATCGTCGCCGGGCAGGATCCGTTCCGCGAGGCCGTGGCACCTCTGCTCAAGGGCGAACGTTTCGGCTGGACTTATCGCGAACTCGATCCGGATGTGTTCAGTGAGGAACTGCTCAAGCCGGAATACGAGCGCGCCGAGCGAATCGCCGTGGTCGCACTGACGGTAACCCGCGAGCAGTGACCGATAGTTGGGCCACTGCTCGCGCGGTGGCCTTCAGCGATTTCTGATGCGCGAGATCGTCAGCAGGCAAACCCCTACCAGCATCGCAGCCCCGGCCACCAGAAACGGTGAAGGGCGAATTGGCTGCCGCGAGATACGCTCGATGCGCCCGGCGACGGAAGCGCGCACTGGCGCAGCAGGTTCCGCCAGATAAGGCGCTTCTTCGATCTCCAGCCGTAAGCCGTCCGGCATTACAAGCGTCAGCCCTTCTATCGTGCCGGCAATTCTGCCCGGATAAACCGGCTCACCGGTCGGGTCGAGCTGGTCGTAGAAGAATATTTGCCCTTCAAGCCAGCCGATGGCGGTCTGCAACTCAGGTCCCAGGTAATACTTTCCATCGAGAAAAAAGCCAGAGAATTGCGGCGCGCGCTCGACGCTTTCAATTCGATAGCGCTGACCTGGTTTCATACCGGTTTCTGGGGCGATCATGGGGGTTCCTCCGTTATTGGTAAGCGATAGAGGAGCGCGTGCCAAGCGTGGTTCCATCGAAATGAGCAACGGGCGTTTGTATAGGTTCAAGTGGGCTAGAGCTTCACACGCAAACGCGCAAGACAGTTTTTCACAGTTGAGGGTTCACTATCGGTTACGAACTGTGGCTAAAATGCCACCCTTTCACCGAGCGCCCGGAAACGGCGCGGGCCAAGGACGCGCCCTGTGCATCAAGACCGCTGCATAAGACGCTGGGCCTCAGGTCGCCACGCGCGCAGTTTGTTCACTTTTGACGTGTGACCCTTTTCCGTGAAACTCATCATTGCCGCTGTTTATGTCATCTCCATTGCTTACGTTCACTTGCGTGGACGCGTGCGCCACAAACTTGGGCGGCAATTGAGTGACCACTCGACGTTCCTCGCGCCGATCAACTGCTTCCTCTATCTGTTTTCCAGGATGCCGAACAAGCCGTATCTGAACCCGGCAGACTTTCCCGATCTGAGCCCGTTGCAGGTGCACTGGGAAGAGATTCGCGAGGAAGGCCAGAATCTGCTGCGTGCCGGCGAGATCAAGCGCTCGAATCAGTATGACGATGTCGGCTTCAATTCTTTCTTCAAGACCGGCTGGAAGCGCTTCTACCTCAAGTGGTACGGCGACAGCCATCCATCGGCGATAAAGCTGTGCCCACGCACCACCGAACTGGTGCAGAGCATCGGCTCGATCAAAGCGGCGATGTTTGCCGAGCTGCCACCGGGCTCGAAACTGGTGCGCCACCGCGATCCGTACGCGGGTTCCTACCGTTATCACCTGGGCCTGGATACGCCGAATGATCCGGGCTGCTACATCAACGTCGACGGTGAGAACTATCACTGGCGCGATGGCGAAGCGGTGATGTTCGACGAGACGTTTATTCATTACGCCGAAAACACCACGGACCAGAATCGCATCATTCTGTTCTGTGACATTGAGCGGCCGCTGAAATACCGCTGGGCCGCCGCGTTCAACCGCTGGTTCAGCCGCACCGTGATGTCAGCGGCAGGCGCGCCGAATGATGCGGGGGACAAGACTGGTGGCATCAACCGCTTGTTTACCAAAATCTACAAGATTCGTTTGCGCGGCAAAGAGCTGAAGAAGCGCAACCGTACGCGGTATTACCTGGAGAAATGGGCGATTTTTGCCGCGTTGCTGGCGGTCTTTGTTCTGATCTGAAGATTTCCGGAGTCAGTACCGCCTCTTCGCGAGCAAGCTCGCTCCCACAATTTGGAATGCGTACCCCTGTGGGAGCGAGCCTGCTCGCGAAGGCGGTTTCACTTCCAACATACCTCTAGCTGGCCCAACGCTTACTCCCCAGACGCCTTCCGAGCCTTCTTCGCCGGCGCCGCCTTACTGGTTGATTTGGCCTTGGGCTTGGCCGGTGCCTTGCCACCGAGGCTGCGTTTAAGCAGTTCGGTCAAGTCGATAACATCGGCAGTCTTGCGTTCTTCCTCGCCAGTGGCGGTCTCGACGTCCTCGATCTTGCCTTCGTGGGCTTTCTTCTCGACCAGCGCCATGATCTTGTCTTCGAACTCGTCCTTGTAGTCCTCAGGCGACCACTCCGAGGTCATGTCTTCAACCAGACGTTTGGCCATGTCCAGCTCGCCCTTGGCCAGTTGCGGCTTGGTCACTTCGCTGCCCAGCGCCAGTTCATCAAGGCTGCGCACTTCCTGCGGCCAGCGCAGTTTCACCAGAACCAGCGCCGACTCCAGCGGCATCAACGCGGCCAAGTATTGACGGGTATGCAGGACAACGCGGGCGAGGGCGACCTTGTTAGTTTTGCTCAGTGTTTCGCGCAGCAACGCGTAGACCTTGCCGCCGCGCTTGTCTGGCGCCAAATAGTAGGGCGTATCGATGTTCTGCAGCGGAATCTGCTCGGCGTCGACGAAAGAGAAAATGTCGATGGTCTGCGTGGAAACCGGGTGCGCCGAGCGGATTTCTTCCTCGCTGAGCACCACATATCGGCCCTTTTCGTAGGCCACGCCTTTGACGATGTTCTCTTTGGTGACTTCCTTGCCGGTGACCTTGTTGATGCGTTTATAGCCCACCGGGTCCATGCTGCGGCTGTCGAGCCAATCGAAGTCCACGCCTTGGGACGACGTCGCTGAAACCAGCGCCACGGGGATGTGTACCAGTCCAAAACTGATTGCGCCTTTCCAGATTGCCCGAGCCATGACCTGTCCTCCGAGTGATGATCAGGTGACCCGTGGCGCGGTGAGAAAGTTTCCAGTGATTGCGCGGCGTCCAGCGGTACGGTCAAGCCGTGTTACATGTTGTTTAAGGCGCGAGGGTTAACAAATCCGAACCCACGGCGTAGCGTGGGCTCCAAGGCTCTAGTCCACGCACATCGAGAGGTATTTCCCATGAACCGGTTTCTGCTTGGTATCGCCGTCCTTGCCCTCAGTGGTGGCCTGGTTCATGCCGATGTCGTGCTGGCGCAAAGCCCTACCGGCAACAGCAACAATCCCTACAACAGCCCGATCCGCCGGGCCAATCCCAACAGCATGCAGGGCACCCAGCCCAGCGCTCCGCCCCTTCGCGGGCCGAACACCGTTCCCGTGCCACGTCAGCCGACCGTTGAAAATCGCGGCATCGGCAATGGCCAGCCAATTCGCTCGGTACCGAGCAATCCGCCAACCTTCATTCCCAACCCGCCCCCACGGGGCACCGGCAGCAACCGTTGAACGGCAGGACTGATGTTCTGTCAGCCTTTCACACGAACAAAAGGAATCGTGCATGTTGCGTAAAACCCTACTAGCCACCTGCTGCGCCGCCGCGCTGATCAGTGCCCCGGCATTCGCCGCCGCGCCCAAGGAGCTGAAAAGCGAACAGGGCATTCTTGAAGTCACCACCATTGCCCAAGGCCTGGAACATCCGTGGGCGCTGGCATTTCTGCCTGATCAGAAGGGCATGCTGGTGACTGAACGCCCGGGTCATCTGCGCGTCGTCAGCAAGGACGGCAAACTGTCGGAGCCGATCAGTGGCGTGCCGCAAGTCTGGGCCAAAGGGCAGGGCGGTTTGCTTGATGTGGCGCTGTCGCCGGACTTCAAGCAGGACCGCATGGTCTACCTGTCGTACGCAGAAGGCGGCGGTGAGGGCGGCAAGGCTGGTACGGCGGTAGGGCGCGGACGGCTTTCCGATGACCTGAAGACGTTGAAGGACTTCAACGTGATCTTCCGTCAGGAACCGAAACTCTCAGTGAGCAACCACTTCGGTTCGCGGCTGGTGTTCGACCGCGACGGGTATCTGTTCATCACCCTCGGTGAAAACAACGATCGGCCGACTGCGCAGGATCTCGACAAGTTGCAAGGCAAAGTCGTACGCATCTTCCCGGACGGCAAAGTGCCGGACGATAACCCTTTCGTCGGCCAATCCGGTGTCAGGCCTGAAATCTGGTCCTATGGCCTGCGCAACCCGCAGGGCGCGGCGCTCAATCCGTGGACCGGCACGCTGTGGGAGAACGAACACGGGCCACGTGGGGGCGATGAAGTGAACATCATCGAGCGCGGCAAAAACTACGGCTGGCCGTTGGCGACCCATGGCATCAATTACTCGATGCAGCCGATTCCAGAGGCCAAGGGCAAAACTGCTGAAGGCACCGTGGCGCCGCATCATGTCTGGGAAAAATCCCCCGGGGTTACGGGCATGGCGTTCTACGACGCGGATCGTTTCACGCCGTGGCAGCACAACGCGTTTATCGGTGCACTGGTGACCCAGGAACTGATTCGCCTGCAGTTCGATGGCGATAAAGTCGTGCATGAGGAGCGTTTGCTGGGTGAGTTGAATCAGCGTATCCGTGACGTGCGCCAAGGGCCGGATGGCTATCTTTATGTGCTGACGGATGAAGAAAATGGCTCGCTTTACAGGCTGGGGCTGAAATAAGCCAATCGATCGTTCCCACGCTCTGCGTGGGAATGCAGCCCGGGACGCTGCGCGTCCCAAAAGATCGCAGCCTTCGGCAGCTCCCCAATGAGCCGCGCCCGTAGTCCCGCATTTGGCCGAACCGCCGCCCCATTGCCTTGTTATAGTTCGGGGCTTATTTCCCAGCCCGGTAAAGGATCACTGCCATGACTCAATACTCCGCCTTCAGCGTCGAACTGGCCGACAACATCGCCCATGTGCAGATCAATCGCCCGGAAAAGATCAACGCAATGAACGCGGCGTTCTGGAGCGAGATTGTCGAAATCTTCCAGAGGATCGACGATACCGACGAAGTCCGCGTGGTGGTCCTCAGTGGTAACGGCAAGCATTTTTCCTCCGGCATTGACCTGATGATGCTTGCCGGTGTCGCCAATGAACTGGGCAAGGACGTGGGCCGCAATGCGCGCCTGTTGCGGCGCAAGATCCTTAATCTGCAAGCCTCGTTCAACGCCGTCGACAACTGCCGCAAACCGGTACTCGCTGCGATTCAGGGCTATTGCCTGGGCGGGGCGATCGATCTGATCTCGGCTTGTGACATGCGTTATGCCGCCGAGGACGCGCAATTCTCCATCAAGGAAATTGACATCGGCATGGCCGCTGACGTCGGTACGCTGCAACGGTTGCCGCGAATCATCGGAGACGGCATGCTGCGTGAACTGGCTTACACCGGTCGCACTTTTGGCGCCGAGGAAGCACGCAGCATGGGCCTGGTCAATCGCGTCTACAGCGACAAGGACACGCTGCTCGAAGGCGTGTTCGGCATTGCCCGCGACATCGCGGCGAAGTCGCCGATTGCCGTGACCGGCACCAAGGAAATGATCAGCTACATGCGCGACCACCGAATCGACGATGGTCTCGAATACGTTGCCACCTGGAACGCCGCCATGCTGCAATCTAACGATCTGCGCGTGGCCATGGCCGCCCACATGAGCAAACAGAAACCCGAATTTCTGGATTGAGTTAACCATGACCTCTCGCTGGACCACTGCAGTACTCGACACCGATCAACCCGGCGGCTGGGCCGTAGCGCGCAGCCCGGAAGGCTTTCTGTTCGATGACAATGGCGCACTGTTCCCGCGCGAATGGCTCAAGCGCCAGGACCTTTCAGTCCTCGCCGAGCATGGGATTGGTCATCTGGATGGCGAACCGGTCTATCTGCTTGAGTTGCGCAGCGTCAGCGATGTGCCCGGTTGCGGCTGGAAAGGCTTGCGGGCGTTCATGCTCGAAGGCGATCACACGCTGTACAAAGTGCTCGGTTACGCCGCACAGATCGGCACTTGGGCACGAGAGCATCGCTTCTGCGGCAACTGTGGCCAGCCGATGACGCAAGTACCGCGTGAACGAGCGATGTATTGCCAGCCGTGCGAGCTGCGCAGTTATCCGCGCATTTCACCGAGCATGATCGTGCTGATCACCCGTGGCGACGAAATCCTTCTGGCACGCTCGCCGCGTTTCGTCACCGGGGTTTATAGCACGCTGGCCGGCTTCGCCGAGCCGGGGGAATCGGCCGAGGATTGCCTGATTCGCGAAGTTCGCGAGGAAGTGCAGATTGAAGTGAAGAACATCCAGTACATCGGCAGCCAGTGCTGGCCGTTCCCGCACTCGATGATGCTCGGCTTCCATGCCGAATATGCCGGTGGCGAGATTGTCTGTCAGGAAGACGAGATAGAGGACGCTCAGTGGTTCAACGTGCATGACCTGCCGCCGTTGCCGGCATCGCGCTCGATTGCCCGTTACCTGATCGACGTCTATGTGGCGCGGCGCTTAGGCCACGCTGAACCAGTGTTGCCAGGCTAAGCGCACAGTCAGCCCGAGCACGACGGTGATGAACACCGGACGAATGAATTTGGCGCCGCCGCTGATCGCGGTGCGCGCGCCAAAGAACGCTCCGACCATCACCGACAGGCCCATGCACAAGCCAATGATCCAGTCGACCTGACCGGAGAAGATGAACACCGACAGCGCCGCGATGTTGCTGACAAAGTTCATGCTGCGCGCCACGCCGCTGGCCTTGACCAGATCGATCGGGTACAGCAGCAGACTGCTCACGGTCCAGAATGCGCCCGTGCCGGGGCCGGCCACGCCATCGTAGAAACCGAGGCTGAAGCCTTGGGTCGATTGCCATTTCTTTTTGATCGGCGCGTCGCTGTCCAGCGGCGCTTTCGGCGTGCCACCAAACAGCAAATACAGGCCGCAGGCGAAAACGATCACCGGCAGCATCTTGTTCAGCCACTCGGCCGGCAGGTAATGCGCAACCACCGCGCCAGTCAGCGCGCCGACCAGAGTGCCGACAATCGCGTGGGTCCACTGGCGTGGGTGAAACAGTTTGCGCTTGTAGAAGGTGAAGCTGGCGGTCGCCGAACCGAAGGTCGAGCTCAGCTTGTTGGTGCCCAGCACCAGATGCGGCGGCAGGCCCGCCGTCAGCAGCGCTGGCGTGGTCAACAGACCGCCACCGCCAGCGATGGCATCGATGAAACCGGCAAGGAAAGCAACAGCAGCCAGAATGGCCAGGGTGGTGAGGTCAACGCTGAGTTCGAAAGGCATGGAGTCGGCTTATTCGGCAAGGCGCAGAACGTGGGCTGCGGGGAGGGCGGTTATGTTACCTGTATCGAAGTGTTGCGGCGAGCCAGAGCATGCCGTCGTAAATTACAGTCTGGAATACATTCCTGTGTAGGAGCTGCCGAAGGCTGCGATCTTCCGGGGCGCGGAGCGCCCCCGCTGCTGCGCGTGGGAACGATCAAATCAAGATCAAAAGATCGCAGCCTTCGGCAGCTCCTACACAGGGGTGGGTTGGCTTTAGAGACCGAGTTCACTCAGCCCCGGATGATCATCCGGCCGGCGGCCCAGCGGCCAGTGGAATTTGCGCTCGCTTTCCTTGATCGGCATGTCGTTGATACAGGCATAGCGCTGGAACATCAGGCCGTTGTCATCGAACTCCCAGTTCTCGTTGCCGTACGAGCGGAACCAGTTGCCGGAATCGTCGTGCCATTCATAGGCGTAACGCACGGCGATGCGCGTATCGGAGTAGGCCCAGAGTTCTTTGATCAAGCGATAATCCAGTTCCTTGGCCCATTTGCGCGTCAGAAACGCCTTGGCCTCTTCGCGGTTGTTGGCGAACTCGGCGCGATTGCGCCACTTGGTATCGAGGGTGTAAGCGAGCGACACCTTCTCCGGATCACGGCTGTTCCAGCCATCCTCGGCCAGACGCACCTTCTCGATCGCTGACGCATGGTTGAATGGCGGCAATGGCGGACGTACCTGGGCTGCAGTCGACATGTTCAATCTCCTGATTCATTTAATGTATGAACAACAAGTCCGGCTTATTAAGAGTTACAGGCCCAATAACTTTCGCGCCATGCATTGCGCATTATCGGCGGCACTGTGATCACCCATCACAAGCGCTACGGTAATGGCGCCTTCAATCAGGATCAGCAACTGTCTGGCCAGCAGTTGCGGATCCTCGGCGCCATATTCGGTACACAGCTCGCACACGTAGTCGAGCAGCTTCTGTTTGTGTTCTTTGGCCACCAGCCGCACCGGATCCTGCGGATCGCCGGTTTCGCCGCTGGTGTTGATAAAGGCGCAGCCGCGAAAGCCTTCCGAGTCGAACCAGCCCTTGAGCACGGTAAACAGGTTGAGCAGGCGATCAACCGGGGTTTCGGCCTGCTCGACAGCATGTGTGAACCAGCGCATCCAGCGAACATCGCGTCGCTGAAGCGCTGCGACAACCAGTGCGTCCTTGTCGGCAAAGTAACGGTAAATGCTTTTTCTGGAGACGCCGGCGGTCTTCACCAGAAGATCCATGCTGGTGGCAGCGATGCCACTTTTGTAGATCAACTTTTCGGTGACATCCAGAATGATGTCGCGTGTGTCATTGCTGATTGATTCGTTCATGTGGCTAACAGTAGAACGAGCGTTCTCCTTGGTCAAGCGATTTTCTTCGGCGTGTGTGAAAACGCTTTCGCGAGCAGGCTCGCTCCCACAGGGAAATGCATTTCAACGGTGGGAGCGAGCCTGCTCGCGAAGGGGCCATTACGGACACTGACAAGACCCGGCGCAGACGATGGTG
>NZ_JH635999.1:1366768-1370678 GCF_000257605.1 Pseudomonas sp. R62
ATGGTGTAAGCTCTCAAACTCTTCGGAATCGAACCTTGCGAGCCTTATGCCGTTGCTTTTCAAACGTTCTCTGCTGCCCAAACTGCGCAGCTTCGCGCTGACCGCCGAGGCGGTGAGCATTCTGTCCAGTGCTGCTGAATTCCGACGCTGCCTGCTCGAGCAAATCGCTGCAGCGACCCAGCGCATCTACATCGTCGCGCTGTATTTGCAGCAGGACGAAGCCGGCCAGGAAATCCTCGATGCCCTGCACGCGGCCAAGCTCAAGCGTCCCGAGCTGGAAATCGCCGTGGTGGTTGACTGGTTGCGCGCCCAGCGCGGCCTGATCGGCGCTGGAAAACAGCCGGGCAACGCCGCCTGGTATCAGGACATGACCCGCACGCACCAGAGCGAAGTGCCGATCTACGGCGTGCCGGTGCAGACCCGCGAGCTGTTCGGCGTGCTGCACCTCAAAGGCTTCGTGATTGACGACAAGGTGGTCTACAGCGGCGCGAGCCTCAACAACGTTTACTTGCACAAACTCGACAAGTACCGTTTCGACCGTTACCACGTGCTGCACAGTCGCGAGCTGGCGGATTCGATGCATCACCTGGTCAAGCATGGCCTGATCGAATCAAAAGCCGTGCACCGCCTCGACCTGCCCAACCTGCCGACTACCCGCAGCCTGCGCAACGACATCGGCGATCTGCGCAGCCGTCTGAAATACGCGACTTATGACACCGGCGCCGGCAGCACCAGCCGAGAAGGTCTGTCGGTCACGCCACTGCTCGGCGTCGGCAAGAACAACCCGCTGAACCGGGCGATTCTCGAGCTGATCGCCAGCGCGCAAAAGCAGCTGACCATCTGTACGCCATACTTCAACCTGCCACTGGGCGTGATCCGTGAGATCAACCGCGCGCTGGCCCGTGGCGTGAAGATCGACATTGTGGTCGGCGACAAGACCGCCAACGATTTCTACATTCCGCCGAGCGAGCCGTTCAAGGTGATCGCCGCGCTGCCGTATCTGTACGAAATCAGCCTGCGCCGCTTCGCCAAACGCCATCAGCACAGCATCGACAGCGGCCAATTGAACCTGCACTTGTGGCGCGACGGTGACAACACCTATCACCTCAAAGGCATGTGGATCGATCAGCGCTACACCTTGCTGACTGGCAACAACCTCAACCCACGGGCGTTCCGCCTGGATCTGGAAAACGCGCTGCTGATCGACGATCCGAAAGGCGAATGGCTGGAGCCAAGGGCGAACGAGCTGGAGAACATCTTCCGCCATACCACGCGGATCGACAGCTTCCAGACCCTGGAGACACTGCCGGATTACCCGGCAGGGGTGGCGAAGTTTCTCAAGCGGGTGAGTCGAGTGAGGATTGAGCGGTTGCTCTACCGGATTCTCTAGAGCGTCCGCAATTGCTTTCGCGAGCAGGCTCGCTCCCACAGGGAAATGCATTCCAACTGTGGGAGCGAGCCTGCTCGCGAAGGGGCCAGACCAGAGGCTAAAAATCAGTTCAGCCCCAACTTCCCGCGCATCATCGAAAGATCCTCCGCCAGCGTATTCACCGGCCCGACCAGCGCCTTGCGATCGTTGTCCTTGACCTTGTCATAGGTCTCAAACCCACCATCCGCCGTCTTGTACTTGGCCAGAATCCTGTCGACCGTGGCGAAGTTCTTGTCGACTTTCGCTACGAACGCCTTGTCCTGCTGTTCGATCTGCGGGCGGAACAAGTCGACGATCTTCTTGGCGCCGTCGATATTGCCCTGGAAGTCATACAGGTCGGTGTGGCTGTAGCGGTCCTCCTCGCCGGAAATCTTCGTCGCCGCCACTTCTTCCAACAGCGCAGCAGCGCCGCCAACGACTTTCTCCGGCGGAAAGGTCAGGCCGGCCACACGGGTTTGCAGATCCTGCACGTCTTTGTTCAAACCGTCGGCCAATGCATCCAGGCCCTTAGTGGACTTCTCCGCGAACAACGAATATTCGATGCGGTGGAAGCCGGTGAAATCTTCAGCCTTCACGCCTTTTTCGTGGTCGTCGACACGCGAGTCGATGGACGCATCGAGATCGCTGAACAGCTCGGCAATCGGCTCGATCGACTCGTAATACACCCGCGTCGGCGCGTAGAGCTTCTGCGCGGTGGCCAGATCGCCTTTCTTCACCGCGTCGGTGAACTGCTGGGTGTGGCTGGCCAGTTCATCGAGCTTTTCGGTGACGTAAATCTTGTAGTCCGACACCGGCCCCACCAGATCCAGCGGCGCGGTCGCGGCGAACGCCGCCAGCGGGGTGTTGAGCAAACCAAGGGTCAGCAATAACGCGAGTGGCGTTTTTTTCATGGGGCGGCTCCAGTGTCGTTTGGGTGTCATGCGGTTTTGTTTTGGGAGGTGGCAGCGAGTAACGAGCGACCGATGAAATCGTCATCGCCGGTCACGCCGGGCAGGGTGAAGAAGTAACCGCCGCCGACCGGTTTGAGATATTCCTCAAGCGGCTCGCCATTGAGGCGGGTTTGCACGGTGATAAAGCCTTTTTCCAGATCGGCCTGGTAGCAGATGAACAGCAGGCCCATGTCGAGCTGGCCGTTCTTGTTGACGCCGTTGGAGTAGTTGAACGGCCGGCGCAGGATCAGATTGGCCTGGGTCGCGGCGGTGCGCGGGTTGGCCAGACGAATGTGCGCGTCGAGCCTGGTCAGTTTGCCGGCGGGGTCCTTGCTGTAATCCGGCACTTCGCTTTCCTTGTGGCCGCCGATGGGCGCGCCGCTGCTCTTGACCCGGCCGAGAATGCTTTCCTGCTCCTGCAACGGCGTGCGATCCCAGCGCTCGACGAAGTTGCGGATGATGCGCACCGCTTGGTAACTGCCGTGGGCAGCCCAGGCCGGTTCGTCACTGTCCGGTTGTACCCAGACAATCCGCTCCATGGCCTTGGCGTCGTTGGAATCGGGGTTGGCCGAGCCATCGCGAAAACCGAGAAAGTTGCGCGCCGACTGCGCCGGTACGCCGGGTTTGGCCGGGGCTTGCGGCGGGACGCTGCCTTCCTGTTTCCAGCGCACCAGCAACAGATCAGGAAGATTCTTGACGATGTCGCGCAGGGCGTGAATGTTGGTGTCGGCGGTGTTGGCGCAGAACTGCAGACTGAGATCGCCATGGCAGCAATCGGCGTCCAGCGCATCATTGGGAAAACCGACCATGCGTTGCAGACGCCTGGGCTTCGCCACCGCCAGACCGAAGCGCTCGCCGAACAGCGAATCGCCGACGGAAACGGTGATGGTCAGATTGTCCGGGGTGACCACCGGGCCGAGAATGCCGGAGTCCAGCGGTGGCAGTTTCGGGTCGACCTGCGCGACCGGGCCGCCCTTCATCAAAAACGCGATGCGTTCGTTGAGGGTGCGGAACAGCCGCTCAAGGTCTTCGCGATCGCTGGCCAGCACATCGAACGCCACCAGCATCCCGGAGGCCGGGCGCGGGGTGACGATGCCGGCCTGGTGCACACCGTGGAAGTCGTGGCGGTCTTCGGTCTTGTCGCTGCTCGGCGCTTCGGTGACTTGCGCAGGCTGCGCGGCCATGGCCGGGCAGCTCAGCGCCGATCCGGCAAGGGCGACACCGGCGGCGCCCATGCCCATCAGCACGCGACGTCGTTGCAGGTTGAGAGGTTCTGAATCGTTCATCTGTCGTGGTCTTCTGCTTACAGGCCGGAAAGGCCGAGGGCGGGGTCGATGCCATCCATTGCCGCGGCCAGAGCCTTGGCTTTGGCGGCGATCTGCTGGCGTTGCGCGGCGGTCACGGCGTCGTAACTGACGTAGCCATCGGCGGATTTGAACGCGTTGAGCTGGTTGTCGAAGTCACTCATGGCCTGGTCGACATTCGCCAACACGTCAGCGGCGGATTTGCTCAGGATCGGCCGCAGCAGGTCGACGACCTTGCGCGCAGTCTG
>NZ_JH635999.1:1370698-1372433 GCF_000257605.1 Pseudomonas sp. R62
TGCGTGTTGGCGGCGAAACCGTTGAGGTCGCTGTGGCTGTAGCGTTCCTCTTCGCCGCTGCCGGCGCGCACCTCGGCGAGGCTGTTGAGGTTGCGCACGAGGATGCTGACCAGTTGCTCCGGCGGCAGCGACTGCGCGAGCAACTGCTGCTTGAGGGTGGTGACATCTGCGAGCAAGCGCTGGGCAATCGGCGTGACATGGTCGAGATTGCGCTGCTGGAACAGCGCGTATTCGAGGCGATGGAAACCGACGAACGCCGGATCCTGCTCGCGCTTTTCGAAATAATCGGCGCGGGCATTGATGTGGTTGTCCAGCTCGGCCAGGCGCTGCGCCGCCGGCGCCAGACGCTGATAAGCGGCACGCGCCGGCAGGTACAACGCTTGCGCCTGCGCCAGATCGCCACTGGCGATCGCCTGATTCAGCGCCGTCGCCGCTTTGATCAACGCGCTGCCCTGAACGGCCAGATACACGCGAAATTCCGACAGCGGCCCGACGAACGCCACCATCGACGGCTTGGCCTTGGCGGCGGCATCGGAAGCGGCCGTCGGCGTCACGTGCAAGGTGCCGCGCGGGTTGCTGAGCAAGCCGCAGGTGATCGCATAGTCGCCCGGTTGCAGGTTGGCGTTGATCACCTGGCTCAGGCCCGGCGCGATGTTTTCCCGCTCTTCGACCACCAGCACGCCGTCGAGAATTTCCCACTCGACCGCACGCTCGGAGCGGTTGACGATGCGGAAACTGGCGCGGCCGGCCGGCACCGTCAGTGCGTTCGGCTCGCAACTGTGTGGATGGATGTTGACGACGATTTCGTCGTGGTTGTGCTGACGCTTGGCGGCGGCCATGTTCGAGGCGTACCAGAACAGCCCGCCGGCGGCGACCATCAGCAGCACCGAGCCGGCCAGCGCCCAACGCAGGGCCGGAGGGGTTTGGGTAGTAGACATGAAGGGCCTTATTGGCTGGAAACGGAAGTGGTTGGCGTCGCCTGGCGAGGCGCGGGCATGAAGAACATCACCAGTGCCAGCAGCAGATAAATCAGGTACGCGCCCAAGGTGCTGACGGTCGGCGCATCCTGATAACCGAACATGCCGGCCAGCACCGAGCCCAGCGGGCCGTCCATCGGCAGCGTCGCGCTGAAGTCGAACAACACCGTTTGCAGGTGATTCCATAGCCCGGCTTCATGCAGCGCCTGCACCGAGTTGGCGAGAATCCCGGCGGCGACCACGAGGATGAACAATCCGGTCCACTTGAAGAACGCCGAGAGATTGAGGCGCATGCTGCCGCTGTAGATCAGGAAACCGACGATCACCGCCAGGACCAGGCCGAGCAGGGCGCCAATCGGCGCGCCCGGGCCTTCGCTTTGCTGGAACACGGCGAGCAGGAAGAACACCGTCTCCAGACCTTCGCGAGCAACAGCGAAGAAGACCATGCCAATCAATGCAATCACCTGATGCCTGGATTGCGTCAGAGCTTGATCCAGCGAGGCTTGCAGCGAGTGCTTGATCGACCGCGCGACCTTGCGCATCCAGAACACCATCGAACTGAGAATGCCCACGGCGACCAGACCGACCACGCCTTCGAACAACTCCTGCTGCTTCTGCGGGAATTCAGCGCTCACCAGCTCCAGACCACCGCCGACCAGCAGAGCAAGGGCGGCAGCGAGGAAAACGCCGATCCACACGGCTGGCATCCATTGACCACGGCCGGTCTGTTGCAGGTAACTGGCAATGATGCCGACGAT
>NZ_JH635999.1:1372480-1385248 GCF_000257605.1 Pseudomonas sp. R62
ATGATCAAAAAGGGAACGAGCATTGGCGAGCCACAGCGATTTAGATAGGAGGCTAAGTTGTAACATAATGACACTCATTCCCAAATGGCATTCATTGACATTTAGCTGAACCTTAGCTGAACAACTGTGATTCCTGTGGGAGCGAGCCTGCTCGCGAATGAGGTATGCCTGTGACATTTGTTTATCTGACACACCGCGTTTGCGAGCAGGCTCGCTCCCACATTGGCCCTGCGGTGACTTCAGCAGCTGGGTTAAGATGCCCACCACCCAAAAAACAACAAGGCTCACCTCGCTCCATGGCGGAAAAAGACACCATTGCCATTCAACTGGTGCGCGAAGCGCTGCTGCAAAGTTGCGCCCCGGGCGCGGCGACGGATGAGGCGTTGAGCAAGGTCGGCATCGATCCGGCTCTGTTAACGGCCGATGAGGGCAGGGTGCCGGCCTCGCAATACGCCAGACTCTGGCGCCTGCTGGCACGACGCGGTGATGACGAGTTCTTCGGCATGGACCCGCGCCCGCTCAAGTCCGGCAGCCTGGCGTTTCTGTGTCGCAGCGCCATGGCGCAACCGACGCTGGCGGCGGCGCTGGATACCGCTCTGACGTTCCTGTCGCTGATGCTGGAAAAACTGCCGGCGCAACTGGTGCATCAGCAGAGCCTTGCGGAAATCGTCCTGCTCGAAGACGACGCCGAACCGCGCCGCGCCTTTACCTATTTCACTTACTGGATGATCGTGCACGGCGTCGCGTGCTGGCTGGCCGGGCGGCGGATTCCGATTCTGGCGATTGAACTGCGCTGCGCCGAACCGGACTTCACCGACGACTATCGGGTGATGTTTTCGGAAAACCTGCGCTTCGAACGTCCGCGAACACGAATGATCTTTTCCGCCGATTGCCTCGATCTGCCGGTCAAGCGCAGCGCCGAAGAACTCAAGCGCTTTCTCGCCCAGGCGCCGGCGAACATTCTGGTCAAGTACCGCGACCCCGACAGCCTGGCCAGCCGGATCAAGCACGATCTGCGGCAAGTGCCCGCCGAGCACTGGCCGGAAACCGAGGCGCTGGCCCAGCAACTGTGCATGTCCGCGTCGACCCTTCGCCGGCGACTGGCGGAGGAAGGGCAGACCTATCAGGGCCTCAAGGACAGTGTGCGCAAGGAGCTCGCAATCACTTGGCTGGCAGAGCCTTCGATCAGTTTCGTCGAGATTGCTGCACGGCTGGGTTTTGCTGATGCCAGTTCGTTCTACAAGGCGTTTCGCAAGTGGTCCGGGTCGAACCCGGGGCATTACCGCACACTGATCCTTAATGAGGTGGTCTGACCCGACGCCTGCGCGAGCAGGCTCGCTCCCACCCAGGGCCGCGTGACCATTCCCCTCAAAAGGCTTGGCCAAACCAGTCAGCCACTTTGATAACTTTGACCATTGCCCCAAGCCCCGCGCGGCGCGACTATCCCTGTGTTGTTTACGGTTCCCAGCCTAATAAAAACACCGAGGGATTCTGGCAATGCGCGATTACTTGTCTGCCACCGAACAGTTCGATTATCAGCACACCGTCGACGCGTCGCTCAGCGGTACGCTGGCGGCACTCAACGCCTGCATCGAATGTTGCGACCGCCATGCGTTGCCCGGGCGCATTGCGTTGTTCTGGGAAGGTCGCGACGGCTCAAGTGCGACTTACACCTTCACTGATCTGCAAGACAAAGCCGCGCGTTTCGCCAATTTCCTCCTCGCCGAGGGCGTGCAGAAGGGCGACAAGGTCGCCGGCCTGCTGCCGCGCAACGTCGAATTACTCATCACCGTGCTCGCCACCTGGCGCATCGGCGCGGTGTATCAGCCGCTGTTTACCGCATTCGGGCCGAAAGCTCTTGAACATCGCCTGAACAGTTCCGGGGCGAAAGTCGTCGTCACCGACGCGGTCAATCGCCCCAAGCTCAGTGAAGTCAGCGCATGCCCGACCATCGTCACCGTTGGCGGTGTGAAAGGTCAGGGCATTGTCCGTGGAGATTTCAGCTTCTGGGCTGAGCTGGCCAACTATTCCAGCGTCTGCGAACCGGTGCTACTGACCGGCGAAGACCCGTTCCTGCTGATGTTCACCTCGGGCACCACGGGGCCGGCGAAAGCGCTGTCGGTGCCGCTCAAAGCCATCGTCGCTTTCCAGAGCTACACCCGTGATGCGGTGGACCTGCGCCCTGAAGACGCGTTCTGGAATGTCGCCGATCCGGGCTGGGCCTATGGCATCTATTTCGGCGTCACCGGGCCGTTGGCGCTGGGCCACCCGATCACCTTCTACGATGGCCCGTTCACCCTCGAAAGCACCTGCCGGGTGATCAACAAATACGGCATTACCAATCTCACCGGCTCGCCCACTGCCTATCGCCTGCTGATAGCCGGGGGAGAGGAGTTCGCCAGATCGATCAAGGGCAAACTGCGCATCGTCAGCAGCGCCGGCGAGCCGCTGAACCCGGAAGTGATCCGCTGGTTCGCCGACAACCTCGACGTGGTCATCCACGACCACTACGGCCAGACCGAACTGGGCATGGTGCTGTGCAACCACCACGGCCTCGAGCACCCGGTGCATGTCGGCGCCGCTGGTTTCGCTTCGCCGGGCCATCGCATCGTCGTGCTCGATGAGCATTACAACGAACTCGGCGTCGGTCAGCCGGGCATTCTTGCCATCGACCGCCGGCAGTCGCCGATGTGCTGGTTCGGCGGCTACGAAGGCGCGCCGACCAAGGCCTTTGTTGGCAACTACTACCTGAGCGGCGACACAGTGGAGTGGAACCCGGACGGCAGCATCAGCTTCGTCGGCCGCAGTGATGATGTGATCACCACTTCGGGCTACCGCGTCGGCCCGTTCGACGTGGAAAGTGCCCTGATCGAACACCCGGCCGTGGTCGAGGCGGCGGTCGTCGGCAAACCCGACCCGGAACGCACCGAACTGGTCAAAGCCTTTGTCGTGCTGAGCGCGCAGTACCGCGCCGCGCCGGAGCTGGCCGAAGAGCTGCGCCAACACGTACGCAAGCGTCTGGCCGCGCATTCGTACCCGCGTGAAATCGAATTTGTCAGCGAAT
Source organism: Pseudomonas sp. R62 (assembly GCF_000257605.1). NCBI lineage: Bacteria > Pseudomonadati > Pseudomonadota > Gammaproteobacteria > Pseudomonadales > Pseudomonadaceae > Pseudomonas > Pseudomonas sp. R62. Next base: position 1,375,545 of record NZ_JH635999.1, read on the forward strand.
TGCCCAAAACCCCGAGTGGCAAATTGCAGCGCTTTATCTTGCGCAACCAGGAAATCGCCAAGGCTCAAGAGGCCGCGGCGCACAACGTTTCAGCTTGAATCCAAGGAAACACCGTCATGCAGATCGAGAACAAGGTTTTTATCGTCACCGGCGGCGCCTCCGGCCTTGGTGCCGCCAGCGCTGAATTGCTGGTCAGTGCCGGCGCCAAAGTCATGCTGGTCGACATGAACGCCGAAGCCGTCGCCGCTCAGGCCCAGCGCCTCGGTGCGCAAAGTGTGGTTGCCGACATCAGCAATGAAGCCGCCGCCGAAGCCGCTGTGCAGGCGACCGTTGCCGCATTTGGCGGCCTCAACGGCCTGATCAACTGCGCCGGCATCGTGCGTGGCGAGAAAATTCTCGGCAAGAGCGGCCCGCATGCCCTGAGCAGTTTCGCGCAAGTGATCAACGTCAACCTGATCGGCAGTTTCAACATGCTGCGCCTAGCCGCTGCGGCGATTGCCGAAAGCGAAGCCAACGCTGACGGTGAGCATGGCGTGATCATCAACACCGCCTCGGTCGCAGCGTTCGACGGCCAGATCGGCCAGGCCGCGTACTCGGCATCCAAAGGCGCGATCGCCAGCCTGACCCTGCCGGCCGCCCGCGAGCTGGCGCGCTTCGGCATTCGCGTGATGACCATCGCACCGGGCATTTTCGAAACGCCGATGATGGCCGGCATGACCCCGGAAGTGCGCGACTCGCTCGCCGCCGGCGTGCCGTTCCCGCCGCGGCTGGGCAAGCCTGCCGAATACGCCGCGCTGGTGCGCCACATCATCGAAAACAGCATGCTCAACGGCGAGGTGATCCGTCTCGACGGCGCCTTGCGCATGGCCGCCAAGTAAGGAGGATTAGTCATGACTATGTCCAATGATCCGATTGTTATCGTCAGCGCCGTCCGCACACCGATGGGCGGTTTTCAGGGCGAGCTGAAAAGCCTTACCGCACCGCAACTCGGCGCGGCGGCGATCAAGGCTGCGGTCGAACGCGCTGGTGTCGCCAGTGATGCGGTTGATGAAGTGCTGTTCGGTTGCGTATTGCCCGCCGGCCTTGGCCAGGCGCCGGCACGTCAGGCTGCGCTGGGCGCCGGGCTGGATAAATCGACGCGCTGCACCACGGTCAACAAGATGTGCGGCTCGGGCATGCAAACCACCATCATGGCTCACGACATGCTGCTTGCCGGCAGTGCCGACGTGGTGATCGCCGGCGGCATGGAAAGCATGTCCAACTCGCCGTACCTGCTCGACCGCGCCCGCGCCGGCTATCGCATGGGCCATGGCCGCGTGCTCGATTCGATGTTCCTCGACGGCCTCGAAGACGCCTACGACAAGGGCCGCCTGATGGGCACCTTCGCCGAGGATTGCGCCGAGGCCAACAGCTTCAGCCGCGAGGCGCAGGACGCTTTCGCCATTGCCTCGACCACCCGCGCGCAACAGGCGATCAAGGACGGCAGCTTCAAGGACGAAATCGTCCCGCTGACGGTGACTGTCGGTAAAGAGCAGGTGGTCATCAGCAACGATGAACAGCCGCCGAAAGCCAAACTCGACAAAGTCGCCTCGCTGAAACCGGCGTTCCGCGAGGGCGGCACGGTCACCGCAGCCAACTCCAGCTCGATTTCCGACGGCGCGGCGGTGTTGGTGCTGATGCGCCAGTCCCACGCGCAGCAACTGGGCCTCAAAGCGCTGGCGGTGATTCATGGCCACGCTGCGTTCGCTGATACCCCTGGCCTGTTTCCCACCGCACCGATTGGCGCAATCCAGAAATTGGTGAAGAAGACCGGTTGGGCGCTGGATCAAGTGGATCTGTTTGAAGTGAACGAAGCGTTTGCCGTGGTCGGCATGGCGGCGATGACGCACCTGGAGATTCCCCACGACAAGCTCAACGTGCACGGCGGCGCCTGCGCGCTGGGCCACCCGATCGGCGCCTCGGGAGCGAGGATTCTGGTGACGTTGCTGGCGGCACTGCGGCAGAAACAGCTCAAGCGCGGCATTGCAGCGATCTGCATTGGCGGTGGAGAGGCCACGGCCATGGCTGTGGAATGCGTTTACTGAAGGCATCGCCGATCAACTGTGGGAGCGAGCCTGCTCGCGAAGACGCTGTTTCGGCCGGCACATGCGTGACTGACACACCGCTTTCGCGAGCAGGCTCGCTCCCACAGGGTTCTATGTCGTACTCAGATTTCAAGGAATCACCATGATCCCCAACGAAGACCAAACCCAGATCCGCGACATGGCCCGGCAGTTTGCCGAGGAGCGGCTCAAGCCGTTCGCTGCCGCGTGGGATCGCGAGCACCGTTTCCCCAAGGAAGCCATCGCCGAGATGGCTGAGCTGGGCTTCTTCGGCATGCTCGTGCCGGAGCAGTGGGGCGGCTGTGACACCGGCTACCTGGCCTACGCCATGGCCCTGGAAGAAATCGCTGCCGGCGACGGTGCCTGTTCGACGATCATGAGCGTGCACAACTCGGTCGGCTGTGTGCCGATTCTCAAGTTCGGCAATGACGACCAGCGCGAGCGCTTCCTCAAACCATTGGCCAGCGGCGCCATGCTCGGCGCCTTCGCGCTGACCGAACCGCAGGCCGGTTCCGATGCCAGCAGCCTGAAAACCCGCGCCCGCCTGGAAGGCGATCACTACGTGCTCAACGGTTGCAAACAGTTCATCACCTCCGGGCAGAACGCCGGCATCGTGATCGTGTTTGCCGTGACTGACCCGAGCGCCGGCAAACGCGGGATCAGCGCGTTTATCGTGCCGACCGACTCGCCCGGCTACAAAGTTGCGCGGGTCGAAGACAAACTCGGCCAGCACGCCTCCGACACCTGCCAGATCCTCTTCGAAGATGTGAAAGTGCCGGTGGCCAACCGGCTGGGCGAGGAGGGCGAGGGCTACAAGATTGCCTTGGCCAACCTTGAAGGCGGCCGCGTCGGTATCGCCTCACAAGCCGTCGGCATGGCCCGCGCTGCGTTCGAGGCCGCGCGTGATTACGCCCGCGAGCGAGACACCTTCGGCAAGCCGATCATCGAGCATCAGGCCGTGGCGTTCCGCCTGGCGGACATGGCCACGCAAATTGCCGTCGCCCGGCAAATGGTGCATTACGCCGCAGCCTTGCGTGACAGCGGCCAACCGGCGCTGGTCGAGGCGTCGATGGCCAAGCTGTTCGCCTCGGAAATGGCTGAGAAGGTCTGCTCCATGGCCTTGCAAACCCTTGGCGGTTACGGTTACCTCAACGACTTTCCTCTGGAACGCATCTACCGCGACGTGCGCGTTTGCCAGATCTACGAAGGCACCAGCGACATTCAGCGCATGGTCATTTCGCGCAATCTCTGACAAGGAATTTTATTCATGACTTACGAAACGATTCTGCTGGAAACCCGCGACCGCGTCGGCCTGATCACCCTCAACCGGCCGCAGGCGCTGAACGCGCTCAATGCGCAACTGGTCAGCGAAGTGAACCACGCCCTCGATACGCTGGAAGCCGATGCGCATATCGGCTGCATCGTCCTCACCGGTTCGAAAAAAGCTTTCGCTGCCGGCGCGGACATCAAGGAAATGGCTGAGCTGACCTATCCGCAGATCTACATGGACGACCTGTTCAGCGACAGCGATCGCGTCGCCAACCGCCGCAAGCCGATCATCGCCGCGGTCAATGGTTTCGCCCTCGGCGGCGGCTGTGAACTGGCGCTGATGTGCGACTTCATCCTGGCGGGCGACAACGCCAGATTCGGCCAGCCGGAAATCAACCTCGGCGTGCTGCCGGGCATGGGCGGCACTCAGCGCCTGACCCGCGCGGTGGGCAAAGCCAAAGCCATGGAAATGTGCCTGAGCGGGCGCATGATCGACGCGGTGGAAGCCGAGCGCTGCGGCATCGTCGCGCGGATCGTGCCGAGCGATGAGCTGCTTGATGAAGCGCTGAAAGTCGCAGCGGTGATCGCTGGCAAGTCACTGCCGATTGCGATGATGATCAAGGAGAGCGTGAATCGGGCGTTCGAGGTCAACCTGAGCGAAGGCGTGCGCTTTGAGCGGCGGGTGTTCCATGCCGCGTTTGCGACGCAGGATCAGAAGGAAGGGATGGCGGCGTTTATCGCCAAGCGTGAGGCTGCATTCCAAGGCAAATAGTGTGTGAGCTTCAAAAGCCCCTCACCCTAGCCCTCTCCCCAGGGAGAGGGGACTGACCGCGTGATATGGGCGAATTACGCCGACCTGAAAGGTTGCCGCTGAATCCGTAACCGACTCGGTCGGCTCCCTCTCCCTGGGGAGAGGGCTGGGGTGAGGGGAAGGGCCAACGCCATTACAACTGGTAGTTCTTCAAATCCCGCGCAATCACCATCCGCTGTATCTCGCTCGACCCTTCATAGATCTGAGCAATCCGCGCGTCGCGGTAGTACTTCTCGACCGGGTAATCCTCCAGATAGCCATAGCCGCCATGAATCTGGATCGCCGACGAACAGACCTTCTCGGCCATTTCCGAAGCAAACAGCTTGGCCTGTGAGGCCTCGGACAAGCATGGTTTGCCCGCCGTCCTCAGCCGCGCCGCATGGAGGATCAGCAACCGCGCGGCGTTGATCTGCATGTGCATGTCAGCCAGCAGATTGGCGATGCTCTGGTGCTCGATGATTGGCTTGTCGAATTGCACCCGATCTTTCGAGTAGGCCAGCGCCGCTTCAAACGCCGCCCGGGCGATGCCCAACGCTTGCGCCGCGATACCAATGCGTCCGCCTTCAAGGTTGGACAGGGCTATCGCCAGGCCTTTGCCACGCTCGCCGAGCAGATTGGCCTCGGGGATGCTGCAGTTGTTCAGCGTCACCGCGCAGGTGTCGGAAGCACGGATGCCCATCTTGTGTTCGGTGCGATCGACGATGAAACCTGGCGTGTCGGTGGGCACCAGAAACGCTGACAGGCCTTTCTTGCCCAGCTCCGGGTCGGTCACGGCGAAGACGATCGCCAGTTTCGCCCGTTTGCCATTGCTGACGAATTGCTTGGCACCGTTGATCACCCATTGGCCGTCGCGCAGTTCGGCGCGGGTGCGCAGGTTGTGCGCTTCGGAGCCGGCCTGGGGTTCGGTCAGGCAGAAGCAACCGATGGTCTGCCCACTGGCCAGATCGGCCAGCCAGGTCTTTTTCTGTTCGTCGCTGCCGTAGTTGAGCACCGGGCCGCAGCCGACCGAGTTGTGGATGCTCATGAACGCGCCGGTCGCGCCGTCACCGGCAGAGATTTCCTCAACCGCCAGCGCGTAGGCGACGTAATCGACGTAGGTGCCGCCCCATTCTTCCGGCACAACCATGCCGAGCAGGCCCAGCTCGCCCATTTTCGCCACCAGCGCGTCGTCGATCCAGCCAGCCTTTTCCCAGGCCTGGGCGTGGGGCGCGATTTCGCCACGGGCAAAATCCCGGGCCATGTCGCGGATCATCACATGTTCTTCAGTCAGTTCGAGATCGTGCATGACTCAGCTCCCGCTCTCATCAAAACCATGGAAGAAGCTCGCAACCTGTGCAGCGTCCAGCTCAGCGACGGTCGGCGGGTTCCAGCGCGGTGACTTGTCCTTGTCGATCAGCAGGGCGCGCACGCCTTCGATCAGGTCGCCACTGGCAAACCACTGGCGGTCCAGATGCAGCTCCAGCGCAAAGCAATTCTCCAGACTCAGGTGCCTGCCGCGACGGAGCATTTCCAGGGTCACGGCCATGGCCAGCGGCGAGCGGGTTTCCAGCAGATCCGCCGTGGTGACCGCCCATTCGTGGCTGTCGGCGACAGTGACGGCGCGCAATTGCTCGATCATGCTCGGCACGTCGGGCAGGGCGAAGAAGTGGTCGATGGCCGGGCGCAACGCTTGGAGGGGCGCATCGGGCAGGGTTTGCACGGCGTGCTTGGCCAGCAGGTTCTGCAGCGACTTCAGCGGCGTGTCCTGCCACTCCATCTGATCGAGTTTTTCGTCGAGCAGGGCCAGTTTGCTGCTGTCCAGATACCAGTCGGCGAGGCCGCAGTACAGCGCATCGGCCGCGCGAATCTGCACGCCGCTGACGCCCAGATAAATCCCCAGTTCACCGGGAATACGCGGCAGGAAGTAGCTGCCGCCGACGTCGGGGAAGTAACCGATCGCCACTTCCGGCATCGCCAAACGGCTCTTCTCGGTGACCACGCGCAGATCGGCGCCTTGCACCAGGCCCATGCCGCCGCCGAGGACAAAACCGTCCATCAGGGCCAGCACCGGTTTGCGGTAGTGATGAATGGTCAGGTCGAGGGCGTATTCCTCGACGAAGAAATCTTCGTGCAGCGTGTCGCCGCTTTTGTAGCTGTCGTACAGCGAACGAATATCACCGCCGGCGCAGAAAGCCTTTTCCCCGGCACCGCGCAATACCACGGCGTGCACATCGGCGTCAGACGCCCAGGCATCGAGCTGCTGTTGCAGCAGACGAACCATGTCCAGGGTAATTGCATTGAGGCCCGCAGGGCGGTTGAGGGTCAGGTGGCCGATATGGTTGCGCACCTCGGCCAGCACGTCGTTTGGTATGGCATCCATGGACGGGGTCCGCCGGGATGAAGCCTGAGCTGTCATCTGTAACTCCCTGCTTTTTATTGTCTTTATTCGAAAAGCCCGCGCGCGGGCGTTAGCGGATCGTAACAGTGCAAATTTGTCGTGTACAACGGGGATATGTGCAGGGGGAATCTGCGTTTTTACATGCCTCGAAATTGCGTGGTTATCGGAAGGTTTCGCTGATGCTGCGGCGCTTGGCGTGCAGTTCGCTGGCGTGGATCAGGCGTTCGAGGTCTTCGGGGGTGACGTCGATGAAAGCTTCCATGTCGGCCAGCGCCAGTTTCAAGTCTTCGGCGGTGATCGCCTGGCGGTCGACCGGGACCACTGGCGGTGCCGGGTCGGCAGCGCGTTTCGGATAGCGGATGCGGGTCAGGTTGTTATAGGCCAGCGCACTAATGAGCATGCACAGCGCGCCGAGCATCACCGGCTCCATGGCTTTCCAGTCCATGGCGATGGTTGCAGGGTCGGCGAGCACCAGTGTCAACGCCAATGCGCCGGCCGGTGGGTGCAGGCAACGCAGCCAGCACATCAGAATCACCGCCATGCCGGCGGCGAGACAGGCGCTGCCCAGCGTACGGCCAAGCACATGGGCGACCAGCAAGGCGACCACGCCGGCGCACAGGTAGCCGCCGAGAATCGACCATGGCTGGGCGAGGGCGCCGGAGGACACGGCGAACAGCAGCACCGCCGAAGCGCCGAGCGGGCCGACCAGGTGAAAGGCAACGTCATGGCCGAACACCTGCGCGCACATCCACACGCTGAACAGCGTGCCCAAGGCCATGCCGATCGCGGCACGGCTCCATTCAGTGGGGCGGGTGTTGATGGCAGCGGGCAACCAGCGAGCAAGCATGTAGAACTGATCCTTTACAAAATCCGGGGCAAAAAAAAGGACTTGTCCGGCATATCCGGAAAGCCCTAGAAGCGTTCCAACATTGGGGGAGGAACGCGCGTAGTTTGCCGGTCAAAGTCGATGCTGACAAATTCATATAAATGCAGTTTTAGTGCACTATTTTTGCATTGAAGTGGTGCGCCGCGCGCTGACGAAGCATAGATAGCCACCCAGCGCCGCCAAGCCGCTCAGGGCATAGAACATGCTCGGCGCCGGCGTGTGCATCAGCAGAAACCCGCACAGCACCGGGCTCGCCCCACCGCCGAGTGCCGCCAGGTTCTGCGCGCCGTAGTAGCTGCCGCGCAGTGTTTCCGGGGCGAGAGTGTCGACGAAGAGGAAGTCTGCCGGGTAAATGATCATTTCGCCCAAGGTGAAGATGAACATCGCCACGCACCAGCCGAGCAGGCTGTCCGCCACACTGAAGCCAATCAACCCGACGATGAACAGCGCAGTGCCGCCGGCAATCCAGTGACGCAGGTGTTCGCGACTGAGCCAGCGACCGACCTGGTATTGCAGCAGGATCACTGTGATTGCGTTGCAGGCGAGCAGGGCGGCCATGGTGTCCAGGGTCTGTTGCTGGGTGTGGGTGACCAGCAGATATTGCGACAGGTACAGCGTAAAGCGCCCGTGCACCAATGTGCTGAGCAGGCAACCGAGGGTGAACAGCACCATGGTGCGGTCGTTTTTCAGGATCATCAGCGTGTTGAGGAAACTTTGCGGCGCACTGGCGGCTGTTATCGGACGGACATCGCGGACTGCGCCGAGCAGCAGAAAAATACTGCCAATGGCGATCGCACCGGCAACGATGAACGGCGCGGACGGCTGCACCCCGGCAATCACCACGCCAATCATCGGTCCGACGGCGTAGCCGATATTGGTCAGCGTGTAATTGAGGGAAAACGCCTTGACCCGCTGGCCCACCGGCAGGTTTTCACTGAGGATCGCCTTGGAGCCGATGAGGAACAGCGCCGACGCGGTTTCGCTGATGATCAGCACCAGGGTGACCAGATACAGGTTCTGCGCGAAGGTCAGCAGGATCAGGCCGATACCGCTGGAGAGCATGGCCACAATCAGCAATTGGCGCTTGTCCAGCTTGTCGATGATGTAGCCGCCGTACAGCGACAGCAGCGTGGCGCTGAACACGGCGATGCCGAGCAGCAAGCCGACATCCTGCGGATTGAGGCCAAGCTTGTTGCTGAGGAACAGCGTCAGCAACGGACTGACCAGGGCGCGGCTGATGACCACGGTCAGCGAGCTGATCATCAACCGGCGAATGAACGGCGAATACATGGCCACGGAGGGGGAATGTCCTTATTCGGGAAGCCTGGGCGAACACCATCCTCTCTGGGCAGCCGCCACCGGTCAAGCTGATACACCAGCTTCCCTCGGAGCATATGATTTCCCTGTGGGAGCGAGCCTGCTCGCGAAGGCGGCGGATCAGTCACCTCCAATGTCGCTGACATACCGTATTCGCGAGCAGGCTCGCTCCCACAGGGTCTGAACCTCACGATTACCACTGACTCCCACAGGCGCAAATCAAGCCACATCCGAAGCCGCCGGCCACTGCCGCAAGGTGATCGGCAACTTGCACGATTCACCGCGCCCCATCGGGAAATACTGGAAACCATTGCGCGCCAGACGCTCGGCGTCGTACAAGTTGCGGCCGTCGAAGATGACCGGGCTGTTGAGGCGCTGTTTGATCAGCTCGAAATCCGGGGCCTTGAACTGTTGCCATTCGGTGCAGATGATCAGCGCATCGGCGCCGGCCAGTACCGATTCCGGCGTGCCCATCAGCATCAGTTTTGATTCGTTTGGATAGAGATTCTGGGTTTCCACCATGGCCTCCGGATCAAAGGCGCGCACGCTGGCCCCGGCAGCCCATAAATCTTCGAGCAGAACCCGGCTCGGCGCGTCGCGCATGTCGTCGGTGTTGGGCTTGAACGCCAGGCCCCACAAGGCAAAGGTCCTGCCGCGCAAGTCACCACGGTAGAACGCGTTGATGCGTTCAAACAGCTTGTGCTTCTGACGCTGGTTGATCGCCTCGACCGCTTGCAGCAGATCACTGGAGCAATGCGCCTGTTCGGCACTGTGAATCAAGGCGCGCATGTCTTTGGGAAAACACGAACCGCCGTAGCCGCAACCCGGATAGATAAAGTGATAGCCAATCCGCGTATCGGCACCGATGCCCTGGCGCACTGATTCGATGTCCGCGCCGAGGTGCTCGGCGAGTTCGGCGATCTGGTTGATGAAGCTGATCTT
>NZ_JH635999.1:1385467-1386938 GCF_000257605.1 Pseudomonas sp. R62
CGGCGTATTTGGTCAGCTCGGCACTGCGCAAGTCCATGAACAGGATGCGGTCATGGTTGCGGTTGAACGGCGCGTATAGATCACGCATCACATCGCGCACTTCAGCGCCTTCGCAACCAATGACGATGCGATCGGGCCGCCGGCAATCAGCAACCGCTGAACCTTCCTTGAGAAATTCCGGGTTGGAGACGATATCGAACTGCAGCAGGCGGCCAATCTTGATCAGGGCTTTTTCGATGTGGCTGCGCAAAGCGTCGCCCGTGCCCACCGGCACCGTGGATTTTTCCACCACGATCAACGGCTGCTCACGATGTCGGGCAATCGCGTCGCCAACCGACAGCACGTAGCGCAGGTCCGCCGAACCGTCCTCGCGTGACGGCGTGCCCACCGCAATGAACGCCACCCGCCCATGCAACACCGCAAGCCGCTCATCAGTGGTGAATTGCAGGCGCTGCGAATCCAGGCCCTCGCGCACCAGACTGGCCAGCCCCGGCTCGAAAATACTGACGTGACCCTGGCGTAACTGCTCGATCTTCTGCGCGTCGACATCCATGCACACCACGTCGTGACCGACCTCAGCCAGCACCGCCGCTTGCACCAGACCGACATAACCACTGCCAAACACCGTGATCTTCATGCCGCACTCCTGTTCGCAGTCCCTGCATTGAACATAAGAGCGCGATGTTTCAGTTCGCCTACTGCGGTGATAAAGCAGCAAACAGACCGTTCGGGGAATGCGCGATTGACTTTTACGGCCTCGAACGGCAGGTTGTCGGCCTTTCGCGGCAACCCCTGTCATTGAGTCACACCGTTTTTTTGCGTTTCATTTCATGCATTTATTGTTTTTGTTGAATCGTTTTTTATTTCAAGGCCGTTTCGTTTGAGTGATTTGTCGAGTACCCAACCTGCACCGTCCACCAGCAATCCGCTGACCGTTTACCTGGCGCGACTGGCACCTTCCAGCCAGTTGACCATGCGCTATGTGCTGCAAGATGCCGCTGACCGCCTCGGTTTCGAGGACGTCGATATCGAAGAAGTCCCCTGGCACGGCCTGCAACCGGAAGACGTGGTGGCGCTGGTCGCCGCTTTGCGTGCCGACGGTTATGCACCGAACACCTCGTCGCTTTACGTGAACGCCGTGCGCGGGGTGATGAACGAGGCGTGGCGCATGAGCCTGATCAGCCAGGATCACCTGTTGAAGATGCGTTCGGTCAAGGGCATAGCCGGCACACGGCTGTCCCAGGGGCGCAACCTCAAGCGCACGCTGATTCACGAACTGATGGAAGTCTGCGCTGCCGACCCGCGCCCGCAGGGCTTGCGTGATGCGGCGGTGATAGCGTTGCTGTATGGCACCGGCATGCGCAAGTCGGAATCGGTGGATCTGGATCTGAGTCAGGTCGACTTCAACGAACGCAGCCTGACCGTTACCGGCAAGGGCAACAAACAGCTGATCAAGTACGCGCCGGCCTGG
>NZ_JH635999.1:1388271-1396226 GCF_000257605.1 Pseudomonas sp. R62
CAGCTGATCAAGTACGCGCCGGCCTGGGCCTTTGCCAAGCTCGACGCCTGGCTGGAACTGCGTCGTTCACAGCTCAAGGAAGGCGAGAGCGACGATGCATTCCTGTTCAATCGCATACGCCGGGGCAGCCACATCACCCGCGAGCGCATCACCAAACACGCGATTTACTACATCGCCCGCCAGCGCGGTACGCAGGTCGGGGTGAAAATCATGCCCCACGATTTTCGGCGTTCATTCATCACCCGGGTGATCGAAGAGCACGACCTGTCGATCGCGCAGAAACTCGCGCATCACAGCAATATCCAGACGACCGCCAACTACGATGTGCGCGATGACAACGAGCGGCGGCGGGCGGTGGATCGCTTCGATTTGTGACGCGATTAGCCCGATGAAGGGCAATTGCGCGCGGCCGTCGCAGCCTGAGTGATTTGTGCAGCAAGCCGTTTGACGTTGTTCTGTTGCGCAGTCACCAGCTCTTCGATGCTTGGCCCTGAAGGAGTCTGCAACACCGAGCGGCAGGTGAGCAGCGCCGCGTCCGTCGCACCCAGCGGGCGCACCCGCCATTTCACGTCGATCAAGGCGTACTGGCCGGGAATCGAATCGAAGCGCTGCACGTCGATACGCACGGAGGCGCGCTGCTGGCCGACACCGCTGCTCAATTGATCGATCAGCGCGCCGCGCAACTCATCGGCGAGAGTGGCGCTCCACCAATCGGTTTCCAGAATCGCCACGCCGCTGTTGCCCTGGCGAATCACTATCTGCGCGCGATCGACCTGTGGCGGCACGCTGATGCTTTCTATGGCGATGTCGGCGCCGTTGCGGCTGGCACCCGGTTGTGCCGGGGTCAGCGTATGAAAGCTGATCGGGTCGCTACGGCACGCAGTCAGCAGCACGAAGGCAGCGAGCACGGTGATCTTCAACGGTAAAGCCATGGATTCAGCTCCTGTGCTCAATTGCGTGGCGGTCCTTTGAGGTCCAGCGGCGCGGCGTTGTCGGGACGCCCGCGAATCAGCGACTCAGGGTGGCGACCGAGGTAATCCGACAGCTCTCGCAACGAGCGCGACATGCGCCCGAGTTCGTCTAGGGTCTCGGTGAGTTGCTCACGTTGCGGTGAGTCCTCGGCGAGGGTCGAATTGGCGGACTGCAAGGTCTTGCTGACATCGGCGAGGGTGCTCTGTACACCCGGCAGAGTCCTGGCGTTGAACTGCTTCAGGCCCTTGCGCAGCTCGACCAGATTGCCGTCGAGGTTGCTGGCGATGCGTTCAACCGGCAATGCGTTGATCTTGTTGACCATCGCCTCGAGTTTTTCCTGCAATTGTTCGAGGCTGCCGGGAATGGTCGGAATGGTGACCGGCCGTGCCTTGGGGTCGAACGCGACTTTCGGCGCTTTGGGGTAGAAATCCAGCGAAATATACAACTGACCGGTGAGCAGGTTGCCATTGCGGGCCTGGGCGCGCAGGCCATTTTCAATGAACGTGCCGATCAGGCGCGCGCCGGTGGCCTCGTCGTTTTCGTCGCCATGGTAGGTCTTGAGAATCTTCGCGTGGGCACGGCCGAGTCGCTGCGGATAAATGACAATGCCGACATTCACCGGAAAGGTGCGCTTGACCTCGTCGAAGTCGAGATTGACCGCCACCACCCGGCCGATTTCGATACCGAGAAACTCGACAGGCGCATCCACCTTGAGTCCGCGCAAGGCCTGATCAAACCGCAGCGCCAGGTATTGCGCCTTGCCGTCGGGCGGGGCGAGGGCGGCGGTCTGGTTGGCAAACAGCTCGAAACTCTTGTCGTCGCTGGCCGGCTTATCGTCGGGGCTGTAGTCCGGGGCGCGGAAAGCGATGCCGCCGACCAGCAGGGTCGACAGCGATTCGGTTTTCACCGCAAAGCCGTTGGCGCCGACATTGATGTCGATGCCACTGGCGTTCCAGAAGCGGGTGTTTTCGGTAACGTAGGCATCGTTGGGCGAATGCACGAACACTTCGATGTTGACGCCTTTGCCGTCCGGGTCCAGCGCGTAGGACACGACCTGGCCAACCGGAATCTTGCGGTAATAAACGGGGGAGCCGATGTCCAGCGAGCCAAGGTCCGCGGTGTGCAGCGTAAAGCGTTTGCCCGGTTCGCCGTAGGTGATCGGCGGCGGGTTCTCCAGACCTTTGAAGTTTTTTGAGCGGGTATTGGCCTGACCTATGTCGGCACCGATGTAATCGCCCGACAGCAGCGTATCGATGCCCGAGACCCCGCCGGCGCCGATACGTGGACGCACCACCCAGAATTGCGAATCCTCGCGGGTGAAGGCTTCGGCCTGCTTGGCCAATTTGATCGTGGCGTTGACGTGTCTATGGTCGTTGGCCAATTCGACGTCGGAGACATGGCCGATGACCACGTTGCGGTACCGGACTTCGGTCTTGTTCGCGGTCAGGCCATCGCCGGTCTTGAAGGTAACGGTGATGACCGGGCCTTCCTGAAGGATGTTGTGAATCACCAGCGAAATCCCGACCAGCACCGCCACAATCGGCACGATCCATACCAGTGAAATAGCGAAACGGCGGGTTTTGATCGGCGCCTGACCGGGTGCTCGCGGCTCATCGCTGGCTGACGACTTCATCCATGTCCTCCTCAATTAATCGGGCCCTGAGCGTCGGGAACGCAAAAGCACTTCATCAATATAGAAGTGCTTGGCGATAGAGCAAATGTGTATAGCTGGCGTGGGACGCGATTGCAGTGCAAGGAGCTGCCGAGGGCTGCGACCTGATCGTTCCCATGCTCTGCGTGGGAATGCAGCCCGGGACGCTCTGCGTCCCAAGATCGCAGCCTTCGGCAGCTCCTACAGGAGCCAGAGTCGTGGCGGGCTCAGCCGAGCATTTCGCGCAGGCGATACCAGAACATGCCCAGCGCCAGCAGCGGCGAACGCAAGGCCGGGCCACCGGGGAAGGTCATGTGCGGCACGCCGCTGAACACGTCCATGCCTTGGCTGTGCCCGGCATGAATGGCTTCGCCCAACAACTTCGCGCACCAGTGCGTGACGTTGAGGCCATGACCGGAATAACCCTGCGCGTAAAACACGTTCGGGTGCTGTTTGAGTCGGCCAACCTGGGGGAAGCGATTGGCGGTAATGCCGATCTTGCCGCCCCATTGGTAGTCGATGTGCACATCGGCCAGTTGCGGGAACACCTTGAGCATTTTCGGGCGCATATAGGCGGCGATGTCCGCCGGATCGCGCCCGGAATAATGACAAGCGCCGCCAAACAGCAACCGTCGATCAGCCGAGAGTCGGTAATAGTCCAGCCCGACTTTTTGATCGCACAGCGCCAGGTTCTGCGGAATCAACTGGGCGGCGCGGCTTTCGTCCAGCGGCTCGGTGGCGATGATGTAACTGCCGGCGGGCAGCACCTTGCCGCTGAGTTTCGGCTCGAGGTCATCCAGATGCGCGTTGCAGCCGAGCAACAGGCTGCCGGCGCGCACTGAACCCGTGGCGCAACGGACCTCGACAGTCGGGCCATGGAGGATTTCCAGCACCGGACTCTGCTCAAAGATACGCACGCCCAGCGATGCCGCGAGACGCGCCTCACCTTGCACCAGATCAAGCGGATGCAAGTGCCCCGAACCCATGTCGATCAATCCGCCGGCGTACACACCAGCGTCGACCACTTGCTGCCGGATCTGTTCCGGCCCGACCAGCCTCGTTGCGTGGGCATAGTCGAGTTCGGCGAGGCTGTCCTGTTCCTGCTTGAACGCGGCGAATTGCGCGGCGGTGTTGGCCAGTTCGCAAAAGCCCCAGCGCAGATCACAGGCGATGGCGTTGTCAGTGATGCGCTGGCGCACCAGCTCCACCGAATCAATGCCGGCGCGCTGCAGATAGCGCACGCCGTCCTGGCCAAGGTAGCGAGCGAACCCCTCGACTTCATGGCCGATACCGCGAATCAGCTGACCGCCATTGCGCCCGCTGGCGCCCCAGCCGATACGTCGCGCCTCGAGCAACACCACCGACAAACCGCGCTGCGCCAGCTCAATCGCGGTATTGACGCCAGTGAAGCCGCCACCGATTACGCAGACGTCGGCAAGCAAATCACCATCCAGCGCAGGGTAGGGCGTGCTCGCCCGCGCAGAAGCGGCGTAATAAGAGCCGGTGTGTTGTGCGCTGTGCTGATTCATTTGTTCGACTTCACTTTGCTCCACGACCGGGTCATCAGACGCATGATCGCTTGGGGCGGGGTCGAGGAAATGTAGAGTTTGTCGAGCACCGACTGCGGCGGATAAACCTCAGGGTTGTTGACCAGTTCCTCATCCATGAACGGCTTGGCCGCCGGATTCGGATTGGCGTAGCCGACGGTGGCGCTGACCTTGGCGATCACCTGCGGATCGAGCAGGTAATTGATGAAGGCGTGCGCCTCTTTGGCGTTGCTCGCATCGGCTGGGATCGCCAGCAGATCGAACCACAGGTTGGCGCCTTCCTTGGGGATGGCGTAAGCGATATTCACACCGTTCTTGGCTTCCTTGGCGCGGTTGGCTGCCTGGAACACATCGCCGGAGTAACCGAACGCGACGCAGATGTCGCCATTGGCCAGGTCCGACACGTACTTGGAAGAATGGAAATAGGTGATGTACGGGCGGATGCTCAGGAGCTTGGCTTCGGCCTTTTTGTAGTCTTCAGGGTTTTCACTGCGCGGGTCCATGCCCATGTAGTTGAGGATGGCCGGGAAGACTTCGTCGGCGGAGTCCATCATCGACACGCCGCACTGGCTGAGCTTCTTCAGATTTTCGGGTTCGAACAGCACGGCCCAGGAGTCGATGTGGTCGATGCCGAGCACTTGCTTGACCTTGTCGACGTTGTAACCGATGCCGTTGGTGCCCCACAGATAGGGAACCGAGTGCGCATTGCCGGGATCATTTTTCTCAAGCAATTCAAGCAGTTTCGGGTCCAAGTTCTTCCAGTTGGGTAACTGTGAACGATCGAGCTTCATGAACGCGCCGGCCTTTACCTGACGGGCGAGGAAATGGTTGGACGGCACCACCACGTCGTATCCGGTGCGACCGGCGAGGAGTTTGCCTTCAAGGGTTTCGTTGGAGTCGAAGACGTCGTAGATCACCTTGATCCCGGTCTTGCTCTGGAAGTCGGCGAGGGTGGTTTCGCCGATGTAGTCGGTCCAGTTGTAGACGCTGACTTGGGGCTCGGCGTGGGCTACGGCACTGAACAGCACGCTCAGTGCGACCGGGAGTACGGATTTCAATAGACGCATTTCGACACCTCTTCTTGTAATGATCGCTCCCACGCTCTGCGTGGGAATGCCGCAACGGACGCTCCGCGTTCGGCTTTGGATGGGACGCAGAGCGTCCCGGGATGCGTTCCCACGCGGGAGCAGGGGAACGATCAACTGTGCGGCCGTCTTCGCGAGCAGGCTCGCTCCCACAGTAACGGGGCGGGGTCAGACGCTCAGCAGCAGGAACTCACGCTCCCACGAGCTGATCACGCGTTTGAAGTTTTCATGCTCGGCGCGTTTGACCGCGACGTAACCACGGACGAATTTGCTGCCCAGGTACTCGGCGACCTTCGGGCACTCTTCCATCTGCGTCAGGGCTTCTTCAATGGTGATGGGCAGGCGCAGATTGCGCCGTTCGTAGGCCCGGCCTTCGACCGCCGCGCTCGGCTCGATCTTCTCGACCATGCCGATGTAGCCGCACAGCAGGCTTGCGGCAATCGCCAGATACGGGTTGGCGTCGGCGCCGGGCAAGCGGTTCTCCACGCGCATCGATTCCGGCCCCGATGTCGGCACACGCAGGCCAACCGTGCGGTTCTCTTCGCCCCATTCGACGTTGACCGGTGCCGAGGTGTCCGGCAGGAAGCGGCGGAACGAATTGACGTTCGGCGCGAACATCGGCAGGACTTTCGGGATGTATTTCTGCAAGCCACCGATGTGATGACGGAACAGCTCGCTCATGTTGCCCTCGGCATCGGCGAAGATCGGCTGGCCCGTCGCGATCTCGACCACGCTCTGGTGCAGATGCATGGCGCTGCCAGGCTCGTCGCCGATCGGCTTGGCCATGAACGTCGCGGTGACGTTGTGCTTGAGCGCCGCTTCGCGCAGGGTGCGCTTGAACACGGTGATCTGGTCGGCCAGATCCAGCGCATCGCCATGACGGAAGTTGATTTCCATCTGCGCCGGGCCGTCTTCGTGGATCAGCGTGTCGAGATCCAGGCCTTGCAGTTCGCACCAGTCGTAGACGTCTTCGAACAGCGGATCGAATTCGTTGGCGGCATCGATCGAGAACGACTGGCGCCCGCTTTCCGCACGGCCCGAACGGCCCAGCGGTGCCTTGAGCGGCAGGTCCGGGTCTTCACAGCGTTGGGTCAGGTAGAACTCCATTTCCGGCGCGACAATCGGCTTCCAGCCCTTGTCGGTGTAGAGCTGCAGGACTTTCTTCAGCACGTTGCGCGGCGACAGTTCGATCGGATTGCCAAACTTGTCGAAGGTGTCGTGGATGACGATGGCGGTCGGCTCGATGGCCCACGGAATAACGTACACGGCGTCGGAAACCGGTTTGCAAACCATGTCGATGTCGGCCGGGTCAAGCAGGTCGTAGTAGATGTCGTCGTCGACAAAATCCCCGGTTACCGTTTGCAGCAGCACGCTTTCCGGCAGGCGCATGCCGCGCTCATGCAGAAACTTGTTGGTCGGTGCAATCTTGCCGCGGGCGATGCCGGTCAGGTCGCTGACCACGCAT
Source organism: Pseudomonas sp. R62 (assembly GCF_000257605.1). NCBI lineage: Bacteria > Pseudomonadati > Pseudomonadota > Gammaproteobacteria > Pseudomonadales > Pseudomonadaceae > Pseudomonas > Pseudomonas sp. R62. The sequence goes on from NZ_JH635999.1 coordinate 1,394,992, forward strand.
TCGACTTCGGTAATCTTGTGATCTTTCAGCCAGGTGAACAGCTGATCGAAAGGGGCGTTCATAAAGACCTCGTTATTGGTTTTGTAGACGCCGGGGAGGGCGGGTTTCATCTTCCGCCCCTTCCCCTGTGGCGCGTTGGCGACTATCTTGGGCGCGGCTTGCGATTCCATCTATCCACTTTCAGCAGCACCAAAGCGCACCAAAAGAGTGCGCAAGGTCACCCCATGACAACGTGCAATCCGCTTCAGGTACAAGCGTTCAATACCGCCGACGTGGCCGAGCAAATCCGCGCTACACCGGGCTGGGTCCAGCATTACCAGCAGATGTCGCCGGGGCATTTCGCCGGGCAGATTCGCTATCTCGACCTGCAGGGCGTCGAGGTTTACGAAGAGCAGATGAACACCCGGGTCGAACAGAATTTCAGCGCGCCATCCGGGGCTCTGGCGTTCTGTTTTGATCGCAGTGACAACGCGCTGTATCTGCTCAACGAAGAGAGCCGCAACATCTGGATCACCCCGGAGAACTACCGGGAAATCGCCGTGGTATTTGGTCCGGACTTTGTCCGCGAGCACGGTTTGCAAGTGGCAAAGCTCGAGGGTTTGTTCATGGCGCCGCTGAACTGCGGCCAGAACGCTTTGTTCAGCGGCTGGTTAAGCTCGATTCTCACGAAGTTGTCGCGAGCTGCTGATCCACTTGATAAAGATCGCCTGACTCAACAGTTGCTTGAGGACTGCCTGTTCATCCTTGATAACGCTCACACCAGCCTTGATCGCAGCGGATTGCAGCGGCGCAACAACGAACGCCAGATCATCAAAAGAGTAGGGGAGTGGGCGGCTGATTCGCCGGAAGACACGGTTAATCTGCTCGAACTTTCTCACGTTGCCGGCGTGCCGCTGCGCCAGTTGCAACAGGCATTCAAGGCCTACACCGGGATGACCCCGAGCCACTGGTTACGCCTGAGGCGGCTGAACAGTGCGCACCGTGAATTGCTCAAGCGCAGGCCCACGGAAACCACCGTTGCGGAAGTGGCGATGCGCTGGTCGTTCTGGCATCTGGGGCGGTTTTCCAGCAGTTACCGCGCGCTGTTCAAGGAGCTGCCGAGCGAAACGCTCAAGCGCTGAGCAGAAAAAGGCTTTGTGTCCTTCGAGAAGTTAAATAGAATCAGTCTCATTTGAATCTACCTTCGCGCAGGGTCTCTTGAGATGATTGAAGCTACGTCACCGTCGGAGCAGAGC
>NZ_JH635999.1:1396753-1403689 GCF_000257605.1 Pseudomonas sp. R62
GGAAACCTGGCTGCGCCGGCGCATGGGCAATGCGTGGGATGCGGCGGACCTCAGTCAGGACACCTTTCTGCGCGTCCTGTGCAACGCGCCGCCGCTGGCCGAGTTGCGCGAGCCGCGCGCGTATTTGCTCACCGTCGGCAAACGCCTGCTGAGCAATTTCTACACGCGGCGCCATCTGGAAAAAGCCTACCTCGACGCCTTGGCGCAATTGCCGGAAGCGTGCGCACCGTCGCCGGAACAGCGCTGGTTGCTGCTGGAAACCTTGCAGGCGCTGGATGAATTGCTAGATGGCTTGCCGCGTGCGGTGCGTCGGGCATTTCTTTGGAGTCAACTCGAGGGCCTCGGCTACCGCGAGATCGCCGAGCGCTTGCAGGTTTCCGAGCGCACGGTAAAACGCTACATGGCCCAGGCGTACGAGCATTGCTTGCTGGTGGATCTGTGATGCGCGTTGCCCCCAGCGAGGAAACGCGGGAAGTGGCGCGGGCGGCGGCGCAATGGCTGGCACTGCTCGAGTCAGGCGCTGCCAGTGATGAAGATCACGCCCGATTGCAGCATTGGCGTGCCAGTGACAGTCGCCACGAGAACGCTTGGCAGAAAATCCAGCAGCTTCGCCAGCGTTTCGCAGGTTTGCCGCCGACACTGGCCATGGCCACGCTGGATCGGCCGGATCCGGCGCGGCGCGCGGCACTCAAGCGTGCCTTCGGCGTGGCGGCGCTGGTGCCGGCGGCGTGGTTGATCAGTCGGGAGCTGCCGCTGGAGGTCTGGCGTGCCGATTTGCACACCAGCACTGGCGAGCGGCGCAAAGTGCAGTTGGCCCAGGATTCTTCATTGCAACTCAACACCGACAGCGCGGTGAATGTCGATCTGCCTGCACGTCAACTGACACTGATTCGTGGCGAGATGGCGCTCAACGTGGCGGGCGATTCAGCCTTTATCGTCAACGCGCCTTATGGGCGGATGATCGTCAATCACAGCGACATCTCGGTGCGCCTCAATGCGCGCGATTGCCAGGTCTGCGTGTTGCGCGGTTCGGTGCAATTGCAGCCGCTGCACGGCACGGCGCTGGTATTGCAGCAGGGCCAGCAAGTCAGCCTGCAAGCTTCGGGCGCGGGGGCGGTGACGGCATTCGATGCGTTGATGCCCGGTTGGCGCGACGGTGTGCTGATGGCGCAAAACCAGCCGCTGGGTGATTTCCTTCGCGAGCTGAGTCGCTACCGCTCGGGAGTGCTGCGCTGGGATCCGGCGCTGGAATCGCTGCGCATCACCGGCAGTTTCCGCCTCGACGATACCGATCAAGTGCTGGCACTGCTGGCAGCCAGTTTGCCCGTCGACGTGCACACGCGAACGCGATTTTGGGTGTCGCTGGTACCGCGCGCAGAAAAAACCGGTTGAAGCCTGTCCCTTTTTTTCGCCTCGCTGGTCATTCCAGGCAAGTGAACAAAATCGAGAGCTTCTTCCAATGCCCGCAGTATTTCCAGGTCGTTTGCGTCCGTTGTTGCAGTTGAGCCTTTTGCTGAGCCTGAGTGCCAGCCCCTTATTGATGCAATCGAGCTGGGCCGACGATGGCAGCCGCCGCAGTTATCAGGTGCCGGCCGGTAGTCTGAGTGCCGCGCTGACGCGTTTCGCAGGTCTCGCCGGAGTCAATCTTTCGGTGGATCCGGCGCTGGTCAGCGGCCGCAACAGCAGTGGGTTGTCCGGCGAGTTCGGTGTGGAGGAGGGGTTTAGTCGGTTGTTGCTGGGTTCCGGTTTGCAGCTGCAACCTGTCGGTGATCAGGCTTATACGCTGGTGCCCGCAGTGCAAGGCAGCACCTTGCAGCTGGCACCGACATCGATTCTCGGCGCGAGCGGTTCAGCGGATGCCGATGTATTCGCCGGCGGTCAGGTCGCGCGGCGGGGTTCGCAAGGGCTGTTGGGCTCCAGGGATTTCATGGAAACCCCGTTCAGCATGACCACCTACACCAGCGAAACGGTGAAAAACCAACAGGCGCGCACCCTCGGCGACCTGATCGGCAGCGACCCTTCGGTACGCGCAACCAACCCGGCCGGTGGCCGCTATGAGCAATTCACCATCCGTGGTTTCAGCCTGTTCAACAGTGATGTTGCCTACAACGGCCTCTACGGTGTGTTGCCGACTTACACCATCGACATGGAAATGGCCGATCGCGTCGACATCCTCAAAGGCCCGAGCCAATTGATCAACGGGATTTCGCCACGGGGCAGTGTAGGAGGGGGGATCAACGTCGTGCCGAAGCGCGCGACCGACAAGCCGATCACCTCGCTGACGGCCAACTACGCCTCGAACAATCAAGTCGGCGGCGCGGTGGATGTCGGACGGCGTTTTGGTGACGAAAACCAATTCGGTCTGCGCTTCAACGGGGTCAAGCAGTCCGGAGATACGGAATGGGATCACCAGAGCGTCGATCGCGACATGGCGGTGCTCGGTCTGGACTTTCGTGGTGAACGCTTGCGACTTTCCACTGATATCGGCCACACCGAACGCGACACCGACGCACCGCAGGAACGCGTGCAAGTCGCCGCCAATGCCAAAGTGCCGAACGCCAATGATGTGCGCGACAACTATGCGCAACCCTGGAGCCGGGCGCGCACCAAAGACACTTTCGGCACGGTCAACGGCGAGTTCGATGTCAGCGATTCGGTCATGCTGTATGGCGGCGTCGGCGCACGCAAAAGCAATCACGACTTCTTGCGCCATGCCGTTTCGGTGAGCAACGACGCCGGTGATTTCAGCGTTCAGCCGCGCGACTTCACTCGCGACGAGAACGTCCGCACGGCTACCGCTGGCGTTCGTAACTGGTTCCAGACCGGGCCGGTCAGCCATGAAGTGAACCTGGCGGCCAACTACTTTTATATGGACTTCGAAAACGGCGGCGCCCGTTACGCGGCCGGGCGCAGTAATCTCTACGACCCGGTGGAGATCGCCAGACCCGGCACGCCGACCCGCAATGACGCCAAGGTCTACACAGAGAACCGCTTCAGCGGCGTGGCGCTGTCCGACACGCTCGGCTTCTTCGACGATCGTCTGTTGCTGACTTTGGGGGCGCGCTGGCAGCGAGTCAAAGTCGATGACTGGAGCGACGGAATCAAGGGCGACACGGCTTACGATGAGGAAAAAGTCTCGCCATCGGGCGGGATTCTGTTCAAGGCGACGGACAAACTTTCGCTGTACGCCAACTACATGGAAGGTCTGAGCCAAGGCAAGATCGCGCCATCGACATCTATCAACGAAGACGAAATCTTCCCGCCATTCATCAGCCGCCAGGTCGAAGTCGGCGCCAAATACGACGCGGGCTCATACGCGCTGACGGCAGCGATGTTCCGCATCAAACAGCCTGCGTACGAAACCAACGCCACCACGCGAGTCTTCGGCCCAAACGGAAAGCGCGAGAACAATGGCGTAGAACTGAGCGTGTTCGGCGAACCGCTCAAAGGCTTCAGATTGCTCGGCGGTGTGATGTACATCGACAGCGAACTGACCCACACCACCAACGGCACATTCGACGGCAACCGCGCACCGGCGACACCGAAATACAACGTCAACCTTGGTGCGGAGTGGGACGTGCCGAGCGTGCCGGGGCTGACTTTGACCAGCCGTGGTATTTACTCGAGTTCGCAGTATCTGGACCAGTCGAACGACAAGGAAATCGACTCATGGGAACGGTTCGACGTCGGCACACGCTATGCTTTCAAGCTGGACGAGAAGACGATCACCTTGCGCGCCAATGTCGAAAACGTGCTGGATAAACGCTACTGGAGCTCGGCGGGTGCTTCGGATGACAGCGAACCGGGATTGACGCTTTCGACGCCGCGAACGTATCTGCTGTCGGCGACGGTAGACTTCTAATGGAGCAGGGTAAATGCGTCGATTATCTTCGAAAATACGTTAACTACACTAAATGACCGTTTAGTTGAGCTAACAAAAAATAGTACCTGTTATGGAGAAGGTCATGATTCAGCGCAAGCCGAACGCAACTGATGTGATTACTGCGCTGAATCTACAGCCTCATGTCGAGGGCGGGTATTACCGCAGAACCTATCAAGCCGATCACCGTGACTGCCTCGAAACGCAGCAAGGCCCGCGATATCTGCTGACCTCGATCTACTATCTGCTCACTGAGCAATCGCCGGCGGGCCAGTTTCATTTCAACCAGTCCGACATCCTGCATTATTTTCAGTTGGGCGACGCCATCGAATACAACCTGATTCACGCCGACGGCTCATTGCAAACGCTGGTAATGGGCAGCGATGTTTTGGCTGGTCAGCAACTGCAGTTGCACGTACCGGGTGGAATTTGGAAAGCCTCTCGATTACTGGAAGGCTCAAATGGCTTTGGCTTGATCAGCGAAGCGGTTTCGCCTGGGTTTGATTTCGCAGACATGGAAATCGGTAATCGCGCAAAACTCACGGCACAGTTTCCGCAGCATGGTGCGCTGATTGAAAAGCTGACGCATGATGATGGATGAGGGCTGTAGATTGGGAAGAATGCAGTTTGTAGGGGAAGCTGGTTTTGAAGCGGCCAACGTAGATTCAAATCTCCTGGGCAACCACGCTGACCTTGTAATACTTTGTTACGTGTAATGTATATTATGTTAAATCATGTATGCGAATGGCCTCAGGCTTTAGATATCAGATCCACCCCTCCCAACCTCTCAGGCTAAGCAACGCCATTCGTTTGCAGCTTCAACAACCAATGTCTCTCGGTAGTCCATCCGATAAAAGCCTGAGCACCTTCGCTTGCTTGGCGAGCCCCGGTCAACGGTGTGCCAGAAGCCGCTACTCGCAACCCTCTAATCGCCGGCAGGAACCTTTCACGAAATCCACCAGGCTGAATCGCGAAATGCGCTTCGATACGTTCAATCGCGAATTGCATTTCTGCCTCATCCAGCATCGCTAGATAAAACACCATCTGCCGCCACGCGTACGCCGTATTTTTGATCATCACCAGGCTGGAGTGATAAAACTTCAACTTCACCTGCTGGCGTATGCATATCCATCTGAAGCATTCCTCGGCCATCGAAGCCAAGCGATCCTTCAACAGCGTTTTCAACCCAAGCTCACCAAATAAGAGCGCAAGGTTTTGCGTCGTCAGGATCTGTTGTTGCTCGATGATTTTCCCGTTAATCGCCGGCCGCCAAGTACCCAAGCGCTCATCAGCCCTCTGAGCGCACAATATGGCCAATGCGTCCCTGGAACTAGCGTCAGGCCTGGAGAACCTTTTGCGCCTGGATTTCGGTTGCTCAGGAAGCATCGCCAATTGGCCTGTGTCGATATCGTAGAAATTGGCGTATAGCGTGCCACCTATCAACGATGCCGCCTGCCTGGCAGCTCTTAGGTACTTGTTGGAGAAAGCGCCCATGAAAATGTCACAGGCGACCTCTTCAACAAAAGGCAGGCCCAGCCTGGCCATCGCCGCAAGCGCAGCAAATTCCTGAATGAGTTTGTTGGGCAGGATCGCTTGAGGAAAAGCGCAAAGAGTCATTGCTGCGGATTCGATCAGGAACTGTTTCGCTGCTTCAGCGACCACCGCGTCCGTTTCTCGCTGGTCTTCAACAGCCGCCACCCACGGCAATTCATTCATCCTGACCTGACTTTGCAGATCCAACAGCAACAATGATCGGCGTTGTCGAAAGGCGCGATAGGTCGCGACAGAGAGCATCCGCAGCGACGTATCGCGAAATCCTGCGCTGCAGATCTCAGCCGTAATCGCTGGCAGCAGCCGCGCCACGGTATCCCCGGATGTAATCAATCCCCTATCGATCAACTCGGCAATTGTGCCCTTTCGACACTGCTCGACGCGTCGACGAATATCAGGAGGAATGCCGCTACCTGTTAATAGCGAATGTGCGGTCGCTTCTTCGCAGGTAACGGGTTGCAACAGAGATGAAAAGTCGGAAACTCCGTCCGAACCGGGATACCTGCTCAGACGTGCGGCAACCCCTTTAGCAAATAGATGGTGACCGGGTGCGGACACGTGACTGCGTTGAGAGTCTCTGTGCTTCTGATGAGATTCGGATTCGGGATGACCATGCTTGCGTACGAAATCGTCGACGATCCTGCGAATTCGTCCGACTTGCCGTCCCGTAAGCGACGCCGCATCGCTAGCGCAATTCCCCAGCAGTGCAAACAACTCCCCTGCCCGATCCCTTGAGCTTTCAGCTGCACCTGAAGCGCTGGGGCAAGAAGCATCGAACTGCTGCTTCAGGGTATTCGCCTGCTCAAACCAGCCCTCGGGATACCGGCGACAAGGCCAATCATCCTGATACGTTAAAAGGAAAAGCGACACCGCCGAATCGTAAAGCGGTAACCGAGTTTCAACGACATGCTTCTGCACTGCCACGCGCGCCTGTGCCGGGCGATTTGAAAGCACGGCTCTGACATCCCCGACAGTAAAAACCTGCACTTGAGCTGTTGAAAGCGGCAAACCGTCAGAAGCCATCGGAAAGAATCGCAGCTGTTGAAAGAAAGGCGCTATTGCTTCAACCAGATCCCATGCGTTCTCTGTACGTTGCTGCCCCAGCAACCAGGCCACGGTCAGCAGTGCAGCTTCTTCGGGCACCTCGATTCGATAATCCCCGCTCGCCAGCTTCGCTTGCAGTACCTCGATCCCCTCCTCCGTAAGGTGCCAAGTGTTGAGATCGAGTCGCTCGAAACCAGGACGGATACCTGGAATCGAAGCAGCCAGCTGTCGCTCGTAATCGGTCAGTGCCCCCCCGGCCAAGAACTGCCCAGTGGCGAAACCTCCAGTGACGACTTCCAGCGTGACCCACTCAGGCACATCCGCGAATGGCGTTCGTGAGCCATACGACGCGGATCCCTGCAATATGTGCTCGATTACATTGCGCCAGCGCTCGATGCGCTTGCTTGTCTGTCCGTTATTGTCGAGGCCCGGTGCAGCGAGTGCTCGAGACAGTTGAAAAG
>NZ_JH635999.1:1404844-1408436 GCF_000257605.1 Pseudomonas sp. R62
TTCCCTATCGTCCTTGGGCATGAGTCCTTCCGCGCCTGCGATGTTGTGGGTCCGGGGGCTGGATTCGAACCAGCGCCCACCCGGTTAAGAGCCGAGTGTTCTACCGCTGAACTACCCCGGAACAGAGCGCGGATTGTCCATCAGCGCTGAACGATTGTGAAGATCAAAAACGTTGCCGCTTGTGAACCTGAACGTAATCACTGGAACTCGTGTGCTCAGTCGTCAAATGCCGCGATATTTGCTCAAGTACTCGCCGCTCAGCGTCGCGGACCGATGCTGTGAGCGCGTAGACGGCTCACCACCCGATTAATCTCCCCTACCACCCGCCCCGTCGCCTCCTCGATCACTCCCTCATTCCGACACAAAAACCAACCCTGATCGGCAGCGGCTTGCTCAAAAGCCTGGGTACAGTCGACATGCTCCTCCAGACCGCGAAGCACCGTACTGCTCAAGCCACGCCGTCGTGCCTCCGCCCTTGCCCACGAAATCTCCGCCGTCGTCACCACGCCAACATGCAGGTCTGGCACCTGTACGTTGCGGTCAATGTTCAACTGCAGGATTTCAGCGAAAGGGACTATCCGGCGAAACGCCGCATCGGACGGGTACCAGCGATCGATCAGGATGATGCTGTTGGCGGGTTGTTTGGTCAGCACGTTTCGGGAAATCCAACTGCGGCTATCAGCCAGGCGTTGGCAAACTTCCAGCTCCAGATTCCGGTCGGGATGTCGGACGAGTCGATTCACCAGATGCATTGTCTCGCCCCTGAACGGGTCGCTTTTTTTCTCGCACAGTCGGATGACTTTCTGGTTGTCTGCCCTCAGGACTTCAGTGATGGCCTCCAACAGCGAGGTTTTGCCGACGCCTTTGGGGCCATCCAGAGCGACAAACAGCGGACGAGTCATTTTTCTCACAGGCTTTAACGGGGAGTAGCGCGCACTCTAACGGATTTTCAGGTTGAACCTCTGTTGCTCAGACGGACTCCCAAACTCAAATCCAGGAGAAACCTATGACCCAGACAGCTCTAGTCGTGGGCGCCAGCGGCATTGTCGGCAGCGCCATCACCCAGTTACTCATCGACAACCAGTGGCAAGTCGCCGCGCTGTCGAGGCATCCATCACCAGCGCAAGGCGTGATCCCTGTCGCGGCAGATCTTCAGGATCCTACTTCACTGGAACAGGCGCTGAGGGATGTGAAACCCACGCATGTGTTCATTACCACATGGTCGCGGCAAGCCACGGAGGCCGAGAACATTCGCGTCAATGCGGCCATGGTACGCAACGTCCTCGCCGCCATTCGCCCAGCCAAAAGCGTCAAACACGTAGCACTGGTTACCGGCCTGAAACACTACCTCGGCCCGTTCGAAGCCTATGGTAAAGGCAGCCTGCCGCAGACACCGTTTCGCGAAGAACAGGGTCGTCTGGATGTCGAGAATTTCTATTACGCTCAGGAAGACGAACTCTTCGCCGCAGCTGAAAAGGACGGTTTCACCTGGAGCGTGCATCGCCCGCATACCGTCACGGGGGTGGCCGTGGGCAATGCGATGAACATGGCGACCACCCTCGCCGTCTATGCCTCGATTTGCAAACACACCAATCGCCCTTTCGTATTTCCAGGATCAAAAGTGCAGTGGGACAGCCTCACCGACATGACCGATGCGCGGCAGTTGGCGAAACAGCAACTGTGGGCGGCCACCACGCCGGCTGCGGCAAATCAGGCATTCAATATCACCAATGGCGATGTATTCCGCTGGAAATGGATGTGGAGCCGAATTGCCGAATACTTCGACCTGCCTGCTGCTGATTATCCTGCGTCACCTTCGCCTCTAGAGAAGCAGATGGCGGACGATCAAGCCGTTTGGGCGCAAATAGTCGCCGAGCACGGTTTGAAAGAGTCCGACATTGGACGTCTGATTTCCCCATGGCATACCGATGCCGACCTTGGCCGCCCAATCGAAGTGGTCACGGACATGTCGAAAAGCCGCCTGATGGGCTTCACTGCCTACCAAGCGAGCGATCAGGCATTTTTTGACGTGTTCGACAGGCTGCGGGAGATGCGCTTGATACCTTAGGCGTTTCCAGACAGATAAGGTGGGCACCTGGCGTGCCCACCTTATTCAACGGTACTTTCCACGCCCTCGCCCCTCCCCTCATCTGCGACGTTCGTTTACCCTGCGAAATCCTCCCGCCATTCACCGGCAGAACGCAGCCGATCGTATCTCCCAACTCCAAAATAGCGCCTTCAACAGGTATCGCTCTGTATCCAAGTGTGTACGGACGCAAACACGTTACACAACATTGATCTTCCCGCCCCCTCAGACACAAGCGAGATACACCAGCACGATGAACTGCGCTCACGGCCAGCGCAGTGCTCCTGTGCCTGACAGCTGTCATTGGGAGCACCTGAACGGCTTCCACTTTGTTGACGACGAGTCGGAGGATTAAACCCATGCAAACAAACGCGTCATCGGTCTTGAATCGGCTGCAACTTAATCTTGATCGCGCTGGGGACTGGATCGCCCCTTTGAGCCTGCGCGTTTTTCTGGCCTGGGAGTTTTTTGAAGCGGGATGGGAAAAGTGGAACGGTGAGAACTGGTTCCCCAGCATTCAAGGGGCCTTTCCTTTTCCCTTCAATCAGCTGCCGGCTACGTTCAATTGGCAGTTATCCATGTGGGCAGAGCTGCTCTGTTCCATTGCTTTGCTTGTAGGCCTGGGAACACGTCTTTCGGCACTGATCCTCATAGTGGTCACCGTCGTGGCAACTGCCGCAGTTCACTGGCCAGCGCACTGGTCGACGTTGAGCGAACTGGCTATGGGCTACTCCATCAGCAACAAAGGCTACGGCAATTTCAAGCTGCCGTTGATCTATCTCGTCGCACTTCTGCCATTGGTATTCACAGGCGCCGGCAAGCTGAGCCTGGATGCATTCATCGGTCGGTATCTCAAGCGTTTGAATGCACGCTGAGTGTTATCGCTTCACCAAGGTTATCGCTCTCAACCCCCGCTAGTTAATCAGGAGTTTCACCATGACCCATATTGATAAAGTGCTGTACACCGGCAAAGTCCATACCTCTTCGGGTGGTCGCAATGGCACCGCCCTCAGTGACGATGGCCGACTGGATATAAAGCTGTCGTCGCCTGGCACCTCTGGTGCCGGTACCAACCCAGAGCAGTTGTTCGCCGCAGGTTGGTCGGCCTGTTTTATCGGTGCAATGGGACTAGCGGCGAGCAAGCTGAAAGTCACCCTCCCGGTTGACCTTGCGGTCGACGCCGAAGTGGATCTAGGCACAACCGATGGCGCTTATTTCCTCCAGGCTCGCCTCAACGTCTCCCTTCCCGGGCTGGATCGCAACGTCGCTCAAGAGCTGATCGACACCGCACACCAGACATGCCCGTACTCCAAAGCGACGCGGAACAACATCAACGTGGTGATCAACCTCGTTTGAGCAGAACCGTGGCGGGTTTCAATCACCCGATTCACAACCCCCGGCTGCCAGCGGTAGCCGTGGAGGTGCTGTGGGTCGGGGGTTCCAGACGTCGAATCGGAGTATTGAGCTCATGCAAACGAACACTTCATCATCAACACATTTAGATCC
>NZ_JH635999.1:1409873-1411594 GCF_000257605.1 Pseudomonas sp. R62
ATCTGTATGTACCCAAACGCTAAGTCTTGGGATTGGCTTACAAATGCTCCGCTCGCCGATACATCGCCGATACAAGACTGCCGCTAAATAGGCCTACCCGAACAAGGACGCTGTATCGAAGTGGAAGACGCTTGCGCCTTTCGCCTCGAGCTTCCTTGAGGGTCTATCCGCCCTGTGGCAAGAACCGCGGCCTCGCCGCGCAAAGCATCTGGAGAAGCACTATGTACCGTAAACCAATGTCGAACAAAACCAGTCTTGGCCTGGCCGCAATTGCCTTAGTCGGTGGCATGAGCCTGGCATCGTCTGCGGCTTTTGCTGTTGAGCCACTGCCCCAAGGCTACCAACTGGCATCGGCCGATAAAACCGGCGAAGGCAAGTGTGGCGAAGGCAAATGCGGCGCCAGCGAAGCCAGCGACAAGTCCGCTACCGCCGAAGGCAAGTGCGGTGAAGGCAAATGTGGGGACGACTCTTTCGCTCGCACAGACACCGACCATGATGGCCTCGTCTCTCTTAAAGAACTGCTGGCTGTAGCGCCTCAGGGCGGTGAAGAATTCAAAGCGATGGACACCAACCACGATGGTTTTCTTTCGGAAGGTGAGGTCTACAAGTTCAGAACCAACCAGTACATTTCCAACGGCAAGAAAGTACCCACCGAGCTATTTACCCGCATGAGCAAAGCGCAGAACTGATTCCTCCCGCCGTAGCATTCGCCCTCCCCGCGCCTGCAGCCAGGGAGGGCGATTTACCTTCTGCAAAGCCCCCAGTTGTATTGATTACACCGCGTTATAAGTGATGTTCTCCGCCCCTGATTTATCCCCTGAACGCAACACTCTAAAGTCCATCCCACTGCTCCCCTCATCATGTCGATGGGGCGCCTACTGGAGACTTATCCCATGCCTTTTATCAGCGTTCGTATCACTCGCGACGGCGTTACCAAAGAACAGAAATCTCAAGTCATCGCCGAGATCACCAAAACGATGCAAACCGTCCTCAACAAGGACCCGCACCTCACCCACATCGTTATTGAAGAGGTCGATACCGACAACTGGGGCTATGCGGGAATTACCACCACCGAGTACCGCCAACAACTGACGGAGTCGAAGAAATGACTTTCCCCGTCAGTATCGACTTTGTGTCGGATGTCGTGTGCCCCTGGTGCGCACTCGGCACCACAGCGCTGGAACAAGCCATCGCCAATGTTGCCGGCGAGGTTGCCGTGGAGCTGACCTTCAAGCCCTTCGAACTGAACCCGGACATGCCGGCCGAGGGCGAGCACGCCATCAAACACATGATGCGCAAATACGGGCGCAGCGCCGAAGAAGTCGCCTCGCGCAATGAAATGATCGTCGCGCGCGGCAAAGCCATCGGTTTTCAGTTCGACCTGGACAAGCGCAGCCATTTCTACAATACCTTCGATGCCCATCGCCTTCTGCTCTGGGCCGTGCAGGAAGGCCGCCAGGTCGCGCTGAAGAAAATCCTGATCGAGGCCTATTTCACCAATGGCGAGAACCCCAGCGACCACGAAACACTGGTGCGCCTGGCCGGTGAAGCGGGACTTTCAACCACCCGCGCCCGAGAGATTTTGACTAGCGAGGCGTTCGCTCTCGAGGTCCGTGAACTTGAGAGTTTTTACCTTGAGCGCGGGATCAACTCGGTCCCGGCCATGGTGCTGAATGGTCGTCAATTGGTGTCCGGATCGCTATCCGTCAAGGAATACGAGC
>NZ_JH635999.1:1411614-1417281 GCF_000257605.1 Pseudomonas sp. R62
GTCAAGGAATACGAGCAAATCCTCAGGCAAGTGGCACGAGAGTCCGCCCCGGCCTGACAAAGCGACTTAACTGCAATACCAGTGATTAACCATTTGGCCGGGGCCTTGGTGAAGTGACCACCCCACTTCCTTTCATCAACGTCAAGTGAACCGTCATGCCTCACGACTTGAATCAACTGGAAACTGCGCTGGCTGCTTACCCCCGAGTGGCGCTGCTGGAAGGCCCGACACCGATTCAGAAGCTGTCCCGCCTGAGCCGGGCCGCCGAACTGCATGGCTGCAATCTGTACGTCAAACGCGATGACCTGATGGGCCTCGGCGGCGGTGGTAACAAACTGCGCAAACTTGAATTCCTGCTTGGCGAAGCGTTGGCCGAAGGCGCGGACACACTGGTTACCTGGGGCGGTTTTCAATCCAATCACGCCCGGTTGACCGCCGCCGTCGCGGCCCGCCACGGCTTGGCCTGCGAGCTAATCCTGACCCCGTCTGCGGTGCGCAGCGATGATGATTTTTGTCATAACGGCAACGTATTGCTCGATGGCCTGTTTGGCGCAAAGGTTCATCGACTGCCGCGGGGTCTGACGCCGGACAGCTACGCCGGCGAATTGCTCAGCGCGCTCCAAAGCCAAGGCAAAAAACCCTTCCTCATACCATTGGGCGGCTCCAGCCCCAGAGGCAGTCTGGGCTACGCCGCTTGTGCAGGAGAGATCCTCCGCCAGGCAGACGCGCTCGGTGTGCAATTCGAGCGGATCATCATCCCCAATGGCAGCGCCGGAACCCATTCAGGACTGCAAGCAGGTCTGGCACTCGCTCGATCATCAACCGAAGTTATCGGCTATTCGGTATTGGCAACTGAGGAGCAGGCCACGGCGGCGACCTTGAGCAAAACTCGGGAAACCTTGCAGCTCCTGGATCCGTCCGCATCCCTTGTGGAAAGCGCAATCACTGTGGATGGCAGTCAACGTGGCGACGCCTATGGCGCCCCCACCGAATCGATGCTCGAAGCGGTTCGGCTGCTGGCCTCCGTTGAGGGCTTGCTGACGGATCCGGTCTACGGTGGCAAGGCCTTCGCCGGGTTGCTCGCTGCCGTGCGCCAAGGCGACTACCCGCCAGGAAGTAATCTGCTGTTTGTGATGACCGGCGGCTTGCCTGGCCTCTTTGCCTACCGCAGCGCCTTCAACTGACTTGGGCTTTTTCGTCGTCATAAAAAACTGATGCCCGGGCGAGCCCACGGCATCGGTCACTCAACTTGCATGGAGTACATCGTCATGTCGAACGCCCCTTATCCGCTGAACCGCACCGCTTATCTGCTGGTCGATCCGTACAACGATTTTCTCTCGGAAAACGGCAAGATCTTCCCCTTGATCAAGCCGATTGCCGAACAGGTCGGGCTGCTCGACAACCTGCGAGCCCTCGATCGCGCCGTACGAGCGCAGAACATTCCAGTGGTCATCGTGCCGCACCACCGCTGGGAACACGGCGACTACGAAGACTGGGACCATCCAACACCGACCCAATGCAAAATCATGCACATGCACCACTTCGCACGCGGTGAATGGGGCGGCGAATGGCATCCCGATTTCGCACCGAAGGACGGCGACATCGTAGTGCAGGAACATTGGGGCTCCAGCGGCTTTGCCAATACCGACCTTGATTTTCGCCTGAAGCAGAAAGGCATCAGCCACGTCATCATCGTCGGCCTGCTCGCCAACACCTGCATCGAAGCGACCGCCCGCTACGCCTCGGAATTGGGCTACCACGTCACGCTGGTGCGCGATGCGACCGCCGCATTCCGTGCGGAAATGATGCACGCCGCCCACGAGTTGAACGGGCCGACTTTCGCTCATTCAATCGTGACTACCCAAGAACTGATTGAGGCGCTGGCAGCGCAGGAGTAGCGGCGATGAACACCGATTTCGCCAGTTTGCCGAGGTGGTGCGTCAAGGCCGCGTTCTGCAATTGGCGATCGGCCCCCGTCAAAAATGCACCTTGAGCAAGAGACTCAACGCGTTCTGGTCGGTAGGGAATCCGCTCGTGTCTTCAATCCCGTATTTATTCGACCAGTAATCCCATTCAAGTCCCGCATAAAAACGTTTTTGCTGTTGCCCCAGCGCCTTGCCCACGTCGTATTTGACTTGTGGGTTGAAGTGAAAGCTCCGGGCCACATAGTTGGAGGTGCCTTTGTTGCCGACGTCGTTGACGTACCACTCCAGATAACCGTCGAAAAGAATGTCGGAGCGACCCACCGGGAGGGTCATGGACCAGGTCGGGTTGATCTGCCATTGACCTGAGGCCTTACCGGTGATGCCGTCGGGTTTGCGGTAGTAGGTATTCAGGGAAAAGCGGTCGAAGCCTGGAAGCACGAGGTCGACAGCGGGGCCCAACAGATATTTGCGATTGCGGTTTTCACCGCGCTCGTAGGTGGCGGCGATGAGTACGTCCTTGACGATGCCATAGCTCAGGGAGCGGTCACTGATTTTGCCCAGCGACAGCCGTGGGGAGAATTCACCGTAGTAGGAATGGCCGTCGGCACCCGAGAGTCCACTGGACCATTTGTTGTCGACGAACATGAAGATATCGCCCCACGTCCAGCCGCTGGCGTGTTCGAAGCTCAGCGTGTGCTGAGTATCGTCGCCAGTGCCGTCGACTTTGAAATGCTGGCCGTAGAGGTAGCTCAAGCTGTTGTCGTTCCACAACAGAGGGCCAGCTTCGGCGCCGGCGCTGGCCAGAGCTAACAGCGGCGGCAGGCTGCGACGCAGCAGTGAAGGTGCAAGTAATGGAATACGCGATGCGTTCATGGGCTGCCCTTGTCAGGTGATTGGCGGATATCACCGGCAAGGCATGCCCGAGCTGCGGATCAAGCAGCTGCTCTGGCCCTCAACTTAACGAGGGGCGACCCTTGCCGGGTGCGCGGCGTAATGCCGCCAGAGCAATGCCCTGCACCTCGGGTTCTGTTGAGAGCCCTCTGTGCTGACCGCTTCTACTCGAATGAGGGCTAAGCAGGGGTTGTGCCAACTGAGCGAATACAATCCTCCTCTCTCATTCAGCACAATCCCTACGCAAAACTGAATACTTTGCAGCCATCGGTTGCGCACCAGATTGAGGCGCGCCCACTTGGATTCGCACCGTTGCGAATCGCCTGCCCACCTCCTGCTGATTGCCTCGCCCGCCGGATCCTGTGGGGGCGGGCCTGCGACGGCTTGGCACACTTTTGGCTATTACCACTTTCGAGTAGAAGCGGTCAGTGCCAGCGATGGCACCGGGCATTGCTCTTGCGCCCCTCCCTGTGGGCGTACGTCCGATTGGATGCTTGAACGCGGCGCCATCGCCCGGGCAAGAGAGAAGTGTCAGCCGTGTAACTACGCATATACGCCCTCTCTCCTTGTTCTCTCCAATCGGTCCCTCGCTGGCGTGCCGATTGGCGCGCGGCGGTTTTCGAATCGTTGTGGAGAACACATCATGAAAATTCGCTTTGCCTTGGGTCAACCGCTTCGCTCGCTACTGGCCATGGCGCTTGTGCCCGCCGCCCTGATCGCGTCTCCACTGGCTTTGGCCAATGACAAGGTGGTGCTGCTTACTTCCTGGTATGCCCAAGCCGAACAGGGCGGTTTCTATCAGGCCCTGGCGGATGGACTGTATGAAAAAGAAGGCCTGGACGTGACCATTCGCATGGGTGGGCCGCAGGTCAATGGCATGCAGCTGCTGCTCAACAAGCAGGCCGATTTCATCGTCAACTACGACTTGCAGATTCTCAAAAGTGTGGAACAAGGCCTGCCGGTGGTGGCCGTGGCCGCGCCCTTTCAAGGTGATCCTCAGGGTCTGCTGACCCATGCCGATGTGAGCGGCCTGGATGCGTTGCAGAACAAACAGGTGCTGGTGTCCACCTCCGGCCAGCAAACGTGGTGGCCTTGGCTCAAGGAAAAATACCAGCTCAAGGACAGCCAGGCCCGCCCCTACACCTTCAACCTGCAACCCTTCCTCGCGAACGCCAACACCACGCAGCAGGCCTATGCCAGCTCCGAGTTGTTCCAGGCGTTGAAGGCCGGGAAGAAAGCCAACTTCTTCCTGTTTGCCGACGCCGGTTACCCGCCCTACGGCTCGACCCTGGCCACTCGCCAGGACGTGATCGATCAGCATCCTGAGCGAGTCCAGCGCTTTGTTCGCGCCTCGATGGAGGGCTGGAAGCGCTACCTCGACAACCCGAGCGCCAACCACCTGATCAAGGCCGATAACCCGAACATGAGCGATGAATTGCTCGCCTGGGGCTTGTCGACGCTCAAGCAATATCGCCTGGTCACCGGCGGTGATGCCGCCACCCAAGGCATCGGCGTGATGAGCGATGCGCGCTGGCAGGCCACGCGCAATTTCATGGTCGACGCCGGCCTGCTCGGTGCCGATGCGCCTTGGCAGAAGGCCTACACCACGCGCTTCGTCAAGGACTTGAAGGTACTGCCTGGCGCCGAACAGTCCGCCAGCCGCTGAGCCTGATTGCAAGACTGCTGAACCCAGAGCCCGAGCCCAAGAGCCGGCTGAACGAATACCGTGAGGACACTTGTTATGTTGGTCACCAAACAACCTGTATTGCGCCGCTTCTGGTATGCCCTGCTGCCCATGACCGCGCTGGATGCCGGCCCGCAGCCCTTCACTTTACTCGGTGAGGCGCTGGTGCTGTGGAAGCGCCCCGACGGCACCCCGGTGGCCATGCGCGACCGTTGCTGCCACCGCACCGCCAAGCTCTCGAAAGGCTTTGTCAGCGAGGACGGCAACATCGCCTGCGGCTATCACGGCTGGGAATACGACTGCACCGGCACCTGCGTGAAGATCCCGCAAAACCCCGCTGGCATGATTCCGCCGGGCGCCTCGGTCCAGGCCTTTCACTGCCAGGAAAAATACGGCTACGCCTGGGTCGCCCTCGACGACCCTCTGCAACCAATCCCTGAGTTTCCCGAGGATGGCGCCCCGGGCTACCGGCGCATCTTCCAGTTTTATGAAGAGTGGAAAACCAGCCCGCTGCGGGTCATGGAAAACTCCTTTGACAACTCGCATTTTTCCTTCGTCCACAAAGCCAACTTCGGCCTTTTCGACCAGCCCGCGCCGGCCGGCTACGAGTTTCGTGAAACCGACTACGGCTTCGAGGCGGAGACCCGGGTGCCGATCCGCAATCCTGAGGAAAGCTATCGCATCACCGGCACTCGCGAGCCGATTACCCAGCGCCACCTGATCAACCGCTATTACCTGCCGTTCTCCCGGCGCTTTGGCTGCATGTATCCGGACAGCGGCATCCACCACATCATCTACAACTGCGCGACGCCCATGGAAGACGGGCGACTGATGCTGGTCCAGTGGCTGTACCGCAATGACAGCGAAGAGCAATGCTCGACCCAGGAACTGATCGACTGGGACGCAGCGATCACCGCCGAAGACCGCGACATCCTCGAAGCCACCGATTACGACGCCTGTGTCGATACTCGCCGGCGAGTGGAATTGCACATGCCGTCGGACAAGCCTGGCCTGGTGATTCGCCGGCAACTGCTGGGCCTGCTCGAAGCCCACGGTGAAAGTGAAGTGTTCCTCAGCCATTGAAGTCAGCGCCCCGGTGTGCCGGGGCTTTACCGGACGCTCATGAACCAAGGGGAGAGCGCTATGTTGATGCAAACCATAACTGGG
>NZ_JH635999.1:1417862-1423951 GCF_000257605.1 Pseudomonas sp. R62
ACAGGCGTTGCCACGGGGCGACAGCGTCGGCGTGCAAACACCGCTGTTCGCCAATCAGGTGGAAAAAACCTACAGCAACGGCACCCAGGCCTTGAGCCGGGTGAAGCTGGCCATTCAGCGCGGCGAGTTCGTTTCATTGCTCGGGCCGTCGGGCTGCGGCAAGAGCACCCTGCTGAAAATGTTCGCCGGCCTCGAAAAGCCCTCCGCCGGCCACGTGCGCTGGTGGGGCAAGGACAGCCCGGCCAGCCCGACCCAAGGGCAAAGCCTGGCGATGGTGTTCCAGGAGGCGACCCTGATGCCTTGGGCCAAGGTCAGCGACAACGTGCGCCTGCCGCTGGACCTGGCCAATGTGCCCAAAACCCAGAGCCAACCAAAGGTCGACGCCGCCCTTGCCCTTGTCGGCTTGGACCGTTTCAGCCAGGTGTACCCGCGGGAACTGTCCGGCGGCATGCAAATGCGCGCGTCCATCGCCCGGGCCTTGGCCACCGAGCCCAATCTGCTGCTGATGGACGAGCCCTTCGGCGCCCTGGATGAGTTCACCCGCAACAAGCTCGACAGCGACCTGCGTCAGCTGTGGGCTAGCCGCGACCTGACCGTGGTGTTCGTCACCCACAGCATTTTCGAGGCCGTCTACCTGTCATCGCGGGTGGTGGTGATGGGTGCGCGCCCGGGCCGAGTAATCGCCGACACCGAAATCGACGGCCCGTTGGAACGAGACGAGGCCTACCGCACCTCCCCGGCCTTTATCGCGCAGTGCGCACGCCTGTCCCGGCTGCTGGCCGAGGCCAATGGCGATCCTTGCTGACTTTATTGAGAGCCCGCTCATGAACCCGTCCTTTACTCCCTGGTTACGTCACCCCACGGTGTTGCGCATCGTCTCGCCGCTGCTGCTCGGCGCGGTATTGCTGAGTCTGTGGCAATTGGCATGTGTGGCCTGGAAGGTGCCGGTGTATTTGGTGCCCTCCCCGGTCGATATCGGCCGTACGCTGATCAGCGATGGCCCGATGCTGTTCGGTGCGTTGTGGATGACCTTGAAGATCACTTTTTTCTCGTTTGCCCTGGCGGTGCTTATCGGCACCCTGGCGGCGTTTGTGTTTGTGCAAAGCCGGGTGCTGGAAGCCAGCCTGTTTCCCTACGCCATCCTGTTGCAGGTGACGCCGGTGGTGGCCGTGGCACCACTGATCATCATCTGGTGCAGCAACACCACGCTGGCGTTGATTATTTGCGCGACCCTGGTGGCGATTTTCCCGATCATCGCCAACACCGTACTCGGCTTGCGCAGCGTCAACCCCGGCCTGCTCAATCTGTTCCGCCTGAACCGCGCCAGCCGCTGGCAGGTGCTGTTGCGCCTGCGCATTCCCAGCGCCCTGCCGTGTTTTTTTGCGGGGCTGCGCATTGCCAGCGGGCTGGCGTTGATCGGCGCGGTGGTGGCGGAGTTCGTTGCCGGCACCGGGGGCACCGGTGCAGGGCTGGCGTATCAGATCCTTCAGGCCGGCTTTCAACTGAATATTCCAAGGCTGTTCGCTGCCCTGCTGCTGATCGCCTTGACCGGTGTCGCGTTATTCAGCCTGATGGCCGTGCTGGCCCGGTTGAGCCTGCGCAACTGGCATGAAAGCGAACTCGGCTGACCCTTTGAATTCGCCGCAGGCGCGGCGTATGGAGCCTCACATGAAGTTTCAAAACAGCTGGCTGGTACGTAACGCCAGCGCCATCCTCACCGGTTTGTCCGGCGCGGCGGCGCGCCACGCCGGGCCTGATATCCGTATCGTCGACGGCCGCATCAGCGCCATCGGCGCCCTGCAACCCCAGCCCGGCGAGCGAGTGCTGGATGCCACCGACTGTGTGGTCTACCCGGCGTGGGTCAATACCCACCATCACCTGTTTCAGTCGCTGCTCAAAGGCATTCCCGCAGGTATCGACCAGAGCCTGGGAGCCTGGCTGGGTGCCGTGCCCTATCGCTATCGCGGCGCGTTTGACGAGCAAAGCTTTCGCCTCGCCGCGCGCATTGGCCTGGTCGAATTGGCACGATCCGGCTGCGCCACCGTCGCAGACCATCATTACCTGTACTTGCCGGGCATGGACTTTGACAGTGCCGAGGTGCTGTTCGAGGAAGCCGAACGGCTGGGGCTGCGGTTTGTCCTCTGCCGTGGCGGCGCCACGCAAGCACGGCAAGCCGAAGGCAAGTCCGTGGCCGGGCCAGAGACCCTGGAGCAATACCTGGACGACGTCGAGCGTCTGGTGCGGCGCTACCACGACCCGACCGCCGATGCCTGGCGGCGGGTGGTGATGGCGCCCACCAGCCCGCCCTACTCCATGCCTGCCGAACACCTGCGCGAAACCGCCCGGGTCGCCCGGCGACTGGGCATTCGCCTGCACAGCCATCTGAGCGAAACCGTCGAATATCAGAATGAGGTGCAGCAACGCCACGGCATGTCGCCAGTGGCGTTCTGTGCCGAGCACGAGTGGCTGGGGCCGGACGTGTGGTTCGCGCATTTGGTGAAACTCGACGCCGAGGAAATCCGCATGCTCGGGGCCAGCGGTACGGGCATTGCCCATTGCCCGCAAAGCAATGGCCGCCTGGGCAGTGGCATTGCCGATGTGGTGGCCATGGAGGCTGCGGGAATGCCGGTGTCGATTGGCGTGGATGGCGCCGCCTCCAACGAGGCCTGCGACATGATCAGCGAAACCCATGCCGCCTGGCTGATGCAACGGGCCAGACTTGGCGAACGGGCCCGCCCGCGTTATGCCGGCGGTGACGAGGAAGGCGGTGCCAGCGCGGCCAGGGTGGAAGACGTGGTGCGCTGGGGTACGTCTGGCGGGGCTCGGGTACTGGGGCTGGACGCCGTGGGCAGCGTGCAAGTGGGCATGGCGGCCGACCTGGCGATCTACCGCCTGGACCAGCCGCGATACTTCGGCCTGCATGACCCGGCGATCGGGCCGGTGGTGGGCGGAGGACGCCCGACCTTGCGCGCCTTGCTGGTCGGTGGCCGGTTGACCGTACACGACGACCAGTTGCCTGACTTCGACCTGGCCGAACTCGGCGCCCAGGCCCGAGACGCGGTACGGCGGTTGCAGCAGGCCGCAGGCGTACGCTCATGAGCTGACCTCCCCGGCACGTGCTGCCGTGCCAATACTCGGCCGCATCAAATGTCTGGTAGATGGAAAACTACGGCAGTAATCGACTTGGGACTGTCATCAGACAGTTTCAGGGTCCCGGAGAAGAAAGCAGCGGACGGCGTATCACAAGGCGCTTCTACAACAATTGCTCGCGTAAAAAATCGATGAACGCCATCGTCCGCGCTGAACGTCGTCGCTCGCGGCTGAGTACGGCGCTGACAGGCAGCGCGCTGGTCTGATAGTTGTCGAGTACGGTACTCACCCTGCCCTGCTCGACGTCAGCTGTGAACAGCCATTGCGGTGAGAGGGAAATACCCAGGCCGGAGAGCACCATTTCGCGGATGGCCTCGCTGCTGTTGCTGGTGACGTTGCCCTGGATACCTACATGGAACGCCTGGCCGAGGTGCGTAAAGGTCCAACGGTCGTAATGCTCCAGCAACGTGAAGCCGATGCAGTTGTGATCGGACAGTTCGCTGGGCTCACGTGGCACGCCGTGCAGAGCCAGATAACCGGGCGCGGCATAGACACGCCGTGGGCTATCGCCCAGTGGCAGTGCCACCAATCCCTCGCTCTTCACCGCGCCAATGCGGATAGCCAGATCGATGTTTTCCTTGAGCAGGTCTTCATTGTGGTCACTCAGCCGCAGGTCAATCCGCACGTCAGGATGGCGTAGCAGGAAAATCCCTATGAGCGGTGCGATGCATAACCTTCCATAACTGACCGGGGCGGCGACTCGTAAAGGGCCGGCAATCTGCTCCTGGCCACTGGTGAAGCTTCGCGTGGCAGTTTCGACGTGGCCGAGAATTTCCTGGCAGTGGTCGTAGAAGCGTTGACCTTGGTCGGTCAGGGCCAGGTGCCGAGTGCTGCGTGCGAACAATGGCCCACCCAGGTACTGCTCCAGCGCGCGCACTTGTTTACTCACCGCCGGCTGCCCCATGTTCAGTTCACGGGCGACCGCCGAGAAAGACCCGCGCTCCACGACGCGGACAAAGACATGCATGCTGTCGAACAGATCCATCGACGATTGGTTCTCTTTGCGGAATAAGTCATATGCAAATTGGGTTTCTTATCGGAATGATTAAAGCGCGGCAATCTGTAAGCGTCCATCCCAACACAGGTTCCCGTCATGAAACATTCCATGCTTGCCGCCATCGCCGAGTCCGCTCAATCCCCTCTCGCCATCCGTCACATCGATCGCCCTGTTCCCGGTAAGGGGCAAGTACTGGTCAGGGTTCACGCCGCTGGAGTCAATCCGCTCGATACCAAAATTGCCGCCGGCGCAGGGGCTCACGCCCGCCAATCGCTGCCGGCCGTGCTCGGCCTTGATCTTGCCGGTACGGTCGTCGAAGTGGGCGAAGCGGTCGACGGGTTCACCCCGGGCCAGGAAGTCTTCGGCATGCCCGGCGGGATCGGCGGTGCCCAAGGCACCATGGCCGAGTACATTGCCGTGGATGCCCGCCTGATCGCGGTCAAGCCACACACCCTCAGCATGCGTGAGGCGGCTGCATTGCCTTTGGTATTCATCACCGCGTGGGAAGGTCTGGTCGATCACGCCAATGTCCGCTCCGGTCAGCGTGTCCTGATTCATGGGGGCGCGGGTGGGGTCGGCCAAGTGGCTGTGCAACTGGCCAAGGCACGCGGTGCCGATGTCTACGCCACCGGTTCGGCGCGCAGTCTCGACTTCATACGCTCGCTGGGGGCTACAGCGATCGACTATCAGGCACAGAGCGTTGAGGATTATGTCGAGCACTACACCGCCGGCGAAGGGTTCGACATTGTCTACGACACCGTCGGCGGCAGCACGCTGGATGCATCATTCAAAGCCGTGAAAGCCTATACCGGGCACGTGCTGAGCTGCCTGGGCTGGGGCCAGCACAGCCTGGCACCGTTATCGTTCAAAAGTGCCACCTACTCGGGCGTCTTCACCTTGGCGCCACTGCTCACCGGCAAAGGACGCGAACACCACGGCGCTATCCTGCGCAAGGCCGCTGCGCTGGCCAATGCGGGTCAACTGACAATCCGCGTGGATCAACAGCACTTTGCGCCGCAAGACGTCAACGAGGCATTTCGCCAAGTCGTCGAAGGCCGCGGCAAGGGCAAGACGGTGATCGAGTTTTTGGGTGCATAGTTCCTTGTAATCTCTTTAGAGCGCACTCGGCCAAAAGCGTGCGCAATGGTCCGCAACGTCCTCGCCGCCATTCTCCCAGCCAAAAGCGTCAAACACGTAGCACCCCACGAGTTGAACGGGCCGACCTTCGCTCATTCAATCGTGACCACCCAAGAATTGATTGAGGCGCTGGCAGTGCAGGAGTAATGGCCGATGACCCTCATAGGATAGCTGATCGATCACCGGCCCATTTCTACACGGCCCAACAGGAGCAGCCCAAGGCACCAAAAAAACTTCGGGGGTCCGATACTGGAGCATTGGATCCCCATGCACCGGCATGATCGTGACCGTGCAGGCCGCAAAAGCTTGCGCAGCCGCACGAGGCCGCGACTTGGGCGCGCAGCGGAGCCAGCGAGTTTCTGCCTGCTCCGTCTGGGTCTCCCCAGGCGCCATAACCTTTAAAGGTACGCGTCGGCGACCAGTCAGGCATGGCGGGCGGTAGCGGGTTGTCGTCAAACCTGGCGAATTGGCCGGCCCCGTAAACCACGCGCCCGCCAACCACGGTCATATCGGCGGTAAGAAATGAAATCTCCTCTTCAGGCACAGAGAAGTAGTCCTTACTTGGCACAATCAGGTCAGCAAAGTGACCGGTCTGGATGCGACCACGTTTGCCCTCTTCGTTAGAAAACCAGGCGACATTCTCTGTCCACATCCGCAACGCCGCTTCGCGATCAAGCAGGTTTCGTTGAGGGTACAGATTCAGACCGCCCACCGTTTTACCGGTTACCATCCAGGATAGCGAAACCCAGGGATTGTAGGAGGCAACCCGGGTGGCATCGGTGCCTGCAGACACTTTCACCCCTTT
>NZ_JH635999.1:1423971-1425562 GCF_000257605.1 Pseudomonas sp. R62
TAGCGAAACCCAGGGATTGTAGGAGGCAACCCGGGTGGCATCGGTGCCTGCAGACACTTTCACCCCTTTTTCCAGTATGCGCGCTACGGGCGGGGTCGCTTGCGCCGCACGGGCGCCGTAGCGCTCGACGAAGTACTCCCCCTGATAAGCCATACGATGTTGTACAGCGATGCCACCGCCGAGCGCGGCGATACGGTCGATCGATTTGTCCGAGATGGTTTCGGCATGATCAAAGAACCAATTGATGCCAGCGAGGGGGATGTCCTCGTTGACCTTCTCAAATACATCCAGCGCTCGGGTAATGGTTTCGTCGTAGGTGGCATGCAACCGCCACGGCCATCGGTTCTCTGCGAGGATGCGCACAACTTCCTCCAGTTCTCCCTCCATCTCGGGCTGCAGGTCCGGTCGCGGCTGGCGAAAATCTTCGAAGTCGGCAGCGGAAAACACCAACATTTCGCCCGCGCCGTTGTGACGGAAGTAGTCGTTTCCTTGCTTGTACTTAACGCTGGAGGTCCACTTGAGGAAATCCTCCTTCTCTTCCTTGGGTTTCTGAGTGAACAGGTTGTAAGCCAACCTGACCGTCATTTGCCCATCGTTGTCCAACTTCTGGATCACTGCGTAATCGTCGGGATAGTTTTGGAAACCGCCGCCCGCATCAATAACCCCTGTCACACCCAAGCGATTGAGCTCGCGCATGAAATGGCGAGTGGAGTTGACCTGATAGTCGAAGGGCAACTTCGGTCCCTTGGCCAACGTGGCGTAAAGGATCGTCGCGTTGGGCGTGGCCAACAGCAGGCCCGTAGGCGCACCATTGGCATCGCGGTAAATTTTCCCGCCTGGTGGCTCGGGGGTATCTCGGGTGTAGCCGACCGCGCGCAAGGCCGCACCATTGAGCAAGGCCCGGTCATAGAGATGCAGAAGAAATACAGGTGTATCGGGCGCGATCGCATTGATCTCGGCTATGGTTGGCAAACGCTTTTCAACGAACTGGTGCTCAGTGAAGCCACCTACCACGCGAACCCACTGCGGTGCTGGAGTGTTAGCCACTTGGCGCTTGAGCATGTCCATGGCGTCAGCGAGTGAACGCACACCGTCCCAGCGCAATTCCAGATTGTAGTTAAGGCCGCCGCGGACCATGTGGGTATGGTTATCGACTAAGCCAGGGAGCACACAACGGCGCTTGAGGTCGACAACTTTTGTGGCTGAGCCAGCCAGCGCCATGACTTCCTGGTCTGACCCTACAGCCAGAAACTTGCCGTCTTTGATTGCAACGGCGTGGGCGACTGGGTTGGCGCGATCCAGTGTAGTGATCTCGCCATTGTGGAAAATGATGTCCGGAATTGAATTGGTCATATTGGGCCCTTCCCTACTTAGCGTTTCGGAAAAAGCGCTGCGTCCAAAGACACCCCCTAACGCTAAGGTGGAGGCGGCCTGGAGAAGTTTTCGGCGCGATGTCATAGGTAGAGGCCTCACAGATATAAAGCCCGTTTCCAGGGCCTTCAGGGAATAGCGAACCTTGCAAACCGGTTACTCACGTCTGACTGGACTTTTAAACTGCATACATCCTCATGCTCCACCTCGTGTTTTGGAC
>NZ_JH635999.1:1426462-1440494 GCF_000257605.1 Pseudomonas sp. R62
CGCCATGTTGCACCCGCTCAGGCGCCTTATGCACCATGGTGTAGGCATAATCCACACCCATCCCGTAGGCGCCGGAATGTTCCTGCACGATCCCCATCACGGCTTCATAGGTCTCCTTGCGCGCCCAATCCCGCTGCCATTCGAGCAGCACCTGTTGCCAGGTAACCGGTACGATACCGGCCTGAATCATGCGGTCCATGGCGTAGTTGTGCGCGTCGACCGAGGTGCCTCCCGAGGCGTCGGCAACCATATAGATTTCATAGTCTGTATCGCGCAGGCAGGACAGTGCGAAGGTCGTGTTGCAGACCTCGGTCCACAGGCCGGATACGACGATCTTCTTACGGCCGGCAATGGCGGACTCTGCCAAGGCATCACGAACGTTTTGGTCATCCCAGGAGTTCATTGAAGTACGTTCGAGGATTTTGTTCTGCGGATATACCGCTAGCAACTCAGGGTATGTATTGCCAGAGAAACCCTCGGTTTCCACAGTCGTGATGGTGGTAGGTATGCCGAACGCTTTGGCAGCCTTGGCCAACCCCACGACATTATTTTTCAGCACCTGCCGATCTATCGACTGCACACCAAAGGCCATTTGGGGCTGGTGGTCGATGAAAATCACTTGGCTGTTTTGCGGGGTCAGTATTTCTAAGTACTTGTTGGACATGGCGGATTTCCTTTGGTAAGTAGAGCAATACGAAAGCGGCGTTATGCGTGGCTGCGCAAGCAGAACGTTACCCGTCCTGGTAGTGCTAAAAGCCACTTTCCGGACGAGTTCAGGGGTGCCGAAAAGCCCCTTGAATTTACGAATGCAGCATTGTTCAGCCGCGTTCGCGGGGTTCAGTTAAATGCCCGAAAAACGCTTGCCAAGCTGCTTTTGCAAGTGCACATCATCTGCGGCTAATTCGCTCCCACCTTGAAGGGAAGTGCATCTTTGGATGTCTTCACGGTCCATGAACCGGACTGCCGGAACGAACTGGCAGACGCGTAGGTATCTTCCATGAACTGGAAATAGGTCATCTTTCCATCCTGAACTTTCGCATGGATGGAAAACGGTGATGTGAACAGATGTCCGACCGCCACGGAGCGGTAGGTGAACTTACCGAAAATCGCGACATCTTCGCCGGAAGCGATTTTGGTAGTAATCGTAAAGTCTTCGATTTTCCAGTAGTTTGAGACCTGCAAAAACAAAGAGCTAAAGGCTTTGGGACCTTTGTTTGTGCCGGTCCACGGCATGATTTTTCTGAGTTCTGGATTGTCAAAGTTTAGAGAAACATAGGTGGCGTCTGGAGCTGCCAACCTCATTGCCGCGGCTTCGACTTTATCGGGTGCGGTATTGGCCAGGAATTCCACGACAACCGCTAGTGAAGCAGCAGATTGCGCTTCAGTAGCTGACTGCGCCGACGCTGGAGTGATTGTTACTAACCATGAGGCGAGCGCCATTGCTGCAGTGATCAATTTGATGCTTCGAGTATTCATGAGCTCTCCATTTATGAGTACGATTTTGCGATTCGCGGTCATCCAACCCATGTTGCAAATTGCTACGCGTCGAAAAGCGACAATTGGTACTGGAGCAAGGGCTATGCCAATTTTATAAAACTTATATAAATCGATATTTATCAATGACATATAACTTAATGTGATGTCGCGAGTATCGGGCTCGGAGTTTATCGAAGGGCTTGTTTGATCATTTGATGAAGTCTCGGCGAGGTTTTGTTGATTTGATCAATCCAGCTCGAGCGTGGTCCACGGTGAACCGCCAGGCGGCCACGCAAAGTCACTCAAGACTCTCGTCATGCAACAAGCCGCTTTTCTTCAGGCGATAGGCCAGTGCCGGCCGGGTCAAGCCGAGCATGCGAGCGGCTTGCGAGACGTTTTGGTGTGAAAGCTCCATGGCGCGGCGCATCAGCCGTTCTTCCACAGCATCCAGGCTGATGTTTTTATCAAAGATCTGCGTAACCCAATCGGGACAAGGTTCTTCACCGCCAGCCTGAACCAACGCGCCATCAGAGTTGAGACGATCACCGTGCGAATCGTCTGTTTTTGGGAAGACTGCAAAGAGTGCATCCTGGCCTATGGTCTCGTTGCTGTCGGTCAGGATGACGCCACGCTCAATCGTATTTTCCAATTCGCGAATATTCCCCGGCCAGGCGTAGCGGCGACACAATTCAAGAGCTTTGTCTGATAAACCCAGCGTTCGCTTGTGATATTGCAAGTGAAACTTGCTTATAAAGTGCTCGGCCAGCAGTGGCAGATCTTCAAGGCGCTCGCGCAGTGGGGGAATCTGCACCGGAAACACATTCAAGCGGTAATAAAGATCGGCGCGAAACCGGCCCGCTTCGACGGCGTCGGCGAGGCTTTCATTGGTAGCAGCGATGACTCGCACATTGATCTTGCGGGTTCGGGAATCGCCTACCCGTTCCAGTTCACCCTCTTGCAGTACCCGAAGTAATGTCGCCTGCGCTCTGGGCGTCAGCTCCACCACCTCGTCTAGAAAAATCGTCCCTCCGTTGGCCCGTTCAAAGCGTCCTGGGCGGGTTTGATTGGCGCCGGTAAAAGCGCCTTTCTCAACACCAAACAATTCGGCTTCAATCAGGTCCTGAGGAATGGCAGCGCAGTTCACTGCGACAAACGCTTGCTCGGCGCGATCACTGCGCAGATGCACGCTCCGTGCGATGACCTCCTTGCCGACGCCAGTTTCTCCGAGCAGCAGGACGGAAATTTTTCCTTTGGCAGCCTTGTCGATCATCTTGCATACCTTCAAATAGGCAGGCGAGCGCCCTACTCCATAAAATTGAGCTTCCTGCTTTTCCAGGCTTCTACGCAGAGAGCTGATCTGTGATTGCAGTTCATACAGCTCCTCGATGATTGGATCGGCTTGAAAGTACTGTCTGAATTCTGCGGCGTTCTCCCATTCCTCGGCAGGTTTACCAATAATGATGCAGCGCTCGTCCCCGCATCCGCGACAGGTCGTTTCTTGGATGATGATTTCGCGTTTCATGAATGAAGAACTGTAAGCACAGGCGTAGCCCAACAAAGACCAACAAACTGGTTCCTCCATCAGGCCGACTTCAGTCAGGCAAGTCTCGACCTCAAAGGAGTCAATCCATTCGAGCTCGCAATAAAAATGGCCGCTCTCCTGATCCAGCTCTAACTGAATGGGTTTCGCATTGACCATACCTTTGAGGGAATGCAGTTGCGGGCCGACCAGAAACATCTGCAACTGCGGACTGTCTGGTCTGAGCTTGCGGGCCATTTCCGCATCCTTGAGTCCAGACTGGTAGCCAAGGCGCAAGAAGAACCCCTTGGCGCGGTCGACGCCGAGGCTATTGATGAGTTCACGGCGAAAATTAGCCATCGCCGATACCTGCATCAACAACATGCGCTGCTCGCCAAACCAGATCTTGCCTTCCGTGCTTTGAAAACGAACCTGGTCGCTCAGGTCGTGAAAGCCGGAATAGTGGAGCTCAGAGTTGTAACTGACAGCCATTGAGAGAGACCTCGATTATTGTTTTGAGCGGTCTTGATCAAGCTGTGGCGCCGAGTGAAAGCACCGAAACAATCGATCGCGATATGAAGGGATTTTAGTGCATTGCTACGCAGAGCCAGCGGGCCTCCCGATGCAAAGACATGACGGTGCACGGGCTTCGCGGGCAGATGAAGGCAGTTACCAAGCGCCAAAGTCAGCCAGGCTTAATGTTGGTGATCTGGCCCGAGCCGGCCATGTGCTGTGTTGGACTAGGTATTGGTCATTCGCAATATCCCGGCAGATTGCGAATGCACGCCTTCAGTATCGGCCGTCGATGAACGCGGGAATGGGGCGCCTCCCCGGCAAAGCGGTACTTCACTGGCCCCTCACTCCCGTGCTGATCAACCTTCAGCGGGTACCGGCGTGTCGAGCAATTGCTGCTCCCACAGATAAGCAATGCCGCTACCTGCAGCATGCTGGAGAAGCACATCGGTTACAGCGCCTGCCGTATCGAGGCGTGCCCAGTCGCGTTGCCATTCAGCCATGACTGCCAACCAGGTCATGACATTTGCCCCGGCGCCGACCATGCGTTGGATGGCGACTTGATGGGCTTCGACCGAAACGCCACCGCACGCGTCGGTGACCACGGTAACGTCCCAGCCCTCGCCTAGTGCTTGAATCGCTGGCATGGCGACGCAGACCTCAGTCCACAGGCCAGCCAGGACCAATTGCTTGCGGCCTGTTGCCTTGACCGCGTCCACTACTTTCTTGTCTTCCCAAGTATTGATGAGCGTTCGGTCAATCACCTCCTGACCGGGGAAAACGTCGGTGATTTGCGGAAAGATCCAACCGCCACGCTCGGCAATCACACTGGTCAGAATGGTCGGGACGTTAAACGCCTTCGCAGCCTTCGCCAATGCTGTCGCACAGTTGACCGCTGCGTGCGGATCGTGGCTATTGAGATTGGTGAGTTGAAAAGGCTGGTGGTCGATCAACACAACTACGGAGTCTTCTGGACGAAGAAGCGAAGCAAGACCGTTACGAAAAGCCATTAATCCATCCTCTTGTTGCCGTGGGTTGGCACGTTTATTTGCGGGATCAGTTTCCGTGCAGCGCGCCTTATGAGCGGCGATGCCTCATGCACTGTGCAGCGCCCTCAAACCTTCGGGTAGTAGCAGCGAATGACTAACTGTGTCGCGCAATGAGGAACGCCACGGTTTTTGCTGCCATTCTCTGGCGATGGCTTCACGGCTTCATGACGACGCGCCCCAGCGGTTTGCTTCGCTCCGCGAAGTCATGCGCAGCAGCCTGCGATAGGGTAAAGGCCCGTTCAATGACAACCCGTATACGCCCCCGCAATACATCCTGTAGCAGCTTGTCGACACTCGCACGCACTGCCGGCCGCTCGAAAAGTGGCCCCATGTACGCACAGATCAGGACGTCCCCGGGAACCGCTATTGGCGCCAAGGCGCGAACTCCGTAATGTGCAGTTCAGATGTACGTTCTGGTAGTCGCATTCCGTGCGTAGCTGCGTGGCAAAAAAAGGAACGTGGAAATGGATATAGAAGAGCTTGAAACCTTTGTAGAAGTGGCCGATGCCGGCGGCATTTCCCGTGCGGCAACGCGCCTGGGCACGTCGAAATCTATCGTCAGTCGCCGGCTTGCCCGCCTGGAAGCAGAGCTGGGCGTGCAACTGATGGCGCGTACCACCCGCGGTGCGGCCCTTACCGAAGCTGGGGCGACCTTCCGCGACTACGCCGCCAGAATATGCGCTGAGGCCGAGTCGGCACGCGATGCGATCTTGCCTTCCGGCGAGCTTTGTGGCCGCCTGCGGATCGCCGCGCCCCTGACTTTGGGGCCAATACATTTCGCGCCGATCCTCGCGGAAATGGCCAGGCGTCACCCACAGCTTCATGTGCAAACGAACTACACCGATCGTTTCGTTGACCTCATCGCCGAGGGGTATGACTGCGCGATACGGGTGGGCTACCTCCCCGATTCCAACATGATCGCCCGGTGTATCGGACCGATCTTTGGCCAATTGGTGGCAAGCCCCGTCTATATCAAGGCGCATGGAGCGCCCGAAACACCCGACGAAGTCGTCAGCCACCAAGCACTGATGCAAGGCAATGAATCGTGGTCATTCATGGATGGTGACACGATGGTTACGGTGCGCCCGCAGGGAACGTTCAAAGCCGACAATGGCACCGCATTGCTGGCCGCAGCTTTGGCCGGCATCGGCATTGCCTGGTTACCTGACTGGGTCACGCATGAGCATTTGGCGAGCGGCGCACTTGTAGCGATCATGACGGATTATCCGCCGCCTCCAGCAGGCGCTTATGTAGTTCGACCGCCAGGCCAGCACCCTGCGCGAAAGATAAGGGTGCTCACCGAATTGCTGCTTGAATACTGCGACCAGGCGGCACATATTCCTGAGTCGCCACAGAGCTGAAAGACCCGATTGCAAGCTCCCTTAGAGTGAGTCCTGAAAGCAAAGTATGGATATCAGGCTTACTTATTGATCCATCAGAGCTATCGCGGCTAATACGTCCAGTCCTGATCAGCGCACCCGAATATTTCTCCAAAGTTTCATTCCTCACTCGCGAATAACGCCAACACCCGGTTGGATGTTCCGATTTGTGCGACACAGTAATACAACCCACGAGACTACAAACCAAGGAACTGGATCCCTAATATCCGCCCCCGTATCGGCACGCTTGCACCATCCCTGGTGAATGCGCGCGGCCAAATAACTGCATGCCAGACAGGTGAGTAATGATCGATTTGGAAGGAAAACGTGCGTTGGTGACGGGAGGAGCTCGCGGGATCGGCGCCGCTATCGCAGTGGCACTGGCAGAGAATGGCGCCGATGTTGCGTTCACCTACCAGCAGTCGACGGAAAAAGCTGAGGCAGTGGCCAAATTCATCGCTGATAAAGGGCGTCGTGCTATCGCGATTCAAGCCGACAGTGCCAACCCGCAAGCCATTGAATGCGCAGTCGCGCAGGCCATCTCGACGCTGGGCGGCCTCGATATTCTCGTCAATAGCGCGGCTATCGGCTTGAACGGAATGATCGCCGACATTGATGTAGACGACTATCAAGCACTGATGGATATCAACGTGCGAGGCCCCGTCCTGTTCGCAAAGGCGGTCATCCCGCATCTGCCCGCTGGCGGAAGAATCATCACAATTGGCTCGGGACTGGCAGAGCGGGTGCCCTTTGCGGGTGTAACAGCCTATGCAATGTCCAAGTCGGCGTTGCTCGCATTCACCCGGGGTTTGTCACGTGAACTCGGCCCCACCGGCATAACCGTTAATCTTGTTCAGCCGGGATCGGTCGACACCGACGCAAATCCAGCCTTCGGCCCCGCCGGCGACTTTCAGCGGAGCCTGTCGTCCTTGGGACGTTTTGGCGAGCCTCGCGAGGTTGCGAGTGCGGTGGTCTATCTGGCCAGTCCTGCCGCGAGCCTGATCACTGGCGCCATCCTGACCGTGGACGGCGGTGCGACCGCTTGACTAACGCTCAGGCAGCTGTCCGCAGTGGACGGCAGCCATGGACTGTTGGTCAGGGGTTGAAACGCACTAATGGCCATTTGCAGAGGCAGGAAGCATTGGATATTGATGATCTTCGAACCTTCGTCGAGGTAGCCGACGCGGGCGGTGTTTCGTCGGCGGCCCGGCGACTGGGTGTTGCGAAATCGATAATAAGCCGCAGGCTTCTGAAGCTGGAAACCCAACTGGGTGTGCAGCTATTGGCCAGGACAACCCGTGGTGCTGCTGTCACCGAAGCGGGAGCCGCCTTGCGAGAGTATGCGGCGCGGATCGTCGCTGAGTTTGACGCGGCCAGGGACGCCATTGTTCCAGATGGAGACCTTCGAGGTCGCTTCCGGATCGCAGCACCGATCTCGTACGGCCCGACACATATTGCCCCCGTGCTTGCTGAAATGGGGCGACGCCACCCTCTCCTGCACATTCATGCAAGTTACAGCGATCGTATCGTCGATCTGATTGGCGAGGGCTTCGATTGTGCTATTCGGGTCGGCCATTTACAGAGCTCCAATTTCATCGCAAAGCGTGTGGGCAGCATTCACGGCAAACTCGTGGCAAGCCCAGGCTATGTGAGTACACATGGAGCGCCAGAGGCTCCCCACGAGATTCTTGCGCATGAATCTCTTATGCAAGGTGCGGAAACCTGGCGGTTTATGGATGGCCAAAAGTCCATCATGGTTAATCCCCAAGGGCGCTTCAAGGCTGACAATCCTGTCGCGCTCGCCGCGGCAGCCGTTGCAGGTCTGGGACTAGGGTACCTTTCTGACAGCGTCATCGACGAGCACATCAAATCTGGCGCATTGGTGTCCGTCATGCACAGATATCCCCCTGTTCCGGCGGGTATTTACATTGTTCGCCCCCAAAGCCAGCACCCTGCGCGAAAGATACGGGTGCTGACGGACATCCTGGTCGATTGGTTTGCAGATGTGAGCCCGGTCAACGTCCACTCCCTTTAGAAGGCAAGCCACTCGGGACGGCGAGCGTTCAATCGATCCAATTGCCGGACGCATCTTCCACTCGTAGTTCCTGCACAGCCATGCCATTCGCCTGCATGCAGGCGCTGAGCTGCGCATGTTTGCCTAAGATCAACCGCCTGAGTAGAATGCGATTCATTATCAATCATGTATGTCCCGGGATGCCGATGCGTAGCGACGAAACACTAGGTACTGCAGATCCAGGGCTGCTCTATCGCACCCACTTCTCGTGGTTACAGGGCTGGCTGGTCCGGCGCATCGGCTGTCGCGACAACGCCGCAGATCTGGCGCAGGACACCTTTGTGCGTGTGCTCAAACACCGCCATCAGTCCGGCGCCCTGCGCGAGCCACGTGCCTATTTGAGCAGCATCGCCCGCGGGTTGATGATTGATCAGTATCGTCGTCGCGAACTCGAACGTGCCTACCTGGAAAGCATCACCTTGCTGCCTCAACACGAGGTTCCATCGGAAGAAAGCCGGCTGATGATTCTCGATGCGCTCGAGCGCATAGACCGTCTGCTTGACTCGCTTAAACCAAGAGTTCGTCAGGCGTTTTTATTTGCCCGACTCGACGGTCTGACCTGCGCGCAAATCGCCGAAAAGCTCGGAGTTTCCCGCGCGACGGTGGAGCGCGATCTGGCTACGGCCCTGCAACATTGCTATCGCTTGCGTTATGTCGAGGCCTGAGCCCGAGGCGCTGGATCCGGCCATTGTCGAGCAGGCAATCCAATGGCTGGTGCGCCTTCGCTTCAATCAAGCCGATGAACAGACACAGCGCACGTTCGAGCACTGGCTGCAGCAGCGCCCGGAGCATGGATTGGCGTGGCAGCGTGTGGAAACGCTTGGCGATGAATTCGAAGGCGTGCCAGCTCAGCTGGCTCGACAAACCCTTAAGGGCGCCCAGCAGGGAATGCGCCGGCGGGAAAGCCTGAAGCTACTGGGCGTATTGGCGACCGTCGGCACGGCAGCCTGGCTCGGCCGCGACTACACCCCCCTGCCCTCCATGCTTGCACAGCAGCGCAGCAGCACCGGCGAGCAACGACGTTTCGAACTCGATGATGGCAGCCTTATCCAGCTCAATAGCGATAGCGCCGTCGACAGCGATTTCGACGCCCAGCGGCGCCTGATCATCCTGCGCCGTGGTGAAATCATCGTGAATGTCGGTGCGGATCAATACTCGCCGCAAGCGCGACCGTTGTGGGTGCAATCACGCGACGGGATCATGCGAGCCCATAGCTCGCGCTTTCTGGTGCGCGAGCGTGACGACGGCACTCTGGTCGCAGCTCAGGAAGGATCAGTCACGGTTTTCCCCGGTTCCGGTCAAGCGTCTGCGAGCCGCAACGTCCTGGCAGGAAATCAACTGCTGTTCACCTCAAGCGACACCCGAACGTTCAGGGACAACGGCCTTGATCTATGGGGTTGGGGTGACGGTGTGATCAGTGCGAACCATATGCGCCTTGGTGACTTCATCGCAGAGTTGTCGCGTTATCGACCAGGAGTCTTGCGCTGCGCCGAAGAGGTCGCTGATCGTCGCGTTTCCGGCACTTTCCAGCTCGCCGACAACGATCGGGTCCTGGCATTGATCGCGCAGTCACTGCGCCTGCACATTGATTACCGAACCCGTTATTGGGTCACCGTAACCGCTGCCACCTGACTCCACCCGAATATTTTTTCGCTACCTGAAAAATAATGAGGTGGTTTCTCATTCTCGTTCGACCTGTAAGGAAGGCCGGAATACAGGCCAGTCTGCCGATGTCCTTTCTTGGAGCGAGAAAATGAGTTCGTCCCCGGTTTCACAGCGCCATCCATTAAGTCGTGCCATGCACGGTGCGATTTTGGGTTTGATCGTGAGCAGCTACGCATTGCCATCGCTGGCGCAAACCTCGGGCGCTGATCACAGCAATCAAGTCAAACAGTGGAATATCGCCCCCGGGCCACTGGCGCCAGCGCTTGACCGCTTTGCGCGCGAGGCTGGTATCAGCCTTTCCTTCGACGCCTCGAGTGTGGCGAACCGCACCACGGCTGGCGTGAATGGCACGCTCGATACATCGACAGCGCTGTCATCGTTGCTGCAGGGCAGCGAATTGCAGATCGAACAGCAAGGCCCGAATGCTTACCTGCTGACCCCTCAAGCAAAAACCGCCGGCCCGCTGGAACTCGACGCAACGGCTGTTGAGGACTACCGCCTCGCCCCGCTCATCATCAATGCCAAGGTCCGGGTCAGTGCCGACGACGACGCCAACTCGGTGGTTGCCAAGGAGCTCTGGGTGGGCGGCAAGGTGGCCACCAGCATTCTCAATACACCGGCATCGGTGTCGGTGGTGACCAACAAGGAAATGCAGCAACGCAGCGTCAGCACCACGGAAGAAGCGCTGCAATACACGCCGGGCGTGGTCAGCGACTTTTATGGTACGGACGATCGCAACGACTATTTCCAGATCCGCGGCTTCCAGGCCACCACCTACCGTGACGGCTTGACCCTCAGCTCAATGCGCGGCGTACGCGAAGATCCGTTCGCCTATGAGCGCATCGAGATTCTGCGGGGCGCCAACTCCACCCTGTTTGGCCCTGCGGACCCGGGCGGTTCGGTGAATTTCGTGACCAAACAGCCGCGCTTCGAGAAGTTTGGCCAAGGCTATGTGACCTACGGTTCGTTTGACCATGTCGAGACAGGCATCGATGTCGGCGATGCGCTGAACGACGAGAAAACCCTGGCCGGCCGTTTTACTGCCAAAGGCCAGAACAGCGATCGCGAGTACGATCATTCGCAGGACGACAACCAGTTGTTTATGGGTGGCCTGACCTGGGCACCGACGGATTACACGTCGGCCACGATGATTCTGGACTACCTGAAAACTGAAAGTTCTCCCAACAGCGGCGGCTATCCACTGGATCGGGAATACGACCGCAGCAAGTTTTATGGCGAGCCCAGCTACAACTTCCACGATGTCGAGCGCACCAGCCTCAGCGGTAACGTCACCCATGATTTCGACAACGGTTTCGTACTGCGCAGCAATCTGCGTTACAGCAAGTTGACCGATGATTTCGGCTACGTGTACCTCAGCGACAGCGCCGCACGTGTCGGTACTAGCGTCGATCGGTACCTGTTTGGAACCGACACTGAAGCCGACCAGTTCAACGGCAATCTGATGCTGCAATACGATGCCCGCTTCGAGAACATCGACAGCAGCAGCCTGGTGGGCGTGGAATACCTCGATTCGACCACCAAGGAAAGCTCGGTCTACGCCCTGACGACCCCGATCGATATTGCCAACCCCGTGTTTACTGGCGTTCCACGCTCAATCGCGCCGTATGCCGTCAACAAGCGAGACGCGACCACCAAGGCCGTCTTCCTTCAGCAGAACCTGTCGTTCTACGAGCGTTTCATCGTCACCGGGGGCGTGCGCAACGACTCGATGGACCTGACCAGCAAAGGCTTGCAATCCACTGAGAAAGACACCTTCTCCGAAACCTCCTACCGAGGTGCGTTGACCTATATCGTCAACGATGAGGTGTCCACCTACGTGAGCATGGTCGAATCCGTCTCGCCGCCGCAGGTTGGCGTGACACCGCAGACAGGCAGGCAGTACGAAGTGGGCGTGAAGTATGCGCCGATGGGAATGGATGCACTGTTCTCCGCCGCCGTGTATGACCTGACCCAGGAAAACGTCACCATCGCCGTGGTGCTGCCGAGCGGCATCATCGAGCAGCAGACAGTGGGCGAATCGCGGGCGCGTGGCCTCGACCTGGAGGCCAAGGCGCAGGTGACGCAAAACCTGAGCCTGATCGGTGGTTATTCCTACATGGAGTCCGAGGTACTGCGCGGTTCGTTGTACGACGGCAGCTCGCTGAAGGGTAACGAATTCGCCACGGCACCCAAGCATTCAGCTTCGCTGTGGAGTTACTACGACGTACCCGCCACTGATGTCAGCGTAGGCCTGGGTGCGCGCTACGTCGGCGCTTATTACTTCGATGCAGCCAACTCCGGCAAAAGCGATGGCACTACCCTGTTCGACGCCGCCTTCAACTACAAGATCGCCAAGGGCACCGACCTGGCCGTGAACGTCAGCAACCTGCTGGACGAGCAGCACGTGGTCGGCTCCGGCACCGCGAACTTCTACAACCCGGGTCGCGAGATTACCGCCAAGCTGAGCTACAACTGGTAAGCAGACGGGTAAGCATTTTTCCCCATAAAGAAAACGGTGCCCGCGTTACCGCGAGCACCGTTAACTACGGGCAATACCCAGCTTGATCTACGCTTGAATGAAATCACGCGGAGAAACAGATCATGTCCCTCGCTCCCGGAAGTCTATTGGCCCTGGCTTTGGGTGTCTGC
Source organism: Pseudomonas sp. R62 (assembly GCF_000257605.1). Classification (NCBI taxonomy): domain Bacteria; kingdom Pseudomonadati; phylum Pseudomonadota; class Gammaproteobacteria; order Pseudomonadales; family Pseudomonadaceae; genus Pseudomonas; species Pseudomonas sp. R62. The sequence goes on from NZ_JH635999.1 coordinate 1,438,787, forward strand.
TTTTGCACATCCGTACTTGGACAAGGGGCAGCAGACAGCGATTCTCCACCGGCGATACTGCCCTTGGCATCCGAGAGTGCGCCGAGACTCATTGCCTACCCGCCGCTTGCCGAGCCGCTCGCCCGTGGAGTGGTCATCATCCAGTTTCGAACAGAGCACGCCAGGATCATGCCGGTTTTTGGCAAGGTGGCTGCGCAGGTATCACCACGCTTAGGTCACCTTCACGTGACCGTCGATGACTGGAAAGGTACGTGGGCGCACACCAGTGAAGACCCGATTATCCTGGTCGGGCTAACGCCCGGTCCTCACAAGGTTCTCATGGAAGTGGCCGACCCGACGCACCAGATCATCACCAGTACGACAGTGAGTTTTACAGTACCGGAGAAGAAACCGATGGACGCTCCCCGTACTGACGATCATCACGCGGTAAAACCATGACCGCCGTGCTATCACCGTAACAGGCAATGATCGGCGTCTCTGCCAACGACTGCCTGGCTCAATATCTCCAGAAGACCGGGGTCACGAGCACCAACACCGTCAGGATTTCCAACCTGCCTAGCAGCATGCCAACGGTGAGCAGCCATTTGGCTGCATCCGGCAGTGACGAGAAATTACCTGCCGGCCCGATGATTGTGCCCAGGCCGGGGCCGACGTTACACACCGCCGTCGCGGCACCGCTCAGGGCGGTAATCCAATCAAGCCCGATCAGCGCCAGGCCCAATGCGATGGCGGCAATCGTGATGGTGAAAAAAAACGAGAAGGTCAGCAGCGAGCGGACGATTTCCTCATCGATGGGATGACCATTGTATTTTTTCTGAATCACGGCTCGGGGATGGATCAACTGCTTCAAGCTGCTGACCAGAAGCGCGGCAGCCACCTGAAAACGGAAGATTTTCAGCCCGCCTGCCGTTGAGCCGGAGCAGCCACCGACGAAGGTCAGATAGAAAAACAGCAACACAGCGAAGCTGCCCCACAAGGTGTAGTCGCCAACCGCAATTCCGGTGGTCGTGACCACCGAGGTCACATTGACCGCAACGATACGAAACGCGTCCCACCATCCGTAGTCGCTGTGAAAATACAGCCAGGTACCTACTGCCAACGATGTGACCAGCAAGAATCCAATAAACCCGCGTACCTGGTGGTCCTTGATCAGCGCACGCCGATTGCCCCGGCAGGTTGCGACGTACAAGGTGAATGGCAGGCTGCCCAGGATCATGATGACTACCGCCACCCAGTGAATTGCTGGCTGCTCCCAGTGCCCGAGGGAGGAGTCCGACGTCGAGAACCCGCCGGTGGAGATCAACGACATTGCGTGGTTGATCGCTTCGAATGGGGTCATTCCTGCGAGCCAGAGCGCCAAAGTGCCGACACCCGTCAGGCCCAGATAGAGCAAAAGGATGTACTTGGCTGCGACATGAGAACGTGGTGTCACTTTCTCCGACCAGTCCGAGGACTCTGTCTGGAAAAGACGCATGCCGCCGACTCGCAAGAGCGGAAGAATCGCGACAGCCATGCCGATAAAACCGATGCCGCCTAACCAATGCAGCATGGAACGCCAGATCAACAAGCCGGGAGAGGCGCTATCCAGACCGGTGAGTACCGTCGAGCCAGTGGTTGTGATGCCCGACATCGTTTCAAAGAACGCATCGGTGTAGCTGATATCGCTGATGAAAACCATGGGTAACGCTGCGAAGGCGCACACAACAAC
>NZ_JH635999.1:1441030-1445646 GCF_000257605.1 Pseudomonas sp. R62
AAGGCGCACACAACAACCCAGCTAGCGGTAGTCAGCAGGTACATGTCCCTGGGCCGAAGATTGCCAGTCTCCGGACGCCCTCGCACGATCAACAGCAGACCACAGATGAAGGTAATCAGACTCGACCAGAGAAAGGCCGACAGATCGTCGCTATGCTCATAGACCACCAGCGTCATCATGGGTATAGCCATGCTTACCGCCAGGGTGATCAGAAAAATACCCAAGATGAAGCCGATAAGCCGAATTGCTGCGAGGGACATCACGATACCGTTCCAAATTAGCGCCGCGCAGTATCGGATGCCCTCAATAAAGACTGCGTAAATTCTCCGTAAAATTTTGACCTGCAATCAGGCAGGCTGCGGGAGTCAAAGCGTGGCTATGAGTCAATTACAGGCCTTCGCAACAGGCCGGAAACGGCAGAAGCCGCCAGTCCCAGCCCTCTTCGCATCAGACGAGTCCCGGCCTGACGCTGCATGCTGCGCGTAAAATCTGGCTGCAGCATGCAGCGCCGTGCAAACGGGAGTTGATCTGCGCTGATCAGGAGGAAGCGAGTCTCTCGTAATCAGAGAAGGGCTTGAGCGCGCAGTACTGCACGTGTAGCAGATTCCCTTTGACGTAAGGCAACGCCTCGATGTAATCACGCGCCTCTTCGAAGGTGGCGGACTCCAGTTCAAACGCGGCACCGGGACCAGCGGCCAGCCCATGAACTGCGCGCACGATACCGTCAGCGAAGCCTTGCCAAACGTGCACTACTTCCGGTTTCGCCAGCCGCTTGAAGTCTTCTGCCGCTCCATCAGCACGGCGAGTCAGAATCACGAAGGTTTTCATGTCACCTCCTCCGTTTTCAGCTGCTTGCGCTGGATTGTTTCACCATAAGCGACGTGCGCCATTATGCCGCTCTGGCCCACGGCCACATTCGGTTTAAGCTCATTGCGGGGAGTGTAGTCCCCACCGTTTTGGGGCCGGAAGGGTATTGGCGCATCTGTGAACAAATCCTCGAGTCGGGTGCGCCAAGCCTCTTTGGCTGCGACGGCATCTGCGGCGGTCAAGTTGCCAGTGCCATATATGGCGAACGTCGGCAGCACATCGAACCCAGGAAAGTAGAGCGCGCCATGCGTGATCGGAAACAGCAATTGCTCGAGTGGTCCGTTGATGCCGCGCGGCGAGTAGTCATCTGCGGGGCCGCCGACAGCGACTGACAACATGGCCCGCTTGCCTTTGAAAGCGCCGTCACCATAGCGGTAGGCGTTGCCAGCGTCCTTGTAGCCGTGGGCGAGTCCGGCTGCCCAGACGCGATCTATCCATCCCTTCATGATGGCCGGCATGCCGTACCACCAGAGCGGAAACTGGAAGATGACAACGTCTGCCGCTAGAACCTTGTCTTGCTCCGCCGCCACGTCAGAGCTTTGGCTGCGATGACGATAGGCGTGGGCGGACTCTGCTCCGAACGACAGCCGCTGAGGGTTGGCCCGCTGAGGAAAGTCGTGCTCGTCAAATATCGCTTTCCAGCCCATGGTGTATAGATCGGATTGCAGGACATCGTGTCCTTGCGCAGTCAAGCATTCAACAGACACATCCACCAGTTGCCGCGTTAGCGACGAAGGCTCGGGATGGGCATAGATGATCAGTACTTTTTTCGACATGAAGGACGGCTCCGCTGTGATTTCGAAGGAGTGTCGCGGGGCTCGGGCCATCTGTGAAATCGCAAAATTTTGCTGCTAACATAAGATCGATGGATACCAGACGCCTTGATCTAAATCTGCTTGTGACGTTGGAGGCCCTTCTCATTGAGCAGAACGTGACCCGGGCTGCCGCCCGTCTGCATTTGAGCCAGCCAGCAGTCAGCGCTCAGTTGAGCCGTCTGCGCGACGTCTTCAACGACCCTCTTCTGATCCCCGCGCAGCGTGGAATGACGCCCACCGTCAAAGCCTTGGAGCTGCTCGTGCCGCTTCGCCAGGCACTTGACCAGGTAAGGGCGACCGTCACTACTCACCTGAATTTCGAGCCCGCGACGGCGAGCCTGACGGTATCAATCGCCTGCACGGATTACGTGCAGGCGGTTTTGATCAAACATCTCGTTGTCGCCATGCGACGCGAAGCGCCGGGTGTCCGCATCGCACTGCGCGTCCTGGACGTACCACAGCTGGAGCTGCAGATGACCCGCGGCGAGGTGGATCTGGCCGTGATAAACATGAACGGGGTTCCGCCCGCACTGCACTCGCAACACCTCTATGATGAGAGTTACGTGCTGATCGGGCGTCGTGGGCATCCAAGCCTGCGCGCGGGCCTGACCGTGGATGAGTTCGCGCAGCTGGAACATGTCGTGGTGTCACTGCGCGGCGGAGGCTTCTCTACCTCGGTGGATCACGCCTTGGTAGCGCACGGGCTGCGGCGTAACGTCGTTCATTCAGCGTCGTCATTCCTTCCAGTACCGGAGTTGGTCGCGCAGTCGGATTGTGTGGCCCTGGTTCCAAGTCGTCTTGTAGACGGTCGCAGCGAGCAACTGCTGTGCGTAGCCCCTCCCTTGCCGGTGGAAGGTTTTGCGATTGGCTTGTTCTGGCATGAGCGGTCGGATGGGCACGCCGGCTTCAAATGGGTACGTGAGTTCATCACTCGCGTGGCCGATTCTCGTGCATCCGATTATGGCAACCCAAGAACTCTGACAACCTTAAAACCCGTCCAGACAAGCTAGCGTGTCGAGTACTCGATAGGTCAAAGGCTCGCTGGTTGGCTCGCTCTTGCAAGCTCGCTGAGGCAATAAATCTACATCCATCTACGTATGGCCGATTATGGTTTTATCGGCATACCTGAATGACTGTTTTTGGCCGGAAGCTGCCTCCCAGGCAGCGAACCGTGAATGGTCACTCGTCATACAAGGTCCAGCCATGGCAAATGCCGGCAAAGTCTTTTGCCGTAAAAAATAATGTCAGTTCCTTTGGGTCAAATTCTTTGTAGAGCCAATGCCCAGGAATGGGGCCTCTCGTTATCACGTATTCCAAGCGGTATTTTTGAACAGGTCCAAAACCGAAGGAGCGTGAATTCAACTCAAACCGGTCACCTCTGTTGAGCGCCCATAGCTTTTCAACAAGGCAGTCATCAAACACCACCTCTCCCGCTACCTCAACGAGATACTTTGAATGAAGTTTCTGTTGAAGCCTAACGCTTCTGGCCATGCGTCAACCTACCTATGAACAGTCCGAGCATCGACGCAATAATACTTGAACATGATGATGACCGCTTTGGGTTGGAAAAAAGTGCGTTGGGCGTACGCTCTGACCGATAGCTGCCATCCGCCACCGGCAGCTATCAGCTGAAACGCCCGTACATCTGGCCCAAGCAAGCCACTCACCAAACCTGGCCCCAGGTTTGTCCTGTCTAAACTCCCAAACCCGCACAAAAAAACCACCGATGCGTTGTCAGTTGATCCTTTTCAGCCTATCTTCAATAAAACCTATACAGCCAACCTGTATGCGTACAACCTTTTCGCCCGACAGTGTCCCTAACCCGCACCGCCACGAGTAACCCGAATGAGCCCACTACTAGCCAGCCATTACCGTGAAATCCTCGTTGGCGTCGGTGAAAACCCGGAACGCGAGGGTTTGCTGGACACGCCCCAGCGCGCCGCCAAGGCGATGCAATACCTGTGCAACGGATATGCGATGAGCCTGGAAGACGTCACCAACGGTGCGCTGTTCGAGTCGCAGAGCGATGAGATGGTGATCGTCAGCGACATCGAGCTCTATTCGCTGTGTGAACACCATATGCTGCCGTTTATCGGCAAGGCGCATGTGGCGTATATCCCCACTGGCCGGGTGCTGGGGCTTTCGAAGGTGGCGCGGGTGGTCGACATGTTCGCGCGGCGCCTGCAGATCCAGGAAAACCTCACTCGGCAGATTGCTCAGGCGATCCAGCAGATCACCGATGCCGCCGGCGTCGCGGTGGTCATTGAAGCCAGGCACATGTGCATGATGATGCGCGGCGTCGAGAAGCAGAATTCGATCATGACCTCCTCGGTCATGCTCGGTGCCTTTCGCGACAGCTCGACGACGCGGCAGGAATTTCTCCAGCTCATCGGCCGGCGCTAGGCCTATACACAGCCTGTTAACTGTACAAGCACAAGGAGTAGGAAGATGACCCGATTTCTGCTGCTGTTAGGACTGGCGCTCAGCATTGCAAGCTGCGGCAGTGTCGATGTTGCTCGTTATGCGGATCAGCAACCGGCATTGAGTCTGGAGCAGTTCTTCAGCCAGCCCGTCAAAGCCTGGGGGATGTTTCAGAAACGCAACGGCGAAGTGGTCAAGCGTTTCGAGGTTGATATCGCCAGCCGTCGTGAAGGTGAAAACCTGATCCTCGACGAGCGCTTCCGTTACAGCGACGGCACCCGTGAACGCCGAGTCTGGACCCTCACTCCCGGGGGCAATGGTCAGTGGAGCGGTCGCGCGCATGATGTGGTCGGAGTTGCTCAGGGCCAGATCGCAGGCAACACCTTCCACTGGCGTTATCGCCTGAACCTGCCAGTTGATGATTCGACCTACGAGATGAGCATGGACGACTGGATGTACCTGGTCGACGAAGACACGTTGATCAACCGCACCCGTATGTCCAAGTGGGGTTTC
>NZ_JH635999.1:1446371-1450015 GCF_000257605.1 Pseudomonas sp. R62
GAAGTCGGTCAGGTGACGGTGTTCTTCCGGCGCCAGAACGCTGGAGCGAACCCATGAGCAGTGGGTTGACCCTGGCCTCGTTCGGCGACGGTTATCGCGCTCTGGTGATCGGCGCCAGTGGCGCCCTCGGCACGGCGTTCTGCCAACATTTGAACCAGGATCCACGCTGCGCCAGCGTCCGTGCGCTGGGACGCAAAACTGTGCCGAAGCTCGACCTCGAGCAGCCCGAAACGATCGCCAGCGCCGCCGCCGAACTGGCAGGCGAAGCGCCCTATCACCTGATCATTCACGCGGCCGGCCTCCTCCATCGCGACCAAGTCAAGCCGGAAAAAAGCTACAGCGCAATCGAAGCCGAGTCGCTGCAGACCGTGTTCCAGGTCAACACGCTGGGGCCGGCGTTGCTGCTGCGCGACTTTCTGCCATTGCTTGCGCCTCAAGGCGCGATGGCGATGCTGTCGGCGAAAGTCGGCAGCATCGGCGACAACCGTTTGGGCGGCTGGTACGCCTATCGCGCCTCCAAGGCTGCGCTGAACATGTTGATCAAGACCGCCGCTATCGAACTCTCGCGCACGCGCCCACAGAGTCGCTTGCTCAGCCTGCACCCGGGCACGGTGGTCTCGCCGTTGTCGCAACCTTTTCGCGGAGCCTCGAGCGCCCGCCCGGCAGACATTGCCGCCGGGCAATTACTGAGTCTGATTGACACGCTGACGCCGGCCGACAGCGGCCATTTCTTCGCCTACGATGGAGAACGCCTGCCCTGGTAGGCAAGGAGTGAAGCATGAATCTGCAAACCCTCACCGAACGTGCGGCCAACAGTGAAGTTCGCGAACTGGAGCTGCTGTCACTCGAAGGTGGTTTTTATCTGGCGAGAATTCGCGTAGATCAGGGCCAATTCACCTTGCTCGATGACGCGGCCAAGCCAATGCACCTGCGTTCGATCACCCACCTGCGCGACTTGCTGCAGACCGTGCCGGCGTTTCCCTGCGTACTGGTGCAACAATGCGTGCACGACGAAATGTGCGGCCGGGATTCAGGGCCGGTCGAAGAGCTGCGCATTCCATTTTCGCTGACCACGCCGTTATGACGCCGAAGCGAGGCGAGCGCTGAATGGCAGGCTGATAAAGCGCGCGTCGCCCACCGGCGACGCATTTATCGAACCCCTGCCCCGTCCACGGGTCTGCTTCACATCGATTCCCTGGAAGTAAATCCCATGTCCACTCAACACACACTTGTCCTGCTTGCCCGAGGCGGATACGCCGCGCGCGGCGTTCTGTATCTGATCATCGGCATCTTCGCGCTGTTGGCAGCGCACGACTCCACCAAACCGAAAGACAGCCACAAGAGCCTTGAAGCATTGCTCAGCCAGCCCTTCGGCTACGTGCTGATCGGTGTTGTGGTCGCCGGCCTGCTGGCCTTCGCCGCGTGGCGTGCGCTGCAAGCGATCCGCGATGTCGACCACCACGGCAGCGAGTTCAAAGGCCTGGTCATTCGCGCAGGTCTGCTCGCCGGCGGTCTGGTCAATGCGGCGCTGGCCTTCTTTGCCTTGGGTCTGTTGGTGAGTGGTCTCAGGAGTTCGGGCGGCTCCGGCGATGGCAAGACCAAGGATCTGCTCGCGCAGCTGCTGTCGTTCGAGCATTCGAACCTGTTGATCTACCTGATCGCGCTGATCCCGCTGGGTGTCGGTATCGCCCACATCATCAAAGGCTGGAAGGCCACGTTCGAGAAATACTTCGAAGCGGATGACGAAGTGATGCGTTACGTGCGCCCGGTGTCGCGCTTTGGCCTGATCGCCCGAGGCGTAGTGTTTATCGAGATTGCAGTGTTGATGGCGGTCAGTGGCTCGGTTTACCAGGCAACCAATCCACCCGGCATGAAGGAAGCGCTGGATGCTTTGCAGAATCTTCCGGCAGGTGGGGTGCTGTTGATGCTGATGGCGTTGGGGCTGATCGCGTTTTCGGTGTACAGCTTTTCCGAAGCGGCCTGGCGCCGGATCGAAATGGATGTGCCGCTGTAAGCGGCAATTCGAGGGGGCGTGTGCCCCCTCGACTGCTTCCCATCAAGTAAACAGATCAACGCCCAACTGGAACGCTACCCATAGCGCCAGACCTGTAGCAAACATCAGCGCGATGTTTTCAAACAGGTTGTTGCGGTACTGCTTGTCCAGCAGCGATTTCTGGTTGGACATGATCAGCAAGCCCAGGGAAATCACCGGCAAACCAATGATGTTCAATGCGCTGACACCAATGGTCAGAGTCACGAAATCCGGCATGCCCGGCATCGACCAGATCAGCGGCGTGACCAGGATGAACAGCATGAACCACTTGTGCATCGGGTCATGATGGAACTCTTTACCGTACTTCTCGCGGCGCTCAGGACGAACATGCTGGAAGGCATCGGTGATCAGCATCGGAAACGCCGTGGTCTTGCCTGAAATACTGGCGAACAGCGTCGCGAACACACCGATGAAGAACACGTACCAGCCGATCGGGCCGAAGAAGATTTCCAGCGCCTTGCCCAGATCGCCCAAGGTTTTCACCTCGATACCGTTGGGCCGCAGGATTTCCGCGCCAACAATCCAGATCGCCAGGTTGATGATGATCCCGACGAACACCGCAAACAGCAGATCGTTACGTTGAATGCGCTTGTGCTGCGGCCCGGTCCAGCCTTTCTGGCGCATGACATAGGGGTGCACGAAGTTGGCGATCGAGCCGGCAACCGCGCCGATCACTGAAACCGCCACCAGCAACGCGCCATGCACGCCTTCGTCCGGCGGAATGCTGAAGCCGATGGTGCCATTGATGATGCCGCTGACATCCGGGCCGGACATCACCGCCAAAGCGATGAACGCCAGGGTCATGATCGCCAGCAGCAGCTTCATCACGCCTTCGATCATCGTGTAGATGTTGCGCCCGACCAGCATCCAGACCGCCAGCACCACCGCCACCGAGCACAGCAATGGCTGATCGATCTTGAACAGCATCGCCAGCGACTCCCCTGCCCCCTTGATCATGTAGGCGTTCATCAAGTGCCCCATCAACAGGGCATAAACCAGCATGAACCAGGCAAACACCGGGTTGAGCTGGGCATAGCCCTGCAGAATGGTCATGCCCTGGTTATTGCACAGCTGGAACCGGGCAATGATGTTGACGATCAGGTATCTCAACAGCAAAGAGACCGCCAGCACCCACATCATCGCGTAGCCGTAGTTCGCACCGGCCACTGAAGACGTGATGAGATCGCCCGCACCGAGCCACGACAGCACGGCGATAATGCCGGGGCCGAGCAGTTTCAGCGTACGCAGGAAAAGGTTTTGCGGTTTTGCGGCGGCCTGATGATCGAGTGGAGCCATGCTCGTCATAGGGGTATCTCCGTTATTGTTTTTGTGAGAGTTGTTGCACTGCGCACATTAGGTAGGATGTCGTACAACAACGCTAACGGGAGAGTATGTAGAAATGTGTCAAACCTCAATCACGACCACCCTCTCCGATCATTTCCGCTGATCAAAATCATCTAGAACAAGCACGTCAAATAAGCGTAGCGACGTTACAGGCCCACGAAATAGCCATTGATGGCCCAGCCAATCACTCATAGGATGACTGATCACAACAACAATAAGGCTGAAAATGATGAAAAGAACCCTCTTG
>NZ_JH635999.1:1452892-1462620 GCF_000257605.1 Pseudomonas sp. R62
GTCGGCGTTCAGCTCGCCCTCATGGGTCAGGTGCGCCTTGTAGTCCTGCGGGTGTTCGTAGAAGAACGACATCACCGGGCTGTTGGCGACGAAGGGCGTGATGCTGTCGGCTTCGTACGGGACGAATTTCAGCGCGCCGATCCACAGGAAGACGATGGCGATGGCCACGCGCATCAGCGGGATGCCGAGGCGATCGAGTTTGCCGAGCTGTTGTAGTCCGGCGTTGATTGAGGTGAACATGCGACTTCTCCAGATCAATGAAAGTGGAGTCAGTCTGCGGTGCTACCGAATCGCGCTTTTGTCGGTCATGCTCAACGTCTTGCTCAATCGTCTCAACTTTGCGGATTTCTTCGTGATGGGTGCCAATGAACTCGCTCGATAAGCTCATCAGCCTGGCCAACGTGCGCGGCAGCCTCGATCTGCGTTGCCAGTTTCAAGGCGACTGGGCGCGCGATCATCAACAGGAAGCCTTGGGCAAGGCGCCCTATCACATCGTGCTTAAAGGTGAATGCCGGGTTGAGCTGGCCAGCGGGCAACGCCTGGCGATGCGCGCCGGCGACATTCTTTTGTTGCCACGGGGCACGCCGCATGTGCTGCACAGCGGCGGTAAAGATGTAGCGCCAATGCTGCCAACGCTGATTCCAGGCGGGGTGTTGCCGATCTATCGGCTCGGTGGGGCGAGCGCCGATCTGGACATGCTCTGCGGTGGTTTTCATTACAACCGCGCGTCGATGCTGTTCGCCGCCCTCCCCGATTACCTGTTGATTGCCAACGATGGCTTGCCGATTGATGCGCCACTGACCGCCCTGATTGCGCTGTTGCGCAGCGAAGCCGACAGCGAACAGCCGGGCGCGCGGTTCCTCCTCGATTCACTGTCCCAAGCCTTGTTCACCTTGATTCTGCGTGCGCATCTGGCCCGTGCGGAGCAGGACAAGAGCACCTTGGCGCTGCTCGGCGACCAGCGCCTCGGCCGGACCTGTCAGGCGATACTGGCCGACCCGGCGCACGAATGGACCATCGAAGCCATGGCCGACACCGCAAACATGTCTCGTGCAACGTTCATGCGCACCTTCGTCCGGGTCGCCGGTATTTCGCCGTGGGTGCTGCTGACCCAGTTGCGCATGGAGCTGGCGTTCAGTCTGCTCAGCCATTCGCATCTGGGCCTGAATGACATTGCCGTGCAGGTCGGCTACCAGTCGCAAGCTGCATTCAGCAAGAAATTCAAGGAAACCTACGGCGAGGCCCCGGGCAAGATCCGCCGCGCGATCTGAGCGGATGGATCGCTTTGTATCAGCGTGTAGCATTTGCCGACACAGATACACACGCATGCGAAGTTCGGCCGTGCGCACACACAACTGACACATTTAGCGCGCCAAATACCACTGTCGCTTCCATTCCTACCTTAACCAATCGACAGGACATCACCATGAACAAAGTCTTCGCTACCCTCGCCCTCACCGCCGCCATGTTCGGCGCCACCGCAGCGTTCGCCGCGCCGGTCAAACCTACCGTGGTGCTGGTACACGGCGCATTCGCCGATTCGAGCAGCTGGAATGGCGTGGTCAAGATTCTCGAGAAGGATGGCTATCCGGTGATCGCTGCGGCCAACCCGCTGCGCTCGGTCAAGAGTGATGCGCAATCGGTGGCGGATGTGCTGGCCAGCGTGAAAACTCCGGTGGTGTTGGTCGGCCACTCTTACGGTGGCCCGGTGATCAGCGAAGCCGCTTACGGCAATGCCAATGTCAAAGCGCTGGTGTACGTCGCCGCGTTCGCCCCGGAAAAGGGTGAAACCGCAGCCGAATTGTCCGGCCGCTTCCCTGGCAGCACCCTTGGCCCGACCCTGTCGGCCCCGGTTGAGCTGGCCGATGGTGGCAAGGATTTGTACATCCAGCAGGACAAATTCCATGAGCAGTTCGCTGCCGATGTTTCCCCTGCTGATGCGAAGTTGATGGCCGCCACCCAGCGCCCGGTCACCGTCGCCGCGCTCAACGAAGCCGCCACCGAGCCTGCATGGAAAACCGTGCCGTCGTACTTCGTCTACGGTGACCAGGACAAGAACATCCCGGCGCAAGCCCTGGCGTTCATGGCCGAGCGCGCGCACTCCAAGCAGACCGTCGTGGTCAAAGGCGCGTCGCACGTGGTGATGGTGTCCAACCCGAAAGCCGTCGCCAGCCTGATCGAAACCGCTGCGGCCGGGAAGTGATCCAGCGCTGAGTTGAACCTTGAAGCCTTAGCCGTGAACCCTGTTCACGGCTTTCAGCGCTGGGTGGTGTTGCAGCCGCTCGCTGAGAAAGTCCACGAACGTGCGCACCTTCGCCGGTACGCGCGGATGTTTCAGATAGACCAGTTGCACCGGTAACGCCGGCGGCTCAAAGGCCTGCAACACCAATTCCAGTTCACCGGCCGCAACCTGGCTGGCGACTTGATAAGACAGCACCCGGGTAATGCCCCAACCGGAACTGGCGATGTTGATCGCCGCCTGATTCGCCGTGACCACCAGACGCGGCTCGAAGCGAAAACTCAACGGGCCATCGGCATGGGCGAATTGCCAATCGCTGAGCAAATGACTGGCGGACGACATGACGATATTGGCGCGGCTCAGCTCGTTCGGATGTTGCGGTCGGCCATAGCGGGCGAAGTAATCGGGGGTGCCGCAAATCACTTGGCGGACCTCGCCGACCTTGATTGCATGCTGATTGTTTTCGTGCAGATGGCCGATGCGTACGGCGACATCGATACCCTCTTCCGCCATGTTCACCACGCGATCGACCAGCAAGGCCTTGAGATGCACCGAAGGAAACGCATCGACGTATTGCGCCAGCAACGGCGCGATGAACAGCTCGCCAAACAGCACCGACGCGGTCACGCTCAAATGCCCGCACGGCACCCGATAACTGCCGGCGGCCGCCTCTTCGGCTTCGTCGACGTCGCACAGAATTCTTCGGCAATCATCCAGATAACGATGCCCGGCTTCGGTCAGGTGCAGGCTGCGCGTGGTGCGCGACAACAGGCGCGTGCCGATGCGTTGTTCCAGCGCGGCAATGGCGCGGGTGACGCTGGGGGGCGAGGTGTTCAAGCGCCGGGCCGCCGCCGCAAAGCCACCCTCCTCGGCCACGGCCAGGAACATGCGCATTTCCTGAAAACGATCCATAGACGGGAACCTGCCGAAGATTTTGAAAACCCACCGCCCCCTGTGGGAGCGGGCTTGCCCGCGATGGCGTCCTGTCAGTCAACAACGATGCTGAATGACCCACCGCCTTCGCGAGCAAGCTCGCTCCCACAGGATTAATGAAGCGTGCTGAACCTAAGCCGTTTGAAGGCCCACCGCTGTGCGCTGCATGCCGACGAATTTCGGCAGCGCCTCGACCCGCGCCAGCCACGCCCGCACATTCGGATAATCCTCAAGCGAGACATTGCCTTCCGGCGCGTGGGCGACGTAAGTGTAGGCGGCCACATCGGCAACGGTTGCCTTGTCGCCGGCAAGGAATGCGCTGTTGGCCAGCTCGTCTTCCATCACTTGCAATAAAGCGTGGGAACGCTTGATCGCATCAGCCGCGTCGTAACCGGCGCCGAACACAGTGATCAAGCGCGCCGTGGCCGGGCCGGAGCTGATCTGCCCGGCGGCCACCGATAACCAGCGTTGCACCTTGGCTTGCTCGACCGGATCGATCGACAGCCACTGGCCGTTGCCGTATTTGCTCGCCAGATAAACCAGAATGCCGTTGGAATCCGCGAGCACCGTGCCGTTGTCATCAATCACCGGCACCTGGCCGAAACGGTTGAGGGCGAGGAATTCAGGGGTTTTGTGGGCGCCCTTCATCAGGTCGACGAACACCAGTTCGGTCGGCACATCCAGCAGGGACAACATCAACTCGACGCGATGCGAGTGGCCGGACAACGGATGGCGGTACAGTTTGACGGCTGACTGGGACATGACGTGCTCCTGGATTATTTGAGGTCGACCCGCTGATCGTGTCGATGGGGCTCATCCTGCTCCCCTGCCGCAAATCGCGGAATCCTCAGCCAATACAATCGAGCATTTCAGCCAGTGAAATAATCACCCGCCTCCTTAGGCGCGCGCAGGGATCATTTCACCGAGTGAAACAGTGGATTGCAGTTTCTGGCCATTCCCTCGCAACCGGCCGAGGGCGAACATGAGCCCACTTGAGCTTCAGCCCCTGGCGGCTCACCGGCCCGTTTGTACCCGAGGAGAATCGAAATGGACACAGCGTCGAAACCGCAGCCCTCGCCCTGGCATGAAGGTGAGCTGACCCTGCAACGTGCCGTCGGCGCGGTGGAGATGATGGTCGGTGTCGGCCAGCGGCAACTGGCCCGCGACTGGATGCCGGACCAGCACCGCGAGTTCTATGCGCAACTGCCCTTCGTCGTGCTCGGCGCCGTCGACAGCCAGGGCGATCCGTGGGCAACGCTGCGCACCGGTCAACCGGGGTTCATGGATTCGCCGTCACCACAGGTTCTGAAGATCAAACTCGACGCGCAGCCCAACGACCCGGCCAATCAAGGCCTGCAACCCGGCGATGCGATCGGCATGCTCGGCATCGAGCTGCACACCCGTCGGCGCAATCGCATGAACGGCAATATCAGCCGCCGCGAGGACGACAGCCTCGAGATCAGCGTGACCCAGGCTTACGGCAACTGCCCGCGCTATATCAACCTGCGCCATTACGCCTTCGTCGATGAGACCACCGACAACGCGCTCGACTTGCCGGTCAGCGAACCCTTGGTGCGCGACATGATCACCGCCGCCGACTCGTTCTACGTAGCCACTTACGTGGTGCGCGACGGCGAGCGCCAGGTCGATGTATCCCATCGCGGTGGCAAATCCGGCTTCGTGCACATGGACGAGGACGGCACCCTGACCATCCCGGATTTCTCCGGCAATCTGTTCTTCAACACCTTGGGCAACATCCTGCTCAACCCGCGCGCCGGGCTGACCTTTATCGATTTCGAAAGCGGCGATCTGTTGCAGATGACCGGCAGCGCAGAAGTGCTGCTCGACGATCCGCAAATCGCCGCGTTCCAGGGCGCCGAGCGCCTGTGGCGCTTCAAGCCGCAGCGCATCGTTTACCGTCAGGCCGCGCTGCCACTGCGCTGGGCCGAGCAGCCGGAAGGCGATTCGCCCAATTCGCAAATGACCGGCAGCTGGGAACAGACCCGCGAGCGTCTGCAGGCCGAGGCGCTGCGCAATCAATGGCGCGCGCTGCACGTCACGCGGGTGGTCGATGAGAGTCCGCAGATCCGCTCCTTTTACCTGCAAGCCAACGACGGCTTCGGCCTGCCGCGCTTTGAACCGGGCCAGCACTTGCCGATCAAGGTCTTGCTCGACGGTCAGGATGCCGCGTCGATCCGCACCTACAGCGTGTCCAGCGCGCCGTCGGACGAGTTCCTGCGCATCAGCGTCAAACGCGATGGCTCGGTATCCTCGCATCTGCATGATCGGGTCCAGGCACTGGATTTGATCGAAGCCCGCGCGCCGCAAGGCGATTTCACCGTCGACGCCACCGAACGCCGGCCACTGGTGCTGTTGGCCGCAGGGGTTGGGGTAACGCCGCTGCTGTCGATGCTGCGCGAGGTGGTCTATCAGGGCAAACGCATCAGCCGCATGCGTCCGACCTGGGTGGTGCAAAGCAGTCGCACCGTTGAGGATCTGGCCTTTCGCGAAGAAATCGACGCCTTGGCTGCGCGCGCGGGTGACAAGGTCAAGGTGCTGCGCGTGGTCAGCCAGCCGCCGCTGGAAGCAACAGCGCAGGGTTACGATCACGCCGGGCGCATCGACATCGCCTTGCTGAAAAGCCTGCTGCCGCTGGATGACTACGATTTCTACCTGTGCGGCCCGGGCAGCTTCACTCAGGCGCTGTACGACGGCTTGCGCAAAATGCGCATTCCCGACGATCGCATCCACGCCGAAACCTTCGGCCCGTCGACGCTGATCCGCGATGTCGAAATCAGCACCCCGGCGCCGCCGCAGGTGCCGGTCGCCGAAGAACCGGTCAAGGTATTGTTTGCGACGTCCGGCAAGGAAGCACGCTGGGAACCGGGCAGCGGCACCTTGCTGGAACTGGCCGAGGCACGTGGCTTGAATCCGGAGTTCAGCTGTCGCGGCGGCTCGTGCGGCACCTGCAAAACCCGCCTTACCAGCGGCCAGGTGCATTACCTCACCCCGCCGGCCATGCGCCTGGCGGACGACGAAGTGCTGATCTGCTGCGCCGCCCCGGCGCAGGGCAGCGAAACCCTGGTGCTGGACGTTTGATTGTTGAGGAGGTGCGCCATGAAGCCGTTTGCCGAAACCAGCGTCGTTTGGCCGCAAGAGAACACCGGACTGTCCGCCAGCGAATGCGAACGCAGTTTTTTGCTGCCGCAACTGATGGGCTCGCTCGCCGGTGAAACCTGCGCGTTGACTGGCTCACTCAGTCAACGTGAGCATCTGCCATCGAGCCCGAACGGCTGGTTTTCCCGCGGGCTCAAGGCGTTGTTTGCTTAGGCTTTGCTAACAGCCGCCACCCTGCTCGCCGGCCGGTGCTGGCGGCTGGTGACCAGGCCGATGAACGAGATCAGCAACGCCAGGCCAATGGTCGAGGTCACTTCCAGGCGGTGTTCAGGGGTGATCATCATCACTGCCAACGCCGCGCAGATGAAGGCGATGACCAGCCAGGTGAGCCAGGGAAACAGCCACATGCGCAAGGTCATTTCGACCTTTTCCCGTTCCAGTCGGCGGCGCATGCGCAACTGCGAAATGGCGATCACCAGATACACCAGCAAGGCAATTGCGCCGGAGCTGGCGAGCAGGAACTGGAACAGCCCGGCCGGCATGAAATAGCTGAGTAACGTCACGCCTGCGCCGATCACCGTGCTGGCAATGACCGCCGCGCGTGGCACGCCGGCCGCCGAAGTCACCTTCAATGCCGGCGGCGCATCGCCGCGTCGGCCCAGCGAATAGAGCATGCGCGAGGAAATGTAGATCGACGAGTTCATGCAACTGGCCACCGCGATCAACACCACCACGTCAACAAGGAATTTAGCGTTGGGGATGTTCATCAGTTCCAGTGCGCGCTGGTAGGAACCGACCGACGCAAGTTGCGGGTCATTCCACGGCACCACGGAAATCACCACGAAGATCGACAGCAGATAGAAAATGCCGATGCGCCAGATCACCGAGCGCGTGGCCTTGGCGATGTTCTGCGCCGGATTGTTCGATTCCGCAGCGGCAATGGTCACCGCTTCGGTGCCGATGAAACTGAACATGATGGTGATGAACGCGCCGACCACCGCCGACATGCCGTTCGGCGCAAAGCCGCCGTGCTCGGCCATCAGCGTGCTCAAGCCACTGGCTTCACGCTCGGGAATCCAGCCCATCAGCACCGCAAAACCCAGGCCGATGAAACCGATGATCGCGATGACCTTGGCCATGGCGAACCAGAATTCGAACTCGCCGTATTTCGACACGCTGAACAGGTTGGTGATGACCAGCAGCACGATCGACAGCAAAGCGAACAACCACGCATCGACTTGGGGAAACCACTGATTGAGCACGTGCCCGGCGGCCAAGGCTTCGATGGGAATCACCAGCACCCAGAACCACCAGTAGAGCCAGCCAATGGTGAAGCCGGCCCAGCGGCCAATGGCTTGATCGGCGTAGGTGGAAAACGAGCCGGTGTCGGGATGCGCCACGGCCATTTCGCCGAGCATGCGCATGACCAGCACGACCAGCAGACCGGAGAACAGATAAGCGAGCAGCACCGCAGGTCCTGCGGCGGCGATGGCGTGGCCTGAGCCAACGAAAAGTCCTGCGCCGATGATGCCGGCAATGGAAAGCATGGTGACGTGACGCGGTTTGAAACCTTGCGCCAACTGACCGTTGGAGTCCTTGGGGTTCAGGCTAGTCATGGGTTCTTATTGTTCTCATGATCGACGTTTGGGCCACTGACTGAGCGTCAGGCGATCATCATTTCCGGTGTCGGCATCAGGCGAAAGCTGCGACGCAGACGCTTTGCCGACGAAATGATGCTTCACCTTACGTGGCCCGACCGCCGCGCAACTAGCCTGAGTGCGGCATGCCGATGTCTGATTTCGACATGCCACTCTCAGGCCAGCATGGGGCGGCGGCAACCGCTGCGGCGATTTACAGCGTGTAGGAAATCCCCACCTGCACGGTTCGCGGCGCGCCCGGGTAGGCGTAAACGTTGCCGAAGGCGCCTTCTTCGTAGTCGCGATCGAAGATGTTTTTCACATCCAGGTTGAGCCGCACCTTGTCGTTGACCTTGTAGAAGCTCAGCAGGTCGACCACGGTGTAACTGCCCATGGAAAACGCGGTGTTGGCGGTCTGCCCGGCGCGCTCGTCGACGTATTTCAGGCCAGTGCCAAGGCCAAGACCTTTGAGCGTGCCGTCCTGGAATTCGTACATATTGAGCAGGCTGAAGCTGTTCTTCGGGATGTTCAGCAGGCGCGTGCCGGAGCGCAGCGTGTTGTCCTTGGTCACCTCGGCGTCGACGTAAGCGTAACCGCCGACCACTCGCCACTCCGGGGTGAGATTGCCGGTGACGTTGACGTCGAAACCACGGCTGCGTACTTCACCGGCGGCGACGCTGAAGGTCGAATCCACCGGGTCGGTGGTCAGCACGTTGCGTTTTTCGATCTGGTAGATCGCCGCCTCGACGCTCAACTGCTGATCCAGCGCTTCCCACTTCACGCCCATCTCGTAGGACTTGCCTTTCTCCGGGGCGAAACCGCCGCCTTCGCGACTGGCGCCGGTGTTGGGCTTGAACGAGCGCGCGGTGTTGGCGTAGACCGCCAGGGTATCGGTCAAATCGTAGGTGAGGCCGATACGCGGGGTGACGGCGTTGTCGCTGGCCTGCCAGCTCTTGCCGCCCGGCACGTAGGTTTCGTAATCGTGCTCGAAGCGCTCGAAACGCGCGCCGGCCAGCACTTTCAGTTTGTCGGTCAGGGCGACCTGATCCTGCACGAACGCGGCGTAGGTCTTGAGGTTCTCTTTGTCGTGGGTCGGCGTGCGGGTCAGCGCCGGGCGTGGCTGGCCGTAGACCGGATTGAAGATGTCGATCGGGTAGGCACTGACCGCGCCGCTGGAGCGCTGGATGATCGACTTGTAATCGTAATCTTCATACTCGATGCCGGTGAGCAAGGTGTGCTGCAGACCGCCCGTGTCGAAATGCCCGGTGAGGTTGAGCTGGGTGTCCTTGTCGGTCCATTCCAGCTTGCGGTAGTTGAAGTTACGCCCCAGCGTGCGGCCGTCAGCGGCAATGCCGTTGGCCTCGATCGCATTGCCCTTGAGCGAGCCGTCGAGCCACTGGAAACCGCCGCCCAGGGTCCAGTCGTCGTTGAGCATGTGCTCGAAACGCAACTGCGCCATGTTGTTGTCGTTGTGCAGTTTGCCGACGTCCTTCTCGCCAAAGAAGGTATCGCGCGAGGCAGTGCCGATCTGCGCCGGGTAGCGCGTCACGCCACGATCGAGCGGCGCGTTGTTGCGCATGAAATCGCCTTCGAAAATCAGCTTGGTCGCGTCGGTGGCCTGCCAGGTCAGCACCGGCGTGATGCCGTAGCGCTCGGTCTCGACATGATCGCGGAAGGTGTCACCGCCCTCGCCCACCACATTCAAGCGATAGGCCAGACGCCCTTCTTCATCCAGCGGCCCGGAAGCGTCGAGGGTGCCGCGCTTCATGCCTTGGTCGTTCAATTGGCTGCCCAAGGTAACG
>NZ_JH635999.1:1464955-1467235 GCF_000257605.1 Pseudomonas sp. R62
CGATCTGGCGAAAAACCCTCGGCATCGCCAAGGAAGATGTGCGCCTGATCTCGCCGTATATCGGCGGTGGTTTCGGCGGTAAAGGCACGATTCTTTGCGACGCAGTGTTGGCATCCCTGGCCGCTCGACATGCCGGGCGAGCGGTGAAAGTCGCGCTGCCGCGGCCGCTGATGTTCAACAACCTGACCCATCGTCCGGCGACGCTTCAGCGCCTGCGCATCGGTGCCAACCGTGACGGCGTGATCACGGCGATCGGCCACGAGAGCTGGTCGGGCAATCTGCGCGGTGGTCGCGCCGAAGCGGCTACCGCGTCAACCCGCTTGCTTTACGCCGGTGCCAATCGCATGACTCGTTTGAACCTGGCCGTGCTCGATCTCGCCGAGGGTTCGGCGATGCGCGCGCCGGGCGAGGCACCGGGGATGATGGCGCTGGAAATCGCCATGGATGAACTGGCCGAAAAGCTGCAGATGGATCCGCTGCAGTTGCGCATCCTCAACGACTCGCAGGTCGATCCTGAGCAACCGGCGCGGCCGTTCTCCAAACGGCAGTTGGTGGAATGCCTGAACACTGGGGCCGAACGCTTTGGCTGGCGTCAGCGCAACCCTCAACCCGGTCAGCGCCGTGAGGGCGGTTGGCTGATCGGCATCGGGCTGGCCTCGGCGATTCGCGGCGCACCGACGACCGCTTCGGCGGCGCGGGTGCGTCTCGATCGTCAAGGCGTCATCACCGTGGAAACCGACATGACCGACATCGGCACCGGCAGTTACACCATCATCGCCCAGACCGCTGCCGAAATGATGGGCGTGCCGCTGGACCGTGTCGTGGTGCACTTGGGCGATTCGCGGTTTCCGGAATCGTCGGGCTCCGGCGGCCAGTGGGGCGCCGCCTCCTCCACTGCCGGCGTATATGCCGCGTGCGTGAAACTGCGTGAAGCCGCCGCTCACGCCGTCGGGATTGACCCGCAGCAAGCCGAGTTTGTCGACGGGCAAATTCGCGCAGGCTCGCAGCAGGTTGGCTTGGCTCAGGCCGCAGCCAATGGCGAGCTGACGGGCGAGGACCGCATGGAATACGGTGACCTTGCCCAGCGCTTCGCCCAGCAGACCTTCGGCGCGCATTTCGCCGAGGTCGCGGTCAATGCGGCGACCGGCGAAATTCGCCTGCGTCGGCAACTGGCCGTGTGCGCCGCCGGGCGCATCCTCAACCCGAAAACTGCGCGCAGCCAGATCATCGGCGGCATGACCATGGGCGCCGGCGCGGCATTGATGGAAGAGCTGGCGGTGGATCATCGAATCGGCTTTTTCGTCAATCACGATCTGGCCGGATACGAGGTGCCGGTGCACGCCGACATTCCCCATCAGGAAGTAGTATTTCTCGATGAAGTTGACCCCTATGCCACCCCGCTGAAGGCCAAAGGCGTTGGCGAGCTGGGTATCAGCGGCGCCGCGGCGGCGATCGCCAATGCGATCTATAACGCTTGCGGCGTGCGGGTGCGCGCTTATCCAATTACGCTGGATAAACTCATCGGCGAGTTGTCCTACCCGGTCTGAGACTGGATCACGCAGGATATCGCCCATGTACCCCACCACCCCCGATGGCCGCTATTTTGTGGTCAAGCAGCAACTCTGGCGTTGCAGCAATCCAGCGCTGCCGGCCGCCGAGCGTGAGACGTTTGTAGCCGAACTCATGTCAGCGCGGCGTGCGGTCAAAGAGGCAAAGCGTGGCGACGATGCACAGGCGTTGAAGTCAGCGAGAGCTCGCGTCAACGACGCCAAAGTCGCGCTGGGTGAGCGCGGGCCGGTGTGGTGGGATGACGGCAGCCCGGATTACAACCGATTCAAAGGGAGCAATACACCGTATGCGCAGTGGTTTGCCCAACTGCCAGACAAGAACGGCGGACCTGCCTGAGTACTGATGGCCTGCAGAACCCCAATCAAACAAGCAACGCAGGTCCCCTGTGGGAGCGAGCTTGCTCGCGAATGCATTGGGTCAGGCAATGAAGATGTTGAATGTGCCGCCCTCTTCGCGAGCAAGCTCGCTCCCACACTGGATTTTGCATGTCGCCGGGATTTGGCACACGCCGCGAAAACCTGTGGGAGCGAGCCTGCTCGCGAATGCATTGGGTCAGGCAATGAAGATGTTGAATGTGCCGCCGTCTTCGCGAGCAGGCTCGCTCCTACATCGGGCTTTGTGTGTTCGCCGGGATTTTGCAGGCGCCGCGAAAACCTGTGGGAGCGAGCCTGCTCGCGAATGCATTGGGTCAGGCAATGAAGATGTTGAATG
>NZ_JH635999.1:1468786-1473404 GCF_000257605.1 Pseudomonas sp. R62
CAAAGCCTCTATTGCACTGATCGAAGCCTTCGACCGCGCCAACAAACCTCACGGTTTTGTCTGCCACGCACCCGGCGTGTTGCGTCATGTGGTGCGCGCTGATGGCCAGCCAATTGTCAAAGATCGCGACGTCACTGGTTTCACCAACGCCGAAGAAGCGGCTGTCGGTCTGACTGATGTGGTGCCGTTCCTTATCGAAGACGAGTTCCAGCGCCTGGGCGGGCGCTATTCGAAAGTTGCCGACTGGCAGGTGCATGTGGTCGCTGACGGGCAATTGGTCACCGGCCAGAACCCGGCCAGCTCTGCCGCCGTTGCCGAAAAGCTGTTGAAGATGCTCGGCTGAATCCCTCGCTCCAACCCGATCAACGCCGCGTGCGTACAGCCCGGCGTTGTTTTTTTGCCCAGTCACTAGTCGACTGGTCTAATCAGATTCAAGGCTTACTCCATGAATAACGCTTTCTTCATGCCTGCCAAATTGGGCGCACACATCCTGAAAAACCGCATCGTTCTGCCGCCTCTCACCCGCCAGCGCAGCACACAACCGGGCAATGTCGCCAACGAATTGATGGCCGAGTATTACCAGCAGCGCGCCGGTGCAGGTTTGCTGGTCACCGAAGGCACGCAGATCGAACCGCGCGGTCAGGGTTATGCGTGGACGCCGGGCATTCATACGCCGGAGCAGATCGCCGGTTGGCGCAAAGTCACCGAGGCGGTGCACGCCGTGGATGGCGTGATCTTCGCCCAGCTGTGGCATGTCGGTCGGGTCTCGCACACGGCGTTGCAGCCCAACGGCGATGCGCCGGTGTCGGCCTCTGCGGTCGCCACGGACCGCGTCAGCGTGTTCATCGAAACCGCGCCCGGTGTCGGTGAACTGGTGCCGCCGTCCGCTCCGCGCGCGTTGAGCACCGATGAAGTGCAGGAACTGATTCAGCTGTACATCCAGGCCGCGCGCAACGCGATGGAGGCGGGTTTCGACGGCATCGAACTGCATTGCGCCAACGGTTATCTGGTCAACCAGTTCATCTCCGCCCACAGCAACCTGCGCACCGACCAGTACGGCGGCTCGCTGGACAATCGCTTGCGCTTCTTGCGCGAAGTGGTGGCCGGCGTCGCCGAATGCATTGGCAAGGACAAGGTCGGTGTGCGTTTCGCGCCGTTGTTCACTACCACCGATGAAGCGCGGACATACCTGGGCCTGGTCGAGGAAGATCCGCACACAACTTACATTGCCGCGATCAAGATTCTTGAAGACGTCGGCATCGCCTACCTGTCGATCGCCGAAGCCGACTGGGACAACGCCCCAGCCATGCCGCAGACCTTTCGCCAGGCCGTGCGCGACACGTTCAGCGGCGCGATCATTTATGCCGGCCGCTACACCGCCAAAACCGGGGCGCAATTGCTTGAGTCGGGGCTGGCCGATCTCGTCGCGTTTGGCCGACCATTCATGGCCAACCCGGACCTGCCGGCGCGGATTGCCAATGACTGGCCGTTGAATCAATTGAACCCGGCGACGGTGTATGGCGGCGGTGCCGAGGGCTACATCGACTATCCGACCTACCCCGCATAAGCACACAACACAAATCCCTGTGGGAGCGAGCCTGCTCGCGAAGGCGGTGTGTCAGTCAGCACTTGTATTGACTGACAGGACGCTTTCGCGAGCAGGCTCGCTCCCACAATAGGATGTCAGTGTCCGCTAAAACCTATACATGACAAGTAAACTGTATAACTATTGGAGTTCGAATCGCTCACCGGATTTCGCTCCATGCCCCCTGCCCACCGCTTGCTCCTGATCCTCGGCGACCAGCTGTCATTCGACCTGGCCTCCCTGCAGCCACTCGATCCCCAGCACGACCTGCTGCTGATGGTCGAGGTCATGGAGGAAGCGACCCACGTCGCTCATCATCCGCAAAAGATCGCTCTGATCTTCAGCGCCATGCGCCACTTTGCCGAGGCGTTGCGCGATAAAGGCTTCCGCGTCCAGTACGTCACCCTCGATGACCCGGACAACAGCGGCTCAATTCCCGGCGAACTACAGCGCTGGCAAACCCTCACCGGCGCCGAACAGATTCATATCACCGAATGCGGCGACTGGCGTCTTGAGCAGTCAATCAAAGATTCGGGCTTGCCCGTGCATTGGCACTCAGACCGCCGTTTCCTCTGCTCCCGCGAAGAGTTCTCCAATTGGGCCAGCGGCAAGAA
This sequence comes from Pseudomonas sp. R62, assembly GCF_000257605.1. Taxonomy (NCBI): domain Bacteria; kingdom Pseudomonadati; phylum Pseudomonadota; class Gammaproteobacteria; order Pseudomonadales; family Pseudomonadaceae; genus Pseudomonas; species Pseudomonas sp. R62. The sequence goes on from NZ_JH635999.1 coordinate 1,470,986, forward strand.
GCAGCTGCGCATGGAGTTTTTCTACCGCGAGATGCGGCGCAAGAGTCGGCTGCTGCTCAATGGCGACGGCACGCCGGTCGGCGGTGCGTGGAATTTCGATGCGGAGAATCGCAAGGCCCTGCCCAAACACGCCAAACCGCCCTACCCGGCGCGTTTCGCCAATGACGCAATCACCCAAGAGGTGCTGGTATTGGTCGGCGAGCGCTTCGCCAGCCATTACGGCACGCTGGATGACTTCAATTACCCGGTGACCCACGCCGATGCCCAGGCCTTGTGGCAATACTTTCTCGACTATGCGCTGGCCGGCTTCGGTGACTACCAGGACGCCATGGCCAGCGACGAACCGTTCCTGTTTCACGCGCGGATCAGTGCCGCGCTGAACATCGGCCTGCTCGATTTGCGCCAGCTGTGCAGCGATGTCGAGGCGGCTTACTGGTCGGGGAGCATCGGCCTCAACGCGGCCGAAGGCTTCATTCGGCAGTTGATCGGCTGGCGCGAATACGTGCGCGGTGTGTACTGGCTGAAGATGCCGGATTACGCCGAGGGCAATGTGTTCGGCAACACGCGCCCGCTGCCGGAGTTCTACTGGACCGGGCAGACACAGATGAACTGCATGCGCCAGGCCATCGGCCAAAGCCTGCAACATGCCTACGCCCACCACATTCAGCGGCTGATGGTAACCGGTAACTTTGCCTTGCTCGCCGGGATTGCGCCGAAGGAAATCTGTGAATGGTATCTGGCGATCTACATGGACGCCTTCGACTGGGTCGAACTGCCCAACACCCTCGGCATGGTCATGCACGCCGACGGCGGTTATCTCGGCTCCAAGCCTTACTGCGCCAGCGGCCAGTACATCAATCGAATGTCGGATTACTGCGGCGACTGCGCCTACAAGGTCAAGGAAAGCAACGCGGACGACGCCTGCCCGTTCAATGCGCTGTACTGGCATTTCCTCATGCGCCACGGCGACATTCTGCGTGGCAATCAGCGCATGGGCATGATGTACAAGAACCTCGACCGCATGCCGCTGGCCAAGCAGGATGCACTGTGGCAACGCGGACAAATGCTGTTGGCGAAACTGGATAGTGGCGAAGCTTTCTAGTGCGCCTCAGGCCTGCCCGGCCATCCCGTTGCGCCCCGCCGCTTTCGCGCGGTACAGCGCCTGATCGGCGGTCTGGATCAACGCCGGCAGCGAATCCAGTTGAGCGCCCGTCCCCACCGCCATGCCGATACTCACCGTAATCCGAGCAAACGGACTGCCCGGGTGGGCGATGTTCGCCTGCTGCAAACGCTCGAGCATCAGTTGCGCCACCACGGTCGCACCGGCGCTGTCGGTGGCCGGCATGATCACCGCCATTTCCTCGCCACCGTAGCGCGCGACCAGATCCGAGGGGCGTCGCACGCAGCCTTCAAGAATCTTGCTGACCGCTTGCAGGCAGGCATCGCCGGCGACGTGGCCCAAGGCATCGTTGAACAATTTGAAGTGGTCGATATCGATCATCAGCAAGGCCAGCGAGGTGCCGTCACGCTGCGCGCGCCGCGCTTCCACCGTCAGCGTTTCATCGAAACAGCGGCGGTTGGCCAGGCCGGTCAGAGCATCTTTCAGCGCCAGTAATTCCAGCTGCCGATTGGACGCAAGCAACTGCTGTTGGGCATCGCGCAAGGCTTCTTCGGCCTCGGTGCGGCGGCGGATATCGAGAATCAGGAACCAGCCGATCAATCCGGTCAGCCCCAGCAGCCCGATCACTACCACCGCCGACAACGCCGCTTCGATGCGCCACGCCGCCAGCGCTTCGTCCTTGCCCAGGGCCACGGTGGTAATCAGCGGCAGCGTTTCGCTTTTGCGGAACGCGTACAACCGCTCCACGCCGTCGAGGCTGGAGGTGTACGAGGCAGTGCCGACTGAACGGTCGACGAGGTATTTGGCGTAAATCGGCGATTTGGAGAAGTTGCGCCCCATGTCCTGCTCGCGGAACGGGTAGCGCACCAGCAGCGTGCCATCGGTGTACGACAGACCGATCGCGCCGTCCTGGCCAACGTCGAGCTTGCCGAACACGCGCAAAAAGTTTTCCACCCCCAGCGTCACTGCTACAACGCCAGCGAACTGGCCACCGGCGTCATTGAAGCGCCGACTGATGGTCACCACCCATTCATGATTGGCACGGCTCTGGATCGGCGGGCCAATGAACGGCTCGCGGCTCCGGTTTTCACGGTGGTGAATGAAATAGGCGCGGTCGCTGCTGTTGGCGCCCTCCGGAATCGGTCGGTTGGAGGACATCAGCCAATGCCCGTTCCGGTCATAGATGATGATGCCGCTGAGCTGTGGCATCAGCGGCTGCTGACGGTCGATCAGGCTCTGGATGCGCTGAATCTGCGCCGGGCCGTTGCCTTCGGTTTCCAGGCGCTCGACCAGCCCGAG
>NZ_JH635999.1:1473909-1480885 GCF_000257605.1 Pseudomonas sp. R62
GCTTTGCCGGACGATGCCTTCGGTGTAGGTGTTGAGCGCCTGGGTCAGGTTCAGGCCATGCACGTCGACTTCCGCCAGCGCACGCTCGCGCGAAGACCAGACTTTCCAGATCGTCAGTGAAGTCAGGGAACAGCCAATCACCAGCAGCAGGAGCATTACAAGGCGAGTATCACGCTTCACGTCAGTACCTTAAGGAAGTCCGGGATCCATTCCAGCCATCATTCGAACGTCGGCACTCACGGCGGCCACGTGTTCCGGGGCGCAAGCATACAAGCAGTGTGCAGCGGCTGCAGCAACAGAGTGTGCAGTGCTAAGCAGCGGGTTTGAGGATTTCCACGAGAAAATCGATGAACACGTTGATCCGGCTCGATCCACGGTGGTTGGGCAGGTATAGCGCGTTGATGCAACTGCTGGCGCTGCCGGGGTTGACTTCATAGTGTTCAAGCAAGCGCGTCAGGCGTCCGGCGGCGACGTCGTCGCGCACCAGCCAGTCGGCCAGCAGCGCCACCCCGCCACCGCCAATCGCCGCTTCGCGCAGGATGTCGGCATTGTTGCTTTGCAGGCGACCCTGGACGTTGAGCTGAATCGGCTCTTCGTCGCCCTGAAAGGTCCAGTGGTGATGGCTGCCGCCGTAGTCGAAGCGCAGGCATTGGTGCTCGAGCAGATCCCGCGGATGCTCCAGCACGCCGCTGCGCGCCAGATAATCCGGGCTGGCGACAATCCAACGCTGAAAGTGGCCGACGCGTTTGCTGACGATGTCCTCGCTGACTACCGTCGAGCCGAGCCGCACTGAAACGTCGATCTGCTCGCTGAGCAAATCGCTGACCTGATCGCTCAGCGACAGACTGATCTCCAGCCCCGGATGGCGCTCGAGCAAGCGGCTCAGGTGCGGCGCAATCAGCCTGCGGCCAAACTCCACCGGCACACTGATGCGCAAGCGGCCCTGGGCATCACTGCCACGATCGGCGACCACCGCATCGGCTTCGTCGATGGCATCGAGAATGGCCACGGCCTTCTCGAAATAGGTCTGGCCGGCGACGGTCACGCTGGTATTGCGCGTGGTGCGATTGAGCAGGCTGGCGCCCAACTCGTTTTCCAGCCCGGCCACTTGCCGTGTCACCGAAGACGTCGAAATCCCAAGCTTGCGCGCCGCCGAGGAATAGCCTCCGCAGCGCACGGTTTCAACAAACATCTTCAAGGCCAGCAACTTGTCCATAAGCGGGGTCCGGTGGTGAGGGAACGCCGCTGATTGTGCATCAGCGCTCGCCACACGTCTTGTATCGTCGTGCTTGCCGGGCCTCATCGCGACCTCAGCCATCAGCCTTGCGACCCAGGAACAACGCCAGCGCCAGCGCCGGCAACACCGCCACGGCGACGGCCGAGAGGTTCCAGCCGAAGTGTTCATACAGCGGGCTGGCGACCAGCGAGCCGAGGGCGCCGCCGACGAAGATGCTGGTCATGTACACCGCATTCAGGCGGGCGCGGCTGTGCGGGTCGAGGGCGTAGACCTCACGCTGGCCGAGGACCATGTTCAGTTGCACGGCAAAATCCAGTAGCACCGCACACACCACCAGCCATACGTAACCACTGCCCGGCAACGCGGCGATCAACAGCGACAGCGGCGCCAGCAGCAACGCCACCAAGGTACCGCGACGACCGTGCCCGGCATCGGCCAGACGCCCGGCAATCGGCGCGGCAATCGCACCCACCGCGCCGACCAGGGCGAAGATCGCCACTTGCGCCTGGCTGAAGCCGTGATGACGCATCAGCTCAATCGGCGCGAGGGTCCAGAACAGGCTGAAACTGGCGAACAGCAAACCCTGATACAGCGAACGCTGGCGCAACACAGGAAAGCGCCGGGCTAGGGCAAACACCGAACCGATCAACGCGACATAAGTGGCTTTGTGCGTCGGCACCCGGCGCGGCAATGCCACAGCGGTAATCAACGCGATCACCGCCATCAGTGCCGCCGCGCTGTAAAACACCCCGCGCCAGCCGAACACTTCGACCAACAGGCTCGACAGCGGCCGCGACAGCAGAATCCCCAACAACAGGCCGCTCATGATGTTGCCGACCACGCGCCCCCGGCTGGCTTCCGGCGCCAGATGCGCGGCCAACGGCACAAGAATCTGCACCGCCACCGAGGTCAGGCCGATCAGCAAAGAGAGCAGCAGAAACAGTGACGGCGAATGAGTCAGGCCAGCGCACAGCAGCGTGGCGCTGGCAGCGAGGGTGAAGCCGACCACCAGACGGCGGTTTTCCATCAGGTCGGCCAGCGGCACCAGCAGCAACAAGCCCAGCGCGTAACCGAACTGCGTCAGCGACACGATCAGGCTGGCATTGGCGCTGGACAGGCCGATCTGCGGGGCGATCAGTTCGACGATGGGTTGTGCGTAATACAGGTTGGCGACGACCGCGCCGCAGCAGAAGGCCAGAAACGCGACCATCAGGCCGGAGAGTGAAGCAGGCTGTTCGGCCGGGGCCGCAACGGCAGGGTTGCCCGTAAGCATGGTGACACCTCGTTGAGTTCGGGAAAGTTGTGCCAAGGCTACGGTCAGCCGACGGCAGCGAGAATCCGTGCCACTGGCAACGCACTGATGCGTAGCGCGCAACGTTGCTTGTGGCGCAACGCGCTGTTGCGCGGGCCGGTGATTCTCCGCCGCAAGGGTCTTCTCTACGCTTTGGCCCTGGCGCTGACGTCCGCATCGGCGCCCTTCCCCGGCTGCTACAAGGAGCGTTTCCATGACCCGCACTGCACTCGTCCTGCCACTGTCCGCCGCGTTTTTCTGCCGACCATGAACAGCCATTTGCTCAAATCCAGAACCCTGTGGATCAGCGTCGGCGTGCTCGCGGTGCTCGGTCTGATCGTCGCCGTCGCGCTGATGTGGCGCCCGGCGATCGCGCCAATCAAACGGCCGACGTCATTCGATACTGCGCAGTTGCAACGCGGCGCACGGGTGGTCGAGGCCGGCGACTGCGCGGTGTGCCATACCCGCCCCGGCGGCGAATACCTGGCTGGCGGGCTGCCGCTGGTGACGCCGTTCGGCACGCTGTACAGCACCAACATCACCCCGGATGCGCAGACCGGCATCGGCGAATGGTCACTGCCGGCCTTCGAGCGGGCGATGCGTGAAGGCATTGCCCGCGACGGCCACTTTCTCTACCCGGCGTTTCCTTACGTGCACTACCGGCGCATGAGCTCCGAAGACATCGCCGACGCCTATGCCTACTTGATGAGCGGCCCCGCCGTACACGCCCCGGCGCGGCAGAACCAGATGAACTTCCCGATGAACATCCGCCCGCTGGTGTCGTTCTGGAATCTGCTGTTTCTGCATGGCGAGCCGCTCACGCCGCTGGCCGAACACAGCGCGGCATGGAATCGCGGACGCTATCTGGTCGACGGCCCGGGCCACTGCGCCGGCTGCCATTCGCCGCTGAACCTGATCGGCGCGGAGAAATCCTCGCAATATCTGCAGGGCGGCAGCGTTGATGGCTGGGAAGCGCCGGCCCTGGTCGGCCTCGGGCAGCGCGCCAATCCGTGGAGTCGCGAGCAATTGGTCGGCTACCTGCGCGCCGACGTGGTCAATGGCCACGGCACGCCCGCCGGCCCGATGCGCCCGGTCAGCCTGAGTCTGGCGCGCTTGCCGGCCAGCGAAGCCGAGGCGATTGCCGACTACCTGCTGAGCCTGCAAAACCCGCACGCGGTGAGCGAAACCACCGCGAAAAAGCAGCCGAGCAGTCCAGCGGATCACAGCACCGGCGCCCTGCTCTTCAGCAGCGCCTGCGCCGGATGTCACGCACCCGCCGCGCCGATGCGCGAAATCGACGGCCGCCCAGGCCTGCAAAGCACTTCGGCGCTGCAAGCGGCCAGCCCGCGCAACTTTCTCAAGACCGTGCTCGAAGGCGTGCCCGCCATTCCCGGCGCCCCCGGCCCGGTGATGCCGCCGTTCGCCGCCAGCCTCGACAACGCCCAACTCGGCGCACTCGCCGCGTATCTGCGCGAGCAAGCCAAACCCGAGCAGCCATGGACCGACCTTTCTTCCACTATTGAAGCGTTACGTCAGGAGACGAAATGAGCCAGATCACTCTCACCGTCAATGGAGCCGCCCAAGCGCTGGAGCTGGAAGCGGACATGCCGCTGCTGTATGCGCTGCGCAACCACTTGAACCTCAACGGCGCCAAGTACGGCTGCGGCCTGGGCCAGTGCGGCGCGTGCACGGTGATCGTCGACGACCAACCGGTGTTCGCCTGCCTCACGCCGTGCGCAGGCCTTGAAGGGAAAAAAATCCGCACCGTGGAAAGCCTCGGCAGCGCAGACAAACCCGGCCCGTTGCAAGCGGCATTCATCGACAAGCAGGCCGCGCAATGCGGTTACTGCATCGCCGGCATGCTGATGCGCGCGCAGGCGTTGCTCGAACGTGACCCGCACCCGGACGAACAAACCATCCGCGAACACATGGCCGGCAATCTGTGCCGTTGCGGCACGCACTTGCGCATCATCGAGGCGATCAAACAGGTGGCCGGGCATAACGGGAGCCGGACATGAGCGCAGCTAACGGCTTGAACCCCAGCCGCCGGGCCTTCCTGCGCGGCGGCGCGTTGCTCATGGCTTTTACGCTGATGCCGGTAGCGCGGCGTGTCTTGGCCGACACCGAAGTCGACACCCTTGGCACTGTGGTGCTGGCCCCCGATCTGCCCGGCAGCCTGCGCACCAACCCTTACCTGGACGCGTGGATTCGCATCGGCGCCGACGGCATCACCGTGTACACCGGCAAGGTCGAACTGGGCACCGGGGTGAAAACCGCGTTGCTGCAAATTGCCGCCGAGCGTTTGCAGGTGCCGGCCAGCGCCGTCAATTTGCTCACCGCCGACACTGCGCTGACGCCCAACGAAGGCTACACCGCCGGCAGCCACAGTATTTTCGACAGCGGCACCGCGCTGTACAACGCTGCCGCGCAGGTGCGGGAAATGCTCGTCGACGCCGCCGCGCGCCATTGGCAAGTCGATACTGCGCAACTGAGCACTCGCGACGGCATCATCGAAGGGCCGAATGGTCAGCGCATGGCATATGCCGACGCGGTCAAGCATGTCGATGTGCACCAGTACGCCAAGGCGCAATCACCGGCGATGGCGGCGGCCGACTTCAAACTGATCGGCCACAACCTGCCGCGCCTGGACATTCCGGCCAAGGTCAGCGGCGGCGAGGCATTTGTGCAGGACATGCGCCTGCCGGGCATGCTGCACGCGCGTGTCATCCGCCCGCCGCGTCCCGGCTGCACGCTTCAGGCGTTCGATGCCGCGTCCATCGAGGCGTTGAACGGCGTGGTCAAAGTGATCCGCGACGGCAACTATCTGGCCGTGGTCGCCCGTGATGAGTGGCAAGCGATCAAGGCCATGCGCAGCGGCATTGAGAGTGCCAAGTGGAGTGGTGGCGAGGCGATTCCCGAAGCCGCCGGGATTCACGATTTGCTCAAGCAATTGCCCTCCAAGCGCTATCCGATCAGCAACAACGGCAATGCCGGCGGCGCGACCGAGACTCGCTTCAAAGCGCGGGTGACCAAGCAGTATCTGATGCATGGTTCGATCGGCCCGTCCTGTGCGGTGGCCTGGTTCAACGACGGCGTGCTCACGGTGTGGACCCACACTCAGGGCGTCTATCCGCTGCGCGCCGGTATCGCCGAAATGCTGCGGCTGCCGCCGGAACGCGTGCGCTGCATTCACACCGAAGGCTCGGGTTGCTACGGCCACAACGGCGCCGATGATGCCGCCGCCGATGCCGCGCTGATCGCCATGCGCCTGCCGGGCACGCCGGTCAGGGTGCAATGGATGCGCGAGCAGGAAAATCTCTGGGAGCCGTACAGTTCGGCGATGGTCACCGAAGTCGATGCCGGCCTCAGTCAGGGCCGTTTGCAGGACTGGAACTACGAGCTGTGGACCACGCCGCACAACGAACGCATCGTCAATGCCGGGCGCCTGCTGCCGGCACGCCTGTTGGCGAAACCCTTCACCTCGGCGCCCTCGGTGCCAATCGCCCAGCCCGAAGGTGATGGCGATCGCAACGCGGTGCCGCTGTACGAGCTGGGCGCGACGCGGATCAACATGAATTTCGTCACCACCATGCCGTTCCGCACTTCGGCCATGCGCTCGCTGGGTGCGCACATCAACATCTTCGCCATCGAGGCGGGTATCGATGAGTTGGCGATCAAGGCCGGGCTCGATCCGCTGGCGTTGCGTCTGGCGCATCTGCGCGACCCGCGTGCCCGGGCTGTGATTGAGCGCGTGCGTGACGAAATCGGCTGGCCCCACAAGAGCAGCGAACCCGGCGCGGGAATCGGTTTTGCCTTCGCCCGCTACAAGAACATCATGGGTTACTGCGCCCTCGCGGTGAAACTGCGGGTGCATCCGCAGACCGGCGAGATACGTGTCGATCATGTGGTGACAGCGGTCGATGTTGGCCAGATTGTCAGCCCAGATGGCCTGCGCAATCAGGTCGAGGGCGGCATCGTCCAGTCGACAAGCTGGACGCTCTACGAAAAAGTCGCCTACGACGCCGGCGGCATTCGCAGCTATGACTGGAGCGGTTATCCGATTCTGCGTTTCACGCAATTGCCGAAAAAAGTCGATGTGCACCTGCTCGATCAACCGGGCGAACCTTTCCTCGGTGCTGCCGAAATTGTGCAAGGGCCAATGGCTGCTGCGCTCGGCAACGCGGTCAGCAATGCAACCGGCCGGCGCTGGCTGAATCTGCCGCTGACTCGCTCGACCCAACCCGCCTGAACCACGCCCGCGTTCATCAGCGATGAGCGCGGGTGCCGTTGCGTTGCGCGCAAAACTGCGTAGCGCCGGCCACGGATTATCAGCCCCGCCACCCCCGGTTAAGTTACCTGCACAGCGCGCGGCACCTGGCTGCCGCGCTTGAACCCTACTCATCGAAATCCGGAGCTACCCATGACCCGTCGCCTGTTCCAACCTATCG
>NZ_JH635999.1:1481533-1487760 GCF_000257605.1 Pseudomonas sp. R62
CGCGCGCTGGCCAGCCGGGCGACGTGCCGACCGCAATGAACGCCGAGTACTACCGCCAACGCGCCAGTGCCGCGCTGATCATCACCGAGGCCACGCAGATTTCTCAGCAAGGCCAGGGCTATGCGTGGACGCCGGGGATCTACACCGATGCGCAAGTGCAGGCCTGGCGCGAAGTCAGCACGGCGGTGCACGCGGCCAACGGTCTGATCTTCATGCAGCTGTGGCACGTCGGCCGGGTCTCGCATCCCAGCTTCCAGCCGGACGCCGGTTTGCCGGTGGCGCCGAGCGCCCTGCCTGTGCCGGGCAAGACTTTTATCGTCGATGAACAAGGCAACGGCGTATGGGGCGATGTGCCGGTGCCGCGCGCCCTCGAAACAGCGGAAATCGCCGACATGGTCGAAGACTATCGCCGCGCTGCGCGCAACGCGTTGAACGCTGGCATGGACGGCGTGGAGATCCATGCCGGCAACGGTTATCTGCTCGACCAGTTTCTCAACAGCAACAGCAACCAGCGTGATGACGCCTATGGCGGCAGTGTGGAAAACCGTGCGCGGTTTCTGCTCGAAGTGGTCGCTGCCGTGGCTGATGAAGTCGGTGCCGAGCGCGTTGGCGTGCGGCTGACGCCAATGGGCCGCTTCATGGGCATGGGCGATGACACGCCTGAAGCGACCTTCGGTTATCTGGTCGAGGCGCTCAACCAGTGGAATCTGGCCTACCTGCATCTGGTCGAGCCGGCCATGGTCGGCACGGTCAAGGACGAAAACTTCGACCCGCGCTGGGACGCGATCATCGCCCAGTTGCGCCAGACCTGGAACGGCGTGCTGATCCTCGCTGGCGGTTACGACGCCGAGTCCGCCGAACAGGCGCTCAACGCCGATCGCGCCGACATCATCGCCTTTGGCCGGCCATTTTTGGCCAACCCGGACCTGCCGCGTCGGCTGCACGACGGGCTTGAACTGAACGCGCCGGATCCGAGCAGTTTCTTCGGCGGCGATCAGCGTGGTTACGTCGATTATCCGTTTCACGCCTGAGGCTTGGGCTTCATAACTTTTAAGGTTTGTTTAAGGACTTTAAATAAAGCCTGCGGCCAGACTTTGCCCATCGATCAGGAGAGCCGCCATGAACCCGCAATCGGTGAAGTCAGACCCTTCCTGCCACCTGGCTCGCCCACTGGGCGCACTGTCCGGCTGGCAGGAACGCCGCGCCAAGGCCTACATGCTGCACGATCTGAGCCGCAGCCTGCGCGTCAGCGAGATTGCCGAACATTGCAATCTGTCACGCAGCCACTTTTCCCGGGCGTTCAAGATCGTCACCGGCTGCTCGCCCCAGGAATGGATGCTGAAGATGAAGATCGACAAGGCCAAAGGGCTGTTGCTGACCTCGATGGCGATTACCGAGATTGTTTATGAATGCGGATTTTCCGATCACTCGCACTTCACGCGCACGTTCGGGCGCATGGTGGGCATGCCGCCGAAGGTCTGGCGCCAACTGATGTGCGGAGCGCGGGTGGCGCTGGTGGATGCGGATGTCTGGCGGCTCAGCGATGGGTTGCTGAATTCGACGATGGGCCAGCGCTTGACGGAACTGCGGCCCTGAGTCGGATTTCAAAGGGTTTTGTTCACTCCTCCCTTTTGGCCGCGATTTTTCGCGGCTTTTTTTTGAACGGTGCACCGCCGTTCGGCATTGGAGTCGCGGTGAATTCACCCCTCACCCCAGCCCTCTCCCCGAGGAGAGGGAGCCGATTTGTGTGCTTTTCCAATCCTGAGTTCAACTCGGACTTTCACGTCGGCGTATCTCCCCCAAACACCCCGGTCAGTCCCCTCTCCCTCCGGGAGAGGGTTAGGGTGAGGGGCTTTTGATCCTGGCGTCCGGCGCCAGTGGCAGTTTGAAGCAGATCCGCGCGCCCTCTTCGCTGTCTTCCACGCGCAACGTCCCGCCATGGGCGCCTATCACCGTTCGGCAAATCGCCAGGCCCATGCCCATGCCGCTGCCCTTGGTGGTGAAGAACGCATCGAAAATTTCTTCACGCTGATGCTCGGCGATCCCCGGCCCGTTGTCTTGAAAAGCCACGCAGACCTGCCCATCGGACAGCGTCGACTCAATCACCAGGCGCCCGTCAGTCACGCCCTGCCCAGCCATCGCTTCCAGCGCGTTGACGATCAGGTTGTAGATCACCTGCTGGATCTGCACCCGATCCCCCAGCACCGGGTCAGCAGCGTTGAGTTGCGTGTGCAAGCTCACCCCGCGATTGTGCACATCGCTGGCCGTCAGTTGCACGACCTCGCCGATCAACGCGTCAATCGACACCGGTAACCGTTGCAACGGCGCCTGCCTGGCCAGGGCGCGCAAGGCCTGGACGATCTCGGTGGCACGGGCGCTGTCGGAGCGGATGTCTTCCAGTCCCTGAATAGCCTCGTCGAGATCAGGCGTGTCGCGCTTGAGCCAGCGCAGACTGGCCGAGGCGTTCGATGAAATGCCCAGCAGCGGCTGGCTGATTTCGTGGGCGATCGAGGCCGACAGTTCGCCCATCATTTTCAGGTGCGAGTTGCGCGCCAGTTCCGCCCGCGAGCTGCGCAAGTCGGCTTCCATCTGCGCGCGCAAGCGGTTGTCTTCGACCAGTTGCGCGTAGAGCCGCGCGGTCTGCAGCGACACCGCTGCCTGCGAGGCGAGAATTTCCAGCATGGTCAGGCGTTCGGCGCTGAACAGCTTCGGTACCAGGCTGTTTTCCAGATACACCAGACCGATCAGCGCGCCCTGCTTGAGCAACGGCAGGCACATCAGCGAGCGCGTCTGCCGTTGCTGCAGATCAGCGCTGTAGGCTTGCGGGCAGTCGGCGCGGGCATCGTCAAGCACCAGCGGCGTGCGCGTGCGCATGGTCGAATTGAGTACTGAAACCGGCGCGATCTGCTCCAGCGAGCGATCGTCGTCCTGACTGACCCGCACGTTGCCCGCCTCGACATGCGCGGCAGCGGCCAATTGCAACTCACCCTCGGCGACCAACAGCAGCGCGCCGCGATCGGCACCCGCCTGAATCATCAAGTGATTCATCAAGGTCTCCACCAGCCGATCAAGCAACACCTCTTGCGAGACCGCGCGTGCCGCTTCAATGCCGACTTCCAGGTCAAGGCGCACCCGCGTCACCGGCGTTCCCGCTTCCAGGGAATGCTCGTGGGCGAGAAACGGATACTGCGCTTCGAGCTGGCGCGCCTTGGCTTCAGCGCCCCACAGCACATAGCAGTCGCGCGCAACACGCAGGTGATGATGCGTGCCGGAGACCAGGCCGTTGGCCAGGCAGACCTCGGCCAGTTGTTCATGTGCCAGTGCTTGCTCATGGATAAACCCGGCAGCGGCCGCCGCGATTTGCGCTTGGTCGAAGCAGCGAATGGCGGCCAGCCCTTCGCCGCGCACGCGGGCCATCGCGCCTTCGATCAGCAGCAGTTTGTTGCTGAAGGTCGAAGGATTGAGCTCGACCCATGGCAGAAAACGCTGCCGTTGCTGCTCCAGTTTCTGCAGTTTTTCGGCAACAGAGCCCGGCGCCTCGGGACTGGCCAGTGCCAAGCTGTAGAACAGGTAGTAATGCGCCAGATCAATGTGCGCCGGCAGCGACCAGGCCAACGCCTCGGCGTCTTCGAAACGGCGCAACGCGTAACGCACTTCGCCGAAATACAACGCCGACATGCCCGAATACAACCACATCCACAACAGCGTCGGCTGTGAAACGCGGTCGCGATGCAGCGGGCCGAAGCGGTCATGTTCCAAAGCATCCAGCATTGCGATCGAACGAGGCTCAGGCCCATTGCGCAAATCGCTGGCAAACGCCTGTTGCGCCAGCAGAATGCGCTCGATGTCGATGTAGTGAAACTGCCGCACCCAACTCAGGCCGACGTCCAGCTCGTTCAACACGTTTGGCAGCGGCTCGCCCATGAACAGCAGATCGGAGCCGATATGGTTGCAGGCGTAACACGACATGCCCAGATCGCCGCCGGCCTGACCGCACTCAAACGCGGCGAAAGCCTTCTGCCGCGCGTAAGCCATCGGCCGGGTCCACGCGCTGACCTGATCCAGCGCCACCAGCGTGCCGGTGCGCCCCGCCTCATAGCCGTGCAGATCAGTCAGATCGAGCGCCAGTTCGGCGAAAGCAACACCGTCCAGATATTCGCCATAACGGTCGGCGATCATCACGCCGTACCAGGCAAAACCGTAGCCGCTGCTCGGCGTGGTGCCATGGAGCAAAGTCAGTTCGACCATCTTCGCCAAGTGCAGAAAAGCAATGTCGTCCTGTACGAAGAACGAGGCGATCAGCGTGCTCAACAGCTCCATGGCCACTTCGATTCGCGGCTCGTTGGCTTTGGGCAACGCCGTCAACTCAGCGATCCGTCGCGCACCGACCAATTGCCGAACCCGTTCGAACGCTTCGCCCAGTTGCGCCTTCGAGGGTTGTCGCTGCAGGTCGATGTCGAGCAACGCAAGACCGGCCAGAGCTTCGCCGATCGCGCCGTGGTAATCGGAATGCAAGGTGCGCAGGCTGGCGCGCAGGCGGTAGGTTTTCGCCCGGTCCAGCACGGTGGCAGCGTGTTCCAGGCAATCGTCAAGACGCTGTTGCGCGCCGGGCAGATCCGCCAGCAACATCGCGCAGTCGGCTGCCAGCCAGCGCGCCGCGAAGGCTTGCGGGTAGAGCTGCGTCCAGCCGTTGTCGCCGAGTAATACCTCGGCGCTGCGCAGATAATCCACGGCCTGCTCGACAGCGGCGCTATCGCGGGCGCGCTCGGCAGCTTCGAGCAGTAACTGGATGAACTCAGCGCGTCGAGGCGCTTGCAGCGCATTGCCGGCGCTGCGCTGAATCTGACTGGCGATGTCGAAGACCCGCGCCTGCCGCTGCTCGCCGCATTGATCGAGCATGGCGGCCGCGATGCGCGCATGCTCAGCCGAACGCCCGGCCGGTGCGGTCAGCGCAGCGGCGGCTTCCAACACCCGATCGTGGGGAAACACCAGTTGGCCCGGCTCGCGCAGAAGAAATCCGGCGCTGACCAGATAATCCACGTCACGCAGCAATTGCGCCGGATCGTCCCCCAGCAAATCGCCCAACAGCGTTTCGTCACAGCGGCCACCGACATAACCCGCGGTGCGCAACACTTCACGGGCACTGGCCGGCAGACGCAGCAAGCGTTGCACCATCAATTCGGCCACGTTGTCGGCGTAGCGATAGCCGTTCACTTCGGCCTGACTCCACACCCAGCGCCGCGTCGTCGCGTCGAAACGCAGCAGACGCTCGTCCACCAGAGCGCGCGCGACCTGGCTGACGAACAACGGATTGCCGGCGGTTTTGAAGTGCACGACGCGGGCCAGCGCCTCGAGGTTGTCGACGTCAGCATCGAGTTCGACCGCCATCAGTTGCGCAACGGCCTGCACCGACAGCGGCCCTAGTCGAAGGTCACTGACTGGCAGCGCGGGTGCTCTGCGCATCTCATCGAGCCAGCCGCCCGGATGCTCCGTCAACTCGCCCTCGCGATACGCCAGAACCAGCAGCAGATGCCGCGTCGGTCGGGCGATAAAGGCTTTGAGAAACGCCTGCGTCGAGTCGTCAGCCCACTGCAAGTCGTCGATAAACAGCAGCAGCGGATGCCCCGGTTGCGCAAAGACTTCGAGCACATCGAGCAGCGCCCGATTGACTCGATCCAGGGCGTGGCGCGCCGGCATGTTCGGCAGTTCGGCGGTGGCGCCGATCAGCAGTTCGGCTTCCGGCGCCAGGTCCAGCAGCAAGCGGCCACGGCCCTTGAGGGTTTCGCGCAGTTGCTCGGCCAAGGCCTGCAAGGCCAGCGTGGGCTTGGTCAACACTTGGCTGATCAGAGACTGAAAAATCTGCGCCAGCGGCGCGAAGGGCCGGTCATTGTTCAGCAGTTCGATCTTGCCGCTGGCCCAATAACCGGGCGCCTGGCTACGCAGGACTTGCTGGATCAGCGTCGACTTCCCCGCTCCCGGTGCGCCGGCAACCAGCAGCACGCGAGCGATGCCGTCGCTGCGCACGCGCTGGATCTGTTCAAGCAGCTGCTGACGTTCGTCATCACGACCAAACAGCACATCGCCGCGCGTGGCCGTTGCGCGAGCATCGAAAGCACCGAGGCGGAACGCTTCGATCTGGCCTTTTTTCTGCCATTGACGCAGGCACCAGGTCAGATCGGCGGCCAGCGATTCGATGCTTTGATAGCGCGCGTCCGGCTCCTTGGCCA
>NZ_JH635999.1:1488476-1489958 GCF_000257605.1 Pseudomonas sp. R62
GTCGATCATTCCAGCCAGCGGCGCGCCCCATTGCGGGTAGACCAACACCGGCCCGTCCACCGAACGTATCAGCGCGAGCGGGTTGAGCGCCCACTGCGAAGGCAACTGCAAATGGAAATCGCGCTCCAGCCGCTGGCACAGCGCCGGACGCTGGATCGGCGCACGCACAGCGAACCAGCTCTGGCCCGAGTGGCTGTCTTCGAGGCTGAACCAGGTCAGTTCATGGTCACGGCGCAGCAGACTGAACCGACATTTCTCCAGCCATGCTTCATCGAGCATCGGCGCGTCGGCCGCGCGGGAAATTGCAGATGAAGATGGCTGGCCGGGCATACGCATTCACCGCTGGAAATGGGATTCAGGCTGGTGGCGAAGTATACCCAGCGTTTTTTTGCCAGAGGGCCAGCCGCTGCGCTGATGTCCGTCCGCAGCCTCAAGATGGCCGTCCAGAGCCTTGCGCGGCTGTTTCTTGCGCTATACAAGCGCACGTCTTATCCCTCGGGATAATTGCTTTATGCCAGGCCGTCCCCTAGCGTACGAACCTGATAACCCGGCGCCCGCGCCCCGTCCTTCTCACCGCAACGCAGAGGCCCGCATGATCCGACTCGGCCAAGCCACGATTTCTTTGGAACGGCGCGAAGCCTTTCTCGATGGCCGGCCCTTGCGCATGGGCGGGCGGGCGTTCGAAATACTTTCGGTACTGATGCAGGCCGATGGGCGCATCGTCAGCAAGGACGAGCTGATCAATCAGGTGTGGCCGGACATCGTCGTCGAAGAGAACAATCTGCAAGTGCAGATTTCCTCGCTGCGCAAACTGCTCGGGGAAAAAGAAATCATCCAGACGGTTGCCCGTCGAGGTTACCGATTATTGAAAGACCGCGAACCCAAACTGCCCGTGTTCAACGCCCTGGCCTCGGCGCCGATGGTGGCGCAGCCGCCGTTGGTCGATACGCAATCGGTGCCGGTGTTCATCGTTGACGATGAGGCCTGCGTGCGCAGCGCATTGAGCCGCTTGTTGCGCGCCGAAGACATCGAACACCGAATTTTCCAGTCCGCCGAAGAACTGCTCGAGGCCGACATCGCCAGTGGCCCGGCGTGCCTGCTGCTCGACGTCAGCCTGCCCGAAACCACAGGCCTGCAATTGCAGGCAGCGCTGAACGAGCGCGGCTTGCCGTGGCCGGTGATATTCATGACCGGCCACGGCACGATTCCGATGTCGGTGCAGGCGATGAAGGCCGGCGCGGTGGAGTTCCTGACCAAACCATTCGATGACGATGAACTGCTCGGCATTCTGCGCAGCACCCGTCAACACGCCGCGACGGCGTTCAATCAATGGCAACGGGTTCAGCACGTGCGGCAATTGGCGGCGCAGCTGACACCGCGTGAGCGCGAGGTGCTGCCGCTGATTGTCGGCGGTCTGTCGAACAAGCAGATCGCCAACCAATTGGGCACCAGTGAAGTGACCGCCAAGGTTCATCGCAAACA
>NZ_JH635999.1:1491023-1498029 GCF_000257605.1 Pseudomonas sp. R62
TCGCCAGTCGGCGGTGGCGCAGCGTTATCTGACTCAGGCCTGAGCCCTTCCGGACCCGCTGCAAACGCGGCGGGTTCCTACCGACAAGAGCATCCGTAATGAAGGCATTTTTCATCGAGCGCTACGGCAAGCAGAACGGCCTGATTGGCGACCTACCCGAACCGCTGGTTGGCGCGCACGACGTGCTGATCGAAGTGCGCGCCAGCAGCGTCAACCCGCTGGATCTGAAGATTCGCAGCGGCGAATTCAAGATGATCCTGCCCTATCAAATGCCTTTGATATTGGGCAACGATGTCGCCGGTGTGGTGCTCAGCACCGGTGCGGCGGTCAAGCGTTTCAAGCCGGGCGATGAGGTTTATGCGCGTGCGCCTGAAAACAGGATTGGCACGTTTGCCGAACGCATCGCTGTCGACGAACAAGCGATCGCGTTGAAACCCGCCAATCTCGCCATGACCGAGGCGGCTTGCATGCCGCTGGTGGCGTTGACGGCGTGGCAGGCCCTGGTCGAAGTCGCCAACGTGCAAAAAGGCCAGAAAGTGCTGATTCACGCCGGCTCCGGTGGCGTTGGCACGGTCGCCATTCAACTGGCCAAACACCTCGGTGCTTTTGTTGCGACTACGACCAGCACGGCGAATGTCGATTGGGTCAAGGCGCTGGGCGCTGATGTGGTGATCGATTACAAGCAGCAGGATTTCGCCAGCGAACTGCACGACTACGACGTGGTGCTCAACAGCCTCGGCGGCGATGTGTTGGAGAAATCGTTAAAGGTGTTGAAACCGGGCGGGCAGCTGATTTCCCTGTCAGGGCCGCCGACTGCGCAGTTCGCTCAGGAGCAGGGTTTGTCCTGGCTGCTGGGGCTGGTCATGCGTCTGCTCAGCAGTGGCATTCGGCGCAAGGCGCGCAAGCGTGGGGTGGGTTATTCGTTTCTGTTCATGCGCGCCGATGGCGCTCAGTTGCAAAAAATCACTGCATTGATTGAGGCAGGAGTGATCAAACCGGTGGTTGATCGCACTTTTCCGTTCGATCAGATAGCTGACGCGTTGCACTACGTTGAACAAGGTCGGGCCAAGGGCAAGGTTGCCATCGCGGCCAACCTCAAAAGCCCCTCACCCTAGCCCTCTCCCGGAGGGAGAAGGAACTGACCGAGTTGTTTGATCGAGTGATTCCAACCTGCAATACCGAGGTGAACACAAGTTCTGAAAAGCCACCAATCGGCTCCCTCTCCCCGGGGAGAGGGCTGGGCGGGCGGCGTTCCGATGAGGGGTGAATTCAGCGCGGTGTTTGTAGATGTGCATTGCAACTGCACGCCCGACTCGCCATCCCCGCTGAAACGTCGAGAAACCCCTCTCAACTTGCATTTTGCCCATCCTGCACCACGCTTGATTCACAGAAGTGCACGTTTTCCTGGCAAAACTGCGGTTAACTGAATGGTTAGTTACCGTTATAATCCCGCGCTTCATTCAAACGGGACTTTCAATGTGAACCACAGTCAACGCGTCTCAGGCGTTTCAACGTTCATTCTGGTCGGCCTTGGCGTGATCATCGCCCTGCTCGGTCTGGCGCTCGCGGTCGGCGGTGTGAAGCTGGTCAGCCTGGGCGGTTCCTGGTACTTCCTGGTCGGCGGTCTGGCGATGACCGTTTCCGGTGTGCTGATCGCACTGAAGAAAACTGCAGGCGCCTGGCTGTTCGGCGCATTTCTCGTGGCCACCGCGATCTGGGCCGTGGCTGACGCCGGGCTGGTGTTCTGGCCGGTGTTCTCGCGGCTGTTCATGTTCAGCGCCATCGGTATGGTCGTCGCTCTGGTCTACCCGCTGCTGGCGCGCGCCAATGGCCGCGTGGCCGGTCGTGGCGCGTATGCCGTGGCCGCTGTGCTCGCGGTCGGTGTCGCGGTTGCTGCCGGCAACATGTTCGTTGCTCACCCAACCGTTGCCGCCACTGGCACTGGCCCGGGCCTGACTCCGGTCGAGCCGGCCAAGGCGCAGAAAGACTGGGCGCACTACGGCAACACCGAAGGTGGCAGCCGCTTCGCCGCGCTCGATCAGATCAACCGCAACAACGTCGACAAATTGAAAGTCGCGTGGACCTACCACACCGGGGACGTCGCCGAGAGCGATGGCAACGGCGCCGAAGACCAGCTCACCCCGCTGCAGGTCGGCAACAAAGTCTTCATCTGCACCCCGCACAACAACCTGATCGCGCTGGACGCCGACACCGGCAAGGAAATCTGGAAAAACCAGATCAACGCCCAGTCGAAAGTCTGGCAGCGCTGCCGTGGCATGGCCTATTTCGATGCCACCGTTACCATCGCTCAGCCGAGCAACTCTTCGATCATCGAAGCCAAACCCGAGCCGGCCGCCAACTGCCAGCGTCGTCTGCTGACCAACACCATCGATGCCCGCCTGATCGCGGTCGATGCCGACACCGGCGAGTTCTGCCAGGGTTTCGGCAACAACGGCCAGGTCGATCTGAAGGCCGGCCTGGGTGATGTTCCGGACAGCTACTATCAGTTGTCGTCCGCGCCATTGATGGCTGGCACCACCGTGGTGGTTGGCGGTCGTGTTGCCGACAACGTGCAAAGCGACATGCCAGGCGGTGTGATCCGTGGTTTTGACGTGATCACCGGCACCATGCGCTGGGCGTTCGACCCGGGCAACCCGCAGGATCGCAACGCGCCAGCCGACGGCAAAACCTACGTGCGCAGCACGCCGAACAGCTGGGCGCCGATGTCCTACGACGCGGCGACCAACACCGTATTCCTGCCGATGGGCAGCTCGTCCACCGACATCTATGGTGTCGAGCGCAGCGAACTGGACCACAAGTACGGCGCCTCGATCCTCGCGCTGGACGCCAGCACCGGTGAAGAACGCTGGGTGTTCCAGACCGTGCACAACGATCTGTGGGACTTCGACCTGCCGATGCAGCCCAGCCTGATCGACTTCGACAAGGACGGTCAAAGCGTTCCGGCGCTGGTCATCGGTACCAAGGCCGGGCAGATCTATGTGCTCGACCGCGCCACCGGCAAGCCGCTGACGGAAGTCAAGGAAGTACCGGTGAAAGCCGCGAACATCCCTAACGAGCCGTACTCGCCGACTCAGCCGAAATCCGTGGGCATGCCGCAGATCGGCGCGCAGCACCTGACCGAATCGGACATGTGGGGCGCCACGCCGTACGACCAGCTGCTCTGCCGCATCGACTTCAAGAGCATGCGCTACGACGGCCTATACACCGCGCCGGGTACCGACAAATCGCTGAGCTTCCCGGGTTCGCTGGGCGGCATGAACTGGGGCAGCATTTCCACTGACCCGGTGCACGGTTTCATCTTCGTCAACGACATGCGCCTGGGTCTGTGGATCCAGATGATCCCGTCGCAGAACAAAGGCCAGGCCGCTGGCGGTGGCGAAGCGCTGAACACCGGCATGGGCGCTGTGCCGCTCAAAGGCACGCCGTACGCGGTGAACAAGAACCGCTTCCTGTCGGTGGCCGGCATTCCGTGCCAGGCGCCGCCGTTCGGCACTTTGACCGCGATCGACATGAAGACCCAGAAAGTCGCATGGCAGGTTCCGGTCGGCACCGTTGAAGACACCGGTCCCCTGGGCATCCGCATGCACTTGCCGATCAAGATCGGTCTGCCAACCCTCGGCGGCACCCTGTCGACCCAGGGCGGCCTGATCTTCATTGCCGGCACCCAGGACTTCTACCTGCGCGCCTTCAACAGCGGCAACGGCGAAGAAGTCTGGAAAGCCCGTCTGCCGGTCGGCAGCCAGGGCGGCCCGATGACCTACGTTTCGCCGAAGACCGGCAAGCAGTACATCGTCGTCACCGCTGGCGGCGCACGCCAGTCGACCGATCGTGGTGATTACGTGATGGCTTACGCCCTGCCGTAACTCATTGCCGCACCACCAACCTCCTCCAAGCGCGCGGTGCCCCAAAGCACCGCGTCGCCGTTTTATTGCGTTAAAGATTTCAGCAGGAAGGATTCACATGTCATCGGCTGTTCGCTTTTCTCGTACCACGCTTTCCACTGGCCTGTTGCTGGGCCTGAGCTGCACCACAGCCCTCCCCGCGCTGGCCGCCAGCGATTCCGATCTGCTGACCCGCAGCACCTTGACCGGTGACTGGGGCGGCTTGCGTCATCAACTCGATGAAGACGGCGTCAAGTTCACTGGCGATTACAGCGGCGAAACTGCTTACAACGCCGACGGCGGCCTGCACCGCTCGGCGCGCTACTCGCAGAACATCAAACTCGGCGTGCAGTTTGATCTGAGCAAACTCTACGGCGTCGACAACGCCGGCAAAGTGCAACTGACCATCAACGACCGGCGCGGCAACAGCGCATCGGAAGATCTGGTCGGCAACCGCCTGCCGATTCAGGAAAACTACGGCGGCCTGTACACGCGCCTGACTGAACTGAGTTACGAGCGCAGCCTGTTCACCCCGGCGCTGAACGTGAAGCTCGGCTACATGGCCATGGGTAACGACCTCGGCGGCCTCGACAGCGGCATTCTGTGCAACTTCATGAACGCCGGTTTCTGCGGTCACCCGCTGAACATGTCCGGCGGCAGCGGCTGGACCAACTACCCCAACGCGCGTCTGGGCGTGCGGGTCAAATACGACCTGTCGCCGTCCTGGCAGTTGCGTGTGGCGGCGTTTAACGTCGATCCAGAAAGCAACGGCAATTCCAGCCGCGCCTGGCATCTGGGGCCGAAGCACACCACCGGCACCGTCGTGCCGATCGAGCTGGTGTACAAGCACGCCGGCGAGCTGCCCGGCGAGTACAAGCTCGGCTATTACTACGACAGCTCCGACGTCAAACGCATTGGCAGCGACGACGAGGTGTCCGGGCGTGGCGGGCATTATTTGCTGATCGATCAGGCCGTATGGCGTTCGCCGACCTCCGAGGGCCGCAGCCTGCATGCGTTCGGTCAATACTCGGCGGCCAGCGAAGCCGCCTCGCCGTTCAGCAAGTGGTACGGCACCGGCGTGGTTTTGTACAAACCGTTCGAAGGCCGCCCGCGTGACACCCTGGCGCTGGGCTACGGCCGCGCCGTGCCAAACCCGCGCAGCCGCGATGTGCAGCAGGATGCCGCGCTGGCCAATGGTGCTGCGTTCCCGAACCTCGATAGCGCCGAGCAGTTGATCGAGTTGGGTTACGGCTACCAGGCCACCCCATGGCTGACCCTGCGCCCGAACCTGCAATACATCATCGAACCGGGGGCGTTTTCCGGGCAGGACATCGATAATGCGCTGGTGGTGGGTTTGCAGGTGAAGGCTGCACTTTAAGCCTTGTAATGGATGTCATGCCGTCATCGCTGGCAAGCCAGCTCCCACAGAATTTGACGGCGGACACAAAATCCCGGCAACACCCAAAACCCTTGTGGGAGCTGGCTTGCCAGCGATAGCGGTGGGTCAGGCAATACAGCTCCAACAAGGCTCGGAGTTGCACCTCCCCCACCTGTCGAAATTAATTGCAGCCCATCGGTGAATTATTTCGTGTCCGCATGTATCTGAGCCAGAAGAGCCGGCGCCATCATGGAGATGGCATCGCAGCGGTAATCTGGATCAGCGAGCGGGAACAGCGCAATGAAATCACGCAAGAACACCGTCAAACCGATCGGTTTGAAAGACATCACCATTGTCGACGACGCCAAGATGCGCAAGGCGATCACCGCCGCCGCGCTGGGCAACGCCATGGAATGGTTCGACTTTGGCGTCTACGGCTTTGTCGCCTATGTGCTCGGCAAGGTCTTCTTCCCCGGCGCCGATCCCGGCGTGCAAATGATCGCCGCGCTGGCGACCTTCTCCGTGCCCTTCCTCATCCGTCCGCTTGGCGGTTTGTTCTTCGGTGCCCTGGGCGACAAGTACGGACGGCAGAAAGTCCTCGCCGCGACCATCGTCATCATGTCCCTGAGCACCTTCGCCATCGGCCTGATTCCGTCCTATGCCTCGATCGGCATCTGGGCGCCGATCCTGCTGTTGCTGGCGAAAATGGCCCAAGGTTTCTCGGTCGGTGGCGAATACACCGGCGCCTCGATCTTCGTCGCTGAATACGCGCCCGACCGTAAGCGCGGCTTCCTCGGCAGTTGGCTGGATTTCGGCTCGATCGCCGGTTTCGTCTTCGGCGCGGGCGTGGTGGTGCTGATCTCGACGATTCTTGGTGAACAGCGCTTCGAAGAATGGGGCTGGCGGATTCCGTTCTTCCTCGCCCTGCCGCTGGGCATGATCGGCCTGTATCTGCGCCACGCCCTCGAAGAAACACCGGCGTTCCAGCAGCACGTGGAAAAACTCGAACAAGGCGACCGCGAAGGCCTCGCCGGTGGCCCGAAGGTGTCGTTCAAGGAAGTCGCAACCAAACACTGGCGCAGCCTGATGACCTGCATCGGCGTAGTGGCGGCGACCAACGTCACCTATTACATGCTGCTCACCTACATGCCGAGTTACCTGACGCACAACCTGCACTACAGCGAAAACCACGGTGTGCTGATCATCATCGCGATCATGGTCGGCATGCTCTTCGTGCAGCCGCTGATCGGTTTCATCAGCGACAAGATCGGCCGCAAACCCTTCATCGTCGTCGGCAGCATTGGCCTGTTCATCTTCGCCATTCCGGCATTCATGCTGATCAACAGTGGCAGCATCGGCCTGATCTTCTCCGGCCTGCTGATCCTCGCGGTGCTGCTCAACTTCTTCATCGGCGTGATGGCCTCGACCCTGCCGGCGATGTTCCCCACGCACATCCGCTACAGCGCGCTGGCCAGTGCCTTCAACGTCTCGGTGCTGATCGCCGGTCTGACCCCGACTGCCGTGGCCTGGCTGGTGGAAAGCACCAACGATCTGTACATGCCTGCGTATTACCTGATGGTCATCGCCGTGGTCGGTCTGGTCACTGGCGTGACCATGAAGGAAACCGCCAACAAGCCCCTGCGCGGCGCGGCCCCGGCGGCTTCCGACCTCGAAGAGGCCAAGGAGTTGTTGCAAGAACACCACGACAACATCGAGCAGAAAATCG
>NZ_JH635999.1:1498620-1504052 GCF_000257605.1 Pseudomonas sp. R62
AGAAAATCGAAGACATCGATGCCGAAATCGCCGCGCTGGAAGCCAAGCGCAAGGAACTGGCGCTCCAGCATCCGCGCATCGATTGATCAGTGCGGCGTCGGCAATCGGTCCGACGCCGCGCCGAGCTTGAGCTAGCCTTGAAACCGGATCGCATGCCATTCAAGGAGTTCACATGTTCAAGCTGATGAAAAGTTCGGTCGCTGGCGGATTGCTCTTCGCCAGCCTCCAGGCCGAAGCCGGCGGCATCATGATTTACGAGGCCGGCCACGAAGGCACCGGGCTGGCCAACGCCGGCTCTGCGGTCATGGCCAGCGACCCGAGCATTCTGATGACCAACCCGGCGGGCATCAGCCAACTGGCGGGCACTCAGATCAACTTCAACGCGCAGTTGATCCTCGGCGACGTCAGCTTCTCCCGCGACAACGCCAATACCTTCGGCGGCAACGAAGGTGGCAACGCCTTGAAGTACCTGCCCGGCTCCAGCTTCTTCATCAGCCATCAACTCGATGAGCGCTCCTCGATCGGCTTCGGCATGTACGGCAATTTCGGTCTGGCGCTGGACTACGACGATGACTGGGCCGGGCGCTATTTCGCTCAGGAGTCGGCCATTATCGGTGTGTCGTTCCAGCCCACCTATGCCTACAAGATCACCGACGACCTGTCCGTCGGCCTCGGCCCGCGCTTCATGCTTGGCTACTTCCGCACCGAAGTGGCGGTCAACAATAACGTGCTCGGTCTGGGCAACGCCGAGGATGGTCAGTTGCGTTACAAGGACACCGACTGGGGCACGGGCGCCAACGTCGGCGTGCTCTACAACCTCAACGAGCGGACCAGACTCGGGCTGGCCTGGACCAGCAAGATCAAGCTCAAATTCGAAGACAAACCCGAGCTGAAGAAAATCACCAATCCGCTGCTGCGTCTGGCGCTCAACCGTCTCGACGCCGATCAGCTGAACGTCGACATGAACGTGCCGCAGACCGTCACCACCAGCGTGTCCTACCAGCTCGATCCGCAGTGGACGTTGCTCGGCAGCCTCGGCTGGCAGGACTGGAGCGATTTCGGCAAGGTCGGCGTGGAAGTCGATACCGACCTGGGCTCGACTGCCAGAACGGCGCAGCGGCAATACAAGGACACCTGGCATGCCTCGATCGGCGCGCAGCACCAGATCAACCCGAAACTGCGCTGGAACGTCGGCCTCGGTTACGACTCCTCGGCAGTGGACGACAAGGATCGCACCGTCGACAACCCGATGAACGAAGCGTGGCGCCTGGCGACCGGGGTCAGCTATGCATTGCAGGACGATGTCGACGTGCACATGAGCTACACGCTGATCTACCTCGGCGACATGGACGTGCAACAGACCAAAGCGCGCTCCGGCGGCTCGGTCTCCGGCGAATACAAAAACGCCGCCCTGCATGTGCTGGGCGGCGGCGTGGTCTGGCGTTTCTAGGGATCACTCATCCTTCGGTGCCTGCGCCGGTGCGGTGAACCACTGCTCCGGCGGCACGCGTTTTTCCTGCTGCGGATCGCCCAGGTAATGCGGCGACATGATCTGCACGCCGTATTCATTGAACACGTCCTGAATATTGGCGTGGAGCATGC
Source organism: Pseudomonas sp. R62 (assembly GCF_000257605.1). Lineage (NCBI taxonomy): Bacteria > Pseudomonadati > Pseudomonadota > Gammaproteobacteria > Pseudomonadales > Pseudomonadaceae > Pseudomonas > Pseudomonas sp. R62. Next base: position 1,500,223 of record NZ_JH635999.1, read on the forward strand.
TCAGCAACACCGCACGCGGGCGCGGCTGGCTGGGGATGGCCTGGGCCACTAGGCGATACTCGGGATAGAAGTCCGACAGCGCGGTCTGGAACACCTGCGCCGGCGGGTCTTCGAGCACGCCCGGCGTGCGTTTGGCCGCCTCCAGCAACATCGCTTCGACCTGGCGCCATGGCGTGTCGTAGCCGATGGTCACCACCGTGTCGACCACGTAGCCCGGACCTTGCACGGTACGCGAGTAGTTCTTGGTCACGGTGCCGGTGATCATCGAGTTGGGCAGCGTCAGCACTTCACCGAGGCCGGTGCGAATCCGCGTGGTGAACATGCCCAGCTCGGTGACGGTGCCTTCGTACTCGCCGATCCTGACAAACTCGCCGGGGCGCAAAGTCCGCGTGTAGGTCAGGATCAATCCGGCCGCCGCTTGCCCGACGACGCTGGTGGCGCCAAGGGAAATCATCAGGCCGATCAGCACCGACAAGCCTTTGAACGCATCGGTCCCGGCGCCGGGCAGATAGGGATAAGCCATCGCCAGCGCAAACAGCCAGACTGCCAGCGCGGTCAGGCGTTGCATCGGTTGCAGGGTCTCATGGTTGAGCCAACTGAACGTCCCCGGCGCGGCCATCCGGCGCAGGATGCGTCGGGTAAATGCGGTCACGCCCCGGGCGATAAAGAAAATCGCCAGCGCCACGCCCAGCCCCGGTATCGCATCGACGATGCCCTGCAACAGATAACCGGCCAGTTCCACCAGATAGTTGTTGAGGCTTTCGCCCCACGGCCGCGTATACGGGAAGCGTGACAGGACAAAACCCAGCCATTCGTAGGACAGCAGCAGGATCAGCAACCAGCGCAGGAACAACAGACAGCGGCTGACCAACGGGTAGAGAAAATTCGAATCGATCAGTTGCACCCGTCCGACCTTCAGCGCCTTGGTGTGGCGATCCATCAGCGCCGGCAGTTTCGCCAACAACTTGTGGCGCAGCCATGACAGGCACCACAGCAGCGCCAGATAGATCAGCGTGGCCACCGCCGCCAGCGCCAGCGAACGCACAATCATCTGCACGTTACGCGCCTCACGGGTCTCGTTGACCACCTGGCGCAGTTTTTCCGCTGCGCCTTCGGCAGCTTCCTGCACCGAGGAATAGGCCAGGCTGTCGACGTCTTTCGGTGCAACGATGAACGCACGGGTATTGCCGATCAGCACCATGTAACTGTTCTGGATCGAATCAGTGCTGATTTTCAGCTCAGGGTCTTCCTCCAGCGCTTCACTGATCACCCGCTTCGCCCGCTTGACCCGTGAGGCCGGCGCCTCGCCAAGAATGGTTGCGCGAAACAGCATGATGCTGCGGTTGGCCACCTTCAGTTCTACCGCTTCGTCCGTTGCTGTCGTGGTGTCTTCCAGTGCCTGGCCGAGCCCGGACCACAGTGTTGCAGCCAGCAGCATCGCCAGCACCATCAGCCTGTTACGCATGCGCCGTTCCTTATGGCTGATTGTCGTGGGAGGTTTCGTCCAGCACTTCGCTGACGTCGGCCGGCTGATAGACCCAGCCGATGAACAATTCATAACCGACCGCCAGGATTACCGGCCCGGTGAACAGGCCGATGATGCCGCTGGTGACCATGCCGCCCAGCGCGCCGATCAGCACCACCGGCATCGGCACGGCCACGCCACGGCCGAGCAACATCGGCTTGAGCACGTTGTCGGAGAGCCCGGCGATCACCATCCACACGGCGAAGATGATCGTGCCGGGGCCGACGCCATCATGGGCAAAGACAAACACCACCACCGGCACGGTAACCAGCAGCACCGGCAGTTGCATGATGCCCAGCAGCAACACCATCAACGCCAGCACGCCGGCAGCGGGCACGCCCATGATCACCAGTGCCACACCGATCAAGATCATCTGGATAAAAGCGATACCGACCACACCCTGCGCCACCGCGCGAATGGTCGAGGTGCACAGTTGCGCGATCTGCGGGCCACGCACCGGGCCGGAAATCCGCGTGGTGATCGCCACCGCTGTGCGATGGCCGCGTTCGCCGTGGGTCATGATCAGTCCGGCGACGATCAGCGCGACGACAAACACCACGATGCCTGCGCCGACGCCGGCGGCCTGATGCAACAGCACCCGGCCCCAACTGGTCAGGTGCGGCGCCAGTTCCTTGAATACCCAGCTCAGATCCTGCGAAGCGTGCATCCAGATGCCATACAACGGCGCGCCGATCAGCGGCCAGTCGGCGACATTGGCGGGTGGCGGCGGAATCTCGAACTGCCCCGCTTCCACAGTTTGCATGCCCACCTTCACCGAATCGGCCACGGATGCGCCGAGCAGACTCAGCGGCACCATCAGGATGACCAAGCCGAGCAACACCAGCACAATCGCCGCCCAACCGTAACGGTTGCCGAGTTTTGCGCCGAGTTTCTGGTTCAGCGGGTACAGCGTGACCGCGAGGATCAGCGCCCACAGCATCACATTGAGAAACGGATGGAAAATGTCGTAGCAGAACAGCACCAGAGTGGCGATCAACCCGGCGCGGATCAGTACGTCTAGCAAGGCTTTGGAACTGTTGAAGGCAATCAGCGGCTTATCTTCCATGGCAACATTCCTGAGCGGTGCAGCATTCGGGATGCGCTGAGCCTAGAACATGTTGGGCTGGTCTTCCTGTGGGGCGCGGCATTTGTGCCTGAATGCATTTTATTGATTCACACAGAACCTGTGGGAGCTGGCTTGCCAGCGATAGCGGCGGGTCAGCCGCCACACAGTTGCACTTGCAACCCCTCACTGCAGGAAACGGAAACATGGTGTTAAATAGGCGCCAGTCCCGACCTTGTCGCTTCAAGCCGTGCCACGAGAACCGCTATGAAAACCCCTGCCCAGAACATCCACGCTCAACAGGTGACCCGATGATCGAAGTCACCGAAGTCTCCATCGCCCAACTGCGCGCCGCCCTCGAATCCGGCCAGACCACTGCCGTGGAACTGGTGCAGGCCTATCTGGCGCGCATTGATGCCTACGATGGCGCCGACACCCCGACGGCACTCAACGCCGTCGTCGTGCGCAACCCCGAAGCGCTGAACGAAGCGCGCGCCTCCGATGCCCGCCGCGCCAAAGGTGAAACCCTCGGCCCGCTCGATGGCATTCCCTACACCGCCAAGGACAGCTATCTGGTCAAGGGCCTGACCGCCGCTTCCGGCAGCCCGGCGTTTGCCGATCTGGTTGCCCATCGCGACGCCTTCACCATCGAGCGCCTGCGCGCTGCCGGGGCGATCTGCCTGGGCAAGACCAACATGCCGCCGATGGCCAATGGCGGCATGCAACGCGGCGTCTATGGCCGCGCTGAAAGCCCGTACAACGCCGCTTACCTCACCGCACCGTTCGCCTCCGGCTCGTCCAACGGCGCCGGCACCGCGACCGCTGCGAGTTTTGCTGCGTTCGGCCTGGCGGAGGAAACCTGGTCCAGCGGCCGTGGCCCTGCGTCGAACAACGGCCTGTGCGCCTACACCCCGTCGCGCGGCGTAATTTCGGTGCGCGGCAACTGGCCGTTGACCCCGACCATGGACGTCGTCGTGCCGTTCGCGCGGACCATGGCCGACCTGCTCGAAGTGCTCGATGTGGTCGTCGCCGAAGATACCGATACCCGTGGCGACCTGTGGCGCTTGCAACCTTGGGTGCCGATCCCGCGTGTCAGCGAAGTACGCCCGGCTGCGTACAGCGAACTGGCCGCAGACGCCAAAGCCCTGGCGGGCAAACGCTTCGCCATCCCGCGTATGTACATCAATGCCGACCCGGACGCTGGCACCAGCGAAGCCCCCGGCATCGGCGGCCCGACCGGTC
>NZ_JH635999.1:1505193-1509198 GCF_000257605.1 Pseudomonas sp. R62
TCAAACTGTGGGAGCGAGCCTGCTCGCGAAAGCGCTGTGTCAGTCAGCATTTTTAACTGACACTCCGCATTCGCGAGCAGGCTCGCTCCCACAGGGTTTGGTGTAAGGGCTGCCAACTCAGCACACCGGCCCAATCCTTGCCAGGCCAATCCGCCGATCATCAGCGCCATTCAAATCGCCACCGGCCCTGACCATGATCAACCGCGCCCCCTCCCGCCTCACTCTGCTCGCCATGCTCTGCGGTCTGACCGGCACCGCCCATGCCAGCGGCTTTTTCGACGACGCCAAAAGCGATGTCCTGCTGCGCAACTTCTACCTCAGCAACGACTACCGCTCGCCCACGCCCTCCGGGAAAAACTACAAACAGGAATGGGCACAAGGCTTTATCGGCAACTTCTCATCCGGTTTCACCGAGGGCACAGTCGGTTTCGGCATCGACGCCCACGCTTTCGCCGGCCTGAAACTCGACGGCGGCAAGGGCCATTCCGGCACCGGTCTGTTACCGGTCGACAGCGATGGCCGCAGCGAACGCGACTATTCCAGCGCTGGCGGTGCGTTCAAGCTCAAGGTCTCGCGAACCACCCTCGCCTTCGGCGAAATGACCGTAGAAACCCCGGTCTTCGACACCTCGGACAAACGTCTGCAACCGGAATACGCCACAGGCTTTTTGCTCAACAGCGCCGAGCTCGACAACGTCAATCTGGTCGCCGGGCATTTCACTGCATTCAAGAACCAGGACAGCTCCTCCGGCAAAGGCGATTTCTACGGTTACGGCGCCAACACCGAAGCGGGCGGCATCAGCTTCGTCGGTGCCGACCTGTTCAGCTCAAGCCCGATCGGCGGCGCACTCTACGCCTCAGAACTGAGCGACACCTGGCACCAGTATTACGGCAACCTGCACTTCAAACAGTCCGGCGTGCTGCTCGACGCCAACCTCTACCACACCCGCGACACCGGCCGCGCATTGGCCGGCGAGATCGATAACACCGCCTTCAGCCTCTCCGGCAAATACAGCTTCGGCGCGCACGCGGTGATGCTCGGCTGGCAACGCATCAATGGCGACACGCCGTTCGATTTCGTCGGCGGCGACTCGATCTACCTCGCCAACTCGATCAAATACGCCGACTTCAACGGCGCCAACGAACGCTCCTGGCAAGCCCGCTACGACCTCGACCTCGGCGCATTCGGCATCCCCGGCCTGAACTTCATGACCCGCTACGTCAGCGGCAGCCACATTGACGGCACGCACGCGCCCAAGGGCGGCGCCTACAACCCGTTCGACGCCGACAGTGGCGACTATCAACCGCAACAAGGCAGCGGCGGCAAACACTGGGAACGCGATATCGACCTGAAATATGTCGTGCAATCCGGCGCCGCGAAGGATCTGTCGGTGCAGCTGTCGCACGTCACCCACCGCGCCAACGAAGCGCAAGCTGGCGATGATATTGACCGGATTTACGTGGTCATCCAGTACCCGTTGGGTTTGTGAGGTAACACGATCAACCCGCCCACAGGTTCCTGCGTCGGCCACAAACCCTGAGGTTGCTCCTTGAGATCCAAATCAAATGATTTCAGCGTACGCAGCGCCTACAGCAGCTAGCCAAGTGCCATCACCTCGTTTATTCTGCGCCCCCGCATAAAAAGCCAAGCCAGGAAGGCATTGATTGACCTTCCTGTTTGTAGTCAATCAACGCAAGCAGATTCAGGGATGTACATGTTTCAGCTATTCAAACTCGGAGCGGCCGTCGTGCTCGCCGCGACGCTCAGCGGCTGCATTACCGAAAGCGCTTCCTGGGTCAGCGAACCCTTGCAACCCAAGGCAAGCGAGCCAGTCAGTTATCTCGTTGGCTCAATCGGGCCGCAATCACTCAAGCAATCAGCCGCTGACAACCAGCGAATCTTTTTCCGCAAACGCGGTTCCGAATACGGTGCGGCCGGCGTCTGGAAAATGGCCGGCGCTTACTCCACGCCGCAGGATGTTCAGGACGGTGTCGGCGCAGCGAGCGTATTCGTGCTTCCCCTGAAGCCGGGCGATTACGAGTTCTATGATTTCCAGTTCTTTTCCGCACGTTATCAACCTGGGCTAGGCACTGTTTTCACCTCGAGAGAGGCGCGGGAAAAATTCAACCTGCCGATGCGCCTGGAACCCGGCAAGGCCTATTACATCGGCGAGTTCCGTTCGTTCTGCCTGACCGCCGGTTTCTGCGCGTTCCGCTGGAGTGATCAGAACGCCCGCGATGCGCTGATTGCGCAACGTCTGGCGCCAGGATTGCCAACGCTGCAACCGCTGAAACTCGACCTCAACCGTGCTCAGCCCTACATCTTCACCGGCCCCATTCCGGGTATTGCCGTGGATGCCAAACCATGAAAAAAATCATCGCCCTCACCGCCGCCGCTCTGTTGACCGGTTGCGCGGCGACCAACACCTTGCCCGAGCGCACGCTTACGGACGCTCAGGATTATCTGCAGCCGATTCACGTTATGGTCGATGATCCGGAAAACGGCTCCAGCCTGCGCAACCACCTGCGTCAGACCGGTGTGTTCCGCACCATCGAAACCGGCAGCGGTAAAGCTGACGAGTACAACGTGCAGGTCAAACTCAATGTGGAACGTCACCTGCCGCCGTTTCCGGTGCTTCTGCTGAGCACCGCGACGTTGTTCTTGCTGCCGCTGTCGAACGAATTCGATACGCAAACCGAATTCACCGTGTACCAGGGTGACAAGCGACTGAAGCAATACACCTATCGCAACATCACTCAAAAATACGTCTGGCTATTGGATCAGGGCGGCGAGATGCGCGAACAGAACCTCGGCCGCATCGCCCGCGCCTTCGCGCAGGATGTGCAGCAGGACCGGCTGATCCCGGCAGTCGCGCAATGAGCCGCGCGATGATAAAAGTCGCCGGCCTGCTCTGTGCCTCACTGATGCTGGGCGGCTGCGCCAACACCTTGCAGCCGCTCGATTACCATGCCGATCAGGCCTACGTGCCGGTCACGCTAGGCATGGGGCCGGCGTATACGCGCATCGACGAGCAGCATCAGCGCGAAACCGTCAGCGTCCTGAAGAAGACCGGCGCGTTCTCGATGCTCGACGGCGGTTACACCCGCAACGGCTACAGCCTGTTGATCACCGAACCCAGCGACGGCAAGGTCAACTGGCTGGCGCTGGTCAACGTCTTCACCCTGTTCACCTTCCCGATGCCCTACCACTACCAGGACAACCTGCGCGGCTCGGTCTTCAAGGATGGCCAACTGCTCAAAACCTACAACTACTCCCGCGAAGGCTGGAGCGTGATGACGTGGTATGTGCCGATTCCCGGGGTCGAGAACAAACGGCAGATGCTCGACCAGTTGTTGGTGGAAATGGACCGGGACAAGGTGATTCCGTATCAGCCGTGAGGTTGGGTGATGGGGGCTGGTGCGGTGGACTGCGGCGCAATGAATTGCAATGTGGGAGCGAGCCTGCTCGCGAAGAGGCCATCAGGTTCGGCGCAATTCTTCGATTTAAACGAAGCTGTTTAAAAGACACCTGCTGACACGGTCTCAAGGCTACAAACCCTTGCGCCATTGCCTACAGCCAAGCCAGAATCCGCCGGCTTGTGCGCCTTGAGGGCGGGTTCTATTGTGGTGCGGTCGCTGACGAATCAGCGATCGGGTTTAGCGATCCGACTCATTACAGACGCACCAATGCCCAGTCTCAATTGCATTTTTCGATCTGCACTTGATGTCATGGTGGCTGTGCGTGGGAGACCTTCAGGTCTACCCGGGGTTTCTGTGACCCGGATCGCTAACCTGCGTACAGCCGCCACCTTTACTTGTTTAGCGATGAGCCGTGGCGGCTAAATCAACCACGGAGTCTCACCATGATCAAACCAACACCCAACCCACCCGAATCCGACCCCACCTCCCCCTACGAATCCCTCGACTCAAAAAAACTCCACCAAGCCGCCGACCGCGCCCTCGACCACTACCTCTGCCCACCCGGCTCGACCCCGCCGCCCTTCAG
>NZ_JH635999.1:1513030-1514490 GCF_000257605.1 Pseudomonas sp. R62
GCTTGCGTACAGTTTCGGTGGCAATGTCACTGTGAAATACAGCAAGACAACCGGATCGGCTACGCGCGATTCCCTGCCGCTAATACTAAGCGTGCAGGACATTGCCGACGGAGATCCTCGATTGCCCACGCCGACAATCGACCGGGTGACGGGGGATGTGCTGGATCCTGCGGATTTGTTGGCAACGGATCATACGCGGACGACGGCTTGGCCATTAATTGCCTTGGGGCAAAAGATTTGGCTGACATATAGGGAAATAAAGCGTGATGGCAGTACAGGAATTGTTGAAGAGGCTTATAAAGGGAAAGAGGTGACGGCGGAGGATTTGGGTGGGATCAAGCATCCGGTTCCGTTGGCTGGACTTGGTGGGATGGAAGATGGATCAAAACTCTTTATAGAGATAGCTGTTGTATTTGATGGAAGTATTGATGACACCAAAAGAATTTTATTTCGCCCTCTAATACTCAATATCGACACTGGCATTGATGACTTAACTACCTTTACAAACTATGAGAGTAATGGCTGGCAATTTGAGCAAGGAGCAGGCTCAGCAATCAAAGAGAACGATGATTATTATGCAATATCTCAACTAAGCCAAAGCTTTCATGCCTTATACATCTCAAAATCATATGAACACCTTGAAAGGGGATTGGCTTGCGCTCTCAGCTTCGACTACCTGAGCTCACGCCCAGTAACATTCCGCCTTTTTATGACACCAACTTTACCGTATGGCGATAGAATAACTCTGCCGCAGCAGGAATTATCTGCAACTAACAGTTGGGGCAAGGCCTTCATAAGTTTTTTTCTTGGCTCCCCTCAAACAAAGGCATTCTCAAAAATCTCCGTAGTATTATCTGCGGACGCAGTAATTAAGCTAGACAATATCCGCCTAAAAAAGATACCGAGAAGCGAAATTGAAAATAATTCTTAGCCCCGTTCATTAACTCCTTAGGTCATTTGCTAACCAAAGACACCGATCTGTTGCTTTTCTAATGATGGCGGAAGACAGCCGGAGTCGAACCTGCCCAGGAACGGATGCCGTCCCCAACCGGGTTTGAAGCCCGGCCGCGCCACCGGGCGCGATTGTCTTCCTGAACTCATGGTGCGCAGGCGTCAGCCAGCGCATTGTCTGGGCGGATCTGGCGGGATTCGCCGAGGCGACGGGTCAGGCCGAGTCGGTCGAAACATTCCAGAAACTGAATACAGCGTTTGCGTCCCAAGCCTAGCGGTCACCTCAATCGCTGGATTTTCTTCGGCGAGTTTCAGCGGCAGCGCTGCCATTTGCCGCAGGACGATGTCGCTGATGAACAGGTCGCGCACCACCTGGTGCATCAGGCCCAAGTATGCGAGTTTGCGCAGCAGCAGGCGGACGCTGGGCGTCGTTTTCGCCGAGCATTTTCGCAGCACAAAGGGGACGGATTTATTTAACCCGATGGATGTGCTCGGGCAGCAGATTCGCT
>NZ_JH635999.1:1516373-1518310 GCF_000257605.1 Pseudomonas sp. R62
GGTTGCGTACAGTTTCGGTGGCAATGTCACTGTGAAATACAGCAAGACAACCGGATCGGCTACGCGCGATTCCCTGCCGCTGATACTGAGCGTGCAGGACATTGCCGACGGAGATCCTCGATTGCCCACGCCGACGATCGACCGGGTGACGGGAGATGAGCTGGATCCTGCGGATTTGTTGGCGACAGATCATACGCGGACGACGGCTTGGCCTTTGATTGCCGTTGGACAAAGAGTTTGGCTGACGTATACCGAAATCAAAAGTGATGGCAGCACGGGAATTGTTGAAGAGGCTTATAAAGGGAAAGAGGTGACAGCGGAGGATTTGGGTGGGATACGCCATCCAGTGCCACTCGACAAGTTGCTGATATTGGAAGACGACTCGATACTTGAGATTGAGGTGAAGGTTTCGTTTGATAAAACTGAAGGTGGTTGCATATCCTTTCCGAGGAAAGCGTATACGGTCAAGAAGCCATACGATGATTTGACTACATTCACCAACTACGAAGCAAATGACTGGAGAATAATCGATATCGCAGGCTCAATAATTAAGCAAGACGATGAATACTTTGTCCAATCAACCTATGCCAGCGGCTTATACCGGCTATACATATATAAATCTTATCAGCACTTACAAAGTGGAAGGTCTTGCACACTCAGCTTTGATCACCGCAATGCTTCTAAAAACAACTTCACTCTAGTGATGCGCGCCGAGAACCCCTATGACGCTATAGACATCGGCAATTTAACATTACCTCCCACCAGCACATGGAAGAGCTTTAATAAAAAGTTCTATTTAGGAGCACCAGAAACCAAGTTATACTCCATCATATACATTTACTGCACAGGTGACTCCACTGTGGCTTTAGACAACATTCGCTTAAGAAGCACCAACTAAAATGAACCCACAAACATCTGAACAAGAAAGTTCTTCAGAAGTCAATAATGACTTCTCTCAAATATCTGTTCTGAAGCAACCTCGAACGGAACCTCATCAATGAAAGCGAGGTTGTTAGACTGAAAAGCGACATATCCAAAACGTCTGGAGGAGCTTTACGGAGCTGGCGGAAGACAGCCGGAGTCGAACCTGCCCGGGAACGGATGCCGTCCCCAACCGGGTTTGAAGCCCGGCCGCGCCACCGGGCGCGATTGTCTTCCTGAACTCAGGGTGCGCAGGCGTTGGCCAGCGCGTTGTCGGGGCGGATCTGGCGGGATTCGCCGAGGCGGCGGGTCAGGCCGAGTCGGTCGAAATACTCCAGATACTGAATACAGCGTTTGCGTCCCAAGCCTAGCGCATCACGGAAAGTTGTCACCTCAATCGCGGGATTTTCTTCGGCGAGTTTCAGCAGCAGCGCCGCCATTTGTCGCAAGACGATGTCGCTGATGAACAGGTCGCGCACCACTTGGTGCATCAGGCCTAAGCGGGCGAGTTTGCGCAGTAGCAGGCGGACGCTGGCGTCGTCTTCGCCGAGCATTTTCGCCGCATCGCGCACCCACGGCGGGTCGAAACCGGCCTGTTCGAACAACGGCTGTAATTGCTGCCAGAGGATTTCGTCGTCGGCATTCAGACGCACCTGATGGTCGGGCAGGTGCAGCCAGGGGCCGCTGGCGAGGATCGAGCCGGCGCTCAGCAGTTCGTCGAGCAGGCTGATGAAGGTCGAGCGTTCCAGCGCCAGAGCGCTGAAGCGGCGCAGGCGGTCGCGGTCCGGGCCCATCTGGTCGGGTTCCTGTTCGTGGAATCGCGCCAGTTGTTCGAGCAAGGTGAATTTCAACTGGCCCCAGCGCTGCACGTTGAACAGCAGCGGGCCTTGGCGGGTGTCGATCAGGCGGATGTTTTCCGCCAGCGTCCACTGCGGGCGCGGGCGGTTGAACTGGCGTTCCAGGCGTTGCGGGTCGAGGCCGCCGGGGCTGTGGTTGAGCAGCGCTGGCAAGGCTTG
>NZ_JH635999.1:1518563-1522638 GCF_000257605.1 Pseudomonas sp. R62
GCCGATCACCCTTCACCGCTTGCACCGGCGCGTTGATCAGCAGTTGCGCGAACATGCGCTCGCCGGGGCTCAGGCGCGGGCCTTGCAGCAAGGCGACGCGGGCGATGACATCTTGCGTGCCAAGGTGCAGATGCACCGGGTGAAAATGTTCAAAGGTGCGCTCGCCGGGCAACAGCTGAAAGTCGATGTCGATGCGCTGGGTCGGGGCGTGCAGCCAGTCCGCCAGCAGCCATTGGCCACGGTGGATTTGCGCCAGTTCCAGACGATCGCCGCTGAGGTTCAATGCCACGCGTTGGCCAGCGAACGCCTGTTCAGCGGCCTGATTTTGCGCGTGCAGGCCACGGATGCGCACCGATTTGCCCGCAGGCCCCAAGACAAGTTTGTCGCCCACCGCAACCGTGCCCGATAGCGCGGTGCCCGTGACCACAATCCCCGCACCGGGGACGCTGAACGCCCGATCAATCGCCAGACGAAAGCCGCCCTCACAACCGCGTGCCTGCACCTCGTTCTGTGCCTGCAATAACGCCGCGCGCAACTCACCGACGCCCTGCCCGTTCACGCTCGACACGGTAAAAATCGGCGCATCAGCAAATGGCCCGGGCGCCAGCAAATCGAGCACTTGGCGCTGCACCTCTTCCACCCTGCCCGCTCCCGCCCGGTCGCATTTAGTGATCGCCACCAGCGCGCGCGGGATGCCGAGCAGCTCAACGATCGCCAGGTGCTCGCGGGTCTGCGGCATCACCCCGTCATCCGCCGCGACTACCAGCAACACCAGATCGATGCCCTGCGCACCAGCGAGCATGTTGTGGGTGAATTTTTCGTGGCCGGGCACGTCGATGAATCCGGTCAGCCCGGCGCCCGCTGCGAGTTCGGCGTAGAGATAACCGAGGTCGATGGTCATGCCGCGTTCGCGCTCCTGCGGGCGGCGGTCGCCGGTTTGCCCCGTCAGCGCCTGCAACAGCGAAGTCTTGCCGTGGTCGATGTGCCCCGCCGTGCCGACGATCACCGGTCGACCTGCAATTGCGCCAACTGCGCCAGCCACGCTGGCTCATCGTCGAGCTGACGCAGATCGAGCCACAGCGCATCGTCGCCGATCCGACCGAGCACAGGGATCGGCAAACCGCGCAACGCTGCTTCGAGATTCAATAAATAGCGCCCGCGCCAACGCTTGGACACTCGCGGGCGACAACACAGCGCCGCACTCGGCAGACGCGCCACCGGTTGGCTGCCGCTGCCGATCATGCCCAACGCCTCGACTGCACTGACCTGCCAGACCTCGCCCAGCACATCAGCGAGCAGCGGTTGCAAACGCACCGCCTGCGCATGAATGTCGGCTTGCGGCCGGGTCAGCAGACGCAGGCTCGGCAGACGCGCGGCGAGGCGATCAGGGTCGCGGTACAGACCGAGCACCGCTTCCAGCGCGGCCAGGGTCAATTTGTCGACCCGCAGCGCACGCTTCAATGGGTTCTTCTTGATCTTCGCGATCAGTTCTCTGCGCCCGACAATCAATCCGGCCTGCGGCCCGCCAAGCAATTTGTCGCCGCTGAAGGTGACGATGTCGGCGCCATCGAGCAAGGCCTGCCGCACCGTCGGTTCCGCCGGCAGGCCCCAGCGCGTCAGGTCAAGCAGACTGCCGCTGCCCAGATCTTCCAGCAACGGCAAGCCATGAGCGTGAGCCAACTCGGCCAGTTCCGCAGTCGGCACCCGCGCGGTGAAGCCTTCGATGCTGTAGTTGCTGGCATGCACGCGCATGATCAAACCGCTGCGCGGGCCGATTGCCGCTTGGTAATCCCTGGCATGGGTGCGGTTGGTGGTGCCGACTTCATGCAGGCGCACGCCGGCGCGGGCCATGATGTCGGGGATGCGGAAGGCGCCGCCGATCTCGATCAGCTCACCGCGCGAGATGATGCCTTCCTTGCGCGCGCCGAGGCTGTTGAGGGTCAGCAGCACGGCAGCGGCATTGTTATTGACCACGGTCACCGCTTCGGCGCCGGTCAGTTCGCGGATCAGGCCTTCGATCAGATCGTCACGATCACCGCGCTTGCCGCTGGCCAGATCGAACTCGAGATTGAGCGGATAGCGCGCGGCCATTTGCACCGCTTCGATGGCTTCCTCCGGCAGCAAGGCGCGGCCGAGATTGGTGTGCAGCACCGTGCCGGTCAGATTGAATACCCGGCGCACCTGGCTGCGTTGTTGTTGCGCCAAGCGTTCGCCGACGCGGCCGGCGAGTACTTCGGCGCCGATTTCCACCGCCGCCAATTGCCCGCTCAACACGCCGGGCCGCAGCTCATCGAGCAACTGACGCAGGCCCGTCAGCAAAGAATCCCGGCCGTAACGCTCGGCCAACGGCGCGCACGCCGGGTGACGCAACAAGCCATCAATGGACGGCAACCGCAGGGCAACGCTGGAAGACATCAGCCACTCCTGATTTCACTGAAACAATCCCTTTTGGGAGCAAGCTTGCTCCCGAAAGGGTTTCAGAAGTGTAGACGCACTGCCGGAGCGAGCTTGCTCGCGAAAGCGGTGTATCAGTTAGTGTGGTTGTCGCTGACCCGCCGCCTTCGCGAGCAGGCTCGCTCCCACAGAGAAATCCGGGGCTGAGCGGGCTTTGTGATTCGGCACACAAATCTGTGGGAGCTGGCTTGCCAGCGATTGCAGTGGGTCAGTCAAAAACGGCGGTGGATGTGCCGACCGAATCGCTGGCAAGCCAGCTCCCACAGTGATTCGGGGTGGAATGAACATTGTTGGTCATCACAAAAACCTGTGGGAGCGAGCTTGCTCGCGAAAGCGGTGTGTCAGTTAGTGTGGTTGTCGCTGACCAGACGCCTTCGCGAGCAAGCTCGCTCCTACAGAGAAATCCGGGGCTGACCGGGCTTTGTGATTCGGCACACAAATCTGTGGCTGGCTTGCCAGCGATTGCGGTGGGTCAGTCAAAGAAGGCGGTGGATGTGCTGACCAATCGCTGGCAAGCCAGCTCCCACAGTGATTCGGGGTGGAATGAACATTGTTGGTCACCACAAAACCTGTGGGAGCGAGCTTGCTCGCGAATGCGGTGTGTCAGTCAGTGTGGATGTGGCTGACCTGACGCCTTCGCGAGCAGGCTCGCTCCCACAGAGAAATCCGGGGCTGACCGGACTTTGTGATTCGGCACATAAAACTGTGGGAGCTGGCTTGCCAGCGATTGCGGTGGGTCCGTCAAAGAAAGCGGTGGATGTGCTGACCAATCGCTGGCAAGCCAGCTCCCACAGGGATTCGGGGTGGAATGAACATTCTTGGTCACCACAAAAACCTGTGGTAGCGAGCTTGCTCGCGAATGCGGTGTGTCAGTCAGTGTGGATGTGGCTGACCTGACGCCTTCGCGAGCAGGCTCGCTCCCACAAAGAAATCCGGGGCGGACCGGGCTTTGTGATTCGGCACATAGACCTGTGGAAGCACACCCCCTCTCACAATTTTGCTCTGGTCATTCGTCTCCCGGCGCCAGCAGCAGATTGGGCGCCAGACGCTGATAGCCGTCCTGGGCCAGGCGCATGTCCAGCAGCAAACTGCCGAGATCTGCCGACAACGCCTCGGCTTCGGCATCGTTCTCAAGATAGAGCAATTTCAGGTAGCTGTTGCAGCTGGGGCAGACTTCGGCGCGCAGCGGGGCCTGTTCGGCGCTGTGCCGATCGTCTTCCTGGCTCAGGTACTCGAGGCCTTTGCTCTGCTCGCAATACACGCACTTGACCCGCACCACGTGCCATTCGCAGGCACACAGCGAACACACCAGATAGCGCAAACCGTTGTGCTTGCCGCGATGGCGAATGACCCCGGCCATGGCCGGTGAACCACAGGCCGGGCATTGGCTGAGGCTGTCACCGGGTTTGAGTTGCAGTTGCGGCACGCTCAGCAGCCAGTGGCTCCAGGCGGTTTGCAGCGCGGCGCCGAGAAACGGCACCAGCGCCGCTGGGACTAGCGAGTATTGCCCACTGACCAGCGCCACCGCCCACGCGCGCAACTGACCGGGACCTGCGGCGCGCAAAGTATCCAGCGCGTCGATCACCGCTGGCTGATCCGCAGGCACATAGCGCTGCAGCAA
>NZ_JH635999.1:1523418-1528786 GCF_000257605.1 Pseudomonas sp. R62
TCACCGCTGGCTGATCCGCAGGCACATAGCGCTGCAGCAAGGCGTCGAGCCACGGCTGCCAGGCATCCTCGCGCACCAGGGTGTCTGCGGCGAACGGCGGCAGACCGTGCTGCTGACAGGCTTCGAAACGCTGCGCATCAAACGGCGCGGTGAGCGGCGGATCGTCGAAGACCTGCTGCTGCGCCCGGCACAACCCGGCCATCAGCCGCAGATAATCCGCCAACCCATTGCCCTCGGCCAGACGCTCAAGCCGCTCTGCACGCAGGGCAAACAGGTCACGGGGCGGCAGATACAGATACGGCGGCGAACTGGCCGCCGCCTCGATTTCCCCAGGTTCAAGAATGCTTGGCAAAAGTCAGCCCTTTTTCGTCAGCGGTCGCTCGGGCAGGTCCCGAGGCTGTTCGTCGCGGGTCACCTCGCGGTACCACAGTGCATGGTGTTTCTTCGCCCACGGCCGGCTGACCCAGCCATGCAACATGGCGTCGACCGAACCCTTGATCCACAAACCAGCGTAGATGTGCACGATGATGCTCAGCACCAGCACGAACCCGGCCAGCGCATGCAACAACATGGCCCAGCGGATCGTGGTAATGCCGAAATACGCGCTGAACCACGCGCGCCAGATCACCAGCCCGGTGAACAGCAACGCGAGCATGCACAGCAGTAAAATCCAGAACAGCAACTTCTGCCCGGCGTTGTATTTGCCCACCGGCGGCACGCTTTCTTCGTCGTTGACCATCACCCGGTTGATCCGCCGCAGCCACTGGCGGTCATTGGCGATGAAGAAGTTGGTGCGCCAGAAGCTGAACACCAGGCCGAGGAATAGCACGAACATGGCGATGCCCATGTACGGGTGCAGGATCCGCGTCCAAGTGCCGCCGCCAAACAGGTTACTCAGCCAGAACAGCGACGGATGAAACAACGCCAGCCCGGACAACCCGGCCATGAAAAACAGAATCGCCACCAGCCAGTGATTGGTGCGCTGGTTGGCGCTGTAACGCAGGATCGTCTTGTTGCTCATGGCCGCTCCTCCCCGCGTGGATCGAAGGTGTGCACCGCCGGGTCGACCACATGCACCGAGGTGTCGGGTGGCGTCGGATGCTCGTCCTCCTCGACGCGATTCGGACCGATGCGCACGTAGTGGAAGAACCCGGCCAGCACCGCCGCGCCCATCGCCAGCAGGCCGAGAGGTTTGCTGATGCCTTTCCACAATCCCACCAGCGGACTGATCGCCGGATGATCCGGCAAACCTGCATAGATTTTCGGCGTGTCGGCGTGGTGCAGCACGTACATCACGTGGGTGCCGCCGACGCCTGCCGGGTCGTACAGACCGGCGTTTTCAAAGCCACGGCTTTTCAGATCGACGATGCGTTCGGCGGCGTGTTCCTTCATGTCTTCCTTGGTGCCGAAAACGATGGCGCCGGTCGGGCAGGTTTTCACGCAGGCCGGCTCCAGCCCGACCGCAACCCGGTCGGAACACAGCGTGCATTTGTAGGCCTTGTGATCCTTCTGCGAAATGCGCGGGATGTTGAACGGGCAACCGGTGATGCAATAGCCGCAACCGATGCAGTGATCCTGATCGAAATCGACGATGCCGTTGGCATGCTGAATGATCGCCCCGGGGCTCGGGCACGCGGCCAGGCAACCGGGTTCGGCGCAGTGCATGCAGCCGTCCTTGCGGATCAGCCATTCGAGGTTGCCGGCGTCGGTTTCGTGCTCGGTGAAACGCATCAGCGTCCACGAATCCGCCGTCAGGTCCTGCGGATTGTCGTAGGTGCCGTGGTTGTGGCCGACCTCGTCGCGCAGCTCGTTCCATTCCGAGCAGGCAACCTGGCAGGCCTTGCAACCAATGCATTTGGTGGTGTCGATCAGCTTGGCAACGCCCTGCTGGGTCCTAACCGACGGCGGCACAGTGGTGGTGGCCGAGCGGGCAATGATGTCTTGGCTGGCCATTTACAGTTTCTCCACGTTGACCAGGAATGACTTGGATTCCGGGGTCTGAGTGTTGCCATCGCCGAGGAACGGCACCAGGGTGTTGGTCAGGTAACCGTGACGCGTCAGGCCGGTGAAACCCCAGTGCAGCGGGATGCCGATCTGATGCACGACCTGGCCGTTGACCTGCAGCGGCCGGATCCGTTTGGTCACCACCGCCACCGCTTCGATAAAGCCGCGCTTGCAGCTGACGCGCACGCGATCACCGGCAGCAATGCCCTTCTCGTTCGCCAGCACTTCGCCGATTTCCACGAACTGCTCAGGCTGAGCGATCGCGTTCAACTTGCAGTGCTTGCTCCAGAAGTGGAAATGCTCGGTGAGCCGGTAACTGGTGCCAGCGTAGGGGAAGTCCTTGGCCTCGCCGAGGGTTTCCCAGACCGAATCAAAGATCCGCGCCGCCGGGTTGCTGGTGGCCTTCTTGTTCTGCGGGTGCAACGGGTTGATGCCGATCGGCGTTTCGAACGGCTCGTAGTGCTCAGGGAATGGCCCTTCGTTCATCTTGTCGACGGCGAAGAACCGCGCGACGCCCTCGGGGTTCATGATGAACGGATTCATCCCGGCTTCCGGCGGCACATCGGCCTTGTAATCCGGCACGTCGGTGCCGGTCCAGGCCTTGCCATTCCACCACACCAGCCGCTTTTTCGGATCCCACGGTTTGCCCGCCGGGTCCGCCGAAGCGCGGTTGTAGAGAATTCGCCGATTGGCCGGCCATGCCCACGCCCAGCCTTGATGCTGGTGCATGCCGAATGGGTCGGCGTTATCGCGCCGGGCCATCTGGTTACCGGCCTCGGTCCAGCTGCCGGCAAAAATCCAGCAACCGGACGCGGTGCTGCCGTCATCCTTGAGCAAACCGAAGCCGGCCAGTTGCGTACCGGCCTTGACCGTGACGCCGCTGGCATCGGTGAAATCGCTGACCGCGCTGCCGTTGATTTCCCGCGCCAGTTCTTCCGGCGAAGGCTCGTCGGGGATTTTGTACGGCCACGACAGTTTCAGCAGCGGATCAGGAAACTTGCCGCCCTCGCTCTGATAACGCTGGCGCAGGCGCAGGAACAGTTCGCTCATGATGCGAATGTCGGTCTGCGCTTCGCCCGGACCATCGGCACCCTTCCAGTGCCATTGCAGCCAGCGGCTGCTGTTGACCAGCGAGCCGTCCTCCTCGGCAAAGCAAGTGGTCGGCAGGCGAATGACTTCGGTCTGGATTTCAGCGGTTTTCACGTCGTTGTACGGTCCGACGTTCTGCCAGAACTCCGAGGTTTCCGTGGCCAGCGGGTCCATCACCACCAGCCACTTCAGCTTGGCCAATGCGCCCATCACGCGGTTCTTGTCCGGCAACGCGGCGATCGGATTGAAGCCTTGGCAGAAGTAGCCGTTAACCTTGCCCTGGCTCATCAGGTCGAACATTTTCAGCACGTCGTAATTAGGGATGTCGAGCTTCGGCAAATGGTCGAACAGCCAGTTGTTCTCGGCGGTGGCATTGGCGCCGTACCAGGATTTCATCAGGCTGACGTGGAATTTGCTGTAGTTCTGCCAATACGAGAGCTGCCCCGGTCTTAGCGGAACCTGTGTGCGTTTGAAGATGAACTGACCGTAGTCCTGCTCGCTGTCGCTGGGCAGCGTGAGGTAGCCGGGCAAGGCGTTGGACAGCAGACCGAGGTCGGTCAGGCCCTGAATGTTCGAGTGCCCGCGCAGCGCATTGACGCCGCCGCCGGGCATGCCGACGTTGCCCAACAGCAGTTGCACCATCGCCGCGCTGCGGATGATCTGCGCGCCGATCGAGTGCTGCGTCCAGCCGAGGGCATAGAGAATCGTCATGGTCTTGCCCGGCGTCGAGCAGGTGGCGATCTCTTCCCAGATTTTCTGCATGGCGTCGACCGGCATGCCGCAGATCTGGCTGGCCAGCTCAATGTTGTAGCGGCTGTAATGCTGCTTCATCAGTTGATAGACGCAGCGCGGGTCTTGCAGGGTCGGGTCGACGCGGACGAAACCGTCCTCGGCGAATTCGTAACCCCAGCCGGACTTGTCGGTATAGCTGCGTTTTTCCGCGTCATAGCCGCTGAACAGGCCGTCTTCGAAGCCATAGCCGGCTTTGACGATGAACGACACGTCGGTGTAATTGCGCACGTATTCGTGCTGGATCTTGTCCTCGGTCAGCAGGTAATTGATCAGCCCGCCCATGAAGGCGATGTCGGTGCCGGTGCGGATCGGCGCGTAATAGTCGGCCACCGAAGCGGTCCGGGTAAAACGCGGATCGACCACGATCAGCCGCGCAGCGTTATGCGCCTTGGCCTCGGTCACCCATTTGAAGCCGCACGGATGCGCTTCTGCTGCGTTGCCACCCATTACCAGGATCAGATTCGCGTTGGCGATATCGGTCCAGGTGTTGGTCATGGCACCACGGCCGTACGTCGGGGCAAGACTTGCCACCGTCGGACCGTGTCAGACACGCGCCTGGTTATCGAACCCCAGCAGACCGAGGCTGCGAATCACCTTCTGAGTGATGTAGCCGGCTTCGTTGGATGCCGCCGATGCCGCGAGAAAACCGGTGGTCAGCCAGCGATTCACCGTTTGCCCGTTGGCATTTTTCTCGATGAAGTTGGCGTCGCGGTCGGCCTTCATCAGGTCGGCGATGCGATCGAGGGCTTCGTCCCAGCCGATGCGCGTCCATTCATTGCTGCCGGGCTTGCGCACCTGCGGATACTGCAAGCGGCCGGGGCTGTGAATGAAGTCGAGCAGGCCCGCGCCTTTCGGGCACAGGGTGCCGCGATTGACCGGGTGGTCGGCGTCGCCTTCGATGTGAATGATGTTTTGCGCCACGTTCTTGCCGGCATCGCCCTGGCTGTACATGATCAAACCGCAACCGACCGAGCAATACGGGCAGGTGTTGCGGGTTTCACGGGTGTGGGCGAGCTTGAAGTGACGCACCTGCTCGGCGAAGGCCGCCGTCGGGGCCATGCCCAACGCGCCCAGGCTTGAGCCTGCAAGGCCGATACCGGCGACCTTGAAGAACTGACGACGGCTGAGATCCATCGTGCACTCCTGATCAGGTGGAACCCGGTACTTGCGCCGGGCTTTATCTGGACAATCACGGTTGCGACGCCTTGGCGCCGACTTTTTCACTGTAGACAAAGACCTTGTCGATTGTGTGAAAACCGACCGTCGGGTGTTTCATCTGCAATCTCGAGGTATTGATCGTTCCCACGCTCTGCGTGGGAATGCCTCAAGGGACGCTCCGCGTTCCACTGGGACGCAGAGCGTCCCGGGCTGCATTCCCACGCGGAGCGTGGGAACGATCAGTCAGATCGCTATTGCGAGCAGGCTCACTCCTACAGGGAACGAGTTGCGCATAGAATGGCCGGCAGAACCAACTCCGCCTTGA
>NZ_JH635999.1:1529839-1533945 GCF_000257605.1 Pseudomonas sp. R62
ATGGAAGCCACCCGCGTCGCCTACAGCGAAGCCGGACCGTGGCTCGCGGAATTGAAAATCTACCTGCAGGCCAACCGCGACTGGCTGGTTGACGCAGTGCGCACGCGCCTGCCGGGCGTGACCATTAACGTGCCGCAGGGCACTTATCTGGCGTGGCTCGATTGCACCGCGCTGGACCTGCCGGATCCGCAGCGGTTCTTCCTCGAACAGGGCAAGGTCGGCCTGAGCGCGGGATTGGATTTTGGCGACCGGCATCAGCAGTTTGTGCGTTTGAACTTCGGTTGCCCGAGGGCGTTGCTGGAAGAAGGGATTGCGCGGATGGAGCGGGCTTTGGCTAACCGCAATCTCTGATCCTGCCCCGAGATTCCCCTGTGTAAGTGATCCCCTGTGGGAGCGAGCCTGCTCGCGAAAGCGTACTGTCAGTCGACATATTTATCGTCTGACAGACCGTTTTCGCGAGCAGGCTCGCTCCCACATTGGTTTTGCATAGCCAACTAAATCCAGCGCAAATCCGATCGAACTCAAGGCAAACCCACCGGGTCAACCCGGAACACTGGCCTTGAAATCAGGAGACCCTGCGATGACTGACTATCCAAAACCACCCTTCCCGAAACAAGCCCAACCGGTGCCCGGCTCGCAACGCAAGATGGAGCCGTATCCAGACTGCGGCGAGCAAAGTTACGTCGGTTCCGGCCGTCTGGCCGGCAAGATTGCGCTGATCACCGGTGCCGACAGCGGCATCGGTCGCGCAGTGGCGATTGCCTTCGCCCGTGAAGGTGCCGACGTCGCCGTGGCTTACCTGAATGAACACGAAGACGCCAAGGAAACCGCACGCTGGGTCGAGCAGGCCGGGCGTCAGTGCATCCTGCTGCCGGGCGATATCGCCGAGAAAGCGCAGTGCCAAGCGCTGGTCGACAAGACCGTCGAGCGCTTTGGCCGCATCGACATTCTGGTCAATAACGCCGCGTTCCAGATGACCCACGAAAACTTCGAAGAAATTCCCGATGACGAATGGGTGATGACCTTCGATGTGAATATCACTGCGATGTTCAGGATCTGTCAGGCGGCGATCAAACACATGCGCCCCGGCTCGTCGATCATCAACACCAGCTCGGTCAACTCGGACATGCCCAAGCCGACCCTGCTGGCCTACGCCACCACCAAAGGCGCAATCGCCAACTTCACCGGTGGCCTGGCGCAGATGCTCGGGCCGAAGGAAATTCGCGTCAACAGCGTCGCACCCGGCCCGATCTGGACGCCGCTGATCGTCTCGACCATGCCCGATGAAGAAGTGCAGAACTTCGGCGGCAGCACCCCGCTCGGCCGTCCCGGCCAACCGGTGGAAGTCGCGCCGATTTACGTGCTGCTGGCCTCCGACGAAGCCAGCTATATCACCGGCCAGCGCTACGGCGTGACCGGCGGCAAACCGATGCTGTAACCGTGCAGCAGAAAAACTGAACCCGAGCGGCATGGCATCTCTCCATACCTGTAAGCGCCTACGGGCCAACAGGAACAGGAGGTTGTCATGTCCGCCCCCCTCGTCAGACTCTTCACCCAACCCAACTTCGCCTGGACCGATATCCGCCGCGAAGAGGAAACCCATCCCCGCCACTATCTCGCGCATCTGCTGCTACTCGCGCTGATTCCGGCCGTGTGCCTGTTCATCGGCACCACCCAGGTCGGCTGGAGCCTAGCCGTGGGTGAAAACGTGCGCCTGAGCACGGCCAGCGCCTTGCAACTGAGCGTGTTGCTGTACGTGACGATCGTCGCCGGTGTCGCGATTATCGGCGGGTTTATCAGATGGATGTCGCGATCATTCGATGCGCGGCCGACGCTCAATCAATGCATCGGTTTTGCCGCCTACACGGTGACGCCGTTTTTCCTCGCCGGGATTGCCGGGCTGTATCCGAGCCGCTGGCTGGCAATTCTGGTGCTCGGCGCGGCGTCGATCTATTCGACGTTTCTGCTGTTCGTCGGCTTGCCGACCTTCATGCATGAGCGCAAGGAGCAGGGCCTGCTGTATTCGGCGTGCGTGTGGGGCGTTGGCCTGCTGGTGCTGGTGACCATGCTGGTGTCGATGATTCTGCTGTGGTTCAACGTGCTCATCCCCGAGTACCTGCGCACGACCGTGAGCTGAGCCGGTGCGCCTCTCCTTGAGAATTCACCGCAGTGAGCGGTCATGAGTTTCGGCGTGTGGGTCGCGGTGCTCGGCGCCGTGCTGCTGACGCTGGCCCTGACGTCGTCATGGTTGCGCTGGATGCCGGTCACCACCTCGGCGGTGTGCCTGCTGCTGGGCATCGGCATCGGCCCCAGCGGCCTCGACCTGCTGCAATTGCCGCTGGAAGAATCGTCGTTATGGATGGAGCACCTGACGGAAGTCGCGGTGCTGTTTTCCTTATTCGTCTGCGGTTTGAAATTGCGCCTGCCGCTGGGCAACAAGACCTGGCGCATCGCTTTTGGTCTGGCCGGGCCGGTGATGATTCTGACGATTATCGGCGTGTGCCTGCTGTTGCACTGGGGCCTGCAATTGCCATGGGGACCTTCCCTGCTGATCGGCGCGATTCTCGCGCCGACCGACCCGGTGCTCGCCGCGCTGGTGCAGGTCAATGATGCGCAGGACGTCGACAGCGTGCGGTTCGGCCTCTCCGGTGAAGCCGGGCTCAACGATGGCGTGGCCTTCCCTTTCGTGATTCTCGGTTTGCTGTTGCTGCACGGTGACGGTAGCGCCGGCGAGTGGCAGCACTGGGTGGTTCGCAGCCTTTTGTGGGCGGTACCGGCGGGTTTGCTCACCGGTTACTGGATGGGCCGTGGCATCGGCCGCATCGCTCTGCTGCTGCGCATTCACAACGAGGACAGCACCCTCGGCCCCAACGATTACCTGACCCTCGCGCTGATCGCGCTGTCCTACGTGGTCGCCGACGCCATTGGCGGCTACGGCTTTCTCGCGGTCTTCGCTGCTGGCCTTGGGCTGCGTCAGGAGGAAGTCAAATCCACGGGCATCACCCAGGCACCTGCCGAGCATCTGGTGCAGCCGGTGGTCGGTCATCAGAACGTCGAACCGCAGAACGCCGTGCATGGCGATACCGAGCAACTGGAAGACAGCCAGGTTGCAGCGGGGATCATGATGGGTGACATGCTGGCGTTCGGCAGTCTGGTCGAGCGGGCGATGGAAGTGTTTCTGGTGACCCTGCTCGGCGTCGTCCTGATAGCGCACTGGGACTGGCGGGCGCTGTGGATCGGCGCGGTGCTGTTCTGCCTGATTCGTCCGCTGAGCGTGGCACTGATGCCGTGGGGCAATCTGCTCAGCGGGCCGCAGCGTTTATTGATCGGATGGTTTGGCATTCGCGGCATCGGCAGCCTGTTCTATCTGTTCTTCGCCCTGAACCATGGCCTGGATTCAGACGTGGCCAAGGTCTGCACCGACATCACTTTGTCGGTGGTGGCCCTGAGCATTCTGCTGCATGGCATCAGCACACAACCGATGCTGGCGCGCTATGAACGCCTGAAGCAACGAAAAAGCTGATTCGTCGGCCGCTGCGCTTGGCTGGAAATGATCGAAGATTTTTCTGCAAAAAAATGGATCGCCGGGCGCGACCCAACGGTCACAACTTTAACCGCGCCAATCATCAGCGCGGCCCGGCAGGTTAGGTTCCCCTGCGGTGAACAGCCTATTAAACGGAACCCCGACACAAACAAGGTCACGGTCATGAACGAATGCTCGACTCCTGCGCAAATCAAGGCTTGCAGAGCACTGGCTCTGGAACGCAATCGTCAACTGTTCGAAGAAGCCCACGAACTGAACCGAGCGGCCAACGCGCTGCTGGAACAGACGCCGACCGACTTCGAACGCTTTGAGCAATACCGGGCACTGCGCAAGAAAGCCGATGCGAAGTTTGAAGATGCGATTGATCATCTCTGTGTGCTGAATGAGGATTTTCCGCCGATTCCGGCGGCGGTGCAGAATGCTGTAACTGCGCGGCGTGAGCTGGAAACTGCGTAATAAAAGTCAAAAGCCCCTCACCCTAGCCCTCTCCCGAGGGAGAGGGGACTGACCGGGGTGTTTTTCGTTATTCATCGACCTGAAAAATCGAGTCGAATACAAATTT
>NZ_JH635999.1:1534531-1537589 GCF_000257605.1 Pseudomonas sp. R62
GGTNAGGGGGTAAAATCACATTAACACCACAACATCCAGCACCTGTCCCGACCAATCCACCTCAAGGATTGGTCACCTGAATAAACACCGCATACACCCCCAACATCACCCAGAACGTGGCAAAAATCCACGGCGTGCGCACCGAGAACAGCAGCGACTTGCGATAACCCTTGTGGCTCGATTCCATTTCGCTGAACAGGGGTGACTCGTCATACGCCGCGCCCATTACCGGCTCGCTGTGCAGCAACTGGCTCTGTTTGAAGTGCCAGTGATCGATGATGTCGTACGCCGCACGAATCCCCGGCCAGGCATTCAGTGAGCTGAGCACCCCGAGCAGCGCGAGAAACGGCGGCACGACGAGGGTGAACATCTTGCCCCACTCCGGATTGAGGTTGGCCATGCACGAGGCGAAAGCGATCACCAGAAACGATTGCGCCGCCAGGTAGGCGTCGGTGCGGTTGGCGAGGATGCTGGTTTCGTACTGGATTTCCCGGCGATAGAAATCCAGGCGTTCCTTGGGTGAGCCAAACATCTTGGCGTCGTGTTCGGCCAAGGCTTCTTCAACAGCGCTTGGCTGGGTCAATATGCGAGACAAGAGACGTGCCCTCCAAAAGTGAACAAGACTTTTGGAAAGGCACGCGTCAGCACTAGTTCAGCCGGATCGACCAGCGCGTCACTTCATCGATTGAGCGATGATCTGCACCAGACTCGCTTGGGTGAACGGTTTCGGCAGACGCGGCAGTTGAGCGGCAAAACCCTCCAGGCGTTCGGCATATCCAGTGGCGAGAATGATCGGCAGATCCGGCTTGAGCATACGCAGGGCGTGAGCCAGTTGCGCGCCGCTCATTTTTGGCATGGCCATGTCGGTGATCACCAGATCGATGACTTCGCCCTGATCGAACAGCGCCAGCGCCTGGGCGCCGGAGGTCGCGCCGATAACGCGGTGGCCGAGGTCTTCCAGCAACAGACTGGTGCTGGTCAGCACCAGCGAATCGTCATCGACCACCAGCACACTGAGCCTCGGCACCGCAATGGGCGCGGCGTTGCTGTACGCCGGGCGACTGGCCGTACGCTCAAGCGCCACCGGAATCCACAGCTCGGCCGCCGTACCCTCGCCCTTCTCGCTTTTCAGAATAAAGCGCCCGCCCAACTGCTCGATGAAGCCGTGCACCATCGACAAGCCCAGCCCGGTGCCTTTGCCCAGGCCTTTGGTGGTGAAGAACGGATCACGGGCGCAGGCCAGCGTGGCTTCGTCCATGCCTTCGCCGCTGTCGATCAGGCTCAGGCACACGTAACGCCCCGCCGCGAGGGTCGAATGAGTTTGTTCCAGCACCACTTCGGCTTGCGCCTGAATGATCACCGTGCCGCCGTCGGGCATGGCATCGCGGGCATTGGTGGCGAGATTGAGGATTGCCAGTTCCAGCTGATTGCTATCGGCCAGCACTGGCTGCAGGTCGTCGGGAAAGCGTGTTTCGATACGAATACCCGGTCCGAACGAACTGCGCAGCAGCCCGGTGATGCCTTGCACCAATTGCGGGATATCCACCGATTCGGTCTTCAGTTCCTGGCGCCGGGCGAAGGCCAGCATGCGCTGGGTCAGCGAAACACCGCGCAAGGCGCCTTGGGTGGCGTTTTCCAGCAGTCGAGCGATTTTCGGCGCGTCGCCGATGCGTTTCTGCACGATCTCGAGGTTGCCGAGAATCACCGTCAGCAGGTTGTTGAAGTCATGGGCGATGCCGCCGCTGAGTTGGCCGATCGCCTGCATCTTCTGCGCTTGGAACAACGCCTCGCGGGTCTTTTCCAGGGCCTGCTGCGCTTCGTGGGCCTCGGTGACATCGCGGGTGATCTTGGCGAAGCCGAGCAACGCGCCGGTGTCGCCGCGAATCGCATCGACCACTACGTGGGCAAGAAAGCGCGTGCCGTCCTTGCGCATCCGCCAGCTGCGGTTCTCGAAGCGGCCTTCGCGGGTGGCAATCTCCAGCGAACGCTGCGGTTCACCAAGTTCGCGGTCTTCGGGGGTGTAGAAAATCGAAAAATGCTGGCCGATGATTTCTTCCGGCAAATAGCCCTTGATGCGCTGCGCGCCCTGGTTCCAGTTGCTGACGCAGCCTTCGGGGCTGAGCATGTAGATCGCGTAATCGGTGACGCCCTGCACCAGCAGGCGGAACTGCTGTTCGCTTTGCTTGAGGGTTTCCTCGGCCATTTTGCGGTCGGTGAGGTCACGGGTGATCTTGGCGAAACCGAGCAGCTTGCCGTCGGGGTCGATGATCGGATCGATCACCACGTGCGACCAGAAGTGCGTGCCGTCCTTGCGCACGCGCCAGCCCTCGCCTTCGAAGCGACCTTCACGGATCGCTGTGTCCAGCGCCCGTTGCGGCATGCCGTTGGCGCGGTCTTCCGGGGTATAGAAGCGCGAGAAGTGCTCGCCGATGATTTCCGCTTCTTCATAACCTTTGAAGCGTTTGGCGCCGGAGTTCCAACTGGTGATGGTACCGTCGGGGTCGATCATGTAGATCGCATAGTCGACAACCGCGTCGATCAGCAGCCGGAAACGGCTGTCTTCGATCGCTGCGGTTCTGTTGTTCTCACTCATCACACTCACCAGCCACTGTCATGGGCTGAAGTATGCGTGAATCCGTCGATTTGAAAAGCGCCGGTTCGCTTTTGATCGCCCACCAGCGTGGCAGCAGTTGCTGGATGCGGCTCTCGGCAAAGCGGTCGTCGATCAGCATGACCGTGCCGCGATCCTCACGGGTGCGAATCACCCGCCCGGCGGCTTGTACGACTTTTTGCATGCCCGGGTACAGATAGGTGTAGTCGTAGCCGGCGCCAAAAATGGCGGCCATGCGCCGCTTCATCTGCTCGTTGACCGGGTTGAGCTGCGCCAGCCCCAGCGTGGCGATGAACGCGCCGATCAGCCGCGCGCCGGGCAAATCGATGCCCTCGCCAAACGCGCCGCCCAACACCGCAAACCCGACGCCCTGGCTGTCGGCGCTGAACTGGTCGAGAAACGCCTGCCGCGCGCCCTCGGCCATGCCCCGCGATTGCAGCCACTGAG
>NZ_JH635999.1:1540014-1544704 GCF_000257605.1 Pseudomonas sp. R62
GCCTGGAACAGCTCGGCGCGGCGCTCGAGGAAATCTTCGCTGAGCAGATCGACCGGGCCGCGCTGGAACGGGTGAAAGAACGCACCCGGCAACGGCGCGAAGATCGCCGGCCAGCACAACAGCCCGAACAGTGAATTGATCAGGCTGTTCTCGACGTAATGCACCGGGCCGTCATCGGCGTGCAAGTGCGCTTGCACATGAAATTCCACCGACCGCGCCGGATCGATGCGCGGCAAGTGCAAGTCGAGGCGCTCGACCTCTCGGGCCTTGGCACGCTTGAGCGTCGGGCCACCGAGTTTGCGCCGCAGGCGCGGGACGATGCGCTGCAAGCCTTGCTGCTCGGCCGCACTTTGCGGTGCCTGTTCGGCCAGCGTGCCGAGTTCCAGCGCCAGCGCGTATTCGCCGCAACGCTCGAGCACACGGATCATCCGCAGCCGTGCGCCCGGATAAGCGCAGTCGCGGTAAACACTCAGGGCCAGGGCAAAGTCGCCGATGCGCTCGGCGTACTGGCCGATCTGGAACAACGCCTTGGCTTGTCGGCGGCGCAGCCACGGGTTGTCGAATTGCACGGCGTTGATCTGTTCGACGATCTCTTCCAGAGGTTCGCCGGCCTCGAAACGCAACTGGCATTGATGCAGGAACAGGCAGGCGTCGACGTCTTCGCGGCTGCGCAGGCCTCGGGAATCGGCACAGAACTCGACTTTTTCATAAGTGAAGATGCCCAGGTCGGCCAGCACGAACTCCGACCAGTCCTGATACAGATTGCCGAAGAACATCAGGCGCAGGCGATCGCACAGGTCCATCAGGGTCAGGCTGAACAGCCGCTCAGCCAGTTGCGGCGCCCAGACACGCAGGGGCTGCGCCTCGCTGAACTGTTCGGCCAGCACCGGCAGCCACTCGTCCTTGCGCCCTTTCGGCTGTTCTATAAAGGTGCCGAACGCTTGCAGCAGCTCGGCCTTGAGCAGGACATCAAACAGCTCTGCCAGGGTCAGCGCAGCGTGTTCGTCGAGCCAGCCGTGTTCGAGCAACGGCCGCGCCGCCTCGGCAATGTCGCCGATTTCCAGATAGTTGAGTTTGCTCGCGCGAAAGTGAATGCCCTTGCGCATGACCATGCGCACCAGCAATCCCTGCGAGGCTTGCGGCAGCGTATTGAAGTCGCGGATGAAGCCGTGTTCGCTTGCGCTCATCACATCGGCATAGCGAAGCCCAAGCCAATCAAGCACTTGCCGGAAGTTGTTGAGGTAGTAGAACGGATCGTCGAGAGGGTTGGAGGTCACGGGAATTCAAAGCCACGGCAAGCGAACACTGGTTATGCGTACAGATACCAGCTCAGCCCCGCCCGGCGCAAACGGAAAAAGATCAATGGCATTTTTTCGCGCCGCCATCGAACTTTTCCGCCGCTGCTGGCACCAACCGCGTTACAGGGCCGACAATGCCCGCAATCACATTCAAGCAAGGAGTCAGAGGTGGGTATGAAAATCAAGATGCTGGGCATTCCTGTAGCAGTCGCAGCCCTGTTGGCGCTGGGCGGCTGTTCGACCCAGACCGTGGTGACGTTGCAGAACGGCACCCAGTACCTGACCGAGGACATGCCAAAGACCGAGACCGAAGACGGTTTCTACGAATTCGAGGACATTTCCGGCGCCAAGGTCAAGGTTCGCGCCGATGAAGTCGCGACCGTGCGCAAGGAAGACTGATCCGATAATTACCGCGTTATCCTTCAATCGCGGGCAAGCCCGCTCCCACAGGTCTTATGTCGTTCACAGAGTGGATGTACGACTCAGATTCTGTGGGAGCTGGCTTGCCAGCGATGGCGCCATTACTGGCGCCGCGTAACCATCAGGCAATCACGATCCCGTCGCTGTTGAGGCTGCCAAGCGCCACCCCTACCAACGTCACCGAATCCCCACCAAACGTCAGCACAGTATCCTGCCCGACCGCCGACGCGTGGGCACGGAAATCATCCCCCGGCAACACGCCCTGCACGCCAAGAAACACCAGTTTGTCATCGGCCGTGTAGCCAACCACTCGATCCTGGCCAAACGCGCCATTGAACAGAAACGTATCCGCCCCGCCGCCCGATTCCAGCAGGTCATTGCCAGCGCCACCGACAAACACGTCATTGCCCGCACCGCCGAGCAAATGATCATTGCCCTCCAGGCCAAACAGCCAGTCACCGCTGGCATGCGCCTTGAGCATGTCAGCACCGGCCGTGCCTTTTACGCTCGATTCATAAGCGGTGAGGTTACTGCCGACTTTCAGCCCCATGTCCGTGACGCTGTGCAGCACGTCGTCCTTGAACACGCCCCAGAGAAACCCCGGCTCTTTGCTGGCGATGCTGCCAATGTCACGGGTGATGCTGATCCCGCCGTTGGCATCGCGGATGTACAGGTGGCCAGCGCCGTCGTTGGCGAAATCGAAGTTCTTCACCGTCTGCTGCAAGTCCAGGGTGTTGCTGCCCTGCCCGCCCAGAATGATGTTGTAGCCGCCGCTGTCACGGAAGCTGTCATTGCCGGCGCGCCCCTCCAGATAGTCATTGCCGCTGCCGCCCTGGATCAGGTCGTTGCCGTCACTGCCAATAATAAACGTGCTGCCCTTGTGAGTTTCGGCGTTGCGGTTGAGGTCCTGCACCCACGTGTTGGCCCGCGCCGGCTCGGACAGGTTGGCGACGATGATCGTCGAGTCGCGGCTGGTCAGGTCGTAGAACTTCAATTCCAGCACGCGGGTCATGCCGTCGCCGTAGCCAGTGGGCAGGTGCGAAATCCACGTCGGGATATTCAGGATCGAATACGGCAGCACGTTCCAGGCGTTCGAGGCGTAGTGGTCGTTGAAGCTGACGATATTATCGGTGGTCGAGGCATGCGGCGCGTCGTGCACGCCCACTGAAGCGCTGCTGAAAGTCGAGCCGTCGAGGGCGCGAAACACCGGGTCGTTTTCGTAACCGATATTCAGCACCTTGTCGCCGCTGCTTTGCGTCGGCGAGGCGTAAGCGATGTAGTTGGCGTCGGCGAAGAAGCCGCCCCACTTGCCAGCGCTCAAGTCAGCCATGCTGTTCACCGCCAGGCCGCCCAGACTATGACCGCTGACCAGCACGTCCTTGCCGCTGAGGCCGTTGGCCCGGGCGAATGCGACGACATCGTTGAGCAGATTGCCGAAGGCTTCGCCGACATAGTTCTTTGCGTAATCTGCCGGGCCGAACGCCGCGAGCAGATCGTTGATCACGTCGCCAATCGAATCACCGATGAGGATTTCGCGCGGGCCGCTGGTGCCGCGAAAGGCGATCCCCAGTTCAGTGAGGTGACCCTGAGCGTCGTACTTGCCGAGGATTTCCACTTGCGCGCTGGTGTAGCCGGCCTTCTCGCCGAAGAACGTCCCGCGTGCATCGGTCTTGCCGTCGTAGCCCAATTGCGCGGCGCTGATCGGTGTCCAGCCGGCCTTTTGCACGGCCTCGAGGGCGAGTTTTTCCGAATCGGGATTCCACGGGATACCGGGGATCACTCCTTGCGAATCGGTGCCGCCAATCAGCGCGGTAACCAGCGTCGCCGGCAGACCGAGGCCGAAGCCGTTGTGCTGGTAACCGGCGGCGAAGCCGTTATCGAGGTTGTGATAGGAATACAGCGTGATCGCCATGGCATCGCTGAACAGCGCCGCGGAATCGGCTGTGCCGAAGTTCTTGTAGTCGTATACACCCATTGCCATTGCCTCTCTTGTTGTTGGAATTGTCAGAGATAGCTCACAGCCAGAGCGCGGGGCTCCGGAGCATTCATTACATCGTGCACAGCCTCTGTAGGAGCTGCCGAAGGCTGCGATCTTGTGGGACGCAGAGCGTCCCCGGCTGCATTCCCACGCAGAGCGTGGGAACGATCATGTGTACGCAGTACCTGTGGGAGCGAGCAGGCTCGCGAAGGCGGTAGCACATTCAACACCACAATCGCCTGAACCAGCGCTTTCGCGAGCAGGCTCGCTCCCACGATGAGATCTCCTGCAACTTCGGAATCAGGCAAAGACGAAACTCGAGTCCGTCAGGTTAGCCACGCCGACGCCAATCAGCGTCACGGCAAAATCGCCAATCTTCAGCACGGTGTCGGAACCAGACTGCGCGGCATGCTGTTTGTAGTCATAACCCTGCCCTGCGCCCTCGACGCCCATGAACAGCAGTTTGTCGCTGCCCTGATAACCATTGATCGCATCAAAACCGAACGCGCCGCTGAACAGGAAGGTGTTGCCGCCACCCACCGCCGTCATCACATCGTTACCGGCGCCACCGACGAAAGTCACCTGCGCCTTGTCACTGATCAGTTGATCATCGCCACCAAGGCCAAACAGCCAGTCGCCTTCGGCCGTGGCATGCAAGGCATTGCCGTAACCATCCCCGCTGAGCGAATGGTTGTACTGGGTCAGTTCGCTGCCATTGCTCAAACCCTTGGCGGTGACGCCCCAGGTGATTTCCTTGCTGCCCCACCACGAACCGGCCTCTTTGCTGACCAGCGCGCCGATGTCGCGGGTCAGGCTGATGCCGCCGTAGGCGTCGCGCACGTACAGCGTGCCGTCGCCGTCGTTGGCGAAGCTGAAGTTCTGTAACGGCTTTTGCAGTTCGAAGGTGTTATGGCCCTGGCCGCCAAAAATGACGTTGTAGCCACCGTCATCGCGGAAATGATCATCGCCACCCAGTCCTTCAAGGAAATCGTTA
>NZ_JH635999.1:1546548-1561376 GCF_000257605.1 Pseudomonas sp. R62
TTCTGTTTGCCGCTGACGTCGCCGAACTGCAGATCACGTTTGACGTCGATGCGATGCCAGCTGTAAGCGCCGCCGACGGTCAGGCGCAACGCGTCGATTTCATGGCCCAGATACGCACCCAAGTGGTAGCTGTCGACCGAGGCCGACGAATGCGTGCCGCTGCCCATGCTCAACGAGCTGTCGCTGTAACCGGTGACGAAACCGAGACGGGTATCTTCAGCAATCAGACCGTCGACACCAGCCAGCAGCCCGCCGATGGAGCTATTGGAATCGGCATTGTCATGGCCGCCATCGCTTTCACCCCACGACCCCAGCACCTTGACCCAGACGTTGCTGCGCTCATCAGTCGGCGCATCGGCATTGAACAGATCACGCTCACGCAGGCGTTCGCCGACGGCCTCGCGCAGGTAGCGGCTGTCGTTGATCAGCAGCGTGCCGATGGCCGGGTGAATCTCGCCGGACAACTGTTGAAAGGCCTGCTGCGCCGACGCCGCGTTGGGCGACAGCAACAGGGTTTCGAACAGCGCATTGCCCGCACCTAAACGCTCGGCCGCCGCACCGACGGCGCGCTGGTTCGGCGTCAGACCGACGCTGGCGAACGATGCCTCATTGCGCCCGACCGCCAGTTGAATGCCGCCCGCCGAGTAATCCAGAGTGCCGCCAAGGAAGGCGTAATTCGGCAAGACCTGACCGAAACGCCCTTCAATGCCGCCCGCCGCTTGCAGAATGTTGTAGCGGGTGCCGAGCAGGCTTTGCACTTCGCCGGTGCTGAGCAGGGTCGGGCTGTTTTCCAGCGACAGGCTCACCGTGGCGCCGTCGATGACGGCTTTGCC
The DNA here is from genome assembly GCF_000257605.1 of Pseudomonas sp. R62. Lineage (NCBI taxonomy): Bacteria > Pseudomonadati > Pseudomonadota > Gammaproteobacteria > Pseudomonadales > Pseudomonadaceae > Pseudomonas > Pseudomonas sp. R62. The sequence goes on from NZ_JH635999.1 coordinate 1,547,382, forward strand.
GCCCGCGACGATCTGGTCGCTACTGGTTGGCGACAGCTCTACGGCGTAGGTCGAACCCGGCGCGAAAGTCACGTCACCTGCCACATTCAGGGTGCCGATGGAATTGCCCGGTGCCACCGTACCGCCGCTGTTCACTGCCAGCGCGCCGATGCGGCCATTGCCGCCGAGGATGCCGCCATTGTTGACAGTGACCGCCGATTGCAGCGAACCGTTGATGGCCAGACGGCCCTGGTTGATCAGGGTCGGGCCGCTGTAAGTGCTGTTGCCGGTCAGCACCAGGGTGCCGATGCCTTGCTTGGTCAGACCGCCGTGGCCGCCAATGTCGTTGCGCCAGGTGTCGAGGCCGCACGTGATGTCGCTGCACACCCGCTCGGTCGGTTTGCCCTGATCAATGATCCCGCCGATGCCCGGCAAGTCAGCAACGAACTGGCCGGAACCGTACGCGCCCTGAACGCGGAACTCCTCGGGAATGTCCTGCTCGGTGACGAACATCGCCGGGCCATCGATTGCCTTGCGCAGGTTGATCATGCCCCAGCCGTACAAGGCGTCGATGCCCGGTGCGCCGAGGTCGGTCGCAGTGGTGCGCAACACGCTGGCGACCTGATCGCCGGACATATACGGGAAGCGCTCCATCAACACCGCGATGGAACCGGCCACATGTGGCGCGGCCATCGAGGTGCCGTTGTAATTCTTGTAGCCGGTGGTCAAGTTGTCGGCGTTGGTGCCTTCGATGATCGAGCTGTAGATCTTGGTGCCTGGCGCCGACACGCAGTAACTGGCGGTGTAGCCGCAACGCGAGGAGAACGTGCTGATCACATACGGATTGGCGCTGGCGGCGTCCGGGTTCTGCTGCAATGCGGCGACGGTGATCCAGTTCGGCGCGATGTCCGGAACGAAATAACCGAGGCCGGCAATGGCATCCGGGTTGTTCAGGTTGTAGTCGTTGCCGGCGGCAAAAATAGTGACAATGCCGCTGCGTGCGGCGGCAATCGCGCCGTCGTAGGCGCCGCCGGGTTTGGTGCCGAGCAATGTGCGGATTTCGTTGAACTGAAACTGCGCGTCGTTGACGGTGAAGTGCGGATACGCCGGATCGCGGCCGCCGAGGTCGAAGCGGTCGGTGATGCCGATGCCCCAGCTGTTATTGATGATCCGCGCTCCGCTGGCGATCAGCGCATCCCAACCGGCCTTGTACACCGCGCCGTCGTTGCCGCGCACGATGCCGTCTTCAGGCCCCGGGTCGCCGTTGTCGGCGCTGATGATTTGCGCACCGAATGCGACGCCGTGCATCACCCCGCCGTCGCGACTGCCCGCAGCGATACCGCCGACGTGGGTGCCGTGGGCGCCGAGCTTGCCGTCGGAGCCGACCGAGGGCGAACCGTCATAGCGGAACGCGTCGCCGGCTTTCACCGGAATATACGGGTCGGTGTATTCGCGGATACCGCTGGTGACCAGGGTGACGACTTTGTTACTGCCAGAGAACTCCGGATGCGCGGCGTAGACCGGCTGATCGAAGATGCCCAGTTTCACGCCTTTGCCGGTGTAGCCGGCGGCGTAGGCGTAATCCGCGCCGATCGCGCCCAGGCCCCAGTCGGCCTTGAATTCATTGCTGCGCCAGCTCGACGGATCGCCGCTGCGGCCGTTCTCCACGTAAGGCGCTGCCTGTGCCATCGCACTGGCACAGAGCATGGCGACTGTCAGGGTTTTCAGGGCAAAGCGGCCACCCGATTGCGCGGGGGTATTGTTGTTATCCATCCACGACCTTCCTTAGTGATGTTGCGAAAAATCCGGTTGCCTTGATCGTTCCCACGCTCTGCGTGGGAATGCCTCTAGGGACGCTCCGCGTTCCAATGGGACGCAGAGCGTCCCGGGCTGCATTCCTTTGCTGCGCGTGGGAACGATCAACACAGGTTTTGCGACCGCTGCGCAGTCGAGCGGGGATAAATCCCCTCGCCACAGTGGCTCAAACTCATGCAATCAGAACTGCCAGTTCAGGCTCAGCCCGACGCCATGCAGCTTCTCGCGGCTGGCCAGTTGGCCGTTGTAATCGAGGTTGACCCGCACGTCCTTGCTCAAGGCCAGACTGGCCTGCACGCCGAGCAGTGCGGCATCACGCACCAGCGCCGAGCTCTCCACGGAATACGGCGCGCCGCCGCTGGCAAAACGCAAATGCTGCTCTGATTCGATATCGCTGAGGCTGTGCTGCCAGCCGAGACGCGCGCTGACGTCCAGCGCTTGCTGGCTGGAAAGGTTGAAGGTTTTGCTCGCCCGCACGCCCAAGGTGCTCAACACCGCATCGCGCTGATCGCCCGAGCTTTTCAGCGCAGCGGCATCGCCCTTCTCGGTAAAGCCTTCGGTGTCGAGATGCAGGTAGGTCAGGTTGGCGAACGGTTCCAGCGCCAGCGCTTGCAGCTGCAAGCGATACGCCGCCTCGGCGAAAACCTGAGTGGTGGTCGCATCAAGCTTGGCTTTCTGCTTGGCGCTGACCTCGTCGTATTGCAGATCGCGCTTTACGTCGCCGCGATGCCAGCTGTAGGCCGCGCCAGTGCTCAAGCGCCAGGCGCCGATGTCGTGCCCGGCGTAAGCGCCAAGGTGGTAGCTGTCGACTTTCGCCGAGGAATGCGTGCCCGAGCCCATGTTCAAGGAGCTGTCGCTATAACCGGTGACCAGACCGATGCGGGTCTGCTCATCAAGCGCGCCGTCGACACCGGCCAGCAGACCGCCGATCGAAGTGTTGTAGCCGGCCGTGTCGTGACCCGAATCGGTGCTGCCCCAGGCGCCGAGGGCTTTGATCCAGCCGTTGCTGCGGGTCGCCGTTTCATCGTGCAGCCGCTCGCCGACCGCATCACGCAACTGGCGGCTGTCGTTGATCAGCATTGTCCCCAGCGCTGGATAAATCTCGCCGCTCAGTTGCTGGAAGGCTTGCTGCGCCGAGGCCTGAGTCGGTGCACGAAGCACACTTTCGTAAACCGAATTGCCGGCGCCCAGACCTTCGACTGCCGCCGCCACCGAACGCTGGTTCGGCGTTTGCCCGACGCTGGCGAAGCTGGTCGCGTTGCGTTGGATATTCAGCTGGATGCCGCTTGCGGCGTAGTCGAGGGCGCCGCCGATGAACAGGTAGTTCGGCACCACCGCAGCAAACTGCCCCTGCACGCCGCCGGCCGCTTGCAGGATGTCGTACTGGCGACCGAGCAGGCTTTGCGCTTCGGCGCTGCTGAGCAAGGTCGGGCTGTTTTCCAGCGCCAGGCTGACGCTGGCGCCGCTGACGGTTGCCGTGCCGCCGGCGACGATGCGGTCGCTGCTGGTAGGCGACAGCTCAACGGCGTACGTCGAGCCCGGGGCGAATGTCACATCACCAGCGACGTTCAAGGTGCCGATGGAATTGCCCGGTGCAACCCGGCCGCCGCTGTTGGCGGTCAACGCGCCGATGCGTCCGGAGCCGCCGAGGGTGCCGCTGTCGTTGACGGTGACCGCTGAAGTCAGCGAACCGTTCACGGTCAGCAGACCGCCGTTGACGGTGGTCGGGCCGCGATAGGTATTTGCGCCGCTGAGCAGCAATTGCCCGGCTCCAGACTTGACCAGGCTGCCCTCATACACACGGTTCGCCGCTGCCGCATCACGCAACATGCCGACGGCGTAATCGGTCTGCTCCTGCTGACTGGCGCTGGCCGGCACACCGTTCTGCCAGCCTTCGTCCTGCAGGGTTTGCTGCCAGTCGCTGTGCTCGGCGAGGTCTTCGTTTTGACGCTGGAGCAGCGCCTTGTCGGAGATGTCATTGCTCCAGACATCGCGCTGCCCTGCCCCCAGATTCGCGTCGAACGCACCGAGCAATTGCCCCGGCCCGCGCATTGCCCGGTTGAGGTTGGCGACGCCCCAGCCGACCCGCTCGTTCGGTGCGTCTGTGACCGAGCCATCGAGTTGCGTAGCGGTGCTCAGCAGCACCTCGAGCGCCTGCTGGTTGGTCATGTACGGATAACGCTCCATCACCAGCGCCAGGGCGCCAGTCGCATGCGGTGCCGCCATCGAGGTACCGGACTTGATCGCATAACCGCCGCCGGGAATGGTGCTGTCGATCTTCGCCCCCGGCGTGGTGATGCACCAGTATTTGGCGATGCCGCACTGGTTGTACTTCTGCTGATTGCTCTGATCGAGCCCGGACACCGCCAGCCAGTGACCTTCCAGATCCGGCTGAAAGTACGGCAGCGCCGAGCGTACGCTGGCGTTCGGGTAACCGCTGTTGCCGGCGCTGAACACATTGATCACACCGCGCCGCGAAACGTCGGCAGCGGCGTCGAGCCAGGTGCCCTTGTTCCAGTGCTGCGCGTAGGCGGCGTGCAGATCCGCCAGGGTGCGATAGCTGACATCCGGCGGCTGACTGCCCCAACTGTTATTGATCGCCCGCACGCCGGCGTCGGCAAGGCTGTCGTAGACCGCTTTGAAATAACGCGGATCAGGGCTTGGACCGAAGAGGAAACTGTCGTTCTTGTTGGTGTTGCCGACGTAGATCTGCGCGTTGTACGCCACGCCGTGCATGCCGCTGCCGTCACGGGTTGCGCCCATGATCCCGACGACGTGGGTGCCATGGGAATCATTGTTCGGGTTGAGCGTGCCGTCGACGTTGAACGCTGAGCCATCGACGTAGCTGCCGCTGGCCGTTACCGGGTGATAACGGTCGGCGGAGAATTCCGGGTGGGCGGCATCGAAACCGGAATCGAGCGCGCCGATCTTCACGCCCTTGCCGGTGATGCCGGCTGCGTAGGCCTGATCGGCCTGCATGCGTTGCAGACCCCAGTCACGCAAGAACTCGGCGCTGCGCCAACTGGATGGATCGCCGGGCTGGCCTGATTCCAGGTATTGGGCCTGCGTTGCCGAAGTCACCAGCAACAGCGTGCCGAGCGAAATCGGCTTTATGCGTACGTCCATGGTCATCACTCTCGTTTTTGTTGTTTTGTTCAGGGCTGAATTGCGGTGTCGCCTGTTCCCCTCACCCCAGCCCTCTCCCCGAGGAGAGGGAGCCGATTTGTGTTGATGTCAAAACCTGCGTCCGGCTCGGTCGTTCAGGTCGATGCAGCTATCGCAGGCCACTCGGTCAGTCCCCTGTCCCTGTGGGAGAGGGAGCCGATTTTTGTTGATGTCAAACCTGCGTCCAGCTCGGTGGTTCAGGTCGATGCAGCTATCGCAGGCCACTCGGTCAGGCCCCTCTCCCCCTGGGAGAGGGTTAGGGTGAGGGCTGTTGCGCGACCACAAATGCTTCGTCCACCCGCGCCAGATCCTGCTCATTCAGCGTCCCGGCGTAGTAATGCAATTTGGTCCAGGCCATCAGATAGTCATAACGCGCCTGGGCCAAATCCCGGCGGGTGGTGAACAGTTGCTGCTCGGCATTCAACGCATCGAGATTGGTGCGTTCGCCGCCCAGAATGCTTTGTCGGGTCGAGACCACCAGCGCCTCGGCCGACTTCAGGGCCTTCTGATAAGCGCGCAATTTGCTCACCCCGGACAGGCAGGCGCTGAACTGGCGGCGCAGTTCGATCAAGGTTTCGCGGGTTTTGCCATCCAGTTCGTATTCGGCCTGTTCCATGGTGCGGCTGGCCTGCCGTGTGGAGGCCGATACCCCGCCGCCGGCGTACAGCGGCACGCTGACTTCCAGGCCGATGGTGTTGGTTTCGTAGCGCTGGTTATAGGTGTTGCCGCTTTCGGACTCGTTGTCGCGCATAGAGGCATAAGCACTGACTTTCGGCAGATGCCCGGCGCGGTTGCGCTCGACTTCGTAGCGCGCCACTTCCACGGCCTGCCGCTGCGAAGCGAGGTTCGGGTTGTTGCTGATCGCCAGTTCATGCCAGGTGTCGAAGTTGGCCGGTTGCAGGGTGAAGGTCTGAAATTGCTGACCAAGCGGCGCCAGATCGCCGATGTCCACCGCCGGCACGCCCACCAGCGCGCCCAGCTCGCGCAAAGCGGCATCCTGCTCGTTGCGCGCTTCGATCTCCTCGGCAGTCGCCAGCTCATAGCGCGACTCGGCTTCGAGAATATCGGTGCGCGTGCCCTCGCCCTGCTTGAACATGTGTTCGTTCTGCTGGAACTGCTGTTCGTAGGCCTTCTTCTTCGCCTGGGCGATGTCGATCTGGTCCTGGGCGAACAAGGCTTTGGTGTAGTTATCCAGCACGCGCACCAACAGTTCCTGACTCTTGCCGCGAAAGGCTTCGTCGGCAAACAACGACTGCGCCACACCTTTGCGATACGCGGCATAAGCCTCGTAATCGAGCAGCGGTTGCTGCACCGTGAGCGCCGAGCCGTAACTGTTGTAGTTGCGCTCATCGGTGCGGTTGCGCGCACGATCATCCAGAGACGTCGCCTTGGAAGAATTGCGGCCCTTGTTGTAGGTGTAGCCGATCCGAGGCAGCAGGCCGGCGCGGCCAATCACGCGGTTTTCCAGGCCGGCATCGCGCTCCTTGATCGCCCCAAGGAACACCGGATCGTTGCGCAACGCCTGTTCGTAAATCTCGAATGGCCCCATGGCCGCGACTGCCGACTGACTCGCGAGCAGCGTCATTGCGGCCCCCAGCATGCAAAGCTTTTTCATACAGCCGAACATCCTTATTCCTCGGTCAACGCAGAACCGGCGCGATCAAGCAGCGGTTTGAACAGGTAGTTGAGGAGTGAACGCTCACCGGTGCGCACGAACATTTCCGCCGGCATGCCGGGCTTGATCACCAGACCGTTGAGCTTTTCCATCGCCTGATCGCTGACGCTGCTGCGCAACACGTAATACGGCACGCCGGTTTTCTCATCGACCATCTGGTCGGCGGAGATCAGGCTGACTTCGCCGGGCACGCGCGGGGTTTTGCTCTGGTTGAACGCGGTAAACAGAATGTCCACCGGCAAATGCGTGCCGACCTTGTCGATCAGGTTGATCGGCAAGTGCCCTTCCACTTCCAGGGTGGTGCCTTGCGGAACGATCTCCAGCAGGGTTTCGCCCTGACGCACCACGGCGCCTTCGGTGTGCACGCCGAGGTTGACTGCCACGCCATCGGCGGTGGCAAGGATCTCGCTGTGTTGCAGGTCGAAACCGGCGGAGGTCAGCTGTTCGGACAGCGTCACGCTTTTCAGCTGCGCATCGGCCAGTTGCGTGCGCACTTCCTTCTGGTATTCCTCGCCGTGCTGCTGCAACTTCAGGCGCGATTCAAGGATGCCCTGCTCCACGCGCCCGCTTTCACCGGTGTTTTCCGCCAGCTGCTGCTGCACCTGCGACAGTTGCCGCTGATAGTCCATCAAGCGGTTGCGCGGGATGTAGCCGTTGTCGGCCAGCGGTTGCAGGTTGCTCAATTGTTGCTGCAAGGAACTGGCCTGGGCATTGAGGTCGCTGCGCGCGCGGCGCATGCCGGCCAAATGTGCAGTGGCGCCTTCGATATTGGCGCGCAGTGCCGCTTGTTCACGGGAGAACGCTTCGCGGCGGCTGCTGAACAGTTGCCGCTGGCCTTCCAGCACCAGCGCCAGGCGCGGGTCCGGGTCGTTGCTCAATTCAGGCGGAAAGGTCACTTGTTTGAGGTTGTCGCGCTCGGCCTGCCAGCGCGCGAGGCTGGCCCAAGCCATGCGGTACTGCGCCTGCAGCGATTGCACATCGGCAGCCACTTGCGTCTGGTCAAGGCGGAACAGTGGCTGGCCCTGCTTCACGATCTCGCCTTCGCGCACCAGAATCCGGCTGACCACGCCGCTGCTCATCGACTGCACAGCCTTGCGCTTGCCCGAGACCACCACCGTGCCCTGCACCGGAATGCCCTGATCCAGCGGCGCCAGTGCGGCCCAAGTGAAGAAGCTGCCAGCGCCGACGATGGCCAGAATCCAGCCCATGCGCGCGAAGAATTTCGCATCGCGTTCCGGGCGCTCGGTGAGGTAGGCGTTTTCCATGTTCGCTTCGTTTTCAGTGTTCATGCTGGCGCTGCTCATACACCCGAATTCCTTGTCGAGGGCTGATACTGCCGGCTCATGCTGAGCCCGCCCGGTGTTTGTGCGGCTTTTTCGCGTTGCTGTTCGTGCTGACCGGAAAGTGCCTTGAGCACATCCTGACTCGGGCCGAACGCCTGCAAGCGGCCATCGTTGAGCACGAGCAATTTGTCAGCCTGAGCCAGCACCGAAGAACGGTGAGTCACCAGAATCACCGTCGTGCCTTGCGCCTTGAGTTGCGCGATGGCGCTGGCCAATGCCGCTTCGCCGACGGTGTCGAGGTTGGAATTGGGTTCATCGAGCACCACCAGACTCGGCGTGCCGTAAAGCGCACGGGCCAGGGCCACGCGTTGCTTCTGGCCACCGGACAAGCCGCTGCCGTCCTCGCCCAGTTTGGTGTCGTAGCCCTGCGGCAAACGCAGGATCATTTCGTGAACGCCGGCCTGTTGCGCGGCAGCTACGACTTTTTGCGGATCGGCTTCGCTGAAGCGCGCAATGTTCTCGGCGATGCTGCCGCTGAACAGCTCGATGTCTTGCGGCAAATAACCAATGTACGGGCCGAGCTGATCACGGTTCCAGCGGTGAATATCGGCGCCGTCGAGGCGCACCGTGCCGCCCAGTACCGGCCACACGCCGACCAGCACTCGAGCCAGCGTCGATTTGCCGGAACCGGAAGCGCCGAGCACACCCAGCACTTCACCAGCACTCAGATTGAAATTGACCATGTGCAAAGTGGCTGCACGCTGCCCGGGCGGGCCGGCGCTGACTTGTTCGAAGGTGATCTGGCCTTTCGGTGCCGGCAGTGCCATCGCCTCGTCGCTGGGCGGAAACGCCTGCAACAGCGCATCGAGACGGCGGTAAGCCAGCTTCGCCCCGCTCCACTGCTTCCAAACGGCGATCAGTTGATCGATCGGGCTCAGCACGCGGCCCATCAGGATCGAACCGGCGATCATCATCCCCGCCGTCATGTCGCCCTTGATCACCAGCAACGCGCCCAGGCCCAGCACCAGGGATTGCAGGCACAGGCGCAGGGTCTTGCTCAGCGAACTGATCACCGCGCCGGTGTCGCTGGCCTGGTTCTGCAAGCCGAGAAAGCGCGAATGCACCCCGAACCAGCGTTTGCGCAGCGAGCCGAGCATGCCCATCGCCTGAATGGTTTCGGCATTGTGCAAGTGGCTGGTGGCCAACTGACTGGACTGCTGGGAAAAACCGGCGGCTTCGCCCAGCGGTTTTTTGGTCATGTATTCGTTGAGGCACGCCAGCGCGATCAACAACAGCGCGCCCGCCGTGGCCAGCACGCCGAGCCAGACATTGAACAGGTAGATGACAAACAGATAAACCGGGAACCACGGCGCATCGAAGAAGGCGAACAGCGCCGGGCCGGTGACGAACTGGCGAATGTGGGTCAGGTCGCCCAGCGACTGCCCGGCGTTACCCTCGCCCTTGAACAGGTTGCGCTCGAACGCGGCCTGATAGACGCGCAGATTGAAGCGACGCTCCAGCTGGCTGCCGATGCGGATGACGATAAAGCTGCGGATCACTTCCAGCAGGCCGATGAAGGCGAAGAAACCGACCACCATTAACGACAGCATTGCCAGGGTGGTTTCGTTCTGTGACGACAGCACCCGGTCATAGACTTGCAGCATGTAGATGGACGGCACCAGCATCAACACGTTGATCAGCGCGGTAAAACAACCGACGCTGATCAGAATGCTTTTATAGTCGCCCAATGCCTTGATTAACGGAGCGGTGGCAGGAGACTTCGCCATCTTCATTGATTCTTCCTGAATTCATGCCTCGTCATTACCGGACGAGCATTCCATTGATATTCCGCCTGCCTGCCAAAGATGACTTGCAAGTAGCGCTTACAATTTCATAACAACTTGACCCGATGCCGCGCTTATAACGCACGACCACTGGCTTATATCAACTTTCTTTCACCCGCCAACCATTGCCTACTGCGCTGCGCGCTCTAACGTAATAAGCAGTTCGGCGCTCAAGGCCTTTGTATAAATGCCATCACGCTGGCGGCTGAAGAAGGCGATTTTCGAACCTTCCTTGCCGGTGATGGAAATGCCATCGGGCTCTGGAAACCAGCCGATTGGCGCTTCGCCCAACCACGCGGCCAGACATTCAGTGCCCTCGCCCAAGGTCTGGTTCGGCGCAAGCTCGACCAGGCAAGTGTTCGAGGGCTTGTCTTGCAGCGACCGCGTTTCGGGTGTGTCGCTGTGACCGGTCAAAGTGGCCTGCCAGCGCCCGGCGAATGCCGAGGGTTCTTCGAGTCTGAGGCTGCTTGCCATGCTTGTCGCTCCGGTCATCATCAGCGTGACTGCCATCAGCCATGCCATCGTCGTGTCAGTTAAAACGTATCGAGTCATAGGAAACTTCACTTCCGCTCGTAGCCTTGCTCGGCGATCAGGCCGATGCAAGCGAAGAAAGCGACGCACGAGGCGCCGCTTTCCTCTCACATCACGCGACGATGTCGCTGGTCGCAGCCTGGCCCACGGTGCTGATGATAAAGTCAGCCACGCCATGCCCGGAGAAATCCACCGACAACAGGCTGTTGCCGCCCGACGAGGTCAGCACGGCATCGCCGGCCGAACCGGTGAAGCTGTTGACGAAGTGCAGGCCCGCGCCGTTGGTGATGCCGGTCAGGTCGATTTTGTCCAGACCGCTGACGAAATCGAGAATCTGATCGATCGCCCCCGGCTTGGAGTCCGAGCTGGCGGCGAACACGAAAGTGTCCGAACCAGAACCGCCCCACAGTTTGTCAGCACCACCAGCGCCGTACAGGATGTCGTTGCCGGCACCACCTTTCAGCTCGTTGGCCACGCTGTTGCCGATCAACAGATCGCTGCCCGAACCACCAATCGCGTTCTCGATGACTGCGCCCTTGGCGATCGACACGTTGCCGACCATGCCGCCAACGTCGGAGAACGAAGCGCTGTTGAGGTTGATTTTCTGGTTCTGGGTGAAACCGGAGAAATCCAATGTGTCCTTGCCGCCGGCATCCCACACCGAGAACACCACTTTGTCGCTCGACGACGAAGCGCTGAGGAAGTCGCGACCGGTATTGGAGTTGAAGCCGTAGGTGGTGTCGCCGGTGCGGGTCGTGGTGTTGGCGCCGTAAAGCTTCTGGATCGCGGCGATGTCATCCATCAGCGGGCCGGACGAGTAGGCTTCGACGCCGCCCTTGCTGAAGTTCTGGTTGGTGTTGCTCTCGCTCCAGTAACTCATGACGCTGTAGCCACGGGTGTCCTGGCCATAAGTCGCATCGTTGTAGGTCGGGTTGCCGTTGCCGGCGTTGTAGTCGCCGGGGTGCGCAAGGCCAAGGGTATGGCCGATTTCGTGGGTCAGGGTCTGACGACCGTAGTTGTTCAGATCCGGGTTCTTGTTCTGCGTGTAACCGCTGTTGATCAAGTACCACGAGGTGCCGTCATAACCAGCGCCGGTTCCCGGCAGATAGGCAAACGCCGCAGCGCCATCCTGGCCACCGCTGTAGTTACCGAAGGTCATGTGCCCGTCGCCGCCCGAGGCTTTCTCGGTGAAGGTGACATTGGCCACGTCGGCCCAGGACTGCATGGCGAGCTTGGCCTGCGCCTGCTGCTGCGCGCTGAACTGACTGAACCCGCTGATGCCGTGCTTGTTCATCGTGCTGTTCGAGGCCGAGGTCAGGAACGTGTAGGTCAGTTCGATCTTGCCGCTGCCGTCCTTGTCCTGGTAGGCAGCGCCGTCACGCAGCAATTGCGTAGCCGCCTGATCGACGGTGTACGAGGGTTTGCCATTGACCGTGAGGTTGCCGCCGCGGTCGTACTGATGGCTGAAGCTATTGATCTGGTTGTACGCCGAGCTGAACGCGGCCAGCTGGAAAGCCTGTTCGGCGGAATCAACAGCATTGGTTTTAACTTTCGACATAAACACACTTCCTTGTTTAGCAATGGAACAGTTTTTGTCCGACAGGACGATCTTTGGCGAGATCGTCCTATCACTCGCCCAATGAAGGCGTAACGAACCTGACACAATTGGAAATCTGTCGTAAAGAGTTTTTTTGCGATCCAATTTAGTGGTATCAGGAAACTGCCGTAAACAAAGCGTGCGGGGAGGAAAGATTGTTTTTAGTTGCGATGAGGGTGGAAATTGTCTGACGATTTTCTATTTAAATATTAAATATCGGTAAGTTTGAATTTGTTGGGCAAGTCACACTTTCAGTCAGCGGTGCCAGTGCTTTGATATCAACTATCCTGATTCATTGAATAACGAATGTGAGAGCGAGCCTGCTCGCGAAGGCGCCAAGCCAGTCAACATAAGTGTCGAATGACAAACCGCTTCGCGAGCAGGCTCGCTCCCACAGGGGGTCTTGTATGTTGGCCTGAAAAAACTCAGCTACCGGTGCGAATCTTGTTCCAAACCCGTGTCCGGATCCGGTCGATATTCAACGGCATCGCCTCCAGCGCAAACAGCTTGCCCATCATTTCCGCGCTCGGGTAAACCTTGGTGTCGTTCTTGATCGCTGGGTCGATCAGTTTGTCGGCTTGTTCGTTGCCATTGGCGTAATGCACGTAGTTGCTGATGCCGGCCATGACATCGGGGCGCAGCAGGTAATTCATGAAGGCGTAGCCGGCCTTCTCGTCCGGTGCGTCGACGGGCATGGCGACCATGTCGAACCAGATCGCCGCGCCTTCCTTGGGAATCGCATAACCGATCTCGACGCCGTTCTTGGCTTCCTTGGCGCGGTTCTCCGCTTGCAGGATGTCGCCGGAAAAGCCCACCGCTACGCAGATGTCGCCGTTGGCCAAATCACTGGTGTACTTCGAAGAATGGAAGTAGCTGACGTAGGGCCGCACTTTCATCAGCAAAGCTTCGGCTTTTTTGTAGTCTTCGGGATTCTTGCTGTGGTGCGGCAGGCCCAGATAGTTGAGCGCCGCCGGGAGCAGTTCCGGGCCGTTGTCGAGGATGGCCACGCCGCACTTCTGCAGTTTTTCCATGTATTCGGGCTTGAAGATCAGATCCCAGGAATCCACCGGCGCGTTGTCGCCCAGCACCGCTTTGACCTTGGCAATGTTGTAGCCGATACCAGTGCTGCCCCACAGATAAGGGAAACCGTGCTCGTTGTTCGGGTCGTTGGTCTGCAGGGCCTTAAGCAGCGCTGGATTGAGGTTCTTCCAGTTCGGCAACTGACTCTTGTCGAGTTTCTTCAGCGCCCCACCCTGAATCTGCCGCGCCATGAAGTGGTTCGACGGAAAAACCACGTCGTAACCGGATTTGCCGGTCATCAATTTGCCGTCGAGGGTTTCGTTGCTGTCGTAGACGTCGTAGGTGACGCCGATGCCCGTGTCTTTCTGGAAATTCTTCGTAGTGTCCGGGGCGATGTAGTCGGACCAGTTGTAGACCTTGACCGTCTCGGCCGCATGACTGACGGAAGCGGCCAGCAGCAGCGGCGCCAATGCGAGGGTTTTCTGGATCATGGGGCGATTCCTGTATGGGCTTTTTTTGTTGGCAGGCAATCAAAGGATCAAACAATCAGAAAATCAGCACGTAGCTCTTGCGCACGGTTTCCTGGATATCCCAGATCCCGAGCGTGTTGGCTGGCAACATCAGTGCGTCGCCGCCTTGTATGTGCAGGGTTTCGCCGCCACCGTCGGGGGTGAAGGTGCAGCGCCCGGAAATGAAATGGCAGAACTCCTGCGCGGTGATCTGCCGCCGCCAGCGGCCCGGGGTGCATTCCCAGACGCCGGTTTCAACACCGTCGTCGCGCTCGACGCTGGTGGTCGAGGCAATTGCGACGGGTTCGCCGAGGGGCATGGCGACCGGGTTGGATTCCTCGAGTTCGAGCGCGGCGGTGTTCTTGAATTGGGTGATGCTCATGGCGTGACCTGTTTATTGAGGGAAACGACGTTCAGTGCATGAAACCTTCCATGAAACCGGCAACCCGGCTGGCGAGCTTGCGCCGCCAGGGCGCGGTCGCGGGATTGGCCAGGGTCTGGTCTTCGTGCACGAAACTTTTAATGATCGCGTTGTAGCCGAGCCAGCGGCATGGCTCTGGCTCCCAGGCACGCAGCG
>NZ_JH635999.1:1561535-1562709 GCF_000257605.1 Pseudomonas sp. R62
GGCATGGCTCTGGCTCCCAGGCACGCAGCGCATGAATGCCACCGTCGGGCAGGACCCACGGTTGTTGGGTCAGCTCGCTGTCGCGCTCAAGAATCAGATCGGCCAGCGTCCGGCCGCCGAGATTGCTGGCACCGACACCCTCGCCGCCATAACCGCCAGACAACGCGATGCCGTTGGCGCGGTCGCAGAGCATGTGCGGCTTGAAATGCCGCGACATGCCAAGGTTGCCGCCCCAGGCGTGGGTGATCTGCACATTTTTCAGCTGCGGGAACAGTTCGCCGAACAGATAGCGGCGCAACTCGACTTCATCGCGGGTCAGGTTGAAGTCATGGCGCAGCTTGCCGGCGAACTGATACCCGCCACGGGCGCCGAAGATCAGACGATTGTCGGCACTGCGCTGGCCGTAGGTGACCTGGCGGCTGAATTCACTGAAGGCCTGGCCGCGATTGAGGCCGATTTCGTCCCAGGTCGCAGCGGACAGCGGTTCCGTGGCGACAATTAGGCTTTGCACCGGCAATTGATAACGGCCAAGTGGCGGCAAGGTCACCGAATAACCTTCCACCGCCGGGACGATCCAACGGCTGCGCACGCTGGCCTTGGCGGTACGCAGACTGCCGGGTTGCCAGTGAGTGACCGGGCTGTTTTCGTAGATTTTCACGCCCATGTTCTGCACGGTCCGCGCCAGACCACGGACCAGCTTCGCCGGGTGAATGGTCGCGACATGGGGGGCGAAGATGCCGCCGTAGGGCTTGGCCACGCGGATCTGCTGGGCCAACTGCTCGGGACTGAGCCAGCGGTAGTCGTTATCGGTAAGGCCTTGGGCGTGCAGCTTGCTCAGGTAATCACGCAGAACGGCTTCCTGCTCTGGGTAGCGCGCGGCACAATAAAGCACCCCGCCCTTACGGTAATCGCAGTCGATGCCTTCGCGTTCGAGGACGATCTCCACTTCATCGGGAATGCTGTGCAGCAGATCGAACGACGCCCTGCGTTGCAGCGGCGATAAGCCTGCGAGCAAGCGATCTTCGCCCAGCAAATTACCCATCAGCCAGCCGCCATTGCGTCCGGACGCACCGAACCCGGCGTTTTGCGCCTCGACGATGGCGATATCCAGGCCGGGCGCCTGTTTTTTCAGGTAGTACGCCGTCCACAGTCCGGTGTAACCGGCGCCGATGAT
>NZ_JH635999.1:1562729-1575707 GCF_000257605.1 Pseudomonas sp. R62
GCCGTCCACAGTCCGGTGTAACCGGCGCCGATGATCGCCACGTCGACATCCAGGTCCCGCTCCAACGCGGGCCGCGCCAATAGCGGCTCATCGAGCTGATCCATCCACAAACTGATCGTGCGCCACGCCGACATGCCAGACTCCGCCACTGAAAACCTTCGATGGCGTCGATCCTAGTGGCTGCCTTCAGTGGATGTCTTGCGCGCGTGCCCGCAGAGAAATTTGTTTGGCGTAGGCCTTGGGCGACTGGCCGGTGTGTTCGCGAAAGCATTTGTAGAACGCTGACAACGAATTGAAGCCGGCGGCAAACGCCAGCTCGTCGACGCGCAACGGCGGCGTGGCGCTGTCCAGCGCACGCAGCAAATGCTGCAGGCGCGCCTGATTGACGTAGCGATAAAAGCTTTGCCCGAGCACCTGATTGAGCAGATAGGAAATCTGATTGCGGCTGTACCCGCACTCCTTCGCCACCCGTTGCAGGTCAAGCTCAGGGTCCAGATAGGGCTGCTGCTTTTCGAAATACTGCTGCAGGTCTTCGGCCATGAAACTCAGTTGCCGCGGTGACAGACCTAGCCTGCTGACCGCCGGACGGCTTGGCGCGGAGCTACCGACGGCTTGAGTACGCACCAGCGAGGCGTACTCGTTGACGCGCCAGATCAAGCCGTCCTTGACCGTGATCGCTTCGCTGGAGCGAAACGACACCAGGCCGTCGCCGCCGCGCAAGGTCACCTCGTACTGAATGAACGCGGTGTTGCCATCCACCCGGATTCGGTCGCAATGTTCGAGCAGTTCGTCGGATTCTCGCGGCATGCTCACGCGCACATACTCGCGCAACTCATCCAGACCGAGCACCCGGTTCTGAAAGAAATCGTTGTACTGGATCTCGGCGTGATAAAGCGCCATGACGCTGTCCAGATTCCGGTGTTTCCAGCTCAGGTGATAGCGCATGACCGTGGCGGCCGTGGCCTGGGTCTGTTCTGGGCCGTTGTCATCGGCGTGCATAAGCGGCTCGGCAAAAAAGAACCGAGCTTGCCCAACTTCCTCTGCCGCTTCAATGAAAAATCCATGGTGGCGTTTTGGCGATAATCGATGAGCCAGTGACTTACATCAAAAAATGCGAATCAATCGCTAAACGGACTGAAAAAACTCACAGTTTTTTCACACACGGATGCTACTTTTAAAGCTCAAGCACTGGTTGAGCCAATGAAGGCTCTTCCCACCTAACATGAGCAAAAGGAAGCGCTCGATGAAGCAGGCGGGCAACACCATGAATAAAGGGTTCAGCAAAGTTACCTTTCCAAACGCTTGCCAGCTGATGCGCTGGCATTTTCATCCCATGGGTTTCGAAGCGACGATGGATGCGCCGGGCAGCATGATCGCCCGTCTTTTCGATCGGGCCAGCGGCGAAACCATGATCGCCATCGCCGGCATTCCCTGCGCAACGGTGATGAACGCGGCGGATGTCGAGCGCATGATCGAAGCCATCGAGGATGAGCTGGAAGCCTTCACTCCTCCGGAATCTCTCAAGAACTACGCATAACCACCTGATTTAAAACAAAAAGCCCGCAGCGATGCGGGCTTTTTATGGGTCAGGCGCTGGTCTTTTCGCGTCGATGGTCGACGAAGAAGGGTTTGCCCTTGGCGACTCGATCCGACGCCCTCGGCATGTTTACCGCCTGGCTGTCTTGCGGTTCGACGTACCAATAGCAATGGCTGACGGCGCGCGTGATACCGACGTAGGCAAGGCGCAGGATTTCGTCCTTTTGCGCAGTGTCATAAGGCTCGCTGTCGCCGCTTTTGCCCAATCCCGCCATGCGATAGACCTGATTCTTGTACGGAGAACTGGTCAGATGCTGGCAATCGCCAAGCAGAAATACCGCATCAGCCTGCAAGCCTTTGGCGCTGTGATAGGTCAGTTGCTTCAGCCGCCGCGCGTCGTAGGGCAAGCTCGAATCTACATTAAGTACAGGCTGAATATGCTGCTCTATCAATAACTTATCGCTGCTTTTTCGATAAAGCATCAATATTGAATCGCCGCGCCGATAATGCTCGGCCAGGCGCTGACCCAATGCTTCATCGTCCCGCTCAAGCACGTTGACCGGGTGAAGCGGCTTAGGCTCACCACTGGCCTTGGCCTTCTTGCCTGCGATTGCCGGCGCTGCACGGACAATGTGTTCGGCGGCGTCGATGATGTGCTGATGGCTGCGATAGTTGTCACTGAGCATTACTCTTGTGGTGCTCGGTGAAGGAAATTCCTTGTTGAACTCCATGAAGTAGCTCGGTGAGCTGCCGCGCCAACCGTAAATCGATTGCCAGTCATCGCCGACGCACAACAGCGACGACCGCTGCGCCCCTCGCCCAACGTGCATGGCCGGGCCACGGCTGCGGATTTCATTGAGGCTGGCGCGAATCCACGAAACGATCTGCGGCGATACGTCCTGGAACTCATCGATCATCAAATGCGCCATAGGCCGCAGCAACTCATCGCTGAGCAGCTTGAGGTTTTCCGGCGAGTGCTCGCTGAACAGCGCGAACATGCGGTTGTAGGTCATCACTGGCGGCTTCTGATCCAGCAAGTGATCTTCAAATGCGCGCCAGAACAGGCTCAGGGCTTCAAAGAAAAAGCGATCGGGATCGTCCTTGGCGAAGCTCATCCGACTGACCGCGTCTGGTACATCCAGGCCGAGGTTTTCGATAAAGCCTGCTGCGGCGACAAAACAATCCAGCAATGGCGCCGATGCCAGCTCGCCTTTGACCTTGTAATCAAAGCCTGGACCGGCGCTGGCATCTCCGGCCAACGTCGCAAGAACGCGCCTGGATGACTCGTAACTATCTAACCATATCAATGGTTTACGGCAGAAAGCTTGAAACAGGGTGCGCTTGACCGCCCACTCTGCACGGACACTCAGCTTGGCGTTGGGTCGGGTCAGCTGGGCGTTTTCCCTGGGATCAAAGCCGAGCACCATCCAGGCATCGAGGCTGGGAATATAGCCATGAGCGTGGAACTTCGAACCATTGATTTCGAAGGCCTGCCGATTCGGTTCGATGCCTTTAATGGGCCACGCCCCTGCACGAAACCATAAATCTTCAATCACATCGCAGAGTTCTTCATCGCGCTTGGCTGCCAGTTCGGTGACCGCCATGCGTTTCTGCACATCGGGGTGATCGCGTTCCAGTTCCTTCAACTGTAACCCGGCACGGGACAGCGGCTGGATCAACTGGCGGAAGCGCTCATCGTCGTTGAACAGCCGGTGATAACAAGCATTAAGTTGCTGGCGCTGTGCGTCATTGATACGCAGGTCAAACGGATTGCTATCGACCTCCTCTGCGCCGCTTTGCGGGCGATCGCTGAGGTTCTCGAAGGCCTGCAAACGCTCGAAACCCGGCAGGCTGCGCACCATCGGCAGGATGCGTGAGTGGAAGGTTCTGACCAGCTCGCGGGCCTGTTTGAGGTTCAGCGGCTGCCCCCACAGCGTAAAGATTTCGATGAGTTTGTTGATGAAGTCCTTACGCGATTCGCGGGTGAAGGTCACCACGGTCATCGAATCCAGCTCAAAACCCAGATAATGGCTGAGCAACAGAATGCGCAGCACCAGCGTGGTCGACTTGCCGGCGCCAGCACCGGCCACCACCGAGGTGGACGGCGTATCGCTGAAGATCATCTTCCACTGCGCGGCGCTGGGCTGGGCGTGGGCCGGAAGCAAACGGGCGACGTCAGCCTTGATGCGCTTCTTCAGTTCCGCCGTCAGCGGCAGGCGCCAGTCATCGAACAGGTGGTTATCGACGCTGGGCGGCCGATGCTCGGTGTTGCGGCTGTCTCGAATGAGCAGAACCTGGCGGCCTTCCTCCAAACCCTCAAGCTTGCCCTCCTTGAAACCGTATTCGACGCCAGCGGTGTGGCCACTGCGAAATCCGTCGGCTTGCCCGTGCAGCCACGACGCCCGGTGCTGGGCGCGCAGCTTGGTCAACCCGTGACCAAAGAATCGCGCGGCCAGACGTTTGAACCAGGGCATCTCGGCCAGTGGCCGAAGTTCAGGGGGAAGATCGGGGGTGTGTTGCGCCACGCTGACGGACTCCAGGGTGTGAGGCTGTGGCGGCTATGGTGTCTGGATTTGCTGATGAGTTCTAGCGAAATGCTTACAGGTCATCGGTTTAGGCGACGAATTGAAAGTCGGATGAGACGATTTCGAGGCACGTTCCCATCAAATAAACTGATCATGATGCGGCAGTTTTTGCGCTTTTTATCGATGATTGCCTGATAGATGATCGTCGTCATCAACCACGGGGCCCGCCCCCTGACGACCCTTATTAGGAGACGATCATGCTTGAACTCAGACCCTTCAGCTCGCTGGGCGGCGCCCATCATGGCTGGCTGGACGCGCATCACCACTTTTCCTTTGCCGAATACTACGATCCGCAGCGGATGAGCTGGGGCAACCTGCGCGTGTGGAACGACGACATCATCGCCGCAGGCACCGGTTTCCCGCAGCATCCGCACCGCGACATGGAAATCATCACCTACGTGCGCGAAGGTGCCATCACGCACCAGGACAACCTCGGCAACAAGGGCCGCACCGAAGCTGGCGACGTACAAGTGATGAGCGCTGGCACCGGCATTGCTCACAGCGAGTACAACCTGGAAGACAAGGAAACCAAGATCTTCCAGATCTGGATTCTGCCGACCGAAACCGGTGCGCCGCCGTCGTGGGGAGCCAAGCCGTTTCCTAAAGGCGAGCGCGAAGGTTTTGTCACATTGGCCAGCGGTAAGGACGGCGACGATGAGAGCCTGCACATTCGTGCCAATGCGCGTCTGGTGGCGGCGAACATCAAGGCCGGTGAAACCGCTGAATACCGACTGGATGAAGGGCGTCGCGCCTATCTGGTGCCGGCCACGGGAGTGATCGAGGTCAACGGGCTGCGCGCGCAGGCGCGGGACGGCGTGGCGGTGGCCCACGAGCAAGTGCTGACGGTCACGGCGATCGAGGACAGCGAAATCGTACTGGTCGACCTGGCTTGATCTGCAGGCAATAAAAAAGGGCAACCATTAAGGTTGCCCTTTTTTGCGTGCGCATCACTTAGTGGAAATAGCGCCATCCACCAACGTTTGCGCTTCGGCCACCAGTTGCTTGAGGTGGTCGTCGCCGAGGAAGCTTTCCGCGTAGATCTTGTAGATGTCTTCAGTGCCCGAAGGACGCGCGGCGAACCAGCCGTTTTCGGTCATGACTTTCAGACCGCCAATGGCTTGATCGTTGCCCGGTGCATGGCTGAGGATGCTCTGGATCTTCTCGCCTGCCAGCTCGGTCGAGGTGACCTGTTCCGGCGCCAGCTTGCTCAGCAGCGCCTTCTGCTCCGGGTTGGCTTTGGCGTCGACACGCACCGAGAACGGTTCGCCCAGTTCGTCGGTCAGCGCACGGTAGGCCTGGCTTGGATCGCGCCCGGTGCGCGCGGTCATTTCGGCGGCGAGCAAGGCTGGAATCAGGCCATCCTTGTCAGTGCTCCATACGCCGCCATCCTTGCGCAGGAACGAAGCGCCAGCACTTTCTTCACCGCCAAAACCCAGCGAGCCATCAAACAGGCCATCGGCGAACCATTTGAAACCGACCGGCACTTCGTACAGGCGACGGCCCAGGCGCTTGGCCACGCGGTCGATCAGACCGCTGCTGACCACGGTTTTGCCGACAGCGGCATCGGCGCGCCATTGCGGACGGTTCTGGAACAGGTAGTCGATGGATACCGCCAGATAGTTGTTCGGCGCGAGCAAACCACCGGACGGCGTGACGATACCGTGGCGGTCGTGATCCGGGTCGCAGGCAAACGCCACGTCGAAGCGCTCTTTCAGGCCAATCAGGCCCTGCATCGCGTGGCTGGACGATGGGTCCATACGGATTTGGCCGTCCCAATCGACGGTCATGAAACGGAACGTTGAATCGACCTGTTTATTCACCACTTCCAGGTCGAGACGGTAGTGTTCGGCGATGGCCGACCAGTAGCGCACCCCTGCTCCGCCCAACGGATCGACACCGAGACGCAGCTTGGCATCGCGGATGGCGTCAAAGTCGATGACGTTGATCAGGTCGGCGACATAGGTGTTCAAGTAATCGTGACGATGGGTCGTGCTGGCCTTGAGCGCTTGCTCGTAGCTGATGCGTTTGACCCCGGCCAGTTTGTTCGCCAGCAGCTCGTTGGCCTTGGCTTCGATCCACTTGGTGATGTGGGTATCGGCCGGGCCACCGTTGGTTGGGTTGTATTTGTAGCCACCGCTCTGTGGCGGGTTATGCGACGGCGTGATGACGATACCGTCCGCCAGGCCAGAGGTCCGGCCGCGGTTGTAGCAGAGAATGGCGTGGGAAACTGCCGGGGTCGGCGTGTACTCATCGCCTTCGGCGATCATCACGGTGACGCCGTTGGCGGCGAGGACTTCAAGCGCGCTGGCGCCGGCCGGGGTCGACAATGCATGGGTGTCGATGCCGACGAACAGCGGGCCGGTGATGCCCTGGGCTTCGCGATACAGGCAGATCGCCTGGCTGATGGCCAGAACATGCCATTCGTTGAAACTCAAATCGAACGAACTGCCGCGGTGGCCGGAGGTGCCGAACGCCACTCGCTGGGTAGAAATCGATGCATCAGGCTGGCCGGTGTAATAGGCCGTAACCAGTCGCGGGATATCGACCAACAGTTCTGCCGGTGCCGGTTTGCCCGCAAAAGGACTGAGTGTCATGCAAAAACCTCTGAAATCGGAGTGGTTCAGGAAATGCAGCGCAGTTTACTGGCAGTTTGACCACTGTGCGACGGGATGTATCCGAAACTCGCCCGATGTTTTTTAACGTTATTGACCGGGCGACAGGCGCAAGGCATCACCGAGCAAGCCGATGACACTCGGCAGATCCCGCTCGCCGTGGTGCAACGCGCTTATCCGCAGATGATCCGCATGCAGACCTTGCAGGCTGAACAGCTCGCCGGGGGCCACGATGATCTGTTGCTTGAGCAGGCGACGGAACACATTCGCCATGTCGACCGGCCGTAACGAACGCACCCACACCGTCGCCCCGCCCTGCGGCTCGACTATCTGCAGCGTATCGCCCAAACGTTCGTGCAGAACCTGGATCAACACGGCTCGCCGCTCACCCAGCATTCGCCGCAGCACAGATAAATGCTGATCAAGCCGCCCGCCATTCAACAACCGGGCAATCGCCTTTTGGCGGATTGGCGACAAGCGAAATGCGCGCAGCAGAAAATGGCGTTGCAGCGCCTCACGCCAATGACGCGACAGGACAAAGCCGAATGGCGCTTCAGCGCCGATGAATTTCTCGAAAGTGGAAAACACCAGCAGACGCTCAGGATCAAGCCAACTGCGCAAACGCTGTGAATCATTGCGCTCGTCAAGCTCGCTGTAGCAGTCGTTTTCCAGTACCCAGACGCCATGTTGATTGAGCAACTGCGCGGCGGCCTGCTGACGCTCATGGGTGAAACCCTTGCCGTGGGGCATGCTCAGGACTGAAGACAAAAGAACCAGACGTACTGGCTCGTTCTCCAGCAGCGATTGCAGTACCGACAGATCAAGCACGCCTTCGGCCAGCAATGGCCATTCGATCACGCGCACCCCGCACGACTCGAGCAGACGCAATATCACCCAGTCGCACGGTGATTCGACAATTACGCTGGCGTGACGCAATTCGAGCACCGAAATCAGAATTTCCAGGACCCCGCGCAGATCAGCACCGATATAGATGTCATCGGCATGCCAGAAATGCTCTGTCGAACTCGTGTACCGCGCTGCCAGGGCAACCCGCAACTCCAGCTCTCCGCAAGGTTGCACGAATGTCTGTAGCTGACGCGGATATTGGCGCAGAAGCTCACGTTCCAACGTCAACAACGGACTGTCCAGCGGTTGCAGCGAGGCCGGTTCGTCGGCGCTCAACACACACATTCCGGGACGTCTGGCGTTGACGTACACGGTCTCCAGCAGATCATTGCCGTTGCCGGGCGCATCCATGCTGAACAGCGCTTGCGCGTAATACCCTGACTTGGCTATCGAATAGACTCGACCTTCCTTCTCCAGAAGCGAATAGGCGTACTGCACCGTTGAAATGGAGACATTCAGTCGATCCGCCAGTTGTCGCAAGGAAGGCATGCGTACCGCCGTACCACCTCCGGCGTCATCAATCAGCGTGGTCAGATATCGATAAACTGCCTGATAAACAAAGTCGTTGTCCCGCGCGCTTTTCACACCCTCATTTCCGTAGATATCGGTTCACAACCCAGGCTCCGGCTCACCGTCAGCGTTCCGTCGACCGCTCGAATGACGAGGCCGAACCCGCCTGATCCTCAGACGCGCTCTCCGAGGCTAATTGCGTGGGCGCATGAATCTGCACAGGGCCCGTCGCATAGAGGCGGATCACCAACCTGACCGGCAACCCGCTCACTTCCGTTATCCACTTCAAAACCTGCTCCGGCGCGTGCAAGCCTTGCATGGCGCGGTGCAGATCAGGCATGGCGACCAGCATGCCGGGATGACAGTTGCGCAGGAACCGCTCGAGACCTTTGCCGTTGTCGATGAAGGGTGCAAACAGCAGGCACACCAGCTGCGTTTCGCTCAATCCGAAACCATTGATGAGGTAATCCTCGGCAAGCGCCCGCAGCTGCTCTGGCCCGCCGGCATTGTCATAGCTGGCCAGCAAGTGCTCGCAGACAGATTCGGCGACCTGTTTTCGCCGCATGTCTGCCAGCGTCTGACGAACATAATCGTCGATACCCGCCTCATAGTCGCGCCCCTCGATGAAGCGTGCGTACAAACCTCGAACGTGCGCCGAGATCAGAGGGTCAGCGAATACCGCTTCGCCCTGGTACAGCGCCAGGTCGTCAGGTTCATAACCGAGAAATTCGCCCAGCAGCGGCCAGCGATCCTCGATTTTGCCGACCATCATGTCGTTGATGTCGATAAAACTGGTGCGCCGGCAGGCTTCGAACTCACCTTCCGGGCGCCACGCTATCCGGTCATCATCTGCGCGCAGCTCGCGGTAAAAATCATCACCGAGCCCGTCGAGCAGCGGAAAAAGCGCTTCGAATCCGGCATTGACCAGTTCTGGACCGGCTATTGCCACTCGCTGCATTGCACGGTTCAGGCCTTCGAGGAAATGCTGCTGACTGCCTTTGGTTTCAGTGCTGATCATGGCGTCGACACCATTGTTCCAGCGGGCGATCTGGCTGTAGTACTCGGCCGTCGCCAGATAGGCGTCATCCCATAATTCAGGCGTTTCCAGCCAGGTGCGACAGTGCCCGACCAGCAGCAGATTGACGCGGCTGGCCTCACGCCCTTCGCTGCTCACAGGCGTGCGATGGTCGAACGGCAGCACTTCGCGGTTATCCACCATCAGCACCTCGACCCGCGGATCGTCATAAAGAAACAGTGCGCTGTAGCTGCGATGCAGGTTTTGCAGGGCGAGCGGGCTGTCGCCACTCCAGCGCAGGGACGCCACGCGCAACTGGAAGGTCGCCGGGGCACGTCCGGCGATGGTCAGCTGTGCGGCCCGGAGCAAGGCCAGGGTGTAGCAGCCGTCACGCAGGCCGGACTGAGGCACCAGCACCTTGAATTGCCCAATGTTTTCCATGCCGCCTGCGGCCACCACCAGGCGCTGTATCAGCAACTGCAATGCCGTGCGCTCGGCTCGGGAAAAGAAACTCAGCAGACGCTGCAATACTTGCTGATAGACATAGTTCATTGCCTGATCATGGATCGTGCTCATCGGTATTTACCCGGTATCAAAAGTTTCATGCCGCGCAGACATGACAATGGGCGCGCGGCAATTGGATCAATAAGTAATAGACGCTGAAATGCTAACACTTACAAAGTTGTAGTTATTTGAAACACTTCACCTGAATAAAGCCATCCAGATGCCAAGCGTCACGCTCAACCACCCGTATTCATTGGACTTTTGCCATTCGCAAATGATCTGAGGAAACTTCCCACAACGTCCCACGACAAATCATTACAAGAAAAGGAGAAGCAACTTCCGAAACGCCCTACAGCAATTAAACAGAAATTGGCGAAGCCAGCCGAGCCAGCCATTTGATATTGCCTTGGACAAATTGAATGCACAGCCATAGCTCATTCCTTGAGATGAAAGTAATCATTCAATTATCAGTGCTTATAGTGTGATTAGAAGATACAGATCGAAGGCAAAAACCAGTTCAGTTGCTGAAGGGCCGATGCTTCGATATCGGGAAGGGTTTACTGACAGCGGAGGATCTAAACAGAAAAGAGTCCGTGGCGGCCACGGACTCTGATGAGCGGATTTACGCGGTTTCCACTTGCAGGGCCACTCGCTCGCGGCATGGGCATTCGTCCATGTAGCGATGCGCTTCGACGAACTCGTTGAAAGCGAATACACGAGTCTTGAGCGGCAGGAGCACGCGGTCAGCGGTCAACTGGTTGATGTCACGCAAAGCACGCTGCAGAGCGACGTGGTCCTGGACAATGCCCAGCTCCGGCTTGCCGGTGAAGTTGCCGATGCAGTGCACAAAGAACTGGATGTTCTTCTGAAACGCCGCACACGCCGGGAACGGGGTCTGGTTACCACCTTGCAAGCCGTACAGCACCAGACTGCCGCGTGGTGCCAGCACATCGCCGAGCAACGACATCTGCGGGCCACCAAGACCATCGAACACCACATCGACGCCGCGGTTGTCGGTGATCTTGTTGATGCGCATCAACAGATCTTCCTCTTCGGTGACGATGACCTTCTCCGCACCGAGGGACAGCAGGTACTCCCGCTCCTCCGCCGATTTGGTCGCGGCGATCACTCGCACACCCAGCGCTTTGCCCAATTGCACAAACGACGGGCCGGCGCAGTGGCTGGCGTCAGTCACCAGCGCAAATTGACCGGGTTTGACCCGTGCCAGATCGGCATAAGCGAAGTAGGCGATCAGCAGCGGCGTGTAATGCACGCTCGCTTCGATCGGGCTGAGCACATCGGGATAACGGGTCAGCGCGGTGCGCGGCAGGACGATCGACTCGCCGTACACCGGATAGTCGTTCGGGCTTTCTGCGGGAAAACTGGCCACTTTGTCGCCGACGGACAGGTCGTCGACATCAGCGCCCACCGCAGTGACCACACCAGCCATTTCATGACCGAGGCCCGAGGGAAGACGTGCCTGGGACGATGCCAGATTCTGGCGCCACAGAGTGTCGTACCAACTGATGCCGATTGCCTCGACACGCACCTGCACTTCGCCAGGACCTGGCTGAGCAGCCGCATGCTCTTCGCATTTGAGCACCTCGGCCGGACCAAACTTGTGAAAACGGATCGTGCGGGACATCGCAAACCTCGTCAAAGTAACCTCTAATGCCATGAACTCTATCTGGGCTTTGGACCCAAGACCATCAGTGGCTATTAATAGTCGACATGCCTGTCATTGATTCCGCATCAAGGGCGGCATTGGCAAATTCCATGAAAAAAGGCCTGCCACCGTCGCAGTAAAGCTGAATTTTCCGGTGCAGAGTACCAGCCTTTCCCCGTAAGATTCATGCCGGCCATTGTTCTCATATGGTCGCCCTCGTCAAGTTTGATGACTCTGCCAGGACTCCAGATGAATCGTAATGACCTGCGTCGTGTCGACCTGAACCTGCTGATCGTGTTCGAAACATTGATGCACGAACGCAGTGTGACTCGGGCCGCGGAAAAATTGTTCCTCGGCCAACCGGCTATCAGTGCGGCCTTGTCGCGCCTGCGCAGCCTGTTTGACGATCCCTTGTTTGTCCGCACCGGCCGCAGCATGGAGCCGTCCGCCCGCGCGGTGGAAATCTTCGCCCTGCTCTCGCCCGCCCTTGATTCGATCTCGACCGCCGTCAGTCGTGCCGCCGATTTCGATCCGGCGACCAGCACATCGGTGTTCCGCATTGGATTATCCGACGACGTCGAATTCGCCCTGCTGCCGATGCTGCTCAAGCGCCTGCGCGCCGAAGCACCAGGCATCGTCCTCGTCGTGCGGCGGGTCAACTACATCTTGATGCCTGGCCTGCTCGCCTCCGGCGAGATTTCGATTGGCGTCAGCTACACCACCGACCTGCCGGCCAACGCCAAGCGCAAGGTCCTGCGCCGCAGCGCACCGAAGCTGCTGCGCGCCGACACCGTGCCGGGGCCGTTGAGCCTCGACGACTACTGCGCCCGACCGCACGCACTGGTGTCGTTCGCTGGCGACCTCAGTGGTTTTGTCGATGAAGAACTGGAAAAACTCGGACGCAAGCGGCACGTGGTGCTGGCAGTGCCACAGTTCAATGGACTGGGCACGCTGCTGGCGGGCACCGATATCGTCGCGACCGTGCCGGATTACACGGCTGAGGCACTGACGGCAGCCGGCGGTCTGCGGGCTGAAGATCCACCGCTGCCGACGCGGACCTTCGAATTGCACATGGCATGGCGTGGCTCGCAGGATAACGACCCGGGAGAGCGGTGGTTGAGGTCGCGGATTCAGATGTTTTTTGGCGATCCGGATAGCCTGTAGCCCGGACTTACTTGCCGCCAGTCACATCCAGAAAAGTCCCGGTGACAAACGATGCCTCCGCGCTGGCCAGCCACAAGATGGCCAGCGCCACCTCTTCCGGCTGACCGCCCCGCCCCATCGGGATCGAATCCTTCACGCGATCCACCCGCCCCGGCTCGCCGCCGCTGGCGTGCATGTCGGTATAGATGTGCCCCGGGCGAATGCAGTTGACCCGAATCCCCTCGCGCGCGACTTCCTTGGCAAAGCCGATGGTGAAGGTTTCCAGCGCGCCTTTCGATGCTGCGTAGTCGACGTATTCATTCGGGCTGCCCAGGCGCGCCGAGGCAGAAGAAACGTTGATCACTGCCCCACCTGTGCCGCCGTGCCGATAAGCCATGCGCTTCACCGCTTGCTGCGCGCACAGGATCGGTCCCAGAGCATTGACCGCGAAGATGCGCTGCATGCGTTCAAAGCTCAGGTCCTCCATGCGTGACTGTTTTG
>NZ_JH635999.1:1576255-1579103 GCF_000257605.1 Pseudomonas sp. R62
ATTGACCAGAACGTCGATCCGTCCAAATGAGCGATCGAGAGCCGAGAACAGTTCAGCAACCTGCTCGGGGTCAGCACTGTCAGCACGCACCGCGAGGCCTTTGCGCCCCAACGCTTCGATATCCGCCACCACCTCAAGAGCGGCGGACTCGTTAGCGACGTAGCTGACGGCGACGTCGTAGCCTTGCGCGGCAGCGAGTCGGGCGGTGGCGGCGCCGACTCCGCGACTGCCGCCGGTGATCAGAATCAGCGGGGCCTGCGAAACGTTATCCATGCGACGTTCTCCTGAGCAGTTGGGCTGTGTCAGCCGATGATGATGGCGCCGCTGGCGATGACCACGCACGCCAGCATCCTGCGGACGGTGAGCTTTTCACCGAGGAACAAATAGCCGAGCAATGCGGCAAACAACACGCTGGTTTCGCGCAAGGCCGACACCGCGCCCAGTGGCGCTTCGTTCATCGCGTAGATAACGATTGCGTAGGCCAGCAACGAGACCAGTCCGCCGCCCACTGCGGCGAGCATTCCGGGCCGTACGGAAAACAGACTGCGAGCATCGCGCAGGCCGATATACACCAGCGGCATCAGCACGCCCCACAGGGCGCTCATCCACACCGTGTACGCGAGCGGCGCACCGGAAAGCCTGGCGCCAATGCCATCGACGACGCTGTAGGCAGCGATGAAACAACCGGTGCCCAGCGCATACGGCAGGCTCGGCACCGACAGGCTGCGCCCGCGAAAGGCCAGGGAAATGATTCCGCCGGATACCAGACCGATGCCGAGCAGCTCAGCGGGAGTAATGGTTTCGCCGGCAAACAGCGCGGCGCCGAGGGTGATCAGCGCCGGTGACGAGCCGCGGGAAATCGGATAGATCTGCCCTAGATCGCCGACCCGATAGCTGCGCACCAGGAACAGGTTGTAGCCGACATGCAGCAGTGCCGAGAGCAGCGCATACCCCCAGCTCTCAGGTGCAGGCGCGGCCATAAAAAAGGTGGCAATGAGGCAGACGATGGCGATGGCCACGCACATTATTGTCATCGACCAGAGCCGATCGGCACCGCCGCGCAGCAGCGCGTTCCAGCTGGCGTGCAGGAGCGCGGCGAACAGAACGAGGAGTACGAGATGGATTGGCATGCGGCATTTTAGTCATCGCTGCAGCCCACATTACAGAGAAGTCTCTTCATCCAGTCATGAGCAATACCTCATGACTCAGTGCTGCGCGCCCTGCACTTTCAACGCCTCACTGAGCAACCACTCGCGAAATTTGAGAATATGCGGCTGGGCTTCGATGCCTTTGGGACAGACGAAATAATAGGCAAGCGGCGATGTGAACGGCACATCGAACAGCCTTACCAAGCGGCCGTCGCCGATTTCATTTTCGACATGGCCGCTGCGCACCAGCGCCACACCCTGGCCGAGCAATGCAGCTTCGACAGTCATGTTGGTGTCGCCAAACCTTACGCTTTCGCGCAGCGGCGAAAATGCCAGCCCGACGGACTCAAACCACACCTCCCATTTCGGCGCCAACTCGGCGCCGTCGCGAATCAGCAACGGCATCTGCAGCAAATCGGCGGGACTGCCCGGCCTGCCGACGCGCTGCAGCAGTTCGGGACTGGCCACGGGAAACACCTGCTCACCGAACAGGAACTCCGAATACAGACCGGGATAATTGCCTTTGCCCAAGCGAATGGCGACATCGGCTTCGCCGCTGGCGAAATGGATGATCGTGTCCGTGGTATCTAGCGACACCAACAGCTCCGGGTGCAGGCGCGACAGATTCGGCAAGCGTGGCAGCAGCCACTTCAACGCGAACGAATAGGTGGTGCTGACGGTCAGGCGAACCCTGTCCTTTTGCTCGCGCAGATCCTCCAGCGTTGCTTCAAGGCTCATGAAAAACTCGCGCACGATCGGCGCCAGCGTCGCCCCCGCTGTTGTAAGGCGTAACGCCTTGCCGCGCTCGAACAATTGCAAGCCCCAAAGTTCTTCAAGGTGCCGGAGCTGGTGACTGACGGCGCTTTGGGTCACGTGCAGTTCTTGAGCGGCAGCCGTGAACGTCGGGTGCCGGGTGGCCACTTCGAAAGCCCGCAGGGTCGCGGTCGGGGGCAGGTCTCGCATAAAAAATGGTCCGGGGACGGTAAATATCAGAGCATGAGGTTACGCTCATGTTAGAGCGAAACTCCCTTGATTGCCCATTCCGCGACATTGGCGTATTGCTCCGGCAAGTGGGCGAGGTGCTGATAACAGCGAGGCATTTAATCGCCGGATAATCCTCCGCGCGCAGCTTCGGTCGCAATCATTGCAGATCAAGCAACACAGAATTGCCTTCAGGCCGATTGATAGCCCCCTAACGAAAGGTGCATGCTAGGGGGCTGCCTCGGCGCTTATATCATTCCGAATGATAGTTACCTTTGCTTCATTCGATTCGTGCCATCACACCCGCGCCGAGCATCATCCGCCCATCTTCAATACTTCGGCGGATTGCATCCATGGAACAATCACTCAAACATTTGCGCTTCCCGTTGGCCATGTTGGCCGTACTGGTGATGAGCGCCTGCGGCAAAACTCCGGAGACTGCCGGCGCCCCGCCCGCTGCCAAAGTCAGCGTAGCCAAGGTGCTGGAACAACCGGTCAACGAGTGGGACGAATTTACCGGGCGCCTCGAAGCGCCGGAAACCGTTGAAATCCGGCCACGGGTATCGGGCCAGATCGATCAGGTCGCGTTCACCGAAGGCGCGCTGGTCAAGAAAGGCGACCTGCTGTTCCAGATCGACCCGCGTCCGTTCCAGGCCGAGGTACGCCGCCTCGAAGCGCTGGTTGCTCAAGCCCGCGCCACCGCCACTCGCAGCGAAAAC
>NZ_JH635999.1:1582944-1586285 GCF_000257605.1 Pseudomonas sp. R62
CCTGCTCGTGTATGCAGGCCTGATGGTGCTGACCTTCTTCGGTTTCTCCAGCACGCCGACCGGTTTCGTACCCGGCCAGGACAAGCAATACCTGGTGGCCTTCGCGCAATTGCCGGATGCCGCGAGCCTGGATCGCACCGAAGACGTGATCAAGCGCATGTCCGACCTCGCGCTGAAACAGCCGGGCGTGGAAAGCGCCGTAGCGTTCCCGGGCCTGTCGATCAACGGCTTCACCAACAGCCCCAACGCCGGCATCGTCTTCGTGACCCTGAAACCGTTCGACGAGCGTAAAGACCCGAGCATGTCCGCCGGTGCGATTGCCGGTGCCTTGAACGGCCAGTACGCGAACATTCAGGAAGCGTACATGGCGATCTTCCCGCCACCGCCGGTACAAGGCCTGGGCACCATTGGTGGTTTCCGCCTGCAGATCGAAGACCGGGGCAACCTCGGCTACGACGAGCTGTACAAAGAAACCATGAACATCATCAACAAAAGCCACAACGTGCCGGAACTGGCCGGCCTGTTCACCAGCTACACGGTGAACGTGCCGCAGGTCGATGCCGCCATCGACCGCGAAAAAGCCAAGACCCATGGCGTGGCCGTCAGCGACATCTTCGACACCCTGCAGATCTATCTGGGTTCGCTGTATGCCAACGACTTCAACCGCTTCGGGCGCACCTATCAGGTCAACGTTCAGGCCGAACAGCAGTTCCGCCTTGAATCCGATCAGATCGGTCAGCTGAAAGTACGCAACAACAAAGGCGAAATGATTCCGCTGGCGACCTTCATCAAGGTCAGCGACACCTCGGGACCGGATCGCGTGATGCACTACAACGGCTTCATCACCGCTGAAATCAATGGTGCCGCAGCCCCGGGCTACAGCTCTGGCCAGGCGGAAAAAGCCATCGAGAAACTGCTCAAGGAAGAACTTCCGAACGGCATGACCTACGAGTGGACCGACCTGACCTACCAGCAGATTCTGTCTGGCAACACCGCGCTGTTCGTGTTCCCGCTCTGCGTACTGCTGGCGTTCCTGGTGCTCGCCGCACAATACGAAAGCTGGAGCCTGCCACTGGCGGTGATCCTGATCGTACCGATGACCCTGCTGTCGGCCATCACCGGTGTGATCATCTCCGGTGGTGACAACAACATCTTCACCCAGATCGGCTTGATCGTACTGGTGGGACTTGCCTGTAAAAACGCGATT
Source organism: Pseudomonas sp. R62 (assembly GCF_000257605.1). Classification (NCBI taxonomy): domain Bacteria; kingdom Pseudomonadati; phylum Pseudomonadota; class Gammaproteobacteria; order Pseudomonadales; family Pseudomonadaceae; genus Pseudomonas; species Pseudomonas sp. R62. Next base: position 1,584,152 of record NZ_JH635999.1, read on the forward strand.
CTCATCGTCGAGTTCGCCAAGGATAAACAGGAAGAAGGCCTCGACCCGCTCGCAGCGGTGCTGGAAGCCTGCCGCCTGCGTCTGCGGCCGATTCTGATGACCTCGTTCGCGTTCATCATGGGTGTGGTGCCACTGGTGTTCTCCAGCGGAGCCGGTGCCGAGATGCGTCACGCCATGGGTGTGGCGGTGTTCTCCGGGATGCTCGGGGTGACCTTCTTCGGTCTGCTGCTGACGCCAGTGTTCTACGTACTGATCCGTAACTTTGTCGAACGCGGCGAGCAGCGCAAAGCAGCCAAGGCGCACACTCTTCAAAAGCCACTGGAGGCGCAACAATGAGTCTGAAAGTCTTCCTGCCGAGTCTGCTGGTGCTGGCCCTCAGCGCCTGCGCCGTCGGCCCCGACTACAAGACCCCAGCCACGGAGGCGGCCAACATCACGACCGCCACCGACGGCGCCGCCGGGCAAAAGAACTTCGACCGCTCGAAATTCGAAGGCATCTGGTGGCAGCAATTCGATGATCCGACCCTGAACCAGTTGGTGAGCCAGTCGCTGCAAGGCAACCGTGAACTGCGCGTGGCGTTCGCCCGCTGGAAAGCCGCCCGGGCGATCCGCGACGACGCCAGCAATGACGCGATGCCGACCATCACCAGCCGCGCCAGCAGTGACCTGGGCAAGGGCCAGATTCCCGGCCAGACCACCGACCGGGTCAATAGCGAACGTTATGATCTCGGTCTGGACATGGCCTGGGAGCTCGACCTGTTCGGCCGCATCCAGCGCAATCTGGAAGCCAGTGATGCCGACCAGCAGGCCGCCGAAGCCGATCTGTACCAACTGCAAGTCACCATGATTGCCGAACTGGTCGACGCCTACGGTCAACTGCGCGGCGCCCAGCTGCGGGAAAAAATCGCCGTGGCCAACCTGAACAACCAGCAGGAGTCGCGCAAGATCACCATCAGCCTGCGTGACGCCGGTGTCGGTGATCAGCTTGATGTCGAGCGCGCCGATGCGCGTCTGGCCAACGTCGAAGCCACCGTGCCGCAGTTGCAGGCAGAACAGGTTCGGCAGAAAAACCGTATCGCTACCCTGCTCGGCGAACGCCCGGACAAACTGACCGTCGACCTGAGCCCGAAAGATCTGCCGGCCATCGCCAAGGCGCTGCCAATCGGTGATCCGGGTGAACTGCTGCAACGTCGTCCGGACATCCTCAGCGCCGAGCGGCAATTGGCTTCGGCCACTGCGCGCATCGGCGTGGCCAAAGCCGACCTGTTCCCCCGGGTCAGCCTCAGCGGCTTCCTCGGGTGGACGGCCGGACGTGGCTCGCAGATCGGTTCCTCGGCAGCCAACGCCTGGGCACTCGGCCCGAGCATCACCTGGGCTGCGTTTGACCTCGGCAGCGTCCGCGCCCGTTTGCGCGGCGCCGATGCTGACGCCGAAGGCGCGCTGGCCAACTACGAGCAACAGGTGCTGCTGGCGCTGGAAGAATCGGAAAACGCCTTCAGCGATTACGGCAAGCGTCAGCAACGTTTGATCTCGCTGATCCGTCAGAGCGAATCGAGTCGCAAGGCTGCCGATCTGGCAGAAATCCGTTATCGCGAAGGCACCACCGATTTCCTCGTCCTGCTCGACGCCCAGCGTGAGCGCCTGAACGCCGAAGACACTCAGGCCCAGGCCGAAGTCGAGCTGTATCGCGGCATCGTCGCGATCTACAAGGCCCTCGGCGGTGGCTGGCAACCGGAGACAGTCGCCAGCAAGTAAAGGTTGTTAAAGAGCTCCTTTGGTTGGCCGCAACCAACCAAATTTTTCGCCCCGCGTATCATTCGGTCGCGGGGTTTTTTTATGCCTTTGTGCAGCACTGGGTTTCTTGTGGGAGCGAGCCTGCTCGCGAAAGCGTCAGGTCAGACATATCAGCGGTGGCTGATACTCCGCCTTCGCGAGCAGGCTCGCTCCCACAGGGGATCAGCGGTGCTCCTCCAGGACGGTGACGGTGGCGGTTGTACCGGCGCGCAGGCGATGCTTGCCGGCAAAGTCACCATCAATGCCAATGCGCACCGGCACCCGTTGCGCCAGTTTCACCCAGGTGTAACTCGGGTTGATGTTCGCCAGCAGACGACTGCCCGGCGCGTTTTCGCGGTCGG
>NZ_JH635999.1:1586847-1599644 GCF_000257605.1 Pseudomonas sp. R62
TTTCTACCGTACCGCCGAAACGCTCACCGCTCATCAATTGAATGCGTACCCGATCACCCTCCTCGATTCGCGGCAACTTGGTTTCCTCGAAGTAACCACTGACATAGAACGAATCGCTGTCGACCAGCGCCAGCAGTGCGCCGCCGGCTTGTGCATAGTCACCCTGGCGGGTCAGCAGGTTGGTCACGTAACCGCTCACTGGCGATTCAACGCGGGTGCGCTGCAAGTCCAGTTCGGCTTGGGTCAGCGCGGCAATTGCCAGTTGCACATTGGCTTCGGCCAGCCCGAGGTTGGCCTGATTGCGCAACAGATCCGCCTGGGCAACCGCCACGTCGGTACTGGCCTTCTCCCATTCTTCACCGGAAATCGCGAAGCCCTGTTTCAGCGTGCGCCGCCGGCGCTCCTCGCTTTGACGTTGTTTGAGCAACGCCTCACTGGCGACGATTGCCGCTTGCGATTGCCCCAGCGAGGCCTTGGACACTTCCACCGAACGCCGGGCGTGCTCGACCGCCAGTTGATAGCGCGCCGGATCGATCTCCAGCAACAATTGGCCCTTGTCGACATGCTGGTTGTCCTGCACTGCCAGTTTGACGATTCGCCCCGAAACATCCGCCGACAGCGTCACCACATCCGCCCTCACCCGAGCATCCCGTGTCCACGGCGCGCGGGTGTAATACTCCCAGGCGAACCAGCCGAGGACGATCGCCAGGATCACCACTGCCACGGTCATCATTCGTGCAACTAGTGCTTTCAAGACATCAGGCTCCCATCAACAGAATCAGCGTGGCGCAGACACAGGCATACAGTGCGCCTTCGAACAGTGCTTCATGCCACACCAGGCGCAGCACGCCGAGGCGCCGCAGACACCAGTCCAGCAACATGAAAATCGGAATCGCCAGTAACAGTGCCTGGGCAATCGGCGGCAGATAAACCCCGCCAATTTCGAAATCAATGGGCAAGTTGCGGTTCTCCTTCCAGGCCTTGAGGTTGCAAATAGTCGCCGTGCCGCTCGAGGAACGACACCACAATCAGCAGCGCCACACGCATGCGAAACACCGACCAAAGATGTTCATGACTGGTGGCGTGCAGCTCGTCCAGCTCATCTCCGAGTTGGTACAACGTGGCCAGCAGCGCCGCAAGCTGGACATCGTCGCGACCGGCAACCAAACGACCAGTCTTGCGCAACGCCGACGCCAGGCGTTGGCCGAACGCATCGGTAAGTAGCGCGTTGTTCTGCGCCTGCTGTCGCAGCTGATGCATGGCCACGCCCAAGGCCACGCATGCCAGGCTGATTTCATACAAGCGCTGCATGGCACGATCGTTCGCCGCTGGCAGCAGACCAAGCATGCTGGTCAGGCGATCGGTCATCCGACTCTCGAAAGCGAATTGTTGTTCATCGGTGGCCGGCATTTTGCTCAGTTGGTACACCTGCTCCCGCGCTTCGCCGTACAGGCGGCGGATGCGCAAGGCCGGGCGGAACGGGAAGATCAGCGCATAAACGATCAGGGCCAGCATCGCTGCGCTGACGTAGGCGCCGGCGAATTCGAACCATTGGATTGCCGTGTTCTGCCCAGTGCCGGTATTTTGCGGTCCGAGCATGAGAAAACTGGACAGGCCAAGGCCCATGCCGATACCGGCGGTAGCCGGACTGGAAATTCCCACGGCAATGGCATACAGCAGCGGCGCCAGCAGCAAGGCCAGCAGCTCGAAATCACTGATCGCCGGCACCAGCATGAACTGGTAGAACGCCGACACCACCAGCGCCAGACCCAAGCCTCGCGCATAGCTTTGCGCAGCCATCAGCGGACGCGGAAAAGTCGCCATCAGCGAGCAGAGAATCCCCACCAGAATCATCCCGCCGCGCGCGCCATCCCAGGCCGTTTCGATCCAGATCAACCCGCTGACCAACAGCGCGGTAAAGGCGCGGATCGCATTCATCGAGGCCAGGGTGAAATCCAGATGCAACGGACTGCTCTGGCCGCGATACAGACAACTGGCCGGGCGCCCTTCCTGAATCGCGTCGCTCAGTTCGAGGATCTGCTCAAGTTGCTGCAACAGGCGCGCCTGCTCCCAACGCAGCGCCCAAGCCAATGAACGCAGGGTCGCGCTCATGTTCTCGGTCTGCTGCTCGGCCTTGTACGCCAATGCTTCGAACTGTTGCTGCAAGGTGACGAAACGCTGCCGATCGGCGCCAGACAGCGCGCGGCCCTGTTGCGCCAGCTGCTCAAGCAGCGCCAGTTCCTCGGCACGCAACTGCTGGACCTCCAGCGGCAGATCGCCCTCCCAGCGTTCGATGAGCAATTCACGCTGATGACGCAGCGCGGTCAGTCGCGAGGTCAGCAGCATCAGTTGGTTGCCGAGCAGCAATACCAGGTTGTCGGCACTGCGCAAACGTGGGGCATCGAAATACAAATGACGTCGCAAACCTTCCAGTGCGCTGATCTCACCGAGCAGTTGCATCTGCCGACGCTGGAAATCGGCTTCGCTTTCTTCCGTGCGAAGCACTTCGGCGGCGTGGCTGGCGGCCAGTTTGATCACCTGATCGATTTTGGCGAAATAGCCCTTGGCGACGGCTTCAGGCCGGGCCGTCAGCAAACTGACCACACAGACACAGGCAACCGCCAACAGGGTTTCGGTGACGCGGGTGACCGCCAGCAGAAAGGTGCCGTCCTGATCCGGAATCGCCAGCAAGGCCACCACGACTGCGGTGTAACCACTGAGCACGAACGCTTGGGAACTGGTGTAGCGCAACAAGGTGCCGCCCGCCGTGCACAGCGCCAGCCACAACGCCAATGTCGTGATGAACGGCAGCGGCGCCTGAGGGAAAATCGCCATGATCAGCACCGCCACCGCCGCACCCACGGTGGTGCCGATCACCTGGCCGAAACTGCGCGCCAGTGCCATCCCTGCCAGTGGCTGGCTGACGATCACCACGGCCATGATTGACCACTTCGGCTGTTCGAGATCGAAGATGAACGCCAGATAAAGGGTCAACAGCCCGGCAGCGATGGTCCGCAGGGCAAACAGCAGAACAGCCTGACCGGGATGGATCAAAGCCTTGAAATAGGTGTACAGCGCAGACATGGGCACTCTCTTTAAAACGACTTCTGCAAGCGTAGACATTGCAGCAAAAGCCTGACGGATTTCACAGTCGACACGTGTTGTAGGACGATTCGCTGGCAACGGTTTGACTCACGCGCCAAGCTGAACGAAGCTTGCCGCTCTGCTCAAGTTCGAAGCTTTCGGAAACCCGCATGACTCAGTCCCGCCGCAACCTGCTGATCGGCTTAGGCCTCGTACTGATCCTCGGCGTCGTCTGGCTGTCCTGGCGCAGCAGCACTCCGACCATCCCCGATGCTATCAAACATGGCTACAGCGAAGCGCTGAACGCCGCGCGCACCGGTGAACCCGGAGCGGCGCGCCAGTTGTACCAGCAATTGGGCCGCCCGGACATCTCGGTCAAGCGCCGGGTCTGGCTGCATGGCGAACTGCCCAATTACCCCAGTCCGCAGGCGTTGAAGCTGGCGGACATCGACTTGCATCACGAAGCGCCGCAAGTGCGCGTCGCAGCGATCAAAAGCATCGTCGGTCTGGTGCCCGGCGGGCAGCGCAGTCTGCTGCTAGGACCGTTGCTCGATGATGAAGAACAAGCTGTCCGTTTCGCCGCGATCAATGCCCTGCTCGGCCTGGCCCCGGACGAGCTCGGCCTGTATTTCGCACCGCTACAGCAGGCCATCGACGGTTGGCAACAGACCTTGGAAAGCCAGCCGGAAAGCGCCGCCAACTATGCGCAACTGGCCCGTCTCTATATTCACAACGCCGAATACAAACAGGCCCAACAGGCTTTGGACAATACCTTGCGCCTGGAACCGGGCAACCTGCCGGCGCTGGTCATGCAGATCGATGTGCTCGACCGCCAGGGCCAGAGCGATGCCGCTCGCCAGTTGCTCGCCCGCCAACTCAAGGCGCAGCCCGATTCGGCCTATCTGCAACATGCCCTCGGCCTGTGGCTGCTGCACCACGGCCAGCGCGAATATGCCCTGCTCGGCCTGTCCAAAGCGGTCGAGCTGGAACCGGACAACAAGGATTATCGCTACGACCTCGCCACCACTCTGCACAGCGCGGAAGAACTGGAAGCGGCGCAGAAACAACTGCAGGAAATCGTTCAGCGCCACCCCGCCGACCGCAAGGCGCGGGTGTTGTTGATCAACTATTGGAAGGAAAGCGGCCAGTTGCAGAATGTGCAGATTCTGCTGGCGCAGCTGGAGCAGCTGAATCCGGACGACCCGGCCCTGCAACAGGGTCTTTAATCAAGGTAAAGCGGGTGCAATCAACCACCTGTCGAAAGAAAAAGCGGAACCGTGAACATGCCCTGAGGTCAAGTTATTCAGGCGGCTCACTTAAGCCAGCCGCCGGATTACCCTAGTCATAAGAGGGCGTTTTTTGACTACATCAAACGAGTTGATCAGTGCAAAGGCCGCCGTCGGCATTGTAGGTCTGGATGACATCCTTGCCGGTGGCCTGTCTCGCGGCCATGTGTTTTTGCTCGAGGGGGAACCCGGAACCGGCAAAACCACCGTGGCTTTGCATTTCCTCCGCGCCGGTGCGCTGGCCGGGGAACGCTGCTTGTACATCACTCTCTCGGAAACCGAGAAAGAACTGCGTCAAGGTGCGCTCTCCCACGGCTGGGAGCTGAACGAAAACATCAAGATCTTCGAGCTGACACCGCCGGAAAGCCTGCTCAATGCCGAACATCAGCAAAGCCTGCTGTATTCCTCGGACCTTGAACTGGGCGAGGCGACCAGGCAGATTTTCGAAGTGGTCGAACGCTTCAAGCCGACCCGCGTTGTGCTCGACAGCCTTTCGGAGATCCGTCTGCTGGCGCAGAGCTCCTTACGCTATCGTCGGCAGATTCTGGCGATCAAGCACTACTTTGTGCGCTACGACGCCACCGTCCTGCTGCTCGATGACCTGACCACAGAATCACTCGACAAGACCGTGCACAGTGTCGCCCACGGCGTGATCCGCCTTGAAGAGCTGACGCCTAGCTACGGCGCCGAGCGTCGTCGGGTACGAGTGGTCAAATATCGCGGGCAGAAATACCGTGGCGGTTTCCACGATTTCACCATCATGGGCGACGGCGTCCATGTTTTCCCACGCCTGGTAGCGGCGGAACATCGCGGCGACTACCCACGTCTGCAGCTGTCCAGCGGCATCCCGCAAATGGACGCCCTGCTCGGCGGCGGCATCGAGACCGGTTCCAGCACGCTGATTCTCGGCCCGGCCGGTACCGGCAAATCGATGATTTCGATGATCTTCGCCGCCGCAGCGGTGGCCCGAGGCGAAAAAGCCGCGCTGTTCATTTTCGATGAAGAGCTGGGCCTGCTGTTCGAACGCATGCGTCATCTCGGCATCGACCTCAAAGCCTTGCAGGCCACCGGTAATCTGCTGATCGAACAAGTAGACGCCGCCGAATTGTCTCCGGGTGAGTTGTCCCATCGCGTGCGCCGTTGCGTCGATGAGCTAGGTATCAAAACCGTGGTGATCGACAGCATTAACGGCTATCAAGCGGCGATGCCGGAAGAAAACGCGCTGGTGCTGCACATGCACGAGCTGCTGCTGTACCTTAACCGCAAAGGCGCGGCGACTTTCATGACGGTCGCCCAGCACGGTCTGGTGGGCGATATGCAGGCGCCGGTTGATATCACTTACCTGGCCGACACGGTGATTCTGTTGCGCTACTTCGAAGCCCTCGGCAAAGTCCGCCGGGCGATCTCGATTATCAAAAAACGTACCGGCAACCACGAGTCGACCATCCGTGAATACCGGATTTCCTCGCGTGGCATGACCATCGGCCAACCGCTGGAATCCTTCCAGGGCGTGCTGCGTGGCGTGCCGACCTACATGGGAGCGAGCAATCCATTGCTTGAGGATGAAAGCTTGTGACGGTCAACACGCCGTTGGCCGAGCGGGTGCTGGTGCTGGCGCCCATGGGTCGCGACAGCCAGATCGCGTTGATGATTCTCAACGAAGCCGGTTACGGCGGCATGGTGGCGCCGAATCTCGGCGCTCTGTGCACCGAACTGGAGGTCGGCGCCGGGTTGCTGCTGATTGCTGCTGAGGCGTTGCGCGGACCGGAACTGGAAGGGCTTATCGCCTACCTTGACCAGCAGCCCGCCTGGTCGGACATGCCCATCGTGCTGCTGACTCATCATGGCGGCGATGAACAAGGGCCGCCGTCGCGTCTCAGCACCCTGCTCGGCAACGTGACTTTTCTCGAGCGCCCCTTCCATCCCGCGACGCTGGTCAGTCTGGTCTCCGCCGCCCTGCGCGGGCGGCGACGACAATATGAAGCGCGCGATCGGCTGATCGACCTGAGTGAAAGCGAACGCCGCCTGCAATCAACTCTGGAAACCCTCGAGCAACAGGTTGAAGAGCGCACCGCACAGCTTCGCCACAACGAAGAAGCGCTGCGCCAATCGCAGAAAATGGAAGCGGTCGGCCAACTGACTGGCGGCATCGCTCACGACTTCAACAATATGCTCACCGGCATCATCGGTAGCCTGGAACTGCTGCGCCGACGTCTGGCCCGGGGCCGGACCGAAGACCTCGACAGCCTGATCGATCTAGGCGTGACCTCCGCCAACCGCGCCGCCGGCCTGACTCACCGCTTGTTGGCGTTCTCCCGCCGGCAATCGCTCGACCCGAAAGCCGTGCAGATGAACACGCTGGTGCTGTCGATGGGCGAGCTGCTGCAACGCAGCCTCAATGAGAGCATTCATCTGGAAATGCGCCTGGACGACAACCTCTGGGTTGCCGAGGCCGATCCCAATCAACTCGAGAGCGCCCTGCTCAACCTGGTCATCAATGCCCGCGATGCGATGCCCGAGGGCGGCAAACTGGTGGTGGAAACCAGCAATCAGGTCCTGCATAGCGACTTCACTGCCGCTTACAGCAATCTGGAGCCGGGCGATTACGTGATGCTCAGCGTGACTGACAACGGTAGCGGCATGCCGCAGAGTGTGGTCAGCCGCGCGTTCGATCCGTTCTTTACGACCAAGCCGATCGGCCAGGGCACCGGCCTCGGACTGTCGATGATCTATGGCTTCAGCAAGCAGTCGCGCGGGCATGTGTCGATCGACAGTGAAGTCGATCAAGGCACCACGGTAAAACTCTATCTGCCGCGTTTCCGTGGTGAAGAAGTGGAAATTCCCGTCTCGGATTCGCAGCAGGCTCCGTATGCGATGGATGGCGAAACCGTACTCATCGTCGAAGACGATCCGGCTGTGCGCGTGTTGGTCAGCGCCGTGCTCAGTGAGTTGGGTTATGCGTTCGTGGAGGCCGGTGATGCCGACGGCGCCATGCCGATTCTGAATTCGACGCAACGCATCGACCTGCTGATCAGCGACGTTGGCCTGCCGGGGATGAACGGTCGTCAACTGGCGGAGGTTGGTCGGCAATACCGGCCAGGTCTGAAAGTGTTGTTCATCACCGGTTATGCCGAGCACGCGGCGGTGCGCGGTGGCTTCCTCGACTCGGGAATGCAGATGATCACCAAGCCCTTCACCTTTGATCTGCTCACCGCCAAGGTGCGCGAGATGATCAATAGCTGATTCTCATGCAGGAGCTGCCGAAGGCTCGGCAGCTCCTGCATGACCATCAGGCCAGCAATTCCTGAATCTTTTCCTGCAACACATCCAGATCGAACGGTTTTTCCAGGATCGGTGCCTTGCTGGTGATCGGGCTGCCGGTTTCACGGATTTCCTGCGGGTAGCCGCTGATGAAAATCACTTTGAGGTCCGGTCGCAGCTTCACTGCCGGCTCGGCGATCTGCACGCCGGAGATCCCGCCCGGCAGGCGGAAATCGGTAATCAGCATGTCCAGGTGAGGTTTGCTGGCGAGGATCTCGAAAGCCTGCTCGCCATTTTCCGCTTGCAACACGCGATAGCCCTGCCCTGACAGGTAATCCGTCAGGACCATCAAGATAACCGGTTCGTCTTCGACGACGAGTACTACATCTTGCGCATCTACGCTCATGGGAAGCCTTTGTTCGGTCAATAGCTGCTGATACGACCGTGTGGTCACTCAGAGGTTGCGTCGGATATGCCGTTTTCCTGGATCGGCAGACAAACGCGAAACAGGGCGCCTTCGTTGATTTCACTCTCGACGACGATGGAGCCGCCATGGGCGGCGACGATCTGCTCGGAAATGAACAGACCCAGCCCGAGCCCGGCCACCACCGTCTTGGCGGACACCCGTTCGAACTGCTGAAAAATACGCTTCTGGTTCTCGGCGCTGATGCCGATGCCGTGATCCTGGACCTCGACCCGAGCCTCGTCAGCTTCGCGATAGACGCGCACCTGAATCGGGCTGCGACCGCCGTAACGCAAGGCGTTGGTCAGCAGATTGGACACCACTTGCTCGATGCGGAACTCGTCCCAGCAACCTTCGACCGGCTCGGACGCCTCAAAGGAAACGCTGGTTTCCGCCGCTTCCATTTGCGGTGCAAAATTTTGCAGCAGATTGCTGACCAGTTGCACCAGATCGAAACGACTCGGGCGGATCGACAGTTTGCCGGTGCGGATTCGCGAGACATCGAGCATGTCTTCGATCAGGCGAATCAGACTTTTGATCTGCCGCTCATCGCGATCGACCATCGCCTGCATCTTGTCGAGGGTGAACGCCGCGGCGTTGTCCCGGGCCAGGTGCATCTTGCGCAGCTGGGTTTCAAGGATCAGGCCATTGAGCGGTGTACGCACCTCGTGGGCAACGATGGACATGAAGTCATCGCGCATGCGCACCGCTTGTTCCAGCTCAAGCTGCGTGCTTTGCAGCTGTTGCAGCAGCGCTTCCTGCTCGCGTCGGGCCTGCTCCAGCGCCTCGACCTGCTGTTTCATGGCCTTGCTCTGGCGATACAGATCAACGAAAACGTTGACCTTGCTCTTCACCGCATGAATGTCCAACGGCTTGTGCAGGAAGTCCACCGCACCGCTTTCGTAGCCCTTGAACGCATAGTTGAGTTCACGGCCAGCGGCGCTGACGAAAATGATCGGAATGTTCTTGGTCTTCTCGGTGCCGCGCATCAACTCGGCCAGTTCGAAGCCGTTCATGCCCGGCATCTGCACGTCGAGAATGGCCATGGCGAATTCGTGTTGCAGCAATAGCGACAGTGCCTCGTCCGCCGACAGAGCCTTGTAGACCGTGCGATCCTCGCGCTTGATCAGCGCTTCCAGCGCCAGCAGGTTTTCTGGCAGATCGTCAACGATCAACAGTTTGGCTTGGATATTACTCAGCATGCGATTCGTTCCAGCTCGACTAGCAGACGGCCGATGCCGTGAATGGGTAGGACATGATCCGGCTGCAGAACGTTCAGTGCAGCCTGGGGCATGGTGGCGACTTGTGCATCATCGGGGTCTTGAACAATGGTCAGGCCGCCGCACTGCTTGACGCAGGCCAGCCCGCGCGCGCCATCCTGATTGGCGCCGGTCAGCAGCACGGCGGCGAGTGTCTCGCGGTAAACGTCAGCGGCGGATTCAAACAGGTAATCGATCGAAGGCCGCGAATGATGCACGCGATCCTCCAGGCTCAGCGACAGGCTGCGATCCGCTTCGACCGACAAGTGATAACCGGGCGTGGCGAAATACACCGTGCCGGCTTGAATGTCCTGCTTGTCTTCAGCTTCCTTGACCGGCATCGCCACACGGCGGGAGAACACTTCGGCCAGATGACTACGGCGCTCTTCCGGCAGATGCAGAACGATAATGATCGGCAGCACATAGCCTTTGCGTAATGGCCCGAGCAGGGTCAGCAACGCCTCGACACCGCCTGCGGAGGCGCCGATCACGACGGCCTCGATGCGAGGCAGGCTCGGGGTGTCGTTCATGATTTGCGGTAGATCCGTTCTTGTTTGACCAACGCCTCGAACTGATTCGAATAGTTGGAAAAATCCAGGGTTTCCTTGCTGCCCAGCACCAGAAAGCCGCGATGCGACAACGATTCATGGAACAGCCCGAACGCCCGGTCCTGCAACTTCTTGTTGAAATAGATCAGCACGTTGCGGCAGGAAATCAACTGGGTTTCGGAGAACACGCTGTCGGTGGCCAGGCTGTGGTCGGCGAACGTCACGTTCTCGCACAGGCTCTTGTCGAAAATCGCGTAGCCATAGGCTGCCGTGTAGTAATCGGCAAACGAACGCTGACCGCCGGCCTGCTGATAGTTGGCAGTGTAGGCGCGGACGTTTTCCATGGAGAAAATCCCTTGCTTGGCCTTCTCCAGCGAGCGCGGGTTGATGTCGGTGGCGTAGATGATCGTGCGGTCGAGCAGGCCTTCTTCGCGCAGCAGGATCGCCATCGAATAGACCTCCTCGCCCGTGCTGCATCCGGCAATCCAGATCTTCAGCGACGGATAGGTGCGCAGCAGCGGCACCACTTCGTTGCGGATCGCCAGGAAGTGCGACGGATCGCGGAACATCTCGCTGACCGGGATCGTCAGCAGTTGCAGCAGCTGCATGAACGCCGTCGGGTCGTGCAGGACTTTTTCTTGCAGGGCCGAGATGGTCGCGCATTCGAACTGACTCAGCGCGTGCTGCACACGGCGCTTGATCGAAGCGCCGGAGTAGTCGCGAAAGTCATAGCTGTATTTCAGGTAAATCGCCTCGATCAACAAGCGTAATTCGATTTCGCTGTTGCGCTCGGCTGAACTGCTGCGTTCCACTAGATGCGTTCCATTTTCGGTAACCACACACGTATCAGCGAGAACAGACGATCAAGGTCGATGGGCTTGGCCAGGTAATCGTTGGCGCCCGCTTGCAGGCAGCGCTCCTGATCGTCCTTCATGGCCTTGGCCGTCACCGCGATGATCGGCAGCTTGCGCCAGCGCGGATCCTTGCGGATTTCCATGGTGGCTTCGAAGCCATCCATTTCCGGCATCATTACGTCCATCAGCACCAGGTCGATGTCCTCGACTTCATGAAGTTTCTCAATCGCTTCGCGGCCATTACGGCCGATCACCACGACTGCGCCTTTGTGTTCCAGCGCGCTGGTCAGGGCGAAGATGTTGCGCACATCGTCGTCCACCAGCAGCACTTTGCGACCTTCAAAGACCTTGTCGCGGCTGCGCGCGGTCTTGAGCATCTTCTGCCGTTCATGGGACAGCTGCGATTCGACTTTGTGCAGAAAGAGTGTGACCTCGTCGAGCAATCGCTCCGGGGAGCGTGCGCCCTTGATGATGATCGAGCGCGAATACTTGCGCAGTTCGGCCTCTTCGTCGCGGGTCAGGTTGCGTCCGGTATAAACGATGACCGGCGGGAACGAGCAGATGTCCTCGGTGGACATGCGCTTGAGCAGATCGTTGCCGAGCATGTCCGGCAGCTTGAGGTCGATGACCATGCAGTCGTAGATGGTCGTGCGCAGCAATTCCAGGGCGTCCTGGGCCAGGCCGACGGCAGTGATTTCGATGTCTTCGTCGCCAATCAGCCGCGCGATGCTTTCGCGTTGCAGATCGTCATCTTCGACCAGCAGCACGCGTTTGACCTTCTGCGTCAGCTTGGCCTCGAGACGGGCGAACACATCCTTGAGCTCTTCGCGGGTGGTCGGCTTCACTGCGTAGCCGATCGCGCCCATGTGCATGGCCGCTTCGACGCGGTCTTCCACGGAAATCACGTGCACTGGAATGTGCCGGGTTTCGGCGCGTTCTTTCAGGCGTTGCAGCACGGTCAGACCGGAATGATCCGGCAGGCGCATGTCGAGCAGGATCGCATCCGGAACGAATTCGCGCGCCAGGTCGTAACCTTCGTCAGCGCCGTGGGCGACCAGACACATGTAGCCCAACTCATGGGCCAGGTCATAGAGGATACGGGCGAAGTTCGGTTCGTCCTCCACCACCAGAATGCAGCGGGTGGCGAACGGTGCCTTGTCGCGATCGTCGGCAAAGCGCGGGATAACTGCCGGAATCGCCGATGCGAGCGGAGCCGCAACAGCAACTGGCGCAGGCGTCACAGGTGCCGGGTGGAAGGTCAGCGGCGCGGCCGGCGTTTCACCGAATTCGTGATACTGACGCGGCAACACCAGCGTAAACGTGCTGCCCTGCCCCGGCACGCTGTCGACGCTGATCGAACCGCCCAGCAACGTCGCCAGATCCCGCGAGATCGACAGGCCAAGGCCGGTGCCGCCGTACTTGCGATTGGTGGTGCCATCCGCCTGACGGAACGCCTCGAAGATACTTTCCTGCTGATCCGCGGCGATACCGATCCCGGAATCCTTGACGCTGAAGGCGATGTGATCGTTCGGCTGCGCGGTGATGCTCAGGCTGACGGCGCCGTGCTCAGTGAACTTGATCGCGTTGGACAGCAGGTTCTTGATGACCTGCTCCAGACGCTGACGGTCAGTGAACAGCAAGCCCGGTGCGTCCGGCTGAACCTCGACGCTGAAGGCCAGTTTCTTGTCCGCCGCCAAGGGTTCGAACATCGAGCGCAAGCCGTCGACCAGACGATCGACGCGGGTGTTTTCGGCAATCACTTCAAGCTTGCCGGCCTCGACCTTGGAAATGTCGAGGATGTCGTTGATCAGGTTGAGCAGATCGTTGCCGGCCGAATAGATCGATTCGGCGAACTTGACCTGTTCCGCCGACAGATTCTGCTGCGGGTTCTCCGCCAGCAGCTTGGCCAGAATCAGCGAACTGTTGAGCGGCGTGCGCAGTTCGTGGGACATGTTGGCGAGGAATTCGGATTTGTACTTGCTCGAGCGTTGCAGCTCTTCGGCACGCTCTTCAAGCTGGATCTGCGCCTGATTCAGCTCGGT
>NZ_JH635999.1:1600058-1609469 GCF_000257605.1 Pseudomonas sp. R62
CATGGCATCGCGCTGTTCGGCGAGCTGCTCGTTGGTCTGCTCCAGCTCCACTTGCTGGGTTTCCAGATGCGCCTGGGATTCCTTGAGAATCCGCGACTGTTCTTCCAGCTCTTCGTTGGCAGTCTTCAGCTCTTCCTGCTGCACTTGCAGCTCTTCATTGAGCTGCTGGGTTTCGGCGAGCACTTCCTGCAAGCGCTGACGGTAACGCGCCGCTTCGATCGAGGTGCCGATATTGCCGGCAATCAGTTCCAGCAGTTCGATGTCGCGCTCGGACAGCGGACGCAGGAAACCCAGTTCGATCACGCCGTTGACCCGGTCATCATCGCTGGTCGGCACCACCAGCACACTGTGCGGCAGGCCTGCACCGAGCCCGGAGCTGACTTTGAAATAGTCGCCCGGGACCGCGTCGAGACGGATCAGGCGTGCCTGCTCTGCCACTTGGCCGACGATACCTTCGCCGCTGTAGATCGTTTGATTGAGCTCTTCCTGCTCGCGGGAGAAACCATAAGTCGCCACGCGCTTGAGGCCGCCATGTTCTTCACGCACATAAAGCGCGGCGACGGCAGTGCCAAGGTATTGCGCGCAGAATTGCAGAATGTTGCGCCCCAGCAGGTTCAGCGTCAGTTGACCCAACACCTGCTCGGCCAGTTGCGTCTGGCCGTTGCGCAGCCACGCCTGTTTCTCGAGGCGTTCGGCGCTGGCCAGTTGGGCGGCGAGGTTGGCGCTGTAGTTGGTCGACAGGTTGAGCAGATCACGGCGGCCGATGTAGGCCAGCAAACCGCTGATGCCAACGATGAAGATCAGGTAAAGGGTGATGCTCCAGATCGTCGTGCGGCGCACATCCTCATTGCGCGTGGCGCGCAGCACCTGCTCGGTCTCGATGACGTCCTCGAATTGCTTGCGGATTTCATCGGTCAGGCGCTTGCCCCGCCCGGCCTTGACCGCACCGCGATAGTCGCCACTGCTGCGCTGCAGATCGATCATAGACTGCGCGTAATTGGCCCACTCCACCTGCAAGGCTTGCAAACGGCGCAGGCGATCGGTCTGCACCGGATTATCGGCGGTCAGCTCCAGCAACGTATTGAGAGCGACCTCGATACGCGGCTTGGCAACTTCGTACGGGTCGAGAAAGTGCTCGTCACCGCTGAGCAGATAGCCGCGCATGCCGGTTTCCAGATCAACGGTGAGCTTCACCGCTTCATTGGCGTTATTGATCACCCGGTCGGTGTGCTCGACCCATTGGATGACCGACAGCAAATAAGTGATCAGCGAGACGAAGAACACGGCGCTGAGCACGCCAACGCCCAGCGGCAGGCTGACGTTGCGACTCAGAAGTTTGCGGAACCGTTGTTCATCAACCGAGGACGGAGAGGACATGGGGCAGCCTTGTCGAACTGTTGAAAACCCGAGAGTTTGCCCCAAAACCCCGCCATGGATCCATTTTTCTCACACAAATGATGGCATTTTCCTACACACGCCTGCGCATTGGACGACGCCAACGGTTATCCTTGCCGCACCGCACTGACCTGTTCTTTTTTGTATCAGCTCGGGAACTTGTGGCTATGCGCCACTTACTCATGCAAGAGTCCGGCAAAATTCGCTTGCCCGGTATCCCCCGATTTCATTTTTTCTGAGAGTCCTGCCATGTCTGCCAATGCCTCCACTATCCTTGTCGTAGAAGATGACGACATCGTGCGCATGCTCATCGTGGATGTGCTGGAGGAGCTGGAATTCACTGTGCTGGAGGCAGATGACGGTAAAGCGGCACTCAAGATTCTCGGGGACGCTGGCAAGCTGATCGATTTGATGATGACCGACCACGGCCTGCCTGGCATGGATGGCCGCGAACTTGCTGAAAAGGCGCGGGAGCTGCGCCCTGCTCTGCCCATCCTGTTTGCCAGCGGTTATGCCGAAACTATCGAAGTACCCGGCGACATGCATGTCATCGGCAAACCGTTTTCGATTGACCAGTTACGCGACAAGGTCAAATCCATACTGGAATAGTCCTGCACATCTACCGGCATTGGCTGGAACCCGAGCAATCGTGATCAACCGGCACTGGCGATGAGCACGCATCACTGTGGTTTAATTGCGCCCTTTTTTACGCGCCGAGAATCCAGTGATGTACCACTCCGTTCCCACCAAAGTCCTGGTCATCGGCTACGTCTGGCCCGAGCCCCGCTCTTCGGCGGCCAGCGGGCATGTCATGCAGATTCTTGAAGCGTTCCTCGAGCAAGGCTGGGACATCACGTTCAGCAGCCCGGCCGGCCCGGGGGAACACAAAGCTGATCTGACGGCGCTGGGCATTTGCGAAGTGCCGATCGAACTCAACAACAGCAGCTTTGATACGTTCATCAGCGAGTTGGCGCCGGATATCGTGCTGTTCGATCAGTTCATGATGGAAGAACAGTTTGGCTGGCGGGTGGAGAAACACTGTCCGGACGCCCTGCGCATCCTGGAAACCTCCGACCTGCAAAGCCTGCGGCATGCGCGTCATCAGCGTCTGAAAGACCGGCTGAAAATCAACGACGAGCAGACTGATTTCACCGAACTGTTCGCACCGGCATTGCACGAAGAATTCCAGCTGATGGCGAGCACCGATCTGGCCAAACGGGAAATCGCTGCGCTGTACCGGTGTGATTTGAACCTGATGATTTCCGAAGTCGAGATCGACCTGCTGGTGGAGGAATTCGGCCTGCCTCGGCAAATCCTGCATTGGTGTCCGTTGATGATTGATCTTCCGGACACCGCCGCGCCAGGTTTCGAAGAGCGCGCGCATTTCCTCAGCATTGGCAACTTCCGTCACGCGCCAAACTGGGATGCCGTGCTCTGGATGAAGACCACGCTCTGGCCGCTGATCCGCGCGCGCTTGCCTCGCGCGCAACTGCATATCTATGGCGCCTATACGCCGCCCAAAGCCACCGCATTGCACAACCCGGCCCAAGGCTTTCACATCATGGACTGGGCCGAAGATGCGCTTGAAGTGATGTCCGCAGCACGAGTCTGCCTTGCGCCATTGCGCTTTGGCGCGGGAATCAAGGGCAAACTGGTCGACGCCATGCTCTGTGGCACGCCAAGCGTGACGACACCGATCGGCGCCGAAGCCATGCACGGCGATGCGCCTTGGCCGGGAGCCGTTGCCCTGGACGCAAATACCTTAGCCGAACAGGCCGTGCAACTGTACGAAGATCCAGCTCGCTGGCAGCAAGCGCAGATTCAGGCTTCGGCACTTTTGCAGCAACGTTATCAGCGCAGCGTACATGGCCCGCGTCTGATCAACCGGATAGCTGATTGCCGACAACACTTGGCACAACTTAGAAACGACAACTTCACCGGCGCCATGCTGCGACATCACACACTCAAAAGCACTCAATACATGGCTCAATGGATCGAAGCGAAAAACCAGTTAAATCCAACAGAGCGTTGATTACATCAATTACATGACTTGCATTAAAAGCGAACTTTCGCAATAACGCTAACATGCCTATAAACATCCTGCGCGCAACTAATCAACCACTTCGCAGGATATGCAACATGGAAAACTTCGACGATATACCAACCCATCAATGGATGGCTAATTCACCACAAATCGATAATCTTTCGTTATTCGAAATGACCCTGCCCGGCGCGCATAACGCCGGTTGTGACTGGGAAGCCTCTTACGCCCTGATTCCCGGGAAAAACTGGCTTGCCTGCCAGGACGTTTCCTTTTATTCGCAGTTGAATCGCGGCGCTCGCGCACTTGATGTACGCCTTGTTTACAACAGCAAGGCGAAACAACTGGCGAGATTCCGTTTCCAGCACAATGGATTCAACTCTTCGCGAACGCTTGAAGACCTGATCAGAGACCTCAAGGGGTTTTATGAAAGAAGCCCGAACGAGTTTATCGTTCTGGACTTTCATGAACTTTCCAACGCTACAGATCCATTCAACCATGAGGAATTCAGAACAGCTTTGCTGGAGCACCTTGGGGAACGGATCATTCCCACCGAAAATCTGCATCTGACAATTGGCCAACTCAAAGCCATCGATCCATTGCAGCGCATTATGGTAGCTGCGCCGATGACCTGGGAAACCCTGGACTTCCGCTTTTATAGCCAGATCAATCACAAGTGGATCGGCAAATCACAGGTCAGCACCTCGGATCTTTATGGCTATATAGACAACGTACTGAGCACACCTGTCAGTACGCGCCGCCCGTGGTCGCTGTCGGCAACCAGTTACACACTCGGCGGGCCACAGCGAATCCTCGACAGTCTTGACGAGTGGTTCGATCCGGAAAAATCCGATTGGGCGCGCAAGTGCAACATCATCAATTTCGACTTCATCAAGAATTCGAACATCGTGCGGTTCTGCCAAATGGCCAACTTGCAAAAGGCCCGCGACAAGCTCAGCTGAGCGGTCTCCACGGACGGCCGGTCAGAAGTGGCACAAATGGCAAAAAACGAGGCATGATCGCGCAGCGATAATAAAAAAGTGCCTCGTCATGACCCGAACCGCTCGCGTGACCGACCCTTCCTACGAGTTGATGGACGACCATAACGGCTTGTCCATCATCTACCGCCAGCACGGCTTTCCCTGCCCGCTGGTGCGCTGGCATTTCCACAAGGAATACGAACTGCACCTGATCGTTGCCAGTTCCGGCAAGGTGTTCATCGGCGATTACATCGGCAACTTCTATCCGGAAACCCTGTTTCTGACCGGTCCCAACCTGCCGCACAACTGGATCAGCCAGGTCGCTGAAGATGAAGTGGTGGAGAAGCGCGACATGCTGGTCAACTTCACCGACGAATTGTTCGAGAGCGGGCATCAGGTGTTCGCTGAGCTGAAATCCCTGGCGCCACTGCTTGAGCGCGCGCAGTACGGCATCGAATTTCGCTGCAAGCGCACGATCCGTCAGGCCATGACGCTTATGCAGCGGATCGCCGACAGCACCGGCATCACCCGCCTCGGGCATTTTTTCATCCTGATGGAACTGCTCGCGGCCAGTGAGGATTACCTGTTGTTGTCCGGTGCCACCACGCCGCAACTGGCCGACGAACACAACATCGACCGCACCAACCGCGCGGTCGATTACATCTTCAGCCATTACGCCCGGGACATTTCACTGGAAGAAGTGGCCGAGCACCTGGGCATGACGCCGACCTATTTCAGCCGGGTATTCAAACAGGCCACCGGACGCAACTTCATCGAATTCGTCAATCGCCTGCGCATCAGCAAATCCTGTGAGCTGCTGGCCGATGGCGACAAACCGGTGACCGAGGTGTGCTTCGAGTCGGGCTTCAACAATATTTCCAACTTCAATCGGCGCTTTCAGCAACTCAAGGGCATGACGCCGTCGCACTATCGACGGCTGGCGGTGCAGCGCCTGACTGAGCAAAACCATTCCTGACACCATCATTCCCTTGTGGGAGCGAGCCTGCTCGCGAATGGCGTAGTGTCAGCCCACTCAGATAACGCGGACACACCGCATTCGCGAGCAAGCTCGCTCCCACTAGTGCTCATTTCAAGACAAAACCTGTACGCATCCGACAGAACATGTCCGCTGCGTGCCCCTTCCCTGCGTTCACTCCACCAAACCCTAGTGCAAAAAAGTATCGACATAAGTGTTAGGGATGATTTGTCAGGCCCGCCGTGGAAGGCTGTAATCAGCGCAGATTCTTCCTGCATTCGGAAGACACAAAAACAATAACTGTCCTTCTGCCCCGTCGGGTGCCAGAAAAGGAGTGCACGATGCAACCCACTGCAAAAGCTCTGCTCGCTCTCACCTGCATGACCCTCAGCAGCGTCAGCCTTGGCGCCCAGACCCTGACCATCGCCACCGTCAACAACAGCGACATGATCCGCATGCAGAAACTCTCGAAAACCTTCGAGAGCGAGCATCCGGACATCAAGCTCAATTGGGTGGTGCTGGAAGAGAACGTCCTGCGTCAGCGCCTGACCACCGACATCGCCACACAGGGCGGCCAGTTCGACGTATTGACCATCGGCATGTACGAAGCCGCACTCTGGGGCGGCAAGGGTTGGCTGGAGCCAATGAAGGACCTGCCGGCCAGTTACGCCCTCGACGACGTTTTCCCATCGGTGCGCGAAGGCCTGTCGGTGAAGGGTTCGCTGTATGCGCTGCCGTTTTACGCAGAAAGTTCGATCACCTATTACCGCACCGACCTGTTCAAGGCAGCTGGGCTGACCATGCCGGAGCGGCCGACCTGGGAAGAGGTCGCCGGGTTTGCGGAAAAGCTCACCCAGAAAGACAAAGAGCAATACGGCATCTGCCTGCGCGGCAAGGCTGGTTGGGGCGAGAACATGGCGCTGGTGACCACGGTCGCCAATGCTTACGGCGCGCGCTGGTTCGATGAGCAATGGAAACCGGAATTCAGCGGACCGGAATGGAAAAACGCGCTGAATTTCTACGTCAACACCATGAAGAAATCCGGCCCGCCGGGCGCATCCAGCAACGGTTTCAATGAAAACCTCGCCCTGTTCAACAGCGGCAAATGCGCGATCTGGGTCGACGCCAGCGTCGCCGGCTCGTTCGTTACCGACAAGACCCAGAGCAAAGTCGCCGATCACGTCGGTTTCACCTTCGCTCCGCATCAGGTTACGGATAAAGGCTCGGCGTGGCTGTATTCGTGGGCGCTGGCGATTCCGACCAGCTCCAAGGCCAAGGACGCAGCAAAAACCTTCAGCGCCTGGGCCACGTCCAAAGAGTACGGCGAACTGGTTGCCAAGACCGATGGCATCGCCAACGTGCCGCCGGGCACCCGCGCTTCGACCTACAGCGATGCGTACATGAGCGCTGCGCCGTTTGCCAAGGTGACGCTGGAATCGCTGAAGGCCGCTGACCCGAGCAAACCGACGCTGAAACCGGTGCCGTACATCGGCATTCAGCTGGTGACCATTCCTGAATTCCAGGCAGTGGGCACCCAGGTCGGCAAGCTGTTCTCGGCAGCACTGATCGGCCAGACCACGGTAGATCAGGCTTTGGCGGCGGCGCAGCAGACTACGGAACGCGAGATGAAGCGCGCGGGTTATCCCAAGTAAGCGCTGAGCGACTTGCTCCTGCCTCTTGTGGGAGCGAGCCTGCTCGCGAAGGCGTCGTGTCAGCCAACACACATGACACTGACCCAGCGCTTTCGCGAGCAGGCTCGCTCCCGCATGGGGATCTCCATAGGTCTGTATGACTCGGTTGTGAATGCCATGAATACTTCAACTGCCAAAGCCCACATCGACCTGTCGCCACCGCAGCGCAAGCTGCGGGTGCGCAATCCCGGCTGGTTTCTGGTCAGCCCCTCGGTGGCGCTGTTGCTGCTGTGGATGATCGTGCCGCTGGGCATGACCCTGTACTTTTCGATGATCCGCTACAACCTGCTCTACCCCGGCGAAAACGAATTCGTCGGGCTGGAGAACTTCACTTACTTCCTCACCGATTCGGGCTTCATGCCCGGCGCGACCAATACGTTGCTGCTGGTCGGCAGCGTGCTGCTGATCAGTGTGGTCTTCGGTGTGTTGGTCAGCGCGTTGCTGGAGGCCAGCGAATTCCTTGGTCGCGGTCTGGTGCGGGTGATGCTGATCTCGCCGTTCTTCATCATGCCCACCGTCGGCGCGTTGATCTGGAAGAACCTGATTTTCCACCCGGTCTCGGGGATCCTCGCTTACATCTGGAAGCTGTTCGGTGCGCAACCGGTGGACTGGCTGGCGCACTACCCGCTGCTGTCGATCATCATCATTGTTTCGTGGCAATGGCTGCCCTTCGCGATCCTGATTCTGATGACAGCGATGCAATCGCTGGATCAGGAACAGAAAGAAGCTGCACGCCTGGACGGTGCCGGTCCGATCGCGATCTTCTGGCACCTGACCCTGCCGCACCTGGCGCGGCCGATTGCCGTGGTGGTGATGATCGAAACGATCTTCCTGCTCTCGGTGTTCGCCGAAATCTTCACCACCACCAACGGCGGCCCCGGCTACGCCTCGACCAACCTCGCCTACCTGATCTACAACCAGGCGCTGGTGCAGTTCGACGTCGGCATGGCCTCGGCCGGCGGTTTGATTGCCGTGGTCATCGCCAACATCGCCGCGATCATTCTGGTGCGGATGATCGGCAAAAACCTGACTGACAAAGCGTGAGGCCTGCCATGACCCTCCAACAATCCCGCCGCCTGCAAAGCCTGCTGCTCGGCACCCTGGCCTGGGCCATCGCGATCGTGATTTTCTTCCCGATCTTCTGGATGGTGATGACCAGTTTCAAGAGCGAAATCGACGCTTTCGCCACGCCGCCGCAGTTCATCTTCACGCCGACGCTGGAGAACTACCTGCACATCAACGAGCGCAGCGACTATTTCAGCTTCGCCTGGAACTCGGTGGTGATCTCCTTCAGCGCCACGGCCCTGTGCCTGTTGATCGCGGTGCCGGCGGCCTACTCGATGGCGTTCTACGAAACCCAGCGCACCAAAGGCACGTTGCTGTGGATGCTCTCGACCAAAATGCTGCCGCCGGTGGGCGTGCTGATGCCGATCTACCTGCTGGCCAAGAGTTTCGGCCTGCTCGACACGCGTATCGCGCTGATCGTGATCTACACGCTGATCAACCTGCCGATCGTGGTCTGGATGGTTTACACCTACTTCAAGGACATCCCCAAAGACATCCTCGAAGCCGCCCGCCTCGACGGTGCGACGCTGTGGCAGGAAATGGTTCGCGTGCTGCTGCCGATCGCCAAGGGCGGCCTCGCCTCGACCGTGCTGCTGTCGCTGATCCTGTGCTGGAACGAGGCGTTCTGGTCGCTGAACCTGACCTCTTCGAATGCCGCACCACTGACCGCGTTGATCGCCTCGTATTCAAGCCCCGAAGGATTGTTCTGGGCCAAGTTGTCGGCCGTCTCGACCCTGGCCTGTGCGCCGATTCTGATCTTTGGCTGGATCAGCCAGAAGCAACTGGTGCGTGGGCTGTCGTTTGGTGCCGTGAAATGAATATCCCTGAACCAACACGACTCCTGTGGGAGCGAGCCTGCTCGCGAATGCGGTGCGTCATTCAACGTTGAAGGCGGCTGACACGGCCCCATCGCGAGCAGGCTCGCTCCCACAGTCAGAATGTGCGGCTGGTTCAATCGAATAATAAATTGCGGAGGCCCATCTCATGGCCAACCTGAAAATCAAGAATCTGCAAAAAGGCTTCGAAGGCTTTTCCATCATCAAGGGCATCGACCTGGAAGTGAACGACAAGGAATTCGTAGTCTTCGTCGGCCCGTCGGGCTGCGGCAAATCCACCCTGCTGCGCCTGATCG
Organism: Pseudomonas sp. R62; assembly: GCF_000257605.1. Lineage (NCBI taxonomy): Bacteria > Pseudomonadati > Pseudomonadota > Gammaproteobacteria > Pseudomonadales > Pseudomonadaceae > Pseudomonas > Pseudomonas sp. R62. The sequence goes on from NZ_JH635999.1 coordinate 1,609,339, forward strand.
CCGGGCTGGAAGAGGTCAGCGGCGGCACCATCGAACTCGATGGCCGCGATATCACCGAAATCAGCCCGGCCAAGCGCGATCTGGCGATGGTGTTCCAGACCTACGCGCTGTACCCGCACATGACTGTGAAA
>NZ_JH635999.1:1609955-1619204 GCF_000257605.1 Pseudomonas sp. R62
AAAAACATGTCGTTCGCCCTCGATCTGGCCGGCGTGCCGAAAGCCGAGGTCGAGCGCAAGGTTGGCGAAGCGGCGCGGATTCTCGAGCTCGGGCCGATGCTCGAGCGCAAACCGAAACAGCTTTCCGGCGGCCAGCGCCAGCGCGTGGCGATCGGCCGTGCCATCGTGCGCAACCCGAAGATTTTCCTCTTCGATGAGCCGCTGTCCAACCTCGACGCGGCGTTGCGCGTGCAGATGCGTCTGGAGCTGCTGCGCCTGCACAAGGACCTGCAAGCAACGATGATCTACGTGACCCACGATCAGGTCGAAGCGATGACCATGGCCGATAAAGTCGTGGTGCTCAATGGCGGCAGGATCGAGCAGGTCGGCTCGCCGCTGGACCTGTACCACAACCCGGCCAACCTGTTTGTCGCAGGCTTTCTCGGCACGCCGAAAATGGGTTTCCTCAAAGGCAAGATTGCCCGCATCGACGGCGCCAGTTGCGAAGTTTCGCTGGACGCCGGCACGCGCATCACCCTGCCGTTCAACGCCGCCAACCTCAGTGTCGGCAGCGCAGTCACATTGGGCATTCGCCCCGAACACCTGGAGCTGGCGCAACCTGGCGACTGCACGTTGCAGGTGACTGCCGATGTCAGCGAACGCCTTGGCAGCGACACCTTCTGCCACGTCACCACCAGCGCCGGTGAAGCCCTGACCATGCGCGTGCGCGGCGACCTGGCCAGCCGTTATGGCGAGCAATTGAGCCTGCGCCTGGACCCGACTCACTGCCACCTGTTCGACGCTGAAGGTGTGGCGCTGACCCGCCCACTGCGCGCTGCCGCCTGATTTCGAGACTATCCGATGAAACTCAACCAACAGAACCTCAACCGCCTCGCCGCCGAAGTGCAACTGCCGGGCTACAACCTGAGCGACACATGCCAGGGCATCGCCCACATTGGCGTCGGCGGTTTCCACCGCGCGCATCAGGCGTATTACACCGATGCCTTGATGAACACTGGCGAAGCACTGGACTGGGCAATCTGTGGCGTCGGGCTACGCCCGGAAGACCGCCGCGCCCGCGATGATCTGCGCGAGCAGGATTACCTGTTCACCCTGTTCGAACTGGGTGACAGCAACGACACCGAAGTGCGCGTCATCGGCGCGATTCGCGACATGCTGCTGGCCGAAGATGGCGCGCAAACGCTGATCGACAAACTCGCCGAACCGCAGATCCGCATCGTCTCGCTGACCATCACCGAGGGCGGTTACTGCATCGACGACAGCAGCGGCGAATTCATGGCGCATCTGCCGCAGATTCAACACGACCTCGCACATCCGGAGGTGCCGGGCACCGTGTTCGGCTTCCTCTGCGCCGCGTTGGCCAAACGCCGTGCGGCGGGTGTTCCGGCATTTACCGTGATGTCCTGCGATAACCTGCCGCACAACGGCGCCGTCGCGCGCAAGGCGCTGCTGGCGTTCGCCGCGCTGCGTGATCCGCAATTGCGCGACTGGATCGACCAGAACGTCAGTTTCCCCAACGCCATGGTCGATCGCATCACGCCGATGACCAGCACCGCGCATCGCCTGCAACTGGCCGACAAACACGGCGTCGACGATGCCTGGCCGGTGGTCTGCGAACCGTTTGTGCAGTGGGTGCTGGAAGACAAATTCGTCAACGGCCGCCCGGCGTGGGAAAAGGTCGGCGTGCAGTTCACCGACGATGTGTCGCCGTACGAAGAGATGAAAATCAAACTGCTCAACGGCAGTCACTTGGCGCTCACCTATCTGGGTTTCCTCAAGGGTTATCGCTTCGTCCACGAGACCATGAACGATCCGCTGTTCGTGCGTTACATGCGCGCTTATATGGACCTGGATGTCACGCCACAGTTGGCGCCGGTACCGGGCATTGATTTGAGCGAATACAAGGACACGCTGGTGGCGCGATTCTCCAATCAGGCGATTGCCGATCAGCTGGAGCGCGTGTGTTCGGATGGCTCATCGAAGTTTCCCAAGTTCACCGTGCCGACGATCAATCGGCTGATTGCCGATGGCCGCGAGACCAAGCGTGCAGCGCTAGTCGTGGCGGCGTGGGCGCTGTATTTGAAGGGCGTGGATGAGAATGGCGATACGTATTCGATTCCGGATCCGCGAGCGGCTTTCTGCCAAGGTCTGGTAGCGGACGAAGGGCTGACCACGGAGCGGTTGCTGGGTGTTGAAGAGATTTTCGGCACGGCGATACCGAAGTCGGCGGAGTTTGTTGCGGCATTCGAGTGGTGCTGCCAGAGTTTGCGCGAGGTTGGGGTTTCGCGGACTCTGGAAAAAGTTCTCGCGACCTGATCGTTCCCACGCTCTGCGTGGGAATGCAGCCCGGGACGCTCCGCGTCCCATCAAAAGCGGACGCAGAGCGTCTATTGAGGCGTTCCCACGCAGAGCATGGGAACGAGCAGCCGTGGAGTCTTCATGACAACAACAAAGCTCTTCCTGGGTATCGACTGCGGCACCCAAGGCACCAAAGCGATCATCCTCGATGCCGACAGCGGGCAGGTGCTCGGTCTGGGCGCGGCGCCGCACACGATGATCAGCGGCGCCAACGGCCGCCGAGAACAAGACGTTCAGCAGTGGCTCGACGCATTCGTCAGCGCCACCCGCCAGGCCTTGCAAGCGGCAAACGTCGACGGACAGGCGATCCGTGGCGTTGGCGTCTCCGGCCAGCAACACGGCCTGGTCCTGCTTGATGAGCAAGGCGCAGTGCTGCGCCCGGCCAAGCTCTGGTGCGATACCGAAACCACGCCGGAAAACGAGCGCTTGCTCGCGCAACTGGGCGGCGAGGAAGGCTCGCTGGAACGCCTCGGCGTGGTCATCGCGCCGGGCTACACGGTGTCGAAACTGCTGTGGACCAAAGAGCAGCATCCTGACGTTTTCTCACGCATCGCGCGCATTCTGTTGCCCCACGACTACCTCAACTACTGGCTCACCGGCCGCGCCTGCAGCGAATACGGCGACGCCTCCGGCACTGGTTACTTCAACGTGCGCACGCGTCAGTGGGATGTGCAGATCCTGCGCGACATCGACGCCAGCGGCCGTTTGCAAGCCGCGCTGCCGGAGTTGATCGACGCGCACGCCGCCGTCGGCACTCTCCTGCCGGCAATCGCCGAGCAACTCGGCATCAACCCCAACGCCGTGGTCTCGAGCGGCGGTGGCGACAACATGATGGGCGCCATCGGTACCGGCAATATCCAGCCCGGCGCGATCACCATGAGCCTCGGTTCGTCCGGCACGGTCTACGCCTATTCGGAGGAGCCAAACGTCAGCGCCGATGCCTCGGTTGCCACGTTCTGTTCCTCCAGCGGCGGCTGGCTGCCGTTGATCTGCACCATGAACTTGACCAACGCCACCGGTGCGATTCGGGAACTGTTCAAGCTCGACCTGCCGACCTTCAATGAATTGGTCGCGCAATCGCCGATCGGTGCCGAAGGTGTGAGCATGTTGCCGTTTCTCAACGGTGAGCGCGTCCCCGCCCTGCCCCACGCCACCGGCAGCCTGCATGGCCTGACCATCGACAACCTGACCCAGGCCAATCTGTGCCGCGCCGCTGTCGAAGGCACCACCTTCGGTTTACGCTACGGGCTGGATTTGCTTCGCCAGAATGGTTTACAAAGCCTGCGCATTTGCCTGATCGGCGGCGGCTCGAAGAGCGCGGTGTGGCGGCAGGTCGTCGCCGACATCATGAACGCTCCGGTGATCTGCACCGAACAAAGCGAAGCCGCCGCACTGGGTGCGGCGATTCAAGCGGCGTGGTGCGCGTCGCGCTCTAACGGCGATGATGTGTCCCTGGCCGAGCTGTGCGAGCGCTGCGTGAAACTCGACGCGGGCAGCGAAACCCTGCCGATCGCCGCCAATGTCGCGGCATTCCAGCAGGCCTACGAACGCTATCAACAGCATGTCGCAACCCTATAACGAGCAAACAACTATGTATCTGGTGTGTGGCGAAGCCCTGTTTGATTTCTTCAGCGAAAACGATGCCAGCGGGCTGGCCTCGAAAGTCAATTTCAAGGCGATTGCCGGCGGCTCGCCGTTCAACGTCGCCGTCGGTCTGCGCCGTCTGGGCGTGGACTCGGCGCTCTTCGGTGGGCTGTCCACCGACTATCTCGGCCGGCGTTTGCAGCAAGTCCTGCAGGACGAAGGTGTGCGCCCGGATTATCTGGTGGATTTCGCCGCGCCGACCACCTTGGCAATGGTCGCGGTAGGCGCCAATGGCTCGCCGCATTACAGCTTCCGTGGCGAAGGCTGCGCCGACCGGCAATTGAGCGAGGCGCATTTGCCGACACTTGGCAACGAAGTGCGCGGCCTGCACATCGGCTCGTTTTCGCTGGTGGTGCAGCCGATTGGCGACACCTTGCTCAAGCTGGTTCAGCGTGAAAGCGGCAAACGCCTGATCAGCCTCGATCCCAACGTGCGCCTCAATCCCGAGCCGAACATCGAGCTATGGCGCGAGCGCATCGCCACGCTGGTTCAACTGGCCGACCTGATCAAAGTCAGCGACGAGGATCTGAGCCTGCTCTATCCCGAGCAGGATCCGCAAAACGTGATTGAAGGCTGGCTCGAACATCGCTGCCAGATCGTCTTCCTTACTCGCGGTGGCGATGGCGCAACGGTGTTCAGTCGCGCCCATGGCTCGTGGTCGGTGCCGGCCAATCAGATTCAAATCGCCGATACGGTAGGCGCCGGCGACACCTTCCAGGCGGCGCTGATCACCTGGCTGACCGAACATTCGCTGGACTCGGTCGAAGGCGTCCAGCAGCTCAGTCGAGAGCAAATCGACGGCATGCTCAGGTTCGCCGTACAAGCCGCCGCACTGACCTGCAGCAAAACCGGTCCGGATCTGCCCTATCGTCATCAATTGAGCTGAGCGCGTAGACTGTCGGCCTTTTTGCGCACGACGGAAAACAGCTCTTGAATCACAGGCACATCCTCGCCCTTCTGACCCTGGCCACCCTGCTGAGCGGTTGCGGCACCTCGCCGCCCCGCTCGCCGGAAGACATCTGCGCAATCTTCCGCGAGAAAAGCGACTGGTACGACGCTGCGCAAGTCACCCAGAAACGCTGGGGCGTGCCGATCCAGGTGCCTTTCGCGATCATGTATCAGGAATCCGGCTACCGCTACGACGCCAAGACGCCGCGCAAATACCTGCTCTGGGTAATTCCTTGGGGCCGCGTCTCCACCGCTTCCGGCTATGCGCAAGCCAAGGATGAAGTCTGGGCCGACTACCAGAAAAGCACCGGCCGCAACTGGGCCGATCGCGAAGACTTCGACGACGCCATCGACTTCGTCGGCTGGTACATGGACAAGACCACCTCGATCAACGGCGTGTACAAATACGACGCCTATAACCAGTACCTGAACTACCACGAAGGCTGGGGCGGCTTCCGCAACAAGACCTACGCGAGCAAAGCCTGGCTACCGCCGACCGCGCGCAAGGTGCAGAACCGTTCGGATCTGTATGCGCAGCAGTATGCCGGCTGCAAGGAAGACCTCAATCGCGGATTCTGGAGCCGGTTCTGGCATTGGTTGTAGAAGCCCTTCGCGAGCAGGCTCGCTCCCACAGAACCTTAGTGAACGCCGATTTTGTCTACACCCGAGAAACCTGTGGGAGCGGGCTTGCCCGCGATGGCAATCTCTCAAACACCATCAAAGTCTATGAAAGGCCCGATTTCACTGACCCAAATCGCCCTCCTAAGGGTTTTCCCTATGGCATCAAGGCCCCACACCTACGCCATTTGCGCCTTGAATGAGGCCGTCTAATCCTGCAACATCCATCACCTGCTTATTCAACGGACGGAATTCAAGGCATGCTGGACGCCAATGCAACCCACATCACCCTCTCGATCGAAGACGCCAACGCCGACCTGCAAGTCCTCAGCTTCACCGGTCGCGAAGCCCTCAACGAACCGTTCCGTTTCGACCTCGAACTGGTCAGCGCCCGCCCCGACCTGAAGCTCGAAGAGCTGCTGCACAAGCGCGCCTGCCTGACGTTCGGCGCCACCGGCGAAGGCAAGATTCACGGCCAGGTCTATCGCATCGAGCAGGGCGACTCCGGCAAGACCCTGACCCGCTACAGCATCAGCCTGATGCCGCAACTGGCCTATCTGCAGCACAACCATGATCAGCAGATCTTCCAGCAACTGACGGTGCCGAAAATCATCGCCCAGGTGCTGGAAGATCGCGGCATTCTCTCCGACGCCTACAGCTTCCAGCTCGGCGCCGAGTACCCGGAACGCGAGTATTGCGTGCAATACGACGAGTCCGACCTGCATTTCATCCAGCGTCTGTGCGAAGAGGAAGGCATTCACTTCCACTTCCAGCACAGCAGCAGCGGCCACAAACTGGTGTTCGGCGACGACCAGACCGTATTCCGCAAACTGAAGCCGGTCAGCTACCAGCAAGACTCGGGCATGGCTGCGGAGAAACCGGTGATCAAGCGCTTCAACCTGCGCCTGGAAACCCGCACCACTCGCGTCAGCCGTCGCGACTACGATTTCGAAAAACCCAAGCTGCTGCCCGAAGGCGCGGTCAAATCCGAATTCGCCCCGGACCTGGAAGACTACGATTACCCCGGCCGCTTCACCACCCGCGAGCGCGGCAAGTTCCTCTCGACCCGCGCCCTCGAACGCCATCGCAGCGACTACAAACTCGCCGAAGGCAAAGGTGATGAACCGACCCTCACCAGCGGCCATTTCCTCACGCTCGCCGAACACCCGCGCGCCGAGTGGAACGACCTGTGGCTGCTGCTGGAAGTCTTCCACGAAGGCAAACAACCGCAAGTGCTCGGCGAAAACGTCACCAGCGACGTCACCGACAACAAAAGCGATTTCCACCAGGGCTACCGCAACAGCTTCCTCGCCACGCCGTGGGACGCGCACTACCGCCCTGCCCTCGAACACCCGAAACCGAAAGTCCTCGGCAGCCAGACCGCCGTCGTTACGGGTCCTGCCGGTGAAGAGATCCACTGCGACCAGTACGGCCGCATCAAGGTGCAATTCCACTGGGACCGCGACGGCCAGTCCGACGATAAAACCACCTGCTGGATGCGCGTCGCCAGCGGCTGGGCCGGCGCAGCGTACGGCGGCATTGCCATCCCGCGCATCGGCATGGAAGTCCTCGTCACCTTCCTCGAAGGCGACCCCGACCAGCCCCTCGTCACCGGCTGCCTGTACCACAAGGAAAACGTCGTCCCCTACGACCTGCCGGCCAACAAGACCCGCAGCACCTTCAAAACCCTCAGCTCCCCGGGCGGCAAGGGCTACAACGAATTTCGCATCGAAGACAAGAAAGGCGCCGAACAGATCTACATCCACGCCCAGCGCGACTGGGACGAAAACATCGAACACGACCAGAAAATCCGCGTCGGCAACGAACGGCATGACACTGTTGAAGCTAACGTGTTGAGCGAGTTCAAGGTCGAAGAACACCGGATCACTCATCTGGACCGCATCAGCGAAATGCGCGCGGATGATCACCTGACGGTGGGTGTGACGCAGCATGTGAAGGTGGGGACTGGGCAGTTTGTTGAGGCCGGCAATGAAATCCATTATTACGCCGGCCAGAGAGTCGTGGTCGAAGGCGCCATGGAACTGACCGCTAAGGCTGGCGGCAGCTTCGTCAAGGTCGATGCGGGTGGCGTGACCATCAGCGGCGCTGAGGTGAAGGTCAATACCGGCGGCTCGCCAGGGGTGGGCACGCCGGCGGCGCCGTTGTTGCCGGGGCCGATGAAGGTTGTGGATGCGGATAAGGCGGGGAAAGCACCGCTCCCTGCCCGTCTTAATGAGTCAGGTATCACCCCGCTGTGCGGAAAACAGAGTAACGGCGCTTGCAGCCGTAAGGATTGCACATGCATGTAAAAACGCTGAGCGCCCTCCTCGCAGAGCCTCGTTACGACTTTTCAGACCTGCCCGCTACAAGCGAATCGCTGTGTTTCATCATCGACCAAGGGCTCCAGCCAGACGCTTTGGGTCGTCTTTATCGATTAGGCGAACCCGTTGTCGCCCAAGGTCTGTTTGTCGGGACAGACCTTGCAGAGATTCCTGACGAGCCATTGTGGCTGGTCGCCCCAAAGGGCGGCAAAGTGGCAAAGGTCGCTGTGGAACTATGTGAGGAACGCTTTTCGGGAATCGCAATCTCAACCCGGGATCCTGAAAAAGCTCTGGCTCATGCGCGCTGGCTGCTTAAGGCAAACGATGGTTCAGGTGGCCAAAGTCTGCTGAGTTTCCACAAGCCGAGTTTATGGGCTGCGCTGGCCTACACCGCCGATAAAGCATTTGACCAGTTACTGGGCTGCTGGGATGCGGTCTACAGCCCGGCGCCGATTCATTTCGGTCAAGAGCGTGGGCGATGGCTGACCTGGAAGGCCACCGATCAATCAACGTGGGACGGTGACAGAGCGGCGTTCAATCTGCCCGAGGCGGCCGCGAAAGTACAAGCGCGCCTGGGCTGGATGTACTGGATCGATGAGGAATACACAGCATTCAATGAGCCAGACGATGACCGCTTGAATGACATGGCGGACAACCTCGACATGCTGCTCAAAAACAACATTTATGATGGCGATCACCTGCTCAAGCTTGGCCATGTCGTGAACGGTCCGCTGTTCGAGACCCAGCCTGGGATCATGGCGATCCTGCAATCAAAGGACGAGTCGTTTATCAAAGTAGATCGGCTCCTGGAATCAGCCGCCGTTGCCCAACACTAAGGCGACGCGACAACAGAACGGAATCACCATGGAAATTACAAATCACGCCGTAATGCCCGGCGAAACTCTGAGCCAGATTGCTACGCGCTACAACACTACTGTGGCGCAACTTCGTCAGATGAACCCCTTCATCACCAACCCGGATAATGTCAAAGTCGGATGGAACCTGAGCGTTCCGAAAAGCGCACTACCGCCTGCTGCGCCTGCCGCTCAGACACCTGCCGCAGCTCAACCGCCTGCGAAAACGACCCCGGAAGCCGCAACTCAGTGCTCTGCGGAGGATCTGGTTGAACTGGAGCCTGTCAAAGACACCCCAGATCAGAGCTCAAAGACTTTCAAACCGCACGCGCCTCCCTGCTCGAAAAAGTTTGCCAGTGCGATTTATGCCACCGAAGAGCAAGAATTTTGGCTGCTTCCCGAACGGGCAAAGTCCGCTATCAAAGAATCCATGTTTGCCCTGGAAAAAATGATTGCGCCCAGCAAACCACGTGATGCACGCCTGAACGGGTTGCAGGAATCTGGTT
>NZ_JH635999.1:1619947-1621716 GCF_000257605.1 Pseudomonas sp. R62
GTGATGCACGCCTGAACGGGTTGCAGGAATCTGGTTTGCTGGAATACTTCCTTGAGCCTAAGTTGAGTAATTTCCTCACGGGCGCACAGCGTGCACGTATGGAAGAGTTTGAAGCGATGGGCGATGAGATCGAAATCGATCCCGCCACCGCTAAAAAAAGGCAGAACGACGCTAACGGAAACAAACCGGCAGTCGCTCCTGCTCAGTCCACGGATGAGGACACGCCGGTATCTCGCCTCGACCGTCTAGCGGCAGACATAGCTACTGACCAGCACGTTCACAAAGCATATGCCGATTTTTACAAGCGGCGGGCTGAGTGGGTCGCGTTAAAAAAAGAAGCGGTAGCGGCCGCTAAGTTAGAAGGCTACACCTACGAAAGCGGCTCGCTGTACTCCAAGGAGGCGATTGAAGCGCGGGCACGCGTGCAAGCTTATCTGGAGGCTCGCAAGAAATTCCTCGGCAACAAAGACTTCAAGCAGGTATCGCTGGAAGACGTTGCCAAAGCCTTGGCGGAAAAGAAAAAAAGTTACGACAATATCTGCAGTGGCATGACTGACTGCACCGCCGATCTGGTCGGTTATGTCTACACACTACACAAAAATGCCGAAGCGCTTGATTACCACGCTTACACTGAATCCATCATCAAAGCGTCCGAGTATGGTCTTGCTCTTCCGGAATTCGCCTTGATCAGTGACGGACTCCCTTCCGGTATCGAGCAGTTCAAACTATATCTGGACACAGAGAAAAAGCAGGTAGAAGTTACAGCGCAGCTTCAGGAGAAATACAAACGCTGGATCGAGGCAACTGGCCAAAATGCACAGGCGCCAGCCGGCCTCGTTGATGCAGAACGTGCCAAGTGGGATCAACTACAAAAAATCAAGGACGACCTCCAGGCCACAGCCCAACAAAATGTCAGCACCAGTAAACCTAGGCGCTATTTAATTTGGGAACCAGAAGAGTTCCAACCGAAACCAATCGACCGTATGGTAAAGCCAGGCTTTCCACTGCGTGAAGTCAGCCTTTCTGACGCCAAGGGCACGCCCCTTGGATGGTTCAGCATGGCGAACCTGAAAGACGCAAAAAAAATAATCGAAGAAGACTTGAAAAAGGCAGCTGGCTCGATAAAGAAGGTAAAAGAAAGTCTACCAACCGATGCTACCGAAGGCTCCGATAAAAACAGTGAAATCAGTTCGTTCCGCCAATGGCTCTTGGATCAGGGCGCAATAAAAATCAGTGATCAGGCTGGCGACTGTTTCGACGAAAAAGGCTGGTTCAAAGCTAAAGACTTTTACGCGTACTTGAAAAAGCAAGGTTATGAGGTTACTGAACTAGAAGACGACGCGGCCCTAACTAACTGGGGCAAGCACCTTCAGCAACTAGTGTTCCAGAAAAGTGTGCGCGGCGAAGTAAGGCTGTTTGATGCAAGTCCTCAGGCTCAATTCGTCCGCTGCCTGACTCCTCCACAGCCGAGCATTCACGGTGAACTGAAGCTAGAAGGCCCGAAGATGTCCGCCGCGGAAGGCTTCCAGATATCTGGGGAGATGGGATTGAGCCTGGACTTAGCACGGGGCGAAGTTCAGTTAATGAAAGTGGACATGCCTGCCAAAGCCAACGCTCAAGAAATCATGCTTGACTATCTCTTGGACGGCAGCCCAAGACAAATGAGTTTCGGCCGCTTCTCCTTTCACTTTGGTGTAAAGGCCTGGGGTTACGCTGGAGCGTCGTTATTGTTAGCTGGCAGCGTCGAGCTGAGCCCTATCTTCGGCAAC
>NZ_JH635999.1:1621874-1643597 GCF_000257605.1 Pseudomonas sp. R62
CGTCAAATATGGAGCGTCGCTGAGCCCGGTAAAACGCGCACAACGTGAAGACGCTTCTGCAAAAGAAGAACGCGTCGATCACGCAGCCGCCAAGCAAGCAAAAACCGATAGCGGTGACGATAGTCCTACTCCTGATCTTGAACACAAGTCGAAATCCGGCACCTACGCCGACTCCAAAAGCACAGAGCAACTGCGCGGCGGACGTTTCGCCAAAGTACAAATCGAAAACGGCGCAAAAGCCAGCTTCAATGTCTTTGGGGGTTTGCAAGCCGCCATTGAGCTTACCGGCGTATTGAACTGGGCACCGCCAAAAGAACTCGCCGCCTTACGCACCGCACCTTCAACGGGGATTGGCAGCGCTAAAGACGCGAAAAATGCAAATCCATGGTTGACGCTGGCCAAGTTGAGCGGTTCAGTTGGGGTGGCGTTTGGCGCGGGCTTTCAGGGAACGGCGCAGGTGTCTCTCGATAAGGGGCGTTTTATTTTGAACTTGAAAGCGGCTGTGGTACTTGGCCCAGGTGCAAATGGTAGCTTCAAGTTCGAAGTTGGTTATGAGGCAGTGGTTGACCTTGTCAACTTGTATCGTAGGGAGTTGCACAGAGCCAAAGGCAGAAAGGTGGAGTGGATGGAGACAGAAGCGGGACAGTTTGCATCGGCGCTGAACGCATTAGGAGCTGCTGGGCTTAGTGTGGAAATGTCTTACCTGATGGGTTGGAGTGTTGTCATGGACTTGTATGACGCGATGACCAGCGGAGGAAAAGGTGGTCCGATTGCTCATGCGATCATTGAATACCAGAATCCCGACGAACTAAAAGCTTGGGTAGTGGAAGCCACTCCCGCAGCACTAGGCCCCATTTTGATGACTCTTACGTCCAATCCTGAAGATTTTTCAATTGCAGCTACAGAGGTAAGCGAAACGTCTTCAGCATTTAGCAAGCAAGACTATCCAAAAGACAAGGCGCATTTAGCTCAGCAGTTGGCAATCGGGATAATCATCGACCACATTGTCACTAACGCAAAAGAAAAGAACGCACTAGAAGAGGCTCAGAAACAATTCGAACTGGCCTGTGCGAGCATGAATAAATTTGGTGTCGAACCTGTTGACATTGGCCAAAAATACTGTGAAAACCGGTATTTACTCGATAATTTCATGAGTGACCCCGTACTCAGCTTTACCGATCCGAGGGGAAATAAAGCAAGAGCACGCTATAAAGAAAACTCAAAGATTTTAGGCCAACGTATTGACGGCTCTTGCAAAATCGTAATGGGCGAAAACAATTATATTCCTAGAACATCTGTAAAATACTTACCCGCAGCGAGCGCAGAATTTTGAAAATTAAGTTCAATTTAATCCGAGCACCCTTCTATGCTTTTTTTCTTTTGATGTGTGCAACTGCGAATGCGGAACTCACCCCGCAACAACAGGAGGCAAAGCATAAAGGCATAGAACTATACAATCAATACAAAGCTATCTCTGCAATTGAACCACTAAAAAAAGCAGCCGAAGGCGGTGACGATGAAGCACTTTATTATCTCGGTGAAGCGCTAAGAAAAAACAACCGTCACATGACTCCGGAGGCTAAAAAAGCATACGAAAGCTCCGCAAAAAAGGGGAACATCTACGCCATGATTCGCCTTGGAAGGATTGGAGAAGATTTGTGTACGACCATGAATAACTGTCCTCCAGGTGAAGACTCTGCCAGTAGCTGGGTAATTAATGCTAAAAGCCTTGCAGTTGAGCGAGCAAAGCAGGGCGATAGCGAGTCGATGTACCTGCTATATGAAATGACGGGCAACGAGGAATGGCTGGAAAAATCTGCAGAGAATGGATTCGCATTTGCTCAGTTCCGTCTTGCGACGAAGTACCAAGAAGGGAATGGCTCATTTTTACTACCCTCAAGGCGCAACCAAGCTATCGAACGATGGATGAAGGCATCCGCTGAAAATGGTTATCCACTCGCAATGATGGGGTTAGCCGCGATCATGATAGAAAAAAATGATTTAGCCTCGTTCAGATTCTGGAACGAGAAAGCCGCCGACTCAAGCTATGTAGAAGGTGTATTTGGATATGCATCTTACATAGGTGAAGAAAACTCCAAGTACGGTTTCACGTTCGACCCAGTAAAGTCGTATGCTTTACTTTCAAATCTGCTGGAGCTTAATGGCGGAGGTAACGTAATACGAGATGTCAACGACACATTACCTGACATAGAAAAAAAGCTGTCAAAAGAGCAACTAGAAAAAGCAAAAGAACTCGCAAAAACGTGGAAGGCCACTCACCCACCGCTCTCGTTTTTTCCAGATAAGTTAGGGTACTGAAATTTAGCAGCACAGCCTTATAATTAATTTTTTTCGAGCACGTCAAAGCCCGTACCCTAATGATTCATATCGCAAACGACAAATGCCCGAGACAAGGAAAAAGCAACCGTAAATAACTCAGCTCATATTCACATCGGTTAACTCAGCCTTAACGCCACAATCAGAGACTCCATATCACCGCACACCCTCAGCTCTCCCCCGCTGACGCCCAGTGCGGCAGGCTCGTCCGGCTTCGTGCCGGGCGCCTATCCGTTACGCTGGAGTCCTCTCATGAACATTCGTCCCTTCCTGCTCACCGCCACCCTCGCCTGCTGCTCATACGCCGCACTGGCCCAAGCCAACGACACCTCCGCCACATCGAATCAAACACCCTACCAATACGGCATGCCACCACACGTGGCGAAGGTGCTTTTGCTAACCGAGCCGCCGACCCTGGAATGCAAAGTCATCACCGCCGACATGAAATACATCGACAACACCGGCAAGCCCGCACAAATCAGTTACAGGAAATTATCTGACGCATGCAGTCGGCAGAACTGACAGACGCTTCTGATTTTCCGGTTCGCCATAGGCGTGGAGTGGCTCCGGCGGGTATGCTCGGGGCCTACCCTACTGCCGCAAGGACTGGCCATGCAGTTGTCGTTCCGCACGTTGTCGAGCTTCACTTCAATCCTGTGTTTTTTTCTGGCACTGGTCTGGGGATTTTTTCCGGAGGTGTTGCTGGCGATCTGGAGTATTGGCTATTCGGAAGGCACTGGCGTAGTCGCAAGGCGCAGCGCGGTGCTGTTTGCGGCGTTGGGGGTGATGTTTTATTTGCTGCGCAATGCTCCGCCGTCAGCGGCACGCAGTGCGCTGAGCAATGGTTTTATCGTCGGCTGTTTCGGTTTGGCGGCGTTGGGTTTTGGCGAATGGCTCAATGGCCATGCCGGCCCCGGGATTTTGCTCGCGGTGCTGGTCGAGTTCGCGCTGGGCCTGGGTTTCGTGCAGGCCCGGCGCGTGACGGTCGAACTGGGTGAAACGGTGGGTTAAACGGCTCGAGAACGAGCGCTGGTTTGATGTGTCGTGGTTTGTTGCGCGAGGTCGGAACGCAGGCCAGCGACCAGGTTGTTGATTTCACGGCAGCTGTTCAGTCGGCTGGCGTCGATTCCACTGACGTAGAGATCGGCTTGGTCGGTCCGATGGTCGCCAAATACTTTGACGGACATCGACAAGTCGGGTGACAGCGTGCACTGGCAGCGTTTCGGCAGGAAGCTGCTTTCAATGATATTGCGTAATTCCAAGGCAGATAAAAACATGGCGAACCCTCTCCTTTCTGTGCGATTGCCAATCAAGTATTCACGCTGACCCTTTGCTGCGCCTTCACGGGTGTGCCCCCGCTGTTTCCTTGGTGCGGCAAATGGTGGTACTGCGAAATGCCCATTGGAGTGTAGGCGTCCAAATCCGGTGCGCCTCACCGGAAGAACGCATAAAACGTGCCTTTGATCGGTTCGTTTGGCGCCCTGCAAAATCAAGCACTTGGAAAGATGGCCAGTATCCTGCTATTTGCAAAATGCATGAACCGACCGCCCATCCACTGCAATCTGCAATCTCCGGCCGAATTTGCTTTCGAAGACCATGACGGCAAGAATGTCTCCCATTGCAATTCAACTCGCACGGAGGCTTCCATGAATTCCTTACGCATTTGCGCGATCACTGGGCTGTTAATCGCCAACCTTTCCACCCTCGCCCACGCCGCCAAGCTCGAAGACGTGGCGCCGTATCCCAAAGCCGAAGCCGGGTTTACCCGTCAGGTCATCCATCTGCCGAAACAAGAGCAGGAAGAGAATTTCCAGGTTGAAATTCTCGCTGGCAAAACTCTGGAGGTGGATTGCAACCGTCAACGTCTGGGCGGTGTGCTCGATGAAAAGAATCTGCAAGGCTGGGGCTATCCGTTCTATCGCTTGGAAAAGGTCATCGGCCCGATGAGCACGATGATGGCCTGCCCGCCCGGCAGTCAGAAAAAACGTGCTTTCGTTCCGGTCGTCGGCGACGGCTTCATGTTGCGTTACAACAGCAAATTGCCGGTTGTGGTGTACGCGCCGTCGGATGTCGAAGTGCGTTATCGCATCTGGTCGGCGTCGGACAAAGTCGGCACCGCCCTGCAGGAATAACCCGAGCGCTTGTTACGCCGGCACGCCGCAAGCAGCGGCGCGTTCGGCGACATGGCGCAGGCTGTCGAAGTTGATGTTGGCCCCGGAGTCGATGGCGACGAATGTCTGATCGCGAACCCCACTGCGCGCCACGTACTGCTTGATCCCCGCAACAGCCAGCGCACCTGAAGGTTCAGTGATCGAACGGGTATCGTCGTAGATATTCTTGATCGCGGCACAGAGTTCGTCATTGCTGACCGTGATCACCTCATCTACGCAGAAGCGGCATACCTCAAAGCCATACGCGCCGATCTGCGCCACCGCGACGCCATCGGCGAAGGTGCCGACGCTCGGTAGAACCACCCGCTCGTCCGCACTTAAAGCCGCTTGCAGGCACGCCGAATGTTCGGATTCGACGCCGATGATCCGCACTTCCGGGCGCAGGTATTTGACGTAGGCCGCGATACCGGCGATCAAACCTCCGCCCCCGACCGGGATGAAGATGGCGTCCAGGGCGCCTTGATGCTGGCGCAGGATTTCCATTGCCACGGTGCCTTGTCCGGCGATCACGTCAGGATCATCGAACGGTGAAACAAACGTGCATCCGGTCTGTTCGGCCAAGTGCAACGCATGGGCCAGAGCAAAGGGGAAACTCTCGCCATGCAGCAATGCGTCGGCACCGCGACTGCGCACGCCGAGCACCTTGAGCTCAGGGGTGGTAGACGGCATGACGATCGTCGCGCCGATGCCCAATTCCCGTGCCGCCAGCGCTACACCCTGCGCGTGATTACCCGCCGATGCAGTGATCACTCCCCGCGCTCGCTGCTCATCGCTCAGTTGCACGAGTTTGTTGTAAGCACCACGGATCTTGAAAGAGAACGTCGGTTGCAGATCTTCGCGCTTGAGCAGGACCCGATTGCCCAATGTTTCCGACAACGCTGGCGCAAGCTGCAACGGCGTGCGCACCGCAATGTCGTACACCGGCGCGGCCAGGATTTTCTTTACGTAGTGCTCAAGCAGGGCTTGCTGGTCGGGGCTGTGCGGCATGGTCGTCTCCTGACATTTTTCAGAACCCCGGAGACAGAAAGTAAAAACCCGCCTCTAGGGCGGGTTGGGTGCTGCAGTCGTAAGCTAGCCCGCCAAATGAGGAATGGCGGTAATAATGCTTGGCTGGCAGCGCGATACGGTGAAAGTCATGGGCTGGAAATTAGCCTGCCGGCGGATGACAAGTCAATGGCCCGCTGCAGAACTTTGAATCTTCCTAATGACTGAACAGTCACTGCAAAAGAGCACAACAACTTCCGCTCCAAGCCGATGAAAGTGGAGATTGACCATGAATATCCGCCAAGCGCTATTCGCCGTCCCGCTGCTGGTCGCCGCCCTGTCCAGCCCTGCTGTATTCGCTGTCGATGAAAGCGACGCCGTGAAAAAGCCCGAATGTCCGAAAGGCCAGGTGTGGGACAGTAAAACCCAGCAATGTGTGTTGCAGACCAGCGGCACAACGCAGCCCTGATATTCGTCATCCGGTTCAGGCCGTGGCCGGCAACCACAGCCTGAATCGCGCCCCACCCAGCGGCGAACTTTCAACCGTCAAGGTACCGCCCTGCGCTTCCAGCGCGCGGCGGCTGATCGCCAAACCAAGGCCGAATCCGCCGGTCGCGCGATCACGGCTGCGGTCGAGCCGATAGAATGGTTCAAAGATCCGCCCGCGCTCGTCGTCGGGAATGCCGATGCCATCATCATCGACCCATATCTCACACCCGCCGGCAATGACCTGCACGCCAATCTGAATGCGCTTTTCGCAATAGCGCATGGCATTGCGCAACAGGTTCTGGATGGCCCGAGCGGTCAGGCGCGGATCCAGCGCAAAGCGTTCGAGCTGACCGTGCAACAGAACGTCAATCACGATTTCCGGCGATTCCAGCTCCTCATCGACGCTGCCGAGAATGCTGTCGATGAACTCGTCGAGCGACACCTCGATGCGCTCGGGCGATTGCGCCGGGTTTTGCAAACGGCTGTAGGAGAGCAACTCCAGCACCAATTCATCCAGCTCACGAATGTGCGCGACCAAACTCTGCAAGCGCTCGCGGCTGGCGGCTGGCAAGTCTTCTGACAACGCCAGCGCCAGGCCGAAATCCAGACGCGTCAACGGCGTACGCAGTTCATGGGAAACGGCGTTAAGCAGATCACGTTGCTGGTTGAGCAGGTTTTCGATATCGCCGGCCATGGTGTCGAACACGTTGGCGAGACTGCCGATGTTCGAACTCGGGGCGATTCTGGTTCGTTCGCTCAAATGCCCCTTGCCGAAGCGTTCGGCAGTGCCCTTCAGACGTTCAAGATCGCGCCAGTGCGGGCGCAACCAGAGCAGCAGGCAGCCGAGCAACATGGCGCCGATCAGCACGTTGATGCTCCAGTACAACAGATCGACGTCGACCGGATCCGGCGGTACGACCATACGCACGGCCATGTCCGCATTCAGCGGAGTTACCGCCAATGTTCGCCAGCCCCAGTCGCCGATGCGCACCACGTTTTCACCACGGTGCAGACGTTCCTGCTCGATGGGAGTGAACACCGGGTCGTCGATTGGCGTCAGGACGATGTGCAGCGGCTGGAATTCCTTGTCCATCCCCGCTGCAATCTCCGGCCACTGCTCTTGCGGCGCGGCATGAAACTGCTTGGTGATCAGCGATTGCAGACCTCGGGAAAACTCCAGGTTGTAGGTGACGAAGCGATCCCGGAAGGCCATGACCACCAGATCCGGCACTAGATAGATCGCCGCACTATAGGAGACGATCGTCACCAGATACAGGCGAAACAGAATGCGAAACATCAGCTCAGCATTCCCATTCGGAGCGGCTGAACAGATAGCCCTTGCCCCACACAGTCTTGATCTTGCGCGCCTCGCCGGCGTGATCATCGAACTTGCGCCGCAGCTTGGAAATCGCCACGTCCACCGAGCGGTCAGTGCCATTGAACTCGATGCCGCGCAACCGCTGCAGAATCTGATCGCGACTCAGCACTTCGCCGGCGTGCCGGGCCAGCACCACCAGTAAATTGTATTCGCCGCTGGACAGCTCAACCGCTTGATCACGCCAGGTCACGGTGCGCTCGGACAGGTCAATGCACAGATTGCCCATGACGATCCGGTCATTAACCGCCAAAGGCTCGCCGAGGCTGCTGCGCCGCAACAAGGTACGCACCCGAGCCAGCAGCACCCGTGGCTCGCAGGGTTTGGTGACGTAATCGTCAGCGCCCATTTCCAGGCCCAGCACCTGATCATGGCTGTCATCGCGGGCCGTGAGCATGAGGATCGGCAGTGTCGCTGAATCGGCGCGCAGCAAGCGGCACACCTGCAAGCCGTCGAGGCCCGGGAGCATGAGGTCGAGGATCACCAGATCCGGCGGGCTGATCCGCGCCCGTTCGCGCACATGGTCGCCACGGCCGATGACGCTGACGGAGTAACCGTTACGCTCCAGGTAGCTGGAAATCAGTTCGGCGAGGGCGGTGTCGTCTTCGACCAAGAGGATGTTGGGCATGGGGTGTTCCAGAAAATGCTGGGGCGACAGTCAGGGCTCATTCGCTCGCACATTGAAATGCGATCTCCTGTGGGAGCGAGCCTGCTCGCGAAAGCGATCGAACTGTCGCAATAAATTTCAAGGCCTGCAGGATATACGCCCTCACCCGCCACGGAGCAAAACCCTTACACAATTTCACACAGCAGCTACAAAGCTTCACCGCTAACCTCCCCGTCTGGCCGTAGGATGCGGCCTTCAATATTGGGGGTTGTACATGTCTGGAAAACTGCTGGCCGGGCTCGGCCTGATCGCATTGGCGCTGACGCTGAGCGCTTGTGATTCATCCTCGAACGCCGAAGAGCAGACGCCGCCGGCCACGGTGCGCGTCGAGACGATCAAAACCCAGCCATTGTCGATCAGCAGCGAACTGAGCGGCCGCATCGCCGCGCCACGGATTGCCGAAGTGCGTGCGCGAGTGGCCGGCGTAGTGTTGCAACGCACCTACCGCGAAGGCAGTGACGTGAAAAAAGGCGATGTGCTGTTCCGCATCGACCCGGCACCTTTCAAGGCCGATCTGGACAGTGCCGAAGCCACGCTGCGCAAAGCCGAGGCCAACGCCTTTCAGGCGAAACTGCAAGAACAACGCTACGCCCAATTGATTGAAGACAAGGCCATCAGCGGTCAGGACTACGACAACGCCCGCGCCGCTGCCCGGCAAACGGCAGCTGATGTTGCCGCCAGCAAGGCAGCACTTGAACGGGCGAAACTCAACCTCGGCTATGCCACCGTCACCGCGCCGATTTCCGGACGTATCGGTCGCGCGTTGGTCACCGAGGGTGCGCTGGTCGGACAGAACGAAACCACGCCACTGGCGTTGATTCAGCAACTCAACCCGATCCATGCCGACCTGACCCAGTCGACTCGCGAGCTCAACGAACTGCGTCGAGCATTTCGTTCCGGACAGTTGAAGGAAATCGGTCAGGATCAGGTCAAGGCCACGCTGATTCAGGATGACGGCAGCCTGTACCCGCTGCCGGGCAAGCTGCTGTTCAGCGACATCACAGTTGACCCGGGCACCGGCCAGATCATCCTGCGCAGCGAGTTTCCCAACCCGGATCTCGACCTGCTGCCGGGCAGCTTCATCCGCGTACGCCTTGAGCAGGCAACCATCCAGAACGGCATCACCGTACCGCAACGCGCGGTGCAGCGTGACAGTGCCGGCATTGCCCAGGTGCTGACTGTCGATGAACAGATGCGCGTGGCGCAGCAACCGGTGCAACTGGGTGCGGTGCAGAACAATCGCTGGATCGTCACCGGCGGCCTGAAGCCCGGCGACCGTGTTGTCATCGAAGGCCTGCAACACGCCCGTCCCGGGGAAAAGGTGCAGATCGACGAAACCCCTCTTCCACTTGCCCAGACCACTGGTCAGTAAGCAGGACGCTCTTATATGCCGCAGTTCTTTATCGATCGCCCGGTGTTCGCCTGGGTGGTCGCCCTGTTCATCCTGTTGGCCGGTGCGCTGGCCATTCCGCAGTTGCCGGTCGCGCAATACCCCGACGTCGCACCGCCGCAGATCGAAATCTATGCCGTCTACCCAGGCGCCTCGGCGCAGACCGTCGATGAGAGCGTGGTCAGCCTGATCGAGGAAGAACTCAACGGCGCCGATCACCTGCTCTATTTCGAATCGCAGAGTAGCCTCGGCAGCGCGACGATCAAAGCCACGTTCCAACCGGGCACCAACCCCGAGCTGGCGCAGGTCGATGTGCAAAACCGCCTCAAGGTCGTCGAGTCGCGCCTGCCGCAAGCGGTCAATCAGCAAGGTTTGCAGGTGGAGAAAGTCTCTTCCGGTTTCCTCTTGCTCATCACTTTGACCTCCAGCGACGGCAAGCTCGATGACGTGGCGCTAAGTGATTATCTGGCGCGCAACGTGATGAACGAGATCAAGCGCCTGGACGGTGTCGGCAAGGCGCAGTTGTACGGCGCCGAACGGGCCATGCGCATCTGGATCGATCCGCAGAAACTCATCGCCTTCAACCTGACGCCGGCGGATGTCAACGAAGCCATCGTCGCGCAGAACGCCCAGGTTTCGGCGGGTAGCATCGGTGATCTGCCGTCACCATCGACGCAGGAAATCACCGCGACAATTCTGGTCAAAGGCCAATTGTCGACGCCGCAGGAGTTCGCCGACATCGTGCTCAAGGCCAACCGCGACGGCTCCACGGTGCGCATCGGTGATGTCGCGCGCGTCGAAATCGGCAGCCAGGAATATCAGTTCGGCACTCGCCTGAACGGCAAACCGTCCACTGCCGTCGGCGTGCAGCTCTCTCCCGGCGCCAACGCGCTGAACACCGCGACGCTGGTGCGGGCGAAGATGGACGAACTGGCGCGCTATTTCCCGGCCGGCGTGGAGTACAAGATTCCGTACGACACCTCGCCCTTCGTCAAAGTCTCGATCACCAAAGTGATCTACACCCTTGGCGAAGCGATGCTGCTGGTGTTTGCGGTGATGTTCCTGTTCCTGCAGAACGTGCGCTACACGCTGATCCCGACGCTGGTGGTGCCTGTGGCGCTGATGGGCACGTTCGCGACCATGCTGGCGCTGGGCTTCTCGATCAACGTGCTGACCATGTTCGGCATGGTGCTGGCCATCGGCATTCTGGTGGACGACGCCATCGTCGTGGTGGAAAACGTCGAGCGCATCATGGCCAGCGAGGGCCTGTCGCCCAAGGAAGCTACGCGCAAGGCGATGACGCAGATCACCGGGGCGATCATCGGCATAACGCTGGTGTTGGTCGCGGTGTTTATTCCGATGGCGTTCATGCAGGGTTCGGTCGGGGTGATCTACCAACAGTTCTCGCTGTCCATGGCCACGTCGATTCTGTTCTCGGCGTTTCTCGCCCTGACGTTGACGCCGGCATTGTGCGCTACCTTGCTCAAGCCTGTCGGCAAGGGCGAGCATCACGAGAAATCCGGATTCTTTGGCTGGTTCAATCGTCGTTTCGAGCAACTGACCGATCGCTATCAGGGTTGGGTCGGCTATGCGCTCAAGCGCACTGGTCGCTACCTGGTGATCTACGTAGTCCTGTTGATTGGACTTGGGTTCTGTTTTGCGCGCCTGCCTTCATCGTTTCTGCCTACAGAAGATCAGGGCTACACCATTACCGATATCCAGCTGCCGCCGGGCGCGACCAAGAATCGCACCGTGCAAGTAGCCGAACAGCTCGAAGCGCACAACGCCGGTGAGCCGGGGATCAGTGACAGTGTCGTGATCCTGGGTTTCAGCTTCTCCGGTAGCGGCCAGAATGCGGCGCTGGCGTTTTCGACGCTCAAGGATTGGTCTGAACGTGGCGGAGACGATTCCGCCAGTTCCATCGCCGACCGCGCCAACGTTGCCCTGAGCCAGATAAAGGATGCCATGGCGTTCTCGGTGCTGCCGCCGCCGGTGGATGGCCTCGGTACTTCCAGCGGTTTCGAGTTCCGATTGCAGGATCGCGCAGGCCTCGGTCACGCGACGCTGATGCAGGCGCGCACCGAACTTCTGGCCGCCGCCGAGAAAAGTCCGGTGCTTATGAACGTGCGCGAAAGTGCTCTGGCCGAAGCGCCGCAAGTGCAGTTGGTTGTAGACCGCAAGAAGGCCAATGCCCTGGGTGTATCGTTTGCCGAAATCGGCAGCGTGCTGTCCACTGCGGTGGGTTCCAGCTACATCAACGATTTCCCGAATCAGGGCCGCATGCAGCGCGTCGTCGTGCAAGCCGAAGGCGACCAGCGCAGCCAAGTGGACGACTTGCTGAAAATGCACGTGCGCAACAACGCCGGGAACATGGTGCCGCTGTCGGCATTCGTCCGGGCGAACTGGATTCAAGGTCCTGCGCAGTTGACCCGGTACAACGGTTATCCAGCGATCGCGATTTCAGGCGAACCGTCACCGGGTCATAGCACCGGCGAAGCCATGGCGGAAGTCGAGCGTCTGGTCGCGCAGGGGCCGAAGGGTCTGGGCCAGGAATGGACTGGTCTCTCGTTGCAGGAACGTTTGTCAGGCAATCAGGCGCCGATCCTGCTCGGCTTGTCGCTGCTGGTGGTGTTCCTGTGCCTGGCGGCGCTGTACGAGAGCTGGTCGATCCCGACTTCGGTGTTGCTGGTGGTACCGCTGGGTGTGCTCGGCGCGGTGCTGGCGGTGACGTTGCGCGGGATGCCCAATGATGTGTTCTTCAAGGTTGGACTGATCACCATCATTGGTCTGTCGGCGAAGAACGCGATCCTGATCATCGAGTTCGCCAAGAGCTTGTATGACGAAGGTCACGATCTGATCGATGCGACGTTGCAGGCCGCGCGTTTGCGTCTGCGGCCGATCGTGATGACATCGCTGGCGTTCATTCTCGGTGTGGTGCCGTTGGCCATCGCCACTGGTGCCAGTTCGGCAAGTCAGCAGGCGATCGGCACTGGCGTGATCGGCGGGATGATCACCGCTACGCTGGCAGTCATCTTCGTCCCCGTGTTCTTCGTCGTCGTCATGAAGCTAGTACAACGATTCACCAAATGACACTGATCTAATTGTAGGAGCTGCCGAAGGCTGCGATCTTTTGACTTTGCTTTTAGAAGATCAAAAGATCGCAGCCTTCGGCAGCTCTTACAAAAGCCGGATCGCCTGCGCTATGGTGCGCTGACAGTTCACCAACGTGAGTCACCATGCGCTTCCTCGCCCGTACGCACCCTCGCCTTTCCGGCGCCGCCCTGTTCGGCCTCGCAACGGGTCTGCTGGTCCCGGCCGATTCCATCGTCAGCAAAATCCTCATTGGCTGGAACGTCGGTGTCTGGACTTACCTGGTTCTGATGTTCTGGCTGACCATACGCGCCAAGGCCCCGTATGTGCGTCGCATCGCCGAGATCGAGGATGAAAACGCCGGACTGGTGCTTTTCGTCGTGTGCATCGCCGCGCTGGCAAGCCTGGCCACCATCACATTTGAACTGGCGGGCAGCAAAGATCTGGATAACACACACAAATTGATGCACTACGGCTTCACAGCGCTGACGGTGATCGGCTCATGGCTGCTGATTGGGGTGATCTTTTGCGTGCACTACGCGAGGTTGTTTTACACCTGGAACGGCAAGGAGCCGGCACTGCATTTTGCTGAAGGACTGACCACCCCCAATTATTGGGATTTTCTGTACTTCTCGTTCACCATCGGCGTGGCTGTGCAGACTTCGGATGTAGGTGTTGCGACACGGGATATTCGAAAGATTGTGCTGGCGCAGTCGTTGATCGGTTTCGTGTTCAATACAGCGATCCTCGGGTTCTCGATCAATATTGCAGCAGGGTTGTTCGGCTGAAAAACACGGCATGTTCCTGCTGCTCAAAGCTCACAAAAAAGTGCGCCTGTAAACTGTCAACACTGACAGTTTACAGGCGCACTGCATTCAGGCTTCCATACAACATCCAGAAGTAGGACGGGTCAGTCTTTGGATGTCCCCAACCATATCGTATGGAGATATAACTCATGAGCTATACAGCCCGAGCCTACAGGACGATCTTGCCGGATACAGCGCAGACCTTTTTGTCAGCCACGATCAACGGCGATGCCAATCCACGCTACAGGTTTGTCAAAGTCCCTCAGTTTATGGAGTTTCGATCTACCTCTGTGCCTTCCTTCGGGCCTAAGCCCTACCCGGAAGGCTTGCGTTACGTTTTGACAGCTGGACACACCAAGGATGGTGTGACGCGTACGCTTGAGTTTGTGTTCCCTTTCAAACCCCAATCGTTGAGCTATGACCTGTCCAAAGATAGCGATGATGTCAGAAGCACCTACTATTCCAATCCCGCGACGGGCGACCTGCATGTCTCTGTGAGCGGGAGCCTGACATTGAAATATGACGACATTGAAAAAACACTGAGAGGCACTTGGTCCGGCACATATGACCATGGTGGAGAGAATGGCACCGAAGAGTTCCCGATTGCTGGGGAATTTGTCGTTGACGCCGACCTGAGCAAAAGAAAAAGCACTTACTGACTACGGAAAAAAGGAAGCTGCGAGGCTTCCTTTTTTTTATGCTGATGCAATCAGAAACTGAAGCTCAGCCCGACACTCCCTCCCAGCTCCTGGTCAGCTTTGCTGCCCCTGCTGGTTCCTAGCTCGCCATATACCTGCCATTTGTTATTGGCCGGAACCCAGTTGAGGCCACCGGTCAGCTCGAGGTTGGTGCTGGACAAGTCGTTGTTGAATCCAGTGTCATTGACGCTGACACGGTTGTTGTTAACGAATTCATGACTTACCGCCGCGTGCAGCCTGGGTTGCAGTTTGCCGCCATTGTTCAGCACCACCTCGCGGCCAACTGTCATTCCGACCTTGCCGAGCAATGAGCGGGTCTCGTTGCTGTCTACCTGCAGCCCATTGTCCAGCTGATAATCTTTGCCTTTTACCGTCGCTACACCAAACTGGGCAGAGGGCTCGATGAAATAGCCTCGATTCAAGACTATATGCTTGCCCACTTCGACGGTCCCACTGATCCCGAGATTATCGAAGTCACCCTTTGTTCGAGTGTCATCGCTCAATGTGACTTTGACGTCATTACTGAAACGGTTGATTTTGCCAACGGTATCCACGTAGTACCCGGTCATTTCGTCGTACCACGACAGATACATCCCGCCATAGGTGCTATTGATCGTGCCCGCGCTGCCGCGGGCCAGGTCAAGGCGAGTGGTGCTGTATCCACCAAAAACCCCAATCAACCATTGGCCATCACCCATCGGTAGTGGCGTATCCACCCCCAACGAGACGCCAGTCTGATTTTGTTTGTAACCATCGCCATAGGCATTCTTGACGTTGTACTGATTGGCATGAGTCCGTATCCACAGGCCGGTGGTCGCGTTCTGATTATCTGAGTCCAATGCAGCAATCGATTGCGATCGGGGCTGAGTGCCGGCCATGCGACGGTCGCCGAGGCGGGTATTGAGAGTGGTCATTTCCGAATAGATAACCGTAGGAGCGGTACCGGCAATCGCCAACGCCGTTTGCGTACCTGTGCTCGGCGTTGTCCCATCAGTTCGCAGGAAAATACCTTCGCCTTCTCGCACCAGTTTGTACGCCAAAGCACCACGATCAACCTGACCGTTTCTCAGATCGAACTCAGCATCCCCGCCAGCGATGTTAGCCACTTGAACCGGTGCACCGGTGACAGGTTCGCTGGCGCTTGCACCGACTACCAGCTCGTGCCGGCCACTGGCTGATTCCGTGACATTGAGAAAGTCCGTTTCACCGGTGGACACGTCAGCATCCAAAAAAAACCGGCCGTTGCCTGACAAGTTGGCAACGTCCAGGCGGACGAACTCGGCGGGCGTGCCGAATCTCACGTTCCCGCCCTGCATTTCGAGATTCGATAACGAATTGTTGCCAACCAGGTTCCATTCAGCGCCACGCCCGATGGACATAGCGCTGACGCCAGTAACCGAACCGTGCAGGATCGAGTCGTTGTCCAGCATCACGACGCCAGACCCGGAGCCCTGAATGTCACCGGTGAGTATGCTTCGGGTATCGAGCGAAACAGAATCGACGTTGATCAAATTGCCGTCGAGGCTGGCATTGTTTTGCAAGAAAACCGCGGCGGTCCCGCCGTCAGCAACCGCTACATTGCCGGTCAACTGGCTGTCGTCGATTTGAAAGCGCGCTGCTGCGCCATCAATGACCTCGACGATATTACCGTTGCCGCCGATCAGATTCGAACGGTTAGCTATCTCGATCAATACCGGTTGATCGTCTGGCGTTGCAAAATCGACTTTGATCGCTGCGCCGGTGCGGCCCTGCACGGTTGAACCATCAATCTTCAGTACACTCTGTGCGGTGACATCGCTCGGGTTAAGGACAGTATCCTCGCCAAAGATGATCCCATCCAGTTCTCCGATGACCTCGCTGGCTGCACTGATGTTGACGTTGCCGCCGTAAAGTTCGAGGCCAACACTATCTGCGTCGGTCCCTTCAACCCGGCTGTCCACCAGATTCAAGGTACTGAGGGATGTTATCGCTGCGCCCGAGAAACCTCCTGTCAGCGTACTGCCAGTGACGGTCGCTGTTGAACCAACGGGTACGTTCAGGTCGCGCGTAAGCGACATTGCTCTGCCATCGCTGGACAGCGTACTGCCGGACACCACTGCCGAGCTGTCGGTCAAGCTCAGCGCAGTGTCGAAATTGCTACCGGTCACCCTCGCCCCATCCAGAGTTACGAGGGCGTTTGAGGCTTCAATCTGGGCAGTGTTGGCGGAAATCGCATTCAACGTTCCACCGCCGACCACAATGTTAAGCGCGTCACCACCATTGAGGTTAAGCGTGGCAGTGGCAGGGATAAACCAGGCTTCTGGCGTAGCACCGACGGATACGGTTTCGACTTCACCAAGATTGAGATTCCGGGAAAAGGCCGTCTCGGATATCGCGATCAGTAATGCTGCACAAGAGAGCGTGCCAGTGAGTTTCAAAACTGTCGGTCCCAAGCTATTTTCAAACGTCATATACACTTCTCGTTGAGGTTAATCGGGACGGAAGAAGGACGGTTCAGACGTACATATTCCATCAGACGACCTTTGTAGGCGACGCCGGAGAATACCTGCTAGTCCGGACTTTCTCTGTAGGACTAATCCTCTTAGTAGGTGGGCTTAATCGCCAACTCGCGACATTTCGAGATGTTTCTTACTTCTCCAATTAAATTGCATTGCCTGAAGAGGCTGGCTCTTCCGGCAATGCAATGATCGCGAATGCCATTTATGAAGCAGGCGCAGGATCCCAGCCCGGTTCCGACTCGCAGTACAGGAAGTCACCATTGAGCAAGTAAACGACCATTTCCTGAACTTCTGACGTCGTTACAGTTGGCGTCGAGTACCAGATTTTCACATAGCCCGCATAAAAATCGTTTCGATCAGGAGGGGTAGCAGGAGGACGAGGAAGATTACGAATAAAAGGCACATATGGCACCTCCCAAAGCATCCCGTCCTTTAGCTCCTGCAAAGTGATCGCACGTGTATCACTAAACACGGTATCAGCCGGCGCATCTACTGTATAAGCATCGTCATGCCAACCTTGCCAATTGAATGTGATGTCCATTCCATCGGTGAAATGATCATTGGGCTTGATCAAGAACGTCGCAACGTGATCCTCCCCCGCCAAGCTCTCGCAGATAATGTTTGGGTACTCGGTGCCATCGGTCGGTGGACGCTGGAACTCTGGCTTATCAAGAACAATAACTACTGTATTGACATTCACTGTCTCTTTTGCCGAATCCTGGCTATTGTTTCGAGCGGGGTTTTCATATGTCCACCAAGCCTCTTTAGGCCCAATACCACCCGGACCGACAACGCTATATGGCAGATCTATCTGAACGACCGTATTGATATTCGATACATCCATTGCTATTGAATTAACAATGATTTCGCCTTGATCACCGAGATACTTCAGAGTGACCAGATCGCCTGCTTCGGGTTCAGGGAATGTCGTTCCGGCGGTGACAGGCGATACATCGATGTGAGCCTTGGCTGTCTGATCGACATCATGAGGGCCCAGCACGTTATCCGTAACAGGTGCCTGTCCGCGAACGATCAATTTGCGGAATTCTGGATTTACCTCAGGGGGGGGGTCGTCGGGTCAACCGTGTAAGGCGGATACGTCGAGAAATCTGTTTTTACAGTTATGGTTCCACTGTCGATCGATAAACCGCCACGCATCAAGTCAGCTTTGATGACCACGTCCAACTCAAAATTCGTACCCGTCTGGTTATCGAAGTACTCCTTGCTCAGACTCGACCAAGGAATAGTAAACTCCAGCTCCGTGAGTGCATTGAATTGGAGATCCTGGGCCGGTTGAGCGCCGTACGTCAGGCTCACTCCGTCGGTGCCGATTGTATCTGCCAACCGGCTGACTTTTACCTTCACACCTGCACGCGCATCGTTTAGATCAATCAGACCATCTTCGTTTGCCGGGACGGTAATGACCCCCAGTTTAGGCAATGGCAAAAAACGTACGTTTTTGAAATACACACCCCATGCGCTCGGGTTGCCAGCAACGTCAGTGATGATGAACCAGATGAACGCTCTGCCGCTCGTTACCTTGCGAAGCTCCGCGGTCGGGATCGACAGCTTGCCATCGATAGGCATCGTTCCGTTGAAAAAAGGGGGCACCTGCGGAGGATTGGTACGTACGCCTCCCACGTACAGGGTCAACGTGTCATCGGGCTGAGCGTTGGCGTAGCCTGTATCAATTTCTACCTGCAATCCCCCTTCGTTACCTGGCTGATTCGCCCAGGTGTCATCCAGATCGCCCGGGGCATTGGGAAACGTGGCTGGCGGAACTGTTCTGGCGCCTGGAACCTGCCCTGGATTTGTCCCTGTTTGTGCAGGTTTCGCTTGCCAGGCACCGGTACGGTCGATGAAAAACTGCATCACAACACCGGTCAGCGGGTTGAGCCCCCGCTCAAACAGCACGCTACGAACCCAGATCGGCGTCGGTCCGTCCGGGGTCGCATTCTCACCCAGATATTCAGTGGGCACTGTGATCGGAAAATCTACAGGGCGGGTGCCCACGTCACCGAGCCTTACCCGGGGCAGCCGCGTGAAGTCTGTCGGCAACGGATTGGACGGGGGTTGAGTTCGCGTAACCTCAAGAGCAATCTGATCACCGTTATGGGGGTTCAACCACACATTGGTCTTGACCATAAGTGTCAGCGGGCCGCCCACAGGTATCGCAGCTATCGGAATAATGTCCTTGTTTGTACCGCGCCCGTCTGGCAATTCGGGGGTGGGTGCGGCAAGAATGCCTGCTTGGGTACTCGACTCCGCTGTTTGAATGCTTGTCATGTGCCTTCTCCATTGCGTAGAAAATGTTTTTTGATCCATGCATCTTCGACAATGGCGAACGTCGCCAACTGCTGTCTTAATATCGCTACCCTGTTGCGCCCTGATCACTTCATCCAACTTGAATCCGAGCAATACTTGCTTTCGCCCGGAATTTTCCTGTCTACCTTCACCAGCCCGGTAAACGAGCGAAAGATGGGTACACCGTTGCGCAATAGCTGGTAATTCACTATGGCCGAATCGTTTTCCTCCATGGGTGCTATATGTGAATCGAATGGCTTGATTACTATCTTGACCGGCTCCTTGGTTACAACATCTGTCACAACCTCAGTAAAGTTAAACACCTGTGTCAAAGGGTTTCCCGACCCGTTTAAAGAATCCCATGCCTGCCAATCGAGGCTGAGGACATCCGTAAGCTGAAACAAGTCATCGAAAGGAATTTCGATACGTACCCCTTCCCAGATAAACAAGGCTTCCGGATCTTCGGGATGGTTCTTGTAACAGCCGATATAACCCCAATCATCCGCATCGGGAAAAATAACCTCTTTCAAACGTTGCGGCGGCTTAACTATTGCAAAAGTCAGGCGTCGTGAAGGCGACGTAGTAGGGTTGATCGAACGTACTGTGTAAAAAAGCTCAAACGTAGCCAAATCCGGAAGTTTCTCGGGAGCCACTGGAATACGAAACTCCGGCGCATCATCCGCGGCCCCATATTCGGCAAATGCGATGTAATCAGGGTTACCGACGATGAAAATCTCAACACGGTCTTTACGCACGCCTGAAACAGGAAAGTTCGGCCAGCGGTCAATAATACAAACGATGCCCACCTGTTTTGCGTCCGGCGGCAATGTTCCGGCGGGGTCAAGCGGATCGACGCCTTCCACTCTAGGCAAGCTCAGAAGCACACCGGGATTCAAGGGATTGCTGGAAGTTATTGGCGTTTCGATAGGCATGGAATTTCTCACTGGCGGGTCATCTTGGCCTGAAAGAAATTAAGCGCTGGTATTGGAAAGATTCCTACTGTCAGATCTGACAGGTAAGCCGACCGTTTGTCGGAAACCAATTTTTGCCGTGACGAATTCTGCTGCATTTGGAGGTTGACGGCTTGAGGTCAGATGGTGTCTTCTGAAACCGGTTTCAGCGGTATTGGTGCCGTCAGACCGCTATATTCAAAAACAAGGTCTAACCCATTGAATGACTTCTCCGCCGCACAGCGCAGCCGCGTGACCATGCTCGATGTCGCCGAGCGCGCCGGCGTGTCCAAGGCCAGCGTCTCACGTTTCATCGGCGATGACCGCGCCCTGCTCTCCGATGCCATAGCCCGGCGCATCGAGCAGGCGATTGATGAACTCGGCTACCGCCCCAACCAAATGGCCCGTGGCCTGAAACGCGGGCGTACGCGCCTGATCGGCATGCTTGTCGCCGATATCCGTAACCCTTATTCGATTGCCGTGATGCACGGGGTGGAAACCGCCTGCCGGGCGCACGGCTACAGCCTGGTGGTGTGCAACACAGACCGCGATGACGAGCAGGAGCGCCAGCATCTGGCGCTGTTGCGCTCGTACAACATCGAAGGGCTGATCGTGAACACGCTGGGCCATCACCGGGACGAACTGCACCAACTGCGCCGCGAGATGCCGCTGGTGCTGGTGGATCGCAAGGTCGACGGGCTCGACAGCGACATGGTCGGGTTGAACAACTCGCAAGCAGTAGAGATGGCGCTCGCGCATCTCGAACAACGCGGATATCGGGATCTTTTGCTGGTCACCGAACCGTATGACGGCACCAGCTCGCGGATCGAGCGGGTCAGCAGTTTTCAGGCGCAGATTACTCAGCGCGCGACCCTGACTGGGGCGGTGCTGGAAACCGGTGATGATCTGAACGCGCAACTTCAAAGCTTTTTAAACACACCCGGTGACGGCCCGAAAGCGCTGTTTTGCGCCAATGGCGTCGCGGCGCTTGCGGCAACGCATGCGCTGCGCGCGCTGGGCGTGCGTTTGTTTAAAGACGTCGGATTGATTGCTCTGGATGATCTGGACTGGTATCCGCTGGTGGGCACCGGAATTACCGCGCTGGCGCAGCCGACGCAAGAGATAGGCGCGCGAGCGTTTGAGTGTCTGCTCAAGCGCTTGCGCGGGGATGATGAGGTGGCGCGGATGGTGGATTTTGCGCCGGCGCTGATTGAACGGGGTTCGACCCGAGGGATTGGCGGCGTCTGATCTGGCGGTTTCGCGAGCAGGCTCGCTCCCACAGGTGACCGCGTTCCAGGTGTGGGAGCGAGCCTGCTCGCGAAGGCGCCCGGAAGGACACCACAGAACCATCTGATATTTTTTTGAACAAAAATGAAACCGGTTTCAGAGGTCAATAACAATGAATAAACCAGCCGTTTCCATCAGTCTGTCCAGCTACGGTGCCGAGCTCGTGCGCCAGCGTGGGCAGGATTGTTTTATCGACATCCTCGCGGCAGCCGGGGCGAATCGCATCGAGTGGCGTGAAGAGCTGCTGACCCGTGAAGACCCGGCGCAACTCGCTCAGGCTACCCAGGCGCAGGGCTTGCAAAGCATTTATTCCTCACCCGCAGAACTGTGGCTGGCCGGGCAAGCGCAGCCGAATCCCGAATTGATTACCGCGCTGCAACAGGCCCAGGCGTTCGGTTCGAAATGGCTGAAAGTTTCGCTTGGCTATTTCACTGACAACTCTGATTTGCAGGCACTGGCCGAGCGACTCAAACACAGCCCGGTACAACTGCTGGTAGAGAACGATCAAACTCTGCACGGCGGGCGCATCGAGCCGTTCCAGCGTTTCTTCGCCGCCGTCGAGCAGCACAACCTGCCGATCAAGATGACCTTCGACATTGGAAACTGGCGCTGGCAGGACCAGTCTGCCGCCAGCGCCGCACGCGCGCTCGGCCGTCACGTCGGTTATGTGCATTGCA
>NZ_JH635999.1:1644403-1667019 GCF_000257605.1 Pseudomonas sp. R62
GTTAAGCGAGGGCCGCCTGCTTAGCGGTTTCGACGACCCGGCCGACATTGCTGCGTTCTATCTGGATCAAGGTGCGGAGGCGGTGGCGATCAAGCTCGGGCCTGAAGGCGCTTATTACCGCACGCAGCTGGATCAGGGTTTTGTCGCTGGCGTGCCGGTGACCAAGGTGGTCGATACCGTAGGCGCCGGGGATGGTTTTGCGGTGGGGATGATCAGCGCCCTGCTCGAGCATCAGAGTTTTGCCGAGGCTGTGCAGCGAGCGAACTGGATTGGCAGTCGCGCGGTGCAGAGTCGCGGGGATATGGAGGGGTTGCCTTCCCGCTTGGAGTTGACCGCTGAATTCGCGAGCAGGCTCGCTCCCACAGGGGAACGCATTTCACATGTGGGAGCGAGCCTGCTCGCGAAGAGGCCCGCCTGATCACCGCAAATCAATGAACCTGCTGCGACAAAAACAACAAGCTCAGGAGTCACACCGATGAAAACCGCTACCCTCGCCACCCGCCGCTGGTGGTACATCATGCCGATTGTGTTCATCACATATAGCCTGGCCTATCTCGATCGCGCCAACTACGGTTTTGCCGCCGCGTCGGGCATGGCCGAAGACCTGATGATCACACCGGGCCTGTCCTCGCTGCTCGGCGCGCTGTTCTTTCTCGGCTACTTTTTCTTCCAGGTGCCCGGCGCGATCTACGCGCAAAAGCACAGCGTCAAGAAGCTGATTTTCGTCAGCCTGATTCTCTGGGGCGGGCTCGCCACGCTGACGGGCGTGGTCTCCAACGCCTATTGGCTGATCGTCATTCGCTTCATGCTCGGCGTGGTCGAAGCGGCGGTGATGCCGGCGATGCTGGTCTATCTCTGCCACTGGTTCACCCGCGCCGAACGCTCGCGGGCCAACACATTTCTGATCCTTGGCAACCCGGTGACCATGCTGTGGATGTCGGTGGTGTCGGGCTATCTGGTGCAGCATTTCAGCTGGCGCTGGATGTTCATCATCGAAGGTCTGCCGGCGGTGTTGTGGGCGTTTATCTGGTGGCGTCTGGCCGATGATCGTCCGGCCCAGGCCAAGTGGCTCAATGAACAGGAAAAACACGATCTGGAAAGCGCGCTCGCCGCAGAGCAGGTCGGAATCAAAGCTGTGAAGAACTACGCCGAGGCGTTCCGTTCGCCGAAGGTGATCATTCTGGCGCTGCAGTTTTTCTGCTGGAGCATCGGCGTCTACGGATTCGTTTTGTGGCTGCCATCGATCCTCAAGGCAGGCGCGCAAATGGACATGATCGAGGCTGGCTGGCTCTCGTCGCTGCCCTATCTGGCGGCGGTGCTGGGCATGCTCGCGGTGTCGTGGGGCTCGGACAAATTGCAGAAGCGCAAACGCTTTGTCTGGCCGCCACTGCTGATCGCCTCGATTGCGTTCTACGGCTCATATGCCTTGGGCGCCGAACACTTCTGGTGGTCGTACACCCTGCTGGTCATTGCCGGCGCCTGCATGTACGCGCCATACGGGCCGTTCTTCGCCATCGTCCCGGAGATCCTGCCGGCCAACGTTGCCGGTGGCGCCATGGCGCTGATCAACAGCATGGGCGCGCTCGGCTCGTTCGGCGGTTCGTATCTGGTCGGCTACCTGAACAGCTCCACCGGCTCGCCCGGCGCGTCCTATTTATTGATGAGCGGCGCGCTGTTGCTGTCGGTGGTGTTGACCATTTTCCTCAAGCCCGGCGCCAGTGATCGCGTCGTCGCCAAAGCCGCCGCCACACCGCGTGTGCCGGCGCATTCCTGAAAGGATTTTTTGCCATGAAAAAACAGGTCTTGCTGTACAAGAAACTCTCGCCCGCGCTGATGGCGCGCCTGCAAGAGCAGTTTGACGTAACGCTGATCGAAAGCCTCGACGCCGATGGCCTCATGCAGTTGCGCGATGCCCTGCCCCGCGCCCACGGCTTGCTAGGCGCCAGCCTGAAACTGGATGCGGCGTTGCTGGATCTGGCGCCGCGACTGGAGGCGATTGCCAGCGTCTCGGTGGGTGTCGACAACTACGACATCGAGTATCTGAATCGGCGCAAGATTCTGCTGACCAACACCCCCGACGTGCTCACCGAAACCACCGCCGACACCGGTTTCGCCCTGATCCTCGCCGCTGCCCGTCGGGTGGTCGAACTGGCGAACATGGTCCGTGGCGGGCAGTGGAGCCGCAATATCGGCCCGGCGCATTTCGGCACCGATGTGCATGGCAAGACGCTGGGCATCATCGGCATGGGCCGCATCGGCGAGGCCCTGGCCCAGCGCGGGCATTTCGGTTTCGGCATGCCGGTGATCTACCACAGTCAGTCGCGCAAGCCGGCGGTCGAGGAGCGGTTCGCTGCGCAATATCGCAGCCTCGAAGAGTTGCTCCAGCAGGCCGATTTCATTTGCCTGACTTTGCCTCTGACAGCGCAGACCGAACGTTTGATCGGCGCGGAACAATTTGCGCTGATGCGGCCGGAGAGCATCTTCATCAATATCTCGCGCGGTAAGGTGGTCGATGAGGTGGCGATGATCGAGGCGTTGCGCAGCAAGCGCATTCGCGCGGCGGGGCTGGATGTGTTCGAGCGCGAGCCGTTGAATCATGATTCGCCATTGTTGCAGTTGAGCAATGTTGTGGCCACGCCGCACATGGGCTCGGCGACCCATGAGACGCGTGAAGCAATGGCGCGGTGTGCGGTGGAGAATCTGCTGGCGGCGTTGAACGGACAGCGGCCGGCGAATCTGGTGAATCCACTAAACTGATCGTTCCCACGCTCAGCGTGGGAATGCAGCCCGGGACGCTCCGCGTCCCTTCCGAAAGATGGAACGCGGAGCGTCCCTAGAGGCATTCCCACGCTGAGCGTGGGAACGATCAGCAAGGCGCCGGGGCAGGCAATGCAAGACCCTCAGGCACTCCGCGCCTGCAACAGCTGCACCGCACACAACGCAATCCGCGCGCAGGCATCCGCCAGTTTGACCCGATCCACCACCAGACCGATGCGAATATGCCCCGCCGCGCTCGGCCCGAACGCTTCGCCGGCCAGCACAGACACGCCATAACCTTCCAGCAAGCGCTCGGCAAACGCCTGAGCGCCAAGGCCAGTCTGGCGCACATCGACCATCACGAACATACCGCCATCCGGGCGAATCGGCTGCAACCCAGGGCAACCGTACAAACGTTCGCAGACCAGATCGCGGCGCAAGCGATACTCCTCGCGCATCTGAGAGACTTCCGGCAGATCGCTTTGCAGCGCCACTTGCGCGGCCTTCTGTACGAAATCCGGCAGACCGAACAGCATGCTCAGCGACAGATTCACCAGATGCTCGGCCAAGGGTTTCGGGCCGATCATCCAGCCGATGCGCCAACCGGTCATCGCATGGGATTTCGACAGACTGTTGATCGTTGCGGTGCGCTCGGCCATGCCCGGCAGGCTCGCCGGGCTGATGTGCTCGCCTTCGTATAAAAGCTCGCTGTACACCTCATCGCTGATCAGCCACAGGTCATGGCGCATGCACAGCGCTGCCAGTTCCTGCCAGATCAACAAGGGCAGACTCGCGCCGCTGGGATTGTTCGGGCTGTTAAGCAGCATGGCGCGAGTTCGCGGTGTGATGCGCGCGGCGACATCGGCGGGGTCGACACGAAAACCGTTCTCCGGGCGCACCGGCACCGCAATTACCTTGGCACCGCAAGCGCCAAACACTCCTTCGTAAGTGACGTACATGGGCTCGGCGACGATCACTTCATCGCCCGGATCGAGCAGACACTGCGCCACCGAGTACACCGCGCATTGCGCGCCGGGCAGGACAATCACCTGATCAGGATCAACCCGTTGACCACTGCGCTGGCGATGACGCTCGGCAATCAGCCTGCGCAGCTCGAACCGACCTCGCACGTCGGCGTAATGGGTGTCGCCGGCCAACAGGCTATCGATCGCGCCATGGACGATCGGCAACGGCGTATCGAAATCCGGATCGCCGACGCTCAACAACAAAACATCGACGCCTTCGGCGCGCAGTTCCAGCGCTCGGTCGTGAATCTGCCAGGCAGCGGCACCCTCCCCGGCGATTCGTTGGGTCAAGGCTGAATAGCGCATGTACGTCTCCTGTTAGCGCGGTTTCCAGCCTTCACCGTATCTCAAATCACGAAACGCGCCACCATGGAGTTCAAATCCACCGCCAGTCGCGACAGTTCGTGGGTCGCGGCGCTGGTCTGGTTGGCGCCGGCGGCCGATTGCGTGGCGAGGTCGCGGATGTTCACCAGGTTGCGATCGACCTCGCGGGAGACTTGCGCCTGCTCTTCCGAAGCGCTGGCGATAACCAGGTTGCGTTCGTTGATCTGGTGAATCGATTGCGTGATCTGCTCCAGCGCCACGCCGGCCGCGCGGGCCATTTCCAATGTGGACTGGGTGCGCTGATTGCTTTGCTGCATCGACGAAACCGCTTCACCGGTGCCGTTCTGGATGCCGGCGACCATTTTTTCGATTTCCTGAGTCGACTGCGCGGTGCGATGTGCCAAGGCGCGCACTTCGTCAGCCACCACGGCAAAACCACGGCCAGCCTCGCCGGCACGCGCCGCTTCAATTGCAGCGTTGAGCGCCAAGAGGTTGGTCTGCTCGGCGATGGCCCGAATCACGTCCAGCACCTTGCCGATGTCACGACCTTGCGCGGCGAGGCCTTCGATCATCTGCGCGGTGTTCTGCACGTCGTGAGTCATGGTCTGGATCGCGTCGACGGTTTTCACCACCTGATCGCGACCTTCGCGGGCGGCGTGGGTCGACTGATTGGAAGCTTCGGAAGTCGACACGGCGTTGCGCGCCACCTCTTCCACCGCAGCGGTCATCTCGTTGACGGCGGTGGCGGCCTGCTCGATTTCGTTGTTCTGCTGCTGCAGCCCGCGCGACGCTTCTTCGGTGACGGCGCTGAGTTCTTCGGCAGCGGCGCCCAGTTGCGTGGCGGAACCGGCGATCTGCTCGATGGTTTTGCGCAGGTTGGTCTGCATCGCCGCCAGGGCTTCGAGCAGGCGCGCCGGTTCGTCCTTGCCGTCGACTTCGATGGCTTTGCTGAGGTCACCGTCGGCAATGGTTTGCGCAGCGAGCACGGCGCGGTTGAGCGGCGTGACGATGCTGCGGGTCAGCAACCAGGCGAGCAACACGGTGGCCAGCGCCGCAATCACGGCGACGATGATGATCCCGGTGATGGCGCTGTCATAGTTTTCACCGGCCTTGGTGGCCGCCGCTCTGGCCCCGGCGGTATTCATGCCGATCAGCTTGTTGAGCTGCTCGCCCATCTGATCGGTGCCTTCCTTGATGCGCGTGTTGATCAACGCGCGCATCGCTTCCAGATCGCCTTTGCGCGATAGCTCAATCATCTGATTCTGCGCTTGCAGGTAATTATCGAGCGTCGTCGAAAACGTCTGGAAGACCGCGCGCTCTTCAGGGCCTGCCGGCAACGCAGCGTAGCTGGCTTGCGCTTTGCGCACCTTGTCGACCAGCACCGCGATGCGGGTTTCTGCCTCTTGCAGGCTGGCCGGTTCGCGATTGACCAGCACACGGAACGAGAGAATGCGCATGCGCAGGACGTTTTCCGTGACCACGCTGAGGTGGGTCACGCTTGGCAACTGGTTGGTGTCCATGTCGATCGACGCCTGACGAATGACCGTCATGCGGCTGACGGCAAACACGCCGAGGACAATCACCAGCAAGGCGATAAAGGCAAAACCGAGGAAAGCACGGGGCGCGATATTCAGGTTACGCAGGGACATGGTCGGACTCTCGAAAGAAAGAAACTACGAGCGTCCATGCCGTGAGCACTGGCCCATAGCGGGCGACAGTCCGGCGGCACTGAGTTGTGATTTTGTGTGCGCCTGACCGTTGTATCGGCCAGGCTTGAGGAAGGTTTCGGGTCGGCGGTAAATATTTTTCAGGCTGAGGCGAGTTGCCAGACCCGGGCGATGTCGGTGGCGCGTTCACGCAGCAGGCGCGGGGCTTCGGCGCAGGCCTGGTCCAGAGTCATCGGCCCGCTGGTAACAGCAAACGCGGCGTCGATGCCGTGTTGATAGAGTTCCTGATAGCCCTCGCCCAAGGTCCCGGCAATCACGATCACCGGCACAGCGTGTTGTTTGGCAACTCGCGCAACACCGAACGGCGTTTTGCCGCGAAGGGTTTGCGCATCGAAGCGGCCTTCTCCAGTAATCACCAGATCCGCACCTTTGACCGCCTCAGCGAGCCCGACCAGTTCCGCCACCACATCGACGCCCGCCTGAAACTGCGCGCCGAGAAAAGCCTTGGCGGCAAAACCCAGACCACCCGCCGCGCCGCTGCCCGGTTCATCGCGCACGTCTTTGCCCAATGCTTGCGCGCAGAGTTTGGCAAAGTGCCCCAGCGCCTGATCGAGTTGCTCAACCTGCGCGGGCGATGCGCCCTTCTGCGGGCCGAAAATGGCCGAGGCGCCGTGAGGGCCGCAGAGCGGATTGTTGACGTCGGCGGCGATGTCGAAACGCACATTGGCCAGACGTGGATCAAGTCCACTCAGGTCCAATCGCGCCAGTTGCGCCAAGGCAAGGCCGCCGGGCACCAGCGACTGATTCTGCCCATCCAGCATCTTCACACCCAATGCCTGCATCGCCCCAGCACCGCCGTCATTGGTCGCGCTGCCGCCGATCGCCAGGATCACCCGTTGCGCGCCGGCATCCAGCGCTGCACGAATCAATTCACCGGTGCCAAACGTGCTGCTGATGCAGGCATCGCGCTGTCCCGGCGGGACCAGTTGCAGACCGCTGGCCTCGGCCATTTCGATGATCGCGGTGTGGTTGTGCGGTAGCCAGCCCCATGCGGCTTCGACCGGTGCGCCCAACGGGCCGCGCACGCGGGTGCGGCGCAATTCACCTTCGCAGGCCGCGAGAATCGACTCGACCGTGCCTTCGCCGCCGTCGGCCATCGGGCATTTGACCAGCGTCGCCTGTGGCCAGACCTGGGCCAGTCCGAGGGCGATGGCTTCGGCAACGCCTTGGGCACTCAGGCTGTCCTTGAACGAGTCGGGGGCGATGACGATCTTCATGGGAATTCTCCGGTTGCAGTGGCATTCATGCTGCCAGTCGGCCTGCGCCTTGACGCCGGTCGGGTGCACAAGTGGCGTCGGCGTTTATTGTTCATTTCCACAAAAGATATGTGTTGGTTGTACCGGCCTCATCGCTGGCAAGCCAGCTCCCACAGGTTCTGCGGTGGATATGGAAGTTATGAACGCCTCCTGACCTGTGGGAGCTGGCTTGCCAGCGATGGCGGCCGCAAGGACAACTCATGTCAATGGATCAGTCTGCGGCAACAGCTGCACCCCCAGGTACAACGCCAGCATCCCGTCCAGCTTCAATGGATCAACCCCGCTCAGCTCGGCAATCCGTTCCATGCGATAGCGCAGGCTGTTGCGATGGATGCCCAGCGCTTCGGCACAGGCCTGGCTCTGCCCGTCGTGCTCGCACCAACTGCGTAGCGTCGCCAGCAACTGACCGTTGCTGTCCTTGGCGATGACCTTGCGCAGCGGCTTGAGCAATTCGTCCAGCGCGTCATCGTTGCGATGCCGCCACAGCATGACCGGCAAGCGATAACGATTGAGCGTCAGCAGTCTCGAATTCGGCAGCACGTCACGACCATACGCCAGCAGATCGCCGACCCGTCGATAACAGCGGCGCAACCCGGCGAGGCCATCCGCCTGCCCACCGACGGCGATGCGCAGAATCTTCCAGCCGAGGCCATCGAGTTTTTCCAGCAGGCGATCGTGCTCGACGTTCTGGCTCGCCGGGCGACACCACAACAGCGAAAACTTCGCCGAACTCACGCACCAACTGTCGGGATACCGCGAGGTCAGCCATGCACTCAATGCCTCGACGGTTTGCCCCGGGCCGTGCTCAAGCCCCAGTTCAAACAGATACGGCACCCGGGTCAATTGCGGCTTGAGCCCAAGCTGCTGCGCCTCATCGACCAGACGCGGCGAATCCCCCGCCTCGCTCAACAGCAACGCCAGCAGATCATCGCAACGCTGCCGTCGCCATTGCTGCTCGGCCTGCTGGTTGCGCTGGCCGACGAGCATTTCGGCGGTCATGCGCACCAGCTCGGCGTAGGTGCGCAATTGCTCCGGCTCGCCAGTGATGCCAAGCACGCCGATCAAGCGCTGATCGAGCAACAGCGGCAGGTTGATGCCCGGTTGCACGCCTTTGAGGTGCACCGCCGTCTGCGCATCGATTTCCACCACGCGCCCGTTGGCCAGCACCAGTTGCGCACCTTCGTGCCGGGTGTTGATGCGCTCCGGTTCACCGCTGCCGAGGATCAGGCCATGACTGTCCATGACATTGACGTTGTACGGCAAAATGGCCATGGCCCGGTCGACGATGTCCTGGGCAAGGTCGTGATCGAGTTCGAACATAGCGGCGGCAATCCTTCAGTTCAGGCACGAACGGTTGTTCAGCCGCACAGGGTCTGGCGGCAAACCCTGTGCTCAGGCACAAAGACAATCCGGCCAAAGGTGGCCGAGACTCTCAGGGCGATCAACGTTACCCTTTGCATCGCAAAAAATCATAATAAAGAGAGAGCCGCTATGTCGCAGAGCGCCGCAGCTACCCAGACCATCGACGACGGTAAAAACGCCGTCTACAAACGCATCACCCTGCGTTTGATTCCCTTCATTTTCATCTGCTATCTGTTCAACTACCTCGACCGGGTCAACGTTGGCTTCGCCAAACTGCAGATGCTCGACGCACTGAAATTCAGCGAAACCGTGTACGGCCTCGGCGCCGGCATCTTCTTCATCGGTTACGTGCTGTGCGGCGTGCCGAGCAACCTGGCATTAACCCGCTTCGGTCCTCGGCGCTGGATTGCCTTGATGATGATCACCTGGGGCGCGCTGTCGACCTGCCTGTTGTTCGTCACCACCCCGACCGAGTTCTACACCCTGCGCTTTTTTACCGGTGCCGCTGAAGCTGGTTTCTTCCCGGGCGTGGTGCTGTATCTCTCGCAGTGGTTCCCGACGTTCCGCCGTGGTCGGATCATGGCGTTGTTCATGTCGGCGATCCCCGTCTCCGGTCTGCTCGGCAGCCCGTTTTCCGGCTGGATCCTTAACCACTTCGCCGCCGGCCAAGGTGGCCTGGCCGGTTGGCAGTGGATGTTCCTGCTGCAAGGCATTCCGACCGTGATCCTTGGTGCGCTGGCATATTTCCTGTTAAGCGACAGCTTTGCCAACGCCAAATGGCTGACCGCCCACGAACGTTCGGTGCTCGAAGCCGACCACGCCGAAGACCTCGCCAACAAACCGAAAACCGCCACCGACTCACTGCTCGCGGTGTTCAAGAATCCTGCGATCTGGGCCTTCGGCCTGATCTATTTCTGCATCCAGAGCGGCGTGTACGCGATCAACTTCTGGCTGCCGTCGATCATCAAGAACCTCGGCTTCAGCGACAACCTGGTGATCGGCTGGCTGAGTGCGATTCCGTACCTGCTCGCGGCGGTGTTCATGCTGGTCGTCGGGCGCTCGGCGGACTTGCGCAAGGAGCGCCGCTGGCACTTGGTGGTGCCGATGCTGATGGGCGCGATCGGGCTGGTGATCGCAGTGAATTTCGCAGCGAATCCGGCGATTGCGATTCTCGGCCTGACCATCGCGACCATGGGCGCACTGACTGGTCTGCCGATGTTCTGGCCGGTGCCGACCGCCATGCTGAGCGCGGGCGCGGCGGCTGGCGGTCTGGCGCTGATCAACTCGATGGGGCAGATGGCCGGGTTCCTCAGCCCGTATCTGGTGGGTTGGGTCAAGGACAGCACTGGCTCGACGGATGCGGCGTTGTATGTGCTGGCGGCGGTGATCGTTGGCGGGAGTATGCTGGCGTTGCGGATGACGCGGACGTTGCGGGCTTAATCAGAAGCGCAGATCAAAAGATCGCAGCCTTCGTCAGCTACTGTGGAATGCGTTCCCTGTAGGAACTGCCGAAGGTTGCGATCTTTTGCGTTTAAGCGGTGCAATTATGCATAGCGCCAGTCGACGCAACATCTATGCTGACTCTGCCGGCCGCTTCGCGCCCAGGCTCGCTCCCACAGGATTTGTGGCTCCTGGATGTGGGAAATAATGAGCATCCGCTCAATATTCAGCACAAAAACCACGTATCCTGCGCGCCCGTTCAACCAACAAGCCGCGAGGACAGTTTGTCTAAAGGTATCGCTCTATCGGTTTCAGCCTCGGTGCTGTTTGCCGTCATGTATTACTACACGTCGCTGCTGACCCCTCTGAGCGGTGTGGAGATCTTCGGCTGGCGCATGCTCCTGACCGTGCCGTGCATGACCGTGTTCATGCTGGTTTCCGGGGAATGGCGGCGGGTGCTGGAGCTGTTCCGATTGATGGCAGCCAGACCGAAGCTGATCGCCGGGCTGCTGGTCTCTTCCGCCCTCCTCGGCGTTCAGCTGTGGCTGTTCATGTGGGCACCGCTCAATGACTACAGCCTGGATGTATCGCTGGGTTATTTCTTGTTGCCGCTGGCGATGGTGCTGACCGGGCGGATTGCCTATGGCGAGAGCCTGTCTTACCTGCAGAAAATCGCCGTATTTTTCGCCAGCCTCGGCGTGTTGAACGAGTTGTATCAGGTGGGTGGTTTTTCCTGGGCGACGCTGGTGGTCGTGGTCGGTTATCCGCTGTACTTCGTACTGCGCAAATACCTGAAAACCGACAACCTCGGTGGCCTGTGGGTCGACATGACCCTGATGCTGCCGGTCGCTTACTGGTTTGTGCAGGGCGGCGAACAGGGCCTGGCCGTGTTCGATCAATATCCAGGACTGATGTGGCTGATTCCGCTGCTCGGCCTGATCAGCGCTTCCGCGCTGGTGGTGTACATCATCGCCAGCCGCCTGCTGCCGTTCAGTCTGTTTGGTTTGTTGAGTTATGTTGAACCGGTGTTGTTGCTTGCGGTGGCGTTGTTGCTGGGAGAAAGCATCGAGTCGGGCGAGTGGCTGACTTACATCCCGATCTGGCTGGCGGTTGTGGTGCTGGTGTTCGAAGGCTTCAAGCATTTGACGCGCCAACGACGCTCTTAAAAGCAAAAGATCGCAGCCTTCGGCAGCTCCTACAGGAAAAATGCATTCCAAATGTAGGAGCTGCCGAA
Organism: Pseudomonas sp. R62; assembly: GCF_000257605.1. Lineage (NCBI taxonomy): Bacteria > Pseudomonadati > Pseudomonadota > Gammaproteobacteria > Pseudomonadales > Pseudomonadaceae > Pseudomonas > Pseudomonas sp. R62. Next base: position 1,655,529 of record NZ_JH635999.1, read on the forward strand.
GGCTGCGATCTTTTGATCTTAAAAAAATCCCGGCGCTGCATTTCTGCAGGCCGGGATTTTTTCATTTCAGATTACTCGGTGGTCAACACACCACGACGCACCTGGTCACGCTCGATCGATTCGAACAGAGCCTTGAAGTTGCCCTCGCCGAAACCGTCGTCACCCTTGCGCTGGATGAATTCGAAGAACACCGGCCCCATCAGAGTTTCCGAGAAGATCTGCAGCAGCAGACGCTTGTCGCCCTGCTCCGAGGCACCGTCGAGCAGGATGCCGCGCGATTGCAGCTGATCGACCGGCTCGCCGTGATTCGGCAGGCGACCTTCGAGCATTTCGTAGTAGGTATCCGGCGGCGCGGTCATGAAGCGCATGCCGATTTTCTTCAGTTGATCCCAGGTCTTGATCAGGTCGTCGGTGAGGAACGCGACGTGCTGGATGCCCTCGCCGTTGAACTGCATCAGGAACTCTTCGATCTGCCCGGCGCCCTTGGACGACTCTTCGTTAAGCGGGATGCGGATCATGCCATCCGGTGCGGTCATGGCTTTCGAAGTCAGACCGGTGTACTCGCCTTTGATGTCGAAGTAACGGATTTCACGGAAGTTGAACAGCTTCTCGTAGAAGTTCGCCCAATAGGCCATGCGACCGCGATAAACGTTGTGGGTCAGGTGATCGATAATCTTCAGGCCGGCGCCAACCGGGTTGCGATCAACACCTTCGATAAACACGAAGTCGATGTCGTAGATCGAGCTGCCTTCGCCGAAACGGTCGATCAGGTACAGCGGCGCGCCGCCGATGCCTTTGATCGCCGGCAGGTTAAGCTCCATCGGACCGGTTTCGATGTGAATCGGCTGAGCGCCGAGCTCCAGTGCGCGGGAATAGGCCTTCTGCGAATCCTTCACGCGAAACGCCATGCCGCAAACGGACGGGCCGTGTTCGGCGGCGAAGTACGAGGCGACGCTGTTGGGTTCGTTATTGAGGATCAGATTGATCGCGCCCTGACGATAGAGGTGCACGTTCTTGGAACGGTGGGTCGCGACTTTGGTGAAGCCCATGATCTCGAAGATCGGCTCCAGCGTGCCGGGAGTCGGCGCTGCGAACTCGATGAACTCAAAGCCCATCAGACCCATTGGGTTTTCGTATAAATCTGCCATGGTGACGCCTCATCATTTCTTATCAATTAACCAGGGTTATTTGTCAGGAAAGTGATGTAGAGGGAGGCGCACAGGAGATGCCACGCACGCTGCGCGCGAGGAAGTCTCCGTAGATCAGTTGGAACCCGAATATCTTCATTGTCGACCCAAGGCTCTTGCGGGCGAGGCTTCTGCTGCCAGAAGACGATTATTATTGTATGCGTAAATCGATTCTACACAGCGTAACGGGACCTGTCTGCCCTCTGTATAAAATCCGCTTTTTTTCGTACGGCGCAAGAGCCATCTGCGATCTATTCTCCCCTCTGGCTCAATTGTCTATCGGGCCGGACTTCGACTCCACAGGATGTGTCCATGCCGCTGACCCGCAGACCCCGCCGCAAACGCAGGACCCGCATCGTCGTGACTGTGCTCAGCGGTCTGCTGCCGATCGTACTGGGCAGTGGGATTCTTTATATGCAGGCAGAACGCACACTGCAGCAAAGTGCCGAGGAAACGGCCGAACAAGCGCTGCGACAGTTCGATCTGATGCTCGATAACACGGCAGAAGCCGCTCGGGTCCTGCTGCCGCTTGCCGGGAAAAATTGCGAAGAGGTGAAACTGGCCCTGCGCGAACAAGTGACCCGCCGCCCCTTCGTGCGCTCGACCAATCTGGTCTGGGACAACAATCTCTACTGCAGCTCACTCTTCGGGGCGTTCCAGGAAGCCGTCAATGCCGGGGACTATCATCAAGGCAAACTGTGGTTGATGAACGGCAATCCGGTGACGCCCGATACGGCATTGTTGATCTACCGTCTCAGCGACGGTCGTGGTGGCGCGCTGACCACACTGGATGGCTATCACTTGAGCAACATCCTGCGCCTGATCGGCCGCCAGACATTACTGACGTTGCAAGTGGGCGATAACTGGCTGTCCGCCGACGGCAAAGTTCATCAGGGATCAGTGCCTGCCCCGCCGGTCGCGCACAGCCTGCTGGAATCCAAGCGTTACGGTTTCAAAGTGTCGGCGGGTTTCCCCCAGGGCGAAGTCCGGCGTTACATGGCGGCTGAATATCCTCCGCTGTTCAGTCTGTTGATTTTCTTCGGTGCAATCTCCGGTGCCATTGGCCACTTCGTTCAGAAGCGATCGACCTCGCCCAGCCACGAAATGATGCGCGCACTCGAGGCCGGGGAATTCATTCCGTACTTCCAGCCCGTGGTTCACGGCGACAGCAAGCGATGGTCGGGCGCTGAAGTGCTGATGCGCTGGAATCACCCGAAAGAGGGGCTGGTACGCCCGGACCTTTTCATTCCATTTGCCGAGCACTCAGGTCTGATCGTGCCGATGACCCGCGCGCTGATGCAACAGACTGCGGCCCTGCTGGGACCGCACTCTGTGAACTTCGCCAAGCCTTTCCATATCGGCATCAACATCAGCGCCAGCCACTGCCAGGATCTGGAGCTGGTCGAAGATTGTCGTGACCTCTTGGCGGCGTTTGCGCCCGGCAGCGTCGAACTGGTGCTGGAATTGACGGAGCGCGAACTGATCGAGCCGAGCGACATCACGCTTAAGCTGTTTGAGCAATTGCATGCACTGGGAGTAAAAATCGCGATCGACGACTTTGGTACCGGGCACTCGAGCCTTGGTTATCTGCGCACCTTCAACGTCGACTTTCTAAAGATCGATCAGAGCTTCGTGGCCATGATCGGTGTAGACGCGTTATCGAGGCATATTCTCGACTCCATCATTGAACTGTCGGCCAAACTGGACTTGGGCATTGTTGCCGAAGGTGTCGAAACTCAGGCCCAGGCTGATTACCTGACCGAGCATAACGTTAACTTTTTGCAGGGCTATTTGTACGGTAGACCGATGCCTGGCGCTGATTTCCTCGAAGCATTAACTCATCATTAAATCGCCGACACTGCCCGCCGAACAACCGCACCAAATTGATACAAAAAGTCATTGTTGTTACATGGCGACAACATCAGGATTTACTCTTGTCGCATTAACTACTACAATTTTTTCAACCTGAGCCAGACTGGCAGGTGAGCCAATTATCACCGAGTCGCTTCCAGGCTCTTGGCTTATAGCTTTGTTTGCGGTTGGTATCAGCCAAACACACTATTGGAGTAAAGATATTGTCCAGACTCGCTGAATTTCGCGCAGCTGAAAAGGCCCTTCAGGAACAGCTCAAACAGCTGGAATCGCTGAAGAACGATGCCGGGCTGAAGAAAGAAATCGAATTCGAAGAAAAGCTCCAGGGACTGATGAAAACCTATGGCAAAGGCCTGAAAGACATCATCGCCATCCTTGATCCAAACCCGGCAAAGTCCGGTCTGCAGCAGTCCGCAGCGCCCAAGACCCGCCGCGCCCGCGTGGTCAAGGTTTATCAGAACCCGCACACTGGTGAGCTGATCGAAACCAAGGGCGGCAACCATCGCGGTCTGAAAGCCTGGAAAGAGCAGTACGGTGCAGCCACCGTGGATTCATGGTTGCGCGGTTAATCTGACGCCAACAAAAAGCCCTGCCTGATGCAGGGCTTTTTTATTGACAATATCTAACAAATGAAATGATTTTCATCGAACAAGTTGGAAATTTGTGTAACGCTTCTGAATCATCAGGCTAAACATTTTGCTGCGCGATGTTACCTCGAGCGCATGATCAAACTATGTGCTTAATCCTTTCCGGCAAGCGAACTGCTGCGAGTTAGTACGAACGTTTATAATTTCAGGCTGTGGCGCGCCGCTTCTATATCGTCGGCGCTCGCCTTATAAACGTCGGCCTGACCGGCATATGAAAGTACGTAAGCCTTGTCTGTTTCCACAGCTGCCACCAACGTTTGTGATAATACGTGTCGACCGTTCTCGGTGACCGTGCAGGTCGTCTCCAGCCCGGACAATGAGCCGAGCGCAGCCGGATGAATTCTGTTGCAGACGCTCTGATAACCACTGCGGAAAAAATCCTTCTGGATCGATTTGCGCATTTCCAGCAGCACGCCTTGCAAATTGACCTGATGCCCCGCCTCCACGTGCGTCATCGTCAACTCCATCACCATCACCTGATTGCCATCAGCATCGAGCTTCACCGCCCGTTGCCGCGAGACTGGCGGCGCGGTTTCCGGCAACGCTTCAACCTCCCAGCCCGTCGGCCAAGTGATACTTGGTTCGGCCATTACGGGTAAAACCACAGCCGACGACAAAGCAAAAAAAACAAACACGGATTTCAACAGTCGGATCATTGCCGGACGCACTCATGGATAGAAAGCAAAGTCTGAGCCCCGCCTTCGCGCAGGGCAAGCCCGCCTTGCATTTGGCGATGCCGGTCGGCATGCGTATCATTGCGCCCATTCACTCGCCCATTGTTATTGGAGGGCCCATGAGCCTCAACGAACTGAACACTTTCCCCGGCGTGACTGCCACGCCAGACAGCGCAACCCGCAACTTCGTGTTCAACCACACCATGCTGCGCGTGAAGGACATCACCAAGTCGCTGGATTTCTACACCCGCGTACTGGGTTTCTCGCTGGTCGAGAAGCGTGATTTCCCGGAAGCCGAGTTCAGCCTGTACTTCCTCGCGCTGGTCGATAAATCACAGATCCCGGCCGACGACGCTGCGCGTACCGAATGGATGAAATCGATCCCGGGCATTCTCGAACTGACCCACAACCACGGCACCGAAAACGATGCCGACTTCGCCTATCACAACGGCAACACCGACCCGCGCGGTTTCGGTCACATCTGCATCTCAGTGCCGGATATCGTCGCTGCGTGTGCACGGTTTGAAGAGCTGGGTTGCGATTTCCAGAAGCGTCTGACCGATGGCCGGATGAAGAGCCTGGCGTTTATCAAGGATCCCGATGGTTACTGGGTTGAAATCATTCAGCCTGCGCCGCTGTAAAAAGCTGAAAGCCCCTCACCCTAGCCCTCTCCCAGAGGGAGAGGGGACTGATTGCGGGATGTTGGAGAATTACGCCGACTTGAACGATTGGCGGTGAATCCATAATCGACCGGCTCTCTCAGGTCGATGGATGACTTCAGACACCTCGGTCGGCTCCCTCTCCCTCGGGAGAGGGCTGGGGTGAGGGGTGGCTTTCCACGCGCAATAAAAAACCCATGATCGCTCATGGGTTTTTTCGTTTTCGACCTGGCAGTTACGCCGGGGCCGAAGTCCGGATCAAGTGATCGAACGCACTGAGCGAAGCCTTGGCGCCCTCGCCCACTGCGATCACGATCTGCTTGTACGGCACAGTCGTCACGTCACCCGCTGCGAAGATCCCCGAGATCGAAGTCTCGCCACGATTATCGACAATGATCTCGCCACGCGGCGACAGCTCGATGGTGCCCTTCAGCCAATCGGTGTTCGGTAGCAGACCGATCTGCACGAAGATGCCTTCCAGCTCAACCGTACGCAGCTCATCTGTGGTGCGATCCTTGTAACGCAGACCGTTGACCTTCTCGCCATTGCCGGTGACTTCAGTGGTTTGCGCACTGGTGATCACGGTGACGTTCGGCAGGCTGTGCAGCTTGCGTTGCAGCACGGCATCGGCACGCAGTTGCACGTCGAATTCCAGCAACGTTACGTGCGACACGATACCGGCCAGATCGATGGCCGCTTCAACGCCGGAGTTACCGCCGCCGATCACCGCCACGCGCTTGCCTTTGAACAACGGGCCGTCGCAGTGCGGGCAGTACGCCACGCCCTTGTTGCGGTATTCCTGCTCGCCCGGAACGTTCATTTCGCGCCAGCGCGCGCCGGTCGCCAGGATCACGCTCTTGGCTTTCAAAGTTGCACCGCTGGCGAAGTGGACTTCATGCAGCTCACCGTTCTTGCCCGGGATCAGCTTGTCGGCGCGTTGCAGGTTCATGATGTCGACGTCGTACTGCTTGACGTGTTCTTCCAGCGCCGTGGCCAGTTTCGGCCCTTCGGTTTCCTGCACGGAAATGAAGTTCTCGATGGCCATGGTGTCAAGCACCTGACCGCCAAAGCGCTCAGCCGCAACACCGGTGCGGATGCCTTTACGTGCGGCGTAGATAGCGGCCGAAGCACCCGCTGGGCCACCGCCGACGACCAGCACGTCAAAGGCTTCCTTGGCGCTGATTTTCTCGGCCTGACGCTCAATCGCGCCGGTGTCGAGTCTGGCGAGGATTTCCTCCAGGCCCATGCGGCCCTGGCCGAAGTTTTCGCCGTTGAGGTAGATGCTCGGCACGGCCATGATCTTGCGATCGTTGACTTCGTCCTGGAACAGCGCGCCGTCGATGGCGACGTGGCGGATGTTCGGGTTGAGCACGGCCATCAGGTTCAGCGCCTGGACGACGTCCGGGCAGTTCTGGCAAGACAGCGAGAAGTAAGTCTCGAAGGTGAATTCGCCTTTGAGCGAGCGAATCTGCTCTATCACTTCAGCACTGGCTTTCGATGGGTGGCCGCCGACTTGCAGCAGCGCCAGCACCAGCGAGGTGAATTCGTGGCCCATCGGGATGCCGGCAAAACGCAGTCTGATGTCGGCTCCGGGGCGGTTGATCGAGAACGATGGCTTGCGGGCATCGTCACCGCTGTCGATCAAGGTAATCTGGCTCGAAAGACTGGCAACGTCTTTCAGCAGGTCCAACATTTCACGGGATTTCGCACCGTCGTCGAGGGATGCAACGATCTCGATCGGTTGGGTGACCCGTTCCAGGTACGATTTCAACTGGGCTTTAAGATTGGCGTCCAACATACGGGCGATTTCCTTTATTTGAGGCGAAAAAAAGCCCGAGCGAATCTCGCCCGGGCATTTTTATTGGGCGGTGCAGCTAACTTAAGAAGGTGCGGCGTGCCGCCCTGCGTTGCATGTCACAGACTTAGATCTTGCCGACCAAGTCCAGCGACGGAGCCAGAGTGGCCTCGCCTTCTTTCCACTTGGCCGGGCAAACTTCGCCTGGGTGTGCAGCGACGTACTGAGCAGCCTTGATTTTGCGCAGCAGCTCGGAAGCGTCACGGCCAACGCCGCCATCGTTCAGTTCAACGATTTTGATCTGGCCTTCAGGGTTGATCACGAAGGTGCCACGGTCAGCCAGACCAGCTTCTTCGATCAGCACGTCGAAGTTGCGCGAGATGACGTGGGTCGGGTCGCCGATCATGGTGTATTCGATTTTGCCGATGGCTGGCGAAGTGTTGTGCCAGGCAGCGTGAGCAAAGTGGGTGTCGGTCGAAACGCTGTAGATTTCCACGCCCAGCTTCTTGAACTCAGCGTAGTTGTCGGCCAGGTCTTCCAGCTCGGTTGGGCAAACGAAAGTGAAGTCGGCTGGGTAGAAGAACACTACGGACCACTTGCCTTTCAAGTCAGCATCCGAGACTTGAACGAAGTCGCCGTTTTTGAACGCGGTAGCTTTGAACGGTTTTACTTGGCTGTTGATGATAGGCATCGATGACTCTCCGTCAGGGGTTATGAAGTTGATGGGTGAATCCTACCCACTCACTCGACGGAAGGCTCATTGGCAAACCTGATGCTGCTGATTTGTTTTCGCTATTAGCTGACTGTATTAATAGAAGAAAACGATCTCTACGGTTGATCCGGTTTATCCATAATCCGAGCCATTCCCTGGAATGGGCTGACCTCAACATAGCGCATGGCGGATTTCATGTCTTTCCAGCCGACGTAACTCATCAGCGATTTAAGATCCCAGCCGCTTTGATGCGCCCAAGTGGCAAAGCCACGCCGCAGCGAATGACTGGTGTAGTTCGCGGCGGCAATCCCGGCGCGCTGCAACGCCTGGCGCAACAAGGGAATGATGCTGTTGGCGTGCAAGCCCTCCTCGCTCAGATTGCCCCAACGATCAATGCTGCGGAATACCGCGCCGCGTACCAGCGCCGCCTCCGTGATCCAGTCGATGTAAGCCTGCACCGGACACAGCTTGAGCAGCGCCGGGGCCTGGTAGGTCTGCCCGAGGTTTTCCCGGTCGCCCTTGCTGCGCGGCAGATACAAAGTGATGCCCTTGCCAGCGCTCGCCTGCACATGCTCGATCTGCAGGCGGCACAACTCGTCACTGCGAAAGCCACGCCAGAAGCCCAGCAGAATCAGCGCGCGATCCCGATAAGCCTTGAGCAAGGTCGGGCGGTCCTGATCCTGGCGGGCGGTTTGCGCCTCCTGCTCCAAGCAATCGATCACTCGTTGCAAATCCTGCAGTTGCAACGGCTCAGCCTGTTTTTCCTGCGCCGGATGCAATGCGCGAATGCCCTTGAACACCTTGCGCACTACTGGCGCCTTGGTCGGATCGGCAAAGCCCTGACTGTTGTGCCACTGCGCCAGCGCCGACAGGCGCAATTTCAGCGTGTTGATCGACAGCACTCCGGCGTGCTCCACCAGATAGCGCGCAACGCTGTCGGCAGTAGCCGGGAGAAATCCGCCCCACGTCACCTCGAAATGCTCGATAGCCATGCGATAGCTGCGGCGAGTGTTGTCCCGGGTGGCGGCTTGCAGATATCGATCGATGTCACTCATGGGCAGTTTTCTCGCTTGTGTACGGGTTCACTCATGCAGGTGCGCATTTTGCCGCCTGACATTGGGTAATACCAGTATATCCCGCGTGTTTTAATTCAAATATTTACCTATATTTTCAGCATGGTACACTGCGTAGTTTAGTGGCATGTACCACAGTACGTAACCGTAGGAGTTCACATGGCCCGTGGCGGCATTACCAAAGCACTGGTGCAAATCGCGCGCACAGCGATCCTGGCTCGCGGCGAACACCCAAGCATCGATGCAGTACGCATTGAAATGGGCAACACCGGCTCGAAAACCACGATCCATCGCTACCTGAAAGAACTGGATGACGGCGCACAACCAGCAGAAGCGTCAGCCGAACCGATCGATGATGAGCTGACCGCCCTCGTCTCTCGCCTCGCCCAGCGCCTGAAAGAACAGGCGCAGGAGCCCATCGAGCAAGCCCGCGAACAGTTCGAAGAGCAACGCGAAGCACTGGAAACCGAGCTGAAACAGGTTCGCCAGGCGCTGGAAAAACTCGAGCACGATCACGACATTCAAGGCGCCGCACTGCAACGCGAATCCGAGGCGCTGAGCAACACCCGCTCGATGCTGCAAACCGAACAGACGCGCAATGCCGGTCTCAACCAGGCACTGGCCGATTTTGAATTGCGCTTGCAGGACAAGGACGAGCAGATCCGCTCACTGGAAGAAAAACACTTGCACGCCCGCGATGCGCTGGAGCATTACCGTAACGCCACCAAGGAACAGCGCGAGCAGGAACAGGCCCGCCACGAAGGGCAAATCCAGCAGATCCAGGCCGAGCTACGCCAAGCCCAGCAGAGCGCGCTGGTGCGTCAGGATGAGATCACACAGTTGCACCGTGACAACGAACGCCTGCTTACCGAAAACCGTGGCACCCAGCGCGAGCTGAATCTGGTGCAGGATCAGCTCAAGCACAGCAATCAGCGTCAGGATCAGTTGCTCGAGCAGGCCACGCGCATGGACAGCGAGCGCACCCTCCTCCAGGAACGTCTGCGCGTGGCGACACTGGAAAGCCAGGCGCTCAAACAGAGCGTCGACGAGCAGACGCAGCTCAATCAGTCACTGGAAAAGGAATTGCTCAAGGTTCAGGCAAGCCTTGAAGACAGCCAGCGTCTGGCGGCTGCCGTTGCGGCAGCGCCAGATTCGACCAAAGCGAAGGACGCTTAAGCGCTGACCGGCGTGCGCATGGTCACAAACTCTTCGGCAGCCGTCGGGTGCACCCCGATGGTGTCGTCGAAGTCGCGCTTGGTCGCGCCCGCCTTCAAGGCAATCGCCAGACCTTGCACGATCTCGCCAGCGTCCGGGCCGACCATGTGGCAGCCAAGCACCTTGTCGGTCTTGGCGTCGACTACCAGCTTCATCAGGGTTTTCTCCTGACAGTCAGTCAGGGTCAGCTTCATCGGCCGGAAGCGACTTTCGAAAATGACCACTTCGTGGCCACAATCGCGCGCTTCTTCTTCGCTCAAACCGACTGTGCCGATGTTCGGCAGGCTGAACACGGCGGTCGGAATCATCTTGTAGTCCACCGGGCGGTATTGCTCCGGCTTGAACAGACGCCGCGCCACGGCCATGCCTTCGGCTAGCGCGACCGGTGTCAGCTGCACGCGACCAATGACGTCGCCCAGCGCCAGAATCGACGGCTCGGTGGTTTGGTACTCGTCGTCGACTTTGATGAAGCCTTTGTCGTCCAGTTGCACATCGGTGTTTTCCAGGCCCAGATTGTCCAGCATCGGACGCCGGCCGGTGGCGTAGAACACGCAGTCGGCTTCGAGTACGCGACCATCCTTGAGCGTCGCCTTCAAGCTGCCGTCAGCTTCCTTGTCGATGCGAGCGATGTCGGCATTGAATTGCAGGTCAAGGCCGCGCTTGGTCAATTCTTCTTGCAGGTGCTTGCGCACCGACCCATCGAAACCACGCAGGAACAGATCGCCGCGATACAGCAGCGTGGTGTTGGCACCGAGGCCATGGAAAATCCCGGCGAACTCGACCGCGATATAACCGCCGCCAACCACCAGCACACGCTTGGGCAACTCTTTCAGGAAGAACGCCTCGTTCGAACCGATCGCATGCTCATGCCCCGGGATTTCAGGGATCTGCGGCCAGCCGCCGGTGGCAATCAGAATGTTCTTTGCCGTGTAGCGCTCGCCATTGACCTCAACCTCGTGCGGCCCGACGATTTTCGCGTGCGCCTCGTGCAGGGTCACGCCGCTGTTGACCAGCAGATTGCGATAAATGCCGTTGAGGCGATTGATCTCGCGATCCTTGTTGGCGATCAGCGTGGCCCAGTCGAAGTTGGCCTCGCCCAGGTTCCAGCCAAAACCGGACGCCTGCTCGAAGTCCTCGGCAAAGTGCGCGCCGTAGACCAGCAGCTTTTTCGGCACGCAACCGACGTTGACACAGGTGCCACCCAGGTAACGGCTCTCGGCCACCGCCACTTTCGCCCCGAAGCCGGCGGCAAACCGCGCAGCTCGCACACCGCCGGAACCGGCACCAATCACATAAAGGTCAAAATCGTAGGCCATTTCTATCTCCTCGGCAGGCCATCAGCATACCCGCAGTCATCCATTGGGCAAGCACTGCCATCCATATAAGGGCGGAAAATGAAAAAGCCACCCGGAGGTGGCTTTCTTTTGCAGACGAGGCAAACGCTATCAGTAAGCTTTGCCAGTCTTGTAGAAGTTTTCGAAGCAGAAGTTGGTCGCGTCGATGTAGCCTTCAGCGCCACCGCAGTCGAAACGCTTGCCCTTGAACTTGTAGGCCATCACGCAGCCGTTCTGGGCCTGCTTCATCAGGGCGTCGGTGATCTGGATTTCGCCGCCCTTGCCTGGCTCGGTCTGTTCGATCAGGTCGAAGATGTCCGGGG
>NZ_JH635999.1:1667304-1670653 GCF_000257605.1 Pseudomonas sp. R62
GGGTCAGGATGTAGCGACCGATGATCGCCAGGTTCGACGGCGCGTCTTCCGGCTTAGGCTTCTCGACCATGCTGTGTACGCGGTAGATGTCATCGCGGATCATTTCGCCAGCGATTACGCCGTACTTGTTGGTTTCCTGCGGATCGACTTCCTGGATAGCGACGATCGAGCAGCGGAACTGCTTGTACAGCTTGACCATCTGGGTCAGCACGCCGTCGCCATCGATGTTGACGCACAGGTCGTCCGCCAGGACCACGGCGAACGGTTCGTCACCGATCAGCGGGCGGCCAGTCAGGATCGCGTGGCCCAGACCTTTCATTTCGGTCTGACGGGTGTAGGAGAACGAGCACTCGTCCAACAGCTTGCGGATGCCAACCAGGTACTTTTCCTTGTCGGTGCCCTTGATCTGGTTTTCCAGCTCGTAACTGATGTCGAAGTGGTCTTCCAGAGCACGCTTGCCACGGCCGGTGACGATGGAAATCTCAGTCAGGCCCGCGTCCAGTGCTTCTTCAACGCCGTACTGGATCAGTGGCTTGTTTACCACCGGCAGCATTTCTTTAGGCATGGCTTTGGTCGCTGGGAGGAAGCGAGTGCCGTAACCGGCTGCTGGAAACAAGCATTTCTTGATCATATAAGTCCTTGAAAAGGCTGTGTGTACGAGTTTCGGGGCAGTCTAATCAGGCGGCGTGCGCCTTACAATGCCCCGCGCTGGCTAACCGATGCCAACATAGAGAAATATTCGCGCGGATAGTTCCATCCGGGTATTTCAGCGGCGGAATCAGCGTAGCTCAAGATCCGGGCAAACAGGATCACCATACGCTTATCAGCCCCCAATGCGAGCATTTGCCGCTATCATGGCGCCTTTGAACCAGCGAACGAGAATGACCAGATGGCTGCGGTAAAAATCATCAACGGGTATGTGATCGACAAGAAAGACGGCAAGTGGACGCTGACCACCACCAACGGCGAACATATCGCCGGGCCTTTCGACAGCGAGCAGATGGCGACGGATGTAGCCTCGGTGTTCACCGATACACCTGCTTCTTCCAAGCGCCGTGGCAAAGATCAGGACTGATCCTGCCCGCACTTGCGCCAAGCCCTGCCAGCATGCAGGGCTTTTTTGTGCCTTGTTGGCAAACAAGTGGCCAATCGCTATAACCTTTTCATCGCGGCGCTGTCAGAGCATGCAGTCCCCCCCCCACTTGAAGACCACGCAACCATGAACCTGAACAAACTGCAGCCGCTTTTCGCGGTATTGGTACTGAGCGGCTGTGCCACTTCGCAGCCCACCTATCTGAACAATGGCGAACAGGGCCTGAGCATCGATTGTTCCGGCGAAGCCAACTCCTGGGCCATGTGCTACGAAAAGGCCGATGCCTCCTGCGCTGGCACCGGTTATCGCATCGTCGGCACCGATGGCACGCCGGCGCCCAAGGAAGATGACAAAACCCTCGGCGTTGACGTTGGCAATTACAAGACCCGCAACGTCGTGGTCGTCTGCAAGTAAGCCTTACATGTGGATTTCGGCAAACTTGATCCCGAGGCCACGGACGACCTCGATCAGATCATCAAGCCGATTGAAGGACTCGACTTCATCATTGTCATCCACCAAAAAGTAGCTGCGCCCTGCACTTTTCTTGAAAAACACGATCCATTCACCCGGATTCGCCGGGTTCTGGATGACATGGGTGGCAGAGATAAGGCCCTCTGCGTGGCGCTCCCGCACGTGCTCTCGCTTCATCGCGACTCCATAAATGACAATGCCGCCACAGCAGGACTGTGACGGCATCGGGTGCTGATGTTCGCTAGTCTATCAGCCGGAAATACAGGCGTTCGCGGCTTTCTGCACATCGCGAGGGCGAACCGGCACGTTGGACATGCGCTCATGCAACTTGATGCTGCTGCCGCCGGCGCGATCTTCGATATCAAATACGGCTGCCGGGCCTGACGAAAGTTTGCCGGGAACGATGACTCGTACACCGTCCTTCTGCGGCTGGACTTGCAACGCACCACGACTGTCAGCGAGCTTGTCGGTCAGACACTGCGCATACTCCTGGGGCTTTTTGCCGGAAATTACGCTCATGGTTGGCAGCGTTTCATTGATTTCGGAAACATTCGCACAACCGGCCATCGCCAGAATCAACGGCACACACACCACACCCCACTTCATATGAATCCTCCGTTAAAGACCGTCCGACAGCACAAATGCCGCTTTTCTCCGGGGCCTTGTGCATTTAACCCGCCTGCCATGGCGAAGTTTTGTTCAAAATTTGTCAAAGCAACGCCCGACGGCCAGATAATAACCCGTGCGGGCTGATAAACTGCGCCCATCGACAAGCTATCGTTTTGATTTAGTAGAAAAAGCCCTTCTGGAGGCGCCCATGAAATTCATTCACCAGCGCGAGCACCTCAACGAAGACGACATCGTCGTCATTCAGTGTTCGCAGATGTGCAACATCCGTTTGATGAACGACGCCAACTTCCGCAGCTTCAAAAACGGCGGCCGTCACACCTACCACGGCGGCGCGTTCGACACGTTTCCGGCGCGTATCACCGCGCCGAGCACCGGCTTCTGGAACATCACCATCGACACCGTCAACCGCCGCGCAATCAGCGTCACGCGCAAGCCGACGCTGACCCATTCGATCAAGATCATCCGTCGTTCCAGCACTAAACTGAGCTGAGACGCGCAGCCTATTCTGAAAGGGAAGCATGACCGTGGCGCAAAAAACCAAATACGTGATCAAGTACAAACTGGACGGTGAACAGCGTTTCGAGTTCGCCGAACTGGAAACCGGCACTGACGAGGAAGCGAAAGCGGCGCTGAAGAAAATGCACGCTGACGAAGAACTCAGTGACATCAAGGTCAGCAAAGCGCTGTAACCGAATCATGCAACCGACCACGTTTGACCTGTTCGCCGACAACGAACCCGTACAGCAAGCCCGCGCCGAGCAGATCGGCGAACAATCGTGGGTGCTGCGCGGATTCGCCTTGCCGCAGGTCGAGCAACTGCTGACCGAGCTCGAAGCCATTCTTGTCGCCGCCCCGCTACGCCACATGGTCACGCCCGGCGGTTTCAGCATGTCGGTCGGCACCAGCAGTTGCGGGCAGTTGGGCTGGATCACTGATCGCAGCGGTTACCGCTATTCCAGCGTAGATCCACTCAGCGGCTTTCCGTGGCCATCGATGCCGGCGGTGTTTGCCGATTTGGCCCACGAGGCGGCGGAACGCGCCGGCTTCCCGGGTTTTCAGGCCGACTCCTGCCTGATCAACCAATACGTCCCCGGCGCCAAGATGTCGCTGCATCAGGACAAGGACGAAAAGGGTTATGCCGCGCCCATCGTTTCG
>NZ_JH635999.1:1671541-1685402 GCF_000257605.1 Pseudomonas sp. R62
AGATCGAAGCGTGCGAGACATTGCCCGCGCTCGACAGCCTCGCCGCCAGCGCGGGCCTTAGCCCTTTCCATTTTCATCGAGTATTCAAAGCTGCGACAGGCCTGACGCCCAAGGCTTACGCCACGGCGCATCGCTCACGCAGACTACGTGCGCGCTTGGCCGACGGCGGCTCGGTGACCGACGCGCTGTACGACGCCGGCTTCAATTCCAACAGCCGTTTCTACGAATCAGCCGATCAACTGCTGGGCATGAGACCCACCGACTATCGCGCTGCCGGGCAGAACAACGACATTCGCTTTGCCGTTGGCCAATGCTCGCTTGGGGCAATTCTGGTGGCGCAAAGCGAACGTGGGATCTGCGCGATTCTGCTCGGCGACGATCCGCATCAGTTGGTCTGCAACCTGCAGGATCAGTTTCGCAAGGCCAACCTGATCGGCGCCGACAGCGAATTTGAACAGTTGATCGCCAGCGTCGTCGGCTTTGTCGAAGCACCGGCGAAAGGCCTCAACTTGCCGCTGGATATACGCGGCACAGCGTTTCAGGAGCGCGTCTGGCAGGCGCTGCGGGAGATTCCCGCAGGCAGCACCGCCAGTTATGCCGAAATCGCGCAACGCATTGGCGCGCCGACTTCGATGCGTGCGGTGGCCCAGGCTTGCGGGGCCAACCGTTTGGCGGTGGCGATTCCCTGCCACCGCGTGGTGCGCAGCGATGGCAACCTTTCCGGCTACCGCTGGGGCGTCGAGCGCAAACGCCAACTGCTTGAGCGCGAACTCAACGATTGACGTCGACCACCACCCTGCCCCGCAGTTGCCCGGCAAGCAGTTTGGGCGCAGCCTCAAGGGCTTCGCTCAGGCTGATTTCCTGACTGATCAATTGCAGTAATGAGATATCCAGATCCTTGGCCAGTCGGTCCCAGGCCTCGATACGGCGTGCTTTGGGCTGGGTCACGCTATTGATTCCAGCCAGCGTCACGCCGCGCAGAATGAACGGCGCTACCGAGGCGGGAAAGTCCATGCCTTGCGCCAACCCGCATGCCGCGACCACGCCTTCCGAGCGAGTGCTGGCGCAAGCGTTGGCCAACGTGTGGCTTCCAACAGAGTCGACCACCGCCGCCCAACGTTCCTTCGCCAATGGCTTGCCCGGTTCGGACAAGGTGGCTCGATCGATGATTTCGGCAGCGCCCAATTGCTCCAGGTATTCATGCTCGGACACGCGGCCGGTGGATGCCACCACGCGGTATCCCAACTTGCTGAGCAAGGCGATGGCAAAGCTGCCGACCCCGCCGTTGGCGCCAGTGACCAACACTTCGCCGTGATCCGGCGTTACGCCATGGCGCTCCAGCGCCAGAATGCACAGCATTGCCGTGTAGCCTGCGGTGCCGATGGCCATGGCTTGCGCCGGGGTGAAAGCTTCGGGCAATGGAATAAGCCAGTCACCGTTGAGCCGAGCCTTTTGCGCCAGCCCGCCCCAGTGGCTTTCACCGACGCCCCAACCGTTGAGCAGCACCCGATCGCCCGCCTTGAAATCCGCATGCGAACTGGACTCGACAGTCCCCGCCAGATCGATCCCCGGCACCATGGGAAACTTGCGTACCACCGGACTGCTGCCGGTAATCGCCAGGCCGTCCTTGAAATTCAGGGTGCTGTACGCGACGTTCACGCTGACATTGCCTTCGGGCAGTTGCTGCTCATCGATTTGCTGCAGATTGGCGCGATAACCGCTGTCGTCTTTGTCGATCAGGATGGCGTTGAACATGACGGCCTCTCGAAAATGATTTGAAACAAGCATGCCTTGAAATAGCACATCGCAACACATTGCCACACTCGACTTTGCGCTAACGGCTCGATCAGCCGGGTAAATCCACGGCGGGCGGCTATGCTTTTTCGACGGTTGTGTTTTCCCGGTTTTGCCTTGCGAACCGGTCTGTCGATGGAGCTGACGATGCCTTTCCTGCGCGCCTTACCCTTGTTGCTGATGTTATGCCTGCTGACACTTGGCAATGCCTGGGCAGGCGCGCCAGCGGCAAAGCCGAACGCGGCGCCAAGCGAGCCGACATGGCCGCAGGTGATCAGCAGCGGCAAGAGCAAACTGACGGTGTATCAGCCGCAGCTCGACAGTTGGGACGGCTATACGCTCAATGCCCGCGCGGCGGTCGAAGCCACGGCTGCCGATGGCAAGTCCACCTACGGCATCGTCCAGTTCAGCGCTCACACCCTCGTCGATAAAGCCACCCGCTGGGTCGCGCTCGATCAGTACAAAATCATCAAGGCCGATTTCCCCGCCGATGCCAAACAGGCCGACACGTGGCTCGCCATTCTGGAAAAAGATGCCGAGAGCCGCAAGAAAACCATCTCCCTTGATCAACTGGAAGCGGCGGTCGGCGTGCTCAACGCTGAACAGAAAGCCGACAGCGCGCCCTTGGAAAACACGCCGCCGACCATCATCAGTTCCGACCGTCCGGCAATCCTCGTATACATCGACGGCGAGCCGGCCTATCGGCCGGTTGAAGGAACGGAGCTGCAACGGGTGATCAACACGCGCCCACTGCTGCTCAAGGATGCCCAAGGCAGACATTACCTGCACGTATTCGACGGCTGGATGGTTGCCGATCAATTGGCCGCCGATTACACGCGCCTCGCCGCACCGCCGGCCAGTCTGGAAAAAGCCAAACAGGCGGCGATCAAGAGCCGCCAGGTGGACCTGCTCACCGGGCAAAGCGATCCGAAGGACAAGATTCCCAGCCTGGCCAAGCCGCCACAGCCGAAAATCTTCATCGCCACCACGCCAACGGAACTGTTGGTGACCGACGGCGCCGCGCAATGGCAACCGATTCAGGGCACCAGCCTGTTGTACGTGAGCAACACCACCGGGCACATCTTTAAGGAAATCGGCGACCAGAACAGTTACGCACTGATCTCCGGACGCTGGTTCCGCGCCAGCGACATGAGCGGGCCATGGACCTTTGTCCCGGCAGACAAGCTGCCGGCCGACTTTGCCAATATTCCTGACGACAGCGCCAAAGAGAACGTCAAGGCCTCGGTAGCCGGCACGCCACAGGCACAGGAGGCGGCCATTGCGGCCACGATCCCGCAGACGTCGGCGATCAACAAGAGCGCGGTGAAGATGACGACACCGCAATTTGACGGCGAGCCGCAGCTCAAAGCGATCAGCAATACGCCGCTGCAATACGTGGTCAACAGCGCCACTCCGATTATTCGAGTCGACAACGACAGTTGGTGGGCGGTGGAGAACGGCATCTGGTTCAGCGCCACCTCACTGAACGGGCCGTGGAGTGTGGCCATTTCAGTGCCAGCGGTGATTTATTCGATTCCGCCCAGCTCGCCGATGCACTACCTCACGTACGTGAAGGTTTACGAATCCAGCGGCGATACCGTGGTGGTCGGCTACACGCCGGGCTATCAAGGCTCGACGCTGGACCCGGCGACTGGCGTTGTGGTGTACGGCACCGGTTATCCGTATACGCCGTGGGTCGGCAATGTCTGGTACGGGCCGCCGGTAACCTATGGTTTCGGCGTCGCGATTCGTTACACGCCGTGGACTGGCTGGACTTTCGGCTTCGGATTCGGCTGGAGCTGGGGCGGCAACACCGTCGCCATGGGCTGGGGCTGGGGCGCCTATCCGTGGTGGGGAAATTACGGCTGGGGCTATGCGTGGGGTCCGCGTCTGTACCCGGCGCCGCTGGCCTGGGGTGGCGCAGCCTACGGTTATCGCGGCGGCGCGGTGGCGTGGGGTCCGGGTGGCTGGGCCGGAACCACCGGCAATCTTTATCATCAGTGGGGTGATCGCGCGACGGTCAGCCGTTATGGCGCCGGTTACAACGCCTGGACCGGCAATCGCTGGGCCGGCCAGGTTGGCGCCTCGTACAACTCGCGTACCGGCATTGCCGCCGCCGGGCAACGTGGCGCGGTGCACAACGCCTACACCGGCAACTACGCTGCCGGGCGCAGCGGCGTGGCAGTCGGCCCGAACGGCGGCGCCATCGCCGGAGAACGGGTTAGCGCTGGCAACGTCCGCAGCGGCACTCACGTCAGTGCCAATCGCGGCGCCGTTTACAACCCCAATACCGGCAACACCACGCAATACGGTGGCATTCATGGCCGCGACGGCGGCGCTGCGCGGGTCGGCGACAACGTTTATGCCGGGCGCGACGGCAACGTTTACAAGAAAACCGACAACGGCTGGCAGTCCGTGGTCGGCAGCGGTGCCAACCGGACCAGACCCGCGAACAACAATGCGCAATTGCAGAATCTCAACCGCGAATCCGCCGCACGCAGTCTCGGCAATCAGCGCACGCACAACTTCAACCATTCTTCACAAATGATGAACCGTTCGTTTGGCGGTGGCGGCGGATTGCACCGACGCTGAAAAACTGCACGTGATGTTCAGAATTTCAGACTGGCCCCGCATCCGGTTTTGCTGTTAAAAACCGCGTGCCGTCCCTGCCCGTTTCATCGTTCGGAGAATTGCTATATGAGCCAGTGGCCAGACACCCGCATCCTTGATCTTCTCGGTATCGAACTGCCGATCATCCAGGGCCCGATGGCCGGTGCGACCAACTCTTCGATGGTGATTGCCGTGTGCAATGCCGGCGGCCTCGGTTCAATGCCCGCAGCGATGCTGAGTAGCGAGCAACTGCGCGATGAGTTGAAGACGATTCGCCAGCACACCACCAAGCCGTTCAACGTCAATTTCTTCTGCCACCAGCCACCGGCGCCAGATGAACAGCGAGCCCGTGACTGGAAAAACCTGCTCGAGCCTTACTACCGCGAACTGGGTGCCGATTTCGACGCGCCGACGCCGGTGTCCAATCGCGCACCGTTTGACGAGGCCGCGTGTGCCGTGCTCGAAGAATTCCGTCCCGAAGTGGTGAGTTTTCATTTCGGGCTGCCGGAGAAAAATCTGCTTGATCGGGTCAAGGCGACCGGGGCGAAAATCCTTTCGTCTGCGACTACGGTCGAAGAAGCGATCTGGCTGGAGCAACACGGCTGCGATGCGATCATCGCCATGGGTTATGAAGCCGGCGGCCATCGCGGGATGTTTCTCAGCGATGATCTGAGCACCCAGGTCGGCACCTTCGCCCTGGTGCCGCAGGTGGTCGACGCGGTGAAAGTGCCGGTGATCGCGGCGGGCGCGATCAGCGATGCGCGAGGCGTTGCCGCAGCTTTCATGCTCGGCGCATCGGCGGTGCAAGTCGGCACGGCGTACCTGTTCACGCCGGAAGCCAAAGTCAGCGCCTCACACCACAAGGCCCTGCGCACCGCCAAGGAAAGCCAGACCGCCATCACCAACATTTTTACCGGACGTCCGGCGCGGGGCATTGTCAATCGGGCGATGCGTGAACTCGGCCCGATGTCAGCGCAGGCGCCGGCCTTCCCCTTGGCTGGCGGTGCGCTGATGCCGCTGCGGGCCAAGGATGACGTCGATTTTGCCAACCTCTGGGCCGGACAGGCGCTGACGCTCGGCAAGGATATCGGCAGCGCTGAACTGACCCGGCAACTCGCCGAAGGCGCCTTGGCGAAACTCAACCGTCATTGAATTTACGCGGCGAGCGGATTTATTCCCTCGCCACTTGGCGACGTATCGCTATATATTTCCGTATACAGCGATTGCGCCCGTGTATCGGCGTTATCCAAAGCAAAGCATTTACCGCGGATCACGGAGCCTTTACATGACACTTGCTGCCACACGCCTCGCCCCTGCCTGCTTCGCTTCACTCCTTGCAATGTTCAGCATGGGCACCGCGCAGGCTGACGAAGTGCAAGTGGCGGTCGCCGCCAACTTCACCGCGCCAATCCAGGCCATCGCTGCCGACTTCGAAAAAGACACCGGCCACAAACTGGTCGCCGCCTATGGTGCAACCGGCCAGTTCTACACCCAGATCAAGAATGGCGCACCGTTCCAAGTGTTTCTCGCAGCTGACGACGCGACCCCGGCAAAGCTTGAGCAGGAAGGCGAAACCGTCAAAGGTTCGCGCTTCACCTACGCCATCGGCACGCTAGCGCTGTGGTCAGCGAAAGAAGGCTACGTAGATGCGCAGGGCAAAGTGTTGAAAACCAACCAATACCAACACCTTGCGATCGCCAATCCAAAAGCCGCGCCATACGGTCTCGCCGCCACCCAGGTGCTGGAAAAACTCCAGTTGAGCGAAGCCACGAAAAGCAAAATCGTCGAAGGCCAGAACATCACTCAGGCCTACCAGTTCGTCTCCACCGGCAACGCCGAACTGGGCTTTGTAGCGCTGTCGCAAATCTACAAGGACGGCAAGGTCAGCAGCGGTTCGGCATGGATAGTTCCGGCTGGCCTGCATGATCCGATCAAACAAGACGCGGTGATCTTGAACAAAGGCAAGGACAGCGCCGCTGCCAAGGCCCTGGTCGATTACCTCAAAGGTCCGAAAGCCGCTGCGGTGATCAAATCCTTCGGATATGAACTGTAAATGTCACTGACCAGTGCCGACTTCGCCGCGATCTGGCTGACCCTGAAACTGGCGTCACTGACCACTGCGATCCTGCTGCTGATCGGCACCCCGATCGCGCTGTGGCTATCGCGCACCTCGTCGTGGTTGCGCGGGCCGATCGGCGCCATCGTCGCCTTGCCGCTGGTGCTGCCGCCGACGGTGATCGGCTTTTATCTGTTGCTGGCGCTGGGGCCGCACGGTTTTCTCGGCCAGTTCACTCAATGGTTGGGGCTGGGCACGCTGACGTTCAGTTTCACCGGGCTGGTCATCGGTTCGGTGATCTACTCCATGCCGTTCGTGGTGCAACCGCTGCAAAACGCTTTCTCGGCGATTGGCACCCGCCCGCTCGAAGTCGCGGCGACCTTGCGCGCCAATCCCTGGGACACGTTCTTCAGCGTGATCCTGCCACTGGCGCGCCCCGGCTTCATCACCGCAGCGATCCTCGGCTTCGCCCACACCGTGGGTGAATTCGGCGTGGTATTGATGATCGGCGGCAACATTCCCGACAAGACCCGCGTGGTCTCGGTGCAGATTTACGACCACGTCGAAGCGCTGGAATATGCCCAGGCGCACTGGCTGTCCGGGGCGATGCTGGTGTTCTCGTTTCTGGTGTTGCTGGCGCTGTATTCCAGCCGCAAAACCCGCGCAGGCTGGAGCTGATCGATGATTGATGTACGCCTGAAACGCACTTATCCGGGGTTTGAACTGGATGTCGATCTGCAAGTGCCGGGCCGGGGCGTCACGGCGCTGTTTGGCGATTCCGGCTCGGGCAAAACCACCTGTCTGCGCTGCATCGCCGGGCTGGAGCGCGCCGAGCAGGGTTTTGTGCAGATCAATGACGAGATCTGGCAGGACAGCGCCAACGGCATCTTCGTCCCGCCGCATAAACGTGCGCTTGGCTATGTGTTTCAGGAAGCCAGCCTGTTCGCGCATCTGTCGGTGCTGGCCAATCTGGAGTTTGGTCTCAAACGCATCGCAAAGTCGCAACGCCGGGTCGATATGGACCAAGCCACAGAACTGCTCGGCATCAGCCATTTGCTCGAGCGTCACCCACAGCATCTGTCCGGCGGCGAACGGCAGCGCATCGGCATCGCCCGCGCCCTGCTGACCAGTCCGAAACTGTTGCTGATGGACGAACCGCTGGCGGCTCTCGACAGCCGGCGCAAAAGCGAAATCTTGCCGTACCTGCAACGCCTGCACGACGAACTGGATATTCCGCTGCTATACGTCAGCCATGCCCAGGACGAAGTCGCGCGTCTGGCCGATCATTTGGTTTTGCTTTGTGATGGCAAAGCCCTCGCCAGCGGCCCGATCGGTGAAACCCTTGCGCGCCTGGATCTGCCTTTGGCGCTGGGCGATGACGCCGGAGTGATCATCGAAGGCCAGGTCAGCGCCTACGACGCCACCTATCAATTGCTCAGCCTGCAACTGCCGGCCACTGCAATGAACATTCGCGTCACCCATGCGCCGATGGCCGTGGGCCAGGCTCTGCGCTGCAAAGTGCACGCGCGCGACATCAGCCTGGCGCTGAACAATGATGCAGCCAGCAGCATTCTCAATCGTCTGCCCGTTACGGTCGTCAGCGAACAGGCCGCTGACAACAGTGCCCATGTGCTGATCCGCCTCGATGCCGGCGGCACGCCGCTGCTGGCGCGGATCACCCGCTTCTCGCGTGATCAACTGAGCGTGCATCCGGGCCAGCGGCTGTGGGCGCAGATCAAGGCGGTGGCGGTGCTCGCGTAAATCATTCGGCACGACGGCCAGCGCCTGCGGTCAATCAGTTACAGACTGCCGTATGACCGAAGGAAACCGCCATGCCCGATACCGTGCTGACAGATGCTCTGCCCGCCGATCTGCATTACGTCGATGACACTCAGCCTGGTATCACCCGGAAAAAACTGCGCGGCAAGTTCGTCTATTTCGAACCGTCGGGCCAGCGCATCACCGACCCGGACGAAATCAAACGCATCAATGCTCTCGCGATGCCACCGGCCTACACCGATGTGTGGATCTGCGCCGACCCGTGCGGCCATTTGCAGGCCACCGGCCGCGATGCGCGCGGGCGCAAGCAATACCGTTACCACGCGCGCTGGCGCGAAGTGCGCGACGCCGACAAATACTCGCGCCTGCGCGACTTCGGCATGGCCCTGCCCAAACTGCGGCGCAAGCTCGAGGCGCTGCTCGATGAGCCGGGCTTCAGCCGCGACAAGGTCATGGCCACGGTGATTACCTTGCTCGACGCCACGCTGATCCGCGTCGGCAATACCCAATACGCACGGGACAATCGCTCTTACGGTTTGACCACGTTGCGCAGCCGGCATGTCGAGGTCAACGGCAGCGCGATCCTGTTCCAGTTCCGTGGCAAGAGCGGCATCGAGCACCAGATCACCGTCAAGGACCGTCGCCTGGCGCGAATCATCAAGCGCTGCCTGGAAATTCCCGGGCAAAACCTGTTTCAGTATCTTGATGAAAATGGCGAACGGCACAACGTCACCTCCTCCGACGTCAATGCCTATCTGCAAAAGCTCACCGGCGCGGCGTTCACCGCCAAGGACTATCGCACCTGGGCGGGCAGCGCCCTGGCGTTGTCGGTGCTGCGCGAGTTGCAGCATGAGTCGGAAACCGAAGCCAAGCGCCATGTGGTAGAAGCGGTGAAGAACGTCGCCAAACAGCTGGGCAACACGCCGGCGGTGTGCCGCAAGTGCTACATCCACCCCGCAGTGGTCGAACATTTCATGCTCGGCGCCCTCGCCGAACTGCCCCGTCCGCGCGTGCGCAAAGGCCTGCGCGCCGAGGAAGTAGCCTTGGCGATGTTTCTCGAGCGGATGTGTGAGGTAAGCGAGGCGTCTTGATCTCCAGCGTAACGCTCGCTCCTACAAAGGTTTGCCGACGAGTTGAACTGGGTATTTTTTGCACGATCACACAGGTCTTCTATAGTTGATCTGAAGGTTCGCGCCACGCGGACTTTTTGTTGCAACTCAGCCGTTTCAGCGAACGGAGGTGTTTCATGTCCGAAAAAGAGTCCATCACCACCCTCCTCACCCTGCTCGACGCCCGCCAGGCGCGCCTCGCAGCCGCCTGCAAAGAGATTGCCGACTGGGTCGATCATCAGGGCGGGCATCCGACAGCTTTGCGCATTCGCGACCGGCTGCACGACATTGAAAAGGATGCGCCGCTGATTCGCGATACGCTCTCGACGCTCAAACCGATCGACCGGCCGTTGCCACGGTTCAGATAGGCCTCCGCGTAGCAGTCCTCTCTGCATCGGCGCAGAGAGGACGCCGATTGGTACTTTTCCGACCGACTCAGTCGCCCTTGCCGGTACGGCCGCCTCCATGGCTGTGCTGCCCGCCGACGCGTGCCTTCTCGGCCCGATCAACTTTCACGTTGACTGAACTCTCGCCTTTCTTGCCGGCTTCCTTGATTTTCTGTGGGTCTTCAGCGAACGGTTGATCCTTGTGATGATTGGTCATCTCAATGTCCTCAGAATAGTTATATACATACACTTAACAGACTTTAGTTTCAGCCGATTGCAGTTCAACTTCGCACCGACAAATGGTCAGAAATCCGAAGCGAAGCGGTAACAAGCTTCAACCTCTCTTGCACATCAACCAGCAACTTGAAAAGTTATACGAAGCGACGCAGAAAACCGCAGGCTGTATAAGTTTCATCACAAAGTTACCGTTCATCGGCCTGAGGAAAAATTTTCAAAACATTTTTCGCCGGCTCGTAATCGGAGTAGATGTCCGGTGCGACAACGGACATAACTAGCGAAACGTTAATTGATATCGGAGAGCTATCATGACCACAGGAAATAAAAATCCAGGTAACTTCGCAAACGATCGTGAAAAGGCATCTGAAGCCGGCAAGAAAGGCGGTCAGTCGTCGGGCGGCAACTTTGCCAATGATCGTGAAAAAGCATCCGAGGCTGGCCGCAAAGGCGGGCAGAACAGCCACGGCGGCGGTCGCAAGTCCTGAGCAAGCGGTACAAGGGCAGCCTCGCTGCCCTTTGAAATCAGCTGATGGAGCGTAATCATGAGAACGGTACCGGCTTTTGCACGAGGCGAAGTGCAACGAAACAAGGGAGCGGAAGTGTATCCCGAAGCAGCGCGCAGTTCGCACGTGACCAGGTCGGACAGTCCGTCGGTGTCACCTTGTGTCGAACGACAGCAAATCAGTCCAAGGCACCGGGAAAGTGTTCAGCAGGAATGTTATGAACGCCGGGAACTTGCAGTAAACTCTGAAAACTCCCGGACACCGGATACAACGCCGACTTATGAGCGCTCCTCTTAGCACAAAGGTCTAACTTGTAGTCACAAGACAAGCCAGACCAACTAAAGCAAACGACATCAGTGAACTTTATGAGCATTTCGCGAACAACGACGGCACGTAGTTTGTGCATCTTTGATTCGCCGAGTGCCTATATAGAGAAAATGAGGAAGTTTGAAATGGCACAAGATAAACAACAAGGCAGCATGTCGGTTAACGAAGCAGGCAAGAAAGGTGGTGATGCCACTTCGGCTTCGCACGATAAAGAGTTCTATCAGGAAATCGGCAGTAAAGGCGGCCAGAACAGTGGCGGCAACTTCAAGAATGATCCTGAGCGCGCCTCCGAAGCCGGGAGCAAAGGTGGCCAGAACAGCGGTGGCAATTTTGCCAACGATCGGGACAGAGCGTCCGAAGCTGGCAGCAAGGGCGGCCAGAGCAGCGGCGGCAACTTTGCCAACGATCGGGAAAAAGCCTCTGAAGCTGGACACAAAGGTGGTCAAAACAGCCATGGTGGCGGGCGCAACAGTTGATGCGTCGGGTGCAGGGGAGCGCGGCTCCCCTGCCCACTTTCATTCAAGCGAAATTACAGCTATTGCTTAGGAGTCCTGACCAGCCGAGGGAATCGCCATGCCTGTTCATGTCATCAACTTCACCGGCCCGATCAATGCCTCGACGTGCGGCCAATTGATCGATAAAGCCTCGCTCGCCGTAAAGGAAGATGCACCGCGACTGATCGTCAACATCGCCACCATGGGCGGCGAATGCAGTTACGGTTTCACGATGTACAACTTCCTGTTGGCCCTGCCTATTCCGGTACACACCCACAATTTGGGAACGGTTGAATCGATGGGCAACATTGTCTTTCTGGCCGGCCAGCGCCGCACCGCCTGTACCCACAGCAAGTTTCTGTTTCACCCATTTCATTGGCACCTGCAAGGTTCGGTCGATCACTCGCGCATGTCGGAATACGCCATGAGCCTGGATTACGACTTGCACCTCTACGCCCAGATTGTCGCCGAGCGTACGAGCAACGGAAAAAATGCGCTGGAGACAGAGAAATATCTGACAGCAGCGCCGCGCATCATCAATCCTGAAGAAGCCATGCATTCAGGCCTTATCACGGCGATTGAAAACACCGAGGTTCACGCGGACTTTGTCTGCTCCTGCATCTACTCCTGATCGTCCCACTTGATAACGCGTCGTAGCGGGCGCGTTCCTGTCTTAGCAGCCGTCAATTCAGCCATAAATTCCAGACGAACTTGTACAGAATCGATCTGCCGTACAGGCCTGCAAAGCGCCCAACCAGCCGGTCATCACGCCCGTTTCAATTTCTCTGAATTATTCATTTCGCCAGATATCCCTCTTCTTAACAGCCGGAGGAAATGTATGAGCGGAGAGGATTTGTACGTGATTGATTACCTGCTTCACGGGAAGCCCAGGTCATTCGTCATTCGCACAAAAACCATGAACAATGCCGAAGCGTGGCAGTGGGCAAGTTGTGACGCGGGTATCGCGCCCATCCCCCGCCCCGGCCGACCTCCGTTGAAACGTTTTTCCAAGCCGATGGCGGAACGCTTTGGCGTGACCGAGGTGCAATGGCGAGAATCAGTACCTTTGGTCTGGGAGGAGGATCACGTGAAATGACAGAACGCACATTGAAATTCGGTTTCGGCCGCTCGTGGGATGACGAGATGGCGGAAAATACCGCGATGTTCCGCGAGGCCGATCTGCTCGAAGAAGCGGCTTACAGGATCATCGAGAACGACACGGACAATCCTGAAGCCTGGGCCCGTTTCAGCGAAGCCAAGGCTATGGCCGACGCCAAACGAACGGCGGCCTATCAGGACTGGATGCGCATCAAGCGCGCGATGAGCAAGCCGCGCTCGAAATAGCGGCCTGGCGCCTCATGGCTTGAGGATCAGCAGGGGCTCGCCTTTCGGGACGACGTAAGTGGCCAGTTCGACGCCTTTCTCGTTGCCAACGTTTTTGGCCACATGCGCGACGCCCGCCGGAATGAACAACGAATCGCCGGCCTTGAGTATCACCGGCGCCCGCCCTTCGAGCTGATACTCGAACGTGCCGCTGATGACATAGGCGACTTCCACGCCGGGATGAGCATGCCGAGGCGAGGTGACGCCAGCGTCGAAATCGATACGCGCCTGAATCACTTCGCGATTGTCAGCGCCGAGATCCTGACGAACCAGATCGGTGCGGCTCAGACCTTTCTGCCAGCTCGTTGCCGGTGCATCCGCCGCATGGGCGAAGCCGGTCAGGGAGGCGAAGACAACGGCAGAAGCCAGAAACAGTGGACGGTACATGGTGATGCCCTCTTGAGCGTAGTGTTGGTGTGAGGGCTACTTTGGGCTCGGCATGTAGGGCGGATGTGTCTCGAAGGCGCAGTTTGGTGTTGCCATGTGTATCGGCTGGGGGTTGATACATGCTTATACAAACGTGTTGCGGTACCTGACCGGGCCATGGCCGGAGGGAATCTGTAAACTGCCGCAATCTTCATTCACCCAAACAAGAGATGCCCATGGCCAATCAAGACATCATTTTCACGCCGGATCCCGACACCGATTCGATTTCTTCCGACGTTGCCACCTTCGGCGGCATCATGATTTCCACGCAGATTCCAACCCGCGCCGATGGCAGCCTGGAACTCGGCGGCATCACCGAGCAGAGCGAGTGCACCCTGCAAGCGCTGAAAGTCGCCTTGGAACGTGCTGGCAGTTCGATGGACCGGGTGCTGCACCTGACGATTTACCTGACCGACATGGGCGATCGCGGGGCTTTCAATGAAGTGTACAAACGCTATTTCGCCAAGCCTTGGCCGGTGCGGGCGGCGGTAGGCGTGGCCTCGCTGGCGGTTGAAGGGATGCGTGTGGAAGTGACGGCGATGGCGGCGAAAGGCTGAGTTACGGAAATACTGCGTAGGCTGCCTCCACGATTCCGAGGTGCGACATACGCAGTGAAAATACTCAAGGGCGCGCGCCAAACACAGCAGCCACCAGGATGGGGCCGTTTGGCAAGCGCTGGCTCGCCCGTTGAGCGAATTAGCGTCAACGGTCTATTCACAAAACTCAAAGTGGACCGCTAGCTACAACAAACAGTTTA
>NZ_JH635999.1:1685595-1688611 GCF_000257605.1 Pseudomonas sp. R62
CAACGGTCTATTCACAAAACTCAAAGTGGACCGCTAGCTACAACAAACAGTTTACCTTCTGATACCCGGTATGTTTGCCCGCGGTGCTCGACTTCAAAATTGAATGTTGCCGTAATCGAATCGGTACCTTCTTCGTGTTTGCGCGCAAACTCTATCGTTCCTGTTTTCGCATATAAAATTTCATGCGACATAGTCATCACTCCCGCCACGGAACTTCCGAACCCGCCAACTTCATGCGTACCGTCCTTAAGGGAGCGATCTATCACAAATGAAATAATCTCACCCACCTCGTCCGTAAAATATTGACCAATAACGCTGAACGTTTCCTTTGTGCCGAAATAAAGATGCCGAGTAGCGGAGAATATTGGCTTGCCGATGCCCGGATGATTGGGTGAAACGACCGCTTTGTAATACACCTCGGCCTTCTTCTGCGGACGCGATTTAAACGAGGCGAAATCCGCGATACCAATCGTCGCGAAGGCGTTGTTACCGTTCATGATATTAATCTCCAATGTCTTGCGTGATATAGGCCAGAGCGACTTTCCCGCTCCCACCTGATGTTCACGCTTTGGACGCGGACGGACAACTGACAGACTTTACAGTTATGCATTGCCTCGTATTGTGCTAAGTCCTTCGTACCTGATATCGGCACGCTGGTGCCGCCTGGGTGTTTCACAGGTACAATGCGCCCCTTGCCCGTGACCGCCTGACTAAAAAAACTATGTCCTTGCCCAAGCATCACCTGGAATTGCTCAGCCCTGCCCGCGATGTCGCCATTGCCCGCGAGGCCATCCTGCATGGCGCTGACGCCGTGTACATCGGCGGCCCGAGCTTCGGCGCACGCCACAACGCCTGCAACGAAGTCAGCGAAATCGCCGAATTGGTCGAGTTCGCCCGCCGTTACCACGCGCGTATTTTCACCACCATCAATACCATCCTGCACGACAACGAACTGGAGCCGGCGCGCAAGCTGATCCATCAGTTGTATGACGCTGGCGTCGATGCGCTGATCGTCCAGGATCTGGGCGTGATGGAGCTGGACATTCCGCCGATCGAGCTGCACGCCTCGACCCAGACCGACATCCGCACCCTCGAGCGAGCGAAGTTCCTCGATCAGGCCGGTTTCTCCCAGTTGGTGTTGGCCCGCGAGCTGAACCTGAAAGAAATCCGCGCCATCGCCGATGAAACCGACGCGGCCATCGAATTCTTCATCCACGGCGCGCTGTGCGTGGCCTTCTCCGGCCAGTGCAACATCTCTCATGCGCAAACCGGCCGCAGCGCCAACCGTGGCGACTGCTCCCAGGCCTGCCGCTTGCCCTACACCCTCAAGGATGAAAAGGGTGGCGTGATCGCCTACGAAAAACACCTGCTGTCGATGAAAGACAACAACCAGAGCGCCAACATCCGCGCACTGGTCGAGGCCGGCGTGCGTTCGTTCAAGATCGAGGGTCGCTACAAGGACATGGGCTATGTGAAGAACATCACCGCCTATTACCGCCAGCGCCTCGACGACGTGCTTGAAGACCGCCCGGACCTGGCCCGCGCTTCCAGCGGCCGCACCGTGCATTTCTTCCTGCCCGACCCGGAAAAGACCTTCCACCGTGGCAGCACCGATTATTTCGTGACCGATCGCAAGATCGACATCGGCGCCTTCGATTCGCCAACCTTCACCGGCCTGCCGGTCGGTACGGTGGAAAAAGTCGGCAAGCGTGACATGCAGGTTGTCACTCACGAACCGCTGTCCAACGGCGACGGCCTGAACGTACTGGTCAAGCGCGAAGTGGTCGGTTTCCGCGCCAACATCGCCGAGGCCAAAGGCGAGTTCGAAGAAGACGGCGAGAAGCGCTACCGCTACCGCGTCGAGCCGAACGAAATGCCCGAGGGCCTGTTCAAGCTGCGTCCGAGCCACCCGCTCAATCGCAACCTCGATCACAACTGGCAACAGGCGTTGCAGAAAACTTCTTCGGAACGTCGTGTGGCCCTGAGCTGGTTCGCTCGTCTGCGCGAAGAACAGCTGGAAGTGACCGCGACCAGCGAGGAAGGCATCAGCGCCAGCGTTACCCTCAGCGGGCCGTTCGGCGTTGCCAACAAGCCTGAGCAAGCGCTGGAGCAGTTGCGCGACCTGCTCGGCCAGCTCGGCACCACGCAGTATCACGCCACTGACATCAAGCTGGATGCGCCGCAAGCGTTCTTCATTCCCAACTCGCAGCTCAAGTCCCTGCGCCGCGAAGTCATCGAAGCGCTGACTGCGGCACGTGTCGCCGCGCATCCGCGTGGCAGCCGCAAGGCCGAAACCACGCCGCCGCCGGTGTACCCCGATTCGCACCTGACCTTCCTCGCCAACGTCTACAACCAGAAGGCGCGCGACTTCTACCACCGTCACGGCGTCAAGCTGATCGACGCGGCGTACGAAGCTCACGAAGAGCCGGGCGAAGTGCCGGTGATGATCACCAAGCACTGCCTGCGTTTCTCCTTCAACCTGTGCCCGAAGCAGGCCAAAGGCGTCACCGGTGTGCGTACCAAGGTCGCGCCGATGCAGTTGATCCACGGCGATGAAGTGCTGACGCTGAAGTTCGATTGCAAGCCGTGCGAGATGCACATCATCGGCAAGATGAAAGGCCACATCCTCAACCTGCCGCAGCCGGGCAGCGTGGTCGGCCACATCAGCCCTGAAGACCTGATGAAAACCATCCCGCGCGCACCGCACTGAGTGACCGGCGTGCGCGGTGCTTCGGCGCCGCGCAAGCCCGGTTGACTCAAGCGCGGTAAATCGCAGGCATAAAAAAACGCCAACTTCTTGCGAAGTTGGCGTTTTTTCGTTAGATGGCAGGGGCGGCTGGATTCGAACCAACGCATGGCAGGATCAAAACCTGCTGCCTTACCGCTTGGCGACGCCCCTGTAGCTCTGGTCAGCGGCTCCGTGAGGATCGCTGTGAGAACGGGGCGCAATTTAACAACATTCATTTCATTTGGGAAGCCCGAGATAAAATTTTTTTTGTTTAAAACAGCCACTTAT
>NZ_JH635999.1:1688916-1698962 GCF_000257605.1 Pseudomonas sp. R62
TTTCGCGCGAAAACTCACCGTTTCATCGCCATGTATCACACTGTGTACGCGCCCCGCTGCTACACAACCCAATGCAAAAACGCTCTCTGGCGACACAGAGCAGATACCTCGCCACGCTTCAATGCACCCAGGGTTTCAAGGGTTCATCCAGCCCCTTGGCCACAGGCTCGCAAAGGAGACGTCAGCATGAAACAGGCTCTGCATACCTCTAAATTCAAAGCCGCACTTGGTCTGTCAGTCTTGGCGCTGTCACTGCTCGGCGCCGTCGGCAGCGCTCAGGCGCAAACCACTGAACCGGCCGCCGTCAGCTATTCCGCGCCCTCTCCTTTCGGCCCGCTGAAGCACATCAAGGCTGGCTTGCTCGACGTGGCCTACGCCGAAACCGGACCTGCCGATGGCCCGGTGGTGCTCCTGCTGCACGGCTGGCCCTACGACATTCACAGCTACGACGAAGTCGCGCCACTGCTCGCGGCCAAGGGTTACCGCGTGCTGATGCCATATGCACGGGGTTATGGCGACACGCAGTTCCTGTCCAAAAACACCCTGCGCAACGGCCAACCGGCAGCGCTGGCCAGCGACGTGATCGACTTCATGGACGCGCTGAAAATCAAACAAGCAGTGCTTGGCGGCTACGACTGGGGCGCGCGTTCAGCGGGCATCGTCGCGGCCTTGTGGCCAGAGCGCGTGAAAGCGCTGGTGGCGGTCAGCGGCTATCTGATCGGCAACCAGGCCGCCGGGCAGAATCCACTGCCGCCGAAAGCCGAATTGCAGTGGTGGTACCAGTTCTACTTCGCCACCGAACGCGGCCGCGCCGGCTATGAAAAGAACACCCACGACTTCGCCAAACTGATCTGGCAACTGGCTTCACCGCAATGGAAATTCGACGACGCAACCTTCGACCGCAGTGCCAAAGCGTTGCAGAACCCCGATCACGTCGAGATCACCGTGTTCAACTACCGCTGGCGGCTGGGCCTGGTGCAGGGCGAGGCGAAATATGCCGCGCTGGAAGAAAAATTGGCTACTGCGCCTTCGATCAGCGTGCCGACGATTACCTTGGAAGGCGATGCCAATGGAGCGCCACATCCCAAGCCTGAGGACTATGCCAAGCGTTTTACCGGGAAATATCAATTCAGATTGATTGAGGGTGGGATTGGGCACAATTTGCCGCAGGAGGATCCGAAGGCGTTTGCGCAGGCTGTGATGGATGCGGATCGTCTCTGACAGACCCGCCCTCAAAAGCCCCTCACCCTAGCCCTCTCCCGGAGAGGGAACTGACCGGGGGTTATTCGAGATTTTACGCCGACCTGAACGATTTGCTTTGAATCCATATTCGACTCGGTCTTTCCGGTCGATGTCCAAGATAAGACGCCCGGTCAGCGCCCTATCCCTAACCCTCCCGGATATCCGCGATTGAGCTTACCCATTGCGGGGCCGATAACCAAGTGATTCGTATGAGCTTGTCGGAGTCGTTCCTCCACCTGCTTGAATTCCTTTTACAAATGGGGGGGATTCCCATTGAGCGGGTTGTCCGCTCGCATGCGAAACAACGGCAAACTCATTATCCATAAGGTCGGCCGAACAGTAATACGTGTTAATCCCTGATGCGTCTAATTTTTGGAAGCTGTAGCCCATGGCCGTCGAGAGTGGGTCTGATAAATAACTCCCCGGAAATAGCCGAGCCCCTACGGTCCCCATCCACGCACGAGCTTGGAAGTAAGGCAATTGTTGTCTATTGTGTACTAATTCATACACATTTTTGCTTTTCACATTGAAGCTAACTTCGTCGCCATGGATGTCATGCACTGTGATTCGGGCGTCCCCGTTTCCCGTCGAAATCACGTGCCCGGTTGCTGGATCAACAGACGCAACGGCGCGGTTCGATGAGGTATATTGGTAAGGCTTTCTTCCACCATGTGCTTGTCGGATTTGGTGCGCTCCAGTGTGTACGTAAGCCGTCTTATCAAAGGCCGGTATGTATGGGGCAGGCGCAGGATAAAACTGCGGCCCATCAAGAACCATGTCGGTGGTATCTATTTCCAGCGGAACAGTTACCTTGACGATGTACCTCATCCCCTGAAACGTCAGCGCCTCCGCCTCCACCTGGCTCCCTCCCAACCCAGCCTTAAACTCCACAATCAACTCGCTCCCATCCTTCAAATTCTGCAGAGTGGCAAGCGGGATCGGGTGGGTGTAATAGCCTTGGTCGATCCATCTCTGGTTGGTCTGTGAACTCGGCGGTTGCCAGAACGTCTGGGTGTAAGGACTGCCGTCGTTATTGGTGCCGCTCAGGCGCAGCCAGACGTACTGGCGCAGCGCGATCAGCGGCCAGCTGTTCATACTGATGGTCGCGTCGCTGGTCGACTGGCTGACGTCGAATTCCGGTCCCTCACCGCCGTTGGCTGCTTGCATGATCCGCGGGCGGCCCATGGCCGGGTCCTGCTGTGCAATCGGCTGCACCGCCAGAATGAATGGCTTGGAATCCTTCGGTGAGCCATTTCGAATCACGGTGTAATGCACCGTCACCGGCCTGTTCAGATTGAACGCCAGCACCCCATTGGGCAATGGGACTGCACAGTCAGCCTGGGTGGTCACCTGGACGGGTTCGGTGGTGTGGCTCCCGGCTCCGGCCGTACCTGTCCAGGTCACGCTTAATTGGGTACCAACCATGTTGTCGTAAGCAGGAACGATGGCGGTCAACGCATCCTTGGCCTTGAGCGGATCGAGGCTGTTGTCATCGGCCTCCTTGATGCGAGGAGCATTCAGCTCCACGGCCGTGCCGATCAGCAGCGGCTGCTCCATCGACGCAGGCAACGGTTGCCCGCCTCGGGTCACGATGTAAAAAACCTTTACCGTTTGGTCCTTGTTCAGATCGACGTATCTTTTCGCCACAGGAAATTCCACTTCCTTTGCGCCCCAGTTGGCCGGGACCTGAAACCAGTCGGTAAAATCCAGCACACCGTCCCAGTGGACGTCGATGCGATCGCCGGTTTCGATGTCGTAGTTGACCCGAATATAGGTGCCGTCGACCGGCACCGCTTCAGGATCCAGAGTGTCCCCTTGGGCGAAATCCACCGTCGGTTTGGGCAATTGGGCACCAAGGCTTTTGACTTGTAGCGGTAATTGATAGGAAGGCAGGGTTTCACCGCCGCTTTTGCTCAGGGTGTAGCTGACGGCGAGCGTGCCCCCCTGCAGCGGCGTAATGTGGATCGGCGAGACACGACGCTCGATGCCGTCTTGCGCGCCGCTGCCCGTTACCGGGATTGGAATGGTGTGCGGCAGGCTCGCTCCGCTCGCCGTTTTGCCGTCCCACAGCAGGAGGATAGAGTCGCCCCCCTCGATCAGATCATGTTTTTCGATGCGTACCAGAGCGCCTTCAGGCGGCAGGCTGGCCGGGTCCAGTACATCGCCTACCACCCCCTCGACGCTCGGTGCCGGCAGTTGTTCGACCTGGCCGATGATTTGCACCGTGGTCCGTCGCGAGCGCCGGGGTGTGCCGACAAGTGGAATTACCTCATAACGCACCACGGCATTGCCTTGGGCAATGGCCCGGACCTTGTCGTTGGGAATATCGAAATCAAGTGGCCAGCCGATGTCTTCGGTCTTCACTTCCTTATCAAGTTCCACCCTGACTTCCAGGCCTTCGGCGGTGTATCCGAGCCAGTACAGGTGCACCCGATCACCCGGGTCCATACGCTCGGTGTACACCGGGGTTTGCACCTTGGCATCCTGGTTGCCCAACTTGACCAGCTCGATGACACCGCTGACGGCATCCACCACACGCGGCGCGGCGAGCAGGTTCCCCCCGGCCTCGACATCGGTCGTGACATGCAGCGACCAGCGCGACCAGTTGTTGACCTCGTCACGGATGTCATAGCGCACGATGACCCGGCCAGGGGCGGCGATCAGCGAAGCCTTTTCCACTCGAAAATCCACCGGTTTGCCCACCTCGGACGTGGTCAGCGGCGGGTGCGTCTGGCGCTGACCGCCCCAGTCGCACTGGATGATGTCGCCGACGGCCATATTGTCGTAGACGCCACAGGTCACGGTAATGCCGGGTTCGGCGATGGCGTCATCGATCAGAGGCGGGACGCCGGTGGGCGCGCGCAGGTTTTCGTTGATGTATTCGGTGCCGGCATCGTCACCGGTATTGCCGCCAGGGAGCAGGCGCTTGACTTTGACCGTGGCCGGCGGTGAGGGATCGGTCTGGCCGCCAATCGCAGCGGTGACAAAATATTGGTAGGTGTGCAATCCGTCGGCGTGTTCGAGGATGTCCGCAGGGTCGACATCCAGGGGGATGACGCCAGTGCTCAGATGATTGGCATCGACCGTGGTGCTCTTCGCCGGCAGTTCCTGCCACTTCAGTTCGACGAGGTCATTAAGTTGTACGGCGCCGGGCTGCAGGACAATCTGCACCCGCACCGGGCTCTCAGGATCGTTGAGGTCTTGCCAGCGCAAGCCACCGTTGGCAGTCGCGGCTGGGATGGAAGGCGCATTGAGCGCCAGCGGCTTGTTTTCGATGAGCGCCGGGAGAGACATTTCTTTGATGGTCATGATTACATTCCTTGTGAAAGTTCAGCGCGGCGACATGCCTCGCAGGCGGCAACGCTAATAAAATTCCGGACACCAACTGTCACCCGGCTTCTTGACGTCGCAATTCACTCGCTTTTTGCGCGAGGTCGTCGGCCCGCTCGCGTTGCTGACGATTGACCAGGCCTCGACACTGCCGCGGCTGCAAACTGCGAAGTGGTGCCGCGCCGGCACTGGAAATTCGAAGTAACCGCGGGTGAGGTCTTCCTGAGTCATTACAGAAGGCGGCTGCGGGTTATAGGACGCTTTGGTGACCGGATTACCGCCGACATCCAGCGTGTCGTAGCCGACAAAAAACAGTTCGATGGCATCACCCACGGCTGCGTGGGTGTAAGTCAGGGCGATTCGAACCGGGTTATGCAGGCCGGCGGGACCTTCGATCAACTGATTGAGGCCGATGGCGCCATTGACGTTCAGGACCGGAAATTCCGGCTCGCCGATAAATCCGTCCCCCGGTAACTGACCGGAACCAATAACGGTTGCTGTGGCAGTGGCCGATTGGCCGACCGGCAGCCCCCCGCGCTTCACTACATAGGAGGCGCGAACATCGCTGCCGGTAACGAACAAGTTGTTCGGCACCTGTATGACACAACGCCGCAGTTGCCCACTGCCATCTGCCTCGATGATGCCGCTAAGCGGAAACGAATGACCGGGCGGGGTGACGGTGACCAAGCCACTGATGCTGTCATTCACCTGAAAGGTCGGTGATCGCGGATTGACGATGACCGACAGAGGCCTTCCCCCCAGCTCGTCGCGATCAATGATCTGCGCATCATCGGTTTCGTCATTGGGATTTTCACGGAAAATCGGCGCGTGAAACGCGACTCGGTCGAGGTCGACGTTGGCGACAATCGCAGCGGACTCACGGCTGTACTCGGTGGGGTTGTTCAATTGCGTGATCACGGTATAGCGGATTTCGAACAAAGGGCTGTTACCCGCTTGTTCAAACATGGCTTGGGTCAGCGTAATGATGATCGGCTTGCCCTGCTCTTCAGGTTTGAGCACATGAGTGAAGCGACGGCCATTAAGCTTCAGGATGATTTTGTCGTAGGCATGATCATGCGGGTAATCCAGCGTCAACTTTACCCCGGCGGCGGCCTCGTCCCGGCCAATCTGCGGCGGGTTGCCCAGTTCAGGCGGGAGAGTGATTGCCAGAAAAGGATGGTCGCCAGTACCCGGCACGTTTTTACCGCCGGGTGGCTGATAGTGATAAAGCGCCCAGGCGTGGGTTGATGGACTGCTGTTGCCGCTGCTGCGCTTGACCACGTAGTAGAAAACATTGATGCCTTCAACGAACAGCGACTCGGCAACGTCGAAAATCACAGGCTGATCAGGGACGTCTGGAACGATGACATCAACCAGCAGAGGGACTTCCTCGTCCAGTGCCACTGTGTATACCGATATCGATTGGTACTCTCCCCTTGGAGGGTCGATACGTGCCGAGGTCGCGCTGATTTGTGGAGCATTATCCTTGAATGCGCTGTGGGCCAGGCCTTCCAACGGGACTCCGCCTGGCACATCCGGCTCGACAATTACCGGGGAGATGCCCGCCTCGAACTTGATGGGGAACAGGGTTGAATCGAAGTCGAAGTCCGACATGGGGGCGTCCTTGTTTGCAATTCGCTGAGCGTGCAATGCCTGGACGCTATTACCCCTCGGGGGTGTTGCGCTGTCTACTGTCAGAAATTACAGGTAGGCGGGGCAATCCGACGGGCGGTCGGTTAGCTCCAGCAGCCCCTCTCCTGCATGCACCGGATGGCCTATTTAACCAGCCGCTTCTCCTTCGAAGGCCGATAACCGAAGTACGAGCTATAGCACTTGCTGAAATGGCTCGGTGAAACAAAACCACACGCCACCAGCACTTCCACCTGCGACAGCTCGGTGTGTTGCAGCAGGCGCCGTGCTTCGGTAATGCGCAGTTCCAGGTAATAGCGCTGCGGCGTGGTGCCCAGTTGTTCCTTGAACAAGCGCTCGAGCTGGCGCCGTGAGCGGCCGGCGTAGACCGCCAGTTGTTCCAGCTCCAGCGGTTCTTCGAGGTTGGCGTCCATCAGCTTGATCACTTCACGCAACGGCGCGCTGACGCAGATGTTTTCATCCGGTTTGATGCGCCTGTAGCGCGACTCTTCGAAGGCGAGGATGTCTTCGATGCCCTCGACCAAGGCTTTGCCGTGCAAGCCCTTGATCCAGTCCAGCGCCATGTGGAAGGCCCCGGACGGGCTGGAGGCGGTAAGGCGGTCGCGATCAATGACGTAGGGTTCGCTGCTGACATGGGTGCTCTTGGCGATTTCGGTCAGTGCCGGGCGATGTTCCGGGTGGATCGAGCAGCGATAGCCGTCGAGCAAACCGGCGCGGCCGAGAAACCACGAACCATTCCACAATCCCGCCAGGCTCACGCCCCGCTCCGCTGCAGCCTTGAGCAAGCCGATGAATTCGTCGCTGGCGCGCAGTTCGGTGCGATAACCACCGCACACCACCAGCAGATCCAGCTCGTTAAGCGCAGCAGAATCCAGGCGCGCATCGGGGCGGATGACCAGGCCCAGATCGCTGATCACCTCGCCATCGCCGAGGCCGAAGGTGCGCGACGAGAAAAGTCCCGGGCGCAACAGATTGGTGGTGACCACCGTGTCCAGTGCCTGGGTAAAGGCCGGCAGCGAAAAGTGTTCGAGCAGCAGAAAACCTGTGCGCGTCAACCGCGCGTCATCGCTTTGCTCATTCAGATAGCGGAGGTTTTTCCCCTTCATGCCTCCGCTGAATTGGCGTCGTTCGGTCAAGTTTCAATCCATCGGTCACATTGTTGTGCGCCGATAGTTGGCCGGAACCGGCAAAGAGTCAATCACGTCATCGGGCCGCACCTTCAAACAACCCATGGCCGTCGCCCCGGATCTGTCAAACGACCGTGCTCAACCCCGCCCCGAGACGCCCTTCGAGACGCCCAAACAGTACGTAGTGTTGATAGCCACTGGAGAAAGCGCCTGTGGCGATTGCAGTCTTTACGTCGGCGTTGAGTTGCAGATATTGAGCCTCATCGAAATGCTCGGCGCTGACTTCACCTGTACGGCCCAGACGTTCGCTATCAATCGGCTGCTCGAGAATCGTGCGTCGTTGAAAGTCGATGATGCGATTGACGGCATGACTTTCCAGCGGCCCCTTGTTGGGCGATGCGGAGTAGATGTGGAGACCGTTCTTCGCGCAGCGGTTGCACAAGTCCACGCAGTTCTTTTGCGTGGATTTGCGACTCATCAATTCCTGCACCGGCATGTCCAGATACTTGCCGACGCTGTATTCGGACTGATTGAAAATCGTGCAGCACAGCACAGTATTGCCATTGCAATCGAGTACCAGC
Organism: Pseudomonas sp. R62; assembly: GCF_000257605.1. NCBI lineage: Bacteria > Pseudomonadati > Pseudomonadota > Gammaproteobacteria > Pseudomonadales > Pseudomonadaceae > Pseudomonas > Pseudomonas sp. R62. The sequence continues at coordinate 1,696,847 of NZ_JH635999.1, forward strand.
CAATCATCTTTCAGGGTGCACGCCTGTTTAGGGTATTGCTTGACCAGATTGACCAGGTCTGCATACGGTGGCAACGCCAGGCGCTTGAGGGTTTCCCGGTCCGTGTCGGTGACCGAGGCATCGTCTTCGACGATGGCGAAGGTTTTTTCCAGCGGCATCATCACCGAGTAGCCGGTGGAGAAATTGAAACCCAGGCGCTCGCTGAACTCGCGCATCAGCCCCTCTTCTTCGAGGTTATCCAGGTAGCGGTGGTAATACACCTCGACAAGGGTATTCAGGCCGTGACGCTGCTTGAGGTCATGCAGCTTGATCATGTTCTGCTTGACCACTTCGATGTCGCCGCCGACATGCCCTTGGCGGTAGGTGTCCTGGTGGAACCCGGACAGGGAGACACGGAAGAACCAGGGATTGGCGAGCATCGCGCTTTCAATGTTCTTGGCCAGGTTCAAGTTGGAGCTGATGCCGCTTTGCAGACCTGCAGCGTTAATGATTTCGACGAACTCACCGATGCGCGGGTGAATCAACGGCTCGGTCCAGTTGTACAAAAAGATCGCCTTTACGCCTTCACGCCGTGCCTTATCGACAATCTGCGTGAACATATCGAGCTGCATGGCTTTCTTGAAATTGGCATTTTCCGAATTACCCATCGGGCATGACGGGCAGCTCAGATTGCAGGCGCCGACGATATCGATGTACATATTCATTACGCGCATAGCTCCTTGGGTCGAACGTGCGCATCTCACCATTGGCACGTTCGGGTCGCCGGGTTGGTTGTTTTTCTGGCGACCTGCACTCCCGTGAAGCAATAAGCGCACCAGCCCCCTACGCCATTAACGCCACAATCCAGTCGATAAACACCCGCAACTTCACGCTGACATGCCGGTTCGGCGGATACGCGACGTAAAGCGGCATGCTTTCCAGGCGCCAGCCCTCAAACAACGGCACGAGCTCTCCGCGCGCGACATGCGCATCGGCCATATACGTCGGCAACCACAACACCCCCATGCCGGCCAGTCCCGCCGCCAGATAGGCATTGCCATCATCCACCGCTAGCACATGCTGGCCCTTGATCTGCAGGCGCTCGGAACCGTTGTGCAACGTGTACGGAAGAGGTTTACCAGTGCGAGCCCAGAGAAAAGCGACGACGCGGTGATGGGAGTCTTGCAGTTCCAGCGGATGCTCAGGCGTGCCTTCTCGGGCCAGATAAGCCGGCGCGGCGAAAACACCCAAGGGCAGATCTGCTAGCTTGCGCGCCATCAACGATTGGTCGAGCAATTCGCCGCCGCGCACCACGCAATCGACGTTCTCATCGATGATGTCGACGATGCGGTCGCTGACGCCCATGTCGATCTGGATGTCCGGGTAGCGCGCGTGAAAATCCGGCAAGGCTGGCACCAGAATATGCCGCGCGAACGGGCTCGGCACGTCGATGCGCAAACGCCCGCGCGGCCGTGCGGCGGCACCGGGCAGGCTGGTTTCGGCGTCGTCCATGTCGGCCAGCAACTTGATCACCCGCTCGTAATACGCCGCGCCATCAGCGGTAACGTTGACCTTGCGCGTGGTGCGATTGAGCAGCTTGACCCGCAGCCGCGCCTCCAGTTGCTGCACCAGTTGCGTCACCGTGGTCTTGCTCATGTGCAAGGTTTCGGCGGCTTTGGTGAAACTGCCCGCCTCGACCACCCGGGCAAAGGCCTGCATCGCATCGAACCGGTCCATCCGCGCCCCTCGATTGTTTGGGATTTGCAAACAGTGAACGCCAAGCTTGCGCGTTTATCCGCGCACTGCAAATACCTAAAGTCGTTCCCATCAACCCCTGATGGAGTCAGCCCCATGTCCAAGCGCGATGTAGTGTTCCCACCCGCCCGCCATGCCTTGTATGAGCGTCACCGTTACTCTCCGGCGATTCGCTCCAACGGTTTCCTGTTTGTCTCCGGACAAGTCGGCAGCCGTGAGGATGGCTCGCCCGAGGCCGATCTGCGCGATCAGGTGCGCACCGCCTTCAACAACCTCAACGCGATCCTCGCTGCGGCCGGTTGCAGCTTCGATGATGCGGTGGATGTCACCGTGTTCATGGTCGATCCGCACTCGACGTTCGAAACGATCTGGACTGTGGTAC
>NZ_JH635999.1:1699335-1706855 GCF_000257605.1 Pseudomonas sp. R62
AAGCGCCGTTTCCGACCATCACCGCTGTCGGCGTGACCTGGCTGGCGGGTTTCGATTTTGAAATCAAGGTGATTGCCAAACTGCCCGAGGCGGCTTGATTGCAACCGTACACAAACAGACACACCGCGCCGGCACGGAGGCTGGCCAATCTCCTCGCGAATGCGTATAACCTCGCCGTTTCGTCTACCCTGACGTGGCGCGCCGTTGACTACCGGTGGCCCTTCGAATGTTGACGCTTACGAAACGGAGAATTCTATGTTCAAGCGTACCCTCGCCCTCACCGCCGGTCTGGCGCTGTCCTTTTCTGCCCTGATGACGCAAGCCGCTGATATCCTGCGCGTCAGCGCGATTCCCGACGAAGCCCCGACCGAGCTGCTGCGCAAGTTCGAACCGCTGGGCGCCTATCTTGAACAGCAGTTGGGCATGAAGGTGCAGTTTGTGCCTGTCGCCGACTATCCAGCCGTGGTTGAAGCCCTGGCCACCGATCGCCTCGACATGGCCTGGCTCGGCGGTTTCACTTTTGTGCAGGCACGTTTGAAGACCGACGCCACCACCCCAGTGATCCCGCTGGTGCAGCGCGAGCAGGACGCGCAGTTCACCAGCAAATTCATCACCGCCGACCCGAACGTGAAAAGCCTCGCCGACCTCAAGGGCAAAACCTTCGCCTTCGGTTCGGTGTCGTCCACCTCCGGCAGCCTGATGCCGCGTTACTTCATGCTGAAAAACGACGGCATCAAGCCTGAAGGCTATTTCAGTCGTGTCGCCTACTCCGGCGCGCATGACGCCACCGTTGCCTGGGTGCAGGCCGGCAAGGTCGATGCCGGTGTGTTGAACGCCAGCGTCTGGCAGAAACTGGTCGACGCCGGCAAGGTCGACACCAACAAGGTCAAGGTCTTCGCCACCACGCCGACCTACTTCGATTACAACTGGACCGTGCGCGGCACCCTTGATCCGAAGCTGGCCGCGAAGATCAAGCAAGCCTTCCTCGACCTCGACCCGGCCAATCCTGAGCAGAAGAAGATCCTCGATCTGCAGGCCGCCAGTCGCTTCATCGAGACCAAGCCCGAGAACTACAAGGGCATCGAGGAAGCCGCCCGCGCTGCCGAATTGCTGAAATGACCCTACGCCTCACCCAGGGCAGCCTGCGCCATGCCAATGGCGTCGATGCCCTTCGCAACATCGACGTGCAGATTGGCGCTGGCGAACAGGTAGCGATCATCGGCCCGTCCGGCGCGGGCAAGTCGAGCCTGCTCAATCTGCTGGCGACTGCGCTCAAGCCCAGCAGTGGCGACATCGAAGTGCTCGGCGAACGCGCCTGGCACTTGTCGGCGCGCCAGCGTCAGCGCCTGCGTGCGCGCATCGGTCTGGTGCATCAAGCCCCGCCGATTCCGCCGCGTCAGCGGGTGATTACGGCGGTGCTGGCCGGGAAGCTCGGTCAGTGGAGTCTGGGCAAAAGTCTGCTGAACCTGCTGCATCCACTGGATGTGGCGGGCGCTCGCGCGGCGTTGGCGCGACTGGATCTGGGCGACAAACTGTTCGCCCATTGCCAGCAATTGTCCGGCGGGCAATTGCAGCGCGTCGGCATTGCGCGGGTGCTGTATCAGGCGCCGGAAATATTGCTTGCCGACGAACCTGTATCGGCCATGGACCCGGTGCTTGCCGGCCATACGCTGTCGATCCTTTCGCGTCACGCCCGCGAGCACAACGTCACACTGGTGGCGAGCCTGCACGCGGTAGATCTGGCCTTGGCGCACTTCCCACGGATCATTGGCTTGCGCGACGGGCAGATTCTTTTCGATTGCCCTTCTGCTGAAGTCAGCCGCGACAAGCTCGATGCGCTGTACGCCAATGAACAACTGCAATCGCCTGCACCAACGGTCGCGCCTTTGATTGTGCAGATTCCGCGATGCTGAAAGCTGATTCCCGAGACCCGGCGGCGTGGCCGCGATTGTTGCTGACGCTGCTGGCGCTGGCTTTGCTGTGGCCGGGCATTCAGCTCAGTGAGCTGGACCTGGGCGTGTTGTTTCAGGTCGATAGCCAGAACGAAATGGGCCGTTTTGTTTCGGCATTCTGGCCACCGGCGCATGATCAAGCGTTCCTGCAACTGCTGCTCAAAGCCACCCTGCAAACTTTGGCGATTGCCACAGCGGGCATGGCCCTGGCCCTGCTGCTGGCGGTGCCGGCGAGCCTGATCGCCAGTCGCGCGCTGTCGCTCTCGGCGGCGTCCCGGGGCGGCGTGCCGAGCCTGCCCGGGCGTTTGCTGCGCTGGCCGGTGCGTGGCTTGCTGATCTTTTTGCGCAGCGTGCCGGAGATCGTCTGGGCGCTGTTGTTTGTGCGCGCGGTCGGCCTCGGGCCGGCGGCGGGCGTGCTGGCCATCGCCATTACCTACAGCGGCATGCTCGGCAAGGTCTACGCAGAAATTTTCGAATCCACCGACCAACGCCCTGCGCACGCATTGTTGCAGGCCGGCAGCGGTCGACTGGCGGCGTTTGCCTACGGCACGCTGCCGAATGTCGCCGCCGAATTGCTCTCCTACACGGTGTATCGCTGGGAGTGCGCGATCCGTGCCTCAGTGGTGATGGGCTTTGTTGGTGCCGGTGGGCTGGGGCAACAGATCGACCTGTCGATCCGCATGTTCGCCGGCGGTGAAGTCGCCAGCATGTTGCTGACGTTCCTGCTGCTGGTGCTGTGCGCCGATCAACTCAGCCGCTTGCTGCGCTGGAGGCTGACATGAGGCGCCTGATCAACCTGCTGCTGCTCGCCGCCATTGCGGTCGCGGTGGTCGCCTCTTTTGCCTATCTGGAACTGGATCTCGCCGAACTCGGCAGCGCCAATAGCCTCAAGCAGATGGGCAGTTACGTGCAGCGCTTTCTCAGTCCCGACTTGAGCGCCGGTTACCTGAAAGCCATCGCCCACGGTTCGCTGGAAACCCTGGCCATGTCGGCCCTCGGCACCCTGCTTGCGGCACTGTTCGGCATCGTTCTCGCGCTGCCCGCTGCCGGGCGTTTCGGCTGGCCGCTGCAAAGTGCGGCGCGTCTGCTGCTCAACGGCTTGCGGGCGATTCCGGAGCTGGTCTGGGCGGCGCTGATGGTGCTCGCCGCCGGTCTCGGACCGAACGCCGGCACCCTCGCCCTCGCTCTGCACACCACCGGCGTACTCGGTCGGCTGTTCGCCGAAGCGCTGGAAAACACCCCGCCGCAACCCGCCGAAGCGATTCGCTTGCAGGGCGGCAATCCGATCCTCGCTTTTTGCTACGGCACCCTGCCTAACCTCGCCCCGCAACTGCTCGCCTACTGCCTGTATCGCTGGGAAAACAACATCCGCATGGCCAGCGTGCTCGGTTTCGTCGGCGCCGGCGGCCTGGGCCAGATGCTGTATGTCAGCCTCAGCCTGTTCCAGGAAGCCCAGGCCAGTACGGTGATTCTGGCGATGCTGTTGCTGGTGTTTCTGGTCGATTGGTTGAGCGCCTGGAGCCGGCAGCGTTGGGTCAAAGCGTAGGCCGAGTGGATATCTGGCAAAAGCTGATTATGCTTCAGGAAACCTTGCAGCCCTGCGAGGCGGTCAGACTGTGCAAGCTTCACGCGACAGCGATGGCGACAGATGCCGACGGGCCAGAGTGCGACAGGCAGTAACGGGGGACTCCGGCCTACAACAATAAGCACGACGGAGAACACCCATGGCCACAATCGACACAGCATCCACCGGCACGCCACCGCGCAGCGGCGGCATCACCAAGGAGGAGCGCAAGGTCATCTTCGCCTCCTCGCTGGGCACGGTTTTCGAGTGGTACGACTTTTACCTCTACGGCTCACTGGCGGCGATCATCGCCAAGCACTTCTTCGCCGGCGTCAACGAAACCACCGCGTTCATCTTTGCCCTGCTGGCGTTTGCCGCCGGGTTTGCGGTGCGGCCGTTCGGCGCCATCGTCTTCGGGCGCCTGGGTGACATGATCGGGCGCAAGCACACGTTTCTGATCACCATCGTGATCATGGGCGTGTCGACGGCAATCGTCGGTTTGCTGCCGGGCTACGCCACTATCGGCGTCGCTGCCCCGGTGATTCTGATCACCCTGCGTCTGCTGCAAGGCCTGGCCTTGGGCGGTGAATACGGCGGCGCGGCAACCTACGTAGCGGAGCACGCGCCACGCAACCGCCGTGGCTTTTTCACTTCGTGGATTCAAACCACCGCTACCCTCGGTCTGTTCATGTCGCTGCTGGTGATTCTCGCCTGTCGCACCGCGCTGGGTAACGAGGCGTTCGAGGCGTGGGGCTGGCGGATTCCGTTTCTGCTGTCGATCATTCTGCTGGCCGTGTCGGTGTACATTCGCCTGCAACTGAGCGAGTCGCCGGTATTCCAGAAAATGAAGGACGAAGGCAAGGCCTCGAAAGCGCCGCTGACCGAATCCTTTGCACGCTGGGACAACCTCAAAGTGGTGATCATGTCGCTGCTGGGCGGCACCGCCGGGCAAGCAGTGGTCTGGTACACCGGGCAGTTCTATGCGCTGTTCTTCTTGTTGCAAACACTGAAGATCGACGCGCAGACCGCCAACCTGCTGATCGCCGGATCGCTGCTGATCGGCACACCGTTCTTCGTGATTTTCGGCAGCCTGTCCGATCGCATCGGGCGCAAACCGATCATCATGGCTGGCTGCATCCTGGCGGCGCTGACCTACTTCCCGATCTTTACTGCGCTGACCCAGTACGGCAACCCGGACGTCTTCGTCGCTCAGGAAAAAAATCCGGTCAAAGTGATCGCCAATCCTGATCAGTGTTCGTTCCAGTTCGATCCGGTGGGCAAGGCCAGATTCACCAGCTCCTGTGACCTGGCGAAAACCTTGCTGGCGAAACGCGCGATCCCGTACGAGAACGTCGCCGCCGAACCGAACACGGTGGCGCAGGTGCGCATCGGTGACCGCGTTGTGGAGAGCTTCGAAGGCAGCGCCCTCACCGCCGCCGACTTCAAGGCCCGCAACGACGCCTTCACCGCCAACCTCGGCGCGGCGTTAAAAGACGCCGGTTATCCGGAAAAAGCCGATCCGGCGAAAATCAATTACCCGATGATGCTGCTCCTGCTCACCGTGCTGGTGATCTACGTGACCATGGTTTATGGCCCGATCGCCGCGTGGCTGGTCGAACTGTTCCCGACGCGCATCCGCTACACCTCGATGTCGCTGCCCTACCACATCGGCAACGGCTGGTTCGGCGGCTTCCTGCCGACCGTGGCGTTCGCCATGGTCGCCGCCACCGGTGACATCTACTACGGGCTCTGGTACCCGATTGTCATTGCTGTGGCGACGGCGATACTCGGCACGTTCTTCCTGCCGGAAACCAAGGATCGCGACATTCTCAAAGACTGAAGAAGCCGCAGCGCCCTCTCCTGCGGGAGAGGGCCCTGGCGCTGAAAAATTTCGAACGTCTGCCGCCGCGCTGTCTCCAATGTGTACACCCACAGGAGGCCAGCGCCATGAACCCCAACGACGACAAAACTCCCAACGCCCCACCCACCGATGCCAGCGGCAAACCGGTGAACGTGGTCGAGCGCGATCTGCAGGACCGCGACAACAACACCGAGGGCGTGGACAAAGTCATCACGCCGTCTTCCACTCGGGTCAAAGAGCAGGAAGCGGAAGAGCTGCAGCGCAAAGTCGACGAGATCGAGCGCAAGGTTGCAGACGGTAACTAAGTGCGGCGTGGCTGTGGCCGCGGCTTTGAGCGGCGGCTGTCAGCCCGATGACCAAAAGCTGATTTCCTACAGAATTGAACTACACAGCTGATCGACTGCACGTGCATCACAAGCGAAGCGTCTGACAGATTTGCATCGTCTGTTTGCGGATGATGTCTCCCTCGTCCCGCCAGTGACGACAACGAGCCACATCCCCCTTAGACTGCTTCACATTGATCATGGAGGTCATGATGAGCGCTGAACTTTCACTTATCGTTTCAGACTTCGAAACCGAAGAAGAGGCTGCGGAATACGACCTTTGGTTTCGTGCGCAGGTCCAGGAAGCACTTGATGATCCGCACCCTGGCATTCCCCATGCCGAAGCAATGGTGTTGCTCGATCAGATGAATGAAGAAAACCGCAGGAAGCGCCGCGCTGCGGGTTAAATGGAGCTACAAGGCTATTCGTCAACTGGCTGACATCATTGATTACATCGATCAGCACAACTCCGTTGCTTCGGTTTCCTTTCAACGTAAAGCCGTTGCCGCAGCGCAGAAACTTTCTTCCATACCACATGGCTACCGATCCGGTCGGGTGTCTGGCACTCGCGAAATGGTGATTCATCCGAACTATCTGCTGGTTTATCAGGTGAATGGGGAGATCGACATACTCAGGGTGCTTCACGCTCGACAAAAATATCCCCTAACCCCTTCACTCTAAATAAAGGCGGCCAACCGGCCGCCCAAACGTACTGCACGAGAGTCTTTTACAACGTCAGCTGCCCACGCTCCTCCTCGGTCAGCTGCTGCTTCGCCTGTTCATCCAATGCCCCGGCGCCGAGCACCTGCACCGGGCTGTCCGGGTTATAACCGGTCGCCGGCGTGCGACTGGCACCATCACGCGACGGCGCCAGTTGCTCGTTGCCGAAACTGAGCACCTGCACGGTGAACACTGAGGCCTGGTTCTGCCGCGCCGCTGCCTGTTGCTGCCGGGCGACGTCTTCCGCCGCTTGGGTCGCGGAGGATGCTGCCGAACTGGCCGAGGTGATTGCGCCGGTATTCACCGCCGACACCACCGGCACGCCGGTCGCTTTGCCCTGCACCGAAATGTTCGCGGCGTTGACCACCGTCAGCGCGGCGATGTTGACGTTGCCCGACACGCGAATCCCCGCCTCGCCGGCATCGATGGTGCCCAGTGGCGCAATCAGGTCGATGTTGCCCGGCGCCACTTCGGCGATCGGGTTGAGCGTGGCGATACCGGCACCGGTACTCGGCACCGACGGCGACAGCGTGACGTTGCCCCAGGTGTCGTAGACACGTTTTGGCGGCGTGTAGACCACGGTGGTTTTCGAGCCGCGACCGGCGTTGATATCGCCCTCGGCGGACCAGCCGAGAATCGAGCCGCCGAAGGTGGTCATGATTCGGCTCTGGCCGAGCAGAATGCTGCCTTGCGAGTACAACTGAATGTCGCCCGAACCCTGAGTGATGATCCCCGCCGTCGACGGCGGCGCCGCGCCTTCGATGCCGAACACCTGACCACCGCCCGGTGTGAGCATCTGGATATCGCCGCCAAACAGCGTCTTGACCCCGGCGCCGCCGTACATCGTGATATCGCCGTCGTAGCGAATCGGATTGCCGGCGACATCAGTGGTCGGGAACAGTGCCGCAATGGCGTTGCGACCACGCAGGTAACTGCCTGTGCGCGGACCACTGGCATCGGTGTATTCCAGGCCACCGGCACGCAATTCGGCGAAGTACACCTGGCGGGCGAAGATCGCCTGTTCGGTACTCGGCAGTGCGGCGAAGAACGCTTGCGCCTGTTCGTCGCCACCCTTGAAGCCATAACCGAAGCTCAGCCAA
>NZ_JH635999.1:1707089-1708479 GCF_000257605.1 Pseudomonas sp. R62
CTGCGCGCTGAGGGCCACCGCTGAATCCGCTACGTTTTGCGGGTTCAGATAACGCGCAATGAACCGTGAGTAATCCGGCCCCTGCGCGCCCGCACCCGCTTGCATCACGATGCTCGCACCGGGGCGCTGATCACCTGCCACGACAGGGCCGAGGCTGGTGATGCTGGCGCGATCTTCCATCAGGATATTGCGCCCGGCATTGACGTCCAGGACACCCGGGCCGGCAATGTCGAAGCTGCTGTAGAGAATGTCTCGCCCGGCCGAAATCCGCGAAATGTCGCGCGCATCGTTATGCACGAACAGATTGCCGGTAGACGCGATCTGTTCGTTATTGCGACTCATGCCCCCAACGGGCGCAAACGTGGGTTGCCCCAAATTGGTACCGGACGCCACGATGTCACGCCCCGCCACCATCCACACCGGGCCTGCCGATTCATACCAGGTGCGCTTCGTGGTCGCGAACGCCAGCGTTTCGCCCGTGCGAATTCCTACCAGGTCACCGGTCAGTGCATAGAAGCGCGCCGGCCCCTGAACACTGCTCAACCCCGAGTAGCTATCGGGACCAAAGGCAAACAGTGGATAGCGCGAATTGGTTTGCGCCAGCACACCATCGCTGCCGGCGTTGGTCGTGATCGGCCGAGCGGACTGGTTGTTGCCGTAGCCATTGAACGCGGGTGCAAACGGTGTGGCGAGCGCCGCTGGGCTGGCCCCTGACTGGTTGATGGCGTAGCCGCCGGCATAGATCGAATCCCCAGCGATCAGTTCAAGCTGCCCCGCGCTGGAAGGTGCCAACAGCAATGACCAGGCCAGAGCCGGCGCCGGGTTGCCTATGCCGTAGGCCGCTGATGGTCCCGCATAAATCGAGCCCTGGCCGGCCACGGCACGCAATATCGAAGGAAAGACGAAGCGGTCATCGGTCGGTGACCCGTTAAGCCCGGCGACGGGGTCCTGCCCGGTGGTTTCCATCAACTGGGTGCTGGGCGTCAGGTTGCCGCCGGCCGAGAACAAATCGATGGCCGTGTGATCGGTCCACAGCGAGAAACCACTCAAACCGCCACCGGCATGGTAAATGCCATCCGCCGTGGTAAACGGTGTGGAGTTCTGCAACCTCACGCGGCCCGGATCGGCGGCGCCACCCAACACCAGATCGCCGCGGGTGTTGAGGCGCATGCCGGAGTCACCGGCAATCAGCACCAGCCCACCACTGGCATTACTGGCCGTCGAGTTGAACGGGTCGAAGGCGCGCGTTTCCCGTGGGTCATGAAACAGCGCCGAGGCGCCGTACTGCAGATTGATACCGCCCAACGCGGCGCCCGTCAGTTGCGCCGCACCGCGCAGGTTGATGAGCGCGCCCTGCAAGTCGTGCGTCGGCGTGCCGGTACCCGCCAGG
>NZ_JH635999.1:1708811-1712924 GCF_000257605.1 Pseudomonas sp. R62
CGTCGGCGTGCCGGTACCCGCCAGGCCGGCACGTGCCTGCAGAGACGGATTAAGGACACCGCCCAGACGAATATCCAGGTCTCCGCCACCGGTCAGTTGCAAGTTCCCGTCACTGTCCACGCGGCCCGTACTGCCGACAGCCACGATCAACCCCTGACTGCGAGGGTACGACGCATACCTGTCGTCGCCCATGGTCTTGAGCATGCCGGCATCCCCGCCGGCGCTCAGACTGATGTTGCCGCCGCCCAGCGTACCGAACCCGGTAAAGCCCACCAGATAAGGTCTGGTTTCCTCGCCCAGCGCTGGCAATGGCTGCGCGGCGTAGCTGCCGAAATTGATCCACCAGGCAGTCGGTACATCGTTGTTGCCGGTGCCCTGGCGCCAGAGCCAATTGCCCACCGCCACACTCGGCACCTGCTCCCGCGTACCGTCGCCCGTAGCGACCGAGCGACGGCCAAGCACGTCACCCGACACAGACCCGCCGGCATTGATCGTCAGGTTACCGCCCATCTGCGGATACCAGGCCTGATAGAGGCTGGCACTGCCGCCATCGACCCATTTTTCGTAATCGCTGCCAGCGCTGCCCAATACCGAGCCATCAGCCGACAGCCTTCCGCGGGGCTGGTTATAACGCGCGTCGACGTCTGCCGATTGGGTGCCGGCGGTGTAGACGCCGAAAGGTGAGGCCATGCTGAGGTTACCGGCCGCCATCAAGTCCAGGTCGCCGGTGCCAGTACGCAAAACGCTGAACATCTGCGTGTGGGCCTGGGCGCTCTTGCTCGGATTGTTTTCAATGCACAGTGCCGGGTCGATGGAGCACCAGAATAATTCGTCATCGTTCATCGGTGTGTAATCCGGCATGCCCATCCAGTTGCCAGGCGCCCACACACTGCGCGCCATGGGCGCGCAAGAACCGGGAGCGATATCACAGAGCACAAGGTATTCCTCGGGAACCGGTTCGTACGGTGTAAAGCCATACTCGTTATCCACCGCCCAGACCAGTTTCCCGGCCACCTCGATCATGCTCACACCATAGTGAGTGTCGGCCATCTGCAAGTTGCCAACGCTGGCCTGAGGTTTCACGCTACGGCTGTCGGCCGCGGTCAGATCGGCCCCGGCCACCATGCGCATCGACCACGACGCACTGCCCGCCGGCAGCATGCTGGCGATCGCCCAGTTTCGACCTTGCTGGTTTCCATTGGCAGGACGCAGGTCGAGGAATACCGTGCCATCGGCGAGCTTCACGTTGGTCATGGAGGGGATCAGCGAACCCCGCAACAGCGCCAACGTTCCGTTCAACACAACACCCACCGTTTTATTGTCGGCATCAACCGCACCCGGCAGCGGCACGCCTTTGGGCCAGAGCAGGGCCTGCAGTGCGGTGGCGTTGTTCAAGCGGATACCTGCACCCAAACGACTGCCGGTCGGCAGGGTCACAGCGTTGTCGAGCAACGTACCGGCGGCATACATCAGGTTACCCGCCGCGTCATGCACATCGCCGGCAAGTACCGTTCCACCCTGTAACACGTAAGGTGCGGCCAAAGTGCTCTGAACCGGCAACACCGTGCCCGCAGCCAGTGTGGCGGCTTGAATCGGCAGGTCGTAATTCAAGGTGGCGCCAACCGGAAAGAGCGTCCCTTCGGCAAGGCTGACACCACTGCCCGGTACGATCAGGTCACCGCCGAAAGGCTGTATCCCCGGCAACAGTTTCCAGCCAGCGTCGTCCACGGTTTCCGGCGGCGGTGCGAAACCGTCGTTGATGCTCCCGTAGATATCGAGGTTGCCACCGGCACGGATCAACAGGCTGCCCGCTTCCCCGCTGCCATACACCGAGGTCCGGCGAGTGTGCGGGTTGAGGCTGGCGTAACGGTAGCCGGACAAGTCGAGATCGCCCTGCACCACCAGATCGCCGTCAGCGGTTTTGCTGACGATTTCCACCCCTGGGCGCAGATGAAACGCATCGGCATAGGTCGCATTGTTGAGGCCGGCCAGTTTGCGTTGTAGCAGATCACTGTTACCCAGCGCCGCATCGATAAAGCCGCTGCTGTCTGAGTGAATGCGATCCAGGTAGGCTTGATCGATCACTTGATACGGGCGACCGCTGGCCGCCGGATCAGTGCCATCGGCAGCATCACTGTAACTTCGCACGGCATTCAGGCCGATGGAGCGGGCACCTTGAATACTCATCGTACCGCTGGCATCCACCGCAATGTCACCGCCGCCCAGGCGCGGTGCATTCAGCTCCAGCGTCCCACGCAACACGTCATCGCGTTGTCCCGCCTGGTTTCCAGGCACTGCATCGGTGCCGTGACGCAGGTCAATCCGTGCACCAGCGGCCAGCGTCAGCACGCCGTCACCTGAATTGAGTTCAACCATGGCGCGGTTCGGTGCGTCGATGATTTTGCCGTAACTGTCGACGCGCAGTACGCGGCCATGGGCATCGAGCAGCGCGTTGCCTGTCAGGTTCAAACCGTTTTTGCCGGCAAGGCGAATGCTGCCGACCCGTTCACCACTGGCATCGATCACCCCGTCCACGGTCAGGTTGCCGTTGTCCACCGAGACATTGACTTGGCCCGCTTTGAGTTCGTTACCGATACGCAGATCGCCCTGCTTGAACTGGAAGCTTCGACTGCCCACTACCCCGCCGGCATTCAAGCGCAGGTTAAGGCTGGCAAAGGCCTGGCTCAAATCACCCGCCAGGCGCTGGGCGCGAATGTCCACGCCACCGGCCTTGTACGGCACCCACGTACCGCCCGCGTCGTAATAGCCACTGCTGCTGCCGACAATCTGCCCTTGCAGATCAACCTGTCCAGCGTCACTGGCCAGGGCCACAACGCTCAATTGGCCGGCCTGATTGTTGACGGCGGACAGATCGATTCGCGAGCCCGCCGACTGACGAATATTGCCGTTGTTGCTCTGCAACGACACGTCGCCGCCCCAGCTGTATTTCTGCACATCATTGAACGGCAGAACCCGGCCCGCCATGTCCACCTGCGCGCCGCTGCCAAGCAGCAGATCATCCTCGGCATTGACCAGCAGCTTGCCGCTGGCGAGGACGATGCGACTGTCGAGCACAACACTGCGTGCCGTCAGGCTCAGTTGCGCACCGAGGGCATCCGCGGCAGCCGTTGTGGCGCTACCACTCAGAGTCAGGTTGTTGCCCGCCTTGAGTTCACTGACCGAGGCGGCCTCGCCGGTCAGCAATGGCGTGCGCAGATTGAGATTGCCGCCGCTGTAGCTGAACCCCTTGACCGCGTCATAAGCTCCTTGGGATTCGTACACCGCCAGACTGCCCTTGTGGTTGGCGGTGATGCGCTCGCTGGCGTTGAAGTTGACGTTGGCAAACCCCAGGGCCAGTCGGTTATTGCGATCCAGGCCATTGGGCTGCGGGTTCGGGCCATAACCCAATTCGATCCGCTGCGCCTGAATATCCAGCGTGCCGTGCCCGTTGCCGGCGCCGTCGTTGACCACCGTACCCGGGGCCTGAGTCGCCCCGTTCCAGATCAGATTGCGGGTGCGGATCGTCGCGACATCGGTGGCAGCGCCCGAGCCGTAGATAGCCGGGCTACCCAACACCAGATTCTGCAAACGGCTCTGGCCGGTCTGCGGATCAATGGTGTCGAGGGTCACGCTGCCGAAAAAGTTGAACGCATCGCGGGCCACCAGACTCAGGGTTTCCAGGGCGGGGGCGCCAGATTGCGTGTCGCCCTGCAACAGGCGATCCAGCACGTTCTGGTTAAGCGTCAGGCCCGCGGGTGTGCGGCCGCTGGCTGCGGCCAGTGCTTGCGGACTGCCGGCATTGACCACACCGACCGAAAGCCCGAGTTGGCGAGTGCCAAAGCGCACGCTTTCGCCCAGCTCGAAGTCTTTGTCAGTGGCGGCGATGATGCTGCCGTTGGAGTACAGCAACGCCGCAGCGGTGCAATCGGCCGTCGGACAGTTGCCGATACGAATGCTCCCGCCCCCGCCATCGGTGGGCGCAAGCACCGGCGTCCAGCCATTGGACACCACCAGCAGGCTGGAGCGCCCCGGTTCGTAGACGAAACCGGCTGCGGCATCATACGGAACGTTACCTCGCCCCAAGGTATTGACGCCCGCTCCCGCATCGATGGT
>NZ_JH635999.1:1713100-1717492 GCF_000257605.1 Pseudomonas sp. R62
CTCAGCACAACCTCTGGCGCCGAGAGGATCGCGCCTTCGCGCAGACGAATCGCCGAGGTATTGCCGATCACCTTGATCGAGCCGCCCTCCGAACCGTAATACACGGTTGGGGTGCCACCGATGGTCAAACGTCCGGCATTCAAGCGGTTGAGGGTGTCGGCGTACAGCGATACACCGTCGAACCCTGGCGTTCGCGTATGCCCGGCACCGAGAATTTCAAACTCTGCGCCGGTATAACCGCCCTGAACGACCGCCGTACCAATAACCCCGCCGCTGGCAGGTTTGAACAGCACCTGCCCGTTGAAATCCAGGGCTGAGTCGTGCTCGCCGCCACTGACCATGCGCAGGTGCAGCGTGTTGCCGTCCAGCGGTGTGCGGGCGCGCGGCAGACCGCGGCGGGCAGCATCGTTGAGCACAAATTGGCTGAACCCGGTTTCGTTGTACTGTGAATAGCGCCGCAGCACATCGGCAGACGTCACAATGACCTGGCTGGGCAAACTGTCGCGGATATCGGTGTTGGCAATCGACAGCTGTCCGGCCGTGGTCCACGAGCCATTGCGCAACTTCAACGCACTGTCGATCGGCCCCGCAATCGCTTGACCATTGATTTCGACCCGCAAGGCGCCCGGTAACAAGGCAAAAGTCGATGGCAGCAAGGTGTAGGTGCCGGGTGCCAGTCCGGCAACGCCGGTCCCGAGGGTGATCTGCTGGCCGATACGCGGGTCGACCGCGCCGGCCTCGGCCAGCATCGGCGCATAGCGGCTCTGGTCACCGGCCACGATTGCATACACGGGGTTGCTGGCCAGCCCCGGCAAACTGAAGGTGCCATCGGTGGCATTGCGTACCAGCGGATTGAAACGCGCGTCGGTGGAGCCACCTCGTCCGGAGACAAAACCGGCACCGCGCAAATCGCCGCCGCCCGAAAGGTCGATCACCGCCCCGGCCTGCACATTGGTGTATTGCGCATCAAGGATGACCCCGGAGGTCGCTCCGGCAATGCCATTCAACATCACCGACTTACCGTTGTACCGATAGTCGATACCGTCGGTGGTTCCTCCATAGGGCATGACCAGTCCGGCGGCGCTGACTGAAGTCACGCTGCCCGGCAGAAGGTGAAGTTCACGGGTTTTGACAATGACGTCATCACCCAGGGATATCAGCCCCAAAGGCGCACGAATGACGCCGCCCTGCTCGATCTGTCCCGCACTGAGTGTCAGGCTGCCGAACACCGAGTAAGGCAAAGCGGTCGGCGCCGCCCCATGATTGCCGATACGCAACGTATGCTCCGGCACCGATCCGGCCATACTCTGATAGCCCACTCGCACCTCAGCCGAGACGCCGCTGGCCGGGTAGATCTGCGCAGCCCGCATGTGCATGTCACCCGCAGTCCACAGACGGCTGCGCTGCTGTTCATCGGTTGGCGCGAGGAAGCGCAAGTCGCCCTGGCTGTCGAGCGTGACCAGACCAAAGCCACGGCGGCTGACCGCCAGCGCCGGAGCGGCCGATTGCACGAGAGTCCCTTCGGTGCCGAATGAAAGCGAGTTGCCCACGTCCAGCAGGTCCGCGCTGGCGGTAAATTGCGCGCCGGACAACTGCGCTGTCGGATTGCTCATCACCCGCGGACGCACTTTGACTTCCGAGCTCAAATAGGTGCCCAGCCCTGACAGGCGCAGGTAAGGTGCGCTGAGGTTGACCCGGGCGCTGTCGCTCGCCGACTCGGCCAATGAAAGAGAACCGGCGAACAGGCTCAGGCCCTGTCCCATGTGCAGGTCTACATCGCCGTCGAACGTCATCAGACCGTTGCTCAGCAGACTCACGCTGTCGAAGCCACCGCTCATCAGCTGATCGGCACTCAAGCGTGTACGCCCGTAGCGTAAAAGTGGCGAAGCCTCACCCGCTTGCAGCGGCTGCGGCAGTGCCGGCGCGGGCCCTTGGGCAATGATCATTTCACGGGGCACGCGCACCGCATTGCTCAAGTTCGCGGGACCGTACGCCGGTGTATCCAGAGCGATCTCCAGACGCCCGCCCGCCGCACCAGCACCACCAGCATTGGCCTGCAGACTGCCCTCGATGAACAGACCATTGTAGGAACTCAGGGTGATCCGTCCGCCATCGGTGGCCACACGAGCGGGGCCTTGCCCACCGCTATCGAGCACGGCTTGCGCACCAGACGCTTCCAGTCGCGCACCTTGGCGGACGATGACGTAAGCATCGGCAGCGGTCGCCGTGATTTTCTTCACATCGATCTCGCCACCGACAATGATCGAGCCACCCTTGCCGACCTGGCCGTAGACGCGGCCCAGCGCATCGACAGCGGTCGCTGCCCGACCGGCGACATCGATCAAGGCATGTTCACCGATCCAGATCGAACGGTTGTGCGGGGTCGGATCGGCCTCTTGCAAGGACGTCGCCACATCAATCGCGCCGAACTGCTGTTGACGGATATCGACAATACCGCCCCAGGCGTTGAGTTCACCATCAAGCGTGATCTGGCCTGCCCCGCGCAAACCGATGCGCTGGCCGGGATCGACACTGATCCGTGAGCCTTCGCCAATCGACAACGGACTGCTGGCGGGATCAATCAAGCCAGCAAGCGTTGCGCCGGCCTGCAATGCGACAGAAGCGCCGGCCCTTTGCGTCAAGACGCCCTTGAGCGGGTCTTCCTGGAATAACGCGGGCGTCCATAGCTCCAGCGCAGCGCGCGGCGACATACCGGACACAATGGTCGAGGCGGATTCGCCAAATCGATAGACCGGCATCTGCACATCGATCGCACTTTGCGCGGCGACCTCCAGCCCCTTCAGACCGATGATGTTGTAGGCGCTGAACCCCGTGCGGAACAGCTCCGGCGTCAGGCGCAAGGTCTGTTCTTCGGCCACTTCGCCGGAAGCGCCGATCCGCACCTTGCTGGCCTGCACGGTCAAGGTGCCGCCGCCGTTCACGCCATAGCCCTGCACCTCGCCATCGAGCACCATGCGCGACAGGCCTGGCGTACTGTTGGCGCTGGATTCAAGCGTCACGTCGCCACCCTTGCCGCCACGCGTCTTGCCGTTGGCCAATACCGCGCCGCCCGACGAAACATCGACCAGACTGCCACTGGCCAGCAGAATGTCGCCGGTACTGCGGATCGACACCGTCCCGCCATTGAGGTACGCAAGGCCGCCCGCGTCGTCCGGGTTACTCGACAGGTTGCGCCACAGACCGCGTGTCTGCAGCTGCACACCCTGCGCAACCGTCACTCGCGCTTGCTTGCCTGCTGAAACCTGGAGACTGGTGTCATCACGCCGATCGGTGGCGAGCTGGTTCAAAACGTTGCCCAATTGCAGGCTGCCGCCTTGCGCAATCAGATCGGCATTGACCTGCACGTCAGGGCTGAACAGGGTGATGTTGCCACCGTGATCCACGGTCACGCCTTCATTGACTTCAATCGTGTTTTTCGCCGAGATCTTCAGCGCGCCCAGCGCGAAACCATTGAGCAGCCCGGCATCGAGGAACAGTTTGCCTGCGCGTTCTGCCGCGACCGCGTCGGTCAGCCCTGCGTTCGCTACGCTGGCATGCGCGCCCCCCACTTGCACCTGATCGAGCAACGGGTCGAGTTGATAGAGCAGGCCGGCACTGGCAGCGACATAAGCAGCATCGTAACTGCCAATCACCAACTGCCCTCGCCGCGCCCGGGCGGTCTGGGTCTGGGCGTAGCCGTCCAGACCTGCCCGCGGTGCCTGGATTTGCCGTTCGCCCTGAAACACCTCACCCAACAGCTGGCCATCCAGCACGGCGTTGCCCGTGGCGATCACCAACTGGCCGGCATCGCGGCCAACGGTGTAACCCGCTTCCTGGCGACGCGTCGGCGCGATCAGCGGGCTATAGAAATAATCCGTCTGGCCCCAGCGCTCGCTGTGACTTTCGTAACCTTTGTAAAGACCGTTGTAGAGAATATCGCCCGGCGCACGTGACACTTCGTATAACCGCCCGTCCGCACCGCGCAGCCAGCTCTGGCGAATCTCGCCGCCCTGCACATCAAGCGTGCCGCCGGACACATTGATCAGCGAACCTTTTTCGCTGATCACGTCCTGTCCGGAAAACCGCACCTCACCGCCCTGCGCCATCCATTCACCAACGCCATGGCCCTGAGTGCCGAGGTATCCGCCGACCTCCAACAACCCACCGGCGGTGTACCAGCGGTCGGTGGCGTAACCGTTGGTGCCCGCCGGCACGAATACCAGCTCACGGACATCGACCCAGATGTCGTTACTGTTGAGCGCGCCGTTCTCGCGATTGACCGGCGCATCACGCTGCTCGTTGCCCTGGACGTTGATCTTGATGTTGTTGTTTGCCATCGCCACTTTGACGCCGAGGGCGCCGGACACGTCGATCACCGCCCCCTCGCGCAAT
>NZ_JH635999.1:1718060-1721351 GCF_000257605.1 Pseudomonas sp. R62
CGCCGGACACGTCGATCACCGCCCCCTCGCGCAATAGACTGCGCCGTCCCGCGGCAACCGCCACCTGCCCACCGGTGGCAAGGGTGATCGAGCCGCTTTTGAATTCGACGGTGCCGCCGCTGCCGATGTCGATGCGTGACTGATCGCTGCGGATCCGGTTGTTGGCATTGACGCCGGTCAGCGCGGCCTCGCGCTGGCTGTCCAGGGCGGTGAGATCACTGCTGTCGAGCAGAATCGCACTGACGCCATTTTCGCCCAGGGTCACACGGCCTTGGGCATCGCTGGCCGGATTGAGCAGATGCACGGTGCCGCGCGTCGCCACTGAAGTGCTCGCCAGCAGCACACCGTTTTGCACAACGTCGCGGCCGGTCAGGGTGATGTCGCCGGTGGATGCCTGGATCAGGCCGGTGTTGCTGACTTTGCCCGAGCTGTCAGCCTTGAAACCGGGAATGACCTCACTGCCGAAGGTGGTTGAATAACCATTGCCGTCGGTGCCCGAGCCCTTGCGGATATAGAAACGGTCCCCCGCACCCAGCACCGTCTGACCTTTGGCCGTACTGATCGAGCCGTCGTTCTGCACGTCCTGGCCGAGCAGCAAGGTATAGCCGCCGGCGTCGGTGGAGAGCGCAGGTTGATGCGTTTGTATGGCTGCGCCACGCTCCACCAGGACTTTGCCAGCAGCGTCGGTAAAGGTTGGCTGACTGCCGGTGCTATCGAAATACAGACCCCGATCGCGAAATTGTGCATCTGTCATGTTCGCGGCTGCCGCTACCAGATTTCGCACATTGACCTGGCTGCCACCGCTGAAGACGATGCCGTTGCGGTTGATCAGCATCACCGTGCCGTCCGCTTTGATCTGCCCCTGAATCTGGCTGGCCCGTGCGCTCGGATCGTTGACGCGATTGAGCACCGCCCAGTTGGCCTGCTGGGCAAATTCCACTGTGGTATTGCGGCCGACGTTGAACGTTTCCCAATTGAGAATCGCCTTGTCGGCGGTCTGCTCGATCTTCACCGTGGTCTTGCCGTCGGCCTGGGTCTGTTGCGGGCCTTTGGCGTTCATCCAGCCCTGGCTCAGGCTGTTATCGACCTTCAGGCCGCCCTCGCCCAATCCGTCCGGAACCACTTGCACACTGCCCAATGCGGCGGCACGTCCAGCGGCTTGTGCGGCCTGCTGAGCGGCAATCGCTGCCACGGTGTTATTGAGCGTCTGCAAAGAGCGCTGCAACTGCTGGCTGGCCCGTTGCTGCTGTGCCAGCGGTGGGGTCATCCCCGGCAGACCGCTCCCACCCGGACGCGACGCCGAAGCCTGCTGCGCTGCGCCCTTCGCGGCAAACCAGGTGGAACTGAACGCTGTTGCCGCCTCGGCACTGCCCGCCACCAGACACAAGGCGACGGCTTGCGCCAATGGCTTGAGCAGCCACTGTGCGGGATCGCCCGCGCCACGTTTGATCGGCCGGATACGGTTACTGTGACGGGAGGTGCGAGCAAGCATCACTACAGGTCCTTTTGGGTGGCAGGTCGGATCAGCCCTGCTGTTACGACATAGGCAGTTGGCGAGCCTCACGACCGAACGGATGTCACACAAACTTCATGATCAAGGAGTAAATCGGCAAAAAAAACAGCAGCCCGAAGGCTGCTGCCGTTTCATTGCAGTTGAGACAAGGCTTACAAAGGACGACCAATGCCGTTGCAGGCGTTGGCGTTGTTGATGTCCAGGTTATTGCCCGAGGTGTTGGTGATGAAGTTGGCGGTCACAGCGGTTTTCCAGTTGTTGGGAACCGGCGTGAAGCTGTGGGCGACGGTGGCGACGTTGTTGCCCGGGTTGCTGTAGTGGGTGGTCAGGAAGTTGCGCACGGCGGTGGCCACGGCGGCATCTTTGTAGCACTGGCCGAAGATGAAGTTGGTGTAAGCCACAATCGGGTAACCGCTTGCCGGGTTAGGCACGACCGGGGCCCAGCCAGCCGGGTTGGCAGGTGCGCTTGGCACCGGTGCAGTGCTCAGCGCCAGCGTCACGTTAGCGTTGGTTGGCTGGACGCCATTGACGCGGGCAACCACAGCGTTGCTGGTGGCGTTCACGCCGTCCGGACCCACATAGCCGATCGAACCGTCCACGGCATTCACCGCAGTGGCCACATCAGCGGTGTTGGCTACGCCGACCCAAGTCGATGGCAGCGCGGAACCGGCCGGCAGACGAGCGTTGGTGAAGGTGGAGTTGACGGCGAATTTGGTCGGGCAGATCGAGTTCAGGTGACGGCTGAGGATTTCGGTGGTGCCGCTCGAAGTGCTGCGATAAACCACGCGGATTGCGGTGGTGTCGGCAGTACCCAACAGCGCGCCCCAGGTAGTCTTGGTGCCCGACAACGCGTCGCACAACTGAGCGCTGGTCAGATTAAGCGCGGTCTGACCGGATTTTTTGTACGGAATGGCAACCGAAGTGGCCACCGATGGCAGCTGGATCAACGGGCCGTACGAAGCACCGAAGTTGCTGGTGTAGGTGCTGAGTTCCGCAGCGCTGAGGATCGAGTCGCTAGCGGCGAAGTGCACGGTGCCGGTGGTGCTGAACTGGGCAGCGTTGTTGGTCAGGAAAGCGCTTTTGCCGACGCCGCTACCGGTCACGGCGTAGCTGAAGTTGGCGGGCAGGATGCTGTTGGCAGAACCTTTGTACAGCGCGGCAGGCAGCGAGGCGCCACCACCGGTTACGGCCATGGCCTGGGCGGAAGCCAGAGCGGCGACGGTCAGTGAGGCGGCGATCAGAGTGCGCTTGAACATGAAGAATCTCCTTTTCAACTTGGTTGGGAACACAGGTTTCGGAAAGCTTGCATGACACCGGGAGGGTCCACCGCAGTGGAGCCGCAGGGAGAAATTCGCAGCTTCCGGTGACAGATAAAGGAAAAAACCTCGGGAGCTGCGCGGGGATTTTGGTGCGGATTTCTCGGGTGTATGCGGTGGGTTGCGGCGCGCCTGGATCGCGGGTTTGGCTGAATCGGGCTGGAGCCGTTGGTGGGTGGTTGCAGATGACAGAATGGAGAACCCGAGGATGGGCGGATTGGGGCTCGGGTGGTAGGCAGACCGGTGAAAGTTATTTTGGGAAATTTGTTGGCTGGAATGGCCCAATCGCTGGCAAGCCAGCTCCCACAGGGGTGCAGTGTTGTTAATGCAATCTGGGGTACAACACAAAAACCTGTGGGAGCTGGCTTGCCAGCGATGAGGCCCGACCAGACAACATCAGACTGGGCTACTGCACCAACTGGTTGATCTCAATAATCGGCAACAACACCGCCATCACAATCA
>NZ_JH635999.1:1721883-1731182 GCF_000257605.1 Pseudomonas sp. R62
AACCACCCCGCCCATCACCACAATCATCAACGGCTCGAGCAACGCGGTCATGCCCATCGCCCGTCGTTCAATGTCCCGGGAAAGCGTCTGTGCCGCGCGCTCAAGCATCGGTGGCAGCGAGCCGGTTTTCTCGCCGCTGGCGATCAGGTGAATCAGCACCGGCGGAAAGACATTCTCCACCCGCAGCGCGGCGGCGAGGTTAACGCCTTCTCGCACTTTCGCCGTGGCCTCGCTGACGCTCAGGCTCAAGCGGTCGTTGGACAAGGTCTGCCGCGCCGCTTCCAATGCACGCAACAACGGCACGCCGGCGCCGCCGAGAATTGCCAACGTGGAGGCGAATCGCGCGGTGTTCAGGCCGAGAATGAAACGCCCGAACAGCGGCAACTTCAGCACCCGGTGATGCCAGCTCAAGCGCGCCGCCGGATTGCGCAAATACAGACGCCAACTCCAGAACGCCCCGGCCATCAGCGCCGCACACAACCAGCCCCACGCGCGAATGAAATCACTGGCGGTGAGCATCGCCAGGGTCAACCCCGGCAAATCCTGCCGCGCTTGAGAGAACGCGCTGACCACCTGCGGCACCACGTAGCTGAGCAGAAAAATCACAATGCCGATCGACACCAGCCCGACCACGCCCGGATAGATGAACGCGGTGAGAATCTTGCCGCGCAGGTTATTGCGTTCCTCGATGTAATCGGCCAGCCGTTCCATCACCTGCGCCAGATCGCCGGACTCTTCGCCAGCGGCAATCAACGCGCGGTAAATCTCGGGAAAGTCCCGTGGCCGCGACGCCAGCGATTCCGCCAGACGCATGCCGCTGCGCACATCGGCGCGCACGGCGCTGAGGGTCTGGGCGATGTGCTTTTTCTCGGCCTGCTCGACTGTGGCGCTCAGTGCGGCTTCCAATGGCAGACTGGCACCGAGCAGGCTCGCCAGTTGCCGCGTGGCCCAGGCGAGGTCGTTGTCGGAGAGTCTGGCGCTGAACAAACCGCCGCCGTGTCGGGCGACGTTGCTTTCCTCGTGCACCGACAGCGCTGTCAGGCCACGTCCGCGCAAGGCACTGAACGCTGCGCTCTGGCTGTCGGCCTCAAGGTGCCCGAACTCGATTTTCCCGGTGGCATCCGCCGCTTCAAAGCGATAGCGATTCATCAGGCGTCCCGTGTCACACGAAGGATTTCTTCCGGCGCGGTGGCACCGCTGCGAATCCAGCGCTCACCGTCCTCACGCAGGCTGAACATCCCCGCTTTCGACGCCGCCGCGCGCAAAGCCTGCTCCCCTGCCCCTTGGTGAATCAGTGTGCGGATGTTGTCGTCGATGCAGAACAATTCGTGAATGCCGGTGCGGCCGCTGTAACCGGTGTGATTGCACGCCGCACAACCGACCGGACGCCAGGTGCCGGGCGTGGCCGGGTCTTCCTGTTTGCACTGATTGCACAGGCGCCGCACCAGACGTTGCGCGAGGACGCCGAGCATGGATGACGCGAGCAAGAACGGTTCAACGCCCATATCGATCAGGCGATTGACCGCCGACACTGCGTCGTTGGTGTGCAGCGTCGCCAGCACCAGATGCCCGGTGAGCGAGGCCTGCACGGCGATTTGCGCGGTCTCGAGATCGCGGATTTCGCCGATCATGATGATGTCCGGGTCCTGCCGCAGAATCGCCCGCAGTGCGAGGGCAAAGGTCATGTCGATCTTGGCGTTGACCTGAATCTGGCTGATCCCCGGCAGGTCGTATTCCACCGGATCTTCCACGGTGAGGATGTTGCTGGTGCTGGCATCCAGCCGCGCCAGCGCCGCGTAGAGGCTGGTGGTCTTGCCGCTGCCGGTCGGCCCGGTGACCAGAACGATGCCGTGGGGCTGGCGGATCAGGTGATCGAGTTTGGCCAACACCTGCGCATCCATGCCGAGGGTTTCCAGATGCAAGCGCCCGGCCTGTTTGTCGAGCAGGCGCATCACCACCCGTTCGCCGTGGCCGGTGGGCACCGTCGATACACGAATATCGATCGGCCGCCCCGCTACGCGCAAGGCGATACGACCGTCCTGCGGCAAGCGTTTTTCGGCGATATCGAGCTGGGCCATGATCTTGATCCGCGACACCAGCGCACCGTGCAACGCCTTGCGCGGCGAGACCACGTCACGCAGGGTGCCGTCGACGCGGTAGCGCACCACCGAATGGGTTTCGAACGGCTCGATATGAATGTCGCTGGCTTCATCGCGCGCAGCCTGGGTGAGCAAAGCGTTGATCATGCGAATCACCGGCGCTCCATCCTGGGTGTCGAGCAGGTCGGTGATTTCCGGCATGTCCTGCATCAGCCGATCAAGATCAACCTCGTTTTCCGCAGCACCCACCACCGCCGCCGCGCTGCCGGTGTCGGCGTAAGCGCTGGCGAGCAAACCGTCGAGCTCGTCATCGCGCACCCGCTCGATCCGCGTCGCACCGAACTGCCGACGCACTTCGCTGATCGACCAGCCGGGCGTTGACGGGCACACCGTCAGCACGCCATCGCGCAAAAGAATGCGCTGCGCCTTGGCCCAGGCGTACGGCAATACACTCATCGCTCACCCTCCCCACAATTCGCCATAGCAATGCGATCCCCTGTGGCAATGCGATCCTCTGGGGCAATGAGATCCCTTGTGGCAATGGGATCCTCAGTGGCAATGGGAACCTCTGTGGCGAGGGGATTTATCCCCGTTGGGCTGCGCAGCAGACCCAAACCTTGAGAACCAATTTCTCCAGGCAAATCCCGTGTGCCAGGTTTACGACTGCTGCGCAGCCGAGCGGGGATGAATCCCCTCGCCACAATCATCATCTCAGTCAAAACCGGGTGCTCCCTTTAATCGGTACCTTGGCAATGCGATCCCCTGTGGCAATGGAATCCTCAGTGGCAATGGGATCCCCTCGCCACAATCATCATCTCAGTCAAAACCGGGTGCTCCCTTCAATCGGTGCCGTGGCAATGGGATTCCCTGTAGCAATGCGATCCCCTTTGGCAATGGGAACCTCTGTGGCGAGGGGATTTATCCCCGTTGGGCTGCGAAGCAGACCCAAAACCTGAGAACCGGTTCCTCCAGGCAAATCGCGTGTGCCCGGTTTACGACTGCTTCGCAGCCGAGCGGGGATGAATCCCCTCGCCACAGTCCCCATTCCAGTCAAAACCGGGTGCTCCCTTCAATCGGTACGGCTTTGATCGTGGCGCGTGGGCCTGATGTCGGCCCCGGCCCCGGCGCTGGCACGCCTTGCGCGGCGCTTGGCAATTGCGGCGCCTGCATGTCAGGCATCGCCCAGCTGCGTTCCGGCTGCAAGCCGCCCTGGGCGCGGCGCATGAAGTCGTAGCGGTTGAGGGTGATGCTGCGCCCCGCTTCGCTGTCGCGGATGATGTACGGGCGCAGGAACACCATCAGGTTGGTCTTGGTGATCGCCCGGCGTTCGTTGCGAAACAGCGCGCCGATGCCCGGCAGGCTGCCCAGCCACGGCACCGCATCATTGCTCTGGCTGTAGCCGTCCTGAAGCAAACCACCGAGGACCATGATCTGCCCATCGTCGAGCAGAATGCTGGTGTCGATCGCCCGTTTGTTGGTGACGATGCCCGCCGCAGTCACGCTGTTGGACGCGCGCTCATCGATGCTGCTGACTTCCTGATAGATATCCAGCTTCACCGTGCCGCCCTCGGAAATCTGCGGGCGTACGTTGAGCTTGAGGCCGACCTCTTCGCGGGTCACGGTCTGGAACGGGTTGTTGCTGGTGCCCCCGCCGCCGGTGACGTAGCTGCCGCTGACAAACGGGATGGTCTGGCCGACAAAAATGCTCGCCGCTTCGTTGTCCAGGGTCAGCAGATTCGGCGTCGACAGCACATTGGTGCCGCCCTTGCTCTTCAGCGCTCGGGCCAGCACTTTCAGGTCGAGAATCTTGCCGATGCCGGGGATGTCGACCGTGCCGTTGACATAGCCAAGGTTCAAACCCTGCGGCAGTACGTCGATGCTGTTCTTTGCCCCCGTGTTGAGACCCGCGCCGCCGAGATTGGCGCCACCGATCACGCCCTTGCCGCCAAGATTGCCGGTCTGCCATTGCACACCGAACTCACTGGCATCATCCTCGCCGACCTCGACGATCAGGCTTTCGATCACCACTTGCGCACGGCGCTGGTCGAGCAAATCGATGACCTCACGCAGATTGCGATACAGCGGCTCCGGTGCGGAAATCAGCAGCGTGTTGGTGGTGGCGTCAGCCTGAATCGTCACCCCGCCAGCGCTGAACGCAACGTTCTGTTCGCTGCTCTGCGTACCGCCACTGCTGCTGCCGCCACCACTACCCTGCGCATAGCTACCGCCGGTTGCGCCGCTGCCAGTCGTCGTTGAAGTGCCCGTGGTAGGCGTGCTGCTCTGGCCGTTCTGCCCGGCATTTCCGCCGGTGCTGCTGCCCATCGCGCTGAGCACCGACCGCGCCGCGTCGCTGCTGCCGCTGTCACTCTCGCCAGTGAGCAAACCGCGCAAGGCCTGCGCGAGTTTCGCTGCTTGGGCGTTGCGCAGATAAACCACATGCAGATTGCTCGGATTGCTCTGCGCGTTATCGAGTTTGTAGATCAGGTTGCGCGCCAGCTCGGTGCGCTCCGGGCTGCCGGCGCGGATGATGATGGTGTTCGAACGCGGGTCGCCGATCACCGCGATTTTCTGCGTCGGATCATTGCCCGGCGCGTCGAGCAAGTCGGCCACCATCGGCGCGATGTCGGCGGCGATGCCGTTCTGGATCTGCACCACATCGGTGTCGATCGCGCTCGGCGTGTCGATGCTCTCGATCAGCTGCGCAACACGGGTGAGGTTCTCGGCGTAATCGGTGATGACCACAGTGTTGTTGCCCGGGTAGGCATTGATCGGATTGTTCGGCGAGACAATCGGGCGCAGCACCGGGATCAGGTTCACCGCGTTTTCGTATTGCAGGCGAAACGTGCGCGTGAGCATGCCGTTGCCGGCCGGTTTGTCGGCGCTATAGATCGCCCCGCCGAGCAGTTTGGCGTCGGCCTCGGGAACCACCTGCGCCACGCCGCCTACATCGACCACGCTGAAGCCCTGCATGCGCAACGCCGCGAGCAACATGTCATAGGCCTGACGGGCCGGCACCTGACCTTCCGAGACCAAGGTCAGATTGCCCTTGACCCGTGGATCGACGAGAAACTGCTGCCCAGTGGCCCGCGACAGCGCACGCACCACCGCCTGAATGTCCGCCTCGACGAAGTTCAGCGTCACCGGTTGCTCGCCCAACGGATTGCGCGCAACCGTGTTGCTCGGCGCAACACCAGCACTGCGCCCACGCTGACTGATGTTGTGCAACTGCTTGGGCACCGGCCGCGCCTGAGCCTGCGCCCGTTCGCGATCGGCCACCGCATCGCCGCTGCGCTGGGTGTTGGCCAGCGGGCGCCCGAGTTCGCTGTCGACCAATAGCGGCGGCTGATTCTGCGGCGCCGTGGTGCTGTTGCACGCGCTCAATGCCATCAGCAACAACGGCAGCGCCAGACGTGCCGGTTTGCAGCGTGACTCCTTCATGAAGCTTCCTTAGCGCCCTGCGCCTGATCCATGCGAACGGTGCCTGACAATGTGCCGGCGGTGACATCGGTCGAGGTTTCGTTTGCGCGCTGCAACTGCGCCTCGACCACCTGCAGAGAAAGTTGTGACGGCTGGCTGAGCAGCCAGTCGAGCAGCGCATCGGCCGGCGCGGCGTCGACATTCAACTGCCACGCGCCGTCCTCCGCCGCGTGTAATTGGTAATGCCCAGCCAGCCCCGCCGCTTGCAGACTTTGCTCCAGCGACTGGCCAACGCTTTGCCCCTGCGGCCGCACATTGACGCTGCGCAACAGCACTTCCAGTGCCTCGGTTTGCGCGCGCAACTTGGGCGTTTCGCTCTGCCAAAAAGTGATCCTGGCCAACGGCGGCTTGACCAGCGTTAGCCAGATCAACAGACCGACAAGCACCAGCGCCATGCCGGCGACCATGCGTTTTTCACGCAGCGCCAACGGCTGCCAACGCGCCTGCAACTGGCTGCGCAAGCGCTGCCAGCGCGCACGGTAAATCGCCAGCGTCGCCCTACTCATCGTCTGCTCCGCTGTCGTCGTCTTCGTTGGTGTTTGCGCTGGATTCATCGCTCGGCCGCAGCGTCCAGCCTGCGTCATCGGCAGTGACGCTGATGCCGGCCTGGGCCAAGGTGCTTTGCCAGTCCTTGTCGTTGCCGCCACGGTTTGCATCGCTGAGCAAGGCCAGTTGCAAAGCGCCGTCACGGTAGCTCAGGCGCTCGACACTGCCAGCCATGAACGGCATGCCCGTGCCGGCCTGCAACACCAGTCGATTGAAATTTTGCGCCGGGTCATCGACCGCGCCTTTTTGCCGTTGCTCGAGTTGCTGACGCGCCTGTTGCAGCGGGTTGAGAATAACCGGCAATTCCGGGAACGCCTGCTTCACCCGCTGACTCATCTGCGCCTTGAGCTGCTGGCCCTGCCGCGCTTCGCGAGCGGCGTAGAGATTCAGGCCGACCACCCAAACGGCCACGGCCAAAGCCACACACCCGACAGCGCGACCCCAACCGCGCTGCTCGCCGCCGCTTTGCTGCAGACCACCGTGCAACCCCCAACCGGGCAATGGACCGATCCAGCGTTGTGTCGCGTCAGCTGCGAACGATGCCTCATCAACTTCGTCACCGAGCAACGGCTCAACCTGCGCACTGTTCAAACTCTCGCGCCGGAGCAAATGCCCGTCCGCCACACAAGCGACAACCCCCGGCAGCACTGGCAGGCTGTACGGCGCCGGATACAAACCGCGCAGCGTCAACCCCGCCTGCTTGAGTACCGCAGCTAGACGCTGCAAGTGCTGCCGCGCCACCCAGGCGATTTGCACCTGCCCGCTTGCATCGCGAGGGCTGTGGCCGATATGCATCTGGCTGCTGTCGCCGAGCATCAACGCCTGTGCCGCACACTGCACAGCGGCCGCCGTTTTGTTCGCGGGCAGCGGCGGCAGATCAATGCTGGCGAGCAGGCTGTCGGCCGGATGCAGAAAGCACAGCAGCGGCGGCTGTTTTGGCCGTTGCCCCAACTGACTCAGCGTAAGCCGTTCCACACGACTGGCCTGCCCCTGACGATCCAGCCAGGCGCAACTCACTTCGCTGTGCAACTCCAGCTCCGCCAATGGCGGCAACCCGACGCGCAACTGGCTCATGCGCCCACCCGCGACCAGATCACTTGCGGCAGCCGATCCTCGCTGCGGTGCAGCAAAGCGTCGAGGCTGACCCGCCGCCGATCACGCCGTGCCTCACCGCGCAAACGAAACCAGTCACTGGTGATGCCGACCTTGACGCTGCTCATTTCCAACTGCGGCATGCGCAAGCGGTTCACAAAATCGCCGCGATTGATAAACCAGCGCCCGGCGTCACGCTCGGCGATCAACGCCGTCGCGCGCTCCAGCGAAAGCCCCGGCACATACGCCACCAGCACCTGCGCCGTGGCGGTGTTGCCGTTGATCCACGTCGTCGCCGGAATCACCGTCACGTACGGCGCCAGTTGGCCGATCAGCGCATCGGTCACGCCTTCGACGCTGCGCAAATCATCCAGCGTGCGCAGCATCGGCACCTTCGGCGGTGGCGGTTTGTGATCGGCATCCGGCGAAGTCGCGCGGCCGCTGTCGAAACCGGCTTTACCGGTCGCGCCGATCTGCGCATTCAGCAGATGCGGATAACCGGCAATCACCCGCTGACGAATGCGCTGCCCGACAACGGCGCTCACACCAATCAGCTCGCACAAACGCTCAAACGCCTGCACCTGCGCCTCATCGATGCGCTCGTTGGCGACCAGATTGCGCAGGTTGAACTTGCCCTGCTCGTCCTCCAGCCGCCCGGCAAAACCCGCCGCCAGCAACGGCTGCGCCCAAGGCTGATCGCGCCGGGTCAACGGATCACGCAGGCGCGCATCCCAGAGCAACTGCCGGCTGATCTCCAGACCACCCTGCGCGACCCAACGCCCCTGCACCCGCTGCTGATCGGCCTCCAGCGCCCGGGTCGCCACGCTCTGGCGCGTCAACATCCCCGCCGCAATCACCGCCACCACGGTGGCAATCAACAACGCGCTGATAATCGCCATGCCCCGTTGCTTCGCCCCGTTGAGCGAACCTGTGTTCACGGCCGGCCTTACAACTGCCAGGAACCGATATCGGCATTCACGCCATCGCCGTCAGGCTGGCCATCGGCGCCGAGGGAAAAGATATCGACCTCACCATTCGCGCCCGGGTTGAGGTACTGATAAGGCCGGCCCCACGGGTCATTCGGCAAACGCTCCAGGTACGACCGCCAGTTGCTGTTCTTCGCATCCGCCGGCCGCTCGACCAACACCTTCAGCCCCTGGTTCATGCTCGGATACGTGCCGTGATCGAGGCGATACAACTTCAACGCCTGCATCAACCCACCAATATCCTGCTTCGCCGCCGTCGCCCGCGCCTGATCCGGCCGGTCGAGCACCTTGGGCACCACCATCGCCGCCAGAATCCCCAGAATCACCACCACCACCATGATCTCGATCAGGGTAAAACCCTGCTGCCCACGCGGCACGCGCGGCGACTGACTGAGCGTGTTCAAAGGTGCGATATCCATCTCGACATTCCCTGGCTTGATCCGAATTCGACGCGCAGTGTTGCAAGAAGATATGTCAGGGATGTTGAAAATCCTCGGGTGTTTCCGTCGTCAAGCCGTCAAGGACGGGGGTTAGCGTCGAGGGCTGGGTTTTGCTTTTGGGCCATGTATGCGCGCGCGAACGCGAGAGGAAGGATTCACCCTGATCGAAGTGCTGGTGGCACTGGCGATCATCGCCGTCGCCATGTCAGCCGCTGTGCGGGTGGCGGGGTTGATGACTCAGAGCAGTGGGGTTTTAAGGGATCGGTCGGTGGCGATGATTGCCGCGCAGAGCCGGATGGCTGAGCTACGGCTGGAAGGTCGATTGCCGAATGGGGTGAAGGCTGTTGAATGTGATCAAGGACGGCTTATGTTGCGCTGTGAACAGGTAATCGCCAGCGCAGAGAATGGACGGTTGCTCAAGGTTGGAATCCAAGTATTTGATCGCAATCAAAATGCGCCGCCGTTGGCCAGACTGGAGACCCTGTTGTCACGGCCAGGAAGCCCCTCACCCTAGCCCTCTCCCGAGGGAGAGGGAACCGATACGGGGATGTTCCAGAGATACGCCGACCTGAACGTATCGCTCTGAATCCATAATCAACGCGGTCGCTCAGGTCGATGTAAAACTCAAGACACCTCGGTCGGCCCCCTCTCCCTCCGGG
>NZ_JH635999.1:1732545-1743511 GCF_000257605.1 Pseudomonas sp. R62
CCGGGAGAGGGCTGGGGTGAGGGGCTTTTCTGGCGCACCTAAAATCCCAAGGCGCAGCGCCGGACCAAGGCCAACAACATCACCCCGCCACCTCCAAATTATCCATAACCCGATTCACCGCCAGCTCCCCCAGCATGATCAGTTGAGCAACCCCCAACAGCGCCCGCCGCTGCGGCGCCGGCAACAAACTGGAAATGTCCTGAGCAATCGTCTTCGCCGAAGCCAGCGTTTCACTCGCATCAGCCAGCAGTTCTTCATTCTTGGTATCCGCCGTCACCGCATACATCCCCCGCGCCTTACGTGGCGGAGGCAGGAGATTGTTTGGCGACAGGTAATGATCAAGCGCACGGTCAGCGGCTTCGTGAAGTTTGTTGGAATCGAGGGATTCGTAGGGAGACGTGGGATCGGTTTCGGGTGGGTTGGGTGTTGGTTTGATCATGAGTGAATCTCCAAATCATAGAAAAGGAGCCATCATCTTTTCGCTACCAAACGAAGGGGTGGTGGCCATACGAAGGTTGGTAGACCGGTGACTTGGAAAACCGGCGCGCCCGAAGACGCCCTGCGCATGGCCACCATAAAGCAACAGCCCCTAAAAGGACTGAATCGGGTGACGCAATGCGCCAAGTCTAAGCCGGGCTACCAAACCCGATCGCTGATTCGTCAGCGACCCGACCACAATAGAACCCGCCCCCAAGGCGCACAAGCCGGCGGATTCTGGCGCAGCTGTAGGCAAAGGCGCAAGGATATGTAGCCTAGGAACGTGACTGGGGATGTCTCTTTAAACACTGGTGTTTATGGAGGCCTCATTCCGTTACGCCCCCGTAAAATAGTTTCGCCTCCCTATCCACTCCCCCTATCCCGGGTGATCACTCAGTACTAAATTGCCGCTTTTCACTTCTGCACTATGATTAGAACGCAATAGACGTACCCGCCGGTGGCTTAGGACGAAACCACCCTAGCCGCAGACTTTAGGTAGTTTCGAGCTCACGAGGATGTGGAATGATTAATCGAGGTTCAGAATGGCATAGGTGGGAGCCGCATATTCATACACCTGACACCGTGCTTAACAATCAATTTGGTTCTGTCAATCCATGGGATTCTTATCTCGCAACTCTCGAAACCCTGACTCCGAAGATTGAGGCAATCGCAGTCACTGATTACTACGGTACGGATACCTATGAAGAACTGCTTAAATACAAAGCAAGCGGCCGGCTGCCCTGCGTCAAACTCATATTCCCCAACATAGAGTTGCGCCTTGATGTCGCCGCAAAATCAGGGTTTGTAAATGTCCACCTGCTTGTCAGCCCGGACGATCCCGATCACATCTCAGAAATAAAGCGCATTCTTAAGCGCCTCCAATTTCACGCTCACAATGATCGTTATGACTGCACTCGGGAGGAACTAATCAAGCTTGGAAAACGCGCTGACTCTACGATCATCGATGATGGTGCTGCCCTTCGTTACGGTGCTACGCAGGTCAAGGTCAATTTCGATCAGTTGCGCAAAGTGATTCACGAAAGTGAATGGGCTAAGAAAAACATCTTGATTGCCGTCGCAGGTGGCGCCGGCGATGGTACATCGGGCTTGCGGCAGGCAGCCGATGCGACAATGCGCCAAGAGATCGAAAAGTTCGCTCATATTATTTTTTCTAGCAACCAGGCACAGCGCGAATTCTGGCTAGGCCAACGTTCCGGCGTAACCACTGAAGACCTGCGAGCAAGATATGACGGTTGCAAGCCTTGCCTGCACGGCAGTGACGCCCATGACCAAAACTCGGTAGGACAGCCTGTCGACAACCGCTTTTCATGGATCAAGGGGGCGCTGGAGTTCGATGCCCTCCGCCAAGCGTGCATAGATCCTGAGGGCCGTGCTTATGTTGGAGAGCAGCCGCCTCGTTCAGCGATGCCGTCTCAGGTTATCTCTCATGTCAGGTTGAATGATGCTGAGTGGTCACAAACTCGAGATATACCGCTTAACCCTGGTCTCGTAGCAATTATTGGCGCGCGTGGTTCAGGCAAAACTGCGTTAGCAGATGTGATAGCAGCAGGTTGCGACGCGATTTCCCCAACGGGATGGAGTGCTGATGAAAGCATCAGTCCATCTTTTCTTGCTCGTGCACGTCAGTTGATCGGCGGGGCATCAACCACGCTCACATGGGGTGGAGGAGCGATAACGACTCGCTCACTTGACGGAAGAGACGCTAATGGCTATTTATCTTTTCCCCGGGCTCGCTACTTGTCTCAACAGTTCGTCGAGGAGCTTTGCTCAGCAAAGGGGGTATCAGATGGTCTTGTTGAAGAAATCGAGAGAGTAATTTTTGAGTCTCATACGCAGGATGATCGCAACGGGGCGATCGATTTTAGTGAACTCCGGGACCAACTGATCGAAAGGTACCGCCAAGCACGTCAGCGTGAATCCGACGCTATATCTGATATTTCAGATCAAGTTGCCACCGAACTGGAAAAGGAAAGCTTAGTTGCAATCCTCACAACGCAGGTTGCGCAGAAGAAACTACTAATCGCCGGATATAATGCAGACCTCTCCAAGCTTGTTGTCAAGGGAACAGAGGTACACGCCAATCGTCATGCGCAGCTTAGTCAAGTTGCTCAAGCTCTTCGTAGCAAAATCCAAGCCTTCGGCAATCAACGCCGCACCTTTGTTGCTTTACAGGACGAGGTTCGAAGCATGCATGCAACGGGAGCACCGGAACTGCTACGCAACGTAAAGGCGCGCCATACCAACAGTGGCTTCACAGAGCAGCAGTGGGATGACTTTCTGTTGATTTACAAAGGTAATGTCGATAAACATCTATCTA
Organism: Pseudomonas sp. R62; assembly: GCF_000257605.1. NCBI lineage: Bacteria > Pseudomonadati > Pseudomonadota > Gammaproteobacteria > Pseudomonadales > Pseudomonadaceae > Pseudomonas > Pseudomonas sp. R62. Next base: position 1,735,361 of record NZ_JH635999.1, read on the forward strand.
GCTATATCGTTTGGGCGGACGAGGAAATTAGAAAACTTAATGGCATCCCACCGCCTCCGAGTAATCCGAACGTTCCATTAATTGCTGAAAGCATTGACCCATCGATTCTTCCATTAGCACCAATTGCAGCTGAAATGACTCGGCTAGAAGCACTGTTCAGTTCAGATAAGTTGATTAGAGATCAATACACGATACTGACTACACGTATAGGCCAAGAAAACACCGCTCTGCAGACCTTGGAGAATCGCCTACTTGATGCACAGGGCGCCGAAATTCGTAGAAAGAATCTACAGATGGAGCGCAATGAAACCTACGGTCGTGTTTTTGAAGCAATTATCAACGAGCAGAATGCGTTAGCCAGCCTCTATGGGCCACTAATGGCACGTCTATCGGCTTCTTCAGGGACACTCAAGAAACTTAGCTTTTCGGTTCGGCGAATAGCCGATGTTGAAACTTGGGGCCTACTCGCCGAGGAAAAGCTACTTGATCGACGCAAGTCCGGGCCGTTCAATGGACGGGGGTCGCTGATTGCAGTGGCAGTGCAGGAACTGAAGGCAGCGTGGGAAACTGGCACAGCACCTGAGATACAGGAGGCAATGGCTGCTTTTACGGAAAAATACCGCAGGGACTTGCTCTCTCATGCCCCGTACCTGCAAACGCAACAAGCCGAATATCGAGCTTGGTCTAAGCAGTTTGCACATTGGCTGTTCAGCACAGACCACCTCGCGGTTCGATATGAAATTTCATACGACAATGTCGACATTAGAAAACTTTCGTGGAATAGTTCTGCTGCTGCTCTATTTAGCTCTTGATGATTCAGACGATCGCCCTCTTATAATCGACCAACCGGAAGAAATTCTTGATCCAAAGTCTGTATTTGATGAACTAGTTTCCCTTTTCATTGCAGCTAAAGCCAAGCGACAAGTGATAATCGTCACGCACAACGCAAACTTGGTGATAAACACTGACGCAGATCAAATTATCGTGGCCACCTCTGGCCCAAGTGCCTTTGGAGGACTGCCGCCGATTACCTATGTATCAGGCGGCCTTGAAAATGAAGACATTCGAAAAGTTGTCTGCGAAATCTTAGAGGGTGGTGATATAGCATTTCAAGAGCGTGCAAGAAGGCTGAGAGTTCGCCTAGATCGATAAACGCTCAAGGCCGGAATTCGCGATTATCGCGGCAAGCAGAATTTACTTTTCAGGCAAAAAAAAACTGATCCCGCTATCACTATTATGATAGCGGTGTCAGTTGCTTCGTTTGCGCGAACGAAAAAACCTTAGCGCAGTCTGCTTTTTTTCAGTCTTTTTAAAGCAGGAAGTCCACGCCTCGTAATCCTCATCTGGAGGTATCAAGCCAGCCTCGCGGGCAGCAGAAAGCTCAACCTTATTAATCTCAGGTGTTTGCCCTCCGAGCCTCTATCTATTGAATCTCTCTATAAGCACATCTCCATGCTCGCAAAGATCCGAGCATAATTCACCACCAAAAAATATGATTTCGTCGGTATACAGACTAATACCAGTAATTGAATCACCGTATTTCTCATTAGTCTTTCCAGCACCATAACGCATCCCCCCAAAAAAAAACTCTTTTCCGGCGCCGGGTGGGGAGACGTTCCTCTTAAACCTATTGATAAGCTCGTTTTTCTGCGAGAAAGCGCTACATTCAAATTCACGACTGAGTCGCTAAGTGCGGTAACCGATGCTAGGGCTCTACCAGAAACGGAAAGCCGACTTAAAGCTATCTCTTGAAGGTGTGCGACCGGGGGGCTAATTTAGGTAAATCTAGTAGAGCTATTTTTGGAGTATCTATTTGAGGATGACCTGCAGCCATTCTGGCAATTGTATCCTAGCTTTTTTTCGTTGAATATCGTATTCCTCCTTAAGTGATTTGACGTATTGCCTTTTAAGACCGACTCCACAATTCATAACCCCAAGAGCCAATATGATAGCTGCATTAGTGTCTCTTATTTCCCTAATCAATTGCTCTCGGCTTTTATTTCTTTCCGATATATACCCACGTGTCCATGCGCCAATACCCGAACCCTGCTAGCGCCCCAACAACAGTGGTGAATAATGCTCCATAATCAATGGCCCATCCGATGCTCGGTAGCAAAGGGGCTGTCTTTCAAACCCCGACAATAGTTTCCACAAATCTGTCATCAGAGCTCTCGAAATCACGTCATGCAAATCGTGGCAAGTATCAGGCAAATAAGGTTGTCAATGTCAAAGTGGCAATCGCGACCACGCGCTTACGATCAATTGCCAAACAACCATAGTTAAATCGGAACGAAAAAGGGGACAGATTTATTTTTGTGCAAAATAAAGCAGCCCCTTTTCTCACAGCAATTAACTAAATAGGCCTAACAAACGCTCAAGCCAGTTAACTTTTACTTGATTGGCTTTGTGAAGCCGCCATCGCAATAAGCCTTGCTGCAAGCCAATCCTTTATAGAGAGCTACTTTCCAGTGGTTTTCCCCCAAAACTTCTTTCAGGTCATCTGCTTCTTGGCGAAGTTCGTGTGCGACGTCGGCATAATCGCCATTTACTCGATATATGCGAGCCAGAGACACCCTGAGTAACTTGATTTCGATACTCGATTGATACTTAAATCGTTCATTTAAATTTAAGTAGCTAAAGTGCTCGCCGAGAAGTCGGGAGAATTCAACATGAGCGGACACCGATATAATTTTGAAGTCAACTTCCACTTTACGGCCAATAGAGGCGTCACACTTCAGAAAGGAGAAATCTGGAAACGCGTCCAAGTAGCTATGCAAAAAAATTCTTTTCCCTGCAGCGAGAAATTTTGTGCCCTTGTAAGTACTGTTACATTGATTGCAAATGGGGATGAGATTTAACGGCAGCAATGAGAATTCTGGGTGAGACTCTTTAGGAATGTAATGATCTAGAGTCTTCGGCTCATTAATACCGCAGTATGGACATTGGGCAAAATCATCTAAGTCAGGATTCAAAAGATCTGCACGAAGGGCACGCATACTCTTAGTTTCAGAAACATACGCATGAATCAACGCTTTCCTATGCAGTGGCAAAATTAGTATTGGCAATAGCTTTTCAAGAGCGTAGCTATGTGCAACGTAATTTTTATAAGAGCCATGTATATCAGCACGTACCTTCTTTAGGCGCTTGGGTATTAGTTTCTTTTTCTCCTTTACAATAGAGTCGTAAATAGAGGCGGGATTATTAATAGGAGCTGGTAGATTTCTCACAAAATCACCACTTACTTATAGTAATTTGCGATAAATGATCGAGCTGTAATACCTATCTTTTTACCAAACATCGCATTTATGTCGTCTAGCGATTTTCCAGACTTCGCCAGCTTACTAAGCACCGCCAAAAAATTAGACTCCTCCGAGTCAACTTTAAACACATCAGCAGTTAGCGTAGAGATTTCCTCACCAAAACATTCTTTTGACAATCTCGAAACTTTAGGCCTTTGCCGTCCTCCCTCTAAAATTTGGACAAACCTCGATGGAGTCTCTTGGAGGATTACCGGTGAGTGCGTAGCCATTAGAGCAAAGGATTGAAATTCCTCAAGTATGTCTCGAATCGCGTGTAGGAAAGCGGCCATTAATGACGGATGAAGGTGCGTCTCAGGCTCATCAACTATCACAATAGAAGAGAGCTTAATATGCTCGATAACCTTTGCAAGTATGGAAAGTATTATTTTCTGACCAGAGCTCAAATTTGAAAACTGATCATACAGGTGTGCAGGCTTGATTTTCGCAAAAGAAGGGTCACCTAGAACATGACTTAGGCAATTTTTCCAAACTTTTAGAAGCGATTCGTCTTGATTAATTACTTCCAGCGCTGCGGAAAATTCACTGGAAATTTCAGAAGAGCTTTTGATTCTATACTCTCCCGACCCAATTCGCTCACGAAGCCCACAGTAAACGTAACCAAAAATATGCCCCTGAGCTGCCAGCTTCCCTTTCTCTAATTCGTTCTTGCCAGGGATCTCAAAGCTATCGAAGGCCGAGTAAGAAACAACTATGACATTGCCAAAAGCAGGTCGTCCCGATGGGAATTGCTCCTCTCTCGCTTTCAATAGTTCCTCGCTTTTGTCGTACCCATAGCCCGAAATCGCTTTAGCCAGTACGCTCAAAAGTTGAGTTTTACCAGTACCATTCCTACCTATTAGCACATTTATATTAGACGGAATCATAGTCGACTTACCGTCAAAATATTCAAATTCTAATTTATATGGAGCCTCAAAGCCTGCAAGCTTCGCCTTAAAGCTAAAAGAAACAGATGGTTTTTCCGCTCCTTTAGGCACAGCCCCATAAAGTTCCAAGCCTCTTTGCAAAGCTTGTTCGGCAGTGCTAAATCTAATAGCCGACTGCCGAAACTGTGGGAGCCTAGAGAATTCCTCGTATATATCTGAATCGAATGCGCAATCCCTTAAGGTTTTTAATATATTTCGCTCGATTGTTTTCCCTAGCCGATGAATATCATTGTAATAATCTATACTTTGCCCGAGAGTGCATATAGTGTCGTCAAGTCCATAATCCGTTTCTAGAATTTTAACGCGCCCAGAAAGCGTTTTTTTGTTTACCGCCTTTAATTCTCCGAGCTTTTTTTCTTTCCCATCAATCACAACGGATAAGTAAAATGTCGACTGAAGCCCAAAGTCGTCCCAATCGGTACTGACTAGAACCAAGTGATCTGCCTTTGAATCTTTTTGCGCCTTAGGATAGATTTTCATGCTAGTACTCACTATTCAGATACTTCTTAGATGTTCCTTCCCGTAGAAAATCGATATGACTAGCCAGCGAGGAAAGTTCACTTGTAGGAACTTATTATCGCTTGGCAGCCTAACTCTTTTCTGATCGGTTATTTTGGGTCGGAGGGAGTCGTCCGTCACTGACAGTTATCGACCAATTGTAGTCCATGCGTAAGATGTCGCTGGCGTTGTCTTACGCAGGGATCTAGTCGAATTAGACACTCATTCCAGTTCTACAGGCTCGCTCAAGAAGTCGATAAGTTTCGCCCCTAACTCAGTGGTCCTACGGGCTAAAATTCCTTGACGCGACATGGTCGTGCCAAGATTTTCGGTGTTAATAAGGCCGCGCTGATAAAGGTCACCCCATATTACCTTGTAGATCTGCTCTTTGCCTTTGAGGTCTGGGAATGCATGCTCAATGGCTTGCGTTACGCCACCCATGCCCCAGCTGCTCGGAAATTCTACTTTATGTTTCTGACCCCATTCTTCAGGGCCGCTCATGAGACTGAGCAAACGAATATGGGTCACCGTGCAGGCATCGATAAAATTCAGGAACAATTGTCTCAGATCTTCTTCCGGACCATTGCCTACTGCGACGTTCAGTACTGCGTTGCGCAGCGCCTCCAACTTCTCTTTCTGATGACTACGTATCGCCAGCATTGATGCCTGTGACACCGTGGTGACGAAAGTTTCGTTGAGCTGCAAGCCTTCCTCGGTCAACACGCCCTTTTCGATCAGATCGTTCAGCGCGTTGCCGACTTGGTTCATCCACTGGACCTTTCGCTCATTCATTGGTGTATCCATGACTGAATTGAAAATCTCGACCCCTGCGCCGCCCAAGATGGGCACTGCACCAATCATGATTCTGACGGCACGGTGAGCTTTCTCGCCAATTGGCTCAATTATTGGGTCGATCAGCTCGTTGTCGATCTTTTTCATTTGAAGCTCCATTTGTTGGCGGATGGAGCAGAGATACCTGATACCTCATCTTTAGCCAAGCATCAATGCGTGCTAATGATGCGGCAGATCGGATGTACCGCATAGCGGACCGGTATTGGCCGAAAGCGGGAGAGTGTCACCTTTTCCCAAAAAAATCGAAGGTGCCCCCTCCCTTGCATGACCGATCAATTCTTTTGCCGAGGCACACAGACTGTATGACTAAACGACAAAGTAACCCTACCCGTAAAACCACTATTGGGTCAGCTTTGGCAATTTTGGCCCCTCCCCCAACCTCTCCACCCCCAACCTCTCCCTCTCCCCACCCCGCTCAATTACCACCCCATCCCCCTCAACCCCCACCAACTTCACCCCAACCCCAACCTTCTCCCCCACCAAAAAACTCCTCGGCGCGCCATCATTCAAACTCAATATCGCCACCGTCCCACTCCCGCCCGCGATCACTCCACTCACCTTGATATCCACCGGCGCGGTCTCATTTGAAAACCACTGCAACGCCGGGCTATCACTCCTCGCCGCGAGCACTTGCGGGGTGGCGGCTGGGGTGTGCGATTCCGCCGAGGTCAGCAGCAGCGACGACCATGTCGCGACGCCCATCAGGGCGGCGAGCAGGGCCAGGGCCTGGACGGTTTGCGCTGGGGTAATCCGTGCGGTGAATTTCATGGGTTGTCGCTCCTTATTGTCCCTGTTGCCAGCCTACGCGGCAATTCTCTCCGTTTTATTTCACATGCCTTACATGTTCGCCGGGCACGATGGGGTGGGACGCCAAGGAGCGCGCGGGTGATGAGCAGGCAGCAGGGTTTTACGTTGATCGAGTTGATGGTGGTGCTGGTGATCATCGGGATTGCCAGTGCGGCGATCAGTTTGAGTATCAGGCCTGATCCGTTGCAGTTGTTGCGCAAGGATGCCGAGCGGGTTGCGCAGTTGTTGCAGGTGGCGCAGGCCGAGGCGCGCGCGGATGGGCGGCCGATTGTGTGGGTCGCGGATGCCAAGGGGTTTCGGTTTGGGCGACGTGAGGATGATGGCGTGGGGTTTGAGTCGTTCAAGGAGGATGCGCAGTTGCGCCCGCGTGCGTGGCAGAGCCCGAAGGTGGAGGTGCGTGTGGAGCCCCGGCAGACGGTGGTGCTGAATGCCGAGTGGATCAATCCGCCGTTGCGGCTGATTTTGTCTGATGGGGCCAATCGGCTGAGTGTGCTGCGCGATGGCAGTGGGCGGATCAGTGTTCAATGAAGACTCAGCAAGGGTTCACTCTGATTGAGGTGATGGTCGCGATTCTGCTGATGGCGGTGGTGAGTCTGATTGCCTGGCGCGGGCTGGACAGTGTGACGCGGGCGGACAGTCATTTGCAGGCCAGCAGTGAGCAGAGCGATGGGTTGTTGCGGGTGTTGAATCAGTTGCAGCGGGATGTGGACATGCGCGCGGGGGTGGAGTTGAGCGAGCCGCGCAAGGTCGGGGCTGAGGATGAGGCGCCGACCGCGCCGCCGGCGGTGACGGTGCGCAGTAGTGATAGCAAGGGGTTTCGGCTGGACATTATTCGTAGCGCGGCGGATCAGCCGGGGGCGTTGCAGCGGGTTCGCTGGTGGGTCAAGGGGGATACGTTGTATCGGGCGGTGGCTGAGGCGCGCAGTCGGTATCCGTTGCCGGCGCCTGGGAATGGGGTGGCGGTGTTGAGTGAGGTGAGTGATGTGCAGGTGCGGGTTTGGGAGGTGGATAAGGGCTGGCGGCAGTTGAGTGGCAATCGGCGGGAGGATCCGTTGGGGTTGGAGATTAGTTTGAGTCGGCAGACGGCGCAGGGGGTTGAGCGGTATCGGCAGGTGATTGGGTTGTTGCAATAGCCGGGATCACCGCAGGGCTTTTGTAGGAGTGAGCCTGCTCGTGATTGCGGTGGGTCAGTCAATGTTGTTGTTACTGGTAGACCGCTTTCGCGAGCAAGCTCGCTCCCACAATTGGGTTGGGGGCAGTCAGTTGCAGGTTGGTTGGCTGTTAGGCCGTCATCGCTGGCAAGCCAGCTCCCACAGAGATCGAGTGCGACCGGAAGATATTGGTCAGCTGGGCAACCGCTTTCGCGAGCAGGCTCGCTCCCACAATTGGGTTGGGGGCGGTCAGTTGCAGGTTGGGTGGCTGTTAGGCCGTCATCGCTGGCAAGCCAGCTCCCACAGGGATCGAGTGCGACCGGAAAATATTGGTCAGCTGGGCAACCGCTTTCGCGAGCAGGCTCGCTCCCACAATTGAATCGGGGGCGGTCAGTTGCAGGTTGGGTGGCTGTTAGGCCGTTATCGCTGGCAAGCCAGCTCCCACAGGGATCGAGTGCGACCGGAAGATATTGGTCAGCTGGTAGACCGCTTTCGCGAGCAGGCTCGCTCCCACAATTGAATCGGGGGCGGTCAGTTGCAGGTTGGTTGGCTGTTAGGCCGTCATCGCTGGCAAGCCAGCTCCCACAGGGATCGAGTGCG
>NZ_JH635999.1:1744518-1749357 GCF_000257605.1 Pseudomonas sp. R62
CGAGCAGGCTCGCTCCCACAATTGAATCGGGGGCGGTCAGTTGCAGGTTGGTTGGCTGTTAGGCCGTCATCGCTGGCAAGCCAGCTCCCACAGGGATCGAGTGCGACCGGAAGATATTGGTCGGCTGGGAAACCGCTTTCGCGAGCAGCCTCGCTCCCACAGGGGATCTGTGTGTGGCAGGCAGTTAGCTGAGGACGACGACGCCGCCCGGCAGTTCGGTGCATTTGATGCCGTAGGCATCGCGGATCAGCAGGGCGACGCCGGCGAGTTGGTCGAGGTTGAAGCGGGCCTGGACGCGGCGTTGGCCGAGTTCGCGGTTGAGCAGCAGGAGCATGCCGGGGCGGTAGCGGTTGATTTCGTCGATCATCTGGCTGAGGGTCGCGCCGTTGAACACCAGCACTTGTTGGCGCCAGTTCATCACGGCGGCGGTGTCGACGGTTTGCACGTTACCGATTTGCCGTGCGTCGTAGGTGATTTGCTGGCCCGCTTCGAGGCGCAGGTTGCGGCCGTCGATGGCGACGTCGACCGCGCCGTCGAGGCAGGTCACGCAGACTTGCTGGTCGGTGTTGCGCAGGTTGAAGCGGGCCTGACTGGCGCGCAACCACCCTGCTCCGGCCTGCATCGCCAGTGGCAGGCGTGCGGTCTGCACTTCGACTTCGCCGCTGACCAGTTCAAAGCCCTGCACACCGTGTTCGACGCTGCGCTGGTTGATGCGGGTCTGGGTGTTGAGTTCGAGGCTGACGCCTTGCGCCGGTTCGACCCGACGTTGCTGGCCGACTTCGGTGATGTAGTCGGCGCCCAGTCCTTCGAAGCCACCGGGAATGGTGCCGCGCACCAGCAAGAAAGCGGCTGACGCGGCAATCGCACCGCCGAGAAATGCCCGTCGACCGAAGCTGCGTCGGCCCTGCACGGCTTCGGCGGCCGGTTGCAGGTGATGCCATAGCCGCTTGGCTTCTTCGAAGGCCCGGGCGTGTTCGCCACTTTGCGCGCACCATTCGCGCAGGGCGCGGGCGTCGGCGACAGTGGCGCGGCCCGAGGTCAGCAGGATCAGCCAGTCGTGGGCTTCGCTGTGCAGAGACTCGGTGGCCGAGGGCTCGGCGGGTTTCAGTCGAAAGATGTTCAAACGCGCAAATTCTCAACGGATTAATCGGGTCACTATTCGCTAGACGGTTTTCCGGCCCCGCGACCGAACCGCTGAAACACTTTTCTTTCCAGTTTCGCTGCGCAGAAGCCCAGCGCGGCTTTGATTTCCTTCTCGACCATGCGCGTGGAAATGCCGAAACGCTGGGAGATTTCCAGGTGCGGCGCCTCTTCCAGCCGCGCGGCGATGAAGATCCGCCGACGCCGTGCGGGCAGTTCGTACAAGGCGCTGAGCAGGGCCTGCATCTCCTTTTGCCCGCCGACCACCCGCGCCGGGTCGAGGGCCTCGTCGCCCAGTTGCAGCAGCTCTTCGACCTCATTACCGGTGAGCAGGCGCGCATCGGCCTGACGGCGGTCGGCGGCGATGTTCAGGGCCATGCGATACAGGTAGGCGTTGGGCTTGAGCAGGTTCGGCGGGGTTTCCATGCGATCGACCCGCAGCCAGGTTTCGTGCAGCACGTCATTGGCCAGGTCCTCGGAGCCGAGGCGGCGGCGCAGGCGCACGCGAAAATCCTCGTAGGAGCTGAGGAACAGCTGGCCCATCGTGCTTTGTCCGGCGTCTTTCATCCCCCGGAAACTCCTTCCCATCTCGTGCATTCCATGCGTTTCCCTGACGACTCCGGTAACAACAGCAACGTGACCGGCTGGCGCAAGGCGCTGGGCGTCGGCCGATCGATTGTGAGGTTGCGAAAACTTTCCACCAGCGCGTTATCGCGCCGTACATCGCCGGTCGAAGTGACCAACCGGTTGTGCTGCACCACGCCGTCGCGCCCGACCCACACCTGCAACACCGCGCGATAACTGCCCGGCCGGGTCAGCGCCGAACGACACAGCTTGCGCTCGATCGCCGCTTGCACCGCCGTCGCATAACTGCGGTTGACCGCGACAGCGGCCGGCGTGGGTTTGTCCGTCGCCACAGGCAGGTCTTCCACCTGCGCCGCTTGCAGGGTGAACGCGTCGGCGCGGGCGTAGCGCGCCATCAACCCGGTGCCGCCGAGCAGATGGCGCAAGGCGTCGGCGGCAGTAAATTCGCCATCCACGGCGAGAGAGCGGCGGCCCCGGCTCAACTGACTGTCGACCAACACCGCGACGCCCGTGGCGCGGCTGTATTGATCCAGCGCCCGAGCGAGTTCTTGCGCCGGGATGTGCAAGGTCATGCGCATGTCCGCCGCTGCCGGATCAGCATTGGCCGCGCAGGTCAGCAGACCGAGTAGCCACCCCAGACCCGCGCGGCGCACAAGCGTCGCCGAGCGCTGAAGACTGATCTGCGAACTGCCTCGCTGCACGACTGGCGCACCCCTGAAAATCGCTATCCTGCGGGGCATTTATGACTCTGGTATGACGGGCGGTGCAAAAAAACCATCACGGGTTTTGCGCCGCGCTTGCACTAGACTCAAACCCAGAGCGGCCCATTCGGGCGGGCCAGGAGGCGGACATGAAAACACGGTGGATGTGGGTCTTGCTGATGACGGTGGGCGCAGCGCAGGCGGAGGAGCCGCTGGGCTGTGTCGAGGTCACGGTCGGCGGTTACAAGGCGCCGAATTACGATTGCCTGAGCCAGCAGATGGGCAACAACCCTGACGGCGCGGCGGCGGCGCAGAAGAACATGGAAGCGTTGAATGTGCCGGTGCACAAGCGCGCGCCGAATCAGGTAGGGCTGGCGACCCCGGCCGCGACCAGTACGCGGATGGGCAATACGTTTGGCACATCAGTGAAACCGCAGCGACCGCCGCAGTGAAGGACTGATCGTTCCCACGCTCCTGCGTGGGAATGCAGCCCGGGACGCTCTGCGTCCCATTGGAACGCGGAGCGTCCCTTGAGGCATTCCCACGCGGAGCGTGGGAACGATCGGCGTGTACCTCTTCTTTCTCTCGTTTTGTTTTTACGACGCAACTCAATCACTCGGGGTCTGGCGGAAGCTGACGGCCAGGCGATTCCAGCTATTGATCGTGCTGACCGCAACCGTCAAGTCCACCAGTTCACCTTCATCAAATTGCTCGCGCGACTGTTGGTAAACGTCATCCGGCACGTGGCTTTCGGCCAACAGCGTCACCGCCTCGGCCCAGGCCAGCGCCGCGCGTTCGCGGGGGTTGAAGAAGTTGCTGTCGCGCCACACCGCGATCGCATACAGGCGCCGATCACTCTCCCCGGCTCGCCGCGCGTCCACCGAGTGCATATCGGTGCAGAATGCGCAGCCGTTGAGTTGCGAAGCGCGGATCCGGATCAATTGCAGCAGCGGCGCTTCGATACTCAGGTTGGCGGTCAGCGCCTCCATGGCAAGCATCGCTTTCATCGCCTTGGGCGACGCGTTGTAGTAATCCAGACGCAGGGACATGGCGCGGCTCTCGGCAGGCGGAATGATGAGTTCACGGTACGGGCTGTGCAGGCTGTGTTACAGCCCCAATTCCACGAATTTCGGCTACACCACTGCCCCCCTACTTTACGCGCTGATCGTTCCCACGCGCAGCAAAGGAATGCAGCCATGGACGCTCCGCGTCCACTGTGACGCAGAGCGTCACGGGAGGCGTTACCACGCGGAGCGTGGGAACGATCAGGTAACTGACCCACCGCTTTCGCGAGCAAGCTCGCTCCCACAGGGACTTGCGCCAATTTGCGGTTTTTACTCCACGCAACTACTGCCAAAAGCCCAACAACGCTAATCTGACCGACACTTCACTCAACACCCGGGAGCCTCGTCGGTATGGAACTTCATGTCGTGATCAACGGCCGCAAGGATCTTGCCGGACAGTTGTATCAGCAGTTGCGCGCGGCGATTGAATCCGGGCGACTGGCGGCGGGTACGCAGTTGCCGCCGAGTCGCTTGCTGGCCGAGCAATTGGGCATCTCGCGCAAGACCATTTCCGACACTTATGCGCAGCTGACCTACGAAAACTTCCTCACCGGCGTGATCGGCAAAGGCACCTACGTCAACGCACGCCCGGCACAAGTGCAGCGCAAGCAGAGCCACACCGAGCTGGCCAGTGCCGAGGTGATCGAGAGCTGGCGCAATCTGCCGGTGTTCCTCCGTCACCCGACGCTGGAAGGTTCGCTGCGCTACGACTTCATCGGCGGCGCCACCAGCAAAGGCCAGTTCCCGCACGACGACTGGCGCCGCTGCGTCGCCCATGCGATGCGGCAGATGGCGCAGTCGAAAGGTTTCTACAGCGTCGCCGAAGGCTTGCCGGCGCTGCGCAATGCGATCGCCCGGCACATCGCCTTTTCCCGTGGCATCAATTGTCAGGACGAGGACATCGTCGTATGCAACGGCGCGCAACAAGCGCTGGACCTGATTGCCCGGGTACTGACCCGCCCCGGCAGTCTGGTGGCGATGGAAGATCCGGGCTATCCACCCGCGCGCTTGCTGTTCGGCACCCACGGCGCCGAAGTGGTCGGCGTGCCGGTGGATGCCGAGGGTATTCAGGTCGAGCACATTCCCGATGGCACGCGGCTCATTTACGTCACCCCGTCGCACCAGTTTCCGCTGGGCATGGCCATGAGTCAGGCGCGCCGCGAGGCCCTGCTCGCCCGTGCCCACGAGCTCGGCGCGATCATCATCGAGGATGATTACGACAGCGAATTCCGCTACGAAGGCCGGCCCACCGATTCGCTGTACAACCTCGATCAGCGCGGTATCGTCGCCTACGTCGGCACCTTCTCGAAAACCTTGCTGCCGGAGTTGCGCCTGGGCTACGCGATCCT
>NZ_JH635999.1:1749377-1752028 GCF_000257605.1 Pseudomonas sp. R62
CCAAGCAGTTGACCGATCTGCACGCCTCGACCCTGCCGCAATGGGCGCTGGCCAAGTTCATCGCCGAAGGTTGCCTGCTCAAGCACATCCGCCGCTGCCACACGATCTACGCGCAACGCCGCGAACGCATCCTGGAGCGCATGGCGACGGATCTGGCGCCATGGCTGCAAGCCGTGCCGGCCAGTGCCGGATTTCACATGGCGGTGCTCTGCAAGGTGCCGGTCGATTTGCCGCTGGTCATCGAGCTGGCGAAAAAGGTCGAGGTCGGCCTGTATGCGATCAGTGGTTTCTACTACCAGCAGCCGGCGAAAGAAGGCCTGTATTTCGGCTTCGGCGCCATCGAAACCCTGGACATCGACATCGCCCTCGATCGCCTGCGCGACATCCTCGAACAGCTGTCATGAGCCGTTGGTATAAGGCTTTTACCGCCGATTGGTTATTGGTGATTCAGAGCGGCAGGCCTATTCTGCACAGGCGTTATCCCTCAGTGAGCAGGATTCGTCCGGCCTGATTCAGGAGTGTGAGCAATGTCCAACGAAGTGATCAACACGGTTGAGGTCAAGGCGGTCGCGGGCCGCTCGGAAGAGCTTGGCAAGCAATTGCAGAAGATCGTCGATACCCTGCGCGAAACCCCGGGCTGCGATTCCTACCTGGTCGACCGCTGCCCCGAGGACAGCCACCGCTGGACGGTCAGCGCGCGCTGGCAGTCGGAAGCGGCGATGCAGGCGCATTTCAACCGGCCCGAGGCACAGGGGTTCATCGACCTGATCGATAGCCGCCTGGCCAATAGCGTGGATTTCAACAGCTTTCCCATCGTCTGAACCGGCCTCTTCGCGAGCAAGCTCGCTCCCACAGGGTTATTTGTTGTTCACAAGATGGGTGAGCAACCGCAGAACCTGTGGGAGCGAGCTTGCTCGCGAAGGCGATTTGCGCCACACCGAAATCCTTGCGAGGCCAATTGGTCACCTGATCTTCGCGAATATTGGCCGTTTGAACCGGCCACATTGCGGCCTACTGTGAGCACACCCCAACCATCACAGGTAACCCGCCATGAAAGCCCTGCACCTCGTCGCCGCCGCCCTCGCCTTCAGCCTGTCCGCTTCGGCAATGGCTCACGATCCGTCCGAGAAAATCACCGTCCTGCAGGAACAACTGCTGAAAAACGCCCCCGGCAAGAAAGCCATGATGATCGAAGTCGACTACCAGCCCGGCCAGTCTTCGATCGCGCACAAACACGAGGGTACGGCGATGGCTTACGTGCTCGACGGCGAAGTGATTTCCCAAGTCAAAGGCGAACAGGCCATCACTTACAAAAAGGGCCAGTTCTGGTACGAACCGGCCGGTTCCGAGCATCTGGTATCGAAAAATGCCAGTTCGACCAAGCCGGCCAAGTTGCTGGTGTTCATGGTCCTGGCCCCGGATGAGCAGGTGCTGATCCCGCTGGAAAACTGATGGCTGCCTGATCAGCCATAAACGAAGGGCGCGAATCGAACATTTGCGCCTTTTTTATTGCGCGGCGGCATTAACTGCGAACGCTTAAAGCCAATAAAACTAACCGCGCAAAGGTTATTCAGCCAACGGTCAGGCCGGCAGGTTTAACCTGAATATCCGCCGATATCTTCGGCCCGTGCACACTCATCGACAGACCTTGTTTCACGGGAGAAACACCATGAAACCTGCGCTTCCCGCCCTGCTGGCGATCTCCGTTTTGCTGCTCTCTGCCTGCTCTGTTCCCACTGCCCCGCAAGCGGTGTCATCCCTCGACACGCTCCTGCCGCACCCGACCGGTCGCAGCAGTGCTACTCAGGTCAACAGCGGTCCCGGCGTCTCGCTGGGGGTGATTTACAGCCCCGGCACCCAGGCCAATCGCCAATACTTGCGCGAGTATCAGGCCAAGGCCGGCACCGGTTTTGGTCAGAGCCTGCTGGTGCAGCCGATCCACGACGCCTACGTCGCCAGCTCCAGCCCGGATCGCGCGGTGCAGTGGGTCAACGCTTCGCTGCAACGCCAGTTCGGCTCGGTGACGGTGTACCCGGACATGCAAAGCCTGCGCGCGGCCAGGCCGGATGTGGTGGCGATCGTCGATACCCACAGCCAGTTGATCACCTCGCGCAGCTCGGATATCCGCGCGGATGTCAGTGCTGATTTTTACGATGCGCAATTGAACTACATCGGCACGGCGAAAGGCTCGCAGGCGCGGGAACTGACGCCGGTGTGGGCGGACTTCAAGCGCTTGGAAGAGATCGTCGCGGATATCAATAAGCAGGAGGAATTGCAGCTGGCGGCGTTGCGCGAGTTTGACCGTTCGCTGAGTAATCTGGTTGTGCGGCCGGGGGAGAAAGTGTCGATGCTCGAGGGTAAACCAGCTCAAAAGTTGTATTGAATGTAAGTGCCTCTTCGCGAGCAGGCTCGCCCCCACATTTGGAATGCGAATCCCTGTGGGAGCGAGCCTGCTCGCGAAGGCGTCAGACCAGACACCACAAAAACCCTCAGACATTAAATCCCCGCCAAGACTGGCCATCCCTTCCAAATCCACAATCATCCCCCGCTGTCCACTGTCAGGTCTGACAGTGGACAGCGCGACCGAAAGCTTCCCAAATACCAGCACTGCGTTGATTTGCCGGCCTCTATCGACTGATCGCTTTACGCAA
>NZ_JH635999.1:1752048-1755687 GCF_000257605.1 Pseudomonas sp. R62
GTATTCGAGGAGCTGACCATGACTGAAGTCAAAGACACCGCCGTGCTTAACCTGGACCCCACTTTCGGCCCCAATAAAAATGGCCTCACCTGGTTTGAATATCCCGATCAGGAAAACGGCTTCGCCAACGCAGTTACCGTCGCGGCGGACGGCAAGCTGCTGATCGCCGCCAGCGCGGGCAACAAGTTCGCCATTGTGCGGTTGAAGCCTGATGGCACACAGGACGCTTCGTTTGCCCGGGATGGCGTGGCGACCGGGGTTTTCGCGCAGGGCTATAAATCCACGGGTGGCAGCATCAGCATCCTCGAAAACAACAATCTGTTGCTTCAGGGTGCCTTTGTCCTACACGAATACGCACGACCACAGCGCTGCTTGGCAATGTTTCGCAATGACGGAACGCCCGAGAGCGGATTTGGCGACAACGGCGTGGTCATCGTTAGCCAGATTCCGTTGCCCGCCCTCGCGTCGTCCGAGGTAGCACCGGAGCAAAAACGCACTACGGCATCCGATTACAGTGGCCATGCCATTGAACTGGCCGGCGGAAAACTGATGGTCCTGAGCAATCATCAATATTCCCCCAATGGCCAATACGGTCTTTTGATCAGGCTGCATAGCGACGGGGCTCTGGACACTTCCTTTGGCCAAGGACAGGGTTACATCACGATCCGATACCTGGACAATTCCACGTGGGCTGGCTCACTGATCCGGCTGCAGGACGGCAAATTCGCCATCGCAGGTTACGTTTCAAGTAAAGACCGCTACCGCGCAATGATCGCCCTCTTCGACGCCGCAGGTAAGCCTGTCAGCAGCTTTGGTGATAACGGTTTTGCCCTGTTCGAGCGCCTGGACAAGCTCAGTCAGATCAACCAACTGGTGGAAATGCCTGATGGCAACATCCTCGGCATCGGTAGCGCCACCTCGGAGGATCTTGTTCACAGGGGCGTCCTGGTTTGTGTCGACAGAAATGGCAAATACGCCAGCGACTTCAATGAAGGGAGGCCAGTCCTGACGTCTTATTCCGGCGCGCCTTTCGGCATCCAATGGACTGCTGGCACGCTGCGAGAAGGCGTACGCATCGTGTTGCTTTCCAGCACCCACGGCGAAGAAGACTCCGAAATCGTCATTGCCCAGTTCAAATCGGACGGCGCTCCGGATCGCGGTTTTGCCGACGACGGTGTGCTGGTGATCAATCTGACCGACGTGCTCGACATGGCGGGAGGCCTTGCTATTCAGAACAATCAGATTGTCGTAACCGGAACATCCCTGCCCCGTGCCGACGGCGTTGGTAGCTTCGCCTTCCGCTGCGCCGAGACGCTCTGAATGACAGACAAGAAAAAGCCCCGCCTCTTTCGAGAGCGGGGCTTCTTCATTCAGCCACTACTTACGCCAGTTCAAGCTCGGCATTCGCAGTGATCGCAGGCACGATCGCTTGCCCGCTCAACGCCAGATCCAGCAGTTCACGGTTGGCCACCGCGTACATGGCGTAGTCCGTACCGCTCGCAGCACGGATTTCCACCAGCATGGCGCGCCAGCGTTCGATCATGCTTTCGTGCTGGGCCATCCACAGCGCCAGGCGTGCTTCCACGTCCTGGGAGCCGTCGCCCTGTTGCAGGACGGAGATGGTGATCGCCCGTTGCTGCCAGTCGACGTCATCACGGAACGCTTCACGGGCCAGAGCCTGCCAGTTGTTTTCCACCGGCAGCGCGCTGATCTGTTGCAGGTACCAAGTGATGTCCAGCGCAGAGCCCACAGCGAAGTAAGCCTTGGCCACTTCGGCCGGGTCCTGCCCGGTGACGTCGGCGGCTTCGATGATCGGCAGCAGCGTGTACAGGTGCGAAGTACCCGCAACCATACGCGCCAGCAATTCCGGCACACCGGCTTCGACATACGCCTGATAGCGCGACTGCCAGTTCTCACGGATTTCGCCGCTGAGCAGTTCGTCGAGTTTCAGGCCCAGCTCTTTCAGGTGCGGACCGAAATGCGCGACGTCACGGGCAGCGTTCTGCTCGTTGCGGCGGGCACGCAGGAACCAGCGCGTGGCGCGACGGCCCAGACGCATCAGCTCGTCCATCAGCTCCAGCTGCACGTCAGCGGAAACCTGATAGTCCAGCGCTTCGATCTGACGGAACCAGTGCGGGAGGTGGAAGATGTCACGCACGATCACGTAAGCGCCAGCCACGTTCGCCGGGCTCATGCCGGTCGACTCTTTGAGTCGCTGCACGAAGGTGATGCCCATGTGGTTGACCAGATCGTTGGCGATCTGGGTGCTGACGATCTCGCGCTTCAGACGATGGCGACGCATGGCTTCGGAGAACTTGCTGACCAGGGTCGGCGGGAACGCCGTTTCCATGTCGCGGGTCAGGTAATCGTCGTCCGGCACCAGCGAGCCCAGCAGTTGCTCTTTCAGGTCGATCTTGCTGTAGGAAATCAGCACCGACAGCTCAGGACGGGTCAGGCCGTGGCCCTCAGCGACGCGCTCGGTCAGTTGCTCTTCAGTCGGCAGGAACTCGATGGCACGGTCCAGCTTGCCACGGCCTTCCAGATCGCTCATCAGACGCTTGTACTCAGCGATGCGCGCGTAGGCACGGCGCGCCGCCAGGGACAGGGCCTGAGTCTGCTTGTAGTTGTTGCCCAGCACCAGATTGCCGACTTCGTCGGTCATGCTCGCCAGCAACTGGTTGCGTTGCTTGTCGGTCATGTCACCGGCCTGAACCACTTCGTTCAGCAGGATCTTGATGTTCACTTCGTGGTCGGAGCAGTCCACGCCACCGGCGTTGTCGATGAAGTCGGTGTTGGAGCCGCCGCCATTCAAGCCGAATTCCACACGACCCAGTTGGGTCATGCCGAGGTTACCGCCCTCGCCCACGACTTTGCAGCGCAGCTCGTTACCGTTGACGCGCAGTGCATCGTTGGCCTTGTCGCCGACATCGGCGTGGCTTTCGGTGCTGGCCTTGACGTAGGTGCCGATACCGCCGTTCCACAATAGATCCACCGGCGCCTTGAGCAAGGCATTGAGCAGTTCGGTCGGGGTCAGCTTGTCAGCCTGGATGTCGAAGCGTTCTTTCATCTGCGGCGAGATCGCGATGCTCTTCGCGCTGCGCGAGAAGATACCGCCACCTTCGGACATGATGCTGGTGTCGTAATCGGTCCAGGCCGAACGCGGCAGGTCGAACAGACGCTGACGCTCGACGAAACTGGTCGCCGGGTTCGGGTTCGGGTCGATGAAGATGTGCATGTGGTTGAACGCGGCCACCAGTTGCAGCTTGTCGGACATCAACAGGCCGTTACCGAACACGTCGCCGGCCATGTCGCCGACGCCAACTACGGTGATGCTGTCTTCCTGAACATTGATGCCGCGTTCGCGGAAGTGGCGCTGCACGCCGACCCACGCGCCTTTGGCGGTGATGCCCATTTTCTTGTGGTCGTAACCGGCCGAACCACCGGAGGCAAACGCGTCACCCAGCCAGAAGCCGTAGTCGATGGCGATGCCGTTGGCGATGTCGGAGAAGGTTGCAGTGCCCTTGTCCGCCGCGACCACCAGGTACGGGTCATCGTCGTCATGACGCACGACGTTGACCGGCGGTACCAGGGCGCCGTCCTTCAGGTTGTCGGTGATGTCCAACAGGCCGGAAATGAAGA
>NZ_JH635999.1:1756561-1763978 GCF_000257605.1 Pseudomonas sp. R62
AGATGCGGTAGCAGGCGATGCCCTCGGCCGCGATCTCGTCACGGCTGCCGCCCAGTGGCAGGCGACGCGGCAGGAAGCCGCCCTTCGCACCCACTGGCACGATGACCGAGTTCTTCACTTGCTGGGCTTTTACCAGGCCGAGCACTTCGGTACGGAAGTCTTCTTCACGGTCGGACCAGCGCAGGCCACCACGAGCAACGTTGCCGAAGCGCAGGTGCACGCCTTCGACGCGTGGCGAGTAGACGAAGATTTCAAACTTCGGCACTGGCTTGGGCAGCTCAGGGATGGCATGCGGGTTGAACTTGAAGCTGAAGTACGACTTGTTCTGGCCGTTGGCGTCAGTCTGATAGAAGTTGGTGCGCAGGGTGGCTTTGATCAGGTCGAGGTAACGACGCAGGATGCGGTCTTCGTTGAGCACCTGAACATCGTCCAGTGCGGTCAGAATCGCTTGTTCCAGACGCAGTTGCTTGTCTTCCAGATCATCGCTGCCGAGCTTGCGCGCCAGGTAGAAACGGGTCTTGAACAACCGGGTCAGTTCGCGAGCGATGTCGGTGTGGTTGTTCAGGGTGCTGGCGATGTAACCCAGGTCGAAGCCCAGACGAATCTGCTTCAGGTAACGGGCGTAGGCACGCAGCAGCGCGACGTCGCGCCATGGCAGACCAGCGGTCAGCACCAGACGGTTGAACGCATCGTTTTCGGCATCGCCACGCACGATGTGCACGAACGCGTCCTGCAGGGTGTCGTTGAGTTGCTGGATGTCGAGGTCCAGACCTTCGGCGGCGGTGAAGGCGAAATCGTGAATCCAGAATTCGCGGCCGTTGGTGTGGCGCAGGCGATACGGGAATTCACCCAGTACGCGCAGGCCGAGGTTTTCCAGAATCGGCAGGACGTCGGACAGCGCCAGCGGCGTGTCGGCGTGATACAGCTTGCAATGCAGCTCGCGCTGGCCGGAGACCTGACCGAGCGGCTGATAGAAGCTCATCACCAGCGGATTTTTTTCGTTGAGGCTCAGCAGGTGCTGCATGTCGACCACGGCCGAATGCGCAGCGAAACGCTCGCGGTAGCCGGCCGGGAAGCCTTTCGGGAAGTCGGCCAGCACGTTGGTGCCGTGGGCTTCGCCGAAGCTTTCGACGGTCAGTGCGGCGTAGTCGTCCTGCCAGCTGCGGCAGGCCTGGACCACTTCTTTTTCCAGCAGTACCGGGTCGATGTCGAGGCGATTCTTCGGATCGACGCGCAGAATCAGCTGCACGCGGGCCAGCACGGATTCCGAGAAGAAAGTCCAGAACTCGCAATCGGAAGCCTTCAGGCGCTCCATCAGCACTTGCTGGATCTTCTGGCGGACTTCGGTGGAGTAAATGTCGCGCGGCACATAGGCCAGGCAGTAGCAGAAGCGACCGTACGGGTCTTTGCGCAGGAACACGCGGATCTTGTTGCGTTCCTGGATCTGCACGATCGACATCACGGTGGTGAACAGTTCGTCGACCGGAGTCTGGAACAGATCATCACGCGGCAGCACTTCGAGGACCTGCGCCAGTTCCTTGCCCAGGTGAGCCTTGGACTGGAAGCCGGAGCGGCGCTCGATTTCTTCGACCTTGCGGCGGATGAACGGGATGACCCGCACGCTCTCGCCATACACCGAGGAGGTGTACAGGCCCATGAAACGGTGTTCCTTGATGACTTTGCCGTCGGCGTCGATTTCACGGATCGACACATAATCCGGATAAGCCGGACGGTGTACGCGGCTCGGGTGCGCAGCCTTGGCGAACGACAGCAGGGTCGGTTCGCGCAGGTAGGACACGGCGTAGTCTTCGATGCGCAGGTCTTCGTAGGTCAGGCCGGTGCGCAGCAGTTTGGTCAGGCCGAGGAAGGAGCTCTGGTCGTACTCGATGTGGCCGCCATCGGCCTGATCGGTAACCACAAACTCTTCGTAGCCGAGGAAGGTGAAGTGGTTGCCCACCAGCCATTCCAGGAAGCTCTTGATTTCGTTCTTTTCGTCGGCATCGACCGGATAGGCGCTGTTGTCGAGCTGGGTGAGGATGTCCTGCACCTTGGCTTTCATCGGCTCGAAGTCAGCGACGGCGACGCGCACTTCACCGAGCACCTGCTCAAGCTCTTTGCTCAGCACGTTCAGCTCGGCCGCGTTGGCGCAACGGTCGATTTCCAGGTACATCAGCGATTCGTGCAGCACGCCTTCGCCGGTGCTGCCTTTTGGCAGGACTTCCAGCAATTCGCCCTTGCTGCCACGACGTACGCTGAGCACGGTGGTCTGCAGGGTGTGAATGCTGTAGCCGCGACGGTTCAGCTCGGTACGCACCGAGTCGACCAGAAATGGCAGGTCGTGGTGCAGCACTTCGACCGCGGTGTGGGTCGACTGCCAGCCGTGGCGTTCGTAATCGGGGTTGTAGACACGCACTTGCGGTTGCGCGTGATCGAAGCGCTCAAGCAGGCGCCACGCAGAGAGAGTACAGCCAGCGAGGTCGGAGAGGCGACGTTGAGTCAGCTCGTCCAGGGAAATGATGCCGAAGAATTGTTCAGCGAACAGCGCCACTTGTGGCAGTGCCTGTTCACTGATGTGCTGCGCCAGTGCCGCTTGCAGTTGGTGCTGGAAGTCGGCTTTGCTGGCTGCGGTGAAGAACGCCATCTGTGGTACTCCGCTTAAGCTTGTTATTGATGGAAAGCGTCGCGTGCAACACCCCTTTCGGGGCTGGTGTCGCCCTGTTCCTGATTCTCGGGCAGAGGAAACAGGGAGACAGGTGGGTGAAGCTGGACGGGACACTCAGGTCACATTCACCTTCCATGAATGAGCATCTGCAAAAGCGACTGCCAGCACTGCCGGCAATGCCTTTACGGGTGCTCATCCGTTGCGCAGCTTAATGGGTGCGACAATGTGTCTGCTTGCGGTGCTGCGACATATTCGGTCATTGGCACGTAAATGCAGGGTTTGGCCTGCATCAACACTAGCAGGCGTGCGCCGAAATGCAGGTTCGAAACCCCGGTTTCACGGGACTTTCGTGCCAGGTCGGTCGCCGAGGACGTTACATATCCGGAAACGAAAACGCCCAAGGCCCTGTTATCGACCCTGAGCGTGGCATCCGGTTCAGCGCCAGCGGTTGACGCGGATCAGTCCGGCAGTTCCTCAAAGGCTCTGAATTTGCTCACCGTGGCGCAGTCGTAGCACATCGTCTGCAGGATCTGCTTGTCCATGCTGGCGTCGATGTTGCTCGAATCGCATTCGCGGCAGAACAGGCGCAGATGGCTGAGCAAGTCGCTGTCGAACGCCACGGCGGAAAAGAATTGCGGGACCAGTTCGTCACGCCAGTACATGCCCGGCGATTTGGAAAATCCGGCGCCGCTGTCCTTGAGCACCACGTCGTAGAGCAAGCGCTGCAAGGCCGTTTGCGGTACTCGCGCATCGCGATGGGCGTTCTTGCGCCAGTTGCGCGCGAGCGCGTCCTGCGCCGTGCTCAGCATGTTGCGCGGAATGGTGTTGGAGGCGTGACTGCGCCCTTTGGAATTGCCGGTGGCATAAAAGTGCGCGGCGTTTCGTACCGCCAGGCGGGCGAAGTAATACAACTGACTCACCGAGAAGTCCTGCAGCAACTGCCCGACCACCTCCTCGGCACGGGCCTCGGCCGTGAAGGCAAAATCCACTTCAGCGGCCAGCACACGGATGTATTGAATGGACGCTTCGCGGGCGAGACTGAAGACCAGCGAATAGATTTCGCTCTTCCAGGCGGCTTTGACGCTGCCCGACAACTCCTGATACAGCACCTGATACAAATTCTCGCGGGCACAGCGCGTTACGCCGTCGAGCGTGACGCTGGGCAGCCAGCGCACCGCGCTGTACTCGCGGATATTGCAGCCCTCGCTGCGATCGAAGGCGTTGATGTCGGAATCGGTGGAAACTGCCAGCACCCCGGCTTCGTGCAGGCTTTTGAGCAACTCTTCACGGGCCTCGAACGTCAGGGCGAGCAGCTCTTCTCTGGATGGCGCATTCAACGGCGCAATCCATTCAACGGTCGCGCCATAACCATCATCCAGCAAAGCGAGCAACGTCAGCTTCTGCACAAATCCCAGATTGGCGTAAGGCACTGCGGGGCATCGCGCGCCATATCGAGCTTCCAATTCCAGGCGATCACGCGTGGCCCGGGCGGCAAGCTGCTGCTGGCGCACCTTGAAACATTCTGTGCAGCTGCATGTCGTGTGGCGGGTATTGGTGCCGGGTAGGCTTTGCTGGTGCTCACAGCGTACGCATTTGAAGGTACTGCGCAGCGAAAGCGGAGTACCTCTGGCGTGTCGGCGCACCCACATCGGCAGTTTGCAGTAAGGACAGCTGAGGTCGGCACTGATAACCGGGGGCAGAACCTTGAGCAGACTGCGCACCGTTGCAGGGATCTGAAATTCCGCCATCAGCGCGGCAGTTTTCTCGCCTTCGAGATAGCGCTTGTAGATTTCCTCGATCTGTTCATCGGACAGGTGGCGGATTTCTTCGGCGCGGTCGAAATATTGGGTCATGGCAAAGGTCCTTTTCTGGGGGTTTCGTAACGCACTCCGTTGCGCAAGAGCGGCGAAACTAACGGCAAAGCGGTGGCGATCACAAGCGAAAAATCGCAATTTCGGGTGGATTTTGCGCATCCGGTAATTGCCTTACGCTGGCGTCGGATTTTCCCTTCTCGCTACTCAGAACCGGGCGACAGAAATGTCCTGCTTTGCCACTTTTTACCGATGCAGGCAGCGCAAACCGGTTGAGACTGGCAAAATCGCGCCTTCGAACAGACTCACCGCCGCCACTGCCCAGGATTTCCCCCATGCAAATGACCACCGCCCTACTGATCGTCAACCCGTGCGACGACGAAGAAGACAACATGGCCATGCTCTGCTGCCACAGCGACAAGGGCGAGATGTTCCTGATGAGCCGTTATCCGGATGAGGATGAGCTGGAGATCACCCTGGATGGCGAGCCTTCGACGCTTGACGGGGTGAAGGTCACGCTGACTTCGAAACTGCTGAAGATCGAGATTGCTGCGGCGGATGCCGATGCGTTGAATGGCGATGATGTGCTGGAGATCAGCTTCAACCCGGATATGGTGGATATGGATGAGGTTGTTGAGACTTTGAAGAATATTCTCGATGGGACCGGGACCTTTATCAGCGAGGTTTGATGGGGCCTGGAAGGGCCCTATCGCTGGCAAGCCAGCTCCCACAGGGACCGATGCGCTGCACCAATCGCATGCACTGCGCCGAAACCTGTGGGAGCTGGCTTGCCAGCGATAGGGCCGGCACTGGCGCCGCTACAATTTCCTGCTTTGCGAAAGATCAAAAGATCGCAGCCTTCGGCAGCTCCTACAGGGGATCGCATTCCAACCGGGAAGCTGCCGAAACCCGCGATCTTTTGCTCTTTTGCACAAAATGCCGTTAGTCGCCGCCCCCCGCGATGGATTAAAGTAACGCCCCCAGCCCCGGCGTTATCCGAACGCCCCGGCCACCCCCTTTCCAGGAACAGTCACCGATGGAACATCGTGAAGCGCTGCTGGCGCTGCGAACCTTTCTTTCAACGCAGATTCTCGGCCAGGAAAAACTCATCGAGCGCTTGCTCATCGCCCTGCTCGCCGACGGCCACATGCTGGTCGAGGGCGCTCCCGGTCTGGCCAAGACCAAAGCGATCAAAGAACTCGCCGAGGGCATCGAAGCCCAGTTCCATCGTATTCAGTTCACCCCCGACCTGCTGCCGGCCGACATCACCGGCACCGAAATCTATCGCCCGGAAACCGGCAGTTTCGTCTTCCAGCAAGGGCCGATCTTCCACAACCTGGTGCTGGCCGACGAAATCAACCGCGCGCCGGCCAAGGTGCAATCGGCCTTGCTCGAAGCGATGGCCGAGCGTCAGGTCAGCGTCGGGCGCAGCACCTATGAGCTGTCGCCGCTGTTTCTGGTGATGGCCACGCAGAACCCGATCGAACAGGAAGGCACCTATCCGCTGCCGGAAGCCCAGCTCGACCGTTTCCTCATGCACGTCAAGATCGGCTTCCCCGACGCCGCCGTCGAACGGCGCATCCTCCAGCAGGCGCGTGGCGAGGCGTTGAACGGTGAGACCAAGCCCGAGCGCCGGGTCAGCCAGCAGGCGATCTTCGCCGCGCGCAAGGAAATCCTTGGTTTGTACATGGCCGACGCCGTGGAGGAATACCTGGTGCAACTGGTCATGGCCACGCGCAACCCGGCCAAGTTCGACCCGGAAATGGCCGAGTGGATCGCTTACGGCGCCAGTCCGCGCGGTTCGATTGCCCTCGATCGCTGCGCCCGCGCCCACGCCTGGCTGGCCGGTCGCGATTTCGTCAGCCCGGAAGACATTCAGGCCGTGCTGTTCGACGTGTTGCGCCACCGCATCATTCTGTCGTTCGAAGCCGAAGCCGCTGGCATCGATCAGGATCGCGTGGTGCAGCGGATTCTCGACGTCGTCGCCGTCGCTTGACCCCCATGAACGCCGCCCTGCCCTCCGAACCCGGTATCCGCATCAGCCTCGCCGAGCTGATCGAGATGCGTCACCGCGTGCGCGAGGTACAGTTGTTTTCCACGCCGAGTCAGCGCAGCCCGCTGATCGGCCTGCATCACTCGAAATTCCGTGGCCGTGGCGTCGACTTCGATCAGGTGCGGGTGTATCAGGCCGGCGACGATGTGCGCACCATCGATTGGCGCGTCACCGCGCGCACGCAGGAACCGCACACCAAGCTGTTCCATGAAGAACGCGAGCGACCGATTTTCATCATGGTCGAGCAAAGCACGCGGCTGTTCTTCGGCTCGGGGCTGATGTTCAAGTCGGTGCTGGCGGCGCAGGTCGCGGCGTTGATCGGCTGGGCCGCGCTGGGGCACAACGACCGCGTCGGCGGATTGGTGTTCGGCGACAACGAGCACTACGAAATCAAGCCTCGGCGCAGCAAGCAGAGCCTGCTGCAATTGCTCAACCGCCTGGTCAAGGTTAATCAGTCGCTGCACAGCGAGCGCGAGCCGGATCGCGATGCCTTCGGCGTGGCCCTGCGCCGCGCGAGGGAAGTGCTGCGCCCGGGCAGTCTGGCCATCGTCATTTGCGACGAACGCGCGCTGTCCGACAGCGCCGAACAACAACTGAGTTTGCTGGCGCGGCATTGTGATCTGCTGATGTTGCCGCTGTCCGATCCGCTGGATCATGCTCTGCCCGCCGCCGGCCTGCTGCGCTTTGCCGAGCGTGGCGCGCAGCTGGAAATCGACACGCTGAACTTCGACCTGCGCCAGACCTACCGCGCCCAGGCCGAAGCGCGCATAGCTCGCTGGGAATTGCTCGCGCAGAAGCTGCGGGTGTTGCTGATGCCCTTGAGCACGCAGAGCGAAATGGTCGAGCAGATGCGCGAGTTCCTCAACCCGCAGCGTCCGGGGAAAGGTCGAT
>NZ_JH635999.1:1764410-1768945 GCF_000257605.1 Pseudomonas sp. R62
GTTCCTCAACCCGCAGCGTCCGGGGAAAGGTCGATGAACGGCCTCGAACAACTGCAACTGCTGATCTCGCCGCCGCCGATCGCCTTCTGGCCGCCGGCGCCGGGCTGGTGGCTGCTGCTTCTGCTGTTGCCGCTGCTGGGTTTTGCCGTGTGGAAGCTGCGCCGTTTCATTCCGATGAAGAAACGCCCGGTGGTACGCGCCGAGCAACCGCTGGACCCGGTGCGCATCGCCGCGCTGGCCGAACTGGCGCAAATGCCCAAGCCTTACGACGGCGCACCCGCCGGCGCCTGGCTGCAACAACTCAACGGCCTGCTCAAACGCCTGTGCCGCAACCACTATCCGTACAGCCAGAGCCACACCCTCAACGGCCGCAAATGGCTGGCCTTCCTTGACAACCGCTGCCCGGCTGCCGGCCTGACGCGCTGGATGGTGCTGGTCGAAGGCGCGTACAAACCGGAATGCAAACTCGATGACAAAGCCATCGCCGGCCTGACCCAAGCGGTCGACACGTGGATTCGCAAACATGTTTGAGTTCGCCTGGCCGTGGATCTTCGTGCTGTTGCCGCTGCCGTGGCTGATGCGTCTTGTTCTGCCGGTGGCCGACAGCGGCGAGCCGGCGCTCAAAGTCAGTTTCCTCGCCGACCTTGAAGGCCTCGCCCGCCGCCGCGCCCGTGCGAACTTGCCGGCGTGGCGGCAGCAGGCGCCGTTTATCTTGCTGTGGCTGATCCTGCTGATCGCCGCCGCCCGCCCGCAATGGCTCGGCGAACCGCTGCCGATTGCCGCCAGTGGCCGTGATCTGCTGGTGGCGGTGGACGTGTCCGGTTCGATGGATTTTCCCGACATGCAATGGCAGGACGAACAAGTCAGTCGCCTGTCGCTGGTGCAGCACTTGCTCGGTGATTTCCTCGAAAGCCGCGACGGCGACCGCGTCGGCCTGATCCTGTTCGGCAGCCAGGCCTACCTGCAAGCGCCACTGACCTTTGACCGGCGCACCGTTCGCGTGTGGCTCGACGAGGCGCGGATCGGCATCGCCGGCAAGAACACCGCGATCGGCGACGCTATCGGCCTGGCCCTGAAACGCCTGCGCCTGCGCCCGGCGCAAAGTCGCGTGCTGATTCTGGTCACCGACGGCGCCAACAACGGCGGCGAAATCAATCCGCTGACGGCCGCGAAACTCGCCGCCAGCGAGGGCGTCAGAATCTATCCGATCGGCATCGGCGCCAATCCCGAGGACAGCGGCTCGACCGGCCTGCTCGGCGTGAACCCGAGCCTTGATCTGGATGAACCGGCACTCAAAGCCATCGCCGAAATCACCGGCGGCCAGTACTTCCGCGCCCATGACGGCCTGGAGCTGCAAGCGATCAAGGACACCCTCGATCAGCTCGAACCGGTGACCCAGCAACCGACTCAGGCACGCCCGGCGCAAGCCTTGTATCACTGGCCGCTAGCGTTGGCGCTATGGTTGAGCCTGTTGCTGGTCGTCCGCGAGCTGTGGCCGGACAACCCGCTGCAACGCCTGTTTACCAAACAACTGTATTTGCAAAGTCCACTGCCGGACTGGCGTCAGCGCTTGCAGCGTTTGCGTCTGCGGAGGCGCCGATGATCGCGCTCTGGCCGTACTGGTTCCGCCCTTGGTGGCTGTTGCTGTTGCCGCTGCTCGGCTGGCTGCTCTGGCAACTCTGGCACCGACAGAAACGCGCCGGTCGCTGGCAGATGATTCTGCCGCCGGCATTCCACGCTGCGCTGCTCAGTGGCGGCAGCGGTCGCCAGAGCAAACTGCCGTGGATCGCCCTTGGCGTGGCGTGGTTGCTGACCATTCTGGCCTTGCTTGGGCCGAGCTGGGAGCGCGTCGAACAGACCAGCCAGAAACCCGCCGATCCGCTGGTAGTCGTGCTCGAACTGACCCCGGAGATGCTCGCCACCGACTCGCCACCGACGCGTCTGGAACAGGCGCGGCGCAAGCTGTTCGACCTGTTGCAGGCGCGCAGCGATGCGCAGACCGCCATCGTCGTTTATGCCGGCAGCGCGCACACGCTGGTGCCGCTGTCGGATGATCTGGCCACCAGTCGCAACCTGCTCGACGCGCTCAAGCCGTCGCTGATGCCGGAAGCCGGCCACCGCGCCGATCTGGCCGTGGACAAAGCACTTGCCCTGCTCAAGCAAGGTGCGCTGGGACAGGGACGGATTTTGCTGATCGGTTCGTCGCTCAATGAAGAAGAACGGCGAGGCATTCGCCGAGCGCTGAATGGCGAGTCGACGCAACTGCTGATGCTCGGCATCGGCACCGCCGAAGGTGCGCCGATTGCCCAGGAGGACGGCAGTTTCCTCAAGGACGAGCAAGGCGCGATCCGCGTGCCGCAACTCGACAGTCCTGGTCTGGCGACATTCCTCAACAGCGTCGGCGGCGAGTATCACCCGGCGCGTCTCGACGAGGCTGATCTTGGCGCCCTCGGTTTGCTCAACGGCCCGCGCAGCCTGCGCGACGACGGCCAGACCGTGCGCCTCGATACGTGGGCCGATCAGGGCTACTGGCTGCTGTTGCCGCTGCTATTGCTCGCCGCTTGTGCCGGGCGCCGTGGTTGGCTGTTCTGCCTGCCGCTGCTGTGGTGCCTGCCGCAACCGAGCTACGCTTTCGATTTCGAAGACTTGTGGCTGCGCCCCGACCAGCAGGGTTTGCACCTGCTCAAGCAGAAACGCCCGGCCGAAGCCGCGCAGCATTTTGAAGATCATCAGTGGCAAGGGGTGGCGTTGTACGAGGCCGGCGACTACAGTGGCGCCGCTCAGCGCTTCGCCGAGGGCAGCGATGCCCGCGCCCACTACAATCGTGGCAACGCTCTGGCAAAAAGTGGCGAGCTGGAAGCGGCGATCGATGCCTACGAACAGGCGCTCGAGCTGCAACCGGATCTGCGTCCGGCGCAGACCAACAAGGCGCTGGTGGAAAACCTGCTGAAGCAGAAAAACGCCCCGCCGCCGCCCGAACCGGATAACCAGCCGAACGAACAAAGTCTGCCCGGCGATGAGCCCTCGCCCACCACCGCGCCCCCTCCGGCGGTGAGCAGTGAAACCCAGAGCGAGGCGCAACCGGCCGAGTCGGCCAGCGAACCGCCGCCGACCGCCCCGCCGCTGCCCGGCCCCAATGAAATCCCCGGCAGCAACGAGGAAGAGGAAACCGACACGGTGCCGACCCTGCGC
The DNA here is from genome assembly GCF_000257605.1 of Pseudomonas sp. R62. Classification (NCBI taxonomy): domain Bacteria; kingdom Pseudomonadati; phylum Pseudomonadota; class Gammaproteobacteria; order Pseudomonadales; family Pseudomonadaceae; genus Pseudomonas; species Pseudomonas sp. R62. The sequence goes on from NZ_JH635999.1 coordinate 1,767,603, forward strand.
CCGAGCGAGAACAACCTCGAAGGCGAGCAGCGTCAGGCGCTCGAACAATGGCTGGGCAAGATCCCGGACGACCCGGGCGAACTGCTCAGGCGCAAATTCTGGTACGAACAGCAACAACATCAGGATCAGGAAAACAATCGATGACCCGCTTCACCGCTCTCTTGCTGCCCCTGCTGATCTGCACGGCCACCGCTCAAGCGGCCGAGCTGACTGCCAGCGTGGATCGCAGTCGCCTGAACTCCGGCGAGACGGTCGAGCTCACCCTCGAAACTGACGACGTCACCCAGTTCGGCAAGCCCGATCTGTCGGCGCTGGAAGCGCTGTTCGAAGTGCGCGGCACGCGCCAGGTCAACCAGCTCAACACCCTCAACGGCGACAACCGCGCAACCACACGCTGGATCATCACCCTGCTGCCGAAAGAAAACGGCAGCGTCGTGATTCCGCCGCTGCAACTGGGCGACGCACAGAGCCAGCCGATCACCGTGCAGGTGATCGCCAGCGACAACCGCGAAGACAACAACAGCCTTGATCCGGTGTTCATCGAAGCCAGCCTCGATCAGACCAGCGTTTACGTACAGGCCCAGGCCATCCTGACCCTGCGCATCTATCATTCAGTCTCGCTGTACGACGACAGCAGCCTGAGCCCGCTGCAAATCGCCGATGCGCGCATCGAACAACTTGGCGACACGCGCACCTACGAAAAAGACATCAATGGCCTGCGCCACGGCGTGATCGAGATGCGCTACGCGATCTATCCGCAACACAGCGGCCCGCTGACGATCGCCCCGCAGACGTTCAGCGCCACGCTGGTCGATACCGCGCCATCGGCAGACGCCTCGGGGCCCAAGCCCGGCAAACTGATGCGAGTGAGCTCGGCGTCGATTCCGCTGACGGTCAAACCGAAACCGCTGACCTACCCGGTCGATGCACCATGGCTGCCGGCGCGCAGCCTCAACCTCAGCGAAAGCTGGAGCCCGGAACCGGATCACACCCAGGTCGGCGATTCCCTGACCCGCAGCCTGACGCTCAAAGTCGAAGGCCTCGCCAGCTCGCAACTCCCCGCCCTGCCCGCCACCGACGTCAACGGCCTGCGCCGCTACCCCGATCAACCCGTGCTGAGCAACCAGAGCAGCGACCGCGGCATCATTGGCAGCCGCGAAGAACGCGAAGCCCTGGTGCCAAGCCGCAGCGGCGCGATCGACCTGCCAACCGTCGACGTGGTCTGGTGGAACACCTTCGAAGACCACCTCGAACACAGCAGCCTGCCCGCGCGCACCCTGCAAGTCGCGAACAACCCCAGCCTGCAAATCGACACCCCGGCCGGCACCCTGCAACCGAGCACG
>NZ_JH635999.1:1769333-1773086 GCF_000257605.1 Pseudomonas sp. R62
AATCGACACCCCGGCCGGCACCCTGCAACCGAGCACGCCCGACAACGACACCCTGTGGTGGTGGAAACTCAGCACCCTGATCCTCGCCTGCACCACCCTGCTCGGCTTTGGCCTCTGGTGGCGCGCCCGCTGGCAACCGGCAATCCACCGCGCCGCCCAGACCGGCCCGAGCCCACGCACCCTGCTCGACGACATCAAACGCGCCAGCCAGGCCAACGACCCCCACGCCACCCGCCAGGCACTGGACGCCTGGGCGCGGCAACAACCGGAGACGCTAGCGGACATGGCCGCGCGGTTTGTGCCGTTGTCGGATGCGCTGGATGGGTTGAATGGAGCGCTGTACAGCGAGACCGGGCAGCATTGGCAGGGTGAGGATTTGTGGCGGGCGATACGTACTATTCCCGCCGCCGAGCGCGTGCAGGATCCGGTGAGTGAGAGTGGATTGCCGCCGCTTTATCCGAAGTGAACGCACGATCCCTTAACGAACACTTGAGGGATGTATCGGCAGGTCTGACTTGCAACGAGCTGACGCTTGCCTGCCGAAGGGCACGACGAAACTCCCCCTTCGGACTGGATAGACAGGCATCACTCTGGGTCTGTCTTGCTGCGCTGGTCAGATAAACGACAGGTGGCCAGAGCCACCCGTTCGTTTCCCGGAACGCGGAAATGCGGCGTCCCGATCAATACTTGTATTTCGTTTTCACCTGTTCGCCTTCGCGATAAGAGAGAACAAACGCCTTCCAGGGTTCACCGCGTTTGACTGCGTTTGCCTGCAACTGATCGACCAAACGAAGAATTTTCGCCCCGTTTATATCGGTTTCGGCGTTCCAGTCCTCAATTCCGTCTTTCTCGACGGCCAATTCCGTTTCTACATAGCCTTCTCCAAGTTCCACACCATATTGGAACGCGTCATAGCCATGGATTATGCCTGCTTCGACCAATTGGAAAATTTCCTGGACGATCTTTATATCTTCATTGATCACTCTTTAACCCTCGGGGTTGGGCAAAGGCGGAGTTTCCTCAGAGGCATCCACATTCCCTCTTTAACCAAATTATTCACATCACTCGCCGCTGACAGCCTGTTCACATCTGATCAATCGCTCTAGAACAGCCTGTTGAGCCGGTAACGAAGCGGCAATTTCTTCACTCACCTCTTCGATACCGCCAGACCATCTGTAGACCTTGAACTGCCCCAGAAAAACTGACACCAAGCGCAGCAGCAGACAATGGTCCAGCGCACTCCAGCCCTCGTCCAACTCAATAATCATGAGCGTTTTTTCTGCCATATCGACAGGCCAAAGCGAGCCGTCTCTATGCAGAAAGTCATCGAGCGCAACCCCTTTAAGGTTTTCAGTTCTTATCCAGAGTTCGCTGTTCTGTTTAGCGCTCCATTTCTTGTTGAGTTCCCATTTATTGACTTTTAAATCGAGGAAACTGCAGTCGTTAAACGACTCTTGATCCTGGATGTAGGAGAAGGGAACGTCGCCCCATGCCCGTCTGATCAGAATCTCTCTGTCAGGCAAGTCAGATCCTGATTCCACAACAACTGCGTATTTATTAGTCAACACAAGCTTCCTTTTTCTTGCGAGTGTTGCAGGCCTTTCTCAGCGTTTTTGATCAGTTGATTTCTTGCTGACTGAGGCGAAAGCTGGACAAAAATTGGGAGCAGAACTGCGGACAGACCACGTTTATTTAAACGTGGACTGTCCCATTATCGCTGTTTCAGTGATGACCTATGGCAATTTCAGTATGACGACCTCGTCAGAACCTTTCGGTAACTGGAGACAATATTTCCATTGTTCCAAGACCTTCCTCCACTCCTCCAACGTAAACCAGCTTTGTGGCTGCCCGGTCCAGTCATCGTTGATCAGAATATCGACCTGCACTCCATCGGCACTCATATTCAACAGGACATCGTTTGCCCCGTCCGTCACTGAAGCTTGCACGCCCGACTCTACAGATGAAATTGCTGCCAGCAGGCGATCACAATCCTCAGGAATTTGTGCGATGGCATCAAGAACGCTGCACACATAAAGCTGGTAGCGTTTCGCATCTTTCTGAGCAGAATTCACTTCAGCGACCGCGTGAAACAACTGCCCCACTTCCGGGTAGGTACCGCCGGCGGTTTGATAAAACTTGAGTTCCATGAACGCTCTCGAAATTCAGGGTTTGTAGACTGGGTAAACGGTTGTTCTTGGCGAGGTATACCCCTGTACCGTAACACCCGATGGTGTTTCCGAACGCCACTTATCACCCGTGACCGTTTTGTTAGGACTGTTCCATGCTGCGTCGACCTCGGACTTTATCCGAGCCTCATCCCATGCAGCAGGAAACATAGTGTTCTTATTGCCCGGTTTGACTATCCACTGGCCAGGATTTCTACGATCCGGGACTTCTACGAATGCTCGATAAACCCCGAACGGATCAGGAGCCGTCTGTGACCCTGGCACTATTCTCACATCTCCCTTGATCAATGAATGAGCGCCTGTGGGGACGTCATGCCTATTGTAATCCGCTCCAATAATATGCGGATAATCAACCGGACTGTTGTACATATTGCCCGGCGACAGAGGGTCTACCACCGGAGAAACCGTGCTCCACCCGTCTCCATTTTCAATCGTGCTCCCGCCTGTACTGCTCGGTGAAGTAGGCTCGATGGTGCTGCCACCTGCGCTTACGGGATGAAGAACGTCAGTTTCTAAGATCGGGTTGGTCAGCGTTCCGTACTTGGTATCCAGCAGCTCTATCGGGAAAGCCGTACCAACAATGGTCAGCCACAACTCGGCAGCCACCTTCAGGCGCTCTTGCATCTGCAGACCTGAGTCCTTGGTCGACTCAATAAAGGCATTGACTGCCTCGCGCATAGCGTCCTGATTCTGTGGTGAGTTTGCCGCCGTCAGCAGCGCGGCACTCAGGGCAACCAGCGCTCCTCCAGCCACTGCCAGTGGTAAAAAGTTTGTTTGACCAGGCGCATTGGGTTGCAAGCGCATAAGTCCCAACATCATGCTCAGCGCCAGGCTCGGATTGGTCGCCGCAATTTGAGCAATTTTGTCAGCCAACGCTTGAGTTTCTGGCGTAACGTTGCCGTTCGTCATGTTAATGAAGGCGATATTGATCGTTTTCTTTCGCGTTGTTTCATTGCGCAAGAGTTTTACGATCGCGCGAGTAACGGCCCGATCGGCAAGAATATTATTCGCCTTGCCTACACCTTCACCCAGTGCAAACGCGTTTGTAGCAAGCACCAGATCCAACAGTTTGTTCAGCGACTCAATGCTGTTGTCACCGTAGTTTTCGACGCTCTCCTTCCACGCGTTATAAGTCTTCACCGGATTCATGACCGCGCCTACGGAGGTACTACTCGCGTAGAGATCCGTTCGGTGCTCGTCATCGCGAGTCACTTCATAAGCTTTGCTTACATCACGATTAAGTCCCGCCGTAGAGTCCTGACCGGTCGCTTTATCGTGGCGGACAACAATCTCACCTGCGCCAACCGTAGCGTTGAGTGTCTGCTCGCGATTCTTGGTGTAGTTGTAACCCTCCACTGCCCAGCTGTTTTTATCCGGACCTTCCATGCCCTTGTTGGGTTTGTCAGCCTGGGAGTTTGCGCTGCCACCATAACTGCCACTGACGTTCAGGTAATAACCATGCTCATTGTCTTTGCCAGTGATGTTTCGATAGCCAAGCGTGTCGGTATCCAGTTTCAGGTTGCCGTTGTCGGCAGAGATCAGCGCACCGTCCAGTTGCGTGTGATCT
>NZ_JH635999.1:1774407-1777627 GCF_000257605.1 Pseudomonas sp. R62
CTCCGAGCTTGAATCCACCCGTGGTGCCCCCCTTGAGGCCTCCTTTGCTTTGAGTCTGATTGCCGTCACTGCTTTGCGCTCCGTGAGCGACATCAAGGACGATGTTTTTCCCGGTGATGTTGATGTTGCGTCCGGAGTCCAACTGGCTACCGTGAACGCTCACGTTGTTTTCAGCGTCCAGACTGATGTCATTGCCCGCCGAAAGCGTGGAAGGACGATTGCTGATTGATGTCTGCGTATGGGTCTGACCGATGCTCGAAGCACCTTCATGGCCATCGAACGTCGCACCGGCAAAAAACTGGCCGAGGGTATCGACTGACTTCAGCACACTCGAACCTTTGCTGACCCCATCTTCGCCCTTGCCAGTTCCCTGGAGAGTGTTGAGCGTATTGCCGATGTTGTAGGCCATCGTGGTCGTAGTGCCGTTGCGCTTGACGCTGTCCCAGGTGGTAATCACGTTCGCTTGTTCAGCGGCATCAATGTTGATGTCCCGCTTGGCGTTAACCTTCAAGTCAATGCCGGACTCTATGTCCGAACCTTGAAGATTGAAGTCCCGACCGGCAGCGACATTCAGGTTCTGCCCGGCAGAGATGGAGCTACCAGCAGCGGTATGCCCGCTACTGTTGACTCCATTCTTGATTGTTTCATTGCCGACAAAGGTGCTGAAGGCATTGCTGTCGATGGTTTGTTTGATGCCATAGCTCTTGTTGGTCTCCCAACTACTGCTGCGTTGCTCATCAATACTGGCGACCACGTTTACATCACGACCGGCATCAATGTTGGCATCGTGACCGGCATTGATGCCGCTGCCGATAATGTTGATGTCCCGGGTCGCTTTCAGAATGGCGTCATGACCAGCATTGATTTCACTACCAACACTGGTGGAGCTGACAACTTCACGTCCGCCTTTATGTGATGCATTTGCGGTGATGTCAGCGCCCGCTCCCGGGGTGCCTGCAAACAAGCCGACGGTGTCTTTGAGTGAAAGGCCCAGCTTTTTCTTGAACTCCTCGGCCCGACTATAGGCTTCGTTATCGGCGGCGGAGAGATTGATGTCCCCGGTCTTGTCCAAAAGGCCGGCATGCAACTCCGCATTGTTGTCCGCGTTGATCACGCTGGCATTCAAGTTGATATCGCGGCCACTGATGATAACGGCGTCGTTCTTGGCGTTGAGTTCACTACCGACCTGAGTAACGCTGGTGGCAAGGTGACTGCTGCCCTTGGACGACATGCCAAACAGGCCGGTTTTGGTTTTCTTGGTATATGAGCCGGTTTCTTCGGTGGCAGAGAGCACGGAAACGTCATTTTTGGCGCCCAACACCAAGTCATTCCCTGCATTCATCTGACTGCCAATGATGGTGACATTTCGCCCACCATCAAGATTGACGCTGCCGTCTTCATCTTTATGGGTGTTGACGGTCAGGTCCCCGCCTGCGTCGATGACTGAAGCGACATTGGTACTGTCGTAGCTTTCGCTTTGCGTGGTTTTACTGCGTCCGAACGATCCCTTTTTCTTCTTGTAGTAATAAGAGGAACTTTCGTCCTTGGCCGAAGCGACAAGGATGTCCTGTTCTGCATTCAGACTGATGTTCTCATCGGCCTTGATCCGGCTGGCGATGATCCCCAAATCGTTGCCCGCATGAATGGCAATATCTCGCCCTGAGTTCAGTACGGTGGATTGCTGGGTAATAGTGTGAGTCTCCTGCGCCCGCTTTTTGCTGCGAGACACAAAATCACTTTCGTTGGCAGCCGACGTCAGAAGTATGTTGTTACCCGCGGTCAAGGCCATGTCGAGCTTGGCATCCAGCCGACTGGCGACCACTGCCACGTCACGATCGGCACTGATCGTCAGATCCCGCCCGGACGCCACTTCAGCGCCGTGCTGCGTAATCGTCTGATTGAGGTAACTGCCGCCCCGTGCATTGGTGCTGCGATTCTGCACCGAGGTGATGTTCACATCGCGATCAGCATCGAGCGTCATGTCCCGACCGCTTTGCAGCACGCCACCGATATTGTTGATGTCCTGACCGGACTTGATGGTCAGATCATTGGCCGCCTCGATCCGAGCAGCGTTATCGAGATAGTCGCGGTGACTTGTATTACCGAACCGGCCGTAATCGACACTGGTCACATCACGCTGGTTGATCACGCTACCGTTGGTGGCCGTCAGGCTGACATCCTTGCCCGAGATAATGCCGCCGGACTTGTTGATAATGTCGTTGCCGGCCTTGAGCGTGAGGCGTTCGCCGGCTTCGATCAGGCCGGTGTTGGTGAGGTTGTTACCGGCTTCGGCCGACAGGTTGTTGGAGGCTCGCAGCGTGCCGGCGTTATCGAGGTTGCCGCCGGCGATCAGAGTGACATCGCCGCCCTGAATCAACGCCCCGTTTGGCGCTAACCGGTTATTCGCCTGCGCCAGATACAGCACCGGCACCAGCACTTTTTCGCCGTTTACTTCGTGCTCTTCGAGCCAGACGATGTCATGGGTCAGTGCCGCGACTTGTTGCGCGGTCAAGGTGACGCCCATCGACAGGTTGAGCTGGTCCTTGCTGGCGATGGCGTTGTTCATCAGGTACTTGAACATCGCTTCGTCGGAAGTCTGGCCGTCGATGAAGCGCTGACCAGTACGGGCGACCACGGCCTGCTGCACCAAGCGTTGTTCAAACAGGCCGTCGCCCAAGCGCTTGGCGCTAGTGTCGGGGTCGTAGCCGAGCTTCTGCAGCAGGTAATCCGAACTCTCGAATTTTTTCAGGTCGGTGAGTACCGGATTGGTTTCGATCAGGTATTTGTGTGGGTTGGAGCGCACGCTGGTGTCAGGCAGACCCTGTACACGTGGCACGTCAAAGGAAACATTGCCCCGATCAGGCGCTGAAACCCGGACAAGTCCGCCGCTCTCGGCGGCATTGACGCTGATCATTGCGGTCTTGTCGTTGAGATTCAGCGACTGACGATCAGCCAGTGCCAGTTCACGGTTTTTCACCGAGACCGGGGCGTCGTCGTCGATCTTGAACTCGGTAGCATGTCGGACCGGCATCCCGCCCGCATGTGTCGAGGGTGCGGCGCTGATAGAGCTGATCTTCCAGCCTTCGGCGGCCACCATCGCCGGTTCGCTACCGTCCTTTTTGCTCAGACGGAACAGGCCGTTGTCGCCGCTCGGCAAGGTGAAGCCCGGCAAGGCCAGGGGGTTGACCTGCTGTTGGGCCAGGTCTGGAGGTAGCTGCGC
>NZ_JH635999.1:1777749-1780231 GCF_000257605.1 Pseudomonas sp. R62
TGCGCGTTGATGCGAATGACGGTTGGCGTGACCTGGCCGGCCAGTTGGGTGGACCCCAGGCGCGATGCTCCCCCGACCGATGCGTTGCCGTTGCGAACGACGCCGTTGTCCAGTTTGTTGGTTGCGTTTATGTAGACGGTGCCGCCTGCCTGAACGACTGCGTTGGCATTTGTAGTCGGGCTGCGCTCAACGATGCTATCTCTGAAGAACGCTGCGTTCTTGACGGCGTCAGGTGCCTCTACTCGTACGCCGTCATTGTAATGGGGGGCTGGAATATAGAATTTGCCGTCGTAATCGAGATGGATTGAACCGAATGCGATATACCGATCAGCCTCACCACCGGACATACGACTGCGCACACGCGTCAACGATTCGACCTCATTGGCGTTCCAGACATGCAAGTTGGGTCTGGCAAATGCACCTTGTCCCGCGATATAGCCGAGCGCTCCGGAATCGTAATCCGGATCGTTAGCCGCGTTATAGCTCAGAACTTCTTCCCAGAATCTCGGGCCCTTGGGAGCATTGAACCAACGGGTAACGGTGTATTCACCTACAGACGCCCCTTGGTTGGTGAAGTTCTGCACATTAAGTGTCAGATTGCTGCCCGCACTGACCGCGGAGGCGTTGTTTAAAAACTCGCGGCCAATGCCAGTTAAGTTTCGGCCCGCCGTCAAAGTGCCCGAAGCTGAATCTCGAACAATGGTTGACTTGTAGTTTTCAACCCACACCATGTGACTCGGGGATGCATCTCCTTGACTGAAGTCACCGAAAGAAATACAGCTATAGCACCGAACGCCAATCGCTCCGGAAATCAGACCTCCTCCAGCAGCCACTTCAAACACATCCTTGCGATTCTCGATGCGTTCCGCCGCCAGACTCAGATCACCCACACTTTCGATGGTCGCCGAAATGTTATCGATCGAAGAACTCCAGCCGTTGCTGTCATCGCGGGCAATACTGATATTGCCTATACCGTAGATGTCGGCGTAACGATTGGTGAGCGACCCAACGCGCAGATTCATGTCACGGCCGCTGAAGATCAGCCCGTTCTCGTTGAGCAACGAATCACTGTTGATCCGCAGATTGGCGGCGCTGCCCAACGTCCCGTTGTTGACCAGCGACGCAGTATTGACGGTCAGGCTGTCGGCCGAGGTGAGCCGGCCCAGATTGGACAGGGTGCCACGGCTGGTGACCGTGGCGGTCGATGCACCGGTGATGCTCGCCACGCTGCTCAAATCGATGCGCGAAGCCAGCAGCCCCAGATCGCCGACACTGCTCACCCGCCCATTGCCGCCGTAAGTCCCGCTCAACTGAATATCAAGCCCGCCATCACTGGCAATCAACCCCTCGTTCGTCCAGTTCCCGCCACGTCCCACCAACTGATTCGAGGCCAGCAATTGCCCACTGGCCGTCTGCACAAAATTGCCGACATTCACCGTCAACCGCCCGGCCTGAATCACGCTGCTGTTGGTCCAGCTGTCCGCGTTCAGGGTCAGGCCGCCACGGGTCACCAGTGAGCCGCCGGCGTTCATTACGTTGGTGGTGGAGATGCCGAATTCACCGAGGCCGACATGCGTCACCGAACCGCCAGCGTTGAGCAAGCTCGGTGCGGCGAGGGTGAAGTCGGTGTTGGCGGTTTCCACCAGGCCGTTGCGGTTGTCGAACTGGCTGCCGATCTGGAAATCGGTTTTGCCGCTTGTGCCGAGGGCGCGCAGTTTGCCGCTCTGGTTGTTGAGGTTGGCGGCGCGAATCGCCAGACTGCTGGCGCTTTCGATCAGGCCACTGTTGTTGGCGAAATTGCCGCCAAGGCCAATGTCGATGAGGCTGCCGCTGACCTGGCCGGCCGTGTTGTTCATCGAGCCGGCGATGACGTTCACCTGGCCGCGGGCATAGATGCCGCCGCCGCTGTTGTCGAGGGCGTTGCCGCCGGCGTTGAGCAGGATGTCGCCGCTGTTGGCGGCGATGCGCCCGCCGTCGCTGTAGATGCCGCCCAATGCACGCAGGTCGAGGCGACTGCCTTCGATCTTGCCTGACTGGCCGTTGCGCAGCACACCGGTCAGACGGGTTTGCAGCAGACCTTTGAGGCTCGACAGCACGCCGCCTCGGCTGTCGAGACTGGCGGCGGTGAGGTTCAGGTCGCCGTTCTGCGCGATGATCTTGCCGCCCTGGTTATCGATTGCGCCGTTGCCCGTGTGGACGGTCAGCGCGGTCATGCTTTGCACCGCGCCGCCGGCGTTGTTCAGTGCGGCTGCGGTGAGAGTGGCGTCAGCGGCATCGCTGGAAATCAGGCCATCGCCGTCGTTGCGCAGCAGGCCGCCGGCGGTGAGGTTCAGTTGGCCGCTGCCGGCGATGGTGCCGCGCTGGCTGTTGTTCAGATCGCCGCTGGTGAGCAGGCTCAGCAGACTCTGGCTGATCATCTGGCCGCCACGGTTGTCGATGCTGGTCGAACGCGTCAGCACCAGCGGCCCGGTGCTGCCGAGCG
>NZ_JH635999.1:1780511-1800321 GCF_000257605.1 Pseudomonas sp. R62
AGGCATTGTTCAGGCTCGCCGCCCGGATATCGAGGGCGTCGGCACTTTTGATCAAACCACCGGAGGCGTTGTTGAGTTCGCCGCCGAGCACGGTCAGGGTTTGCTTGCCGTCGCTGGTCAGCGTGCCGGCGCTGTTGTTCAGGCTGGCGGCCTTGATGAAAAGCTCGCCCTTGCTGCCGACGCCTCCTTGGGTGTGGTTGATCAGCGCGCCGCTGAGGTCAATGCTGACATTGCCGAGCTGGCTGGAGATCGCGCCCCCGAGGCTGTTATCGATAGTGCCGCCGGCCAGGGTCACGCCGGTCCAGCCTGAGATCAGGCCGCCGTTGTTTTTCAGCTCGGCTGCGGTGAGGGACAGTTGCTGATTGCTGATCAGATTGCCGCCGCGATTGTCCAGACTGTTGGCGTTGAGGCTGAAGCTGTTGACGCTGGAAATTTCACCTTTCTGGTTTCTCAGGTCACGCAGGGTGGCGATGCTCAGCACGCCTTTGCTGTTGATCACGCCGTCCTGGTTATTGAGGTCACGCAGGTGCGCAATGCTCAGCGCGCCTTTGCTGCTGATCACCCCGCCCTGGTTGTTGAGGTCCTGCGCGGTGGTGCCCAGATCGATGGTGGTGCCGGCGGCGCCCACCAATGTGCCGTTCTGGTTGTTCAGGCCGGTGCTGTTGAGGGTCAGTTGTTGCGCGGCGCGGATGCTGCCCTTGTTGTGGTTGTCGAGCAGGCCATCGACGGTCACCGAGATATCGCTGTCACTGAGCAATACGCCGCCATCGCTGTTGTCGAGACTGGCCGCGCGAACCTGCAACGCTGCTGCCGCGATCGTGCCCTTGATCGAGGTCAGCGCCTTGTCGAGGGTCAGGCTCAGCTTATGATTGCTCAGCAATTGACCGCCGCTGTTGTCCAGCGATTTGGCGACCAGGTCAAAGGCCAGTTCACTGGAAATCTCGCCGCCACGGTTGTTCACCTCGGCAAGATTTTTCAGCAGCAACTGCCCCGGCGCATTGATCACCCCGCCCTGGTTGTTCAGCGCGCCGCCATGCAGGTCGACGCTGACGCCGGCGTGGCTGCTGAACAGCTTGCCGCCCTGCTGATCGAGGCCCTGAACATCTGCGCTCAGCGCATTGCCGGCGCCGAGGCTGCCGGCCGTGTTGGTCACTTTGCCGGCGCTCATTTCAAGTTGGTCGGCGGCGTAAATGCTCGCCTGACTGTTATTGAGTTCGCCGGTGGTGATGTGCAGATTGCTTTTGCTGCTGATCACGCCTTTCTGCTGGTTGTCCAACGCGCTGCTGGTGAGCGTCAACGCAGCATCGGTGAGCAACTGGCCGCCACGGTTGCTGACCGCACCGCGTGTGTCGACGCTGAGCGCTTTGGCGCTGGACAGCGTACCGCCATTGTTATTGAGACTCTGCGCATCGATGGTCAGAGCACCTTCGCTGAACAGATTGCCCTGCGCGTTGCTCAGATCGCCAGAGAGAGTAATGGCGAGGTCCTGTTGCGTGGTCAGGCGAGCGCTGTTTACCAGACTGTTGCCGAGCAGCGTCAGCCCGGTAGCGCCGGACAGCACGCCGTTGTTGCGGTTGATCACCTCGTTGACGGTCAATGCCAGATTGCCGCCCGCCAGCATGTAGCCGCTGTTGCTGTTGTCGAGCCAGGCGCCGATCAGGCTCACACCGGCCTTGCTCGACAGTTCACCGCTGCGGTTATCGACATGGTCGACGACCAGTTGCAGCGCCTGGGTCGAACCGACCAGGCCCTCGCGGCGGTTATCCAGACGCGCCGCCGTGAGCGTCAGGCCCTCGTCGGCGATGACCACGCCAGCCTGGTTGTCGAACAGACCGGTGACGGTGAAATCGACCTCGCCACCCCCGCGAATCTCACCCCCGCTGTTGTCGAGGGTGGCACTGCGCGCTTGGAGGCCAGCGGAGGCGATCTGGCCTTTTACGTTGCTCAGCGCACGGTCGATGACCAGGGTGAGTTTTTCATTGCTGAGCAGCTTGCCGCCGTCGTTGTTCAGGCTTTGTGCGCTGAGATTCCAGGCTTTGGCAGCGGAGATTTCACCGGCGCTGTTGTTCACATCCTTGAGGTTTTTCAGCAGCAGTTGGCCCGGCGTATGAATACTGCCGCGCTGGTTGTCGAGCAGGCCATTGTTCATGTCCAGCGTCAGGTCTGCGTTGCTGAACAGCTCGCCGCCGTCTTGCTGCAGCGAGGTGACGGAAGCCTGCAGGGTTTTCTGGCTGCCGATGATGCCGCCGGAGTTATCCAAGTGCACGGTGGTCAGCAGCAGCGTGCCGTCCGTGGCGAGACTGCCGCCCTGGCGGTTTTTGAACTCACCGGTGGTCAGGGTCGAATCGGCCTTGGCACTGAGGATGCCGTTGTCGCTGTTATCGAGACTGCCGCTGGTGAAGGTCAGGCCCTTTTGCGAGGCGATCAGCCCGCCCTGATTCTGTACCCCGGCGACGCTGGTCAGTGCCATCGCTTCCAGGCTCGACAGCTTGCCCAGGCGATTGTCGAGGCTGCCGAGATTCAGGGTCATCTGCCCTTCACTGCTGATCAGGCCTTGCTGGTTGTCGAGGGCATTGTCGAAGGTCAGGTCCAGTGTGTTCTGGCTGACGATCCGACCGCCCACATTGCTCAAACCGATGCCGCTGAGCGTCGCCGCGCCTTTGCTGAAAATCAGGCCATTGGTGGCGTTGATGATCTGCGCGACTTTCAGGCCCAGCGTGGTGTCGGACAGCACCTTGCCGCCCTCGCTGTTATCCAGGCGTGCGCCATTGATATGCAGGTCGAGTTGGCTGGAAAGCGTACTGGCGCGGTTGTCGATCTGGTCGACATTGACGGTCAGGGTCTTGAGCGACCCGACCAGGCTGTCCTGGCGGCTGTTGAGAGTCTTGCCGGTGAGTTTCAGATTGCCTTCGGCAACCAGTTCGCCGGTTTGCTGAGTCAGGTTGTCGATGCTGGCGTCGATATCGCCCTTGCCGGAAATCCGTCCGGCATCGTTGGTGACATCCCGGGCTTTGAGGCTCAACAGTCCGGTCGAGGTCAGCAAGCCGCCATTGCTGTTGTTCAGCGTGCTGCCTTCGAAGGTCAGCGCTGCCTTGCTCTCGGCGCGGCCCTTGTCGCGGTTATCCAGATTATCGATCAGCAGCGTCGTCGCTTTGTCGGCGCGCAAAACACCCGCACGGTTGTCGGTGGTGGCGCTGCTGACGGTCAGGGTGTCGAGACCGGAAATCTTGCCGGCGCGGTTATCCAGGCGCGTGGCCTGCACGTCCATCGCACCGTTGGCCTGGATCAGGCCCTTGTTCTGGTTGTTCAACTGGTCGCTGATGCGCGTGGTCAGCATGCCTTCGCTGGTCAGCTGGCCTTGCTGGCTGTTGTCCAGTTGTTGCGCTTTTACCGCCACGGCCTGTTTCGCGCCGATCCGTCCGGTGCGATTGTTGATGGCGCCGAGGGCGGTGATGTCGAGCAAACGGCCAGCGGTGATCAGGCCGGCGACGTTGTCCAGCGAGGTGACCGTGAGCACTACGTCGCTCTGGCTGCCAAGTTCACCGTTGCTGTTGATCAACTGACCGATGTTGCCGGTGAGTCTGCCATTGCTGGTGAGCGTGCCTTGATTGTTCAGCACTTGATTGGCAGTGAGGGTCAGGCTGTTGTTGCCCAGCACTTTGCCGGCGTTGCGGTTGTCCAGCGTGCCGGCGGTGATGCTCGTGGTCTGGCCGCTGAGCAGACCATTCTGGTTGTTGAGGGTTTGCGCGGCGTTGACGGTCAGGTTGCGGCTGGCGCTGAGGCTCTTGCCACTGTTGTTCAGATTCTGTGCGCGAAGGCTCAAATCACCATTGCTGTTACGGCTGCCGTCAGCATTGACGCCGGCTTCGATGGCGCCGGCGTTGGTCAGCTGTCCGCCAGCGCTGAGCACCACGCTGTCACGGGCGGCGAGGGTCTGGCGGTTGGTCAGATTGCCTTGGGTTTGCACGTTGAGCGACGTGCCTGCATAGATCGGAGCTTGCGCGTCGAGGCTGGCCGCTTTGACGTTGACCGCGCCGGTAGCCGAGGTGTCGGCCAGGCTCAGTTGCCCGTTGGCATCAAGCTGAATATCGCCGCCGCTGGCGATCAGTTTACCGTCGAGTTTCACCCCGACGCCGGCCTCGGTGCCGACCAGTTTGATCGCTCCGGCGTACATGCCGCCGAGTGCCGAGGAGTCGATGGCCAGTTGCGGTTTGGCGCTGCCGTCGTCGGCGCGGGCAGTGGCGTTGAGGGTGTCGGCGTTGACGTCGTTGCGACCGGCGACGATGGTCAGGTTCTGTGCCTGGATCTGCGCATTGATCTTGGCGCTGCGGGTGATGATTTCGAAGCGGTCGATATTGGTTGCGTTGATGCCCGCGCCTTCGATAGCCACGCTGCCCTGATCGACCTGAAAGCGATCCAGTCGACCGTTTTCCACCACCGGTTTACCGGTGGTCAACGTCACCCGTGGTGCGTTGATAAAACCGCAGCCGTTGCAGGTGATGCCATAAGGGTTGGCCACGATGACCCGCGCCGACTGCCCGGCCACTTCGGTGTAACCGCGCAACTGACTCGGGTTGCCGCTGATGACTTCGTTGAGAATCGCCTGCGCCGAACCGCTGTTTTTCAGGTTCGGGTTGCCGATGACGTGACCGCCCAGTTGCGTGTTCGAAGTTTGAGTCGCGCCGTTGTTGAGGATGACGCCCTGTGCGCCGACGTTGTAATCGTGGAACTGGTTGTGCGACAGGCCACTGGCGTTGGGCGTGGCGATGTTGACGATCGGCACGCCGTTGCCGGCACGGTCCAGCGTGGTATTCGGGTTGGCAACGACGATGCCGTCGGCCTGCGCCCAGACCGGTTGCCAGAACATGACGTTGGCCAGCAGGAACGCCAGTCCGCGCTTGGGCATGCCGAGGAACTGCTCGCGTTTGGCCGTAGCGGCAGAAGGCTGGCGAGCGAGGAATGCGTACTGGCGAACGTCCATGTAGAAGATCCTGCAACGGGCAATAATCGGTCTGATCAGGTGCCATGCTCCGCAGGAAAGCGGCGCGGATGAGCGCAAAGAGTCGCTGGCATCCCTGCAATAGCGCACTAGTATCAAAATGGTGGCGCGATATTAGATGGCCACTATTTTGGCGTCAATTAATGGAAGCGTTGAAAAATCGATTTCGATGAGCGGTTGTGCCGGAATCCCCGGTGAACCGTTCACCGCCCGCCTGCGCGATAAGCCCCACCGGCGCAATAATCTGTAAACTCTCCCCTCTTTCGCCGCCCCATCATTTCCTCGCGGCCATCACCTCTTTTCTGTAGCGGAGTCCACCTTGCGTCTGTTCCACACCTCCGACTGGCACCTTGGGCAAAACCTGCACGGCCAGGAGCGCGATTTCGAGCACGCGTGTTTTCTCGAATGGCTGCTGCGCCAGTTGCACTTGGCGCAGCCGGATGTGCTGCTGATCGCCGGAGACATCTTCGATACGGTCAATCCGCCGGTCAAAGCGCAGGAACGCCTCTACGATTTCATCGTCGGCGCTCACGAACAGCAGCCGCTGCTGACCATCGTGATGATTGCCGGCAACCATGATTCCGGCTCGCGGATCGAGCTGCCGGCGCCGTTGATGCGGCGTTTGCGTACTCACGCGTTGGGTCGGGTGCTGTGGCTGGATGACGGGCAGCTCGACGCCGAGCGCTTGTTGCTGCCGCTGCCGAATGCGCAGGGAGAAATCACCGCGTGGTGTCTGGCGCTGCCGTTCTTGCGCCCGGCGGAAGTCACTGGCGCGCATCTGGGCGACAACTATTTGCGCGGCATCGGTCAGGTACATGAGTGGCTGATCGCGGCGGCGAATGCCAAGCGCCAGCCCGGGCAGGCGTTGATCGCTATCAGCCACGCGCACATGGCCGGGGGCTCGGTGTCGGAGGATTCCGAGCGCAGCCTGATCATCGGCAATGCCGAAGCGCTGCCCGCCAGCCTGTTCGGCGAAAGCATCAGTTACGTCGCCCTCGGCCATTTGCACAAGCCGCAGAAGGTCAACGGCGAGGAGCGCATCCGCTACAGCGGCTCGCCGATTCCGCTGTCGTTCTCCGAAATCGGTTATCAGCATCAGATTCTCGATGTGGTCCTGGACGGTGAAACACTGGTCAGCGTCGAGCCGAAACTGATCCCGCGCTCGGTCAATCTGCAGCGCATCGGCCCGGCGCCGCTGGCCGAGATCCTGCTGCAACTGGCCGACCTGCCGAACATCGATCTGCTCGCCGAAACCCAGCGCCAGCCATGGCTCGAAGTGCGCGTGCGCCTCGATGAGCCGCAGCCGGATCTGCGCCACCAAGTGGAAACCGCACTGCAAGGCAAAGCCGTGCGACTGGTGCGCATCGCCGCTGAATACGCTGGCAATCGTGGCGCCGATGGCAGCGATGATGGCAGCACGTTGATCGAACTCGACCAGCTCACCCCGCAGGAGCTGTTCAGCCGCGCCTGGCTCGACAACTACGGCAGCGAGGTCGACGAGCAGACGCTCAAGGACTTCGCCGAACTGCTGCAAGACGTGCAACTGGAGGGCGAGCAGCCATGAAAATTCTCGCCATTCGTTTGAAGAACCTCGCCTCGCTGGCCGGGCCGTTCGAGATTGATTTCACCGCTGAACCGCTGGCCAGCGCCGGTCTGTTCGCAATCACCGGCCCGACCGGCGCCGGCAAAAGCACGTTGCTTGATGCCTTGTGTCTGGCACTGTTCGGCGCTGTACCGCGTCTGAACAACACCGGCCGAGATGCCAAAGTCCCGGATGCCGACGGTGAAATCGCCACTGGCGACCCGCGCACCTTGCTGCGACGTGGCACCGGTGAAGGCTATGCCGAAGTGGATTTTGTCGGCGTCGATGGCCGCCGCTATCGCGCGCGCTGGGAAGCCAATCGTGCTCGCGAGAAGGCTGGCGGCAAGTTGCAAGCGAGTCGGCAGAGCCTGCGCGACATCGATCAGGATCAACTGCTCGCTAGCCAGAAAGGCGAATACAAAACCCAGCTGGAAGCCGCGCTGGGCCTGAACTTTGAACAGTTCACTCGCGCTGTGCTGCTGGCGCAGAGTGAGTTCAGCGCGTTCCTCAAGGCTGACGACAACGACCGCAGTGAACTGCTGGAAAAACTCACCGACACCGCGCTGTACACCCGCCTCGGCCGCCGTGCCTTCGACAAGACCAAAGAGGCCCGCGAAGCGCACAAGCAGTTGCAGGATCAGGCCACCGGTGTGACGCCTTTGGCGCCGGAAGCGCGCGCCGAACTCGACGAGCGTTTCAACACTGCGCAGCAACAGATGAAGGCGCAACAGGCGCAGCTCAAACAGCTTGAGCAACAGCATGCCTGGCTGAAGGATTTGCGTCTGTTGCAGGAAGCGCAGCAAGCGGCCAGCGAACAACTGCAAACCGCGCAACAGCAATGGCAGGCCCTGGCCGGCGAGCGGGTGAAACTGACGCGTCTGGAACAGCTTGGCCCGCAACGCCATCAGTTCGCGCGCAAGGCCGAGCTCGATGCGCTGCTGACACCACTGGCGGCGCAGATTGCCGCGCACACGCAACAACACGCGGCACTCGGGGAACGCCAGACGCAGCTGGAACAGAACCTCGACGCAGCGAAAGTCGCCCTGAGCGCAGCGCAACAACGCCAGAGCGAAAATGCGCCGTTGCTGCGTCAGGCATTCGAAGAGCAAAGCACCCTCGCCCGCCTGATCAAGGACACCGCCAGCAGTGCCGAAGCCCGGCAAGCGGCCGAGCAAGCGTTCAAGGATGGCCAGAGCGCGATTCAGGCTTTGCAGGAAAAGCAGACTGAAGTCGGCGCGCGTTTGCAACACATCGCCGCTGAGCTTGAGCAGAGTGCCCATCTGGCGCCGTTGAGCGATGCCTGGAGCGCCTATCGCGACCGTCTGCAACAGCTGATGCTGATCGGCAACCGCATGAACAGGGGCCAGAGCGAACTGACTTCCCTCGAACAGAACGCCGCGCACAGTGCTGAGCAACTGGCCTCGCACAAACAGCAACTGGAAGTGCTGTTCAAAGAAGCCGGCGCAGAGCCGGACGCAGTCGCCGAACAGATCGGCCTGCTTGGCACCTTGCTGCAGGACAACCGCAAACAGCTGCGCGCGATCGAAGACCTGTCGCGCCTGTGGGCGACTCAGCAGGATCTCGACAAGCGCAGCGCCGAGTTGCAACAACGCCAGCTTGACGCGCAGCAGCAACGTGAACGTCTAACCCAGGACGGTGTGAAAACCAAGGCCGAATTGACCATCGCCGAGCAGACCCTCAGCGTCACTCGCGAACTGCTCGAGCGTCAGCGGCTGGCGCGCAGTGCCAGTGTCGAAGAGTTGCGCGCGCAGTTGCAGGACGATCAGCCCTGCCCGGTCTGCGGCAGCAACGAGCATCCCTATCACCAGCCCGAAGCACTGCTGCAAAGCCTTGGCCGTCACGATGAAAGCGAACAGGCCAACGCCCAGCAAGTGGTCGATCAGCTCAAGGAAAAACTGATCGAGCTGCGCGGCGAAGTCGGTGGCGTGATCGCACAACAGAAAGAATTGCTCCAGCAACAGGAACAACTCGCGGCGCAACAACAAGCCCTGGCCCCGAGCCTCGACGCGCATCCGCTGGCCGCGCAACTGTTCAATCAGGACGCCGACAAACGCGACGCCTGGCTCAGCCGCCAGACCGAGCAATTGAACCAGAGCATCACTCAGGACGAACAACGCCAAAGTGCGTTGCTCACCTTGCAACAGGACGCTGCGCGCTTATCGCAGCAATTGCGTCAGGCTGAAGCGGCGCATCAGCAAGCGGCGCAACAGCTGAGCCATCAGCAGCATGAACTCAACAGCGACCGTCAGCGCCTTGAAGAAGAACTCAACGCGTTCGGCCCGCTGCTGCCCGCCGACACACTTGAGGCCTTGCGCCTGGAGCCGGCGGCAACGTTCATGCAGCTGGACCGGCAGATTGCCGAGCGGCTGTCTCAGCTCGAGCAGCAAAGGGAAGAACTGAGCGAACAGCAGCAACGCCAGCAGACGTTGGAGAAAGAACAGGATCGCCAGCAGCTGCGCACTCAGCAACTGCACAGCGCCGAGCAACAATTCACGGCGCTGACCGAGCAGCAGCAAAGCTGTCAGGAAAAGCTCGCGCAGTTACTTGGCGAGCACAGCAGCGCCGAGCATTGGCAGCAGCAGCTGGAACATGCGGTGGAACAGGCGCGCGTCGCCGAAACCAGTACGGCTGAAGAGCTGCAAAGCGTGCGCACGCAACTGGTGCAGATCGCAGCCGAACTCAAGTCTCAGCAGGATCGCCTGCAAGCATTGGAGGCTGAAGAACAGGCACTCGCCGGCAAGATCGCCGATTGGCGCGCCAGCCATCCGGAACTGGATGACAGCGGCCTGGAAGACTTGCTGCGCTTCGACGACGCGCAAGTCGCCGAACTGCGCCAGACCCTTCAGCACAACGAAAAAGCCAT
Organism: Pseudomonas sp. R62; assembly: GCF_000257605.1. Taxonomy (NCBI): domain Bacteria; kingdom Pseudomonadati; phylum Pseudomonadota; class Gammaproteobacteria; order Pseudomonadales; family Pseudomonadaceae; genus Pseudomonas; species Pseudomonas sp. R62. The sequence continues at coordinate 1,789,977 of NZ_JH635999.1, forward strand.
CGAACAAGCCCAGGTCCTGTTGCAGGAGCGCGATCAGCGTCTGCTTGATCACCAGGCCCGGCAGGACGGCAATCTTGACGCCGAACAGCTGGACAGCGCCCTCGCCGAGCTGCAAACCCGGTTTGCCGTCAGCGAGCAGCAATGCGCCGAACTGCGCGCCGAGCAGGTTGAAGACCAGCGCCGACAGAACGCCAATCAGGCGTTGGCCCAGCAGATCGCCGACGCCTATGCCGAGTACCAGCGCTGGGCGCGACTCAGTGCCTTGATCGGCTCGGCCACCGGCGACACCTTCCGCAAGATCGCCCAGGCCTACAACCTCGACCTGCTGGTGCATCACGCCAACGCGCAGCTGCGCCAACTGGTCAAACGCTATCGCCTCAAACGCGGCGGCAGCATGCTCGGCCTGCTGGTAATGGACACGGAAATGGGCGACGAACTGCGCTCGGTGCATTCGCTTTCCGGCGGCGAAACTTTCCTCGTATCGCTGGCATTGGCGCTGGGTCTGGCCTCGATGGCGTCGAGCACGCTGAAAATCGAATCGCTGTTTATCGATGAAGGCTTTGGCAGCCTCGATCCAGAATCCTTGCAACTGGCCATGGACGCGCTCGATGGCTTGCAGGCGCAGGGACGCAAGGTCGCGGTGATTTCCCATGTGCAGGAAATGCACGAGCGGATTCCTGTGCAGATTCAGGTGCGGCGCCAAGGCAATGGTCTGAGCACGCTGGAGGTGAAATGAACACGCTGTATTCCTTCCGCCGCTGCCCTTACGCGATGCGTGCGCGAATGGCCCTGCGTTATGCGGGCGTGCCGGTGGAGATTGTCGAAGTCAGTCTCAAGGACAAACCGGCGCAGATGCTCGCGCTCTCGCCCAAGGGCACCGTGCCGGTGCTGAATGCCGATGGCGTGGTGATCGATGAGAGTCTGCAGATCATGCGCTGGGCGTTGGCGCAGAATGATCCGGATGATTGGTTGTTCAAGGATGATCCGGGAGCAGACGTCATCATGGACATGCTGATCGAGACGAACGATCAACGATTCAAGACTTCGTTGAACCACTACAAATACGCTGAGCGTTATCCAGAGCAACCGATGGAGGTCTATCGCATGCAGTGCGAGATGATCGCCCACTATCTGGATCTGACGCTCGCAGACCACGACTATTTGCTGGGTGACCGGCTCAGTCTCGCCGACATCGCCCTGCTGCCCTTCGTCCGACAGTTCGCTCATGTTGATCGCGAGTGGTTCGCGCAGACGCCTTATGTGCGCTTGCAGGCCTGGTTGCAGCGCCTGCTCGAATCCGAGCTGTTCATCTCGGTCATGAAGAAGTAACCCTCTCTCCCTCTTGATCGTTCCCACGCTCCGCGTGGGAATGCAGCCGGGGACGCTCTGCGTCCCATTGGAACGCGGAGCGTCCCTTGAGGCATTCCCACGCAGAGCGTGGGAACGATCATTAGGCCAGTGCTTGGCACATGCCCAGCGCCATGCAATCCACTTCAAACGGCCCGAGAAAATCCACCGCGACCTTGACCGGTGGATTGCCGGCCATCAGCCCCAGCGTGTTGGCGCGTTCAATGTTGTGGGCGATGTTGTGGTTGGCCTCTATGGCCCGGGCCAAGCCGCCCACCGAGCCCTGGCCAAACCCCAGGAGTGAGGCGCCGTTGGTCATCAGCGCGAGGCTGGCTATGACCCAGAGTCTGTAGCCTTTCATGCGCCGCCGACTCCTGCGAGTTCGGCCCTGTCGACCATGGCGCTTTGCGAGCGCAGTTCGAACTGGATGCCGGGGTGGGCGACGTCGATCGGGGCGTCGAAGCTGTGTTCCATCTGTGCGCCGATGCTGACGAACAGCACCACGGTCAGGTACAGACCGATGGCCAGGTAGGCGCCGCGTTTGGCGGAAGTGAGGATTGCGCTGGCCATGGTGTTCTCCGTGGGCAAAGGTTTCGATGGCCACAGAATCAATCAAAAAAGCCGAAGCAACCACTCAGGGTTTGCAATGGTGAATATCAGCTTCGTTGATTATTTAGAGGCTCTATTTGCCGGCGAGAAAAAACCTATGAGTGGGGAACGCGCGCGCGTAGGAGCTGCCGAAGGCTGCGATCTCCTGATTGATCGTTCCCACGCTCCGCGTGGGAATGCCTCAAGGGACGCTCCGCGTTCCAATGGGACGCAGAGCGTCCCGGCTGCGTTCCCACGCAGAGCGTGGGAACAATCAGGTTACGCGCGTGCGGAGCTGCCGAAGGCTGCGATCTTTTGATTGATCGTTCCCACGCTCCGCGTGGGAATGCCTCTAGGGACGCTCCGCGTTCCAATGGGACGCAGAGCGTCCCGGGCTGCGTTCCCACGCAGAGCGTGGGAACGATCAGGTTACGCGCGCGCGTAGGAGCTGCCGAAGGCTGCGATCTTTTGACGATGAAGATCAAGAGATCGCAGCCTTCGGCAGCTCCTACAGGAGAACGGTGCGCTCAGGCTTGGGTTTTGTGATCCAGCGCGGCGTAGAAGTTGGCGCTTTGTTGCAGGTATTTCTGGGTGTAGCTCTGGGTGTGGGATTTTTTGCTGGCGATTTCGACGTTGGCACCGGCTGGCAATACCACGGTGGCAGAAATGGCGGAAGCGGCGATGACGGAGAAGAGATTGAAGTTCATGGCGGTAACCCTCGTGTTCGTTTGCTTGGTTTGCCCGGCGGGCTGTGAAACAAACGTAACGCTCGAGGGTTGCCTCCTTGAAATCTTTTGTAGCATTAGCCGTTATCAGTGCAATTAATACAACGATGCAGGCCCCGTAGACCGGGGCCTGTGGCTTATTGTCGCACCAGGAATTTCAGATCGCTTGGCGCGTCCATCGGCAGTTTTTGCACGGTTTTTCCCAGCTGACCGGTCTTGGCATCGCGCTCGACGACGACAATCTGGTTGCTCTTCTGGTTGGCAATCAAGACAAATTTACCGCTCGGATCGAGGGCAAACTCGCGCGGGTGATCACCCTCGACCGAGCGCTTTTGCAGCTCTTTGAGCTGACCGGTCGCAGGATCAATGCTGAACACTACGAGCTGATTGGCCGTGCCGCGATTGCTCACGTAGAGAAACTTGCCGTCAGCCGAGGCATGCAGCGCCGCGCCAGCCTTGTCCGAGGTTGGCTGGCCCGCCGCGAGATCGACCAGTTGCGTCTGGGTCAGCACGCCGTCGTTGTAGTCGAACACCGCGACCTGTGCACTCATCTCCATGGTCAGCCAAGCGTGTTTGCCATCAGCGCTGAACAGCAGATGACGCGGGCCACTGCCGGCCGGCAAGGCTACCGAGGCGGTTTTCGCCGGGGTTAGCGGCAAGTGCGGGTTGGCCTTCGGGTCGTACTGATAGATGAAAACCTTGTCCGCGCCCAAATCATTGGAGAACACATAGCGCCCGTCCGGCGACGACACCGTCGAGTGCACGTGATTGGAAGCCTGGCGCTCAGGGTTGACCCGACTGGCCGGGTGGCCGCTCATCTGCACCACCGGTTTCAGCTGGCCGTCGGCATCGACCGGCAATACCGCCAGGGTACCGCCCGGATCTTCCATCACCGAGTAGTTGCTGACGAACAGGTGTTTGGCATCAGCGCTGAGGCTGGAATGGGTCGGCTCGTTACCGAGGCTCTGCACTTGATTGATCAGGCTCAGCGCGTGGGTCTTCGGGTCGATGGCGAAGCTGCTGACGCGGCCGACCGGGTCAGTCTGGCCCGGGCCGTTTTCGTTGACCACGAACAAGCGCTTCTGGTCTTTCGAGAGGGTCAGCCACGACGGGTTTTCGGTCTTGACCACTTGCAGCGGCTTGGCGTCGATCTGGCCGGTGGCACTGTCGAACTGCATGCGGTAGATGCCCTGGCTGGAACCGGCGGTGTAGGAGCCGACCAGCAATTGCAAGGTTTCGGCAGAGGCGCTGGAAAGCCCCATCGCGCCGACGCTGCCGGCCATCAGCAAAGGCCAGAAATTACGCATCTTCATTATTGTCATCCTCATCGTCGCTGCTGCTGACTACGTCGCCGACGCACACCAGACGATGCTCGCCCGTGGTCTTGGTGTCGCTGGCGTAACCGACGATCAGCCAGCTCTGCAGCGTCTCATCGAACGTCGCTTGCGCGACCTGCGCCGGGGTGAATTCCCAGTGCTTGGCTTCGCGGCCATCGATGCATTCGATGTGCAGGTTATCGTCCTCGTCGAGGGCGAATTCGAAGGCGTGCAGGCCATCGATTTCGACCATACCGCAGTGTTCGAGGGCGTTGAGAAGGGTTAGGGCAGTCATGGCAAACAGTCTTTCTAGGGGGAAAGGGCCAATGATAGCCCAATGTGATCCGAAGGCCCCTGCTGGAACCTCTGCGGGAGCGAGCCTGCTCGCGAAGGCGGTGTGCCAGCTGATCGTTCCCACGCTCCGCGTGGGAATGCCTCAAGGGACGCTCCGCGTTCCACTGGGACGCAGAGCGTCCCGGGCTGCGTTCCCACGCGGAGCGTGGGAACGATCAACACAAAAAATCGCGGTGTTGGCTAGATCGCCTCACGCGATGGCTTGCCATCCACCAGACGCTGAATCCGCAGCGGGTTGGCGTTTTTCAGTGGTTCGGGCAGCAAGCTGTCCGGGTAGTTTTGGAAGCACACCGGGCGCAGGAAGCGATCGATCGCCAGCGTGCCCACTGACGTGCCGCGCGCATCGGACGTCGCCGGGTACGGCCCGCCGTGCACCATCGAATCGCACACTTCGACACCGGTCGGATAACCGTTGAGCAGGATGCGCCCGACCTTCTGTTCCAGCAGCGGCGTCAGTTCGGCGAATTGCTCGAAATCAGACGGCTCGCCGATGATCGTCGCGGTCAACTGACCGTGCAGGCCGTGCAGCGCCGCGCTCAGTTGTGCCTGATCGGCCACCTCGACGATTACCGTGGTCGGGCCGAACACTTCTTCCTGCAGCACTTCGTCACCGTTGATCAACAGGCTGACATCGGCCTTGAACAACTGCGGCTGCGCCTGATTGCCCTGCTGCGGATTACCGGCCAGATGCTCGATGCCGCTGTGCGCCAGGAGCTTTTCCAGGCCTTTGCCATAGCTGCCGAGGGTGCCGGCGTTGAGCATGGTTTGCGCCGGTTGATCACCGATTGCAGCGGCGACTTGCTGTACAAACGCGCTGAACTGCGGCGAGCGAATACCGATGACCAGACCCGGGTTGGTGCAGAACTGACCGCAACCCTGCACCACCGACGCGGTGAGGTCACGCGCAACGGTTTCCGAACGTGTGGCCAGTGCTTGCGGCAAAACGATCACCGGGTTGATGCTCGACATCTCGGCGAACACCGGGATCGGTTGCGGACGTGCGGCTGCCATGTCGCACAGGGCGCGACCGCCTTTCAGTGAACCGGTGAAACCAACGGCCTGAATCGCCGGATGCTTGACCAGCCATTCGCCGACGCCGCCACCGTAGATCATGTTGAACACGCCAGCGGGCATACCGGTTTTTTCTGCGGCACGAATGATCGCGTCGGCGACCAGTTCAGCCGTGGCCATGTGGCCGCTGTGGGCCTTGAACACTACCGGGCAACCGGCGGCCAGTGCTGCTGCGGTGTCGCCACCGGCAGTGGAGAACGCCAGCGGGAAGTTGCTCGCACCAAACACGGCGACCGGGCCGAGGCCGATGCGGTACTGACGCAGATCCGGACGTGGCAGCGGCTGGCGATCCGGCAGTGCCAGATCGATGCGCGCGCCGTAGAAATCACCGCGACGCAGGACTTTGGCGAACAGACGCATCTGCCCGCTGGTGCGACCACGCTCGCCCTGAATGCGACCAGCCGGCAGCGCGGTTTCGCGGCAGACCACGGCGACGAAATCGTCGCAAAGCGCATCCAGCTCATCCGCGACTGCGTCGAGGAACTGCGCGCGACGTTCGGCGCTGAGGCTGCGATAGGTCGGGTAAGCCGCAGCGGCGGCCTTGGCGGCGGCGTCGACTTCTTCGGCCGTGGCCTGAATGAAATCGTGCGGCAGGGCCTCGCCAGTGCTGGCGTCGACCGAGTGCAGTTTGACGCTGCCGGCGGCGCTACGCTGACCGCCGATGTAGTTGTGACCGAGAATCTGAGTCATGGGATCTCCTTAAAGGGTGCCGATGCTGTCCGGTTCAAAAGCCGCCTGAACCGGTGCGATACCGTTGACCAGCGGTGCGCCGAAGTCGGCCTGGCTGATCTCGAACGTGTCGCCCGGCTGAGTGCGGATGCCGTCGGCAAACGACAGGGTCGCAGTGCCGAAAAAGTGAATGTGCACGTCGCCCGGACGCAGGAACTGACTGTATTTGAAGTGGTGGTACTCGAGGTTCGCCAGGCTGTGGCACATGTTGGCCTCGCCGCTGAGGAACTCGTTCTGCCAGAGCACTTCGCCGTCACGCAGGATTCGGCTGGTGCCGGCAAGGTGTTGAGGCAATTCACCGGTACGAAGTTCCGGGCCATAACTGCAACTGCGCAATTTCGAGTGCGCCAGGTACAGGTAATTCTTGCGTTCCATGACGTGATCGGAGAACTCGTTACCGACGGCGAAACCGAGGCGATACGGCTTGCCATCGTTGCCGATGACATACAGGCCGGCCATCTCCGGCTCTTCGCCGGCGTCTTCGGCGAACGGCGGCAGCGGGAACGGCTGCCCCGGACGCACGACAATGCTGCCGTCGCCCTTGTAGAACCACTCTGGTTGCACGCCGGCCTGCCCCGCCGCCGGTTTGCCACCCTCCACGCCCCACTTGAAAATGCGCATGGTGTCGGTCATCGCCGCTTCATCGCCGGCCTGCTGGTGCATCTTGTCGCGGGCCGAAGCGCTGCCCAGATGGGTCAGACCAGTACCGCTGACCAGCATGTGCGCCGGATCCGGGTGATCGAGTGGCGGCAGAATGCGCAGGTCTTTGAGCAATTGCGCGTAGTCGTGGCTGGCACCGAGGCCGAGGCTTTGCACTTGCTGCTCAAGGGAGCCGCCGGCCTCGATTGCGGCCAGGGCCAGATCACGGACACTGCGGGCGTCCTTGACTTCGCGGACCTGACCGTTGTCGACCACGCCGACACGGCGCTCGCCGTTGGGTAATTCGAATTGAACCAGATGCATATGTCCTCTCCTTTATCCAAAATTCCGAAACACCGCAAAACCCTGTGGGAGCTGGCTTGCCAGCGATAGCAACCTGTCTGACGCATCAATGTTGGATGTGCCGCCGTCATCGCTGGCAAGCCAGCTCCCACAGGGGTGGTAATTGATCCATAGGTGTCAGGTTCGGGTCGCGCCACGGGCACTTGCTGCGAACTGCTCGACGGGCAGCACATGCTTGCGTTCCAGCACGCGGTAGACGATGCCGGTCAGAATCAGCCCGAACACCATCACGCCCGAGAGGAAGTACAACCCCGAAGCCAGATTGCCGGTGTATTCCTTCAACGCGCCGATCACGAACGGCCCGATGTAACCGCCGAGGTTGCCCACCGAGTTGATCAAGGCAATCCCCGCCGCGGCACTGGCGCCAGCAAAGAAACGCCCCGGCAAGGTCCAGAACACCGCGGTGCACGAGAACAACGCGAACGCCACCAGACACAGCGCCGCCAGTTGCGCTACCGGCAGCGACAGCCAGGCACTGAGGAACAGGCCCAGCGCACCGAGCACATACAACACCGCCAAATGGCCGTAGCGATCATTCAAGCGGTCGGAACTGCGCGGAATGATCAGCAGGCCGATGATCCCGAAAATGTATGGCACCGAAGAGACGAACCCGGTGACCAGATCGCTGCCGCCGAACTGTTTGATCAGTGTCGGCAGCCACAGGCCGAGGCCATAAATGCTCAGGGTCACCGGCAGATAGAACAGCGCCAGCAGCAACACGCGTTTGTCTTTCAGCGCATGCAGCGGATTGCCGTGACGGGTCTGGCCGTATTCCTGCAAATCCTTTTTCAGTTCGCCGGTCAGCCAGTCTTTTTCCGCCTGATCCATCCACTTCACTTGCTGCGGGCCGTCGGGCAGCCAGCGCAGGACCGGCCAGGTCAGCAGGATCGCCGGGGTGCCGATGACGATGAACAGCCACTGCCAGCCGTGCAGGCCGAGGATGCCGTCCATGCCCAGCAAACCGCCGGACACGGGACCGGTGATCATCATCGCAATGGGTTGCGAAAGGATGAACAGGCCGAGGATCTTGCCGCGATGGCGCACCGGGAACCATTGGGTGATGTAGTACAGCACGCCGGGGAAGAAGCCCGCCTCGGCCGCGCCGAGCAGAAAGCGCATCACATAGAAGCTGTGCGGCCCTTGCACGAAGGCCATGCCGATGGTGATCGCGCCCCAGGTGATCATGATTCGTGCGAACCAGCGCCGCGCGCCGAAGCGTTCGAGCATCAGGTTGCTGGGAATCTCGAGAAGAAAATAGCCGATGAAAAACAGCCCGGCACCGAGGCCATAGGCGGCATCGCCGATGCCGATGTCGGCGCCCATGTGCAGCTTGGCGAAGCCGACGGCGGAGCGATCCACATAGGCGATCAGGTACAGCAGGATCAGGAAGGGAATCAGTTTCAGTGTGATGCGCCGGACAAGCCGCAATTCCTGGCTCATGAGATCGGTCTCCGATTGTTGTTTTTATAGAACCTCGGGGGACGCCTCTCGCCAAAACAGCCAGGGCCATCCCTCCGTCGAAAACGACTATATAGTAATACTAATTACCCAACAACTCTTCCAAAGCGCGGATTTTGAGCTTAGATTAAGCGTCAGCTCGCAAACAATAGTCTTACAATAAGAGAATCGATCATGTCTGATAAGAAACCCACCCTGCGCTCCGCCCAATGGTTTGGCACGGCCGACAAGAACGGCTTCATGTACCGCAGCTGGATGAAGAATCAGGGCATCGCCGACCATCAGTTCCACGGCAAGCCGATCATCGGCATTTGCAACACCTGGTCGGAACTGACCCCGTGCAACGCGCACTTCCGCCAGATCGCGGAGCACGTCAAACGCGGGGTGATCGAGGCCGGTGGTTTTCCGGTGGAATTCCCGGTGTTCTCCAATGGCGAATCGAACCTGCGCCCGACGGCCATGCTCACCCGCAACCTGGCGAGCATGGACGTTGAAGAAGCGATTCGCGGCAACCCGATCGACGGCGTAGTGCTGCTCACCGGTTGCGACAAAACCACTCCAGCACTGCTGATGGGCGCGGCCAGTTGCGACGTGCCGGCCATCGTCGTCACCGGCGGGCCGATGCTCAACGGCAAGCACAAAGGCAAGGACATCGGTTCCGGCACCGTGGTCTGGCAGCTCAGCGAACAGGTCAAGGCCGGCACCATCACCATCGATGACTTCCTCGCAGCCGAGGGCGGCATGTCGCGTTCGGCGGGCACCTGCAACACCATGGGCACCGCGTCGACCATGGCGTGCATGGCTGAAGCGCTGGGCACTTCGCTGCCGCACAACGCCGCGATTCCGGCTGTGGATGCACGCCGTTATGTGCTGGCGCACATGTCCGGCATGCGTGCGGTGGAGATGGTTCGCGAAGATTTGAAACTGTCGAAGATCCTCACCAAGGAAGCCTTCGAGAACGCCATTCGTGTCAACGCTGCCATCGGCGGTTCGACCAACGCCGTGATCCACTTGAAAGCCATCGCCGGGCGCATCGGCGTCGAGCTCGACCTGGACGACTGGACCCGCATCGGTCGCGGCATGCCGACCATCGTCGACCTGCAACCGTCCGGGCGTTTCCTGATGGAAGAGTTCTACTACGCCGGTGGTTTGCCAGCGGTACTGCGTCGCCTCGGCGAAGCCAATCTGATCCCCAACCCGAATGCACTGACCGTCAACGGCAAGTCCATCGGCGAAAACACCAAGGACGCGCCGATCTACGGCGAAGACCAAGTGATCCGCACCCTCGACAATCCGATTCGCGCTGACGGTGGCATCTGCGTGTTGCGCGGCAATCTGGCGCCGTTGGGCGCGGTGCTCAAGCCGTCCGCCGCCACTGCTGAACTGATGCAGCATCGCGGTCGTGCGGTGGTGTTCGAGAACTTCGACATGTACAAGGCGCGGATCAACGATCCGGAGCTGGACGTCGATAAGGATTCGATTCTGGTGATGAAAAACTGCGGGCCGAAGGGTTATCCGGGCATGGCTGAAGTCGGCAACATGGGCCTGCCGGCCAAGCTGTTGGCAGAAGGCGTGACCGACATGGTGCGTATTTCCGATGCACGCATGAGCGGCACGGCATACGGCACGGTGGTTTTGCACGTTGCCCCGGAAGCCGCAGCCGGCGGGCCTTTGGCGGCAGTAAAAGAAGGCGACTGGATCGAGCTCGATTGTGCCAGCGGCCGTCTGCATCTGGACATTCCGGATGCTGAACTG
>NZ_JH635999.1:1800626-1801852 GCF_000257605.1 Pseudomonas sp. R62
CGCAACAGTTGTTGGTGGGCGGTTATCGTCAGCTGTACATCGACCACGTGCTGCAGGCGGATCAGGGTTGCGACTTTGACTTCCTCGTCGGTTGCCGAGGCGCCGAGGTTCCGCGCCACTCCCATTAACACCCCACTGATCGTTCCCACGCTCCGCGTGGGAATGCAGCCCGGGACGCTCCGCGTCCCTTTCAGAGCTGGAACGCGGAGCGTCCCTTGAGGCATTCCCACGCAGAGCGTGGGAACGATCATTGCCTACCTCAAGATTGTGCCGTGCCTGCTATGATGCGCGGCATCTCCATCGCTCAGGATCGCGCCACTCCCCATGGATTACCGCAAACCTTCCGACCGTAAAAGCATGCACTCGCGCATCGTCCAGGAACTGGGCATGCAGATCGTCTCCGGACGCTTTTTGCCCGACGACAAACTGCCCGCCGAAGCCCTGCTGTGCGAGGAGTACGCGGTCAGTCGGCCGGTGTTGCGCGAAGCCACGCGGGTGCTGGTGGCCAAGGGTCTGGTGTATTCCAAACCGCGCGTCGGCACCGTGGTCAAGGCCCGCCGTGAGTGGCACATGCTCGACCCGGACGTGCTGCACTGGCTGATGCAGAGCAGCCCGCAGAATGAATTCTTCAACGTGCTGACCAGCGTGCGCAGCATCATCGAACCGGCAGCCGCCGCCCTCGCCGCTCAGCATGCGACTGATGCTGACATCGCCGCGATCAACGAAGCCTACCAACGCATGGAAGCCGCGCCGACCCCGGAAGCGCTGTTGCAGCCGGACCTGGACTTCCACAGCCGCATCGCCGATGCGACGCACAACGACCTGCTGGCGAACCTGTGCAACATGTTGGCGGTAGCGATTGCCGAGGCGTTGAAGCATTCCAATCAACGGCCGAATCTGCATGAACTGGCGTTGCCCAGGCACAAGGCGATTCTGACCGCGATCGAGAATCGTGATGCCCTGGGCGCCCGGCATGCGACGCTGGTGCAGTTGGATGATGCGCGCAGTGCGTTGAGTGTGGTGCTGGGCGCTGAGCTCACTTAGAGCAAAGTCAAAAGATCGCAGCCTTCGGCAGCTCCTACCTTGGAATGCGTTCCCCTGTAGGAGCTGCCGAAGGCTGCGATCTTTTGATCTTGATCACAAAAAAAGCCGCAACCCATCAAGGTTGCGGCTTTGTCGTTTCAGCCTGTCAGATCAGTGGGCAAACAGCGAATTGCCCTTCTGCC
>NZ_JH635999.1:1801872-1817053 GCF_000257605.1 Pseudomonas sp. R62
CAGCTTCTCAGGCTTGATCAGGAACTTGGCCAGCGCCGGCAGCAGCCACAGCGCGCCGAACATGTTCCACAGCAGCATGAAGGTCAGCATCAGGCCCATGTCGGCCTGGAACTTGATCGCCGAGAAGATCCAGGTGCACACGCCGATCGCCAGGCACAGGCCGGTGAACAGCACCGCTTTACCGGTCGACTTCAGCGTCTGGTAATAGGCTTCCTGCAACGGCAGCCCGGCACGCAGGAAACTCTCGAGGCGGCTGTAGATGTAGATGCCGTAATCCACGCCGATCCCCACACCCAACGCCACCACCGGCAGCGTCGCGACTTTCACGCCGATGCCCATGAACGCCATCAGCGCGTTGCCGAGCACCGAGGTGAGCACCAGCGGCAAGACGATGCACAGGGTCGCTGCCCATGAGCGGAAGGTGATCATGCACATCACTGCCACGCAGATGTACACCAGAATCAGGATGGTCAGCTCAGCCTGTTTGATGACTTCGTTGGTGGCCGCTTCGATCCCGGCGTTACCGGCAGCGAGGATGAATTCCAGGCCATCCTTGTTGTTTTCCTTGGCAAACTCCTGCACCGCGTTGACCGCACGATCGAGGGTTTCGGCCTTGTGGTCGTTGAGGAAAACCAGCACTGGCGCCAGCGAGCAGCTGTTGTTGTACAGGCCATCGGCGCGGGCGATCGAGTTATTCAGTACGTCCGGGTTGCGCGACAGGGTTTCCCATTTCAGGTTGCCCTCGTTCATGCCCTTGATCATCTGCTTGGACACGGTCACCAGCGAGATCGCCGACTGCACGCCCTCGGTGTTCTGCATCTTCCACATCAGCTGATCGATCGGCGCCATGGCTTCGTAGCGCGAGCACCCTTCGGCCTTGGTCTTGACCATCACCACCAGCACGTCGGAGCTGGTCGAGTAGTTGCTGATGATGAAGTTGTTGTCCTTGTTGTAACGCGAGTCCGGACGCAGTTCCGGCGCGCCCTGGTCGAGGTCGCCGATCTTCAGGTTCTGGCTGTACCAGAGGCCGCCACCGAAGGCGATCAGCGCCAGCGCTACCGAAATCGGCGCGACTTTCGGGCTGGCGAAGTTCGACAGCAGGCGCCAGAACGGGTGCTCGCGGTTGGCGTCCTTCTTGCTCTTGGCAATCGCGCGCTTGCTGATGCCGACATAGGAAATCGCCACCGGCAGCAGGATCAGGTTGGTGAACACGATCACCGCAACGCCGATGGACGCGCCGATGGCCAGTTCACGGATCACCCCGATGTCGATGATCAGCAGGGTAATGAAGCCCACCGCATCGGCCAGAATCGCGATCATCCCCGGCAGGAACAACTGGCGGAAGGTGCGCCGTGCCGCGGTCAGGGCGTTATCGGCCTCGCTGGATTGCAGGGCGATACCGTTGATCTTCTGCACGCCGTGGGAAATGCCGATGGCGAAAATCAGGAACGGCACCAGCATCGAATACGGGTCGAGCCCGAAACCGAAGAAGTGCATCAAGCCGAGCTGCCAGACCACCGCCACCAGCGTCGTGCTCAACACCGCGATGGTGCTGCGCAGGCAGTTGGTGAACCACAGCAGCAGAATCAGGGTGATGACGAAGGCGACACCGAAGAACAGCACCACCATCACCAGACCGTCGATCAGGTCACCGACCTTCTTGGCGAAACCGACGATGTGGATCTTGATGTTGGGGTTCTGCGCTTCGAACTTGTTGCGGATCTTGTCTTCGAGCTCATGGGAGAACTGGCGATAGTCCAGCGCCAGCAACTTGCCCTGATCCTGCGGGTCCGGATAGGCCTCGAGCAGCGGGATGTCGACGATGCTCGACTTGAAGTCGTTGGCCACCAGACGCCCGACCTGGCCGGACTTGAGCACGTTGTTGCGCAGCAGATCGAGGCTGTCCTGCGAGCCATTGTAGCTCTGCGGAATCACTTCACCGCCGGCGAAACCCTCTTCGGTCACTTCGGTCCAGCGTACGCTCGGGCTCCACAGCGATTTGAGGCCGGAACGGTCGACGCCGGAAATGTAGAACACTTCGTCGTTGATCTGGCGCAGGGTCTCCATGTACTCCTTGGAGAAGATGTCGCCGTCGGTGGCCTCCACCGAAATACGCACGGTGTTGCCCAGGTTCGCCAGATCGTTGCGGTGCTCCATCATCTTTTCGATGAAGGGATGCTGCAGCGGGATCATTTTTTCAAAACTGGTCGACGGCCGAATCAGCGTGGCCTGCCAGAACAGGAAAATGCTCACCACCAGGCAGATCAGGATCACGGCCGGACGGTTATTGAAGATCAGGCGCTCGAGAACCGTCGCCTTTTCCTGCTGAGGAGTGATCAAGGAAGTCATAGCCCCGCCTTCTTGTTATTGGTCTCGGCACCGTTTGGCTGGGTGATGTGCAAACCACCCTGCCCGGTCAGAATCAGGTTGCCGTTGCCGGCGGCGGTGACCGACGACAGCGAAATGCGATCCGGGCGGTTGAACACGCTGAAGGTTTCGCCGTTGTCGCTGCTGCTGATCACCGAGCCGCCGTTACCGACGATGACGATCGAGCCGTCTTCCAGCAGCGTGCCGCCGGACAGGCCGAACTCCAGCGCACCGCGTGCAGCTTTGAGTTCGACCTGCTCCCAGTTGCTGCCGAAATCAGTGGAGCGATAAAGATTGCCGCGCAAGCCGTAAGCCAGCAGGGTCTGCGGCTGCGCCGTGCCGATCACGCCGAACAGTGAACCTTCGTACGGGCCTTCAAGCTTTTCCCAGGTCTGGCCGTCATCGGCGGAGCGGAACATGCTGCCGGACTCGCCGACGATAAACAGCCCGGCGTCTTTCACGGCGGCGATGGCGTTGAGGTGGAACTGGTCTTCGTTGTCGAGGCGATCGCTGACGTCTTCCCAGTGCTTGCCGCCGTCGGTGGTTTCCAGCAGCGTGCCGTAGGCGCCCACGGCAAAGCCGCTGCTGGCGTCCTTGAACCAGACGTCGAGCAGCGGCGATTCGCGTGCGAGGTCTTCGAATTGTTTGGTCCAGGTCAGACCGCCGTCTGCGCTGGCGAGAATCTGTGCGTCGTGGCCCACGGCCCAACCGTTTTTGTCGTCGACGAAATACACGGCGGTGAGCAGTTGCCGGGTTGGCACCTTGGCCTGGGTCCAGGTTTTGCCCTGGTCATCGGAATAGACGATGTGCCCGCGATCGCCGACCGCGACCAGACGCGCGCCAGCGTGGACGACATCAAGAATCAGGCTTTTTGCGGCCTTGGCCGATTCGGTGGCATAGACCACGTCAGCCGGGGCCTCGGCGGCAATCACAGGTGCCGATAACGTGGCAAAGCCCAGCAGCGAGAGTGCTGTGGCCAGCAACGCGGTGTTGCGTAACGCCGGCGGGCGGCAACGACTCATAGACCTTCCCCTATTTATTATTGTTGGGCCATCGGGCCTTCAAGGGCGCCGCAAGGGTGCTCAGCTACTGGCGTTTCAGAAGCATAGTCCTGAAACCCGCAATCCAGAGCCCCTTCGGAAGCTGGCTCATCCTATCGGGCTTTGCAAATGTCTGACAATCGGCGCCGCGTTATCTTTTGTTAACCGAAAGCGGCCCTCTGTAACCCATCATTTTCCCTGTGGGAGCGAGCTTGCTCGCGAATGCGGTGTATCAGTCACCCTGTTTATTGGCTGACCCACCGCTTTCGCGAGCAGGCTCGCTCCCACAGGGTTTGTGGTGATGGGTGGTTTCGCGCCAAAGGCTGAATGCGCAGCCATTCGTAGGATGGATGACGCAATTGTCGCTGCGGGGACTTGCAGGATCGGTATTATGGTATACCATCAGACGCACAGACACTCTCAATCCCCCAACGGAGCAGCTCATGAGTTTCGAAATTCGCAAGATCGTCAGCTATGTCGAAGAAACCTTCATCGAAGGCGGCAAGGCTACTGACAAGCCGGTGACCATGGTCGGCCTCGCCGTGGTGATGAAGAACCCGTGGGTGGGCAACGGTTTTGTCGAAGACCTCAAGCCGCAGATCCGCGCCAACTGCTCCGACCTCGGCGCAATGATGGTCGAACGCCTGGTCGGGATCATCGGCGGTGCCGAGAAGATCGAGGCCTACGGCAAAGCGGCGGTCGTCGGCGCTGACGGCGAGATCGAACACGCGTCGGCGGTGATCCACACCCTGCGCTTCGGTAACCACTATCGCGAAGCGGTAAAAGCCAAGAGCTACCTGAGCTTTACCAACAAGCGCGGCGGTCCGGGCACGTCGATTCAGATCCCGATGATGCACAAGGACGACGAAGGCCTGCGTTCGCACTACATCACCCTGGAAATGCAGATCGAAGACGCGCCGCGTGCTGACGAAATCGTGGTCGTGCTGGGTTGCGCCGACGGTGGCCGCCTGCACCCGCGCATCGGCAACCGCTACATCGATCTGGAAGAACTGGCTGCCGAAAAAGCCCAGTAATCACAATAAAAAGGCATTGCAGGAGCGCTCCATGATTCGGCTCACCGCTGAACTCACCCCGGCTGGCACCAGTTACCTGGCGACCGGCCAAGGCCAGCCCGTGGTTTTGATCCACGGCGTGGGCCTGAACAAAGAAATGTGGGGCGGGCAGATTGTCGGCCTCGCCAGCCAGTACCAGGTGATCGCCTACGACATGCTCGGCCACGGCGCCAGCCCGCGCCCGGCCAGCGGCACCGACCTGCTCGGTTACGCCGATCAGTTGCTCGAGCTGCTCGATCACCTGAATCTGCCCCAGGCAGCGGTGATCGGTTTCTCCATGGGCGGCCTGGTCGCGAGGGCCTTCGCCCTGCATTACCCGGAGCGCCTGCAAAGCCTGGTGGTGTTGAACAGCGTCTTCAACCGCAGCGAAGAACAGCGTGCCGGCGTGATTGCCCGCACTGCGCAGGCTGCCGAACATGGCCCGGACGCCAATGCCGAAGCGGCGTTGTCGCGCTGGTTCAGCCGTGAATATCAGGCAGCCAACCCGGCGCAGATCGCCGCGTTGCGCCAGACTTTGGCCAACAACGATCCGCAGGGCTACCTGACCACCTACGAATTGTTCGCCACCCAGGACATGTACCGCGCCGACGATCTGAGCAGCATTCAGGCGCCGACGCTGATCGCCACCGGCGAACTCGACCCCGGTTCAACCCCGGAAATGGCCGAGCAACTGGCCCGACACATCCCCGCTGCGAAGGTTGCCGTGCTGCCCGAGCAACGGCATATGATGCCGGTAGAGTCGCCGCGTCTGGTCAACCAGATGCTGCTGGAATTTCTCCAATTCGCACACGCCCGACAAAACCATATAAAGGGGATCGTTGCATGACAGTCGCACGCTTCCAGATGTGCATCGGCGGAGACTGGGTCGACGCCCTCTCCGGCAAGACCTTCGAAAGCCTCAACCCGGCCTCCGCGCAAGCTTGGGCGGAACTGCCCGACGCCGATGAAGCGGACGTCGAACGCGCCGTGCAAGCAGCGCAAAATGCCTTCGACAGCCCGGCCTGGCGCGGCCTGACCGCCACTGCGCGCGGCAAACTGCTGCGCCGCCTCGGTGATCTGATCGCTGAAAACAAGGAACACCTGGCGCAGCTGGAAAGCCGCGACAACGGCAAGCTGATCCGCGAAACCCGTGGCCAGGTCAGCTATCTGCCGGAGTTCTTCCACTACACCGCAGGCCTCGCTGACAAGCTTGAAGGCGGTACGCTGCCGTTGGACAAGCCTGACCTGTTTGCCTACACCGTGCATGAAGCCATGGGTGTGGTCGCCGCGATCATTCCATGGAACAGCCCGCTGTACCTGACCGCGATCAAACTGGCCCCGGCCCTGGCCGCCGGCAACACGATTGTGATCAAGCCGTCCGAGCACGCCTCGGCGACCATTCTCGAGCTGGCGCGTCTGGCCCTCGAAGCCGGGATTCCGCCGGGCGTGGTCAACGTCGTTACCGGCTACGGCCCGAGCACCGGCGCCGCCCTCACCCGTCATCCGCTGATCCGCAAGATCGCCTTCACCGGCGGCGCGGCCACGGCGCGGCATGTAGTGCGCAGCAGCGCCGAGAATTTCGCCAAGCTGTCGCTGGAACTGGGCGGCAAGTCGCCGAATATCATCTTCGCCGACGCCGACCTGGACAGCGCGATCAACGGTGCGATTGCCGGCATCTACGCGGCGTCCGGGCAGAGTTGCGTGTCTGGTTCACGCTTGCTGGTGCAGGACGAAATCTACGACGAATTCGTCAACCGTCTGGTCGAGCGCGCCCAGCGCATCCGCATCGGCAACCCACAGGAAGACAACAGTGAAATGGGCCCGATGGCCACCGCGCAGCAACTGGCGGTGGTCGAAGGTCTGGTCGCCGATGCGATCGCTGAAGGCGCGCGTTTGCGCACCGGTGGCAAGCGTCCGGCGGATCTCGGCGAAGGCTGGTTCTACGAGCCGACGCTGTTCGAGTGCGACCGCAATTCGATGAAGATCATGCAGGAAGAAGTCTTCGGCCCGGTGGCTTCGGTGATTCGTTTCAAAGACGAAGCCGAAGCACTGGCGATCGCCAACGACTCGCAGTTCGGCCTCGCCGCCGGCATCTGGACCCGTGACCTCGGCCGCGCCCATCGTCTGGCGCGCGATGTGCGCTCGGGGATCATCTGGGTCAACACCTACCGCGCAGTCTCGGCGATGGCGCCGATCGGCGGCTTCAAGAACAGTGGCTATGGACGCGAAAGCGGCATCGATTCGGTGCTGGCCTACACCGAACTGAAAACGGTGTGGATCAACCTCTCCCAGGCGCCAATGCCTGATCCGTTTGTGATGCGCTAGGAGTCCTGCGAAATGATCGAACCCGGCATTTACAAAGACGTCATGAGCTCGTTCCCGTCCGGCGTTACGGTGGTCACCACCCTCGACCCGGACGGCGGCATCGTCGGTATCACCGCCAGCGCGTTCAGCGCGCTGTCGATCGACCCGGCGCTGGTGCTGTTCTGCCCCAACTATGCGTCCGACACCTACCCGGTGCTGCGCGACAGCAAGAAATTCGCGATCCATTTGCTCTCCGCCGAGCAGACTGCCGAAGCCTACGCGTTCGCCGGCAAGGGCAAGGAAAAGGCCAAGGGCATCGAGTGGCACCTGAGCGATCTGGGCAACCCGATTCTGGCCAAGGCCACGGCGATCATCGAGTGCGAGTTGTGGCGTGAATACGACGGCGGCGATCACGCGATCATTGTCGGCGCAGTGAAGAACCTGATCCTGCCCGAGCAACCGGTGACGCCGATGATTTATCACAAGGGCAAGTTGGGTGCGTTGCCTGCCTTGACCTGACGGATCCACACAACTCCCACTGTGGGACGACCCATTGTGGTGAGGGGATTTATCCCCGACCGGCTGCGAAGCAGTCGTAAAACCATTGCGCGCGGAATATCTGGCAAATCGCCGTTGCAGGTATTGGGGGTGCTTCGCACCCCGTCGGGGATAAATCCCCTCACCACAGGGTTCATTCCAACAAGGGGATCTGTGTTGTGAGGAGGAATGATGAGTAACGATAAGTACGAAAAAGGTCTGAAAATCCGCACCCAGGTATTGGGCGAAGCCTATGTTCAGCGCTCGATCGAGAACGCCGACGACTTCACCCGTCCGCTGCAGGAAATGGTCACTGAATACTGCTGGGGCCATGTCTGGGGGCGTGAGGGTCTGTCGCTCAAGGAACGCAGCATGATCAACCTGGCGATGATCTCGGCGCTCAACCGCCCGCATGAACTCAAGCTGCATGTGCGTGGCGCCTTGCGTAACGGCCTGAGTCGTGAGCAAATACGCGAAATTCTGCTTCAGGTCGGCATTTATTGCGGCGTTCCGGCGGCCGTGGACAGTTTCCGGCTGGCCCGTGAAGCCTTTGCCGAAGCCGACGCCGAGGCCTCCAGTTAACCCTCGGCTGTTTTGATGCCCGTCTGGCATGGACAGCCAAGCTCAAGAGCGGACCCCATGAAACGCCAGCCACTCGACGACAGCTTCAAGGTCAATCGCAACCCCGTTACCCTGCGCGAAATCGTGCTGGACAAACTGCGTAGCGCGATCATGAATTTCCAGCTCATGCCAGGTGATCGTCTGGTCGAACGCGACCTGTGCGATCGTCTCGGCGTCAGCCGCACTTCGGTGCGCGAAGCTTTGCGTCACCTTGAATCCGAAGGTCTCGTCGAATTCGCAGATGCCAAAGGACCGCGCGTAGCCATCATCACCCTCGACGACGCCGTCGATATCTACGAACTGCGTTGTGTGCTCGAAGGCCTGATCGTGCAACTGTTCACCCTGCGCGCCAAAGCCAAGGACATCAAAGCCCTGGAAAAAGCCCTCGATGACAACCGCAAGGCGTTGAAGGACGGCGAACTGCAACAGGTGATCGACTCGGTGCAGGGCTTCTACGACGTGCTGCTCGAAGGCTCGGGCAACCATGTCGCCGCCACCCAATTGCGCCAGTTGCAGGCGCGCATCAGCTATCTGCGCGCGACCTCGGTGTCCCAGGAAAACCGACGCGGCGCGAGTAATCACGAGATGGAAAAAATGGTCGAGGCGATCAAGAGCGGTGATCCGCTGGCGGCGCATCAGGCGTGTGTCGATCACGTCCGCGCGGCGGCTGCCGTGGCCCTCGATTACCTCAAGCGCAAACAGGAAGAGACCGGCGTCGCCGTCAAAGGCACCCCGGCGATCACCCTGCCGATCGCGCTGAAAGAACCCCGCATAGGTCAATGACATGTTCAGCCCGAGCTTTTGCCCGAAATGCGGTGGCCCTGACCTCGGTCAGCAGACGCCGCCGGGCGATACGCACGAGCGCCTGATGTGCCGCGGCTGCGGCTATATCCACTACGTCAATCCGAAGATCATTGCCGGCTGCATCATCGAGCAGGACGGCAAATACCTCTTGTGCCAACGGGCGATTCCCCCGCGCCCCGGCACCTGGACGCTGCCGGCCGGTTTCATGGAAAGCTTTGAGACCACCGAGCAGGCGGCGCTGCGCGAAGTCTGGGAAGAAAGCGGCGTGCGCGCGGAAATCGTCTCGCCGTATTCGATCTTCAGCGTGCCGAAAATCAGCGAGGTGTACATCATATTCCGCGCCATCGCCCTGGAGATCACCGGGCAGTACGGGCCGGAGACCATGGATTACAAGTTCTTCGCCCCGGAAGAGATTCCGTGGGAGCAGATCTACTACCCGGCGATCCGGCAGATCCTCGAGCGCTATATCGAAGAGCGCCAGGCTGGGGTGTATGGGATCTACATGGGCAATGACGATAGCGGCAAGATTCATTTCATGCGCTAAAAATCACCAGTCCCCTGATCGTTCCCACGCTCCGCGTGGGAATGCCTCTACGGACGCTCCGCGTTCGGCTCTGGATGGGACGCAGAGCGTCCCGGGCGGCATTCCCACGCGGAGCGTGGGAACGATCATCAGTGTGGCTTAAATTGGGTTGATGCCTTCAACGATGATGATCTCCGCCCTCGCCCATTCTTCGCGATAACTTTTCGCCTCCTGATAGGCCGCCGAGCGGTAGCACGCCACGGCTGTTTCGTAGCTCTCGAACTCAATGATCACTGTGCGCTGCGGCGTCTGCCGTCCTTCCAGCGCCTCGCTGCGCCCGCCTCTGGCCAGAAACTTGCCGCCGAATGCGGCAATCGCCTGCGGGGTGCGCTGGGTGTATTGGCTGTAGTGCTCGGCATCGGCTATATCCACATGTGCAATCCAGTACGCCTTCATAGTGACCTCTTTATTGATTGTGTATTATGGTATACCAATATATTTCCTACGAACCCTGAGAGTCCAGCATGGCCTTCAACAGCATCGAAGAAATCATCGAAGATTATCGCCTTGGCAAAATGGTCCTGCTGGTCGATGACGAAGACCGCGAGAATGAAGGCGACCTGCTGCTGGCCGCTGATCGTTGCACACCGGAGGCTATCAGCTTCATGGCCCGCGAGGCACGCGGGCTGATCTGCCTGACCCTGACCGACGAACATTGTCAGCGCTTGGGCCTGGAGCAAATGGTACCCGCCAATGGCAGTGTGTTCAGCACTGCATTTACCGTGTCGATCGAAGCGGCGGTTGGCGTGACCACCGGCATTTCCGCCGCAGATCGCGCCTGCACCGTTGCTGCCGCGGTCGCGCCGAATGCCCGCGCCGAAGACCTGGTGCAGCCCGGCCACATCTTCCCGTTGCGCGCCAAGGAAGGTGGCGTGCTGACCCGCGCCGGGCACACCGAGGCCGGTTGCGATCTGGCGCGTCTGGCCGGTTTCACCCCTGCCTCGGTGATCGTCGAAGTGATGAATGACGACGGCACCATGGCGCGCCGCCCGGATCTGGAGCAGTTCGCGCGCAAGCATGGGATCAAGATCGGCACCATTGCCGACCTGATCCACTACCGCCTGAGCACCGAGCACACCATCGAACGCATCGGCGAACGTGAGCTGCCGACGGTGCATGGCACGTTCCGTTTGATCACCTTCGAGGATCGCATCGAAGGCGGCGTGCACATGGCGATGGTCATGGGCGACCTGCGCCGTGAAGAGCCGACCCTGGTGCGCGTGCACGTGATCGATCCGCTGCGCGATCTGGTCGGCGCCGAGTACAGCGGGCCGACGAACTGGACGCTGTGGGCGGCGCTGCAACGGGTCGCGGCGGAAGGTCATGGGGTTGTGGTGGTGCTGGCCAATCATGAATCGTCGCAGGCGTTGCTCGAACGCGTGCCGCAGCTGACCCAGCCACCACGGCAGTTCAGCCGTTCGCAATCGCGGATTTATTCCGAGGTCGGGACGGGGGCGCAGATTCTGCAGAATCTGGGAGTGGGCAAGTTGCGTCACCTCGGCCCACCGCTGAAGTATGCGGGGCTGACCGGGTATGACCTTGAGGTGGTTGAGAGCATTCCGTTCACCGAATGACCCTGTTATCGATATTCCCCTGTGGCGAGGGGATTTATCCCCGTCGGGCTGCGAAGCGGCCCCGATTCCTGCCAACGCGATCCGCCAGAAATATCGCATGTCCCGCTTTCAGGGCTGCTCCGCAGCCCAACGGGGATAAATCCCCTCGCCACAGTTTCATTCGCTACACATTTGGATGAAGGCCGGAAAAACAGATCCGCCAGATAACCGGTAAGGCAAAGTGCTTGCACAAAGTTTGGAATACCATAATATGATATTCCATAGACCGGACGAACCAAAAAACCGTCCAGCTACTGCTCCCGACAGGCGGGCAACAACGCAAGGCCCGCTCAAAAACACAACAATGAGGGCGTGAACATGGTGTTGAACAAAGCTGCAACCGCGATCTTTTTCGCGGGACTGCTCAGCGTTACCGGCCAGGCTGCAATGGCTGCCGAAAGCGTGAATTTTGTCAGCTGGGGCGGTAGCACCCAGGATGCGCAGAAACAGGCCTGGGCCGATCCGTTCAGCAAGGCCAGCGGCATCACCGTCGTTCAGGACGGGCCGACCGACTACGGCAAACTCAAAGCCATGGTCGAAAGCGGCAACGTGCAGTGGGACGTGGTCGATGTCGAAGCCGATTTCGCCCTGCGCGCCGCTGCCGAAGGCCTGCTCGAACCCCTCGACTTCAAAGTGATCCAGCGCGACAGGATCGACCCGCGCTTCGTCAGCGATCACGGCGTCGGCTCGTTCTTCTTCTCCTTCGTCCTCGGCTACAACGAGGGCAAGCTCGGCGCCAACAAGCCGCAGGACTGGAGCGCGCTGTTCGACACCAAGACCTACCCCGGCAAACGCGCCCTCTACAAATGGCCAAGCCCCGGCGTGCTCGAACTGGCGCTGCTGGCCGACGGCGTTGCGGCTGACAAGCTCTACCCGCTGGATCTGGATCGTGCTTTCAAAAAACTCGACACCATCAAGAAAGACATCGTCTGGTGGGGCGGCGGCGCGCAGTCGCAGCAACTGCTGGCGTCCGGCGAAGCGAGCATGGGCCAGTTCTGGAATGGCCGTGTGCACGCCTTGCAGGAAGACGGCGCACCGGTCGGCGTGAGCTGGAAACAGAACCTGGTCATGGCCGACATTCTGGTCATCCCCAAAGGCTCGAAAAACAAAGATGCGGCGATGAAGTTCCTCGCCAATGCCAGCAGCGCCAAAGGCCAGGCCGACTTCTCCAACCTGACCGCCTACGCGCCGGTCAACCTCGACAGTGTGGAGCGTCTGGATTCGACGCTGGCCCCCAACCTGCCGACGGCTTACGCCAAGGATCAGATCACCCTTGATTTCGCTTACTGGGCCAAGAACGGTCCGGCTATCGCGACACGGTGGAACGAATGGCTGGTCAAATGAAAATCGCGGCCACTGCGCCCCGTCCTTCCACTGCCACCGGGAGCGCCGCCGGCGCTGCCGGTTCGGCCTTCAAGCAACGCTGGCGCGGCGCCGGCAACCTTGTCCCGGCGCTGCTGTTCCTCGGCCTGTTCTTTCTCGCACCGTTGATTGGCCTGCTGCTGCGCGGTGTGCTCGAACCTGTGCCGGGTCTCGGCAACTACGAACAGTTGTTCGCCAACTCGGCCTATGCGCGAGTGCTGCTAAACACCTTTTCGGTGGCCGGGCTGGTGACGCTGTTCAGTCTGCTGCTGGGCTTTCCGCTGGCCTGGGCGATCACCCTGGTGCCGCGCGGCTGGGGGCGCTGGATCCTCAACATCGTGCTGCTGTCGATGTGGACCAGCCTGCTCGCCCGCACCTATTCGTGGCTGGTGTTGCTGCAAGCCTCGGGGGTGATCAACAAGGCGCTGATGGCGATGGGCATCATCGATCAACCGCTGGAGATGGTGCACAACCTCACGGGCGTGGTGATCGGCATGAGCTACATCATGATCCCGTTCATCGTGCTGCCGTTACAAGCAACCATGCAGGCCATCGACCCGATGATCCTGCAGGCCGGTTCGATCTGCGGCGCCAGTCCGTGGACCAACTTCTTCCGGGTGTTCCTGCCGCTGTGCCGGCCGGGTCTGGCCTCAGGTGGTTTGATGGTGTTCGTAATGTCGCTCGGTTACTACGTCACCCCGGCGCTGCTCGGCGGGGCGCAAAACATGATGCTGCCGGAGTTCATCATTCAGCAGGTGCAATCGTTCCTCAACTGGGGCCTGGCCAGTGCCGGCGCCGCGTTGCTGATCGCAATCACCCTGGTGCTGTTCTACTTCTACCTGAAGCTTCAACCGGAATCCCCGGTTGGCGCCAGTAACGCGAGGTAAGCCGACATGCTCCTGACTCCCAATGCCATGAGCCGGCGCATGCGTTTCGGCCTCTACGCCACGACTGGGCTGATCGGTCTGTTCCTGCTGTTGCCGATCGTGTTCATCGTGCTGCTGTCGTTCGGCTCCTCGCAGTGGCTGGTGTTCCCGCCACCGGGCTGGACGCTGAAATGGTACGGCCAGTTTTTCTCCAACCCCGACTGGATGAACGCCGCTGCCGCCAGCCTCAAGGTTGCCGTGCTGACCACGATCTGCGCCGTGGCCCTCGGTTTACCGACCGCGTTTGCGCTGGTGCGCGGACGCTTTCCCGGCCGCGAGATGCTCTACGGCCTGTTCACCCTGCCGATGATCGTGCCGCTGGTGATCATCGCCGTGGCGGTGTATGCGCTGTTTCTCAAGCTCGGCTACACCGGGACCATGTTCGCCTTCGTCGTCAGCCATGTGATCGTCGCGCTGCCGTTCACCATCATTTCGATCATCAACTCGCTGAAGCTGTTCGATCAGTCGATTGAAGACGCGGCGGTGATCTGCGGTGCCTCGCGCCTGCAAGCGGTGTTCAAGGTGACGTTCCCGGCGATCCGTCCGGGCATGGTCGCCGGCGCCCTCTTCGCCTTCCTCGTTTCGTGGGACGAAGTGGTGCTCAGCGTGATGATGGCGAGCCCGACTCTGCAAACCCTTCCCGTGAAAATGTGGACCACCCTGCGCCAGGACCTGACCCCGGTGATCGCCGTCGCTTCGACGCTGCTGATCGGTCTGTCAGTGTTGGTCATGGTGATCGCCGCCGCCCTGCGCCGGCGCAACGAAATCAGCGCCTGAGCGCCCAGGAGTACGATATGAGTGCCGTGATCAAAGACGCATCCCAGCAGAGCGACAAACCCCTGGTCAGCCTGCGCAACCTGAACAAGCACTACGGCGATTTTGCTGCCGTCGATAACATCTCGCTGGACATCAAGGACGGCGAATTCCTGACCTTTCTCGGCTCCAGCGGCTCGGGCAAGAGTACGACGCTGTCGATGCTCGCCGGGTTCGAAACACCGAGCAGCGGCGAGATCCTCGTCAACGGCCAGTCGCTGGTCAACGTGCCGCCGCACAAGCGCGACATCGGCATGGTCTTCCAGCGCTATTCGCTGTTCCCGCATCTGTCGGTGCGCGACAACATCGCCTTCCCTTTGGCGATTCGCAAACTGGCTGCCGCCGAGCGTGAAAAACGCGTCGATGCGATGTTGAAGCTGGTGCAGCTCGAACAGTTCGCCCATCGCCGCCCTTCGCAACTGTCCGGCGGTCAGCAACAACGTGTCGCCATCGCCCGGGCGCTGGTTTACGAGCCACGCATCCTGCTGATGGACGAACCGCTGGGCGCGCTGGACAAGAAGCTGCGCGAGGACTTGCAGGATGAACTGCGCCAGCTGCACCGGCGCCTGGGTATCACCATCGTTTACGTGACCCACGACCAGGAAGAAGCCATGCGGCTGTCGCAACGCATCGCGATTTTCAGCCACGGCAAGATTGTCGGCTTGGGCAGCGGGTATGACCTTTATCAGAATCCGCCGAATGCGTTTGTCGCGTCGTTTCTGGGCAATTCGAACTTCCTCAAGCTCAAGGCGCAAGGGAATGCGGCAGCGAGTTTCGAGGGGCAGTCATTGTCGATTCGGCTGACGTCCGGGTTGCACACTGATCAGGATGTGCTGCTGATGGTGCGTCCGGAAAAAGCCTTGGCGTTGAGCACGCAGCAGGCGCTCGATGAGCCGCTGGCGGCGGGTTGGAATGAGGTATCGGCGAATGTTGTGGAGGTGCTGTTTCTTGGTGAGAGCCAGACGTGCAGCGTGGTCACTGCGGGCGGGACGTCGATGACGGTGAAAGCGCTGTCGGCAGCGGGCATGCCACTCAAGGCCGGCGATCCGGTCCGGGTGCGCTGGGCGACGGCGGATGCTTGTGTTTATACCGAATGGACCGAGAGCGATTTGAACAAGGCTGCCGGTGCTCACTGATTGCGCTGAGTCAGTTGGATCTA
>NZ_JH635999.1:1817376-1818673 GCF_000257605.1 Pseudomonas sp. R62
AAGCAGGCGACACGGTATTAGCCAATGGCCCGGTACCCTTCAATCTCATCCGGCCAAGCCGTCAGCACTTCGAACCCGCTCTCCGTCACCGCGACCATATGCTCCCACTGCGCCGACAACGAGCCATCCTTGGTCAGCACCGTCCAGCCATCAGGCATGTTCTTCACATGGCGTTTGCCGGCATTGAGCATCGGTTCCACGGTGAAAATCATCCCGGCCTTGAGCTTTAGCCCTTGATTGGGAAAGCCGTAATGCAGGATCTGCGGCTCATCGTGATAGACCTTGCCGATGCCATGGCCGCAGTACTCGCGTACCACGCTGAAGCCCTCCGCCTCCGCCAGGCTCTGGATCGCGTAACCGATATCGCCCAGCGTTGCACCCGGTTTCACTGCGCGAATGCCCGCGCACATCGCGTCGTAAGTGGTCTTGATCAGGTGCTGCGCCTCGGGGCTCGCCTCACCCACGACATACATGCGGCTGGTATCACCGAACCAGCCATCCTTGATCACGGCGATGTCGAGGTTGACGATGTCGCCGTCTTTCAATGGCGTACCCGATGGAATCCCGTGGCACACCACGTCATTGACCGACGCGCAGACGGTTTTCGGAAAGCCGTGATAACCGACGTTGGCCGGCACGGCTTTCTGCACATTGACGATGTAATCGTTGCACAACCGGTCCAGCTCATCGGTGGTCACCCCGGCCTTCACATGCGGCACCAGCATCGCCAGCACCTCAGCGGCGAGTTTGCCGGCAGCGCGGGATTTTTCGATGTCGGCCGGCGTGTTGATCTTGATCTGGTTTCTCATGCGCTGACGGCTTCCTGAGTCAGTTGTTGCAGATCCAGTCCGCCGTTCTGTTCGGCGCGGATCAGCAGGCGGCAAATGGCGCTGTGGTCGAGGTTGGGATGCAGCTCGGCGAGCATGCCGATGCGCATCCAGTGCTCGGCCTGCGCGTTGATCGAGCGGCTGAGGGCGTTGCTGGAAATGCGCAGGTTCTCGTGCATGTCCTCTGAAATTTTTACGATGCCCATATATGAATCCGATACGATATGTATATGGATCGTATATTAGCCAAGCTTACCCCCGGATTGCAAACGCTCCGCCACGCAAACACGCACCCTTGTAGGAGCTGCCGAAGGCTGCGATCTTTTGATCTTGCCCGTTAAAGACCAGATCAAAAGATCGCAGCCTCCGGCAGCTCCTACCAAAGCAGATTCGGCTCCCCATCAGCGGCCTGATCGACTACCATGCCGCCGCCGGTTTCCACACGGAATTAATAGGGAATCCGAAATGCT
>NZ_JH635999.1:1819306-1840929 GCF_000257605.1 Pseudomonas sp. R62
GGAGCGTGGCGATGACGCATCAGTCAGGAGACCTGCCGGCACAGTGACTGACTAACCGGCGGGGTGTCCGGGAAGGACATCGTGCCGTGCTTGTTTTCACTATGCCGGCCTTGCGCAGTTTCCACGACTGCGCCCGAGGTGTGTTTCCAACCGTACCCGCCCGCTCCCGTACGGTTCCCCTGGAGACTGCCCCATGCTGCTGCCCCGCGTTGCCACCCTGCTCACCGCTCTGAGCCTTTGCGCCCTGGCGCAAGCGGCGCCGACTGCGTATCCGCTGACCGTGGAAAACTGTGGCAGCAGCCTGACCTTTCAACACGCACCCGCGCGCACGGTGACCATCGGCCAAGCCGGCACGGAAATGCTCTATGCCTTGGGTCTGGGCGACAAAGTCGTTGGCACTTCGCTGTGGTTCAACGACGTGCTGGGCACATACAAAGCGCAGAACGACAGGATCGAGCGCCTTGCCGACAACGAGCCGAGTTTCGAAGCGGTGATCGCCAAACGCCCGGAGCTGGTTGCCGTCGAGCTGGAATGGATGGTCGGCCCGCAAGGCGCGGTCGGCACCCGCGAGCAGTTTCATGAACTGAAGATTCCGACCTATCTGCTGCCCTCCGATTGCGAAGCCAAGGACAACCTCGTCGGCTCGGACGGCACGCGGCTGGCACCGTTTCGAATCGACAGCATCTACAAAAGCGTGAGCCAACTGGCGGCGATTTTCGATGTGCAGGCGCGTGGCGAGCAGCTCAATGAGCAGCTCAAAGCCAGCCTCGCGCAGTCGATCGCCACCGCGAAAAAGCAGCAGCGCAAAGACGTCAGCGCCCTGGTGTGGTTCTCCAGCGCCGAGATGGACATCGAGCCTTTCGTGGCCGGGCACAAAGGCGTTCCCGATTTCATGCTCAGCACCCTCGGCGTGCGCAACGTGGTCGAGTCGGATGAAGAATGGCCGACCGTCGGCTGGGAAACCATCGCCAAGGCCAACCCGACATTTCTGGTGATCGCGCGCATGGATCGTCGACGTTTCCCGGCGGACGACTATCAGAAAAAACTCGCCTTCCTGCGCAGTGATCCGGTGACGCGCAACATGGACGCGGTCAAGCACAACCGCATCATCATCCTTGACGCCATGGCCATGCAGGCCAGCCTGCGCACCTTCGACGGCCTCGCACAACTGGCCAGCGCGATCAACGGCTACGACCTGTCGCCATGAGCAGACGCCTGATCCGATTGCTGCTGGTGCTGTTGACGCTGTCGGTCGCGCTGATTGGCGGCGTGGCCATTGGCGAGACTTCGATCGAGCCGAGCGTAGTGTTGCAGGTGCTGGCCAACAAGCTGTGGGGCGCCGGTTATGTGCTCGCCCCGATCGACGAAGGCATCGTCTGGAACTATCGCCTGACCCGCGCGCTGGTCGCGGCGGCCTGCGGCGCCGGCCTGGCGACGTGCGGGGTGATCCTGCAATCGCTGCTGCGCAATCCGTTGGCCGATCCGTATCTGCTGGGAATTTCTGCTGGCGCCTCGACTGGCGCGGTGATGGTCGCCCTGCTTGGCGTCGGCGCCGGGGCGATTTCATTGTCGGTCGGTGCCTTTGCCGGCGCGGTGATCGCTTTCGTACTGGTGATCCTGTTGGCGCGGGTCAGCGGCTCGGCCAGCGGCACCGGGCAGATCATTCTGGCCGGGATTGCCGGCTCGCAGCTGTTCAACGCCCTCACCGCTTTTCTGATCACCCGCTCGGCCAGCTCCGAACAAGCGCGCGGCATCATGTTCTGGCTGCTGGGCAATCTCGGCGGCGTACGCTGGCCGTCGGTGTGGCTGGCGGTGCCGGTGGCGGTGTTGGGCTTGGTTGTTTGTCTGTGGCATCGCCGAGCCTTGGATGCGTTCACCTTTGGCGCGGACTCGGCAGCCTCCCTCGGCATTGCCGTGCGCCGCGTGCAGATTCTGTTGATCGGCTGCGCCGCGCTGGTGACGGCGGTGATGGTGTCGATTGTCGGCTCGATCGGTTTTGTCGGCCTGGTGATTCCCCATGCCGCGCGGTTGTTGCTCGGCACCGGCCATGCGCGCCTTCTGCCTGCCAGTGCGTTGGGCGGCGCAGTGTTTCTGATCGCCGCCGATGTGCTGTCACGCACCCTGATCAAGGGTCAGGTGATCCCGGTCGGCGTGATCACTGCGCTGGTCGGCGCACCGGTGTTCGCGCTGATTCTGGTGGGCCGGAGATCGGCGCGATGAACACGGTTCTGAGTTGTGCGGGTGTGGGCTTCAAAGTGCGCGGTGCCGAGTTGCTCAATGGTGTCAGCCTCGACGTTCAGCGCGGCGAGACCCTGGGCATTGTCGGGCCAAACGGTTCGGGTAAATCCACGCTGCTGAAACTGCTCGCCGGCTTGCGTGAACCGAGCGCGGGCCATGTGCAGCTCGGCGGTCAGGCGCTGGGCAAAATGTCGCGGCGCACTATCGCGCAGACGCTCGCGGTGGTTGAGCAACAGGCCGATACCGACGATGGCATTCGCGTGTTCGACGCGGTGGCGCTGGGGCGCACGCCGTGGTTGTCGGCGCTGCAACCGTGGTCGCCGGCCGATGACGCCATCGTCGAGCAAGCGCTGGTCGACGTCGACGCCGTGCACCTGCGCAACCGCCTCTGGCGCAGCCTCTCCGGCGGTGAACGCCAACGCGTGCACATCGCCCGCGCACTGGCGCAGCGCCCGCAGATCCTGCTGCTCGACGAGCCGGCTAACCACCTCGATATCCAGCATCAGTTGAGCATTCTGCAAGTGGTGCGCGCACTGCCGGTGACTACGTTGATCGCCCTGCACGATCTCAATCAGGCGCTCAAATGCGATCGCCTGGCAGTGCTGGAGCGCGGGCGTCTGGTGGCATTGGGCGAGCCGCTGCACGTGCTGACGCCGGAGCGGTTACAGACGACCTTCGGCGTCAGGGCGCACTATCTGACGGACCCGTTCGATGGTGCACCGATATTGCGCTTCCTTGCTTGATGCATGTGTAGCTGACACACCGCTTTCGCGAGCAGGCTCGCTCCCACAGGGTCATGTATTCCAGGGTGGTAAAGGGTCAGGCCCACTCTTTGCGCAGTTGCCGCGCGGCGCTGACCATGTGCACCAGCGCCGCTTCGGTCTCTGGCCAACCTCGGGTTTTCAGCCCGCAATCCGGATTGACCCACAGCCGCTCAACCGGAATACGCTGCGCCGCCTTGCGCAGCAAGCCAACCATTTCCGACACATCGGGAATCCGTGGCGAGTGAATATCGTAGACGCCCGGGCCGATGTCGTTCGGGTAGGCGAACGCTTCAAACGCTTCGAGCAGTTCCATGTCCGAACGCGAGGTTTCGATGGTAATGACATCGGCATCCATCGCCGCGATCGACTCGATCACATCGTTGAATTCGCTGTAGCACATGTGCGTGTGGATCTGGGTTTCGTCGCGCACGCCGGAGGCGCACAGGCGGAACGCTTCGCTTGCCCATTCCAGATACGCCGGCCACTGCGCCCGGCGTAACGGCAAGCCTTCACGGAACGCCGCTTCGTCGATCTGCACGATTTTGATTCCTGCCGCTTCCAGATCATTCACTTCGTCACGAATGGCCAGCGCCAGTTGTCGAGCCTGCACTTCGCGGCTGACGTCTTCGCGGGCGAAGGACCACATCAGCATGGTCACCGGGCCGGTCAGCATGCCTTTCATGACCTTGTCGGTAAGGCCTTGGGCGTAACGGATCCACTCGACCGTCATCGCCTGCGGGCGGCTGAGGTCACCGAAAATCACCGCTGGCTTGACGCAGCGCGAACCATAGCTCTGCACCCAGCCAAAGCGGGTGAAGGCATAGCCGTCGAGCTGTTCGGCGAAGTATTCGACCATGTCGTTGCGCTCGGCCTCACCGTGCACCAGCACATCCAGGCCGAGGCGTTCTTGAATTTCCACCGCGTGGCGAATCTCCGTGTGCATCGCATCGGTATAATCGGCCGCGCTGAGCTTGCCTTGCTTGTAGGCCTGGCGCGCCAGACGGATCGCCGCCGTTTGCGGAAACGAACCAATGGTGGTGGTCGGGAATAACGGCAGGTCGAGCTTGCCGCGCTGTTTGGCAATACGCTGAGCAAACGGCGATTGGCGTTGCGCATCCCTGGCAGTGATCGCCGCGACCCGCGTTTGCACCTCAGGTTTGTGAATGCGCGGTGAGGCGGCGCGGCTGGTTTGTACCGAACGACTTTGCGCCAGTGCGCGCAGCACCTGCGGCGCTTCCGGCTCGCTGACCGCTTGGGCGAGCACGGCGACCTCTTCGCACTTCTGCACGGCAAACGCCAGCCAGCTTTTCAGTTCGGCATCGAGCTGGTCTTCCCGGCCCAGATCAACCGGGCTGTGCAGCAATGAACAGGACGGCGCCACCCACAAGCGATCACCCAGACGCTCATGGGCATGACGCAGCGTCGCCAGCGCGTTTTGCAGATCGCAGCGCCAGACGTTACGACCGTTGACCACACCCAGCGACAGCACCTTATAAGCCGGCAGACGATCCAGAATGGTCGGGTATTGATCCGGCGCGCGCACCAGATCGATGTGCAAGCCATCGACAGGCAGGTTCGCCGCCAGACCGAGGTTTTCTTCCAGGCCACCGAAGTACGTGGCGAGCAGTTTTTTCAGCGGATCGCGCTGGATCTGGTTGTAGGCGCGCTCGAAGGCATTCTTCCAGTCCTGCGGCAGATCGAGCACCAGAATCGGCTCATCGATCTGCACCCACTCCACACCCAATGCCGCCAGCCGTGCGAAGATCTGGCCGTACAGCGGCAGCAGTCGATCAAGCAAGTCGAGCTTGTCGAAGTCGGCGCCTTTGGTTTTGCCCAGCCACAGATAGGTCAACGGGCCGATGATCACCGGTTTGACGTTGTGCCCCAGCGCACGGGCCTCTTCGGTTTCTTCAAACAGCTGCTCCCAACCCAGCTGAAATTGTTGATCGACGCTGAATTCCGGTACCAGGTAGTGATAGTTGGTGTCGAACCACTTGGTCATTTCCTGAGCATGGCCTTCGCCGCAGCAAGTATTGCTGACGCCTCGGGCCATGTTGAACAGGGTTTGCAGCGTGGGTTTGCCGTCATGCGGGAGGAAGCGCTCGGGGATCACGCCGAACATCAGCGAGTGGCTCAGCACCTGGTCGTACCAGGCGAAATCGCCGACCGGCAGCAAGTCGATGCCGGCGTTCTTCTGCAAGTCCCAATGGACCTTGCGCAGCTCACGCCCGACGTCACGCAGGCCCGCCTCGTTCAGTTCTCCTTTCCAGAACGCCTCTTGCGCTTTCTTCAGTTCGCGGTCGCGACCGATGCGCGGAAATCCAAGGGAATGGGCCAGTGCCATGACAAACAACTCCAGATGCTTATTCGATGGCGGGTATTGTCGGGAACCGGACTTAATGAAACAAACTCAATAAATTCCAGATCATCACAAGTTCTACTCATGCGCAGAAGCCCCTGCAGGAGCTGCCGAAGGCTGCGATCTTCCGAGCGTAGGGACGCGGAGCGTCCCGGGTTGCATTCCCACGCGGAGCTTGGGAACGATCAGACACCTCAAAGCAACATGCCAGTTTTCGTTCTATCGTTAGATCCAAATGGCTGGATTTCCCAAGGATTAGAGGTTGCGAGAGAGGTTGTCAGCGCCTAAGTTGCACGCGAGTCTTTTCCCCGCGATTGGAACGCGATCAACACCATAAAGAGGTGAAGAAATGTCGAAGGAATCACGCCCTGCCGTGCTTGGGCTGATAGGCAATACTCCGCTGGTGCAGGTCACCCGCTTCGATACCGGACCGTGCACGCTGTTTCTCAAACTTGAATCGCAGAACCCCGGCGGCTCGATCAAGGACCGTATCGGTCTGGCGATGATCGACGCTGCGGAACGTGACGGCCGCCTGCAACCGGGCGGGACGATTGTCGAGGCCACTGCCGGCAATACCGGTCTGGGTCTGGCGCTGGTCGGCCGCGCCAAAGGCTATCGTGTGGTGCTGGTGGTGCCGGACAAGATGTCCACCGAGAAAGTCCTGCACTTGAAGGCCATGGGCGCCGAAGTGCACATCACCCGCTCCGATGTCGGCAAGGGCCATCCCGAGTATTACCAGGACGTCGCCGCGCGTTTGGCCAAGGACATACCCGGCGCGTTTTTCGCCGACCAATTCAACAATCCCGCCAACCCGCTGGCCCATGAATGCAGCACCGCACCGGAAATCTGGGCGCAGACCGAACATGATCTGGACGCCATTGTCGTCGGCGTCGGATCGGCCGGCACGCTGACCGGATTGAGTCGCTTCTTCAAGCGCGTGCAGCCGGATCTGGAAATGGTCCTCGCCGATCCCGTCGGCTCGGTGATGGCGCAATACAGCCGCGACGGCACCTTGCCGACGCCCGGTTCGTGGGCGGTCGAGGGTATCGGCGAAGACTTCATTCCGTCGATCACCGACCTGTCCAGCGTGCGTCACGCCTACTCGATCAGCGACGCGGAAAGCTTCGATCATGCCCGCCAGTTGCTCAAGGCCGAGGGCATTCTCGGCGGCTCATCGACCGGTACCCTGTTCGCTGCCGCGCTGCGTTATTGCCGCGAGCAGACCGAGCCGAAACGCGTGGTCAGTTTCGTCTGCGACACCGGCACGCGCTACCTGTCGAAGGTCTACAACGACCAGTGGATGACCGATCAGGGCCTGTTGCAGCGCAAGGGCTACGGCGATCTGCGCGATTTGATCGCACGGCGTTTCGAGGACGGCCGGGTGATCAGCGTCGGCCCGGACGACACCCTGCTCACGGCCTTCCAGCGCATGCGTCTGGCGGACGTTTCGCAACTGCCGGTGCTGGTCGAAGGCAAACAACTAGTGGGAGTGATCGACGAGTCCGACATCCTCCTCGGCGTCCACGAAGACGCCGCACGTTTCAGCCAGTCGGTGTCGAGTGTGATGACCGACAAACTGCAAACCCTCGCCCCGGCTGCGAGCCTGGCCGAGCTGGAAGCGGTGCTCAGCCGTGGCCTCGTCGCGATCATCGCCGACGCCTCCGGCTTCCATGGCCTGATCACCCGCACCGACATGCTCAACCAATTACGGAGATCCCTTGCATGAGTCAGCACGACGATAAATCCCAAGGCTTCGCCACCCGGGTGATCCACGCCGGGCAAGAGCCGGACCCGACCACCGGCGCGCTGATGCCGCCGATCTACGCCAACTCCACCTACCTGCAAGACAGCCCCGGCGTGCACAAGGGGTTCGACTACGGCCGCTCGCACAACCCGACGCGTTTTGCTCTGGAGCGCTGCGTCGCGGATCTGGAAGGCGGCACCCGCGCCTTTGCCTTCGCCTCAGGGCTGGCGGCGATTTCCACGGTGCTGGAACTGCTCGACGCCGGCTCGCACATCGTTTCCGGCAATGACTTGTACGGCGGCACGTTCCGCCTGTTCGACAAGGTCCGCCAGCGCAGTGCCGGGCACCGTTTCAGCTTCGTCGACCTGACCGATCTGTCGGCGTTCGAAGCCTCGCTGCAGGACGACACGCGCATGGTCATGGTCGAAACCCCGACCAACCCGCTGCTGAGCCTGTCGGACCTGGCCGCAATCGCGCGCATCTGCCGCGCGCGCGGGATCATCTGCGTGGCCGACAACACCTTCGCCAGCCCGTACATCCAGCGCCCACTGGAGTTGGGTTTCGACATCGTCCTGCACTCGACCACCAAATACCTCAACGGCCACTCCGACGTGATCGGTGGGATTGCCGTGGTCGGGCAGGACGCCGAACTGGCGGAAAAACTCGGCTTCCTGCAGAACGCCGTCGGCGCAATTTCCGGGCCGTTCGATGCGTTCCTCACTCTGCGTGGGGTGAAGACTTTGGCGCTGCGCATGGAACGTCACTGCAGCAACGCCCTGGACCTGGCGCAGTGGCTCGAAAAGCAACCGCAGGTCAAACGCGTCTACTATCCGGGCCTTGAGTCGCACCCGCAGCACGAACTGGCCAAGCGGCAGATGCGTGGTTTTGGCGGGATGATTTCTGTTGACCTGAACAGCGACCTGGCCGGTGCGCGGCGCTTTCTCGAGAACGTGCAGATCTTTGCACTGGCGGAAAGTCTGGGTGGCGTGGAGAGCCTGATCGAGCATCCAGCGATAATGACCCATGCGACCATCCCGCCGGAAACCCGCGCGAAGCTGGGGATTGGCGATGGGCTGGTGCGGTTGTCGGTGGGGGTCGAAGACATTGAAGACCTGCGCGCCGATCTGGCTCAGGCACTGGCAAAAATGTAAACAGCTCCACACCAAGAAGCCTGCGCAATGCGGGCTTCGTCTTTTTTTGTCCGTCGATCTTTCCACCATGGCAGTTTCCGAGGCCGATCCTATACTCAATCGGCTCGATCAGGATTATCTCGACACCCGCACGCCGCTCGGTGTGCCCGTGCCTTTCGCCAACCAGGTAAAACCCAAGCCAATGAGTCGTGGCGTTTGTATGCATCGCGCGCGATTGATCGCTGTATGGCAGCCGGGTCGTGGAGAAAACCATGAAATACAAGTTGTTGTCAGGGGTGCTTCTTGCGGTAGCGGCCAGCGTTGTGGTGCCGAATGTCTTGGCGGCGCAACCGCAGGCGTTGGCTTCGGATGCGGCTGATCATGTTGGTGCTGGGGCGGTGGCTGCCGATGGCGCTGATCGCGTCGGTGCCCGCGCGGTGGCCGCCGATGGCGCCGATCGTGTCGGTGCCGGGGCAGTGGCTGCCGATGGTGCTGATCGTGTCGGTGCCGGCGCGGTGGCTGCCGATGGCGCTGATCGTGTCGGTGCCGGCGCGCTGGCTGCCGATGGCGCTGATCGCGTCGGTGCCGGCGCGGTGGCTGCCGATGGTGCTGATCGCGTCGGTGCCGGCGCTGTGGCTGCCGATGGCGCTGATCGCGTCGGTGCAGGCGCTGTGGCTGCCGATGGCGCTGATCGTGTCGGTGCCGGCGCGGTGGCTGCCGATGGCGCTGATCGCGTCGGTGCCGGCGCTGTGGCTGCCGATGGCGCTGATCGTGTCGGTGCCGGAGCATTGGCAGCGGATGGCGCCGACCGCACCGGCGTCAACCGAGTGGCCTACTCCCGGGTCGGAGTCGGTTCTGATCGCGTGGCATCGGCGCTGATGACCGGCAGCTATTCCGACCAGTTCAACAGCCCACAATAATCGCCGCGAAATAACGGGCGAGCTCCTGAGCCGCCCGTTTACATCGGCCTTTACAGCATCTGTTCAACCGCTGCGCCTTGTCGATCACGCAGGGCGCGCAACGTCGCGCGTAACTCGGCCGGCCGCACAGGTTTCGACAGAATCGCAATCTGCCGGTCATGCAAGGCTGCCTGAATCTTTTCGACGTCATGCCCGGTGATGATCATCGCCGGCACTGCCCAACCGCGCCGCCTGCGCACTTCGTCAATGCATTCGATGCCAGTGGCGTGGGTGCCGAGGTCATAGTCGGCGACGATGATGTCGCAGTCGGTGACCAGATCTTCAGCCGACCACTCGCCCTGCACCACGCAGCCCCAGCGTTCAAGCAACGCCGAAGTCGCCAGCAGCACGTTGCGGTCATCCTCGACCAGACACACCTTCAGCCCGGTCAACAAACCCACCTGCCGCGCTTCACTGCGAACCACCGGTGACTGCGGCGCCGCCACGATCGGCAACCCCGCAAGCGTCACAGCTGTGCCGCGCCCCAACTGTGAACGCAGAGCAACGTGCACATCGATCAGTTCACCAAGACGCTTGATGATCGACAGGCCCAGCCCCACGCCTTCGACGTCTTTGTCGCGCACTTGCCGCACGCGATAAAACTCCTCGAAGACCTTGTGCAAATGCTCTTCGGCAATGCCGTTGCCGCGGTCGTAGATGACGATGGCCAGCCCTGCCCCACGTTTACGCACGCCGATCAGCACGGGTCGTTGCGCGCCGTATTTGAAGCAGTTGGAGAGCACGTTCTGCACCATGGTCGCGAGCAGTGCCGGGTCGGTTCTGAC
This sequence comes from Pseudomonas sp. R62, assembly GCF_000257605.1. Classification (NCBI taxonomy): domain Bacteria; kingdom Pseudomonadati; phylum Pseudomonadota; class Gammaproteobacteria; order Pseudomonadales; family Pseudomonadaceae; genus Pseudomonas; species Pseudomonas sp. R62. The sequence continues at coordinate 1,829,286 of NZ_JH635999.1, forward strand.
CCAGTAGTTGCAAGGTCGCAGCCGCAGCTCGACGCCCGCCCAACGTGCCGCTTCCTGATGTTGGCAGACGATGTCCGCGAGCCATTCACCGAGATTGAGCGTTTGCATTTTCGCTTCAACCCGGCCGTTATCGAGGGTGTAGAGGTCGAGAATCGAGCGGAACAATTGCGAGACGTTGAGCAGTGAGCGGTCGATGTTGTCGACCAACCGCCGCTCTTCATCACCCAGGCGCGACTCCCGCAGGCACGCGGTAAACAGTCCGATGGAGTGAATCGGCTGACGCAAGTCGTGACTGGCCTGCGCGAGGAAGCGCGACTTTTCCAGATTCGCCGCCACCGCTTCTTCGGACGCCTTGCGCGTACGCTCCAACAGCAAGTGCGCATAAAACGGAATCACCGTGCTGGTGATCAGCAGCATCAACACCATGAACGGCTGCGCCTGCCAATACGGCGTCAAGCGATAGACCACCAGCAGCGCCACCAGCGCCAGCCCGGTGGCAATCGCCAGATAGCGCGAGCCGTAGCGCATGCCGTTGCCGAGATTGACCCAGACCATCACCGCATACAACGGCAGCGCCGCTTCGCCGCCGATCACCAGCCCAAAACAGGTGCCGGTGTAATCGTGGACCATAGCAAAAATCCGCCGCGCCGGATAATGCCCGGGCCAACGCGCAATGGCTTGGCGGAACGCGATCGAAGCCAGCAGAAACAGACTGATGTAGGTGATGACCGGCAGGTAGGTCTCGAAGCGATGGCCCGGCAAAAAGACCAGTACGACCATGTAAACCACCGCGATGGCGGCGATGATGATGCGCAGATTGGCTTGGTCGAGTTCGGTGTTTTTCTCGAACTTCATGGGAAACGTCCTTGTGCAGCGATTGCAGTTTCGGAAGCAGCCTACAGGCAACCTTCGCGTCCAGTGCTAAGGTGCAGGCCTTGAATCACGCCTGACCCAGGGAGGGTCGCATCATGACGTGCCGGACCATCATAGCCGACGATCACCCGCTGTTTCGCGAGGCAATGCTGCGCACCGTGCAGCGCTTGCTGCCTGAGATGTTGCTTGAAGAAGCCGGCGACTTCGAGACCGTGCTCAAGCTGCTGGTGCCGGACAACGAGCCGGACACGCTGATGCTCGATCTGCGTTTTCCCGGGCTGACCTGCATCACTCAGCTCGCCGACTTGCGCCGACAGTTGCCGCGCACCACGTTGATCGTGGTGTCGATGGTTGACGATCAGGCGCTGATCAGTGAAGTCATGGCGGCGGGCATTGACGGTTTTATCGGCAAAAACATTGCGCCGGATGAAATCGGCCAGGCGATTCTGGCGATCCGTGAAGGTGAGGTGCTGGTGAAGTCGGCGCCGTCCGGCTTGTTGCCGCTGGAAACCGCAACGACGCTGACGCCGCGTCAGCAGGACGTGCTGCGGTTGATTGCGCAAGGCAAGACCAACAAGGAAATTGCCCGTGAACTGGATATCTCCCCGTTCACGGTACGCATCCATGTGTCTTCGTTGCTGCGCACGCTGGATGTGCCGACGCGGGCGGCAGCGGCGGTCAAGTATTCGGGGCTGTGAAGCGCTTTTACGGATCAACCTGCGCCATCAGATCCGGCACCGACTCCGGCCGTTTCGCATAGCGCTGCGCCAGCACCGCGCAGACCATCAGTTGGATCTGATGGAACAACATCAGCGGCAGAATCAGCACGCCGATGGTGCTGCCGGCAAACAGTACCTGCGCCATCGGCACGCCAGTGGCCAGGCTCTTTTTCGAGCCGCAGAACAGAATGGTGATGCGGTCTTCCTGATTGAAGCCGAACGCTTTGCTCAACAGAATTGATGCCACCAGAACCAACGTCAGCAGAATGCAGCAGACCACGACCAGGCCGAGCAACTCGAACAACGGAATCTGCTGCCAGATGCCTTCGTTGACCGCCTCGCTGAATGCGCCGTACACCACCAGCAGAATCGAGCCCTGATCAACGAATTTCAGCCAGTTCTTGTTGCGCCCTACCCACGCGCCGATCCAGCGGCGGGCGATCTGCCCGGCAATGAATGGCAGGAGCAATTGCACACTGATTTTGACGATCGCATCGAGCGTCGAGCCGCCGTCGCCGTGGACGTTGAGCAGCAACGTCACCAGCAGCGGTGTAAGGAAAATCCCGAACAGGCTGGACGCCGCCGCACTGCAGATCGCCGCCGGAATATTGCCCCGCGCCAGCGAAGTGAACGCGATCGCCGACTGCACGGTGGCGGGCAACGCGCAGAGGTAGAGCATGCCCATGTACAGCTGATCACCGATCAGCGGTGACAACAGCGGCTTCAGCGCCAGACCGAGAATCGGGAAGAGCACGAAGGTCAGCCCGAACACCAGCAGATGCAGACGCCAGTGGCCGGCGCCGGCGATGATCGATTCCCGCGACAGCTTGGCGCCGTGCAGGAAAAACAGCAGGGCGATGGCGATGTTGGTCAGCCAGCCGAAGCCGACCGCGACCTGGCCGCTGGCCGGCAGGAGGCTGGCCAGCAGGACGACGCCGATCAAGGTCAGCGTGAAGTTATCGGGCAGAAAACGTGGGCGCGTCATGAGATTCATCCGGGGGTTGCCAGTGCGTGCCGACGACTCTAACGTGACTGGTAATTACCGACTAACGCCGAAGAGCCGCAAGATGCCGCCTAAAGGACATGCCAAAAGCGTTCGCCGCAGTGTTCCCGGGTTGCCCAGCCTGCCGCGCCCCGTGTACGGACGCACCGAATCGCTGCCCAATCGCGCCCTCACCCGCCGCCACAGTCATCCGTGGGTGCAGTTGTCCTACGCGATTCAGGGCGTGCTCGAAGTGCAGACCAGCGCCGGCCGATTCGTCGCGCCGCCGGAGCGTGCGGTGTGGATTCCGGCCGGCGTGCCGCACCGGGTGTTCAGCGCACCGCATACGGAAATGCGCAGCCTGTACATCGACAGCAGCGTCACCGGTTGGGCCGCCGAGCATTGCCATGTGCTCGGCGTCAGCGATCTGCTCAGGGAGTTGATTCGCGCCTTCAGTCAGGTGCCAGTGGAATACGACGAAAGCGGCCCTGACGGACGCTTGGCCCAGGTGATCCTTGATCAATTGGCCGACGCGCCGACCATCGACTTGATGCTGCCGCTGCCGCAAGACCCGCGCCTGAAGCAGATCTACCAGAGCCTGGAGCAACACCCGGAACAGCAGACCACGCTGAGCCACTGGAGCGAAAAATTCGGTGTCACCGAAAAGACTCTGACGCGGCTGTTTTTGCGCGACACCGGCCTGACCTTCCGCGCCTGGCGCCAGCGCTTGCGCTTGCTCGGCGCCCTGACCCCGCTGGAGAAAGGCGAGCGTGTGACCGATGTTGCGCTGGCTTGTGGATACGACTCGACCTCGGCGTTTATCGCCGCGTTTCGTCAGCAGTTTGGCGAAACGCCGGGAGAGTTTTTCCGCTGACACTTCGTTTTTGCCGAACTGTCAGTCAGAAATAAACGATTTTTCTTTGCTCCAGATCCGTCGCTAGCATGGCCCCGTCTGACTTTGATCGAGAAGAGAAGATGATCCCTGTGGGAGCGAGCCTGCTCGCGAACGCGGTGGGTCAGCAACCTCAACTTCACTGTTCCATCGCATTCGCGAGCAGGCTCGCTCCCACAGGAGATGTGCTTGCTGCAAATAAAAAGACAGGGGAGCGTGCCATGCCTGCCACGAACATCAATATCGGCGAACCCTGGATGTGGGGTGCCTTCATCATCTTCGTTCTGGCCATGCTGGCCCTGGACTTGTTTGTCTTCGGTGGGCGCAAGGCGCACCGGGTGTCGGTGCGGGAAGCGTCGGCCTGGGTGGTTGCCTGGTGCCTGTTGGCGCTGAGTTTTGCCGGGTTGCTCTGGTGGTATCTGCACGGTGAATTCGGCGGTGAAATCGCCCGGCAGAAAACCCTGGAATTCCTCACCGGCTATCTGATTGAGCAGTCGCTGTCGATCGACAACATGTTCGTCTTCGTGATGATCTTCAGCTACTTCGCCGTGCCACCGGAATTGCAGCGACGAGTGCTGCTGTACGGCGTGCTCGGCGCAATCGTCATGCGCGCGATCATGATTTTTGCCGGTGTGTGGCTGGTGTCGCAGTTCGAATGGCTGCTGTATGCCTTCGGCGTATTCCTGATCATCACCGGGATCAAAATGCTGGTGTTCGCTGATCATCAACCGGATCTGGAAAAGAATCCGTTACTGCGCTGGGTGCGCGGGCATATGCGCATCACCAGTGGCTTTCACGGCGAGAAGTTTTTCATCCTGCAGAACGGCGTGCGCTGGGCAACGCCGATGTTCCTGGTGCTGGTGCTGATCGAGGCCAGCGACTTGATGTTCGCCGTCGACAGCATTCCGGCGATCTTCGCCGTGACCACCGACCCGTTCATTGTTTTCACCTCGAACATCTTCGCAATCATGGGCCTGCGCGCGCTGTATTTCCTGCTGGCGGACATGGCTGACCGCTTTCACCTGCTCAAATACGGGCTGGCGATCGTGCTGGTGTTCATCGGCGGCAAGATGGTGCTGATGCCGTGGTTCCACATGCCGGTGGAATGGTCGCTGGCAATCGTCGGGTCGGTGATTCTCGGGTCGGTGCTGTTGAGCCTGGTGACGACCCGCGAGGCTGAACGCAGCCCTGAATGACCCTACTCATAACCCTATGGGAGCGAGCTTGCTCGCGAAGGCGCCGGATCAGTCACATTTACATCGACTGACACTCCGCTTTCGCGAGCAAGCTCGCTCCCACAGTGATTTCGTACAGCCGATACTTATTTATCGGACTTGATACTCGTCCACACCCGCGTGCGCACCCGCTCCATTTTCTGCGGCAACGGTTGCACCACGTACAGGGTTTTCAGCGCCTCGCTGGTCGGGGTCAGGTTGGGGTTGTCGGTGATGTCCTTGTTGACCAGCGGCATCGAGTCCTTGTTGGCATTCGGGTAACCGAGGAAATCGCTGATCGGGGCGATCACTTTCGGGTCGAGCAAGTGGTTGAGGAATTCGTGGGCCTCGGCGACGTTCTTAGCGCTCTTAGGAATAGCGAAGGTGTCGAACCAGATCGGCGCGCCCTCCTTCGGCAGACGCCAGTCGACCACCACGCCGTTGCCCGCCTCTTTGGCGCGATTGCCGAACTGGTAGAAGCTGCCGGAATAACCGATCGCCACACAGATGTCGCCGTTGGCGATGTCGGTCATGTATTTGGCCGAGTTGAAATAGGTCACATACGGGCGAATCTTCATCATCAAGGCCTTGGCCTTTTCATAGTCCGCCGGGTTCTGGCTGTTCGGGTCGAGGCCGAGGTAATGCAGGGCCAGTGGCAGAATTTCCGACGGCGAATCGAGCATCGCCACGCCACAGGCCTTGAGCTTTTCCATGTTCTCGGGCTTGAACACCAGATCCCAACTGTCCACCGGCGCGTTGTCGCCCAGGGCAGCCTTGACCTTGGCCGGGTTGAAGCCGATCAGCACGGTGCCGTACATGTACGGCACGCCGTACTGGTTGCCGGGGTCGTTGGCGTCGAGCAACTTGAGCAACGCCGGATCCTGGTGCTGCCAGTTCGGCAATTTCGACTTGTCGAGTTTCTGGAACACGCCGGCCTTGATCTGGGTTTCGATGAACTGGTTGGACGGCACCACCAGGTCGTAACCGGAGTTGCCGGTGAGCAGTTTGGCTTCCAGGGATTCGTTGGTGTCAAAGGTGTCCCACGTCACTTTGATCTTGCTTTGCTCGGCGAAGTCCTTGGGCACTGACGGCAGAATGTAATCCGCCCAGTTGTACACCCGCAGTTCGCGCTGCTCGGCCTGGACGGCGCTGGCCAGCAGCGTCAGGCCACACACGGTGGCGCCCAGAATGCGTTTGATCGTGACCATGGTTGTTTCCCCGAATGCGACGTGAGATCGATGGTTTTTATGTTCTGTACACGGCAGTGGCTGTAACGATAGCCAAGGGCAAAAAAGGTCGAGCCTGTTGTTATGGTTTCGATTCTTGCTGACAGCGTAGCGCGATGACAGTAGGCGGCAGGCCAAAAGGGGATCGATATGGCCATTTTCCGTGACCGCTGAAATACGCAAACAAAAATGCCCGGCGCTGGGCCGGGCATTGCTGTGTTGCCGTTGGGATCAGTCGGTATAGCCGAGTCTGGCCGCCCTGCTCTGCTGCGCCTGACCGCGAGTTGCCAGGCAGTAATACAACGGCACGGTGACCACCAGGCCAACCAGCCACGACAGGTCGGCACCTTCCACCAGATTGGCGTACGGCCCGACATACAGCGAGGTGTTGGCAAACGGCAGCTGCACGATGATGCCGATGAAGTAGGCAATGATCGCGTGCAGGTTGAAGCGCCCGTAGATCCCGCCGTCGGCGCGGAAGATCGAGGCGATGTCGTAGTTGCCGCGCTTGATCAGGTAGAAGTCGATCAGGTTGATCGACGCCCATGGCACCAGCACCAGCAACAGCGCGAGAATCAGTCCAATGAACTCGGAAATGAAATCCGCCGAAGCACCGAGGGCGACCACGCAGCATCCGGCCAGAATCACGCTCGACAGCACCACGCGCACCTTGATGCTCGGCGTCCACTGGCTGGCGAAGGTCTGAATCGAGGTGATGATCGACAACACCGCGCCATACAGATTGAGCGCGTTGTGGCTGATGATGTTGAGCAGAAACAGCACCATCAGAATCGGCCCCAGCCAGCCGGTGGACTGCTTGACCGCCGCCATCGCTTCAGTGCCTTCCGGCGTCGCCAGCACTGCCACTGCGCCAAAGCTGAACGACAGAATCGTGCCCAGCGTTGCGCCCAGATACGTCGCCCAGAAGGGTTTGGCGATGCCGATGTCTGCTGGCAGATAACGCGAATAGTCGGAGACGTATGGCGAGAAGCTGATCTGCCAGATGATCCCCAGCGACACCGTCGCCAGCCAGCCGGAGAGATTGAAACTGCCGCGCGTCAGGAAGTCCGCCGGCAAGTCATGGGCGAAGATGTAGATGAAGCCTGCGAGCAATGCGCCGCCCATCACCCAGGTGCCGATGCGGTTGAGCGTATGGATGAAGTTGTAGCCGATCACACCGATCGCGGTAGCGGCCAGCGCGCCGATCAGAATGCTCAGCGGCGCTGGCACTGACGGCGCAATGCCGACGATGGATTTGCCGGCCAGCACGATGTTGGAAATGAAGAAACCGATGTAGATGAGCGCCGCGAAGAACACGATCAGCAGTGCGCCATAACGACCGAACTGACCGCGACTCTGGACCATTTGCGGAATGCCCATGCGCGGGCCCTGGGCCGAGGCCAGCGCGATCACCACGCCTCCGATCATGTGCCCCAGCGCAATCGCCAGCAGCCCCCAGAACAGATTGAGGTGGAACACCTGAACCACCATGGCGCCGGTAACGATGGGCAGTGGCGCGATGTTGGTGCTGAACCAAAGAGTGAACAGATCGCGGGCCTTCCCGTGGCGTTCCGCGAGTGGGACGTAATCGACCGTATGATTCTCGATCAACGGATCTTGCCGGGACATCTGGGACATATGCATGAACTCGAGTTTGTCTGTTTTTATCTTTGTATGAAGCCAAACCGGGAGCACTCTTGGGTCGCCCCTCAGATGCAGACCATATTATGGTATTCCAAACTTTGCACAAGCCTGATCCGCTGATTCTGTCGCTGTCTGATCCGCTATCCTCGCTGATCCCACCCCTGACCGGCTAGCTGAAAGCCCCGTAAACACTGAGTTTCCGACGAAAGTGGCACGTTTATCGGTTCACCAGAAAAGCTCTTGCAAGATATGTATTACGGTATACCATCAGACCTACAAACCATAAAAACCGCGTCACACCACCCGAGGACCACCCAATGATCGATGCTGCCATTTACAAACAAGTCATGGGCTCGTTCCCGTCCGGCGTCACCGTTATCACCACGCTGGACGACGACGGTCAGATCGTCGGCCTGACCGCCAGCGCGTTCAGCTCGCTGTCGATGGACCCGGCGCTGGTGCTGTTCTGCCCCAACTACAGCTCCGACTCCTATCCCGTGCTGATCAAGAACAAACGCTTTGCGATTCACCTGTTGTCCAGCGTGCAGCAAAGCGAGGCCTATGCCTTCGCCCGCAAAGGCAAGGACAAGGCGCAGGGCATCGAGTGGACGTTGAGCGAACTGGGTAACCCGATCCTCGCCAATGCGACGGCGGTGATCGAGTGCGAGTTGTGGCGTGAATACGAAGGTGGCGACCACGCGATCATGGTCGGCGCGGTGAAGAACCTGATCGTCCCCGAGCAAGTCGCCGGACCGCTGGTGTATTGCCACGGCAAGATGGGTGCGTTACCGGTTGTGGCGTGATTTTCAAATCCGCCGAAAATCCATGTGGGAGCGAGCCTGCTCGCGAATGCGATGGGTCAGTTGTTACATTTTTGACTGACCCGACGCCTTCGCGACCAAGCTCGCTCCCACTGGTTTTGGTGTTGCCTGGGCGACCGTGTCAGGTCCTAAACCGGCTCACCAACTGATTCAACGTCTGCGACAACGCCGTCAGGTTCTGCGCATCCTGCCGAGTTGAATCCGCCAGGCTCGCCACCAACTGCGCATCGCCATGAATCTGGCTGATGTGCCGATTGATGTCTTCCGCCACTTGATGCTGTTCCTCCGCCGCTGTGGCGATCTGCGTGTTCATGTCGCGGATCACGTCGACCGATTCACGAATCAATTCAAAACTCGCCCGCGCCTCGTTGATCGACACCACGGTTTCCTGTGACACCTCGAGGCTGGCGTGCATCTGCTTGCCCATCTGGTGGGTGCGCCGCGCCAGATTGCCGAGCAGTGCGTCAATCTCACCGGTGGAGTCGGAAGTGCGTTTGGCCAGCGCGCGAACTTCATCGGCGACCACGGCAAAGCCCCTGCCCTGTTCACCGGCGCGCGCGGCCTCAATGGCGGCGTTGAGCGCGAGCAAATTGGTCTGCTCGGCAATTGAGCGAATCGTGCCGAGAATCGACTGGATGTCGTTGCTGTCCTGCTCCAGTTGCTGCATCGACTCGGCGCTGTGGCCGATCTCCTGACTCAAGCGCCCGACGTTACTTACCGCCGCGTCGATCTGCTGCTGCCCGGTGTGTGCCTGACGCTGACCGTTGTCTGCTGAATCGGCCGCTTGGCTGCACGAGCGTGCGACCTCGTTGGAAGTGGCGACCATTTCGTGAAACGCCGTAGACACCATGTCCACCGCCTCGCGCTGACGCGAAGCGACGTCGGCCATTTCCGCCGAGACTTCGGTGGCGCTGCCAGAGCTGCTGTGAATCTGTCCCGCCGCCTGGCCGATGCGCTGAATCAACGTGCGAATCGCTTCAAGAAACTGGTTGAACCAGCCGGCCAGTTGCGCGGTTTCATCCTGCCCGCGCACTTCCAGTCGCGCAGTCAGATCGCCCTCGCCTTGGGCGATGCTTTCCAGACCACTGGCGACACCACGAATCGGCTTGACCATCAACCCGGCGAACCACGCGCCGGCCATCGCAAACAGCAGCGCACAAACCACAGCGATAGCGCCGATCAGCCAGGTCAAACGCGTCGCCCCGGCCATCACTTCACTGGCTTTCACCAACCCGACAAACCGCCAGCCCAACGCCTGCGACGGCCAGACCAGCGCCATGTAATCCTCGCCGGCCAGTTGCACCTCGACCAGCCCTTTGCCCGCCTCGGCCAGTTGCTGATAACCGTCGCCGAGATCGCTGAGTTTCTTGAAGTTGTGCGCCGGATCGCTCGGGTCGACCAGCACGGTGTTGTTGGCTTCCATCAGCATCAGATAACCGCTCTCGCCGAGGCGGATCTGCTTGACCAGGTCGGTCAATTGCTTGAGCGACACATCGATGTTGACCACGCCGGCATTGCTGCCCAACTGGTTGTTGAAGCTGCGCACGGTGCTCACCAGCACCACGTCATCCGCCGCCCAGTAATAGGCCTCGGTGCGCAGGGTTTTGCCGGGGTTGGCCATCGCCGTTTTGTACCAGGGCCGGGTGCGCGGATCGTAGTTGGCCAGTTGCGCATCGCCCGGCCAGAACAGATAACCGCCCTGGTCGGTGCCGACAGATAGATAGGTGTAAGCCGGGTGCGCCTTGGCCAGACCGTCGAACAGCTTGAACAGCTGTTGATCCTGCGGCCCCATCGGCACTTGCGCGGCGTCGCTGCTCAGGTAGCGTTTGAGGCTGGTGTCGATGCTCTGCAGTTGCGGATGCTCGGCCAGGTAAGCAACGTTCTGGCTGATGCCCTCGAAAAACAGCTGCATCGCGTTTTCCACCTGACGCACTTCGCGCCCGGTGCTGTCAGTAAAGGTGTCGCGCGCGCCCTCGCGGACATTGAGGATGATCAGCGCTGCCACCAGCAACACCGGCAGGCTGGCGATTACCGCAAACGCCAGAGTCAGTTTTTGTTTTATGTTCATTGCTTGCGCCTTCCTTGTTCGAAGTGTCGGTCAGAAATATTTTGCGGATATTCCGTATTATGGTATACCAATATTCAATCAACCGAACAGCCGTCCTCGAAGGCGTGCCTGAATGGTGAGAAGACTCGCGAGCGCACAGCGCTCACGTCAGTTCGACAGGCCCGCATACGACCGGCCAATTACAAAAGACTCGAGGTAGCGTCATGAAATTTTCCCTGTTCGTACACATGGAACGCTGGGACGAAAGCGTCAGCCACCGCCAACTGTTCGAAGACCTGACCGAACTGACCCTGATGGCCGAGGCCGGCGGTTTCAGCACCGTGTGGATCGGCGAACACCACGCCATGGAATACACCATCTCCCCAAGCCCGATGCCGCTGCTGGCCTACCTCGCAGCGAAAACCACGACCATCCACCTCGGCGCCGGCACCATCATCGCGCCGTTCTGGCACCCGCTGCGCGTCGCCGGCGAATGCGCCCTGCTCGACGTGATCAGCAACGGCCGCATGGAAGTCGGTCTCGCCCGTGGCGCCTATCAGGTGGAATTCGACCGCATGGCCGGCGGCATGCCCGCCTCCAGCGGCGGCCAGGCCCTGCGCGAAATGGTCCCGGTGGTCCGCGCCCTGTGGCAAGGCGACTACGCCCACGACGGCGACATCTGGAAATTCCCCACCTCCACCAGCGTGCCGAAGCCGATCCAGAAGCCCAACCCACCCATGTGGATCGCCGCCCGCGACCCCGACTCGCACAACTTCGCCGTGGCCAACGGCTGCAACGTCATGGTCACGCCATTGATGAAAGGCGACGAAGAAGTCCTCGACCTGAAGAACAAATTCCAGACCGCACTGGACAACAACCCAGACGTACCGCGCCCACAATTGATGGTGCTGCGCCACACCCACGTGCACACCGCTGATAACCCGGACGGCTGGAAGGTCGGCGCGAAAGCCATCTCACGTTTCTATCGCACGTTCGATGCCTGGTTCGGCAACAAGCAAACACCAGTCAATGGCTTCCTCGCGCCGAGCCCGGAAGAGAAGTTTGCCGGACGTCCGGAGTTTGAGCTGAAGAGCCTGCACAAGACCGCGATGATCGGCACGCCGGAAGAGATCATTCCGCGGATCAAGTACTACCAGGAACTGGGGGTGGATGAGTTCAGTTTCTGGTGTGACAACAGCTTGCCGCATGAAGAGAAGAAGAAATCG
>NZ_JH635999.1:1841398-1846007 GCF_000257605.1 Pseudomonas sp. R62
GTTTCGCAGGTTAAACCAAAAAAAACGCCCCGCTTCAGACGGGACGTTTTTTTGGAAACAGGCACCAACTCGTGCAACCTGGCTTTCGCAGCCTATTCGACGCTGACATCCTCGCTGAGCACTTTGAAGGAGTGGAAGTTGAAGGCTATTTTTTCTTCTTCCTCATCAACCAGCTCATACCGTATACGATCCAGTCCGCCTTCAACCCTCGACACGCAAAGATCCATGAACTGTGTCAGGCCACCACCAAATCCCCGCACGTTCAGACCGCCCACGTTAAAAAATATGACCGCGATAGTCGCTGCTCCAGGATCCGCAGACTTCGCCAGCGTCATCAACAGGTTGTAACCGGTAAGTCCATCTTCGGAATCCAGGTGAAGACTTTCCACATAAACGTATTCACGCAGAAAGCCATTCAGTGTTTCAACATTGTTCAATGGTTGATCCTCGTGTGCTTTAAGCTCCAGATATTGCAGCCGGCAACCTGCCCTGAATTTGATTCACACCTTATTACCGGCAGCATTCATCAGAATGCGTACAGCTCCATACAACTGATTATCCGACGTACCGTTCACCTATCCGACACTTCGGTAATATAAAATTGACAAAAAAGGCAAAAAAGAGGTAGCCCGTAAAAAATGGGACAGTCCACATATGTTAAAGATCAGCACTTAGTTTATAAAAAACGAACTTTCCAAAAATCTTTACCTGCATCCACCCAATACTTTTCTCGTGACGGAATCAAGTAGCTGAAATCGCCAGATTCAGCAATCCAACCCGGATACACATACTCCTCATGAAATCGACCGTCATCCATATGCATGAAAATCTTTCGATCAAAATTCACGTAAAACAGAGGAAGCCGCGAGCGTATGACATTTGCATTTTTGAACAATTCCGAATCCAGACATTCGCCTGTGAGATAGTAGTTTTCAATTTTTTCGAAAACATCCGACTCAGCCCCAATAAAGCCTTGCAATTCGGAAGACAACAAAATCTTCACACTCGGCCCTTGAAGATACGAAGGAAAGTTCTCAGCTGTCATCTTCAAGACTCCATTCCTGAATTTCAGGCAGGATCGTTCGTATTGCTCTTGCGTCATAGTTCCGTTACTCAATGACGCTCTAAGACTCTTGTCAACGTCAAGCGTAAAATTACGTTTTTCATCAACAATCCAGTAGCACTGAGCTGACTGAACAAAAAAACCGATACTTTTTTTGCCGTCCCACAGGTCATCAAAAACTTCTTGATCAATGGTCATTTCTTAAACTCTAAAAATACTTCTTGGAAAAAAGGGGGACAGCCGACCTTTTACTAAATGGTAGATTTTTTCGGCCGTCCCGGGCTCCCTCGCTGCACACGACGACCGATCATTGCCTCGACTTCAACAGCAAACTTTGGGCCGCCAAAAACATTACTTCCATTGGTCGCGGCACTAATCTGGTCAACCACTTCTGACTCTAAGTCTTAAAGACACTCATGAAAAATCATCAATCATTTTATCTAACGTAAGTCATCGAGACAAGTAACCAGGGAGCGAGCTAACCAATGCTCGATCAGCCTCGTGTTCCGCCCCTTTACGCCCCTTCAACATAATCTTTGATTTTTGAAAGTTTGCTGGAAGTCCAATGTACAGACATGAGAATAGACAACGGCAGGCACAACTATTTAAACACCATTTCAAAATCCGGTTCAAAAAACAAATACATAACAGCCATCAACAAGAAAACCATAACTAAAGTAATCGTCATGAATACAGTCCAAACGAACCCTGCCAGACTTAAGTACATAATCAGCTTAAGCACAATATTTTTTATCTCGCACCACAGTCACACCAAACAAGGAAGTTCACCTGAGGCCATCCGCAGCGATGACTTTCAAAGATACTTTTACAAAACCTGCTCCAACTGAAAACACAAGATCCCCGCCACTATATACTGCAGGGCCATACCCTCCGGGAATGTAGGAAAATGCGTCCTTCACCGGGTTGTAATTAGACGGGCTACCGCCCCAAAAAAATGATTATAAATGTCAGACCCGCCTTCAATAGTGAGAAATGGGGACAGACCAAGTTTTTAAAGTGTTTTCTAAACGTGACCTACCCCCACCTATTCTTTTTCACAGAAAATTTGATTTTTTATTTTTTCACAAAATTTTCCAGAATTTTATTTTTCTCAGACAATAAGGCTCTGACAAAATCAGCGTCAAATTCCATTATCAAACCAATGGCATCCTTGATTTTCCACCGATGAAGTTCCGGATGTTCAACCATTGCGATCAAATGCTGCTTCAGCAGCGGTAGGTACTCTGAATACTTTTCACGATGCACGAAAGAATATATTTCCGATATTTCAAAAGGCCTCTCGTTGGCCAGAGCGATTATTTTTGAAAGCACATCATATACCTGACGCCTCGCTAATTCCTTTCCACTGACCTCAGCGGCATTTGCGAAATACATCGTCACTGCCATCAATATATGCCGATATGTATCATCGTACCCATGGAGTCTATGGGTATAAATACCCTCAATAATCTCTGGGCGACGCATATATTCTTCCAGCACTATCAAGCCGTTATGGACGCCCCAGCTGGTGAGAAGTTTAGAAGCCTGAAAACGCTCCATTTCATTCCCACTGTTGAGCAGTTGCCTCACTGCGGCCATTCTTTCTTCTGAAATGTCTTCTCGGTCAAGGTCACCCGCCTCCACAGCGTAATCGGCGTGTTCCGGAATACCATTGAGCAGTTCGTATGTTTTGGGATCCATCGCCTTCACCTATTTTTTCACCGGTTTAATGTAGTCAGCCGGAACACAACCTTTGATCAAACATTCCCCATCCCTCGCAGCGTTTGCCAAATCTGTCTCTGCTCTGTCTAATGAGGTTTGATTTTTTGGCGTGGGATTGTTCGTAAATTTATCACGCGCCGCATCGACTTTCGTCTGCAACTCCGTTGTCACTTCCTGATTTGTCAAAAATTTAGTGTTTGGCAATACACCGGAATCAATGTCCTATTGCAATCTTTTTACGTCAATCTCAATTTTGTTCGTACCGTAATCTTTTGGGTTTGACGTTGTGCTCGGGTCGGTAACAGAAATATACGGCGAGTTTTCAGCGTTACCACCGCGTACATGTGATTGAACGCTACCGGTCCCGTCTATATTTGGCGGAACTAAATCGCCATTTTCGTTAAGATGCGCTTTCGGTTTTCCGTTTCCATTCACGGTGGCACTGAAATCGTCATCGCTGCGCACAACAATATCACCCGCGCCCTTTACGCCTCCAGACCCACCAAGATTACCGTCGACATCTGGTGAATGAGAAGCGCTGTTTTTGGTCGTTCCTTTGCTACCGCCCGGTTTACCACCGCCCGCAACATCTGCGGCTACGCCTGCGGCATCTGCCCAAAACGCGGCGCTTTCACCATCACGCTGAACTACAATCTCTCTGATGATCGTGTTTTGCGCAGTTTGGTTATTCTCCGTAATGATCCAGCCTACGTTTGCAGCTGCACCTATATCCCCACTGAGCCTCAGCTGCTCTGCCAGTTCGCGAATTTTTGGCTGATCGGCTAGGAGCTGATCCGAAAGCTGCTTGCAGGCACTCAAGTTTTTCTGACAGAGGCTACCCAACTCCGCATTTCGCTGCTCATCCAGATTGGCATAACGCTCTCGCACTTCTGCTTTGCACGTCTCGGATGCGCATTTTGCCTGCTCATCCAGCATTTCCACGATTTCGTGGTGCATAAGGTAGTTGTAGTTAGTAGCGTCCTTCGCAATAGTCGCGCCCTCTTGAAGGTTACCGTCGCTTACGGCTGCCGCAGCGATACCCACTAGTTGGGAGGACATCGACAACAGGTTGCTGTCGTTCTTGACCAGCGTCGCCAACTGTGTAACCACAGCCTCATTTGCACCCGCCGCCAATGCACCCGTTTTGAAATCGCCACCCGCAGCTTCAGTCAGCAACCCTCCAACAACCGCGTGCAATGCGATTTTTTCGAGACTGCCGTCTTTCCAGCCCTGTTTAGCAGCAAAATCGCCTACAGCATTGAATGCCGCCGCGTTCAGAGTACTCAACAGAGCGCCCGTCAACGCATTACCGAAATCCGCGTGCTGACCGAAAGTCGCGCCCAAAACAGTGGAAGTCATGTTCTGCAGCAGCTGGTTACCGGCGAAACGGCCAATGCCTTCCAGACTGCTCAAGTCAGTCATGACTTGGCCGGTTATCGGATTTGTTGTGGTCTTGAGAATGCTGTCGAAGTAGCCCGCCGTCAGGCCAGCAGTTACTCCTGAAATAACATAGCCAGCCAGCGCATCAGAAGACGTTACATCTTTGAATACAGCGCCAAGGTTGCCACCGTTATTGATAAAACTGGTGGCGGCATTTGTCGCTGCTCCGGTAGCTACAGCAGCATAAGATGCCGCCCAGAACGTGCCCATCCCACTCATCGCCGTCAAAGCTGCCGGTCCAACAACCGCAGCCATCACGATCGCAATGATCATTTGGGACGCCGGGCCAAGCCCCGAGTTGCTGTATTTAAACGACTCGTGAATCTCCTTCACGCGCTGCCAATCAACATCTCCCCGAGCCTCCGCATCCTGCAACCACGCCAG
>NZ_JH635999.1:1847336-1850914 GCF_000257605.1 Pseudomonas sp. R62
TATTTTCTCTAGAACGATGGTTTTCATACTATGGAGATCAGTAATCTTACTACCGTCTGTGCGTAGGAACGTGTGCCCCGAGAATCGAGCATCTAGACCTCCATCCTGGATAACCCTGACGCCAACCGACTCAAGATCGGCTGCACTTGGTAGTTTTCCATACGTGGGGAAACGGGGACAGACCACGTTTTGGAGTGCGTTGTAAACGTGGCCTGTCCCTATTTACCCTTGTTCGAAATTTCGCTTCCGAAGTTATTGCTCTGTTGAGTATTGAGGAAACGGGGACAGACCATGTTTTCGAGTGCCTTCTATACGTGGTCTGTTCCCTTCCCCCCCAAGAGTACCCAGCTTTTGCATTCAACGTGGTCTGCACCCATTTATCTCTCAGACGATATCGACAATCAGCGTGGCGACCTGCGCGGAGCTCAGAAGGAGAAAAAATAGCGAAATTCGGTTTTACGAATTATCAAAGTTTGATAAAAGATCATCCAGCACTTGTCGTTTTCCGACAGCGACAACTCCTCTATCAAGATCATCAAATTCACCAATCTTTGCCATTAACAGTCCGTTCCCCTCCGTCACATATTCGAAGAGCATCAGATCTTCCGAAATCTTTCCAGACCAGCCAATGAGTAAGGCTTCTTCCATATCCAAATCTATAGGCACAATGGCTACATAAGAACATCTCTCAGCCAAGAACGCCTCCAGAATTGTCCCATCTAAAAGATCCGATAGGCGAATACCTCCAAAAAACTTTAGCTTCCCATCGCGCTCCATGGTATGCACTATCGAATGACTTCCTTGGGGAACTTCAATCCCCCGTGATTTGAACCCACCCCATAGCCCTAAATATTTGACGATTCTCGTGCCTGGCTGCCAAGCCGAGTTACCCAAAAGCAACCAGGCTGCATATCCCGGCATATTTTCGACAACGCGTTCATGTATGAAGTCGAATATTGTTTCCAATGACTCATGAGGCTTCGACGCAATAAAACTAGCTGCAGACAACTTTAATCTGCATTTTCCGTTACCCTCATTCAGATTGATTGTCTGATTCGAATCAGATACGTCATTTTCTCCCAAAATTTTGATTTTAGTAATGATAATAATTTCCCGCTTCGTCGTTAAAATGCGCCCCGCGATTTTGCGGATCATCTTCCCCGCAATCATGTCCCGCTGTGTCGTCACGAATTCTCACTGTCCGCGTACCGCCACCTGAAGCGGGAACCTCAAACTCATAAATGGCTCCGGGCTGAGGGTTGCCCCGTTTGTCGACACTTTGAATTACTCGGCTAGGCTGCTGAATGGTCGGGGGAAAATGCGGACAGACCACGTTTTGGAGTACTTTTTCAACGTGGCCTGCCCCCATTCATCCACACTCTTCCAATACCGTTTCAACGTAATTTTCCTTCACTTAACCCTTAGCAATCAGGGTTACCTTCCACAACTTACCATCCTCTGAAAACTCCATACGTAGATCGTATGTTGAAAACTGATATTTGCACCACTGCCGGACTTTACCAATCAACATATCAACTTTAGCAGATGCTCCTGCGTCTGCCGTACCCAATACCTGAGTGACATTTTTGGCAGTCCAAGCATGAGCAGCCCGATCAAGCACATATTCGTTATACGGTGAATAGCCTTCATCCTCCTGCACAAAAAAATGAATGTGATTTAATTGTCCCGCACGAAACCCAAGCTCTATCCCAGACTTTATAAACTTGTAATATTTTGTTTTCCCGCCTGGATCATTATAGGCATCAGGAGTCTCTGAAATGACGGGCTTTTCTTCAAAACGTTGCCATAGACCCGTGATGACTGATCCATTCTCATCTTGACCGAGAGCGTGAATAAAGTCAGACCAAGTATTCATTATTTGATAACCCCAATCTCTCGATTTCTTTCCACTATTTTTTTAATTGTCTCATCGACAATTTTTGAATCATAACCTCGATTGCGTAAATTTTCTCGCAATGCGTCTGTATCACGGCACACCGCGCCGCACAGATCAATGGCGTCCTGTTGAACCTGTGCACGGGTATTTTTACCCCCATACGTGGGACCCGCAATGTGGACATCGCGAGGAACCTCCACGGCTGTTGCGTTTTGGTAAAGCGATTTGGCCTCCACCTCTGTAAGGGGACGACCTAATTCAGCTTCTTTTGCCGTACGCAATGCAGCAAAGGAAGGGATGTGGTCGTGCTCTAACCCGTCAGCAACTACTTCTCTTGACTTGAGATTCTTATAGGAGTCAACCTCAAGTTCTTGAACCGGTGCTTTGGACGCTTCGTTTCCTTTTACACCACCCGTACCCTTTACGTCGGCTTCCTTTGTGGCAGTCGTACCTTTCCCGGTTGCCCTACCCGGAAAAATTCCACCCCCCATCTGGATCGCGACAGCACCCAATTTTGCAAAGAAACCACCTTCCTGTAAATTCACGATGGAGGCTATTGACCCAGTGGAGTTTAGATTCCCTCCCTGAACAACTCCTACCCAATAGGCTTCTCCACTTTTGCCTTCACTTCGTAGCGTCGCTATCAGCTTCGAGAACTTTTCGTCATCGTCGGCCAAATCGTGGGAGATTTGACGGCAGGTATCAGGTGCCCCTTTACAAAACTCGTCCAGCTCTAACTCTCTTTGCTTGTCAAGCGCTTCATATTTATCCCTGACAGCAAGCTTTTCCTTATCCGTGGTCTTGCTGTCCATCTCAGCGAGCATCTCTTTCACCTCACGGTGGTAGAGATAGTTATAAGTCGTGGCACTCCCGGCGATGCTGGCTCCCAACTGTGAATTGCCATCAACGAGGGCCGCTGCAAGAACACCCGTGAGTTGGGACAACATCACCTGCAGCTGATCATTGCCAGCGGCGAACTTCACCAGCGTATTCATCGCAGCTTCATTCAGCCCAGCAGCCGCCGCACCGGTAGCAAAATCCCCGCCAGTTACTTCGGAAATCAAACCGCCCATCAGCGCATGCGCGACAACTTTTACTACGCCACCTTCCGGGAACTTGATCGTTTGATCGCCAACGAAATTGAACCCGGTCGCCATCGCGACACTGCCCGCTTCTCCCAGCAACGCGGAACCAAAGTTGTCAGCAAAACTTCCGCCACCAATGGTGGTAGAGATGCCACTGGAAATGAACGCGCGACCCGCAGTTCGGATCGCTACGTCGGTAAAATTACTGCTGGTCAGAATACTTGCGGCTTTGCTGCCCCCGCTGTAAACCAATTGGCATCGGCATAATCAAGCATGCCTGCGGTGAAGCCAGCGATAGCTGCGTTCTTGAGACTGTCGGCGCTGAATGTTTCCTTGAATGCAGCGCCGAGGTTCCCTTTATTGCTGATCGTGCTTGTCACGCCCGTCGTAGCGAGAGTTGTGGCGAATGCGCCGCCGAAGCCACCGCCGACCAAGCCCAGTCCTGCCGGCCCCATCACAAAAGACATCATGATGGCGATGGCAACTTGCGCCGCTGGCCCGACGCCCGAGTTCTCGTATTTAAACGACTCGTGAATCTCCTTCACGCGCTGCCAATCAACATCTCCCCGAGCCTCCGCATCCTGCAACCACGCCAG
>NZ_JH635999.1:1853139-1856364 GCF_000257605.1 Pseudomonas sp. R62
GTCTCCTGTCAGTCCAGACTGAATTTAACCTGAGTACCGTCTGGTAAATTTTTAATCTTATCGGCTATATCGGCTCTGAGCCGCATGCCTTCTACAGCATCGGCAACATATAAATTATCCAAGGAAAAATCACCGCCCATTACAAAAGGCACTTTGGGCAGCAAACGCATCCCAGCACGAACTGGACCATTGCGCTTTTGCCACTGATGAGCCAACGGATAGCCTGTCAATACTTCATAGTCGTGCAGAACTATTTCAGCCCAGCTTTCAACATCCGCAGCCAAGTACTCTAACGAGCCAGTTTCCGGATCAAAAATGTAGATACTCCCATCCTTGATACAGAACTGTCCACCAAAGATATCTTCAGCAAAAAAGACACCGTTATCGGCTAGGCCTTTGTAGCTAGTGCGCCACAGGTCAGCGTGATTCCAATCAGATATGCCTATTTCACTTTGGCTGGAGTCGCTTGGAAAAACATGCAGCGCGCCTTCAAAAGCATAGAAGCCATTGCGCTGACGCAGCACATTAAGAAGTTGTTCCGCCGAAGCCCTTGCCATGTTGCGTATTGGCCCAGACAGTTGTGGTTCACGCGCACTCAAGGACGAACTTGCAATCGATAACAACTTATCCAGATTATTCATAATCTAATCTATCACCTCTATTCTAACCTTCGTCCCGTTAGGCAACTCTCTGCATTGAGCGCCAATACAAGCGCCTGGTCAACGTGTCAGGCTTTCCTGCCCCGATGGCATCTTCAATATGTTGCGCCGACTCGGGGAAACGGGGACAGATCACGTTTTGGAATGCGCTTTAAACATGGTCTGTCCCCGTTTATCTGGGTGCTAGGCCGGTGTCAGATCACATCTAGGCCTCTACAATTAACAAGAGACATTCAAACCACAAGCAGAGATAAAATCACGTATCGGTATATCAAGAACGCTACTTTCTCCAGCGGAGAGTACATCTTGCAATGTGACGATGCCTTTTTCAAAGTCTAAAGAAACGTCAAAGCAATTAAACTCGAACGCCCTGAACAGAATGCTCTCTGAGCAAACCCGCTCATCAAAGGCGTTTTTCAAAATAGAGCGAACGCTGTCGTCCAACTCTTGGGCCACAAATCGTTCTATTATCGTGCCGCCACTGCTCATAACCATTCCTAACCAGTACGAGAACGCAGTCTGGATCACACCATCCCGAACATTTATTTTGATTGTCGAGATCGGAGCGCATCAGACGTTTGTTCCAATCACCTTACTTGGGAAAACGGCGGACAGACACGTTTTACTCCTTCATGTCGTAGAGGGTGCGGCCCTTGTTTTGCGCGGCCAGCAGGTTCAGATCATTACCGGCGTAGACGTAGGCTTCGTTGCCTGTGCAGATCTTCCCCGCGACCAGTGTGGTGTCGAGGTCCGGGCTGGTATTTGCGTCGCCGCTGGCGATGAATCAGCAGCTTCCTGAAAAGAGTGGTCGTCCTCTTCATGGACGCGTTTCTTGCCGTGCCTGCTGTGGATTTCGACGTTGTGTTCATCACCGGCCGAGACAGGGAGATATCGCGCTTGGTCTCGGCGGTAAGGTTGCCGGTAGCTTCGGCGATGGCGACAACGTTGATGTCGCGACCGGCATTGAGCTTCAGGTCGCCACCGCTTTTACGCTGGACGAGAATTGAAAGGTGGTCTGTCCCCGTTTATCTCCTCCATTTGTTGTGAATAACGCTTTTCTAATCTTTCAGCAGACCTTTGAACTCCATCGCGTTCATCTGGAAAGTAAGCAGAATAAACATCAGCTGCAATTTTCATCAGAGAAACGTAGTCAGCCACAGGTATGCTAGAAGTTAACGCTTCCCCCAAGAAGAAACTTACCTCATTGAATTCTTCTGGATCGTCCCAATCCTGATCAAGCGAGTAAAAAAAACCTTCAGCCACTGAGAACCCATGTCCCTGCGAAGCGTCGTAGATAAACGCAGGAAAATTAGTCCTCCCTCTTACGATAGAAGCCTCAATTAACTCGTAAAGACCCTCATAATCTGCGTCAGTTGAAGAAAATGATTCCTTGAGAACCTCTAACCAAACCAAATCAGCCATTATTTCGTCCTCGGCGGCATAGTAATAAATGAGTGTGTTATATCTCCAGTTTTGCTATCACGCGTCACTTGAAAGTAATAACCATCAACTTTGATACTGGCCTCCCTCATGGCTGGATTAGCTCTGAACAAAGAGCCAGCTTCGACTGCCGCCCTGCTCGACATATCAGCCACCTTGATATCTGACAGAATTTTCGAATCATAAGTTGTTTTGGTGGATTTGGACTTGTATCCACCGACCAACTCGCCCCGAGTGTTAGTTTTAGGCAACTGATAACTATACTCCACAAGGCCAGGATAACGGACATCCGTAGTTTTGTTGGTAGATTTTTGCCCCAGTTTTTTCAACCGACTCCAAGAAGGCATCGCTGTTATGAGCACCAGAAATCGTCCCCGCCTTACTATTACGCACGCCAATCTGGGTGTTATGACTAAGAACTTTCTCGCCAAAATCTTTCAAAAATGTAGAGGTTGCCTGACCTCCAACGGTGGCTGCCCCCTCTGAACCTATCGCTGCCGGCCTAACGACTGCCGCAATCTGCTCAGCCGTTAGCTTAGCCCCAGTTTTCGCTTCGATCTCCATCAAACCGCGGAGATCACTCAGTTCCTTGGCTGCGGCCCCACCTGCTGTGGCCCCTAACCCCACGGGAAGTGCCTCCGACATTCCTGCCTCAGCGGTCCAGATCGCGACTTCGTTCGCGCACAGCACTGGGTTTGCTGCACAAGTAGCTGCACCTCTCGTGGCCAACTGTCCAAGCAAACCAATCGCTTCCGGCGCAAGAGCAATAATTCCCGCTGCAGCCAACAATTTCACCGCATTAGCCGGATCCCCTTTCGGAAGGTGGTCGAGGACCGCTCGCGTCCTAGCGTTGGTCGAGTCGGCGATATTGCTATGAAGGAATTGATCTGTGATCCCCGAATCGTCATTTTCCCAAAGTTTATTTAATGCAAGAGAGCCTTCATCAATCTCAGCCTTGATCTGCGCGCAATCGCCGGTCGCCCAACAGTTATTGAGCCGCGCCGTGTTATCCGCATCACGCTTGGCAAACTCAGCTCGAACAGCATCACAGTTGTCTTTACACTCCTTAAGCGCTTTCTCGAGGTCTTTTACATCCTGGTGATTCAGGAAGTTGTACTGTGTCGCA
>NZ_JH635999.1:1857311-1859589 GCF_000257605.1 Pseudomonas sp. R62
GTCCCCATTTATCCCGCTGAATTTGGACACCATCCTTTAAAAGACTGGGGGGAAGAGTCTCTGACGTTGGAATGGCAGCCTGCAATCAGGAAAATAAAAGGCAGCAAAAGTCCGGCTTTAATCAATTTTCGCTTACCCTTTCAAAAAGTAGCGGCCAGATTTGTCGAGTTCAACAAACCTACCCCGCTACAACAACCATAAAACATCTACAACTCTTCAATACTTTCAATTACGCCAACAACTGCCCCCCGAGGCAGCAACGCCTCATGAACAAGGTTGCCAAAGTCCTTACTCCAGACCAGTCTGTCTGCATGCGCTGTTTTTTGAAAATAAATAAACAGACCGGCGTCCCCCAAAAAGGTGCACGTTATATCTTGCACGCCTTCTAAAATGGCGGATTCCCCTTTGAAGAAATAACGATGCGCGGAAGCAAATAATTCTTTTGCAGAAATCGCCGGATCACCCTCCTCTATATTTTCAAATTCCATTTTTGCGTAAAAGTTCACGGCAGTTTTAAGCTCGACTACATCCACCACATCAAGGAGCCTTTCCCCACAAACAAACAACGAAAACAATCCATTTACCCAGAAACATGAATCAGTCCAATCCCTCACGACATCAAACTGAATTGAGAATATAAACGGATCACCATAAATCATTTCAATCTTACTCCTAGTGCTTTTTGCACCGCCGCCGGTATATAACTAGCCGACAATTGGCTGCCGGAGCCCCCCCGTACTACCGTTCCAGTGAAACACACCATTAAAAAAGGGGACAGCCCCCTTTTTTTCCTATAGCGCTCCGCAACACTCAACGCAGGACAAACTTTCACGTATAGCTTCAGCCAATCACATTAAATGCAATCTGTTCTTATTTTTAAAAAATACGCGTTCTGCCCCCCATCCACCGCCATTTCTCCGAACAACTTGCTAAAGTGGCCTCTTCCCGCGCTTGCTATTACGCAGCCCGCTTTACCAAAGAGACTTTGTCTCCGAAATCGCACATACCATCAGTAAACGTTAGGCAGCCATCATATTCCAACACACTAAGCCCACAATCTCCACAATCAAAGTAAATGCCCAAGCACCCTTCCTTCACCCCTTCAATACGGTACTCATAAATCCCTGATATTTTTTTATCTAAGTATTTGCGTAAAGAATTCACCACCCTCACGGGATAAGCAAATTCGTCATCAAGACTCTCGACTATTTGATATTCGGCCTCTCTCAAACCGTGCGAAAAAATTGCGACCCCTTCTCCAATACTTAATGACACCCAGCCCTGCAGATGTAGTTTAAAAAACAACACCAACACGTCACAAATCTTTTCCCTTTTGATATAAAAGGAGCGCGCGCGAAACTCACAAAATTCATCATCTAAATACATAACCACCTCTCAGAATTTTGAGGACCTTTCTGGAATTAAAGTATCAAACTCATATTTACCGCCTGGCAGCACTCTTAAACTAACGGTTCGATCCGTGACCTTACTATACACATGCACTAAATCGTAGTCGCCTCGGACTTGCGACCTGGGAATCAAGCTGCTTATGTCCGTTGCACTCTCGAGGGTAGCTTTGATATCAAGCTTTGCTTGATCGATCCCAGCTCTTCCTCGTTCGTAAGGAAGTCGTCCTTGTCCGATTTTTTCCCCAAGTTTTTTATTCAAATTGGTTAACTGGGACGTCATAAAATCTTCAACGTCCCCTAAACCGGTCACAGGTTTTACCCCGCTCGCGCCGGATGACAGGCTGAGGGCTTCAGTTCCCGAGTAGTTCTTCCAGTCAGGGTGATAAGGATTCGCCCTCATTCCATCCGAAATTTTGGTTATTACACCATCAGCACCTTTTGTGGAGGTAAGCAGTTCATCAGTCTTTCCAACCAATTTGCTCCCAGCCCCGATCCCCCCAGTCAGAACCGTCCCAGCGATTTCCGCATGATCACCCAGCATCGTTTTATGGTGAGAGTTCAGCTCGTCCGTGTGGTTCGAGTCTTGGAAGTCCTGAACAATCGCTCGCTCTTCAGCGCTTAACCCGCCATTTGCATCGTAGTTTTCAAGCGCCAGGGTCCCTCCTTCAGCGGCGTTCGTCTGACCATTACACTGATCGAAACCCTCGCACTTGAACAGTTCGGATCCACTGGTTTTCGCGCTCAGTTTCGCATAGGTATCCTTCACTTTCTCTCGACAGGCTGCTGGATTTTCGCTAGCTCTACAGCCCTTCAACTCTGTGACGAGATCGTCTACTTGCTGATGATTCAGGAAGTTGTACTGTGTCGCG
>NZ_JH635999.1:1861339-1869493 GCF_000257605.1 Pseudomonas sp. R62
ATAGAGCGTGTGGTCCCTATTCTGCGCCGCCAGCAGATTGAGGTCGTTACCGGCGTAGACGTAGGCTTCATTGCCTGCGCTGATTTTGCTCGCGACCAGTGTGGTGTCACGGCCGGAACTGGTTTTTACGTCGCCGCCGGCGATGAACTCAGCTGCTTTCTGAACAGTGTGGTCATCCTGTTCATGGACACGTTTCTTGCCGTCCTTGCTATGGGTTTCAACGTTGTGTTCATCTCCGGCCGAGGACATGTTGATGTCGTGCTTGGCCTCGGCGGCGAGGTTGCCGGTGGCTTCGGCTGTGCTGGCGACGACGTTGATGTCGCGACCGGCATCGAGCTTCAGGTCGCCGCCGGTTTTCACTGTCGACGCGAGGTTTTCCA
This sequence comes from Pseudomonas sp. R62, assembly GCF_000257605.1. Lineage (NCBI taxonomy): Bacteria > Pseudomonadati > Pseudomonadota > Gammaproteobacteria > Pseudomonadales > Pseudomonadaceae > Pseudomonas > Pseudomonas sp. R62. The sequence continues at coordinate 1,861,720 of NZ_JH635999.1, forward strand.
CGGTGGAGGTAATGACTGAGCGGTGGCCGCCATCGAATGATTCGTGGAGTTCGTCTTCGTCGCGTGTCGCCAACAGGTTGATGTCGCGCGCTGCACTCAGGCTGGCGTCACCGCCGCTGCTGATGGCAGACGCGTTGGTCAGATCCTGTCCGGACTTAATGGTCAGGCTGTCGCGAGCGCTGATGAAGCCGCCGTCGTCGACAAGGGTGCGCATGCCGCTGCCATCACGCACAGCGATGGCGGTACGATCGTTGACGATATCGCCCTTGAGTGTCGTCAGTTCGACCTGATTGCCACGGATTTCGCCGGCCAGTGCGTTGCGAATGCTGTCGGTGGCCATGAGTTTGATACGCTCATCGGCTTCCACCAGACCGCCCTGATAGAGGCTGCCCTTGACGTCGACGGACACGTCGTTGCTGGCCTTCAATGTGCCGACGTTGACCAGATCGCTACCGGCCAGCATTTCCAGATCTCGGCCCTGAATCAGGCTGCCACCGCGCACGTTGCGCGACTCGGCCTGCGCCAGATACAACACCGGCACCAGCACTTTCTGGCCGTCGACGATGCGCTCTTCCATCCAGACAATGTCGTGGGTCAGCGCAGCGACCTGCGCCGAGGTCAGGCTGACGCCGACTGAGAGGTTCAGTTGATTTTTGCTGGCGAGCGCGTTATCCATCAGATAACGAAATTGCTCGTAGTCGTTCTCCAGGCCACCGGCGAGAAAACGCTGGCCGGTCTGGGCCATGACGGCGTCGCTGATCAGCCGCGATTCATAGCGACCGTCACCGAGGCGACGCGCCGCTTCGTCGGCGCTGAAGTCGAGCTTGCCGAGCAGGTAGTCGGAGCTCATGAACGCCGTCGCCTGAGTCAGCTCTGGGTTGGTTTCGATCAGATAACGGCTCTGCGGATTCGTGCTTTGCACGAACATGCCGTACGGGCCTTCCGGCAACCGGAAGGTCGAGGAAGCCGTCGGGTCGACTGCGGCGAACGGCACACCTTTGAAGTCCACCGGGGTGAAGCTGATCTGCTTCACGCCATCGGCGTCGACATGCTCGATACGGGTAACGGATCTGGAGGTTTGGGCGACAGCGTCGGTGCTATGTTTGCCCAGGTTGATGTTGATGCCGCCGACCGCGTCTGTCTGGTCGCTGGACAGGGAACCTGTCAGTTGACCATAAGTGTTGTCGTATAACGTGCCGTTCTGGATGCTGTTGGTGACGTCGAGCTTGACCTTGCCGCCGGCCTGCATCACCGCAGCGTAAACGGCGTTGCCGTTTGCATTCCAGGTGGTGACGTCACTCATCAAAGAGAATCGCGAATCACTGGAGCGACTGATCAGTTCATCGAACCGCGCCTGATCGAAGTTGCCGGCCGCGGTAGCCGCGTTGAACGCCGGAACATCGACGAACTCCATCTTGTCCCAGAGGCTGTTGTCGATACGCCCAGGGGTGCCCCTTTTCACCACTCGCGTCCCCGAACGCGACTCCGCGCCCTGGTTCAGCAGGCTGTCAGCCGTCACGGTCAGGTCGCCGTTGGCGGCCAGCAGGCTGTAACGGTTTTCAACCTGGTTGGCGTGGATGGTGAAGTTCTTGCCTGCCACGAATCGCGCCGCGCGCGAGTCCTTGAGCACCTCGTCGTTGAATTGGGTAGTGATGGTGATGGTGCCGCGCTTCCAGCCATCACCACCATCGCAGTGCTGACCGCATGCCCAGCTCAAACTGCCGGACGACTGACCGGAAGTCAGCTCGAACTCGGCTTTGGCGTTTTCGAAGGAAACCGCGTTGATATCGACGTCACCCTCGCCTTCGATGGTGCCCGACAAGTTGCTGAACAACGCCGCGCGCCCGCCATCGACAGCGTCGACGCTCATGTTGCCGCGGCTGTAAATATCGCCGTAATAGTTATTCAGGCTGTTGCCGTGCAGCTTCATCGTGCCGCCGCTGAACAGCAGCGTGTCGGCATCGTTGTAGAGACCGTTGGCGGCGGTGAATTCGAGATTGCCTTGGGCGCCGAGGGTGCCTTTGTTATTGATCCGTGCCGCCGTCACCGTGAGGTTCTGGTTGGCGATCAGGCGACCGAGATTGTCCAGTGTGCCGCGCAAGGTCATCACGGTGTCGCCGCCGCTAACCAGTCGCCCGTCCTGCTGGATCACGTCGTTGGCGCTGATCGTGAGTTTCTGCTGCGCGGAGACTTTGCCGCTGTTGAGCAGATTGCCGCCGAGGGTCAGCGCCAGATCGCCGCCGCTGAGCAATTGTCCGGCATTGTTCAGGTTGGCCACGTTGAGGCTGAGCGCCGAAGTACTGGCGATCCGTTCGCCAGCATTGAGCGTCAGGTCCTGCGCACTGGTGTAGGTCAGCCCGCCGTTCAGTTGCCAGGTACCAACACCGTTGACCGAGCCGACATCCCATACACCATTGCCCAGCCCGGTGAGACTGCCCTGGTTGTTGGCCAGTTGGCTCACATCCAGGTCGAAAAGGCCCTGCGCCGCGTGGCGCACATTGCCGCTGAAGTTATTGATTTCGGCACCCGACAGCAGCAGGTCCTGACTGCCGATTTCGATCACGCCGCTCTGGTTGTTCAGATTGCCGGTCAGCTTGATCTGACTCGCAGCGCCACCGAGGGCGCGGAGCTGGCCGCCGGCGCTGTTATCCAAGCCGTAGGCAGTCAGCTTGAGGCTGTTTGCCGATTCGATCAGGCCGCCCTGATTGAGAACCTGCCCGACGGCTTCGAGCCCCAGCTGATTACCGCTGATCTCGCCGCTGGTGTTGTCCAGGCTGGTACCAGTGAAGATCACCTGATCCTTGCCAAACATCTTGCCGGCGCGGTTAGCCAGGCGCGTCACGGTCAGCGTCAAGTCATCAATCAGGCTGGAAATCAGCCCGGCCTTGCCGCTGGCTGCACTGTTGTCGAGGTCGGCACTGGTGATGCTCACCGAGTCGGCTTGCAGCGTGCCGCCCTGGTTTTGCAAATTGCCGTTGTTCAGCGCCAGTTCGGCATGGCTGCCGTTGGCCAGAATCACACCTTGCTGATTGAGCAGTGTTTTGCCAGTAATCTTCAGGCCGTCGCTGCCAGCGATGATCTGCCCGGCAGCGTTGTTGTTGATCCAGGCGCTATTGATGTCCAGGCGCTTGCCTTGCAGGGTGCCGCCCCGGTTATCCAGCGAGGTCAGTTGATCAAGGAGCAAGCGCTGTGCGCCAGCGTCGACCAGACCGGTGACGTTGCTGAAGACTCCGGCAATGTTGAGGACGACATCGCCGCCATTACCGACGATGCCGCCCTTGTCGTTGTTGCCAAGTTGTTTGGCATTGATGTCGATAGCGTTGCCAAGCAGGACACCGGCGCTGTTGTCGACCTCGTCACCGTCGATGTGCAACTGACCTTCGCTCTGAATCCGGCCCTGTTGATTCAGCAGTTGCGACTGGCCCGGCGAGGTTTGCTTGAGGATCAACCGCGCGCCATCGGCACCTGCGGCCAACAACCCGTTGGCACGGTTATCAAGGCTGGCCGCGTGCAACTCCAGGCCGTCGGCGATCATCCGCCCGCCACGGTTGTCGACGTGTCCGTCCTTGGCCAACACCAGCAATTGCCGGGCGGCGACTACACCGCCACGGTTATCGACAGAGCTGGCACGCAGTTCCACATCGCCTTTGATGGATTGCAGACGGCCCAATGCGTTGTTCAAGTGCTGCTGGACGTGGAGCGTCAGTTGCCCGGTTTCGGCGCTGAGCGTGCCGTCGTTGTTGCCGGTCAGATTGAGCAGTTTAGCGTCGACGATGCCGCCCAAAAGTTGGCCGCTGGCGTTTTGCAGATCCTGCGCGGTCAGGCTCAGGCGATCGGTCCCCTGGATCAGGCCAAGGCTGTTATCCAGGTCTGCACTGGAAACCACGCTGTCATCGGACGAAATCGTGCCTTGCGTATTATCCAGCGTGCCGCGACTGGCCACCTCGAGGGTTTTGCCCGTCAGACTTGCGTTGCGGTTGTTGATGCTCTGCGCAGTGACGGTCAAGCGATCCGAGGCTTGCACCTTGCCGTCGTGGTTGTCGAAATCCTGCATCAGCGTCAGATCAGCAGCACCGTTTTCCGCGCTGATCACACCCTTGGCGCTGTTATCAAGGCGAGTGGCCGTGACGTGAATGTCGTCGGCAGCCAGCGTCCCACCCTGATTGAGCAACTCCCCTCCCGACAGTGCGAGTGTGGTTTTCGCCTGGATCTTGCCCGCGCCGTTATTCAGACGTTCGCGGGCGACAACCTTGGCCTCACCGTCGCTGGCGCCGATCAGACCGCCGCTGTTGTCCAGTTGACGGGCGTCCACGTCGAGGCGACCGGCGATCACTTTGCCGCCGGTGTTTTTTACCTCCTGAGCATTGAGCTTGAGGCTGCCGCCGGCGATTTCGATACGGCCCTGACGGTTGTCGATACTGTCGACCACCAGTGTTGCCGCTTGCCCATCGGCGAAGCGAATCAGGCCGCTGAGGTTGACGATGGCCGGCGCGCTCACGACCAGACGGGTTTCACCATAAACACGCGCATTCACACCTTGGTTGACCAGGCGCGCCGCGTTCAGAGTGAGGTCTTGAGCCTGCACGGTACCGTTCTGGTTCTCGAACGTGTCGGCTGCGCTGGCGTGCAATGTGCGGCTGGCCAGAACGCTGCCACTGTTGCTCACCGAAGCACTGTTGATCGACAGATCACCCTTGGCGTTGCGGCTGTTGTCTGCGTTCACCCCGGCTTCAATCACACCGGTATTGGTCAGCCTGCCGCCACTGCTCAGGCTGACGCTGTCACGGGCAGCGAGGCTTTGGCGATTGATCAGGTCTTCGGCGGTTTGTACGGTGACCCGCGTACCGGCATAAACCGCGCCCTGGGCATCGAGACTTTTGGCCTTTACATCGACGGCATTACCCGCCGTGACTTTGGCCAGGGTCAGTTGGCCATTGGCGTCGATCCGGATGTCACCTGCGCTGGCGGCAAGATCCCCTGCCAGCTTCACGCCAACGCCCTGCTCGGTGCCGACCAGTTTGATTGCACCGGCATACATGCCGCCGAGCGCCGAGGAGTCGATGGCCAGTTGTGGTCTGGCGCTGCCGTCATCGGCACGGGCGGTGGCGCTGAGCGTGTCGGCGTTGACGTCGTTGCGGCCGGTGGTGATGTTCAGGTTTTTTGCGTGGATCTGTGCATTGATCTGCGCACTGCGGGTAATGATTTCGAAACTGTCGACGTTGCTCGCATCAAGACCGACGCCGTCAATCGAAACGCTTCCCTGATCGACCTGAAAGCGCTCCAGGCGACCGTTGTCGAGCACCGGTTTACCGGTGGTCAGCGTGACACGTGGCGTGTTGATGAAACCGCAACCGTTGCAACTGATGCCGTAAGGATTGGAAACGATCACCCGTGCCGATTGCCCTGCGACTTCGGTGTAGCCGCGCAACTGGCTCGGGCTGCCGCCATTGACTTCGTTGAGGATGGTTTGTGCCGCTGCGCCACGCAGGTTCGGGTTGCCGAGAATGATCCCGCCCAGTTGCGTCTGTTGCATGCGGTCGGTGGCGTTGTTGAGGATGACGCCTTGCGCACCGACGTTGTAGTCGTGGAACTGGTTATGCGACAGGCCACTGCCATTGGGCGCTGCGATGTTGACGATTGGCACGCCATTGCCGGCGCGATCCAGACTGGTGCCGGGTGCACTGACAACGATGCCGTCCGCCTGCGCCCACACCGGTTGCCAGAACATGACGTTCGCCAGCAAAAAGGCCAGACCACGCTTGGGCATGCCGCAGAATTGCTCGCGCTTTTTTACGGCTGCAGAAGGTTGGCTAGCCAGGAAGGCCAGGTGGCGAATGTCCATATCAGAATCTCGAAGCGGGCAAAAATTAAATGAAGAAATCCAGGCGGAAATAGATCGGCGCTTCACGCTCGGTCAGCGCGTCCGGTCGTTCCAGGGAATGCGCGAAAGTCACGCTGGCGGCCACATGCTGACCACGGGCGAACAACTCCAGCGAGTTGCTCGACATGCGTCCGTGCTGATCGCCGTTGTAGCGATCGCCGCGAATTACGCCCTGGTCGTAACCGAGGCTGGTGCCGTATTCGGCGAACACCGGTTGCAGCCATTCGGCCGTCACCGGGCGGCTCCAGCGCAGGTCGTTGCGCCAGTAGCCACCACTGTCGCCGGACAGCGATTGATCCTTGTAGCCGCGGATCGACGCCGAGCCGCCGAGGCTGGTGCGTTGTGGGCTGAACAGCACATCTTCGCTGCGCTGGCCGGTCATCAGGCTGCTGAAGCTGAAGGATTCACCGAGCAATTTGAACGGCTGCAAATAGCTCAGGGTTGCGGTGTATTTGCGATAGCGTGCATCCGGTTCGCCGGGGCCGGGATCGTGACTGCCCTGCGCATCGAAAGCGCCAATGCCCTCCTGCATGCCAGCGTCAAAGTTGACGAAAGCGCTGCCGACACGACGGCCGTGGTTGAAGCCGAATTGCGCTTCGCTGATGCGATTGCTGCTCAGTTTGAGTTTGCTGTCTTCGATGAAGTTGTTGCTGCGCAGGTACGAAAGTCCCGCACTGAGGGAGGTCTTGCTGACCGCGTCGCGATGGATCACGCGCTCGGCGCGCAGTTGATGGTTTTCGCTGTCGCCGGTCTGCTTGAAGTTGTAGCCGTTGGCGGCGATCTGCGAGCGGTACTCGCTCTGGCTGTAGGTGTAACTGAACGTCCACCAGCCCCACGGCAGACTGTAATTGAGCATGGCGTTGTTGGAGGTGTGCTGGTGATCGGTCATCGCATCGTGACCGCCGCGCAGGCTCAATTGGTCAGCCAGACCCAGCGGGCTGTCCCAGTCGAACGAGGTGCCCCACTGCTGCTCGCCGGTGCTGCGTTGGCCATCGTTGCTGCGCGACAGGCCGGCGCGCCATGGCTTCTGCGGCGTGTTGGTCACGCGCACCTCGCTGCCGCCGACATTCTGCCCCGGCGCCAGCTCCATTTTGGCCTGGTTGGACGGCAGGCGATTGAGCTGATCGACCATCTGCTCGATCTCGCGCAGGTTGACCAGTTCACCGCTTTTGCCGGGAAAGGCCATGGCCAGTTCGCGATCCGAGAGCCGGCTGTTTTCTGCGCCCTTCATGCCTTCGAGCTTGCCTTCGACCACCAGCACTTTCAGGTGCCCGGCGGACAGATCCTGTTGCGGCAGATAAGCGCGGCTGGTGACCAGACCTTTTTCGATGTAGTGATCGGTGATGACTTTCAGCAACTCGTTGAGCTGCGGCACGCCGAGGCATTCGCCGATATAAGGCTTGAGCAGCCGCGTCTTTTCGCGCTCCGAGAGGCTGTCTGCACCTTTGAGTTCGATGTCCTCGATGGTGAAGCAGCGCGTATCGGCGGGTGCTGTCGGTTGCGCCGGTTTGGCGTCTTTGCCGGGCAGATCCTTGAGTTCTTCGAGGCGCCGCTGCTGCTCTTCGAGCAAACGGTTCTGACGTTCGCGGATCAGGTCGGTTTCACCGGGAGTGGGCGCGGCCCAGGCAGATTCAAGCGGAGAAAGGCAGAGCAGCGCCAGGCACAACCGCGCCGTGAAGGCGGGTGAAAACATGTTCGATCCCTCGATACAAAAAGCGACATCAAAATAGTGGCGCGATATTAGATGGCCATCATTTTGACGTCAAACTTATGTTTGATCCGCTCATCAGGATTTGCCGCGCTTTCATACGGGTGAAACCAGCACCTGCGTACAAGTGGAGGGCGCGTTTTGCGCGGATAGTGGCCGTTGCCCATTCGGCATCTATTCTTGCC
>NZ_JH635999.1:1869961-1876914 GCF_000257605.1 Pseudomonas sp. R62
CCATTCGGCATCTATTCTTGCCACACACGATCACAAGGAGTTTGCATGAGCACCTTCAAAACCCAAGACGGCACCGAGATCTATTACAAGGACTGGGGCAGCGGCAAGCCCGTGCTGTTCAGCCACGGCTGGCCGCTGGATGCCGACATGTGGGAATACCAGATGGAATACCTGAGCAGTCGCGGCTACCGCACCATCGCCTTCGACCGCCGTGGTTTCGGTCGCTCCGATCAACCATGGACCGGCTACGACTACGACACCTTCGCCGATGACATCGCTGGCCTGATCAACCATTTGGACCTGCGCGACGTGACCCTGGTCGGCTTCTCCATGGGTGGCGGCGACGTCAGCCGCTACATCGCCCGCCACGGCAGCGAGCGCGTTGCCGGCCTGGTATTGCTCGGTGCGGTCACGCCGCTGTTCGGCAAGAAAGCCGACTTCGCTGACGGCGTCGACAAATCGGTATTCGACGGCATCAAGGCTGGCCTGCTGAAAGATCGCGCGCAGTTCATCGCTGATTTCAACGCGCCGTTCTACGGCACCAATCAGGGCCAGAAAGTCTCCGACGGCGTGCTCACGCAAACCCTGAACATCGCGCTGATGGCGTCGCTCAAGGGCACCGTCGACTGCGTGACCGCGTTCTCGGAAACCGACTTCCGCCCGGACATGGCCAAGATCGATGTGCCGACTCTGGTGATCCATGGCGACGGCGACCAGATCGTGCCATTCGAAACCACCGGCAAGCAGGCCGCCGCGCAAATCAAAGGCGCCGAGTTGAAGGTCTACGCCGGCGCGCCGCACGGGTTCGCCGTGACCCACGCGCAGGCGTTGAATGAGGATCTGCTGGCGTTCCTCAATCGGTAATTCCGCCCGGCAAAAGCCGTAGTCAGATGCTGATGAACCAAGGCCCGCGCGATGCGGGCCTTGTGTTTTGCGCTATGGTATTTTTCTGCGTCCACTACCCGGAGAAGGAAATCCAATGCTGCGAATACTCGGCAAAGCCTCATCGATCAATGTGCGCAAAGTGCTGTGGACCTGTGCCGAACTGGACATCCCGTTCGAGCGCGAAGACTGGGGTTCGGGTTTCAAGTCGCCAAACACACCGGAGTTCCTCGCGCTCAATCCCTGCGCCATGGTGCCGGTGATCCAGGACGGCGATTTCACTCTCTGGGAATCCAACACAATCATTCGTTATCTGGCGACGCGTTACGGCGGCGCCCATTTGTATCCCGCTGAGCCTATTGCCCGGGCGCAGGTCGATCAGTGGATCGACTGGCAGGCCTCGGAGCTGAATCGCTCGTGGTCATACCCGCTGATGGCACTGGTGCGCAAGTCGCCCGACTATCAGGACCGCGATGCCCTGGCCGCCGGCTGCCGGGACTGGATGCGCAACATGGAAATCCTCGACCGCCAACTGGAGAAGACTGGCGCTTACGTCAGTGGCGAGCAGTTTTCCCTGGCGGACATTCCGATCGGGCTGTCAGTGAACCGCTGGTTCGAAACGCCGCTCGATCACGGGAATCTGGCTGCGGTGCGCGCCTATTACGATCGCTTGAATCAGCGCGACGGTTATCGTTTGTACGGGCGCAATGGCACGCCGTAAAGATGCGCTCGATCAGGCTTGCTCACGCACCACGCCACGCTCTTCCAGCAAGCGCACGAACATGCTCAGACTGCGCGACACCGTGCCCCGGCGCCACACCAGCCAGGTGGTCAGATAGCGGAAATCCGCCGTCAGCGGCCAGACACTGACGGTCGCGCTGCCGGGCATGCTTTGCAGCATTTTGCGCGGCATCAGTGCCAGGCCGGCACCGGCGCTGACGCAGGCGAGCATGCCGTGGTAGGACTCCATTTCGAAGATCTTGCCGGGTACGGCAGCATCGGTGCTGAACCATTTTTCAAAATGGTGACGGTAGGAACAGTTGGAACGGAAGGCGTAGATGTTTTCGCCATTCACGTCCGCCGCACGTTCGACCGGTGAATGATTGAGCGGCGCGATGATGACCATTTCCTCCTCGAAGGCCGGCACACCTTCCAGGGCCGGATGCAGCACCGGGCCGTCGACGAATGCCGCAGCCAGACGCCCGGACAGCACGCCGTCGATCATCGTCCCCGATGGCCCGGTGGACAGGTCGAGGTCGACCTTCGGGTGCTGCTGGTTGTACGCCGCCAGCAGTTCGGGAATGCGCACCGCTGCGGTACTTTCCAGCGAGCCCAACGGGAACGCGCCCTGGGGTTCTTCGCCTGCCACCGTAGCTCGGGCTTCCTGCACCAGATCGAGAATACGCCGCGTGTATTCGAGAAAACTCCACCCGGCTGGCGACAGGCGTAGACGGCTTTTCTCGCGGATGAACAGATCGACGCCGAGGTCCTGCTCCAGCTGCTTGATCCGCGTGGTCAGGTTCGACGGCACGCGATGAATCTGCGTGGCGGCGGCGCTGATGCTGCCATGCTCGGCCACGGCCTTGAAGATTTCCAGTTGCACCAGATCCACAGTCATTCTCCAATCGTGAAGGAAACACTCTTTATTATTCAGTTTCCAGAAAACTAACGCCACCCTACTCTAGGCCCATCCGACGAACCTACAGGACAACGTCAATGAGCCAGATTTCCAGCCAGACCCACGCCATCTCGATCAACCCTGCCACCGGCGAGCAGATCGGTCATTACGCGTTTGAATCCGCCGCTGCCCTTGATGCGGCACTGACTCGCGCTGCCTTCGCTTTTGGCAAGTGGAAGCGCAAGCCGCTGCAGGATCGTTCGCGCCTTTTGACCGCCCTCGCCGGCGCGCTGCGTGAAACCTCAGAAGCGATGGCAACCATGATCACCCGGGAAATGGGCAAGCCGATCGCCCAGGCCCGTGGCGAAATCGAGAAATGCGCCAAGCTCTGCGAGTGGTACGCCGAGCACGGCCCGGCCATGCTCGACGCCGAAGCCACCCAGGTTGAAGGCGGCAAGGCGCGTATCGAGTACCGTCCGCTGGGGCCGATTCTGGCGGTGATGCCGTGGAATTTCCCGATCTGGCAAGTGCTGCGCGGCGCGGTGCCGACGTTGATCGCTGGCAACACTTACGTGCTCAAGCATGCGCCAAACGTGATGGGCAGCGCTTACCTGCTGCGCGATGCGTTTGTCCGCGCCGGTTTTCCCGATGGCGTGTTTGAAGTGATCAACGTCACCCCGGAAGGCGTTTCCAGCGCCATCGCCGATCCGCGCATTGCCGCTGTGACGCTGACCGGCAGCGTCCGCGCCGGTATGGCCATCGGTGCTCAGGCCGGTGCGGCATTGAAGAAATGCGTGCTGGAACTCGGCGGCTCCGATCCGTTCATCGTGCTCAACGATGCTGATCTGGATGAGGCGGTGCACGCGGCAGTGGTCGGTCGTTATCAGAATTCCGGCCAGGTCTGCGCGGCTGCCAAACGTCTGATCATCGAACAAGGCGTGGTCGAGGAATTCACCCGCAAGTTCGTTGAAGCGACACGCCAGTTGAAGATGGGCGATCCGCTCAACGCTGACACTTACATCGGGCCGATGGCGCGCTTCGATCTGCGTGATGAACTGGATCAGCAAGTGCGTGACACGTTGGAGGAAGGCGCGACGCTGCTGCTCGGCGGCGGAAAAGCCGAGGGCGCCGGCAACTTCTACGAACCGACCGTGCTGGCCGATGTAACCGACCGCATGACCTCGTTCAAGCAAGAACTGTTTGGCCCGGTCGCGTCGATCATCACCGCCCGCGATTGCGCGCACGCCGTGGCCCTGGCCAACGACAGCGATTTCGGCCTGACTGCCACGATCTACACCGCCAACGTCGCGCTGGCCGAGCAACTGACCAGCGAACTGGAAACCGGCGGCGTGTTCATCAACGGCTACTCCGCCAGCGACCCGCGCGTGACCTTCGGCGGCGTGAAGAAGAGCGGCTTCGGTCGTGAGCTGTCGCACTTTGGCGTACGCGAATTCTGCAATGCGCAAACCGTATGGCTGGATCGTAAATAAGCCGGGTGCTGTAAAACCTGTGGGAGCGAGCCTGCTCGCGAAAGCGGTGTATCAAGCGATGAAGATGCCGAATCCACCGGCGCCATCGCTGGCAAGCCAGCTCCCACAAATACTGCGATGGACACTGATACAGCAAACACCATAAAACCCTGTGGGAGCTGGCTTGCCAGCGATGGCGGTGCATCAGCCAGCATTTATACCGACTGATTCGCCGCTTTCGTGAGCAAGCTCACTCCCACAAGTCCACGCAATTTACAGATATTTCAGCCAGCTGATGTCGCGGCGCCGCGCTTTCAGTGCCGAAAACCAGCGCACTGCCGGGAACAGCACCACGGCAAGAACCACCGCCGCCAGCCACACCGCCGTCACCGTCGAAAAGCCGAAATAGCTGCCCTGATTCAGGCCAAACAGCGCCACGCCAATCAGGTACAACACCTTCAACACGTACAAGTGCAGCAGATAGAAAAACATCGGTGCCGAGCCGAACACGGTCAGCCAGCCAATCCAGCGGCGACTCTGCACGCGCTCAAAGGCGAGCAACAGCAACAGCCCTAAGCTCACAGTCAGCGCGATGAACAGCAGCGATGGCGGGTATTTGGTGATGTTGAAAAAGCTCATCAGTGTCTGCACCAGCGAATCGCTGATCACCCACGGTTTTTCGCCGTAGCCGTTAATCAAGCGCAGCACCACAAAGCCCAGCAATCCACCGACCCCGGCGATCAGCAAACGACACTGACGCACTGCCGCGTCCATGCTCCGAGCAAACCACGGCCCCAGCACATAGCCCAGGCCGATTACACCAATCCACGGCAGCAGCGGGTACGAGGTGCGCAGGCGCAGGGTGTCGCTGATCTCGATCCAGTCTCGATCATGCAGAATCGCCCAAGGCACATGCATCGCCGACTCAACGGGGAAATGCACCGCGTCGAGCAGGTTGTGCCCGGCGATGATCGCCACGCTCAGCGTCAGCAGCAGCGCACGTGGCAACCAGACCAGCAGCGCCAGCGCGATCATGCTCAGGCCGATCGCCCAGATCACTTGCAGGTAGATCACGCTCGGCGGCAACTGGAAGGTCCAGGCGAAGTTGACCAAAGTGAATTCCAGCGCCACCAGGAACAATCCGCGCTTGAACAGAAACGCGCTGACATCGGCTTTGCCGGCGTATTTTTCGCCGTAGAGCCAAGCCGACAGACCGGTCAGCAAGACGAACACCGGCGCACACAGATGCGCCAGAGTGCGGCTGAAAAACAGCGCCGGCTCGGTGCTGGCGATGTCCATCGGGTCGGACACCTGGCGGTGCAAGAGGAAGGTTTCGCGTACGTGATCGAGCAGCATGAACAGGATCACCAGGCCTCTGAGCGCATCAATGGACAGCAGCCGGCCAGTCGTCAATGGGGCAGAACGGGGAAGTACAGGGGGCATGGGTCTTTCGCAATCGAGAGGAATAACACCGGACAGCCACAACGCCGCCCGCAAAATTTGCGTTACCTTATAACATCAAAAAAGCAAAACCCAAACATGCAGCATCGAGGTTGCCCATCCGCGCCAGCCTTCTATAGTGAACAGGTCCGCCCTGCCCTTGAGCGCTGTCCATGGTCAACACCGAACACCTGATCATCTGCGAGCACTGTGATTGTGTGTACGAGAAAGTCGTGCTCGCCAAGCACCAGAAAACCCTGTGCGTGCGCTGCGGTGGCGTGCTGCAGCGCTTCAACGGCCTGACCATCGAGCAGCGTCTGGCGCTGACGTTCACGGCGGCGATGCTGTGGCTGTTTGCCAATTTCTACCCGGTGATGAGCATCAGCCTCAAAGGCATGAAAAACAGCGCAACCCTTTGGGATTCGGTGCTTGCTCTGAGTCAGGGGCCGATTACGTTCATTGCAATGGTCGCGGCGATTGCGATCATCATCGCGCCGGCATTTCAGCTGGTGTTGCTGGTCTGGGTGTTGAGTTTCGCCCTCGGCCTGAGGCGGGCACCGGGGTTCAATCTGTGCATGCGCTGGCTGGAAACCCTGCGCCCGTGGAGCATGCTTGAGGTGTGTCTGCTGGGGGCGATGGTCGCGGTGTTCAAACTTGCCGGCCTGCTCGATGTGCTGCCGGGGATCGGCCTGTTCGCCCTGGCGGTGCTGAGCCTGATGATGATCCGCATTGCCGGCCGTGACATCCGCGAACTCTGGGACATTTTATGAAGCGTCCACCGACCGCCAGCGAACTCAACCTGTGCCTGTGCCACAGCTGTGGCCTGGCCTGCGACATGACCGACGAGCCACACGAATGCCCACGCTGTGATGCGCCTTTGCATCGGCGCAAGACCAATTCGCTGGCGCGAACCTGGGCGTACATGCTCGCCGCCCTCGCGTTTTATATCCCGGCCAATCTGCTGCCGGTGATGAATACGGTGATGCTCGGCAACGGCGCCGACAGCACGATCATGAGTGGTGTGCTGGAGTTCTGGGAGGCAGGAGCGTGGGACATTGCCCTGATCATTTTCATCGCCAGCATCGCGGTCCCGGGGGTCAAATTCGTCGCCCTGACCTTGCTGCTGGTCACCGTGCAGCGCAACAGCGATTGGGCGCGCAGGGAGCGTTCGAAGCTGTACCGATTCGTCGAACTGATCGGCTACTGGTCGATGCTCGATGTGCTGGTGGTCGCGCTGGTCGCGGCGCTGGTGAAGTTCCAGGCGCTGGGCGATATCGAGCCACGACCGGGCATCCTGTTCTTCGGCCTGGTCGTGGTGTTCACCATGCTCGCGGCGATGAGTTTCGACCCGCGCCTGATCTGGGACAGGGACACCAGCGACACGGTCAGCGACGCAGCGTCTGGAGCAGCACCTGCAACGGATGGCGCAGCGCCTGATCCGACTGGCGCTTGACCTGGCTGCGGCAGGAGTAGCCGGTCGCCAACGCCTCGCCCTGCTCCGCCGGAGCCTGCACCTGACGCGCCCACGATTGCTCGTAAATGAC
>NZ_JH635999.1:1877328-1889100 GCF_000257605.1 Pseudomonas sp. R62
CTTCGTGGCCGTAGGTACCGGACATGCCGCAGCAACCGGTAGCCTGCGTGGCCAGCTTCAGACCGGCACGTTCGAAGACCTGTTCCCACTGGCGGGTCGCGGCCGGCGCGTTGGTTTTCTCCGTGCAATGGGCGAGCAGACGGAACGCTTTGGGCTGAGCCTCAGGCGCCTGCTCCGGCATGACCTTGAGTAACCATTCCTGAACCAGCGCTACTTCTGGGCACTCATTCAGGCCCGGTACTTTCAGGTATTCCTGGCGATAGACCAGAGTCATCGCCGGATCCAGCCCCAGCAGCGGCACGCCGGTCTGCGCCAGCGCCTGCAACTGCTCAGCGTTACGCAACGCCGCGCGATTGAACGCCGAGAGAAAGCCCTGCACATGCAGCGGTTTACCGTTGGCGCTGAACGGCGCGAGATAGACCTGATAACCCAGGCGCGAAATCAGCTCGACCAGATCAGCCAGCAGCGGCGCTTCGAAGTAGCGGGTGAAGGCATCCTGCACGATCACCACGCTGCGTTCGCGTTGCTCTGAGGTCAGTGCCGACAGCTTTGCAACCGTTGCTGGCTGCACCTGCCAACGGCGCATCGCCGCTTGGAAATCGAAACGGCTGAGCAACGGCACATCGACCATGCCACCGATCCGCGACAGCGCACTGCGCACCCAGCCCGCGCCCATCAAGCCGTTGTACAGCGCCGGAATACGCGCCATGTACGGAATGGTGTATTCCAGCGAGGCAATCAGGTAATCCCGGGCCGGACGCAGATAACGACTGTGATACAGCTCGAGAAAACGCGAGCGGAATTCCGGCACGTTGACCTTCACCGGGCACTGCCCCGCGCAGGATTTGCAGGCCAGACAACCGGCCATGGCGTCATACACTTCATGAGAGAAGTCTGCCGACGGATCGCGACTGTTGCGCCAGCGCTGCCACAGCGTGCTGAAAAACGCCGGTTTACGGATTGCGTCCGAGAGCACATCGACGCCCGCCTCGCCCTGCAACCGCAGCCATTCGCGAATCAGCGAAGCGCGGCCCTTGGGCGATTGCGCGCGTTCGCGGGTGGCTTTCCACGACGGGCACATGGCGTCATCAGGATCGAAGTTGTAGCAGGCGCCGTTGCCATTGCAATGCATGGCCGCGCCGTAGCTTTGCCAGACTTTTTCGTCGATCTGCCGATCCAGCTCGCCGCGCAGGGTCACTTCGTCGATCTTCAGCAGTGCTGCGCCGCTGTTGGCCGGCGTAGCGATTTTGCCCGGGTTGAACTGGTTGAATGGGTCGAACGCGGCTTTCAAGGCTTGCAGCGCCGGGTACAACTCGCCGAAGAATGCCGGCGCGTACTCCGAACGCAGGCCCTTGCCATGCTCGCCCCAGAGCAGGCCGCCGTAGCGCTGAGTCAACGCCGCTACGCCATCGGACACCGGGCGTACCAGCGCCGCTTGCTGCGGGTCTTTCATGTCGAGGATCGGCCGCACATGCAGTACGCCGGCGTCGACATGGCCGAACATGCCGTACTGCAAACTGTGGCTGTCGAGCAGGTCGCGCAGTTCGGCGATGTATTCGGCCAAATGCTGCGGCGGCACGGCGGTGTCTTCAACGAACGGCTGCGGGCGGGCTTCACCGGCGACGTTGCCGAGCAGGCCCACCGCCCGTTTGCGCATGCCATAGACCTTGTTCACCGCTGCCTGACCAACCGCCAGCGTATGCCCCAGGCGCTCCACGGTGCGGTCGTTTTGCAGATGTTCGAGGAACGCTTCGACGCGGCGTTGCAGATCTTCGGGATCGTCACCGCAGAACTCGACCAGATTGATGCCCAGAGTCGGCCGCTCAGCGTTTTCCGGAAAATATTCGGCAACGCCGTGCCAAACGATGTCCTGCATCGCCAGCAGCAAGACCTTGGAGTCGACGGTTTCAATCGACAACGGCTTGAGCGCCATCAACGCCCGCGCATCACGCAAGGCATCCATGAACCCGGCGTAGCGGATGTTGACCAGCATCGTGTGCTTGGGAATCGGCAATACGTTCAACCGCGCTTCGACGACGAAGCCCAGCGAGCCCTCAGCGCCACACAGCACGCTGTTGAGGTTGAAGCGCTGGTCGGCCTCACGCAGATGCGCCAGGTCATAACCGGTCAGGCAGCGGTTGAGATCGGGAAAGCGTGCCTTGATCAGCTCGCCCTGTTCATCAATGATCTGCCGCGCACAACGATAGACTTCGCCGACGCGATCATCGCGGGCGCACTGCGCTGCAAGCTCATCCTCGGCCAGCGGCAGGCCGTGCAGACGCTCGCCGCCGCGCAGGATCATCTCAAGCTCCAGCACATGGTCGCGGGTTTTGCCGTAGGTGCAACTGCCCTGGCCACTGGCGTCGGTGTTGATCATGCCGCCGACCGTGGCGCGGTTCGAGGTCGACAGTTCCGGGGCAAAAAACAGCCCGGCGGACTTCAGCGCGGCGTTGAGCTGGTCCTTGACCACACCGGCCTGCACCCGCACCCAGCGCTGTTCAACGTTGATTTCCAGAATGCGATTCATGTGCCGCGACAGGTCGACGACGATGCCGTCCGTCAGCGATTGACCGTTGGTGCCGGTGCCACCGCCTCGCGGGGTGATCACCACTTTCTCGTACGCCGGTTCGGCAATCAGCCGCGCCACCCGTGCCACATCGTCCGCATCCAGCGGAAACACCGCCGCTTGCGGCAAGCGCTGATAGATCGAGTTGTCGGTCGCAAGCACCACGCGGCTGGCGTAATCAGCGCTGATTTCCCCGCGAAAACCGCTGTTTTTCAGGGCGGCGAGAAATTGTTGGTAATCGCCGGTCAAGGCTTTGGCGGGCGACAGCTGGGCAATCATCGGTCGGGTCATCTCGGTCAAATCGGGCTGTGTGGCGGTGAACAGTTGTGCGCAAGGAATGATTGCGTCAGGCTCCGCCATCTGATTGCGCCCATGTTCATTGCTGGCCAGCCCTGGAACAAGCGTAATTTCGACCCGCTATCGATGAGTTTTACGAATGAATCCGCGCACCCTCACACCGTCCATGTCGCTGCTGCTGGCTTTCGAGGCCGCCGCTCGACACGAGAGCTACACCCGCGCCGCCCATGAACTGTCACTGACGCAGAGCGCGGTCAGTCGCCAGGTACAGATTCTCGAGAAGATGCTCGGCATGCGTCTGTTCAGCCGTGAAGGCCGGCAGGTGGTGCTGACGGATGTCGGGCGCATGTATCAGCGCGAGCTCAGCGAAGCCCTCGGACAGATTCGCAGCGCAACCTTGCAGGCAATGGCGTTTGGTTCGGGTATCCATAGCCTGCGCTTGGCGACGCTGCCGACCTTCGGTTCGAAATGGCTGCTGCCACGGTTGAAGGATTTCTACACGGCGCACCCGGGCACGACCGTGCACCTGCATTCGCGGATCGAAACCATCGACTTCGACACCAGCGAAATCGACGCGGCGATCTGCGTCGGCGGGGGTGAATGGCCAGGCCTGACCGCCCTGCCCCTGCACACCGAAGAATTGGTGGCGATTGCCAGCGCGCAGCTGTCGGCGACTGAACGCGACGAAGCCGAGCGGCACATTGCAGGGCAGTTGCTGCTCAACGTCAGCAGCAATGCCCAGGCATGGGCAGAATGGTTCAGCCATCATCAACTGCCGCATCGCAGCATGCGGATCGGGCCGAGCTTCGAAATGACCTCGCACTTGATTCAGGCAGTACGCGCCAATATCGGCGTCGGCCTGGTGCCGCGAATTCTGGTCGAAGACGAATTGCTCAAGGGCGAATTGCTGCAACTGGGCGAGCCAATTACCAGCCGACGCAGCTATTACCTGGTGTACCCGCCCCGTAATGAGAATCTGCCTTCGTTGAAGGCGTTCAGGGATTGGCTGATTGATACCCTCTGAAGGATCGAGTCGCGGCCATTCGCGAGCAGGCTCGCTCCCACAGGGAAATGTATGCCAAGTGTGGGAGCGAGCCTGCTCGCGAAGATGCCAGTCGCAACGACCTTAAAACCTCGGCTTGACCGCCCGCCAATCCGCCTTGTACCGCTGCATCTGCCGCACATCATCCCTCTGGCGAATCCCGCACGTCAGGTACTGATCATGCAGCTTGGCCAGTTGCTCATGATCCAGCTCCAACCCCAACCCCGGAGCGCGAGTGATCTTCACGCAGCCATCGACAATCGGCAGCTTGCCGCCCTTGATCACTTCCTCGTCCGGCTCCTGCCACGGGTAGTGGGTGTCGCAGGCGTAATCCAGATTCGGCACCGCCGCCGCGACGTGCGCCATGGCCATCAGGCTGATGCCCAGGTGCGAGTTGGAATGCATCGACACGCCGAGGCCAAACACATCGCACATTTTCGCCAGCGTCTGCGTATCCCGCAGGCCACCCCAATAATGGTGGTCGGCGAGGACGATTTGCACGCTGTTCTGCGCAACGCTGCGGCGGAACTCGTCGAAATCGGTGACGACCATATTGGTCGCCAAGGGCAGACCGGTGCGCTTGTGCAGTTCGGCCATGCCATCAAGGCCCGGGGTCGGGTCTTCGTAATACTGCAGATCATCGCCGAGCAGTTCGGCCATGCGAATCGCCGTCTCCAGCGACCAGTTGCCGTTCGGATCGATGCGCAGCGGAAAACCCGGAAAGGCTTTCTTCAGTGCCTTGATGCATGCCACCTCACGCTCCGGCGGCAAGGTGCCGGCCTTGAGCTTGATGCTCTTGAAACCGTACGCCTCGATCATCCGCGCTGCCTGCGCGACAATCTGCTGCTCGCTCAGCGCCTCGCCCCAGTCGTCTGGCTTGTAGGGGGAGTCGATATGTTCGGCGTATTTGAAAAACAGGTAAGCGCTGAACGGCACTTCATCGCGGATCGCCCCGCCGAGCAGGTCCACCAGCGGCACGTTCAGGTAGTGCGCCTGCAAATCAAGAAACGCTACTTCGAATGCCGAGTAGGCATTGCTCACCGCTTTGCTGGCGTGGGAACCGGGGGCCAGTTCGGCGCCAGCGACGCTGGCGGGTTTATTCGCCGCCACGGTGGCCTGCACGATCGCGCGCAACTGATTGAGGTTGAACGGATCAAGACCGATCAATTGGCTCTGCAATTGTTGCTGGATCGCCAGCGCCGGGGCATCGCCGTAGCTTTCGCCGAGGCCGATGTAGCCGTTGTCACTTTCAATCTCGATGATCGAGCGCAGGGCAAAAGGTTCGTGGATGCCACTGGCGTTGAGCAGTGGCGGATCGCGGAAGGCAATCGGGGTGACGCTGACACGGGTGATTTTCAAGATAACGCTCCTGACAGATCAACAATCGATTCAGTGGCTCGCAGCCGGACGAGCCGGCGCCACAGCGGCGGCTTCGTCACTTGGCTTTGCCGGGGTTTTACCTTTGGCGCCAGGCGCCGTGCGGGCGAAGAAGATCACCACGGCGGCGATCAGCGATGTCGCCGCCAGGCCATACAGGCCGCCCTCGATGGAGCCGGTGGTTTGTTCAAGGATGCCGAACGCGGTCGGCGCGACGAACCCGCCCAGGTTGCCGATGGAGTTGATCAGCGCGATCACCGCCGCAGCGATACGCGCGTCCAGATAGCTTTGCGGAATCGGCCAGAACAGCGCCGACGCTGCTTTGAAACCGATAGCGGCGAAGCAGATGGCGACGAAGGCAAACACCGGCCCGCCAGTGGTCGACATGAACATACCGACCGCCGCGATCACCAAGGTCAGCGCGACCCAGGCCTGCTGGAATTTCCATTTGCCGGCCATCGCTGCGAAGCCATACATGGCGACAATCGAAATGATCCACGGAATGGAGTTGAGCAGCCCGACCTGGAAATCCCCGAGGTTGCCCATCTTCTTGATCATGCTCGGCAGCCAGAACGTCGCGCCATAAATGGTCAGGGCAATGGAGAAATAGATGAAGCAGAACAGCGCGATCTGCCGGTCAGCCAACAGCTTGAACATCGACGGCTTGGCGACTTGTACCGCTTCGCGAGCGCGCTGCTCCTCGGCAATCGCCGCGACCAGTGCGTCTCGCTCTTCCTCGCTCAGCCACTTGGCTTGGCGCGGGTGCGATTGCAGCCAGAACCAGACGAAAGCACACAGCACCACCGACGCTGCGCCTTCGATGAGAAACATCCACTGCCAGCCGTGCATGCCCAATCCGCTGATATGCAACAGCGCACCGGACACCGGGCCGGAAATCACCGAGGCAATCGCTGAGCCGCTGAGAAACACCGCCATGGTTTTGCCGCGCTCGGACGCCGGCAGCCACTGGGTGAAGTAGTAAATGATCCCCGGGAAGAACCCGGCCTCAGCCGCACCGAGGATAAAGCGCAGCACGTAGAAACTGGTTTCACCTTGAACGAAGGCCATGGCCATGGCTGCGGCACCCCAGGTGAACATGATCCGCGTCAGCCAGACCCGTGCGCCGTAGCGCTGCAACAGCATGTTGGACGGCACTTCGAACAGTGCGTAACCGATGAAAAACAGCCCGGCGCCAAGTCCGTACGCCGCTGCGCCGATACCCAGATCGGTTTCCAGATGGCTGCGCACGAAACCGATATTCACCCGGTCGATGTAATTGACGATGAACATCACCACGAACAGCGGCAGGACGTGGCGTTTGACCTTGGCGGCGGCGCGGGCGAGCACCGTGATGTCCGGCGGACTCTGGAGGGTTTTCAAGGGGCGACTCCCGATCTTGTTTTTTTAGGGATGACTTGAAGCGATGAGCCGATCATGGACGTCGCGCATTGATCCCGTCTAATCTAAACAGGCATTCGATTGATACCCGGATTAGATCAATGTTCGAACTTACCCAGCTGCGCTGCTTCACTACGGTCGCCACCGAACTCAACTTCCGCCGCGCCGCCGAGCGCCTGAACATGACCCAGCCGCCGCTGAGTCGGCAGATTCAGCTGCTGGAGCATCACCTTGGCGTCGAATTGTTTACCCGCAGCACCCGAAGCGTTGCGCTGACGGCGGCGGGCCGGGCGTTTTTCGTTGAAGCGCAGAATCTGCTGGAGCGCGCCCAGCAAGCAGCGATCACCGCACGCCGGTTTGCCGAGGGCGACATTGGCTCGGTGAACATCGCGTTCGTCGGCAGCGCGGTATATGAATTTCTGCCCAAGGTGATCGCCGAAGCGCGGCTTAAACAGCCTCAGGTGAAAATCGATCTGGCAGAGATGAATACCTATCAGCAGCACGAGGCCTTGCGCGCTCGTCGTATCGACCTGGGCATCGCCCGGGCGCCATTGCAGGAACCGGGCTATGCCACCGAATGCCTGGTGCGCGAACCATTTGTGCTGGCAGTGCCGAGCGGGCATCGGTTGGCCAATGCAGCTGAGGTATCAGTGGCTGATCTGGATAAACAACCGTTTCTGATGTACTCCCATGAAGCCTATCCGCCGTTCAACGAACTGTTGACCGGCACGCTGCGCTCAGCGCGGGTGGCGCCGGATTACGTGCAGTGGCTGGGCTCGTCGCTGACGATTCTGGCGCTGGTCAACGCTGGCATGGGTCTGGCGCTGGTACCGCGTTGCGCGACCAGCGTGGTGTTCAGGAATGTGGTGTTTCGCGAGATCGATCTGGGCGAAGGGGTGCAAAGCGAGCTGCATCTGATCTGGCGTGAGAACAATGACAACCCGGCGTTCGCGATGTTGCTGGAGGCGATTCGCCGGGCGGTGGTGCAGGGTTGGGGCTGAAAATTATTGTGGCAACCTGTATTTGAGCGGAGGCGGAGCGCTCGGGGCTTTGATCAACGGCTCCTCCAGCGGCTTGCCGTCAGGCCCAGTGAACAGGCGTTCGTATTGCTTTGGCATTGGTCGCGGTGCTCTTGCAGTCGTCATGATGAACCCTCTGATACCGGGCTGAATTCAACCCACTTAACTTGCGCGGAATCTATCAGCAAAATTTCGGCACCAAAAGGCGTCGACTTGCCATCGTCATTAACCCAACGTGGATTCTGCATCACGAATTGCCCACAACTGGATTCGGACGGCCACTCGACAGGCCAGCCAAACACGCGCCTCTCGTCATGTAAATGCAGGGTTATGAACCGGTCGAACTGGGCGAAAGCGCAGAACCATTCACTGGGGAAAGAAGATTGTTTCGTGACGTTTCGCTTACGTAACCAGCCGTGCAATTTGTCACTCGTAGCCAGGTAACAGGCAAACAATCCCAGCATCAGCGAAAACACAAATGCCCAGAGCGTTTGCGCCCGATCATCCCAGTTTCCTAATGAAAAACCCTTCGAGCCAATCCACAAACAGAGGTTGCCCACCGCCAACACCGCGCCCTGAATCACAAAAGTAAATATCAGCGCCTGCACGATCTGGCCGAACGTATCCGGTCGCTTGAATGCCGTAAGTGAATAGAAGATCCAGGTCGATAGAAAACCTGGGATTAGATACTGCAACAGCGGAATGATGTCCTTGACCAGATCATCCATGATCCGAGACTCCTTTCAGTCATGCCGATCCCGTCACGGGCCGACATTCAAAGCCTAGTCAAGGATCCTGCTGCGCCTCGCGGGCAACTGTCACAGCTCATTGCGAGCGTTTGGCGGGAGTCTCTATCCAATGAAAAAAGGCAGACACCGAACTTCGGTGTCTGCCTTTTTTTGAGATCCGGGCGCCCGGTTACAGGCAGTCACGCACCGATTGGCGCAGCGATCCGGACTTGGCCCAAGGCGGCCCCTGATAGAGGGACACCTTGCTGCCATCCTTGTACTTGACGATATCGAGAATCTCATCCGCCGTGATAATGCTCGGCGCGGTAATCCGGTAGCCGTTGGAAATCGACGTCTGCGAAGTCTTGGCCACGTCCTTCTGCCACAGCGGTAACAAACACGCGGCATATTCCTTGGGAGGCTTGTCACTGGTCTTGCTGAGGTTTGGCTCGCCCGGCACCAGCGATGCTGGTAACGAGCAACCCGTCAACAGGGCCAGTGCAAAAGTGCCGATCCATACGCGCATGCTGTTTACCTGTTCCGAAAAAACGTGAATGTACCGTTTAACGGCGTGCACATCCATCGTGGCACCCCGCCGTTACCGGGGTTTGGACAATTTTTTACATCGGTTCAGCCGGGCGTCAGATGGCCTGGCCCCAGGTGGAAAAATGCGACTACTCTTTTCTACCGAGAATGTTCTGGAGGTGATCATGCGGCTCAATGAATACGAACACGAACTTCAACGGGATTTGCAAAGCGTGGCGTCGGACCTGAGGTGGTCGGCGGTCGACCTCAAGCGCATTGCCGAACAATTGCGCAAATCAGGTAACGAGGCAGACGCCCAGACTGTGTTGCGGTCTTGCACAATCCTGCAAAACGACGAGGAGAGATTGCAGATCTATGCCAGGGAGGTAAAAGCCCGGACCATCAGCCGAATCAAGGTGCACTGACTCCTGATCCAAACAAGAAGCCCCGGTCGAAACCGGGGCTCTTTCGTTATAACGCGTCAATTCACGTTCTGGCTTTGCACCCGCTTGGCGCGTTGCTTGTAACCAGGAAGCGCCGCCGCATAGGCCATCGCTTCCTCCCTGCTGGTGAATGACGCCAACCGGTCGCCCTGAGTGCAAACCCGCCATGGGCCGTTGTTCACGCTAAGCACGTCATAACCGTTCATGTGCAGCTTGTTCAGCATTGGAATGCTCATGAGCACCTCCATTTCGTCAACGGTGTTTTCGGTGTACGGGCTTACCTTACACCCGCTCCCCGCTGCGGTGTAAACCGGATTCGCCCTGGCACATGTCAATTCACTGGCACTTTTTGCTACGCAAATGGCTCCGAATCAAGAGGGAACCTTTAAATCCGCTTGCGGCTCGAATATTGCAGATTGATTACAGATTTATGACACGCATCAACAGGGCAATCATGAAAGTACGCGCCACCGTCATTTGCGAACAGGATCGCCATATCCTCCTGGTACGCAAACCCCGCCATCACTGGTCATTGCCCGGCGGCAAGGTCGAACCCGGGGAAACCCGTGCGGCGGCAGCCGTGCGCGAGTTGCAGGAGGAAACCGGGCTCAATGCTGAGGACGTCCTGTACCTGATGGACTTTCAGGCGGGCACTACGCGCCATCATGTGTACGAGGCTTCGGTGGTCAACCTCGACGACGTGCGCCCGCAGAACGAGATCGTCGATTGCATCTGGTACCCGCTCGATGCCGTGCACAATCTTGAAACCAATGAAGCGACAAGGCGCATCGTGCAGGCCTTTCAACGGCGTTTATAACGATCAGCCAGCGAACGCCCGGCGACCGGCGCTGATTTCCGTGCGCAACTCACCAATGAAATTTGAAATATCGCGAATCGTCACCAGATGCTCGGGAGAAACGCCGTCAAGCAACAACTCGACACGCCCACTGCCCGGCTCATACACCTTGATCCGCAACAGACCTTGCCCGGTCGGTGTGCAATCACACTTGAACGTGGGGAAGCCTGACTCGACGATCCGGCAAATATCGGCAATGGCAAGCATGGACGGGCGCCTCGCAGGCGGAGAATCGATCCATCGAGCATAGACCCACGGTGTGTTTACTGCCCGCTCGAGAATGCCAAGCCGATCACAACTCACTCATGCCATTCAATGCGCGTCGTGATCCCAGATCCAGTTCCACATTCCGGGCAGATTCACCGGCTCAGCGCTTTGCTGAACCGTACGCGCCAACGCGGCTTTTTCCAGTGCGGCCTGATTGTCGTAGAACGGCTTGTCCGCCAGTCTGACCCCGGTCGCCGCCGCGCTATCGAGCAGAATCTGCAGATATTCGCGAGTGTGGCGCGCGGTGTAGCGATTGAGGTCATGGAACGTCACCACGACCGGAATTACGCCATCCACCGTCGGCAATTGACCCTCGGCGATGCGCTCGCGCACTTCCGATAACTGCCGCAGCATGTTCGCCCGACGCCGAGGGCTGGCGTTGAAGCCCCAGATCTTGCCGTCGTTGGCACTCATGTCCGTGAGCAAGACATGCAAGCCGTGTTTTTGATAGGCCGCAAATGTGCGCTTGTCGTAGTTCCAGAACGGCGGGCGCAACAGCTTGGGCGGCGCCCCGGTGATAGCGGCGATGTCAGCGCTGCCATCGGTCAGCGATTGCTCCAGTTCTTGCGGATCAAGCGAACGATGGTTGGTGTGCCAGTGAGTCGCAGTGTGGAAAGCGAGAATATGTCCCTCGGCGTGTTCACGACGCATCAGGCTGTGACCGATCTCGCTGTTGCCTGCCCTGGGTGCTCGGGTCTGCACGAAAAACACGGCTTTGATGTCTGCCTGCAGCGGATTGCTTTTGAGGCTGTCGAGCACCGTCGCCGTGGGATTCCACAACCCTGAAGCGCTGGGGCCATCGTCGAACGTCAGGAGAAAACGTACGGGGGCCTGGGCCATCAGGCGCGTTTCGGTTTGCGTGGTCATTTCAATCGGCGCGGCGATGCAGCCGGCCAGACCGAGCGCGATGAGCGCAGCACAAAGAAGTTTGCATCCGGATGTCATGTCTTGCCCTGAGGCCGAGGCCGTCGTGTTGTCGAATGGCAAAACTCCATCGCCTTTGTCCATCCCTGCGCGGCTATCCGCGAGCGCAGGTTGGATAAGGTACACAGGGTTTGGTTCCGGTGCTGGTTTCAGTGCGTCATCGGCCGGCAAATTGGCAGGTCCGACTAGACTCAAATTTCCTCAAGGAGATTTCATCCATGTGCGGAAGACTCACGCAGTACCGTGGGATTCACGATTTCGTTGCGGTGCTGAGCATCCCCGATGCGTTGATCAATCACGTTGGCGATGCGCCGCTCAATCGCTACAACG
>NZ_JH635999.1:1889120-1890374 GCF_000257605.1 Pseudomonas sp. R62
ATTTCATCCATGTGCGGAAGACTCACGCAGTACCGTGGGATTCACGATTTCGTTGCGGTGCTGAGCATCCCCGATGCGTTGATCAATCACGTTGGCGATGCGCCGCTCAATCGCTACAACGCAGCGCCCACCACTACGCTGGCGGTTCTGCACCAGCACGAACAGGCCATTCATGCCGATAATTTGCGTTGGGGCTGGCGGCCGCATTGGGCCAAGGATCGTGCCCCGCCTATCAACGCTCGGGTAGAGAAAGTCGCCCACGGCGCGTTCTTCCGGGCGATCTGGCGGCAGCGGCTGATCGTGCCGGTCGACAATTGGTATGAATGGGTTGATAGCGGGGAAAAATCCCGACAGCCCTGGTTGATTCGTCGGGCGGATCAGGCTCCGGTCTTCTGTGCCGGTATCGGCCAGTTTCCGGCACCGGGGGTTGCGCCGAGGGAGGACGACGGGTTCGTCATCATCACCGCTGACAGCCTGGGCGGCCTGCTCGATATTCACGATCGCCGCCCAGTGGTCTTCGATTCGGCGCGAGCTCGGGAATGGCTTGATCCGGCTACGCCACTGGAACGCGCCGAGCAGATGCTGCTGTTTGAAGGCGAGCCCAGTGAGGCCTTCGAATGGTACAAAGTCGGCAAAGCGGTCGGCAATACGCGTAATCAGGGTGCGCAATTGATAGAACGAGTCGACTAAATAATCCGTCCATCCTTGCGTTAATCAACCAACGCCGGCACTGAGTCCCCTGCGTTACAAAAAGTGTTTCAACCGCGATACACCCCCCGTAAAACAGCCGTTTGAGCGAATCAACCGCCTGTCAGACATTTCGACAGTCATACATACATTTTCCCGCGCTGCGGATAGCATGCGCGCCGCCTTTCCGATTGGTATACCAGTTGACCAAAGAGTCAAAAAAATCAGGAATCCATCAACAACTTTCAAGCCTTGCAGAGAAATAAGTGAGCGACGATTTTGCAATCAAACAGGTCAGCGGCCTGAAGTGTGTCCATCTGTCCAAGACAGAACGCCTGGAACTCGACTGTTTTATCGGCCATTACATCAAGACCCGAAACCTGCACAGCGTGCCCGATATCGAACGCACCCTGCGCAGCACCCTCGAGGGTTATCCCGGCCATCCGCCGGTGATGGTCAATGAGCTCAATGCGTGGATCGATCGAACGTTGGGGTATCGCGCGACCTACCCGGACTTCACGCAGCTGGCAGACCTCTGAAACGCGAAGAGCCCCGCTGCTGCGGGGC
>NZ_JH635999.1:1891604-1896385 GCF_000257605.1 Pseudomonas sp. R62
TTCACCAGCAGGATCGCGGTGTACGCCTGGAGCTGCTGAACGCTCCGGCTGACGCGTTCGTCGACGGCGAGATGATCGCCAGCACCCGCGAAATGCTCTTCAGCGCCCTGCGCGACATCGTCTACACCGAGAACGAACTCGACAGCCAGCGCATCGACCTGAGCAATTCCCAAGGCATCAGCGACTACGTGTTCCATCTGCTGCGCAACGCGCGCACCCTGCGCCCGGGCGTCGAGCCGAAAATCGTGGTGTGCTGGGGCGGCCACTCGATCAACACCGAAGAATACAAATACACCAAGAAAGTCGGCCACGAACTGGGCCTGCGCAGCCTCGACATCTGCACCGGTTGCGGCCCTGGCGTGATGAAAGGCCCGATGAAAGGCGCGACCATTGCCCATGCCAAACAGCGCATTCACGGCGGTCGCTACCTCGGCCTGACCGAGCCAGGCATCATCGCCGCCGAAGCGCCGAACCCGATCGTCAATGAGCTGGTGATCCTGCCGGACATCGAAAAGCGTCTGGAAGCCTTCGTCCGTGTCGGCCACGGCATCATCATTTTCCCGGGCGGCGCCGGTACGGCCGAAGAGTTCCTCTACCTGCTCGGCATCCTGATGCACCCGGACAACGCAGGCCTGCCCTTCCCGGTCATCCTCACCGGGCCGAAGCATGCCGCGCCGTATCTGGAACAGCTGGATGCGTTTGTCGTCGCGACCCTCGGCGAAGCGGCGAAGCAGCATTACGAGATCATCATCGACGACCCGGCCGAAGTGGCGCGGCAGATGACTCAAGGCCTGAAAGCGGTGAAGCAGTTCCGCCGCGAGCGTAACGATGCGTTCCATTTCAATTGGCTGTTGAAGATCGATGAGGGCTTCCAGCGCCCGTTCGATCCAACCCACGAAAACATGGCCAACCTGAAACTGCATCGCGACCAGCCACCGCATGAACTGGCGGCCAATCTGCGTCGGGCGTTTTCCGGGATCGTCGCCGGTAACGTCAAGGACAAAGGCATTCGCCTGATCGAAGAGCACGGGCCGTATCAGATCCGTGGTGATGCGGCGATCATGCAGCCGCTTGATGCGCTGCTAAAGGCCTTCGTCGCCCAGCACCGGATGAAGTTGCCGGGTGGCGCGGCGTATGTGCCGTGCTATCGCGTCGTCGCGTAATTTCAAGTCGTAACGCACACCCATTGTGGGAGCTGGCTTGCCAGCGATAGCGGTCTTTCATTCAACAGAGACGTTGAATCAGATGACGCTTTTCGCGAGCAAGCTCGCTCCCACAGGATTTATGGTGTGGCGCAAATTGTAGTCACAACCTCAATCTCCTTGTGGGAGCGAGCCTGCTCGCGAAGCCGGAAGAACACTTCAATCTTTCGAGCTATCCACCAACCGCCGAGCCAACGCTTTAGCCTGCGCAGCGACGTCCGTCACTGCCGTACTTTCCCACCACATCCCGCGCAACGGCGGGCCCATGGCAAACAACCGAGCGCTCACCTGCCCTTCGGCATCCACCACTGCGCCGTCCTTTGCTGTGATCCCCAGCGCCAGCGGCCCCGGTTGCACCAGTCCTCGCGCCAGCAATTGCTGCGGCAACGGTCGTGCAACACGCCGCCAGTCGTATTCAATGCCGCTGGAGTTGATCAGCGCCGCACCGCTCACTGTAGATGTTTCAGTCTCACCCTGCGGACGGATGCGGATGGTCACAGCATCGCCAGCGCCGGGCTCAATCCCCTTGAACGACGCTGCATGAATGCGCAAGCGCCCTTCCTGGTGCAGCCGTTCGATCAACTCGGCACTCAGTGGCGGCGAACGATGGTGATGACTCTCCCACCATGGCCGTACATGCCGTACGAATTGTCGACGCTGCACGTCAGTCGCCTGACTCCACAACCGCGCGATGTGCGCGCGAACCGTATCCAGCGGCGCCTGCCAGTCGATGCCTTGGGCGACTGCGTCGCGACAATGTCGACGCAACTCGCGCAGCAACTGGCGGGGCGTACGAATGTTGTGATCTGCTGCCAGAAAATCCACCCACGCCGGCGGTTGACGGCGCACGTGCGGCAGCAGGCCATGCCGGGAGAACACCTCAATCGGCCCGCGATGCCCGGCCTGCTCCAGCGACACCACGGCATCGACCATGGTCAGACCGGAGCCGATGATCAGCACGGTGGACTGCGGGTCGAGTTCGCGCATGGCCGCCACATCCCAGGGATCGAGCGCTGCGGCGTTAAGGCCACTGGACTGCGTCTGCGGCGTGCGAGCGGCGGGAAACATGCCGGTGGCCAGCACCGCCTGCGATCCACGCAGAGTCTGGCCATCGCTCAAGGTGAGCTGCACTGAACCAGCATCAACATGCAGGTCGACGACCTCGGCACAGAAATGTTCAACGGTCGAGCCTTGCAGGTTACCCGCTGCCCTGGCTTCGGCCAGACGCTGTTGCACATAGACCCCGAACAGGCCACGCGGCGGAAACAGCTCACTGACCGGCACGTCCTGCTCGGCAGATTCCGGCCAGCCGCCGCCGGCAATATGCGCGGTCAGCCACTGCGTCAGATCATCAGGATTATCCGGGTCGACGCTCATCCGCGCCGCGTTGCCGTTCAGCGTATGTCCCAACTCAACGGCGCTGTAAGCCTCACCACGTCCCAATTCAGCACGCGGCTCGATAATCGCTATTCTTCGTTGCCCAGGCAGGCGTAACAATTGCACCGCCAGCATCGTGCCACTGAGGCCGCCGCCGATGATCAGGATGTCCGCAGGCTGCTCCATTCAGATCACCACATTACGCACGAACCGCGCAGCCACATCGCCATCGTTGCGGTAGGCATGCGGTTGATTGCTGGCGAACATGAAAAACTCTCCTTTATTGATGTACTGCGCCTGATCGCCGAGCATCAGTGTCAGGCATCCTTCAAATACGTAAATCTGCTCGCTCCAGCCATCGGCGTCCGGTTGCGACGGATAAACTTCGCCCGGTTGCAGACACCATTCCCATTGTTCGACTTCGCGGCTCGCGGTGGCTTTGGACAGTAGCACGGCTCTGCTGCCGGGAATCGTGCCCGCCCAGGCAACCTCATTGATCCGGCTCGGGTCGCGCGCATCGTGCGCTTGGATCAGATCACTGAAGGCAACGTCGAGCGCTTCGGCAACGCGATCAAGCGTGGTCAGGCTGACATTCTTTTCGCCTGCCTCGATTGCTACCAGCATCCGTCGGCTCACCCCGGATTTTTCCGCCAGTGCGGTCTGGCTCATATCCGCAGCATGGCGCAGTCGTCGAACGTTCTGGCTGACGTGTTGCAGAACGGAGGCTCGCTGAGTCAAATCTTTGTGCACTATATTGCTCACTCGGTGAGGTTGGGCAGTATACTGCGCAACATTGGCGGCATTGTGCGGCCTCCCTTTTAATGTGCGCAAGGTCATGATGTCGCTAAACAATTCTGCGTCCCGAATCCGCTTCTCCCGCTTCAGCAAAGCCGAGTGCGTGCTGGTGCTGATTACCATGATCTGGGGCGGTACGTTTCTGATTGTGCAACATGCCATGACGGTCAGCGGCCCGATGTTTTTCGTCGGCCTGCGCTTCGCCGCAGCGGCGGCGATCGTGGCGATGTTTTCCTGGCGGCACTTGCGCGAGTTGACCTTGTTCGAAGTCAAGGCAGGGTCGTTCATCGGTGTAGCGATCATGCTTGGTTATGGCTTGCAGACGGTCGGGCTGCAAAGCATTCCGAGCAGTCAGTCGGCGTTCATTACCGCGCTGTACGTGCCGTTTGTGCCGCTGCTGCAATGGCTGGTGCTGGGACGGCGTCCGGGGTTGATGCCAAGTATCGGGATCATGCTGGCGTTTACCGGTTTGATGTTGTTGTCGGGTCCTTCAGGGGCGGCGCTGAATTTCAGTCCCGGAGAAATTGCGACATTGATCAGCGCCGTTGCGATTGCTGCTGAAATCATTTTGATCAGCACTTTCGCCGGGCAGGTGGATGTGCGGCGAGTGACGGTGGTGCAACTGGCGGTGACGGCGGTGCTGTCGTTCTTGCTGGTAGTCCCGACAGGTGAAGTGATTCCGGATTTTTCCTGGTTGTTGCTGGTAACCGCTTTGGGTCTGGGCGCAGCAAGTGCGGCGATTCAGGTGGCGATGAACTGGGCACAGAAGAGTGTTTCGCCGACTCGGGCGACGTTGATCTATGCCGGTGAACCGGTGTGGGCCGGGATTGTCGGACGGATTGCCGGGGAGCGCTTGCCGGCAATTGCGCTGGTTGGGGCCGGGTTGATTGTTGCGGCGGTGATTATCAGTGAGCTGAAGACCAAGGGAAGGTCCACCGAGGCAGAAGCTGAGCTGGAGCGGGAAACGCAGGGGTGACCCGCAATCTCTTCTGGCTGCTCGCGAAAGCGCCGCACCATCGTTGCACCTGAAACAGCGCCAAACACAAATTTCCAGACTACTTTGTAGGATTCTGAGACATCCTCGCGTTTGGTGATCAGGGAGCTGGCACGTATGATGCTTCACAAACTTCCGCAGATTAGAAGCCTATGTCCCTGATAGTTCTACTGCTTCTGCCGTTCATTGGCAGCTGTCTGGCAGCGGTGCTGCCGCACAATGCGCGTAATGCCGAATCCCTGCTGGCGGGTCTGGTCGCTTTGATCGGCACCGTTCAGGTCGCGATGCTGTACCCGCAAATCGCCCACGGCGGCGTGATCCGCGAAGAATTCATGTGGTTGCCCAGCCTCGGGCTGAACTTCATTCTGCGTATGGACGGCTTCGCCTGGACTGTTCTCGATGCTGGTGCTCGG
>NZ_JH635999.1:1896802-1919816 GCF_000257605.1 Pseudomonas sp. R62
GACCCGGTGCCGCGCTTTTTCGCATTTTTCCTGGCGTTCATGGGCGCCATGCTCGGGCTGGTGATCTCCGGCAACCTGATTCAGATCGTGTTCTTCTGGGAATTGACCAGCCTCTTTTCGTTCCTGCTGATCGGCTACTGGCACCACCGCGCCGATGCGCGGCGCGGTGCTTATATGGCGCTGATGGTCACCGGTGCTGGCGGGTTATGTCTGCTGGCCGGGGTCATGATTCTCGGCCATGTCGTCGGCAGCTATGACCTGGACAAGGTCCTGGCCGCCGGCGATCTGATTCGCGCACATGCCCTCTACCCCGTTCTTCTGCCACTCATCCTGATCGGCGCGCTGAGCAAAAGCGCGCAATTCCCGTTTCACTTCTGGCTGCCCCACGCCATGGCGGCACCGACGCCCGTGTCGGCCTATCTGCACTCGGCGACCATGGTCAAGGCCGGGGTTTTCCTTTTGGCACGTCTGTGGCCGTCGCTGTCCGGCAGTGAGGAATGGTTCTACATCGTCAGCGGAGCGGGCGCCTGTACGCTGTTGCTCGGCGCGTACTGCGCCATGTTCCAGAATGATCTCAAAGGCTTGCTGGCCTACTCGACCATCAGCCATCTCGGTCTGATCACTTTGCTCCTGGGCCTGAACAGTTCACTGGCCGCGGTCGCAGCGGTTTTTCACATCCTCAATCACGCGACGTTCAAAGCTTCGTTGTTCATGGCCGCCGGCATCATTGACCACGAAAGCGGTACCCGTGACATTCGCAAACTCAGCGGCCTGATCAAGCTGATTCCCTATACGGCAACACTGGCCATGGTCGCCAGCGCCTCAATGGCCGGCGTGCCGTTGCTCAACGGTTTCCTGTCGAAGGAGATGTTCTTCGCCGAAACCGTGTTCATCAACGCCACGGCGTGGGTCGAAACCAGTCTGCCGATCGTCGCGACCATCGCCGGCATGTTCAGCGTCGCCTACTCCCTGCGTTTCACCGTCGATGTGTTCTTCGGCCCCACCGCCACTGACCTGCCGCATACGCCGCACGAGCCGCCACGCTGGATGCGCGCACCCGTCGAGTTGCTGGTCTTCACTTGCCTGCTGGTGGGGATTTTTCCGGCGCAGATCGTCGGGCCACTGCTCGCCGCTGCAGCGCTGCCGGTAGTTGGCGGGGAGTTGCCGGAATACAGCCTGGCCATCTGGCACGGCTTGAACGCGCCGATGATCATGAGCCTGATCGCCATGTCCGGCGGCATCCTCCTCTATCTGCTGCTGCGCAAGCAGTTCAAGCTGGGCCGTTTCAAGTACCCGCCGCTGGTGGGCCGCTTCAACGGCAAGCGTTTGTTCGAGCGCAGTCTGGTCGTAATGATGCGCATCGCCCGGCGCGTCGAGCGGCGCCTGGGCACCAAGCGTTTGCAGATGCAGTTGTTCCTGATGGTTTCGGCCGCCGTGCTCGCCGGTCTGATCCCGATGCTGCACAGCACGCTGACCTGGGGCGACCGGCCGAAAATCCCCGGATCCATTGTCTTCGTGACCCTGTGGCTGCTGGCGATAGCCTGTGCGCTTGGCGCCGCTTGGCAGGCGAAATATCACCGTCTCGCCGCCCTGACGATGGTCAGCGTCTGTGGCTTGATGACCTGCGTGACCTTCGTCTGGTTCTCGGCGCCGGATCTGGCGCTGACGCAACTGGCAGTCGAAGTGGTGACCACGGTGTTGATCCTGCTTGGCCTGCGCTGGTTGCCGCGACGTATCGAAGAAGTCTCACCATTGCCGAGCAGCCTGCGCAAGGCGCGTATTCGTCGTCTGCGCGACTTGCTGCTGTCGATTGCCGTCGGCGCCGGCATGGCCCTGCTGTCCTACGCCATGCTCACCCGGCAGACGCCGAACCACATTTCCTCTTTCTACCTCAGCCGCGCCCTGCCCGAGGGCGGCGGCAGCAACGTGGTCAACGTGATGCTGGTGGACTTCCGTGGTTTCGATACCCTCGGCGAAATCACCGTGCTGGCCGCCGTGGCGCTCACCGTATTCGCCCTGCTGCGGCGCTTCCGTCCGCCGAAGGAAAGCCTGCAATTGCCGGCCCAGCAACGCCTGCTCGCGCCCGACGTGGTCACCGATCTGGTCAACCCGCGATCGGCCAGCGACACCGCGCTCGGCTTCATGATGGTGCCGGCGGTACTGGTTCGCCTGCTGCTGCCTGTCGCTCTGGTGGTGTCGTTTTATCTGTTCATGCGCGGGCACAATCAGCCGGGCGGCGGATTTGTCGCCGGGCTGGTGATGTCGGTGGCCTTTATCCTGCAATACATGGTTGCCGGCACGCAGTGGGTCGAAGCACAAATGAGCCTGCGGCCATTGCGCTGGATGGGCACCGGGCTGCTGTTCGCCATTGCCACCGGTCTCGGTGCGCTAGTCGCCGGTTATCCGTTCCTGACCACTCACACCTGGCACATCAGCGTGCCGTTGCTCGGTGATATCCATATTGCCAGTGCGCTGTTCTTCGACGTCGGCGTGTACGCCATGGTGGTCGGATCGACGTTGTTGATCCTCACCGCCCTCGCCCACCAATCGGTGCGCGGCCACAAGACGGCCTCGCTGCCCAAGTCCGTCGCCAGCAAAGGAGCCGTCTGATGGAAGAAGTCATCGCAATCGCCATCGGCATTCTTGCCGCGTCCGGGGTCTGGCTGATCCTGCGCCCGCGAACCTTTCAGGTGGTCATGGGCCTGTGCCTGCTGTCATATGCAGTGAACCTGTTCATTTTCAGCATGGGCAGCCTGTTCATCGGCAAGGAACCGGTGATCAAGGACGGCGTGACCCAGGACTTGCTGCATTACACCGACCCGCTGCCCCAGGCGCTGGTACTGACGGCGATCGTCATCAGCTTCGCCATGACCGCACTGTTCCTCGTCGTATTGCTCGCCTCGCGCGGCCTGACCGGCACCGACCACGTCGACGGCCGGGAGCCTAAAGAATGATGGCGATGACTCACCTGATCGCCGCACCGATCCTGCTGCCGCTGCTGACCGCCGCGATCATGCTGATGCTGGGCGAAAAGCATCGGCCGCTGAAGGCGAAAATCAATCTGTTCTCCAGCCTCCTCGGCCTGTTCATTTCAGTGATGCTGCTGCAATGGACGCAGACCACCGGCGTACCCGGCTCCATCGGCGTGTACCTGCCGGGCAACTGGCAGGCACCGTTCGGCATCGTTCTGGTGGTTGATCGCCTGTCGGCATTGATGCTGGTGCTGACCGGCGTCATCGGCGTCAGCGCGTTGCTGTTTGCCATGGCCCGCTGGGACGGCGCCGGCTCAAGCTTTCACGCTCTGTTTCAGATCCAGCTGATGGGCCTGTATGGCGCGTTCCTGACCGCGGATCTGTTCAACCTGTTCGTGTTCTTCGAAGTGTTGCTCGCCGCGTCCTACGGTTTATTGCTGCACGGCTCTGGCCGGGCGCGGGTATCGTCGGGGTTGCATTACATTTCGATCAACCTGCTGGCATCGTCACTGTTTTTGATCGGCGCTGCGTTGATCTACGGGGTGACCGGCACGCTGAACATGGCCGATCTGGCGATGAAGATCCCGCTGGTGCCGGAAGCCGACCGTGGCTTGCTGCACGCTGGGGCAGGGATTCTAGCGGTAGCGTTTCTGGCCAAGGCCGGGATGTGGCCGCTGAACTTCTGGCTGGTGCCGGCCTATTCCTCGGCCAGCGCGCCAGTGGCGGCGATGTTTGCGATCATGACCAAGGTCGGCGTCTACACCCTGCTGCGCCTGTGGACGCTGCTGTTTTCCGGTCAGGCCGGCGCCTCGGCATTCTTCGGCGGCGACTGGCTCATCTACGGCGGCATGGCGACCATGGCTTGCGCAGGGCTGGCGATTATCGCCGCGCAACGCCTGGAGCGCATGGCCAGCCTGAGCATTCTGGTGTCGGCAGGCATCCTGCTCTCGGCGATCGGCTTCGCCCAGCCGAACCTGATCGGCGCTGCGCTGTTCTATCTGGTCAGCTCGACCCTGGCGCTGAGCGCGCTGTTCCTCTTGGCCGAACTGATCGAGCGCTCGCGCTCGGCCAACGAAATTCCGCTGGAGGACGAAAGCGAACTGCTTCCGCGCCCGCAAGAATCGCTGCAACCGCCCAAGGGCATCAACCTCGACGACGAACAGAAAGCCGTGGTCGGTCAGGTCATCCCGTGGACCATGGCCTTTCTCGGTTTGAGCTTTATCGCCTGCGCGCTGTTGATCATCGGCATGCCACCGCTCTCCGGATTTATCGGCAAGCTCAGCCTGATCGGGGCATTGCTCAACCCGTTGGGACTTGGCACTGCGGCGCCGCTGCCTCCCGGTGCATGGGGATTGCTGGCCCTGTTGATCCTGACAGGTCTGGCCTCGCTGATGGCGTTCTCGCGCCTCGGCATCCAGCGCTTCTGGACGCCGGAAGAGCGCCCGTCACCATTGCTGCGCAAACTCGAATGCGCGCCGATTTTCCTGCTGCTCGGGCTGAGCATTGCCCTTACGTTCAAGGCTGAACCGCTGCTGCGCTACACCCAGGCCACGGCCGATGCGCTGAACAATCCGCAGCAATATGTGTTCGCAGTTCTAGGCACTCGGGCGGTGCCGAGCCCGCAAGCCAGAGCCGACATGCTCAAGGTGCAGCCATGAATCGATTGTTCCCGGCACCGTGGTTATCGCTGGCCCTGTGGATTCTGTGGCTGACCCTGAACCTGTCCGTCAGCCCGGGCAATCTGCTGCTCGGTGCCGCGCTGGGTTTCGCTGCGCCGCTGATGATGCGCAAATTGCGGCCGAAACGTGCGCGCATCCGCAACCCCATCGCCATCCTGCGTCTGTTCTTCCTGGTCGGCCGCGACGTCATCATGTCCAACCTGATCGTCGCTTGGGGCGTAGTCAACGCCGGACATCGCCCGCCCAACTCATGCTTTATCAAGGTGCCTCTGGATCTGCGCGATGCTCATGGTCTGGCGGCACTGGCGATGATCTGCACCGTGGTGCCCGGCACCGTATGGTCGGAGCTGGCGCTGGACCGCAGCGTTCTGTTGCTGCACGTCTGGGACCTGCACGACGAGGCGCAGTTTATCGAGCACTTCAAAAGCACCTACGAGCGACCGTTGATGGAGATTTTCGAATGAGCCCATTGCTGTCGAATGCGATCCTGCTGACGCTGTTTCTGTACTGCGTGGCGATGGCGCTGACCCTGGTGCGCCTGTTCAAAGGCCCGTCAGCACAGGATCGGGTACTGGCGCTGGATTACCTGTATATCGTCGCGATGCTGATGATGCTGACCCTGGGTATTCGTTACGCCAGTGATACCTACTTCGAAGCCGCGCTGCTGATCGCGCTGTTCGGCTTCGTCGGATCCTTTGCCCTGGCGAAATTCCTGCTGCGTGGCGAGGTGATCGAATGAATGCCGAATTGTCTTTGTGGGTCGAGATTCCGGTGGCGGTGCTGCTGGTGCTCAGCGGCGTGTTTACCCTGCTGGGCGCAACAGGATTGCTGCGCATGAAGGATTACTTCCAGCGTATGCACCCGCCAGCGCTGGCCTCGACACTCGGCGCCTGGTGTGTGGCACTGGCGTCGATCATCTGCTTTTCGGCATTGAAATCCGCACCAGTGGTGCACGCCTGGTTGATTCCGGTCCTGTTGGCGATCACCGTGCCGGTGACCACCCTCCTGCTGGCGCGGGCGGCGTTGTTCCGCAAGCGGATGGCCGGGGATGATGTGCCGGCTGAGGTGAGCAGTCGTCAGACTGAAAGTGGTAGCTGATGATCATGTGGCGCCGGTGATGGCGCCATCGCTACAGTAGGAATGCGCTCTCCCATGTGGGGAGCGAGCCTGCTCGCGAAGAGGCCAGTCGGGGCGTCGCAAACTCCGGATCAGCTCAAACCCAAGCCACCGCCAACAGCCCCGCGCCCAGCAGCGCGCACAACGGCGAATACACCCAGGTATCCAGCCGCGCAAATCGCGAATCCTTCACTTCCTTGAAGAACCCGACCAGATTCGAATCACCGATCGCCCGAGCGAACATCAGCAACGCGATCGCGCTGATCACCCATTGCAGTGCCTTGTGCTGCACCGCCGGCACGCCCCAACCGACCCGCATACAAACCAGCGCCGCAATTATCAGCAGCACAGCCGCCACTGCCAGCGTCAGCCAGCCTGAGGGCTTGAAGGCCGGGCGTACCGTGGCGACGAAGCCTGACACCGGCACCTGCGGCACCACCACCGCAGCCGCCCATTGCCCACCCAACGCCCAATACACATGCATCAGGCCGATTGCCGCGAACACAGTCACCAGCCATTGAGCCAACACAAAGGTCATGGTTGAAATCCTTCAAAGGGATTTGAACAAACCATCGTAGTCGGATTTTTTGGCTGTGCACGACCGGTCGGCGGTGCACGGCGTTGACCGCGTTATTTCAGATCAGCCGTCACCTTGTCGGCCACATCCTTGGGCAGCCACGCCTGCCACACATCCGGATGCGTCTTCATGAACGCGACCGCCGCCTCACGAGGCGCGGTGTGCTTGTCACTCATCTCCGCCAATGCCTTGTTCAGTGGCTCGATGGGAAAATCGACCTTGCTGAAGAATTCGGCAATTTGCGGGTTCTGCTTTTGAAACGGCGTAGACACGCCAATCGACAGTTTCGATGCCAGCGAGCGGGTTGGTTTCGGATTGGGATTATCGGCGTCTGTCAGCGTCTTCCACGCCTCGGCATCGAACGGCGGCTCTTCCAGTTGCACCAGTTTGAATTTGCCAAGCAGCGGCGTCGGCGACCAGTAGTAGAACAGCACCGGTTTGCCGCGACGAATCGAAGAGCTGATCTCGGCATCCAGCGCAGCGCCGGAACCGCTGCGGAAGTTGGTGTAGTCGTCCTGCAAGCCATACGCCGTGAGCTTCTGCTTGTTTACTACTTCCGAGGTCCAGCCGATCGGGCTGTTGAGGAAACGCCCTTTGCCCGGGCTTTCCGGGTCCTTGAACACATCCTTGTATTTCTTCAGATCAGTGACACTGCGCAGATCCGGCGCCAGTGGCTTGATGCCTTTGGCCGGATCGCCCTTGATCACGTATTCCGGCACCCACCAGCCTTCAGTGGCACCCTTTACCGTATCGCCCAGACCGACGACCTTGCCCTCGGCTTCGGCCTTGACCCAGACCGGACTGCG
The DNA here is from genome assembly GCF_000257605.1 of Pseudomonas sp. R62. Lineage (NCBI taxonomy): Bacteria > Pseudomonadati > Pseudomonadota > Gammaproteobacteria > Pseudomonadales > Pseudomonadaceae > Pseudomonas > Pseudomonas sp. R62. Next base: position 1,903,953 of record NZ_JH635999.1, read on the forward strand.
CCCGGCCCACTCCTCGCCAATCACCTGGATGTCATTGTTGGCCAGCGCGGTCTCAAGGGTAATCGTGGTACCCGGCAAGGTATCGGTCGGCAAGCCGTAGCCTTTCTCGACGATCACCCGCAGCACCTCGGTGATCAAACTGCCGCTTTCCCAGTTCAGGTCGGCAAAGTGGATCGGCGCCTGTGCCGCCTGCAGCGATTGCGCTGACGTCAGCAAACCAAAGGTGGCCACGCTGGCGGCCAGTAACCGTCGAAATCCGTTCATGCATCACACCTCGTGCTGTTCACAGCAATGGCAGTTGGCCTGACAGAAACGCAAGCCTCTGAATGACTCAGTCAACTGACTTTAGCCGAGGTTCCTGCTTTTTCCGGGGTCTACCGTGCGCGAGGTTACGTTTCAGACTTTTCCTGCAGGCTTTGCAGCTCACGTCTGACCATGCTGGCGTATGCCGCCGGTTGCAATGCGTAGAGCTGCGAAGCCACCCAACTCAGCCAGGCACCTTGCAGTTCGGCCTTGCGGGCGAACAGGCGCTGCGCGTCTTCGCGTGCGCTGTCGAGATTTTGCGAATGGAAGTGCGCGCGGCTCACTCGCTGGCCTTGAAGGAAATCAGTTCACCTTTGCGCCATTTGGCAGCCTTGGCGGTGACGGCTTTCAAGGTTTTGGTCAGGCCTTCCTGCAATTGTTCATTGGCGGCGAACACCGTGACGACGCTATGACCTTCCTTGAACAGAATCGCGTGACCGTCGGCCGTACTGACAAATGCGTAGTCGCCCAAGCCGTAAACCGTGAGTTTGATGTCGCGAAAGCGAATGTCCATCTTGCCGCCTTCACGGCTGGGCAGAACCGATGCAATGAAATGGTCGCCAACCTTGAGTTTGAGCCCCGGTTTGTCATCGACTACCAATGCACTTTCGGTATCGATTTCGGCGATGTAAATGCCTTCGGCGTTTTGCTCGGTGATGTAAACAAAACGTGATTGGAATTGCTTGACCAGCTTTGCACGCAAATCACCCAGCACGAACAAAGCATGCATATCGAGGTTACTGACTGCCAAAGAAACATCCCCACATTTGAAAAACCGTGCAGCGGAAAACACGCACGGCAAAAAACGGCAATGCCGATGAAAACTGCTAAATCACTCAAAAACCCGAAGCGAGCGAAGCGCTCTTGATCGCAAGGTTCGTAGACTACTGGATTGTCATTAGTGAAACCCGCTCCGAAATCGGCAAACCTTGAAGGAAAAAGCCTCAAGTGCGACTGGAGCAAATCTGACTACGAACTTCAGGGAAATTTCTCACGAAAAAAAGCACTTTTCCGACATATCGCTGGCGAAAAATTGCTTTAGATAAGCCCGGTCGTCAACAGGTACTGGCGATTCTAGAGCAGCGATGCTCCTTACGACTACCCGCAACGGCCGTTAAATCCCGGCCGACTGATGAAAAGGACTTCATATGTGCACTTTGACTCATTTTGCCACGTCGGCCGACGCGCGAATCAACACACCTCTGACGATGAAGGTTGCCGACCTCGACAACCTTCCGACATCTTCTAACAATCATCGAACCCCACACTTTCAAGTGGTGCCAGCGGGTATTGCGTTCTTTCACATCAAGGAGATATCCACGGGACGTGTCAGAGGTTTCCGCGGCAATCACAACGAAGCCTGCGCCCTTGCCCGCTCGCTTGAATCAAAAATCGAACTCCGCGCCAGCGGCTGCCTCTGATAAGGGGAGTGAACGAACAAGCCGCACCGGCACCGACCCAGGAGTAGATGATGGAACTGCCAACCGAGCTTAACCTGACCACCCTTTTCGAACAGCTGGGCCTGCCCTCGGATGAGGCGTCGATCAATGACTTTGTCGAAGCACATCCGCTGGATCCGGACACTAAACTCATCGATGCCGACTTCTGGTCACCCCAGCAGGCGCAATTACTCAAGGAATGGCTGCGGGCCGATGGCGAAGAAGCGCCGATCGTCGATGAGCTGAACGTACGTTTGCATCGCGGCAAGTAAGTACGATCAGTGCAGGCTGTCGCCGGGCTCGATGTTCAATTGTTCGAGCCAGGCAGCCTTGCACTCCTCCGCTTCATCGCGACTGGCGAAGGCTGTGCCGCGTCGCTCACCGTTGAGCAAAACTACCCAGCAAACACTGCGCCCCATCGCGCGTAAGCCGGCCGGAACACCGCTGCCGATCATCACTGCCACGTCTACCCTGCACTGCATGTGCCCTCCGAAATAATTAGCTACCTAACTAAGTCGTCAGATTAATGCTTTCCGTCGAGAGTAAACAGCAACCGCCGTGCACAGATTCATTGCGTCACCGGTAATAATCTCAGCGCGGATTCTCAGGTTTATAGCCCAGACGCAACCCGCCCCAGTGTCGGCCATTGATCATGATCGGCACCGATAAATCATGCATCAGCTCACCCGTATCGCGCGTGTAAGTCTGCAACAGCACCGGTTGCTGATGGCTGCCGCAGCGGATACCGGTGCGGTCAGCGAATTTGCGTTTGGTGCGGTTATTTACCGTGTCGACCTGCACATCGCCGGTCAATGGCTGGCTGAATGCCTGGTTGTGCGTCGGTACATAACCCTGCTGCGTGCAGGCAATCGCAAAAACCAGCCCTTCATGACGCGCCAATAAAGGTTCTTGAATCGCCGGCAAGACCTGATCGGTGTATCGATCAAAGCGGGTTTGAAATTTGGCTGGTTCGGTGTCCGAAATCAGCTGGTAGCTGCGATCGAACAGGTCATCCAGGCTGATCCGCCCCTGCTCGACATCCGCCTCGAAGCGCGCCGCGATCTGGCTCGCACCTTCGCGCGCCAAGTCATAAATGCGCTGGTGATAGTCATCCAGGCCGACCTCGGCCAGGCGCTCGCTGATGGTTTCCGCCTGTCCTTCCATCTGCACAGCTGCCTCAGCGAGGCGGCGGGTCTGCTGATCGCTTATTGCCAGATCGCTGCGCATTTGCTCGATAGCGATAAACAGCGCGTCAAGCTGCTCGCGATTGGTTTGCGCGCCACGGGCGATTTCGCTGACCTGGGTTTCCACTCCAGCGGCAAGTCGCGCGATGTTTTCCAGATGCTGACCGGTATGCTCGACCTGTTCGACGCCGGTGTGCAGATCGCTCGACAACTCGCGAATCTGCGCCACCACTTGCGCGGTGCGTTGCTGAATGTCTGCAACCATCTCACCGACTTCGCCCGTGGCCGCCGCCGTCCGCGCCGCCAATCCGCGCACCTCGTCGGCGACCACAGCGAAACCGCGACCATGCTCACCGGCCCGGGCTGCTTCAATCGCAGCATTCAAGGCCAACAGATTGGTCTGGCTGGCAATCGACTGGATCACCAGCGTCACCCGTTGAATGTCGTCGCTGCGCACACTCAGGGCCTCGATCAATTCGCGGCTGGCGTTGGCGCGCTGACTGAGTTGCTGCATGCGCGAAATCGAGTCGAGCAGTTCGCTGCGCCCCGCCGCGCTGCTGTGATGCGCTTGGCTGGCGGCGTCCAGCGCGTCGCGACTGAGCTGTGAAGTCGCCTGTTCGGTGGCGATCATCACTTCGGCATTGCTGACGATCTGCGCTGCCGCGTCGAGTTGCGATTCAAGTTTGCTGGCGAGCGCTTTGACCGAAAACGCCACGCCGGCGGCAGACAGTGCGTTGTGACTGGTGGTGTAGGAGAGATCGCGAGTCAGTGCGGACAATGCGCTCGCACTATCGACCGGGACAGCAACAGGAACGTTGCGCGAACGCAGGCGCGGCAGCCAGACAATCAGCACCGCCAGCGGCATGCCGAGGTAGAGCGACCACTCGGCCATAGCCATGCCGGCCAGCAACAGCATCAGGGCGATGCTTTGCAGGGTCGGCGCGATCCAGCGGTTTTTCGGCAAAAGCACTGGTGCGGGCAGCGCCGCAACCAGAGATCCATCTCTCGTCATCTTGATCACCCCACGTTTGTTCTCATTGTTGTGACTGCATTAAACGCCACTACAACGCCATTATCCATGGTCCGTTAGTCGTGGGGTCTGTGGCAGGTCAATGGAACAACGGGGGAAATAGCGCAGACGAGCAAAAACAAAGATCGCAGCCTCCCGCAACTCCATGTAGAAGCTGCCGAAGGCTGCGATCTCTTGCAGGCGCCCCCTATTCAAGGGGCCGCCATGGAATCAGGCCTGACGCTGGTGCTTGTCGATCTGCTCGTGACGCTCTTGAGCTTCGATGCAGTACTTGGTGGTGGGGCTGATCAGCAGGCGCTTCAGGCCGATGGCCTCGCCGCTGTCGTCGCACCAGCCAAAGCTGTCGTCCTTGATGCGCTCAAGGGCTTGTTCCAGTTGCGGCAGCATGCGCTGGTCGCGATCGATCGCGTTGACCAGCCAAGTGCGCTCTTCTTCAACCGAAGCCGCGTCCGCCGGGTCAGCCGGGGTATCCAGGCTTTCGATGGCGATACGATTTTGCTCAATGCGCTCGTGGGTTTCGACTTTCATGTTCTGCAACAGCTCAGTGAAGAAAGCGTGTTGCTCTGCATTCATGTAGTCATCTGCCGGCATAGCCAGCAACTTGTCCTTTGTCATTGATATCTCTATAAAAAAACGTGCATTAAGGCGAATAAGGGAGCGTTTCGGCGAACCGTGTCGGCCGTCGAAAAGGCATCGTTTTATTGCAAACGCCACCCGGCACTCAATTTACGAGGGGCGGCAGTCTAAGGCCCGATCAAGACCTCAGCAACTGTAAATACAGGGAATTTGTCCGACAGGACCTGGAAACTGCTCTGACACAGGCTTCACACGGCCATCGGAGTGCGTTTATAGCAAGAAATTCAGTCCAGCGGCTGTATATAGAAGACAAACGGCTAACCATCCCGCCAGCGACAGCCGGGATTATTCTCGCAAGGTGCATCGTTTCAGCCCGGCAGAGCTTACGCAGCCCTTCTATTATCAGGCCCACCGCGTGCTCAACTCGCCTGAAGGATGCTGCCCATGCCCCGCCCCGCTCTGCCGGCCACAGACGAAATTTCCTTCGCCGGCCCGCCGGTCAACGCCGAGCGCCTGCTGCAAATGATCAGCGAAGAGTACGACGCGCTGCCGCGCCAGCTCAAACGCGTAGCCAGCTACATCAGCCAGCAGAGCGAGCGAATCATGGTCGAGCGCATCAGCGACATCGCCCGCGAGTGCGAAGTGCATCCGTCAGCCATTGTGCGTTTCTCGCAACGTTTCGGGTTCAGCGGCTTCAGCGAGATGCAGGCGCTGTTCCGCCAGGCCTGGACGCACAAAACCACGCCAGCGCAAAACTATCAGCAACGCATCCGTAGCCTGATCGCCAACAACTCGCAGACCGCCAACAGCGGCGACCTGGCCCGCGAATGCATCGACGCAACGCTCTCGGGCATCGAACGCTTGGGCCGCGAACTGGACGAGGTGGCGTTCGATACGGCCGTCGATCTCATCGTCAATGCCGACGACATCTATGTGGTCGGAGTCCGCCGCTCGTTCGCCGTCGCCGACTATCTGGTTTACAACCTGCAGCACACGCAGAAACGCATTCATCTGGTTTCCGGCATCGGCGGCGGCTATCGCGAACAAATGCGCAGCGTGCGCGCCAACGATCTGGTGATTGCCATCAGTTTCGTGCCCTACGCTAGGGAAACCCAGCACTGCCTGCGCTTCGCCCGGCAGCAGAACGCCAATGCCTTGATCATCACCGACAGCCCTCTTTCGCCACTGGCGAAACTTGCCAATAGCGTGTTGCTGGTCAATGAAGGCAGTGCGCTGGCCTTTCGTTCGCTGAGTGCGACGCTGTGTTTGTGCCAGGCGCTGTTTGTGGCGGTGGCCTATCGGCTGGAACTGAATGTCGATGAGATTCACGAACAACCCGGATTCGACGACTGACAATTGCCTCTCGCTCGGCTAGGTTATGCGTTCCCACCGGTTCGACTTGAAGGAACGCGTCATGAAACTGATCGGCATGCTCGACTCCCCCTACGTGCGCCGCGTAGCAATCTCCGCCAAATGCCTGGGGATTGACCTCGAACACGAGTCGGTCTCGGTGTTCCGCCACTTCGAACGATTTCAGCAGATCAACCCTGTGGTCAAGGCGCCCACATTGATCCTCGACGACGGCGTGGTCCTGATGGACTCGACCCTCATCCTCGATTACCTCGAAGCCAGCTGCGGCAAAAGCCTGCTGCCAAGCGATCTCAAACAACGCGCTCAAGCCCTGCGCCTGATCGGCCTCAGTCTCGCCGCCTGCGAAAAAGCCGTGCAGCTTTACTACGAACGCAACCTGCGCCCGGCCGACATTCAATATCAGCCGTGGGTCGAACGCGTCGAAAGCCAGCTCGCCGCCGCGTTTACCGCACTGGAAAAAGAACTTGAAGACAGTGACTTGCCTGTCGACGGCTCCCTCGCCCAGACCGGCATCAGCCTGGCGGTTGCCTGGAGCTTCACCGAACTCGTCGTACCCGATCAGATCGACGCAGCACGCTTTGCGCGTATCGCCGAGTACACCGCCTACGCAGAAGGCACCGATGCGTTCATCAACACACCGATGAACTGATCATGAGCTCCACCGACACCGCCGCCCCGGCGTTAAAGGAAATCTTCAACGCCGAGCGCTTGCAGCACATCGCTGACGAAATGAGCGCGGTGTACCCGGCGTTCAAGTCCAAGACGTTTCTCAAACACGCCCAGGACGGACTCGCTGAACTATCAGTGATGCAACGCATGGCGCGTGTCAGCGAAAGCCTGCATGCCGTGCTGCCGCTGGACTACGAAGATTCCCTCGAAGTGCTGTTCGAACTCGCGCCACGGCTGAACAGCGGCTTCGTCAGCATGTGCCTGCCGCATTACGTCGCGAGCTACGGCGCCCACGCGTTCGACCCCTCAATGGACGCGCTGAAGTACTTCACCACCTTCGGCTCCTCCGAATTCGCCATCCGCTACTTTTTGCGCAGCGACCTCGAGCGCTCGCTGGAACGAATGCATGATTGGACCCGAGACGAAAACCACCACGTTCGACGCCTAGCCAGCGAAGGCAGCCGCCCTCGCCTGCCGTGGTCGTTTCGCCTGGAAGCGGTGCAGGCGGATCCGCTGCTGGCCGCCGGGATACTGGATCGGTTGAAGGCGGACGAGAGCTTGTACGTGCGCAAGTCGGTGGCGAATCATTTGAATGACGTGACGAAGGTGCATCCGGAGTGGGTGCTGGACACGATTGAAAGTTGGTCGCTGGACAACAAGCACACGGCCTGGATTGCCAAGCATGCGCTGCGCAGTTTGATCAAACAGGGGGATTTGCGCGCGTTGACGGTGATTGGCGCAGGCGCGAAGGCTGAGGTTGAGTTGTTGGATGTGCGGGTCGAGCCGGCGGTGGTGAGGTTGGGGGAAGCGATTACTTTGTCGTTTACGGTGAAATCCATGGTGGCGCACGAGCAAAGGCTGGTGATTGATTATGCGATTGAGTATGTGAAGGCGAATGGCGGGGTTTCGAGGAAGGTTTTCAAGTTGAAGACTCTGGCATTAGCGGGTTTCGGGACTGATGTAGTGCGACGGAATCAAGTCATCAAGGATTTTACGACGCGCAAGCATTTTGCCGGGCGACATGGGGTGCAGGTGATGGTTAATGGAGAGGTGTTGGGGAGTGCGGCGTTTGAGGTTTTGATTTGAGGCGTGAGTTGTTTATTCACCAAAAGAGCCGGTAGCGGATCAGTGCACTGGCAGCCGTGCATCGACATTGCGCGCGGCGGCACAGTGGACGACTCACGGCTTCAGCGCTTACCAACTTCCGTATGGAATGCCGAATTTCTCGATATAGCGCTTGGACTTCTCGCTGACGGGATAGGCGTAGCGACCACCGTTTTTCCCAAGCTCCGGCCCTAGCGGCTCAATCTCGCCTTGCGCTCGAGCAACCTTTATCGGTCGATGACATGAGTCTCTTACCCACACCTGAACAACACCGCCCGGAGCAAGTCCCAAGTAAACAGAGGCCATGAAGCGTGCTGTCCTGTCAGGTCTCTCGGGGCACCGTTGACTGGTAGAAGTCACCATTATCTGTCTGGCATTCTCTGGAATATCCACCCACGCTTGCCACGTTTTCTGTTCAACGATTGATTGCCAGCGAACATAGATACGAATGGGTAGATCGGCCCCCACCACTCTTTTACCGCTGCCCCCCACCCCTGTCCAGCCGCGAGCAGAGTCAGTACCGTTTTCAGGCTCTCCGCCCGCAGCAGTCCCTCCACCGGTTCTAAAGAAAACTCTGCCGGTTATGTCCTGCACCGAACTGTCCTCCACCCATACCTTCATGTAATCGGGCTCAGTGAAAGCCAGCTCCCACCATTTCGACTTTGGATCGCTCTTGGCTGAGAGCGGATCAGAAGACTGGCAACCCGTTATGCATACGCCAAGCAGCAGGGCGACAAATAATTTCATTACCAAAGAGTCCAGTCAGGTACGTGAGGATGCTGCACGCGAATCGCGTCTGCGGTGGGCGCATTGATATAGACGGCGCGGACTCCGCTGCCGTCTCTTCTTCCAAGAGGGTGATTCCAATTTGCGGACATGTGAATGTATTTCAACCTCAGCAGGTTCTCCTCTTGCTGAGTTGTGGTGTAGTTACCTGCGACAAATCGGTCGCACAACGCCTGAAGCTCTGACGGGACCGCCAAAGCAGCCGTGGCTGGAATATCATCGAAGCGAACCCCCTTCTCTTTTGCCAAGCTATGCATCACCCGAAGATATACCCTCGACAACAACCCGCTTACGGGACGTTTGAGTTGCAGAGCTGCATAGACGCGCTTTCTACGGGGACTGAGCCGGTCCTGTTGATCCACGGGCAGGAGAAGCGCGTCCGGCGTAACAATTTCCAGCAGATCTTCGGGCCACCCCCTTGAGATCCACTCATTTTTAATGATCATGGCATCGCGGTAGATCGACGTAGTAGATACATCGGTAAACTTCGAGACCTCAAGCGTTTGCATTGGACTGACCAGTACACACTCTTCAATGTCATCGCGGTAACCGCCGCCGATGTCGGAATGCACCCCTGGAAGAATGACTTCCAAGTGGTCGGCTTTAACGCGACTCAACGCGAAATTAGCGCGATATTCGTCCCGCGCCGACAGCTGAACGACGTCAGTAAAAAACCGCCGGTCGAGGTAGAGCTTGATACCCGTGGCCACAGGACTTTTAACGTTGCCAAGATTCGACCAGCCAGCAACCGACGGCACAGTGTCGAACAGCCCGATGAATCCCATGTTGATGCTGCCTTGGTACTGATCGATGAAGGTGCGACTAAAGTCGCTCGCATTGTTGCGCAATACATCTCCGAGTGGCCCTTGTTTTCCGCGGACGACTGCATTGGCAAAATGCCTCGCGGCAGCTGCGCCGCGACTAAATCCGAACGTATCGAAAGTCAGAGAGGTAATTTCACTGTTTGGATTTTCTTTAATTACATCTTCAATACGCGATTTGATCTCGCTAAATGATTGTTGGACACGACCCGCTATACCCGTGTCTCCGCGGCCCGTGCCCGCTCCGAATGTACTGTCCTCTTCTCCCGATTGAGTGCCAATCCCCTCTATGTACACCCTGCGAAACGCCCGCTTGTGCGAGCCGTCTCCTTCGGCTTTCTGAGGTGCGACGTAAAGTTCGCTCAGTTTGTACACGTTGGTTGTTTCATTGGCATAGCTACTATCTGGATTGCGCATATAGGGCTTGCAACTGGCATCGATATCCTCAGGCGCAATCGGATGCTGAGCCCCACACAACAACCCCGCAGCAGAGTTGTTCGCATTGTTGCCCGTGCCATCGAAGAAAACCCCGATCCTCAACGCAATTCCGATTTTCTCAGGCGCGCGCGCAGGCTCTTTCCCATGCTTCTCATACTCGGCCCAATGCTGGGCGTGTATGTCGACGGGTTTGGCTTCTTCGTAGCGATAGTTTTTCGGCGGGTTTGGAACGTAGCCACTCAATCCTTGATTCCTTCTGATCCTTGAAGAACGGCCAGAAGGGTGACAGCCGGGAGGGGGCGGTGCAAGCCGTGGCGGTGTGCCAGCCATGGAGCGTCAGTGCGAGCAGGCTCACTCCCAAAAAGGAATGAGCCTGGCTGGGGATGGCGGGTCAAATCGACCGCTGATTCACCCGCGCCATCAACTGTTCAGCGCTTTCCTTGCGCTCGGAATAGCGGTCCACCAGGTGCGCCTGCTGCCCACGCAGCAGCACGGTGAACTTGACCAGTTCTTCCATCACATCCACCACACGATCGTAAAACGGCGAGGGTTTCATTCGCCCTGCTTCGTCGAACTCCATATAGGCCTTCGGCACCGAGGATTGGTTGGGGATGGTGAACATGCGCATCCAGCGGCCGAGGACGCGTAGTTGGTTGACCACGTTGAACGACTGCGAGCCGCCGCAGACTTGCATCACCGCCAGGGTTTTGCCTTGGGTCGGGCGCACAGCGCCGAGTTCCAGCGGGATCCAGTCGATCTGCGCTTTGAACACGGCGGACATCGCGCCGTGGCGTTCTGGCGAGCACCAGACCTGGCCTTCCGACCACAACACCAGATCGCGCAATTCCTGCACCTTGGGATGGTCGACCGGGACGTCGTCGGGCAATGGCAAACCGGATGGGTTGAAGATCCGCGTTTCGGCGCCAAAGTGTTCGAGGAGGCGCGCGGCCTCCTCGACCAGCAAACGGCTGAAGGAGCGCTCGCGGGTCGAGCCGTAGAGCAAGAGGATGCGCGGTTTGTGTTCGCCGACATTCGATGGCTTGGCCGCGTCGAACAGGCTTGCGTCGAGGTTGGGCAGATGGTCTGACATGAAGCCTCCTTACAGCGTGCCGATGCGGTCGAGTTCGGCTTTCAGTTGCTCACGACTGAGCGAGTGAAACGGCAGATCGAGGAAGGCTTGGCAGCGTTCACCGATGCGCATCAGAGTGGCTCGGAATGCCCCGTCGATTGCCGCTTCGTCGCCCTGCACTTCGGACGGATCTTCCAGTCCCCAGTGCGTTTTCAGTGCCGGACCGAAATACACCGGACAGGTTTCGCCGGCGGCTTTGTCGCAGACAGTGATGACGATATCTGGCGGGTTGTTTGCGAAGGCATCGTTGCCTTTGCTGTACAACCCGTCGATGGCGATACCGTGCCTTTGCAACGTCGACAGGCTGCGCGGCAGAACCTGGCCTTTGGGAAAACTGCCGGCACTCACCGCTTGGAAACCAGCGGGAGCCAGGTGATTGAACATGGCTTCGGAAAGAATGCTGCGGCAGCTATTGGCCGTGCACATGAACAGGACTCGCATCGATGCGCTCCGTAGATAGTGGAAGATTCAGCAGCAGGCGCGTTCGCGCACGGGACGGCCATCCATGTTTTGCAGGCGCGCGGCGTTGTCCTTGAGCCAATCGGCATTGGCCTTGGATGTCAGCTGAAGGATTTCGCCGATCCATGCCGGCAGTTCCGGATTGAGGCGGTAATACACCCACTGGCCCTGACGGCGGTCGAGCAGCAAACCGTTACTGCGCAGCTGCGCGAGATGGCGGCTGATTTTCGGCTGGCTGTCGTCAAGCGCACACATCAACTCGCAAACGCAGAGTTCACCTTGCTCGGCGATGAGCAGGATGGCGCGGACACGGGTTTCGTCGGCGAGGCTTTTGAAGACTTCGGTGGGGGTGATCATGGTGATCGGCTCGCCATATAGGGGAAATCGAATATACGGATATCCATATATTTATCAACCCGTGAAAGCAGCCACGGTGAATAAACGTGTGGGAGCGAGCCTGCTCGCGAAAGCGGTGGGTCAGGCGAGGTTTGCGTATCAGATACACCGCTTTCGCGAGCAGGCTCGCTCCCACAGGGGGATTTGGATGCGCCAGGTTTAACCGCGTAAAAGCCCCTGCTCGGCCTCACACAACCCCACCACATAATCCCAGACCACTCGCAGCCGCACCGATTTATGCAGCTCCCGGCGGGTACTGATCCAGTAGCTGCGCTCGATGCTTTCATCCGGCAACAGTGCCACCAGATCCGGGTCGGACGCGGCCATGTAGCACGGCAGCACGGCGATGCCCAATCCCGAGCGCGCCGCTTCCTGTTGGGCAATGACGCTGGTGCTGTGAAACACCACGCGCGGGCTGCGGCAGAAGCTGTTGAGGAACATCAGTTCCTGACTGAACAGCAGGTCGTCAACGTAACCGATCCACGCATGTCGGCCCAGGTCTTCACGGCTGTGCAGCGGCGGTGCGTTGTCGAGGTAGGTTTGGCTGGCATACAACGCGAGTCGATAGTCAGTCAGCTTGCGCGTGACCAGCATGTCGGCGGATGGCCGTTCGAGGTGGATGCTGATTTCCGCTTCGCGGTTGAGGATGCTGACGAAGCGCGGCACGGCGACCAGTTCCACTTCCAGCCCGGGATAGCGCTCGAACAAGCCGATCATGCGACTGGCGAGGAATTTGATGCCAAGTCCTTCGGTGACGCCGACACGGATCTTGCCCAGCGGCGCGGTGGACTGAGTGATTTCTTCCTGCGCCAGCAGCGCGACGTTTTCCATCGCCTCGGCGTGCTTGAGCAGGGCCTCTCCCGCCGGGGTCATTTCATAGCCTTGGGCGTGCTGGACGAACAGCGCCGTGCCGAGGCTTTTCTCTATCGATTCAATATGCCGCGCCACTGTCGCATGGGTGGTGTTGAGCCGGCGCGCAGCGGTGAGCAGGCGGCCGCTGCGTTGCAGCTCGAGAAAAAAGCGCAGGTCGTTCCAGTCGAACATGGCAGGTCCTTGTCAGCTGTCGTCACTTCGGGCTGTTTGAAAACGCACAGCGGCTGCGCAAAAACTAACATTCTTTTAACGAAAGCTAACAACTAGAGTGTCCGACAATAAAAACAAAAAGCGAGGTCAGGGCATGCAGACGTCCCTGGATGAATTCGACTACATCGTGGTCGGCGCCGGCCCCGCCGGTTGCTTGCTGGCCAACCGGCTCTCAGTGGATCCCCAGCAGCGGGTGTTGCTGCTCGAAGCCGGCGGACGCGACAACTACGCCTGGATTCATATTCCTGTGGGTTACCTGTTCTGCATCGGTAACCCGCGCACCGACTGGTGCTTCAAAACCGAACAACAACCCGGCCTCAATGGCCGCGCGCTGAGTTATCCGCGGGGCAAGGTGCTGGGCGGCTGTTCGTCGATCAACGGCATGATCTACATGCGCGGCCAGGCCGGCGACTATGATGGCTGGGCGGCGGCGGGCAATCCGGGCTGGGCCTGGAAAGACGTGCTGCCGCTGTTCAAACAGAGCGAAAACCACTTTGCCGGCGGCGCTGAATTTCATGGCGATCAGGGTGAATGGCGGGTCGAGCAGCAGCGCCTGTCGTGGCCGATTCTGGATGCCTTTCGCAGCGCTGCCGAGCAAAGCGGCATCGCCAGCATCAATGACTTCAACCAGGGCGACAACGAGGGCTGCGGCTACTTTCAGGTCAACCAGAAAGCCGGGGTGCGCTGGAACGCGGCCAAGGCCTTTTTGAAACCGCTGCGCAGCCGGGCGAACCTGACCGTGCTGACCGGCGTCGAGGTTGATCGTGTGTTGCTGGAGGACGGCCGCGCGGCGAAAGTCAGCGCGCAGCATGAAGGCCAGACCAGACAGTTCAAGGCGCGCAAGGAGATTGTCCTGTGCGCCGGCTCAGTCGGCTCGCCGAGCATTCTGCAGCGCTCCGGGATCGGTCCGCGGCCGCTGCTCGAACGCTTAGGGATAGACGTGATTCATGAGCTGCCGGGGGTCGGCGGCAACCTGCAGGATCACCTGCAACTGCGCCTGATCTACAAGCTGGAAAACGCCCGTACCCTGAACCAGATCGCCGGCAGCGTGTGGGGCAAGATGGGCATGGGCCTGCGTTATCTATACGATCGCAGCGGGCCGTTGTCGATGGCGCCGAGTCAGTTGGGCGCGTTTGCCCGCTCCGGTCCTGAGCAAACCTCGGCGAACCTGCAATATCACGTGCAGCCGCTGTCGCTGGAGCGCTTTGGCGAGCCGTTGCACAGCTTCCCGGCGTTCACCGCCTCGGTGTGCGACTTGCGCCCGCAGAGCCGTGGGCGCATCGAGATCCGCTCCGCCGATCCGCAAGCGGCGCCGCTGATTCAGCCCAATTACCTCAGCCATCCAGAAGACCTGCGCGTCGCCGCCGATGCGATTCGCCTGACCCGGCGCATCGTCAGCGCCCCTGCCCTGCAAGCGTTCAAACCGGTCGAATACCTGCCCGGCGACAGCTTGCAAAGCGAAGAACAATTGCATGAAGCGGCGGCGAAAATCGGCACGACGATTTTCCATCCGGTCGGCACCTGTCGCATGGGCAACGACGGTGACGCGGTGGTCGATGCGCAATTGCGCGTGCATGGCGTGCCGGGTCTGCGCGTTGCCGATGCGTCGATCATGCCGAGAATTACCTCGGGTAATACCTGTTCGCCTACGCTGATGATTGCCGAGAAGGCGGCACAACTGATTTTGTCCAGATCCGCAGATATCTCCCCTGTGGGAGCGAGCCTGCTCGCGAATGCGGTAGCTCACTCAGCCTAGAAGTTGACTGACAAAAAGCTTTCGCGAGCAGGCTCGCTCCCACAGGAATCATCACCAGACTCAGGCATCGCGCATTACCGGACACGCAACACCAGTGGAACAACAAAAACAATCACTGTGAGGGATACCGATATGTCAGAACACGTTCAGCCGCTGGACGCTGCGGGCAGCGCCGAGACCAGCAACGCCACGCAGAAAGTCATCTTCGCTTCATCACTCGGGACGGTGTTCGAGTGGTATGACTTCTTCCTCTACGGCGCCCTCGCGGCGGTGATCAGCAAGCAGTTTTTTGCCGGGGTCAACGACACCACGGCATTCATCTTCGCGCTCATGGCGTTCGCCGCCGGCTTCATCGTACGGCCGTTCGGCGCGTTGGTGTTCGGCCGCCTGGGCGACATGATCGGGCGCAAATACACCTTTCTGGCGACGATCATTCTGATGGGCGTGGCGACGTTCTGCGTCGGCCTGCTGCCGACCTACGCCAGCATCGGCATCGCTGCGCCGATCATTCTGGTGGTGCTGCGCATGCTTCAGGGCCTGGCGCTCGGTGGCGAATACGGTGGTGCGGCGACCTACGTGGCCGAGCACGCGCCCATCGGCAAACGCGGCTTCCACACCAGCTGGATTCAATCGACCGCGACCCTCGGCCTGCTGCTCTCGCTGCTGGTAGTGCTCGGTTGCCGCTACTTCACCGGCGACCAGTTTGAAGTCTGGGGCTGGCGCATTCCGTTCCTGCTGTCGATCGTGCTGCTGGGTATTTCCACCTGGATTCGCCTGAGCCTGCACGAGTCGCCGGCCTATCTGAAAATGAAGGAAGAAGGCAAAACCTCGAAGGCGCCGATCCGCGAATCCTTCGGCAAATGGGAAAACCTCAAAGTCGTGCTGATCGCGCTGTTCAGCATCAACGCCGGGCAAGCGGTGACCTTTTACGCTGCGCAGTTCTATGTGCTGTTCTTCCTCACCCAGTTCCTGAAAATGGACCCGGCGGTGGCCAACAGTCTGCTGATCATCAGCGTGGTGATCGGCGCGCCGTTCTTCATCTTTTTCGGCTGGCTGTCGGACAAGGTCGGACGCAAACCCGTGCTGATGCTCGGCCTGCTGCTCGCGACCGCGCTGTACTTTCCGATCTTCAAATCCCTGGCCCATTACGCCAACCCGGCAATCGATCAGGCCAGCCGTCAGGCGCCGATCACCGTCCTCGCCGACCCCGCCACTTGCACCTTCCAGTTCGATCCGGTGGGCAAGGCGAAATTCGACAGCCCCTGCGACAAGGTCAAAACCTTCCTGGTCAAACAAGGCCTGCCCTACTCCAGCGTCGCT
>NZ_JH635999.1:1920700-1923578 GCF_000257605.1 Pseudomonas sp. R62
TGGTCAAACAAGGCCTGCCCTACTCCAGCGTCGCTGCGCCTGCGGGCAGCGCCGTGCAAGTGAGTGTCGGCGACGTGAAGCTGGATGGTTTCGATGAGGCGGCACTGCGCGGCGCGATTACCCTCGCCGGCTACCCGCAACAAGCCGATATGCAGCAGATCAACAAACCGATGATCGTCGCCCTGATCGTCGCCCTGATCATCATCTCCGCCATGTGCTACGGCCCGCTGGCCGCGTTGATGGTCGAACTGTTCCCGACGCGCATTCGCTACACCTCGATGTCGCTGCCCTATCACATCGGCAACGGCTGGTTTGGCGGATTCCTGCCCACCGTGTCGTTTGCGCTGGTGGTGTACACCGGGGATATTTTCTACGGGCTGTGGTATCCGGTATTGATTACCGGGGTGAGCCTGGTGGTGGGAATGATCTGTCTGCGTGAGACGAAGAATATCGATCTCGACAAGAACTGAAAAACCCGCTGACAACAATGGCGAGGGAAGCGATTCTCTCGCCATTTTTTGCTTCAGGCGTCCGGTTTGATCACTTCGAATTTCACCTGGTCCGGATAAAACGCCACGTAGTCGCGGATCGGTGCGACGGAGACCTTCGGGTTTTCGTACGTCCACACCGCGTTGGCACCCTCATGTCCGGGCACTTGCAGGCTGAAATAGTTGGCGTCGCCCTTGTACGGGCAATAGCTGGTGTGGTCGGTGCGGGCGAAGTATTTTTCGTCGATGTCTTCGCGGGGGATGTAATAGACCGGCGGATAGTTGGCCTCATTGAGGATCAGCGCGTGGGAGGACGCGGCGACCTGGATGCCGTGGAACTTCACCAGCAGGCACCCGGCAAGTTGTTCCAGGCTGATCACGGGACTGGGGCTTTTCATGAGGTTCTCCTGAGCACAGCGAAGAGACCGGTTCAGGTATAGCTGATGGTTGCGCAGCTCGACTGGATTACGGCCGAACGGCTAAACCTCCTGCAACGCTTTTATCTGTATATCCATACAGATAAAAGTTGCTCCCGCCGCGAACTCCCGCCATTCTGTGCCCTCTCCACACACCAACCAGCGATGGTAGCTATGCGGCTGTACCTCTGTGAAAAACCTTCCCAGGCCAAAGACATTGCGGCCGTGCTCGGCGCCAAACGGCGCGGCGACGGCTGCTGGTTGGGAACGGACGTCACAGTGACCTGGTGCATCGGCCATTTGCTCGAAACAGCGCCGCCGGACGCCTACGACGCGCGCTACAAACGCTGGGTACTGGCCGATCTGCCGATCATTCCCGACAAATGGAAAATGACCGTCAAGCCGCGCACCGCCAGCCAGTACAAAGCGGTGAAGCGTCTGCTTGGCGAGGCCAGCGAACTGATCATCGCCACCGACGCCGACCGTGAGGGCGAGATGATCGCCCGGGAACTGGTCGAGCACTGCCGCTATCGCGGGCCGATCCGCCGCTTGTGGCTGTCGGCGCTGGACGAGGCATCGATTCGCAAGGCCTTGGCCGCGCTGAAACCGGGAGCCGAAACCTTCAGCCTGTATCACTCGGCGCTGGGCCGTTCACGCGCGGACTGGCTGATCGGCATGAACATGAGCCGGTTGTTCACCTTGCTGGGCCGTCAATCGGGTTATCAGGGCGTGCTGCCTGTGGGCCGAGTGCAGACGCCCACCCTGCGACTGGTGGTCGACCGCGACCGCAGCATCGCCGATTTCGTCCCCGTACCGTTCTGGGCAATCGATGTGGAACTGCTGCACAACGGCACAGCGTTTAGCGCGCAATGGCGCGCACCAGCGGACGCTTGTGATGATCAGGATCGCTGCCTGAATCAGGCGTTAGCGCAACAAGCAGCGGCGGCGATCAGCAGTGCAGACAGCGCACGGGTGATCAAGCTGAAAACCGAGCGCATGCGCGAAGTCGCGCCCCTGCCCTTTGATCTCGGCACCTTGCAGGAAGTCTGCTCGAAAAAGCTTGGCCTTGGCGCGCAGGAGACCCTCGACATCGCACAGGCCCTTTACGAAACCTACAAAGTCATCACCTATCCGCGCAGTGATTGCGGCTTTCTGCCGTTGAGCCAACACAGTGAGGCGCCATCGATCCTCACCGCATTGCGTCAGGCCGATCCGAGCCTTGAAGTGTTGCAGGGTTTTCTCGAACCGCAGCGGCGCTCGCGAGCCTGGAATGACGCCAAGGTCAGCGCTCACCACGGCATCATTCCCACCATCGCCGCGAAGAATCTTGAACGTCTGACCGGCAAGCATCGCGCGGTGTACACGCTGATTCGCGCGCGCTACCTGGCGCAGTTCCTGCCCAATCACGAATATGATCGCACCCAGGCCGATTTCGATTGCAACGGGCAGGCGTTGCGCGCGGTGGGCAAGCAGATCATCGAAGCGGGCTGGAAGCGCGCATTGCCCGAAGCACTGGCACCGGCCAGGGGCCGCGAAGCACCAGCACCGCAAACCTTGCCGGCTCTGAGCCAAGGCGTCGAATGCGCTGTGGCGAAGGTGAATCTCAAGGACCTTTGGACGCAGCCGCCAAAACCCTACACCGAAGGCGATCTGATCAAGGCGATGAAGAACGTCGCCAAACTGGTCGAGGATCCGCTGCTCAAACAGAAACTCAAGGACACCACCGGCATCGGCACGGAAGCTACCCGCGCATCGATCATCCAAGGGCTGCTGGATCGTGGTTATCTGGTGAAGAACGGCAAGGCGCTGGCGGCGACACCTGCGGCATTCAGCCTGATCGATGCAGTGCCGCGGGCGATCGCCGATCCTGGCACTACGGCGATCTGGGAACAGGCGCTGGACATGGTGCAGAGCGGCGAGATGAGTCTGGAAGAATTCGTCACCAAACAGGCTGCGTGGATGAGCAAGCAGGTC
>NZ_JH635999.1:1925117-1927687 GCF_000257605.1 Pseudomonas sp. R62
ACTTCCAGCAACGTACTCACCGAATTCACTTCAATCCGCACCTGCGGCGTAATCCCGTGCTCACGGAAATACTCATCCACCAATAACCGCGTAATGAAGCCCGGCGCCAGCAAGGCGAAATCCAGTGAAGCAACCTCCACCGGCGTCAACACCGAAGGGCTCTCATAGAGCGGATGCCCAGGCCCGACCATGATCCCCAGCGTCTCGGTAAACGCCGGTATGCATTCGATATCGGCATTGCGCACCGGGGTAAACGCGATCGCGACATCCAGCGAGTCATCCGCCAGCCCGGCCTCGACGTCGTCCATCGACAACTCGAAGATCTCCAGATGAATCCCGGGAAACCGTGCCCCGTAGTCGCGCACCAGTGGCCCGACCAAATACGCCATGAACGTCGGCGTCATCGCCAGGCGCAGGGTGCCGCGGGACAAGTCCTTCACGTCGTGCAAGGCGCGCTGCCCGGCCTCCAGCTCCACCAGCACGCGCCGCGCGCACTCGATGTAAGCCACGCCGGCATCCGTCGGCTTCACCGTGCGTGAGGTGCGATCGAACAGGCTCACGCCGAGGGTCTCTTCCAGTTGCCGGATCTGTTGCGACAGGGTCGGCTGCGACACGTGCAGCGCTTCGGCGGCGCGGGTGAAGCCACCGTGATCGGCAACGGCGAGCAAATAACGCAAATGTCGCAACAGCATGAGGACACCATCTATAGGCAGGGCTTATGCGAAGCATTGTATATCGGTCTTGGACGCTATGAATCGACCGGCGCAACATTGCTTCCACACACAGCAAGCCAACCCCTGAAAGGAGTGACACCATGCAACAGTCCCACGCCTACAACGACAACAACCTGGCCCTGACCACCCGCGTTCTCGACGCCAAGGCGAAAAAAGATCTGTCGTGGCAGGATCTTGCTGACGGCACCGGCCTCAGCCTGGCCTACGTCACCGCCGCCCTGCTCGGCCAGCATCCGCTGCCGGAAAACGCTGCTCGAGTGGTCGGCGACAAGCTTGACCTCAACGCCGATGACGTCGCCGCTCTGCAGATCATTCCGTTGCGCGGCAGCCTCAGCGGCGTGCCGACCGATCCGACCATCTACCGTTTTTACGAAATGATCCAGATCTACGGCACCACGCTGAAAGCACTGGTTCATGAACAGTTCGGTGACGGCATCATCAGCGCGATCAACTTCAAACTGGACATCAAAAAAGTCGAAGACCCGGAAGGCGGCTCCCGCGCGGTGGTGACCCTCGACGGCAAGTTCCTGCCGCTGCGCCCGTTCTAATGCGCCCGGCCCGCATCCTGCGTGCGGGCCATCTCATTTCTGCCACGAGGACACGCCCATGAAAGCCCTGATCGACGGCTTCCTGAAATTCCAGAACGAAGCCTTCCCGCAACGCAGCGAACTGTTCAAACATCTGGCCACGACTCAGCAACCCGGCACGCTGTTCATCACCTGTTCCGACAGTCGAGTGGTGCCTGAGCTGCTGACCCAGCAAGAGCCCGGCGAACTGTTCGTGATCCGTAACGCCGGCAATATCGTTCCCTCCTACAGCCCGCATCCGGGCGGGGTCTCGGCGACGGTGGAGTATGCGGTGGCGGTACTGGGGGTGACCGATATCGTGATTTGCGGCCACTCCGATTGCGGCGCAATGACGGCGATTGCCCAGTGCAAATGCATGGATCACCTGCCCGCCGTCAGCGGCTGGCTGCAGCATGCCGAGTCGGCGAAGGTAATGAACGAAGCGCGCGTGCATGGCAGCGACGCGGCGAAATTGAGTTCGATGGTGCGCGAGAACGTGATCGCGCAACTGGCGAATATCCAGACCCACCCGAGTGTGCGCCTGGCGCAGGAGCAAGGGCGGCTGAATCTGCATGGCTGGGTGTATGACATCGAGACCGGCTCGATCGACGCGCTCTCTTCCGATCGCCGCACCTTTGTGCCGCTGGTCGAGCAACCTGAGACTTGCGCGATCAGCGCTAAGACTTCCAACGCAGCCTGACGCCCCGGCCGATGATCGTTCCCACGCTCCGCGTGGGAACGCAGCCCGTGACGCTCTGCGTCACTGGACGCGGAGCGTCCCTAGAGGCATTCCCACGCGGAGCGTGGGAACGATCAGATCAAAAGATCGCAGCCTTCGGCAGCTCCTACACGGCACGGTCCGGGTTTCAAGTCAGCGTTTTACCGTGAGATCAACCTGAGTCATCCGGCTACGCACGGTAAACACGCCATCCCCGGAAAGAATCGCGCTGCGCGCAAACAGGCGCCCGCTCTCCCAGTTCGAAAGGCCCAGTTCCGGCTTGTTCAACGCGTACTGGCCATCGACCCAACGGGTGATGCCGTTGCCTACGAACGGGGCATTCACCGCATTGTAGAAACGCTCCTGGACCGCCGCCGCCTCGCTGATCAACGACACGGTGAATTGCGGGCTGTAGCGGTTGAAGAGCGCAATCGCCTGATCCAGATCGTCGACAATCATCAGGCTGACTTCCGGGGTTTCTTCCCATTCCCACTCGCGGCCCAGCTCCGACTCGGGCAAAGACTCGGCCAGCGCTTCGGTCTGGTAACCCTC
>NZ_JH635999.1:1928239-1937158 GCF_000257605.1 Pseudomonas sp. R62
CGCTTGGCAGGCAACTTTCACTGCCCGCGACGATGTGCAATTTGCAGCCTTGGCCGCGCGCAGTACCGGCGTCTTTCAAGGCATCGAGGAACAGCGGCACCAGCTCATCGGCGCGTTCGCGCTGAATCAGGCAGACGTTCAGGGTGTTGCAGACCTTGCGGTCCAGCGAGTTGCGCACCACTGCCGCGAAGCGAGTGGCGTCGGCGTCATGGTCGGCGATCAGCCACGCGCCGCCGGTGCCGTGCAGGCTGACGGCAGTGCCGGTCTGCTGAGCAATGCTGCCCAACTGACTGACCGCACGGCCCGAGCCGCGCGCCACCGCCAGCGACAGACGCCGATCGGCGAACATCGCCCAACCGGCAGCATGATTGACACTTTCGACCAACGACACCGCCCCCACCGGCAAACCGGCTTCGGCCAGCGCCGGGTTCAAGGCGTGAGTGACGATGGCTTGCGCAGTGCCCAACGCATCGCTGCCGATGCGCAGCACAGCCGTATTGCCGGTGCGCAAAACCCCGGCGGCGTCGGCAAATACGTTGGGCCGACCTTCGAAGACAAACGCGACGATGCCCAGCGGCGAGACCACTTGCTCAACCTTCCAGCCATCGTGCTCGACACTGCTGATCACTTTGCCCCGGGTCGGTGGCGCATCACGCCAGGCGCGCAGCCCGGCGATCATGTCGCGGCGCATGCGTTCATCAGCGAGCAAGCGTGTGGTCGAGCGGCCGCGCGCCTTGGCCCGTTCGATGTCGGCGCGGTTGGCGGCTTCGATCTGCGTCCAGCATTCAGGACTTTCCAGGCGCTGAGCGAACAGATCGAAAAACTGGCTGATGGCTTCATCGGACACCGCCGACAACGCGGTGAATGCCGCAGCCGCACGCTCGATTGCCACCGAGGCGGCCTGTTGATCGGCCACGGGGATCAGCAACAACTCGCCACTGACCTGCTCGACCAGCAAATGGTCACCGGGCTGAAACCGCGCGGCCAGTTCGGGGCTGACCACGGTGACGCGGTTACCAGCGAAAGGGATCGGCGTGCCAGCGGCTAGACGTTCGAGCGCAAGAGACATGAAGCGGATTCACCATGCAGAGGGCGGCCGGAAAATGTAGCGGATTACTGGCTGAAATACACCTCCTCAAACACTAAAGAAACCTGTGGGAGCTGGCTTGCCAGCGATAGCGGTGGTTCAGGCAAATTTATAGTGACTGACAGGGCCTCATCGCTGGCAAGCCAGCTCCCACAGGGTCATGTGGTGTTCCGGTGGGTCAGAACACCGACCAGCCAATCCTTGAGCTCAGCAGTTCCAGCGCTGCCATCCCCGCCAGCGAGTTGCCGGCCGCATTCAGCTCCGGCGACCACACGCACACACTGAACTGCCCCGGCACCACCGCAACGATGCCGCCGCCGACCCCGCTCTTGCCCGGCAGGCCGACGCGATAAGCGAAGTTGCCCGCCTCGTCATACAGACCGCTGGTGGCCATGATCGAATTGACCTGCTGGGTCTGGCGGCGCGTCAGGATCTGCTCGCCGCTGTGCTTGCAGAACCCGTCATTGGCCAGAAAGCAGAACGCCCGGGCAAGATCGATGCAATTCATCCGCAGCGCGCAATGGCTGAAATAGCTGCGCAACACCGCCTCGACATCGTTGTGAAAGTTGCCGAACGATTGCATCAGATAGGCCATCGCCGCATTGCGCGCGCGGTGCTGGTATTCGGAGTCGGCGACCTTGCCGTCGATCATGATCTGCGGATTGCCCGACAGACGCCGGACGAAGTCGCGCATCGACAGTGTCGGCGCGGCGAAGCGCGACTGGTTGATGTCGCAGATCACCAGCGCCCCGGCATTGATGAACGGGTTACGCGGGCGGCCGCGCTCGAATTCCAGTTGCACCAGCGAGTTGAACGGCTGGCCAGAAGACTCGTGGCCAAGCCGTTCCCAGATCGCTTCGCCGGAGTGATCGATGGCCTGCACCAGGCTGAACACCTTGGAAATACTCTGCACCGAGAACGGCGTTTCAGCGTCGCCGGCGCAATACATTTCGCCGTCGTTACTGTACACGGCGATGCCCAACTGGTTGGCCGGCACCGTGCCGAGGGCGGGAATATAGTCAGCAACTTTGCCCTGCCCGATAAGGGGCCGGACCGCGTCAAGGATCTCGTTCAACAGCGCTTGCATGCCGGGTTCCGAAAGTCTCGCCCCATGGGATCGCGGGGACACTGGGGCTAGACGCTGCGCCCGCCGGTCGCATCACACCGGCAAGCATCAGGCAGAATGTTCTAGGCTGAAGCGGACCATTAGACACGGGAGAGCACCATGCACCTCGAAGGCTCCTGCCATTGCGGCGAAGTCACGTTCAGCCTCGACAGCGCCCATCCTTATCCCTATCAACGCTGCTATTGCTCGATCTGCCGCAAGACCCAGGGCGGCGGCGGTTATGCGATCAACCTTGGCGGCGACGCGACCACTCTCAAGGTTCGCGGACGCAAAAACATCAGCATCTATCACGCGAAGATGAAAGCTGACGGCGATAAGCGCGCCCATCGCAGCAGCGCCGAACGCCACTTCTGTTCGCTGTGCGGCAGCGGCCTATGGCTGTTCAGCCCGGAGTGGCCAGAGCTGATTCATCCATTCGCCTCCGCAATCGATACGCCGCTGCCGGTGCCGCCGGAACGCACGCACCTGATGCTAGGTTCGAAAGCGCCGTGGGTTGAAGTCGAGGCGAAGCCGAAGGATCAGCAGTTTGATGTATATCCCGAAGAATCGATCGCCCAGTGGCATGAGCGACTCGGTGTGACTCGCTGAACACCGCGCCCTTCGCGAGCAGGCTCGCTCCCACATTTGGATTGCGATTACCTGTGGGAGCGAGCCTGCTTGCGAAGGGGCCGGGTCAGGCAATATCAATCAGTCCAGATGCGTCCAGGTCATCCTGAACAGCGCCCCACCCCACACCGAATCGCCAACTTCAACCTGCCCGCCATGGGACTGCGACACCCGCCGCACCAGCGCCAGGCCCAACCCAAAACCACCGGTGCGCCGATCCCGGCTGGCATCCAGTCGGGAAAACGGTTCGAAGATTTTCTCCCGTCCCTCCAGCGGCACACCCGGGCCGTCATCGCTGACCCGCACTTCATAGTCATCGCCATTGCGCAGCAGCGACACCTCGACACGCTGCTCGGCATAGCGAATGGCATTGCGCAAAAGGTTGATCACCGCCCGCGCCATGAAGCGCGGTTCGATGCTTACCGTGTCGACCTGGCAACCGGCGATCGACAACTGCACCCCCACTGCTTCGGCTTCAAGCGCCACACTGCCGACGACGCTGTCGAGCCAATCGGCTGCGTGAATATTTTCCCGTTTGATCACCGTCGCGCCATGCTCCAGGCTGGCGTAGGTCAGCAATTCCGAGACCATCTCCTCCAGCTCACCAAGGTCGGCATACATGTCGGCGATCAGCTCGCGGTTCTCGCTGGCGTCCGGTAGCTGTTTGAGCTGATCAAGTTCGAACGACAGCCGCGCAATCGGTGTGCGCAATTCGTGGGACACGGCGTTGGTCAATTCGCGCTGGTTGGCGATCAAGCCCTCGATGCGCGCCGCCATCAGATTGAAGTGCTCGGCCAGATCGCGGATGTTCGAGCGCCGCGACAACTGAATGCGCACCGACAGATCGTTGTCGCCGAAACGCTCGGCCGCCAGCCGCAGCTTTTCCAGATCGCGCCAGTGTGGACGCACCCAGAAAAACAGAACGATGCCGATCAGCACTGCGAGCATCATGTAGGCTGCGGTGATGTAGAACGGCATCAGGCTCGGCTCCGGCGGCAGCTTGATGCTGAGCAATTGCGAGCCGCCATCGATGTTGCTGATGAACTGCGTGTAGTCGTCGCGGATCACCAACAGGTTCCGCGCGAGCTCGGCTTTTTCCTGCGGTGTCAGGGCCAGTTGATCGGCCTCGACCAGACTCAGCGACAGACCGTAGTGCGCACGCAATGAATCGAGTTTCTGTTCACGCTCGGAGCCCTGGCGGCCTTGCAGATGATCGACCAGCGACCACGCCTGACCACGCACGGCTTCACGGTTGTAATCCTGCGTCTGGCTGTCGAGCAACGCATTGAAGGTGTGCTCGACCGCCTGCAAGGCCAGCACCAGCCCTACCGTCATTACCAGAAACAGGCCGAGGAACAAGCGCAGCATCTACAGCTCCCACGCGAATGGATTGAACAGATAGCCCTTGCCCCACACGGTCTTGATGCACACCGGCTCGCGGGGATTGTCCTTGAGCTTGTTGCGCAATTTGCTGATGTAGACGTCGACGCTGCGGTTGAGGCCGTCGAAGGCAATGCCGCGCATGCGATTGAGAATGTCATCGCGGGAAAGAATCTTGCCCGCCGCGCTGGCGAGCAACCAGAGCAATTCGAACTCCATGGTGGTCAGCTCGATCAGCTCACCGGTCAGGCGCACTTCACGGCAACTGCGGTCGATGCTCAATTGCCCGAACTCGAGGAAACTGACCACGCTGGTGTCCGGCGTCTGCCGCCGTTGCAACGCCCGCAGCCGCGCGAGCAATACCGGCGGTTTGATCGGTTTGATCACGTAATCGTCAGCGCCGGACTCCAGACCGAGAATGTGATCGAGATCGTCTTCCTTGGCCGTGAGGATCACGATCGGCGTGTCCGAAACACTGCGAATTTCCCGGCAGACCTGCAAACCGCTCTGCCCCGGCAACATCAGGTCGAGCACCAGCACTTTCGGCTTGAATTCCAGGAATGCAGCCATGGCCAGATCACCGCGATGAACCGTGCGCACCTCGTAGCCGTGTTGTTCTAGAAAGTGTGCGATCAGTGCGGCGAGACGCTCATCGTCTTCGACCAGCAGAACTTTGCCGAAACCCAGGTTATCCATAACAACCGTTGCCAAGCCAAACGTGGAAGGGCCGATATTATGCTGGCATTCATCGAACAGGCGATGACGGCAGACAGCAAAAACCGGCCACTCGGGCCGGTTTTCGGTGATGTTTCATACTCTTAAGAGTTTTTAACAAATTCAGGCGGGCACACCGCTGTGGAAGCGGAATTCCTCGTCCGGCGACTCGATCAGTTCCTGCTCGGCCGCACGGACGCGCTCGATCACCTGCGCGACATCCTTGGCATCACCATACTGATAGGCCAGTTTCAGATAACCCTGAAAGTGCCGCGCCTCGCTTTTCAGCAAACCGAAATAGAACTTGCCCAGTTCTTCGTCCAGATGCGGCACCAATGCTTCAAAGCGTTCGCAACTGCGCGCTTCGATGAAAGCACCAACCACCAGCGTATCCACCAGTTTCACCGGTTCGTGGCTGCGCACCACCTTGCGCAGGCCCGAGGCGTAGCGGCCGGCGTGCAGCTGACGCAACTCGATCTTGCGCCGTTTCATGATGCGCATGACTTGCTCGTGGTGCACCAGTTCTTCCCGGGCCAGGCGCGACATCATGTTGATCAGGTCGACATGGGCGTGGTACTTGGCAATCAGGCTCAGCGCCGTGCTGGCGGCCTTGAACTCGCAGTTCTTGTGATCGATCAGCAGGGTTTCCTGATCGGCCAGTGCCGCCTGGACCCAGGCGTCGGGCGTGCGGCAGCCAAGGAATTCGTGGATTTCGGGAAGGATCATGGGGCTCACGGTAAAAGGTGTTCGAGCGAAGGGCGCCGATTATACCGGCCCGCCCGCAGACCACCAGCGGCGGCTGTTGATATGCATCAAGTCGCAGACGTTCGGGTAGCAACTATAGTTGTGCAACGCCGTGCCTTTTCTTTGCTGGAGACTCCGCTCATGCAAGCCATTCGCAGCATTCTGGTGGTCATCGAACCTGAACATGCAGAAAGCCTGGCGCTCAAGCGCGCCAAGCTGATCGCCGGTGTCACCCAGGCCCATCTGCATCTGCTGGTGTGCGACAAGAAGCATGACCACGCCGGCCTGCTCAGCGTGCTCAAGGCGGCATTGCTCGCCGAAGGCTACAGCGTGACCACCGAACAGGCGTGGAACGAGAGCCTGCACGAAACCATCATCGATGTGCAGCAGGCCGAAGGTTGCGGTCTGGTGATCAAACAGCACTTCCCCGACAGCTCGCTGAAAAAGGCCCTGCTGACCCCGGCCGACTGGAAACTCCTGCGCCACTGCCCTACCCCGGTGCTGCTGGTCAAAACCGCCGGTTCGTGGAAAGACAAAGTGATTCTCGCTGCCGTCGATGTCGGCAATGCCGATGGTGAGCATCGGCATCTGCACAGCACCATCATCGATCACGGTTATGACATCGCCAGTCTGGCCAAGGCGCATCTGCATGTGATCACCGCGCATCCGTCGCCGATGCTCTCGGCGGCGGACCCGACGTTTCAGCTGAAATCGACCATAGAAGCCAAATACCGCGAGCAGTGCCGGGCGTTTCAGGCGGAGTTCGATGTCGATGACGAGCACCTGCACGTCGAGGAAGGCCCGGCAGATGTGCTGATCCCGTTCATGGCGCACAAGCTGCAGGCAGCGGTAACGGTAATTGGCACGGTGGCGCGCAGCGGTCTGTCAGGCGCGTTGATCGGCAATACGGCTGAAGCGGTGCTGGATACGCTGGAAAGCGATGTGCTGGTGCTCAAGCCGCAGGAGGTTGAGGATCATCTGGTGGAACTGACGGCAAAACACTGAGGATTGCCATGCCTGACTGGCGCTTTCGCGAGCAGGCTCGCTCCCACATCTGGAATGCATTTCCCTGTGGGAGCGAGCCTGCTCGCGAAGCTTTTGCTGTTCAGGCGCCGAAGGCGTCTTTCAGAAAGCCCGGGGCGATGTAGCGCTGATAATGCGCTTCCGACAGCAGGAAGAATTCCCGATCAATGGCATCGCGCAGTTCCGGCAGGTTCCAGTCGCGGAACTCCGGCAGCAACACCATCCCGTACGCCTCAAGATTAATGATCACCCGCGCCCCCCGGGCAATCAGCTGATAGGCCCAGCAATATTCCGACTGATGCGGTACGAAGCGGATCTTGCGCTGTTCGAGCTGCTCGCGCAGGCGCGCCGGATCGAAGATCTCGACTTTGCTCGCCATCACTTGTGACAGCAACTGCTCCAGACGCAGCCAGACCGCACGCTTTTCCTCCTCGTTGTATCCGTTCCAATGGATCACTTCGTGGTGGAAACGCTTGCAACCACGGCACACCAGGTCACCGTAAACGGTGGAGCAGAGGCCGACGCAGGGGGTCTTGATGGTCTGATTGGGCATAAATGGGCAGAACACTGAAACGCGGAACAGGCCGGCATGTTAGCCCTTTGTCGGGCATTGATCACCCCTCAAACAGCAAGGTCTCGCCGGCGTCGCAAGTTTGCTCCGGCCGCGCTGATTGCCACGAAAGTCCAATAGAGCGCGACTTACCTTTAAATTTTTTTTGCCGTAGAATCAGCCAGCCTTTTAAGGCGCCAATGTCCGTTAGAAGCTGTTTTCAAAGCGTCACGAGCACAGTCGTTCCTTCAGAGCGGTGTTGGCGAAGGGTTTTTCCAGCGGGGAAAAGCCCAACGCCAACCCTCATCAGCTCCCCGTTCTGCAGGCGTAAAACTTTGAAAGCAGCTTCTGTAAGGAATTGCCGGTAATTCTGGCCGAACGACCCACAACGTCGTGAGGCGCATGAGTACGGCAATTTCGGGATGAGCGTCCCGGACACCCATTTGGGACCACTGATGAGGGTAATAACTGTGCTTGAAGCCTACCGCAAACATATCGAAGAGCGTGCAGCCCTGGGTATCGTTCCCCAGCCGCTTAACGCCGAACAAACAGCAGGCCTGATCGAGCTGCTGAAGAACCCTCCGGCTGGCGAAGAAGCTTTCCTCGTTGACCTGATCACCAATCGCGTACCACCTGGAGTGGACGAAGCCGCCTACGTCAAGGCCGGTTTCCTGTCTGCCCTGGCCAAGGGCGAAGCCACCTCCCCTCTGCTGGACAAGAAACGCGCTGTCGAACTGCTCGGCACCATGCAGGGCGGCTACAACATCGTCACCCTCGTTGAACTGCTGGACGACGCCGAGCTCGCGCCAGTCGCCGCCGAAGAACTCAAGCACACCCTGCTGATGTTCGACGCCTTCCACGACGTCGCTGAAAAAGCCAAGAACGGCAACGTTCACGCCAAGGCCGTGCTGCAATCCTGGGCTGACGGCGAGTGGTTCAAGAAGCGCCCGGTCCTGGCCGACAAGATCAGCCTGCGCGTATTCAAGGTCACCGGCGAAACCAACACCGACGACCTCTCCCCTGCGCCAGACGCCTGGTCGCGTCCTGACATCCCGCTGCACGCCCTGGCCATGCTGAAAATGGCCCGTGACGGCATCGTTCCGGACGAGCAAGGCAAGACCGGCCCGATGAAGCAGATCGAAGAAATGCGCGGCCAGGGCTTCCCGATCGCCTACGTCGGTGACGTGGTCGGTACCGGTTCCTCACGTAAATCGGCGACCAACTCGGTGCTGTGGTTCTTCGGCGACGACATCCCGTACGTGCCGAACAAGCGCGCTGGCGGTTTCTGCTTCGGCAGCAAGATCGCTCCGATCTTCTACAACACCATGGAAGATGCCGGCGCCCTGCCGATCGAGTTCGACGTGTCGAACATGAACATGGGCGACGTGATCGACCTGTACCCGCACGCTGGCAAAGTCTGCAAGCACGGTACCGACGAAGTCATCACCACTTTCGAAATGAAAACCCCGGTGCTGCTGGACGAAGTCCGTGCCGGCGGTCGTATCCCGCTGATCATCGGCCGTGGCCTGACCGAGAAGGCTCGCGCCGAGCTGGGTCTGCCAGCGTTCGACCTGTTCAAGAAGCCGGAAGCTCCGGCTGAAAGCACCAAGGGTTTCACCCTGGCGCAGAAAATGGTCGGCAAGGCCTGCGGTCTGGCAGAAGGCCAGGGCGTGCGTCCTGGCACCTACT
>NZ_JH635999.1:1937629-1938990 GCF_000257605.1 Pseudomonas sp. R62
GGGCTTCTCCGCTGATCTGGTGATGCAGTCGTTCTGCCACACCGCGGCCTATCCAAAGCCGATCGACGTGACCACCCACCACACCCTGCCTGACTTCATCATGACCCGCGGCGGCGTTTCCCTGCGTCCGGGCGACGGCATCATCCACTCGTGGCTGAACCGCATGCTGCTGCCGGACACCGTCGGTACCGGTGGTGACTCGCACACCCGTTTCCCGATGGGCATCTCGTTCCCGGCCGGTTCCGGTCTGGTCGCGTTCGCCGCTGCCACTGGCGTCATGCCGCTGGACATGCCGGAATCGATCCTGGTGCGCTTCAAAGGCAAGATGAAACCTGGCATCACCCTGCGTGACCTGGTTCATGCCATTCCGTACTTCGCTATCCAGAACGGTCTGCTGACCGTCGAGAAGAAAGGCAAGAAAAACGCCTTCTCCGGCCGCATCCTGGAAATCGAAGGCCTGGAAGGTCTGACCCTGGAGCAGGCGTTCGAACTGTCCGACGCCTCGGCCGAACGTTCGGCTGCCGGTTGCACCATCAAGCTGTCGAAAGAGTCGATTACCGAGTACCTGCAGTCCAACATCACCCTGCTGCGCTGGATGATCGGCGAAGGCTACGGCGATGCGCGTACCCTGGAACGCCGCGCTCAAGCGATGGAAGCCTGGATCGCCAATCCTGAACTGATGGAAGCCGATGCCGACGCCGAATACGCCGAAGTCATCGAAATCGATCTGGCCGAGATCAACGAGCCTGTGCTCTGCGCGCCGAACGATCCGGACGACGCCCGTCTGCTGTCCAGCGTTGCTGGCGAGAAGATCGACGAAGTGTTCATCGGTTCGTGCATGACCAACATCGGTCACTTCCGCGCTGCCGGTAAACTGCTGGATCAGGTCAAGGGTCAGCTGCCAACCCGTCTGTGGCTGTCGCCGCCGACCAAGATGGACGCTCACCAACTGACCGAAGAAGGCTACTACGGCATCTACGGCAAGGCTGGCGCACGCATGGAAATGCCAGGCTGCTCGCTGTGCATGGGTAACCAGGCTCGCGTTGAGCCGAACAGCACCGTGGTCTCCACGTCGACCCGTAACTTCCCGAACCGTCTGGGCGACGGCGCGAACGTCTACCTGGCCTCGGCCGAGCTGGCGTCCGTTGCTTCGATCCTGGGTCGCCTGCCGACCGTCGAGGAGTACATGGAATACGCTGGCAAGATCGACAGCATGGCGGCCGATGTCTACCGCTACCTGTCCTTCGACCAGATCGCCGAGTTCCGTGAAGCTGCTGCGAACGCCAAGATACCGGTCGTTCAAGCCTAACGCTGCAAGGCAATAAAAAACGCCGCCCATCGTGAGATGAGCGGCGTTTTTT
>NZ_JH635999.1:1939344-1943831 GCF_000257605.1 Pseudomonas sp. R62
AACGACAGCAACGCGCGCGGCGGCGGCGTGATGTGCAGTTGGTGTTGGAGGAAGCTGGCGACCGTGTTGGTCAGGCCGACGCTGTAGATCAACAGGATCGGGAAGATGGCAAAGAAGTACAGCAGCGTGATCAAGGCACCGGCCTTGATACCGAAATGCTGCTCGACCACTTCGGTGATATCGGCGCCTTCGCGACCGGACAGCACAAAACGGGTCAGGCCACGGTGCGCGTAAAACGTCATCGGGAAGGCCAGCAGCGCGAGGATCACCAGCGGCCAGAAGCCCCCCAGCCCTGCGTTGATCGGCAAAAACAGGGTGCCGGCGCCAATGGCCGTCCCAAACAGTCCCAGCATCCAGGTGGTGTCCTGGCGATTCCAGCTCGAAAGTTCAGCGGGTGCTGCTGCGTCGAAGCGCTTTTCGAGGCTATTGGCCTGATCATTCATCCGGTCGGATCTCCGCATTCCGGTCACTTGCCACTCGGTCAGGACGCGTCGGAAAAAACCGACAGACATGCTCCGGCCGAAACAGGGGCGCGATTCTCCGTGATAAATCAATGCAAGCAAAGACTTAGCTGAGGAATGTTTGTGCGGAGCAGACCGATGGGGAGTCGTTTTCGGAATGCTTTTTGCCGTTTCCAGCTACGCTGCATGTCGTTTTCTGGCAGTTTTTCCGGCACCGTGCGCAGCCGGAACGATCAGATCAATCGAGCGACCAGAAAGCCAAACGACATGCAAAGCAAGGCAAGACTCAGCAATGCGAGGATCGGAACGATGTCGCCTCGCTGCTTGAGGCGTAACCTTTCTACGTACTCGTCGTGCTCTCGATCGGAACGGTCAATCATGGCTTGGCGGTCGAACGTACTCATGGTGATTTCCTTTTTCGCGGGTAACGGGTTGGATAGAGCGAAACGCGCACATTCATAACTTGAGCGAAAGGCCGATCAAGGCCGCTGTCGCGGTCAACATTCCGGCCACTACCGCAACCGGGTAGAAATAGGTTTCCCATTTCATCTTTTTTTCTTCCGCCACAAGTTTTTTCCTCTCGGCCACAAGCTTGCGTATTTCATTCATCAGCTTGTCCAGTTCGAGGTTTTCCCGGTCGTTTTGAAGCATTCGCCTTCCCTGGCTGGTGGCAGCTATCGCGCAAGCTGCTCTGAGGCGTGATGATTTCGCATCCATACGGGTGCTGACCAGCAGACGCATCTGCCATTCCCGTAGGCAAAATCCGCGAGTCACGTAAGCCGCCTCATACACGGAATTTGCAATATTCCAGACCAATTACCTGCCAGAACCCTGACCTTGATCTAGCGTGTGAGAAGCCATAACCCAAGGAGCCCTCATGCCACTGGTCCGCGTCGACATCCAGCAAAATCCCGATCCCACTTTCGCCAGGCGCATCGGCGAACAGATCTACGCCGCTCTGCGCAGCTGTATCGATGTGCCCGAGCACGACAACTTCCAGATTCTCAACGAACATGACGCCCAGCATTTCGTTTATGACCCGCAATACCTCGGCATCCAGCGCAGCGACGGCGTGGTGTTCATCCAGATCACCATCAGCGAAGGGCGCAGCGTGGAAAAGAAACAATTGCTGTTCAAAACCATTGCCGAGCGCCTGCATGCGCAACTGGGTATTCGCCTGGAGGATGTGTTCATCAATCTGCTGGAGGTAAAGAAAGAGAACTGGTCGTTCGGTAATGGTGTTGCGCAATACGTCAGCTGATGGGTCGTGCGCCATGCCTGCGTACTTGCTTGTTCCACGAACCCGTCCAGAATCAAAGCACCACTGCTTGAATGCAACGATTGCCAAGCCGCTGCGGATTCAGCACTCTGAGTCGACTTTCGCGACCCACCCGCCGCCAATCACAGGAGCCGCGCAATGCCCGCAACCGTTCTGGTACTGGTTGAAACGATCAATGACTATCTGCCGATTCTTGAGCATCAGGGATTCCACCTGATCCTTGCACCAACGCCAGCCGAACGCGCGCAAGCCATCGCCACCCATGGCAGTCGCATCGACGCCGTGCTCACTCGCGGCCCGCTGGGCCTGACTGCGCAAGAGATCAGCGCCCTGCCCGCCCTGAAAATCATCACGGTGATCGGCGCCGGTTATGAACAGGTAGACCTGCAAGCGGCCAGCGACCGCGGGATCACCGTCACCAATGGCGCCGGTGTCAACGCCTCGTCAGTGGCCGATCATGCGATGGCATTGCTGCTGGCATTGGTCCGCGACATCCCGCGCTGTGATGCCGCCGTGCGCCGCGGTGAATGGCCGAAAATCATGCGCCCGTCGCTGGCCGGCAAGCGTCTGGGCATCCTCGGGCTGGGCGCGGTGGGCATGGCGATTGCCAAGCGTGCGGAGCTGGGTTTCGACATGCAGATCAGCTACCACAACCGCCAGGTGCGCAGCGACGTCGCTTATGCGTTCTGCTCGACACCGACCGATCTGGCGCGAGCCTCGGACTTTCTGGTCGTTGCCACGCCCGGTGGCATTGCTACTCAACATCTGGTCACGCGAGCCGTGCTCGATACCCTCGGCCCCAAGGGTTTTATCGTCAACATCGCCCGCGCCAGTGTTATCGCTACGGCAGATCTGATCACCGCACTCGAGCAACGTCGTATAGCCGGCGCAGCGCTGGACGTGTTCGATCACGAACCGGAAGTGCCTGATGCCCTGAAACACCTCAGCAACGTTGTGCTGACTCCCCACGTCGCCGGGCTCTCCCCCGAAGCCACCCAAGGCACCGTTGAACTGGTGGGGAAGAACCTGATGGCGTTTTTCTCCGGGCAACCGGTGCTGACGCCTGTCGCCCTGCCGCCAAAACTGAGTAACCAGCGCGTGCATTAACGGGCGCGGCATCGTCGAACCGCGCCGATCTTTGCCCCATTCTCAAAGTTGATTATCCAGCAACACGCTAACCTATAAGACCGACCCGCGCTTGTGAGCACCCGAGCGCGCCATTAGATTAGCCAATGATGTCTGGCCTCCAAAATAAGCAGAAGGGATAAGCATGGCGCTTACTGACCAGTCCACCCGGATCCGCGCGGGCGAAGAACTCGATGCCAGCCTGATCGATCCGTACCTCAAGGCGCACATTCCCGGCCTGACCGGCACTCCGCAGATCAGCCAGTTTCCCGGCGGCGCGTCGAACCTGACCTACCTGCTGGAATACCCGGAGCAGGAATTCGTTCTGCGCCGCCCGCCGTTCGGCCACAAGGCCAAATCTGCCCATGACATGGGCCGTGAGTTCCGCATTCTCAACCAACTGCGCGACGGCTTTCCGTATTGCCCGAAGGCCTACGTGCATTGCACTGACGAGGCCGTCATCGGCGCCGAGTTCTATGTGATGGAACGGGTCAAAGGCATCATCCTGCGCGCCGAACTGCCGCCGGAACTGGGCCTTGATTCGGCGAAAACCGAAGCGCTGTGCAAAAGCTTCATCGACCGGTTCGTCGAACTGCACCGGGTCGATTACACCGCCTGCGGCCTCGGCGACCTGGGCAAGCCCGAAGGCTACGTCGCGCGGCAGATCAAGGGCTGGAGCGAGCGCTACGAAAAAGCCCTGACCCCGGACGCGCCGCACTGGGAAGCAGTCAAAGCCTGGCTCAACGACAAGATGCCGGCCGACCACCCGACCTCGAGCATCGTCCACAACGACTACCGCTTCGACAACGTCATCCTCGACCCGGCCAATCCAATGCAGATCATCGGCGTGCTCGACTGGGAACTGACCACCCTCGGCGACCCGCTGATGGACCTGGGCAACACCCTCGCCTACTGGATCGAAGCCGGCGACCCGGCACCGGTGCAACTGATGCGCCGCCAGCCAAGCCATGCGCCGGGCATGCTGACCCGCCGCGAATTCGTCGACTACTACGCCGAGCGCTCGGGTATCCGCATCGACAATTTCGACTTCTACTACACCTACGGCCTGTTCCGCCTGGCCGGCATCGTGCAGCAGATCTACTACCGCTTCTACCATGGCCAGACGCAGGACAAACGCTTCGCGCAGTTCATTCACATGAACAAACTGCTGGAGCAGATGAGCCTGCAGGTCATCGAGAAATCCAGCCTCTGATCCGGGCCAATAACAAGACTTCCAACAAGGGAAACCCATGTCCAAGACTCAGTTGTTCGACCTCGACGGCAAAATCGCTTTCGTCTCCGGTGCCAGCCGTGGCATCGGTGAAGCCATCGCCAAACTGCTTGCCCAGCAAGGCGCCCATGTGATCGTCTCGAGCCGCAAGCTCGAAGGCTGCCAAC
The DNA here is from genome assembly GCF_000257605.1 of Pseudomonas sp. R62. Taxonomy (NCBI): domain Bacteria; kingdom Pseudomonadati; phylum Pseudomonadota; class Gammaproteobacteria; order Pseudomonadales; family Pseudomonadaceae; genus Pseudomonas; species Pseudomonas sp. R62. The sequence goes on from NZ_JH635999.1 coordinate 1,943,608, forward strand.
ACGTCGCCGACGCCATCACCGCCGCCGGCGGCAAGGCCACAGCCGTGGCCTGCCACATCGGTGAGATGGAGCAGATCAGCCAGGTCTTCGCCGGGATCAAGGAACAATTCGGCCGCCTCGACATCCTGGTCAACAACGCCGCAACCAACCCGCAATTCTGCAACGTGCTGGACACTGATCTGGGTGCGTTCCAGAAGACCGTCGATGTGAACATTCGCGGCTAC
>NZ_JH635999.1:1944741-1955997 GCF_000257605.1 Pseudomonas sp. R62
GTGGCGGCAGCATCATCAACGTCGCCTCGATCAACGGCATCTCCCCGGGTATCTTCCAGGGCATTTACTCGGTGACCAAAGCGGCGGTCATCAACATGACCAAAGTCTTCGCCAAGGAATGCGCGCAATTCGGCATCCGCTGCAACGCCCTGCTCCCCGGCCTGACCGACACCAAATTCGCCTCGGCGCTGGTCAAGAACGATGCGATTCTAAAACAGGCACTGACCCAGATCCCACTCAAACGCGTAGCCGACCCAAGCGAAATGGCTGGCGCAGTGTTGTACCTGGCCAGCGATGCGTCGAGCTACACCACTGGTGTGGCGCTGAATGTGGATGGCGGATTCCTGTCCTGATATCTGTCCCGTGTGGGAGCGAGCCTGCTCGCAAAAGCGTTGGGTCAGTCAGCTATGTTTTGACTGATATCACGCATTCGCGAGCAGGCTCGCTCCCACAGGGTCACTGCAGGATTGCAGGCCTCGTGCAATCGAGGAATCGCGAATCTTATTGGGTTATGCAACGGGTAGTGGTGATGTGGCGCGTTACCTGCCCATCGACATACATATCCCCGGCAACCTCAGTATTCTCCAGCACCTCACACCGACGTTCCGGCGGTGGCGGCGGCGCGACAGGCGCAGGGGGTGGAGGACTGGCACAACCGGCCAACAACACTGCAAGAAAAGCCAACGGCAATACGCGTTTCCCAGGATTATTCATAGGACGACCCGCGGTAATGAGAGACAAACTCCCGCAAACCAACCGGCCGCGGAAGACCTGACCACTCATTCTTTATAGCTGAGCGCCTTGTTAGCGCCAGTGGATTGGGGAGATTGGCTGGGATTGGCTGTCGGTTTTGCGGAGTGTTTCCGGCAGAGGGCTGGATTGAGATCATCGTTGCAGGCGAGGGCCTCATCGCGAGCAGGCTCGCTCCCACAGAAAAGCAAAATCAAACCAATCAAGCCGCCCCACCACCCAACACGATGAGGGTCAGCTCGAGTAAAGCTTTTGATCCCGGAGCGAAGGAACCCCGAGCCTCAGTGAGCGGGCCGAACGTCAGGGCGGAGACCTTTTGGTTACTTTGGGCTGGGCCGGCATTCCGGCGTTTGCCAAAAGTGACCCGCCGTAAGGGCGGAACCGTAACCAGCAACACCCGCAGAAACGGATATACACCCAATCCCCCAGAGCATGGCCGGCCCAAAGGCCGCCAAGACCCAAAGCGCGCTTAAGCCAAATCCGGATCCCGCGAAGAACGCAAGGAATTGCTCTCAAGCTCATACCGCAACTCATCCACCAACGCCTCGACCGCCCCAGGCGTACGCAGCGAAGCCAGATCCAGCCCGCTGATCACCAGATCCACCTGCCCCGAATCCAGGTGATACAACTTGACCGTCAGCGAATGATCACCATCCACCGAACACTCACAAGCCAGCGGCGCAAAACTGTGCTCGAGCCGAGCGCGCAACTGCGCAAGATTCATCATTGACGTTGTTCCTATGACTGTTTCAAAAGGGGCACGATCGCAAACCCGAAATGGTCTACACCGCACCCCACCAGCCTAAGAACACAACGCCTTGGCCAATACATGAATTTGCACCCTTGTAACTAGTGCATTTGCACCCCTCAACGCTGGCCCTTGGTGCCCCACTCTCCCGAAAACAAACCGCGCTCCCGAGCCCAGACGATCGCCTCGCTGCGGCTATGCACATCGATTTTCGAGTACACAGTGGCAACATGATTGCGCACGGTATTGGGCGCCAGTTTCAACCGCGCGGCGATCTCTTTGTCCGCCAGTCCTTCACAGATCAAGCCCAGCACATCGCGCTCACGGGCCGTCAGGTCAGTGAACGAGGCACTTGGCAGCTGCGGCGAGTTGATCTTCTTCACGTTGGCCAGCTTCTCGATCAACGTTCGGCTGAACCACGACGCATCCTTCATCACCTCTTCGATCGCCGCGACCAGCTCAAGCTCAGTGCGCTTGCGCTCGGTCATGTCCATCAGCACCAGCAAATAGCAGGACGTGTCGTGAATGTTCACGGTGTCGGCCGAGACCGCACATTCCAGCAACTCCTCGTCCTTCTTGCGCACCGGCACATCTACCCGATCCACCCGACCGTTCTTCGCCAACGCCGACAATAACCGGGTGCGCGCGCCGTCATCGTGGATGAAGCTCAATTGCGTCACGGTTTTGCCGAGTACGTCATCGCTGTCATAGGCCAGGGTATCTAGGAACGCCTGATTCACGTCGATGACCTCCTGCTTTTCAGCGGTGCAGATCAGAATCGGCACCGGAGTCAGACGAAAAGCCTTGGCAAAGCGCTCCTCGCTCTGACGCAAGGCCACTTCGACCCGGCGCCGAGGCTCCATGTCGACGAAGGAGAACAGCATGCAATTCTCGTCATTGAGCAGCAGCGGCTGACCGGCAACGATCACCTGTTTACTGCCACCGTCCGGGAGGCGCAGTTCCGCCTGCATCTGCGGAATGGTCGCGACATCGCGCAAGCGCTGAACGGCCAGATCGCGCTGATCGGCCTGCTCGAAGATATCGATTTCGTAAGCCGAGGTGCCGATCACCTGATCGCGGGTATAGCCGGTCATTTCCAGAAAGCCCGGGTTGACCTTGATGTAACGCAAATCGCTGAGACGACAGATCACTGCCGGCGCGGGGTTGGCGTTGAAGGTTTTTTCGAAACGCTGCTCGGCGTTGGCCCAATCGGTGACGTCGCTCATGATCAGCACCAGCGACTCGGGCTGGCCGACGCGGTCGGTCAGCACCATGCTGCGCACGCTGTGCACCCAGACCCGCTCCGGGTCGTCCACGGACGAGACTTCGATCAGCACATCATTGAACGCCTCGCAGCGGGCGACGCGGCTGATCGGGTAGTTGTCCGGCGGCAAGACATGATTGTTGCGATAGCGCAGCGTGAAGCGTTTGGCGTACTCGTCGGCGTTGCTGCCCAGATCACCGATGGTGCTGACACCGTGCATGGTCAGCGCCGCTTCGTTGGCCCAGAGGATGCTTTTGTCGAGTTCCAGCAGAATCACCCCGTCCGACAGCCCGGCGATGATCTGCTGCAACTGGCGACGGTTGGTTTCGGTGGTCAGGACTTCCTGGCTCATTGGATCTCCACACTGTGATGCGGCTAGGTGAAGAGTACGACCGCAGCGGTTCGGGATCGTGCCACGGCCTCAAAATCGCCAGAAATCCCCTGTGGGAGCGAGCCTGCTCGCGAAAGCGCTGGGTCAGATAGGCCATTCGGTGACTGACCCGGCGCATTCGCGAGCAGGCTCGCTCCCACAGGTTTACTGGGTGTGTTTACCTTAGGCGGCACGCTCGCTGTCCGCCACCATCGCCGAAGCAGCGAGCATCGCCCTTAGCAACACCGCGCACCCCGCCGCGAGATCATCCGGTGCGGCATTCTCTATTTCGTTATGGCTGATCCCACCCTCGCACGGCACGAAGATCATCCCGGCCGGACCTAGCTCGGCGAGAAAGATCGCGTCATGCCCGGCGCCACTGACAATGTCCATGTGCGACAGACCCAGCCCTTTCGCGGCGCCGCGCACCGCCTCCACGCAGCCCTTTTCGAAGTACAGCGGCGGGAAGTCGGCGGTCGGGGTCAGTTCATAGGTGAGGCCGTGCTCTTCGCAGGTCGCATCGATGACTTGTTTCACTTCGGCAATCATCGAATCCAGCCGCGCCGGCTCCAGATGCCGGAAGTCGAGGGTCATGCGCACTTCGCCGGGGATCACGTTGCGCGAGCCGGGATAGGCTTGCAGGCAGCCGACCGTGCCGCAGGCGTGAGGCTGATGGCCGAGGGCGGCGCGGTTGACGGCGCCGACGATCACCGAGGCGCCGACCAGGGCATCCTTGCGCAGGTGCATCGGCGTCGGGCCGGCGTGGGCTTCGACGCCGCGCAATTTCAGGTCGAACCACTTCTGCCCTAGCGCGCCGAGTACCACGCCGATGGTTTTCTCTTCGTCCTCGAGGATCGGGCCTTGCTCGATGTGCGCTTCGAAGTACGCGCCGACTGGATGCCCGCTGACCTTGCGCGGGCCGGCGTAGCCGATGGCATTCAGTGCTTCGCCGACCGTGACGCCATCGGCATCGACCTTGGCGAGGGTTTCTTCGAGGGTGAATTTCTCGGCGAAGACTCCGGAGCCCATCATGCACGGGGCGAAGCGTGAGCCCTCTTCGTTGGTCCAGACCACCACTTCCAGCGGCGCTTCAGTTTCCACGCCGAGGTCGTTGAGGGTGCGCAGCACTTCGACGCCGGCGAGCACACCGAAGCAGCCGTCGAACTTGCCACCGGTGGGTTGAGTGTCGATGTGGCTGCCGGTCATCACCGGCGGCAGGTTCGGGTTGCGCCCGGCGCGCCGGGCGAAAATGTTGCCCACGGCATCGACCGTGACGCTGCAACCGGCGTCCTTGCACCACTGCACGAACAGGTCGCGCGCCTGGCGGTCGAGGTCGGTCAGGGCCAGGCGACAGACGCCGCCTTTGACCGTGGCGCCGAGTCTGGCCAGTTCCATGAGCGAGGCCCAGAGGCGATCGCGGTTGATGTGCTGATGGGTGGATTGCAGAACGTCTACGGCTGCGTTCATGGGGATCTCCTCAATGCTGATGCCGATAGTGCCCATGCTCTGCGTGGGCATTCATCCATGGACGCTCTGCGTCCGCTGTTGGGACGCAGAGCGTCCCGGGCTGCATTCCCACGCAGAGCGTGGGAACGATCATGTGTTACACCGCGGTTTTCACGGCAGAAGGCTGCGCCCGCATCACGCACAACCCGTAATAAATAATCCCGCCCAACGCCGAGCCGGTGAACCAGCCATAGCTGTAGAACCAGCTGAACGCGTCGCTGCCCAGCGACAGCAAGGTCAGCGCCACCGGCACGCCAAAGGCAAGAAAACCCGCCCAGTTCCACGCCGGATACACGTCATCGCGGTACAGCCCGGCGAGGTCCAGTCGCTGTTTCTTGATCAGGAAATAATCCACCACCATGATCCCGGCGATCGGCCCGAGCAGGCTTGAGTAGCCCAGCAGCCAGTTCGAATACACGGTTTCCAGGCTGATGTCGGAAACGATCAGGCCAAGCTTTTTCAGCAGTTCATGGCCCATCAGCACCAGCCCGACCAGACCGGTGAGCAACACCGCTTTGGTGCGGTTGATCACCTTCGGTGCGATGTTCTGGAAGTCATTGGTTGGCGAGACGATATTGGCGGCGGTGTTGGTCGACAGTGTGGCAACGATGATCAGCGCCATGGCCACAGCGACCCACACTGGGCTCTGGATATGGCCGATCAGCGTGACCGGGTCGGACACGGTGACGCCGACCAGTTTCACCGATGCGGCGGTCATCACCACGCCCAGCGCGGCGAAGAGGAACATGGTCAGCGGCAGGCCGAAAATCTGCCCGAGGATCTGATCCTTCTGGCTCTTGGCGTAGCGACTGAAGTCGGGAATGTTCAGCGACAGCGTGGCCCAGAATCCGACCATCGCCGTCAGCCCTGCCGCGAAGTAACTGACCACGCTGGCGCCTTCCGGACGCTTGGGCGGGATCGCCAGCAACTCAGTCATCGACACATTGGGCATCGCCCACACCAGCAGGCCGATGCCCACCGCCACCAGCAACGGCGCCGACAAGGTTTCCAGCCATTTGATCGACTCGGCACCGCGAATCACCACCCACAGATTCAGCGCCCAGAACACCATGAAACCGATCACCTCGCCGGTGCCGCCGAGGGATTTCCAGCCCTCGAGCACCGAGCCGAGAAACAGGTGAATCGCCAGGCCGCCGAACATGGTCTGGATGCCGAACCAGCCACACGCCACCAACGCGCGGATCAGGCACGGCACGTTGGAACCGAGAATGCCGAACGACGAGCGCAGCAGCACCGGAAACGGAATGCCGTACTTGGTGCCAGGGAAAGCATTGAGGGTCAGTGGAATCAACACGATGACGTTGGCAAACAGAATCGCCAACAGCGCTTCGCCGACGCTCAAGCCGAAATAGGCGGTGAGCACGCCGCCGAGGGTGTAGGTCGGCACGCAAATCGACATGCCGACCCACAGCGCGGTGATGTGCCATTTGTTCCAGGTGCGTTCGCGCACCTTGGTCGGTGCCATGTCGTGGTTGTAGCGGGGACTGTCGAGGACGTCGCTGCCGGCTTCGAGCTCGTACAAGCCGTCGCGCTCGGTCACTTGTGATCTGGTCTGTTGCATGGCCGCTCCACTGTTCTTCTGATTATTTTTTGCTCATCAGGCGGCTGGCGCATACGGCGCCAACCGGACGATGGCCGGAGGAACTGACAACTTTCATGCACCGGCCATGGTGTCAGCGGCGGCATCAATAAACGTGCCGGGTCTGGCGCTGAACGCTTGGGCGGTACACTGGACGCTTTGCAACTTTCTGATATTCATCAGTTTTAATTGAATATTCGATGAGTCCGGGAAAACTTGTCTGAACGCTCAGGCTAAACGTCGGGCAAGTTGTCCGAAGTGTCAGGACTCAAACTGGTGCACTGCATTTATTTTTGTCGGTGAACCCGCAACCGCAGCACAACTTCAAGCGGCTGATTTCACATAGGAAATCTTGCTCATATTTCCATCCTGTCAAGTGCGTCAAAATGGTGAGCAGCCTCACCATTTTGGTGATTTCCAGTTTTTATCGTTATTTTTCAGTAACTTGAACAAGTTATAAGCTTATAAAAAATATTCTTGATCATTCTTGAAATCGCGACTAGTTTCTATTCCTGACAGCGATGACAGGAATACGAACTGCGCCGCTGTACTTCAATAAAACATCTAGAACCGGCACAAGTCGGTCATGCCTGCGAGGAATCCGGAATGTCTCTGTTGATCCGTGGCGCCACCGTTGTTACCCATGATGAAAGTTACCGCGCCGACGTCTATTGCGCTGACGGCGTGATCAAAGCCATTGGTGAAAACCTCGACATTCCCGCCGGCGCCGAAGTGCTCGACGGCAGTGGCCAGTACCTGATGCCCGGCGGCATCGATCCGCATACGCATATGCAACTGCCGTTCATGGGCACCGTTGCCAGCGAGGATTTCTACAGCGGCACCGCTGCCGGCCTGGCCGGCGGCACTACCTCGATCATCGATTTCGTCATTCCCAATCCGCAGCAATCGCTGATGGACGCGTTTCATCAGTGGCGCGGCTGGGCACAAAAGTCCGCGTCGGACTATGGCTTCCACGTCGCGATCACTTGGTGGAGCGAGCAGGTGCGCGAGGAAATGGCCGAGCTGGTCAGCCACCACGGCATCAACAGCTTCAAGCATTTCATGGCCTACAAGAACGCGATCATGGCCGCCGACGACACTCTGGTGGCGAGTTTCGAGCGCTGTCTGGAACTTGGTGCGGTGCCGACCGTGCACGCGGAAAATGGCGAGCTGGTCTATCACCTGCAACGCAAGCTGATGGCCCAGGGCATTACCGGGCCGGAGGCGCATCCGCTGTCGCGACCTTCGCAGGTCGAAGGTGAAGCCGCGAGCCGGGCGATCCGTATCGCCGAAACCATCGGAACGCCGTTGTACCTAGTGCACGTTTCCACCAAGGAAGCTCTGGACGAAATCACCTATGCCCGCAGCAAGGGCCAGCCGGTTTACGGCGAGGTGCTGGCCGGGCACTTGCTGCTCGACGACAGCGTCTATCAACACCCGGACTGGCAGACCGCCGCCGGCTACGTGATGAGCCCGCCGTTCCGTCCGCGCGGCCATCAGGAGGCGCTGTGGCACGGGCTGCAGAACGGCAATCTGCACACTACCGCCACCGACCATTGCTGCTTCTGCGCCGAGCAGAAAGCCGCCGGCCGCGACGACTTCAGCAAGATTCCCAACGGCACCGCCGGTATCGAAGACCGCATGGCGGTGCTGTGGGATGAAGGCGTCAACTCCGGACGATTGTCGATGCAGGATTTCGTTGCGCTGACCTCCACCAACACAGCGAAGATATTCAATCTCTATCCACGCAAAGGTGCGATCCGCGTGGGCGCCGATGCCGATCTGGTGCTGTGGGATCCGCAAGGCACTCGGACCATTTCCGCCAAGACCCACCATCAGCAGGTGGACTTCAACATCTTCGAAGGCAAGACCGTGCGCGGCGTGCCGAGCCACACCGTCAGCCAGGGCCGCGTGGTCTGGGCCGACGGCGACCTGCGCGCCGAACGCGGCGCCGGACGCTACATCGAACGGCCGGCCTATCCGGCGGTGTTTGATTTGTTGAGCAAGCGGGCGGAGTTGCATAAGCCGACTGCCGTTAAACGCTGACCCCTAGTGATCGTTCCCATGCTCTGCGTGGGAATGCAGCCCGGGACGCTCTGCGTCCCATTGGAACGCAGAGCGTCCCTTGAGGCATTCCCACGCAGAGCGTGGGAACGATCAACCACTGCCCACCAGAGGCAGCACCTCAATTAGCCATGAGGCCATAAACCGTGATCGAGACCCTGAACCACCTTCCCCACCCGCACGAAAGCGCGGCCGCCCTCGCCGGCCATTTCACTGATCTGGCGCCGCCGCTCAATTCACGGCAAGCGCATCTGGAGGCGTCGCGCTGCCTGTATTGCTACGACGCGCCTTGCGTCAATGCATGCCCCAGCGAAATCGACATCCCGTCATTCATCCGCAACATCCATCAGGACAACGTCCAGGGCGCGGCGCAGAAAATCCTGTCGGCAAACATCCTCGGCGGCAGTTGCGCGCGGGTCTGTCCAACGGAAATCCTCTGCCAGCAGGCCTGCGTGCGCAACAACGCGCAGGAATGCGCGCCGGTGCTGATTGGTCTGCTGCAACGCTATGCCGTGGACAACGCGCATTTCGCCGAGCATCCGTTCCAGCGCGCCCCGGCCACAGGCAAACGTATCGCCGTGGTCGGCGCCGGGCCGGCCGGGTTGTCCTGCGCCCATCGCAGCGCGATGCACGGGCATGACGTGGTGATTTTCGAAGCACGGGAAAAGGCCGGCGGGCTCAACGAGTACGGCATCGCCAAGTACAAACTGGTCGATGACTACGCGCAGAAGGAGCTGGACTTTCTCCTGCAGATTGGCGGGATAGAAATCCGCCAAGGCCAGAAACTCGGTGCAAATCTTACTCTCAGCGAACTGCATCAGCAGTTTGACGCGGTATTCCTCGGCCTCGGCCTGAATGCCAGCAAGCAACTCGGTCTGGCCCACGAAGACGCGCCGGGCCTGCTCGCCGCCACCGACTACATCCGCGAACTGCGCCAGGCCGATGACCTCACGCAGTTGCCCTTGGCCGAACGCTGCATCGTTCTCGGCGCCGGCAACACCGCGATCGACATGGCCGTGCAGATGGCCCGCCTCGGCGCGCGCGACGTCAATCTGGTGTATCGCCGTGGTGCGGCAGACATGGGCGCCACCCACCATGAGCAGGACATCGCCAAAGCCAATCAGGTGCGATTGCTGACCTGGGCCCAGCCGGAGCAAGTGTTGCTCGATGATCAGGGCCGCGTGCGCGGCATGCGTTTCGCCCGCACCGATCTGGTTGAAGGGCGTCTGCAAACCACCGGAGAAACCTTCGAGCTGGCTGCCGATGCGATCTTCAGAGCCATCGGCCAGAGCTTCGATGACAGCGCTCTTAGCGATCCGTTGGCGCGCGAGCTCAAGCGCCGGGGCGAACGCATCGAGGTCGATGAACACCTGCGCACCAGCGTCCCCGGCGTGTATGCCGGCGGCGACTGCACCAGCCTCGATCAGGACCTTACCGTGCAAGCAGTGCAGCACGGCAAACGCGCCGCCGAGGCGATCAACGCTCAACTGATGCTCAACGTGGAGGCTGCGTAAATGGCCGATCTCTCGATAGTCTTCGCCGGTATCAAAGCGCCCAACCCGTTCTGGCTGGCTTCCGCGCCGCCCACCGACAAGGCCTACAACGTGGTCCGCGCCTTCGAAGCGGGCTGGGGTGGCGTGGTCTGGAAAACCCTGGGTGAGGATCCGGCGGCGGTCAACGTTTCCTCGCGTTATTCGGCGCATTACGGCGCCAATCGCGAAGTGCTGGGCATCAACAACATCGAACTGATCACCGACCGTTCGCTGGAAATCAACTTGCGCGAAATCACTCAGGTGAAAAAGGATTGGCCGGATCGCGCGCTGATCGTGTCGCTGATGGTGCCGTGTGTCGAGGAGTCGTGGAAACACATCCTGCCGCTGGTCGAGGCGACCGGCGCCGACGGCATCGAACTGAACTTCGGCTGCCCCCACGGCATGCCCGAACGCGGCATGGGCGCAGCGGTCGGCCAGGTGCCGGAGTATGTCGAGCAGGTGACGCGCTGGTGCAAGACGTACTGCTCGCTGCCGGTGATCGTCAAACTCACCCCGAACATCACCGACATCCGCGTCGCTGCCCGGGCGGCGCATCGTGGTGGCGCCGATGCGGTGTCGCTGATCAACACGATCAACTCGATCACCAGTGTCGACCTGGAACACATGGTCGCCCTGCCCACCGTCGGCAGCAAAAGCACCCACGGCGGTTATTGCGGTTCGGCGGTCAAGCCGATTGCGCTGAACATGGTCGCGGAAATTGCCCGTGATCCGCAGACCCAGGGTTTGCCGATCTGCGGCATTGGCGGCATCGGCAGCTGGCGCGACGCCGCTGAGTTCATGGCGCTGGGCAGCGGTGCGGTGCAGGTGTGCACGGCGGCGATGCTGCATGGTTTCCGCATTGTCGAAGAGATGAAGGATGGCCTGTCGCGGTGGATGGACAGCCAGGGCTACGCCAATATTGCCGAGTTCTCCGGGCGCGCCGTGGGTAACACCACGGATTGGAAGTACCTCGATATCAACTACCAGGTCATCGCAAAGATCGACCAGGAGGCGTGCATTGGTTGCGGGCGTTGCCACATCGCTTGTGAAGACACGTCACACCAGGCGATCGGCAGTCTGAAACAGGCCGACGGTACGCATAAATATGAAGTGATCGATGAGGAATGTGTGGGCTGCAACCTGTGCCAGATCACCTGCCCCGTGGCCGACTGCATCGAGATGGTGCCGATGGACACGGGCAAGCCGTTTCTGGACTGGAATCATGATCCGCGCAACCCCTACCACGTTGCAGTCTGAAAAACCCCCTCACCCTAGCCCTCTCCCCAAGGGAGAGGGGACTGATTGGGGGATGCTGACAAACTTCGCCGACCTGAAAGAGTTGTTGTGAATCCATAATCGACACGGTCTTTCAGGTCGATGTACCTCTCAATACACCTCGGTCGGCCCCCTCTCCCTCTGGGA
>NZ_JH635999.1:1958278-1966825 GCF_000257605.1 Pseudomonas sp. R62
TCCAGCAGATCGAACAGCACTGCGCTGTACAGCTCGCTCTTGGTGCTGAAGTAGTAATGCAGATTGGAACGCGGCAACTGCACTTCGGCAGCGATGTCCGCCATGGCGGTGCTGCCGAAGCCTTTTTCGGCGAAAACCTTTTCCGCCGCCAGCAGGATTTTCTCGACGTTACTGCGGCGAATTTCGATCTTGTGATTGCCCATGTGGGCTCCCTGACAACAGCGTTGTGCAAGACTAGCATCCGCTCTGATCCGGGCGCGACCGCCGCCAACAAAACTTCGCAGGTACAAGCGCTATGGCACAGCGCTCACACCGATAGGCGATGGTTCACTCACGCCCAGATTACCTTCGACCTGCCCGGCCATGTGCAGCGTGCCGGCCATCACCCCCGTGGTCGGATTCTGCAGCAGCTTCTGCCAGGCCTTGTCGAAGGTGTTGCCGAGGCTGCTGCGGATCAGCGCTTCGCTGTCGGGGCGGTCGTTGGCCTGGATGATGGCGCGAATGCCGGCAACGCCGACCGAAATCATCGCCCCGGCCAGTTTCCCGGCTGCTGCCGCCACTGCACTGGCGGCGCCGCGCGGGGCCATTTCGGCTTCGATGCGCTGGCTGGCGCGCTTGGCCACCGGGGCCATGGCTGCTTCGGTGGAAGAGATGCCCTTGGCGCCGCCGTCGGTGTGGATCTTGTCGATCAGTGCGGCGTACGCCGGGAGGGTGTTGAGCGGCTCGGTGCTGATGACTTTGAACAGCGACGCATCCCGCGCCGGCGGCGGGCCTAGGGCGATGGCCGGGATCTTCTGCAAGCGCCCGTTGAGCTGCGCAATCGGCACACCGTGACGCTGGGCGATGAGCGGCATCTGCTGCGCCATCAATTGCGCGTAGAACGCCGTGGCCTGCGCCAGGATCGCATCCGGATCGATCTCCACGGCGACCGGCGCGAGGACTTTTTCCTGATATTGCTCAAGCAGATACGCCGCCAGCCGTTTCGCCGAAGCGTCCTGCTCACCGCCGGCGCTGATCGTGTACCAACTGACCTTCATCGACAGCCATTCCTGGGTCCAGTAGCTGCTGAACCAGGGGATGAAATTTTCTTCAGTTTGCTGATAGACCCGAGTGCGCCAATGTTCCATCGAGCCACGGGCGAACAGCTTGACCTGCTCGGTGGCCTGCTGCGAAGCGCTGAGGATCTCGCGGTCGATCTGCTGCCAGGTTTGCGCCGACACCACCACCGCCTGCGGCGCACTCACCGGTGCCCGGGCCGACGTGGCGCAGCCGGCCAGCAAAAGCAGTGCGGCGACGACCAGCGCGCGTGGGTTCACGGTGGCGGTGTCCTTTGGCTTGGGGAGGTGCAGGTTTGAGTATAGGTGGGTCAGTCGATTTCGATGCTGAAGGTTCCGGCCTCTTCGCGAGCAGGCTCGCTCCCACATTTGAAATGTGTTGCACCTGTGGGAGCGAGCCTGCTAGCGAAGGCGCCAGCAGCAGCACCACAAAACTCAACCATCACCGCCATCGATATCCACCATCGCCACGATTGCCTTCCGCCCTCCCATGATGAAAGGCACGATTGACTCATCCGAAACACAACGAGGCGTTCACATCATGATCCACACCCAAGTCACCCTCTCCGTGAGTTTCCCGGTGTTCGGCAGCAACTACTACCAACAGCACGTCGTGCCGCGCAAGGCGCAGACGCTGGTGTTCAACGAAGATTTCGACGATCTGCTGATGCCCGCCGCCAGCAACCATTTCAGCAATGAAGTGGTCGGCCTCAACGATCAGTTCCGTTTTCTGAGCGACATACTCGCCACCCATTTGCTCGATCACGAGGCCTCGCTGCCTGCGCGATCCCGCGTCCAGGCGAACGCTCGTTTTTTCAACTGAAGGCTGATGCACAGAGGGCGTTCCTTTGATGGGAACGCCCTCTTCACTCAATCAGTCATCATCGCGATCACGGTGATAACGACGGCCATCGCGGCGGTCGTCATCGCGGTCATCCCAGCGCCGGTCATGGTCGTAATAGCGGCCGTGGTCGCGGTCGTAGTGCCGGCCATGCCGGTGGTCATCATCAAAATCCGCAATACAGCCGCTCAGCAATACGGCGGCGGTCACAGTGAGCAGCATGGTTGTCGCTTGCTTCATTCAACACTTCCCTAAAACCCAAGGTCTTGACGACGGAAATCGCCACGCTGCCCGCGTCTTCGGGACGCAGTGCGCGCAGCCGCAGATACGACCGGGCAAAAGCGCGTTGATTCAGTGGCCACTATCGACCGTTTGTCGGCTCGTTCGCCGCAGCCGAACAGCGGCGTAACGCCACCTATACTGCTTGCAACCTACCCCCATGCAATGGATCTGCACCCTCAATAACAATAAGCAGAGGTGGATCATGGTCTGGCAGCAAATCTACGACCCGTTCGGCAACCCGGTGCTCTCCACGCTGATGGCCGCAGTGCCGGTGGTGGTGATGCTCGCGGCGCTGGCGTTCTTTCACGTCAAGGCGCATCTGGCGGCCCTGTTGGCGCTGGCCTCCGCCCTGCTGATCTCGATTTTCGCCTTCGACATGCCGGCGGGCATGGCCGGTTCGGCGGCGTTGTTCGGCGCGGCGAACGGCTTGCTGCCGATCGGCTGGATTGTGCTCAACATCATCTTTCTGCATCGCCTGACCACCGAAAACGGTTCGTTCAAAGTGCTGCAGGACTCCCTAGCACGCATCACCGATGATCGACGCTTGCAGTTGCTGCTGATCGCCTTCTGCTTTGGTGCATTCTTCGAAGGTGCGGCAGGCTTTGGCACGCCGGTGGCGGTGACCGGGGCGATTCTGATCGGCCTGGGTTTTTCGCCATTGGCCGCATCCGGCCTGGCGCTGATCGCCAACACCGCACCCGTAGCTTTCGGTGCGCTGGGCACGCCGATCATCACCCTGGCCAAAGTCACCGGGCTGGACGAGATGGAGCTGTCGATGATGGTCGGGCGGCAGCTGCCGTTCTTCTCGGTGCTGGTGCCGTTCTGGTTGATCTGGGCCTTTGCCGGGTGGCGCAAGATGCTCGAGGTGTGGCCGGCGATTCTGGTGGCCGGGGTGAGTTTCGCCATCCCGCAATTTCTCGTCTCGAACTATCACGGGCCGATGCTGGTGGACGTCATCGCTGCGCTGATTTCCATGGCCTGCCTGACGCTGTTCCTCAAGGTGTGGAAACCGGCGACCATCCACACCTCGGCAGCGTTGTCCGGGCGCGTCGACAACTCCAAGGTCGACGAGGAAACAGTCACCGCCAGCGCCGCGTTCAGCGATCAGGCGCGCCCGGCAGTGATGCGGGCTTGGATGCCGTGGATCATTCTCACGGTGTTCGTGTTTGCCTGGGGCACGCAGGGCTTCAAGAACATGTTCGATACGCGCCCGGTGATCGACCCGGTCACGCAATCGGCCAAGCTCGACCCGCAAGGCAAACCGGTACGCGAGGCCAATCCGATCTTCGCCCCGGCGGTGACCTTCACCGGTCTGCACCTGCAAATAGAAAAAGTGCCGCCTGTGGTCGCGGCGCCGAAAGCCGAGGAAGCGATTTACAAGTTCACCTGGCTGACCGCGACCGGCAGCGGGATTTTGCTGGCGGCGATTGTTGGCGGTCTGCTGATGGGTTATTCGATCCCGCAACTGATCAAGCAGTACCTGCGCACGTTGTGGGTGGTGCGATTTTCGTTGATCACGATTGCGGCGATGCTCGCGCTGGGCTTCCTCACGCGCTATTCGGGGCTGGATGCGACCATGGGCCTGGCGTTTGCGGCCACGGGGATTTTCTATCCGATGTTCGGCACGCTGCTCGGCTGGCTGGGGGTGGCGCTGACCGGTTCCGACACGGCTTCGAACGTGCTGTTTGGCGGCTTGCAACGGGTGACCTCGGAACAGCTGGGTATCAGTCCGGTGCTGATGGCGGCAGCGAACAGTTCCGGTGGGGTGATGGGCAAGATGGTCGACGCGCAGTCGATCGTCGTCGCCTCCACCGCGACCCGTTGGTACGGACATGAAGGCGAGATCCTGCGTTACGTGTTCTTCCACTCGATCGTGCTGGCGATCCTGGTCGGCGGGCTGGTGACGTTGCAGGCGTATGTCGCACCGTTTACCTCGATGGTGGTGGGTGGGCATTAGATTCAGAGTGAACGCGTCGGCCTCATCGCTGGCAAGCCAGCTCCCACAGGTTTTGATGTTGTAAATGCAATTGGATTAACAACTCGGAACCCTGTGGGAGCTGGCTTGCCAGCGATAGCGGTGTGTCAGTCGAATCAGTATTAACTGACACACCGCTATCGCGAGCAGGCTCACTCCAGGGTTTTTGTGTGATCTGCGGATTGATGAGCTCAGCACATAACTCTTTAGCGCAAATCCGACAAAACCTTTTCCCTCCCGCTGCGGTCACTCCTTTTACGAGACTGGCATGCATGCCGGCGCGCCCGTTTGGGCCTTTTGCAATCCTGCCGCCCGATGAGAGAAAAGGAATCGAACCATGCCGATTTCCCGACGCAATTTCATGATCCTCGGCGCCGTAACCGCGACGGCGTTCGCCATGCCCCCCTTTATCAGCCTCAAGGCCTACGCGGCCAGTCTGGAGCAACCGGCCATGAGTAAAGTGACCCTGCAAGTCAACGGTAAACCGCAAACCCTCGAAGTAGACACCCGCACCACGCTGCTCGACGCCCTGCGCGAACACCTGCACCTGACCGGCACCAAGAAAGGCTGCGACCACGGCCAGTGCGGCGCCTGTACGGTAATCGCCGACGGTCGGCGGATCAACTCCTGCCTGACCCTGGCGGTGATGCACGACGGCAGTGAGGTGACCACGATCGAAGGCCTCGGCATGCCGGACAAGCTGCACCCGATGCAGGCCGCGTTCATCAAGCACGACGGTTACCAGTGCGGCTATTGCACCCCAGGGCAGATCTGCTCGGCGGTCGCGGTGCTCAAGGAAATCCGCGACGGCATTCCCAGCCACGTCAGCCCGAGCCTGACCGAGCCGCCGAAACTGATTGCCGCCGAACTGCAGGAGCGCATGAGCGGCAATATCTGCCGCTGCGGCGCTTACTCGAACATCATCGAAGCCATCACTGAAGTCGCGGAGGTACCGGCATGAGAGCCTTCAATTACAGCCGCGCCGACTCGCCTGCAGCAGCCGCTTCCCAGGCTGCGCAAGTCGAAGGCGCCAAGTTCATCGCCGGCGGTACCAACCTGCTCGACCTGATGAAACTCGACATCGAAACCCCGGTACACTTGATCGACATCAACCACCTCGGCTTGGACCAGATCGAAGCCACGCCCGAAGGCGGACTGCGCATCGGTGCGCTGGTACGCAACACCGATTTGGCCGCCGACGCGCGCGTGCGCAAGGACTACGCCCTGCTCTCCCGCGCCTTGCTCGCCGGGGCTTCCGGGCAGCTGCGCAACATGGCGACCACCGCCGGCAACCTGCTGCAACGCACCCGCTGCCCGTACTTTTACGACACCCACCAGGCCTGCAACAAACGCAACCCCGGCAGCGGCTGCGCGGCGATCGGTGGCGTGACCCGGCAACTCGGAATCATCGGCGTCAGCGACGCTTGCATCGCCACCCACCCGAGCGACATGGCCATCGCCATGCGCGCGCTGGATGCGCAGATCGAAACGGTCAAGCCTGACGGCAGCACGCGCAGCATTCCCATGGCGGATTTCCATCAATTGCCGGGCAACACTCCGCACATCGAAACCAGTCTCACGCCCGGTGAATTCATTACCGCCGTGACCCTGCCGGCACCGGTCGGCGGCACGCACATTTATCACAAGGTCCGCGATCGCTCGTCTTACGCGTTTGCCCTTGTTTCAGTCGGTCTGATCCTGCAAAAGGACGGCACCGGCCGTGTCGCCGTCGGCGGCGTTGCGCCGAAACCGTGGCGGGTCGAAGCCGCTGAAGCGCTGTTGCCCAAGGGCGCCAAAGCGGTCAGCGAACGCCTGCTCGAAGGCGCGACACCCACCGATGACAACCAATTCAAACTGACACTGGTCGAGCGCACGCTGGCTTCGGTGTTGGCGCAAGCGAGGGAAACCGCATGAAATTCGACACGCCCGCCACCACCAATCCCATCGACCGCCTGAAGGTCGTCGGCCAGCCCACCGAGCGCATCGAAGGCCCGTTGAAAACCAGCGGCCAAGCCACTTACGCTTACGAGCAACATGAGGCGGCAGCCAATCAGGCCTACGGTTTCATGGTCGATTCGGCGATCGCCAAAGGCCGGATCAAAGCCATTCATCTCGACGAGGCCAAAGCCGCACCCGGCGTACTCGCAATCGTCACTGCCGAGAACGCCGGCAAGCTCGATAAAGGTGATTACAACGCCGCGCATCTGCTCGCCGGTCCCGAAGTGCAGCACTACCAGCAAGCCGTTGCATTGGTGGTTGCCGAAACCTTCGAACAGGCCCGCGCCGCCGCGCAACTGGTCAGGGTCGATTACGAGACCAGCGAAGGCAAGTTCGATCTGGCCAGCGTCAAAGACCTCGGCGTCGAGCCGAAAGACGAGCTGCCGGACGTCAATCACGGCGACTTCGACAAGGCCTTCACCGCCGCTCCGGTGCAGTTCGATCAGACCTACACCACGCCAGACCAGTCCCACGCGATGATGGAACCGCACGCCACACTCGCCGCGTGGAAAGGCGATCAGCTGACCGTGTGGACCTCGAACCAGATGGTCGCCTGGAGTGTCGGTGACATTGCGAAAACCTTCGGCCTGCCGAAGGAAAAAGTCCGATTGGTCTCGCCGTACATCGGCGGTGGTTTCGGCGGCAAACTGTTCATCCGCGCCGACGTGATCCTCGCCGCTCTCGGCGCGCGCATGGCGGGGCGGCCGGTGAAAGTCGCCCTCGCCCGCCCGCAAATGGCCAATAACACCACCCATCGCCCGGCTACGATTCAGCGCATCCGCATGGGCGCAACGGCGGACGGCAAGCTGACCGCCATCGCCCATGAAGGCTGGTCAGGCAACCTCGCTGACGGCAAGGTCGAACTGGCCGCGCAACCGAGCCAGTTGCTCTACGCCGCAGAAAACCGCCGCGTCAGCATGCGCCTCGCCCCGCTCGACCTGCCCGAAGGCAATGCCATGCGCGCGCCGGGTGAAGCGCCGGGGCTGATGGTGCTGGAAATTGCCATGGACGAAATGGCCGAACAGCTGAAGATGGACCCGGTGCTGTTCCGCATCGCTAACGACACTCAAGTCGACCCGGTGAAAACCGAGCGGCCGTTCTCCCAACGCCAACTGGTCAAATGCCTGCAGATCGGCGCGGAGAAATTCGGCTGGGATCAGCGCAAGGCGCAACCGGGCACACGTCGTGAAGGCCGCTGGCTGATCGGCATGGGCGTGGCGGCGGCGTTTCGCAACAACCTGCTGGTCAAATCCGGCGCCCGCGTGCGCCTGGAGCGTGACGGCAAGGTCGTTGTTGAAACGGATATGACCGATATCGGCACCGGCAGCTACACGATCATTGCGCAGACCGCTGCCGAGATGATGGGCGTTGGTCTCGATGATGTGGTGGTGCGTCTGGGCGATTCGGACTTCCCGGTATCGGCCGGCTCCGGCGGCCAGTTCGGCGGCAACTGCTCGACCGCTGGGGTCTACGCCGCGTGCGTGAAATTGCGCGAAGCGGTGGCGGCCAAGCTGGGCCTGGCGGCGGATCAAGCGGAGTTCGCCGATGGTCAGGTGCGCGTCGGCAGCAAGAGCCTGCCGCTGCGCAACGCGGCTGAAGGCGGCGCGCTGGTCGGCGAGGACAGCATCGAGTTCGGTGATCTGGCCGAGAAATATCAGCAATCGACCTTCGGCGCGCACTTCGTCGAAGTCGCCGTCGATGCCGCCACTGGCGAAGTTCGCGTACGGCGCATGTTGGCGGTGTGCGCTGCGGGGCGAATTCTCAACCCGACGTCGGCGCGCAGTCAGGTCATCGGCGCGATGACCATGGGCGTCGGCGCGGCGTTGATGGAAGAGCTGGCGGTGGACAAGCGCCTGGGCTTTTTCGTCAACCATGACCTCGCTGGATACGAAGTGCCGGTGCACGCCGACATTCCGCATCAGGAAGTGATCTTCCTCGAAGAAACCGATCCGATTTCGTCGCCGATGAAGGCCAAGGGCGTGGGTGAACTGGGGATTTGCGGCGTGAGTGCGGCGGTGGCGAATGCGATCTACAATGCCACCGGCGCAAGGGTCCGCGAATATCCGATTACGCTGGACAAGATTCTGGATTCGTTGCCGGAGATGATCTGAAGCGAAAAGCCCCTCATCGGAACGCCGCCCGCCTAGCCCTCTCCCAAAGGGAGAGGGGACCGATCCGGGTATATTCAGGATGTGCAGCGACGTGAAAGTCTTTCTGTGTATCCATAATCGCAACGGCAAGTTCAGGTCGATGCACATCGCAAGACACCTCGGTCGGCTCCCACTCCCCCGGGAGACGCCTGGGGTGAGTCGCATGCTGTTAGCGCACCTGCATGGGGTGCTAGGGGTCGAGTGGATTCACCACCACGCTTGCAGAATGCCGAACGTCTCGAGCAT
>NZ_JH635999.1:1967001-1969922 GCF_000257605.1 Pseudomonas sp. R62
GCGCGGTTTCACTCGATCTTTGGATATTGCTCATCACTGACCTGCTCCATCCAGTCCACCACCTTGCCATCCAGCACTTCGGCGATCGCGATATGACTCATCGCCGTCGTCGGTGCTGCCCCGTGCCAATGTTTGGCGCCTGGGGCAATCCACACGGTATCGCCCGAGCGGATTTCACGCACCGGCTGGCCCCACTCCTGCACCAAGCCTGCCCCCGAGGTGACGATCAATGTCTGCCCCAGCGGATGGGTATGCCATGCAGTGCGCGCGCCCGGCTCGAACGTTACGGTCGCACCACTGACCCGCGCCTCATCGGTACCTTTGAACGGCGCATCCACCCGCACCGTGCCGGTAAACCAGTCAGCAGGGCCTTTGGCCGACGGTTGCGAGCCATTCGGTGTGACCGTGACACGCGGATTTTCAGTGGCCTGCACCTCACCAGCCAGCAGCGAAAGCGTCAGTGCGGAAGCAGCAATCGGGTTCATGGCGTTTCCTCCAATAAATGATGCAACCACTGTAGCGATCCGCACTCTTCGGATAATCGACTAGAATCCGAAAAAACTTATGCAGGACAATCATCAATGCTTCGGGAAAACGCCACCGACCTGCTCGCCTTTCTCGCCGTCGCCCGTGAACGCAGTTTTACCAAGGCCGCAGCCAAACTCGGCGTGTCGCAATCGGCGCTCAGCCACACCATTCGCAGCCTCGAGGCGCGACTCGGCCTGCGCCTGCTGACCCGCACCACGCGCAGCGTGTCGCCGACCGAGGCCGGCGAACACTTGCTGCAAACCATCGGTCCGCGCTTCGATGAAATCGAAGGGGAACTGGCCGCCCTGAGCAACCTGCGTGAAACCCCGGCGGGCAAGATCCGCATCAGCGCCACCGACCATTCGCTGAACTGGATCCTGCGTCCGGTGTTGCAGGATTTCCTGCCGCAGTACCCGGATGTGTCGGTCGAGGTTTGCTGTGACTATGGTTTCGTCGACATCGCCGGCCAAGGCTTCGATGCCGGTGTGCGCCTGGGCGAAGACGTCGCGCAAGGCATGATCGCCACGCGCATTGGCCCGGACATGCGCATGGCCGTGGTCGGCTCCCCCGCCTACTTCGCCCGGCGCGATCCGCCGCAAACCCCGCGCGACCTGACCGACCACGCCTGTAACAACCTTCGCCTGCCAACCAATGGCGGGCTGTATTCGTGGGAGTTCGAAAAGGACGGTGAAAGCCTGAAAGTGCGCGTCTCCGGCCAGGTCACCCTGAATGGCGTGTACCCATTGCTCGACGCCGCGCTGGACGGTTTCGGGCTGAGCTACATCCCGGAAAACGTCGTCGCGCCTTTTCTGGCGGACGGTCGCCTGGTCCAAGTGCTGGGAGACTGGTGCCCGACATTTTCCGGTTATCACCTGTACTACCCGAGCCGGCGCCAGGCAGCGCCAGCGTTTGCGTTGTTGCTGGAGGCGTTGCGCTATCGCGGTTGACCCGGCTCAGCCCAGCAACGCAATCAACTGATGCCGCTGCGCATCGGTCAGCATCGGCCCAAAACCGGCTCCGGCGTTGTCAGCCATGTAGCGCGGATTGCTGGTCCCCGGAATCACACAGGTCACCGCCGGATGCGCCAGGAGAAATTTCAGTGCCAGTTGCGGCCAGCTGTTGACCTGTACATCCGAGACCCAGGCCGGCAGCGGCTTGCCCTTGAGCCGGGCGAGCAAATCACCGCCGCCAAACGGCCGATTACAAATCACCGCCACCCCACGCTCGCGGCACAGCGGCAGGATGCGTTTCTCGACCGCACGATCATCGAGGGCGTAGTTGATTTGCAGAAAATCAAGCTTCTCGGCTTTCAGCACGGCCTCGACATCGTCATAGGCCGACGAGGTGTAATGGGTGATGCCGATGTAGCGAATCCGCCCCTGCTCCTGCCATTCGCGCAGGGTCGGCAAGTGGGTTTGCCAGTCGAGCAGGTTGTGAATCTGCATCAGGTCGATGCGCTCGGTTTGCAGCAGTCTGAACGACTGCTCCATCTGCGCGATGCCCTCCTCGCGCCCGCGCGTCCACACCTTGGTGGCGAGGAACGCCGGCGAGCGCGGTTCGTGAATCGACAGCAGTTCACCGGTGGTCTGCTCGGCGCGGCCGTACATGGGTGAGCTGTCGATCAGCGTGCCGCCCTTCCTGAACAGCGCTTCGAGGACGGCGGGCAACTGCCGGTAAACCGGATCGCCCGGCGCGACGTCGAAACCGCGATAGGTGCCCAACCCGACCATGGGCAGTGCCTCGGAGCTGGAAGGGATGGCGCGGGTCTGCATGGTCTGGTCTCCTGCCGTGGGCGGCGCAGTGGCGGTCGGCGCTACGCTGCCGGCCAACGCCCGATCAATGGTGAACAGCGCCGCAGCTTGGGCAGCCAGGGTGAGCAAGCGGCGACGTGAGTAACCCTCAGTGTGGCGCATGCGAGTCCTCCTGCTGCGCGGATCTGTTGCACGGTGTGTGCGCCGGCTGTCAGGCGCAGTCGCTGAACTACACTGCCACAGCCAACCTTTCTCCCCGTTAAAAGTAGCCGAATGTCCCGAACCCTGATGTCACTCGTCGTTTTCATCATTGCCGTGTACCTGGTGCTGTGCGCCGCGCTGTTCGTGTTTCAGCGCTCGCTGATCTGGTTTCCCCAGCCTGCCGCCGTGGTTACAGCGGACTCGCGAATGAAACTGTCGATGCCGGATGCCGAGGTCTGGGTGGCAACTCGAGAGCGCAGCGGATCGCGCGCGCTAATCTATTTCGGCGGCAATGCCGAGGACGTCTCGCGCAATCTGCCGGAATTCACTGAGGCGTTTCCTGGCTACGCGCTGTATTTCCTGCATTACCGGGGTTTTGCTGGCAGCACCGGCTCGCCATCGGAAGCCGCGATTGCCGAAGATGCGCTGGCGTTGTTCGAT
>NZ_JH635999.1:1970153-1974632 GCF_000257605.1 Pseudomonas sp. R62
GAAGATGCGCTGGCGTTGTTCGATCAGGTCTACGCCACTCATCCGCAGGTCGCCGTGGTCGGTCGCAGCCTCGGTTCGGGGGTGGCTGTGCGCCTGGCCAGTCAGCGGCCGGTGCAGAATCTGATTCTGGTGACGCCGTTCAACAGCCTCGAGGAAATCGCCGCACGGCAATACCCGTGGGTGCCGGTGAAGTGGTTGCTCAAGGATCGTTTTGAATCGGGCAAGTACGCGGCGCATATCCGCACGCCGACGTTGCTGTTGGCGGCCAGCGATGACGACGTGATTGGACGCAGCAGCACGCAGCGCTTGTTCGAGAGTTTTCCTGCGGGCGTGGCGACGCTGAAGGTGGTGCCGGATTCGGGGCACAACTCGATATCCGAGCGGGGGGAGTATTTGCGGTGGATGGGGGATGTGTTGAATCGCTAGTGGTTGTTTGCCAGTGATAGAGAGGTCGACCGGGGCGGCGTCTTCGCGAGCAGGCTCGCTCCCACAGTTGTTCCGAGTACGCCGTAAGCGCGATGTGGGAGCGAGCCTGCTCGCGAAGGCAGCGGTTCGAACAACAGCAATTCAATTGCATTTGCCGCCACTGAACCAAGTCCAAAAAACCCAGTCCTATCCGCGCCGCCACACACGGCTCCCTCACTCTAGCGCTGTCCCCTTTCAGAGCTGTCCGTCCCATGCGCCACGCCGTTCGTTCGTCTCGCTTCGTTTCGCTGTGCCTGCTGAGCCTGTTCCCCTTTTTCACTGAATCCGCCCACGCCAGTGCGGAGCGCGAACTGGTGGCCGCCATCAATGATTACCGCGCCCATCCGCAACGCTGCGACCGCCGCCCTGCGCAGCGTCTGGCGCCTTTGGCTTTGAAATCGAATCTGGCCTTGCCGATCGGCTATCGCTACGGCGGCGGCATGCGCGAGGCGTTGAAGTCTTCCGGCTATTCAGCAATCACGGTGCGCAGCATCCGCATTATCGGAGCCGAAGACGCCGACGAGGCCTTCGATCAGTTGCAGAGCGATTATTGCGGCGCCTTGCTGGATGCGAACTACGCCGACATCGGCATCAGCCATTCGCGCAATCAATGGCAGGTGGTGCTGGCGCAACCGGTGCTCGACAGCCGCGTCGGTGACAACCGCAGCGTCGGCAAGGCGCTGCTCGCCGAGGTCAACGCTGCCCGCGCCCGGCCGCGTATGTGCGGCCGCCAGCGCTTTGCCGCCGCGCGGCCATTGAGCTGGAATGCCGCCCTCGGCGCAGCGGCTCAGGGCCACAGCAAAGCCATGGCTTACGGCAATTATTTCGCCCACCGCGATCCCGACGGTGACATGCCGGCCGACCGCGCCCGTGCTGCCGGTTATCGCGGCCGCCAGGTCGGGGAAAATATCGCTGCCGGGCAAAGCTCACCAGGCAAAGCCATGGCCGGCTGGCTGGCCAGCCCGGGCCACTGCGCCAACCTGATGAACCCGATGTTCACTCAGGTCGGCGCCGGCTTCGCCAGCGAAGCGCGCAGCGACGACGGCGTTTACTGGACGATGCTGTTCGGCGCGCCGTAAATCACGGCTGACTCCGGGCATTCTCATCGCTTGGCGTGGCCGGGCGCGGCATGACGTGTTGATGGCCGGTCGGGTCGTTGAGCTGGATGACATTACCCTTCTGCCACGCATCAGCCCCCGTTGCGACAGGCGCCGGTTTGATCTCGGCGCGGGCCTTTTTCTTTTCGGCGCTATCAATGCCAAGACGCCGATCGCGCTGGCGGATCATTTGCGCATCGGCCTGACCGTCAGCGGTAAAGCCCATCATCAACTGCGGCACGCCCAGCGGCAGTTGCTTGTCCTGATCGGTATGCCAGGTGTGCCAGGTCTTGCCGTAGGTATTGGCGAGTTTTTCCATCAAGCGCGTTTCTGCCACTTGCGGGATGCCCGGCGCGACCAACTGGCCAGAACTGACTTCGTGAGCGTGGCTGTGCCACAGGGCTTTTTCTTTCGCTGGCAATTGCGTGAACAGGCGCTGGCTGATGATGTATTCGACGCCCATCAGTTTGGCTTCAGCGGTGTTGCCGTCGTAGATCACACACTGGAACACTTCTTCGTTGAGCGCCGAGCAGTAGTGATGCGCTTCCATCTGCGCGCCGGGATGACCGTTGTAAAAATGGAAACCATCGAGGTACATGTTCAATGCGCGAATTGGCGGCTTGTCCTGCAACCACTGCGCGCCGACTTCGAGCATTTCCGTGTCGGACGCCTTGGCCTGGCCGGGTGTCTGCACCGGCGAATCGGTGTTGCTCATGGCGCAACCGGTCAACGCGGCGACCATCAAACCGATAGGAACCCAACGTCCCTGTGACGTTGTCGTACGCATGTTTCACTCCTCGAACTTTCAGTGACGGGCGCGTGCTGGCCCTGTTCTGCAACTGAAAGCAGGAGATCGGCAGAGTTCGAAAAAGCTGCGTGCGGATCAGACTGGAGAGATCGTCGCCAGCACGCCGATCAGAATGGTCAAGGTCAGAAAGCCGCCGAGAAAAATCGCCATCTTGTACATGTTGCGCTCCTTGAGGCTGGGTGTGCGGTGCACCGGACGCTGCGGGATGAGGTCGGAGGGTGATTGGCCGCACTGCCGGGGCATTCTGAGCCTGTGGCTGTACTGAATACAGAGGCAGATGAAACAGAAAAATACGGATCAGATGCGCATCTGATCCGCTTCGGGCATGAAGCGGTATTCAGGCTGAGACTTGAGGATCCACTTTCGGCGCGGTTGATCTACAGTCATGCCGACCGACAACAATAAAAAACCGGAGTGACCATGCCCGACCTCGCCTTGCAGCCCAACGTCGCCGCGTCCCTCGAGCGCTGGCACGGGATGATCCGCAGCGGCAATCTCAAAGCCCTGCCCGAACTGCTCGATCCGCAAGCTGTGTTCCGCTCGCCCATGGCCCACACGCCCTACCCCGGCGCGCCGGTGGTGGCGATGATCCTCAACACCGTGTTCGAAGTCTTCGAAGATTTCGCCTATCACCGCGAGTTGGCGACGGCGGATGGCCTGAATGTGATTCTCGAATTCAGCGCCAGGGTCGGCAGCAAGGAACTCAAAGGTATCGACATGATTCGCTTCGATGAGCGCGGCAAGATTGTCGAGTTCGAAGTGATGGTGCGGCCGCTGAGCGGCTTGCAGGCACTGGGCGAAGAAATGGGGCGGCGACTCGGTGCTTATCTCGCGTCTGCAAAAGCCTGAATCCACCCTGCATAAAAAAACCCACTGACCGTCGCCGGTTCAGTGGGTTTTGTGTGTCAGGGTTCTGCTTACAGAGCCATGTCACGTGCAGCGTTTTCCTTCGGCGCTACGGCTTTGTCAGCCGCAGGTGCCGCCGGAGCAGCTACCTGACCGATCGCTGGAGGCGTCGGCAGTTCGAGGATTTTCGCGGTGTAAGCCCACTCTGCAGCCACTTTGGCCGGATCGCTGTTCAGCTGGGTGCCGTAGCTCGGCACGATCTGGTGCAGCTTGGTCTGCCACTCAGGGGATGCGACTTTGTCTTTGAAGACTTTCTGCAGCACGCTCAGCATGATCGGTGCAGCGGTCGACGCGCCCGGCGATGCGCCCAGCAGGCCGGCGATCGAGCCGTCTTGCGAAGCAACGATCTCGGTGCCCAGCTTCAGCACGCCACCAGCGGCTTCATCACGCTTGATGATCTGCACGCGCTGGCCGGCTTGCCACAGGCGCCAGTCTTCGGCTTTGGCGTTCGGGAAGTATTCCTTCAGCGCGTTCAGACGGTCTTCATCCGACAGCATCAACTGACCGGCAAGGTACTCGACCAGCGGGTATTCCTTGATGCCGACCTTGGTCATTGGCCAGATGTTGTGGGTGGTGGTGCTGGTCAGCAGGTCGAAGTACGAACCTTCCTTGAGGAACTTGGTGCTGAAGGTCGCGAACGGGCCAAACAGAATGACGCGCTTGCCATCCAGAACACGGGTGTCCAGGTGCGGAACCGACATCGGTGGCGCGCCAACCGAAGCCTTGCCGTAGGCCTTGGCCAGGTGTTGCTCGGCAATCGTCGGGTTCTCGGTCACCAGGAACGAACCGCCAACCGGGAAGCCTGCGTATTCCTTGGCTTCTGGAATGCCCGACTTCTGCAGCAGGTGCAGGGCACCGCCGCCGGCGCCGATGAACACGAACTTGGCGTCGGTTTCGGTCTTGCTGCCGTCTTTGAGGTTTTTGTAGCTGACACGCCAAGTGCCATCGGCATTCTTGGTGATGTCTT
This sequence comes from Pseudomonas sp. R62, assembly GCF_000257605.1. Lineage (NCBI taxonomy): Bacteria > Pseudomonadati > Pseudomonadota > Gammaproteobacteria > Pseudomonadales > Pseudomonadaceae > Pseudomonas > Pseudomonas sp. R62. The sequence continues at coordinate 1,974,397 of NZ_JH635999.1, forward strand.
CGACTTCGCTCGACAGTTTCAGATCGAAGTTAGGTTTGGTTTGCAGGTGAGCGGCGAACTGGCGGGTGATTTCGCCGAAGTTCATGTCCGTACCCAGCGGGCTCCAGGTAGCCGCGATTTTCTGGTTCGGGTCACGCCCTTCCATCATCAGCGGTACCCACTTCTTGATCACAGCCGGGTCTTCGGAGTACTGCATGCCGGCGAACAGCGGGCTCGCCTGCAGGGCTTCGTAGCGC
>NZ_JH635999.1:1975211-1983212 GCF_000257605.1 Pseudomonas sp. R62
CCACACGAAGCTCATGTGCGGTGTGGTGTTGATGAACGAGCGAGGGTTCTTCAGCACGCCCTGCTGAACCTGCCAGGCCCAGAACTGACGGGAAACCTGGAACGCTTCGTTGATCTCGACAGCTTTCGGGATCGTTACGTTGCCCTTGTCGTCTTCCGGGGTGTAGTTCAGCTCGGCAAGAGCCGAGTGACCGGTACCGGCGTTGTTCCAGCCGTTGGAGCTTTCCAGGGCGACGCCATCGAGGCGCTCGACCATTTCCATCGACCAGGTCGGTTCCAGCTCATTGATCCACACACCCAGGGTGGTGCTCATGATGCCGCCGCCGATCAGCAGGACGTCGACTTTCTTGGCTTCGGCAGCATTGGCAGACGACATCCCCATCGCCAAAGCCAGACCGAGCAAGGCTGTGTTCACTTTCTTAAACATCTGTTGCACCTATGATAAAACGCCTTCCGCCCGTCGTTGTTATCAGTCTGCGTTGCGCTTTGCTGACGCTCAGGCTGGCGTCGCGCAATCCGGCACACTTCAATATTGACGGGTGGGCACACAAGGCCGACATGTGGCATCGACCTCAGTTAATGTCCCTTCTGAACTGACTTCTTATCGTTATTGGCTTCAGCTGCTTGAGCGACAGGGATCCCGTCGGCCCGCCGGAAAGGCCAGCCAACCGAATTAAGTCAAAGCAAATTTGGCGCGGAGAATATCACGTCAGGGCGAACCCGCGCGTCTGTTCCCGACTTGAAAGTCTTTTTCCGCTCAGAGACTTATCGGCCATCGGCAACCAAACATGACTGCGATCAGGCATTGGCCTGCAAAGTTTTTTGCGCGATACGCATCGCAACTTGATGAATCAGCGCCAACGGCTCGTTGTTCATGCAGAAAATAACCTGCTAAGTTGTACGATGACTGACGAACAAAGCCAGTCATCCCAACCCAATAACAACAAGGAAACAACATGACCAAATCCCGCCTCCTCATCGGTTTATTCTGCGCCTTCAGCGCCTGCGCCATGGCCGCCCCTGCCCCGGCGGAAAGAGAAGTCGCCCAAGCAGTTGATCACCTGACCCAAGCGATGCTGCATAAAGACATCGCCGAGTTGAACGCTCTGACCGCGCCGAACCTGACCTACGGCCACTCCAGCGGCAAGATTCAGGACAAGCAGGAATTCATCGCCGACATCGAAACCGGCCGCAGCGCATTCAAGACCCTGGAGATGCAGAAGCAGACCATCACGATGTCGGGTGATACCGCATTGGTGCGCCACCACTTCTCCGCGCAGGCGTTGAAGGGGACTGAGGTGATTCCGACCGAGATCGAAAATTTCCAGATCTGGCAGAAACAGGGTGGGAAATGGTTGTTGGTGGGACGACAGGCGTTCAGGTTTTGATTGAGGGCACATTGGCCTGATTCAATCCTGTCAGAGCTGGCCTATTCGCGAGCAGGCTCGCTCCCACAGTGGATGATGGTGTACACACCGTTGCATTCACAACATCAGACCCTGTGGGAGCTGGCTTGCCAGCGATAAGGCCGTGATAAACACCAGTCCTACCGCTATCACAACCGAAACCGATCCACCGACTGCGCCAGCTGTCCCGCCAGATTCGATAATTCATCGGTAGTCGTCGCCGTCTGCCCGATCACCCGGCTATTGCCCTCGCTCATCCCCGCAATCATTTCCACCTGATGGGCGATCTCGTTACTGGCTTGGCTCTGTTCGCCAATCGTGCGGGTGATGTCGTTGACCAGTTGCGTGGTGTTCAGCGTGGCGTCGAGGATCTCGCGAATCGCCCGCTCGACTTCCGCCGTCACCGCCATGCCCTTGTCGACCTGCGCCACGCCCGCCTCCATGCTGCTGACCGCCTCGCGCGTGCTGTTCTGGATGCGCGCGACCATGGCGGCGATTTCCTGGGTCGAAGCGCTGGTGCGTGCGGCCAGACTGCGCACTTCATCGGCGACCACGGCAAAACCACGGCCCTGTTCACCCGCCCGCGCTGCCTCGATCGCGGCGTTGAGCGCCAGCAGGTTGGTCTGGTCGGCGATGCTCTTGATCACCTGAATGATGTTGAAGATTGCCTCGGATTCCTGATCCAGCGTGCGGATCACCTGCGCCGACTGCTGTGCCGAGCGGGCGATGTCGTCCATGTCGCTGACCACTTGGTGAATCACCCCGCCACCCTCCTTGGCCAGGTTTTCGGCCTGATTGGCCATGCTCAGGGCACGTTCGGCGTGGCGGGTGATCTCTTCGATGCTCGCGGTCATCTGGCTGGCGGCAGCGGCCATGGTGCCGGCGGCAACGCTTTGCTGCTGGCTGCTGTCGGCGACCTGATGGCAGCCGTGGCTGAGCTCCTCGCTCATGCCACTGACGCCGTGAGCGTTGCGCCGGACCACGTCAATCATATTGCGCAAATCGCGCTGCATGGTCGCCAACGTGCGTATCAAAACGCTGGCTTCGTCCTTGCCGGCGGGCTCGACAATCGGTTCGCTGAGATTGCCATGGGCAATGCTTTCAGCGATGCGGCTGGCGGATTTGAGCGGCCCCATGATACTCAGGATCACCCAGCGCCCCTGAATCAGCAGCAGCAACAGACTGACGACCAGCACCACTGCCAGCGCAAGATTGGCGTGGCGGATGGCCGCTTCGGTGCCTTCGCTGGTGTGCAGGGTGTTGTTTTCGATCAGTTCGCTGAGCGCGCCCATCTGCTCTTCGAGCTGAGTAAAGGCGCTATTGAACGTGCCGAGCTGCTGTTGGGCGGCATCCGGATTGTCCAGCGCCACGCCGACGATCTGCTCGGCGGATTTGATGTAGGTATCGAGGCTCGGCTTGATCTGCTCCAGCGCCGTGCGCAATGCCGGGTTGATCGGCAGCTTGAGGTTGTCATCCAGCACTTCACGAAAATGCCCGGCGTGCTCGGTGAGCGAATCGCGCACGTCGGTGGCGGTGGCGGTGCTTTTGCCCAGGCCGACCAGCATCGCCGAATAGACATCGGCGCGCAGGGCGTCGTGCATCATGTCCGCTTCCATGTGATTGCGCAGCGCGCTCATGCTCACCGTGTTATCGCCGACCGCCGTGGCCATCCGCAGGTTGCCGACGTAACTGACCAGACTCACGATCAGCGCCGTCAGCAGGCTGGTCGCAATCAGCAACACCAAACGCAGTTTGATCGACACCGTTGAATCTCCCGTGGGCACGCTGGATTGCGCTTGTCGGATTTCAGTTAAGCCTATGTGCAGGGAACTGCCGACACAGAGCGTATCGGCTGATGTCGGCGGCGACTTGAATCCGGCAAAACTTTTCCAGCGTGAACTCGGTCACACCTTGCAGCGCCGCTGGATACTGCCTTCATCGCCGGTTAACCCCGGCAGGCTATCAATCCAGCGCTTCGAACATTCATGCAGCTGAAGGAAACGCTTATGAAACGCGCACTGTGGTTTGGTCTGCTCGGCACGTTGGCAATCGGCACCGCACAGGCAGCAACGGAGAAAGTCGCAATCAATCTGGTCAGCGCCGACGGCGCGCCGCAGGCGATCGGCTCGGTCACTGTCAGCGAGACGCCGTACGGCCTGTTGTTCACCCCGGACTTGAAATCGTTGCCAGCGGGTATTCACGGTTTCCATGTCCATGAAAACGGCAGCTGCGAAGCGGGCACCAAGGATGGCGTCAAAGGCGCCGCACTGGCCGCTGGCGGGCATTTCGATCCGGCGAAAACCGGCAAGCATCTCGGCCCGTACGCCGACGGGCATCTGGGTGATCTGCCAGCGGTATATGTGACGGCTGACGGGGTCGCCAACTACCCGGTGCTGGCGCCGCGCCTGAAGAAGATCTCCGAGATCAAGGGCCACGCCCTGATGATTCACGCCGGCGGCGATAACCATTCCGACATGCCCAAGCCACTGGGCGGTGGCGGTGATCGCATGGCCTGCGGCGTGATCTGATCCTTCAGGGCGGCGCTCGACGCCAGCGCGTCAACACCAGCAAGGACAGCCCGGCGCCGAACAGCGCCAGGGCCATGTCCTTCTGCGAATCCCACGGATCGTTCTGCGCACCGACGAAGGCCTGGCCAGTGTCGTCGCCCAGGTAAGCGCCGCCGACCCATTCGATCAATTCATACAATGCCGACGTCGCCAGCACTACATTCAAGGTCAACAGCGCCAACCACGCGCCACGCAACGGCGTCAGGCGCAGCAGCACTTCGCGAATCGGCCAGACCAGCAGCAATCCATAGCTAAGGTGCACCAGCCGATCATAGTGATTGCGTTCAAGACCCAGCACTTTGTTGACGCTGACCCCGGTCAACAGCGTGCCCCACTGATCGTAAGGCACCCGCGAATAGGTGTAATGCGCGCCGACTTCATGGATGCACAGGAAGGCGAAGAGCATCCCCAGTGACAGCGTCGACAGGCGAAAACGCCGATGCGCCAGCAGCAGGGTCAACACCAGCGCCAACGCCAGGACATTTTCCAATAGCCAGTCGACGCGGCTGCGCGGGAACAGGCCGAGCGCGATGGTCAGGCAGACAAATCCAGCGAGCAAAAGCGCTTCGATCCGCGTATCTGCCGGTTGGGCAACGTTATCGCTGACTCTGACGAGCATGGGTCGATTCTCGGCAATACAGGCAAGCGGTAGACCCTTGCCGGTTTTGCCCGGTTCCTCGCCGCTACGTTTTTGCGGCCTACGGAACTCCCGCGCGCCGTTCACCTCTGAGGTTATGTAGTCCCTTCCCTTTTTGCTTAGCGCTTGTGGAGGAACACGTCATGCGCAAGTTAGTCCTGATTTCTTCTCTTATGCTTTGCCTGCCGGTCGGTTCGGCGCTGGCCCGCGTTGACGCGGGTGATGTCGCCACTTCGGCAGGTGTGTCCGCGTCGCTGTACTCGACCTTCAAGGACGACAAAATGGTGATTCCGGCCCGTGACGACGTGTCTGCCTTCGTCGCCAGCGGCGGGGCCATTCGTGGGGTTTATCTTGAGTCGGTACTGCAACAGGTGCGCCAGGCCAACCCTGGCTTGAACGCCAGTGATGAAGACTTGGCCAACGCCATTCTGGTGCAATACGAAGGCGTGCAGCAGTAGTCACGAGGGAAGCAGCGGCCGATGGACGGCCGCTGAGTGCGCATAGGCAAACATGTCCGACGGCCTCTATGATGGAGGCCATGACGACCACCGTGCCCTTGCGCTCACCCTGCCCTCCCGGCGCCTGCATCTGCGGGCGCGATCCGTTGCTGGAAACCCCCGGCGCCGATCTGCGCATCCTGCGCCTGACTCGCGCAGAGGAAAAAATTCTTCTGGCGCGCCTGGAACAACTCAAAGACCTCGACGACCTTAAACGCCTGCAACAGCGTATGTACGAGCAACTCGGCATCCGCGTCGACGTCGCCCCCGGTTTCAACGAAGTCCGCACCATGCGCGGCATCGCCATTCAGATCGACGAGCTGCCAGGCCTGTGTCGCAAGACTCGCGCGGCGATCCCGGCAGCGATTCGCAAGGGCCTGGAAAACCACCCGCAAATCGCCTTCGAACTGCTCAACGCCCACGACCTGCTGCGCGACACCTGATCACTTTTTCATGCCGACGCGTTTGCGCATCTCGGCGGTGATGGTCTGACGGGTTTTCTTCATGTCCGCCCAAGGCTCATCACCGACTTCGGTCAGACGCTCGTGAACGTTGTAGATGTTCCAGTGATTACCGCCCTTGATTTCAGCGACTTCCTCTCGGTACAGCGGCACCGACACCGGCATGCCTTCCCGCGCGCGTGCGGCGTAGGCGCAAATGGTGGTGGCGCCGAGGCCGTTGCGCAGGTAATCGATGAAGATCCGCCCGACGCGGTTTTTCGGCCCGGACACCGCTGAAATACGATCCGGCAGCAACTTGGCCATATGGCTGACGATGGCGTGGCTGAAGTCCTTCACTTCGTCCCAGCCATGCTTGCGCGTCAACGGCACCACCAAGTGAATGCCTTTGCCGCCGCTGGTTTTCAGGAAGGCTTTGAGGCCCAGCTCATCGAGCACGGTGAGGGTCAGCGCGGTGGCTTCAACCATGCTTTTCCATGGCAGCGCCGGATCCGGGTCGAGATCGAGGACGAAACGATCGGGCTTGTCCAGATCCACCTTTGTAGCGTTCCAGGTGTGCAGCTCGACGGTACTCATCTGCACCGCGCCGACCAGCGCTTCGGGATTGTTGATCATCATCACTGGCTGGCCGGTGATGTCCTTGTCTAGTGCAGTAATCCCCGGGATAGCCAGGCGTTCGGCGTTCTTTTGGAAGAACAATTCGCCGGCAATGCCGTCCGGTGCACGCACCAACGCCACGGGGCGATCCTTGAGTTGCGGCAGGATGTATTCGGCAACGCTGGCGTAGTACTGCGCCAGTTGCATTTTGGTCGTGCCGCTGACCGCGTCAATCACCCGATCCGGGTGGGTAATGCGTACTTTGCCGCCGGCCAGTCCTGATTGCGACGGCGCGGTCTCGGCTTTTTTGCTGGCGGCGGTTTTCTTTGCCGGCTGCTTGTCGGCGGTTTTGGTATTTTCGGTTTTTTCGTTCTTTTCGTACTTGGCAGCTTTCACAGGCTTCGCTCGCTCCTCGGTAATGTCCTTGGCCGGTTTGTCATCGCGCAAACCATGGAATACGGCGTGGCGCACCGAGCCGTCCTTGGTCATCTCGGCGAATGCCACTTCGGCCAGCAGTTTGGGTTTGAGCCAGTGCACTCCTTTGGCCTCGAAACCGCTGGGCGGATTGACCACTGCGGCGCTTTTGGTCTGCAACGGCTTGAGTTGGGCGAGGATGCTTTTCAATGTGGTTTCGTTGAAACCGGTGCCGACCTTGCCGGCATAGCGCAACTCGCCGCTGTCACGGTCGTGCAGGCCGAGCAGCAAGGCACCGAAGGCACTGCGCGCACCTTTCGGATCGGTGTAGCCGACGATGACGAATTCCTGGCGATGCTTGCATTTGAGCTTGATCCAGTCGCCGCTGCGCCGCGACACATAAGGCGAGCCGAGGCGTTTGCCGATCAGGCCTTCCATCTGCATCTGGCAGGCGCTGTTGAGCAGCGCGTCCGGGGTTTCTTCGAAGGCTTCGGAGAAGCGCAGCGTTGAGGATTCTTTCTGCGCACCGAGGATGGTGCTCAGCGCGGCGCGGCGTTCTTCCACCGGCACATCGCGCAGGTCGACGCCATTGAGATACGGCACGTCGAACAGGTAATAAACAATGTTGCCGCTGCGCCCGGCATCGAAGGCATTCTGCAACGCCTGAAAGTCCGGCACGCCTTGCTCATTGGCCACGACCATTTCACCGTCCAGCCATGCCGATTCCAGACCCAATGCCGCCAGTGCCTTGGCCTGCTGCGGGAGTTTGTGCGTCCAGTCGTGGCCATTGCGGGTGAACAGCTGCACCTCATCGTGATCGATCCGCGCCATGATCCGGTAGCCGTCGAACTTGATCTCGTAGCTCCACTGCCCTTCGGGTGCGCTGTCGACCAGCGTCGCCAGTTCCGGCTTGATCAGTGCAGGCAACTTGGCCTTGCGCGCGCCGGTAAGCTGCCCGGACGCCTGCTTGCGCGGCTTGGCCGGGGCCTTTTTTACCGGTTTGGCTTTATCGGCAGCAGCCGCCGATTTGCCAACAATCGTGCGCTCGCTGAGCACGCTGTCGGGCTCGGCGACCAGCACGTCGAAATCATCCTGCGGTCGCGCGGCGTTGTCCTGATGCTTGATCAGGAACCATTGTTCTTTCTTGCCCGGCATGTGCGTACGCACCAGATTCCAAACGCCGCCGAGCTTCTCGCCCTGAAGCTCGAACTTCAGTCGGCCCTTGGCATAGGCCTTGTGCGGATCGTCCAGCGGAATCCACACGCCGCGATCCCAGACGATCACATCACCGGCGCCGTAATGCCCTTCGGGAATGCTGCCTTCGAACGTCGCGTAATCGAGCGGATGATCCTCGACATGAATCGCCAGACGCTTGACCGACGGGTCCAGCGACGGCCCCTTCGGCACCGCCCAGCTCTTCAGGGCG
>NZ_JH635999.1:1983835-1989863 GCF_000257605.1 Pseudomonas sp. R62
GTTCGAGGCGAAAGTCGTAATGCAGGTGCGAAGCGTCGTGCTTCTGGATGCAGAACTGCAAAGCATGATCCTTGGCCGACTTACGGCCCGAGCGCTTGACTGCGGCCGGCTCCGACGTCGCGGAAAAATCACGCATGCGGTTGTAATCGTCGAGGTTCCTGTTCATGAGCACACCGATGGCAGACGGGTTCTGTTATGCAGAAGAGCGACACGGCGGCGGAAAAATTCAATCGAGGTAAAAAAGCCCCGGACGGATGGAATACCCGGGGCTGGCAGTGTCAGGGATTTTTACAGCGGGTCAGGCTTGTCCTTTCGCCTGCTGTTCCAGATGCACCTGCAGATCCGGATCGATCTGTAAGGCTGCGGCCAGCTCATCGAGATAGCTGCGTTCGGCGTCCTGTTGGTCGTCCACCAGCATGACGCTGGCCAGGTACATTTCGGCGGCTACGGCAGGATCGCCGTCAGCGGATTGCGCCACTTCCCGGGGATCCAGTGGCTTGGCGACTTCGGCGTCGAGCCATTGTTGCAACTGCGGGTCGGCGGTGTGTTTGCCGATTTCGCTGCTGATGAGGTGTTTTTCCGCTTCATCGATGCGGCCGTCAGCCTTGGCGGCGGCGATCAGGGCGCGCAGCACCGCGTGGCTGTGGGTTTCGATTTGCGGGCCGGCGAGCAGGTCGGCGGTTTGTGGCAGATCTTGCGGCGCCTTGCTGGCCTGGCTGCGTTGCCAGGCTTGGTACGCCTGGTAGGCCATCATGCCCAGCGACGCGAGTGCGGCGTAATTGGTCCCGCCGGTACGGCTTCGGCTGCCGCCACCGAGGGCGCTTCCCAAGCCGCCACCGCCGAGCAGGCCACCGAGTAAACCACCCAGGCCGCCGAGGCCACCCGAAGCCGTCGCACCACCCGCTCCAGTCTGACTGCCGCCGCCCAACAGGCCACCGAGCAATCCGCCCAGACCGTCACCGGCCGAAGCGCCACGCTGTTGTCCCGCCGAGGCCTGGCCTCGCAGCAGTTGTTCAAGCAAATCGCTGGTGTTCATGACGTTGTCCTCCGAGGCCCCGGCCTGATTGCGTCAGGCAACGATAGACCGACGCAGCCATAGCGCCAGCACCGTTGGGCTGACGCCGGCTCACCGATGAAATCGCACCCGAGAAATTTTCCGCGAGCCAGCTAAGATTCATGGGTGGTGAACCTTATCCCGGCCAAACCGGTCGATAGCTGCAACCCGACCCGGTTTGCCGACGCCCTTTCTGACGATGGGCGATACCCGGCTTGCTTCACTTTCTGGAGAACGCCCCCGTGATATCCACCGTACACATCGCCAGGCTCAAAGCATGGGGCGCCCATGGTTTTACCGCGACTGGCGTGGTCACCGCCTTCCTCGCCACCCTCGCCCTGCTGGAAAACCAGCCGATTCATTGCCTGATGTGGCTGGGCGTGGCGCTGATCGTCGACGGCCTCGATGGCGCACTGGCGCGCAAGGTCAATGTGCAATCGGTGCTGCCGAGTTTCGACGGTTCGATCCTTGATCTGGTCATCGATTACCTGACTTATGTATTCATCCCGGCGCTGTTTATCTACCGCTACATTCCCCTGCCCGATTACACCCTGTTGCTGACGGTGTCGGTGATTCTGGTGTCGTCGCTGTTCTGTTTCTGCAACGTCAACATGAAGAGCAAGGACAACTATTTTGTCGGCTTCCCGGCGGCCTGGAACGTGGTTGCGCTGTGCCTGTACATCATCGGCCCGGGGCCGTGGATCACCTTTCTCACCGTGATCGGTCTGGCATTGCTGACGGTGACGCGGATGAAGTTCCTGCACCCGTTTCGCGTGCGGCGTTTCATGCCAATCAATATCGCGGTGACGGCGATCTGGCTGTTGTGCAGTCTGTCGCTGGTGCTCAATCACCCGGTGATCAATCCGCTGGTAATGGGCTTGTGGTTGCTGATGTCGGCTTATTTTCTGGGGATCTGCATCTGGCGCACGGCGCTGGAGTGGTTTGATCGCAGCCATTTGAAATAAGCACATCCCCTGTGGGAGCGAGCCTGCTCGCGAATGCGGTGGTTCCATCAACATCAAGGTTGGCTGGCACACCGCTTTCGCGAGCAGGCTCGCTCCCACAGAGATCTTCATCGACCAGGAAATCCGATGTGGACTAGCGCTTGGTAATCACCACCTCCAGATACTCACTCGGCACCACCAGCGACGCCTCCCCCGCGCGATTCGATCGGTTGAGCAAATCCGTCAGATCATCCTCCAGCGCCTGTCCGGCCTCCGCCGACAACACCGCAAAAGCTTTGTGCACCGGCCCGTACCAGTGGCGAAAGATGTCAATGAAATGCGCCGCCGAGCGGTAGCGGAAATTGAAGTGGCTGCGGGTCACGCGTACGACAAAATCGCGGTCATCGAAATGCTTGTGCAGCCACGCATCCGAGCCCCAGTTCGATGGCGGCTGAGCAACCGCGGGCGGTGGCAGATGCTGGCCGAGAATCTTGAACATCTGCCCGACGAAGCCCTCCGGCGTCCAGTTCGCCATACCAATCCGCCCGCCCCGACGACAGACCCGCCCCAGCTCATTAGCGGCGCTGACCTGGTCAGGCGCGAACATCACGCCGAACGTCGACAAAACAGCGTCGTAGCTTTCATCGGGAAAAGGCAAAGCCTCGGCATCGGCCACCTGAAAAATCACCTCCAGATGTTCGGCCCGGGCGCGATCCTGACCACGCTCCAGCAGTGCCGCGACGTAATCGGTGGAGGTCACCACACAACCGCGCCGCGCCGCTGCCAGGGTGGCGTTGCCGTTACCGGCGGCGACATCCAGCACCTGTTCATCACAGCGCAGATCGCAGGCCTCGGCGAGGCTTTCACCGACGATCTGCAAAGTCGTGCCGATCACGGCGTAGTCGCCACTGGCCCAAGCGACTTTCTGACGTTCCTTCAGGGCAGTGAGATCAATCGGGGTACTCATGACAGCGAGCTCCGTGGCAGAGAGAAAGCACAGGCTGCGACGCGGACCGTGCTTGCTCACTATCGCGCCGAGGCTGCCCGGCGTCCCTGTCAATCGTCCGGCAACCCCGCAAACCGGGCACTTTGCCGATGAGTGGTGAAGATCTGTCAAGCGCATGAAACACTCAGGCTGCCGGCGCCTTGGCCTCTTCCAGCAACTGCTTGATCATCTGCTCCTGCTCGGCATAGCGACCTTCACCGAAGTGGCTGTAACGCATCTGGCCCTTGGCGTCGATCAGGTAATGCGCCGGCCAGTATTGATTGTCGAAGTTGCGCCAGATCGCGTAGTCGTTGTCGATGGCGACCGGGTAGGTGATGCCGAGTTTTTTCACCTGATCCTTGACGTTGTTGATGATGCGTTCGTAGCCGTATTCGGGGGTGTGCACGCCGATCACCACCAGGCCGTCCTTCTCGTATTTCTGCGCCCAGTCTTTGACATACGGCAGGGTGTGCTGGCAGTTGATGCAGTCGTAGGTCCAGAAGTCCACCAGGACCACTTTGCCGCGCAGGGATTCGGCGCTGAGCTGCGGTGAATTGAGCCATTGCACGGCGCCCGACAGCGACGGCATTGCGCCCCGGGCCTCGTCCATCATCGAATCGGCGCGGACCTTGCTGACGAAGTAGTCGACCACTTTCGGCACGTTTTCCAGGACGTTTTTCTCGACGCTGGCCACGCCCTCGGAAGAGGTATTGGCGAGCAGGGTTTTGTCGGCGCCCGTCGAGATCACCGCGACCGTAGCAAGCACCGCAACCCCGGCACCGCGACGCAACCAGCCGCTGAACGGGATCGACGGTTTCAGCCGATTGACCATACCGCGTCCGGCGAAGATCAACGTGCCCAGCGACACGGCACTGCCGACGCCGTAAGCCAGCAGCAACAGGCTGGTCTGCGCATTGGCGCCTTGCAACATTGCGCCGGTCAGAATCACCCCCAGGATCGGCCCGGCACAGGGCGCCCACAACAGGCCGGTGGCGACACCGAGCATGATCGAGCCCATCGGTCCGGCATGTTTACGCGTGTCCTGATCGAGACGATTGCCAAGCGCGACAAACGGCCTGGTCAGCCAGTCACCGACGCGGGCCGAGATCAGCGACAGGGCGAACAGCGCCATGACCAGCAAGGCGACGTGGCGGCCGGTGTTGCTGGCCTGGATCACCCACTCGCTGCTGACCACCGCGAGGCTGGAGATCAGCGCGAAGGTCAGCGCCATGCCGGCGAGGGTCAGGAAGATCGAGGAACGGGTACGGTTTGCGCCAGCGAACAGAAACGGCACCACCGGCAGGATGCACGGACTGAGAACGGTCAGCAGACCGCCGAGAAATGCGATGAGGTACATAAGGGGTCACCTTGGAATGGGGGCTGGGCACGCAACCGGCCAGCGAGGGAAACGTCCCCTCGCTAGCTCGCTTTATTTACACCGTGGCTCATGCAATCTGGCCGTCGAGCAACTGCCCTTGAGGCGTACGACTGGCACCGTTTTCCGCGACCAGTTGGCCTTGCGGTGTACGGCGGGAACCATCAGCGGCGACCATCTGGCCTTGCGGTGTGCGGCTGGAACCGTCAGCGGCAACCATCTGCCCCTGCGGCGTGCGGCTGGAGCCGTCAGCGGCGACCATCTGCCCCTGCGGTGTGCGGCTGGAACCGTCAGCGGCAACCATCTGCCCCTGCGGTGTGCGGCTGGAGCCGTCAGCGGCGATCAAGGCATCGCTGCCCTCCTTCGCCACGGTGGTCAGCTGGAAGCAGGTGCTGCTGGCGCAACTGCTCTGCTCCACAGCACTGTTGGCGTGGGCGGCGGCACCGGTGAAGGCGAAGGCTGCTGCGGTCAGAAAGCGCGAGACGTTGTTCATGGCAAAACTCCTTGCAGAAAAAGTAGGGATGACTCAGTTCTGGTTGTTGCAGCCGTCAGCGAATTTGCTGTAATCCAGCTCGCGGGTTTTGCCGGCGGAATCGAGGTAGGTCATGCGCGCCTCGGTGATGCCGCAGGTCACCGAGGTGTCTTCGGTCATCGACAGCACTTTCTGGATATCCAGATGGGTGCCGTAGGTGTAGGTTTGCCGGCTGACGTCAGCTTCGGCGTGGGCCGACAGGGTGCAGATGTTCAGAGCGGCGAACAGGCAGGCGGCGAATACGGATTTGTTGTTCATGGTGTAGTCCTCAAGGCTTCAGTGGGTTTGAGCCGAGGCGGTCTGTGTGTGCCTCGATGGAGCCTATTTGAGGCCTTCGAGGTATCGCGTCTGTGTCAGGAAAGGACGAGAATCACTCGTTGTGTATCCATGCAGCGTGTAGATACAGAGCGATACAAAACCGCGAAAAAATCGTGATTTTGCGTCGGTGTGTATCCGCCGCTGCGGCAGATACACTGCAATACAAAGGCAGGCAGGCGTGCGGTCTACGGCGCTATAGACTGCACGGCATTCCCCCTTTGACAGAGGCTTGAACCGATGGAACATGTCGATCACATTCTCATCGTCGACGACGACCGCGAGATCCGTGAACTGGTAGGCAACTACCTGAAGAAGAACGGCCTACGCACAACAGTGGTCGCCGATGGCCGGCAGATGCGCAGCTTCCTTGATGCCAACACCGTCGACCTGATCGTGCTCGACATCATGATGCCCGGCGACGATGGCCTGCAGCTGTGCCGCGAATTGCGAGTCGGCAAACACAAGGCGACGCCGGTGCTGATGCTCACCGCGCGCAACGATGAGACCGATCGCATCATCGGTCTGGAAATGGGCGCCGACGATTACCTGACCAAACCTTTCGCCGCCCGCGAGCTGCTGGCGCGGATCAACGCCGTGTTGCGCCGCACGCGTATGTTGCCGCCGAATCTGGTGGTCACCGAAGCCGGACGCCTGCTGGCGTTCGGTCGTTGGCAGCTGGACACCTCGGCCCGCCACCTGCTCGACAGCGACGGCACCATGGTTGCCCTCAGTGGCGCCGAATACCGCCTGCTGCGGGTGTTCCTCGACCATCCGCAACGGGTGCTCAGCCGCGATCAACTGCTCAACCTGACCCAGGGCC
>NZ_JH635999.1:1990464-2003781 GCF_000257605.1 Pseudomonas sp. R62
CCTATATCAAGACTGTGCGCAGTGAAGGTTATGTGTTTTCGCTGCCGGTCGAACTGCTTGGGGCGTCGGCATGAAACTCAAGCTGCAATGGCCGCGCACCCTCGCCTCGCGCCTGTCGCTGATCTTTCTGATCGGGCTGATTCTGGCGCAGGGTCTGTCGTTCGGCGCGCAGTATTACGAGCGTTACCAGAGCGCGAAAAGCACCATGCTCGGCAACCTCGAAACCGACGTCTCGACGTCGATGGCCATCCTCGATCGCCTGCCCGCCGCCGAACGCGAGGCCTGGCTGCCGCGTCTGGCCCGGCGCAATTACGGCTACCTGCTCAATGAGGGCGAACCGGGCATGCCGGTGACCTCGGCTGAAAAGTCCGTAGCGATCGCCTCGATTACGGCGGCCATCGGCGACACTTATCCAATCGTGTTTACCGAAGTTCCCGGCGGTCCGAGACAACATTTCCAGGGCCACTTGCGCCTGAGCGACGGCAGCCCGGTGACCATCGATATCCGTCCGGCGATGGTGCCGTTGTCGCCGTGGTTGCCGGTGGTGCTGCTCGGCCAACTGGCGTTGCTGATCCTCTGCACCTGGCTCGCCGTGCGCATTGCCATCCGTCCCCTCACCCGCCTCGCCAACGCCGTGGAAACCCTCGACCCCAACGCTCACCCGATCAAGCTCGACGAGCAAGGGCCGACCGAAGTGGTCCACGCGGCACGGGCGTTCAACGCCATGCAAACGCGCATCGCCGCCTACCTGAAAGAACGCATGCAACTGCTCGCGGCGATTTCCCACGACCTGCAAACGCCGATCACCCGGATGAAACTGCGCGCAGAATTCATGGACGACTCGGTCGAGAAAGACAAACTGAGCAGCGATCTCGGCGAAATCGAGCATCTGGTGCGCGAAGGCGTGGCTTACGCTCGCAGCGTTCACGGCGCCACCGAAGAAAGCCGGCGTACTGATCTCGACTCATTCCTCGACAGCCTGGTCTTCGACTATCAGGACATGGGCAAGGACGTGCAGCTCGGCGGCAAAAGCAAAGCGGTAATCGAAACCCGCCCGCAGGCCCTGCGCCGGGTGCTGGTGAACCTGACCGACAACGCCCTGAAATTCGCCGGCGCCGCGCAATTGCAGGTCGAAGCGCAGGGCAACAGCCTGTCGGTGAAAGTCCTCGATCGCGGCCCGGGCATCGCCGAGGCCGAACTGGCGCAGGTGCTGGAACCCTTCTACCGCGTGGAAAACTCGCGCAATCGCGACACCGGCGGCACCGGTCTCGGACTGGCGATCGCCCAGCAATTGGCGTTGGCGCTCGGTGGCTCGCTTATGTTGAGCAATCGTGAAGGTGGCGGGTTGTGCGCTGAGCTTAAATTACCGCTGCACGGCTGACAGTTTCTGTTTGATTTTCCCTCCTGACCTCTGCTGTTTTCGGTTGAACAGCAGGCATCTGCCTACGCCCTCTTCGGAATCGCCCGACTGTTGCGCCAGGGCCAAAGCCTCTACGGTTATGCATGTCCAGGCGCCCCGCTACTGTCAGACCTGACAGTAGCGGGGCATAAGCCTTGTGCTGTCTGATGACAGCTCGCGAACCGTAACGAGGATCAGCCATGACTCTGCTTGAATCCGTCACACAGGTATGTCATCGGCTGGCGCCAGGCGGCTGGCATTCGCTGATGTTGGCCCATGGGCTTGATCTGTTGGCAGAGCCCCTGGCCGCCGAGCTGCAACGGCCACTGACGATTGATCGCTGCCTGAGCGGATTCGCGGATTTCGATCCTGATGGAACCTGCGCAATCGAAGCGGCGGCGCCCTCCCGCAGTTTGCTCTATCACGCGCTGGCATCACCGCAAGTGACCGTCGATGAAACCGGAACGGATCTGCGGCTGTTTCCGACTGCGGGCGAAATCGAAAGCGTTCTGAATTATGTTTACAGCATCGCACCGCCCACCCTCGATCAACTGCGCCTGACTGCCGCTGGCGCGCCCCTGGCGGTGGTGGCTTTTGCCAGTGAATATCGCTGCGCAGCCGACACCGTGCACGGCCGACACGCCGACCTGTGCTTTTCGCGCACCGGCATTGCTCGGGTCGGCACCGCGCCTGCCCGATATAACGCCAGACAACGATGCTTCCTGCCCTTTGTCGACGGCGACGTACATGGCATCCGGGTCATGCCGGTGCGCTACAGCGCTTACATTGCCATGCAACTGCGCGGTGATGCGCAGCGCTTCGGGCCGATGGACTTTCAGTCTGAAGTCGATCCGGGGCTGGATTTCTGGGTGCCGCTGCACAAGCTGTTCGATGGCGCACGATGCCTGGCAGGCATGCAACTGGCGGTGACGCTGGAGAATCATCAGATCAACGAGAAGTTGCGGCACATCCATTTACGTCACAGTGGCACCGGCTGGGGGGAGCCGCAGATCAGTCGGCCGCCCTTCGTCGTGATCGATGACTTGGCCGACTGGGCAACTGAGGAAGCGTTCGGCGCCGGCTTGCTGTTGCCAGAGCCAAAAGCACGGCTGGTCGAAGCTGCCAGATTCGAGGGCCGACTGCTATCGTTTCAGATGCCCGCCAACACCGGCGGGATGGTGCATGGTCGACACAAGGTTGACGCGCAAGGCAGCATCGAGGATCTGAACAACCGTGCCGATGTCGAAGCCCTGGTCCGTGAAGGTGGTTATCAGGCCCTGCACTATCAAGACGCGACAGCTGACGGATGGGTCCGGCCACACTGCCCCGCACTGAGCGACCTGCTGCCGACGGTGGCTGCCTATTCTATTATTGGTCCTCCGGATTTCTACCCACTGTGCAGTCAGCGCAAACTGCTGCGCTGGGTCAGCGAAGAGCCGCTTTTTACCAGTCCCGACATCTGGCACGCCCGCCTCGAAGCACTTTCCAACGTGCGGTATTGCGCCAACCTGAACCTCAAGGATCAGTTGTTTTCCGACAAGGATCGAGGGGTGACGGCGATTGTCGCCTGCGCTGAACCGCGCGCGAGCGTGCTGTCGCCAATGCCGCTCGCCCAAAGTTCACGGCCCTCCTCGCTGCCGGACGGCGCTGCCGGGGTTTTCGGTCCGGGCTGGGAAGTAGGCTGGGTCCGGCAGAACACCTCCGACGCCGAATGGATCAACGTACTGGCCGGCTATCAGATGGCAAGCCCGTTTCCCGAAGACGCCAAAATCTGCGCAGCTCTGGGCTCCTTCTGGCCGGGGGTGGCACCGGATTCGGCGCGGGTGTTCGAGCCGCGTTCAAGTCTGCACACCATCATCCCGTTGACCGATCAGGAAATTGGCCAGGACGGTGCCATTGCCTGGGACGATCAGCCGGGTCCGCAACTCATCGTTCAAGACAACCGCCTGTTCGCCCAGTACCACGCCTACGCCCACGCCGATTACACACAGGTCGCCCTGGACGGGCATTTTTCCCTGAGCCTGACCGGCCAAACGTCACAAACCGCGTATGAGCGGCGCGTCGCTTCGATGCATCGGGTTTATCGGGTGCTTGGTGCTGATGACGACAATGCCCAGCGCAATGCCTGGCCGCTGCTGTCGTTTCTCGAGGTGCAGCATCCGGACGATGAGCTCGAAAAAGCACAGCAGGAAGCCGGCGTTGTCCTGGAGGGATGGGTGCAGTTTTTTTCGATGTACGAGCGCGGGGCTGTCAGCACTGCCGATGATGATTTCAAGTTACGTCATGTCGAGATCAAACGACAGGCCCTGCTGTTTGTCAGTGCTGATGTCAGCCTGCTCAAACTGGATGCAGGCCCTTGGCAGGTCGCGTTTGAAACACTTTGATGTGGTGGTGATTGGCGCAGGACCTGCGGGCTGCGCCAGCGCCATCAGCTGTGCTCGCCGGGGACTTCGCGTGGCTTTGATCGAAAGGCAAGCGTTCCCCCGATTCCGCCCTGGCGAAAGTCTGCACCCGGGTATCGAACCGTTATTGCGCCAACTCGGCGTCGCCGACCTGCTGCGTGCCTCGTCGACTCTGCGCTTTGAAGGCCAATGGGTGCACTGGAACGGCCCGGCTCGTTTCAACGCTTTCGGCGCGGACATAACTGGCCCGTGGCGCGGCTTCCAGATCAGCCGCGCGTTACTGGACGCCGCGTTATTACAACAAGCCGCTTCAGCGGGTGTAGAGATATACCAGCCGTGTCGGGCGCACAGCGCTCTCACGTTCGAGCAACAGGTGATCGGCGTAGAAGCCGACGCCGGTTGCCTTTACGCCTCGTACGTAATCGATGCCAGTGGTGCAGCCGGCTGGCTTGGACGCCAATTGCACCTGAAGGCGCGCATCGATTCTGCTGCATTAGTGGCCCGCTTTGGATATTTGCACGGTCAGCCAGCCCGCTACGCGAGCAATCCGCGCCTGCTGGCCACGACGGATGGCTGGACATGGATCGCCCGGATTGGCCCGCAGTTGACCCATTGGACACACCTTGCGTTTGAAACCGACGCACTACGGACCGTCAGGCAGTCCAGACAAATGCTGCCCGAAGACCTCCAGGCATTACCGCAATCGGGGACGATACGCGGAGCCGACGTAAGCTGGCGCATCAGCGCGACCGTTGCCGGTGACGGCTACCTTCTCGTAGGTGATGCTGCATGCCGACTCGATCCGGCGTCGTCGCACGGTGTGCTCAAGGCGTTGATGAGCGGCATGCAGGCCGCCCAAGCTATCCATGACAGCCTGTCCCGACCATTACTGCGAACTGCCGCGCAGGCGCAGTATCAGCGATGGCTGCGCGGCTGGTATGAGCACGACCTGACACAGCTGCGCAGTTTCTATGGCCTGCATCCGTTCCCGCCCCGATGGCTGGGCACTGATCGAGTAAAAGAGGACTAGACTCATTCATTACCCAGTCGAGGGGGCCGCAGGACGTCTGCTGTGCCCTGCCCCAATCCGTGACCACCGCCCGGTGGCGCCTGCCTCGACATTCAACGCCGCCGGACGGTGATCCTGTTTCAGGAGCACACGTGATGAATGAGGCGAAGCTCAACGAATTCATGGGCAAACTGGTCAACGACATGGGTGGTGCGGCGATGCTGGCCAATGTCATTGTCGGCGAAGAACTCGGTCTGTACCGGGCAATGGCCGACAGCCAACCGATCAGCCCCGAAGCCCTTGCGGCGAAAACCACCTGCAATCCGCGCCTGGTGCGCGAATGGCTCAGCGCCCATGCCGCATCAGGCTATATGGAACACGTTGACGGTCAGTTTCGCTTGCCGGAAGAACAGGCACTGGCGCTGGCCGTGGAGGATTCGCCGGTGTATGTCGCTGGCGGTCTCGGCGTGGTGGCGTCGTTTTTCCATGACAAGGACAAACTGGTCAAGGCCATGCGCGGCAATGGCGCCTTGTCGTGGGGCGATCACCACCCGTGCATGTTCAGCGGCACCGAACGCTTCTTCCGCCCCGGCTACAAAGGTCACCTGATTGCCGAATGGCTTCCGGCTCTGGACGGCGTGGTGGCCAAGCTGGAACGCGGCGCCAAAGTTGCCGACATCGGCTGCGGCCACGGCGCCTCGACGGTGATCATGGCCCAGGCGTTTCCCAAATCGCAGTTTGTCGGCTTTGACTTCCATGCGCCGTCAGTCACCGTCGCCACGCAACGGGCCGAAGAAGGCGGCGTGGGCAACCGCGCCAGATTTTTCGAGGGCACGGCAAAAAACTATCCCGGCGGCGACTACGATCTGATCTGCTTTTTCGACTGCCTGCACGACATGGGCGACCCGGTCGGCGCCGCTCGCCACGCTTATGAGTCGCTGAAGGACGATGGCACGGTGTTGCTGGTGGAACCGTTCGCCAACGACAAACTGGACGACAATCTCAACGCGGTCGGGCGCCTGTTCTACGCCGCCTCGACGTTTATCTGCACGCCCAATTCGCTGTCCCAGGAAGTCGGCCTCGGGCTCGGTGCGCAGGCTGGGGAAATGCGCCTGCGCAAAGTCTTTGTCGAGGCCGGGTTCAAGCAGTTCCGCCGCGCCACGCAAACGCCTTTCAACCTGATACTGGAGGCGCGCAAGTAACCCGTGCGGATCGCGTGCTAACCTGCGGGGCACTGCCCATTCTGGAGTGCTGAGCATGCTCGATAGCCCGATCCGCGAACATCTCGATACGCTGTTGCAGGCCATGGCCGACGATAAATTCCTGATATTGACCGGCGCCGGCATCAGCACGCCATCGGGCATTCCGGACTATCGCGACAGTGACGGCGTGCGTCGCGGGCGGCAGCCGATGATGTATCAGGAGTTTCTCGCCGCCCCGGAATCACGCCGGCGCTACTGGGCGCGGGCCATGCTCGGCTGGCCGCGCGTGCGAAAGGCCCGACCGAATGCCGCGCATGAGGCGCTGGCGACATTGCAACAGCGTGGCCGGCTCAGCGCTTTGATCACGCAGAACGTCGATACCTTGCACGATCAGGCCGGCAGCCACGATGTGATCGAACTGCACGGCAGCCTGCATCGAGTGCTGTGCCTGGATTGCGGGCAGCGCAGCGAGCGCGACGCGATCCAGCAGCAGATGGAGACACACAATCCCTACCTGAGTGGTGTCGATGCGGTGCAGGCGCCGGATGGCGATACCTTGCTCGACCCGGCATTTGAAGCGCGCTTTCAGGTACCCCGGTGCCCGCATTGCGCAGGTGAGCGGATGAAACCGGATGTGGTGTTCTTCGGCGAGAACGTGGCGCAACCGACGGCCGCACGGGCGCTGGCCGCCGCCGAGAATGCGGCGGGTTTACTGGTGGTGGGATCGTCGTTGATGGCGTATTCGGCGTTTCGCTTGTGTCGGGTGATTGCCGAGCGTGGCAAGCCGTTGATGGCGATCAATCTGGGCAAGACCCGGGCGGATGATCTGCTCGACTTGAAAATTGAAGGCTCGTGTG
Organism: Pseudomonas sp. R62; assembly: GCF_000257605.1. Lineage (NCBI taxonomy): Bacteria > Pseudomonadati > Pseudomonadota > Gammaproteobacteria > Pseudomonadales > Pseudomonadaceae > Pseudomonas > Pseudomonas sp. R62. The sequence continues at coordinate 1,997,334 of NZ_JH635999.1, forward strand.
AGGAGCTTTTGCCTTGGCTGGTGGAGGAGCTTGGTCGGTGAATTTTCGAGTATTGCGCTCGACTTGAGATTTGCCCCTCACCCTGGCCCTCTCCCGAGGGAGAGGGAACTGACCGAAGTGCTCTGGCTTAGTGCGCCCGATCCAGCCCCGCCAGCAATGCGCTGTCGTGGCTGTAGATGTCCGGCGCATAACGAACATGGCCGCTGCTGTCGACTTGCGCCGTCCAGTAGGTCATCAGGATCGGCACCGGCGCCGACAGGCGAAATTCATGGGTGGTGCCGGTTGCCAGCAAAGTCTCGGTGCGAGCTTTTTCCGCCGGGGACAGCAGCAGATCGCGCAGTTGCAGCGGGTGCTCGACCCGCACACAACCGGAACTGAACGCCCGTGGGCCTTTGTCGAACAGCGCCTTGCTCGGCGTGTCGTGCAGGTACACCGAGAACGGGTTGGGGAAACGGATGACCATTTGCCCCAGCGGATTGCGCGGGCCGGCGTCCTGACGCAGGAGGATATTGCCGGGGTTGTCCCAGTCGATGTCCGCTGCCGCCAGAGGCTGGCCGTTGGCATCGAGCACTTGCAGGTTCTGGCGGCTGAGGAAGGTCTGGTCCTTGCGGATTTCCGGCAGCTTGTCTTCCTTCCAGATGGTCGGTGGAACGGTCCAGGTCGGGTTCAGCGTCAGCCGGGTGACGCGGGATTTGAGCAACGGCGTCTGGCGTTCGGCGCGGCCGACCTGGGTGCGGGTCTGCCACACCGGTTGACCGCCCTGATACAGCGTCAGCTCAGCGGCGGCCACGTTGACCACCAGGCCACTGGGCTCCATGTCCTGGGCCATCCAGCGGAAACGTTCGAGATTGACGCGCAACTGATCGCGGCGGGTCAGCGGGCTGATGTTCAGCTCGGCAATGGTGCCCGGCCCGACCACGCCGTCAGCCTGCAACGAATGGCTGGCCTGAAAGTGCTTCACGGCTTCCACCAGCACGTCATCGTAGGCGTTGTCCGGTGTCACCAGTGCGTGTGCCAGATAACCTTCGCTGTACAAACGTCGGGCCAGTTCCGGCACGCGCGGGTCTTCCATCGCCGGGCGCAGCAACGGGCCGCTGCCGACCGGCTGCCATTGCGGCAAGGCTTGCAAGCGTTGCGCGGCATACAACTGACGCAGGCTTTGATATTGCGGTAGATGCGGACGCGCCAGGTCGAACGCCGCAGCAATATCGTTCATGCCCGGCACGGCAATGCTGAGCAGTTGCGCCTGACGATCGGTCGGCGGGCCGTCGACACGCCACAGCGGTTCGAAATGCGATTGCAACAGACGGCCGTAATGCAGATCCTGCAAGGCCTGCAGGTAGTTGCGGCTGATGTCGATGTCGGCGCACAGCTCGCCATCCTGCGGCGGTGTCGTCGCAACCGCATAGCGATTCGGATTCAAGCCATCATCGGCCAACAGCTGCAACTGCGCGCGCAATGCCGGCAAGCGTGCCGACTCACTTGCCCACACCGGCATCCAGTCCTGCTGTTCGTAAAACGCCTGCAATTGGCTCAATGCCGGGCCATTGAGACGCAGAGCGATGGCCGGGCACGACTGCGCCAGGCTGATCAAAACCGCCTGCAACGGGCTGCGCGGCTCGACCGGCAATTGCGTTTCCGGCGTCGGCAGGGTTTCGAGCGGGGGCAGCGGCTCATCGGCGCAAGCGACAAACGGCGCAGCGAGCAAACAAATGCTCAAGTAGCATGCGTACTTTTTGAACAACTGCTTTACTCCAATCCATGGCCGTCCAGATGACGGTCAACCTTACATCAGGTGCGCTGAACAGTCAGGCTCGAACCGCGAGCCTGCGGGTATTGACTGGGAGTCAGGAGCCAAAGTGCCGTTTATGTAGCAAGTTGAGGACACTTTATAAAATGTTGACGTTTTTGCGCCGACTTCTGTTGAGCACCGCGACCCTTGTCGCCGTGACCAGCCCAGTATTTGCCGCCGGCAAGCCATCGCCGGTTCTCTACAACAGCCTCGCCCACGCCGCGCCGGAACTCAATCCCCAGGCGCTCAAAGGTGCATTGAACGCCATGCAATGCGCGGTCAACAACGGCGCGAAACCCTCGCGGCATCTGGCGATCATCGATTATTCGCAACCGTCCACCGAACGCCGCTTGTGGATCTTCGATCTGAGCAAAAAGAAACTGGTGCTGCGTGATCTGGTTGCCCACGGTTCGAACTCCGGGGAAAACTTCGCCACGCAGTTTTCCAATCGCGAAGGCAGTTATCAGTCCAGCCTCGGCCTGTTCCGCACTCAGGAAAGCTACGAAGGTACTCACGGCTATTCGCTGCGCATGGACGGTCTGGAACCCGGTTTCAATGATCTGGCCCGTGATCGCGCGATCGTGATTCATGCCGCCAGTTACGTGAACCCGCTGTGGAGCAAGCGTCAGGGGCGTATCGGCCGCAGTCAGGGTTGCCCCGCCGTGCGGCCGCAGATCGCCAAACAGGTGATCGATCGCCTGAAGAACGGACAGTTCATGTTTTCCTGGTATCCGGATCAGCGCTGGCTGCAAAAGTCACCGTATCTGAACTGCCAGCCGCAACAGGTGGCGAGCATTCTCAACACCCACGCCAGTTAACGCGCGTCGCCGCCGGCGGGTTTGTAGAACAGAAACCTGCCGGTCTGCGCGGTGTTGCGATAGGCCTTGGCCCAGCTCGGGTGCACGCCCCGATCATGAAAATACAGGGCACCGCGCGTGCGGTCCTTGAGCTGACGGTTCAACGCCTTGCCGGCGATTTCCTTGGCCAGCGCGTATTCGGCGTCTTCCTTGACCTGATCGGGCTTGCCATCGCACCACCAGGAAAACTGGCAATTGCCGCTTTCCGATCCTTGCTTGACCACCGCGCACACCGTGTCGGGAAAGCCGTCGTGGCCGAGGCGATTCATCACCACACTGGCGACGGCTTCCATTTCCGGGGTGTCCTTGCCCTTGGCTTCCCAATAGATACTGCGCGCCAGACAGGTCAGCGGATCGTCCAGCGGCGCGGCGCCGGCCGGGTCTACTGCCTGCGCTTCGGTGGGGGTGATGGCCTCGGATTTCGGCGCCGGGGCAGCGCTGACTTTATCCGCCGCTTTCTCTTCAAGCACCTCGGCTTTCTGTTCGGCCTTGGCCTCGATCGGCGCCTGCGCCCCGGCCCATGCCGCGCCGGTCAAAAAGATCCACAACAAACCGCCCGCCAAGCCTTTCGATCCCATGTCGGTTCTTCCGTCAGCGCCCGCCCGGGGCAAGATGTTACGTCGGTGAGACGCCCGGTTTGCGGGGTCTTCGCAGAGTGTAGCGAGCAAATGCGCGGGCACACCAGCGCAGAAAAAAATCCGCCGCAAAGAAAAACACATTCACTCACCGGGGGCCTTTCGCGCATCATGGGCGCATTCAGCTCAAGGGAGATTTCCATGCGCTTCATGCCGTCCGTTTTGCGTAGTGCCGCATTGTCGCTGGGCGTGGTGTTCGCCACCTCGGCGCTGGCCGCCGATGAACTGCAATTGATCGAGTCGATCAACAGCTATCGCAGCCAGCCGCAGCGTTGCGGCACGCAGGCGTCAAACGAGTTGCCACCGCTGTCGGCCGATCCACGGCTGCGCCTGCCGGCCAGCGGCGCGGTTGATCTGCAGCAGGCCATGACCAGCGCCCACTACCCGATGGTCAACGTGCAGGCGATCACCCTCAACGGCCCGCGCGATGCGGCGTCAGCAATGAAGGCGATTCAGGAAAGCTTCTGTCAGGTGGTGCTCGATCCGCAGTTCGTCGATATCGGCGTCAACCGTGTCGACCGCGACTGGCGCATCGTCCTCGCGCGGCCGTTGCTGACGGCGAAACTCGGCGATGCACAAAGCGAAGGGCAAAAGCTGCTGGCGCAACTCAATACCGCGCGCAGCCAGGCGCGCCAATGCGGCGGGCAGTCCTTCGCGGCGGCAGCACCGCTGGCCTGGAACGCCACGCTGGGCACGGTCGCTCAGGATCACAGCCGCGACATGGCCAACAACAATTACCTCGACCACAAGGACCGCGACGGCCGCACGCCGGGCGACCGCGCCGAGCTGTCCGGTTACAGTGGGCAACTGGTCGGAGAGAACATCGCCGCCGGGCAAGACACCGTCGGCAAGGTCGTCGACGGCTGGCTCGCCAGCCCCGGGCATTGCGCCAATCTGATGAATCCGCAATATCAGGAACTGGGCGCCGCGTACGCGACCGATCCGAAAAGCAACGCCGGCATTTACTGGACGGCAATGTTTGGCGCACCGTAAGGCATCATCGACGCCGTCAATCACTCGGTCAGCCAGAGTGATTGGACGGCATGGCGAGCGCAGCCTACCCTGCGCGATCTGCGCCCGCTGACGGCGCTCCACATCCACGAGGCGAGCCCATGACACAGCGTGAATTGATCGATGGTCACAACCGCCGCGTGGATTATCTGCGCCTGTCGGTCACCGACCGCTGCGATTTTCGCTGCGTCTATTGCATGGCCGAGGACATGCAGTTCCTGCCGCGCCAGCAGATCCTCACCCTCGAAGAGCTGTTCCAGGTAGCGCAAAGCTTCGTTGCCCTCGGCACGCGCAAGATCCGCCTCACGGGTGGCGAGCCGCTGATCCGCCCTGGCGTCGTGCAACTTTGCGAACAGATCGCCGCCCTGCCCGGCCTGCGCGAACTGTGCCTGACCACCAACGGCTCGCAATTGGGCCGACTGGCCCAGCCGCTGTTCGACGCCGGGGTCAAGCGCCTGAACATCAGCCTCGACAGCCTCGATCCGCAGCGCTTCAAAGAGCTGACCCGCACTGGCGATCTGGCGCAGGTCATCGACGGCATCGATGCCGCGCGTGCCGCCGGTTTCACCCGTACCAAGCTCAATTGCGTGGTGATGCAGGGCCGCAACGATCACGAAATCAACGATCTGGTCAGTTTCGCCATCGAGCGTGATCTGGATATTTCCTTCATCGAAGAGATGCCGCTGGGCGCGATCGCCGAACACAGCCGCGCCGAATCCTTCTATTCCAGCGCGCAAGTACGCGAACGCATCGCCGAACGTTTTACCCTGATCGACTCGACCGAATCGACGCAAGGGCCGTCGCGCTACTGGCGCGTGGCCGAAGCGCCGAACATTCGTCTGGGCTTCATTTCGCCGCACAGCCACAACTTCTGCGGTACCTGCAACCGCGTGCGCCTGACCGTCGAAGGTCGCTTGCTGCTGTGCCTGGGCAACGAGCATTCGATGGACCTCAAAGCGGTGTTGCGCGCCCATCCGGGCCACCCGGAACGTCTGGAAAACGCGATCATCGAGGCGATGAAACTCAAGCCGTATCGACACAACTTCGAAGTCAACGACGACGTGCAAGTGGTGCGTTTCATGAACATGACCGGCGGCTGATTCGCCGCGCAACCGGGACCGCGAGATGATCGTCAGACCGAGACCCAATCAGTTCGCCGTGCTGTTCACCCTCCGAGGCTCGATCGCCAAACGCATCGCCGTGCGCACTTTGATGCTGACACTGCTGGCGGCAGCGATTGTGCTGATCGAACTTCTGGTGCCGAGCTACTTCGCCCAGATCAATTCGACACCGTTCACCCTGCTCGGTCTGTCGCTGTCGATCTTCCTGAGCTTTCGCAACAACGCCTGTTACGACCGTTGGTACGAGGGGCGCAAGGCCTGGGGCGAGGTGCTGTTGCGGGTGCGCGCGGTGATGCGCGAAACCCAAGGCATCGATGACACGCGCCTGCGTGGACAACTGTTGCGCAACCTGTGCGGTTTCGCCCACGCGTTGAATGCGCGGTTGCGTGGAGACAGTGAGGAGCAGGCCAGCACCGACTGGGTCAGCCCGCCGATCGATGGGGCGGCGCCGGATCACTGCGGCCAGATCCTTCATCAGGTCGGGCGCCAGTGTTCCGAGCTGGAAACGGCCGGTGTGCTGTCGCCATGGCGTTATCAATTGCTGGCCAATCACCTGACCTGCCTGAGCCAGGCCCAGGCCGTTTGCGACCGCATCAAGAACACGCCACTGCCCTTCCCTTACACCCTGCTGCTGCACCGCACCATCTACCTGTTCTGCCTGCTGCTGCCGTTCGCCATGGCGCAATCGCTGGGTTGGTTGACGCCGCTGTTCACGGCAATTGTCAGCTACACCTTTTTCGGCTTCGACGCGATTGCCGATGAACTCGAAGACCCGTTCGGCCGCGATGAAAACGATCTGCCGACCGATGCGCTGGTGCGTACCCTGGAGCGCGATGTGCTTTACGAACTCGGCGTCTCGCCGTTGCCGCCCGCGCCAGAGCCGGACGATTACGTGCTGCGCTGAATGGCTCAGCGGCAAGCAACGACATGGCCCGGCGCGTCCGCTCGGGACCGAGGTGCGGCCATTCGCGAGCAGGCTCGCTCCCACAGTTGAAATGCACTCTCCTGCGGAAGCGAGTCTGCTCGCGAAAA
>NZ_JH635999.1:2003801-2007183 GCF_000257605.1 Pseudomonas sp. R62
CCCACAGTTGAAATGCACTCTCCTGCGGAAGCGAGTCTGCTCGCGAAAACAGTTGAAATGCATTCTCCTGTGGGAGCGAGCCTGCTCGCGAAAAAGGCAACTCGGTCAAGCAGCCCAAACGCCGGAACGCGCCACCGACGAATCTTCCATTTACACGCGCGCAAATTCCCCCTTACTATCCGGGCACACCGGTCGCCGGGCCTGCCCTGCCGCCGACGCTTTCCGCCAACGGAAACACGCGTTATGAGTACGTCACCACAACAACCGCAAAGGTTGCACGTCTCTGCTGTACGCGCCCACTGCAACAGGGGCCGCGTATGAACCGCATCGTCAATCTGCCCATGGCCCTGCGCCGTTCCAAGCTGCGTCACTCCGCACGCCCGCCGGATATCGCCATTCCTGCCTGATCGCGTGAGCTGTAACCGCGACAGTCAATTTCCCGATTTTCCTGATATCCCTGCCGGGACACTTACGCCTTTTTGTCGCGTCGTGTCCGGCCGAATCTGCGCGCCTGTGCGGCGCCATCGTGAGTGATTTGCCATGAAATTCGCAGCCACCGAAGACGCACGCCTGTTCCTCGAACAGAACCCCGATATCGACATGATCGAATTGTTCATCCTCGACGCCAACGGCGTGCCGCGCGGCAAGCTGTTGCACCGTGAAGAACTGCTCGCCGTGTACGAAAGCGGCCGACCGCTGCCGAGCACCATCCTTGGCCTGACCGTACAAGGCGAGGACGTCGAGAACTCCGGACTGGTCTGGGATGTGGGCGACATCGACTGCCGCGCCTATCCGCTGCAAGGCAGTCTGGTGCGCCTGCCGTGGCGGCAGATTCCGACCGCTGCGGTGCAGGTCAGCATGCACCCGAGCGAGGGCATGCCGGCGAGCATCGCTGATCCTCGGCACCTGCTGATCAAAGTCATCGATGGGCTCAAGGCCGAGGGTTATCATCCGATCATGGCGTGCGAGCTGGAGTTCTATCTGCTCGACGCCAAACGCGACCACAACGGCCGCCCGCAACCCGCGCTGGACGCTGACGGCGGACGACCGCGACACACGCAAGTCTACGGTTTGCGCGAGCTGGAGCAGATCGAGCCATTCCTCGCCGACCTCTACAGCGCGTGCAAACTGCACGGTATTCCGGCGCGCACGGCGATCTCCGAATACGCCCCGGGGCAAGTGGAAATCACCCTTGAACACGGCGATGCGCTGGAAGCGATGGATCAGGCGGTGCGCTACAAGCGTCTGGTCAAAGGCGTGGCGCACAAGCACGGCATGCAGGCGACGTTCATGGCCAAGCCGTTCGATGATCTGGCCGGCACCGGCATGCACATGCACGTCAGCCTGGCCGATGCCGAGGGGCGTAATTTGTTCGCTTCTGAAGACCCGGCCGGCACGCCGCTGTTGCGCACGGCGATTGGCGGCATGCTTGCCTCGCTGCTCGATTCGCTGCTGCTGTTCTGCCCCAACGCCAACTCCTACCGGCGTTTCCAGGCCAACAGCTACGCGCCACTGGCGCCGACCTGGGGCGTCGACAACCGCACCGTCAGCCTGCGCGTACCCGGCGGGCCGGCGCCGACACGACACATCGAACACCGCATCTGCGGCGCCGATGCCAACCCTTATCTGGCAGCGGCAGCGATCCTCGCCGGCATTCATCGCGGCATCCGTGAAGAGCTGGATCCGGGGGCACCGGTCGAGGGCAATGGTTATGCCCAGGCGAAAGAACTGCTGCCGACCGATTGGCTGACGTCGTTGCAGGCGCTGGAAAATTCCGCGTGGGCACGGGAGGCGTTGGGGCAGGAATTCCTTGGGGTGTATCTGGCGGTGAAGCGTGCCGAGTATCGGCAGTTCATGGCTGAAGTGGGTGAGCAGGATTGGCGGTGGTACCTGACCGAAGCCTGATTCCTTACCATCAAACCCTGTGGGAGCTGGCTTGCCAGCGATGAGGCCGGCACATTCACCATCGGCGGTGACTGACAGTTCGCTATCGCTGGCAAGCCAGCTCCCACAGGAATTGCACTTCGATTTCAAAATTTGTGTGGACCCTGACATGACCATTCGCTGCAATTCCTATTACACCGCCACCCTCAACCACGACACCGACTACCCGACCGTGCAAGGCCGGCACAAGGTCGATGTGGTGATCATCGGCGGCGGTTTCACTGGCGTCGCCACTGCCGTCGAGCTGGCGGAAAAAGGCCTGAAAGTCGCCATCGTCGAAAGCCACAAGATCGGCTGGGGCGCCACCGGGCGCAATGGCGGGCAAGTCACCGGCAGCCTCTCCGGCGACGGCGCGATGCGCAAGCAGATGCGCGCGAAACTGGGCGATGACGTGGACGATTTCATCTGGCATCTGCGCTGGCGCGGGCATGAAATCATCCGCGAGCGCGTCGAGAAATATGGCATCGAGTGCGACCTCAAATACGGCCATCTGCACGCGGCGTACAAGCCGAGCCACATGGTCGATCTGCGCAAGGATTACGACGAAGCCGTGCGTCGCGGATTAGGCGATGAAGTGAGCCTGCTCGACCGCAGCCAGGTTCGCGACCTGCTGCAAAGCGAGCTCTACCACGGCGCGATCAAGAACACCCGCAACATGCATCTGCACCCGCTCAACCTGTGCCTTGGCGAAGCACGCGCAGCCGAAAGCCTGGGCGCGCTGATCTTCGAAAACAGTGAAGTGCTGGAGATCATCCACGGCGACACACCTGGCGTGCGCACCGCTCACGGCCAGATCGACGCCAGTCAGGTGATGCTCGCCGGTGACGTCTATCACAAGCTCGAACCGGGCCAGCTCAAGGGCAAGATTTTCCCGGCCATGGGCGGCATCGTCACCACCGCGCCGCTCGGTGATCTGGCGAAACAGATCAACCCCGAAGACCTCGCCGTGTACGACTGCCGCTTCGTCCTCGATTACTACCGGCTCACCGCCGACGGCCGTTTGCTGTTCGGCGGCGGCGCCAACTACAGCGGCAAGGATTCGCGCGACATCGCTGCGGAACTGCGCCCGTGTATCGAACGCACGTTCCCGGCGCTAAAAGGTGTGGCGATCGATTACCAGTGGAGCTGCGCGATGGGCATCGTCATCAACCGCATCCCGCAACTGGGCAAGCTCTCGGACAACGTCTGGTATTGCCAGGGCTACTCGGGACACGGCATCGCCACCACACACATCATGGGCGAGATCATGAGCCGGGCGATCACTGGGCAAATGGAACAGTTCGACACTTTCGCCGCGTGCCAGCACATCCGCGTGCCAATGGGCGACCTGCTGGGCAACCCGTTGCTGGCGGCAGGGATGTGGTATTACCAGATGCTTGAGCGGTTGCGCTGATCCATTACCTGTAGGAGCTGCCGAAGGCTGCGATCTTTTGATCCT
>NZ_JH635999.1:2007888-2013540 GCF_000257605.1 Pseudomonas sp. R62
GATAATCCTCGACATTCCCCGACCCGGGATGCCGCTCGGTAATCAACATATGCAGGCGCGTACACGGCGCCACCACAAACGGCTCCACCGCGCCCAGCTTGTCTGACGTGGTCACCGCAATCACCCGCGCTGCACTGTCGAGCATCGCCTGTTTGATCGGCACTTCATCGAAATGCAGCGAGGTAATCCCGACCTCGGGATGAATCGCACACACCCCGGTAATCGCCAGATCCGCCTTGATCCCCGCCAGCAGTCGCAGCGCTTCCTGACCACTGGCCGACATCGAATGCGGATTCAATTCACCACCCGCCAGAATCACTTTCACGCCTTTGTATTCGGACAAGGCAATCGCCGTCAGTGGGGAAGCGGTCACCGCGGTGATGCGGATGTCGGACGGTAATGCGCGGGCGACCTGCAACGTGGTCGAGCCGGAATCGAACAGCACAATCTGCCCGTCCTCGATGTGCTGCGCCGCCAATTGCGCCAGGCGTAGTTTGACCTCGTCGGTCTCATCCAGGCGGGTGAAGTAATCTTTGCCCGAGTCTTTCGGTCGCGGCAGCGCCCCGCCATGCACCCGCTGCACCAGCCCAGCGCTGTCCAGCTCGGCGAGGTCGCGGCGGATGGTGTCCTCGGACACCGCGAAATGCTGGCTAAGCTCGGAGGCCATGACCTTGCCGTCACGTTCGAGAAGCAAAAGGATTTTCTGCCGACGCAGGGACGGCAATTCGGCGATGGAGTGGTCGTGCATGGTTATGCCTGTTTTTGCTTGTAGTTGCAGGTTTCAGCGACACTAGCGAAAGTCTCAGGCAAATACAAACGCAACGGCTATCAATGCTTTCGATCATTGGAATCAACACGGCGAATTTTTTCTTTGCGCTGCGCCTGTTCACAATGGCCCCACTCTCAAAAGCTCAGGATGAACAGCCCATGAATCTCAACTTCGCCTTCGCCTGCATGATCGTCGTGTCGTTCGCGATTGCCTTGGGCCACGCCTGACCTGCACCAACAACGCCGGGGCAAAATGCAGCAGCACCATCCGGCTCAGATGATGCGTCAGGATAAACACCACATTCAGCCCGCCACCAAACGCGACAATCGCAATCGTCTCGATCGCGCCCGGCATGTAAGCCAGCCACAGCGACAGCGGATCACTGCCCAGCCAGCGCGCAGCCACCTCGGCAAACGCCGCTGCGACGACGATCATCAAACCCACAGAGACCAACGCCGTGCGCCCATGTCGCGCCAGTTCTGCGATGCCCAGTCCCTGAAAACGTGAGCCGATGCGCACGCCGAGGATCAGTGCGGCCAGGTTCAGGCTCCACTCCGGCATGTGAAAGCCGTGCAGCCATCCCGACTTCACAAATACAGCGGTTATGAGAATCGCGGTAAGCATGAATGGCGCCGGGACGCCGACCAGCAACAGCAAGCGGCCGAGCAATACGCTCAGCGCGATGACAGAGAACGCGGTCAGCGCCATGCCTGTGGTCAACGGATCGCTGGCGACTTCAGCCACCGCCGCTTGCCCGGGAATGAGCAAACTCACCAGCACGGTGATCAACAGCAGCCGCATCAGATGCACGATGATGACTTTGCTCGAAGCCTTTTCCGATTCAAGCAAATCGAACACTGCGGCCAATGCGCCGGGATACACCGCCAGCAGTGCATCGGTGCGGTTCCAGCCGGCGCCGCGTGTCAGCCACCATCCGGCGAGTGCAATTTGTACGGTCAGGCAGATCAGCAATACGCCAAGGCTGGGCAACATCGTCGACGCCGTTTCGCTGTCCCATGCTTCGAACATCAGCCCGGTGGCGATGCCCAGCGTGACCTGGATGTAGCCCAGTCCATAAGGAGTTACCGGGGCGATGCCGGTTTTACTGGCAAACAACGCGGTTACGACAATCGAGCCCAGCAGCAAGCCGTGGGGTACGCCTTCAAACTGCAATAACGCGCCGAAACCGGCCGCAATCAACAAGCACACAATGGATTTCATAGTTCGCCTTCCTGGCTATTTTGTGAGACACCACCATTCCCTGGTAGGAGCTGCCGAAGGCTGCGATCTGATCGTTCCCACGCTCTGCGTGGGAATGCAGCCGGGGACGCTCTGCGTCCCAAAAGATCGCAGCCTTCGGCAGCTCCTACAGGGGGATTGGCATTTCTATGCGCGAAGGCGTGCAATCGCCCGCCGATATTTCTCGATCCGCTCCAGATCCTCCCAACTCGGCGAGGCAATCCGCGATATATCGCTGTTCTCTTCCAGATCCGCCAGCTTCACCACCCGGCCGATCGGGTTTTGCGCGGCGCGGTCGACAAAGTCCTCGTAGGACTCGCCGGGCAGTTTGGTCACTGCCGCAATCGCCGCCAGCACCTCTTCGCTGAAGCCTTCCCCGCGCAAATCATCCAGGCTCACCCCGCAATCCTCGACCACATCGTGCAGCACAGCGACGATGCGCTCTTCCAGCGTATTCATGCGCAACATGACTTTCAGCGGATGCAAAATGTACGGCGCGCCGCCCTTGTCGACTTGCCCGGTGTGGGCCGTGGCGGCAATGGCGATGGCGCGTTCGAGGGTTGGGGCCATGGGAATCGAATCCTGCGCTGAATGTTTCTGATTGTTACGCAGTGTACGCGAAGATCGCTCAGCGCAAACCGATTGAACCTTGCCCGCCCTCGCCGCCTCGAAACCAGACAAGCGCCAAATCACCGATCAGACGCGGCGCCATTGGAGAGGAATTGCCGATGAAAACCCGACTGCTGCTCCTGATCGCCACGTTCGCCATCATACCCACCTGCGTCATGGCCGAAGGCTGCGACGTCCAGACCCGCTCCTCCAGCGCCTCGGTGCCAGCGGTGGAAACCCACAGCTGCTACGAATACGAAGGCATGCCCGTGGACTCCATCAACTGGTCCTGCAGCAACGAAACCAAGGACACCCTCCACGCCACCAAGAAAAAAGTCGATCGCTGCGACGACCACTACCAGGCCACCTGCACCGCCCGCCTCACCCAGGAATCCCTGGCCAACCCGCACTCGACCAGCAAAGACAAAAGCGCCAAACCGCTGAACATGCCCGACAACGCCAAAGTCACCACGTATTACTACGACGGCGAGCACCTGGCGCAGGCAAAGATTGATTGTGAGAACAGTGGCGGAAACTGGAAGGCTAAGTAACCTCGGTCATCGAGGATTGCCTGATAGAGAGCCCGGCTTAATGCCGGGCTTGCTGCATCTGCAAACAGCTTCAACCCTCACCAGCACCGCTGCTGGTGCCGCTGTCGTTCGATTGCTTCGAACCACTGGGCTTGGAACCTGAAGGTGTAGAGCCGTCATTGTTGGTGGTGTTGCCCTGCGTGCCTTTGGGCACGGTGGCGCCATTGGAATGAATGTCTTCCGGCGCACTAGGATTGGTCTGGCTGTTACCGTCGTTAGCGGTGGGTTCAGGGGTGTCGTTGGCGGCTGTTGCGTAGAGCGAAGTGGCGGATAGCAGGGTGGCTAGCGTCAGTGCTGCGAGTTTGACTGGGCGCATGTTGGCGGTTCCTTTGCGGGGGTAAGGTATGCATTGGAAGCGCGTGCGCGGGGAAAATGCGGGAAGGCTGACGAATGGCAGGAACAAACAACCCGGCACCTCGTAAAGATGCCGGGTCAACAAAAAAATAATGCGTTATCCGATCAGAAATTCGCCGGCGTATTCGCACTGATAATCTCCGCCTCATCCGCGCCGATATTGCGAAACTTATGCGGCAACGTCGTCGGAAAGTAATAACCATCCCCCGCACTCAACACACTCACCTGCCCGTCCACGGTCAGTTCCACCGTGCCGCGCGTGACCAGCCCGCACTCTTCGCCTTCGGCATGCACGATCGGCTCTTCGCCGGAGCTGGCGCCGGGGGCGTATTGTTCGCGGAGCAGGCGCATCTGGCGGCTGGGCACCGAGGCGCCGATGAGCAGCAGGCGCAGGCCGTGGCGGCCGAGGTCGGGTTGTTCGTTGGCGCGGAATACGTATTGGTGTTCGCGCGGGGGCTGGTCGAAGGTGAAGAAATCGGCCAGGGACATCGGTATGCCTTCGAGCAGCTTTTTCAGCGAGCTGACGGAGGGGCTGACGCGGTTCTGTTCGATCAGCGAGATGGTCGCGTTGGTCACGCCGCTACGCCGGGCGAGCTCGCGCTGGGAGAGTTTGTAGCTTTCGCGTACTAGTTTGAGTCGAGAACCCGTATCCATGACAGCCTTATGTAAGAGCGACTTAAGGGCGATGGGGGTGGGTGGCGGGTGACGCGCAGGTCGCGCGGATCACGTTGCTCCCGTGTCCCGGAACCGTGAAAGGCGGCTATTAAATCACGTTTGCGGGTGTTGCTCAGCAGGTTCGATGGATGGTGCGGCAAAAGTCCTGTTGGCCTTGGCAATACAGTCACTGTGGGAGCGAGCCTGCTCGCGAAAGCAGTGTGTCAGACAACGAAGATCTTGGCTGACATGGCTCCTTCGCGAGCAAGCTCGCTCCCACATTTGGTTTTGAGCAGGTCAGCAAAAGCGAGTGTGGCTGGGCTGGCCTCTTCGCGAGCAGGCTCGCTCCCACAGTGGACATCAGTGGTTTTGCATAAGTGAAAAACCGGCGAGGTCTTTCGGACCGTCGCCGGTGAGGTCAATCAGACGCCGAACCGGTCGCGCAGGGAGTAGTAGACCGCGCCCAGAGCGGTAAGCGGTGCGGAGAAGGTGCGGCCGCCGAGCATCGGCATGTGCGGCAGCGAGGCGAAGGCGTTGAAGCGTTCGGCATCGCCGCGGATCATTTCCGAGATCAGTTTGCCGGCCAGGTGCGAGCAGGTGACGCCGTGGCCGCTGTAGCCCTGCATGTAGTAGGCGTTCTTTTCGATACGGCCGAATTGCGGCATGCGCGACATGGTCAGCAGGAAATTGCCGGTCCAGCGGTAGTCGATCTTCACGTCCTTGAGCTGCGGAAAGGTCTTGAGGATCTTCGGCCGGATCAATTGTTCGATATCGTCCGGCTCCCGCGCGCCGTAGACCACACCACCACCGTAAAGCAGGCGGTTGTCAGCGGTCAGGCGGTAGTAATCGAGCAGGTAGTTGCAGTCCTCGACGCAGTAATTATTGGTGATCAGACTGCGTGCCTGCTGCTCGGTCAGCGGTTCGGTGACGACGATCTGCGAACCACACGGCATGCTTTTCGCGGTGACGCGGTTGTCGAGGCCTTGCGGTAGATAAGCGTTGCCGGCGATCAACAGGTATTTGGCGCGGACCAGACCTTTGGCAGTACGCACGGTGATCGGCTCGCCGTAGGTGATTTCCACCGCCGCCGATTGCTCGTAGATCTTGCCGCCCAAACGCACGATGGCGGCGGCTTCCCCTAGCGCCAGATTCAACGGATGAACGTGGCCGCCCTGCATGTCCAGCAAGCCGCCAACGTAGGCGTCGGAGCCGACTTCGCGACGAATATCCGCTGCATCCAGCATCTTCAGATTGCGGTTGCCGTAGCGTTCCCAGTTGCGCTTCTGCTCGGCCAGGCCGTTGAGCTGTTTCTTGTTCATCGCCGCGAAAATACCGCCCGGGCGATAGTCGCACTTGATGTCGTAATCCTTGATGCGCGAGCGAATGATATCGGCGCCTTCGAAGATCATGCTGCCGAGGATTTCTGCAGTCTTGTCG
>NZ_JH635999.1:2015495-2017235 GCF_000257605.1 Pseudomonas sp. R62
CGCCTTGCCGACGGTGTGGCCGTAGCCCGGCAGCACGTTGAACACGCCCTTCGGAATACCCGCCTCCAGCGCCAGTTGCGCGATGCGGATGGCGGTCAGCGGTGATTTTTCCGAAGGCTTGAGGATGAACGAGTTACCCGCCGCCAGCGCCGGGGCGAATTTCCAGCTGGCCATGATCAGCGGGAAATTCCACGGCACGATCGCTGCGACCACACCGGACGGCTCACGGGTGACGAGGCCGAGTTGGTCGTGCGGCGTGGCAGCGACTTCGTCGTAGATCTTGTCGATGGCCTCGGCGCTCCAGCGGATCGCGTTGGCGGTCGCCGGGATGTCGATGTTCATCGAATCGCTGATCGGCTTGCCCATGTCGAGGGTTTCCAGCAGCGCCAGTTCTTCCTGGTGTTGCAGGATCAGATCGGCGAAGCGGATCAGCACGCGCTTACGCTCGGCCGGGGCTTTTTTCGCCCAGATGCCGGAGTTGAAGGACTGGCGCGCGGCTTCGACGGCGAAATTGGCGTCGGCTTCATCGGTGCTGGCGACGGCGGCAAGAAAGCGGCCATCGACCGGGCTCAGGCATTCAAAGGTGTCGCCGCTGATCGCCGGGCGATACTCACCGTCGATGAAGGCGCGGGATTCGATGGACAGGGACTGGAAGCGTTGTTCCCAGTCGTTGCGGGTTGTGGTCATTGTTTTGAGCTCGACAAGGGGGAATTTGGGGGTTGGTCTGGTTGCTTTGTCTGGCCGGGAATCGCTGCCCTCACTCTAGCCCTCTCCCAGAGGGAGAGGGGACCGATCGGGGGATGCCTGGTAACTGCGCCGACCTGAAAAATCTTGCCGAATCCATCATCGACTGGATCGTTCAGGTCGCCGGATATCTCCAGACGACGCGGTCAGTCCCCTCTCCCTCCGGGAGAGGGTTAGGGTGAGGGGCTTTTGATCTTCAGACCGTATGCAGATACCAGTTGTACTCAAGGTCAGAAATCGAGTTCTCGAACTCGGCCAACTCGCTTTCCTTGCACGCGACGAACACGTCGATGTACATCGGGTCGATGTAGCGCGCCATGACTTCGCTGTCGTCGAGCTCGCGCAACGCGTCGCGCAGGTTGTTCGGCAGGCTCTGCTCGTTCTGCTCGTAGCTGTTGCCTTCGACCGGGGCGCCGGGCTCGATCTGGTTGGTCAGGCCGTGGTGAATACCGGCCAGCACCGACGCCATCAGCAGGTACGGGTTGGCATCGGCACCGGCGACGCGGTGCTCGATGCGCACGGCATCCGCCGAACCGGTCGGCACGCGCACGGCCACGGTGCGGTTGTCGATGCCCCAGCTTGGCGAGTTCGGCACATAGAATTGCGCGCCAAAGCGGCGGTACGAGTTGACGTTCGGGCAGAGGAAGGCCATTTGCGCCGGCAGGGTCTCGAGCACACCGCCGATCGCGTGACGCAGTGCGGCGTTCTGCTCGGGATCCTCGCTGGCGAAGATGTTGTTGCCTTCTTTGTCCAGAATCGAAATGTGCACGTGCAGACCGTTGCCGGCCTGGCCCGGATACGGCTTGGCCATGAAGGTCGTGTCCATCTCGTGGTCGTAGGCGATGTTCTTCACCAGACGCTTGAGCAGGACCGCGTAATCGCAGGCCTTGATCGGGTCGGAGACGTGATGCAGGTTGACTTCGAACTGCGCCGGGGCGCTTTCCTTGACGATGGCGTCAGCGGGAATGCCCTGCTCTTTCGCGCCTTCGAGGATGT
>NZ_JH635999.1:2022238-2024575 GCF_000257605.1 Pseudomonas sp. R62
GGTGATGCTGTTGATCCTGATTGTGCCGATTCTGCTGTTCAACCGCAGCCAGGCCAAAGAGATGGAGGCACGGGGATGAAACGCTTCAACTTTTCCAAGTTCATGCTGATCTTCGGCTTGATGTTCATTTATCTGCCGATGCTGATTCTGGTGATCTACTCGTTCAACGCCTCGAAACTGGTGACGGTGTGGGGCGGCTGGTCGATCAAGTGGTATGTCGGCCTGCTCGACAACACGCAACTGATGGGCTCGGTGCTGCGCTCGCTGGAGATCGCCTGCTACACCGCGATTGCCGCTGTGGCACTGGGCACCCTCGCCGCCTTCGTCCTGACGCGGGTGACGCGCTTCAAGGGTCGCACGCTGTTTGGTGGCCTGGTGACCGCGCCGTTGGTGATGCCGGAAGTGATCACCGGTCTGTCGCTGTTGCTGCTGTTCGTGGCGATGGCGCAACTGATCGGCTGGCCGCAGGAGCGCGGCATCGTCACCATCTGGATCGCCCACACCACCTTTTGTGCCGCTTATGTGGCGGTGGTAGTCTCCGCGCGCCTTCGCGAGCTGGATCTGTCGATCGAAGAAGCGGCGATGGACCTCGGCGCCAAACCATTCAAAGTGTTTTTCCTCATCACCATTCCAATGATCGCGCCGTCGCTGGCCGCCGGCGGGATGATGTCGTTTGCCTTGTCGCTTGATGATCTGGTGCTGGCGAGTTTTGTCTCCGGGCCGGGCTCGACGACGCTGCCGATGGAGGTGTTCTCGGCGGTGCGTCTGGGCGTGAAACCTGAGATCAACGCCGTGGCCAGCCTGATTCTGCTGGCAGTGTCGCTGGTGACTTTCCTGGTCTGGTATTTCGGCCGCAAGGCAGAAGCCAACCGCAAACGGGCGATTCAGGAAGCGATGGATCAGACCGCAAACGAGTCGTGGCAACAGCCGGCAGCGGCAACTGCCTGAGCAACACCGATGAACAACTGTGGCGAGGGGATTTATCCCCGTTGGGCTGCGAAGCGGCCCCTGCAGTTCTACCTGAAGACTCCGTATTCAGGTTTTGCGACTGCTTCGCAGCCGAGCGCGGATAAATCCCCTCGCCACAAGGTTCAAGTGCACCGAGCTTTTGTTTTGTTGAATAAGAAGAAGGGAGTTGTACCGATGAAAATGTTTGGCAGGACTCTGCTGACACTGTCCTTAATGGGCGCAATGGTCATGGGCGCCCAGGCCAACGACAAGGTGCTGCGTGTTTACAACTGGTCCGATTACATCGCGCCGGACACCGTGAAAAAGTTCGAAGACGAGACCGGCATTCGCGTGACCTACGACGTCTTCGACAGCAACGAAACCCTGGAAGCGCGCCTGCTCGCGGGCAAATCCGGCTACGACATCGTCGTGCCGTCGAACAGTTTTCTGGCCAAGCAGATCAAGGCCGGTGTCTACCAGCCGCTGGACAAGTCGAAGCTGCCGAACTGGAAGAATCTCAACCCGGTGCTGCTGAAAAACGCCGCCGCCAGTGATCCGGACAACGCGCACGCGTTCCCGTACATGTGGGGCTCGATCGGCATCGGTTTCAACCCGGCGAAGGTCAAGGAAGTACTCGGCGCCAATGCCCCGACCAACTCCTGGGACTTACTGTTCAAACCGGAGAACGCGGAAAAGCTCAAAGCCTGCGGCATCAGTTTCCTCGATTCGCCGACCGAAATGCTCCCGGCCGCCCTGCACTATCTGGGCTATCCGGTGAACGACAAGGACAAGGCGCACATCGCCGAAGCCGAAGCGCTGTTCATGAAAATCCGCCCGTACGTGGCGTACTTCCACTCCTCGAAGTACATCTCCGATCTGGCCAACGGCAACATCTGCGTAGCGGTCGGTTACTCCGGCGACGTCCTGCAGGCCAAGGCCCGTGCGGTGGAATCGGGCAACAAGGTGGTGATCGACTACAGCATTCCCAAGGAAGGCGCCGGCAGTTTCTACGACATGGTCGCCATCCCCCGTGATGCGGCGAACGTCGACAACGCCTACCTGTTCATGGACTTCCTGATGCGCCCGGACATCATTGCCGAAGTCACCAACAGCATCGGCTACAGCAACGCCAACGCAGCAGCCACGCCACTGGTGGACGAAGCAATCCGCAACGAACCGGGCTCGTATCCTTCGCAAGCGGTGATGGCGACGTTGTATGCGGTGCCGGATCAGCCGATTGCCACGCAGCGGATCATGACCCGTGGCTGGACGCGGGTGAAGCTCGGTAAATAAGCCCGTCGGGCAACGCTGATCGACTGATCGTTCCTACGCTCCGCGTAGGAATGCCTCAATGGACGCTCTGCGTCCGCTTTGGGACGCGGAGCGTCC
>NZ_JH635999.1:2027339-2041194 GCF_000257605.1 Pseudomonas sp. R62
GTTTCGACCGCACTGCTGAATGGCGGCAGTTGCCACGCATACAGCACGATCAGCACGCCGACGATGGCGATTGCGGCAAAGCCCAGCGAAGAGATGATCCGCACCCGCAGCGAACGCGGCGCGGTATTCGGTGACGATGGCGGCGCCTCCCCTTCAGGCGTGGCGGCGATGGCGTTGGTAGTTGTGGTGGTCGGTTCGGTCATGAAGAAGTGGCACCGCTGGGTGGTACGGAAGGTGTCGGCTCAATGGCTTTGGTGGTGCTCATCAGCCACAACGCGCGAATCGAAAGCCAGATCATGGTCAGGACGGCAATGACCGCAATCAGCATGAAGACATCGTTATAGGCCAGCACGTTCGCTTCGCGTGTCGCCGCATTGGCGAGGCTGCGCATGCCGGCCAGATTGCGCAAGCTCGGGTCGGCGAGCAAACCGCCGAACGCCGAGCCGCCGCTCTGCACTCGCGCAGCCACCAAGGGATCGGACATCACCAGATGATCGACGATGTGGCTGGAATGGTACTTCTCCCGCACGATCTGAAAAGTGCCAAGCAACGCCGCGCCGAGCAGTCCGCCGAGGTTATTGCAGATCCCGAACAGCACGGAAAAACTCACCAGGTTGCGCGGATTGGTCAGCACGTTACGCGTGCCGAAGACCATGGTCGGGCCGAGAAAAAACGTACTGCCGAACGCCAGTAGAAACTGGCTGAAATACATGTTGGCGGGACGGGTCAGGTTGTTCGAGAAGCTGTCCATCACCGAACCGGTGGCCATCAGCGCCAAGGAAATGATCAACGGCATCAGCAGGTGTTTGGGATCGATGGTCAACGCGCTGGTGGCAAGCCCGGCGATGCTGCCGATCAGCATCACCACGTACAGACTGTGCAATTGCTCATAGCCCATGTTGAGGTTCTGCATGAAACCGACCGCGCCGGTGGATTGCTCCGAGGTGACCATGCGAATCAGGGTCACCGCCAGCGCGAGGCGGATCATCGTTCCGCTGCCCAGCCAGCGGGTCATCAGCATCGGGTTGCTGCGGTTATGCTCGATGGCCAGGCCCATGATGATCAGCGCGATCGAACAGGCCAGCGCCACGCCGATCCAGTCTGCCTCCAGCCACCAGTCGATCCGCCCCAGCGACAGCACCGCGCACAACAACGCCACACCCGTGGCGAGGATGGCGAAGGTGAGGAAATCGAGTTTTTCAAAGGTCTTGAAGCGGTCACCGGGCGGCAACTTCAGCAGCAACACACAGCCGAGTGACAGCAGGGCCATGCCCAATTCGAACAAGTACAAACCGCGCCATTCGGCGATCTGCAACAGGTCTTCGGAAAACAGCCGCGCCAGCGGTAACGCCAACTGCGACGTGCCGAGGCCGAGTACCAACGCTTTGAGCCGCCATTTCGCCGGGAATGCCTGGACCATGTAATACAGACCCAGCGAGCTCAGCGCCGCACCGACCATGCCGTGCGCCGCTCGCACCGCCACTGCCGAGTTGAGATCGTTGACGAACAAATGGCCGAAGGTCACCAGCGCGTACAACACAAGGAACACTTCTGTGAACGCGCGCAAGCCGAACTGCTGGCGAAACTTCACCAGCAGCAGGTTCATCGACACGTTGGTCATCACATACGCCGCCGGCAGCCAGGCCATCTCCGCCGTGGTCGCGCCGAGCGAGCCTTGCAGGTAAGGCAGGTTGGCAACCACCAGCGAGTTGCCCAACCCACCGGTCACCGCCACCAGCACGCCAACCGCCGCGTACGCCAGGCGCTTGGGCGTGGAGTGCAGCGGTGTCGACGGAGAACCGGGCAGGCTGGGCTTTTCGTGGGGTTGCCAGTTGCGCGGGGCGTATTTATCCATGAATCGGCCTGGTGCTGGGGGTGGAGGAAGTTTGCCGCAATTTGACGGGCAATACACGACTCGACAGACACCAAGGAACCCTGTGGGAGCGAGCCTGCTCGCTAAAGCGCTGTGTCAGTCGACAACTTCATTGATTGAAAGTCCGCATTCGCGTGCAGGCTCGCTCCCACATGGGTTCGGCGTCGAATGGGAGGTCATCGTATAACTTCCAGTTGACAATCCCCGAAAATCTGGGAAATATCCGCATCGATGTTGTACGACGACGTATGACAAATAATAAAAACAACAAACGATCCAGGGAGCGTCACAGTGAGCCCACTCGCCCGCAATTCCGTCCGCCCTTCACGTTTTGCCCATTTCAAACCGCGTTCGACCCTGAGCCTGATCGGTTGCAGCAGCCTCGCTCTGGCCTTGCCGATGAGCGCCGATGCCGAGGGCTTTCTCGACGACAGCAAAGCCACGCTGAACCTGCGCAACGCCTACTTCAACCGCAACTTCGTCAACCCGGCCTATCCGCAGGGCAAGGCCGAAGAGTGGACGCAGAGCTTCATTCTCGACGCCAAATCCGGCTTCACCCAAGGCACCGTCGGCTTCGGCCTCGATGTGCTCGGGCTGTATTCGCAAAAGCTC
This sequence comes from Pseudomonas sp. R62, assembly GCF_000257605.1. NCBI lineage: Bacteria > Pseudomonadati > Pseudomonadota > Gammaproteobacteria > Pseudomonadales > Pseudomonadaceae > Pseudomonas > Pseudomonas sp. R62. The sequence goes on from NZ_JH635999.1 coordinate 2,029,825, forward strand.
GATGGCGGCAAAGGCACTGGCGGTACGCAGTTGTTGCCGATTCATGATGACGGTCGCCCGGCCGACAATTTCGGTCGCCTCGGCGTGGCGCTGAAAGCCAAAGTCTCGAAGACCGAACTGAAAGTCGGTGAATGGATGCCAGTGCTGCCGATCCTGCGTTCCGACGATGGCCGCTCCCTGCCGCAGACCTTTCGCGGTGGCCAGATCACGTCCACCGAGATCAACGGCCTGACCGTTTACGGCGGCCAGTTTCGTGGCAACAGCCCGCGCAACGACGCGAGCATGGAAGACATGTCGATGAACGGCCGCGGTGCGTTCACCTCCGATCGCTTCAACTTCGGCGGCGGCGAATACAGCTTCAACGAAAAGCGCACGATGGTCGGCGTGTGGTACGCCGAGCTCACCGACATCTACCAGCAGCAGTATTTCAACCTCAGCCACAGCCAGCCGATGGGCGACTGGACGCTGGGCGCCAACCTCGGTTTCTTCACCGGCAAGGAAGACGGCAGCGCTCAGGCCGGCGACCTCGACAACAAGACCGCGTTCGCCCTGCTCTCGGCCAAGTACGGCGGCAACACTTTCTACGTCGGCCTGCAGAAACTCACCGGCGACGATGCCTGGATGCGCGTCAACGGCACCAGCGGCGGCACACTGGCCAACGACAGTTACAACGCCAGTTATGACAACGCCAAAGAGCGCTCCTGGCAGGTGCGTCACGACTACAACTTCGTTGCGCTGGGCGTGCCTGGCCTGACCCTGATGAACCGCTACATCAGCGGCGATAACGTGCACACCGCCACCACCAATGACGGCAAGGAATGGGGCCGCGAATCAGAGCTGGCCTACACCGTGCAGAGCGGCCCGCTGAAGAACCTCAACGTGAAATGGCGCAACGCGACCATTCGCCGGGACTTCAGCACCAACGAATTTGACGAGAACCGGATCTTTATCAGCTATCCGATTTCGTTGTTGTAAAGCGAGTTTCCACACCGATATTCCCTGTGGGAGCGAGCTTGCTCGCGAATGCGTCGGGTCAGACGACTCATCTTTTAATGACGCAGCGCTTTCGCGAGCAAGCTCGCTCCCACAGGAGACTGCATTGCCAACTAAAGGATTCTGCAGACTCAGGACTGGGCGCGCCCTTCCGTCATCTACACCAAAAGTCGCGTTGACAAGATCCGGAAACCCTACCGATACTTCAGCGCAGTCATACGACAACCTACAACAAACCTAATAACAATGTGTTCAGGGATTGCCATGACGTCTACTTCTACCCCCCGCGCTCCATTCAACCGCCTGCTGCTGACCGGTGCCGCCGGCGGCCTGGGCAAAGTGCTGCGCGAACGCCTGCGCCCTTACGCCAACGTGCTGCGCCTGTCCGACATCGCCGCCCTCGCCCCGGCCGTCGATGACCACGAAGAAGTCGTGCTCTGCGACCTCGCCGACAAGCAAGCCGTGCATCAACTGGTCGAAGGGGTCGATGCGATCCTGCATTTCGGCGGCGTCTCGGTCGAGCGCCCGTTCGAAGAAATCCTCGGTGCCAACATCTGCGGCGTGTTCCACATTTACGAAGCGGCGCGCAAGCACGGTGTGAAGCGGGTGATCTTCGCCAGCTCCAACCACGTCATCGGTTTCTACAAACAGGACCAACAGCTCGACGCCACTTCGGCGCGTCGTCCCGATGGTTACTACGGCTTGTCCAAGTCCTACGGCGAAGACATGGCCAGTTTCTACTTCGATCGCTACGGCATCGAAACCGTCAGCATCCGCATCGGCTCCTCGTTCCCCGAACCGCAGAACCGCCGGATGATGCACACCTGGCTGAGCTTCGACGATCTCACGCAACTGCTCGAACGCTCGCTGTACACACCAAACGTCGGCCACACCGTGGTCTACGGCATGTCCGCCAACAAAGATGTCTGGTGGGACAACCGCTACGCCAGCCACCTCGGTTTCGAAGCCAAGGACACCTCGGAAGTGTTCCGCGACAAGGTCGAAGCGCAACCGATGCCAGCCGACGATGATCCGGCGCGGATCTATCAGGGCGGCGCTTTCGTCGCAGCAGGCCCGTTCGGCGACTGACCGTTCGACTTGATCCCCTCCAATAAAAACCATGGGAATGAGTATGCAAGCCGAATTGATCGTCGACGCCCGCAACGCGGTCGGTGAAAGCCCGGTCTGGGTGCCGCAGGAAAACGCCCTGTACTGGGTCGATATTCCTAACGGCGGGCTGCAACGCTGGAGCGCTGACACCGGGCACGTCGCCTCGTGGAAGGCCCCGGAAATGCTCGCCTGCATCACCCGCCACCGCAGTGGTGGCTGGGTCGCCGGTATGGAAAGCGGCTTCTTTCGCCTGCACCCGCACAGCGACGGCAGCCTCGACAGCGAATTGCTCGCCACCGTCGAGCACAGCCGCGCCGACATGCGCCTCAACGACGGTCGCTGCGATCGCCAAGGGCGTTTCTGGGCCGGCAGCATGGTGCTGAACATGGGCCTGAACGCGCCTGAAGGCCGGCTCTATCGCTACGGCGCCGGGCAGACGGGCGTGGTCGAAGCGCAGCTGGATGGCTTCATCGTGCCCAACGGCCTCGCTTTCAGCCCTGACGGCAAGACCATGTACCTGTCGGATTCGCACCCCGATGTGCAACTGATCTGGGCCTTCGATTACGACACCGAGACCGGCACGCCATCGAATCGCCGAATCTTCGTCGACATGAATCATTTCCCCGGCCGCCCCGATGGCGCCGCCGTGGATGCCGAAGGCTGCTACTGGATCTGCGCCAACGACGCCGGCCTGATCCACCGCTTCGCCCCGGACGGCCGACTGGATTTCTCGCTGGAAGTACCGGTGAAGAAACCGACCATGTGCGCTTTCGGCGGCAGCAACCTGGACACCTTGTTTGTCGCCTCGATTCGCCCCGGCGATGACCACGACCCGCAATCGCTGGCCGGCGGCGTGTTCGCCCTGAAGCCAGGCGTCAAAGGCCTCGCCGAACCGCAATTCAACGATTTGCTTTAGACCCTCTGCTGCACCGCTGCGCCTTGAACACAAAAATAACAAGACTGGAGACTCACCCCCCATGAACTTCAAACGCACCTTGCTCGCCGCTGCACTCCCGCTGATGTTCACCTTTGCCGGTGCCGCTCAGGCGGAAATGAAACTCAAATTTGCCGACATTCACCCCGCCGGTTATCCAACCGTGGTGGCTGAAGAAAACATGGGCAAGGCCCTGACCAAGGAAACCAACGGCGAACTGACTTTCCAGTATTTCCCGGGCGGTGTGCTGGGATCGGAAAAGGAAGTCATCGAGCAGATGCAGGTCGGCGCAGTGCAGTTGTCCCGCGTCAGCCTGGGGATCGTCGGCCCCGTGGTGCCGGATGTGAACGTGTTCAACATGCCGTTCATCTTCCGCGATCAGCAACACATGCGTAACGTCATCGACGGACCGGTGGGCGACGAGATCCTCGGCAAAATCACCAACTCTGAATTCGGCCTGGTGGCCCTGGCCTGGATGGACGGCGGCACGCGCAACATCTACACCAAGAAACCGGTGCGCAAGCTCGAAGACCTCAAGGGCATGAAGATCCGCGTACAAGGCAACCCGATGTTCATCGACATGATGAACGCCATGGGCGGTAACGGCATCGCCATGGATACCGGGGAAATCTTCAGTGCCCTGCAGACCGGCGTGATCGACGGTGCGGAGAACAACCCGCCGACCCTGCTCGAACACAACCACTTCCAGAACGCCAAGTTCTACAGCCTGACCGGTCACCTGATCCTGCCAGAGCCAATCGTGATGTCGAAAATCACCTGGGAAAAACTCACCCCGGATCAGCAGGAAATGGTCAAGAAAGCCGCCAAGGCTGCCCAGGCTGAAGAGCGCGTGCTGTGGGACAAGAAGTCCGCTGCCAGCGAGGAAAAACTCAAGGCTGCCGGTGTCGAGTTCATCACCGTTGACAAGAAACCTTTCTACGACGCTACGGCCTCGGTTCGCGAAAAATACGGCGCGCCTTATGCCGATCTGATCAAAAAGATCGAAGCCGTTCAGTAACGCCTCCCGCTCCGTACTCATGAAAAAGGCCCGGCGCGCCAGCGGTTCAGGCGCGCCCGGTTACGGTGGAACCCGATGAAGAATCTGCTGCTGCGTATCAACGACAAGATCTACATGACGTGCATCTGGGTCGCCGGCCTTTCCGTCCTGGCGATTTCCCTGATGATTCCCTGGGGCGTGTTCGCCCGCTACGTGCTCGGCACCGGTTCGAGCTGGCCTGAGCCAACGGCGATCCTGCTGATGATGGTGTTCACCTTCATCGGCGCCGCCGCCAGTTACCGCGCCGGTGCGCACATGGCCGTGGCCATGCTCACCGACCGCATGCCACCGCAGCTGAAATCCGCAGCAGCGATTTTTTCGCAACTGCTGATGGCGGCAATCTGCATCTTCATGACCATCTGGGGCACCAAGCTGTGCATGTCCACCTGGAACCAGTTCATGGCCGCCCTGCCCGATCTGCGGGTTGGCGTGACCTATCTGCCGATCCCCCTGGGCGGCTTGCTGACGCTGATTTTTGTCGTGGAAAAACTCTTGCTCGGTGACCAGAGCAAACGTCGGGTCGTGCAGTTCGACCTGGTTGAAGAAAGTGAAGGTGCCGTTTAATGGACGCTCTGATTCTGCTGGGCAGTTTTATCGTATTGATCCTGATCGGCATGCCGGTCGCCTACGCGTTGGGCGCCGCTGCGCTGATCGGCGCTTGGTGGATCGACATTCCATTCCAGGCGGTGATGATCCAGGTCGCCTCGGGGGTGAACAAATTCTCGCTGCTGGCCATTCCGTTCTTCGTCCTGGCCGGCGCGATCATGGCCGAGGGCGGCATGTCCCGGCGGTTAGTGGCGTGTGCCGGGGTGCTGGTAGGTTTCGTCCGTGGTGGCCTGTCACTGGTCAACATCGTCGCCTCGACCTTCTTCGGTGCGATCTCCGGTTCGTCAGTGGCCGACACCGCGTCGGTGGGTTCGGTACTGATCCCGGAAATGGAACGCAAGGGCTATCCGCGCGACTTCTCCACCGCTGTGACCGTCAGCGGTTCGGTGCAAGCCCTGCTGACCCCGCCAAGTCATAACTCAGTGCTCTACTCGCTGGCCGCCGGCGGTACTGTTTCGATCGCTTCGCTGTTCATGGCCGGCATCGTCCCGGGCCTGCTGATGAGCGCCTGCCTGATGGTGTTGTGCCTGATCTTCGCGAAAAAGCGCAACTACCCCAAGGGCGAAGTGATTCCGATGCGCCAGGCGCTGAAGATCGTCGGCGAAGCCCTGTGGGGCATGATGGCGATGGTGATCATCCTCGGCGGCATTCTCTCGGGTATTTTCACCGCCACTGAATCGGCGGCCATCGCCGTGCTTTGGTCATTCTTCGTGACCATGTTCATCTACCGCGACTACAAATGGAGCGAGCTGCCCAAGCTGATGCATCGCACGGTGCGCACGATCTCCATCGTGATGATCCTGATCGGTTTCGCCGCCAGCTTCGGCTACATCATGACGCTGATGCAGATCCCGGCGAAAATCACCACGCTGTTCCTGACCCTGTCGGACAACCGCTACGTGATCCTGATGTGCATCAACGTGATGTTGCTGTTGCTTGGCACGGTGATGGACATGGCGCCGCTGATCCTGATCCTCACGCCGATCCTGATGCCAGTGATCATGGGTATTGGCGTCGATCCGGTGCAGTTCGGCATGATCATGCTGGTGAACCTGGGGATCGGATTGATAACACCGCCGGTGGGCGCGGTGCTCTTCGTCGGCTCGGCGGTGGGCAAGGTCAGTATCGAAAGCACCGTAAAAGCGCTGCTGCCGTTCTATGGCGTGCTGTTCCTGGTGCTGCTGCTGGTGACCTACGTTCCGGCGATTTCGCTGTGGCTGCCGCACCTGGTGTTGTAACCGTCTGAAAAGATCGCAGCCTCGTGCAAGGAGGCTGCGATCTTTTGCTCTTCACGCCCGCAACAACATGTACCCCGCGACCACCAGACAGACACTGGCAAACCCCACCTGCAACGCCCGCGCCGGCACCTGCGCGCACAGCCTGCGACCGATGAGCATGCCAACGATGCTGGCGACAATGAACGCCCCACCCTGGCTGTCGATACGCACCCCCGCATGAAACGCGCCGATCACGCCGATCGCGGAAATCAAGCTGATCACCATCAACGACGTCGCAACGATGCCGCGCATCTGCACATCGGTCAGTTGCTTGAACGCCGGCACGATCAGAAAGCCGCCGCCGACGCCAAGTAATCCCGAAACCACGCCAGTAACCGCTCCCAGTGCAGCCAGAGTGGCGGTGCATTTGGCGGTCCAGTCGAAGCGCCCGGTCTGCTCGTTGAGCATGCAGTTTTTCTGCCCCCAACTGGCATGGCCGTGATCGCTCGGCCCGGCTTGCTGACGCTCCTTTCTGAACATCCGCCAGGCGACCAGGACCATCAGCAGGCTGAACAGCATCATCAGAATCTTTTCCGGCAACTGATGTGCGAAGTAGATCCCCAGCGGCGAAAACACCGCGCCCAGTGCCGCGATCAACAGCGCCGCGCGGTAACGCACCAGGCCATGGCGCAAACCATCGATCGCCCCGACCGCCGCCGCGCTGCCGACCGCAAACAAGGCCACCGGCGCCGCTTGCGTCATCGTCCAGCCGAGCCCGAGCACCAGCGCCGGCACCGCGAGAATCCCGCCGCCTGCGCCGGTCAGGCCGAGGACCAACCCCATCACCACGCCAAACAGACTTGCCAGCAACATAGGGGTTTTCTCAGTCGACCCTGGACAGACGCGTCAGCCACTCGCGGCCCTTGAGCATGCCGTGCCAGTAGAACCACGGCAGCAGCGTCGCCTTCAGCCACCACGCCGAACGGCGGGCCACGGTCGGGTCCAGCGGGAAAGTCGGCAGCAGTTTGCCGCCATAGCCGAACTCGGCGAGGATCACCTTGCCCTTCTCCACCGTCAGCGGGCACGAGCCGTAGCCGTCGTACTTGAGCGGCAACGGCTGTTGTTTGCGCGCGGCCAGCAGGTTCTGCGCAACGACGACAACCTGCTTGCGCACCGCTGCGGCGGTTTTCGCGTTGCTGGTGCCGCAGATATCGCCCAGTGCGAACACCTCGGGATAGCGCAGATGCTGCAGGCTGTGCGGATCGACCTCGCACCAACCGCCGGCATCGGCCAGCGGACTCTGGGCGATGAAATCCGGCGCGACTTGTGGCGGCACGACGTGCAGCAGATCGAAGGTTTTCGCGACCCGGCTGACATTGCCGTCGGCGTCCTTGACTTCAAACCACGCGGTTTTTGCCGGGCCGTCGACCTTGACCAGATTCGAGTTGAACGCCAGTTGCGCGTCGTACTGTTCGATGTACTTCATCAACGGCGAAACGAAGGTCGGCACGCCAAACAGCGCAGCGCCAGCGAGGTTGAATTCGACATTGATGTCTTTCAGCACGGCGGATTTGCGCCAGTAATCGCAAGACAGATACAGGGCCTTCTGCGGCGCGCCGGCACATTTGATCGGCATCGCCGGCTGGGTGAACAGCGCCCGGCCGTCGCGCAGTTTCTGCACTTGATCCCAGGTGTACTGGGCGTGCTGATAGCTGTAGTTGGAGGTGACGCCGTGCTGGCCGAGGCTTTCCTGCAAGCCTTCGATTTTCTCCCAGGCCAGGCGCAGGCCGGGGCAGACGATCAGGTTCTGATAGCTGACGGTGCGCTGGTCGTCGAGGGTGAGTTGGCGGCTTTGCGGGTCGATGGCGCTGACACTGGCCTGAATCCACGTCGCCTGACGCGGCATGACTTTGCTCATCGGCCTGACGGTGTCTTTCACATCAAACGCACCACCGCCGACCAGCGTCCACGCCGGTTGATAGTAGTGCTGTGAACTCGGTTCGATCACGGTGACTTTGAGCTGCGGGTCACGCTTGAGCAGGCTGGCGACAAAACCGATGCCGGCCGTGCCACCGCCGATGACCACGATGTCCGCACTGATGGATGGGCCCCAGTGTTGATCGTTCATTGCTTGTTCCTTTTGCTGCACGCAAGGATTTGTTCGGGTCAAACCAAAGAACCTGTGGGAGCTGGCTTGCCAGCGAAAGCGGTGTGTCAGTCACATAAATATTGGCTGATAAGTCCTCATCGCTGGCAAGCCAGCTCCCACAGGGTAAGTAAGTGTTAGGGCTGGCATTTATGGCTGTTCCCAGCTCTTGAGTACCGCTCCGCAATACAGCCCCGACAGGGTTTTCATCACCTGGATCACTTCGTGACTGGCCAGGCCGTAGAAAATGTATTTGCCTTCGCGGCGGGTCGCGACCAGGCCTTCATCGCGCAAGATGCCCAGTTGTTGGGACAGCGTCGGCTGGCGTACGCCGGTCATTTTTTCCAGCTCGCCGACGTTGCGTTCGCCCTGGGTCAGTTGACAGAGGATCAACAGGCGATCCTCATTGGCCAAGGCTTTGAGCAAGGCGCAGGCTTTGGACGCCGAGGCGCGCAGTTGGGCGACTTCACATTCGGTCAGACTGGATTGCATTTGCACGAGGCCTTGAAGGTCACTTAAGCTGCGAACATTATGTTTTTACATAAACTGTTGCAACTCGAAATTCCTCAGCACAGGTTTCTGCCATGCCCGCCCTGATTGAAGCGTTCCTCGACCCCGCCTCCTCGACCTACAGCTACGTGGTCTATGAAGCCGACGGCGGCCAGTGCGCGATCGTCGACCCGGTGCTTGACTACGATGGCGCTGCCGGGCGCACCGGCACGGCGCAGGCGGACAAGATCATCGCTTTCGTGCGTGCGCACCGGCTGCAAGTGCAATGGCTGCTGGAAACCCACGCCCACGCCGATCACCTCTCCGCCGCGCCGTACCTGCGTCGGGAACTGGGCGGTAAGATCGCCATCGGTGAATCGATCAGCAAAGTGCAGAATGTGTTCAAGGCGCTGTTCAATCTGGAGCCGGAATTTTGCGTCGATGGCTCGCAGTTCGATCATCTGTTCGCGCCGAACGAGTCGTTCATGATCGGCAACCTCAAGGCTACCGCGCTGCACGTCCCCGGCCATACGCCAGCGGACATGGCGTACCTGATCGACGGCGAGCAGATCCTGGTGGGTGACACGCTGTTCATGCCCGACGTTGGCACCGCGCGCTGTGATTTCCCTGGCGGCAATGCGCAACAATTGTTCAAGTCGATCCAGAAGCTGCTGGCGTTTCCAGCCAGCGTGAAGCTTTACGTCTGCCACGATTACCCGCCCGAAGGCCGCGCCTCACAGTGTCAGACCACTGTCGGCGAACAGCGCAAAAGCAATATTCATGTGCATGACGGGATCGATGAAGCGGCGTTCGTCGAGATGCGCACGACACGTGACGCTGGGTTAGGCATGCCGACGTTGCTGCTGCCGGCGATTCAGGTGAACGTGCGGGCTGGGAATCTGCCTGCGCCTGAGGACAATGGCGTGGTGTACCTGAAGATTCCGCTGAACAAACTCTGACCCCTAGTCAGGCGCCCTAAGTCTGATCGTTGATCGTTCCCACGCTCCGCGTGGGAATGCATCCCGTGACGCTCTGCGTCACTTCTTGAGGCGGAACGCGGAGCGTCCCTGGCGGCATTCCCACGCGGAGCGTGGGAACGATCGGCGTCTGCAGGTCAGTCGTATCAATTGCCCAACGTCAACCCATTGGCCGGCAACGGCAATGCGGTCTTGTAGCGCACCTGCTTGAGCGCAAAGCTGGAGCGAATATTCGCCACACCCGGCACCTTGGTCAGAAAATCCATCATGAACCGTTCCAGCGACTGAATGCTCGGCACCAGCACGCGAATCAGATAATCCGGATCACCCGCCATCAAGTAGCACTCCATCACCTCGGGCCGATCAGAAATCGCTTCCTCGAAATGCTGCAACGCCTCCTCTACCTGTTTTTCCAGGCTGACGTGAATGAACACGTTTACGTGCAGCCCCAGCAGATCGGCATCCAGCAGCGTGACCTGCTCGCGAATCAAGCCCAATTCTTCCATGGCCTTGACCCGGTTGAAGCACGGCGTCGGCGACAGGTTCACCGAGCGAGCGAGGTCGGCGTTGGTGATGCGCGCGTTCTCCTGAAGGCTGTTGAGAATGCCGATGTCGGTACGGTCCAGTTTGCGCATGAGACAAAACCACCTGTTTTTTATGTTTATGCAGAATTTCTATCTGCAAATGGTCGCCAGCGCAACGAAACACAGAGAAATATTCTTCTTGGCCACGCCTATGATTGTTGTAGGACAAGATTTCCTCATCCCGGAATGACTGCCAGCTCACTACAAGAAATTCACAAGATCGAGCGTAGAAGCCATGACCCAAGCGTATGAACCGCTGCGCCTGCACGTCCCTGAACCCTCGGGCCGTCCCGGCTGCAAAACCGATTTTTCCTACCTGCATCTGACCGATGCCGGTACGGTGCGCAAACCTCCTGTCGATGTTGAACCTGCCGACACCGCCGACCTCGCCCGTGGCCTTATTCGCGTGCTCGACGATCAGGGCAACGCCCTCGGCCCGTGGGCCGAAAACGTGCCGGTCGAGATCCTGCGCAAAGGCATGCGCGCGATGCTCAAGACGCGCATCTACGACAACCGCATGGTCGTCGCCCAGCGGCAGAAAAAGATGTCGTTCTACATGCAGAGCCTTGGCGAAGAAGCCATCGGCAGCGCCCAGGCGTTGGCGCTGAACATCGATGACATGTGCTTCCCGACCTACCGCCAGCAAAGCATTCTTATGGCCCGCGATGTGCCGCTGGTGGACCTGATCTGCCAGTTGCTGTCCAACGAGCGCGATCCGCTCAAGGGCCGCCAGTTGCCGATCATGTACTCGGTCAAGGACGCTGGCTTCTTCACCATTTCCGGCAACCTCGCCACCCAATTCATTCAGGGCGTCGGCTGGGGCATGGCCTCGGCGATCAAGGGCGATACGAAAATCGCCTCGGCATGGATCGGCGATGGCGCCACCGCCGAATCGGACTTCCACACCGCCCTCACCTTCGCTCACGTTTATCGCGCGCCGGTGATCCTCAATGTCGTGAATAACCAGTGGGCGATTTCCACCTTCCAGGCCATCGCCGGCGGTGAAGCCACGACTTTCGCCGGACGCGGTGTCGGTTGCGGCATCGCCTCGCTGCGGGTCGATGGCAACGATTTCTACGCGGTATACGCTGCTTCCGCCTGGGCTGCCGAACGCGCCCGGCGCAACCTCGGCCCGACCATGATCGAATGGGTCACCTACCGCGCCGGCCCGCACTCGACCTCCGACGACCCATCAAAATACCGCCCTGCCGATGACTGGAGCCACTTCCCGCTCGGCGATCCGATCGCGCGTCTGAA
>NZ_JH635999.1:2041875-2044166 GCF_000257605.1 Pseudomonas sp. R62
GCGCCGCGACCATGTTCGAAGACGTCTACAAAGAGATGCCGGAGCACTTGAAGCGCCAGCGTCAGCAGTTGGGGATCTGACATGAACGATCACAACAACAATATTCAGTTGGAAACCGCCATGACCACGACCACCATGACCATGATCCAGGCCCTGCGCTCGGCCATGGATGTGATGCTTGAGCGCGATGACAACGTCGTCGTCTTCGGTCAGGACGTCGGCTACTTCGGCGGCGTGTTCCGCTGCACCGAAGGCCTGCAGACCAAGTACGGCACCTCGCGGGTGTTCGACGCGCCGATCTCGGAAAGTGGCATCGTCGGCGTGGCCGTCGGCATGGGCGCCTACGGTTTGCGTCCGGTCGCCGAAATCCAGTTCGCCGACTACGTCTACCCCGCCTCCGACCAGATCATCTCCGAAGCAGCGCGTCTGCGTTATCGCTCGGCCGGTGAATTCACCGCACCGATGACCCTGCGCATGCCATGCGGCGGCGGCATCTACGGCGGCCAGACCCACAGCCAGAGCATCGAGGCGATGTTCACTCAGGTCTGCGGTCTGCGCACGGTGATGCCGTCCAACCCGTACGACGCCAAAGGCCTGCTGATCGCCTCCATCGAAAACGATGACCCGGTGATCTTTCTTGAGCCGAAACGCCTGTACAACGGCCCGTTCGATGGCCATCACGACCGCCCGGTAACCCCGTGGTCGAAACACCCGCAAGCCCAGGTGCCGGACGGTTACTACACCGTGCCGCTGGACGTCGCTGCGATCACTCGCCCGGGCAAGGACGTGACCGTGCTGACCTACGGCACCACCGTATACGTCTCGCAAGTCGCTGCCGAAGAATCCGGCGTCGATGCCGAAGTCATCGACCTGCGCAGCCTGTGGCCGCTGGACCTGGAAACCATCGTCAAGTCGGTGAAGAAAACCGGCCGCTGCGTGGTGGTTCACGAAGCTACCCGCACCTGCGGTTTCGGCGCCGAGCTGGTGTCGCTGGTGCAAGAGCATTGCTTCCATCACCTGGAAGCGCCGATCGAGCGCGTCACCGGTTGGGACACTCCCTACCCGCACGCGCAGGAGTGGGCGTATTTCCCAGGGCCGTCCCGCGTGGGCGCGGCGTTGAAACGGGTCATGGAGGTCTGAATGGGCACGCACGTTATCAAGATGCCGGACATCGGCGAAGGCATCGCAGAAGTAGAACTGTCGCAGTGGCACGTCAAGGTTGGCGATCTGGTGGTTGAAGACCAGGTGCTGGCGGATGTGATGACCGACAAGGCGATGGTCGATATTCCGTCGCCGGTGCATGGCAAGGTGATTGCCCTTGGTGGTCAGCCGGGTGAAGTGATGGCGGTCGGCAGTGTGCTGATCAGCATCGAAGTCGAAGGGGCTGGCAACCTTAAAGAGTCCGCCGCGCCCGCGCCGGTCAAAGAAGCACCGGTTGCGCCGAAAGTTGAAGCCGCTGTCGAAAGCAAGCCCGCCGCAGCCGCCGCACCACGTCCGGCTGCCGTTTGCCAAGGCCCGATGGTTGCTCGCGAAGCGGATGAACGCCCGCTCGCATCGCCGGCCGTGCGCAAACATGCGCTGGATCTGGGCATTCAATTGCGTCTGGTGCGCGGCACCGGCCCGGCCGGTCGCGTGTTGCATGAAGATCTTGAGACCTATCTGGCGCAAGGTCAGTCGAATGCTTCGGCGCCGGCCGCTGCCGCTTACGCTCAACGCAACGACGAAGAACAGATTCAAGTGATCGGCATGCGCCGCAAGATCGCCCAGCGCATGCAGGACGCTACTCAGCGTGCCGCGCACTTCAGTTATGTCGAAGAAATCGACGTCACCGCGATCGAAGAACTGCGTGCGCACCTGAATGAAAAACATGGCGCCAGCCGTGGCAAGTTGACCTTGTTGCCGTTCCTCGTTCGCGCGCTGGTGGTGGCCCTGCGCGACTTCCCGCAGATGAACGCCCGTTACGACGACGAAGCGCAAGTCATCACCCGCCTCGGTGCGGTGCATGTCGGCGTCGCCACGCAAAGCGATGTCGGCCTGATGGTGCCCGTGGTGCGTCACGCCGAAGCGCGCAGCCTGTGGGACAGCGCCGCGGAAATTTCGCGTTTGGCCAACGCCGCGCGCAATGGCAAAGCCAGCCGTGATGAGCTGTCCGGTTCGACCATTACGCTCACCAGCCTCGGTGCGCTGGGCGGCATTGTCAGCACGCCGGTGCTGAACCTGCCGGAAGTGGCCATTGTCGGCGTGAACAAAATCGTCGAACGGCCAATGGTGGTCAAAGGCCAAGTGGTGAT
>NZ_JH635999.1:2044334-2055022 GCF_000257605.1 Pseudomonas sp. R62
CAGCTCCTTCGATCATCGCGTGGTCGACGGCATGGACGCGGCGCTCTTCATTCAGGCCATTCGTGGCTTGCTCGAACAACCCGCCACCTTGTTTGTGGAGTAAGCCCGAATGCAATCTCTGAACACTACGCTGCTGATCATCGGCGGCGGCCCCGGCGGTTACGTCACCGCAATCCGCGCCGGGCAACTGGGCATCCCGACCATCCTGGTCGAAGGCCAATCGTTGGGCGGCACCTGCCTGAATATCGGCTGCATTCCGTCAAAAGCGCTGATTCATGTGGCTGAGCAGTTTCATCAGACGCAGCATCACAGCCAGCATTCGGCGTTGGGCATCAGCGTTGCCGCGCCGACCCTGAATATCAGCAAAAGCGTCGAGTGGAAGGATGGCATCGTTGATCGCCTGACCACTGGCGTCGCCGCGCTGTTGAAGAAAAACAAGGTTCAGGTCATCAACGGCTGGGCGAAAATCATCGACGGCAAAACCGTGGAAGTCGGCGATACCCGAATCCAGTGCGAGCATCTGGTGCTGGCCACCGGCTCGACCAGCGTCAACCTGCCGATCCTGCCGATTGGCGGGCCAATCATCTCCTCCACCGAAGCGCTGGCGCCGACGTCTGTGCCGAAACGTCTGGTGGTGGTCGGCGGTGGTTACATCGGCCTGGAGCTGGGCATCGCCTATCGCAAGCTCGGCGCCGAGGTCAGTGTGGTCGAGGCGCAGGATCGTATTCTTCCGGCTTACGACGCGGAGCTGACACAACCGGTACATGAAGCGCTCAAGCAACTGGGTGTGAAGCTGTACCTCAAGCACAGCGTGCTGGGTTTCGACGGCACGTTGCAGGTGCGCGATCCTGAAGGCGAAACCCTCAATCTGGAAACCGATCAGGTACTGGTTGCCGTCGGTCGCAAACCCAATACTCAAGGCTTCAATCTCGAAGCGTTGAATCTGGAGATGAACGGTTCGGCGATCAAGATCGACAGCGGTTGCCAGACCAGCATGCGCAACGTCTACGCCATTGGCGACGTGAGCGGCGAACCGATGCTGGCCCACCGCGCCATGGCTCAGGGCGAGATGGTTGCCGAGCTGATCAGCGGCAAGCGCCGCGAATTCAACCCGACCGCCATCGCCGCCGTGTGCTTTACCGACCCGGAACTGGTGGTGGTCGGCAAAACTCCGGACGAGGCCAAGGCTGCGGGGCTGGACTGCATCGTTGCAAGCTTCCCGTTCGCCGCCAACGGCCGCGCAATGACCTTGGAATCGAAAAGCGGCTTCGTCCGCGTGGTCGCACGTCGCGACAATCATCTGATTGTCGGCTGGCAAGCGGTGGGAGTCGGCGTTTCCGAATTGTCGACGGCATTCGCGCAGAGCCTGGAAATGGGCGCGAGACTGGAAGACATCGGCGGCACCATTCATGCCCACCCCACCTTGGGCGAAGCGGTGCAGGAAGCGGCGTTGCGGGCGCTGGGGCATGCGCTGCACCTGTAAATCCGTCAAATTGATCGTTCCCACGCTCCGCGTGGGAATGCAGTCCGGGACGCTCTGCGTCCCAACAGCCGAACGCGGAGCGTCCGATGAGGCATTCCCACGCAGAGCGTGGGAACGATCAATCTGCAACCGCCGAACGTCAGATATCTGAGCCAAAGGGGCCGCTTCGCAGCCCAGCGGGGATAAATCCCCTCGCCACAAGCTGCGAAACCGCTCAAGAATGAAGTATTGTTGTGCCCATCCAAAAAAACGTCAGAAGCCTTGAACCGTTTCGGCGGTTGTTCAGTGATAGAGGGTGTCATGGGTAACGAAAGCATCAATTGGGACAAGCTGGGTTTTGATTACATCAAGACCGACAAGCGCTATCTGTCGTACTTCCGCGATGGCGAGTGGGACAAAGGCACCCTGACCGAAGATAACGTCCTGCACATCAGCGAAGGCTCCACTGCCCTTCACTATGGCCAGCAGTGCTTCGAAGGCATGAAGGCCTATCGCTGCAAGGACGGCTCGATCAACCTGTTCCGCCCGGACCAGAACGCCCTGCGCATGCAACGCAGCTGCGCGCGTCTGCTGATGCCGACGGTCGACACCGAGCAGTTCATCGAAGCCTGCAAAGCCGTGGTTCGCGCCAACGAGCGTTTCATCCCGCCGTACGGCACCGGCGGCGCGCTGTACCTGCGCCCGTTCGTGATCGGCGTCGGTGACAACATCGGCGTACGCACCGCACCCGAATTCATTTTCTCGATCTTCTGCATCCCGGTCGGCGCCTACTTCAAGGGCGGCCTGACCCCGCACAACTTCCAGATCTCCAGCTACGACCGCGCGGCCCCGCAAGGCACCGGCGCGGCCAAGGTCGGCGGCAACTACGCCGCCAGCCTGATGCCGGGCTCGAAAGCCAAGAAAGCCAACTTCGCCGATGCGATCTACCTCGATCCGATGACCCACACCAAGATCGAGGAAGTCGGTTCGGCAAACTTCTTCGGGATCACCCACGACAACAAGTTCGTCACCCCGAACTCGCCATCGGTCCTGCCAGGCATCACCCGCCTGTCGCTGATCGAACTGGCCAAATCGCGTCTGGGCCTGGAAGTGGTTGAAGGCGACGTGCTGATCGACAAGCTGTCGGACTTCAAGGAAGCCGGTGCCTGCGGTACCGCTGCGGTGATCACGCCGATTGGTGGCATCAGCTACAACGATCACCTGCATGTGTTCCACAGCGAAACCGAGGTAGGCCCGGTAACCCAGCAGCTCTACAAAGAGCTGACTGGCGTGCAGACCGGCGACATCGAAGCGCCAGCGGGCTGGATCGTCAAGGTTTGAATTGACCGTTGTTGATGTTGGAAAAGCCCTCCATTGAGTGATTGATGGAGGGCTTTTTTGTTGATCTTCTATTTCAAAGCAATCCGCTTCCCGGCTCGACTGGCAATCCCACTCGCCTGCCCATTCTGCTGCTTGCCCATCCGCGCCTGGGTGATCAATCCCGGTATCAACTCCCCCTCCGGCAGATTCTTCCAGAACCGCACCGGCAGATGCCCTTGCATGACCTTCGGGTTCAACCGCGCCGGGTTGAAGATGTGGCTGTAGTAGGTCAACCACAAATCGCCGTGGGGGTCATCGACGTTCTGTGCCAGTTGCTGCCATTCAATCGGGCACTGCCGCTCGTGAATCAATTGCTCACCGTCGTAATAAACGCCGTCACGCGGTGTGGCGATCAACCAGCGATGCTGGCCCATGCGCCCGATGAAATGCTCGCTGGCGCTGTGCAGAATGTCATGCGCCGGTTCGTGCCACGCCACGTATTGTGGACCAGGCAGATCCTTGGACCGCTCGATGAAACGCACGAATGCATGCAGATGATGGGCCTCGCGACTGACCTGCTTGATGCGCCGCTGCAATTCGCTGCCGAGCTTGTCGCCCGCCATCATCGCCGTGCGGTCGCCGTGACTGACGCGCCAGAGCACTTCATACAACAGGCTCCAGCGCTGTTCGCCGCGATAGCGCGCTGCTTGTTCGAGGGTGGCGAGCAGCGCACGGGGAATACGCGCCTGAAACGGCCCCTGCCCTTCGGGCACGTGATCATCACTGGCAAACAGATCGCCAACGCCTTCCGCCGCCCAGCTCACCAGACTTGGATCGATTTCATGGCTGAGCAACCAGCGCGCCTGCTGGCGCCAGGTATCGAACAGATCGTCACAATCGAGACTGATCATCCCCACAACCCCATCTGCTGCGGCATCGGCCGGTCGCGCAATTGCTGGTAGAGCATGTGACTGGTGACTTCCGCCTGTTGCGGGTGGTAATCGCTGGTGATGATGAACGGCTTGGCCTTGGCCAGCACACAGCGCATCCGTGCCACGTCTTCGTAACGGATGCGGCGCTGACGGCGCAACTCGACCAGGCGCTCGGTGGTGCGCAAGCCGATGCCCGGGATGCGTGCGATCAACGTTGCGTCGGCACGGTTGAGGTCCAGCGGGAACACTTCGCGATTTTCCAGCGCCCAGGCCAGCTTCGGGTCAATATCGAGCGCCAGATTGCCCGGGCCTTTGAGCAATTCCTCAGCGCTGTAGCCGTAGCTGCGCAGGAGGAAATCAGCCTGATACAAACGGTGCTCACGCATCAGCGGTGGCGCGGCGAGCGGTACGCTTTTCGGGCTGTCGGGGATCGGACTGAATGCCGAGTAATAGACCCGGCGCAAACGGAAGTTGCCATAAAGGGACTGAGCGCTGTGGAGGATGGTGCTGTCGTCGGTGTCATCGGCACCGACGATCAATTGCGTGCTTTGCCCGGCGGGGGCGAATTTTGCCGAGCGCGGCTCGTTCAACACTGTTTGCACGCCAGTGTAGATGGTGTTCATCGCTTGCTTGATCGAGGTGATGTCCTTCTCCGGCGCCAGCGTCTGCAGGCTGGCATCGGTGGGCAATTCAATATTGACGCTGAGGCGGTCGGCGTAACGCCCGGCTTCTTCGATCAAGGCCGGATCGGCTTCCGGAATGGTCTTTAAATGGATGTAGCCGCGAAATTCGTGCTCTTCACGCAGCAACTTGGCGACGCGCACCAGTTGCTCCATGGTGTAGTCCGCCGAGCGAATGATCCCGGAGCTGAGAAACAGCCCGCTGACGCAGTTGCGCCGGTAGAAATCCATGGTCAGCGTCACGACCTCTTCCGGGGTGAAGCGCGCACGCGGCACATCGCTGGAACGGCGGTTGACGCAGTACTGGCAATCGTAAAGGCAGAAGTTGGTCAGCAGGATTTTCAACAACGACACACAGCGCCCGTCCGGCGTGTAGCTGTGGCAAATGCCCATGCCATCCGTCGAACCGAGGCCACTCTTGCCCTCGGAGCTGCGCTTGGGCGCACCACTGCTGGCGCAGGAGGCGTCGTACTTGGCGGCGTCGGCGAGGATGCTCAGCTTTTCGATGATTTGCATGGCGCGGGCTCTTTACTGTGTGCATATACAGTATAGGCTCGCCCGCCGCGAAACAAGTTGATGGATGACCCCTCGTCGGCTGGCCATCCAGATTGCGGCGTGTGGGAGCGAGCCTGCTCGCGAATAGGCCCTGCCAGTCACCGCAACTCAGTGATCAAACCGCCCACTGCAATATCAACCAGCTGTTAGCCCCGCTGATCACCACAAACAGCCCCCAGGCCAGCACCCGCGTGGGCCAGCGATTCACAAACGGCCCCATCAGCCGTTTGTCGTTGGTCATGCGGATCAGTGGGAACAGGGCAAACGGCAACTGCAGACTCAACACCACCTGGCTCAACACCAGCAACTTGCCGATCGCGTTATCGCCCATGAGCCAGACGCCGATGAACGCCGGAATCAGCGCCAGCCCGCGAGTGATCAAACGCCGCTGCCAGCACGGGATGCGCAGGTTCAGATAGCCCTCCATGATCACCTGCCCGGCGATGGTCCCGGTGAAGGTCGAACTTTGCCCCGACGCGAGCAGTGCCACGCCGAACAGCACACTGGCCAGCGCACCGCCAACCAGTGGGTCGAGCAGGTGATAGGCGTCCTGAATGTCGACCACATCGGTGTGCCCGGACTGGTGAAACGCCGCCGCTGCGAGAATCAGGATCGCCGCGTTGACCAGCAGCGCCAGGGCCAGGGAACCGATGGTGTCGATGCGCGCCAGTTTCACCGCGTCCCGCTTGCTCGCCAGGTCCTTGCCGATCATCCGCGTTTGCACGATCGAGGTGTGCAGATACAGGTTATGCGGCATCACTGTGGCGCCGAGGATGCCGATGGCCAGATACAGCGGCGCCGCATCGCCGATGGCCGCCAGCGAAGGTTTGAAGCCCAGTGCGACGTCTGGCCAGTACGGTTTGATCAACAACAATTCGACGAAGAAACACACACCGATGGTCGCGACCAGCACCAGCATGATCGCTTCGAGACGGCGGAAGCCCCGGTTCTGCAGGGCCAGCACCAGCAGCGTGTCGAACGCCGTCAGAGCGATACCGAAGGTCAGCGAGCAACCGAGCAGCAAGTGAAACGCGAGAGCGCAGCCGAGCACTTCGGCGAGGTCGGTGGCGATGATTGAGATTTCCGCCAGCAGCCACTGCAGGCGCGCGGTCGGCGTGCTGTAGCGCTCGCGGGACAACTGCGCCAGATCGCGACCAGTGGCGATGCCCAGCCGCGAACACAGGCACTGCACGACCATGCCGGCCAGACTCGCCAGCAACACGACGAATAAAAGACTGTAGCCAAAACGCGAACCGGCCTCGATCGCGGTCGCCCAGTTGCCCGGGTCCATGTAGCCGATCGACACCAGCAAACCGGGACCGGCGAAACGCAGCACACGTTTGAAGAACGAGGCAGTCGGATCAACCGCAACACTGCCGGCCACTTCCGGCGGGCAAAACGGCGCGGTGGCGATTTTGGGCAAACTGAATTTCACGCACACATCCAGAAACAAAAACGGAAGCCCGGCAGCTTAGTCGTTTCGTCTGATGCCTTGAAGCGCAAAGATCACTGAACCTATGGGTTCACCCCCAGCAACTGCTCGCGCAACTCGGGACTGCGTGTTCGCGGATCCAGCCAGATATCGAAAAACGCCTTGGCAAACTGCGGATCCTCGATCTCATGCTGCAGCTTCTGCCCGACAAAAAACCGCGCGCCCTGCCCCGGCAGATACACGCCGGTTATGCGCGTGCCGGCCTGCACGTCGACAAACGACTGTTGCATCTGCGCCTGCCAGCCGGCCAATTGCGCCGAAGTGACCCGAGGACCGGCAAGGCGTTTGATCTCATCGACGCTGGTGCTGACCAGATCGTCGCGCGAGATGTTGCGCCGGTAGATCAGCTCCAGAGCAAACGGCTGGCCCGGCGCCAGAGGCCGCGCGGCACTCCACAAGCGCGCGCTGTAAACATCGAAGCCGAACACGCTGAAATCGCCGCTGCCGATGATTTGCGCGCCCGGCACTGCGTCCTGCCAATTGGCCCATGTCGGCGTCAGCAACAGTGCCCACAAGCCGATGCCACAACAGCCGCGTACGAGCTTGGGTGTTCTGTTCATCGCCGTATCGTCTCCGCTGCATTCTGATGATCAAAGCATAGCTGGATTCGCGCTTGAATTTTTGTATACAAAAATTGCGAACATAGGCAGCAATCTTTAATCGGCAGTGCTAACGTGGCTCATCCTGACCCGATGGAGACACCCGCGTGCTGATCCTCAAACTGCTACTGATTCCCGGTTTTCTCCTGCTGATTTCCCTGGCGGGCAAACGCTGGGGGCCGAGCGTGGCCGGGTGGTTGTCGGGATTGCCGGTGGTGGTCGGGCCGATTCTGTTCTTTCTGGCGATTGAACAAGGGCCGCAGTTTGCCGCGCAATCGGCGGTGGCGGCGCTGTCGGCGATGTTCGCGATGATCGCTTTCTGCATTACCT
Organism: Pseudomonas sp. R62; assembly: GCF_000257605.1. Taxonomy (NCBI): domain Bacteria; kingdom Pseudomonadati; phylum Pseudomonadota; class Gammaproteobacteria; order Pseudomonadales; family Pseudomonadaceae; genus Pseudomonas; species Pseudomonas sp. R62. Next base: position 2,051,705 of record NZ_JH635999.1, read on the forward strand.
ATGCGCAGGTGGCGCAGCGGGCGAACTGGCCGTGGGCGTTGACCATTTCACTGGCGGTTTGGGCCGCGCTGGCGACGGTGTTGTCGGTGATTCCGGCGTCCTTGCCGTTCTCGGTGATTGCGGCAGCGGTGGCACTGCTCGCTTCGCCTTATCTGTTCCCTGAGGTGCAGCCGGTGTTGAACGGGCCAGCACCGAAGTCGGACAAACTGATCTGGCGGATGATCGCCGGTGCGGCGCTGACGCTGGTGGTGACGATGCTGGCAAGCACCGTCGGCGAACGCTGGAGCGGCCTGCTCGCGGTGTTCCCGGTGCTCGGCAGCGTCATGGCAGTGTTCTCGCAACAAACTCGCGGCCCGGCGTTTACCGCTGCGTTATTGCGCGCAACGGCGACCGGCATGTATTCGTTTTCGGCGTTCTGCCTGGTGTCGGCCTTGACGCTGCCGACCATGGGCCTCAGCGGTTTTGTCGTTGGCGTGGCAGTGTCGGTGGCCATGCTCGGGGTGACCCGGCGTCTGCTGGCGCGGCCAGTGGCCAAGGCGCAAGCGCAATAACCGCCCGGAGAATCGCGCTGGAACGCCCGGCACGCTCCGTGGGATGATCGCCCGCCTCGCGCGACCATTCACCGGAGATTCACATGTCATTGTTGAGCAAAAAAGCCCTCGTCCTGATGCTGGCGGCCGTCGCCGGTTTCGCCGCGATCAACGCGCACGCCGCCAAGGAAAAGGTCAAAACCGAGAAGGTTACGCTGCTCGACGGCAAATTCGCCTTCGTCCTGCCCAAAGGCTTTGTCGCCGACCCGCTGCCCGCCAGCCCGAGCGGGGCCAAGGGCACGATGTACACCAACCAGACCACCAAGACCGTGGTCATCGCCGCCGAAAACCAGATCCCCGCAGGCCAGAACGTCAAGTACAACGACGGTGAGTTTCTTGACGGCAGCGTGTCGAGTTTCATCGACGATCAGCGCAAGGCCCTGCCGGACTTCAACAAGCTCAGCGAAAAAAGCCTGACCCAAAAAGGCACCGGCCTGGGGCTGCGTCAGGTTGACAGCACCGCCACTCAGGGCGGTGGCCAAACCCTGAACACCACATTGCTGGCCGGCTCGGGGACGAAGATGGCGCTGGTGCAGGTGATTTCCCGCGTCAGCGACAAGAAGGGTCACGATGCTTTGGTCAAAGCCATCGTCAAGGATTGAGCCGCTGCAACCAGCCGTTCAAATCGCGCAATTCGGCCGCACTGATGCTGTGGCCGACGCCCGGATACGCGTGAAACTCGGGCTGGTAATCGAGCTTGTGCAATAGCGCGTTGGCCTCGGTGCCGTGACGGTAAGGCACCGGATCATCAGCGGTGCCGTGGCCGATAAATATGCTCAGCGGCAGTGGCGCTTGCCCGGGCTTGAGTTCGGCTTTGAGCACCGGCAACAAGCGCCCGCTCAACGCGGCAAACCCGCCCACGACCGCTGGCGCGCGCAGGCCCACTTCGTAACTCATCATCGCGCCCTGGCTGAAGCCGATCAGGTACACGTTGTCCGGCGCGGCGTGATATTTCTTCGCCGCCTGGGCGATAAAGTCGCGCAGCTTCTGGCCGCTGACCTTCAGATCATCGGTCTCGCCGTTGTAGGCGCCTTCACCCTTCTTGCGAAACCACTGGAAACGTCCTTCACCCAACGTCATCGGTGCGCGCACGGAAAGGTAGTTGTACTGCGCCGGCAGCTGAAATTTCATGCCGATCAGATCGGCCTCGTTACTGCCGTAACCGTGCAGGAAAATCACCAGCGGACGTGGTTCGGCGTCGGCGTGGACCTGTTCGAGGTACTTGAGTGGCAGATCGGATTGCAGGGTGGTTTGCGCGTGGACGGCGGTGGATGCGAGCAGGGTCAGCAGGGCGAACAATTTGAGCATTGCAGCGTTCCTTCACAGAGTGTCGGGTTCGCGGGGAGCCTAACATCCTCGGCTGAGGATCCAAATTTTGTGGCGTGGCTGATGCCGCTATCGCTGGCAAGCCAGCTCCCACAAGAACTGCGGCGTCTCCAAAATTTGAGATCAACCGAACCCTGTGGGAGCTGGCTTGCCAGCGATGAGGTCAGCAAATTCAGCGAAGAGCCATCAGTCGTTGGTCAGCTTGCCCGTACGAAACGGCACCCGCCCCGCCACTTTCGCCTGCCAGATCCCCGGCTCGGTATAGCGCCCGCGATCAATCGCGAACAGCACCCCGCTGGTGCCGGCGCGCACGGTGGTCACGCGATCCTGCAACGGGTCAACGACCTCGAACAGCGCATCGCCCTGCTCTACCCACTCGCCGGCATTGCGCAAGAAACTGACCACGCCGTGGTGCGGGGCGAACAAGTATTCAGTGCCTTCGAACGGCAGACCTTCACAACATTCGTTCGGGGCTGCCGGCCATTCACCGCTGATGAAACCCTGCTCGGCGAGAAAACCCAGGATCGCTTCGCAGTTGGCCTGAGCCTGATCGACGCGGGTGTCGCCCATACTGCCCAGCTCCAGCGTCGTCGCCAGATTCGCCGCCGGAATCGCCGCGTTCGGGAATGCTTTGGCCAGACGCAGCCACGGCGTCGAGCACGACTCATCGAATGAGCTGCCGCCGGAGTCCTCGCAGAGCAACGCGACGCCGGCCTGCAACCGCGCCGCCAGCGATTGCCATTGCGGCCAGTGTTGCGGCAGCGCGTAGAGGTGAATCGCAGCGTCGAAGTCGCAGTGCAAGTCGAGAGTGATGTCGGCGTCGCAGGCGTGGCGCAGCAACAAGCGGTGCAAGGCTTCCAGTTGCGATGCCGGCGCCGGCAATTCTTCGAAGACCTGAGCCATGGCCTGGCGGATCACCGCGACGTTGGCCTCGGCATCCGCGCCCAGACGCTCGCCAACCAGAGCAGCGACCGGGGCGCTGAGTTCGACGAATGCGCGGTTGAAATTCTTGCCGCTGCCCAATTCGAAGCGGCCCATGTGATTGCCTTGCAGATGCTGATCCAGGCCGATCGGATTGGCCACCGGCACCAGTTCGATAACGCCCTGCAAACGGCCCTGCCGTTCCAGTTCGTTCAAGCGCAGCTTGAGTTCCCACGCGGTGCGCATGCCCGGCAGTTCATCGGCGTGCAGGCTGGCCTGGATATACACCTTGCGGCTGCCAGCGCCGCAGCGGAACACGCTGAGGGAGCGCTCGCTGCCCAAATGGCTCCAGGGCAGAACGTGGTCGATGCGTTGCATGGAAAACTCCTGAATAGCTGGATTACGCAAATCCCTGTGGGAGCGAGCCTGCTCGCGAATGCGTCAGGTCAGACGATGACGATGTCGAATGTCAGACCGCATT
>NZ_JH635999.1:2055470-2056653 GCF_000257605.1 Pseudomonas sp. R62
AATAAAAGAACATAAAAAAAGTGGCCACCGCGCAAACGGGGCCACTTTTTTTCACGGCGTATTAATGGCCGTACACGTCAAAGTCGAAGTACTTGTCCTGGACTTTCTTGTACTCGCCATTGGCGCGGATTTCGGTGATGGCTTTGTTGAACTGCTCAGCCAGTGCGGTATCGCCCTTGCGCACGGCAATGCCAGCGCCGCCGCCGAAGTACTTGGCGTCTTCGTAGGTCGGGCCGACGAATTCGAAGCCTTTGCCGGCGTCGGTTTTCAGGAAACCGTCGCTGAGGTTGACCGAGTCAGCGAGCATCGCGTCGATACGCCCGGACACCATGTCGAGGTTGGCTTCCTGCTGCGAACCGTAGCGCACCAGATCGATCCCGGCCGGAACCAGCACTTCGGTCGCGTAACGGTCGTGAGTACTGGCGCGCAGCACGCCGACTTTCTTGCCCTTGAGTTCGGTCAGCGGGTCTTTCACGCCCGAGCCTTCCTTCATCACGAAACGTGCCGGGGTGTGGTAGTACTTGATAGTGAAATCGACGTTTTTCTTGCGATCGTCAGTGATGGTCATCGACGACAGGATCGCGTCGATCTTCTTCACTTTCAGCGCCGGGATCAGGCCATCGAACTCTTGCTCGACCCACGTGCATTTAACCTTCATCTGCGCGCACAGTGCGTCACCGATGTCCACGTCAAAACCAGTGAGTTTGCCGTCAGGGGTTTTCATCGAGAATGGCGGGTACCCGGCTTCGATACCGATGCGGATCGGCTTGGCGTCTTCGGCCACGGCGGTCAGGGACAACATCGACAGTGCCAGGGCACCGAACATCACTAGCTTTTTCATTTATTACTCCCGTGCGGAGGCTTTTATTGGCAGCTTTCGAGTCAGCGTTCGGTCATGGCGTTCTAACGGCAAAAACCGACGTGGCCGGCAGTCTATGGCGGCGCGCACGGAGGCAATTGTTTTTAAGCGACAATTACTTACAGAACATCGGCGCACGCATTGACGAGGGTCAACGCGTGCGCCGTGGTGGTGCGAAGGCTGTAGGACAAGACTGTTTTCAGAGCAAGAAACACCGATCCTCCTGTACAAGGAGCTGCCGGAGGCTGCGATCTTTTGATCTTGTTTTTTGAGATCAAGATCAAAAGATCGCAGCCTCCGGCAGCTCCTACAGAACGTCAGCAT
>NZ_JH635999.1:2057030-2068176 GCF_000257605.1 Pseudomonas sp. R62
CATTCGAGTTCGGCATTGCCGTCGAGATCTTCGGCCTGGCCCGGCCAGAGTTCGACTTCCCTTGGTACGAACACGTGATTGCCGCGGTCGATAAAGGCCCGATGCGCGCCATGGGCGGGATTCAGGTGCTGGCCGATGGCGGCCTGGAACTGCTCGCCGCAGCGCGCACCATCGTCATTCCGGGCTGGCGCGACCGCAACGCCCCGGTACCGCCTGCGCTGATCGACGCGTTGCGTCAGGCCCATGACCGAGGCGCGCGTTTGCTGTCGATCTGCTCGGGCGTGTTCGTCCTCGCCGCCAGCGGCCTGCTCGACGGCCACCGCGCCACCACGCACTGGCGCTACACCGGTGAACTGGCGCAACGCTTCCCGGCAATCGAGGTCGATCCGGACGTGCTCTACGTCGACGCCGGTCAGCTGATCACCTCCGCCGGCAGCGCCGCCGGCATCGACGCCTGCCTGCACCTGGTAACCCGCGACTTCGGCACGCAGGTCGCCAACGCCGTCGCGCGGCGCCTGGTCATGTCGCCACAACGCACCGGCGGCCAGGCCCAATTCATCCCCACCCCGGTCAGCCCGACACCCCGCAGCGACCTGTCGCGCGTCATGCAATGGGCCCGCGAACGCCTGCACGAACCACTGGAAGTCCGCGATCTGGCCAGTGAAGCGGCGATGAGCGAGCGCACCTTTCTACGGCGTTTCACCGAAGCCAGCGGGCAAACGCCCAAGGCCTGGCTGCAACATGAACGCCTGGCGCGAGCGCGGGAGCTGCTCGAGAGCACCCATCAACACACCGAGCAGATCGCCCAACGCTGCGGCTATCGCTCGGTGGAGAGTTTTCGTGTGGCGTTTCGCAGCGTGGTGGGCGTACCGCCGTCGGTTTATCGGGAGCGGTTTGGGCGAAGCAACAAGCTTTCGCTCCATCCCACAGCGTTTTAAGCGCTGACGTTGACGGCCAGGCCGGCAGAAACGCTCGCGGTGAAAATTGTGAAACGGAAAATGCGGCTTGCTTTATATTGATTCTGATATAACCTGAAAATCAAACGCGCACTGGCACTTCTTGCAATACAACTCACCGTCGCCGCTTACGTTCAGCTATTACGCTTTTCCTTTTGACACAGGACTAGCCGATGCCGAAACACAAGGATGTGGTGTTCGTGGGGAGCGCGTTGAAAGATCTTAAAGCGTTCCCGGTTGATGCCCGAAGAGCGGCGGGGTTTCAGCTGGACCTGTTGCAACAGGGTGATGCCCCACTCGATTGGCGCCCTATGAAAACCGTAGGACGCGGTGTCAACGAAATCAGGATCACCGAGGACTCAGGGGCGTTTCGCGTGTTTTATGTAGTCAATCGACCTGAAGCAATCTATGTGCTTCACGCCATGCACAAAACCACGCGTAAAACGGAAATCAGAAACATCGAACTGGCCCGCGCCAGATATCAGGAAATAGGTTAAGCCATGAAGGAACATCAAGACTCATCCCAACGATTTTCCAGTGTATGGGATGCATTGGAGGACACGCCTCAGGAAGCCGCCAACATGCGTTTGCGAGCCAAGCTCATGCGTTCGCTTTGCGAAACCATTCGAGCGTGGGAGCTCCCTCAAAAGGACGCGGCACAGAGATTGGGAATCTCGCAGCCGCGCCTCAATGATGTACTCAACGGGAAAATCGACAAATTCTCGCTCGATGCATTGGTCAACCTGTCAGCTGCTGCAAGGCTGGAGGTGGACATTTGCTTTCCGTCAGGCCCGTTGCAATGGGCCTGACACTGGCTCTGCGTGGCAATGTCCACCCTGCATTCCGAGTTTCGAAATCGAGGGAGTTGAATAGCATGCAACTTCGCAGCTAACCATCGACATCATCCAGCTGCACAGAAACTCCGCTGGATGATTCCTCCCCCTTCAATCCTCCCGCGTCAAAACCTCCAGCAACTCAATCTCAAACACCAGATTCGAATTCGGCGGGATCTTGCCCATGGTCCGCTCGCCGTATCCCAGATGCGCCGGTACCAGCAATTTGCGTTTGCCGCCGACCTGCATGCCCATCAGCCCCTGATCCCAGCCTTTGATCACGCGCCCAGTGCCGATTACGCACTGAAACGGTTTGCCCCGGCTCCAGGACGAATCGAATTCAGTGCCGTCTTCCAGCCAGCCGGTGTATTGGGTGGTGATCAGCGCGCCTTTCACCGCGGCTTTGCCGTTGCCTGTTTGCAGGTCGATGATTTGCAGTTCGTCTGTCATGTCGTTGGCTCTTGAGGTGTTCGCAGGCGGCGTTTTTCGCAGAATCCGGCGTCGATGGCAATCCATGGAACCGAAAACACGCCTTGCCGCTCACATGTGTATCGACATCGTATGACGACAAGGATGCTTAGATGACCGACTCTCGATTGCTGCGCAGTTTCATCCCGCCCTACATTCTCAACCGCATCATTGCCCACGGTTCCGAGCCGCAGCGCAACGCCGCGATGCAGACGCTCAATCATGTGCGCAGCCTGCTGCCCAACCCCGGCCGTCCTTCGCAGCCGCCAGCGCGGGCGATTCTGCCGGAGGCGAGCAAGCCTGGCCTGGCGCGGCGCAGCGTGCATGATGCGCAGAACAAAATGCTCTTGCCGGGCATGCCGGTGCGTCTCGAGGGCCAGCCGGCATCGGGGGATCCGGCAGTCGACGAGGCTTACGATGCGCTGGGCGCCAGCTATGATTTCTTCTGGAAGGTGCTCGGTCGCGACTCGATCGATAATCAGGGATTCGCGCTGATCGGCAGCGTGCATTACGGGCAAGCCTACGAAAACGCATTCTGGAATGGCGCGCAGATGGTCTTCGGTGACGGCGATGGCGAGATCTTCCAGCGCTTCACCCGTTCGCTCGACGTCATCGGCCATGAACTGGCCCATGGCGTCACCGAAAGCGAAGCCGGGCTGATTTATGCCAACCAGTCCGGCGCGCTGAACGAATCGCTCTCGGACGTATTCGGCGTGTTGACCAAGCAGTACACCCTCGGCGAGACCGCCGAACAGGCAGACTGGTTGATCGGCGCCGACCTGCTGATGCCACAGATTCAAGGCAAGGGCCTGCGCTCGATGTCGCACCCCGGCACGGCATACGACGACCCGATGCTGGGCAAGGATCCGCAACCGGATCACATGCGCAAGTTCGTCATCACCAGCGAAGACAATGGCGGCGTACACATCAACTCCGGCATTCCCAACCGCGCGTTTTACCTGGCAGCCCGAGCGTTTGGCGGCTTCGCCTGGGAAAAAGCCGGACGCATCTGGTACGACACACTGTGTGATGATCGTTTGAAACAGGACGCAACGTTCGACGCGTTCGCAAAACTGACGATCAACCACGCCGGCGAGCGCTTCGGCGCCGAAGCAGCCGACGCAGTGCAGCAAGCCTGGGCACAGGTCGGTATCGAATAATCCGAGGAGACCGTATGAAAACGCTACCCGAGCTGGATAAAGATTCCGTTTTGCGCGTATCTCGCCAGGGTGGCGTTGCAGCGATTCACAGCCTGAGCCGCCCACGGGAAATCGAATTTGCCCAGTGCGATATCAGTCAGCGTTCAAGGATCTGCTCGGTGCTTGAGGGTTGCCTGCCACTCGATAGCACCGAATCGGGCCGTGGGGATCAGCGCTTCTACCAGATTGAAGTGCGCTATCAGTCCGGGGAAATGGTGTTGAAGGTGCCGGAGGATCGGGCGCCTGGGGAATTAGTGAGTCTGTGGGACAAGGGAGAGCTTGTGTAAACGCTCTCCCCCGCGATCAAGCTATTTCTCGACCGGCTGCATCTCGACAATCGTGCCGTTGGTGATCATCACCATCACGTACTGGTCATTGATCTGCACCCACTGCGCCTGGTCGATAGGCGCTTTCAGACCTTTGGCTTTCCAGTTCTCCAGAGCCTTGTCTTTGCGCTGGTACATTTCCGGCGCGCGGTCGTTGACCTTCAACTGGCGGTCGCTGGTCGGCGATTGCACGGCGGGTTCGCTGGAGGTTTGCGCCGCTTGAACAATGGGCGTGATCCCGGCAATGCCCGCAACAAGGGCCAGGCTGGCGATTAGGGTTTTGCTGTTCATCGGTGAACCTTTTTCAGATAGGTAGTACCTGAACTCCGACTGCGCGGCGCGGGAAACATTCCTTGTTTTTTGCCGGAGGTGGCCGTAAGAGGCCTTGTCCGTCAGACCGCCATCGCTGGCAACTCGAATCGTCGCATCGCAGCTCCCACAGGGTCGGTGTTACACCACAGTTTTTGACCTGAGTTCCACTCCCACAAGTCTTGGCGGACGCTGATTCTCTGATCACCACCGATCCCCTGTGGGAGCGAGCCTGCTCGCGAATACGCCGGCACATCCGCCATCGTTGCCAACTGACGGAAAGCCTTCGCGAGCCGGCCCGCTCCCACAAATGCGCCGAGCACTGAAGCCATTGATCCGCCCCACGCATCAATCCATGCCAACAATGCAATTAACAGATTGTTACATCTGCGCCACCATCCACCTCAATAAAAACCGTGCGCCGCCTCTCCGTAGCGCACGTCATAAAAGCGGTGGAGTACTTTTCAATGACAGCCTCAATCCCAACCAACGGCTCGCGGGCCGGTGCCATCTTCCGGGTGACCTCGGGCAACTTCCTCGAACAGTTCGACTTCTTTCTGTTCGGCTTCTACGCCACGCAGATCGCGGCGGTGTTTTTCCCGGCGAGCAGCGAGTTCGCCTCCCTGATGATGACTTTCGCAGTATTCGGCGCAGGCTTCCTGATGCGTCCGCTGGGCGCCATCGTGCTCGGCGCCTACATCGATGACGTCGGCCGGCGCAAAGGTCTGATCGTCACCCTGTCGATCATGGCCAGCGGCACGATATTGATTGTGCTGGTGCCCGGATACGAAACCATTGGCCTGTTCGCCCCGGCGCTGGTACTGATCGGGCGACTGCTGCAAGGCTTCTCGGCCGGTGCGGAATTGGGCGGTGTCTCGGTGTATCTGTCCGAGATCGCCACGCCGGGTCGCAAAGGCTTTTTCACTGCTTGGCAGTCGGCCAGTCAGCAAGTGGCGATCATCGTTGCTGCCGCGCTGGGCTACGGTCTGAACCAGTGGATGGAGCCGCAAGCCGTGGCCGCCTGGGGCTGGCGCATTCCGTTTTTCGTCGGCTGCATGATCGTCCCGTTCATCTTCTTCCTGCGCCGCAACTTGGCCGAAACCGAAGAGTTCGCCGCGCGTAAACATCGCCCGAGCATGCGCGAAGTGTTCCGCACCCTTGGCCAGAACTGGGGCGTGGTGCTCGGCGGGATGTTGATGGTCGCGCTGACCACTACCGCGTTCTACCTGATCACCGTGTACGCGCCGACTTTCGGCAAAACCGTGCTGCACCTGAGCACTTCCGACGCGCTGCTGGTGACGCTGCTGGTGGGTGTGTCGAACTTCTTCTGGCTGCCGATTGGCGGCGCGTTGTCCGACCGTATCGGCCGTCGTCCGGTGCTGATCGGCATGGCCTTGCTGGCGCTGGCCACGACTTATCCGGCGCTGTCGTTCCTGGTGCAGGCGCCGAGCTTCACCAACATGCTGCTGTCGCTGCTGTGGTTGTCGTTCATTTACGGCTTGTACAACGGCGCGATGATTCCGGCGCTGACCGAAATCATGCCGGTTGAAGTGCGCGTCGCCGGTTTCTCCCTGGCTTACAGCCTGGCCACGGCGATCTTTGGCGGTTTCACCCCGGCGATGTCGACCTTCCTGATCCAGTACACCGGCGACAAAGCCGCGCCAGGCTACTGGATGAGCATCGGTGCCCTGTGCGCGCTGTGCGCCACGCTTTACCTGTACCGCCGTGCCGGTGGTCGTCTGCAACCTGTCGCGGCCTGAGGAATACTCGCCATGAAAAAACTCTTTACTATCACCGCCCTGCTCGCCGGTCTCGCGTTCAACTTCGCGGCCCAGGCCGAAGAACTGAGCGTGATGACCTCCGGTGGTTTCACTGCCGCCTACAAGATCCTCGGGCCGAAATTTGCCGCCGCCACCGGTAACACGCTGACCACCAGCCTCGGCCCGTCGATGGGCAAGGCGCCGGAAGCGATTCCCAACCGTCTGGCGCGCGGCGAGCACGCCGACGTGGTGATCATGGTCGGTTACGCTCTTGATGAGCTGATCAAACAAGGCAAGGTCGACCCGGCCTCCCGCGTTGAACTGGCGGATTCGCGGATCGGCATGGTGGTTCGCGAAGGCGCGGCGAAACCGGACATCAGCAGCGTCGACGGCCTGAAGAAAACCCTGCTTGATGCGCAGTCGGTGGCCTACTCCGACAGCGCCAGCGGCGTGTATATCGAGCAGCAGCTGTTCAAGAAACTCGGCATCGAAGATCAGTTGAAACCGAAAGCCAAGATGATCGCCAGGATCCCGGTCGGCTCGGTGGTCGCCACTGGCGACTATCAGTTGGGCTTCCAGCAGGTCAGCGAATTGCTGCCGGTGCCGGGCGTGAGCTTCGTCGCGAAAATTCCGGAATCGGTACAGTCGGTGACACGTTTTGCCGCTGGCATTCCGGTCAAGGCCGAGCATCCGCAAGAAGCCAAGGCCCTGCTCGCCTACCTCGCGGCACCGGCCGCTCAGGCTGACGTGCAGGCCACCGGGCTGGATTCGGTCAAGCGTTGATCGTTGGCGGCTGGACGCGCATTTCCACGACCAGCCGCTCCAGTTCCAGTGCCGCCGGGGTCAACGTGCGATCCCGGCGCTTGATGATGCCGACACTGCGCATCACCTGCGGCTCAATCAGTGGCACCCGCGTCAGGATCGGATGATCCGGCCCGGGCATCGCCATCAACGGCACCGCCGCCACGCCTAGCCCCGCCTCCACCAAGCCGATCATCGTCGTCACATGCCGCGTCTCGCAGATACTCTGACGCTGCGGCACCACCCCGCCCAAGGCCTGATCGAGCAGAAAGCGATTGCCCGAAGTCTTGTCCAGCGCGATGTAATCCTGCTGATAGAACTCGTCCCAACTGACGCTGCTGCGCCCGGCCAGCGGATGATCGCGACGACAGGCGACAACGTAGCACTCCTGCACAAGCGGTTCGAACTCGACTTTGGCATCCTGCGTGCCGAGAAAACTCAAACCGAAATCCGCCTCGCCATTGACCACCGCACTCAACACATCGTGGGCGCTGGAATCGAGGACTTTGACCTTGATCCGTGGAAACTGCTGGTGATAGCGCGCGACCACGCGGGGCATGAAGTAGTACGCCGCCGACGGCACGCAGGCGACGGTGACATGGCCCAGTCGGGTCGAGGCGACTTCGCTGATGCCGAGCAAGGCAATGTCGAGATCATCCAGCAAGCGCTCGACGCTGGGCATGAAGCCGCGCCCGGCCTGGGTCAGGCTGACCTTGCGGGTGGTGCGCTCGAACAGTTTCACGCCAAGGGCGTCTTCGAGCTTTTCGATGCGCCGGCTCAGCGCCGGTTGCGACAGGCGCACGGTGTCGGCAGCCTTGCGAAAACTGCCCTGCTCGACCACCGCGCGAAAGGCTTGCAGGTCGTTGAGGTCGAAGTTGATGGCCATGGCGTTTCCGGAAATTGATGCGCAGGGGTTATAAATGTAACCAGTTGATGCAAATTATTACAGGTCTGATGGAAGCTGCCCTTGTGGGAGCGAGCCTGCTCGCGAAGGCGGGGCATCAGTCAATGGATAGATGGCTGACCCAGCGCATTCGCGAGCAGGCTCGCTCCCACATTGGATCTCGAATGGTCTGGAGACCGCGTAACCCTTATCCTTGTCACCCCCGCCGTACCCGTAGTCAGGAGTCGTTCCAATGCCCCATGAAGGCAATCTGTTGCAAGCCGCTGTCGTGTTTCTGTTCGCGGCCGTGCTCACCGTGCCTTTGGCCAAACGTCTGCAACTGGGCGCGGTGCTCGGTTATCTGTTTGCCGGGGTGATCATCGGCCCGTCGGTGCTCGGCCTGATCGGCAACCCGCAAAGCGTTGCGCATATCTCCGAGCTGGGCGTGGTGTTGCTGCTGTTCATCATCGGCCTGGAGCTTTCGCCGCGCCGCTTGTGGGTGATGCGTAAATCCGTGTTCGGCGTCGGTCTGGCGCAGGTGCTGTTGACCGCATCGGTGATCGGCGTGCTGGCGCTGTCGGTGTTCGGCCAGCCGCTGAACAGCGCCATCGTGCTTGGCCTCGGTCTGGCGCTGTCCTCCACGGCCTTTGGCTTGCAAAGCCTTGCCGAACGCAAGGAACTGACCAGCCCCCACGGGCGTCTCGCGTTTGCGATTCTGCTGTTCCAGGACATCGCGGCCATTCCGCTGATTGCCTTGGTGCCGATGCTCGCCGGCGTCGATCACCACACCAGCACCGCCGACGATATCCGTCACAGCTTGCAGGTGCTCGGCGGCATTGCCGTGGTGGTGATCGGCGGGCGGTATCTGCTGCGTCCGGTGTTCCGCGTGGTGGCAAAAACCGGGCTGCCGGAAGTGTCCACCGCCACGGCGTTGCTGGTGGTGATCGGCACGGCGTGGCTGATGGATCTGGTCGGTGTGTCGATGGCGCTGGGTGCGTTTCTCGCCGGTCTGCTGCTGGCGGATTCGGAATACCGGCATGAGCTGGAAGCGCAGATCGAGCCGTTCAAGGGCCTGCTGCTCGGGCTGTTTTTCATCAGCGTCGGCATGGGCGCCAACCTCAGCCTGTTGTTGAGCGCGCCGATCACCGTGTTGGGCCTGACCCTGCTGCTGATCGGTCTGAAGTTGCCGCTGCTGTTCGTCGTCGGACGTGTGGCAGGAGGATTGAACAAAATCAGCGCAATTCGCCTCGGCATCGTCCTCGCTGCCGGCGGTGAGTTTGCCTTCGTGGTGTTCAAGATCGGTCGCGATCAGGGCCTGTTCGAGCCGCGTCTGTACGACCTGCTGGTGCTGACCATAACCCTGTCGATGGCGCTGACGCCGTTGCTGCTGTTGATTTGCGCACGGCTGGTCAGCCCGAAAGTGCAGCCGGTGGAAGTGCCGGAGAAATTCCGCGAAATCGACACCGAAGCACCGCGCGTGGTGATTGCCGGCATGGGCCGGATGGGGCAGATCGTGGCGCGGATTCTGCGCGCGCAGAACATCAAGTTCGTTGCGCTGGACACCTCGGTGGAAACCATCGAACTGTCGCGCAGCTTCGGCGGTGTGCCGGTGTTCTATGGCGACCCGATGCGCCCGGAAATCCTTCACGCGGCGAAGGTTGGCGAGGCGGAGTATTTCGTCATCGCCACGGACGATCCGGAGACCAACATCAAGACTGCCGAAGTGGTGCACAAGCACTATCCGCACATGAAAATCATCGCCCGCGCGCGTAACCGTCAGCACGTGCATCGCCTGGTGGATGTCGGCGCGGAAGCGATTCGTGAGACCTATTATTCGAGCCTGGAAATGAGCCGGCGCACGCTGGTCGGCCTCGGTCTGACCCAAGCCCAGGCCGAGGCGCGGATCAAGCGTTTCAAGCATCACGACGAACAGGTGCTGGAGGTGCAACACGCCGTCTACGACGACGCCGCCAAAGTCCTGCAGACCGCCCAGGAAGCCCGGGCGGAACTGGCCAAACTGTTTGAATCGGATCAACTCGAAGAGGAAGCGCGCAAATCCTGATGCATGCGAATTCCCTGTAGCTGCCGAAGACTGCGATCTTTTGATTTGATTGTTCCCACGCTCCGCGTGGTAACACAGCCCGGGACGCTCCGCGTTCCACTTCCCGAGCTGGAACGCGGAGCGTCCCTTGATGCATTCCCACGCAGAGCGTGGGAACGATCATGTGGGAGAGAATCAGGCCAGTTCCAGCGCGGGCACTGGCTCGACGGCTGCAACCGCAAACCGATCCGCCAGAAACGGCGTGATATCCAGCGGCAGCGGTTCGTCATTCACCAGTTTATCCAGCAACACCCCGGTAATCGCCGACGTCAGAATGCCGGTGCGGAAGTGCCCGCAAGCATTCAGATAACCCTCGACCCCACGCATCGGACCGAGAATCGGCAACTCATCCGGTGAGCCCGGACGCAGTCCCGCCCAGGTGCGTTTCAGGTTGACGTCCGCCAGCTCCGGCAGACAGCGCACCGCGCCCTGCACCAGCCCGGCGATTTCCGGGTAGGTGGTGGTGACGTCGAAGCCTTTGTCCTCAGTGGTGCTGCCGATAAGGATTTCGCCGTTGTCCTTCTGCGCCACGTAGCAATCGCTGGTAGTCAGGCAGCCATTGAGGATTTTCGGCATGCGCTCGGTCAGCAGGATCTGCCCTTTCACCGGTTTCACCGGAATACGAATCCCCGTGGCCCACTCACTCAGATCCGCCGCCCAGGCACCGGCGGCGTTGATCAGCGTCTTGCAGTGAAACACGCCCGCTTCTGCCGTCTGCACGCCGGTCACGCGAGTGCCGTGATGCAGCACGCCGGTGACGTTGGTGTTGAAGAAGATGTCGACGCCGTTCTGCCGCGCACCTTCCATGTAGGCATCGGCGAGGCGGAACGGACTGACCTGATGATCGCAGAGAAACTCCAGCGCCCCGCGCGCCTCATGGCTGACACTCGGTTCAGCCGCGCGCAACGCCGCCTGATCGAGCCAGCGCACTTGATCGGCCAGATGCGGAATGCAGCCGACGATGTGCTCGGCGTAGAGCCGGTCTTCGTCGTCATAGATCACGAATTTCAATCCGGTCTTCTCGAACTTGCAATCCATGCCGTGATTGTCTTTCAGCTCGCGGTGTAACGCCGGATAGAGCGCGTTGGACTGCAAGGCAAAATCGAAGAAGGATTCCGGCAAGATATGCGGGGTACTGGCGTCGACCGCCACCGCTGCGCCCTGGGTTTCGCGCTTGCGGTTGGCCGACATCATGCGAAAGAAAATCACCCCGCAACCGAGGCCGACCGACTCGCCGATCGCCCATAAACCACCCGCCGAAGCACGGGTCGCGTTGCCGGGGCGCTTGGCGTCGATCAGCGCAACTTTCAGATCTTTGCGCTTGGACAATTGGTAGGCGCAGGAGGCGCCGATCACGCCGCCACCGGCAATGACCACGTCGTAGAACTTACTCATGGCAAGCGCCCTCCGTGCCGAGAGACTGGAACGCGGAAAACGGTACCGGATCGATTGGAAAGCGTGGGCGCAGCCAACCGACATCCTGACGTCCGGTGGCCTGGCGCAAGCGATC
>NZ_JH635999.1:2068708-2078843 GCF_000257605.1 Pseudomonas sp. R62
AGCCGACACACATCCGCCCCTGACAATCGCCCATGCTCACGCGGGTGCGCATTTTCAGGCTGGCGATGTCTTGCACACCCTGCTCCAGCGCCAGATCGATGTCGGCGCGGGTCGCATGTTCGCAGCGGCAGATCACCGTGTCGGCTGCGGGCAAAGCGATCTGACCAACGCCGCGCTCGGTGTAGCGATCCACCGCCGCACGAAAGCGCACGATGGCTCTGAGCTTGCTCGCGTAGCGATCGCGGCGCACCCGGGCCAGCTCGGCGTCGAGCACACCGCGTTGCAGCAGGATCGAAGTGGCGGCGATCTTGCCGGCGAGCATCGCCGCTTCGCCGCCGCGGATCCCGCCCATGTCGCCGGCCAGATGCACATGCGCCACGCTGCTTTGCTGCCAGACATTGGCGTGCGCACGCAGGTAGCCATCGTCGCTGAAGCCGTGATCTAGGCCCATCTGCTGGCTCAATTGCGTGCGCGGAATAAAACCGTAACCCACCGCCAGCGTCTGCGCTTCGAAACGCTCGACCCGCGACAGATCCGCCTCCCACGTCGACGAATACGGCGCGACGCTGACACTTTTCAATTCGCCCTCGCCGTGGGCTTCGACCACCCCCCAACCGTAGTTCATCGGGATGCCGTGCAACTTGAGGTAAGCGAGCATGCTCAAACCGTCGAGAAACAACTGCGGCTTGTTCAAGAGCGCCAGACTCTCGCGGGCGATCTTGCCGAATGCACACGCCTCGTAGACGCCAGCGACACGCACGCCGGAGGCATGCAACTGGGTCGCAACCAGCGGCAGCAACGGCCCGGTGCCGGCGATGATCACCGGCCCCCGCGGCTTGACCACGCCACTCTTGATCTGCAATTGCAGGCCGCCGAGCAGAATCACTCCCGGCAACGTCCAGCCGGGAAGCGGCACGCTGCGTTCATGGCAACCGGCGGCCAGCAGCAGTTGCGGATAAGCCATCTCGTGCAGCTGTTCATCGCCATCGAGCACCACCAGAGCGCGGGTGCCTTCGGCGCCGACCACCCGATGGTTGAGGCGCACGTCGATCAGCCCTGACTGCTGCTGAAATTCACCGTGCAGTTTGTCCAGTGCTTCGGAATAACGCGGCCCGAGATAATGCAGCTGCACGCCATCGCGCAACGGCCCGCGATAGACCACACCGCCGAGGCGCGAAGCCTCTTCGAGCAAGGTGCAGCGCACGCCGTGGCGCGCCAGTTCGATGGCCGCCGCCATCCCCGCCGGCCCGCCGCCGACGATCAACGGTTGCAGGCTCATACAACCTCCTGCGCGACGACGCGGTTGACTCGGGTTTCAATCTGCATGCCGTCGCGGACCACGGTCTGGCAGGCGCGGCGTTTGTGGCGACCGTTGATTTTCACCAGACAGCACTGGCACACGCCCATGCCGCAATAGGCGCCGCTGATTTGATCGTGATCGTTGCGTGCGATCTGGCGCACGCCGAGGGACTGGATGACGCTGAGAACGGTTTCGCCAATGGCGGCGCTGACCGCTTGGCCGTTGATGTGCACGGTCATGTCCGCCTGCACCAAGGGCTGGATATCGAAGGTTCTTTCTAGGCAGTTCATTACGGTGTTCGTCCGTGAAGATTCAGTTGAGGTTGTGACAGCTCCTTGCTGCACTACGCCTCGTCGACGCTTTTATTGCTGTGTTTTCAACGTCGACGCGGATACTTCGTCAGCGCAACAAGGTGCGCGACAAGCACTGTAGCTCATACCTCAGCAAAGGCCTGGATCATTTACGGTAGGCGATATCGCCAGGGGAAATATTGATCCAGGCCAGTGAAAATGGCGGGATGGAAACGGTTAGTTGGAGAAGACGAACTGGCCCCGCAGAAAGCAAAAAAGCCGCTTTCACCCGAAGATGAAAGCGGCAGAGGCATCCTGCCTCAGAGGGATCAGTGTACGAACAGGGCGATCAGGATGATGATCGGGATCGGTACGCCGAGGAAAAACAGCAGTAATGAGCGCATGGTGACTCTCCTTTTTAACGGACCGGAGTGGTAGTGGTGTAGGTGTCGACTTCAACGTACTCGACCGCATCGCGACGACGACCGCCGAAGGTGGCTGCCAGGCTGGCAAAGAACGCACCGGCCAGCAGCGCGACGAACATCCACAGCGAGGTGTAGGCAGCGACTTTCGCGGCGGTGTCGGCGGCTTGCTGGGCTTTCAGTTTCGCGTCAGCGATGGCTTTCTGGGTGTTGGCGTAGATTTCGTCGACACGACGTTCAGCATCGGCCTGGCTCAGGTTGGTACGTTGCGACACCAGTTGTGCGAGGTAGGTGCGGTCTTCGGCGCTGAGCTGACCGTTGGCCAGGCTCTGGGCGAAGATGCGGGTCACGGTGCCGCGTGCGGCGTCATCGCTGACGGCAGCCGGACGGTCGTCACGGAACAGACTGTCGACGAAGTAGCCGTACTGATCGCTGTCAGTATTGGCTGCGGCAGAACCGGCGGCCTGGCTCATCGCACCGGCAGCACCGCCGACGACGTTAGCCCCAGCCTGCACACCGCCGCTCACGACGCTGCTGACCGAACCGACCACCAGCACAGCGGTGACCAGCGTGGCGACGCACCAGGCGAGGAAGCCGTGGGCGGTGTCGCGGAAGTAGACTTCGTCACCGTGCATGTTTGCCCATTTCACCCGCAGACGACCGGCAATGTAGCCGCCCATGCCGGAAGCAATGATCTGCGTCACAGCCAGCCAGACAATCGTCGAAATGCCCAGGCCCTTGGCGCTCACGCCCTCTCCGGCCCACGGTGAAACCGCCGAAAAGCCCAGGCCAAACCCGAGCAGCACCAGAATCATCGACAGCGCGGCGGCAGCCGCAGCACCGGCGAAGATCGCGCCCCAGGACACGCCTGACACGCTGCTCGACTCTTCCACGGCAGGATAATAGCCATCAGGGGATCTATTCATTGTTGTAGTGCTCCAGGCATGAAAAATGATGTTACAAGTCGTCGGGTGAGGAATTGCAGCGACCGTGCCAGTTGCAGCAACTAAATAAATCCATGCTTTTCAACAATTTAGAAAGTTTGAACTTCCCTGCTCCGTGCAATTTGCAATAAACGCTTAACACCTGCGGGTTTTCTGCATTGGTGACCGAGGACCAGATTCGATCAGTTCTGGTTTGCCTGAGCGACGAAGATGAAAGTTAATTTAAAGCGTCACGGTAAATTCTTGGCAAAATGCTGCCATTCCGTTTGAACCGATCAGCAGGCCTGCCTATGACTCGTATCTTGACCATCGAAGACGACGCCGTGACCGCGCGGGAAATCGTTGCCGAACTGAGCAGCCACGGGCTGGATGTCGACTGGGTCGACAATGGCCGCGAAGGCCTCGACCGCGCCGTGAGCGGCAACTACGACCTGATCACCCTCGACCGCATGCTGCCCGAGCTGGATGGTCTGGCCATCGTCACCACCCTGCGCACCATGGGCGTGGCGACGCCGATTCTGATGATCAGCGCCCTCTCCGATGTCGATGAGCGCGTGCGCGGTTTGCGTGCCGGTGGCGATGACTACCTGACCAAACCGTTCGCCACCGATGAAATGGCTGCGCGGGTCGAAGTGTTGCTGCGCCGGCAAAACAGCGTCGCCACCCAGGCCACGACATTGAACGTCGCCGACCTCGAACTCGACCTGATCAGCCATGAAGCCCGCCGCGCCGGACAGGTGCTGACGCTGCTGCCCACCGAATACAAACTGCTCGAGTTTCTGATGCGCAACAGCGGCCAGATTCTCTCGCGGATGATGATTTTCGAAGAGGTCTGGGGTTATCACTTCGACCCGGGCACCAACCTGATCGACGTGCACATCGGCCGTCTGCGCAAGAAGATCGACGCAGCCGGCAACGTTCCGCTGATCCGCACGGTACGGGGCTCCGGCTATGTCATTGCCGAACCCGTCTGACGGCTGGCGTTCCTCCAGCAGCCGCTTGCTGGCGCTGTACAGCTCGCTGTTCGTGGCGTGGAGCGCGATCCTCATGGGGGTCATGTACTACGAGGTATCCGGCTACCTCGACAAACTCGCCAAACATTCGTTGATGCAACGCCAGCATCTGTTCTCGCATTTTCGCGGCGAGCAACTCGAAGACGCCCTCGCGGCCAGCATGACCTTCGATATTCGTGGTATCGACGCCTATGGTCTGTTCAGCGCTGACGGCGTTTACCTGGGCGGCGCACTTCAGCAAATTCCCGAAGGACTACCGCTCGACGGCAAGATCCATATGCTCGCCGAGTGCGCCGATTCCGATGACCCGACCCTGCCGAACGACAGCTGCGATGCTGTGGCGACCCAGACTCGCGACGGTCGCTGGCTGGTGCTGCTGCGTGACAATGGCTCGCTGTTCGCGGTGACGCGGATCATTTTGCACGCGTTGTTCTGGGGCGTGTCGCTGACGATTATTCCCGGGGTCGCCGGCTGGCATCTGCTGCGGCGTCGACCGTTGCAGCGCATCCGCGCGATTCAGAACAGCGCCCAGGCCATCGTTGCCGGCGACCTGACGCACCGCTTGCCGCTGTCCAATCGCCGCGATGAACTGGACATGCTCGCCGCCATCGTCAACGCCATGCTTGAGCGCATCGAGCGCTTGATGAACGAGGTCAAAGGTGTCTGCGACAACATCGCCCACGATTTGCGCACGCCGCTGACCCGTTTGCGCGCGCAGTTGTATCGGATGCAGCAACAGGCGGGCGAAGGTTCGCAAGAAGCGGCGCAACTGGATCTGGTTCTGGCTGAGGCGGACACGCTGATGGCGCGGTTTCGCGGGTTGCTGCGGATTTCCGAACTGGAAGATCGCCAGCGCCGTTCAGGTTTCGTCGAACTTGATCCGGTGCGTTTGCTGGAGGAGTTGCACGAGTTCTATCTGCCGCTGGCCGAGGAAGGCGATCTGCGCTTTCAGTTGAACATGCCGGAGACGCTGCCGCCGCTCAATGGCGACCGCGCGTTGCTGTTCGAAGCGTTGGCGAACCTGCTGAGCAACTCGATCAAATTCACACCGCCCGGCGGCACGGTGATGTTGCGTGGGGTGAATGCCAATGGCCAGACGCGGATCGAGGTTCACGATTCAGGCCCGGGGATTCCCGAGGCTGAACGTGAGGCGGTGTTCCAGCGGTTTTACCGCACCGAGGGTGGCCAGCCGCAAAGCGGTTTTGGTCTGGGACTGTCGATTGTCGCAGCGATTGTGAGCGTGCACGGCTTCAGTCTTGAAGTCGGCAGCAGCGATCTGGGCGGGGCGAAACTGGTGCTGGATTGTCGGCAGAGTTTGATCAGCCAGGCCTGACGTCTCGCGCCGATCGTTCCCACGCTCCGCGTGGGAACGATCTGCGTCTCAGGTCGGGTAATTCGCCCGCAAGGCTTCGAGCCCGCCCTGATAGATGCCGTTGAACAACGCCACCACTTCTTCATCGCTCACGCCGAGCGCATTGAAGCGCCCCGACCACGTCACCCGCGCGCCCTGCCCTTGGGCTTCGACCTTGATCGTCGCCAGGTAATCGCTGGCCGGGAACGGTGCCTGATCAATCGAATAGCTGTAGGTTTTTGCGGCGTTATCGAAGGTCTGCAAACGTTCGACGACCACGCCGCCGTCAGCGGTTTGCAGGGTGCGCACTCGCCCGCCTTCGCTCAGTTCGCTGTTGGTGATCAACGGCAGCCAGTCCGGCAGCGTGTTGAAGCCGCCGATCAATTGCCAGACCTGATCGGCCGAGGCCGGGATGTCGATGGTTGCAGATGCTGTTGGCATAAAACCTCTCTTTCGGAAAATTCAGATTGTCAGGCTGTCGACCACACCGCCATCGACGCGCAACGCCGCGCCCGTGGTGGCCGAGGACAGCGGTGAAGCAATGTACGTGACCAGATGCGCCACTTCCGAAACATCCGCCACGCGCTGGATGATCGAAGTCGGACGGGCCTTGCGCACAAAGGCGTCGGCTTCGTCGCGCAGCTCGCGCCCGGACTCGGCGGCCGCGTCTCTGAGCATGTCTTGCAGGCCGTCGGTGAAGGTCGGCCCCGGCAGGATCGCATTGACCGTGACCCCGGTACCAGCCAGACGTTTGGCCAGGCCGTGGGACACCGCGAGGTTGGCGCTTTTGGTCACGCCGTAATTGAGCATGTCAGCCGGCGTCGCCACCCCGGATTCCGATGACAAAAAGATCACCCGGCCCCAACCCTGCTCGACCATTGCCGGCACGTAATGCCGCGCCAGGCGCACGCCGGAAATCACGTTGACTTCATAGAAGCGCGTCCACTCACTGTCGGGAGTCTCGAAGAAATCGACGTCGTTGAAGATGCCGAGGTTGTTGACCAGAATGTCCGCGCGCGGTTCGGCGGCGAAAAGCTTTTCCGCGCCCTCGGCCGTGCCCAGATCGGCGGTAAGACCACGCAACTGCGCGCGGGGCACCGCTTCGCGTATGCTCGCCAGCGCCTGCTCGACCTTGGCCATGTCGCGACCGATGACCACCACCGTCGCCCCGGCTTCGGCCAGCGACTGGCTGATGCCCAGACCGATGCCGCCGGTACTGCCGCTGACAATGGCCAGTTTTCCACTCAGATCGATCTTCATGCGTTTACCTCATTAGCAAGGAGTTCCACCGCGCTCGACTTTGGCGACGATTTCACAAGCATGGATCAGCGTAGTTGCGATATTGCCGGCATGGTCGAGCTGCCGACCGGTGACGGGGATGTGGTTTGATCGACGATCCCCTGTGTCTGGCAGACCGTAGCCCCTCACCCTAGCCCTCTCCCGGGGGAGAGGGAACCGAACGAGTTGTGCTGAATTTGCCGTCGACCTGAAAGACCATAGCGATTATGGATTCAGAGAAGACCTTTCACGTCGGCGTATTACCTGAATATCCCCCGGTCAGTCCCCTCTCCCTCCGGGAGAGGGCTAGGGTGAGGGGCATTTCGGAACAGATCAGATTTCCGTCAGACGAAGCAGACCATCGGCGCCGACCCTGACGCCGATCGCATCGTAACTGGCCAACGTCGCATGCGCCGTTTCGATCGGGTGCTGGTGCGTGGTGGTGATGATCATCAGTGCAGCGCCCGCCGCTTCCGCAGCCTGAATGCCAACCGTGGCGTCTTCAAAAATTAGACAGTCTGCCGGCTCGACACCGAGCTTTTTCGCCGCCAGCAGATACCCCGCAGGATCAGGCTTCCCAGCCTTCACATCTTCCGCCGTGATCATTACCGCCGGCTCGGGAATACCCGCCGCCGCCATCCGCCGCAACGCCAGATCGCGAGGCGCCGACGTCACCATCGCCCAACGATTTTTCGGCAGCGCGTTGAGAAATGCCGCCGCCGCAGGAATCTCGACAATGCCTTCAACGTCATTGATTTCCGCTGCGGTGATGAACGCTGCTTCTTGCTCGGCATCCACGCCCGGCAGATTCAGCCGGGTGATGGTGTCGATCGCCCGCGCGCCATGGATGGTCGGCAGGAACGTCTCGACATCAACGCCATGGCGCACCGCCCACGCTGACCAGATGCGCTCGGCGGCGGCGATGGAGTTGAGGACGGTGCCGTCCATGTCGAACAGGAACGCGCCGAACGCGCGATCAAAAACCGATGCTTGTGCAGACAAGAGAGCAAATCCTCTGACAGTTGGCCGGGCAGCCTGGCCAGGCAATGTAGCACTTGTCAGTGCAACTGCGGCGCCTTGGATTTGAACGCGCTTTCCACACAGTCGAGCAACTGTCCGATCGCCCACGGCTTCTTGATGAACGCCACCGAGTGCTTGACCCCGGAGGTCTCGGGCGTTTCATAGCCGGACATGACCATCACCGGTTTTTCCGGCCAGCGGTCGCCGAACAGATTGGCCAGGTCCGCGCCGTTAAGCGTGCCGGGCATGGTGATGTCGGTCAGCAGCAGCGCAACGTCGGCTGCATGTTTTTCCAGATACAGTGAGGCGGCGTCGGCGCTGGTTTGCGGTTCGACCTTGAACCCTTCCTCCTGGAGAATTTCGCAAAGGAACTCCAGAATCAACGGATCGTCCTCGACAACCAGAATCAACCCGCCAGGAAGGTGCGCGCTCGACGTAGGTGTAGGGCACATGAACAGCACTCCCCCGAATTACATTTTTGATAAGCGGTTTTGAATCCGCTGCTTATCAGGTATGAGCAGCGCGCCTTGTAGAAATTCACTTTTGATACAGCAGATTTCGCCAAGGTGTTGTTTTTCGAAGCGCAGCGCCCGTCCGCCCCCCTATTTATGGTTAAAATGCCGCCCCTTTGCCCGGCCGACTCCTGACCAATGACACCTGAAGCCTTCGCCACCCTCCGCGCCCGATTGCTGCCCGCACTGGCGGCGGCGCCCAGCGAAACCCGCCGTTTTTTTCACGGCCGCGGGCGCTGCTGGCCGGGGCTGGAGCAGCTGACCGTGGACTGGTTGCAGGGCGTGGTGCTGGTGTCGCTGTTCAAGGAACCGGCGCCTGAGCAGCTGCAAGATCTGCGGGATTCGCTGCTGCTCCTCGCCGCCTCGGCCGAGTGGCAGCAGTCCGGCGCGCACACTTTGCTGATCCAGCATCGTTATCTGCCGCAGAGCACGGCCGAATGGCTGATCGGGGAGGAAATCGAAGAAATGACCATCGTCGAGGGTGGCTTGCAGTACCGCGTTGACCTGGGGCGCAAGCAGAACGCCGGGCTGTTTCTCGATATGCGTTACGGACGCAACTGGGTGCGCGAACAGGCGGCGGGCAAGCGGGTGTTGAACCTGTTCGCCTACACCTGCGGCTTTTCCGTGGCGGCAATGGAGGGTGGCGCCAGCCATGTGGTCAACCTCGACATGTCCCGCGCCGCGCTGAGCCGAGGTCGCGACAATCACCGCCTGAACGGCCATGACCTGAGCAAGGTCAGCTTTCTCGGCCACGATCTGTTCAAATCCTGGGGCAAAGTGATCAACAGCGGCCCGTACGATCTGGTGATCATCGACCCGCCATCGTTTCAGAAAGGCAGCTTTTTGCTGACCAAGGACTATCAACGGGTGCTGCGCCGCTTGCCGGAACTGTTGACCGCGCAAGGCACGGTGCTGGCGTGCATGAACGACCCGTCGTTCGGTTCCGACTTTCTGATTGATGGCGTGACCCAGGAAGCGCCGAGCCTGCGCTTCGAGCAACGGCTGGACAATCCGCCGGAGTTTCCCGATATCGATCCAGAGAGCGGCCTGAAAGCCCTGGTCTTCCAGCGCAGCCACTGACACAGCGTAAGTTCACCTGTGGGAGCGAGCCTGCTCGCTCCCACACAAGTTTTGATCAAAAAGATGTCGGCCGCAGCACCAGCGCAAATAACTCTCCATGCCCGGTGACATTGAGCTTGTGATAGAGATTGCGTCGATGCACCTTCACGGTCTCCGGCGAAATCCCCATCTGCTGGGCCATCGCCTTGCTGGAAAAGCCCTGCAGGATCAGGCGCGCCGTGTCGATCTCGCGCGCGGTCAGCCGGGCATCGAAACGGTCCAGCAACGTCGCCAGATCACTCACCACCGCTTCAGCCTCCGGCCCTTGGGGCGGCAGCAACTGTATGTGGCGATGCATCGCCGCCAATACCCAGTCACGTACGCACAACAGTCGGCCCTGCTCGGCCATGCCAAACGCGGTCGAGCGGCCCAGGGACAAGCCGAGTACCGCGCCTTCGACGTTGATCAGAAACTGCAATTCATCCTCGCCCACCACGGCACGAAAGTAGCTCTGGTAGTACTCGCTGTGCAGAAACTGATCCGGCGCAACGGACGCCAGGCTGTGCAGGCCGTCGCTGATCCCGCTGACGGCGGCTTGATAAAACGGATCGAGCAGGTACATGCCGGCGGTATAACTGGCCAGCTCCTGCTGGTCGTCCACGTAGCCCTTGCTGTCGAAGTCGATCAGCAAACGCGGCGGCTGGCCGGCCTGCATCAGGGCGACGAGGGCATTGTCCAGCGGCACCAGCAGGCGCAGGGTGTCGACCAGCGCGCGCCAGAAACCGTCCTGCCCGAGGTGAAAAATACCCGCGCCAGACTCTGATGCACCGGCAATTCCTGCAACAACGCGTCCACGCACTACCCCTTTCGAGTAACCCATGATGGGAATGGGGCTGGTGTGACCGGCCCGTTAGCCTGACCACTCCAGTTCATCACCGGCCTGCTC
>NZ_JH635999.1:2079536-2085424 GCF_000257605.1 Pseudomonas sp. R62
TATTTCAGTCCTCGGCGAGACCTTCGGCGCGAATCGAACGCCACGCCGCTTGCGCGAGCACTTGGCGATAGGCGCTCGGGCTGCCTTTGACTCGCCCTGCCAGCCAGGCTCGGCAGTAGCTGTCCGCTTGGCCAATGATCAGCGATGGCAGCAACTCGGCAGGCAAATCCTGCAGTTCGGCGGCGCGACCCGATTGCGCCAGCCATTGGCGCAGACGCAGGTTGCGCGTCTTGTTGCGCTCGGCCAGCTCGTCCTTGAACGGGCCTTTGGTCACGGCGAACCGCGCGTGGTACTGGAAACGCGCCCACTGCGGCTGTTGCTCGACCCAGTCGACATAGCTGAAGACCAGCGCCTGCACGCCTTCTTCAGTGGTATTGGCCGCGTCCAGATACGCATCACGCAAACGCGCCTGATCCTCCAGCGCGGTGAAAAACAGCGCCGCGACCAGCCCTTCCTTGTTGCCGAAATGGTGATAGATCGCGCCGACGCTGGTGTCGCACTCGGCACGGATCATATCGATGGTGGTGGCCTCGATCCCCTGTTCATTGAACAGGCTCAGGGCCTTGCGAAAGATATCGCGTTTGAGTTCGGCGCGGCGGCCGGGGTAGCTGCGTTCCAGTAGATCGGCGGTGTCCATGCTGCTCGGGTCCAAAAGCGGAGGTTGAAAAAGGCGTCACGTGCCCGTGAACAAATCGCGCCTAGGTTGACAGATTTGCCGTGAACAGAATACCGTTCCGTTACAGAACATTATTCTGTAACGGAACATCATTCTGCAAACTACCCAGCGAGGCTTCCCATGAGTCAATCTCTCAGCATGTTCAACAGCGTCGGCCCGGATGCATTCAGCAAAATGGCCTGCCAGTTCGCCCCGTACTTCAGCAGCATCAATCCGCTGATTTCCGAGTTGCGCCCGAATGCCGCCACCGTGCAAGTGCCGTTTCGCAAGGAAATCACCAACCACCTCGGCACGGTGCACGCGATCGCCATGTGCAACGCGGCAGAACTGGCCGGCGGAATGATGACCGACGTGTCGATCCCGGCCGGCGCGCGCTGGATTCCCAAAGGCATGACCGTGGAATATCTGGCCAAGGCGAAAACCGACGTCACCGCTGTGGCCAGCGCTGAAGGTGTGGATTGGCAAAGTGATGGCGACAAGGTAGTCAACGTCGACATTCACGATTGCGAGGGTAAAAAAGTCTTCACCGCGCGTATCACCATGAACGTCAAGCTCGGTTGAGAAGCAGGTACAAAAAAGCCCTTGCCGCGGGATGCGCAGCAAGGGCTTTTGATTGGCCGACGATCAGTGCAGGGTCAGGCGCTGACGGACGAATTCTTCTACGTGGCGGCTGGTCTGGTCCAGATGGCGGTCGCGTTGTTTTTCCGCATCGAGCATTGCGCGCTTGCCGTTCTTCTGCAGCAGATAGGTGTGAATCTGCTGCACTTCCAGCGAGCGATAGATCGGCGTGGTGTCGATGAACCCGCGCAGGCCGTTGCTGCGGTAATGCCGCGTGCTCATCAGCACCTGGGTTTCGCGCTGGCCGATCACTTCAAAACCCAGTGCCTCGAAATACGGCACCTTGCCAATGCTGCAGGCCAGTTCCGCATGCGGATAGCGCCCGACCATGTCCGTGAGCATCGCCCGCGCCACACCTTGGCGCCGATGGCCTTCACGCACCGCCATGTACGCGACGCTGCACGCCTCCCAATCGCCCTGCACCGGCAGACAGATGAGAAATCCGATGACTTGCTCCGGGTCTTCATCGTTAGTGGCCACCAGCAATTCCACCTCGGTGCCCTTCTGGCCGTTCAACGCCTCGAGGTAGAGATGCACCTCATAACCCACCGCGTACTGATAAACGTTGTACAGCAGATTGCTCGGGCCGAGGCCGACCGCACTGATGTCGGTCAGGTAGTCGACGACCATTTGCAGGATCTGGCTGTTGACGTTTTCCGGGCATGGGGAGGTGTAGTGGGTGATGCGTGGCATGGGCAAACTCCGGCGATAAAAAACGTTGCCGATGATCAGAGCCGTCGACGAACCGCGACATCATACCGTGCCGGATCTATTGAACCGTCACTGTTGTGGCGCCACCACCCTGAATTTGATGTTGATGTCCCTCGACACCACGCTGTCAGCCCACTCCCCTGCGCCGAGGCCGAACTCCTCTCGATTGAGCACCAGCTCACCGTCGAAGATGCCGATGGCGTTATCCGGTTTCAACTCCACCGGCACCTCGACCTCGCGAGTGATGCCCTTGAGCGTGAGCTGACCGGCGACTTGGTAACGATGCTCGTCCACTTGAGTAAAACGGCTGGACTTGAACACCGCGAGCGGGAATTTCCCGGTGTCGAACCACGCCGGTTTCACCAGTTCGGTATTGGCGTCTTCACTGCCGGCATCGATGCTGGCGAGATCGATATGCAGCGTGGTCTGGGCTTTGCCGAGGTCGTCGGTATCGAAGTCCAGCGTCGCCTCGAAATTGCCGAAGGTGCCGTACATTCGCGAGCCCATCTGGTTGTAGGTGAAACTGATCTGGCTGGCGCTGGTGTTGACCCGGTTATATTCAGCCGCCTGCGCACCGACCATGACGCACGATGTAAACGCGGCAACCAGCAGCAATCGCAACGTCATGACATTCTCCTGGCGGCGTGCGTCGTCGAGGGCCTTGGTTGACTTAAGCAAACAACCCGTTGTTATGCCAGCGCCTATATCAACCGCTCGATCTTCTGATGCTTCCACACCAATTTGTAATACAGGGTCTGCAAAATCAGCATTCCCAGATAGGCAACCGGAAACGCCATCCACACACCCTGCAAACCGAACTGCGCGTCGAGCCAGTAAGCCGCTGGCAACTGCACGCCGACCACACAAACAATCGAGATGACCACCGGCACCAGTACCGTGCCGCTGGCCCGCATGATCCCGCCGATGATGGCCTGGAAACCGAACACCAACAGGCTCCAGAGCATGATATGCAGCAGGTGCTCGGCCATCGCCCGGGTCGAGTCCTCGGTGAGGAACAGGCCCAGCAACCAGTGCGATAACAGATAACCCAGCACAATCAGGCCACCGGTCAGGCACACATTGATCAACAGCCCGGTGCGCAGGATCGGACCCATGCGTTGCAGATGCCCGGCGCCGATTGCCTGGGCACCAAGGATCGATGCGGTGATTGCAATCGACAGCGCCGGAAACTGCACATAGTTGACGATCTGCGTTACTGCGCCATACGCCGCTGTCGCTTGCGAGCCGTGCTGATTGACCAGTGCCAGGATCACCAGCTCCGATAACGACAGGACGATCATCTGTACCCCGGTGGGCAGGCCGATGCGCAGGACCTTGCCGAGAATCACCCGATCCAGTCGCAATGCGGCAAAGAACTCTCGATCCGGCGCCAGCGGATGGCCCTTGCGGATCAGCCGCCAGGCCAGCCACGCCATTGCCGACAGATTCCCCGCCAGCCCGGCATACGCCGCGCTCTGAATGCCCAATGGCGGCAAACCCAGCCAGCCGCGAATCAACGCCGGCGTCAGCGCCAGCCCCACGGCGGTGGAGACGATCAGCGCGAGCAGTGGCGACAGCGTATCGCTGACCCCACGCAGCAACTGGGTGAACAGCACGAATACCAGTAGCGATGGCAGAATCCACAACATGATGCGGGCATAGTCCACCGCATCGTCGAGTACATCCGCCGGCGTGCCCAACCCCGTCAGTGCCTGTCGCGCAAACACCGTGCCCAGCACTGCCGCGACCAGACCGATCAACACACCCAGCAGCAACGTCGCTCCGGCAATCGCCTTGACCATGTGCGTTTCGCGCGCGCCCCACGCCTGGCCGATCAACACGCCTGCGCCAGCACCGAGGCCGATGACCAGGGCGATGAAAAAGAACACGACAGGAAACATGCCGGATACGGCCGCAAGCGCTTGGGTGCCGAGCATCTGACCGATGTAGATGCTGTTGACCGTCCCGGACATCGATTGCAGGAAGTTCGACAGCACCATCGGCGCGAGAAACAGCAGATAGGTTTGCCAGAGCGGTTTGGCGAAGGTGGCGCTTTGCATTGAATAGAGGTCCATCTCGACGGCGGCAGGCCTGATTGACGATAGCTTCGGTGAGTTGCGTGCAGCGTGCAATCAACATTTCCAGACGGTGTTGATTGTCTGTTTTGCATTTGTGTAAATGCCGCGCATCGCTTTGTGTCAGTGTTGCGGCTGTGGTAAATCAGCGACTCTGTCGACACGTACTATTGAGGCTCGGTTCATGCGTAACGTTGCAAATTTTCTGCTTGGCTCCCTCCTCGCTCTGTCGGCCGCCTACGCGCAGGCAGCCGAACCCGCAGCAGCGCCTGCTTCATTGAAACCGCTACTGGCCACTTTGAATGAACGCCTGAGCATCGGTGATCTGGTTGCGTTGACCAAATGGGACAGCGGCAAGCCTATTCAGGACAGCCCGCGTGAGGCGCAGGTCATCGCCAATGCCCGAACTCTGGCCACCGAATACAAACTCGATCCGGACGACGTCGCGCAACTTATCGCCGCACAGATGGAAGCGAACAAACTGGTGCAATACGGTCTGCTCGCGCAATGGCAAGCGGCAGGTGCTGCACCGGACACACCGCGTCCGGATCTGGGCAAACAGATCCGCCCGCGCCTGGATGAACTGCAAAAGCGCTTGTTGCAGCAGTACGCCGCCTTCGCGCCCTATCGCCAGGATCCGAATTGCCCGGCATGGCTGGCCGATGTCCGCGGCACTCTGGGCGCCGATGCGCTGCACGACCTGGCGCTGATTCGTGCCAGCGGCGAGTTGTGCATCCGGGCGAAAGCGCTCTGAATCAACGCTCTTGGCAAACATCATCGGCGTCGATGTTCACCATCACGTCAATGAAGTTCTCATAAAAACTGCGCGGCGTAACATCGGCTCCAGACAAACAAACAACTTTCTGGAGCACACGATCATGAAACGCCAAACCCTTCTCGGCATCGCTTTCTCGGTTTTCGCAGTTAACGCTTTTGCAGTAACGCCTGCTCACACCCTGGTCGCTGAAGGCGGCTCGGACAAGCTGATCGAAAGCCGTCTGGCTGAAGGTGGTTCTGATCGTCTGATCGAACGTCGCGTTGCTGAAGGTGGCTCTGATCGTCTGCTCGAACGCCGCGTCGCTGAAGGTGGCTCTGATCGTCTGATCGAACGCCGCGTCGCTGAAGGTGGCTCTGATCGTCTGATCGAACGCCGCGTTGCTGAAGGTGGTTCGGACCGTCTGCTCGAACGCCGTGTTGCCGAAGGTGGTTCGGATCGTCTGCTCGAACGTCGCGTTGCCGAAGGTGGTTCGGATCGTCTGATCGAACGCCGTGTTGCCGAAGGTGGTTCGGATCGTCTGATCGAACGCCGCGTTGCTGAAGGTGGTTCGGATCGTCTGCTCGAACGCCGCGTCGCTGAAGGTGGTTCGGATCGTCTGATCGAACGCCGCGTTGCTGAAGGTGGTTCGGATCGTCTGCTCGAACGCCGCGTCGCTGAAGGTGGCTCTGATCGTCTGATCGAGCGCCGCGTTGCATGAATCTACTGCATGACCGCAACACCCATGAAAAAGCCCGGCCTGATCAGCCGGGCTTTTTTGCATTCAGCCGTCGCTTATTGCGCGGTTTTCAGCTTGACCACGTCACCGGAGATGGTGGTGGTGTAGCCGGTCAGAACCCAGGCCCAGAACCAGTTTTCCTGAACCTGCGTGTTGATCATTGCATCGCCGCCCTTGGCTTGGATGGCCGCGTTTTGCGCGCGCACAAATCGGCTGTTCTGGCGGATAGGGATGATGCCAAACAGCAGCAGGCCGGTGGCCGATGCTTCACTGTGGCCAACCACGGTGTATTGGTTGCTGTCGTAATGGGCAGTT
>NZ_JH635999.1:2085981-2091551 GCF_000257605.1 Pseudomonas sp. R62
TGGCCGATGCTTCACTGTGGCCAACCACGGTGTATTGGTTGCTGTCGTAATGGGCAGTTTTCATCGGGGCGCCGGTGCAACCTGCCAGAACCACACCGAACAGTGCGGCGGCGACTACTTTGCTGAGGTATTTCACAGTAAAACTCCATGGGGAAACGCCCGGGATCCGTCTCTCGGGCGGCGCGCATTCTAACCAAAATGATGGCTCATTGGCATCAATCTTCTTTGTATTTACTTGAACCCGTTCGCTGGCCCGCCGTCGGCGATGTCGCATACCATGGCGCCACTTCAATAAAGACAGACACCCGCCTCCATGTTCAAAGCCAGTCTGCGTAGCCATCTCACCCTGTGGTTCGGCGGTTTGTCCCTGCTGACGTTATTGAGCGTCGGCTTTTATGTCGGTCATATCGCCACCGAACAAATGAAACAGGCCAGCGGCAACGCGTTGCTGAACACGGCGCGCTCGGCGGCGACGTTGTTGGGTGAGCAACTGCGCGAGCGGCAACTGGAGGTCTATCTGCTCAGTCGCGCGCCGCATCTGGAGCGTGGCGATCTGGACAATCCAGCCATCCTCAAGTCGATGCAGTTGCGCACCCAGGCGCGCGCCGAATATGCGTGGATGGGCGTCACCGACGCCGAGGGCAACGTGCGCCAAGCGGTCAATGATCTGCTGGTCGGTCAATCGGTGCAGAAACGCCCGTGGTTCCAGATCGGCCTGCGCCGGCAATACACCGGCGATCCCCACGAAGCAGTGTTGCTGGCCAAGTTGTTGCCGGGCCTGCCCAATGGCGAGCCGCTGCGCTTCATCGATTTCGCCGCGCCAATCCACAATGCCGAAGGGCAGGTGATTGGCGTACTGGGCGCACATGCGCACTGGAGTTGGGTGACGCGCATCGTCGAGTCGGCGGCGTTTTCCCACAAGAACTCGGCGCCGGATATTCAGGCGCTGATCGTCGACCACGATGGCAAGGTGCTCTACCCCGAAGCGCTGATGGGCCAACAACTGGCGATCGGCGATTCGGTATTGCCGGGCTGGACAGCGGCCAACGGTTACCTGACCAGCATGGTCACCGTGCCGACGCCATCGGGCACGGCGCTATCATGGTCGATCGCCATTCGCCAGCCATTGGAGACTGCGCTGCAACCGGCGCGGATGCTGCAATACGAATTGCTGATCCTCGGCGTTTTCGCCGCCATCGTTTTCGGTCTGGTGGCTTATTACTTGGCGCTGTACCTGAGCCGGCCGATCGAACAACTGGCACGCTCGGCCAAACAAGTGCAAAACAACCAGGCCGGCGCGCAGTTTCAGCTCCAGCATCCGGTGCTGGAAATCGCCCAGCTCGGCCAGTCCATCGACGCAATGACGCAGTCACTGCTCGGCAAGGAGCGCGAACTGCAAGAAGCCAACGCCTCGCTGGAAGCCACCGTGGCGCAACGCACCGCCGCACTCACCGAGGCCAACGCCGAGCTGCTGAGCCTGGCCACTCACGACGGCCTGACCGGCGTTTACAACCGCCGCCGTTTTGACGAAAAAATCACTGAATATTCGCTGCTGTCCCGACGCACCGGACGCCCGTTTGCCCTGCTGCTGATCGATGCCGACCACTTCAAACGCATCAATGACAGCCACGGCCACGCGGTCGGTGACGAGGTCCTGCAACAACTGGCGACCTTGATCCAGAACAGCGTACGCAGCACCGATTTCGTCGCCCGCTACGGCGGCGAAGAGTTCGCCGTACTGCTGCCGGAAGTCACGCAACCCGACACCCCGGAAGTCGTCGCCGAAAAGATTCGCGCAGCGGTAGCCGACGCGGAGTTTCCCGGCGTCGGCAACGTTACCGTGAGTATTGGCCTCGGCCTGGCAGATCCGGCGGACAACAACCATACGACGCTGATCAAACGTGCCGATCAGCAGCTGTATCAGGCGAAGGCTGCGGGGCGCAATCAGGTTGCGTTTCATGCCCACTGACACCGGCGTATATCAACCAGAAACAGGTCGGCCCGCAGGCCGCCATCGCTGGCAAGCCAGCTCCCACAGGGATGGGGTAAAAGCGGAAATTTGGGTCGGCCGGAGAACCGCTTTCGCGAGCAGGCTCGCTCCCACAGAAAAGCAAAAAAAGGTGACCCGCCGTAAGGGCGGAACCCTAAGCAGCCGTTACCGCAGCAATGGCTATGTACTCAATCAGCCAGGAAACCATCGCCCGACTAGGGCTCAGCACTGAACCTCTGCAGATAAGCCAACAGATTCTCCAGCTTCTCCTCATCACTCAGCCCCCAGAAAATCATCCGCGTCCCCGGCACCACCCCTTTCGGATCCTTCAGATACGCCTTCAGCGTCGCCCGATCCCAGGTAATCCCCGAGTTCTTCATCGCATCGGAATAAACATAATTGGCCGAAGTCCCCGCAGCCCGGCCAATGATGCCGTTGAGCTGCGGACCAAACCCCGAACGAGCCGACTCGCCAACCTGATGGCAACCGCCGCACAGACGCGGAAAGATTTTCGCCCCGGCCTCAGGATCGCCCTCAGCCTGTGCGCTGGTGCTGAAGATCAAGGCGAGAAACAGTGTCGTGGTGAATTTCATTGAACAGTCCAAACCTCGCTTTGCATGGCGTGGGCGCAGTTTACAGATAAGCGCCGACAACCGTTCTGACGGTGATCAACGCCTGACGCAACACCTGCATGTCCACCGAGCCGAGCGCCAGACGAATCGCATGGGGCGTATGGGCCGACAGCGAAAACGGCTCGGCGCTGGTGACGGAAATCTGCTGCTGCATCAACTCGACCACGATCTGATCGGCACGCACATCTTCGGGCAACGGCAACCACAGAAAATACGAGGCCGGATGAGCAATGTAGCGCAGCCCTTTGAGCACCTCGGCGGCCAAGGCCTGTCGCGCCGTAGCATCACGACGTTTCTGCGCCTCAAGCACGGTGACGGTGCCATCGTCGAGCCAGCCGCACGCGATGGCAGTCATCACCCCAGGCGTGTTCCATGTCGTCGCGCGAATGATTCGCTCCAGTGCGGACACTTGAGGAAGCGGCGCGGCAATGAAGCCGACCCGCAAACCGGTGGCGATGTTTTTCGACAGGCCCGATACGTAAAACGTCCGTTCCGGTGCCAATTCAATCAACGGACATGGCGGGTTTTCGACCAGAAACGCGTAGGCAGCGTCTTCAATGATTGTCAGATCGTGCCGCCGGGCAATCGCCACCAATCGTTCGCGCTGTTCCAGTGGCATAACCCAGCCCAGCGGGTTGTGCAGCGTCGGCATGCTGTATACGGCGCGCACCGCACGCTGTCGACAGAGTCTGTCCAGTGCCGGCAAATCCGGGCCGTGTTCCGTCATCGGGATCGCCAGCACCTCCAGATGCAGCGCGTCGGCCAGCACCTTGAATCCCGAATAGGTCAGCGCATCGGCGGCGATCACATCGCCGGGTTTGAGCAGGGCCATCAGCGTCACCGCCAAACCTTGCTGAGCGCCATTGACGATCAGCACTTGGTCGGCTTCAACGGTCACGCCGCGTGTCGACAAATGTCGCGCCACCGAGGCGCGTTCGTGGGCACGCCCGGCGTGGGGTTGATAACGCAACAACGCTTCCAGATCACCGGACAACGCCAGTTGCCGCAACGCCGTGCGCAACAGTTCAGCCTGACCTGGCAACGAGGGATAGTTGAAATTCAGGTCGATCATGCCAACCGCCACGTCTTTCTGATCGATGCCCTGCCCCGGCGCCAGCGACGTTTCCCGGACAAACGTGCCGCGCCCGGCTTCGCCACTGACCAGGCCCATCGCTTCAAGCTCCGCATAAACCCGTGAAGCGGTAACCAGCGCCAGACCTTCCTGGCTCGCCAGCTGCCGATGCGTTGGCAGTCGCGTGCCCGGCGCCAATCGTCCGCCACGAATGTCTGCCGCATAGCGATCAACCAGGGTCTTGTAACGGGAACGCGGCATGTCGGCTGTATCCATGACAATTTTTTGATTGTGATGATTCTCAGCCCTAGGATCACGGCGACACAAGCCACTTTTTGAGCGCGACCGACATGCACACAACATCGACTGCGGCCCACCCGGCGCTGGAAAAAACCAGCGGCTGGATCAACGGTTTTATCGGCGTGCTGATTTTCAGCGGTTCGCTGCCGGCCACACGTTTGGCGGTGCTGGAATTCGATCCGGTGTTTCTGACCGTGGTGCGAGCAGCGATCGCCGGCGCACTGGCCGTCGGACTTCTGCTGTTGTTCAAACAGCGGCGACCGGCGCATCATCAGTGGCTGTCGCTGTTGATTGTGGCGCTGGGCGTGGTGTTGGGTTTCCCGCTGCTGACCGCGTTGGCATTGCAGCACGTAACGTCAGCGCATTCGATCGTGTTTGTAGGATTGCTGCCGCTGGCCACGGCGATGTTTGGTGTCTTGCGTGGCGGTGAGCGGCCACGTCCAGTGTTCTGGATCTTTTCGGTGCTGGGCAGCGCATTGGTGGTGGGCTTTGCCCTGTCCCAAGGCTTGAGCGCCTCGCCCACCGGCGATCTGCTGATGCTCGCGGCGATCCTGGCCTGCGGCCTCGGTTACGCCGAAGGCGCGAAACTGTCACGCAGCCTCGGCGGCTGGCAGGTGATCTGCTGGGCGTTGGTGTTGTCGTTACCGCTGATGACAATGCTGAGCCTGTGGCTGGCGCCCGCTTCGTTCGCCGACATCAGCTTGCCTGCGTGGATGTGCCTGGGCTACGTGTCGCTGTTCAGCATGCTGATCGGCTTCGTGTTCTGGTATCGCGGTCTGGCCCAGGGCGGAATCGCAGCGGTCGGGCAGTTGCAGTTGCTGCAGCCGTTTTTTGGTCTGGCACTGGCGGCGACGTTGCTGCATGAGCAGGTCAGTGTCGGCATGCTCGGCGTCACGCTGGGGGTGATTCTTTGCGTGACCGGAGCGAAGAAATTCGCCAGGTAATGTTCAGTGTTCGGCTTTCCATTGCCGTGGACTGAGACCGGTCTTGCGCCGAAATGCCCGGGCCAGCGCCGACGGACTTTCGTATCCAACCTCCTCGGCAATCAATGCAATCGGGCGGCCTTCGCGCAGGCGTTTCTGCGCAAGACTGACGCGCCAGCTCAACAGGTAATCGGCCGGCGTCTGCCCGACCACGCGGCGAAACTGCTCGGCAAAACCGGCGCGGGACTGGTTCGCCGCCGCCGCGAGATCAGCGACACTCCAAGGCTTGTGCGGCTGCTCGTGGATCAGGTTCAAGGCGCGAGACACGCGCGGATCCGCCAGCCCGGCCATCATGCCCGGTTGCTGATCGCGACTGCCGATGAGATGGCGCAGCAGCAGAATCACCAGCAATTCAAACAGACGATCCATCACCGCCACGCGCCCGCAATGCCCTTCAAAAGCTTCGTTGAACAGCCAGTCAAGGGTGCTGCGCAATTCCGGGATATCGGTGAGTTTCAACACCAGATAGTCCGGTAACGCGGCGGCCAAGGCATTGCCCGAGCCACCGTCGAAGGTCAGCGAGGCGCACACCACTTGGCTGGCCATGGCCTCGTCGGCAAACATCCGGTGAGTGAAAGGCCGGGGAAAGAAAA
>NZ_JH635999.1:2092200-2097844 GCF_000257605.1 Pseudomonas sp. R62
AATTTCCCGCTCGTTGCCCGGTTTGAGCAGCAACGCCCCGGCTTGCAGAACATGCACATGGCCGACCGGTTCGCCTTCGTGAACGCTCACGCCGCAAAACGCGCCGCTATGGAAGGTGCCGGCGTTCACACCGAAATGACTGAGTAATGTGGAAAGGCGATCCATGGCTGACTCCCGAAGGCATATCTGGACGATCTGCCGCATATCCTCGACGATTTGCCGCCAAGGCGCCATTGGTAGCCCCTAAGATCTCTCCATCGCCGCTGCACTTCGCTGCGGAATTTCGGAGAATCACCATGAGCCGCATCCCTGCAATCAGCCTCGACACAGCCACCGATGCCACCCGTCCTGCACTGGAAGGCGTGAAGAAAAAAATCGGCTTCCTGCCCAACGTCTTCACCACCCTCGCCCAAGCGCCGGTTGCATTCGACACTTACCTGCAAGCTTCGGCGATCCTCGGCAAGACTTCGCTCAGCGCCCAGGAAAAAGAAGCCGTATACCTCGCCACTTCGCAGGTCAACGGTTGCGACTATTGCCTGTCCGCACATACCGTGTTTGCCGGCAAGGCCGGGCTGTCGGCGCAGGACATCATCGCGGCACGTCACGGCGAACTGAATGCCTACGCCGCCCTCGCCCGCCAACTGACCGAAACCCGTGGCCACTTGAGCGATGGACAGTTGGCCGCCGCTCGCGCTGCCGGTATTGATGACAGCAAGATCATCGAAGTGATTGCCCTGGTGGCCGTGCAAACATTGACCAACTACCTGAACAACACGGCGCTGACCGACATTGACTTCCCGGCCGTCGAGGCCTGAGCAGTCGCTCACGAACTGAAGAAAAATCCGCTGGCGGAAAGATGCTCTTTTCGCCAGCGCTGTTTTTTGCTGCCATGATGTAGGTCAGAATAATTCGCAGCGCAAACAGTGTCTGGTGCGCTGAAACCAAACACCCTGCGCGCAGGTCTTTGTTCTCAGACAAATGCCCCGGAAAGACACGAACCCCATGACAGACTGGTTGCAAGACAACGGCGAGATGGCCGGGCAGATCCGCCGTCACGACTGGGCGAATTCGCCCCTCGGCCCGTTGGAAAACTGGCCCGATGTACTCAAGACCACTGTCTCGCTCAGTCTCGCCTCGCATTTCCCTCAGGCGATCGTCTGGGGCCCGCAACTCATCACTCTCTATAACGACGCCTTCGTACCGATTCTCGGCGACAAGCCGCACGCGTTGGGACGCCCTTTCAGCGACATCTGGAAGGAAGCCTGGCACGAGATCAGCCCGATTGCTGAGGCCGCGTACGCCGGCCAGGC
The DNA here is from genome assembly GCF_000257605.1 of Pseudomonas sp. R62. NCBI lineage: Bacteria > Pseudomonadati > Pseudomonadota > Gammaproteobacteria > Pseudomonadales > Pseudomonadaceae > Pseudomonas > Pseudomonas sp. R62. The sequence goes on from NZ_JH635999.1 coordinate 2,093,511, forward strand.
CACCTACATCGAAAACTTTGCTCTGCAGATCGAACGCGGCAAAGGCCCGGAGCAGGCGTTCTTCACTTTTTGCTATAGCCCGATTCGTGATTCCCACGGCAATGTCGTCGGCATGATCGACACCGTCACCGAGACCACCCAGACCGTTTATCTCAACCGACGCCTGGCGGTCCTCGATGCCATCGGCGAAGCGGTGACCAATGCCACGGATGCGCAAGCAATCCTGGCGGCAAGCACGCGGCTGATGGTCGAGCAACTGCGTCTGTCCAATTGCGCCTACGCCGACATGGATGCCGACGAAGATGGTTTCACCATTCGCGGCGACTATGCAGCGCCGGGTTCGCCGAGCATCGTCGGCCACTACCGTTTGCGCGATTTCGGCGAGAAAGCAGTACGTCTTCTGCGCGCGGGTCAACCTTTGGTGATCCACGACAACCGCAGCGAATTGCCGCCGGAAGAATCAGCGACCTTTCAGGGCATAGGCATCACCGCCACCATTTGCGTGCCGCTGATCAAGCAAGGCCGTCTTACCGCGTTAATGGCCATTCACGACAAAGTGCCGCGTGTCTGGTCGAGCTTCGAACAGGCGCTGCTCAGCGAAGTCACCGAACGTTGCTGGGCGCACATCGAACGGGTGCGCGCCGATGCAAATGTACGCGAGGGCCTGCTTGCACTGGCCGAACTCAATGCCACGCTGGAGCAACGGGTCGAAGAGCGCAGCCTGCGTCTGGCCCAGGCCGAGTCGGCGCTGCGCCAGTCGCAGAAGCTCGAAGCCATCGGCCAATTGACCGGCGGCGTCGCCCATGACTTCAACAATTTGCTGACGATCATTCGTTCGTCGGTGGATTTTCTGCGCCAGCCCAACCTGCCGGAAGAACGCCGCCAGCGCTACATGCGCGCGGTGTCCGACACCGTCGAGCGGGCCTCCAAGCTGACCAGCCAGTTGCTCGCCTTCGCCCGCCGTCAGCCGCTCAATCCGCAGGTAGTCGACGCCGGCGAACGTTTGGCAAACATCGGCGAGATGCTCGAATCGGTCACCGGCGCGCAGATTCACGTGTGCGTCGAGCGCCCGGATCACCCCTGCTACATCCGCGTCGATCTCAGTCAGTTCGAAACAGCATTGATCAACATCGCCCTGAACGCTCGCGACGCCATGAATGGTCAGGGTGAGCTGAAATTGCGCCTGGAGTGCCATAAAGCGCTGCCGCCGATTCGCGGCCACGCTGGGTCCAGCAGCCATTTCGTGTCGATTGCCCTGGCCGACACCGGTGCCGGCATCGACGCACACACCCTCGAACACATCTTCGAGCCGTTCTTTACCACCAAGGCTGTCGGCAAAGGCACGGGGCTGGGGCTGTCGCAGGTGTTCGGCTTCGCCAAGCAATCGGGCGGCAACGTCGATGTTTCCAGCGTCCTTGGTCAAGGCACCGAGTTCACCTTGTATTTGCCGCAAGTGCCGGCGATCGAGGCAGAAATGGACGAGGCAGAGGACGATGGCGAGGTGCAGCCGGCCTGCGAAAAACGCCGGGTGCTGGTGGTAGAAGACAATCTCGATGTCGGCCGTTTCGCCAATCAGATCCTCCAGGATCTGGGCTATGAAACGGCGTGGGCGACCAACGCCGAAGAAGCCCTGCAGTTGGCCGGTAGCGATGCCAGCGCGTTCGATGCGGTGTTTTCCGACGTAGTCATGCCGGGCATCACCGGTGTCGCGTTGGCCAAGGAACTGCGCCAGCGCCGCCCCGATCTGCCGGTGATTCTCACCTCCGGCTACAGCGAAGAACTGGCCCGCAGCGGGTACGAAGGTTTTGAATTTCTCGCCAAGCCCTACTCCGCCGAACAGGTCTCGCGGATTCTCGGCAAGACCTGGCTCAAGGACGCAAAACCAGCGGCGTCAGTCGTGATCGACGCCGGCGCGCTTGAGTAATTTCTTGCAGCGTTCCGACAGATGAAACACCTGTAGATGCTTGCCCGCCTTGGCGTAGCGTTCACGCAGGGTTTTCAATGCGGCGATCGCCGAGTAATCGACAAAGCTCAGGTGTCGGCAGTCGAGAGTGACTTTCGCCGGATCGTTGGCCGGATCGAACAGGTTGAGAAACGGCGTGGTCGAGGCAAAGAACAGCGTGCCGTGCAGGCGATAGAGCTTGCTGCCGTCGGCCTCCAGATGTTCATCGGCATACAGTTCGCGGGCCTGCTGCCAGGCGAAGTTGAGCGCAGCGATGATGATCCCGCACAGCACGGCCGTGGCCAGATCGGTGAACACGGTGATGGTGGTCACCGCGATGATCACCAGCACATCGTGCAGCGGCACCTTGTTGATCACCCGCAACGACGCCCAGGCGAAGGTCTGCTGCGACACCACGAACATCACCCCCACCAGCGCGGCGAGCGGAATACGTTCGATCAGCGGTGACAGAAACAGAATGAACAACAGAATCAGCACACCGGCAACCACGCCGGACAAGCGTCCGCGCCCGCCGGAGCTGAGATTGATCACGGTCTGCCCGATCATCGCGCAACCGCCCATGCCACCGAACGCCCCGGACACCATGTTCGCCGCGCCGAGCGCTACGCACTCGCGATCCGGATAGCCACGGGTTTCGGTGATCTCGTCGGTCAGGTTCAGCGTCAGCAGGGTTTCCAGCAGGCCGACCATCGCCATCAGGATCGCGTACGGGGCGATGATGCGCAGGGTTTCGAAATTCCATGGGATGTCCGGCAAAGCGAAGGTCGGCAGACCGCCGGCAATGTGCGCCATGTCACCGAGGGTGCGGGTCGGCAGCCCGAACAGGTAGACCAGCAGGCCGACACCAAGGATCGCCACCAGGGCCGGCGGTACCGCTTTGGTCAGGCGCGGCAGGATGTAAACGATGGCCATGGTCAATAGCACCAGCCCGGTCATCAGATACAGCGGCGTGCCGCTGAGCCAGTGCTCGCCGCTTTTGAAGTGCTCCAGTTGCGCCAGCGCAATGATGATCGCCAGGCCGTTGACGAAGCCGAGCATCACCGGATGCGGCACCATGCGCACCAGTTTGCCCAAGCGCAACAGCCCGAACGCCATCATGATCAGACCGCCGAGCAGCACCGTCGCCAGCAGATATTGCACGCCGTGTTGCACCACCAGCGCGACGATCACCACCGCCATCGAACCCGCCGCACCGGAAACCATGCCCGGTCGACCGCCAAACAACGCCGTCAGCGTGCAAATGATGAACGCGCCGTACAGGCCCATCAGCGGATTGAGATGCGCGACCAGCGCGAAAGCAATGCATTCGGGCAACAGGGCGAACGAGGTGGTGAGTCCGGCGAGGACATCGGCGCGCAGACGAATCGGTTTCATGGCTTACCTGACTGAGCGGCCGCTGGGCACGGCTGCTGTTTTCGCGAAAAAAGAGGGAGGCGAATGTTACGAAATTGTTCGGCCTCGGGCCAGTGAAACGCTGACATGGGGTGGCGCGGGCCTTATCCTTGCAGGCTTGTCCATCGAATCGAGTCGCAGCATGTCAGCGTTTTTGTCCGCCCGGGATGTGTGTCAGCGTCTGCGCGAAGCTGCGCTGGGCGTGCTTGGGTTCGAAGTCTGCCAGGTAATGTCCGAGACCGGGCTGATTGCCGTTGATATCGAGGGCTGGCATCTGCGGTTGGACTTCGCCGAGGGACACTTGCATCACTGTGAATACGCGCGCAACTGCGCCGGGGATGAAGCGACGCTGGACACTTGGCAGCGTTATGGTACCGACCCGGTGAGTCTGCTCAGCACGTGGGAGTTGGCGCAGATCGAGCGGTTATTGCGTGAGGCGGATGGAGTTGTGGCTCAGGGCATCATTTCCAGAACAAGAGACGACTGACTTTCGTGCATGCGGTCATACCAGCCCTGCAGCACATCGGGCAGCCGCTTCTTCCACTTCGCCACGTTGGTGTAGTACCGCAGATGTTCATGGCTCTGGTCATCGTAGCTTTTGAAGATCAGCCAGACCTGCGCGTCGGCCGCGCTCATCAGGATGCCGATGCCGCCGAGACCGCGCATCCACATTTCTACAACCTGAGCATCGGGCACATCTTTTGAGTCTTCGCCGACCTGCAAGGAACCGGAGGTCTCTACCAGTTTTTGGTAGTCGGTCTTGAGCAGCGAACGCAGTGCCTGATCTTCTGCGGGTGTGCGAGCCAGACCCAGGCTGAGCAGATCGTAATCCAGCTTCAGCGGTTGTTCGGAGGCGACATACCGACCGGCGTAATACACGCCCATGCCTCCGCCGCAGTCGGAGTCCGCACCGGTTTGCGTGACGTTCAGTACGCCATTGATGGGCGTGAAGGCGAGTTTGCAGGCGTCCTCGGCGTAC
>NZ_JH635999.1:2099825-2104160 GCF_000257605.1 Pseudomonas sp. R62
CCCCCTGGACCAGCCCGTACATGTTCGGCACGCCGACCTTGGAGGTGAAGTCGTCCATCTCGTCGTTGAGGATTACCCCGGTCTTGCTGGCCATGACGCCCGCGCCGAACCAGTCGTTGAGCGTGTACGTCACCGAAACGGCATTGCCCCACTTGTCGACAATCGAATAGTGCGTGGTGTTGCTGCCTTCGTGGGGCGCTACACCGGGCTTGAGCTCAGCCGACACGCCGGCCTTCTGCGGCTGGATGGCGTTGCGCAGTTTGGTCGCGTAATTCTTGTCCAGCAGATGCTCGATCGGATTCTTCACGAAATCCGGATCGCCGAGGTAGCTGTTGCGATCAACGTACGCGTGGCGCATCGCTTCGATCTGGTAGTGCATGCCCTGAGCGGAATGGAAGCCCAAGTCCTTCATCGGATAGCCTTCGAGGATATTCATGATCTGGCAGATCACCACCCCGCCGGAGCTCGGCGGTGGCGCCGAGACCACGTGATAGCCGCGATAATCGCATTCCACCGGGGCCAGTTCGCGAGTCTTGTATTTGTCCAGGTCGGCCTGGCTGATGATGCCTTTGTTGGCCTGGCTGGAAGTGACAATGGCATCGGCGACCCAACCTTTGTAGAAGCCGTCGGCGCCCTTGTCGGAAATCGTCCGCAGGGTTTTCGCCAGATCCTTTTGCACCAGTTTCTGCCCGACCTGCATCGGCTCGCCGTTGCTGAGGAAGATCGAGCCGGAATCGCGCATGTCCTTCTTGAACACATCCGTCGCGTATTCGAGCAGCTCGACATCGCCCTGCTGCAATTCGAAACCGTCTTCGGCCAGTTTGATCGCCGGGGCAATCATCTCCTTGCGCTGTTTGGTGCCGTATTTGCTCAGCGCCAGCTCCATGCCGGACACCGTACCCGGTACGCCGACCGCCAGGTGCCCGCGCGTGCTCAGTTCCGGAATGACGTTACCGTCCTTGTCCAGATACATGTTGGCGGTCGCTGCCAGCGGCGCTTTTTCGCGGAAATCGAGAAAGGTCTTGCGCCCGTCCGCCAGTTGAATAGTCATGAACCCGCCGCCGCCAAGGTTGCCCGCAGCCGGATAGACCACCGCCAGCGCATAGCCCACGGCCACTGCCGCATCCACGGCATTGCCGCCGTTTTTCAAAACGTCGACGCCGACATGGGTCGCCAGATGTTGCGCGGTGACCACCATGCCGTTTTCCGCCGCCACCGGAGCCACTGATGCCGCGTGAGCCATGAGACAGCTGAGCGCCAGAGAGGTCGCAATGAGCGATCTGGCCAAAGGTTCGTACTTCATGAGTCGATCTCTTTTTGTTTTTGGGGACTGCGCAAAACGCAGGGCAACGCTTCAGGAGCAACAAGCAGTATGGCCGGCTTTGGGTATTGCGCCTCCCCGTTCAGCCAGTATGCTGAGCCATCGCAGTCTTTGGCAGCTCCTGCCCGAATCAAGCGAAGAGGTTATTCATCGCTGCGTACTGCAACAGCATGATGGTCTTGGCGTCGCAGATCTCGCCGCGTTTAAATGCTGCCAATGCCTCATCGAAGCCCCACTCGAGCACTTCCAGCTCTTCGGTTTCCTCTTCAAGGCCACCACCGTCGCTGACTTTGGACGCCGCGTCGTATTCTGCGATAAAGAAGTGCAGTTTCTCCGTCACCGAACCGGGACTCATGTACGCCTCGAATACTTTTTTCACGTCGTGCACGCGATAACCGGTTTCCTCCTCGGCTTCGTCACGAATGCGCTGCTCGGGCGCGGCACCTTCCAGCAACCCGGCGGCCACCTCGATCAACAATCCATCGTGGCCGTTGACGAACACCGGCAAACGAAACTGGCGGGTCAGCACCACCGTGCGCTTTTCGCGGTTGAACAGCAGAATCGCCGCGCCGTTGCCCCGGTCGTATACCTCGCGGGTCTGGCGCTGCCATTCGCCGTTGTTGCGGTGGTAGTCGAAAGTGATTTTCTTCAGCAGATACCAGTCGTAGGACAACACCTGAGTGTCGACGATGTTGACCCGTTCGGCTGTGTTGGACATCGCGTCTGATCCTGTCTTCATGGGGGGACTGCCATGGTCGATCAATTGCGCCGACAAAAAAAGCCCGGTAGCGCTACCGGGCTCGTTCAGCCTGCGCGGTTACTGAAAGTCGACGTCGAAGGCCTGGTAGAAGGCGTTGCCGGTATTGGCGACGATCCACATCAGCACAATGACGTGATGACCCTGCTTGTTCGCAGGCAGCTTCACTTGATGATCGACCTTGGCCTTCAATTCGCCGGCATGGCTGTAATACGGCACTTGCGGGTAGAAGTCTTCGAAGAACGGCTGGGTTTCGAGCTGCGCACGGCTGATGCGTTGCTGTGGATCCCAGCCGTCTTTGGTGATCAGCCAGCGATAACCACGGGTGGTGTGCGGCGCGGTGTACGCCCAGCTGACCTCGAGAATCTGCCCCGGATCGACATTCAGCAGCGGCCAGTTGAATGAACGGCCGAGCTTCTTGCTCATCTCGTCGTCGGTGTAATTGACGCAATCGCGGGCATCGGTCTTGCCGCCGCTGAGAATGTAGCCATCGGCCGGCGGCGCGACGCTGTCCGAGTCGGTCTCGAAAGGTTGCGGGAAAGGTCCGGCGTCCATGGCCGGAAAGTTCTTGCCACCTTCCATTTCATTGACTTGCCAGGCGCCTAGCAAGCCGAGGTCTATGGCGACCGCGCCGCGACTCGCTGGCGAGATGACACGACCGTGTTTGAGTTGGGTTTGTGGGATTGCCTGATTCATCTTGCTCACTCCGTTGATTTGAGAACTCTCCTTCCCGAGGAGAGGCCTTCAAGCTAACGGAGGTGAATTTTTTGTCCATCGGCGCTTTTGTCACAGTCCCAGTGTGCAAGACGTAAAAAGCCCGGAAACACTGGATGCATAACCAGTGCTTGACGACGCATCGCACCCAACGTGTAGCTGAACACCTACACGCCGAGTCGCCTTTGGTCATTCAGACAGTTGCGCCTGATACTCCTTTTCGTACTGCCCGGCGAGTTGGGTTTTCTGTTTATCGTCGAGCAGCTTGCCGGCCATCTGGAAGAATTTGTGCTCTTCTTCCTCGAGGTGGTGATGAACCTTGTCGGAAAGCTTTTTGGCCGTGGCCAGCCAGGCCGGACTGGACATTTCGGTCTCGTCGAGTTCTTCCATCATCTCGTCCATTTCGTGGTGTTCGGCGATGGCGTGGCGGCTCAGGTCCACGCCTTCATCGATTTCCATTAACGGAATGTAGAAATGCCGCTCTTCAGCGGTTTCATGCGCTTGCAGTTCTGCTTTGAGCTGCTTGTAGGCCTCGACTCGCTCAGGGCTGTCGCCGCTGGTCGCGATCAAAGCCTTGGCGTAAGTGCGCTGGCGCTCGTGGCTTTCGCGCAGGGCTTCAAAAATATTCACGGGATTTCCTCATCAATCGCGCTCAGGGAAAGACGCGATAAAAGCCTAGACCGCAACGCTGGTTTGACGGTTCCGCTTGTTCGATCGAAGGGCTTGGAGACGTTTGCCCGGACGCGTTAGGCTGGGCGTTCAATTACACAAGGAAGTCATGCATGAATTTGCGTATCGAGTTGACGCAGAATCCTACCGAGGAACAGCGTCAGGCCATTCTGCAGCCGCTGATCGAGTACAACGATGCTCAAACCGGCGGTTCGAAATCCGAGCCGTTCGCCTTGATGGTCAAAGACCAAAATGGCGAAATACTGGGCGGTTTGTACGGGCGAATGATTTTTCGCTGGATGTTCATCGAACTGCTGTCAGTGCCGGAACAAGGTCGCGGACAGGGGATCGGCTCGAAATTGATGGCTCAGGCGGAAGCCTTGGCCAGGGAAAAAAATTGCTACGGCCTCTGGCTCGACACCTTCGATTTTCAGGCGCCGGAGTTCTACAAGAAGCTGGGGTTCTGCCAGTTTGGGGAAATCGTTGACTACCCACCGGGGCACAAGCGGCACTACTTTCAGAAGCGCCTGATCGATTGAGTCATGCCGTATTCGCGAGCAGGCTCGCTCCCACAGTGCAATGCATTACAACTTGTGGGAGCGAGCCTGCTCGCGAAAGCGTCAACCGCTTCACCCCATAATCACAGGCAGGTCGCCATCGCCGCCATCCGCCGCATCGCGACAAAATCACTCTTCTGCGCGTAGTAATTCAAAGTCGTACCCGAGGCTTCGGTGATCACATCGACAAAAGACTCTGCCGAACGCGTATAAACCGTAGTGCCGCCGGACTCGCGCGGCTCCAGATAGGCCGCCGCGTCGACGCCGAACACGGCTTCGTCCTGCCAGGCGAATTGCACGCACCGGGCGACGTCTTT
>NZ_JH635999.1:2109206-2111178 GCF_000257605.1 Pseudomonas sp. R62
TTGGCAACTGGCCGGTGCCTTGCAGCGCCGGAGCCTGAACCAGATAAGGCGTGTAAGCCTCTTCGTAGCCATGTTCGGTGACATGCAGGTTGATCATGAACTGCGCCAGTGCGCGATGCAGCCGCGCGATCGGGCCACGCAACAGCGCAAAGCGCGCGCCGGACAGCTTGGCGGCGGTTTCAAAGTCCAGCCAGCCGAACTTTTCGCCGAGGGCAACGTGGTCTTTGACTTCGAAATCGAACTGAGTCGGCGTGCCCCAGCGGCGCACTTCGACGTTGTCGTCTTCGTCCTTGCCGACCGGAACCGACTCGTGCGGCAGGTTCGGGATACCGAGCAGGATCGAATCGAGTTCGGTCTGGATCGCATCCAGCTCGACCTTGCCAGCGCTCAGCTCGCCCGCCATGCGCTCGACGTCCGCCATCAGCGGCGCGATGTCTTCGCCACGCTGCTTGGCCTGCCCGATGGATTTGGAACGCGCGTTACGTTCAGCCTGCAGTGCTTCGGTGCGGGTCTGGACGGTCTTGCGCTGTTCTTCCAGCGCTTCGATGCGCGCGGTGTCCAGGGCAAAGCCACGGGAAGCCAGGCGGTCCGCTACGTCCTGAAGGTTGCTACGTAACAGTTTGGAATCGAGCATGTCGGTTTCTCGTTATCAAAGTTTGGTCAGGGACAGGCCGGCCCACGTCGCGAGCAGCCCGCCGAATACGCTGAGTGCGGCGTAGCCCAGGGCCAGCAACACTTGCCCGCTTTCCAGCAGGCGCACCGTATCCAGTGAAAAGGATGAAAAAGTCGTCAGCCCCCCGAGGAAGCCGACCATCAACCCGGCGCGCACCTCGATCGGCACCTCCGGGCGTATCAGAAACAGGCCGTACAACACGCCAATCAGCAGGCAGCCCACGATATTAACGGCCAGCGTCGCGGTATAGAAGTGCCGCGGCCAATTGGCGCTGACCCAATTACCGGTGGCGAAGCGCAACAGGGTGCCGGCAACTCCGCCGACCGACACTGCGAGGATCAATGGAACCACTATTTTCTCCGCTGCCGAGGGCTCAGACGATCGAGCTGAGCGAGGTGATTGAGCTTCTCGCCGATCTTCAACTCCAGGCCACGGGGCACTGGCTGATAGAACGGAATCGGATCGAGTTCTTCCGGAAAATAGTCTTCACCGGCGGCATAGGCGTCCGGCTCGTCGTGGGCGTAGCGGTATTCGTCGCCATAACCCAATTGCTTCATCAGCTTGGTCGGTGCATTGCGCAAATGCAGCGGGACTTCCAGCGAGCCGTTCTCAGCCGCTGCGCGCAGCGCGGTTTTGAAGCCCATGTACACCGCATTGCTTTTCGGTGCGCAGGCCAGATAAGTAATGGCCTGGGCGACTGCCAATTCGCCCTCGGGGCTGCCGAGACGCTCCTGCACTTCCCACGCCGCCAGGCACAGGCTCAGCGCACGCGGATCGGCATTGCCGATGTCTTCGCTGGCCATGCGCACCACGCGGCGGGCCAGATAAAGCGGATCGCAGCCGCCGTCGATCATCCGCGCAAACCAGTACAACGCACCGTCAGGGTTGGAGCCGCGCACGGATTTGTGCAGCGCCGAGATCTGGTCGTAGAACGCTTCGCCGCCCTTGTCGAAACGTCGACGGGTGTCGCCGAGCAGGCTTTGCAGCAGCTCGATGCCGATTTCGCTGTTGTCTTCGGCCAGATCGGAGGCATTTTCCAGCAGATTGAGCAGACGCCGGCCATCGCCATCGGCGGCGGACAGCAGCATCTGGAAGCCTTCATCGCTCAGGGTCAGGTTGCGCTTGCCCAGCCCGCGCTCTTCGGTCAAAGCCCGATGCACCAGTTTGCGCAGCGCCGCTTCGTCGAGGCTTTTCAGCACGTAGACGCGGGCACGCGACAACAAAGCGTTGTTCAGTTCGAACGAAGGGTTTTCGGTGGTGGCGCCGATGAAGATCAGCGTGCCGTCTTCAACGTAGGGC
>NZ_JH635999.1:2111975-2118152 GCF_000257605.1 Pseudomonas sp. R62
ATGAAGATCAGCGTGCCGTCTTCAACGTAGGGCAGAAACGCGTCTTGCTGCGACTTGTTGAAGCGGTGCACTTCATCGACAAACAGGATCGTGCGCTTGCCGTACTGGCCGGCCTGCTGCTTGGCGATTTCAACGGCCTGGCGGATTTCCTTGACCCCGGCGAGCACCGCCGAAACCGTTTCGAAGTGCGCATCGGAGACTTCTGCGAGCAAGCGCGCCAGGGTGGTCTTGCCCACGCCCGGCGGCCCCCAGAAGATCATCGAATGCAGCGCGCCCTGCTCCAGCGCCTCACGCAGAGGCTTGCCGCGAGCGAGCACGTGTTCCTGACCGACGTACTCATCCAGATTGGCTGCACGCAGACGCGCGGCCAAGGGTTGAGCAATCGGTGCACTGCGAAACAGATCCATCACGTAGCGTTGAAACCTCTGATTTTCTGAAATCTGCTGAAGAACCTGTGGTGAGGGGATTTATCCCCATTGGGCTGCGAAGCGGCCCCAAAAGCGACGACTGCTGCGCAGCCGGACGGGGATAAATCCCATCGCCACAATAGCTCCTCAATAGCAGGCCATCACCACAAAGGCCCTGGCACAAAGGGCCGGTGTTTATTCCTGGATAACGTCGGCACCCTTGGGAATGTCGAATTTGAATTTGGACGCTGGCACCGCTTCGTTGGCCTTGACCCCGGTAAACAGGATATTGGTGCGCTGGCCGACGCTGTCAATCAGTTGCATGTCATTGAGCAGGCCGTTGCGGAACGACAGGCGCAGGTTGTCGAACAGGGTGTCCTTGGTTTTCGGCTTGAGAGTGAAGTCGATCACGCCGCCCGCCTCTTTCGCGCTGATATCGAAGCTCTGGCTGATCTTCGAGACATCACCGGACAGCAACAGCGCTGGCGTCTGGGTCAGCCGCTCGTCGAGCTTCTTGATGGTTGCCTGCTCCAGATCCGGGTCCCACAGGGTGACTTTCTTGCCGTCGGAGACCATGGTCTGCTCGGCCGGCGCGTTGGTGTGCCAGTAGAACAGGCCCGGACGCTGCAGGGTCATGTTGCCGGTGGTTTCCTGCAACTGGGTGCCGGTGCCGTCGAGGGTCAACTGCGAAAAGTTCGCCGACAGGGTTTTCGATGTTTCGAGCAATTGGGTCAGACGCGCCACGTCCTTTTCATCGGCGTGGGCCGTGAGTGTGGTCAGCGCCAGTACTGGCAACAGCATGCGGATAAGGCGCATGAGAGTCCTCTTGAATACTCGTGGGAAAGCGGGTGGCGCGTCATTGCGCCACCCGAGTCGTTGCGTTTCAGTCGCGTACCGGGCCCGGGGCCAGGACTTCACGCGAACCGTTGGTGTTCATTGAGGTAACAACGCCGGCCATCTCCATCGCCTCGATCATCCGCGCGGCGCGGTTGTAGCCGATCTTCAGCTTGCGCTGCACAGCGGAAATCGACGCGCGACGGCTTTCGAGGACGAACTGCACCGCTTCGTCATACAGCGCGTCGGCTTCCGGATCATCCCCGTCGCCACCGCCACTGCTGCCTTCAAAGCCGCTGCCTGCCTCTTCGACACCGTTGAGAATGTCGTCGTTGTATTCCGGCGCGCCGCGCAGCTTCCACGCTTCGACCACGCGGTGAACCTCATCGTCGGAGACGAATGCGCCGTGGACGCGGATCGGCAGACTGGTGCCCGGCGGCATGTAGAGCATGTCACCGTGACCGAGCAGTTGCTCGGCGCCACCCTGGTCGATGATGGTTCGCGAGTCGATCTTGCTCGATACCTGGAACGCCATACGGGTCGGGATGTTGGCCTTGATCAGACCGGTGATCACGTCCACCGACGGGCGCTGGGTCGCGAGAATCAAGTGAATCCCTGCCGCACGCGCCTTTTGCGCAATACGGGCGATCAGTTCTTCAACCTTCTTGCCGACGATCATCATCATGTCGGCGAATTCGTCCACCACTACGACGATGGTCGGCAGTTTCTGCAGCAGCGGCGCTTCGTCATGAATGCTTTCGCGCTTGTACAGCGGATCGCTCAACGGCTCGCCGGCATCCTGGGCTTCCTTGACCTTGGCGTTGAAGCCGGAGAGGTTACGCACGCCCATTTTCGCCATCAGCTTGTAGCGACGCTCCATCTCGGCAACGCTCCAGCGCAAGGCGTTGGCGGCGTCCTTCATGTCGGTCACAACCGGGCAGAGCAGGTGCGGAATGCCTTCGTAGATCGACAGCTCAAGCATTTTCGGGTCGATCATGATCAGCTTGGCGTCGTCCGGGCCGGACTTGAACAGGATCGACAGGATCATCGCGTTCACGCCCACCGACTTACCGGAACCGGTGGTACCGGCCACCAGCAAGTGCGGCATCTTCGCCAGGTCGGTGATGACCGGCTTGCCGCCGATGTCATGACCGAGCGCCAGGGTGACCGGCGATTTGAAGTTGTCGTACTCGGGGGTCGACAGCACCTCGGAGAAACGCACGATCTGGCGGTCTTCGTTGGGAATCTCGATACCGACGGTGGTTTTGCCCGGAATCACCTCGACCACCCGCACACTGGTCACCGCCAGCGAACGCGCCAGGTCTTTCGCCAGGTTGGCGATACGGCTGACTTTTACCCCGGCGGCAGGCTGGATTTCGTAACGGGTAATCACCGGGCCCGGGTGGATAGAGTCAACGGTGACTTCGACGCCGAATTCCTTGAGCTTGATTTCCAGCAAGTGGCCGACCGCTGCCAAGGATTCAGGCGAATAGTTGAGCTGTTTCTTTTCCGCAGGATCAAGAATGGAGATCGGCGGCAAGGTGCCTTCGACCGCGCTGTCGACGAACAACGGCGCCTGCTTCTCTTTCTGTACGCGCTTGCTCGGCTCTGGGGCCTTGACCGGTGCCGGCGCGATCACCGGTGGCACCTGCTTCTCGCGGTCGGACATGTGCTTGCTCAGCGCTTGCTCACGCTCGATCAGGCGTTCCTTGACCTTGGCCTGTTCACGCTTGTCGGTGACAGTCGGTGCGACCACATCATGGACGCGGTCATCAACCTCACGCAGTTGCGCGACCAGTTGCTTGCGCTCGGTGCGCGCCGACCACCAGCGGTTGAGCGCGCCTTGGAACAGTTCGAACAGATCGAGGGTGATCTTGCCGGTGACGTCCATCACCTTGAACCACGACAGGTCGGTGAATACGGTCAGGCCGAACAGGAACAGCGCGATGAACAGCAGCGTGCTGCCTTGAATGTTCAGCGCATTCTTCGCCAGATCGCCAAGGCTTTCGCCCAGGGCACCGCCAGCGCCGGCCGGCAGACCGGTCGCGGCATGGAAATGAATGTGCGCCAGCGCAGCACCGGAGAGCACGAGGAACACCAGACCGATCAGGCGCCAGGAAAACAGCCAGCCGCTCCACTGCCATGGTTCGTGGCGTTGACGGAAGATCTGGTACGCCTTGACCGCCAGCAGCAACGGAAAAATATAGGCGAAGTAGCCGAGCACCATGAACAGGATATCGGCGCTGTACGAGCCGGCCGGGCCGCCGAAGTTCTGCACATCGTCGATCTTGCTGTTATGGCTCCAGCCCGGGTCGTCCTTGCCGTAAGTCAGCAAAGCCATCATCAGGAACAGGCACAAGGCGCCGATGGCGATCAATGCACCTTCCTTGAGCCGGTAGTGCAGTTGCTGGCGCCAGAGCGGAACGACTGTTTTGGGTGCTTCGGTGGTCTTCTTCAAAACGCTTCTTTTCCTGCGCCCGAGGCGCGTCCATCTATTGAATGACGATAAAAAACTGCCCAATCCAGGCAGGTAAAAAAGGTGAAAAGCTCAACTGGGACTACTTTTAACACTGTGCCACTGGTTTTATAAACACAGCCATAAACACTGTGCGCAGCGAAAAGCCCGTCACAACCCGGCATTGTACGGGTTTGTGCGTCCGATGCCATGTTTGAGACCCCAGCCTTGAGCATAGCCAAACGTACATGCACTGCGTTGCAATTGGAGCATGCATTGTCTTTTGTGACAAAGGCTTATGAGCTGTATTTGATGAACGTAGCGAACCTGGCCGGATCAGGCTCACAGGAATGCTCGACAGCATCGACACGGCGACGCTTACGACCACGGGCGACACATCAAGTTGCAGCTCAATGCTCACTGCAGCAGACATCTGTGCAGGACAGCGGCCCCGTTTCGCGGCAAACTCTTTCGCGGGGCCTGCACGCCCCTGACTGCCCTCCCCTTCTGCAAGCCTGGATGCCATGCTGACTTGGTTACAACGTAACTCCCTGACCTTTCCGCCACTGGAAAAAGCCATGCGCGAGCCGAACGGATTGCTCGCCGCCGGCGGCGATCTTTCCGCCGACCGCCTGATCCAGGCCTATCGCCACGGCTGCTTTCCCTGGTTCTCCGAGGGCCAGCCGATTCTCTGGTGGTCGCCAGACCCTCGCACCGTGCTGTTTCCCGACGAACTGCACGTCTCGCGCAGTCTCGGCAAGCTGCTGCGCAAGCAACGCTATCAAGTGACCTTCGATCAGGATTTCGACGCCGTCATCCGCGCCTGCGCTGCACCGCGTGATTACGCCGACGGCACCTGGATCACCGAGGCCATGCAGGATGCTTACGTAGAATTGCATCGGCGCGGTTTCGCTCATTCGGTTGAGGTCTGGGACGAGGGACAGCTGGTCGGCGGCCTGTACGGCCTGGCGATGGGCCAACTGTTTTTTGGCGAGTCGATGTTCAGCCGTGCCGACAACGCGTCCAAATACGGCTTTGCCACGCTGGTGAAGCATTTGAAAGCCGCCGGGTTCGTGCTGATCGATTGCCAGATGCCGACCGATCACCTGCACAGCCTTGGTGCGCGATCCATTCCGCGGGGCGAATTCGCCGACTATCTGCAGCGCCATCTCGACCAACCGAATTCGGCGACCTGGGTTTGCTGAGCGACTTTTGCGCAGGTGGCTTACACTTAATCCACCAGCTTATCCCGAGGGTTGATTCATGACCGAGTTGGCGCGTTTGAAGTTTTATGCCACTCAGCCCCACTCTTGCAGTTATCTGCCCGAGGAGCAGGCCACGACGCTGTTTCTCGACCCGAGTCAGCCCATGGATGTGCATGTCTACGCAGACCTGTCGGAAATGGGCTTTCGTCGCAGCGGCGATCATCTGTACCGGCCGCATTGCCAGAATTGCAATGCGTGCGTGCCTGCGCGCATTCCTTCCGCCCAGTTCATCGCCAATCGCCAGCAGAAGCGTATCTACAAACGCAACGCGGATTTGCAGGTGCAACCGGTCAAACCGCACTTCAGCGAAGAATATTTCGACCTCTACCAGCGCTACATCGAACAGCGCCATGCCGACGGCGACATGTACCCGCCAAGCCGTGATCAGTTCTCGACGTTCCTCGTGCGTGACCTGCCCTTCTCGCGCTTCTACGAGTTTCGACTCGACGGACGGTTGCTCGCGGTGGCGGTCACCGATCTGCTGCCCAACGGCCTGTCGGCGGTGTACACCTTCTACGAACCGAACGAAGAACGCCGCAGCCTCGGCCGTTACGCAATACTCTGGCAAATCGCCGAGAGCCAGCGCCTGGGACTTGAGGCCGTGTACCTGGGTTACTGGATCAAGAACTGCAAAAAGATGAATTACAAGACGCAATATCGACCCATCGAATTGCTGATCAATCAGCGCTGGGTCATCCTGAACTGAACCTGCGGCCTAAACCCCTTGGCGTAAACACCATTTTTCGGGCACAATGCACGCCGCTTTTGCCTGGCGCAGTTGCACCGGGCCATTCATTGGATACCGAGGGCTTTACTGCATGTCGAAAGAAGACAGCTTCGAAATGGAAGGCACTGTCGTCGACACCCTGCCCAACACCATGTTTCGTGTGGAGTTGGAAAATGGGCACGTCGTAACCGCGCATATTTCCGGCAAGATGCGCAAGAACTACATTCGTATTCTTACCGGCGACAAAGTGCGCGTCGAGCTGACGCCCTATGACTTGAGCAAAGGGCGGATCACTTACCGCGCTCGTTAATCAAGTCAATACAGAACGCCCGGGTAATGCCGGGCGTTTTTGTGTCTGCGTTTTGAGGTTTTGGGGCTGGCGGTTTCGCGCTTACAGCATGCAAATCAAAAGATCGCAGCCTTCGGCAGCCCCTACGATTGGATCGCGCGTATTAGACAGAAACGGGTTGACCTGCGGGCCGCCTTCGC
>NZ_JH635999.1:2119084-2123281 GCF_000257605.1 Pseudomonas sp. R62
GTAAGTCGCCGTCAGGCGAAACCGTCAGTGGCCGCTACCGAAGCAACGGACATTCACCCAACCTCACCAAACAACGAGCAACAAAAAGGCGCCCGAAGGCGCCCTCTTGATCCACAGCCGTCAGGCCATTTCTGCAGTGGTCTCGAAGTCGAACGTCAACTCCCCATCCTTGATGTCGATGTGCACCACACCGCCATGCTCGGCCAGTTCGCCAAACAGAATCTCCTCCGCCAGCGGACGCTTGATCTTGTCCTGGATCAGACGCGCCATCGGACGTGCGCCCATCGCCGAGTCATAACCACCCGCCGCCAGCCAACTACGCGCCGCATCGGTAACCTCAAGCAACACACGCTTGTCTTCAAGCTGCGCCTGAAGCTCGGTGAGGAACTTGTCCACCACACTCTTGATGACCTCATGACTGAGGCGACCAAACTGGATAATGGTGTCCAGACGGTTACGGAATTCCGGCGTGAAGCTCTTCTTGATCACTTCCATCGCATCGGACGAGTGGTCCTGATGGGTGAAACCGATCGAAGCCCGCGCGGCCGTCTCGGCACCGGCGTTGGTGGTCATGATCACGATCACGTTGCGGAAATCCGCCTTGCGCCCGTTGTTGTCGGTCAGCGTGCCGTGGTCCATGACCTGCAACAGCAGGTTGAAGACTTCCGGATGCGCCTTCTCGATTTCATCGAGGAGCAACACGCAATGCGGCTGCTTGGTGATCGCTTCGGTCAACAGACCGCCCTGGTCGAAACCGACATAACCTGGAGGCGCACCGATCAGACGCGATACGGTGTGACGCTCCATGTACTCGGACATGTCGAAACGCACCAGTTCAATGCCCAGGGCCTTGGCCAGTTGTCGCGCGGCCTCGGTTTTACCGACACCGGTAGGCCCGGCAAACAGGAACGAACCGACTGGCTTGTCCGGCGATTTGAGGCCGGCGCGGGACAGTTTGATCGCAGTCGACAGCGAATCGATCGCCGCGTCCTGACCAAACACCGTCAGCTTCAGGTCACGCTCCAGGTTACGCAGCAGCTCCTTGTCGGAACTGGTCACGTGCTTTGGCGGAATCCGCGCGATTTTCGCGACGATGTCCTCGACCTGTGGCACTTCGATACGCTTGACGCGCATCTCTACCGGTTGCAGACGCTGGTAGGCGCCCGCTTCGTCGATCACGTCGATGGCCTTGTCCGGCATGTGCCGGTCATTGATGTAGCGCGACGCCAGTTCGGCAGCGGCACGCAACGACTCATCGCTGTATTCGATATTGTGATGCTGCTCGAAACGTCCTTTCAGGCCACGCAGGATGCCAATGGTGTCTTCCACCGATGGCTCGACGACATCGACCTTCTGGAAGCGACGCGCCAAGGCACGATCCTTCTCGAAGATGCCGCGAAATTCCTGGAATGTGGTGGAACCGATGCAGCGAATGTCGCCAGACGACAGCAGCGGCTTGAGCAGATTGGACGCATCCATCACGCCACCGGACGCAGCACCCGCACCGATGATGGTGTGGATCTCGTCGATGAACAGGATCGCCTGCGGACGTTTCTTCAGTTCATTGAGCAGCGCCTTGAAGCGCTTCTCGAAATCACCGCGATATTTGGTACCCGCGAGCAGAGCGCCGAGGTCGAGCGAATAAACAACCGCATTGGCCAGAAGATCCGGCACCTGATTGTCGACGATGCGCTTGGCCAGGCCTTCGGCAATCGCGGTTTTACCCACGCCTGCCTCACCCACCAGCAGCGGATTGTTCTTGCGTCGGCGCGCGAGGATCTGCGCGACACGCTCGACCTCCGATTCACGGCCGACCAGCGGATCGATGCGACCCTGGCGCGCGAGCTCGTTGAGGTTGCTGGCATAAGCATCCAGAGGATTGCCTGAAGAAGAAGACTCACCGCCCTCGTCGTCCTGCATATCTTGTTCACCTTCAGAGTGATCGCCGTGCCCCGGTACTTTCGAAATGCCGTGGGCGATGTAGTTGACGACATCGATGCGCGCCACGCTCTGCTGTTTCAGCAGGAACACGGCCTGACTCTCTTGCTCACTGAAGATGGCGACCAGCACGTTGGCGCCGGTCACTTCGCGTTTGCCCGAGCTCTGTACGTGAAAAACAGCACGCTGCAGGACACGCTGGAAGCCCAGGGTTGGCTGGGTTTCGCGATCCTCGTCATGCACGGGGATCAATGGCGTGGTGGAGTCGATGAACTCCTGCAGATCATGCTTGAGTTTGTCGAGGTTTGCGCCGCAGGCACGCAAAACGGTGGCGGCAGCCTCATTATCCAATAGGGCCAGCAGGAGATGTTCGACGGTCATGAACTCATGACGCTTCGAACGAGCCTCCTTGAAGGCAAGATTGAGGGTGACTTCGAGCTCGCGGTTTAACATAGCTTCACCTCATACCCAAGTGGTCGGCGATTAACCGTCCTTCTCGATTTCACAGAGTAGCGGATGCTGGCTTTCCCTGGCGTACTGGTTGACCTGCATGGCCTTTGTCTCGGCGATGTCGCGGGTAAACACTCCACATACTGCCCGTCCTTCTGTATGGACGGCCAGCATGACCTTGGTCGCCAGCTCGCGATTCAGGTTAAAAAACACCTCGAGCACTTCGACGACGAAATCCATCGGTGTGTAGTCATCGTTGAACAAAACCACCTTGTACATCGGCGGCGCCTGTAACGCGGGCTTTGCTTCCTGAACAGCAACGCCTGCCGAATCGTCGTCGTGCTCCTGTGGAAGATCCTTTTGGAGAAGCGGGCGATCCTGATTGAATGTTAGTCGAATCTGGCTGATTGCATGCATGGAAAAAAAGGTTCGTCAGTTGTGCGAATACAGTGGTGGGGGCGGTTGCACACGTTTTCAACTACGACTGCCCGGTCACCTTGACTATCGGGAAAACGGTGTTACAACCAATAGAGCCCACAGTGGGTAAAAAAGATCCGCGGAGTCAATTCTTTTATCGAATTCGATTGCGGATGTCGTGGATGATACTCCAGCGATGGAGTCTGTTGCAGAGGGATTTGAGCATGGCTGTCGGCAAGGTGAAATGGTTCAACAATGCCAAGGGATTCGGCTTTATCAATACCGATGCCCGGGAAGGTCGCGATGAGGATGGCAAGGACATTGACTTCTTTGCCCACTACTCGGCCATTGAAATGGAAGGGTACAAGACCCTGAAAGCGGGTCAGGCAGTCACATTCGACATCGTTCAAGGCCCCAAAGGCTTGCATGCCGTGAAGATAACTCCGGTCGAAGCAGCTTCGACGCCAAGCTCGATTGCTACGAAAAAACAAACGGCAACCAGTTGAAGCCTCAAAACATTCGGTCATAAAAAACCGCCTGACTCAACCCATCGAGTCAGGCGGTTTTTGCGTACCTGCAGCTTTTACATATGCGAAATCAACGCATCCCCGAACCCGGAAGACGACACCAGCTTCGCGCCATCCATCAAGCGCTCGAAATCATAAGTAACAGTCTTGGCGCCGATCGCACCGTTGGTTCCCTTGATGATCAGGTCCGCCGCTTCCGTCCAGCCCATATGACGCAGCATCATCTCGGCCGAGAGAATCAGCGAGCCCGGGTTGACCTGGTCCTTGCCGGCATATTTCGGCGCGGTACCGTGGGTCGCTTCGAACATCGCCACGGTGTCGGACAGGTTGGCGCCCGGCGCAATACCGATACCACCCACTTCCGCCGCCAGCGCGTCGGACAGGTAGTCACCGTTGAGGTTAAGCGTAGCGATCACATCGTATTCGGCCGGGCGCAGCAGGATCTGCTGGAGCATGGCGTCCGCGATGGCGTCCTTGACCACAACATTCTTGCCGGTTTTCGGATTCTTGAACTGCATCCACGGACCGCCGTCGAGCAGGGTCGCACCGAACTCTTCGGCCGCCACTTCGTAGGCCCATTCCTTGAAGGCACCTTCGGTGAACTTCATGATGTTGCCTTTGTGCACGATGGTCAGCGAATCGCGGTCATTGTCGACCACATATTGCAGAGCCTTGCGCGCCAGACGTTTGGTGCCTTCGCGCGATACCGGCTTGACGCCGATGCCGCAGTTTTCGTCGAAACGGATCTTGGTGACGCCCATTTCTTCTTTAAGGAATTTGATGACCTTGGTGGCTTCCGGCGAACCGGCCTTCCATTCGATACCGGCGTAAATGTCTTCGGAGTTCTCGCGGAAGATGGTCATGT
>NZ_JH635999.1:2123637-2132413 GCF_000257605.1 Pseudomonas sp. R62
GGGCTCGGCACGCCTTCGAACCAGCGCACCGGGCGCAGGCAGACGTACAGGTCGAGTTGCTGACGCAGTGCCACGTTCAGCGAGCGGATGCCGCCACCGACCGGAGTGGTCAGAGGGCCTTTGATGGAGACCACGTAATCCTTGACCGCGTCGAGGGTTTCCTGCGGCAGCCAGGTGTCCTGGTCATAAACCTGAGTGGCCTTTTCGCCGGCGTAGACTTCCATCCAGGAAATCTTGCGCTTGCCGCCGTAGGCCTTTTCAACAGCAGCATCGACAACCTTGATCATCACCGGACTGATGTCGACACCAATACCGTCACCTTCGATGAAGGGGATGATCGGGTTATCAGGAACATTGAGAGAATGGTCTGCATTGACAGTGATTTTGTCACCGACGGCTGGAACCTGAATCTTCTTGTAACCCATGCTGAACTCCATTGTTTGGATTGAACACCTGGCTTGCTTCGAGCGTAACCCAGTTGAATCAACACGCAAACCCTATGTTCCTGCGCCGCGCACATCTCGTTTCCTACAAGCCTGAAAGCAAAGGGAAAAGCGCCAAAGTCCAGCATTCGTAACGAGTCTTTGCCCGGTCGCGCCCTGCGACCTTTAGACCAATGGACGAGAATCGTTGCATATGAACCATCGGCAGATTGCCAGCTACCTATGTATAATGCCGCCCGCTGACCACAGGGTCACGACGGCTGGCCTCTCTAGCACGAGACTTTCCGCCTGATTGGTCGGGTTGTTACCGCAGCCTGACTGCTTGACGCTCTACTGATGCACCCAACATCACCGCGAAGAATCTCGACATTCGGTTCATGGATGACTTTGAACGAACGCGCTTACCCGGCGCCCCTCGAGTTTCTGCGCACGCTTTAGCAAAGAAGAGAGAGTTAATCCGAATATGCCCACCCGCTCGAAGATCATCTATACCTTCACCGACGAAGCTCCTGCCCTCGCCACCTATTCCCTGCTGCCGATCATCGAGGCTTACACCGCCTCGGCCGATATCGCCGTGGAAACCCGCGATATCTCTCTTGCAGCGCGCATCCTGGCAAGCTTCCCCGAGCAACTGGGCGACAAAGCCGTAGCCGACCACCTCGCCGAACTGGGCGACCTGGCCGTTACGCCTGAAGCCAACATCATCAAGCTGCCGAACATCAGTGCTTCGGTGCCACAGCTGCAAGCCGCGATCAAAGAGCTGCAGGCGCAGGGCTACAACCTGCCGGACTACCCGGAAACCGTGACCAGCGACGCCGACAAAGACGCCAAGGCGCGTTACGACAAGGTCAAGGGCAGCGCCGTGAACCCGGTTCTGCGTGAAGGCAACTCCGACCGCCGCGCTCCGCTGTCGGTGAAGAACTACGCGCGCAAGCACCCGCACAAAATGGGCGCCTGGGCCAAGGACTCCAAGTCCCACGTCGCACACATGAGCACCGGCGATTTCTACGGCAGCGAAAAAGCTGTCCTGATCGACGCCGCTGACGCTGTGAAGATCGAACTGATCGCCAAGGACGGTGCTGCCACCGTTCTGAAAGAAAAAACCACCGTTCAGGCTGGCGAGATCCTCGACTGCGCCGTGATGAGCAAAAACGCCCTGCGTGCGTTCATCGCTGCCGAAATCGAAAGCGCCAAGGCCCAGGGCGTGCTGCTCTCGGTGCACCTGAAAGCGACCATGATGAAGGTCTCCGACCCGATCATGTTCGGCCAGATCGTTGCCGAGTTCTATAAAGACGCACTGACCAAGCACGCTGACGTGCTGAACCAGATCGGCTTCAATCTGAACAACGGCATCGGCGATCTGTACGCGCGCATCAAGGCCCTGCCGGCCGAGCAGCAAGCGCAGATCGAAGCCGATATCGCAGCGGTCTACGCCGTTCGTCCGTCGCTGGCGATGGTCAACTCCGACAAAGGCATCACCAACCTGCACGTGCCGAGCGACGTCATCGTTGACGCCTCGATGCCAGCGATGATCCGTGACTCCGGCAAGATGTGGGGCACCGACGGTCAGCTGCACGACACCAAGGCTGTAATCCCGGATCGTTGCTACGCGACCATCTACCAGGCGGTGATCGAAGATTGCAAAGCCAATGGCGCTTTCGATCCGACCACCATGGGCAGCGTGCCGAACGTCGGCCTGATGGCGAAGAAAGCCGAAGAGTACGGCTCCCACGACAAGACCTTCCAGATCAAGGCTGACGGCGTTGTTCGCGTCACCGACAGCAAAGGCAAGCTGCTGATGGAACAGGCTGTCGAAGCCGGCGACATCTTCCGCATGTGCCAGACCAAAGACGCGCCGATCCAGGACTGGGTCAAACTGGCCGTCAACCGTGCTCGCGCGAGCAACACGCCGGCGATCTTCTGGCTCGACCCGATGCGCGCTCACGATGGCGTAGTGATCGAGAAGGTTCAGGCCTACCTGAAGGATCACGACACCAGCGGTCTGGACATCCAGATCATGGCGCCGGTCGACGCGATGAAGTACACCCTGCAGCGCACCCGCGAAGGCAAGGACACCATTTCGGTGACCGGCAACGTACTGCGCGACTACCTGACCGACCTGTTCCCGATCATGGAACTGGGCACCAGCGCCAAGATGCTGTCGATCGTACCGCTGATGAATGGCGGTGGTCTGTTCGAAACCGGCGCCGGCGGTTCGGCTCCGAAGCACGTGCAGCAACTGGTTGAAGAAAACTTCCTGCGCTGGGATTCGCTGGGTGAGTTCCTTGCCCTCGCCGCTTCCCTTGAGCACCTGGGCGTGAACTACAACAACCCGAAAGCACTGGTGCTGTCGAAAACCCTGGACCAGGCCACCGGCCAGTTCCTCGACAACAACAAGTCGCCATCGCGCAAGGTCGGCAACATCGACAACCGTGGCAGCCACTTCTACCTGGCGATGTACTGGGCTCAGGCCCTGGCTGCCCAGACTGAAGACGCTGCACTGCAAGCGCAGTTCGCGACTCTGGCCAAAACCCTGACCGAGAACGAAGCAACCATCGTTGCCGAGCTCAACGCCGTGCAGGGCAAGCCAGTCGACATCGGCGGTTACTACCACGCCGACGCCGAGCTGATCAGCAAGGCCATGCGCCCAAGCGCAACCTTCAACGCGGCGATTGCTGCGCTGGTTTAAGGTTGTAATGCGTTAAACAAACCCCGGCCTTGTGCCGGGGTTTGTGTTTCCGGGTTTTGTGATCACCACAAAACTTTGTGGGAGCTGGCTTGCCAGCGATGGCGGTTTATCATCCAGCATGGATGGTGACTGGACCACCGCTATCGCTGCGATGCGGCGTTCCGACAAGCCAGCTCCCACAGGGATTGGGGTTTAACCAATAGATTGAGGAAGGTTTTATGGAATGGCTCCCCCACATCACCGTCGCCACCATCGTCGAGGACAACGGCCGCTTCCTGATGGTCGAAGAACACAAGGGCGGGCGCAATGTGCTCAACCAGCCGGCTGGCCATCTCGACCCGGATGAAACCCTGATCGACGCGGCGATTCGCGAAACCCTCGAAGAAACCGGTTGGGACGTCGAACCTACCGGCGTGATCGGCATTTATCTGTATACCGCGCCGAGCAACGGTGTGACTTACCAGCGCATATGCTTCAGCGCCAAAGCCGTGCAGCATCACCCGGATTACCAACTCGATGACGGCATCGTCGGCGCCAAGTGGCTGACCCGCGACGAATTAATCGCCCAGCGCGACAACTGGCGCAGTGAACTGATCATCCGTTGCATCGACGATTATCTGGCCGGTCATCACTTCAGCCTCGAACTGATCCGCCCTTCTCTTTAGCCTTGCGGCCGCGAGCCTGATAGAATCGCGCCCTTTTCCAAGACACTCATTGAATCCCTATGCGTGATCCAGCCCCTTCTGACACATCCAAGAAGCGCGTCATTGTCGGCATGTCCGGCGGCGTGGACTCTTCCGTTTCCGCCCTTCTGCTGATCGAGCAGGGTTACGAAGTGGAAGGCCTGTTCATGAAGAACTGGGAAGAAGACGACGGAACGGAATACTGCACCGCCATGGACGACCTGGCGGATGCTCAGGCTGTCTGCGACAAGATCGGCATCAAGCTGCACACCGCCAACTTTGCCGCCGAGTACTGGGACAACGTGTTCGAGCACTTCCTCGCCGAATACAAGGCCGGGCGCACGCCGAACCCGGACATCCTGTGCAACCGCGAGATCAAGTTCAAAGCGTTCCTCGACTACGCGATGATGCTCGGCGCCGACCTGATCGCCACCGGTCACTACGTGCGCCGCCGCGACATCGATGGCCGCACCGAACTGCTCAAGGGCCTCGATCCGAACAAGGATCAGAGCTACTTCCTGCACGCCGTTGGTGGCGAACAGATCGCCAAGACCCTGTTCCCGGTCGGCGAACTGGAAAAGCCTGAAGTCCGCGCGATTGCCGAGAAATACGAACTGGCCACCGCCAAGAAGAAGGATTCCACCGGGATCTGCTTCATCGGCGAGCGCCGTTTCAGCGATTTCCTCAAGCAGTACCTGCCGGCACAACCGGGCGAGATCAAGACCACCGAAGGCGAAGTCATCGGCCGTCACCACGGCTTGATGTACCACACTATCGGCCAGCGCCAGGGCCTCGGCATCGGCGGCTTGAAGGATGCCGGCGATGAGCCGTGGTACGTGCTGCGCAAGGATCTGCAGACCAACGAGCTGATCGTCGGTCAGGGCAACAACCATCCATGGCTGTTCTCCAGCGCCCTGCTCGCTTCGGAAATCTACTGGGTCAATCCGATCAATCTGAGCCAGCCGCTGCGCCTGACGGCGAAAGTGCGCTATCGCCAGAGCGATCAGGCCTGCACCCTGGAAAAAACCGCCAGCGGCTATCGCGCCGTGTTCGAAGAACCGCAACGTGCGGTGACGCCGGGCCAGTCGGTGGTTTTCTATGACGGTGAAATCTGCCTCGGCGGCGGCGTGATCGAAGTGGCCGAGCCGTGGAGCGGCCAGGCATGAGCCCGACTCAGGAGCAACTGACAGCGCTGGGCGGTGTGTTTCTCGCCGCCGTGCTGGTCGACCGCATTGCCAAGACTGGCCAGACCAACGAAGCCGGCCTGAGCTGCATGCTCGGCAGTCTGTTGGTACGGGATCCGAAAGATACGCTGGACGTGTACGGCGGCGACGACATCAATCTGCGCGAGGGTTATCGCGCGCTGATTGGCGCGCTGGAGCGCGATCCAAGCACCTTGCAGCGCGAGCCATTGCGCTACGCGCTGTCGATGCTCGGTCTGGAGCGGCAACTGGCCAAGCGTGACGACATGCTCGAAACGATCGCCAAACGCCTGCCGCAGATTCAGGCGCAGGTGGAGCATTTTGGCCCCGCCCACGAGAACGTCGTGGCCGCTTGCGGTGCGCTGTATCAGGACACTTTGAGCACCCTGCGTCAGCGCATTCAGGTGCACGGCGACATGCGCAACCTGCAGCAGCCGAGCAATGCCTCGAAAATCCGCGCCCTGCTCCTCGCGGGCATCCGCTCGGCGCGCCTGTGGCGTCAGCTCGGTGGTCATCGCTGGCAGTTGGTAATCAGCCGCCGCAAGCTGCTCAAAGAGCTTTATCCGTTGATGCGCAGCGAGTAAACGCCGCGTCACGAAGGCTTTGTAGTCTGTAACGCGTAATACGCCGGTCAGTTGGCGACGGACCGGCGGATTTTTTCATGTATGATACGCGCCCCATTTCGTTGCCCGACTGTCCGAGAACACCCCATGCAGCTCTCTTCGCTCACTGCGGTTTCCCCTGTTGACGGCCGCTACGCCGGCAAAACCCAGGCCCTGCGCCCGATTTTCAGCGAGTACGGCCTGATCCGTGCCCGCGTTCTGGTTGAAGTGCGCTGGCTCCAGCGCCTGGCCGCCCACGCTGGCATCCCTGAAGTGCCAGCCTTCTCCGCCGAGGCCAACGCCGTTCTCAACGAACTGGCTGAAAACTTCTCGCTGGAGCACGCCGAGCGCGTCAAAGAGATCGAGCGCACCACCAACCACGACGTCAAAGCGATCGAATACCTGCTCAAAGAGCAGGCGGCCAAGCTGCCGGAGCTGGCCAAGGTCAGCGAATTCATCCACTTTGCCTGCACCAGCGAAGACATCAACAACCTGTCCCACGCCCTGATGCTGCGCGAAGGCCGTGACGACGTGATGCTGCCGCTGATGCGCCAGACCGCCAACGCCATCCGCGAACTGGCCATCCGTTTCGCCGACGTGCCGATGCTGTCGCGCACCCACGGTCAGCCGGCTTCGCCGACCACTCTGGGTAAAGAGCTGGCCAACGTGGTTTACCGTCTCGAGCGTCAGATCGCTCAGGTCGCTGCCGTGCCGCTGCTGGGCAAGATCAACGGCGCCGTCGGCAACTACAACGCGCACCTGTCGGCCTACCCGCAGATCGACTGGGAAGCCAATGCCCGCGCCTTCATCGAAGACGAGCTGGGTCTGGGCTTCAACCCATACACCACGCAGATCGAACCGCACGACTACATCGCCGAGCTGTTCGATGCCATTGCGCGCTTCAACACCATCCTGATCGACTTCGACCGCGACATCTGGGGCTACATTTCCCTGGGTTATTTCAAGCAGCGCACCATCGCTGGCGAAATCGGTTCCTCGACCATGCCGCACAAGGTCAACCCGATCGACTTCGAAAACTCCGAAGGCAACCTGGGTATCGCCAACGCACTGTTCCAGCACCTGGCGAGCAAGCTGCCGATTTCCCGCTGGCAGCGCGACCTGACCGACTCCACCGTCCTGCGCAACCTCGGTGTCGGCTTCGCCCACAGCGTGATCGCTTACGAAGCCAGCCTCAAAGGCATCAGCAAACTCGAGCTCAACGAGCAGAAGATTGCCGCTGACCTCGATGCTTGCTGGGAAGTCCTGGCCGAGCCGATCCAGACCGTGATGCGTCGCTACAACATCGAAAACCCGTACGAAAAGCTGAAAGAACTGACCCGCGGCAAGGGCATCAGCCCTGAAGCGTTGCAGACTTTCATCGATGGTCTGGACATGCCAGCCGAAGCCAAAGCCGAGCTCAAGCAACTGACCCCGGCCAACTACATCGGCAACGCTGTGGCACAAGCCAAACGCATCTGATCGACCGTTTGCCCCGTTTGAGACGCCCGGCCGCGCCGGGCGTTTTTATTCCCGTCTGAAAAGTGCTTTTTTTCAATAGGTTACATATGAATTCCGATATTCCTCTTCAACTTCTGGGCGGCCTCACAGCACGCGAATTCCTGCGTGACTACTGGCAGAAAAAACCGCTGCTGATCCGTCAGGCGATTCCTGACTTCGAAAGCCCGATCGACGCCGACGAACTGGCCGGCCTGGCCCTGGAAGAAGAAGTCGAATCGCGCTTGGTCATCGAGCACGGCGAGCGCCCATGGGAATTGCGTCGCGGCCCGTTCGCCGAAGACGAGTTCAGCAAATTGCCAGAGAAAGAGTGGACGCTGCTGGTGCAGGCGGTTGACCAGTTCGTGCCGGAAGTCAGCGAACTGCTGGAAAATTTCCGCTTCCTGCCGAGCTGGCGTGTCGACGACGTGATGATCAGCTTCGCCGCCCCGGGTGGCAGCGTCGGCCCGCACTTCGACAACTACGATGTGTTCCTGCTGCAGGGCCATGGCAAGCGCAACTGGAAAATCGGCCAGATGTGCGATTCCGAGAGCCCGCTGCTGCAACACGCCGACCTGCGCATCCTCGCTGAATTCCACGAAACCGAAGAATGGGTGCTGGAACCGGGCGACATGCTCTACCTGCCGCCGCGCCTGGCCCATTGCGGCGTTGCGGTCGACAATTGCATGACCTACTCGGTCGGCTTCCGCGCGCCAAGTGCCGCTGAAGTGCTGACCCACTTCACCGACTTCCTCAGCCAGTTCCTGACCGACGAAGAGCGCTACACCGATGCCGACGCCAAGCCGGCGGTCGATCCGCACCAGATTCAACACGATGCGCTGGATCGCCTGAAAAGCCTGCTCGCCGAGCACATGAGCGACGAGCGTCTGCTGCTGACCTGGTTCGGCCAGTACATGACCGAGCCGCGCTACCCGGAACTGGTGGTCGGCCCGGAAGACGTCGAAGAAGAAGACTTCCTCGCCGCCCTGCAGGACGGCGCCGTGCTGATCCGCAACCCGAGCGCGCGCCTGGCCTGGTCGGAAGTCGACGACGATCTCCTGCTGTTCGCCAGTGGCCAGAGCCGCTACCTGCCGGGCAAGCTGCGCGAACTGCTGAAGCTGATCTGCGCCGCTGACGCCCTGCACGCCGATAACCTCGGCGAGTGGCTGAGCGACGAAGACGGCCGCAGCCTGCTCTGCGAACTGGTCAAGCAAGGAAGCCTGGGGTTCGCCGATGAATAAAATTCGCGTTCGTGTCGCAGACTGGCAGAAGGATATCGCCGAGATCCGGCGCATTCGTGAAACGGTGTTCATCGCCGAACAATCGGTGCCACCCGAGCTTGAGTGGGACGCCGATGACGCGACCGCCGTGCATTTTCTGGCGTTCGAAGGCGACTTCCCGATCGGCACGGCGCGGCTGTTGCCCGACGGGCACATCGGCCGCGTTTCAGTACTCAAAGACTGGCGCGGAATGAAGGTCGGTGATGCGCTGATGCAAGCGGTCATCGCCGAAGCTGAAGCGCGCGGGCTGAAACAGCAGAAGCTCAGCGCTCAGGTGCAAGCCACGGCGTTCTACGAGCGCCTGGGTTTCAGCCTGGTCAGCGAGGAATTCCTCGAAGCCGGGATTCCGCATGTCGACATGGTTCGGCATTCGGCCTGAGCCC
>NZ_JH635999.1:2133044-2140988 GCF_000257605.1 Pseudomonas sp. R62
GCCATCCACCGATGCCGGGGCGTTTTGCTGTCTACGATTCAACTTGCCCCACCCCAGGCCGACAAACTGGCAATATCAAGCCTTTCGAACGCGGAGATAACGGACATGTCCCTACGCACCCTTCTCACCACCCTGCTGCTCGGCTGCAGTTTTTCGGTGCTGGCAGCCACAGAAATCGTCCCCCTCAAATACCACACCAGCGCTGACATGTTGCCAGTGGCGCAGGATTTCATCGGCCAGGACGGTCAGGTCAGCGCTTACGGCAATCAGCTGATCGTCAAGGCCGAGCCGGGCAAGATTCAGGAGTTGAAGGATCTGCTGGCGCAACTCGATACCGCGCCGAAGCGCTTGCTGATCACCGTCGACACCAACGAAAACAATGGCCGTGGCGACGAAGGTTATGCGGTCAATGGCGCCCAGCCGAACCAGACCCGGATCATCAGCCGCAGCACCACCAGCCGCAACGGCGGCGTTCAGCAAGTGCAGACCAGCGAAGGCACTCCGGCGCTGATCCAGGTCGGCCAGAGCGTGCCGATCACCAACACCCAGAGCGATTCCTACGGCGGTTACAGCAGCGAGACCCAATACCGCAACGTCACCCAGGGTTTCTACGTCACCGCCAGCGTCACCGGCGAGACCGTTCATCTGGCGATCAGTACCAACCGTGACCGCATGAGCCAGGAACGTCCCGATGTAGTGAACGTGCAAAGCACCGACACAACCGTCACCGGGCGCCTCGGTGAATGGATCACTCTGGCAGGCGTCAATAGCCAGACTCAGGCCGATAAACAGGGCCTGACCCTCAGCTACTCGACTCAAGGCCGGGATGACATGACCTTGCGGGTGAAAGTCGACACGCTGGACTAAAGCACCGAAAACTGACTGATTAGTCGTATTAGACGAAAGATGTAGTGCTTGGAAAAAAGCACTACAAAACGTTTGACGCGAAAAAAAAGCGAAGGCATGATGGCCTCGCTCCCGCTAATCAGAGGCCCTGGCAAGGGCCTTCGAAGCGCCGCTCGCACCTACCCCGCGAGCCGTTTCGTGTCTGTACCGCCCACAAGGTGTGTTTGACGAGGTTGCCGACTGGAACGAAGTTGTCCCGAGGGACGGAAGCGTATTTAGGTAACCCGGCTTCACGCTGTTGTCCGTATAAAGGCCCACGACGCCCGCATGCGCCCCGCAGTCCGCCACTACCTGCTCACTTCCCCTCGAGCCCATCGTTCATCCCGTCGCCTACCCCGCCGAATCCGACTTGACCACCTAAGCTTCTGGTCAGCGAGCGCAGGAATTTTCCACCGCAGAACAACTTTTCATAAAAGACGCGACGAGGTTTATCTCCATGGCACTGACACGCGAACAGCAAATTGCAGCCCTCGAAAAAGACTGGGCCGAGAACCCGCGCTGGAAAGGCGTGACTCGCACTTACTCCGCTGCCGACGTGGTCCGCCTGCGTGGCTCGGTTCAGCCAGAGCACACCTTCGCGAAGATGGGCGCCGAGAAGCTGTGGAACCTGGTCACCCAAGGTGCCAAGCCGTCCTTCCGTCCAGAGAAAGATTTCGTCAACTGCATGGGCGCCCTGACCGGCGGCCAGGCTGTTCAGCAGGTCAAGGCCGGTATCCAGGCGATCTACCTGTCCGGCTGGCAGGTGGCTGCGGACAACAACTCCGCCGAATCGATGTACCCGGATCAGTCGCTGTACCCGGTTGACTCGGTACCAACCGTGGTCAAGCGCATCAACAACTCGTTCCGTCGTGCCGACCAGATCCAGTGGAAAGCCGGCAAGAACCCGGGCGACGATGGCTACATCGACTATTTCGCACCAATCGTGGCCGACGCTGAAGCCGGTTTCGGCGGTGTACTCAACGCCTACGAGCTGATGAAGAGCATGATCGAAGCCGGCGCCGCTGGCGTTCACTTCGAAGACCAACTGGCTTCGGTGAAGAAATGCGGCCACATGGGCGGCAAGGTTCTGGTGCCAACCCAGGAAGCCGTGCAGAAGCTGACCGCTGCCCGTCTGGCCGCTGACGTTGCCGGCACGCCGACCATCATTCTGGCCCGCACCGACGCCAACGCGGCTGACCTGCTGACTTCCGACTGCGACCCGTACGATCAGCCATTCGTGACCGGCGAGCGTACTCAGGAAGGTTTCTACAAGGTACGTGCCGGCCTGGATCAAGCGATCGCCCGTGGCCTGGCTTACGCACCGTACGCCGACCTGATCTGGTGCGAAACCGCCAAACCGGATCTGGAAGAAGCCCGTCGCTTCGCTGAAGCGATCAAGAAGGAATACCCGGACCAGCTGCTGTCGTACAACTGCTCGCCTTCCTTCAACTGGAAGAAAAACCTGGACGACGCGACCATCGCCAAGTTCCAGCGCGAACTGTCCGCCATGGGCTACAAGCACCAGTTCATCACCCTGGCCGGCATTCACAACATGTGGCACAGCATGTTCAACCTGGCGCACGACTACGCCCGCAACGACATGACTGCCTACGTGAAGCTGCAAGAGCAGGAATTCGCTGACGCCGCCAAGGGCTACACCTTCGTTGCGCACCAGCAGGAAGTGGGCACTGGCTACTTCGACGACATGACCACCGTGATCCAGGGCGGCTCGTCCTCGGTGACCGCGCTGACCGGTTCGACCGAAGAAGAACAGTTCCACTGATTCGGCCTCACCTGAGCAAACGGCCTTTGCGGATCGAATAAAAAGCTAACCGCAGAGCCGCAAGACTGACGCCCCGACTGGATCGGGGCGTTTTTTTGCCTGTTGGAATCTCAAAGACACTACAAATCCCCTGTGGGAGCGAGCCTGCTCGCGAAGGCGATAAGTCAGCTTGCACATCTGGAGGCTGATCCTTCGCTTTCGCGAGCAGGCTCGCTCCCACAGGGCTACCGTCAGCCGCGAGAAGAAACATTGATCTGAAGCGCTACAAGCGTCAGAAATTTCCGTTAAAACGGTAGGCTTCGCTACTTGCAGTAACGCGCAAGTAAGACAACTTCCCAGCCACTCACTCGTTAAACAGTTACAAAACCACGCCAAACGATATTAATTATCATTTAGCCACAACTATGTTCGTTGCAAACTCTACAAAACATAATTGATGGAAACCCGGCTAATGCCCGCAACGCATGGGCCGCAGCGCCTTCAGGAGGCGCTATGTCCTTAATCCGGTAAATAATTTCGCCTTTGGAATTTTACTTGCCGGGTGTTTAGCCATAAAATCAGCCCGATTGATTGCTGCGACATATCGTCACTGCCTTATTTCTTTATCAAGCTCAGAGACCTTTGCTCTCTGTTAAGGATTACCAGCATGCCCGAAGCGACAGGACTCATGGCCCACAACTGGGGCTTTGCCATTTTCCTTCTGGGTGTCGTCGGCCTGTGTGCCTTCATGCTTGGCGTCTCCAGCCTCCTCGGGTCAAAAGCCTGGGGTCGCAGCAAAAACGAACCGTTCGAGTCGGGCATGCTACCTACCGGTGGCGCCCGCTTGCGGCTCTCAGCCAAATTCTATCTGGTCGCGATGCTCTTCGTGATCTTCGATATCGAAGCCCTCTTTCTCTTTGCATGGTCTGTGTCCGTCCGCGAAAGCGGCTGGACCGGATTCGTCGAAGCTCTCGTTTTCATAGCAATTCTGTTGGCAGGTCTTGTCTACCTGTTCCGAGTGGGCGCCCTTGACTGGGCTCCGGAAGCTCGTCGCAAGCGGCAGGCGAAGCTGAAACAATGAGGCTTTGGCAATGCAATACAATCTCACCAGGATCGACCCCGATGCTCCTAACGAGCAGTATCCGATTGGCCAGCGGGAAACCGTTGCCGATCCGTTAGAAGATCAAGTCCACAAAAACATTTTCATGGGCAAGCTGGAAGACGTGCTGAGTGGCGCGGTCAACTGGGGACGTAAGAACTCCCTGTGGCCGTACAACTTCGGCCTGTCGTGCTGCTACGTGGAAATGACCACCGCCTTCACGGCGCCCCACGACATCGCGCGCTTTGGCGCCGAAGTGATCCGGGCCTCGCCGCGTCAGGCCGACTTCATGGTTATCGCCGGTACCTGCTTCATCAAGATGGCGCCGATCATCCAGCGTCTCTACGAGCAAATGCTCGAGCCGAAATGGGTTATCTCCATGGGTTCGTGCGCCAACTCCGGCGGCATGTACGACATCTACTCCGTGGTTCAAGGGGTGGACAAGTTCCTGCCCGTGGACGTCTACGTACCTGGCTGCCCGCCCCGTCCGGAAGCATTTTTGCAAGGCTTGATGCTGTTGCAGGAATCGATTGGACAGGAGCGTCGTCCGCTTTCCTGGGTCGTTGGTGATCAAGGCGTGTATCGCGCCGACATGCCTTCGCAGAAGGAACAGCGCCGCGAACAGCGAATCGCAGTCACCAATCTGCGCAGCCCTGACGAAGTCTGATCCAGTTCTGTTCCAAGTAACGAGAAGCTGGCTTCATTCTTTACGTTGACCGAAAGCGAAAAAATAACCATGACTACAGGCAGTGCTCTGTACATCCCGCCTTACAAGGCAGACGACCAGGATGTGGTCGTCGAACTGAACAACCGTTTTGGCGCCGAAGCGTTCACCGCGCAGGCAACCCGCACCGGCATGCCGGTGCTGTGGGTGGCCCGCGCCAGACTGGTTGAAGTCCTGACTTTCCTGCGCAACCTGCCCAAGCCGTACGTCATGCTCTATGACCTGCACGGCGTGGACGAGCGTCTGCGCACCAAGCGTCAAGGGCTGCCGACCGGCGCCGATTTCACCGTGTTCTATCACCTCATGTCGCTGGAGCGTAATAGTGACGTGATGATCAAGGTGGCCTTGTCCGAAGGCGACCTCAGCATGCCTTCCGTCACCAGCATCTGGCCCAACGCCAACTGGTACGAGCGCGAAGTCTGGGACATGTTCGGCATCGACTTCAAAGGCCACCCGCACCTGTCGCGCATCATGATGCCGCCGACCTGGGAAGGTCACCCGCTGCGCAAGGACTTCCCGGCGCGCGCCACCGAATTCGATCCGTACAGCCTCAACCTCGCCAAGCAGCAGCTGGAAGAGGAAGCCGCGCGTTTCCGTCCGGAAGACTGGGGCATGAAGCGTTCCGGTGCCAACGAGGACTACATGTTCCTCAACCTCGGCCCGAACCACCCTTCGGCGCACGGTGCGTTCCGCATCATCCTGCAGCTGGACGGCGAAGAGATCGTCGATTGCGTCCCGGACATCGGTTACCACCACCGTGGCGCCGAGAAGATGGGCGAGCGTCAGTCCTGGCACAGCTACATTCCATACACCGACCGTATCGACTACCTCGGCGGCGTGATGAACAACCTGCCGTACGTGCTCTCGGTCGAGAAGCTCGCCGGCATCAAGGTGCCGCAGAAGGTCGACGTCATCCGCATCATGATGGCCGAGTTCTTCCGGATCACCAGTCACCTGCTGTTCCTGGGTACCTACATCCAGGACGTCGGCGCCATGACCCCGGTGTTCTTCACCTTCACCGACCGCCAGAAGGCGTACACGGTGATCGAAGCCATCACCGGTTTCCGTCTGCACCCGGCCTGGTACCGCATCGGCGGCGTCGCCCACGACCTGCCGCGCGGCTGGGAAAAACTGGTCAAGGATTTCGTCGAGTGGATGCCCAAGCGTCTGGACGAATACACCAAGGCCGCCCTGCAGAACAGCATCCTCAAGGGTCGTACCATCGGCGTTGCCGCCTACAACACCAAAGAGGCCCTGGAATGGGGCGTCACCGGTGCCGGCCTGCGTTCTACCGGTTGCGATTTCGACCTGCGTAAAGCGCGTCCGTACTCGGGCTACGAGAACTTCGAATTCGAAGTGCCGCTGGCCGTCAACGGCGATGCCTACGACCGCTGCATGGTCCGCGTCGAAGAGATGCGCCAGAGCATCAAGATCATCGATCAGTGCATGCGCAACATGCCGGAAGGCCCGTACAAGGCGGATCACCCGCTGACCACGCCGCCGCCGAAAGAGCGCACGCTGCAGCACATCGAAACCCTGATCACGCACTTCCTGCAGGTTTCGTGGGGCCCGGTCATGCCGGCCAACGAATCCTTCCAGATGATCGAAGCGACCAAGGGCATCAACAGTTATTACCTGACGAGCGACGGCGGCACCATGAGCTACCGTACCCGGATCCGTACTCCAAGCTTCCCGCATCTGCAACAGATCCCTTCGGTGATCAAAGGCAGCATGGTCGCGGACTTGATTGCGTACCTGGGTAGTATCGACTTCGTTATGGCCGACGTGGACCGCTAAGCATGAACAGCACGCTTATCCAGACAGATCGTTTCACCTTGAGTGAAACCGAGCGCTCGGCCATCGAGCACGAGCTGCATCACTACGAAGACCCGCGCGCGGCGTCGATCGAAGCCCTGAAGATCGTTCAGAAGGAACGTGGCTGGGTGCCGGACGGCGCCCTCTACGCGATCGGCGAAATCCTCGGCATCCCGGCCAGCGACGTTGAAGGCGTGGCGACGTTCTACAGCCAGATCTTCCGTCAACCGGTCGGCCGCCACATCATTCGCGTCTGCGACAGCATGGTCTGCTACATCGGCGGCCACGAGTCGGTGGTCAGCGAAATCCAGAACAATCTGGGCATCGGCCTGGGTCAGACCACCGCCGACGGTCGTTTCACCCTGCTGCCTGTCTGCTGCCTCGGCAACTGCGACAAGGCACCGGCGCTGATGATCGACGACGACACCTTTGGCGACGTGCAGCCTGCTGGCGTGGCCAAACTGCTCGAGGGCTACGTATGACCCTGACATCTTTTGGTCCAGCCAACCGCATCCAGCGTTCGGCCGAGACACACCCGCTGACCTGGCGTCTGCGTGATGACGGCGAAGCCGTGTGGCTCGACGAGTACCAGGCCAAGAACGGTTACGCCGCTGCACGCAAAGCCTTCGCCGAGATGGATCAGGACGCGATCGTCCAGACCGTCAAAGACGCTGGCCTCAAGGGTCGCGGCGGCGCCGGCTTCCCCACTGGCGTGAAGTGGGGCCTGATGCCCAAGGACGAATCCATCAACATCCGCTACCTGCTGTGCAACGCGGATGAAATGGAGCCGAACACCTGGAAAGACCGCATGCTGATGGAGCAACTGCCCCATCTGCTGATCGAAGGCATGCTGATCAGTGCCCGTGCGCTGAAAACCTACCGTGGCTACATCTTCCTGCGCGGCGAATACACCACCGCCGCCAAGCACCTCAACCGTGCCGTGGAAGAAGCCAAGGCGGCCGGCCTGCTGGGCAAGAACATTCTCGGTTCGGGTTTCGATTTCGAGCTGTTCGTCCACACCGGCGCCGGGCGTTACATCTGCGGTGAAGAAACCGCACTGATCAACTCCCTCGAAGGCCGCCGCGCCAACCCGCGCTCCAAGCCGCCCTTCCCTGCCGCCGTGGGCGTGTGGGGCAAGCCGACCTGCGTGAACAACGTCGAAACCCTGTGCAACGTGCCGGCGATCATTGCCGACGGCGTTGACTGGTACAAATCGTTGGCCCGCGAAGGTTCCGAAGACATGGGCACCAAGCTCATGGGCTTCTCCGGCAAGGTCAAGAACCCGGGCCTGTGGGAACTGCCATTCGGCGTCACCGGTCGTGAACTGTTCGAAGACTACGCCGGCGGCATGCGCGACGGCTTCAAGCTCAAGGCCTGGCAGCCAGGCGGTGCCGGTACCGGTTTCCTCCTGCCCGAGCACCTCGACGCACAAATGTATGCCGGCGGCATCGCCAAGGTCGGCACCCGGATGGGTACCGGTCTGGCGATGGCGGTGGATGACAGCGTCAACATGGTCTCGCTGCTGCGCAACATGGAGCAGTTCTTCGCACGCGAATCCTGCGGTTTCTGCACCCCGTGCCGCGATGGTCTGCCATGGAGCGTCAAGCTCCTGATGGCCATCGAACAGGGCAAGGGCCAGCCGGGCGACATCGAGACCCT
>NZ_JH635999.1:2141797-2151202 GCF_000257605.1 Pseudomonas sp. R62
ATGGCCACTATCCACGTAGACGGCAAAGCGCTCGAAGTCGACGGGGCAGACAACCTGTTACAGGCATGTCTGTCGCTGGGCCTCGACATTCCATATTTCTGCTGGCACCCCGCGCTTGGTAGCGTCGGGGCCTGCCGCCAGTGCGCGGTCAAGCAGTACACCGACGAGAAC
Organism: Pseudomonas sp. R62; assembly: GCF_000257605.1. Classification (NCBI taxonomy): domain Bacteria; kingdom Pseudomonadati; phylum Pseudomonadota; class Gammaproteobacteria; order Pseudomonadales; family Pseudomonadaceae; genus Pseudomonas; species Pseudomonas sp. R62. The sequence goes on from NZ_JH635999.1 coordinate 2,141,969, forward strand.
GACACCCGTGGTCGCATCGTCATGTCCTGCATGACCCCGGCCACCGACAACACCTGGATCTCGATCGACGATGAAGAATCCAAGGCGTTCCGCGCCAGTGTTGTCGAATGGCTGATGACCAACCACCCGCACGACTGCCCGGTGTGCGAGGAAGGCGGTCACTGCCACTTGCAAGACATGACAGTGATGACCGGCCACAACGAGCGCCGTTATCGCTTCAGCAAACGCACCCACCAGAACCAGCAACTCGGCCCGTTCATTTCCCACGAAATGAACCGCTGCATCGCTTGCTACCGCTGCGTGCGTTTCTACAAGGACTACGCCGGCGGCACCGACCTCGGTGTGTTTGGCGCCCACGACAACGTGTACTTCGGTCGCGTTGAAGACGGCACCCTCGAAAGCGAGTTCTCCGGCAACCTCACCGAGGTCTGCCCGACCGGTGTGTTCACCGACAAGACTCACTCCGAGCGCTACAACCGCAAGTGGGACATGCAGTTCGCCCCGAGCATCTGCCATGGCTGCTCGAGCGGTTGCAACATTTCCCCGGGCGAGCGTTACGGTGAGCTGCGTCGCATCGAAAACCGTTTCAACGGTTCGGTGAACCAGTACTTCCTCTGCGACCGTGGCCGTTTCGGTTATGGCTACGTCAACCGCACCGACCGTCCACGTCAGCCGCTGCTGGCCGACGGCACCAAGCTCGGCCTCGACGCTGCGCTGGACAAAGCCGCCGACCTGCTGCGCGGACGCAACATCGTCGGCATCGGTTCGCCGCGTGCCAGCCTCGAAAGCAACTACGCGTTGCGCGAACTGGTTGGTGCCGAGCACTTCTATTCGGGTATCGAAGCCTCCGAGCTGGAGCGCATCCGTCTGGTCCTGCAGGTGCTGAACGACAGCCCGCTGCCAGTGCCGAACATGCGCGACATCGAAGACCACGACGCGATTTTCGTCCTCGGCGAAGACCTGACCCAGACCGCCGCGCGTATGGCGCTGGCTCTGCGTCAGTCGGTCAAGGGCAAGGCTGAAGACATGGCCGAAGCCATGCGCGTACAGCCTTGGCTCGACGCGGCGGTGAAGAACATCGGCCAGCACGCGCTGAACCCGCTGTTCATCGCCAGCCTCGCCGAAACCAAGCTCGACGACGTCGCTGAAGAATGCGTACACGCAGCTCCCGACGATCTGGCGCGCATCGGTTTCGCCGTGGCTCACGCGCTGGATGCCAGCGCTCCGGCCGTTGAAGGTCTGGACACCGAAGCCCTGGAACTGGCGCAGCGCATCGCCGATGCCCTGCTCGCCGCCAAGCGTCCGCTGATCATCGCCGGTACTTCGCTGGGCTCCAAAGCCTTGATCGAAGCCGCCGCGAACATCGCCAAGGCCCTGAAGCTGCGCGAGAAGAACGGTTCGATCAGCCTGATCGTGCCGGAGGCCAACAGCCTCGGTCTGGCCATGCTCGGTGGCGAATCGGTCGACGCCGCGCTGCAAGCGGTCATCGATGGCAAGGCCGACGCGATCGTCGTGCTGGAAAACGATCTGTACACCCGCACCGCCAAAGCCAAGGTCGATGCCGCACTGAACGCCGCGAAAGTGGTGATCGTCGCTGACCATCAGAAAACCGCCACCACCGATCGCGCGCACCTGGTTCTGCCAGCGGCAAGCTTCGCCGAGGGCGACGGCACGCTGGTCAGCCAGGAAGGCCGCGCTCAGCGTTTCTTCCAGGTTTTCGATCCGCAATACCTGGACGCGAGCATTCTGGTGCACGAAGGCTGGCGCTGGCTGCACGCCCTGCGCGCGACCCTGCTGAACCAGCCGATCGACTGGACGCAACTCGACCACGTCACCGCTGCCGTTGCCTCGAGCACCGCGCAACTGGCGCGCATCGTCGATGCTGCACCGTCGGCTGCTTTCCGCATCAAGGGTCTGAAACTGGCCCGTGAGCCGCTGCGTTATTCCGGCCGCACCGCCATGCGCGCCGATATCAGCGTTCACGAACCACGCACCCCGCAAGACCAGGACACCGCGTTCGCCTTCTCCATGGAAGGTTACTCGGGCTCCGCCGAACCGCGTCAGCAGGTGCCATTCGCATGGTCGCCGGGCTGGAACTCGCCACAAGCGTGGAACAAGTTCCAGGACGAAGTCGGTGGTCATCTGCGTGCTGGCGACCCGGGCACCCGCCTGATCGAAAGCACTGGTGATTCGCTGAACTGGTTCGCCGCTGCGCCGCGTGCGTTCAACCCGGCGCCGGGTACCTGGCAAGCCGTGCCGTTCTTCCACCTGTTCGGCAGCGAAGAAAACTCTTCGAAAGCCGCCCCGGTACAGGAACGCATCCCGGCACCTTACGTCGCGCTGGCGAAATCCGAAGCGGATCGCCTCGGCGTCAACGACGGTGCCCTGCTGAGCCTGAACGTGGCCGGTCAGACATTGCGTCTGCCGCTGCGCATCAATGAAGAACTGGGCGCCGGTCTGGTGGCATTGCCTGCGGGCATCGCCGGCATTCCACCGGCATTCGCCGGCGTGTCCGTCGACGGTCTGCAGGAGGCAGCGCAATGACCTGGTTCACCCCTGAAGTGATCGATGTGATCCTGACGGTCATCAAAGCCATCGTGATCCTGCTGGCCGTGGTGGTCGCAGGCGCCTTGCTCAGCTTTGTCGAACGTCGCCTGCTGGGCTGGTGGCAGGACCGTTACGGTCCGAACCGCGTTGGCCCGTTCGGCATGTTCCAGATCGCCGCCGACATGCTGAAGATGTTCTTCAAGGAAGACTGGACGCCGCCGTTTGCCGACAAGGTGATCTTCACCCTGGCGCCGGTGGTGGCCATGTCCGCCCTGCTGATCGCCTTCGCGATCATCCCGATCACCCCGACCTGGGGCGTGGCGGATCTGAACATCGGCCTGCTGTTCTTCTTCGCCATGGCCGGCCTGTCGGTCTACGCGGTGCTGTTCGCCGGCTGGTCGAGCAACAACAAGTTCGCCCTGCTCGGCAGCTTGCGTGCCTCGGCGCAGACCGTGTCCTACGAAGTGTTCATGGGCCTGGCCCTGATGGGCATCGTGGTCCAGGTCGGTTCGTTCAACATGCGCGACATCGTCGAGTACCAGGCGCAGAACCTGTGGTTCATCATTCCGCAGTTCTTCGGCTTCTGTACCTTCTTCATCGCTGGTGTCGCCGTGACTCACCGTCACCCGTTCGACCAGCCGGAAGCGGAACAGGAACTGGCCGACGGTTACCACATTGAATACGCCGGTATGAAATGGGGCATGTTCTTCGTCGGTGAATACATCGGCATCATCCTGATCTCGGCGCTGCTGGTCACCCTGTTCTTCGGTGGCTGGCACGGTCCGTTCGGCATCCTGCCGCAACTGTCCTTCGTCTGGTTCGCACTGAAGACCGCGTTCTTCATCATGCTGTTCATCCTGCTGCGCGCTTCCATCCCGCGTCCGCGTTATGACCAGGTGATGGATTTCAGCTGGAAATTCTGCCTGCCACTGACCCTGATCAATTTGCTGGTGACCGCTGCGGTTGTGTTGATGAACACGCCTGCGGTTGCGGTTCAGTGAGGATTTGACCCATGTTCAAATATATTGGCGACATCGTTAAGGGTACCGGTACCCAGTTGCGCAGCCTGGTCATGGTCTTCGGCCATGGCTTTCGCAAGCGCGACACCCTGCAATACCCCGAGGAGCAGGTCTACCTGCCGCCGCGTTACCGTGGCCGCATCGTCCTGACCCGCGACCCCGATGGCGAAGAACGCTGCGTAGCCTGCAACCTGTGCGCCGTGGCCTGCCCGGTGGGTTGCATCTCGCTGCAGAAAGCTGAAACCGAAGACGGTCGCTGGTACCCGGACTTCTTCCGGATCAACTTCTCGCGCTGCATTTTCTGCGGTCTCTGCGAGGAAGCCTGCCCGACCACCGCGATCCAGCTGACCCCGGATTTCGAGATGGCCGAGTTCAAACGTCAGGACCTGGTGTACGAGAAAGAAGATCTTTTGATCTCCGGCCCCGGCAAAAACCCTGATTACAACTTCTATCGTGTTGCAGGTATGGCAATCGCTGGCAAGCCGAAAGGCGCTGCGCAGAACGAAGCCGAACCGATCAACGTGAAGAGCTTGCTGCCTTAAGGAAGAACGATGGAATTCGCTTTCTATTTCGCATCGGGTATTGCTGTGGTGTCCACGCTGCGTGTGGTCACCAACACCAACCCCGTGCACGCCCTGCTCTACCTGATCATCTCGTTGATCGCCGTGGCCATGACCTTCTTCGCCCTCGGCGCGCCGTTCGCCGGTGTGCTGGAAGTGATCGCCTACGCCGGCGCCATCATGGTGCTGTTCGTGTTCGTGGTGATGATGCTCAACCTCGGTCCCGCCTCGGTGCAGCAGGAACGCACCTGGCTCAAGCCCGGCATCTGGGCAGGACCGGTGATTCTTGCCGCGCTGCTGCTGGCCGAACTGCTGTATGTGCTGTTCGCTCACCAGAGCGGCCAGGCCATCGGCCACACCACCGTAGATGCGAAAGCCGTGGGCATCAGCCTGTTCGGCCCGTATCTGCTGGTGGTCGAACTCGCCTCGATGCTGCTGCTCGCCGCAGCCGTCACGGCGTTCCATTTGGGCCGTAACGAGGCGAAGGAGTAAGACATGCCTGCTATCCCTCTCGAACATGGTTTAGCCGTTGCCGGCATCCTGTTCTGCCTTGGTCTGGTCGGCCTGATGGTCCGCCGCAACATTTTGTTCGTGTTGATGAGTCTGGAAGTGATGATGAACGCCTCTGCCCTGGCCTTCATCGTCGCGGGCGCCCGCTGGGCGCAGCCGGATGGACAGATCATGTTCATCCTGGTGATCAGCCTTGCCGCAGCCGAGGCCAGTATTGGCCTGGCGATCCTGCTGCAACTGTATCGCCGCTTCCACACGCTCGATATCGACGCTGCCAGTGAGATGCGCGGATGAACCTACTCTTTCTGACTTTCGTATTCCCCCTGATCGGGTTCCTGTTGCTGTCGTTCTCGCGCGGCCGCTTCTCGGAAAACCTCTCGGCGCTGATCGGTGTCGGTTCGATCGGCCTGTCGGCCATCGTCACCGCTTACGTGATCTGGCAATTCAACGTCGCACCGCCGGAGGGTGGCGTGTACACCCAGGTGCTGTGGCGCTGGATGTCGGTGGAAGGTTTCCAGCCGAACTTCGCGCTGTACCTGGATGGCCTGTCGGTGACCATGCTAGGTGTGGTCGTCGGCGTCGGCTTCCTGATCCACCTGTTCGCGTCCTGGTACATGCGTGGCGAAGACGGTTACTCGCGCTTCTTCTCGTACACCAACCTGTTCATCGCCAGCATGCTGTTCCTGATCCTCGGCGATAACCTGCTGTTCATCTACTTCGGTTGGGAAGGCGTGGGCCTGTGCTCGTACCTGTTGATCGGTTTCTACTACAGCAACCGCAACAACGGTAACGCGGCACTCAAGGCGTTCATCGTCACCCGCATCGGCGACGTGTTCATGGCCATCGGCCTCTTCATCCTGTTCCAGCAACTGGGCACGCTGAACGTCCAGGAACTGCTGGTACGTGCGCCGGAGCACTTCAAGGTCGGCGACTTCTGGATCGTTCTGGCAACCCTGATGCTGCTCGGTGGTGCTGTCGGTAAATCGGCGCAACTGCCGCTGCAAACCTGGCTCGCGGATGCGATGGCCGGCCCTACCCCGGTTTCGGCACTGATCCACGCCGCGACCATGGTCACCGCCGGTGTCTACCTGATCGCCCGTACCCATGGTCTGTTTGCCTTGGCGCCGGACATCCTGCACCTCGTCGGCATCGTCGGTGGCGTGACCCTGGTACTGGCCGGTTTTGCCGCGCTGGTGCAGACCGACATCAAACGTATCCTCGCCTATTCGACCATGAGCCAGATCGGCTACATGTTCCTGGCGCTGGGCGTTGGCGCCTGGGAAGGCGCGATCTTCCACCTGATGACTCACGCCTTCTTCAAGGCCCTGCTGTTCCTTGCGTCCGGTGCGGTGATCGTTGCCTGCCACCACGAGCAGAACATCTTCAAGATGGGCGGTCTGTGGAAGAAACTGCCACTGGCCTACGCCAGCTTCATCGTCGGCGGTGCTGCGCTGGCCGCTCTGCCACTGGTTACCGCAGGCTTCTACTCCAAGGACGAAATCCTCTGGGAAGCGTTCGCCAGCGGCAACCAGGGTCTGCTCTACGCAGGTCTGGTCGGTGCGTTCATGACGTCGCTGTACACCTTCCGCCTGATCTTCATCGCGTTCCACGGTGAAGCCAAGACCGAAGCCCACGCCGGCCACGGCATTGCCCACTGGCTGCCATTGTCGGTGTTGATCGTGCTGTCGACTTTCGTCGGCGCGATGATCGTGCCGCCGCTGGACGGCGTACTGCCGCAAAGCGTCGGCCATGCCGGTGGCGAAGCCAAGCACAGTCTGGAAATCGCCTCGGGCGCCATCGCCCTGGCCGGTATCCTGCTGGCAGCGCTGCTGTTCCTTGGCAAGCGTCGCTTCGTCACGGCGATCGCCAACAGCGGCATCGGCCGTTTCCTTTCGGCCTGGTGGTTCGCTGCCTGGGGCTTCGACTGGATCTACGACAAACTGTTCGTCAAGCCGTACCTTGCGATCAGCCATGTACTGCGCAAAGACCCGCTCGACCAGACCATCGGTCTGATCCCGCGTATGGCCAAGGGTGGTCACACTGCCCTGAGCCGCACCGAGACCGGTCAACTGCGTTGGTACGCCGCCTCGATGGCTGCTGGTGCCGTGCTGGTGATCGGCGCCATCGTGCTGGTAGCGGTCTGATATGAACCTTGCGAATTTGCGAAAGGAAACGAGCCCGTCATGATTCTGCCTTGGCTAATCCTGATCCCCTTCATCGGCGGCCTGCTGTGCTGGATGGGTGAGCGCTTCGGCGCTACCCTCCCGCGCTGGATTGCGCTGTTGACCATGACCCTGGAACTCGCGCTCGGCCTCTGGCTGTGGGCCCACGGTGACTATTCATTCGCACCGGCGCCGGGCGCCGATCCGACCTGGGCGCTTGAGTTCAAGCATGTCTGGATCCAGCGTTTCGGCATCAACGTGCACCTGGCCCTCGACGGCCTGTCGCTGTTGATGATCCTGCTGACCGGCCTGCTGGGTATCCTCTCGGTACTCTGCTCGTGGAAAGAGATTCAACGTCACGTTGGCTTCTTCCACCTCAACCTGATGTGGATCCTGGGCGGTGTGGTCGGCGTGTTCCTCGCCCTCGACCTGTTCATGTTCTTCTTCTTCTGGGAAATGATGCTGGTGCCGATGTACTTCCTCATCGCGCTCTGGGGTCACAGTTCTTCGGACGGCAAGAAAACCCGGATCTACGCGGCGACCAAGTTCTTCATCTTCACTCAGGCGTCCGGCCTGATCATGCTGGTGGCGATCCTCGGTCTGGTGCTGGTCAACTTCAACAATACCGGCGTGATCACCTTCAACTACGCCGACCTGTTGAAAACCAAGATGTCGATGACCACCGAGTACATTCTGATGCTCGGCTTCTTCATCGCCTTCGCGGTCAAGCTGCCCGTCGTACCGTTCCACTCCTGGCTGCCTGATGCTCACGCCCAGGCACCGACTGCCGGTTCCGTCGACCTCGCCGGTATCCTGCTGAAAACCGCGGCCTACGGTCTGCTGCGTTTCGCCCTGCCGCTGTTCCCGAACGCTTCGGCCGAGTTCGCGCCGATCGCCATGACCCTGGGTCTGATCGGGATCTTCTACGGCGCGTTCCTGGCGTTCGCACAAACCGACATCAAGCGTCTGATTGCCTTCTCTTCCGTTTCCCACATGGGCTTCGTGTTGATCGGTATCTACTCCGGCAGCCAACTGGCGCTGCAAGGCGCAGTGATCCAGATGCTGGCGCACGGTCTGTCGGCAGCGGCGCTGTTTATCCTCAGCGGTCAGTTGTACGAGCGTCTGCATACGCGTGACATGCGTGAGATGGGCGGTCTGTGGTCGCGTATCGCTTACCTGCCGGCGATCAGCCTGTTCTTCGCGGCGGCGTCGCTGGGCTTGCCGGGCACCGGTAACTTTGTCGGCGAATTCCTGATCCTGATCGGCTCCTTCGCCAGCGCTCCATGGGTCACGGCGATTGCCACGTCCGGTCTGGTGTTCGGTTCGGTCTACTCGCTGATCATGATCCACCGTGCCTACTTCGGCCCGTCGAAATCCGACGCAGTGCTGCACGGCATGGACGCTCGCGAACTGATCATGGTGCTCGGTCTGGCGGTGTTGCTGATTTATCTCGGCGTCTACCCGCAACCGTTCCTCGACACCTCTGCCGCCACCATGCATGGCGTGCAGCAGTGGCTCGGCACCGCCTTCTCTCAACTCGCTTCGGCCCGGTAAGAGCGCTATGGAATTCACGATTCAACACTTTATTGCGCTTGCGCCACTGTTGATCACCAGCCTCACCATTATCGTGGTGATGCTGGCAATCGCCTGGCGCCGCAACCACTCGCAGACCTTCCTGATTTCGGTGGCGGGTCTGAACCTGGCCCTGCTGTCGATCCTGCCTGCGTTGAAAGTCGCGCCTCTGGCCGTGACCCCGTTGCTGCAAATCGATGCCTTCGCCTGCCTGTACATGGCGATGATCCTGGTCGCCACCCTCGCCTGCGTCACCCTTGCCCACGCCTATCTCGGTGATGGCGGTTCGGGTTACCCGGGCAACCGCGAAGAACTGTACCTGCTGATCCTGATGGCCGCCGCCGGTGGTCTGGTGCTGGTCAGCGCGCAGCACCTGGCCGGGTTGTTCATCGGTCTGGAACTGCTCTCGGTACCGGTCTACGGTCTGGTGGCTTACGCCTTCTTCAACAAGCGTTCGCTGGAAGCCGGCATCAAGTACATGGTGCTGTCGGCCGCCGGTTCCGCGTTCCTGCTGTTCGGTATGGCGCTGCTCTACGCCGACGCCGGTTCGCTGAGCTTCGTCGGCATCGGTCAGGCCCTGGCTGCAACAGGTCTGCCAAGCCCGCTGGCGCAACTGGGCCTGGGCATGATGCTGATCGGTCTGGCGTTCAAGCTGTCGCTGGTACCGTTCCACCTGTGGACGCCGGACGTCTACGAAGGTGCTCCGGCACCGGTGGCGGCGTTCCTCGCTACCGCTTCGAAGGTCGCAGTGTTTGCGGTGATGGTGCGTCTGTTCCAGCTCTCCCCTGCTGCCAGCAGTGGTGTGCTGAGCGATGTGCTCAGCGTGATCGCGGTCGCCTCGATCCTGTTCGGTAACCTGCTGGC
>NZ_JH635999.1:2151559-2154842 GCF_000257605.1 Pseudomonas sp. R62
AAGCGTCTGCTCGGTTACTCGTCGATTGCGCACTTCGGCTATCTGCTGATCGCGCTGGTGGCGAGCAAGGGTCTGGCGGTGGAAGCCATCGGCGTCTATCTGGTGACTTATGTCATCACCAGCCTCGGCGCGTTCGGCGTGATCACCCTGATGTCGTCGCCGTACAACGGCCGCGACGCTGACGCGCTGTACGAGTACCGCGGCCTGTTCTGGCGCCGTCCGTACCTGACCGCCGTGCTGACCGTGATGATGCTGTCCCTGGCCGGCATCCCGCTGACCGCCGGCTTCATCGGCAAGTTCTACATCATCGCCAGCGGCGTCGAAACGCGTCAGTGGTGGCTGGTCGGCGCATTGGTACTGGGCAGCGCCATCGGCGTTTTCTACTACCTGCGCGTGATGGTCACCCTGTACCTGATCGAGCCTAACCTGCGTCGCCACGACGCCCAGCTGCACTGGGAACAGAAGGCAGGCGGCGTGATGCTGCTGGCCATCGCCCTGGTCGCATTCTTCCTGGGCGTGTACCCGCAGCCATTGCTGGTGCTGGTACAGCAGGCGGGTCTGGCGGGCTGATTGCTCGGCTGATCTGGCTGGAATGGAAACGGCACCTTCGCAGGTGCCGTTTTTTGTTTGTAGCAGAAGTCGATACCGCCGGCGTTTATGCAAGCGTCATCGCGGGCAAGCCCGCTCCCACAGGTGTGTGTGTGTCGCTCATAGCATCCGGGTGCATCGCACACCCAGCAGGAGTGAGCCTGCTCGCGAAAGCGGCAGATCCGGCAGCAAAAAAAACGGCACCTTCCGGTGCCGTTCGCTTCTCACATTTCCAACATCATTTGCGCGCATCAGCCCAGGATTTCAGCAGTTCGCTATAGCTCACGGTTTCACCCTTCGGCTTCTCGTTGGCCAGTTTCGGCTTCGGTGCGCCCGGTTGATCGAACCAGTATTGCGCATCGCGTTCCGGGTTCATTTTCGGCGCGCAAGTGGCCTGGGCCTTGGAGCGCTCGAGGCGTTCCATGATGCGGTCCTGATCCTTGGCCAGGCCATCGAGCGCTTGTTGCGGTGTTTTCTCGCCGCTGGCGGCTTCGGCGATATGGCTCCACCACAGCTGAGCGAGACGTGGATAGTCGGGCACGTTGGTGCCGGTCGGCGACCATTGCACGCGGGCCGGGCTGCGATAGAACTCGACCAGACCACCGAGTTTCGGCGCCAGATCGGTCATGGCCTGCGAGTTGATGTCCGACTCGCGAATAGGTGTCAGGCCGACGATGGTTTTCTTCAGCGAAACAGTTTTCGACGTGACGAACTGCGCGTACAGCCACGCCGCGAGTTTCTGTTTCTCAGGCGTGGATTTCATGAACGTCCACGACCCCACATCCTGATAGCCGAGCTTCATGCCCTCTTCCCAATACGGGCCTTTAGGCGACGGCGCCATGCGCCATTTCGGTGTGCCGTCGGCGTTGACCACCGGCAGGCCGGGTTTGGTCATGTCGGCGGTGAACGCGGTGTACCAGAAAATCTGCTGGGCGATGTTGCCCTGCGACGGCACCGGGCCGGACTCGGAGAAAGTCATGCCGGCCGCTTCCGGTGGTGCGTATTTCTTCAGCCAGTCGACGTATTTCGTGGTGGCAAACACCGCCGCCGGGCCGTTGGTGTCGCCGCCACGGGTCACGCTGGAGCCGACCGGGTGGCAGTCCTCGACGCGGATGCCCCACTCGTCCACCGGCAAGCCGTTGGGCAGTCCCTTGTCGCCGCCACCGGCCATGGAGAACCAGGCATCGGTGAAGCGCCAGCCCAGCGACGGGTCTTTCTTGCCGTAATCCATGTGGCCGTAGACGCGTTTGCCGTCGATTTCCTTGACGTCTTCGCTGAAGAATTTGGCGATGTCTTCATAGGCCGACCAGTTCACCGGTACGCCCAGCTCGTAACCGTACTTTTCCTTGAACTTGGCTTTCAGATCGGCGCGCTCGAACCAGTCGGCACGGAACCAGTACAGGTTGGCGAATTGCTGGTCGGGCAGTTGATAGATCTTGCCGTCCGGCGCGGTGGTGAAGGAGATGCCGATGAAGTCCTTGATGTCGAGGGTCGGCGAAGTGAAGTTCTTGCCTTCGTTGGCCATCAGGTCGGTGATCGATTCGGTCTTGCCGTAGCGAAAGTGCGTGCCGATCAGGTCGGAGTCGTTGACCCAGCCGTCGTAGATGTTCTTGTCCGACTGCATCACCGTCTGCATTTTCTCGACCACGTCGCCTTCCTGCAGCAGGTCGTGGGTGAGTTTGATCCCGGTGATTTCGCTGAAGGCCTTGGCCAGCACCTTGGACTCGTATTCGTGGGTGGTCAGGGTTTCGGAAACGACCTTGATGTCCATGCCGCGAAACGGCTCGGCGGCCTTGATGAACCACTTCAATTCTTCGAGCTGCTGTTCGGCCGTCAGGGTCGAGGGCTTGAACTCGCTGCCGATCCATTTTTTCGCAGCATCTTCGTAGGCGTCGGCCCAGGCAGATGCGCTCAGACCGCTGAGTGCCAGCATGGCTGCCAATGAAATGCTATGTCGCAGCTTATTGTTTTTATCGAACATAGAGACCTCCTGTTTAAGTTGTGGAGCCGCGTTGCCGAACGATTCGACTAGCCCCAACGCATCACAGCCAACAGCCACACCAGGGACAACGCGGACGCCACCCAGATGCTCCAGTCGGTGACGCCGATTACCAGCAAATGCAGGTAGGCGCTGCCGAGAAGACCGATAAACAAGCGATCGCCACGGGTGGTGGCAATCGGCAGAAACCCGCGCCGCAGAATGCTCGGCGAGCGCAATTCCCAGGTGGTCATGCCCACCAGAATCAGACCGATGCCGATGAAGAACGCGGCGGTCGGTGTCGTCCAGCTCATCCATTCCATCATCAGCTCCTCATACCCGACCGAGGGCAAAGCCCTTGGCCACGTGGTTGCGTACAAACCAGATCACCAGCATGCCCGGCAGGATGGTCAACACCCCCGCCGCTGCCAGCACGCCCCAATCGATCCCCGACGCCGACACCGTGCGCGTCATCACCGCCGCAATCGGTTTGGCGTTGACCGAGGTCAGCGTGCGCGCCAGCAGCAGCTCGACCCAGGAAAACATGAAGCAGAAAAACGCCGTGACGCCGATACCGGAACCGATCAACGGGATGAAAATCTTCACGAAAAACTTGGGGAAACTGTAGCCGTCGATGTAGGCCGTTTCGTCGATCTCCTTGGGCACGCCGGACATGAAACCTTCGAGAATCCACACCGCCAGCGGCACGTTGAACAG
>NZ_JH635999.1:2156017-2163262 GCF_000257605.1 Pseudomonas sp. R62
GAGAATCCACACCGCCAGCGGCACGTTGAACAGGCAGTGCGCCAAAGCCACGGCGATATGCGTGTCGAAAAGGCCGATCGACGAATACAACTGAAAGAACGGCAGCAAGAACACCGCCGGCGGCGCCATGCGGTTGGTCAGCAGCCAGAAGAACAGATGCTTGTCGCCGAGGAAACGATAGCGTGAAAACGCGTAAGCCGCCGGTAACGCCACGCTCAGGGAAATCACCGTGTTGAGGCTGACGTAATACAGCGAGTTCAAGTAGCCGGTGTACCAGCTCGGATCAGTGAAGATCACCTTGTAGTTCGCCAGCGTGAAATCCTGTGGGAAAAGCGTCAGGCCGCCGAGGATTTCGGTGTTGCTCTTGAACGACATGTTCAGCAGCCAGTAGATCGGCACCAGCAGGAACAGGATGTAGACCAGCAACGGAATAAGCTTTTTCTTGCTCATGGCCGGGCCTCAGCGGTTGGCGTCGGAGTGCGTCATGGCGGTATAGAACAGCCAGGACACCAACAGGATGATCAGGAAGTACACCAGCGAAAACGCCGCTGCCGGACCGAGGTCGAATTGCCCTACGGCCATCTGCGTCAACGTCTGACTGAGGAAGGTCGTGGCATTGCCCGGCCCGCCGCCGGTGAGCACGAACGGCTCGGTGTAGATCATGAAACTGTCCATGAAGCGCAGCATCACCGCGATCAGCAACACGCTTTTCAACTTGGGCAATTGAATGTGGCGGAACACCGCCCAGGCCGAGGCGCGATCAATGCGCGCGGCCTGGTAATAGACGTCGGGAATCGCCCGCAGGCCGGAGAAACACAGCAGCGCGACCAGCGAAGTCCAGTGCCAGACGTCCATCACCAGCACTGTCACCCAGGCGTCCATGGTGTTGGCCGCGTAGTTGTAGCTGATGCCCATCGCGTTGAGGCTGGAACCGAGCAGGCCGATGTCGGCGCGGCCGAAGATCTGCCAAATGGTGCCGACCACGTTCCACGGAATCAGCAACGGTATCGCCAGAATGATCAGCACCACCGAGGACCAGCGGCCCTTGGTCGGCATGGTCAACGCGACGGCGATGCCCAGCGGGATTTCGATCAGCAGCACGCAGGCCGAATAGATGAACTGGCGCAGCAGCGAGTCGTGCAGACGCGGATCAAGCAACACTTGTTTGTACCAATCGGCACCGACGAAGTAGCGGCTGGACTGGTCGAAGATGTCCTGCACCGAATAGTTGACCACGGTCATCATCGGGATCACCGCACTGAACGCCACCAGCAGGAACACTGGCAACACCAGCCACCAAGCCTTGTTGTTCTGCACTTTGTTCATGGCTGCGCCTCCTCGTCGCTGACTTCCAGGAGAAACTCATCGGCATAGACCATCAGCCATTGCGCCGGAAAACTGATGTAAGCCGTGCCTTGAGGCACCGGTTTGTCTTCAGCCAGGCGCACCTTCAACGGTGCGCCGTCGAGGTTGAGAGTCATGATCTTGTAGGTGCCGAGGTCTTCGACGTGTACGACTTTGGCCTGCATCGCGTCGTCAAACGGCTCGTCCCACACGTGAATGAACTCGGGGCGGATGCCGACCTTGAGATTTTTCCACTGGCCGTGTTCGATATGGCGCTGCAAGGCGTCGGATAACGGCAGGTGCGTCGAGGCGAAACCGACGCCACCGGGCTGCGGCTGCACCTCGATCAGATTCATCCCCGGGCTGCCGATGAAATAGCCGACAAAGGTGTGGCTCGGCCGCTCGAACAATTCCCGTGGCGTGCCGAACTGGACGATCTGGCCGCCGTACATCACCGCGATCTTGTCGGCGAACGTCGAAGCTTCCAGTTGATCGTGGGTGACGTAGACCATGGTGATATTGAACTGTTCGTGGATCTGCTTGAGCTTGCGCCGCAGTTTCCACTTCAAGTGCGGGTCGATCACCGTCAGCGGCTCATCGAAGAGGATTGCCGAGACGTCATCGCGCACCAGGCCACGGCCCATGGAGACTTTCTGCTTTTCGTCGGCGGTGAGATTGCGCGCTTTTTTGCTCAGCAGATTCTGCAGATCGAGCACTTCGGCAATTTCCTGCACCTTGCTGTGCACTTTCGCCTCGGCCATGCCCTGATTGCGCAGCGGGAAAGCGAGGTTGTCGAACACCGTCATGGTGTCGTAGACCACCGGAAACTGGAAAACCTGGGCGATGTTGCGCTTCTCCGGCGTGAGGTCGTTGACCGCTTTGCCGTCAAACAACACATGGCCCTGGGACGGGCTGAGCAGGCCGGAAATGATGTTGAGCAAGGTCGACTTGCCGCAACCGGACGGGCCGAGCAAAGCATAGGCGCCGCCCTGCTCCCAGACGTGATCCATCTCGCGGATCGCATAATCCTCGGCGCCGCTCGGGGTTTTGCTGTAGCTGTGGGCGAGGTGTTGCAAACGGATTTCGGCCATCAGGCAACCCTCGCGACACGCCGGCCCGGTGCTTGCACCAGACGGCCCTGCGCATCGAAAACGAACAGTTTGTGGGTCGGGATATAGATGCGGATCGGCGCATCGACGTCGTATTCATGAACACCCGGCAAGTGCAGCACCAGCAGGAAATGCTCGTTGCGCACATGCAGGAAGGTTTCCGAGCCGCTGATTTCGGCGACCTCGACGGTCACCGCCAGTTCGAGATCGTCATCGTTGCTCGGCACCAGTGAGATATGACTGGGGCGCACACCGAAGCGGAACTCGCCCTCCCCCACCGGGCGCAGATCGACGTTCAGCGGAAAGTGTACGAAGTTGGCGAAGCTGACTTCGTTGCCGGCGATGCGTCCCGGCATCAGGTTGATCGGTGGTTCGGAGAACAATTCGGCGGCGAGCACCGACTGCGGCTGGTGATAGACCTCGGTCGACGGCCCGCTCTGGATCACCCGGCCTTCGTGCAGGATGGTGGTGGTGCCGCCGAGGGCCAGCGCTTCGTTGGGCTCGGTGGTGGCGTAGATGGCGATGGTGTGGCGGGCCTTGAACAGCTCGCGCATTTCCTGACGCAGCTCTTCGCGCAGCTTGTAGTCGAGGTTGACCAGCGGCTCGTCGAAGAGGATCAGTTCAGCATCCTTGACCAGCGCGCGGGCCATGGCCGTGCGCTGTTGCTGTCCGCCGGAGAGCTCCAGCGGATAGCGCTGCAAGAACTTCTCGATGCGCAGCATGCGTGCGGTTTCCTGCACCTTGCTGTGGATGATCTCTTTCGAGATGCCGGCCTGACGCAGTGGCGAGGCGATGTTCTCGAACACCGTCATGGTCGGGTAATTGATGAACTGCTGATAGACCATCGACACGTTGCGCAGCCGCACCGGGCGCTGGGTGACGTCGACGCCGTTCATCAGCACGCGGCCGCTGTCGGGCTTGTCGAGGCCGGCCATCAGGCGCATGAGGCTGGTCTTGCCGGACAAAGTACGCCCGAGCAGAACGTTGAAGGATCCGGGTTCGAATTTCAGGCACGCATCGTCGATCCAGATCTGGCCCTCGACGGTACGGCTGACGTGCTCCAGGGTGAGTGACATGGCTCGGCCTTTGTTATTTTTGGAGTCAAGCGACCGGAGCAACAGAGCGACATTCGTGCCAGAAATGGCAAGTGCTTGATTTGTCTTGAGAAGCAGTGTTTACGGGGGCAAGCGGCGTTCACAGCTGAACACTTTTGAACAGTCGGGGTGATTGACAATGAACAATAGTGAACAACACTCTATGCACGCTTTTGCCCAATCCTCAATGCAAATGGATCCCCTGTGGGAGCGAGCCTGCTCGCTCCCACAGGGGGTTTGTGGAGTTTTGAAGATCGGGTTCATAACAATAATAAAATCGCTGCACTCAGAGGCTCGCCCCCATGGCCGCACCTGCTTCGCCGCTGTCCCACGACGCGATCGTCCAGACCTCCTGGCAACGTTGCCGCGCGTTCGGCCTCGACCACCAGAGCGCCCCGGCCTTCGATCAATTGCCCGCCGCCGGCATTGCGCGGTTGCTCGACAGCCATCATTCGCTGGTGCAGACCACGCATCAGGAAGTCCTGCCCTACTACGAAAACATCCTCAGCAATTCCAACTGCCTGATCATGCTTGCCGACAATCAGGGCCAGGTGCTGACCTCGTGGGGCACACAGCGCTTTATCGAGCCGAATCTGGCCCGGGGCTTTCAGGCCGGGGCGAGCTGGATGGAGCGCAGCAGCGGCACCAATGCGATCGGCACCGCACTGGCCTGTGAGCAGGCGGTGCACATCGAACACGACGAACACTTTCTCAAGGCCAACCGCTTCATGACCGGCTCCGCCGCGCCGATTTTCGACGCCGAGCGCAAGGTCATCGCCGTGCTCGATGTCTCCAGCGACAGCTACCTGCCGCCCTCGCACACCCTGGGCATGGTCAAGATGATGAGCCAGACCGTGGAGAACCGGCTGATCCTCAACCTGTTCCATGGCCAGCATTTTCAACTGACCTTCAACACCGGGTTGAACAACCTCGACAGCCAGTGGGCCGGGTTGTTGATTTTCGATGAGAGCGGACAGGTGCTGTCGGCCAATCGCCGCGCCGACAATCTGCTCGGTGTGCGTTTGTCGCGCGTCAGCGTTGAAAGCCTGTTCAAGGTGTCGCTGCTGGAGTTGATCAATCAGCCCGAGGGTCTGCCGTTTGCCTTGCAGACCTCCGGACGCAACCGTTTCCAGTGCTTGCTGAAACGGCCGAAACAGGCACCGGTGCAAGCGCGGGTGTTTGTCGCCGAGGACAAGCCTGCTCCAGCCAGTGCGATCAGCCTCAATACCCTGCATTTCGGCGACAGTCGCGTGGAAAAAGCCGTGCGCCAGGCTGAGCGCTTGCTGGAGAAGGACATTCCGTTGTTGATTCACGGCGAAACCGGCGTCGGCAAGGAAGTCTTCGTCAAAGCCTTGCACCAAGCCAGCTCCCGACAGAAACAGGCATTCATCGCGGTGAACTGCGCAGCGATCCCCGCTGAACTGGTCGAGTCCGAGTTGTTCGGTTACGAGAAAGGCGCGTTCACCGGGGCCAACCAGAAAGGCAGCATCGGCCTGATCCGCAAGGCCGACAAAGGCACGCTGTTTCTCGATGAGATCGGTGACATGCCGCTGCCAACTCAGGCGCGTTTGTTGCGCGTGTTGCAGGAGCGCTGCGTGCAGCCGGTGGGCAGCAGCGAGTTGTTTCCGGTGGACTTGCGGATCATTTCCGCGACCAACCGATCGTTGCGCGAGCAGGTACAACTGGGCCGCTTTCGCGAAGACTTGTACTACCGCATCGGCGGCCTGACCCTGGAGCTGCCGCCGTTACGCGAGCGCAGTGACAAGCAGGCGCTGTTCAAACGGCTGTGGGAGCAACATCGCGAGCCGACGCAATGGGCGGGGCTGAGCCAGGAGGTATTGGAGCTGTTTGAAAAGCATCCGTGGCCGGGGAATTTGCGTCAGGTCAGCAGCGTGATGCAGGTAGCGCTGGCCATGGCCGAGGAACAACCGGTGCGGCCTGAGCATCTGCCGGATGATTTTTTTGTCGACCTGGAGATGGAACCGGTGGAGACAACGGCGCCGCTGGGGCTGGATTTGAATGATGTTGAGGCGTTGAACAGGGAGTTGAAGGCGGCCGGGGGGAATATTTCGCATCTGGCGCGGCGGCTGGGGGTTAGCCGGAATACGCTTTACAAGAGGTTGCGGCAGGCTGAATGACCCACAGGGCATTTGTGTCGTGCATTGAAAGTCGATCGTTCCCACGCTCTGCGTGGGAATGCAGCCCGGGACGCTCTGCGTCCCTACAGAGCCGAACGCGGAGCGTCCGTTGAGGCATTCCCACGCAGAGCGTGGGAACGATCATGGGAGGGGCTGTGGGCCTCAGTCAGCCAGACGCCAGGTAGTCCCACCCTTGCCATCTTCCAGCACCACGCCCATCGCCGTCAGCTGATCACGGATACGATCGGACTCAGCCCAATTCTTACCCGCCCGAGCCGCCAGGCGCGCCGCAATCAGTGCATCGACTTCAGCCGCATCGACCCGCCCTTCAGCGCCGGCCTGCAGGAAGTCATCCGCCTCCAACTGCACCACACCGAGCACACTCGCCAGTTCTTTCAGACGTGCCGCCAGCCCCGCCGCTGCATCGAGATCGCTCTCACGCAGACGGTTGATCTCGCGCACCATCTCGAACAGCACGGCGCAGGCTTCAGGGGTGCCGAAGTCGTCGTTCATCACCGTGGTGAAACGCTCGACAAACGCCTCGCCGCCCGCCGGCGCCACGCTCGGCAGGCCTTTCAGCGCATGGTAGAAACGCTCCAGTGCGCCCTTGGCGTCCTTGAGGTTATCTTCCGAATAGTTGATCGCGCTGCGGTAGTGGCTCGATACCAGCAGGTAACGCACGACTTCCGGGTGGTACTTGTCGAGCACGTCGCGGATGGTGAAGAAGTTGTTCAAGGACTTGGACATCTTCTCGCCATTGATGCGAATCATCCCGCAATGCATCCACGCGTTGGCGTAGGTCTTGCCGGTGGCCGCTTCGCTCTGGGCGATTTCGTTTTCGTGGTGCGGGAACTCCAGGTCGCTGCCGCCGCCATGAATGTCGAAGGTCTCACCGAGACAGCAGGTCGACATCACCGAGCACTCGATGTGCCAGCCCGGACGTCCGGCGCCCCATGGCGATTCCCAGCTCGGCTCGCCCGGCTTGGCGGCTTTCCACAGGACGAAGTCGAGCGGGTCTTGTTTCGACTCGTCGACTTCGATACGCGCACCGATGCGCAAATCTTCGATCTTCTTGCGCGACAGCTTGCCGTAGCCCATGAATTTGGCAACGCGGTAGTACACGTCGCCATTACCTGGCGCGTAAGCGTAGCCCTTGTCGATCAGGGTCTGGATCATCGCGTGCATGCCAGCGATGTGATCGGTGGCGCGCGGTTCCATGTCCGGCTTCTGGATGTTCAGGCGCGCTTCGTCTTCGTGCATCGCGGCGATCATGCGCTCGGTCAGTGCTTCGAACGACTCACCGTTCTCACGGGCACGATTGATGATCTTGTCGTCGATGTCGGTGATGTTGCGCACGTAGGTCAGGTCATAACCGCTGAAGCGCAGCCAGCGCGTCACGAGGTCAAACGCGACCATGCTGCGGCCGTGGCCGAGGTGGCAGTAGTCGTACACGGTCATCCCGCAGACGTACATGCGCACCTTGTTGCCATCCAGCGGCTTGAAGACTTCTTTGCTCTTGCTGAGCGTGTTGTAGATCGTTAGCACGTTAGTTCCTTGACT
>NZ_JH635999.1:2163553-2166792 GCF_000257605.1 Pseudomonas sp. R62
AGGTCTGCGACGAAGTAGCCTTCGCGCTCGAACTGGAAACGGTCTTCCGGCTGTGCGTTGCCGAGCGATGGCTCAGCGCGACAACCGGTCAGCACTTGCAGCGAGTCAGGGTTGATGTTGTCGAGGAAGCTGGCGCTGTCTTCGGCCTTCTCCGGGTTCGGCGAACGGAACAGGCGATCGTACAGACGCACTTCGCACTCGACGCTGGCGGCGGCCGGCACCCAGTGGATCACGCCTTTGACCTTGCGCCCTTCCGGGTTCTTGCCGAGGGTGTCCGGGTCGTACGAGCAACGCAGTTCGACGATGTTGCCGTCGGCGTCCTTGATCGCTTCGTCGGCGCGGATCACGTAGCTGCCGCGCAGACGCACTTCACCGGCCGGTTCCAGGCGCTTGTAGCCCTTCGGCGGCTCTTCCATGAAGTCTTCACGGTCAATGTAGATTTCCCGGGCAAACGGCAGCGCGCGCACGCCCATGTCTTCTTTCGGATGGCGTGGCAGTTCGAGGTTTTCGACCTGGCCTTCCGGGTAGTTGGTGATGACCACTTTCAGCGGACGCAGCACGCACATGGCGCGCGGTGCGCTGTGGTCGAGGTCGTCACGAATGCTGAATTCGAGCATGCCGAAATCGACCACGCCGTCGGAACGGTTGGTGCCGATCATTTCGCAGAAGTTGCGGATCGATTTCGGCGTGTAGCCACGGCGGCGGAAGCCCGACAGCGTGGACATCCGCGGATCGTCCCAGCCATTGACGTGCTTCTCGTCAACCAGTTGCTTGAGCTTGCGCTTGCTGGTGATCGTGTAGTTCAGGTTCAGGCGGCTGAATTCGTACTGGCGCGGGTTCGCCGGCACCGGCAGGTTCTCCAGGAACCATTCGTACAGCGGGCGATGGCTTTCGAACTCGAGGGTGCAGATCGAATGCGTGATGCCTTCGATGGCGTCCGACTGCCCATGGGTGAAGTCGTAGTTCGGATAGATGCACCACTTGTCGCCGGTCTGGTGGTGATGCGCGTGACGGATGCGATACATGATCGGGTCGCGCAGGTTCATGTTCGGCGAGGCCATGTCGATCTTCGCCCGCAGCACGCGCGCGCCGTCGGGGAATTCACCGGCCTTCATGCGCGCGAACAGGTCGAGGTTTTCCTCAACCGAACGGTCACGGAACGGGCTGTTCTTGCCCGGTTCGGTCAGGCTGCCACGGTATTCCTTGGCCTGCTCCGGGGTAAGGTCGTCGACGTAGGCCTTGCCGGCCTTGATCAGCTCGACGGCCCAGTCGTGCAATTGATCGAAATACTGCGAGGCGTAGCGCACTTCACCGGACCATTCGAAGCCCAGCCATTTGACGTCGCTTTCGATGGCGTCGATGTATTCCTGATCTTCCTTGGCCGGGTTGGTGTCGTCAAAACGCAGGTGCGTGACGCCGCCGAACTCCTGGGCCAGGCCGAAGTTGACGCAGATCGACTTGGCGTGGCCGATGTGCAGGTAGCCGTTGGGCTCCGGCGGGAAGCGAGTCACGATCTGGGTGTGCTTGCCCGAGTCCAGGTCTGCCTGGATGATCGGCCGCAGGAAGTTGACCGGCACGGCAGGGCCGGACTTGGCATTCGAGGTAGGGTCGACAGTGGGCTTGCTCATAGGATCCTTGACGTACAGGTGCGCGGCCGCAAAGAGGGGCCAGACAAAACAAAGCCGCTATCATAGCCGATGCTGTCAAGGGCCTGACAGAGCAGCTCTTATAAAGGCACGCATTTAATCGCCGGGAAATGAAAAACCGCCTCGAAATTCGCGCCTGTCACGCTAAACTGCGCACCTTGGCCGAAGCAGGCTGAACCGGTTGTGGGGCTCAATGTCCCAGAACCACGAATTCCCTATGAAGAGTAATGACCATGACTCAAGTCAAACTGACCACCAACCATGGCGACATCGTCATCGAACTGAACGCTGAAAAGGCGCCGATCACCGTTGCCAACTTCATCGAGTACGTCAACGCCGGTCACTACACCAACACCGTATTCCACCGCGTCATCGGCAACTTCATGATCCAGGGCGGCGGTTTCGAGCCAGGCATGAAAGAGAAGAAAGACAAGCGTGCAAGCATCCAGAACGAAGCGGACAACGGTCTCTCCAACGACAAATACACCGTCGCCATGGCCCGCACCATGGAGCCGCATTCGGCTTCGGCACAGTTCTTCATCAACGTCGCCGACAACACCTTCCTCAACCACAGCGGCAAGACCACTCAGGGCTGGGGCTACGCGGTATTCGGTAAAGTGACCGCCGGCACCGACGTTGTCGACAAGATCAAAGGCGTGTCGACCACTTCCAAGGCCGGCCACCAGGACGTACCAGCAGACGACGTGATCATCGAGAAAGCCGAGATCATCGCAGCGTGATATTGCTGATTTCAGACTTGCATCTGGAAGAGGAGCGCCCGGACATTACCCGGGCGTTTCTGGATTTGCTCGCCGGACGCGCCCGCTCGGCGAGTGCGTTGTACATCCTCGGCGACTTCTTCGAGGCATGGATTGGCGACGACGCCATGACGCCCTTTCAGCGTTCCATCTGCCAGGCCCTGCGCGATTTGAGCGACAGCGGCACGGCCATCTTTCTGATGCACGGCAATCGCGATTTCATGCTCGGCAAGGCCTTCTGCAAACAGGCCGGATGCACCTTGCTGAAGGATCCGAGTGTCGTGCAGTTCTACGGCGAGCCGGTGCTGCTGATGCACGGCGACAGCCTGTGCACCCGCGACGTTGGCTACATGAAGCTGCGCCGCTACCTGCGCAACCCGATTACCCTGTTCATCCTCCGTCACCTGCCGCTGAGCAGCCGCCACAAACTGGCGCGCAAGCTACGCAGCGAAAGCCGTGCGCAGACGCGGATGAAGGCCAATGACATTGTCGATGTCACCCCGGAAGAGATTCCGCGAGTGATGCAGGCATTCGGCGTGAAGACTCTGATCCACGGCCACACCCACCGCCCGGCAATTCACAAGTTGCAGCTTGGTGAGCAGGCGGCGAAGCGGATTGTGCTGGGGGATTGGGATCGTCAGGGTTGGGCGTTGCAGGTCGATGAGAGTGGGTATGCCTTGGCGCCGTTCGATTTCGCCCCGCCGCTGGCATTGCCGCACGGCTGAAGAGCTTTACCCCCTCACCCCAGCCCTCTCCCCCAGGGGGGCGAGGGGGAAAGGGAGCCGATCTTCATGCTATCCAAACCTGAGTTCGACTGAAGTCTGGCAGGTCGATG
>NZ_JH635999.1:2167850-2180451 GCF_000257605.1 Pseudomonas sp. R62
CCAAGCAACGTGAAGTAATCCACGGTCGACAACATGTACGCCTGGCTGGTGAGGATCTGATCCATCTGCGCATACGCCGACTGGCTCGCCCCGCCCAATTGATTCAAGGTCTCGCGGGTAGCTGGCTCGAACGTGCTGATGCTCTCGCTCATATACGCATGATGCTGATCGGCCCGGCGAATCCAGATCCAGGTGGTCAGCGAGGCCGCGAAGCTGCCGCCCAGTGTCCGCAGGAAAGTCGCCAGGCCTGCGCCGTCAGCGATCTGGCTCGGCGGCAAGTCCGACATCAGAATGCTCAGGGTCGGCATGAAGAACAGCGCCACGCCGATGCCCATGAACAACTGCACCAGAGCGATGTGCTGGAAGTCGACCTCATTGGTGAACTCGGCACGCATGAAGCAGCTCAGGCCGATCGCCAGAAACGCAATGCCGGCGAGCAGACGCAGGTCGAACTTGTGCGCGTATTTGCCGACAAACGGCGACAGCAGCACCGGCAGAATCCCGATCGGCGCCACGGCAAGTCCAGCCCAAGTCGCGGTGTAGCCCATTTGCGTCTGCAACCACTGCGGCAGGATCAGGTTGATGCCGAAGAACCCGGCATAACCCAGCACCAGCACCAGCGTGCCGATGCGGAAGTTGCGATGGGCGAACAGGCGCAGGTTGACCACCGGATGGCGGTCGGTCATTTCCCAGATCACGAACACCGCCAGCGCGACCACGGAAATCGCCGCGCCGACAATGATGAAATTCGACTCGAACCAGTCCAGGTCATTGCCCTTGTCGAGGATCACCTGCAACGCGCCAACGCCAATGATCAGGGTGATCAGACCGACGTAATCCATTGGCTGGCGACTGGTCACCACCGGCCGTTTCGCCAGTTGCGAACGCACCACCATCACCGCAAAGATGCCGATCGGCACGTTGATGAAGAAGATCCACGGCCAGCTGTAACTGTCGGTAATCCAGCCGCCGAGAATGGGCCCGGCAATCGGCGCGACCACCGTGACCATCGCCAGCAATGCCAGGGCCATCCCGCGTTTCGCCGGCGGATACACCGCGATCAACAGCGTCTGCGTCATCGGGTACAGCGGCCCGGCGACCAGGCCCTGCAGCACGCGAAAGCCGATCAGCTCGGGCATCGAAGTGGAGATACCGCAGAGAAACGACGCCAGCACAAACAGCATCGTCGCCCACAGAAACAGCTTCACCTCGCCGAAGCGGCGGCTGAGCCAACCGGTCAGCGGCAGCGCAATCGCGTTGCTCACGGCGAACGAAGTAATAACCCAGGTGCCCTGCTCCGAACTCACCCCGAGGTTGCCGGAAATCGTCGGCAACGCCACGTTGGCGATGGTCGTGTCGAGCACTTGCATGAACGTCGCCAGCGACAGGCCGATGGTGCTGAGCAACAGGCTGGGCGGCGTGAAAGAAGCGTTATTGCTCATTGTGAATCCTATGAAACCTGATGGTCGCTGCGGCCTGATGAACACAGCCGGCCCTGTGGTAGCAGGCCCTTGTGGCGAGGGGATTTATCCCCGCTGGGTCGCGAAGCGGCCCCTCTTTTGGCTCAGGAAAAACGGGCCTGCTGCGCAGTCCAGCGGGGATAAATCCCCTCGCCACAGATAAATCCCCTCGCCACAGATAACCCTCACCACAGAGCCTGCTTCTGATCCGGTGTGCTCTCAGCGCTGCGCGGTCTTGCCTGCTGCTGCGCTGTTGTCGTGAATCAACTGGGCAATCATCGCGTCCGCCTCGGCCAGTTGGCGCTCGTAGACGTTGGTGCTGAACGAGGCTTTCTGCGGCGGTTGCTGGGCCAGCACCGGGCCGCTCTGGTCGTGCAGATTGACCTCGACATTGGTCGACAGACCGACACGCAGCGGGTGCTTGGCCAGCTCTTCGGCATTGATGTGGATACGCACCGGCACACGCTGAACAATCTTGATCCAGTTACCGGTGGCGTTCTGTGCCGGCAGCAAGGCAAATGCGCTGCCGGTACCGGCGCCGAGGCTGTCGACGGTGCCGCTGTATTTCACATCGCTGCCGTAAATATCAGCCTCGATATCCACTGGCTGGCCGATGCGCATGTCACGCAGTTGGGTTTCCTTGAAGTTGGCGTCGATCCACAGCTGATCCAGCGGAATCACCGCCATCAGCGCGGTGCCCGGCTGCACACGCTGACCGAGCTGCACGGTGCGCTTGGCGACGTAACCGGTGACCGGCGCGATCAGGGTGCTGCGGGCATTGGTCAGGTAGGCCTGACGCAGATCGGCAGCCGCCGACATTACGTCCGGATGCGACGAGACCACGGTGTCGTCGACCAGTGCGCTGGTGGTTTTCAGTTGCTGTTTGGCGTTGGCCAGAGCGTTCTGCGCCGAGGTCAGGTCGTCGCGGGCGTGGGACAGCTCTTCCTGGGAAATCGCCCCGCCCTGGGCGAGATTTTTCCGCCGGTTGTAGTTGTCCTGGGCTTTCTGCACTTCGGCCTGCTGCGCATTGACCTGAGCTTTCATGCCGTCGACGTTGCTATACAGGCCGCGCACCTGACGCACAGTGCGCGCCAGTTTCGCCTTGGCACTTTGCAGGCCGACTTCGGCATCGTTGGGGTCGAAGTTGACCAGCACCTGGCCTTCCTGGACCAGATCCCCGTCATCGGCGCCGATGCTGACCACGGTGCCGGTGACCAGCGGCGTGATCTCCACGACGTTGCCGTTGACGTAGGCATCGTCGGTGCTTTCGTTAAAGCGCCCGATGAATTCGTGATAGGCCCAGACGCCGGCAATGGCGAGCAGGACCACCACAGCGAGGGCCAGCAGCATCACCTTGCGTTTGCGCGGGTTGCCGGTGTCCGGGGTGTTGTCTTGAGCTTGGGTGTTTTCGGCAGTGGCCATGACAAATACCTTGAATTAGTAGTGCGACGACGCGGGGCTGGCGTTGGCTGCGTTCAGGTTTTCACCCTGAAAGCCGCCGCCCAGCGCTTGCATCAGTTGAATCGACAGGTCGATCTGCTCGGCATTGAGGGTCGCCAGCTGACGCTGGGCCTGGAGCAATTGCTGCTCGATGCTGAGCACGTCCAGGTAGTTGCCGATGCCGGAACCGTAACGCTGGACGACGGTGTTGTAAGAGTCCTGAGCAATGTCGGTGGCGTGTTGCTGCGCGCCAATCTGCCGGCCGATATCGCGCAGCTGATTGATCGTATCGCCGACATCGCCGAGGGCTTTCACCAGACTCTTGTTGTACTGCGCCACCGCCAGATCGTAATCGGCGTCGCGCGCATCGAGGTTGGCGCGCAGGCGTCCGCCATCGAAAATCGGCAGCGACACGGTCGGCGCGATGTTGAAGAAGCGGCTGGCCGAACCGAACATCGCATCACCCAGCAACGACTCGGCGCCGGCCGAGGCCGATAGATTGAGGTTGGGATAGAAACGGGTTTTCGCCGCATCGATGTCTTTGCTCGCCGCCTCGACACGCCAGCGCGCCGCAACCAGATCCGGGCGGCGGCCGAGCAGTTCCGCCGGCAACACCGACGGCACCGCCACGGCGCTGGCTTGCAGGACTTTCGGTCGAGCGATTTCGTTGCCACGATCCGGGCCTTTGCCGAGCAATACCGCCAAGGCGATTTTCGCGCTGTTCAAGCGTTTTTCCGCGTCGATCAGGCTGGCCTGAGAACTGGCTTCCAGACTCTGGGTTTGCTGGAACTGGTACTGGCTGTCGATCCCCGAACTCAAGCGGCGCTGACTGAGGTCGAGCATTTGCCGGGTGCGCTTGAGGTCTTCGCTGGCGAGGTCGTAAACGATGTGCGCCTGACCGAGATCGCTATACGCAAGGGCGACGTCAGCGGCAAGTGTCAGCTGCGCGGCCTGACGGTCGACTTCAGCAGCGCGAGCCTCGCCGAGTGCGGCTTCCCAGGCATCGCGCTGACCGCCCCACAAATCGAAGTTGTAATTGAAGCCGGCGCTGACATTGCGCACCGTCGCATAGGCACCGCCCTGCCCCAGCGGATCCTGATCACGAGCCAGCCGCGAACGGCTGATGCCGGCGCTGGCGTCGAGGGTCGGATAACGCTCGGCATCGGCGGCATAGGCGGCGGCACTGGCCTGATGGGCGCGGGCTGCGGCGATCTGCATGTCCGGGCTGTCGTGCAGGGCTTCGCGGATCAGGCCGTCGAGCTGCGGATCGCCGAGGCTGCTCCACCAATCGCTTTTCGGCCACGCCGCTGGCGACAGGGTGACGCCGTCCAGAGACTGCGCTGTCTTCAGGCTCTTCGCGTCGAGGCGTTGGCCTTTAGTGTCGAGGCCGTTGTAGTTGGCGCAACCGGCGAGGATCATCGCCGACAACAGCAGCGTCAGACTGCTGCGCAAAGTGTTAGCGCTCATTGTGATCACCTAGACGTTGGATGGTGATCGGGTCACCGGCGGCCAGCAGGATTTTCTTGAGGATGTATTCCAGGGTTTTCAGCTCTTCGCGGGAGATCGCGCCGGCCAGCTCATTCATCGCATCGGCACCGATGTGCGGCAGACGATCAGCCAGTTGCTGGCCCTGCTCGGTCAGTTTCAGTTGCACCTGACGGCGGTCGCCTTCGCTGCGCTGACGAAGCAGAAAAGCCTTCTGCTCGAGACGATCGAGCATGCGCGTCATCGACCCGCTGTCCAGCGACAGATGCCGGCACAGCTCGGCCGGGGTGTCGACGCCGAACTGGGCCATGATGATCAACACCTTGAACTGCGCGGCGGTGATGCCGTGGGGTTCCATGTGGGTATCGATGATCCGGTCCTTGAGCAACGCGGCACGGCCGAGCAACAGGCCGAGGTGGCAATGTTTGAATTCTTCCGGGGTGAAATGCTTCATGGGTCGACCTGATAACTGCCTAGGCAGTGAATGTATGTCGAGATGTTACTGCTTAGGCAGCGAATGTCAACGCAATAGTTAGGGGGCTTGGTAATTAGTCGCTGACCGGCCACGCGGGATCGTTCCCACGCTCCGCGTGGGAATGCAGCCGGGGACGCTCTGCGTCCATTTTTGAGAGCGGGGACGCAGAGCGTCCCTTGAGGCATTCCCACGCAGAGCGTGGGAACGATCATTGAAGGGAGCGAGAGCTAGAAATCCCGCTTGTAGAAGATATCCAGCGAGCTCGCCACGCCGCTCGCCGCTTCGACGTAGACCTTCTTGCTCAGCTTGTAGCGCAGGGCGATGGTGCTGGCCGGTTCGAATACACCCACTCCATAGCGCAGGCTGAGTTTTTCCGAGATGTTGCCGCTGGCGACGACGCTGGTGTCGTTGCCGCTGCCTTGGGTGTCGAGTTGGAAGTCCTGAATACCCAGATCCTTGGCCAGGCCGCTGGTGATCCCGGCGCTGCCCATCAGACCCAGACCCAATGCCGCTTGCGCGAGCATATTGTTATCTTCGCCGCTGGTGCTCAGCGGACGGCCCAGCACCAGGTACGACAGCGCCTGTTCCTGACTCATCGCCGGTTCGGAGAAGATCTGCGTGGTCGGTTGTTCGGCGCTGCCGCTCAGGCGAATACCGGCGATGACGTCGTCGGTCTGGCGGATCGCTTCGATGTCCAGATACGGCTGGTCGATGGGACCGGCGAACAACAGACGCGCGCGACGCACCGTCAGGCGCTGGCCGTAGGCGCGATAGCGGCCGTCGTTGAGCCACAGTTCGCCACGGGTGTCCATGTTGTCGCCGATGTGCACCTGACCTTGCAGATTCGCGGTCAGGCCGAAACCGGCAAAGCTCAGCTTGTCCTGGCCGACGATCACGTCGATGTCCATTTTCATCGCGATCGGTGGTTTGCCCTCCTCGGTCTGCGCACCAACGATGATCGTGTCGTCGGAGACTTTCACGGTTGATGGCGGCAGCTCGCGCACGGTGATTTCGCCTTTCGGCACCAGCACCTTGCCGGCAACTTTCAGCTCATCGCCGGCCATGGAAATCTTCAGGTCCGGGGCCATTTCCAGTTTGGCGTAGGGTTCGACACTGACCGGCAATTGCGTGCCCTTGAGCGCCAGATCGACCACCAGCGCCTGCCCCCAGGCGACGTTGCCGTTGAGGCTGCCCTTGCCAGTCTTGCCGCTGTCCCAGCCACCGTCCAGGCGCACCGATTCGCCGGTGATCGCCGCCGTCAGTTGCAGGTTCTGCAGCTCCATCGGCAGTTCGGCGCCGGACACTTCGCCATCGCTGAGCTGCACAGTGCCGTTGACCAATGGCGCGAGCAGGCCACCGGAAATAGTGCCGCTGCCGTTGAGCCGGCCGGTGAGTTTTTCCACCATCGGCACGAATGGCCGCGCCACCGACAGATCGAGGCCAGAGAGGCGGAACGAGCCGCTCAGCGGTTTGTTTTTCGGCAGCGGATTGAGCTGCGCCTGCACCAGCAATTCGCCGAGTTTGCCGCCGACAAAATTGAGCTCGGTGTCGACGCGCTTGGGCGTGAGCTTGCTGTTGAGTTTGAGGGTCTGGTAGGGGAAATCCAGCCACTGATCCTTGTCGCGCACGCGCAGGGTGCCGCCGCTGGCATCGACACTGACCACGCCGTTCGGGCCGCTCGCCGGCAGGTCCAGTTGCAGATCGGCGTTGAGTCGACCCTGCCAGGCGAAGTCCTTGGGCAACCATTGCGCAAGGCTTTCGATCGGGAATTGCTTGAGGTGATACCGCAGCTTCGGCTCGGGCATCAGGCGCTGGTCTTCGCCACACAGGCTGGCATTGCCGGACAGCCAGCAATGCGCGCCGAAATTGATCTGACCGTCCGCCAGGCGTTCCAGCTTGGCCGGGCTTTGCAGCTTCCAGTCCTGGCCACCGGCCTGAATGTCGCCACTGGCCAAGCGTCCGCGCCAGTTGCCCTTGTCGAGATTGCCGTCCAGCCCCAGCGCCAGTTTCAGCTTCGGTCCGATCAGGTCGAGGTTGAGTTTCTGGCTTTTGATATCGCCCTGAGCACTGGCGGTCAGGGTGCCCAGCGAGGTGTCGCCGGTCTGAATGCCGCTGCCTTTGAGATTGATCTTCGCCCGCTGCGCACTGTCGAGCGTGGCGTCGAGGTTGAGGCTTTGCAGGCGATTGTCCTGGAAGGCCAGTTGCGAACCTTGCAGATCGAGCTTGCCCTGCGGCGCCTTCAGCGTGCCGGCGACGTTGACCTGACCGTTGACCTGCCCGCGCAATTGCGGCCAGAGCTGGGCCAGACGCGGCAGCTTGATGTCGATCTGCCCGCCGAGTTTGTCCTGCAGGCTGCCCTTACCGTTGATGCTGTTGTCGCCGAGGCGGATCTGCAGGGCATTGAGGTTCCAGCGTTCGCCCGCGCCGTCAGCCTTGGCCTGGAGGACCGCCGGCTGACCGCGCAATTTGCCTTTGAGGTCGAGGTCGGCGCTGAGGCTGAGCTGATCATTCTTCATCTCGCCTTTGCTCTGCAACGGCCCGGCCAGAGTGCCCGGCAGTTCGGCGACCCAGTACGCCGGGTTGAGCGCCGACAGATTCAGCGCGGTATCCCAGGCGATGCCGTCGGCGAAGCGCACATTGACGTGCCCTTCGGCCTTGCCCTGCCCGGCCTGCATGACCAGTTGCGGCAAGGCGATCTGTTCGAGGCTGCCGCTGAACGGACTGCTCAAGGTGAACGCCCCGGCCGGGCCATCCAGCGCAGCGTCGAAGTTGCCGAGATACTGACCGTCGGTGTAGGACACTTCGCCAGTGAAAGTACGCAATGCGACTTGTGGCTCGTCGATCTCCGGATAGAGCCGGTGCCACGGGAAGTCTTGCCAGTTGATATTGGCCTGAGCGCTGAGGCCCTTGCTCCAGTCGACGTTGCCGGTGAGTTTGAGGCTTTGCGTGTCGTTGGCGTTGAGGTCGAGCCCGTCAATCTGCGCGCCGTTGGCGTCGACCTTGCCCTTGAGCAGCAGCGCCACTGGCGATTTCTCGGCGGGCAACGTGGCGTTGCCGAGCAGTTGATAACCGTTTTTCAGGTCGCCTTCGCCCGTAAGCACAAGCTGATTGAATTGCAGGGTGTCCGGCAGATCGGCGCTGGGTTTGAACGCGTCGCTGGTGATGCGCAGCTTGGCCGGCAGGTTTTCCGCCAGCGCTTGCAGTTCACCGTTCAACTGGCCGTCGAGGTAGCCACGGCTGTCGGCGTGCAGGTTGAGGGTTTTCAGCAGATCGCCTTCAACTTTCAGCGCCAGCGTCCACGGCTCGCTGCCGGGAGAAGGCAAAGTCAAATCGCCCTGAATCGTCAGCGGCCAGTTGCCGCTCGGTTGCAGCAGGCCGGACAGGTTCAGGCTGAGCTCGTCGCGCTGCAATTTCACGCTGTCGATCTGCAAGCCTTGAGCGGTCCAGTGCGCCGCCAGTTGCAAGCCCTTGAGCTGTTCGCTGCCGTTGAACAACAGGCTGCCGACTTCGACATCGCCCAGTTCAATGGCCAACGGCAATTGCAGGTCCGGCAGTGTGATCGGGCCGCTCTCGGTGGTTTCTTCGCTCGGCGGGAATTGCAGGATCACCTGATCGGCCTTGAGCTGATCGATACACAAGGTCATGCGCGTCAGGCACAGTGGCGACCAGGCGAAGATCGCCTTGTTCAGCTCGACTCGGCTGGTGTCCTGCTGCCACACCAGGTGATCGGCGCTCCATTGCCCAGCGAGGCGACCGTGGAAATTTTCCACGCTCAGGCCCGGCACCAGGCCCAGCGCCCAACGACTGCCGGCCTGCGTGCCAAGCAGTGCGGCCAGGCTCAAGACGATCAACAAGACCAGCGCCAACAAAGTCAGCGCTGTTATTTTCAAACCACGCTTCACAGCTCAGGCCCCATGGAAAAGTGCAGCCGGATGCCGCCGTCGTCGTCCAGCGCGTGCGCCAGGTCAAGGCGGATCGGCCCGACCGGCGAGACCCAGCGCACACCTACACCGACCCCGGTCTTGAGGTCGGGCAGTTCAAGTTTGTTGAAAGAGTTGCCCTGGTCGACGAAGGTCGCGACCCGCCATTTCTCGGCGATCGAATACTGATACTCGACGCTGCCAGCCACCATGTAGCGACCGCCAATCCGTTTGCCATCGGAATTTTTCGGCGACAGGCTCTGATAGTCGTAACCGCGCACGCTCTGATCGCCACCGGCAAAAAAGCGCAGCGACGGCGGAATCGAGTTGTAGCCGTTGGTGGCGCTGCCCCCGACCTGCACGCGGCCGAGCAAGCGGTGCTTGTCGAACACCGTGGTCAGGCCTTTGACCAGCGCGGTGCCATATAAAAGGTTGTTGTCCGAACCGAGGCCTTCCTTGGCGACTTTGCTTTCGAAGCTCAGGCGATAGCCGTTGCGCGGGTCGATGCGGTTGTCGCTTTTGAGGTACGAATAACTGATGCCGGGCATCAGCAACGTGCTCAGGCCGGAGTCGTCGCCGAGTTCGTATTCTTCACGTTGCCATTTCAGCGAGATCACCCGCTGCCAGCCGCTGGGCAACTTGCTGTGCCATTCCGGGCCGAAGGTCAGCAGCTTGCTGAGGGTGTCGGAGCCTTCGATGTCTTCGAACTGATAGCCGCCGGCCCAGCGCAGTTTGTCGGTCAATGGTGGGTCGAGCGGGATGTCGTAGAACAGCCCGACGTTCTGCCGGGGTGCCGAGAGTTCGGCCTCCCAGCCATAGCTGTCGCCCTGCGGGTTGACCCAGTGGCGCGTCCAGTTGGCCTTGATCCGTGGGCCGACGTCGGTCGAATAACCGAGGCCCAGGCCCATGGTGCGCGGCTTACGCGTGTCGAGTTTGACGGCGACCGGAATCACATCGTTCTGTGCTGCCGTCGGTGCTGCATCGACGCGCACGCCTTCGAAATAGCCGCTCGATTGCAGGTCGCGGTTGAGTTCGGCGATCAGTTCCGAGTCGTATGGCTCGCCTGCCTTGAACGGCACCATGCGTTGCAGCAGGTCTTCGTCGAACGGCGTGTCGCCCTCGAAGCTGACTTTGCCCAGCGCATAACGCGGGCCGCTGTCGTAGATCAATTCGATGTCGGCCACGCCCGCGCGCGGATCGACCATGAGTTTCTGGCTGGTGA
The DNA here is from genome assembly GCF_000257605.1 of Pseudomonas sp. R62. Classification (NCBI taxonomy): domain Bacteria; kingdom Pseudomonadati; phylum Pseudomonadota; class Gammaproteobacteria; order Pseudomonadales; family Pseudomonadaceae; genus Pseudomonas; species Pseudomonas sp. R62. The sequence goes on from NZ_JH635999.1 coordinate 2,177,853, forward strand.
AATGACCGCTGAAGTAACCGAAGCGCGAGGCCTGATTCTGGATCACCCGTTTGGCGTCTTCGTAACGGCCATGGTTGAGCACGGCGCCGGACTTGAGCAGGTCGCTTTTCGGTACGCGAAAGGATTTCAGCGAGGCCGCCGGGCCGTCGACGCGCACGGTGACGTTGCGCAGGCGAATCGGCTCGCCGGGATCGATGTTCAGCACCAGACGCGGTTTTTCCCCGCCCTTGACGTCACTGTCGATCTGCGGCTGATAGTAGCCCAGAGCCTGCGCCGCTTTGCGCGCCTGCTCTTCGGCACCGCGACTGAAACGCAGCAAGGCTTCTTCGTCGCGATCGCCGAGGCTGCCGATATAGCCTTCTATATTGGCCTTGAGTTCATCGTTGGACGGCTTGATCCGTACATCCAATTCACTTTGCGCCAGCGCCGCGCAGCTGGATAACAGCATCAGCACGCCGCTGGTAAATCTTCGTGGAAACTTCATAGGCGCGGATGCTATCACGGGCTCGGGAGCCTGATAGAACAGGTAATTTGTGAAGAAGTTCGATCGTTATCCCGTTGCTGTTTGTAACACCTGCGGATTGGCGTGGAAAAATACGTGTTCGCGCACCGGCCCGACGGCAACCTCGCCGATCTCCTGATAACCCTGCCTTTTATAGAATTCCAGGTAGCGTGGGTTGCCGGTGTCGAGCACCACGCCTTGCGAGGTTTCATCGACGGCGCACCAGTTGTGCACGGCGGTGAGCAATTGTTCGCCGTAATGCTTGCCCTGGAACTGCGGATGCACACCGAGCAGCGGCAGCATGTGCACCGAGTCACCCGGCACGCATGCAGCAACGGCATCGTGGTATTCCAGATAACGCCGGGTGCAGCGAAAACCGGTGCTGAGCACCATGCGCAAGCGCCACGCCCAGCTTTCGGTAACGCCCAGGCGCCGTTGCGGCGGTGCGATCAGGGCAATGCCGATCAAGCGATCGTTGACCAACAGGCCGATCGCCGGCAGGTCCTGGAGAAAATGCTGTTTGACCAACTCGCGAACCGTCGCGCGCACGCGTTGTTCGTAGCCGGGACGTTCGGCTTCGAACAGGTAGCCGAAGGTCGGCTCGTGGCGATAGGCCTGATACAGCAACGAGCGGGCTTCGCGTGAATAGCCGCGGTCGAGCATGTGGATGTCGGCAACGGCGGACTGGGTTTCAGGCATTGCAGTGATTCTCCCCGGAGGCGCGCTCGGAGGCTGGCGCGCTTGTTGGTACGAACCTTGGGCGGGTGATGTGGTTCCCCTGACAGGTATAGACCAAGTCGGGATCTTCATCGATCTTGCCGGCCTCTTCGCGAGCAGGCTCGCTCCCACAGAGGCGCTGCATAGGGCATCACAAATCCCACAGGCCAAAATGATTTCTCCCACACTGGCCCATCTCCCCCATGTCAGCTAGCATCGCCCTTTTGCCAGGACTGCCGACCATGAAGATTGTTTCCTTCAACATCAACGGACTGCGTGCCCGTCCGCATCAGCTGGCAGCGCTGATCGAAAAACATCAGCCCGACGTGATCGGCCTGCAGGAAACCAAGGTCCACGACGACCAGTTCCCCCACGATGACATCCGCGCCCTCGGCTACCACGTGCACTTCCATGGCCAGAAGGGCCATTACGGTGTCGCCCTGCTCTCGCGCAACGAACCGATCACCATTCATAAAGGCTTTGCCACCGATGAAGAAGACGCGCAGCGGCGCTTTATCTGGGGCACTTTTGCCGATGCCAACGGCGTACCGGTGACGATCATGAACGGCTATTTCCCCCAAGGTGAAAGCCGTGACCACCCAACCAAATTCCCTGCCAAGGAGCGTTTCTACAGCGACCTGCAAGCGCTGCTGGAAAGCCAGTTCCACAATGAACAGCCACTGGTGGTGATGGGTGATGTGAACATATCCCCGGAAGACTGCGACATCGGCATCGGCCCGGACAACATGAAGCGCTGGCTGAAAACCGGCAAATGCAGCTTCCTGCCGGAGGAGCGCGAGTGGATGGCGCGCCTGAAGAACTGGGGCCTGACCGACAGCTATCGGCACCTCAACCCCGAGGTGAGCGACATGTTCAGCTGGTTCGACTATCGCAGCCGTGGTTTCGAAGATGAACCGAAGCGTGGTCTGCGCATCGATGTGATTCTGGCGTCCCATGGCCTGCTGCCACGGGTCAAGGATGCCGGCGTGGACTACGAACTGCGCGGCATGGAAAAACCCTCGGACCATGCGCCGATCTGGCTTGAGCTGGCCTGATTCGCGAGTTGCCTGAGATCCCTGTGGGAGCGAGCTTGCTCGCGAAGGCGGAGTGTCAGTAATCAGATATGTTGCTGATACGCCGCCTTCGCGAGCAAGCTCACTCCCACAATTGATATTTACACCCTTCAATCCCTGTCATATTTCGGTCACGCGCCTGACTTAATCTCCCCGGCAATCCCCTTGGCTTGATTCGGTGCCGGAATGACCCTGCGTGTTCTCTGCGTTTTCCTGTTGAGTGGCTGGCTGTCGGTGTCCGCCGCCGCCCTGCCGATCCCCGAAAACGGCCCGGCATTACGCATTCAGGGCTCCAACACCATCGGCG
>NZ_JH635999.1:2181080-2185574 GCF_000257605.1 Pseudomonas sp. R62
CCCGGCATTACGCATTCAGGGCTCCAACACCATCGGCGCCGAACTCGGCCCGGCGCTGGTCGAAGGCCTGTTGCAGGAACAAGGCCTGCTGAAAATCCACCGCGAAACCCCGGACACCGCCAACGAACAACGCATCGTTGGCCAGACCGCACAAGGGCAACGCGTAATCATCGAAGTCGCCGCCCACGGTTCCAGCACCGGTTTCGCCGCGTTGAAAAACGCCAGCGCCGATCTGGCCGCCTCTTCCCGTGAGATCAAGGACAGCGAACTGCTTGCTCTGCAAGCCCTCGGCGATCTGAAAAGCCCGGCGGCCGAGCAAGTCATTGCCATCGACGGCCTGGCGATCATCCTCAACCCGGCCAACCCGCTTGAGCAGTTGAACACCGAGCAACTGGCGCGGATTTTTGCCGGCGAAGTGAAAACCTGGGAAGAACTCGGTAGCCGTGGCGGCGCCATCCATTTATATGCGCGGGATGATCAGTCCGGGACGTACGACACGTTCAAGGAACTGGTCCTGAGCCGGCGTGGGAAAAGTCTGAGCAGCGCGGCGAAACGTTTCGAATCCAGCGAGCAATTGTCCGATGCGGTCAGCAACGATCCGCAAGGTATCGGCTTCATCGGCTTGCCTTACGTGCGTCAGGCCAAAGCCGTGGCGATTGCCGACGGCGCCTCGCAAGCGATGTTGCCGCTGAATAGCCTGATCGCCACCGAAGATTATCCGCTGTCGCGGCGCTTGTTCTTTTATCTGCCGCCGGACAGCCGCAATCCTTGGGCGCAGGCGTTGGCAACGTTCGCGCAAAGTCCACAGGGACAGGCGATCGTCGCGACTAGCGGTTTTATCAGCCAGACCGTACAAGCCATGAGCGTGACGCCGAATGCGCTGATGCCCGAGGGTTACCAATCCCTCAGCCGGCATGCTCAGCGTCTGACAGTGAATTTTCGTTTTGCCGAGGGCAGCGCCAGTCTGGACAACAAGGCGCGGCAGGATCTGGCGCGGGTGCTCGACTATATAAAGCGCAATGGCAAGACCGAGCGGGCGGTGACGCTGGTGGGGTTTGGTGATTTGAAGGATGACCCGGCGCGGGCTGATCTGCTGTCGAAGCTACGGGCGATGGCGGTGCGGCGCGAGCTGGTCAAAAACGGTGTGGTCATGCGCGAAGTCCGCGGCTTTGGTGCGCTGATGCCGGTGGCGACCAACAGTGCGGATGAGGGGCGGATCAAGAACCGGCGGGTTGAGGTTTGGGTGTATTGATCCTGACGCCTGATCGTTCCCACGCGCAGCAAAGGAACGCATCCCGTGACGCTCCGCGTCACAGTGGACGCAGAGCGTCCATGGCGGCATGCCCACGCAGAGCGTGGGAACGATCAGACTGGGGGGAATGTGAATGAGGCGACGCGGTGTTACTGACCGCTGCGCAGCATCTCCTTCGGCACATACTTGCCGATCTCGAACTTGCCAATCGCCGCGCGGTGCACTTCGTCCGGGCCGTCGGCCAGACGCAGGGTGCGCTGCATCGCATACATATAGGCCAGCGGGAAATCGTTCGACACCCCTGCCCCGCCATGCATCTGGATCGCCCGGTCGATCACCCGCAAGGCCACATTTGGCGCGACGACTTTGATCTGCGCAATCTCGCTTTTCGCCACTTTATTGCCGACGGTGTCCATCATGTACGCCGCTTTCAACGTCAGCAGACGCGCCATGTCGATCTCCATGCGCGAGTCGGCGATCTTGTCGATGTTGCCACCCAGACGCGCCAGCGGTTTGCCGAATGCGGTGCGACTCACCGAGCGTTTGCACATCAGTTCCAGCGCACGTTCTGCCATGCCGATCGAACGCATGCAGTGGTGAATCCGCCCTGGGCCAAGGCGACCCTGAGCGATTTCGAAGCCGCGTCCTTCACCGAGCAGGACGTTTTCGTACGGCACCCTAACGTTATCGAACAGCACTTCGGCGTGACCGTGCGGTGCATCGTCGTAACCGAACACCGGCAGCGGCCGGACGATCTTCACCCCGGGGGTATCGACCGGCACGAGGATCATCGAATGCTGGGCGTGACGCGGCGCGTCGGGGTTGCTCAGGCCCATGAAGATCAGAATCTTGCAGCGCGGATCGCAAGCGCCGGAAGTCCACCATTTCTTGCCGTTGATTACCCACTGATCGCCATCACGCACGGCACGGGCGGCCATGTTGGTCGCGTCGGAAGACGCCACGTCAGGCTCGGTCATGGCGAACGCCGAACGGATCTCGCCGCGCAGCAGCGGCTCGAGCCAGCGCTGTTTCTGTTCTTCGTTGGCGTAGCGCACCAGCACTTCCATATTGCCGGTGTCCGGCGCCGAGCAGTTGAACGGCTCGGGCCCCAGCAGGGAACGGCCCATGATTTCCGCCAATGGCGCATATTCGAGGTTGCTCAGGCCGGCGCCCAGCTCGGACTCAGGCAGAAACAAATTCCACAGCCCTTCAGCCTTGGCCTTGGCCTTGAGCTCTTCCATGATCGCGGTCGGCTGCCAGCGATCGCCCTCGGCGACCTGGCGTTCGAACACCGCTTCGGCCGGGTAAACGTAAGTGTCCATGAACGCAGTCACGCGCTCACGCAGTTCCTGAACCTTGGGCGAATAAGCGAAATCCATGGGTAGTTACCTTCTCGGGCAGAGGTTGTTCAAGTCATGCAATCGATGCTAGAACAGCGCTGATCATTTACCTAGCCTATTCTCGGCGTGTATAAACATTCATCACCAATATATGATCCGCTGATCGTCAGCCCCAAAACACTTGCACTTAATAACAAGAGAAGCCGCGTTATGAATCTGAGCAAGGTCGACCTGAACCTTTTCATCGTCTTCGACGCGATCTACACCGAAGCCAACCTGACCCGCGCCGGGCAGATTGTCGGGATCACCCAGCCGGCGGTGTCCAACGCGCTGGCGCGGTTGCGCGAAACTTTCAACGACCCGCTCTTCGTGCGTACCGCTCAGGGCATGGTGCCCACGCCGATGGCGCAGAACATCATCGGCCCGGTGCGCAACGCCCTGTCGCTGCTGCGCGTATCGGTGCAGGAAAGTCGCATCTTCAACCCGGCGCAGGCGGTCAAGACCTACCGCATCAGCATGACCGACCTGACGGAAGCAATCATTCTGCCGCCACTGTTCCAGCGCCTGCGCCGCCTCGCGCCAACGGTGATCATCGAAAGCTTTCTGTCCAAGCGCCGGGAAACCACCAAGGAACTCGCAGCCGGGCGTCTGGATTTCGCCGTGGATGCGCCGCTCAATACCGACCCGCAGGTGCGCCACGTCAAGCTGATGGACGACCGTTACGTCTGCGCCATGCGCAAGGGCCACCCAATGGCGGGCAAGGAAAAACTCAGCCTCGACGACTACCTGTCGCTGACTCACATCCATATTTCCAGCCGCCGCAGCGGTCTGGGTTATGTCGATCTGGCGCTGGGCAAAATGGGCATCCAGCGCAAGATCGCCCTGCGCTCGCAGCACTATCTGATGGCTTCGCAAGTGATGCAGCAGACCGACATGGTCATGACCGTGCCGGAACGCTTCGCCCGCCGCCATGATTTGCAGTCGTTCAATTTGCCGGTGAATGATGTGCCCTCGGTGGAAACGCATTTGTACTGGCACGAAAGCACCGACCAGGACCCGGCCAACCGCTGGATGCGCGAGCAGATGATCGAGTTGTGCCAGCAGGTGACGGCGCAGGAGAAGAAGCTGGAGAAGGTGTAGGGCTTTTTTACCGCGTTATCGTTCTTCGCGAGCAGGCTCGCTCCCACAATGAATTGCATTTCATCTGAAGGAACGCGGTCGAATGTGGGAGCGAGCCTGCTCGCGAAGAGGCCTGTACAGACACCCCAAAACCATCCCGCTTGACGTAAACGTAAACCACCGATTAGCTTAGCGCCATGCCCCTTTTCCGAGCGCTTTCATGAGCAGTCAGACCTACAGCATTTCCGACCTCGCCCGCGAGCTGGACATCACCACCCGGGCGATCCGCTTTTATGAAGAGCAAGGCCTGCTCAGCCCCGAGCGTCGTGGCCAGGAACGGATCTATTCGCCGCGCGACAAGGTCACTCTGAAGCTGATCCTGCGCGGCAAGCGCATCGGTTTTTCCCTGGCCGAATGCCGCGAGCTGATCGAACTCTACGACCCGTCCGGCGGTAACACCAAACAGCTCAACAGCATGCTGGCGAAAATCAGCGAACGTCGCGAACAGCTCGAACAGCAGTTGCTCGATATCGAACAGATGAAGCTCGAGCTGGACACAGCCGAAGAGCGCTGTGTGCAGGCGCTGGAGCAGACGCTCAAGAGCCAGCAGGCGATCTAGCAAATATTGGTGCCCCTGTGGGAGCGAGCCTGCTCGCGAATGCATTCTGTCATCCAACATTAACGGTGACTGATCCACCGCTTTCGCGAGCAGGCTCGCTCCCACAGGGTTCTTCGTGAACTCAAAAAACAGGCAGGTCCCGCCCATGTCCCTCCCCTCCCAAG
>NZ_JH635999.1:2185804-2188672 GCF_000257605.1 Pseudomonas sp. R62
GTACGCCTGATCGAAGTCGGCCCGCGCGATGGCCTGCAGAACGAAGCCCAACCGATCAGCGTCGCTGACAAAGTGCAACTGGTCGATGCCCTGAGTGCCGCCGGGCTCGGCTATATCGAAGTCGGCAGTTTCGTTTCGCCGAAATGGGTGCCGCAGATGGCCGGTTCCGCCGAGGTGTTCGCGCAGATTCAGCGCAAGCCCGGCGTCATCTATGGCGCGCTGGCACCGAACCTGCGCGGCTTTGAAGACGCGCTCGCCGCCGGGGTCAAGGAAGTTGCAGTGTTCGCTGCGGCTTCCGAGGCGTTCTCGCAGCGCAACATCAATTGCTCGATCAGCGAAAGCCTGGCGCGGTTTGCGCCGATCATGGAAGCGGCGAAACAACACGGCGTTACCGTGCGCGGTTACGTTTCCTGTGTGCTGGGCTGTCCGTATGAAGGCACGGTTGCGCCGGAGCAAGTGGCGATGGTCGCGCGCGAGCTGTACGCGATGGGCTGCTATGAAGTGTCGCTGGGCGACACCATAGGCACCGGCACGGCCGGCGCGACCCGGCGCCTGTTCGAGGTGGTTTCGGCGCAGGTGCCACGGGACAGACTCGCCGGGCATTTCCATGACACCTATGGCCAGGCCATGGCCAACATCTACGCCAGCCTGCTCGAAGGCATTGCGGTGTTCGACAGCTCTATCGCCGGCCTCGGCGGCTGCCCGTACGCCAAAGGCGCGAGCGGTAACGTTGCCACCGAGGACGTGGTGTACCTGCTCAATGGCCTGGGCATCGAGACCGGTATCGACCTGGACGCCTTGATTGCCGCGGGCCAGCAGATCAGCGCAGTGCTCGGCCGCCCGAGCGGTTCGCGGGTGGCGAAGGCGCGCAGCGCGCAGTGAGGTGTTACCGCTGCGTCAGCGATGTGGGCAAAAGCGAGTAACACGGAAACAAATTGTCTGGCTTTGCCTGGAGTCGAAAAAGCCTGAAAAAGTTAAGCCGTTGATTTATAAAGGCTTTTTAAAGTTGGCACGACACCTGCTATCTCTATCGCATAACAAGAATAAAAAGCCGCAAACCAATAAAAACAAGACGAAACGACTCTGACATAACAAGAACAACACGGCAGAGACGCAGCTAACAGATTTTTTTGGAGAAGGTGTGCTTTTCAGGGTGCTCTCAGGAGTGACCCGCAACCGGACAGAGAACAATAAAACTACCTTCAGGTAGCTCCCGAATCGGTTGGATCGTTAAACGAGAAAGCAGATCAGCGCTCAAAAAAATACGTTTGCTCTTGACCCCGGATGGGGGTCGCCAAAAAGCTGTACAGGGCCACGGTTGCCAAAAACAACAACAGACCGACCCTCAATAATAAAAAGAGCACGCAACGACAAATTAAAGGGGAGCTTCGGCTCCCCTTTGTGCTTTCTGCGATTCCTGAATCCCCCCAATCCCTGTGGGAGCTGGCTTGCCAGCGATTGCGGTAGAACATTCAACATTGATGCTGGCTGACCTGACGCCATCGCTGGCAAGCCAGCTCCCACAGGGTTTAGGTTACCGCTCGGTTATTTTCAGCTCCTCGATACTGATCTCGCGCATCCTGAATTTCTGGATCTTGCCCGTCACCGTCATCGGAAACGCGTCGACGAATTTGAAGTAACGCGGTGTCTTGAAATGGGCGATGCGTTCCTTGCACCAGGTTTGCAGCTCCAGCTCCGAGGCGCTGTGGCCGGGGTGGAATTTGATCCAGGCAACGATTTCCTCACCGTAGCGTGAGCACGGAATACCGATCACCTGCACGTCGGCCACCGCCGGATGGGTGAAGAAGAACTCCTCCAGCTCACGGGGGTAAACGTTCTCGCCGCCACGAATGATCATGTCCTTGTTACGCCCGGCGATGTTGACGTAACCCTCCTCATTCATGCTCGCCAGGTCGCCGGTGTGCATCCAGCCGGCCTCATCGATGGCTTCGGCGGTGGCCTGCCGGTTGTTCCAATAGCCGAGCATCACGCTGTAACCGCGCGTGCACAATTCGCCAATGGTGCCGCGCGGCACGAGGTTGCCGGCGGTGTCGATGATCTTGCTTTCCAGTTGCGGCTGGGTGCGCCCGACCGTGGTGACACGCAATTCCAGCTCATCCTCCGGCCCGGTCTGCAACGACACCGGACTGGTTTCGGTCATGCCGTAGGCGATCTGCACTTCGCTCATGTGCATTTCGTTGATGACCCGGCGCATGACCTCGATCGGACAGGTGGCGCCGGCCATGATCCCGGTGCGCAGGCTCGACAGGTCGAAGGTCTGCCGCTGCGGCTGATCGAGCATGGCGATGAACATGGTCGGCACACCGTACAGCGCCGTGGCTTTTTCTTCGGCCACCGCTTGCAGGGTCAGCGCCGGATCGAACGCGTCATTGGGGTAAATCATCGTGCTGCCATGGGTGACGCAACCGAGGTTGCCCATGACCATGCCGAAGCAGTGATACAGCGGCACCGGAATCACCAGACGATCGGCCGCCGTCAGGCCGAGGCTTTCGCCGACCATGTAGCCGTTGTTGAGAATGTTGTAGTGACTGAGGGTCGCGCCCTTGGGGAAACCGGTAGTGCCGGAGGTGTACTGGATGTTCACCGGTTGATCGAAATGCAGACTGGCGCTGCGTTCGCGCAGCTGTTCGGACGAGACGCTGGCGGCCAGATCGCTGAGCTGCGACCACGGCAAAAAACCGGGCGGTGGATTGGCATCGAGGCTGATCACGCCGCGCAGCTCCGGCAGGCGTTCGCTGCGCAGCTTACCGATGGCGTGCTCAGCCAATTCTGGCGCCAGGCTCTGGAGCATTGCGTGGTAATTCGAGGTCTTGAACGCTCCGGCACAGACCAGCCACTGGCAGCCGG
>NZ_JH635999.1:2189386-2199389 GCF_000257605.1 Pseudomonas sp. R62
CCGGCACAGACCAGCCACTGGCAGCCGGACTGCTTGAGCACGTACTCGAGTTCGGAGCTGCGATAGGCGGGATTGATATTGACCAGGATCACGCCGATCTTCGCCGTGGCGAACTGGGTAATGCACCACTGCGCGCAATTCGGCGCCCAGATGCCGAGGCGATCGCCGGTCTGCAAGCCCAGTGCGAGCAAGGCCCTGGCCTGCTCATCCACCGCGTCGGCCAGTTGCCGCCAGGAGTAACGCAACTGCTGATGGCGTACCACCAAAGCCTCACCGTCCGGGTACTGCGCGACAGTCTGATCGAAGCGCTGACCGATGGTCATCGCCAGCAGGGCTTGGTCCTGAGAGCCACGGGTGTAGCTGCGCTGCGGGTTTGCACTGGGTTGATCCATGACGACCCCTATTGTCTTTATTAGTGGGTTTTCCCGGTTTTGAATCCCTGTGGGAGCGAGCCTGCTCGCGAATACGCTGCGTCATTCACCCTTTAGGGCGACTGATACAGCGCTTTCGCGAGCAGGCTCGCTCCCACCAGAAACAAACCGATATCTGATCCTGAACTGCCCTTACTCTCGCCCAAGTTGACGCTTACGTAAAGCCGATTGACAGTCGAACTGTGGAAGCTTTACGTTAACGTAAAGCTGAACGCCGATTCGTCGTGCGCTCCACCCGATAAAAAAGCCAAAAGGTGACCCATGAGCTATCCATCCCTGAATTTCGCCCTCGGTGAAACCATCGACATGCTGCGCGATCAGGTGCAGTCCTTCGTCGCCGATCAGATCGCCCCGCGTGCTGCGCAGATCGACCACGACAACCTGTTCCCCGCCGACATGTGGCGCAAATTCGGTGACATGGGCCTGCTCGGCATCACCGTGCCGGAGGAGTACGGCGGCGCGGGTCTGGGTTATCTGGCGCACGTAGTGGCGATGGAAGAAATCAGCCGCGGCTCGGCGTCGGTGGCGTTGTCCTATGGCGCGCACTCCAACCTCTGCGTCAACCAGATCAACCGCAACGGCAATCACGAACAGAAAAGCAAATACCTGCCGAAGCTGATCAGCGGCGAGCACGTCGGCGCCTTGGCGATGAGCGAGCCCAACGCCGGTTCCGACGTGGTATCGATGAAACTGCGCGCCGACAAACGCGGCGACCGCTTCGTCCTCAACGGCAGCAAAACCTGGATCACCAACGGTCCGGACGCCAATACCTACGTGATCTACGCCAAGACCGACCTGGAAAAAGGCCCGCACGGCATCACCGCATTCATTGTCGAGCGTGACTGGAAAGGCTTCAGCCGCAGCAACAAGTTCGACAAGCTCGGCATGCGCGGCTCCAACACCTGCGAGCTGTTTTTCGATGACGTCGAAGTACCCGAAGAGAACATTCTCGGCGTGCTCAACGGTGGCGTGAAAGTGCTGATGAGCGGCCTCGATTACGAGCGCGTGGTGCTCTCGGGCGGCCCGACCGGAATCATGCAGTCGTGCATGGACCTGATCGTGCCGTACATCCACGACCGCAAGCAGTTCGGCCAGAGCATCGGCGAATTCCAGCTGATCCAGGGCAAAGTCGCCGACATGTACACCCAGCTCAACGCCAGCCGCGCTTATCTGTACGCGGTGGCCCAGGCCTGCGAGCGCGGCGAAACCACGCGCAAGGACGCGGCCGGGGTGATCCTCTACACCGCCGAACGCGCCACGCAAATGGCCCTCGACGCGATCCAGATTCTCGGCGGCAACGGCTACATCAACGAATTCCCCGCCGGCCGCCTGCTGCGCGACGCCAAGCTCTACGAAATTGGCGCCGGCACCAGCGAGATCCGCCGCATGCTGATTGGCCGCGAACTGTTCAACGAGACGAAATGACCTCGTCAGCTGCAAGCCGCAAGCTACAAGCTGCAAGAGAACCACGCTCTCGCCCCAACTTGCAGCTTGCCGCTTGTAGCTAGAAGCTGCTTACGGAGTAAGCCCCATGATTCTGCACACTCAGCTCAACCCGCGCTCGGCGGAGTTCGCCGCCAACAGTGCGGCGATGCTCAAACAGGTTGACGCGCTGCACACCCTGCTCGCTCAAGTCGCGCAGGGCGGCGGTGTCAAAGCTCAGGAACGCCACACCTCGCGGGGCAAATTGCTGCCGCGCGAGCGCATCAATCGCTTGCTCGACCCCGGCTCGCCGTTTCTCGAAATCAGCCAACTTGCCGCCCATGCGGTTTACGGCGAAGACGTGCCGGCTGCCGGGGTGATCGCCGGCATCGGTCGCGTTGAAGGCGTTGAATGCATGATCGTCGCCAACGATGCGACGGTGAAAGGTGGCTCGTATTACCCGCTCACCGTGAAAAAACACCTGCGCGCGCAGACCATCGCCCAGCAGAATCGCCTGCCGTGCATTTATCTGGTGGATTCCGGTGGCGCCAACCTGCCGCGTCAGGACGAAGTGTTTCCGGATCGCGAGCACTTCGGGCGGATCTTTTTCAATCAGGCCAACATGAGCGCCATGGGCATCCCGCAGATCGCCGTGGTCATGGGTTCGTGCACCGCTGGCGGCGCATATGTGCCGGCGATGGCGGACGAAGCGATCATGGTGCGCAACCAGGCGACGATTTTCCTCGCCGGCCCGCCGCTGGTGAAAGCCGCGACCGGTGAAGTGGTCAGCGCCGAAGATCTGGGCGGCGCCGATGTGCACTGCAGGACCTCCGGCGTGGCCGACCATTACGCCGAGAGCGATGAACACGCCCTCGCCCTCGCCCGCCGCAGCGTCGCCAACCTCAACTGGCGCAAGCTCGGCGAAGTGCAGCAACGCCCGCCGATCGCGCCGCTGTACGCCAGCGACGAGTTGTACGGCGTGGTTCCGGCTGACGCCAAGCAGCCATTCGATGTGCGCGAAGTGATTGCGCGGCTGGTCGACGGCTCAGTGTTCGATGAGTTCAAAGCCCTCTTCGGCACCACGCTGGTCTGCGGTTTCGCTCACTTGCACGGCTATCCGATCGCGATTCTGGCGAATAACGGCATCCTTTTCGCCGAAGCCGCGCAGAAAGGCGCGCACTTCATCGAGCTGGCCTGCCAGCGCGGCATCCCGCTGCTGTTTCTGCAGAACATCACCGGTTTCATGGTCGGCCAGAAGTACGAAGCCGGCGGCATCGCCAAGCACGGCGCGAAACTGGTGACCGCAGTGGCCTGCGCCAAGGTGCCGAAATTCACCGTGATCATTGGCGGCAGTTTCGGTGCCGGCAACTACGGCATGTGCGGTCGCGCTTACGACCCGCGTTTTTTGTGGATGTGGCCGAACGCGCGGATCGGCGTGATGGGCGCCGAACAGGCCGCCGGAGTGCTGGTGCAGGTCAAGCGCGAACAAGCCGAACGCAGCGGTCAGGCGTTCAGCGCCGAGCAGGAGACCGAGATCAAGCAGCCGATTCTCGATCAGTACGAAGAACAGGGTCACCCCTACTACTCCAGCGCGCGGCTGTGGGACGACGGCGTCATCGACCCGGCGCAGACCCGCGACGTACTGGCCCTGGCCTTGTCCGCGTCGCTGAACGCGCCAATCGAACCGAGCCGCTTCGGCGTGTTCCGGATGTGATGGGGAGAATCTGATGAACGACTTCAATACCCTCGAACTGCAAAACGATCCACGCGGTTTCGCGACGCTGTGGCTCAATCGCGCGGAGAAAAACAACGCATTCAACGCCGAGATGATCCGCGAACTGATCCTCGCCCTCGACAAGGTCGCCAGCGATTCGAGCCTGCGCTTCCTGCTGCTGCGTGGGCGCGGCAAGCACTTCAGTGCCGGCGCCGATCTGGCGTGGATGCAGCAATCGGCAGAACTCGATTACCACACCAATCTTGACGATGCCCGCGAGCTGGCCGAGCTGATGTACAACCTCGCCAAGCTGAAAATCCCCACGCTGGCGGTGGTTCAGGGCGCGGCGTTTGGTGGCGCGCTGGGCTTGATCAGTTGCTGTGACATGGCGATCGGCGCCGATGACGCGCAGTTCTGCCTGTCGGAAGTGCGCATCGGCCTGGCACCGGCCGTGATCAGCCCGTTCGTGGTGCAGGCGATCGGCGAGCGGGCGGCGCGGCGTTATGCGCTGACCGCCGAGCGCTTCAGCGGGCAGCGGGCGCGGGAGATCGGCTTGCTCGCCGAAAGCTATCCTGCGGCGGAACTGGAGCAACAGGTCGAACAGTGGATCGACAACCTGTTGCTCAACAGCCCGGCCGCGATGCGCGCCAGCAAGGACTTGCTGCGTGAAGTCGGCAACGGCGCGCTGACCCCGGCCCTGCGCCGCTACACCGAAAATGCCATCGCGCGGATTCGCGTCAGCCCTGAAGGCCAGGAAGGCTTGCGTGCCTTCCTGCAAAAACGCCCACCGAACTGGCAAGCCGCATCAACCAAGGAGTCGCGTTGATGAGCGCACCTGTGATTACCACCCTGCTGGTGGCCAACCGCGGCGAAATCGCCTGCCGCGTGATGCGCACCGCCAAGGCTCTGGGCCTGACCACCGTCGCCGTGCACAGCGCCACCGACCGCGATGCGCGGCACAGCCGTGAAGCCGATATCCGTGTGGATCTGGGCGGCAGCAAGGCTGCCGAGAGTTATCTGCAAATCGATAAATTGATCGCCGCCGCCAAGGCCAGCGGTGCCCAGGCGATTCATCCCGGCTACGGCTTTCTATCGGAAAACGCCGGATTCGCCCGCGCCATCGAAGGCGCCGGGCTGATCTTCCTCGGCCCGCCCGCCTCGGCCATCGATGCGATGGGCAGCAAATCCGCCGCTAAGGCGCTGATGGAAAAGGCCGGCGTGCCACTGGTGCCGGGCTATCACGGCGAAGCGCAGGACCTCGACACCTTCCGCGAAGCCTGCGAACGCATCGGTTATCCGGTGCTGCTCAAGGCCACTGCGGGTGGTGGCGGCAAAGGCATGAAAGTGGTCGAGGATGTCAGCCAACTCGCTGAAGCCCTCGCCTCGGCGCAGCGCGAAGCGCAATCGTCGTTTGGCGACTCGCGGATGCTGGTGGAAAAGTATTTGCTCAAGCCACGTCACGTGGAAATTCAGGTGTTCGCCGATCAGCACGGCAACTGCCTGTATCTCAACGAGCGCGATTGCTCGATCCAGCGTCGGCACCAGAAAGTCGTCGAAGAGGCCCCGGCGCCGGGTCTGACGCCCGAGTTGCGCCGGGCAATGGGCGAAGCGGCTGTGCGTTCGGCGCAGGCGATCGGTTATGTCGGCGCCGGCACCGTGGAGTTTTTGCTGGATGCGCGCGGCGAGTTTTTCTTCATGGAGATGAACACGCGGCTGCAAGTCGAGCACCCTGTGACCGAAGCAATCACCGGGCTGGATCTGGTCGCCTGGCAGATTCGCGTCGCCCGTGGGGAAGCGCTGCCGATCACCCAAGCGCAGGTGCCACTCAATGGTCACGCGATCGAAGTGCGCTTGTATGCCGAAGATCCGGCGAATGATTTCCTGCCGGCCACCGGGCGTCTGGACTTGTACCGCGAATCGGCACAGGGACCGGGGCGGCGGGTAGACAGCGGCGTTGAGGAAGGTGACGAGATCTCGCCCTTCTACGATCCGATGCTCGGCAAACTGATTGCCTGGGGTGAAGATCGCGAACAGGCGCGCTTGCGTTTGTTGAGCATGCTCGACGAGTTTGCGATTGGCGGGCTGAAGACCAACATCAATTTCCTGCGCCGGATCATCGCGCATCCGGCGTTTGCGGCGGCAGAGCTGGATACCGGGTTCATTCCGCGCTATCAGGAGCAATTGCTGCCAGCGCCGGGCGCGTTGAGCGATGAGTTCTGGCAAGCGGCGGCGCAGGCGTTTGCGCAGAGTCTGCCGAAGCATGCGCGGGCGGATGATCCCGCCTCCCCCTGGTCTTGCAGCAGTGGTTTGCGCGCAGGTTTGCCGGCGCAAATCACCTTGCACTTGAGCTGCGAGGGACAGGATCGCGCGTTGACCTTGAGAACTGCGGCCCCTGCAAAACTGCTGGGCGAGGCGCTGACCATCGAGCATGACGGCGTGCGCCGCACATTGCGGGCGATTCGTCAGGGCGGCGCGTTGTATCTGGAATGGGACGGCGAGTTGCGGCGCATCGAAGCGTTCGATCCGATCAGTGCCGTCGAAGCCAGCCACAGCCATCAGGGCGGTCTGACCGCGCCAATGAACGGCAGCATCGTGCGCGTGCTGGTCGAATCGGGACAGTCGGTTGCGGCCGGGGCGCAACTGGTGGTGCTTGAAGCCATGAAGATGGAACACAGCATCCGCGCGCCGCACGCCGGTGTGATCAAAGCGCTGTATTGCCAGGAAGGCGATATGGTCAGCGAAGGCAGCGCTTTGGTTGAACTGGAAGAGGGATGAAATAAAAGGATCGACCCTCGCCTTGAGCGAGGATCGATCCGCTCAGTAACGCGCCGTTGCCTGAACCACCACGCCGATGATCCGGCATTCATCGGTGAGCAGGGTTTTCGGCCAGGTCGGGTTGAGCGGCACCAGGTAGCGCTGGCCGGCCTGTTCGTCGAGTTTGCGGAAAATCGCTTCTTCGCTGTCCGGCCACTGGGCGATCACCAGTTTGCCAGGCACTGCCTCCAACTCTGGGTCAACCAGAATCAGCATGCCCTCGGCAATGCTCTGGCCGCTCGGCGCGGTCATCGAATCCCCCGTCACCGTCAGCCAGAACGCGGCACCGCCACGAGCGTGGTAATCCGTCAGTTCGAAGCGCTGCTTCGCTGATGCTCCGGGATAGCTCGCCGCAGTGTCACGCACTTCGCACGGTGCACGCCAATCGCAGACCGGATAACGGAAGTACGGGTTGTACTTCTGCGCCAGCGGCATTTCGTCTTCCGGCGTCGGCTGCGGTTCGCGAATCACCAGAACGACTTCCAGGAAGTCCATTCCCAGCGCCTTGAGCACGCGGTTCATTTCGGTAACACCGGGTTCGCGACGCTTGTTCAGCCAATGACCGATCCCGCCCTGGGACATGCCGACGCGCTCTCCGAGCTCTGTTTGAGTGACTTTGAGTTCACTCATCTTGGCCTTGACCAACTCAATCCATTTATCCATGTGCCGCACCTTACGCGGACGTCTTCGACCGGCAAAACACATATTGTAGTATTTAAATTCTCGTCACAAATACAGGCGGTACTATCCTAAGGAAACGGACTTTCAATCGAACATGGAGTGACGTTTCATGATGAACATCAGCAGCAAAGACCTGCCCGATCTGCAAATCGACACCAGCTTCACCTCCCCTCAAGGCAATGCCGCCGCACAGCGCGCGCTGGACTACTACTTGAAACCGGCTGTTTCAGAACCCGAGACGGACGAACGTTTTTTCAATGTCAAAGGCCATCTCAGCGGCGAGGAAGCGCTGGTGCATGCCTCGGATCTGTTGCGATGTGCAGCCGCCACCGCGTTCAAGGCCGCAGAAAACCTGCAAGGCACCAGTCGCGATCTGGCCTTTTCGGTGGTGCACATGGTGGATATGGCGCGGGCGATGGTCGACCATTCGATCGACAACGACGAAGTCACGGCGGACAAGGTACGGGCGGACAGGAAAGAATTTTCCCATCGCGCAGATAAAAACATTTGACTTGCAAATGATAATGATTATTATTGCAAGCAGCTGGTCGCGAGATCAGTCGATGGACCAGAGACCTTAGGTCGGTCTTCTGGACTATCTCCTCATCAGGCTAATCACGGTTTTTGACCCGGCTTTTTGCCGGGTCTTTTTTTGCCCGTTTTTCGGGCTTGTGTCTTCAGGCTAATGAAGTCTTCAGGTGCTGCAAATTCGATGGCGCGGATAATATCAAAAGAATATTGATTGGCAAGCCGAGCCCGGCCACATTGGGCAAAACTAATGGCAATCAGCACTTGAGAATCAATCGCATAGCCTCTAAGCTGCTGGCGCGTCACGGAAGACGCCCCCCGCTCCACCCGCAATTCCCCTCGGTTTCAGCCCTGCCTGCGTGTAAAGTACCGGTCATAAAAATCCTGCTCTGGAAGCGATTATGACCGTGGCCAAATCTTCGTTCGACATCAGCGCCAATTTCGACAGCGGCAATATCCAAGTCATCGACATCAGCAACCCGCTCAATCCGGTTCTGGCCATCCGCCCGGACACCCGCAGCGCTCATTTTCAGTGGTTCCACTTCAAGGCCAGCGGCCTGCATGTGCATCAGGAACACTGGTTTCGTCTGGTCAACGCCAGCCAGTCCTCCTATAACAAGGCCTGGACCGGCTATCAGGCAGTCGCCTCCTACGACCACGTCAACTGGTTCCGCATCCCCACCAGCTTCGAAGGCGACAGCCTGCGCTTCTGCCTCGAAGCCGAACAGACCCACGCCTGGTTCGCCTACTTCGAACCCTACAGCCGCGGCCGCCACGACTGGTTGATCGAGCAGGCGCTGAGCAAGGCTGGCACCGAATTGCTGGCGACCGGCAAAAGTGTCGAGGGCCGCGACATTCAGCTGCTGCGCAAAGGCACCGGTGCCGAAGGCCAGCGCAAGATCTGGATCATTGCCCAGCAGCATCCGGGCGAGCACATGGCGGAATGGTTCATGGAAGGCGTGATTGAGCGTCTGGAGCGCCAGGACGATCCGGTATTGAACAAACTGCTGGCCAGCGCCGATCTGTATCTGGTGCCGAACATGAACCCGGACGGCGCCTTCCATGGCCATCTGCGCACCAATGCCATGGGTCAGGACTTGAACCGAGCCTGGCAGAACGCTAGCCAGGACATCAGTCCGGAAGTGCTTTTCGTCCAGCAGCAGATGGAAAAATATGGCGTCGATGCGTTTATCGACGTGCACGGCGACGAGGAAATCCCCCACGTCTTTACCGCCGGCTGTGAAGGTAATCCTGGCTTTACATCGCGCATCGAAAAGCTTGAAGAGCATTTCCGCAGCCATCTGAAGCACACCACCAAAGACTTCCAGACCACCTACGGCTACACCCGCGACGAACCGGGACAGGCCAACATGACCCTGGCCTGCAACAGCGTCGGGCAGAAATACGATTGCCTGTCGCTGACCCTGGAGATGCCCTTCAAGGACCACGACGACCACCCGGACAAGATCACCGGCTGGTCGGGCAAACGTTCCAAGCAATTGGGCAAGGATGTGCTGACCACCCTCGCCGACATGGTCGACACCCTGCGCTGATCCCCTCCTCTGTAACGACAAAAGATCGCAGCCGACCTGCGATCTTTTGCTTTACAGGGTCAGCCGCGATCACGCCCGCGCAACATGCTGTCGAGCACTTCGTCACGACGCACCCAGCCATGAAACAGCGCCGCCGCCAGGTGCAGCAGCACCGTCAGAAACAGCAGATACGCCAGATAGCCATGGGACTTGCGCAGCAACGCAAACAGTTGCGCGTCAGCCGGCACAATCGACGGCAGATGCAGCGACGCCGTGAGCATCACCGGCTCGCCCGAGGCACTGATCATCGCCCAGCCGAGCAGCGGCAACACCAGCATCAACGCATACAACAAGACGTGGGAAGCCTTGGCTGCCAGTACCTGCCAGCCCGGCAGATCATCCGGCAGCGGCGGTTGGCGGGTGGTGAAGCGCACCAGCAGGCGCACGATCACCAGCGCCAGAATCGCGATGCCCAGCGGCTTGTGCAAATGAATCAGCCATTCATGGCGAGACGACACCGAAGTGACCATGCCCGCGCCGATAAACAGCATGGCGATGATCATCAGCGCCATCAGCCAGTGCAGCAGGCGCGCCAGCAAAACGAAATGCGTCGGTTGCTTGTTCATGGACGAGCCTCCTGTTTGGCGGCGGGCAACTGGCTGACTTCGCTGGTGCGACGCAGGTAGGAATCGGCATAGCCGGCAGAACGCGCGGCCAGCAGTGGATCTTCCGAGCCTTGAATCCCGGCCGGCAGCACCAGCGGGTCGTAGTTGATGTCGCGGCATTCACCGCTGAGCTGCGGCTGGGTTTTCTCCAGCACCAAAGTCCCGGCGTTCAGCACTTTGCGATTTGCGGGCCAGGTCTTGCTGGCATCGTTGACC
>NZ_JH635999.1:2200126-2211675 GCF_000257605.1 Pseudomonas sp. R62
GTCGTCGGCGTTGGCCAGGGTGATGTTCAACTGGAAGCGCAAGGGTGCGGCGGCCAGGCGTTGCACCAGATCCTTCTCGAGAAAATCGGCGCCTTCAGGGGCTGTGGCACCTGCCGCGTCCTGCGCCAACGGGGTCATGCTCCAGCGCACGGCCTGTTTCTTGCCGTTGCCATCGACCAGATAGAACGCATTGATGCTGTTATAGGTTTCGGTCGCGTAGCTGGCCGAAGGCTTGGCGGTCTTCACCCACGTCAAGAACGGCACGGCTTCCGGGTGTGCAGCGAAGAACGCCGGCACCTTCGTCGGGTCGGGCTTGCCAGTGGCTGGATCCGGCGACTGCGCCTGCTGCAATTGGTAGAACGCTTCAGGCGTGCCCACCGGAAACACCGGCATGCTGTTCATGCCGGTGCGCCATTGCTGACCGTTCGCCTGGGTGAAGCGCAGCGCCAGACTGCGGATCGGTACGGCGCTGTCCGGCGCATAGGGATTGCCCGCCGGCAAGGCAAAACGCCCCACCACCGGTGTCTGCGGCAGGTTGAACACCTGTGCCGTGGAGAACGCGCGCGCCTCGCCGCTGCTTTCGAAATGGCCTATCACGCACACGCCCTTGGCGTGATTGCGACGAAAGCCGGGATGCACGCCGTTGTTCTTTTCCAGCACATCGACCAACGCTTTTGGCGTCAGTCGTTGTGGGTCAAGGTTGCCATGCACGTAGGCAAACGCCCCGGCCACGGCGGCGACAATCACGGCAATGCCGCCCAGGCGAAAAATCAGGCTCGCGGCGCTCAGTGGCTGGCGCGGCGGCCTGCCGGGCGGTGCAGCGTTGGGGGACGAGCGATCAACCATGAATATCTCCAGGCCATCGGCCACAAGTGGAAAGAGTCAGCAAGACGCATCCCGTCCGGGTTTATTCCACGGCGCGGTATTTATTTTTGCGCACGGGGAATAACCTGCGCTGACGGGCGTCTTCCTAGTCCACAGCGTAGCGACCAGCAGACATTCATGAGCGAATTCGACGAACAGTTGAGAGAAATCATTCCCAGATTGCGCCGCTTCGCCGTGTCGTTGACGCGCAACAGCAGCAGCGCTGACGATCTGGTCCAGGCCAGCCTCGAGCGAGCGCTGTCGGCCTGGGGCGAGAAACGCGCTGAGGGCGACTTGCGCGCCTGGCTGTTCGCAATTCTCTATCGGCAATTTCTCGATGCGCACCGTCGCTCGCGGCGCTATGCGCGCATGCTGGAATTTTTCACCGGTCGCGACGATGCCGAGCCGTCGGTGGAACGCACCGTGATTGCTCAGTCGACCCTGCAAGCCTTCGAACGCCTGCCCACCGAACAGCGCGCCTTGCTGCTGATGGTCTCGGTGGAAGGCCTGTCCTATAAAGAGGTCGCCGAGATCCTCGGCGCCCCGATCGGCACCGTGATGTCGCGCCTGTCCCGCGCCCGCCAGGCCTTGCGCCAACTCAGCGACGGCGAAATCAGCAGCCCTTCCTTGCGGATACTCAAATGATCAGCCTGCCTCCCAGCGAACGTGATTTGCACGCCTACGTCGACCACCAGCTCAGCGACGCCGATCGGCGCGTGCTCGAGACCTGGCTGGCCAGCCACCCTGAAGAAGCGGCTCAGGTGCGCGCCTGGCAACGCGACGCCCAGCAGTTGCGCGCAGCGCTGAGTGGCGCCTTGCAGCAACCGGCCAATCCGGCGCTCGACCCGATGATGATTCGCCAGCGCCGCCGCCAGCAGTCCCGTCGCCACCTGGCCAGCGCGGCGGTGTTGCTCGTTGCCGTGAGCATCGGCGGTTTCAGTGGCTGGCAAGCGCGGGAAATGACCCTGGCGCGCCCTGCGCCATTGCCGATGACTGACGCGTTGCAAGCCTATCGCCTGATCGCCCAGCAAGGCGTACTGCCCGCCGATTACAAGGTCGACAGCGACGGCGACATGCAGCGTTGGCTCGACCGCTACTTCAGCGGTGCCGGGCGCTTGCCGGACTTGAAAGCTGCCGGATTCGAGCCGGTCAGCGGGCGCTTGCTCAGCACCGATGAAGGCGCGGCGGCGATGGTGATGTATGAGGATGGCAGCGGTCACAAGGTCAGTTTCTACCTGCGTCCACCGGGGCCGAAAAACACCCTGCTGCCGCGTGGCTCGCGCAGCGATGGCGATCTGCAGGCCGATTACTGGTCAGGGCCGGGCTACAACTATGCGGTGGTCAGCCCGACCGACTCGCCGGCGGCAGAGTTGCTCAAGCAATCGCCACCGTTCTGAAATCCGCCTCTGGTAGGAGCTGACGAGTGCAACGAGGCTGCGATCTGTTGGTGGCAACCAAGATCAAAAGATCGCAGCCTCGTTGCACTCGTCAGCTCCTACAGGGAACCGTGCACATATTTCATGGAGCCGACGCCCGGGCTCTGGTTACACTGGGGCCACCGCGCTCGCTGTGGAGCCGGTCTGAGAAACCAGGAGCCTGTCCCGCGTGCCCGCCCGAACGCCGAAACGATCACGACTGAGCCAACGCTGGCCGTTGCTGCGCCGCCTGTTCGGCAAAGGCCTGCCCGCCAGCGCCGGGCACGATGCTCATGCCGCGACCATCCGCGATTATTTCCGCGACAAGGCCAAAAGCCAGGGCTACACCCTCAGCCGCAGTCAGCAGCAAGTCATCGACTGCATGGCGCAGCAAGCCAGCGTGCTGCTCGGCGACAGCGGCCACACCCCGCCGAGTCTGTACCTGTACGGCGCCGTCGGGCGCGGCAAGAGCTGGTTGCTCGACGGTTTCTTCCAGGCACTGCCGATCCCGCGTAAACGCCGCCTGCATTTCCATCAGTTCTTCGCTCGGTTGCACGACGGCATGTTCCGTCATCGCCAGGAGCAAGACGCGCTGGAAATCACCCTGGATGAGTTGCTGGAAGATTGCCAGGTGCTGTGTTTCGACGAATTTCACGTGCATGACATCGGCGATGCGATGCTGATCACGCGGCTGTTCAAGGCCCTGTTCAAACGGCAGATCATGCTCCTGGTGACCTCCAACTATGCACCCGAGGGCCTGCTGCCCAATCCGCTGTATCACGCGCGCTTCAAACCGGTGATCGAGCTGATCAACACGCGCATGCAAGTGATGGAAGTCGGCGGCGCCCACGACTACCGCGCACTCAACCGCCAACACACGCATCAAGTGTTTACCCAAGGACATTACGTATGGCCGGCGACGGCAGCTCAACGTCAGACACTGGACCTGCCACCAGCCGACGCGCCTGCCCTTGCCCTCGAAGTTGGCAAGCGCCAGCTTCAGGCCCGTTTTTGCCAAGGCCGGCGAGTCGCGTTCACCTTCAACGACCTGTGCGAACAGCCAACGGCAGTGATGGATTATCTGCAACTGTGCCAGCGTTTCGACCAGTGGATCATCGATGAGCTGCCGCAGCTCGGCGAATGTCCGATCGCCGTGCAGCAGCGCTTCATCAATCTGATCGACGTGCTCTACGATCAGGACAAACACCTGACCCTGCTCGGCCGGTTGCCGCTGGGCCAGAGCCTGGAAGGTCAGGCCATTGACCTGGCGCGCACGCGCAGCCGGTTGGGGCAGTTGCAGGAAATCCACGCTCCCAACTGACTCCCTACCCTGTGAGAGCGAGCCCTGTGGGAGCGAGCCTGCTCGCTCCCACAAGGTCCGGGACAACTCAAAATCCGTTCAGCATCCGCTTTACCGCTATCATGTCGCCCATTCCAGCGCCCCCGCGTCGCTCCACCGATCAATAGCGAAACCAGACATGCACACCCTTGCTCAACTGCGCGCCGGCGAGCTGTCAGGCGTTACCCGCCTCGACCTGTCCTGCGGGCTGACCGAATTCCCCAACGAAATTTTCCAACTGGCCGACACGCTGGAAGTGCTCAACCTCAGCGGCAACGCGTTATCCAGCTTGCCCGCTGACCTGCATCGCCTGACCCGCCTGCGCGTGCTGTTCTGCTCCGACAACCAGTTCAGCGAACTGCCGGCCTGCCTCGGCCAGTGCACCGCGCTGACCATGGTCGGCTTCAAGGCCAACCGCATCGTCAATGTGCCCGGTGCCGCCCTGCCGCCGCAGCTGCGCTGGCTGATCCTCACCGATAACCGCATCGAAAGCCTGCCCAGCGAACTCGGTGAACGCCCCGCTCTGCAGAAGCTCATGCTCGCAGGCAATCGCCTGCAATCGCTACCAGACTCCCTGCGTCACTGCCATCGGCTGGAATTGCTCCGCATCGCCGCCAACCAGCTCAACGAGCTGCCGCAATGGCTGCTGACCTTGCCAAGCCTGACCTGGCTGGCCTACGCCGGCAATCCGCTGGAAACCGAAGCCGATGCCGCTGCCCTTGAGGCTACGCCGCTGATCGACTGGTCAGCGCTGCGCCTGGAGCAGCAACTGGGCGAAGGCGCTTCCGGGGTGATTTCCAAGGCAGTCTGGCAGCGCGACGACGGCACGGCGCAGGCGGTTGCGGTGAAGCTGTACAAAGGCGAGATGACCAGCGACGGCTCGCCGTTGCATGAGATGAACGCTTGCATCACCGCAGGCCTGCACCCGAACCTGATCCGCGTCGAAGGGCGCGTCAGCGGCCATCCCGATCAACAGCAGGGGCTGGTGATGCAATTGATTGATCCGAGCTTCGGCAATCTCGCCGGTTTGCCCAGCCTGGACTCCTGCTCGCGGGATGTATACGCCGAAGATTGCCGGTTCTCCGCCGACGTTGCCCTGCGCGTCGCCAAAGGCATCGCCTCAGCGGCCGAGCACCTGCACCGCCAAGGCATCACCCACGGCGATCTGTATGGCCACAACATTCTGTTGAACGATCGCGGCGATTGTCTGCTGGGGGATTTCGGCGCGGCGTCGTTTCATGCCACCGGCGATGATGTGCAGACGCGCGCATTGCAGCGCCTGGAAGTCCGTGCGTTCGGTGTGTTGTTGGGGGAATTGCTGGAGCGTGTCGACTCAGGATTGAGTACGGAGCGCCGCGCGCAACTGGAGGCGCTGGAACGACGTTGCTGTCAGGCCGATGTGCTGGGGCGGCCGGGGTTCAGTGAAGTGATCGAGGTGCTGGAGAACCTGTGACCGCAGCACGGTCAATCGCCAGCAGGCTCACTCCCACAGTTGCAATACATTCCAGTGTGGGAGCGAGCCTGCTCGCGAAGAGGTCATTACTGGCGCGACAGATCAGCCAGCCAGACCGACGAACATGTCCTGCACGTCATCGTGGTTGTCGAGGCCTTCGAGGAACGCTTCGACTTCAGCCATCTGCTCGTCGCTCAAGCCGCTGACCGGGTTCTTCGGCTGGTAGCCGAGTTTCGCCGAGAGCACGGTGAAGCCTTGTTCCGGCAGAGCTTTCTGCACGGCGTCGAGGTCGGTCGGGTCGGTGAGGAACAGCGTCGCGCCCTCTTCACCCGGCTCGAAATCCTGGGCACCGGCTTCGATCGCAGCCATTTCCGGATCGGCATCCGGGCTGTCGGGCGCGGCTTCGATCATGCCGACGTGGTTGAACATCCACGCCACCGAACCGGAAGCGCCCAACTGGCCCTTGCGGAACGCCACGCGGATTTCCGCGACGGTGCGGTTGATGTTGTCGGTGACGCATTCGACGATCAGCGGCACCTGATGCGGCGCGAAGCCTTCGTAGGTCACGCGATGGTATTGCACGGTTTCACCCAGCAGACCGGCGCCTTTCTTGATCGCGCGATCGAGGGTTTCTTTTGGCATCGAGGCTTTCTTCGCCTGTTCGACCACCAGACGCAGGTGTGCGTTGGTGGCGGTATCGGCACCGTTGCGTGCAGCAATGGTGATTTCCTTCACCAGTTTGCCGAAGATCTTCCCTTTGGCGTTGGCTGCCGCTTCTTTGTGTTTAACCTTCCACTGTGCGCCCATTACTCACTCTCTTGATCTGTGGCGCCGAGACATCTATTGGCCGACGCGTGGCGGCAAGTTTATACGGCCTAAAGTCGGCAATCGACCAAAAAAACAGCCGACGGAATCGACATCTTCACCAAAGCATGTAGGGGGATTCTGAAAAGCGCCTTTGACATGACCATTCAGGCCGACGGTTTCGTACCCTTGAAACCCCGTATCGCCTGACAGGGCCTGCTCGAATGCTCAATGACAAGGAAAGTCCCTTCACCCTTACGCTGACCGACAGCGGATTGCGCCTGCCGGTGGTGCGTTTTCGCGGCGAGGAAGCGCTGAACCAGCCTTACCGTTTCGACATCGAACTGCTCGGCCTGGCCCCGGCCATCGTCCCGGGATCCTTTCTGCACCGGCCGGCCTTTCTGCGGCTCAGTGAGCAGCACGGGTTCCACGGCGTCATTTCCAGCGCCAGCTGCGAACATCGCGGGACCCATCGGGTCGGCTATCGACTGATTCTGGTGCCGCATCTGCAACAACTGGCGCAAACGCACAAGCGCCGCGTGTTCACTCACCTGAGTACGCCGCAGATCATCCAGCAACTGCTCGAAGAACATGCCCTGCCAGCGCACAGCTACCGCATTGAAATGAGCGTCGGTCACTACCCGCCGCGGGCGTTTTGCATTCAGTACGAAGAAAGCGATCTGGCACTGCTGCAGCGGCTATGCGAAGAAGAAGGCATCCACTATCACTTCGAACACGGGCCGGACGGACACGTCGTGGTGTTCGCCGACGACAGCCTGAGCCTGCCCCAGCAACCGATCGAAATTCCCTTCAATGTCGATGAGCAACCCCCATCGCCCTGCGTCAGCGCACTCTATCAACAGCATCGCGCGGCGCCCGTGCCGATGCTGCATGCGGTGCGCAATCGTGGCCGACCAACCGGCAACGCCGAAGCCGCCAACGAGGTCTCGACCGAGTTGCCGATGCCCGCGCGATCGCCGGAACGTCTGCACGCCGAACAGCGCAGCCGGCGCCATCTGCAACGCCAGCGCTGCCAGTTGCGTTCCATTCACGGGCGCAGTGATTGCAGCGATTTGCTCAGTGGCCGACTGCTGCTTGTGGCCGATCACCCGATCCATCATTTCAACGAACAATGGCTGATATGCGCCGTGCGCCACCACGGGCAGCACCCTTCGATCCTTGACCCGACGCCAAGCGTTCAGCGTTATCACAACGACTTCACTGCGCAGCCCTGGTCGACCGATTTCCGTCCGCCACTCAAACAAGCTCGCCCGAATATTGCCGGTTATCACTTGGCGAAAGTCGCGGGTGCGCCTGGGCAACCTGCGCAAGTGGACGAAAACGGCTGCCTCGCTGTAAGCCTGTGGCCGTCTGCGGATAAATCCGCCAGCGACGCCCTGTGGCTGCCGATCGCCATGAGCCGGTTCAGCGGCCCCGTCGCGGTCGATCAATTACCGCGTGCCGGCAGTGAAGTGTGGGTGAGTTTCCTCGACAGTGATCCGGACCGGCCGATCCTGTGCCTCAGCCACGCACGCCAGCCGCCGGAGCGCGAATCAGAACCCGCGCGCGACAGCCTGTTGCTCGACTGGCTGAGCCACCGCGCCGAGCATTGATTGGCGCCTCAGCCTTTGTCCGCCTTGCCCGCCGCCGCCGCGAATTTCGCCAGGCGCACATCCAGATGCCGAGGCCGGCGCCCGTGATCTTCGGCGCGCTCCTTGCGGCGGATGGCGTTGCGCACCATCAGCGAGCCGAGGTAGCGAATCGGTTCCGGCGGGAAATAACCCAGCGGCCCGTTGGCCAGCGGCGAACGGGTCCACGGGTTATCCAGGCCCTGCACCAGCGCGGCGAGAATCTGCCCGCCCATGTGACACGGGCCGACGCCGCTGCCGGAATAACCGAAGCCGTAAAACACGTTGCCCGCCGAGCTCATCTGGCCGAAAAACGGCAAACCGGTCACTGAACGATCCGACGGGCCGTTCCACGTCGCGTCGATTTTGACCTCGGCGAACGCCGGGAAAAAATCCGCGAGACTGCGCTTGAGCAATCCGGCATAAGGCGACGGCTGATCGAACACCGGCAGCATCCGCCCGCCATAGGCGAAGGTGTTGCCGCCCTTGCCGAGCATGATCCGGCCGTCCGGGGTGTTGTGGTAGTAATGCACGAAAATCCGCGAATCGAGGACGCTGACGCCGCTGGTCAAACCGATTTGCTGCAGCAGCTCCGGACGCGGTTCGGTGATCAGCATGTCACTGGAAACAATCGCCACACTGCGCTCGAACTGAGGAAACGCGCGGGCCATCCATGCATTCATCGCCAGTACCACCCGGTCGGCGATGACCTTGCCGCCGGGCGTGTGAATACGTGCCGGGCGGCCCTCTTCCAGTCCGGTCATCGCCGTACCCTCATGGATTTTCACGCCCAATTGCAGCGCCACCCGGCGCAGACCGCGCACCAGTTTGCCCGGTTGCACGCTGGCGGCCGCCGGGGAAAACCAGCCCTCCAGATGTTTTGCTGAGCCAGCCATGCGCTGCACATCGGCGAGCGGGCGCTGGCTGAACGAGTTGATGCCGTTACGCTCCAGCGCCGCGATCACCGCGTCAGTTGCGCCGACCTGGGCGCGATTGGTCGCGGTGTACAGCGTGCCGTCGAGGCGGTAGTCGGCATCGACGCCGTACTGCTCGCAGAACTCGCCGATCGCATGGATGCTGCGCTCCGATTCCCTGACCAGACGCACCGCTTCTTCGACGCCGAACAAGCGCTCCAGGGTGAAATACTTGGCCGACCATGACAGTGCGCAACCACCGTTACGGCCACTGGCGCCGGCACCGCAGATGTCTGCTTCGATCAGCAGCACCTCCAGCTCCGGGTTTTGCTGCTTGAGCATGATCGCCGTCCACAATCCGGTGTAACCACCGCCAACGATGCACACATCCGTGCGCACCTCGCCTTGCAGCGGTGGACACTGCTCGGATGGGTCGGCCTGCAAGGCTTGCTCGAGCCAGAACGGTCGCATGGGAAATCTCCAGTCAGAAAGCCACGACGCAGCCTGCCGCGCACCGCGCAGCAGGCCACGGGGCGAAGGGTTTCAGGAACGCAGCGGTTTGACGCTCAGCGGGCAGTTGGGGATCGCCGCGCGCGGCTCCATCACGCCGACCGGCCGACTGTTCCAGTGCGGAATCAGCACCAGCGCCGAGAACAGCGCGCATCCGGCGAAGACGATAAACACCGTCACCGAGTCGAAGTAGCCCGGCAGCAAACCGCCGAGCACCGCGCCAACGGAGCCGCAGCCGTTGACGAAACCGGCGGCGGTGGCACCGGCCTTGGCCTTGCCGAAATCGATGGCCGCCGCACCGCTGATCATCGAGTCCGGGCCATACAACGTCAGGCCCATGACGAACAGCAACGCGACGACCAACAACACGCTGCCGGTGTTCAGCGCAGCCATGAACAACGCCAGCGTCACGGTCAGCGCCAGCAGACTCAGCACGCAGGCCGGCATGCGTCGGGCGCCGAAGAGTTTGTCCGAGGCCAGGCCGATCATGATCGGCCCGAGCAATCCGGCCAGTTCAAACGCGGTGGGAATGATCGCCGCGCCGACCTTGCCGACACTGGGCATCTGTTCGAAAACAATCACCGGGCCCCACAACAGAATCGCGTAGCGCGCCGGTTTCAGCAGGAAATACGCCAGGCCCAGCACCAGCACCGTGCGGTTGCGCAGGATTTCCTTCAGTGGCTCCCAGACGCTGAGTTTGCTGTTGGCTGCGGTTTCTTCGGCGGTCAGTTCCGGCTCGGGCTCCACCGCCGGCAAGCCGACGTCTTCCGGTTTGTTGCGCTGAAAGATAAAGAACAGCACGGCGACCACCGCGACCACCGCCGCGCTGGAAATGAATGCCGCGTGCCAGGTGCCGACCAGCGTGTAGGCCCACCAGCCGGCGAACGGCGAGGCGACCAGACCACCAAACGCGTAACAGGAACTCCACAAGCCGAGCACCCGCCCGCGCTGCTCTGACGGGAAGAAGCTGCCAAGGTTTTTACACAGCCCGGACCAGCCAGTGGACTGCGCCAAACCTTGAATCAACATGCACGTGGCGAAGATCGGCAATGTAGCGAAACTGCCCATCACCAGCGCCGCAGCGGCGGATATCAGCAAACCACCAAGCACGACGACTCGTGGACCGAAGCGATCGGCGAGCATGCCCCAGGTGAACTGTCCGAGGGCATACGCCGCCAGATAGATCGCGTCGAGGTTGGCCATGGCCATTTTGTCGAGGGTGAAATCAGGGTCTTCGGCGATGCCCAGTTTGGCTACCGAAAATGCTTTGCGGGTGAAGTAGAACGCGGCGTACGCGAGCCAGGTAATAGCGAAGATCTGCACGCGCCAACGCGCCAGGGTGCCGATGTGCTTGTTCATGGTGGTTCTGACCTCAGGGTGTGAGTGTGCCGGCAGAATCGATTAAGAAAAACGCCTGTGTTTTTTATTGTTGAGCACTGCGTTACCGCCCCTTCCCTTCGGCGATACCGGTCAGATGAGTCTGCTGTTGCACGCACAGGCTCATGGGCCGGCGCTGCTGTTCGACCGAGCAGTCAGCGATGGCGTGAGCCGATCAAAGCAATTACTGTTTAATAAATAAAATCGATTTATCGTATTTCACACATAAGCTGAGCTTGTTACTGGAGCCACCATGTCCATCTCTCATGCCCAACTCAAAGCGTTCCATGCGGTGGCCGTCCATGGCAGCTTCACCCGCGCCGCCGAGCGGCTTTATCTGACGCAACCGGCGATTTCCGACCAGGTACGCAAACTCGAAGAACGCTTCGGCGTGCTGCTGTTTCACCGCAATAAACGTTCCGTACGCCTGACCGACCTGGGCGAGCGTCTGCTGACGATCACCCAGCGCCTGTTCGTGATCGAAGCCGAAGCGCAGGAATTGCTGCAGGAATCCCAGGCCCTGCAGACCGGCAGCCTGATTCTCGCGGTGGACGCGCCGATCCACGTGTTGCCGCAGATCGCACGGTTCTGCGAACGCTACCCGGGCATCAGCGTGAAAATCGAAACCGGCAATACCGATGAATCGCTGTTTCGCCTGTTCAACTATCAGGCCGATCTGGCGCTGCTCGGCCGCGACGTAACCGATGAACGCTTGCTGTGCGTGCCGTTGCGCAACGATCCGATGGTGGCGTTCGTTTCGCGCAATCATCCGTGGGCCGAGCGCGAATCGATCTGTCTGGCCGATCTGGATGACACGCCACTGGTGCTGCGTGAGATCGGTTCAGTAACCCGGCAGACGCTGGAAGAGGAAATGGCTCGAGCGGGCTTGCGCATACGCCCGGCGATTCAGGTTGAAGGTCGGGAAGCGGCGCGCGAAGCCGTGGTGGTGGGGATCGGGGTTGGTGTGGTTTCAGCGGCGGAGTTCGGCGCCGACTCACGGGTCTGCGCGTTGCCGATCACCGACTGCACGAGGCGCCTGACCGAAACCCTGGTGTGCTTGCGCGAACAGAGTTCGCGGCGGGTGGTGGCGACGTTTCTCGATATGGTTCGCGAGAGCCTGACCTGACTCACTCCCTGTCCTGATCGTTCCCACGCTCTGCGTGGGAATGCCTCAACGGACGCTCCGCGTTCGGCTATTGGATGGGACGCAGAGCGTCCCGGGCTGCGTTCCCACGCAGAGCGTGG
>NZ_JH635999.1:2215466-2219788 GCF_000257605.1 Pseudomonas sp. R62
CTTGGTCGGCGCTACCGGCTTGGTCGGCGCCACTGGCTTGGTCGGCGCTACCGGCTTGGTCGGCGCCACTGGCTTGGTTGGAATTACTGGGTTGGTTGGCGCAACTGGTTTGGTTGGCGCAACTGGCTTTGTTGGTGTTACCGGCTTTGACGTAGTGGTAGTAGGGCGAGGCTTCGAGATCGGACTTTTCATATTCACACTCAAATTGATAAATAGTTTTGATCTTTAATAACAAACTAAAGAGCCGAGCCGACAATAATCACGCACAACAAACTATTCAAACAAAAAGAAACCACAAGATATAAACAACATAGAGTTACGCTGCGCAGACCAACGTACAACAATAACTTTCAATAAATATAAGTCATAAACCGTAAAACTTGCACTTCGATTGATTGCAAATATCATCACGCCGAAGGTTGGCATGTATTGATCGCGACCATCGGCTACATCGCTGCAAATCCGCGCCGTCCCTGCAGGCCACCCGTGTGGGCAAAGACCAGACGCGTGCCGACCGCGAATTCGCCTGACTCGACATGCTGCTTGAGCGCCAGCAAGGCCTTGCCGGTGTACAGCGGTTCCAAAGGGATGCCGCTGGTTTGCTCGGTCTGATCGATGAAGGTCAGCAACGCCTGGTCAACTTTGGCGAAACCACCACGGCTGGCATCGATCAGTTGATAGTCCGCCGCAGGCTCGGTGGCGTGCGCGAGGATCGACTCGATGTTCGGTGCTACGCCGTGATCATCCGGCACTGCCAGAGCACCGTACACCACGCGCTTGCCTTGCTCGGCGAGCGCCAGTCCGGCCAGTGTCGTGCCGGTGCCACAGGCCAGCCACCAGGCGTCGAAATCATTCCAGCCCAGCTTGGCTAATTGCTCTTCGGCCTGCTGCCTGATCGCTGCGCAACCCAAGGCGCCGGCCAGTCCACCACCGCCCTCGGGCACCGCATGCAGCGTCGGAAATTGCGCTTGCCATGGCACCCAGAATCCCGCTTCGTGCCGCGCGCGGTAGCCGGCGTAACCGAGCCAATGCAACTGCATGCCGAACGTTTGCAGATCCCGCACTGTCGGCGTGTCCTGCGGGTGCCCGCGCAGCAGCCCCACGGTTTTGAATCCCAGCCGCTTGCCCGCCGCCGCCAGCGCGTGCAGGTGATTGGAATGCGCACCGCCAAGGCTGATGATGCCCTCGGCGCCGGCACGCTCGGCGGCTTTGAGATGTTCAACGAGTTTGAACCACTTGTTGCCGCTGATCAGCGGGTCGATGCGGTCCAGGCGCAGGATCGCGACCTCGATGCCGGCGTCTGCCAGCCATTCAAGACGGAGCGGTTCGAGGGGGGCTTGGGCTAGCCAGTCGGGGGGAGGCAAAAGCATGGGCACTGCACAATCTGGAAAAGACCACATACTAGTAGGAGCTGCCGCAGGCTGCGATCTTTTGATCTTGCTTTTGAAATCAGGATCAACAGTTCGCAGCCTTCGGCAGCTCCTACAGAATGTGTTTACAACTCAGCCGCCAGCCGCGAACCCTGATTGATCGCGCGCTTGGCGTCCAGCTCCGCAGCCACATCCGCGCCGCCGACCAAGTGCACGTTCTGCCCGGCTTCAACCAGACCATCGTGCAATTCACGCAACGGATCCTGCCCCGCGCAGATCACGATGTTGTCCACTGCCAGCAGTTGCGGCTCGCCGGATTCGCCGATGCGAATGTGCAAGCCTTGGTCATCGATGCTCAGGTATTCGACGCTGTTGAGCATCTGCACCTGCTTGTTCTTCAGACCGGTGCGGTGAATCCAGCCGGTGGTTTTACCCAGACCGTCGCCGACCTTGGTTTTCTTGCGCTGCAACAGGAACACCTCACGGGCCGGCGCATGCGGCGCCGCTTTGATGCCCGCCACACCACCACGGGCCTCCAGTTGCGTGTCGATGCCCCACTCTTTCCAGAACGCCGCGCGATCCAGACTGGTGGCCACGCCTTGATGAACGAGAAATTCCGAGACATCGAAACCGATCCCGCCAGCACCGATCACCGCGACACGCTTGCCGACCGGCTTGCGCTCGAGGATCACGTCCAGATAACTCAGGACCTTGGCATTTTCGACGCCCGGAATCGCCGGCACGCGCGGGGCGATACCGGTGGCGAGGATGATCTCGTCGTAACCGCCCTCAACCAACTTGGCCACGTCGACGCGGGTGTTCAGGCACACCTCGACATTGGTGGTTTGCAGCTTGCGGTTGAAGTAGCGCAGAGTTTCGAAAAACTCTTCCTTGCCCGGTACGCGCTTGGCAATGTTGAACTGCCCGCCGATCTCGCTGGCCGAATCGAACAGCGTCACCTGATGACCGCGCTCGGCGGCCACGGTGGCGGCGGACAAACCGGCAGGGCCGGCACCGACCACGGCGATTTTCTTGATCTGCTGCACCGGCAGGTAATTGAGTTCGGTTTCGTGGCAGGCACGCGGGTTGACCAGGCAACTGGTGAGCTTGCCGCCAAAGGTGTGGTCGAGGCACGCCTGGTTGCAGCCGATGCAGGTGTTGATTTCGTCGGCACGCCCTGCGGCGGCCTTGTTGACGAAGTCCGGATCGGCGAGGAATGGGCGGGCCATGGAAACCATGTCGGCATCGCCTTCGGCAAGAATCTGCTCGGCAATTTCCGGGGTGTTGATGCGGTTGGTGGTGATCAGCGGAATGCTCACCGAGCCGCGCAACTTGGCCGTGACCTTGCTGAACGCTGCACGCGGAACCTTGGTGGCGATGGTCGGAATCCGCGCTTCGTGCCAGCCGATACCGGTGTTGATGATGGTCGCACCAGCCTGTTCGATGGCTTTGGCCAGCATGACGATTTCATCCCAGGTGCTGCCACCTTCGACCAGATCGAGCATCGACAGGCGGAAGATGATGATGAAATTCGGCCCGACCGCTTCGCGCACACGACGGACAATTTCTACCGGCAGGCGCATGCGGTTTTCGTAGCTGCCACCCCAGCGGTCGGTGCGGTGGTTGGTGTGCGCGGCGAGGAACTGGTTAATGAAGTAACCTTCCGAGCCCATGATTTCGACGCCGTCGTATTCGGCGGTTTGCGCCAATACCGAGCAGGTGACGAAATCGCTGATCTGCTTTTCGATGCCCTCTTCGTCCAGCTCTTTGGGCTTGAACGGGTTGATCGGCGCCTGAATCGCGCTCGGCGCTACCTGTTTCGGGCTGTAGGCGTAACGCCCCGCGTGGAGAATCTGCATGCAGATCTTGCCGCCCGCCTCGTGCACCGCGCGAGTGACGATGCGGTGCTTGAGCGCCTCTTCCTCGGTAGTGAGCTTGGCCGCGCCGGAATACACGCCGCCCTCGGCATTCGGGCCGATGCCGCCGGTGACCATCAGGCCGACACCGCCACGGGCACGTTCGGCGAAGTAAGCCGCCATGCGCTCGAAGCCACCCGGCTTTTCTTCGAGGCCGGTGTGCATCGAGCCCATCAGGGTACGGTTGCGCAGCGTGGTGAATCCCAGGTCCAGCGGGGCCAGCAAATGCGGGTAATGAGCGGCGGTCATCGGTAACTCCACAACGAGCGATCACGGAAAAGTTGCGGGAGCTCTGCGTCCCCCGTCAGTCATGTTCGACAGACTAAGAGTCGCACCGCTGTCACTCAATGACCGTAACTGACAAGTTATTGATCCAAATGCGCAGCGCCCCTTGGCAATCAGGGCCATGGGCCCTACCCTAGGCGCCACACTCTGTACCCGGCTGTTGTTGGTTTTCATGCGCAAACTTCTGTATCTGCTTTTCTCCATGGCCCTCATTGCCGCCCTGACCACCTACGCCATGTGGGCGGCAGACCGGCCGGCGGGACATTACCTGTCGGACCTGCGCATCAAGCTCGCCGTCAATCAGGGCACGCCCGGCGACCGTGGCAATCTGCTCGGCATTCAGCCCGAACTGTTCCCCACCGATTACCAAAGTTCCGCACGCCTGCACCGCAAGCTTGCGGCGTACCTGCAGCAGGCCCGCGATCAGGGCTTGCTCAACGAAAAAACCGTGGTGGTATTGCCCGAGCACGTCGGCACCTGGCTGATGATCAGCGGCGAGAAAGACGAGCTTTATCAGGCGCCAACGCTGGCGGAAGCAATGAACTGGCTGGCGGCGAGCAATCCGCTGTTGTTCGCCCGAGCGTGGCTGCGGGCCAAGGGCGAGCAACGTCTGAACGATGCTTATCTGCGGATGAAAGCGAAGGCCATGGCCAAGGATTACCAGGCGCTGTTCGGCGGTCTGGCCAAGGAGTTCCAGGTCACCCTGGTGGCCGGCTCCATCGTGCTGCCGGAGCCAAGCATCCGCGACGGC
>NZ_JH635999.1:2222912-2228214 GCF_000257605.1 Pseudomonas sp. R62
AGCGACCGTCTGGCGCAGCCAGAGACAGCGGAAGGAGGTGCAGCGAAGCAAACCGTAGCCGCTGCGCCCGGATCGATCCCGCAGCGAAGGAACCCGAGCCTGCGAGGGCCGAACGTAGGAGCAAGCGTTTTTTTGCTTACTTTTTTTAGGCGTTTGTAAAAAAAGTGAGTCGCCGTAAGGGCGAAACCGCCAGCCGCAACACCGCAAAAAACGGATATTCACCCAAAACCCAACAGCATGGCCGGCCCAAAGGCCGCCACGCCCAAAAAACAAAAAAGCCCCGACCATCAGGCCGGGGCTCCTTCAAACGTCAGTCAAAAGATCAGAACCGCTCGATCTCCGCCTCAGCTTCCAACTGCTTGCGATACGCCGCAAAGTCCTGCTGCCCTTCACGGGAAGCCAGGAAGCGACGATATTGCGCCTTCTCTTCATCAGTAGGCGCGGCAGCTTCGTTAACACCGTTGAGTCGCACAACCATCAGACTGCCATCCGGCAAGGTAACGCTGGAGAAGGTCGGCTTGTCTTTGGCAGCCGGCTTCGGCATCCGGAACAGTGCCTGCAGCACAGCCGGATCAACCCCTTCCTGACCACGGGTGGCCGCTTCGGTGATCTTCCAGTTCTGACCGTCAATGGCCTTGTCCAGCGGCGCCTTGCCATCGCGCAGATCAGCGATCAGCTTCTCGGCACGGGTCTTGGCCTCGGCACTGGCGTGCTCCTTGGTCAGCTGAGTGCGGATCGCCGCGCTCACGCTTTCCAGCGGCAGTTGCGCAGGCTTCAGATGCTCCTTGGCGCGCAGCACGATCACGGTTTCCGGATCCAGTTCGATGGCAGTGCTGTTGGCACCTTCATCAATCACTTCCGGACTGAACGCGGCAGTGACCACGGCACGGTTGGCGGCAACTCCTTCGCCACCTTCACGGCCGAACGGCTTGGAAGTATGCACGGTCAGTTTCAGATCCGCTGCTGGCTGCGCCAGGTCAGAGGCTTCGAACGCCGAGTCTTCCAGTTGCTTGGTCGCCTCAACAAAACGCTGCTCGACCTGAGCCGCTTTCAGCTCGCGGGTCAGCTTGTCTTTCAGGCTGGCCAAGGTTGGCACTTCAGGCGCTTCCACGCCCAACAGCTTGATCAGGTGATAACCGAAGTCGGTACGAATCGGCTCGGACACCTGGTCTTTCGACAGCGAGTACAGAGCCTTTTCGAAGGCCGGATCGTAAACGCCAGGACCGGCATAACCAAGGTCACCACCATTGTTGGCGGAACCCGGGTCCTGCGAGAACTCCTTGGCCAGCGCTTCGAACTTCTCGCCCTTGGCCAGACGCTCCTGGACTTCGTCGATCTTCGCCTTGGCCTGCGCTTCGGTAGTCTTGTCGTTCACTTCGATGAGGATGTGCGCGGCACGACGCTGTTCCGCCAGGTTGGCGATCTCTTTCTGATACGCCGCCTCAAGATCTTCATCCTTGACTGCGACCTGATCAAAGAACGACGACTTCTTCAGCTCGACGTAATCGATGATCACCTGGTCCGGCGTCATGAATTCCTTGGCGTGTTCGTCGTAGTAAGCCTTGACCTCGTCATCGGTCAGCTTGACCGCAGCCGGGTCGGCCTTGACGTTCAGAGTGGCGAAATCACGGGTCTGTTTTTCCAGACGGGCGAATGCCAGCACTTCGGCGTCGGTGACGAAACCGCTGCCGGCAACGCCAGCGCGCAATTGGCCAATGAGCATTTCCTGAGCCAGCATCTGGCGGAACTGCATGCGGCTGTAGCCCAGTTGACGGATCACCTGGTCGAAACGCTCGGAGCTGAACTTGCCATCGACCTGGAATTCAGGCGTCTGCAGGATCACTTGATCCAGCGCGGCTTCGGAGAACGAGAACTTCGCCTGTTCGGCGCCTTGCAGCAGCAACTTGCGGTCGATCAGGCCTTTGAGCGCCGATTCGCGCAGCATCTTTTCGTCGAGCAAGGAAGCATCGAAGTCCTTGCCCAGCTGTTGCATCAGCTGACGGCGTTGCATATCAACGGCCTGGCTCAGCTCGTTCTGGCTGATTTCGTCACCATTGACCTTGGCCGCCTCGTTCTTGTGAGTCGTGGCCTGGAAAATGGCATCGAAACCGGTCAGGGCCATCAGTGCAACGATGACCCCGATAATGGTCTTGGCAATCCAGCCTTGTGAATTGTCCCTGATATTCTGCAGCATGCGTCCCCCAGAAACGGTTGAACTTCAATTTAGGCAACCGTGGAGCGTGGGTAGAATCCGGATAGAAGAAAGGCGCATCCGAGGATGCGCCTTCTCGTAACTGGCGGAGCGGACAGGGCTCGAACCCTCGATCCCGGCGTTACAGGTGGCTCTTTCAGCCACCTGCTCTACCGCTCCGCTGCCAAGTCAGGCTTGACCCCGACCCGGATGGGTAAAAACCTGGAAACTCAGTTAACAGCTTCTTTCAGCGCTTTACCGGCTTTGAAACCTGGCTTCTTGGCAGCCGGGATTTCCAGAGACTTGCCGGTTTGCGGGTTGCGACCGGTACGAGCCGGACGGTCAGTCACGGAGAAAGTACCGAAACCAACCAGAACAACGGAGTCGCCAGCCTTCAGAGCGCCAGTGACGGATTCGATTACAGCGTCCAGCGCACGGCCAGCAGCAGCTTTCGGGATATCAGCGGATGCAGCGATAGCATCAATCAGTTCCGACTTGTTCACTCTAAGTCCCCTTATATCTATTTTGAGATGTTTCTAAGTTTTTTGGTGAAAGCAAAAACGAGTGCTGAATGGCCTACAGACACTTAAGAGCCGCTTTATAACAAGGGCTCTAAAATGCTGTCAAGGAAAGCCCCCCAGGCTAAAACGTATTAATGCGTGCTAATTCTTTCCTTGGCATCAGACTCGCGTTTTTCGTCCTTGGCAACTATCTCCGGAGCCACATCCGGCAAGGGCTCCGGCGCGTATTGCAGCGCAATTTGCAGGACCTCGTCAATCCATTTAACCGGTTTGATCTGCAGATCCTGCTTGATATTGTCAGGAATCTCCTTCAGATCGCGGACGTTTTCTTCCGGAATAATCACAATCTTGATTCCGCCGCGATGTGCCGCCAGCAGTTTTTCTTTCAAACCGCCAATTGCCAACACCTGACCACGCAAAGTGATCTCACCGGTCATGGCGACATCGGCGCGCACCGGAATGCCGGTCAATGCCGAGACCAGCGCGGTGCACATGCCCACGCCAGCGCTAGGGCCGTCTTTCGGCGTAGCACCTTCCGGCATGTGAATATGGGTGTCGCGCTTCTCGTGGAAGTCCAGCGGGATGCCCAGGCTCTTGGCGCGGCTGCGCACAACGGTCTGTGCGGCAGTGATCGATTCGACCATCACATCACCGAGCGAACCGGTCTTGATCAGTTGCCCTTTACCCGGAATCACTGCGGCTTCGATGGTCAGCAATTCGCCGCCAACCTGAGTCCACGCCAGGCCAGTCACCTGCCCCACCTGATCCTGCTGCTCGGCCAGGCCGTAGCGGAACTTGCGCACGCCGAGGAAATGCTCGAGCAGATCAGCTGTCACTTTTACCGAGAAGCGTTTTTCCAGCGCATGCTCTTTCACTGCCTTGCGGCAGACCTTGGCGATCTGCCGCTCGAGGCCCCGCACGCCCGCTTCACGGGTGTAATAACGGATGATGTCGCGGATGGCTTCCTCGTCGAACTCCAGCTCGCCCTTCTTCAGACCATTGGCGGCGATCTGTTTCGGCGAGAGGTATTTCACGGCGATGTTGATCTTCTCGTCTTCGGTGTAACCCGGCAGACGGATGACTTCCATCCGGTCCAGCAGCGCTGGCGGGATGTTCATCGAGTTCGAGGTGCACAGGAACATCACATCAGAGAGGTCGTAATCGACTTCCAGATAGTGATCATTGAAGTTGTGGTTTTGCTCGGGATCAAGCACTTCCAGCAACGCCGACGCCGGGTCGCCACGCATGTCGCTGCCCATCTTGTCGATTTCATCGAGCAGGAACAGCGGGTTGCGTACGCCCACTTTTGTCATCTTTTGAATCAATCTTCCCGGCATCGAACCGATGTAGGTCCGGCGGTGACCACGAATTTCCGCTTCGTCACGCACGCCGCCCAAGGCCATACGTACGAATTTACGGTTGGTGGCATGGGCAATCGATTCCGCCAGCGAGGTTTTACCCACGCCTGGTGGACCGACCAGGCACAACACCGGGCCACGGATTTTCTTCACGCGCTTCTGCACGGCGAGGTATTCAAGGATGCGCTCCTTGACCTCTTCGAGGCCGTAGTGATCGGCGTCGAGAATGTCTTCTGCACGGGCCAGATCGAGGCGTACTTTGCTTTGCGCCTTCCACGGCACTTGCACCAGCCAGTCGATGTACGAGCGCACCACGGTGGCCTCAGCCGACATCGGCGACATCTGCTTGAGCTTGTTCAGCTCGGCAGTCGCCTTTGCCAGCGCGTCTTTCGGCAGGCCGGCAGCATCGATGCGCTTTTTCAGCTCTTCGATTTCGTTGTGGCCTTCGTCGCCGTCACCGAGTTCTTTCTGAATGGCCTTCATCTGCTCATTCAGGTAGTACTCGCGCTGACTGCGCTCCATTTGCTTTTTGACGCGACCGCGAATGCGTTTTTCAACCTGCAGCAGGTCGATTTCGGCATCCAGCAGCGCCAGCACGTGTTCGACACGGGCCGACAGATCGATGATCTCGAGGATTTCCTGCTTCTGCTCGATTTTCAGCGCCATGTGCGCGGCCATGGTGTCGACCAGACGACCCGGCTCATCGATGCTGTTGAGCGACGACAGGACTTCAGCCGGAACCTTCTTGCCCAGCTGGACGTATTGTTCGAACTGCGACAGCAGTGTGCGCACGAAGACTTCCGACTCGCGCTCGGCGGCGTCGACTTCTTCGATCAGAGACACTTCGGCGCGGCAGTGGCCATCGACTTCGCTGAAGCGCTCGACAGTACCACGCTGCTCGCCTTCGACCAGAACCTTGACGGTGCCGTCAGGCAGCTTCAGCAGTTGCAGAACCGTGGCAATTGTACCTACGCGATAGAGAGCGTCTTCACCGGGATCATCGTCAGCCGGGTTTCGCTGGGCCAGCAGCAGAATCTGCTTGTCACCCGTCATCGCTGCCTCGAGGGCTTCGATGGATTTCTCGCGCCCCACGAACAGCGGGATAACCATGTGCGGATAAACCACGACATCACGCAATGGCAGGAGAGGCAATTCGATGGTTGTCTTCATGATTTCGCCTCTACGGCGGCCGTATGGCCGTAATCAGATGGAATTAAGCTTGAAACCAAGAT
>NZ_JH635999.1:2229025-2244873 GCF_000257605.1 Pseudomonas sp. R62
AAACAAGCGCAAAGCGGAGGTAAAAACGACTTAAAAAAGAGGCCCGAAGGCCCCTTCTTTGTTGCGGCGCTGTGAACGCTTACGCGTCCGGCGCTGCCTTGGCCGTCGGCTCACTGTTTTCGTAGATATACAGTGGCTTGGACTTGCCTTCGATCACGCTTTCATCGATCACGACTTTGCTCACCTCGGACTGCGAGGGGATCTCATACATCGTGTCGAGCAATACACCTTCGAGAATCGAACGCAGGCCACGGGCACCGGTTTTACGTTCCAGGGCACGCTTGGCGACCGATTTCAGCGCGTCGGAGCGGAATTCCAGATCCACGCCTTCCATCTCGAACAGCTTGGCATACTGTTTGGTCAGAGCATTTTTTGGCTCGGTGAGGATTTGCATCAGCGCAGCCTCGTCGAGCTCGTCCAGTGTCGCCAGGACCGGCAGACGACCGACGAATTCCGGGATCAGACCGAACTTGACCAGATCGTCAGGCTCGACTTCACGCAGGGATTCACCAACCTTCTTGCCCTCTTCCTTGCTGCGCACTTCGGCGTTGAAGCCGATGCCGCCTTTGGTGGAACGGTTCTGAATGACCTTTTCCAGGCCGGAGAACGCACCACCGCAGATGAACAGGATGTTACGGGTGTCGACCTGCAGGAATTCCTGCTGCGGATGCTTGCGGCCACCTTGCGGCGGTACCGAAGCGACCGTGCCTTCGATCAACTTGAGCAAGGCCTGCTGCACGCCTTCACCGGAAACATCACGGGTGATCGACGGGTTGTCGGACTTGCGGGAAATCTTGTCGATTTCGTCGATGTAGACAATGCCCATCTGGGCTTTCTCTACGTCGTAATCGCACTTCTGCAGCAGCTTCTGAATGATGTTCTCGACATCTTCACCCACGTAACCTGCCTCGGTGAGGGTAGTTGCGTCAGCGATGGTGAACGGAACGTTCAGCAAGCGGGCCAGTGTTTCGGCCAGCAGGGTTTTACCGGAGCCTGTCGGGCCGATCAGCAGGATGTTGCTCTTGCCGAGTTCGACGTCGTCAGCCTTTTTGTCACGCTGGTTCAGGCGCTTGTAGTGGTTGTACACCGCTACGGCCAAAACCTTTTTCGCACGCTCCTGACCAATGACGTACTGGTCAAGGATGCCGCTGATTTCTTTAGGCGAAGGCAATTTATGCGCGCTGCTTTCGGCCTGTGCTTCCTGCACCTCCTCGCGGATGATGTCATTGCACAGGTCGACGCACTCGTCGCAGATAAAGACCGAGGGGCCGGCAATCAATTTGCGCACTTCATGCTGGCTTTTGCCACAGAAGGAGCAATAGAGCAGCTTGCCGTTGTCCTCGCCGTTGCGGGTGTCAGTCATTCGTTCGATCCAAATCCGATAGGCTTGCAACACAAGATGAAGGCTATTGCGGGCTTTTTCAAGCCCGCCGCTGATCGGACGTGCCGATCAGGCCTGTTTTGCGCTGCTTATATTAAGCTGGACGCTGGTTGATCACTTCGTCGATCAGGCCGTATTCCTTCGCAGCTTCGGCACTCATGAAGTTGTCGCGATTGGTATCGCGCTCGATTTCTTCCAGAGTACGGCCGCTGTGCTTGGCCATCAGCATGTTCAGACGCTCGCGGATGAAGAGGATTTCCTTGGCGTGGATTTCGATGTCCGACGCCTGGCCCTGGAAACCGCCCAGTGGCTGGTGAATCATCACGCGCGAGTTCGGCAGGCAGAAACGCTTGCCCGGTGCACCTGCGGTGAGCAGGAATGCGCCCATGCTGCAGGCCTGACCGATGCAGGTAGTCGATACGTTCGGCTTGATGAACTGCATGGTGTCGTAGATCGACATGCCTGCAGTTACCGAACCGCCCGGCGAGTTGATGTACAGATGGATGTCCTTGTCCGGGTTTTCCGCTTCAAGGAACAGCAGTTGCGCACAGATCAGGTTGGCCATGTAGTCCTCTACCGGGCCCACCAGAAAGATCACTCGCTCCTTGAGCAGGCGCGAGTAGATGTCGTAGGCGCGTTCGCCACGAGCGGACTGCTCGACAACCATCGGGACCAGGCCGCCGGCGGCCTGGATATCAGAGTTCTGCTGAATATAAGAATTACGGAACATGCTCTGCAGTCGCTCCCAAATAGTTATGTCTTGAATACGCATAAGCCAGCTCGAGAGCTGGCTTATGGTGTGCACTTCTAACGCAAAATCAATCAGTCGGCTGCTGGAGCTTCTACCGGCTTGACTGCTTCTTCGTAGGAGACCGATTTGTCGGTCACACTAGCTTTCTGCAGAACAGTATCCACAACTTGTTCTTCCAGCACAACCGAACGCACTTCGTTCAGTTGCTGCTCGTTCTTGTAGTACCACGACACGACCTGCTCTGGCTCCTGGTAAGCGGAAGCCATTTCCTGAATCATTTCGCGAACGCGAGCTTCGTCAGGCTTGAGGTCGAACTGCTTGACCACTTCAGCAACGATCAGGCCCAGCACGACGCGGCGCTTGGCTTGTTCTTCGAACAGCTCGGCCGGCAGTTGGTCTGGCTTGATGTTGCCGCCGAACTGCTGAACAGCCTGCACGCGCAGACGGTCAACTTCGTTGGACAGCAGAGCCTTTGGCACTTCGATCGGGTTGGTGGCCAGCAGACCGTCCATTACCTGATTCTTGACCTTGGATTTGATCGCCTGACGCAGTTCACGCTCCATGTTCTTGCGAACTTCGGTGCGGAAACCGTCGATGCCGCTTTCCTTGATGCCGAATTGAGCAAAGAACTCTTCGTTCAGCTCAGGCAGCTTAGGCTCGGACACAGTGTTGACGGTCACGGTGAACTCGGCGGTTTTGCCAGCCAGGTCCAGGTTCTGATAGTCCTCAGGGAAGGTCAGGTTCAGAACGCGCTCTTCGCCAGCCTTAGCGCCAACCAGGCCTTCTTCGAAGCCCGGGATCATACGGCCGGAACCCAGTACCAGCTGAGTGCCCTTGGCGGAGCCGCCAGCGAACACTTCGCCGTCAACCTTGCCAACGAAATCGATGTTCAGCTGGTCTTCGTTCTGGGCAGCACGGTCGGCCACTTCGAAACGGGTGTTCTGCTTGCGCAGGATGTCGAGCATCTTGTCCAGGTCAGCGTCAGCCACTTCAGCGCTCAGACGCTCAACGGTGATGCCTTCGAAGCCAGCAACGGTGAACTCAGGGAAGACTTCGAATACAGCAACGTATTCCAGATCCTTGCCCGCTTCGAGCGACTTTGGCTCGAT
Organism: Pseudomonas sp. R62; assembly: GCF_000257605.1. NCBI lineage: Bacteria > Pseudomonadati > Pseudomonadota > Gammaproteobacteria > Pseudomonadales > Pseudomonadaceae > Pseudomonas > Pseudomonas sp. R62. Next base: position 2,232,267 of record NZ_JH635999.1, read on the forward strand.
CGAAGGCGAACCGGCAGGGTTGAGCTTCTGCTCGACCACAGCTTCGTAGAAGGAAGACTGGATGACGTCGCCTACCGCTTCCTGACGCGCATCAGCACCGAAACGGCGCTTGATTTCGCTCATTGGCACTTTGCCTGGACGGAAGCCAGCAATTTTGGCCTTTTGGGCAGTCTGCTGCAGACGCTTGTTGACCTGAGTCTCGATGCGCTCTGCCGGCACGGTGACGCTCATGCGGCGCTCGAGAGCAGTAGTATTTTCAACAGAAACTTGCATGGATATTCCTCGTTGCACAGACGTTAGCCGGCCGTTTCCGACCCCAGAATCAAGGGCATGCATTCTAGTGGGTCAAACTCAAGAAGTCACCCTACTGGAAACGGGTAAAAAAACAGCAGGCAATTTATAGGGAGCGCCGCACGAATGCCGTGCACTCCACTGGCGAATACAAGCGATCACGTTAGGGCTCTGCAGCAACGCTTCTATATATAGAAGCAACTATCAAATCCGCCCCGACAGACGTTCCGGCAAAACCGGAACGACGAGCAGTTCAGCGTCATCCGATCCTTTAAAAGCGATGAAGTGCCCTGCCCTGCGCCTCGAAATCGGCCATGGCCGGATTTCGAAACCGCTAAAACAAAAAAGGCGCCAGACTGTTAAATCTGGCGCCTTTCGAAATATGGGGTGGACGATGGGGATCGAACCCACGACAACGGGAGTCACAATCCCGTGCTCTACCAACTGAGCTACGCCCACCATATTGCGTAACAAAAAAGCCAAACAACTTCTTTGTCGAAACTTCATCAGGCCCGAGGCACAGATGAAGCTTTATTTGGTGCGGATGAAGAGACTCGAACTCTTACGCCTCGCGGCGCTGGAACCTAAATCCAGTGTGTCTACCAATTCCACCACATCCGCGGATGAAGCTTTTAAAGCAAAGGCGCCAGACCGTTAAATCTGGCGCCTTTCGAAATATGGGGTGGACGATGGGGATCGAACCCACGACAACGGGAGTCACAATCCCGTGCTCTACCAACTGAGCTACGCCCACCATATCGCGTTACTTGTGCCAAAGCTGCCTAATGGCGCACCCGGCAGGACTCGAACCTGCGACCATCCGCTTAGAAGGCGGATGCTCTATCCAGCTGAGCTACGGGCGCCTTGTTAATCTGTACTCTTAAAGGACTACAAACTAAGTGCTTTCCAGCGTCGCAGAGCCTTGATTCCGCTTCACCTTCTTAACCAGTGCTAGGCTGTGCCCGACAAGTGCGACGAATAGTATAGAGGGCTCCAAAGGTCGTCAAATCCTTTTTGAAAAAAATTCATTTAATTAAAGGAGTTAGAGGAATTTGCTGACCAAGCGCCTTTGCCCTCACCGCTCGACATGCGAGAATGCGTTCTCATTTTTTCCCCTCTCGATGGTTAATCACGCGCAATGACTGCACAACTAATCGACGGCAAATCGATCGCCGCCAGCCTGCGCCAGCAGATCGCCCAACGAGTTGCCGAGCGTCGCCAGCAAGGCCTGCGCACCCCCGGCCTCGCGGTGATCCTGGTCGGCAGCGATCCTGCCTCTCAGGTTTATGTCTCGCACAAGCGTAAAGACTGTGAAGAGGTTGGCTTCCTCTCTCAAGCCTACGACCTGCCCTCCGACACCACTCAGGACGCCCTGACCGATCTGATCGATCGCCTCAACGACGATCCGGCTATCGACGGCGTTCTCCTGCAGTTGCCTCTGCCCGAACATCTCGACGCGTCCAAGCTGCTGGAACGCATCCGCCCGGACAAAGACGTCGACGGCTTCCACCCGTACAACGTCGGTCGCCTGGCCCAGCGCATCCCGCTCCTGCGCCCCTGCACCCCGAAAGGCATCATGACCTTGCTGGAAAGCACTGGTGCTGATCTTTACGGGATGGACGCGGTAGTCGTGGGCGCCTCGAATATCGTCGGTCGCCCGATGGCCATGGAATTGTTGCTGGCCGGCTGCACCGTCACTGTCACTCACCGCTTCACCAAGGACCTGGCCGGTCACGTCGGTCGTGCCGATCTGGTAGTCGTTGCCGCCGGCAAACCGGGCCTGGTCAAAGGCGAGTGGATCAAGGAAGGCGCGATCGTGATCGACGTCGGCATCAACCGCCAGGACGACGGCAAACTGGTCGGTGACGTCGTCTACGAAACCGCCCTGCCCCGCGCTGGCTGGATTACTCCGGTACCGGGCGGCGTCGGCCCGATGACCCGTGCCTGCCTGCTGGAAAATACCCTCTACGCGGCAGAAACCCTGCACGTCTGACCGGTTTTTTCCGCCGCATCAGAACCCCGCCTCGTGCGGGGTTTTTAATGCCTGAGAAAAAACTTCAACCGTTCGCCGGAAACCGCTCTTTTTACAAGCCTTTTCACGAGATTTTCAGGTCTTACAAACAACCATCGACAGTTCTTCAGCCATACTCCTAAAATGCGCCGGTTTTAAGAAATAACCCGTTACAAACTAACGGTATATCCAACCTTTTAGAGTTCGCCCGCGTGAAAATTCGTCTCTCGATTCTGAGCCTGTTGTTTGCTGTTACAGGCACATTCATCACGCCAACGATCAACGCTGCGGAAACCACCGCTGTCCCACGTGACGCTTCGACATTGAAGATCGCGTCCGGCAGCGCCCTGCTCATGGATATGCAGACCAATAAAGTCATCTATTCCAGCAACCCTGACGTGATCGTGCCGATCGCTTCCGTCAGCAAGCTGATGACTGGCCTGGTCGTGGTAGAAGCTCGACAGAACATGGACGAATGGATCGATGTCGACATCAGGAACACTCCGGAAATGAAGGGCGTGTTCTCCCGGGTCAAACTCAAGAGTGAGCTGCCGCGCCGCGAGATGCTGCTGATCGCCTTGATGTCTTCGGAAAACCGCGCCGCCGCCAGCCTCGCCCATCACTATCCGGGCGGCTACGCTGCTTTTATCGCGGCAATGAACGCCAAGGCCAAGGCGCTGGGCATGACCAGCACGCACTTTGTCGAGCCGACCGGCTTGTCGGAGCGCAACGTTTCCACCGCCCGCGACCTGAGCAAACTGCTGGTGGCTGCGCACAAGCAACCGCTTCTGGTGCAACTGACCACCACCAAGGAAAAAACCGTGGCGTTCCGCAAGCCCAACTACACCCTGGGCTTCCGCAATACCGACCACTTGGTCAATAAGGCCGATTGGGACATCAAGATCACCAAGACCGGCTTCACCAACCCGGCCGGCCATTGCCTGGTGCTGGTGACGAAGATGGGCAACCGTCCGGTCGCCCTGGTGATTCTCGATGCGTTTGGCAAATACACGCATTTTGCCGATGCCAGCCGCATCCGCAGCTGGGTGGAAACCGGGCGCAGCGCCAGTGTTCCTGCGGTGGCACAGCAATACAAAGCCGACAAGAACCTCAAGAGCCGTCAGAGCGGCGTGGTTGAGGCGGCCAAGTAAATCCAGCGTTCATGAAAAAGCCCCGAATCTTCGGGGCTTTTTTTCGTCTGCGCATCAGTCGTTGGGCAGCGGCATCTTGTCGTCATCGGGGATGCCATCGCCCGAGCTCGGCTCTGGCGAAACCTCCGGCGTCAGCACATTGGGCCGGGCCAGCGGGTCACGCATCGGGCTGTCCGGGTCCAGCACCGGATCAACCTCAGGCTCCGGCGTGGTCGGCACGCTGTCAGGTTTGTGGTCATCGAAGCTTGAATCGGTACTCATACGCACCTCACATCAAGGTTTCAGATCGGCAAACGGATCATAGGGCTTGGCCGGTTTCTTCGGATCTTCACCGGGCTCGACATCCAGCGGCGCTTTAGCCGGACCGACCGGATCGACTTGCGGATCGTCAAGGTCCGGCGAATCCGGATCGAATCCCAGATCATCACCCGAGGAATGTTCGGACGAGTGCGGGCCTTTCGGGTTTGGGGAATCTGCCATGTTGCCTCCTTGATTCACCCGCGAAGCACGGGCATTAATCTTCAGAGGCTGGCCGGGCGCAGTCGTGCCCGGCAGATGACGAACGGAGGTTTATTGCGCTGCCAGAGCCTTTCGCGCCTGCGCCGCAGCGTTTTCTTCACCGGCCTGGGCCAGTTCATCGGCGGCTTTCAGCCAACGGGAGCGGTCGACGGCTGCCGGGATCTGCGACGGTTTCTGAATCAGGATCGCCCAGCCACCGGCCTTTTCGAGCGCTGCTTGAAAGCTGCCGAAATCCATCAACTGCCGACGGTTCATGCCGGCGCGCAGCAGGACCTTCTGTTTATTGCGATCGTAGCCGGACAGGATCGCGTAACGCGGCTCGGCCCAGAATGCCGAACCTTCACTGAAACGCACCATGACCGGGTAGCCCGCTGCGACCTGGGTCAGCAAGGCCGGCAGCTTGCTGTCGAGCGGATAAACCACCAGACCGTACTCGCGGGCGAGGTTCTGCATGTTCTGCTGCAGCTTGTCCTCAGCGCCCGGCAAGTGCAGCGGTTTTTCCAGAAGTCCCGGGGTGATGACGATGCCTTGTTGCGACAGCAGACTGGCCAGCACCTGTGGCCCACTCTGGTTGGCTTCGCCACGATAGAAGGTGCCACTGAGCTCAACCCGCTCCGGCAAGCGTTTGACTTCTGGCGCTACGCTGCCCGCACATCCGCTCAGCAACACCGCGCAAGCGCCGGCAAGCAACGCTCCGCGCACTCGAGAAAATACCTGCACCATCAATCACTCTCTTCCAGACGCCGGTCATCGTGTTCCGGCAACGCCAGCGATCATAGAGCCGCACCAGCCTGCGGTATAGCCTTAAACCGCAGAGCGGGCGATTGCATAGAGCAAACTGATTGGTCACTAACGACCTTTGGTCAATAGCTTGAAACACCCCATTGACTAGACTGTCACTGAAATAGAGCGAATTGCGAAAAGCGGGCGCCCGATGCAGGGCGAAGAGGAGGCACCAATGAGCCTGACCATGACCATCGTGATGTTGATAGCCGGCTGGCTGGCCGTGGCGACTGCCATGTTGTGGGGCGTGCTGCGGATTTCGCGGCGCCATCATCATCCGGTGCAGACGATGCCGGTTGAGAAGACAGAGAAGCATCCAGTGCGACACGCTGCTGCGCATTGAAGACCAACAAGGTCCTTCCCTCATGAGAGCGCTCAGCAGCAGCGCGCTCTCGATAACTCAGCAAAAGGTGAATAAAAAAACCGCCTGAGCTCAACCAGCCCAGGCGGTTTTTTGTGTTCTCAGCAATTACGCCTGCTGAGCAACCTTCTTCTGCTTCGCCCGGCGCGACAGCATGTTCAACACCTCAATGCCCGCCGAGAACGCCATGGCCGCGTACACATAGCCTTTCGGTACGTGGGCGCCGAAGCCTTCGGCGATCAGCGTCATGCCGATCATGATCAGGAAGCCCAGCGCCAGCATGACCACCGTAGGGTTATCGTTGATGAACTTGGCCAGCGGATCAGCCGCGAGCAGCATCACCAGCACCGACACCACCACCGCGATGATCATGATCGGCAAGTGTTCGGTCATGCCGACGGCGGTAATGATGCTGTCGATCGAGAACACCATGTCGAGCATCAGGATCTGACCGATAGCTGCGGCAAAACCAAGCGTTACGGTCGAAGTCGCTGTTTTCGGGTCTTCCGGCGACGGGTCCATGCTGTGATGGATCTCGGTCGTGGCTTTCCACACCAGGAACAGGCCACCGGCGATCAGGATCATGTCCTTCCAGGAGAACGCCTGGCCAAGGATTTCGATCACAGGCTCGGTCAACTGCACGATGAATGCGATGGTGCTCAACAACGCCAGACGCAGAATCAGGGCCATGCCGATACCGATACGGCGCGCCTTCTGCCGATGCTGTTCGGGCAGTTTGTTGGTCAGGATCGAAATAAAGATCAGGTTATCGATGCCAAGCACGATTTCCATTACCACCAGTGTGGCCAAAGCAACCCAAGCGGTGGGGCTGGCGGCGAGTTCTAACAGATATTCCATGGGTCAGTCCTGACTCTGTGTAAGACGGTTTAGATGGTCTTGGAGGAAGATTCGGATTCTTCCGTTTGTTTTTCCGGAGTTTCTTTTTTCTCGATCAAACCACCGGTGGCATCACTGAGCGCTTGCTCAGCGGCTTTATGGGTGTCGTCAATCGCTTGCTTGGCAGTTTCAGCCGCCGCGCCCATCAGTTGCTGGGCGCTTTTTTCCGCCTGATCACAACCGGCCAGAACCAGTAAAGACGCAAACATCACTGCGGGAAATGTGTATTTCATAAGGTTTCCTTCGAATGAACAGACAGGCGCACACACCGGCCGTCGATGGCTGGGCATTCTAGGGAGATGAACACTTCAGGAAAATTCGTATTTTTAGCGGCTATACTTCGGTTTTCACGAAGTGGCCATCACTATGCTCAATTACCGACAACTGCATTACTTCTGGGTCGTAGCCAAAACCGGCAGCATCGTCCGCGCCTGCGAGCAACTGAACCTGACGCCACAGACTATCAGCGGACAGATTTCACTGCTTGAACAAACCTATGGCGTGGAGTTGTTTCGCCGGGTTGGCCGCCAGTTGGAGCTCACCGAAGCCGGGCGCCAGGCCCTGCCCTACGCCGAGCAGATGTTTCAGTTGGGCGGCGAGCTGGAGCTGATGCTGCGTGCGCAGCCCAACGAGCAGCAGATCCTCTTTCGCGTCGGCGTGGCCGACGTGGTGCCCAAATCGATTGTTTATCGCCTGATCGCGCCGACCATGGAATTGAGCGAGCCGCTGCGCATCACCTGCCGCGAAGACAAACTCGAGCGCTTGCTCGCCGATCTGGCCATTCAGCGTCTGGATCTGGTGATTTCCGACAGTCCGATGCCTTCGCATCTGGACATCAAAGGCTACAGCCAGAAGCTCGGTGAATGCGGGATCAGTTTTTTCGCCACCGCCGAACTCGCCGCGCAGTATGGCCAGGATTTCCCGCGCAGCCTGCACGGCGCACCGCTGCTGATTCCCGGCGCGGAAACCGTAGTGCGCAGCCGTTTGCAGCGCTGGTTCGCCGAACAGCAGATCCAGCCGCAGATTGTCGGCGAATTCGATGACAGTGCTTTGATGCAGGCCTTCGGCCAATCCGGCAGCGGGATCTTTATCGGTCCGAGCGTGATTGCCGAGGAAGTGAAGCGCCAGTACGGCGTCGAGTTGATCGGCCAGACCGACGCCGTGAGCGAGTCGTTCTATGCCATTTCGGTGGAACGCAAGGTCAAGCACCCTGGCATCGTAGCGATTACCGAGGGTGCCCGACGCGAGCTGTTTACCGGGTTATGAAGCGCAGACTTCACGCGGCTTCAGCGTCATCAGCACCATGGCGAGGAACACCGACAGCAAAATGAAGCCGGCAGCGGCAAAGCCCAGGAAGCCCAGCCCGGCAGTGTCGATCACCCGGCCGCCGACCATCGCGCCCAGACCAATGCCGAGATTGGCCCCGGCGATGTTCAGCGACGCGGCGAAGGCCGGCGCTTCCGGTGCGGCTTTCATCAGGCGCACATGGCTGACCAGGAACAATGCGGCCTGGGTTACGCCCCAGATGCCCATCGCCACCGCCAGACCCACTGGCGAATGAATGTTCGGCACCAGCGAAACCATGCCGGCGATCATGAACGCACAGAACAACACCGACGCCCCCAGCGGATGCCGATCCACCGCTCGCCCACCGAGCGAGTTGCCGACCAGCCCGACTGCGCCAAACGCCATCAGGCACCAACCGACCACGGTGCCGTTGAAACCGGCAAGTCGTTCGAGGATGTCCGCAAGGTAGGTATAAGCGGTGAACATGCCGCTGAACACCAGAATCGACAACAAGATATGGCCGAGCATCAGCGGGCTGCGTAGGATCTTGAACTGCGAACGGAAGCTGACCTGATGCTGGTGCAGACTGGTTTTCGGCAGGTAGACAAACAGCAGCAAGGCTTTGGCAAACGCGATCAACGCCAGAATGCCGAATGCGCTGCGCCAGCCGAACGCGTCGGAAATCAGCGTGCCGACCGGAATGCCGAACACCGTGGCGCAGACGATGCCGAAGCCGATCTTGGCGATGGCGCGGCCGGCGAAATCCGGGCCGACGATGTCGACGGCGGTTTCACTGGCCAGTGCCCAGAACACTGGCAAACCCAACGCCGGAATCAACCGTGCGATGGCCATCACCCAGATATTCGGCGCCAACGCTGCAACGGTATTGGCCAGACCGAACATGATCAGAATGCTGATGAACAGTTTGCGCCGTTCGAAACGGGCGAAATACGCGGTCAGGAACGGGCCGAACAGCGCCACGGTAAAGGCGAACAAGGTCACCAGCAGCCCGGCTTGCGGGATGCTGACTTCGAGGTCTCGGGCGATCGCCGGCAGCAGGCCGACAATGACGAATTCCGTGGTCAGCACCGTGAACCCGGCGGCGGACAACAGAAGAATAGGCAACAGCATGCGCAACTCCAGCAAAACGACGACACCAGCGATGACCCGGAGGCCCGCTGGCAGAACTTGAAAATGAGGATGGCGAAGCTTAACAGACTGTGTCGGCACTGAGTTGCCCAAAACTGCCGATCTGCCGGGCCGATCCGGTGGCAGATCGTCACAGGCCTGAAGGTTCACGCCTACGCTGTGATAAAGTCCGCGCCCTGAAAATCGTACAGCTGTTCAACGTGCCGTTTGGCGGCGTTGATGTCACTTCGACAGGCGTTTCGTGACTGCCCACGACGCTTCGCACCCTATAAAAAACAGAGATGCCGCTATGACCGCTTCATCCCCTTCGTTACTGCAACGCCTGAAACGCCTGAGTCTTGTGACCCAGATAGTCATTGGTCTGATAGCCGGCATTGCCCTGGCCCTGATTGCACCGGAGCTGGCGAAGTCCACCGCGTTCATCGGCAAGGTGTTTGTCTCGGCGTTGAAAGCCGTGGCGCCGATTCTGGTGTTCGTGCTGGTGATGGCCTCGATCGCCAACCACAAGCACGGTCAGGAAACCCACATCCGCCCGATCCTGTTCCTCTACCTGCTGGGTACATTCAGCGCTGCGGTGGTGGCCGTGGTCGCCAGCATGGCCTTCCCGTCGAATCTGGTGTTATCGACCGAGAATGTTGCCGTGACTGCGCCCGGCGGCATCGGCGAAGTGCTGCAAAGCCTGTTGCTGAGCGTCGTCGACAACCCGGTCAGCGCGCTGATGAATGCCAACTTCATCGGCATTCTGGCCTGGGCGATCGGCATGGGCATTGCCATCCGCCACGCTGGCGACACCACTCGCGAGGTACTGGGTGACTTGTCCAATGGCGTCACCGTGATCGTCCGCGTGGTCATTCGCTTCGCGCCGCTGGGCATTTTCGGCCTGGTCGCGTCGACACTGGCCACCTCCGGTTTCGGCGCGCTGATCGGCTACGCGCACCTGCTGGCGGTGCTGCTGGGCTGCATGCTGTTCGTCGCGCTGGTGATGAACCCGCTGATCGTGTTCTGGAAGCTGCGCCGCAATCCGTACCCGTTGACCCTGATGTGCCTGCGCGAAAGCGGCATCACCGCGTTCTTCACCCGCAGCTCGGCGGCGAACATTCCGGTCAACCTGGAATTGAGCAAGCGCCTGGGCCTGCACGAAGACACCTACTCGGTATCGATCCCGCTCGGCGCGACCATCAACATGGCCGGTGCGGCGATCACCATTACCGTGCTGACCCTGGCGGCGGTGCACACCTTGGGCATCGCCGTGGACATCCCGACCGCGATCCTGCTCAGCGTCGTCGCCGCGATTTGCGCCTGTGGTGCTTCGGGTGTGGCTGGTGGGTCGCTGCTGCTGATTCCGCTGGCGTGCAGCCTGTTCGGCATCCCGAGCGAGATCGCCATGCAGGTCGTGGCGGTGGGCTTCATTATTGGCGTGCTGCAGGATTCGGCGGAGACCGCGCTGAACTCGTCGACTGACGTGCTGTTTACCGCGGCGGCTTGCCTGGGCGAAGAAGAGAAGGCTCAGCGTACGGCGTAACCGCCTTACCTTGTGGGAGCGAGCCTGCTCGCGAAAGGGGCGAGACATTCAGCATTAATAGCGCCTGATACGCCGCATTCGCGAGCAGGCTCGCTCCCACAGAAAAACAAAAGCCCGCCAAGGCGCGAACCTTGGCGGGCTTTTTCGTATCCGGGCGTTTAGAACGCGCCCATGTAATCGCGCTTGCCCACTTCCACGCCGTTATGACGCAGCAACGCATAAGTGGTGGTGACGTGAAAGAAGAACTGCGGCAAGCCGTAAGTCAGCAGATACGCCTGACCACTGAAGCGCTTCTCTTTCGGCGTGCCCGGACGGGTCACGATTTCGATGCCTTCCTTGCCATCGATCTGCTCTGGCTTGATCTCGCCAATGAAGGCCAGGACCTTGGCGATCAACGCTTGCAGCTCGGCGAAGGTGGTTTCAGTGTCGTCGTACTTCGGCAGTTCGACTTCAGCCAGACGCGCCGACACGCCTTTGGCGAAATCCACGGCGATCTGCACCTGACGCACCAGCGGGAACATGTCCGGGTACAGACGCGCTTGCAGGAAGACGCTCTGGTCGATGTTTTTCGCGCTGGCGTGGGCTTCGGCCTTTTTCAGCACATCGCTCAGGGCGTTGAGCATTTGTTGAAAAACCGGGACGGATGCGGCGTACAGTGAAATGGTCATGGCAATCTCATGTGATGGCTGGGTAATACGTGGTGGCGATTATAGCCATGCTTGATGAGCACACGGCTTGCCTTTTGTTTGGCAAGGATTAGGCTAGGCGGCTTCGACTGCAGAGGGAACGCGCGATGAGCAACGAACAAGAATCCACCTCCGACCAGCCTCGGCTCAATGCCACGGAAATCCGCATTCTCGGTGCGCTGATCGAAAAACAGGCCACCAGCCCGGAAACCTATCCGCTGACCCTCAACGCGCTGGTGCTGGCCTGCAATCAGAAAACCAGCCGCGAACCGGTAATGAACCTCAATCAGGGCCAGGTCGGCCAGAGCCTGCGGGCGCTGGAGGGGCGTGGCTTCACCCGGCTGGTGATGGGCAGCCGTGCCGACCGCTGGGAGCACAAGGTCGACAAGGCGCTGGAACTGGTGCCGGCACAGGTGATTCTGACGGGTTTGATGTTTCTGCGCGGTCCGCAGACCGTCAACGAACTGCTGACCCGCAGCGGACGCATGCACGAGTTCGAGGACGCCGAGCAGGTGGTTCATCAGCTTGAACGGCTGATCGCACGCGGTCTGGCGGTATTGATTCCGCGTCAGGCCGGGCAGCGTGAGGATCGCTACACCCATGCCTTGGGCGATCCGGCAGATATCGAAGCGATCCTGGCGGCGCGGCAGAATCCTGGGGAGCGATCGGGCGGTGGCGTTTCCCTGGAGCGTATCGAGGAACTGGAAGCGCGGATCGCAGCGCTGGAAGAACGCCTGGCCCGCCTCGAATAACCACCGCAAAGCCAGAGTGGGAGCGAGCCTGCTCGCGAAAGCGTAGCGTCAGTCACCACGATCTCGGATGACCCGCCGCCTTCGCGAGCAGGCTCGCTCCCACAGGGGACATCTGCGAATTTCAGATTTTATTCCCCATCCCAGTAATCCACCCCATCCACCTGCCGCGCGACAGCGACAAAGCCCGAGGCCTTGCCCTCGGCATCCACCGTGAAATTATCCATCACCGCATACTTGTTCGAATCCGGATACTCGCAGATCTCCGGCTGCTGCTGAGTGCTCACCGCCAGATAACGCAGTTCGCCCGCGCTGGTATTGATGATCTGATGTGCCTTCTCCGGTCCGCCCGGTGGGCAGGCGATCACATCACCGGCGCGGATCGGAAAACGCTCCCCTCCCAAGCGCACCTCGCCCTCCCCGGCCACCACGTAGAACATCTCCTCATTGACCCGATGGCTGTGGAATGGACTGCCGCGCATGCCAGCTGGCAGTGCATACAGGCGATAACCGAGTTTCTGCGCACCGAGTTGCTGGCCGATCCGCGCGAAACGCTGCTGATAACGCGCGGCGGTTTCGCCTTCAGGGGCCAGGGCTTCGGGAAGGGCTTCGAGTTCGACCTCGTTGAGGTTGAGGATGGGCGGATGCATGGGCGGCCTCGGTTATGGTTTTCGTGGTGGGCACATCTGTGCGTGCTGGCGAGGATTATAGATAGTGATCCAGAACCGCAGCGCGGCCTTCGCGAGCAGGCTCGCTCCCACCTTCAATCGCATTCCAGCGCAATCTGTGGGAGCGAGCCTGCTCGCGAAGCGGCCAGACCCGCCGCCACAAAACTCAATCAGCTACGCGCAAAATCCACCGCCGCCGCAAACTGAGCCTCATTCGGCCGCACCCCGGTGTACAGGACAAATTGCTCCAGCGCCTGAATCGCAATCACCTCAAGCCCGGTGATCACGCGCTTGCCCTCGGCCCGCGCCTGCACGATCAGCGGCGTCTCCGAAGGAATCGCCACCACGTCGAATACAGTCTCAGCCGCCTTGATCACTTCAGGCTCGAACGCCAGTTGCCCCGCCTCCGGCCCGCCGTCCATGCCTACCGGGGTGACATTGATCAGCATCTGCGGGCGCTCGTCACCCAGCTCGGCCTGCCAGCGATAACCCAGCGAATCCGCCAGGGCGCGGCCGGCGCGCTCGTTACGGGC
>NZ_JH635999.1:2247128-2248878 GCF_000257605.1 Pseudomonas sp. R62
GCAATGCGCTGGGAATGTCGAGAAACCAGAAAATCAACCCGCCCAGCGCGCCTTGGGTCACGGCCACCACCACGTTGCCTTTGACCGTGGCGCGCACCACGCGGTTGAACTTCAGTTGCAGGCGGCGCTTGTGGTTTTCTTCCAGCGGCACGGCAGTGCGCATCTTGCGCGCCAGCTCAGGGCCGTCACGCAGAAAGAAAAACAGCAGATACAGCATGATGAAAAAGCTCACCACGAATTCGAATGTGCCCTGGCCGAAGCTGAAAGCCTGAGTCGCCAGCGCCTGGCTGCCCTGCATCGCCGCTTTGACGATCTTCTCGCGCAAGCTGTCGAGTTCGCCCATGCCGAAGCGGTCGAGCAAGTGCTGAAAGTACGGCGGCAGGCTGTGCTTGAACTGCGCCAGATACGCGGCGATATCCAGCTCGCCGCTTTCGATGTTCTTGTAGACCGTCGTCCCTTCCTGCACCAGCAGGATGCTGACGATGATCACCGGCAGAATCGCGATCACCAGGCACAGGCTCAAGGTGCACAGCGACGTCACGTTGCGTTGCCAGCCGAACTTCTGCTGCAACTTGCGCTGTACCGGCGCAAACAGAATGCCGAGGATGACAGCCCAGAATACCGCGCCGTAGAACGGCAGCAGAATCCAGATAAAGGCCACCGTGACCAGCACCAGCAGCACTGTCAGGGATTTGAATTGCAGACTCTTTTCGTTCATATCCGGTCCATGTCAGTCAGGCGTCACGCACGCCCGCCCCACTTAGTCAGCCGCCGAGCGCGCGAGTGCCATGTTTATTCATGGAGCATAGATCCAGATCAATGAACCCTCGCAACAGCTGCCCTACCCTGCGCGGCTTTTGCGACCGACACCCAAATGCAGACTCTCATCGCCCCCGAGCTTCTCGCCCCCGCCGGCACCCTGGAAAACATGCGTTACGCCTTCGCTTATGGCGCCGATGCGGTCTACGCCGGCCAGCCGCGCTACAGCCTGCGGGTGCGCAACAACGAATTCGACCACGCCAACCTGGCGCTGGGCATCCGTGAGGCGCAGGCGCAGGGCAAGCGCTTCTATGTGGTGGTCAACATCGCCCCGCACAACGCCAAGCTGAAGACGTTTCTCAAGGATCTGGCGCCGGTGATCGAGATGGCCCCGGATGCGCTGATCATGTCCGACCCCGGCCTGATCATGCTGGTGCGCCGGCATTTTCCGCTGATGCCGATTCATCTTTCGGTGCAGGCCAACACGGTGAATTGGGCGAGCGTCGAGTTCTGGCAGCAACAGGGACTGAGCCGGATCATTCTGTCGCGCGAACTGTCGCTGGAAGAGATCGGCGAAATCCGCGAGCAGGTGCCGGGTATGGAGCTGGAAGTGTTCGTGCACGGCGCGCTATGCATGGCCTATTCCGGGCGCTGCCTGCTTTCCGGTTACATGAACAAGCGCGATGCCAATCAGGGCACCTGCACCAACGCCTGCCGCTGGAAGTACACGGCGCAAGAAGCCACACAAAACCAGCTCGGCGAGATCGTCCAGACCTTTCAACCCGAGCCCACGCTAGGCCTCGGCGCACCGACCGATCAGGTCTTTCTGTTGCAGGAAGCCAATCGTCCCGATGAATTGATGCCGGCTTTCGAAGACGAACACGGCACCTACATCATGAACGCCAAGGATCTGCGCGCGGTGCAGCATGTCGAGCGGCTGACGCGCATGGGCGTGCATTCATTGAAGATCGAAGGCCGGACCAAATCGCAT
>NZ_JH635999.1:2251134-2290903 GCF_000257605.1 Pseudomonas sp. R62
TACATACACTCCCAGAGGGAGAGGGGACTGATCGGGGGATATTTCAGAGGTACGCTGACCTGAACGGGGACCGCTGAATCCGCAAACTACACAGCGCTGGTTGTGCTCGTGAATCCATAAGCGGCTCGGACTTTCAGGTCGATGTCTGGCGCAAGACACCTCGGTCGACCCCCTCTCCCTCCGGGAGAGGGCTGGGGTGAGGGCCGCTTTTCTATTGGGCAAACTCCTCACGCAACATCCCTACAAACGCCTCGCGCGCCGGGTGCACACCGGCGTTTTCATGCCAGTAAAACAAATTCTCGATCGCCCTCAGTTCAGCAAACTCGTAACCCTCGCAGCCCGCGCCTTTGGCGTACTGCTCGAACACGCCCCTGGGCACCAGCGCCACCCCGGCACCGGCGCTGACGCAGCCGACAATCGCTCCGTAACTGGCCAGACTGACAATCGGCAGCGCCTGCCCTCGGCGCAGTAACCAATGCTCAAATGCCGCGCGGTATGGGCAACCCGGTGGCCACATGAACAGGGTTTTGTCTTGCAGATCCGCGATGTCGCGCACCGGGCCGAATGAAGTCGAGGCGATCAGTAACAATTCCTCTCGATACATCGGCGTGCGTTTGAGCTGAGCACGTTCGACATCTACCGCCACGATCGCACCATCCAGGCGATGGTTGACGGTGTCGTCGAGCAACTGGCTCCAGGTGCCGGTGGTAAGTTCCAGTGCCACTTGCGGGTAGCGCTTGTGGAATTTCGCCAGCAGGCGCGGCAAGCGCCCGGTCGCCGAAGACTCGATGGCGCCGATGCGCAGCGGTCCGGACGGCTCGGCGGCCGGGTCGAGCGCGCGTTTGGCTTCGACGGTCAGCGCCAGAATCTTTTCCGCATAAACCAGAAAGGTCTGCCCCGCCGGGCTGATGCGCAGTCCGCGCCCCTCGCGCAAGAACAGCGCCACGCCCAACTCGGCCTCCAGCGCTTTGATCCGCGCGGTGATGTTCGACGGCACGCAGAACAGCTTTTCAGCGGCCCGGGCAATGCTGCCGACCTCGGCCACAGTCTTGAACATGCGGATTTGCGCCAGTTCCATAATCATCACTCTGAGTGAACAGTCGACGCAGTATAAGTCAGTTGTGGCGAATGATCGGGCGCGCGGATACTCGGCGCATCCACTGCCTTGGTGCCTCAATCATGACTTCCACTTCTACCTGCAAAATCATCCTGGCCATGACGTTTGTCGTCGGCTGCTGGGGTTATTCGCCCACCGGCATTCACATCGGCTTGCAAGGGTACGATCCCGGACATCTGGCCTTGCTGCGTTTCCTGCTGGCGTCGCTGTTGATGGCGCTGATCGCAATTTTCAAAGGCATTCGCCTGCCGCAGTGGCGCGATGTGCCGTTACTGTTTGCCTTGGGCTTCTTCGCCGTCAGCCTGCATCACGTCGCCTTGAACATCGGCCAGCAAGGCATCGGTGCCGGGGCTTCCAGCGTGCTGGCGCAATCGAGCCCGTTATTCAGCACGCTGCTGGCGTGCTTTGTGTTCAAGGAACGCGTCAGCATCTGGCGTTGGGGTTGTGTGCTGCTTGGATTTGTCGGCGTGGTGATCGTAGTCAGCGGCGACAAGGGCATGGGCGCTATCAATGCCCATGGCTTGTTGATCTTGTTGGCGGCGCTTTCCTGGAGCATCTATTTCGCCCTGCAGAAGCATCATGCGCGGCGCTACGACGGCTTCAGCCTGGGCTGCTACGCGGTGTGGTCGGGGACGTTGCTGTTGCTGATTTATCTGCCGGGGCTGGCTGACGCCGTGATGCAGGCGCCGCCGCGTGCGCAGTGGGCGGTGCTGATGCTGGGGGTGTTTCCCAGCGCGCTGGCGTATCTGGCCTGGGGTTTCGTGCTCAAGCATGTGGACTTGAGTCGGGCGACGATGACCTTGTATCTGATACCGCCGACGGCCATGGGAATTGCGTCGTGGGGACTGGGTGAACGGCCGACGTTGATGGTGCTGATGGGAGCGGTGGTGGTGTTGATCAGTGTGTTGGCGTTGAATCTGGAGCGTCGGGTTGGCGTCGTTCGAGCAGTTGAGAGCAAAGGCTTGAATCTGCAGTGAAGCCGATGCCGTCTTCGCGAGCAGGCTCGCTCCCAAAGTGGATGACACAAACTCCCTGTGGGAGCGAGCCTGCTCGCGAAGAGGCCGGCCCACTCAATGAATAATCGAGACCTCAGCGCATATCATCCGACAACGGTGTCGGCTCGCCCGCCGGCGGTACATCCTCGTCATCCGGCGGATCCTTCCAGTCATCCGGGCGGTCGGCATCGCTCAGCGGATCGCGCCCCGGGTCCATGCCCGGCGGTGCGTCGTGATCGCTCAGCGTCGGCTCGTCGGTGCCGGATACGGGGCGGGTCTGGTCGGTGGGCGCCATGCCACCGGGAACAAGCGAGTCATCAGCCATGCTGCACCTCACAATACTGGCCCGGATTATCCGGGGCGTATTACTTGGAAGCGCGGGTGCTGAGGGCGTGCGGTAGATCAGACCAGCGGCATCAGCCTTGGGCGATAAAGCGATCACGACTGTTGGTCAGGTGCAGCCACATCGCAGCGCGGGCGGCATCGGCGTCCTGACGCTTGATCGCATTCAGAATCGCCTCGTGTTCCAGATTGGCCAAGTGGCCGAGCTTGCTCAGATCCGCCGCGCCGCGCTCGGCGGCATTCAGGCGATTGCGCGGGATCATCGCACTGCCCAGGTGCTGCATGATCTCGCTGAAACAAGCGTTGCCGGTGGCCTCGGCGATCAGCAGATGAAAACGCCGATCGGCCTCCACGCAGCTGTCGTTGTTCGCCAGCAGCCGTTGATAGTCATCCAGCGCCTGACGCATCTGCTGCACCTGCTGCTCACTGCGCCGCTGCGCCGCCAGCGCCGCCGCTTGCGTCTCCAGGCCCATGCGCAATTCGAGAATGCTGCGCACGCCGAGCGCCGTATCGACGTTCAGGCGCAGGCCCTGCTCCGCTGCGCGCTCGATCACGAAAGTACCGATGCCATGGCGCGTCTCGACCAGCCCCGAGGCCTGCAACTTGGAGATCGCCTCGCGCACCACCGT
Source organism: Pseudomonas sp. R62 (assembly GCF_000257605.1). Classification (NCBI taxonomy): domain Bacteria; kingdom Pseudomonadati; phylum Pseudomonadota; class Gammaproteobacteria; order Pseudomonadales; family Pseudomonadaceae; genus Pseudomonas; species Pseudomonas sp. R62. The sequence continues at coordinate 2,254,218 of NZ_JH635999.1, forward strand.
GCGGCTGACGCCGTGCTCCTGAACGATGGAGTTCTCCGAAGGCAGCTTGTCACCGGGCGACAGTTGTCCGAGCAGGATGCTCTGGGTGAGCTTTTCCACCAGGTCATGAGCGAGGTTGTGCGTGCGTTTGCGCGCGGGCGCGTCGAGGTCTTCTTGCATGATCGGTTCCGGTGATCGGGGCTTGCCGATCGTAGCACTGCGCGATGACGGTCGAGATGGGTTTTAGCAGTTGGCGGCGGCTCAACTTGTATGACAACACTCCAATAAATCAGTATTTCCTGGCAGCCTGCCAACGCGCATCAGTCGCCACGATTCAACGATTCGCCCTGCTCAATTGACGCAAAAGCCAATAAAAACGGGATAAAATCCACTTTTCGCATAAGAAAGATAGCATTCAGAAGAATTTAATCGCTGCTTCCCACTTGTAGGACAAAAAACCACAGTTGTATGATGTCTATCAACAACGCAGCACCCAGTCCTACCCGCATAAAAATAATCAGTGGGAGAAACATCAGTGAAAACCTCCGTCTCCGGGATGCAGGACAGCGTCGACCCGACGCTCGCCTCAGCCATCTCCAAAGTCAAACGCCACGTCCTGCCGCTCTTCGTGATCATGTTCATCGTCAATTACATTGACCGGGTGAACATCGGCTTCGTCCGCACCCACATGGAAACCGATCTGGGCATTGGTGCTGCCGCTTATGGCTTCGGCGCCGGGCTGTTCTTTATCGGTTACGCGCTGTTCGAAGTGCCGTCCAACATGCTTCTGCAAAAAGTCGGCGCACGCATCTGGCTGACCCGCATCATGTTCACCTGGGGCATAGTCGCGGCCTGCATGGCGTTCATCCAGAACGAAACCCACTTCTACATTCTGCGTTTTCTGCTCGGTGTGGCCGAGGCCGGGTTCTTTCCCGGGGTGATTTATTACTTCACCCGTTGGCTGCCAGGCGTCGAGCGTGGCAAGGCGATCGCGATTTTCCTCAGCGGTTCGGCCGTGGCCTCGCTGATCTCCGGCCCGCTGTCCGGTCTGCTCCTGCAGATCAATGGGTTGGGCATGCACGGCTGGCAGTGGATGTACTTCATCGAGGGGATGTTCTCGGTGTGCCTGTGCGTGTTTGTCTGGTTCTGGCTGGATGCCAAACCCCACGACGCCAAATGGCTGAGCCGCGCCGAACAGGATGCGCTGGTCAGCGCCATCGACGACGAGCAAAAGGCCCGTGAAGCCGCGACGCCGATCCGGCCTTCGCTGGGCAAACTGCTCAAGGACCGGCAGATCATTCTGTTCTGCCTGATCTACTTCTTCATTCAGTTGACCATTTACGCGGCGACTTTCTGGCTGCCGAGCATCATCAAGAAGATGGGCGAACTCAGCGACGTGCAGGTCGGCCTGTTCAACTCGATTCCATGGTTGCTGTCGATCGTCGGCATGTACGCCTTCGCCTCGCTGTCGGCGAAGTGGAAACATCAGCAAGCGTGGGTCGCCACTGCCCTGTTGATCGCCGCAGCGGGGATGTTCATGTCCACCACTGGCGGGCCGATCTTTGCCTTCGTCGCGATCTGCTTTGCGGCGCTGGGTTTCAAATCCGCCTCGTCGCTGTTCTGGCCGATTCCCCAGGCTTATCTGGATGCACGCATCGCGGCGGCAGTGATCGCGCTGATCAACTCGGTGGGCAACCTCGGCGGCTTCGTCGCGCCAACCACCTTCGGCCTGCTGGAACAGCACACCGGCTCGATTCAGGGCGGCCTCTATGGTCTGGCCGCGACCTCGATCATCGCCGCAATCATCGTCTTCGCCGCGCGCACCACGCCGAAACCCGCTGCTGAAAAGGCTGTGGCCGACGCCGCGCCGAAACACGCCTGACTTCGTCTCGACAAGGAAAACAATAATGACTACTCACGACACCGCCAAAGCTCCGATCATCACCGACATGCAAGTGATTCCGGTGGCCGGTCACGACGGCATGCTGCTCAACCTGAGCGGCGCCCACGGGCCGTTTTTCACCCGCAACATCGTCATCCTCAAGGACAACGCCGGCCACACCGGCGTCGGCGAAGTGCCCGGTGGCGAGCGCATTCGCCAGACCCTGGAGGACGCGCGCAATCTGGTGGTCGGCAGCCCCATCGGCACCTACCAGAAGATCCTCAACCAGGTGCGCCAGACCTTCGCAGACCGCGATGCCGGCGGCCGTGGTCTGCAGACGTTCGACCTGCGCATCACCATTCACGCGGTCACCGGCCTGGAAGCCGCCCTCCTCGACCTGCTCGGCCAACATCTGGACGTGCCGGTGGCGGCGCTGCTCGGTGAAGGTCAGCAACGCGACGAAGTGAAGATGCTCGGTTATCTGTTCTACGTCGGCGATCAACACGAAACCGATTTGGCCTATCGCAGCGAACCGGACGCCGAAAACGACTGGTTCCGTGTGCGTCACGAGAAAGCCATGACCGCCGAAGCGGTCGTGCGTCTGGCCGAGGCGGCGCACGCCAAGTACGGTTTCAAGGATTTCAAACTCAAGGGCGGCGTGCTCAGCGGCGATGCCGAAATCGAAGCGGTCACGGCACTGGCCGAGCGCTTCCCTGAAGCGCGAATCACCCTCGATCCGAACGGCGCCTGGTCGCTGAAAGAGGCGATTCGTCTGTGCCGCGATCAGCACCACGTACTCGCCTACGCCGAAGACCCGTGCGGTGCCGAAAACGGTTATTCCGGGCGCGAAGTCATGGCTGAATTCCGCCGCGCCACCGGACTGAAAACCGCGACCAACATGATCGCCACCGACTGGCGTGAAATGGGCCACGCGATTCAGTTGCAGTCAGTGGACATCCCGCTGGCCGACCCGCACTTCTGGACCATGCAGGGCTCGGTACGCGTCGCGCAGATGTGTCATGAGTGGGGGCTGACCTGGGGCTCGCATTCCAACAACCACTTCGATATTTCCCTGGCCATGTTCACCCACGTCGCCGCCGCCGCACCCGGCGAGATCACCGCCATCGACACCCACTGGATCTGGCAGGACGGTCAGCGCCTGACCAAGGCACCGCTGCAGATTGTCGATGGTCTCGTGCAGGTGCCGAAAAAACCCGGGCTGGGCGTGGAGCTGGACATGGATCAAGTGGCCAAGGCCCACGAACTGTACAAAGGCATGGGCCTCGGCGCGCGGGACGACAGCGTGGCGATGCAGTTTCTGATTCCGGGGTGGAAATTCGATAACAAGCGGCCGTGTCTGGTGCGGTGAGAAAAATCGAGGATTAAAGCCCGGCCCTGTAATTCAACTGATAAACCTGTGGGAGCTGGCTTGCCAGCGATAGCGGTGGGTCAGCCAGCATTAATGTTGGCCATTGCGACCCCATCGCTGGCAAGCCAGCTCCCACAGGGAATGAGGTGAATCAGGCATTAATTTGCAGCAACCAGGTTTTGAACGCTTTCATCGCCACCGTTTCCGCTCGCGACTGCAACCGCGTCAGCCAGTAACTGCCGGTGGTGATCTCGATCGCAAACGGCTGGCAGATCGCATCTGCCGCCAGTTGCCGGGCGAACATCAGCGGCGGCGCCAACGCCACGCCGCCACCCTGCAATGCGGCTTCCATCATTGCCAGCGACGAATCGAACACGATGCTTTGCGGTGGCGCGGCCTGCGTCGCCAGGCCCGCTGCGTGAAACCACTCCGGCCATTCATCGGTGCGATAGGAACGCAGCAAGGTCTGCTGCAACAGGTCCGCCGGCGAGTGCAGTTGCCGGGCAATCTCCGGCACGCACAATACCGACAACGGCGCATCGAGCAAGCGTGTCGCCTCGATGCCATGCCAGGCGCCAGCACCGAAACGAATGGCGTAATCCAGTCCTTCCGCCGCCACATCCACCCGGTTGTTATTGGTCGACAGACGTAAATCTATAAGCGGATGTTTCCCCCGAAAGTCCGCCAGCCTCGGCAACAGCCAGCCCACGGCAAACGTGCCCACCGCGCCGACCGTCAACATGTCGCGATACTGCCCACCGGCCAGACGCTCGAGCATCTGCGCAATATGATCGAATGATGTGCTGAGTACCGGCAGCAAGGTTTCGCCTTCACTGGTCAGCATCAGCCCACGGGGCAGGCGTTTGAACAGGGTCAGGTTGAGTTGCGCTTCCAGGCTTTTGACCTGATGGCTCACCGCCGCTTGTGTCACGCACAACTCGACGGCAGCACGGGTAAAACTCAAATGACGTGCCGAGGCTTCAAACGCGCGCAGAGCGTTGAGCGGCAGTTGCGGTCGAATCATGCGTTGCCCCAAATTTTTCTAATGGCCCATGCGAGTTTTCATCGTTTGTCGAGATCCAGCGAAGTGCCTAAATTGGCCGCGCTGATCGGCCGCCCGATGAAAAATCACCCGCAGTGTAGCGGGATACAACAATCGACACTCATGGAGAGTGATTCAATCATGTGTTCCTTAAAACCGAGCAAGGTCTTTTCCTACAGCGCTTTCGCACTGTTCTTCGGCAGCGTTGCCTGTCATGCCGCAACGCCGACGGATGCGCAATTGCAGGCACTGGTCAGCCAAGCCGTCACCCCGGTCATGCAGCAAAACAACATCCCGGGGCTGACCGTAGCGATCACCCTGAATGGCCAAGCGCATTACTTTAACTACGGGGTCGCCGCTAAAGACACCGCACAAAAGGTCAGCGAAAACACCCTCTTCGAAGTCGGCTCGGTGAGTAAAACCTTCACCGCCACCCTCGCCGGTTACGCCCAGGCCACAGGCAAACTCGACCTGTCGAGCATGGCCAGCCAACTCTGGCCGGAGCTCAAGGGCAGCGCCTTCGACAACATCAGCGTGCTGCAACTGGGCACCTACAGTGCAGGCGGACTGCCGCTGCAATTTCCCGCTGAGGCGGATTCTTCCGACAGGATGCTCGGCTATTACCAACAATGGAAACCGCAGTTTCCCGCCGGCAGCCATCGCCTGTATTCCAACCCGAGCCTGGGCCTGTTCGGCTACCTGACGGCGAAAAGCCTCGGCCAGCCGTTCGACCAGGCAATGACGCAAACCCTGCTGCCGAAACTCGGCCTTCAGCACACCTTCCTCAGCGTACCGCCAGCGCAGTCGAAGCTTTACGCCCAAGGCTACGACAGCGCCGACCAACCGGTACGCGTCAGCCCCGGCGCCCTCGACGCCGAAGCCTACGGCATCAAAACCAGCGCCGCCGACCTGCTGCGTTACGTCCAGGCACAGCTGAAACCGGCCAGCCTTGCGCCTGATCTGCACCAAGCCATCGCCAACACCCACATCGGTTATTACCGCGTCGGCGACATGACCCAGGGCCTGGGCTGGGAGCGCTACGTCTACCCGATCAGCCTGGAAAAACTGCAAAACGGCAACTCGACCCCCATGGCCATGGAACCGCACAAAGTCGAATGGCTGACTCCACCGCAAGCTGAACCGGCCAATGTGCTATTCAATAAGACCGGTTCTACACGGGGCTTTGGCGCGTATGTGGCGTTCGTGCCGTCGCGGGACATAGGCATTGTGATTCTTGCCAACAAGAACTACCCGAATGCCGAACGGGTGAAGATTGCGCATGAGATTTTTCAGTCAGTTGACCGAATAAAGATTAAAAGATCGCAGCCTGCGGCAGCTCCATTGACCGAGTGAAAACCCTATCCTGTAGGAGCCGCCGCAGGCTGCGATCTTTTTCGTTTCAGCGCTTAAAGCTGCGCCTGCAAGCGCCAGCCAATGACATCCATCAAGTCACAGCTATCGCGCAACGGAATCGCCAGCACCCGGGCGAAATCCTGCAACAGCAATGCATCGTGTCCCTTGCCCTCGTCCAGCGAAAGGCTCTCCATCAGCTGCGTCACACAGCGCAAGCGGTAAGCCGCGGTGCCGTGCAACACGTCAATGGGGGCTTCGCTGTCGATCAGCACACAGGGAATTTTGCAGTCAATCCCGGTGATCGGTATGTAACGCGCCATGGTAGAACCTCCCTGTTCAATGTTGAGTCGCCGTTGCGGGTGAATCGAGATTGTCCAGCGCGCGGTTGACCAGCAGTTCTCCGAGCACGGCCAATTGCTGGATCGACAACGTCAGGCTGCGCTGCGCACCGCTCAACTCGCAGGCCAGATCGGTGGTCAGTACGTTCAGTGAGGCAAGGGTTTCGCAGGCATGGCTCAGCAGTGTCGCCGTGTCGATGTCGGGGAGAATGGTGAAAACGTGGCTGATGGGATCGGGTTGGCCGGGGTGGCGCAGACGCGGATTATTGGAGTCGAAGGAGCTTGAATCCATGGGGGATTCGGGGGGATTTGGAGTGTGTTTTTTCATGTATTGATTACCGTTGTGGATTGTAGGAAACACTACCTGTCTCACTTCCACATGAGGGTGGCAGCTGTACGCAGGTGTGGAAGACCAGGCCAATCCACCAATACCCGGCGCACTCGAGAGTGCTCCTGCGCACAGCCGCCAAAACGCGGCGATGTTGACATAAAACCCGTCGACATGCGCTTTTGAGACATTGATGGATGTAACCAAACAACCGGACTTCCACATCCGACCACTGTGTTTTTCAGCGGCCAAAAGAGGTTATCCCTCTGCGTCACAACGCACCAGTTCACCACGGCCGCCGCGTCTTGCAGGAAAAATCCACTCGATTTGAAGGGTGTTGGCGTCAGACGTTTCGGCAGGCATATGCTGCAATGAATTTCGATCAGCAGATGACTTGTGGGAGCGAGCCTGCTCGCGAATGCGCTCGATCAGTCACCTTTCAGCGCCTGAAAAACCGCTATCGCGAGCAGGCTCGCTCCCACATTTGAACTGTGCACTTCACAAAAAAATGTGGGAGCTGGTTTGCCAGCTCCCACAAGGATTTTGCTTCATTCAGTCAACGCGCAATCAATCATCCGGCATCTGCGGCGGTTTGCTCGGTTTCGCCGGTTTGCTGCCCTTCGCGCCTTTGGCCGGTTCCGGCTCGGTGGCGGCAGGCGTTTGTGCGGCGGCGGCCGCAGCGGCGGCTTCTTTTTCGGCCATGGGCATGGCGTCGATGGTTTCGAAGATTTTCGCCAGGCTCAATGCCTTGGCTTCATCACCCGAGGCGGAGAGCTTGGTTTCGCCGTCCTTGCCCACCAGGAACACTTTTGGATAAGCGCCGGCACCGAGCTTCAGCGAACGCAGCAGGGCCATGGTGTCCTGCTGGCCCATGTCCTTGCCGTCGAGCTGTCCGGACATGCTGAGGATGGTGTAGACCTTGATGTTGCGGTCGGTGACGCCCTTTTTGTTGGCCGGATCTTCCAGCGACTTCTTCAGGCTCAGCCAGACCGGGTCGACAGTGCTTTGCGCAATCACGATCAGCGGGCGGGCGCGGCCCACGTCCCCGGCCAGGGGTGAATCGCTGTCGGCGGCGAACAAGGGGCCGGCGATTGCCAGCAAGAGGGTCAGGGTCAGGGACCTGATGAGCATGCGCATCTCCTTTTGATATCCACGCACTACTGATTGCGCATCGTGGCGATTGTTCCGGCGGTGTCTGGCAAAAAGGCATTGCCCTGTCAGAAGCTTAGGTCAGGGAGAACTTTGCGCAACATGACGCAAGCGATCATCAGCACATCCCCAGGGCCGCTGCATTGGAAGTGTTTGCTCCAGACTGACTCAGAACGCCAACTTATAACCAATCAACACCAGCATCGTCGCCAGGCACGGGCGCAGGACTTCGTCGGAGATGCGTCCGGTCAGGTGGCTGCCGAGCCAGATGCCTGGCAGCGAGCCCATCAGCAGGAAACCCAGCACGCCCCAATCCATGTTGCCCATGCTTGCGTGGCCGAGGCCGGCGACGAGGGTCAGGGGTACGGCGTGGGCGATTTCGGTGCCGACCAGGCGGCGGGTTGGCAGTAGCGGGTAGAGGATGAACAAGGCGACGGTGCCCAGTGCGCCGGCGCCAATCGAGGTCAGGGCAACCATGGTGCCGAGGACCAGACCGGTGATCACCGTCATGATATTCAGGCGCGAACCGCTCGGGTTGTAGTTGCCACCCGCGCGTTTGTGGGCGAATTCGAGCAAGCGTTTCTTGAAGAAGATTGCCAGGGCGGTGGCGAAGAGGACGAAGCCGAGCGCCTGTTTGATGATGGCGTTCATCGCGTCCGGCGCGGTGTGCAGGGTGCTGAGGAACCACAGGGTCATGGCCACGGCTGGCACGCTGCCGAGGGTCAGCCAGCCGGTGATCGCCCAGTCGATGTTCTTGTTCTTCCTGTGAACGAGGACGCCGCTGGATTTGGTGATCGCAGCGTACAGCAGATCGGTACCCACCGCCGTCGCCGGGTTGATGCCGAACCACAGCAGAATCGGCGTCATCAACGAACCGCCGCCGACACCGGTCATGCCTACGATAAACCCAACCACCAGCCCGGCAATCACCAGGCCGAAATTTGCCAATTCCATTCAAACGTCCAGAAAACGACAGGAAAATCTGGCCCGCAGCATAGCGATTTTTCTTATAACCACATATATCGATGCGGTCTATCGTTATGCCATATCGAATTCACCGCAGATCCCACAGTGGATCTTTGCGCTACAGCAAACCTGCAAGGCTCACTGCACCGGCAAGAAATTCAAGAACAGCAGACTCTGCGCGTAATTCAGGCCGATCCTGCGATAGCGCTCATCGAGCATCTGCGTGAGCAGATCCAGGCGCGCGACGATTTTGCTGAATTCGGTGGCGAAGCTGAGGTTGCTGCCCTCCTCCGAGATTTCGTTGGAGAACAGCAACGGCTGGCCTTCCTTGTTTTGTCGTTGCGACAAAATCCACATGGCTTTTTCGATGTTGCGCGCGGCGTTGTGCACGAACGTCGGGTTGATCGCGTCGGTCATGTAGAACTCGGTGCGATTGCCGTGGGCGGTGACCAGCATGCTGCCGATCGCATAGATGAACGCGCCGACGCGGTCGCCGAGGAATTCCGGACTCATCGCATAGCTCAGCGCCGCCAGGTCCTTGCGCCCGCCCAGCACGGGCAACGGCTGCTGTTGCTCGACAGCGAGACGCACCTGTTTCACGGCGGCGTTGACGGTGAGGAAACCGGATTTGCGCAGTTCTTCCGGGTTGCGCAGGTAAAGTTTGCCCATCAATCGATAGAGGCTGTCGAGGTTGTCGCGCATCGCCAGGGTGGCCATGCGGTCGACGCTGGTCTGCAAAAACTCCTGCGGCTGCCCTTCACGTATCTGATTGAAGAATCCGTTGCCGTTCTGGTGGCTGCAGCCGCTGAGCAACAGCGACAACAGGCAGGCCAGCAGCAGGCACGGGCGGCGGTGAGCGGCGGTGATCAGGGCAAAAACACTCGGCATGAAGTCTCGGACAGGCACATTCCTGTGCGGCGGGGGTCACCGCATCCTGGCCATGCATAGAGCCGCCGATTGCGAAAAAGTGCAGTGCCCGGGCGGTGAGCCGACCTTCGGCGCTTTTCGCCACATCAATTAGTCGGACTTTATATTTGCCAACAGCGGTAAATCCGCTATAAATCTTCTGCGAAATATTAAATAGCCTGACTAATTGCATTTTCTCAAAACAACAACAAAAAGGAAGGTCAACCATGCTTCAATCCCGTCACCTGCTCTCCGGCCTCGGACTGTCCCTGATGATCGCTACCCTTTCCGCCAACGCGGCGGGCCTGACCGCTGAACACAAAGCCTTCGGCAAAACCAATGACGGCACGCCTGTCGAACAGTACATCCTGCGCAACAGCCACGGCATGCAAGCCACCGTGATTACCTACGGCGCGACCCTGCAAGCGCTGAAAGTCGCTGACAAACACGGCAAGTTCGACGACGTCGTCTTGGGTTTTGACGATGTGCAGGGCTATCAGAAAGGCACCGCGTACTTCGGCGCGACCATCGGCCGCTTCGGCAACCGCCTGGCCGAAGGTGCTTTCGAACTCGATGGCAAGCGCTATCAAGTGCCGCAGAACGACAAATCCAACGCCCTGCACGGCGGCCCCGAAGGTTTCGACAAGAAAGTCTGGAAGGCCAGGGAAACCAAGGACAAGGATTCGGTAGGCGTGACCCTGACCTACCTCTCGGCCGACGGCGAGATGGGCTTCCCGGGCAATCTGACCACCGAAGTCACCTATCGCCTGACCGACAACAACGAACTGCGCATCGACTACAAGGCCAGCACTGACAAGCCGACCGTGCTCAACCTGACCAACCACAGTTACTTCAACCTGGCCGGCGCCGGCAATGGCGATATTCTCAAGCAAGTCGCCATGATCAACTCCAGCCATTACACGCCGGTCACCGCCAAACTGATCCCCACCGGGGAGCTGGCGGCTGTCGCCGGCACGCCGATGGACTTCAGCAAACCGACGGCAATCGGCACGCACATCAAGGCTGATCATCCGCAGCTGAAATTCGCCGAGCCGAAACAGGGCGGCTTCGATTTCAACTGGGCGCTGGACACCAAGGGCGATGTCAGCAAGCTCGCCACCGAAGTCAGCGACCCGCAATCCGGACGCGTCCTGCAACTGTTCACCAGCGAGCCGGGCGTGCAGTTCTACACCAGCAACTTCCTCGACGCCACGGTCAAGGGCAAGGGCGGCAAGGTCTATCCACACTGGGGCGCGTTCACACTCGAGACCCAGCACTATCCGGATTCGCCGAACCAGCCGGATTTCCCAAGCACGCGGCTTGATCCGGGGCAGACCTATGCCCACAGCGTGATACTTAAGTTCTCCGCCAAGTAACCTGCAATGCACCCCCTGTGGCGAGGGGATTCATCCCCGTTGGGCTGCGAAGCAGCCCCTGTGGCGAGGGGATTCATCCCCGTTGGGCTGCGAAGCAGCCCCAAAAACCTGCAATAGAGCGCTGTCTGATACAACGCGTGTTGCAGGATCGGGGCTGCTTCGCAGCCCAGCGGGGATAAATCCCCTCGCCACAAATCCCCTCGCCACAAGATCCCCTGACCACAGCTGATCCGGTTTCATCCTTGACTCCCCCTTCCTTCCGGGAACCCTTGCTCTATCCTGCTGCCCACTAAAGATATCGACTCTTTAAGGCAGGAGGTTTGAATGCGTACTCTTGAGTTGGCCGGCGTGCAGGTTCCCGTGATTGGCCAGGGCACTTGGCGCATGGGCGAGGATCGTTCGGCGCATAGCCGTGAAGTGGCGGCGCTGCGCAGCGGCATCGAGCTGGGCATGAGCCTGATCGATACCGCTGAGATGTACGCCGAGGGCGGTGCCGAAACGGTGGTCGGCGAAGCCATTGCCGGTCTGCGCGATCAAGTCTTTCTGGTCAGCAAGGTCTACCCGCACAACGCCAGCCGCCAGGGCATCCCGCAAGCCTGCGAGCGCAGTTTGCGTCGGCTCGGCACCGACTACATCGATCTGTATCTGCTGCACTGGCGCGGTCAGTATCCGCTGGAGGAAACCGTCGAAGCCTTCGAACGCCTGCGCGAGGACGGCAAGATCGGCCGTTGGGGCGTGTCGAATTTCGATGTCGACGACCTCGAAGAACTGTCCAGCTCGGCCTGCGCCACCAATCAGGTGTTGTACAACCTCGAGGAGCGCGGCATCGAATTCGATCTGCTGCCGTGGTGCCAACACCAGCGCCTGCCGTTGATGGCGTACTGTCCGATCGGCCAAGGCGGCGCGATGCTCGCCGAGCCGGTTCTGCAGGACATTGCCTGTCGCTACAACGCCACCCCGGCGCAGATTTCACTGGCGTGGCTCCTGCGCCAGGACGGCGTGATTGCGATTCCCAAAGCTGTGCGCCCCGAGCATGTGCAACTCAATGCCGAGGCGGCCCGGTTGCAACTGGACGCCGGGGATCTGGCGGCGCTGGACAAGGTGTTCCCGGCGCCTCAACGCAAGCAGCGGCTGGCCATGGTCTGAGCTGCCGACTGCGAGGGCTTCGCCATGAGAAGCACAGATCTGCACGACCCGTACAACCTGCAACGTTTCGTGCAGGCGCAGGACCCGGTGTTCGAACGGGTCCTGCGTGAACTCGAAACGGGCCGCAAGCGCAGCCACTGGATGTGGTTCGTCTTTCCGCAGTTCGCCGGATTGGGCGGCAGCGAAATGGCCCGGCGCTTTGCCATTGGTTCAGCCGAGGAAACCCAGGCCTATCTGGCCCACGAGCTGCTCGGGGCGCGGCTGCGCACCTGCACGCAACTGGTGCTGAATGTGCCGCAGCGCTCGATTGCAGAAATGTTTGGCCATCCCGATGACTTGAAATTTCATTCTTCGATGACCCTGTTCGCCCAGTTCAGCGTTGAGGAAAGTCTGTTCCATCAGGCGCTGGAGCGTTACTTCCACGGCATTCTCGATGAATGGACGCTGCAACTGCTCGACTCAAAACAGGCCCAGTTGCCCACCGATCAGGGTTGAGAAGTCGTCGTCGACAAACGGCAGAATCGCATCCGCCACTGGTTGCAGCTGTCGCGTGATGTAGTGGTCGTAGTCGATGGCGGCGCGGCGTACCTCCAGCGGCTCCGGGCCGGCCAGGGTGATGACGTAGCTGATCCAGCCGCCGTTCTGATACTGCCGGGGCCGACCCTGCTCGGCGTTGTAGTCATCGGCGAGCCGCGCGGCGCGGACGTGCGGCGGTACGTTGCGTTCGTAATCGTCGAGGGTGCGGCGCAGACGCTTGCGGTAGATCAGCCGATCGTCGAACTCGCCGGCGAGGGTCTTGCGCACGTAATCGCGCACATAATCCTGGTACGGCTTGCGCTGGAAGATCCGCTCATACAGTTCTTGCTGAAATTGCCGCGCCAGCAGCGACCAGTCGGTGCGCACGGTTTCCAGGCCTTTGTAGACCATTTCCTCGCTGCCATCGGCGCGGGTGACGAGTCCGGCGTAGCGCTTCTTGCTGCCCTCCTCCGCGCCGCGAATCGTCGGCATCAGGAAGCGCTTGTAGTGAATCTCGAACTGCAATTCCAGCGCGCTTTCCAGCCCGTATTCCTCGCGCACATGGGCGCGCCAGCAATCGTTGACGTGTTTGACCAGCGCATGGCCGATCTGCGCTGCTTCATCCTGACCGTGCAGACTGCGCAGCCAGACGAAGGTTGAATCGGTGTCGCCGTAAATCACCGCATGGCCCTGTTCTTCGATCAACTGGCGGGTGCGCAGCATGATTTCGTGGCCGCGCAAGGTGATCGACGAGGCCAGCCGGGTATCGAAAAACCGGCAACCACTGGAGCCGAGCACGCCGTAGAAGGCGTTCATGATGATTTTCAACGCCTGGGACAGCGGCGCATTGTGCTCGCGCTTGGCGGTTTCGCGCCCTTCGGCCACCCGCGCCACGATGGACGGCAGACAATGGCGGGTGCGCGAGAAGCGTGCGCCACGGAAGCCCGGCACCGAGTCAGCGTCGTCCGGGTGCTGCAGACCCTCGATCAAGCCCACCGGGTCGATCAGAAAGGTGCGGATGATCGACGGGTAAAGGCTTTTGTAATCGAGGACCAACACCGATTCGTAAAGCCCCGGCCGCGAATCCATGACAAACCCGCCGGGGCTGGCCTGCGGTGGATTGGTGCCCAGATTGGGCGCAACGAAGCCCTGGCGATGCATCAACGGCATGTACAAATGGGTGAACGCAGCGACCGAACCGCCGCTGCGGTCGGCGGGCAAACCGGTAACGCTGGCGCGTTCGAGCAAAAACGTCAGCAGTTCGGTCTTGGCGAAGATCCGCGTGACCAGCTCGCAGTCCTTGAGGTTGTATTTGGCCAGCGCCGGTTTGTCTTCGGCGAACATGCGATTGATCTCGTCCATGCGCTGGTACGGATTGTTGATCGCCTTGCCTTCGCCGAGCAGGGTCTGTGCGACGTTTTCCAGGCTGAACGAGGGAAAACTCCAGGTCGCCGAACGCAACGACTCGATGCCATCGATGATCAGCCGCCCCGCTGCCGAGGCGAAGTAGTGATTGCGGCTGCCGTGCTCGCGCCACTGCATTTCTTCGCCGCCACGACCGATCTTCAGCGGTACGCCAAGACGCCGTGCGTGTTCATGGAGGATGCGCAAATCGAACTGCACGACGTTCCAGCCAATGATCGCGTCGGGGTCGTGGCGGGCGAACCAGTCGTTGAGCTTCTTCAGAATGAGCGTGCGCGAATCGCAGTATTCGAGGTCGAAATCGACAATGCTGGCATCGCCATTCGGCGCGCCGAGCATGTACACCTGGCGCTCGCCGCAGCCTTCCAGCGCGATGGAATACAGCTCGCCGTTTTCGGTGGTTTCGATGTCGAGTGAGACCAGACGCAGTTTCGGCCGGTAATCGGGGTCGGGTTTCAGTTGGGCGTTGATCAGCACGCCGTCAGCATCCGGCGTGCCGCCAAACAGCACCGGTGCGGTGATGAAGCGCTCCATCAGATAGCGTTCCGGGGGGCGGACGTCGGCTTCAAAGACGTCGACGCCGGCGCGGTTCAGCGCGGTTTCGAGGCGCATCAACTGGCCGTGCTGCTGGCAATACAGACCGAGCACCGGACGATGCTGAAAATCGAGCAAGGCCAACGGTCGCAGCTCTACATTCTTTTCATCGTGCAGCAGACGCTCGGCTGCTTCTCGCTGTGCGGCGGGAATAAATGCGACCGACGGCTGATGCGCCAGACGCACGCGGCGCGGCCCGGCGTCCGTTGCCAGCCAGAACTCGACTTCGGTGCCGGCCGGCGTATCGCGCCAATGCCGGGTCAGGACGAAGCCCTGCTGTAAATCCACCACTGCGACCTCAACGTTTCAATCAGAACGCCATTCTACGCAGCATTTGTGGCGAGGGGATTTATCCCCGCTGGCCGCGAAGCGGCCCCGCTTTTAATGAAAGGGCCTGCTGCGCAGGCCAGCGGGGATAAATCCCCTCGCCACAGATAAATCCCATCACCACAGATAAATCCCGTCACCACAGATAAATCCTCTGCCACAGATAATCCCCCTTGTTACAGATAAATCCCTTGGCCACAGATGCTTCATTCACCGATACAAAGATGTTTTTTCCGGCAAATGGCGTTTTTTGCACGCTAACTGCCGCTTTGCCACCTTGCTCTGCGCGGCTGCGTCTACGATGCTTGATGAACAACGACAACACCTGAGTAACCGCCATGAAGACCGTCGCCCAACTGCTCAAGCTCAAAGATCAGAAAAATCAGGAAGTGCACCAGATCAAACCCGATCACATGGTGCTCGAAGCGCTGATGAAGATGGCCGAGAAAAACGTCGGCGCCTTGCTGGTGGTCGAAGACGACAAAGTGGTCGGCATCATCAGCGAGCGTGACTATGCACGCAAACTGGTGCTGCACGGGCGCTCTTCGGTCGGTACGCCAGTGCGCGACATCATGGTCAAGGACGTGATCACCGTCGACACCCGGCAAACCGTCGATACTTGCCTGGGCATCATGTCGGACAAACGCCTGCGCCACTTGCCGGTGGTCGAGGACGGCCAGTTGATCGGCCTGTTGTCGATCGGCGACCTGGTGAAGGAAGCGATTGCCGAACAGGCCGAGCTGATCAAACAGCTGGAGCAGTACATTCGCGGCGAATGAGCCCACCGCCGTGACCCCTTGTGAGAGCGAGCCTGCTCGCGAATGCGCCAGGTCAGAGATGATCGTTCCCACGCTCTGCGTGGGAATGCAGCCCTGGACGCTCCGCGTCCCTCTAAAGCCGAACGCGGAGCGTCCGTTGAGGCATTCCCACCTAGAGCGTGGGAACGATCTCGCCCGTCAGGCCGGCCAATGCCGCTCGAACACCGGTGCCAGCACCGGGTGTCGGTCGATCCTTTGCAGCCACGCATAAAAGCCCGGGCGGGTCTGGCGCAGGTGTTCGCGGCTGCCGGCCCAGCGGCTTACCACGGCCGCCAGCACATCCAGCGCGCCGGGCGTTTCGTCATCCAGATATAGCTCCCCGGAAAACTGATCGGCAAACACCTCCCAACTGAAGTGCAAGCGCTGGCGGGCGCCGGCGATCAGGTTTTGCCGTGCGCTCTCGTCGGGCGTGCTCAGCCAGCGCTCGGGGTAATCGATGATGCCGACCGCCGCATAGCAATTGCTGACGATATAGGCGAGACCGCGAATCGCCTGATCACGATCGGCAGCCTTGCTCGGCAGCAGGCCGGACTTGGGAAACGTCAGGCCCAGGTGAATCAGGATCGCCGCACTTTCGGTCATGGCGCTGCCGTCCGGCAGTTGCAGGGTCGGTATCTGTTTCAACGGATTGAGTTTGCCCAGCGCCTCGTCGGCCTCGGCGCTGGCTTCGGTATCAATGAAGCGATAGGCGATCTGGCACAACTCCAGTGCCGCCTCGATGGCAGCCGCGCCGGAATTCTTGTGCCCGTAGAGCTGGTACATGTCCGTTCCCCCGATAAGGCCTTTGCACAGGGTAGATGGCTGGCTGGCCTGACGTAGAAAATTCTGCAAATGTGTCGTGATTGGCACGTTTTTCCCATGCACTGCCGACTTGCGAAATCAACCTTCGCCAATCAGCGCTGGCGGTGCCCATCCCGCACCAAGAGCATTCATCGAACGCTATCCGCGTTCTTGTAAGGTGCGACAGCGAACCAAAAGTTCGCCTGTCCGAGCTGGCAATAAGGAGTTCACCTGTGAATCTTCAAATGCTCCGCCGTACGACATACCCCACTCACTCGCAAATCCAGCCCCAAGTTCAGCCGAGCCTATTCAGCCTGGCGCGTTTCTCCTTTATTACCTGAAACCCAATGCACACTTTGCGTGCCTGGCGATCGAGCGATCGCCGGGCGCCAAGTGTTATTTATTTTTTAAATACGGCAATTAATAAAAGGCACAACAACGAGATTGTCGAACAATGACTTTCCGTCATTGAAGTTGCACCAAAAGCGCACGCCCGAATGTGATGCAGTTAACCAATACTCCAGAATCAAAATAAGGAACATGTCCTGTGAACCGCTAATGACTGACCTGCACCAAATCGATTCGCTACGCACCGATAGGTGCTAAGCCTGATCACCGAGCAGCCGCTCTATCCCGCCGATTGGCGTGATACAGCGTTCCCTCTGACTCGCTCTGGAAAAAGCCCTTC
This sequence comes from Pseudomonas sp. R62, assembly GCF_000257605.1. Lineage (NCBI taxonomy): Bacteria > Pseudomonadati > Pseudomonadota > Gammaproteobacteria > Pseudomonadales > Pseudomonadaceae > Pseudomonas > Pseudomonas sp. R62. The sequence goes on from NZ_JH635999.1 coordinate 2,271,197, forward strand.
TGCGAGGACTTGAGGACCGCTTCGCGCCGAATAAACAGTGGGCGAAACTGAAACTTATATAAATGCGACACCAGTAACACCGAAGATTTGCGTTCAACCGGTTTCAGCAACATCTGGCACACCTGTTGCAAACTGTAACAAACCTGAGACAGCTCACGTCTCCACACAACAACAAGCCACGGAATGGATAATGAACAATCGATATAGATGCTACTAAGCCACTAAGTTTGTTCGAGGCCGTTTAAACAGATAGTCCAACTATCGGCCCGCGTACACCTTGAAGAAAGTTGCACCCACTCACTCGAACATCAGCCATATGTTCGGACGGCACCTTATTGCCCTTCATCTGACCCGAGGGAGCTTTAATGAACGATGCGGTAAAGCACAAAACCCTGCCGGGGCCGTTGCAGCAAGCGCCGGTCTCGCCGGCAACGGGCAGGCCGGCGTTTACAGCCAATACGTCACGACCCGGCGGGTTGAACAAACCACAGATGCTCTTGCTGATCGCCGTGTCGGTGCTGATACACGGCGGCGCGTGGTGGTTCTTCCATCAGGCGCGTCCGGAACCACTGCCGACGCCGCCGGAAATCCCGGAAATGACCGTCGAGCTGACCAGCCCGACGCCTCCGGCCCCGCCAACACCGGAAGCACCACCGCCGCCCCCGCCTCCACCGCCGCCGGAACCCGAGCAGCCGGTGGAAGACGAGGACGCGGTCAAGCCGCCGCCCAAACCGGTGGAGAAGCCCAAGCCAATCGAAAAACCAAAACCGGTCGAGAAACCCAAACCGGTGAAGAAAGTCGAGCCACCGAAAGCGCCGCCGGCCCCGGCGCAACCTGCCGCACCTGCGGCGCCGACGACACCGAGCGCACCACCGGCACCACCTGCTGCGCCCGCTCCGGTCAAGGAATCGGCAGCGATTTCCGGCCTGGCCAGTCTTGGCAACCCGCCGCCGGAATACCCGTCGCTGGCGCTGCGGCGCAATTGGGAAGGCAGCGTGGTGCTGCGCATTCAGGTGCTGGCCAACGGCCGTGCCGGCAGCGTGACGGTGACCAAGTCCAGCGGCAAACCGCAACTGGATGAGGCGGCCGTCGCGGCGGTGAAGAACTGGAAGTTCATTCCGGCCAAGCGCGGTGATACGCCGATCGACGGCTTCGCCACCCAGACCATCGATTTCAAATTGCCGCAATGACGGCGCAACCGACTCATTACTGATTAACGCAAGCGAGGTGTAGCCATGAACGATTCACTGTCTTCGATGATTGTCCCCGGTGTGCTCTGGGGCCTGGTGCTGTTTTCCGTGGTCAGTTGGGCGATCCTGCTGGTCAAGTCGGCGCAGTACCTGCGCCAGAAAGCGCAGAACAAACAGTTCACCAAAGCCTTCTGGAGCGCGCCGGACCTGCTCACCGCCGCCGAACACGCCAGCCAGTATCCAGGCTCGCTGGCGCGCATCGCCAGCAGCGGTTTCGAAGCCCTGCTGGTGGAAGAGTCGCCGCGCACCACGCAGCAACTGGCGCACACCATCAACCGTTCCGATCGCCTGGAACGCAACCTGCGCCAGCAGATCCAGAAAGAACGTCGCTCGCTGGAAAACGGCCAGGCGATCCTCGCCAGCATCGGCAGCACCGCGCCGTTCATTGGTCTGTTCGGCACCGTGTGGGGAATCATGGAAGCCCTGCAAAGCATTGGCGAAACCGGCTCGGCCAGCCTTGAAGCGGTCGCCGGGCCTATCGGCCACGCGCTGATCGCCACCGGCGTGGGCATCGCCGTCGCGGTGCCGGCAGTGCTGATCTACAACTTTTTCCTGCGTCGGCTGAAACTCGCCTCGGCGGACATGGACGACTTCGCCCACGACTTCGACGCCCTCGCCTCGCGCAGTGCGTTTTCCATCAGCCGCCAGGCCATCGCCAGCAAAAGCACCACCGCCGTGCGGGAGGCCAGCTGATGTCCTTCTCCACTCAAGACAGCGATGAAGTGCTCAGCGAAATGAACGTCACGCCGCTGGTCGACGTCATGCTCGTGCTGCTGGTGGTGTTCATTGTCACCGCGCCGCTGATGACCAACGCGATCAAGGTCAACCTGCCGAAAACCGACGCCGTCGCCCCTGCCGAAAAGAAAGACCCGGTGGTTGTCAGCGTGGATCAGGATGGCAAGTTCTATCTGGCCAAGACCGAACTGGCCCCGGAATCCCTCGAGGCCAGCCTCAAGGAGGTCAAGGCCAAAGACGCCGAAGTGCGTGTGCAATTGCAGGCCGATGCCGCCGTCAATTACGGCCAGGTGGCCAAGGCGATGGCATCGATCGAACGCTCCGGCATCAGCAAGATTTCGGTGATGACCACCCACTGAGTGCGGTGCCGGGCGGCTGTTGAAAGCTCCCGCCCGGCACCGCTGAAAAAAGAAATCCCGTCGCACCCGGCCGACCGAAAAAACGCCACGCGTCTTCGGAGGGGATCGGCTTGCTTGAAGAAAGTGGTTTTCCGCGCGCGGTATCACCGGAAGCGGAGCAATGAGCGGCTCACAAGGCCAATTCGATAACGTCTGAAAATCGGAAACAACCATGCTGATGAACACTCCACGCTTCACGCTCAAACCTTTGGTGGCAACGATGTCTCGCCACCGTTTCGTTCCGCTGTATCTGGTGGCCATGGGGATGGGCGCCGGGACCGTGCAAGCGGCCGAGGACGACAACAGCGCCACGCCGGCAGCCGCTGTGGTGGCGGCGCCGACCACGCAACTGCAACGGGTCGAAGTGACCGGTTCGGCGATTCGCCGGGTCGATGCGGAAACGGCGGTGCCGATCACCATTCTCAAGGCTGAAGAGCTGCGCAAACAGGGCGTGACCACCACCGCCGAACTGGTCCAGCGCATCACCGGCAGCCAGTCGATCAACAACAGCGCCGGCTCCGTCGGCGCGGCCACTGGCGGTGCGTCGTTTGCCGACATGCGCGGCATCGGCGCGAACAAGACGCTGGTGCTGCTCAACGGTCGACGCCTGGCCAACAATGCCCTGTCGGGGACCAACTCGGCCGGCGGCGCGGTGGACCTGAACATGATCCCGTTCGCCGCCATCGAGCGCGTGGAAGTGCTGCGCGACGGCGCCTCGGCCCTGTACGGCACCGACGCCATCGGCGGTGTGATCAACTTCATCACCAAGAAATCCCTTACCGACGGCGCGTTGACCCTCGGTGGCGAAACGCCGACCCACAGCGGTGGCGGCGCGACCAAGGACATGAGCGCCAGTTGGGGCTACGGCGATCTGGAAGAAGACCGCTTCAACGTCCTCGGCGTGTTCAACTACAACAAGCAGCAGAACCTCGACGCCAACGACCGCTCCTTCGCCACCGACTACGCGCCCGGTCGCGGTCTCGATCAGACCTCCGGCACCGCGTTCCCCGGCAACTACAGCCAGAACGGCAACGCCACCAACCCGTTGGCCAACAGCAACTGCAACGGCCCCAACCTGATCGCCCGCGACGGCTTGTGCCGCTTCAGCACCCGTGAATTCATCGACCTGGTGCCACAGACCGAGAAGACCTCGTTCTTCGGAAAGACCACTGCCAAGCTCGGCGATGATCACAATGCCAACCTTGAATATTTCTGGTCGCGCAACAACAACGCCGTCGCCGTCGGCCCGGCGCCACTGACTGGTCTGAGCCTGGATTCATCGTCGCCCTACTACCCCGGCAACGGCATCACCCCGGCGCCGACCGATTTCGCCCTCGACCCGACGCAGTCGGTCGATGTGAACTGGCGTGAAACCGCTGCCGGCCCGCGTGAATCGAAAGACCAGAACACCAGCCAGCGCTTTCTGCTGAGCTTCGATGGTCTGGTTGGCGGCTGGGATTACAACGTCGGCGCCTCGTACAACCAGAACAAAATCGTCTCCAGCGTCACCAGTGGCTATGTCAGCGATCAGGCGATGATTGACGGCCTGGCCAGCGGTCTGCTCAACCCGTTCGGCCCGCAGACCGCTGCCGGCCAGCAGTACATCGACGCCGCCGCGTACCACGGCGCCTACTCCACAGCCGTGGGCCGCGTCGCCGGTTTCGATGGCCGCGTCAGCCGTGAAATCGGCGACTGGTTCGGCGCAGGTCCGTCCGGTCTGGCGCTGGGCGGCGAGTACCGCAAGGAGAAATTCCATCAGGACTTCGAGTCGTTCGCCGGCGACATCCAGAGCCTCGGCATCGACCCGGCCGGTAGCGTCGAGGGCGACCGCAGCGTCAAGGCCGCCTATGCCGAACTCAACGTGCCGGTGCTCGACAGCCTTGAATTGTCCGCCGCTGTGCGCCACGACAAATACAGCGACTTCGGCAGCACCACCAACCCGAAATACTCGTTCCGTTATCAGCCGTTGAAAGAGCTGGTGGTGCGTGGCGCCTACAGCGAAGGTTTCCGCGCGCCGTCGCTGTATGAACTGTATTCGCCGCGCAGCATCACCTTCACCCAGGGTTTCTACAACGATCCCGTGCTGTGTACCGGCGGCGTGGTGCAACCAGGCGGTAACGGCGGGCGTGATTGCGGTCAGCAATTCCTCAACCAGATTGGCGGCAACGAGGATCTGGCCCCGGAGAAGGCGCGCAACGTGACGTTGGGCTTCGTCTACCAGCCGATCAGCAACCTCTCGGTGGGTCTGGATTTCTGGTGGATTCACATCTCCAACCAGATCCAGCCGTTCCCGGAATCCACCGTGTTCGATCAGGCCGGATCCTACCCGGACCGCTTCGTGCGCAACGCCGACGGCACGCTCAACTACATCGTCACCGGCAACGCCAACCTCGGCATCGTCGAAACCAACGGTGTCGATGTGTCGCTCGACTATCGCTTCCCGAACACGCCGTACGGTCAGTTTGGTCTCGGCCTGCAAGGCACCTATGTCGACGAGTACGACTTCCAGAGCACTATCAAAGGCCCGTTCACCGACAAGGTCGGCGACTTTCAGGGTGACGGCGTGATCGCGCGCTGGAAGCACAACCTCACCGGCAGCTGGAGCCTCGGTGCGGCGCGAGCAGCGCTGACCAACCGCTTCACCACCGGTTACAACGATTACGACCGCGACACCCATTCGCGCGTGGCCTCGTATTCGGTGTGGGACCTGTCGGCCGGCTACACCTTCAACAAAGTGCTCGACGTTGATGCCGGGATGAAGAACGTGTTCGACCGCAACCCGCCGTTCTCCAACCAGGCTTACAACTTCCAGAGCGGCTATGACCCGCGCTACACCGACCCGCTGGGCCGGACATTGTTTGCGCGCATGACTTACCACTTCTAACCCCAAATAAAACGCATCCCTCTGTGGGAGCGAGCCTTTGTGGTGAGGGGATTTATCCCCGATGGGGTGCGAAGCGCCCCCAGGACCTGCCGACGCGGAGCATCAGAAGTACCGCATGCATTGATCTTGCGACTGCTGCGCAGCCGATCGGGGATACATCCCCTCGCCACAAGGGCTCGCTCCCACCGGGGGTCCGGGTTCCTTCAGGGATTTCAAGGGTGACTTCATGAGTTTTTTGCGCAACATGGCTGGCCTGCTGCTCGGCAGTGCGCTGCTGTGCACTGGCACTTCGGCGCTGGCCGGCGGCAGTCACGCGCTGACGGTGTACGGCGAGGCGCCGAAGTATCCGGCCGGCTTCAAGCATTTCGATTTTGTTAACCCCGACGCGCCCAAAGGCGGTTCGCTCAGCCGTGCGTCGATGGAGATCGGTCAGTACAACTACATCACGCCGTATGCCGATCAGGGCATTTCCGTGGTGCAGGTCAATGACTGGGTATACGCGCCGCTGGCGTTCCGTTCGCTGGATGAGCCCTACACGGTTTACGCTCTGGTTGCGCAGCAGATCGAGCGCGATCCCGAAGGTTTGTGGGTGCGCTTCACCCTCAACTCCAAGGCACGCTTCGCCGACGGCACGCCGATCACCGCCGAAGACGTGCGCTACACCTTCAACCTGCTGATGACCAAGGGCAGCCTGAGTTATCGCCAGCAATATGCCGACGTGCAGGACGTGCTGGTCGAAGGTCCACGCCAGGTCCGCTTCACCTTCAAGAACAACCTCAATCGCACCCTCGCGCTGGATCTGGCGACGCTGCGCGTGCTGCCCGAGCACTGGTGGAAAACCCGCGACTTCGCCAACGGCGGCGGCTTCGAGCCACCGCTGGGCAGCGGGCCGTACCGGGTGAGCAAGGTCGACGCCGGGCGCAGCATCAGTTTCCAGCGTGACCCGGACTGGTGGGGCAAGGACCTGCCGGTCAGTCGCGGCATGTACAACTTTGACAGCCTGACGGTGAATTTCTACGGCGACACCGACGTCGCTCGCCAACTGCTGCAGGCCGGCGCGTTCGACTACAACCGCGAGTTCTCCTCGTCCGGTTATGTGGTCGGCTATGACAGCCCGGCATTGCGCGACGGTCGTTTGCAACAGTCGATCCTCGCCCCGGACAAACCCACCGCCGCTCAGGGCTTCGTGTTCAACCTGCAGAATCCGTTCTTCAAGGATCGCCGCGTGCGTCAGGCGATCAGCCTGCTCTGGGATTTCGAGTGGACCAACAAACAGATGATGCGCGGCTTCTACGTGCGTCAGAACAGCTTCTGGCCCAAGAGTGAAATGGCCGCCAGCGCCCTGCCCGATGCAGAGGAATTGAAGATCCTCGAACCGTTGCGCGGCAAGGTTCCTGACGAGGTGTTCAGCACGGTCTATGAAGCACCGAAAACCGATGGCAGCGGCTACATCCGCGACAAGCAATTGCAAGCGCTGAAACTGCTCGGCGAAGCCGGTTGGACGGCGAAAAACAATCGTCTGGTCAACGCCGCCGGCGAGCCGCTGGAATTCACCTTTCTCGATGGTCAGGGCGGCTTCGATCGCATGCTGCTGCCGTTCAAACGCACCCTCGCGCAGATCGGCATCACGCTCAATCTGCGCCGCATCGATTCAGCGCAATACATCAACCGTCTCAACGCCCGCGACTACGACATGATCGTCTGCGCTTTCCCGCGCAGTGGCGATCCGATCGTCTCCCCGGGCCGCGAGTTGTACAGCCTGTACGGCTCGCAAAGTGCCACGCAAGTCGGCAGCTCGAACGCGATGGTGCTGGCCGATCCGGCAATCGATCAACTGATTGACGGGCTGGTCCAGGCCAACAGCCGCGAAGCCATGGTGCATTACGCCCGCGCCCTCGACCGGGTGCTGCAATGGGGTTACTACATGATTCCCAACTACTACTCCAAAGGCACGCCGACGGTGTATCAGAACCGCTTCGGCATGCCCGCCGTGCAACCTTCGTATGACGAAGGCCTCAACACCTGGTGGGAAGTCTCGGCCAGGCCGCTGACGACGCAGCAAATGAGCGCTCAGCTTGCGGGAGGCCAGTGACATGCTGCGTTATCTGAGTCGCCGTTTGCTGCTGATCATCCCCACGCTGTTGTGCATTCTGGTGGTGAATTTTCTTATCGTGCAGGCCGCACCCGGCGGCCCGGTGGAACAAGCCATCGCCCGCCTGCAAGGCTTTGGCGGACACAGCATGGGCGGCGGTGGCGAAGTCGCGGCGGTCGGCGGTGCCGGGCGCAGCAGCCGTGGTCTGGACCCGGCGCTGATCGAGGAAATCAAACGCCATTACGGCTTCGACAAACCGCTGCACGAGCGCCTGTGGCTGCTGCTGAAAAACTATGCACAACTGGATCTGGGCAACAGTTTCTTTCGCGGCGCCAAGGTCACCGACCTGATCGTGCAGAAGCTGCCAGTGTCGCTGTCGCTGGGTTTGTGGGCGACGCTGATCACCTACCTGATTTCAATCCCGCTGGGCATTCGCAAGGCAATCAGGAACGGCAGCGCCTTCGATGTCTGGAGCAGCACCGCGATCATCGTTGGCTATGCCATGCCGGCGTTCCTATTCGCCATTCTGTTGATCGTGGTGTTCGCCGGGGGCAGCTACGTCAACTGGTTTCCGGTGCAGGGACTGGTCTCGGACAACTTCGACAGCCTCAGCACATTGGGCAAGGTCGGCGACTACCTCTGGCACCTCGTACTGCCGGTCACGGCGCTGGTGATCGGCGGCTTTGCCACGCTGACGATCCTGACCAAGAACAGCTTTCTCAACGAAATCAGCCGGCAGTACGTGATCACCGCACGAGCCAAGGGCCTGACCGAGCGGCGCGTGCTCTACGGCCACGTGTTTCGCAACGCAATGTTGTTGGTGGTTGCGGGTGTGCCGTCGGCGCTGATCGAAGTGTTTTTCGCCGGCTCCCTGCTGATTGAAACCATCTTCAACCTCGATGGCCTCGGGCGCATGAGCTACGAAGCGGCGGTGTCGCGCGACTATCCGGTGGTGTTCGGCGCGCTGTTTCTGTTCACCCTGTTCGGTTTGCTGATCAAGCTGATCGGCGACCTCTGCTACACCCTGCTCGACCCGCGCATCGATTTCTCGGCGAGGACTGCCTGATGTTCACACTGTCGCCTCTGGGCCAGCGCCGCGTCGCGCAATTCAAGGCCAACCGCCGTGGGCGCTGGTCGCTGTGGCTGTTTATCGGCCTGTGCCTGATCTGCCTCGGTGGCGAGCTGATCGCCAATGATAAGCCGTTGGTGATCCGCTACCACGACGCCTTTTACTTTCCGATCCTCAGCGATTACCTGGAAACCGATTTCGGCGGCGAGCTGCCGTTCCGACCGGATTACGCCAGCAGTTATGTGCACAAACTGATCGAGGATCAGGGCGGCTGGATGCTGTTTCCGCCGATCCCGTTCAGCTACGACACGGTCAACTACGACCTCACCGAACCGGCGCCCAGCCCGCCGTCATCGAGCAATTGGCTGGGCACCGATGATCAGGCTCGCGATGTTCTGGCGCGGGTGATTTTCGGCACGCGGATCTCGATTCTGTTCGCGCTGATCCTCACCGCCATCAGCGCGTTGATCGGCATTCTCGCCGGGGCTTTACAGGGTTATTACGGCGGCTGGGTCGACTTGCTCGGGCAGCGCGTCCTGGAAATCTGGTCGGGGCTGCCGGTGCTGTACCTGCTGATCATCCTGTCCGGCTTCGTCTCGCCGAGTTTCTGGTGGCTGCTGGGGATCATGGCGCTGTTTTCCTGGTTGGCGCTGGTCGACGTGGTGCGCGCCGAGTTCCTCCGTGGACGCAATCTCGAATACGTGAAAGCCGCGCGAGCGCTGGGCCTGACCGACAGCGAACTGATGCGCCGGCACATTCTGCCCAACGCCATGACTTCCACCCTCACCTACCTGCCGTTCATTCTCACCGGCGCCATCGCCACCCTGACCGCGCTGGATTTTCTCGGCTTCGGCATGCCCGCCGGCACCGCGTCGCTGGGCGAGTTGATCGGCCAGGCCAAACGCAATCTGCAGGCACCGTGGCTGGGGCTGACAGCGTTTTTTGCCCTGGCGCTGATCCTGTCTTTGTTGGTTTTCATCGGTGAAGCGTGCCGAGATGCCTTTGATCCGAGGAGCTGACATGCAAGACCATTTAATCGAGATCCGCGACCTGCGCGTCGCCTTCGCCGGGCAGGAAGTGGTGCACGGTGTGAACCTGGAAATCCGCCGTGGCGAGTGTCTGGCGCTGGTCGGTGAATCCGGCTCGGGGAAGTCGGTGACGGCGCATTCGATTCTGCGTCTGTTGCCGGGCAAGAACGTCAGCAGCAGCGGCGCGATTCGCTACAACGGCGTGGATTTGCTGCACGCCAGCGAACAACAGATGCGCGGTTTGCGCGGCAATCGCATTGCGATGATTTTCCAGGAGCCGATGACTTCGCTGAACCCGCTGCACACGGTGGAAAAACAGATCAGCGAAGTGCTGGAAATCCACAAGGGCCTCAAGGGCCGCGCCGCCCGCGCGCGGACCCTGGAGCTGCTGGAGCTGGTGGGTATTCGCCAGCCGTCGCAGCGCTTGAAAGCCTATCCGCATCAGCTTTCCGGTGGTCAGCGGCAACGGGTGATGATCGCCATGGCGCTGGCCAACGAGCCGGAACTGTTGATTGCCGATGAGCCGACCACGGCGCTGGACGTAACCGTACAGCAGAAGATTCTTGAACTGCTGATCGAGTTGCAGCAGCGCCTCGGCATGTCGCTGTTGCTGATCAGCCATGACCTCAATCTGGTGCGCCGGATCGCTCAGCGTGTGTGCGTAATGCGTCAAGGCGAGATCGTTGAACAGGCCGATTGCGAGACGCTATTCCAGGCGCCGCAACATCCTTACAGCCGCTTGTTGATCGAGGCTGAACCGAGCGGCGCGCCAGTGCCCAGTGAGTTCGAGCACAACCTGCTGGAAGTGGATGATTTGAAGGTGTGGTTTCCCCTGCCGAAAAAACTCTTCAGCCGTCAGCAGGATTACATCAAAGCGGTGGACGGGGTCAGTTTCACCCTGCAACGCGGCAAGACGTTGGGCATCGTCGGCGAGTCGGGTTCGGGCAAGTCGACGCTGGGCCAGGCGATCCTGCGACTGGTCGAATCAGAGGGCAATATCCGTTTTGGCAACAAGCAGTTGAGCCTGCTCAATCAGCGCCTGATGCGCCCGCTGCGCCGGCAGATTCAGGTGGTGTTTCAAGACCCGTTCGGCAGCCTCAGCCCACGCATGTCGGTGCAGCAGATCATCGCCGAAGGCTTGCTGACCCACGGCATCGGCAGCGAGGCCGAGCGCGAGGCAGCGGTAATTCGCGTGCTGGAGGAAGTCGGCCTCGATCCGCAGAGCCGCCATCGTTACCCTCACGAGTTTTCCGGCGGCCAGCGCCAGCGCATCTCCATCGCCCGCGCACTGGTGCTGGAACCGGCGCTGATACTGCTCGATGAACCGACGTCGGCGCTGGATCGCACGGTGCAGAAGCAAGTGGTGGAATTGTTGCGCCAGTTGCAGATCAGGCATGGGCTGACCTATCTGTTCATCAGCCATGATCTGGCAGTGGTGCATGCGCTGGCGCATGACTTGATGGTGATCAAGGACGGCAAGGTCGTGGAACAAGGCTCGTCGCGGGAGATTTTCGCTGCGCCGAAACATCCGTACACCCAGGAGCTCCTGAAAGCCTCCGGTCTGAAGCCTGATGAAGAACCCTATGGGAGCGAGCCTGCTCGCGAATGCGGTACGTCAGTCACATAAGTGCTGGCTGACCCGACGCTTTCGCGAGCAGGCTCGCTCCCACAGGTTTGATCTTTGTGTTTGCAATTTATTTTTTCGGCACTGCATCCAATCGCCTCCGCCACGGGTAGTCCTTGTAACAGCCCACTCTGGTGCTGTCAGCGCCCTACCCTTTTCGGAGAATCATCGGATGAACATCACCCAGCTGATTGGCTTCACCGGTTTGCTCGCTTTCACCGCGACCACCTTCGCCCAGAGCAGTTATCCCGACGCGATCAAGGTGCCGGACGGGCACAAGATTGCCCTGGAAACCACCGGGGTTGGCGAGATCACCTACGAATGCCGCGACAAGCCCAATATGGCCGGACAGACCGAGTGGACCTTTGTCGGTCCGAAAGCGGTGCTCAATGATCGCAGCGGCAAACAGGTCGGCACCTATTTCGGCCCGCCAGCGACCTGGCAAGCCAAGGACGGTTCGAAAGTCACCGGCACGCAATTGGCCGTGGCACCGTCGAGCCCGGGCAACCTGCCCTATCAACTGGTCAAGGCCAATCCGGCCGAGGGCAAAGGCGCGATGACCGGGGTCAGCTACATCCAGCGTGTCGCGCTCAAGGGCGGCGTCGCGCCGGGCAGTGAGTGCACGATGGCGAACAAGGGCAAGCAGGAAGTGGTGAAGTACCAGGCGGATTATATTTTCTGGGCGGCGAACTGATATTCGGAAGCAGTGCACAATCCTGTGGGAGCGAGCCTGCTCGCGAAGACGGAGTGTCAGTCGCCTTATTACTTTCTGACCCACCGCATTCGCGAGCAGGCTCGCTCCCACTGGGAACAATGCATCTGGATGTTTGGGAAATGTGAGCTAGATTGCACCCCATGCCTTTACCCGAATCCGTTTTCGATTATGAAGCCCGCCTCGCCGCCTGTGCCCGGGGCGAGCGCGCGGCTTTGCGCGATTTGTATGTGCAGGAAGGCCCGCGCCTGCTCGGCGTGGCCAAGCGGCTGGTGCGCGATACGGCGCTGGCGGAGGACATTGTGCATGAGGCATTCATCAAGATCTGGCACGGCGCGGCCGGCTTCGACCCGGCGCGGGGTTCGGCGCGGGGCTGGATGTTCAGCGTGACCCGGCACCTGGCGTTGAATCAGTTGCGCAAGCAAAGTCGGGAAACGCCGTTCAGCGAAGAACATGAGTCAGCGGCGCCTGATGAGGCGGTCGATGTTCACTCGGCGCGCATTCATCGCTGCCTCGAGCAACTGGAACCGCAGCGGCGCAGCTGCATCCTCCACGCCTACGTCGACGGTTACAGCCACGCGCAGATTTCCGCACGCCTCGACACGCCGCTGGGCACGGTCAAAGCGTGGATCAAGCGCAGCCTCAATGCTTTGCGGGAGTGCATGGGATGACCGGCGAATCAGCGCAGGAACGGGATGAACTGGCCGGCGAATACGTACTCGGGACCTTATCGTTCGAGCAGCGCATCGAGGTGCAACGGCGCCTGCCGAACGATCCCGAATTGCGTGCAGCGGTGGATGCCTGGGAGCGGCGTCTGCTGGAGCTGACCGATCTGGCCGAACCTCAGCAACCCTCGGCGCAGTTATGGCCGCGCATCGAGCGCAGTCTCGAACGGCTGACGGTGAAGAAACCACTGACTTCGTGGTGGAACCTGCTGCCACTGTGGCGCGGCTTGAGCGCGGCCGGGCTGGCGGCGACATTGATCCTCGGCACGATGCTTCTGACCCAGACTGCGCCGAAACCGAGTTATCTGGTGGTGCTGGTGGCGCCGCAGGACAAGGCGCCGGGCTGGGTGATTCAGGCCAGCAATGCGCGGGAGATCCAGTTGATCCCGTTAGGAGTGGTCGAGGTGCCGGCGGACAAGGCGCTGGAGTTCTGGACCAAGGCTGACGGCTGGTCGGGGCCGGTTTCATTGGGCTTGGTCAAGCCGGGGCAGGCGTTGTCGGTGCCGCTGGACAAACTGCCGCCGTTGCAGCCGAACCAGCTGTTTGAGCTGACGCTGGAAGGCGCCAACGGCTCACCGATCGGCAAACCGACCGGGCCGATTCAGGCGATCGGGCGTGCGGTAAAGGTGCTCTGAGGCTCTGCTACGCGGTTGTCCGCAACCATCAGCGACGTCGATGTTCACCATCACGGCAATGAAGTTCTCATAAAAAATCCCGGGCGTAACATCAGCTCCATACCAACCAACAACACCCCGGAGCACACCATCATGAAACGCCAGACTCTTCTCAGCATCGCTTTCTCGGTTTTCGCAGTTAACGCTTTCGCCGCCACCCCGGCGCACACCATGATCGCCGAAGGCGGTTCGGACAAGCTGATCGAAAGCCGTCTGGCCGAAGGTGGCTCGGATCGTCTGATCGAACGCCGCGTTGCCGAAGGTGGCTCGGATCGTCTGATCGAGCGCCGTGTAGCCGAAGGCGGTTCGGATCGTCTGATCGAACGTCGCGTTGCAGAAGGCGGTTCGGATCGTCTGATCGAACGCCGTGTTGCCTGATGCATGACTGCAAGCGCAACACCGCAGAGAAACCCGGCTCCCGCAGCCGGGTTTTTTATGTCTGCGTGTTTTATCCGGCCTTGGCCATGCAGCGTTTGTAGCGCTCGTCCACGCGCTTGGCGAACCAGGCTGTGGTGAGTTTGCGGGTGATCTTCGGACTCTGCAGCACAATCCCCGGCAATACCGCGCGCGGTAACGCCTTGCCTTCGGCCCGCTCCGCCAGTTCGAACACGCGCTGATAGAGTTTGGTCTCTTCGAATTCCAGGGTTTTGCCCTTCTCCAGTTGATCGCGAATCGTCGGGTTGCGCATGCCCAGCGACTTGCCGAGGGTGCGCACCGCCAGTTCGGTACTACCGGGCATGATCGAGTCGTAGCGAATCAGGTCGCCGTCCAGGGTCAGCGGGATGCCGGAAGCGCGGCTCACCGCATTCTGAAACGCGGCATTGCGACTGGCGTACCAGCCGGCGTTGAAATCGGCGAAACGATACAACGGCTCGCGGTAATTCACCGGGTAACCGAGCAAATGGGCGATGCCGAAATACATGCCGCCGCGCCGGCTGAACACTTCACGACGAATCGTGCCGTCCACCGGGTACGGGTAATCCTTGGCGTGCTCCTCGGCGAATTCGATGCTGACCTGCATCGGCCCGCCGGTGTGCACCGGGTTAAAGCCGCCGAACAGCGTGCGGCCCATCGGCACCATGCCGATGAAGTCGTCGAAAATCGCGCTCAGCTCTTTTTCACTGCGCGCCGCATTCAGACGTTCGCTGTAGCTCTTGCCGTTGGGCGAGCGCACTTGCAGAGCGCCGCTGACCAGCAGGCTGGGGATGTGCACCTTGGCGGCGCGGCGATCGATTTCGTCGCGGGCGATCTTGCCCAGGCCGGGCACCGTCGGGTCGGCCTGGAAAGTCGATTCCTGCTCGGCCACGGCCAGTACCGAACACAGATTCTGCGTGGTGGTGTTGATGCCTTGCGCGGCGAACGCGGCGTAGATGTCCGTGGCCCAGCCCTGACGGTCGGCAGTTTTCGCCGGCAACAGCCGAACGATTTCCGCCTTCACTTCAGCCGGCGGACGCGGCGCAGGTTCGTTGCTGCGCTGGCTGGCGCAACCGGCGAGCAGCAGCAAAGCGCCGAGAGTAATGAGTAATCGCATGTTGCTCCATCCAATCAAATTAGCCAGACCACCATACACAACCCGCGTAGGAGCTGCCGAAGGCTGCGATCTTTTGATCTTGATGTTGACCTTGATCTGCAAAAAGCAAGATCAAAAGATCGCAGCCTGCGGCAGCTCCTACGCGCTGATGACAAACTGATTGCAAAACGTTACTGAGAAACTCTATCATTCGCGCCTGGAGTCGCATTAGCGCAAGGAGTTCCGCGCCGCCCTTTTTTTTCATTGGCCGTTCGCCTCCAGGTATCCGACATGCCCGCTTCAGCTCGACTCGGCGCTCCATTTCGCCCGACTTTGCTTGCCCTGCTGTGCTCCCTGACCGTCACCGCTCACGCTGCTGAAGACAACAGCAAAGAACTGGTGCTCGACGACGTCAACGTCAATGCCCAGGCGCCCGCACCCAACGCCCTGCCCCCGGTCTACGCTGGCGGTCAGGTTGCGCGCGGCGGCCAGTTGGGCGTGCTCGGCAATCAGGACATGATGGATGTGCCGTTCAGCGCGGCGTCCTACACCGAGCAACTGATCCAGGATCAGCAGGCGGAAAACGTCGCCGATGTACTGCTCAACGATTCCTCGGTGCGGCAGGCCTCGGGCTTCTCCAACCAGGCGCAGGTCTTCATGATTCGCGGCCTGCCGCTCAATGGCGACGACATTTCCTATAACGGCCTGTACGGCGTGTTGCCTCGGCAGATCATTTCCACCGATGCGCTGGAGCGCGTGGAAGTGTTCAAAGGCCCGAACGCCTTCATCAACGGCGTAACCCCGACCGGTTCCGGCATCGGCGGCGGCGTCAACCTGCAACCCAAGCGGGCCGGCGACGTGCCGCTGCGCCGTTACACCACCGACATCAACAGCGAAGGCCGCATCGGTCATCACTTCGACATTGGCCAGCGTTTCGGTGAAGACAACCGCTTCGGCGCGCGGGTCAACCTGTCGCAGCGCGAAGGCGACACCGGTATCGATCACGAGAACCAGCGCTCGAAACTGTTCGCCATCGGTCTGGATTATCGCGGCGATGCGCTGCGGGTTTCCGGCGACTTTGCCTATCAGAAGGAACGCGTCAACGGTGGCCGCAGCTCGGTCAACCTCGGCACCGCCACGCACATCCCGGATGCGCCATCGGCGGACACCAACTACGCGCCGAAATGGGGTTACACCGACATCGAAGACACCTTCGGCATGCTCCGCGCCGAGTACGACCTCAACGACAACTGGACCGCCTACGCCGCCGGTGGCGCCAAGCACACCCGTGAAGTCGGCCGGTACAACTCGACCACGCTGGTTGGCAACAGCGGCGCCTCGTTCACCACCGGCTCGTTCGTACCGCATGATGAGGACAACACCAGCGTCATGGCCGGCCTCAACGGCAAATTCAACACCGGCCCGGTCAGCCACAAGCTGAATTTCGGCCTGACCGGGATCTGGGCCGAGCAGCGCAGTGCCTATGACTTCGACCTGACCCGCTACTCGAACAACATCTATCACCCGATCACTACCCCAGCGCCGGTAGGCAACTTCGCCGGTGGCGATCTCAACGATCCAGGCATCGTCGGCAAGACCTTCAACCGCAGCGTGGCGATTTCCGACACCCTCGGGTTCTTCGATGATCGCCTGCTGGTCACCGCCGGTCTGCGTCGTCAGCAACTGGTGGTGCAGGGTTACAGCTACGCCAGCTACGGCAGCGGCCCGCGTTCGTCGAGCTACGACGAATCGATCACCACGCCGGTGTACGGCATCGTGTTCAAGCCGTGGGAGTATGTGTCGTTCTACGCCAACCATATCGAAGGCCTGGCCCAAGGGCCGACTTCGCCGACCAGCTCCGGCGGTTTCCGCGTCACCAACGGCAACGAGGTTTACGCACCGAAACGCTCCAAGCAGACCGAGCTGGGCGTTAAGGTCGACATGGGCACCTATGGCGCGAGCCTGGGCGTTTATCGCATCGAACAGCCAAGCGACGGCTACTGCGAAATCAACAGCGCTACCACTTGCACCTACGTGCGCGAAGGCGAGCAGATCAACAAAGGCGTGGAGATGAACGTCTTCGGCGAGCCGATCGACGGCCTGCGCCTGATCAGCGGCCTGACCCTGATGGACACCGAACTGAAAAAATACCCTCAACGGCGCCAACGACGGTAACCACGCCATCGGCGTGCCGACCTTCCAGTTCAACGCTGGCGTGGATTGGGACGTGCCGGGCCTGCAAGGCGTTGCGCTGAATGCGCGGATGCTGCGCACCGGCGGGCAATACGCCGATGCGGCGAACAACCTCAGCCTGCCAACCTGGAACCGCTTCGACGCGGGCGCGCGCTATGCGTTCAAGGTGTCGGAGAAGGACGTGACCGTGCGGTTCGGTGTTGAGAACCTGGCGAACAAGAAGTACTGGGAATCGGCTCAGGGCGGCTACCTGACCCAGGGCGAACCGCGAGTGGCGAAGTTGTCGGGGACGATCGACTTCTAAGCGTCATTGCGTCGCAGAAAAGGCCCCGCAGCTTCACGGTTGCGGGGCCTTTCTGGTTTTTGTGGTGCTTGATCCGGCTGCTTCGCGAGCAGGCTCGCTCCCACAAGGGTAAGAAGTGCGGCTTTAGATCCCCGCCAACGCCAGATCCATCGCAAAGTAAGTGAAGATCAGATCCGCCCCGGCACGCTTGATTGCGCCAAGGCTTTCGCGGACCACGCGATCCTCATCGATCGCGCCGGCCTGGGCGCCGAACTTGATCATCGCGTATTCGCCGCTGACCTGATACGCCGCCAGTGGCAGGTTCGAGGCCTGGCGGATGTCGCGGATGATGTCGAGGTAGGCGCCGGCCGGCTTGACCATCAGCGCATCGGCACCTTCCTGCTCATCGAGCAGCGATTCGCGCAGGGCTTCGCGGCGGTTCATCGGGTTCATCTGATAGCTTTTGCGATCGCCCTTGAGCGCGCTGCCGCCGGCCTCGCGGAACGGGCCGTACAGTGCCGAAGCGAATTTGGTCGAGTAGGCCATGATCGGAATCTGCGTGAAGCCGGCGGCGTCGAGCGCCTGGCGAATCGCGCGCACCTGGCCGTCCATCGCCGCCGAGGGCGCAATCACGTCAGCACCGGCGCGGGCGGCCGCTACGGCTTGTTTGCCGAGATTGATCAGGGTCTGGTCGTTGTCGACTTCGTGGTTGTGCATCACGCCGCAATGGCCGTGATCGGTGTACTCGCAGAAGCAGGTGTCGGACATCACGATCATTTCCGGCACGGCGTCCTTGGCAATGCGCGACATGCGCGACACCAGACCGTCTTCGCGCCAGGTGTCGCTGCCGTTGGCATCGAGATGATGGGACACGCCAAAGGTCATCACCGACTTGATGCCGGCACGGGCATAGCGCTCGATTTCGCTGGCCAGTTTGCGCTCGGGAATGCGCTGCACGCCGGGCATGCTGGTGATCGGCACGAAGTCGTCGATGTCTTCCTCGACGAAGATCGGCAGGACCAGATCGTTCAGGCTGAACTCGGTTTCCTGGAACAGACTGCGCAGGCTCGCATTGCGGCGCAGACGGCGGGGACGTGCTTCGGGGAACTGACTGGACATGGGGCCTTTCCTGAAAACAGCGGATGAGACGAAAGTCGTAGGGGGCGAAGCTTATGCCTTGCGGCGGGTGCGGGACAAACCTGGATCAATCAAGAGAGCGTTACCGCAGGTGCAACAATCCCTGTAGGAGCTGCCGAAGGGCTGCGATCTCTTGATCTTGTTTTTTAGGATCAAAGTCAAAAGATCGCAGCCTTCGGCAGCTCCTACAGGGGGAACGCGGTGAGTCAGGAAGGAATAGTCAGGCCACGAATGACCGCCGGGCGAGCTAGAAACCGCTCCAGCACTCGGGTGACATTGGGGAAATTCTCAATTCCGACCAGATCCCCGGCCTCATAGAAGCCAAGCAGATTGCGCACCCACGGGAACGTGGCGATGTCGGCGATGGTGTAGCGCTCACCCATGATCCAGTCGCGGCCTTCGAGGCGAGTGTTGAGCACGTTCAGCAGGCGTTTGCTCTCATCGACATAGCGGTCACGCGGGCGCTTGTCCTCGTAATCCTTACCGGCAAATTTGGTGAAGAAACCGAGCTGGCCGAACATCGGGCCGATGCCGCCCATCTGCCACATCAGCCATTGGATGGTCTCGTAGCGCAGCGCGCCTTCCTGAGCGAGCAACTGGCCGCTCTTGTCGGCCAGATAAATCAGGATCGCGCCGGATTCGAACAACGGCAGGGGCTTATCTTCCGGCCCATGCGGGTCGAGGATCGCCGGGATCTTGTTGTTCGGATTCAGCGAAAGAAACTCTGCCGAAGTCTGGTCGTTGGTGTCGAAACCGACGCGGTGCGGCTCGTACGGCAGGCCAATCTCCTCGAGCATGATCGACACTTTGACGCCGTTGGGAGTCGGCAGGGAGTAGAGCTGAATCCAGTCCGGGTACTGCGCCGGCCATTTCTGAGTAATCGGGAATGCAGACAGATCGGTCATTGGAAGCATCCAGTCACAAATTGAAAACCGATCATAAAGTAGGCCTGCCGCTGCGCCTACACGAACCGTAACATCCTGTCGCTAACCTGCCTGCATGCCCGCAACGGTTGCCGTTAGAGTGCTGCGCACTGGCCCGGATCGAACCAAACGGGCATTACAGGACTCTGAGCTATGCCTTTCTCGCAGAGGAAGCTGTTTATGACAGGGAAACACCCGGTGCTGGGAGCCCGCGGTGCCAAGGTTTGTCAGCCTTAACCGATTTTGCTGAAGAACCCTCGAATTGATGACGAACCTGATGAGTTTCGCCAAACGTTTCAAACATCGCGCGTACGTGGCCCTGCCCTCCCTGCTGGCAGTCAGCGCGCTTTTTCTGTCCCTCGAATCCAGTGAAAGCCGTGCTCAACCGGCGGACGGCACGCAGACGCTGGTGTTCCTGCGCCATGCGGAAAAACCCGAAGGCGGCCTCGGTCAGCTCAATTGCCAGGGCC
>NZ_JH635999.1:2291292-2292631 GCF_000257605.1 Pseudomonas sp. R62
AACCGCGCCATCGACCTGTCGACGCTGCTGCCGGAAAAATTCGGCAAGGCCGATTACGTGTTCGCCGCCAACCCGACGCGCAACGTCGAGGAAGGCGAACTAGATAATTCCTACAGCTACATTCGTCCGCTGATGACCATCAGCCCGGCCGCGATCAAGCTCGGCCTGCCGGTGAACATCGAGTTCTCCGCCAACGACACCAGCGATCTGGCCCGCGAGCTGCTGGACGAGAAGTACCACAACTCGACGATCTACACCGCCTGGTCTCACGGTTATCTGCCGGATCTGATCAACAAGGTCGCCGGCAACGCAGTGGGCGAGCGGCAGAAGATCACCGATGACTGGGCCGGCGATGACTTCGATTCGCTGTATGTGCTGACCCTGAAGTGGCACAACGGCAAGGCCAGTTTGCAGAGCCACATCTACAAACAGGGACTGGATAACGGCAAGGACACCTGCCCAACCTGAGTTTTGTATCGCCTGACCTTGCGTCTTCGCGAGCAGGCTCGCTCCCACAGGGGAACGCATTTCAACTGGGGGAGCGAGCCTGCTCGCGAAGAGGCCAGTGGCTTGCGCCTCAAGCCTTCTGATTCACCCTCGCACGCAAATACTCGATCACCGCCCCCCGCTCTCCGGCAAACTCGATCCGCCCGCCCTTCTTCTCGCGCTGGAACACATACATCGGGTCGTAGTACTCGCGCAGCAAACCCTCGATCCAGCCGCGATGCATCTCCACCGCGCCGCTGCGGGCCTGCTCGGCCAGCGCCTGCTCCATCAACACCAGCATCCGCGAATGGCGCTCACCACCGAGGCGTTTCTGTACGTTGTTGAGGCTTTCCAGCAGACGTTCGGAGAACAAGGCAAAACCGTTTTCACCGTGCACCGAGGCAAACTCCGCCGACAGATCGATGACGTAATCACGCAGGATCCGTTCTACACGATCCTCGAAACGATCTTCCAGCCAGACCATCGGGTACTGCTGCATGCCCTGATACAGCGGCAGCGGCAAGGCACAACTGCCGACCACACGGCTCTCGTCTTCGAGCACAAACTGCTCGATCCCGGTATCGCGTTTCTTCAGGAAGTCGATCGCCAGGCGATTCTCGAAATCGATATTCGACGGCTGCCCGGTGGCACGTTTGCCGAAACTGGAGCCGCGATGGTTGGCGTGGCCTTCCAGATCCACACCGTTGCGCAACTGCACCAGCACTTCGGTCTTGCCGGTGCCGGTCATGCCGCCGAGCAAAACAAAATCACACTGCGCGATGGCTTGCTCAAGGGTGTCGATCAAAAAACTGCGCATCGCCTTGTAGCCGCCGCCGACGCGCGGATAGTCGAT
>NZ_JH635999.1:2293542-2298060 GCF_000257605.1 Pseudomonas sp. R62
CGGTAACGGCGAGGCCGAAGATCGGCTCCGGCGCATCGATCGAATGCCCCCCCGCCAACGGAATGCCCGCCGCGTCGCACACCGAGCGACCGCCACGAATCACTTCCCGCGCCACTTCCGGCGCCAGCACATTCACCGGCCAGCCGAGAATCGCGATCGCCATCAACGGATCGCCGCCCATCGCGTAGATGTCGCTGATCGCATTGGTCGCGGCGATGCGGCCGAAGTCGAACGGGTCATCGACAATCGGCATGAAAAAATCGGTGGTCGACACCACACCACGCTCGGCATCGATCGCATACACCGCCGCGTCATCACGCGAGGCGTTGCCGACCCAGAGTTTCGGATCGAGGTTCTGTGCGCCGCTGCCGGCGAGGATCACTTCCAGCACCTGTGGGGAAATCTTGCAGCCACAACCGGCGCCATGGCTGTATTGGGTCAGACGAATCGGCTCGCTCATGGGAGAGTCTCTGGCAATGAATGGGGCGGATTCTAGCAGAGCGCGAGAGCGCAGATTTTTGTGCTGACCGAGCGGCCCCTTCGCGAGCAGGCTCGCTCCCACATTTGTACCGTGGTCTCCTGTGGGAGCGAGCCCGCTCGCGAAAGCAATCGAACCTGCCTGCACCGCCCAGTCAGCCCCGCCTGCAAACCTCAGCAAAAATCTGCGTAATCGGCCGATGCGGCTGGCGCTTGTGCATCCGCCGCACTTGTTCGCTTAGTCGCAACAGCTCTTCACTGGGCTTGGCCCATTGCTCTTCGGGCAGCGGCTCGGACCAGGCGCGCATGACTTCCGGCAGCGCCTGTTTGCCGATCCTTTCCAGACGCCGTACTTCCCATTCGACCAAACGGTTTGGAATCGTCCATAAAGTCATGACGTGATACAGGTACCAAAAGAACCCCGACAGCCGCGAGCGCCGGCCTTCACGGATCTGCTGGTGCATCCGCGCGCGGGCATTGCGGAAAGTGTGCAGGCCTTCGTGGGGTGGGTCGTCTGGGCCTTGAAGGTCTTGCAAATCCTGAATGGATTTGAGGTCGTTGACTTCGTACTCCATGTAACCGCGAATCGCTTCCCAGTGGCTGATCGCGAACTCCAGGCCGGCGCATTGGAACTCCTGGCTTATGAGGGTTTCACCTTGGTAGAAACCGATGCCCATGCCGTATTGGCGATGGATCCCGAACTGGGTGGCGCCCTTGGCTTCGATGATCCAGGCGGACAACGATTCCCACGGGACAAAGACAGGTTCGGTGGCGCCTTCGGGCATGAAGCAGACTTCGCGGCGTTGGCGGTTGAAGCGGGTTGGGATGAGGGAGAGACGTTTTTTGTGGACGTGGAGCCAGACGCTTAGACAGATAAGCAAGATCAAGGGGCTGCTGATTAATTCATTTTCCAATGCCACTTCGAATAAACCAACCATTGACTCCCAAATCGCCTCGTTTCCATAGCCAAATAGAATTCCTAGCAAGCCCGTGAACAAAGGAAATAAAACGAGAACTATAAAAGTGCCTGCGGTCGTTCCGCCGATAATTAGCTGCCATGGGAATACCTCCAGTGAGCCGAGACCAAAGTCCATGTATCCGTCATTGAACGCTCCAATATGAGGTCCGTAAGGCGGCATTGATGTAGGTAATGGCAACGGTGCGAGATAGGTAATCTTCCCGCTTGGGAACGGCTCAATATCGCCCGCTTTTTTAACCCCCTCATATTCCGAACTGGAAAGAGGATTACTGCGATTATTCAGCATGGTCAGCCCATTCGAGGTATTGAGTTTCTACCAGCAGAACCATCGTGTTTTCCTTGACCGACCCGGTAGCAACAACTGAGAAATGGCCGCCACCCCGAGGGTCTCCCACCTCGGCCAAGATCAACCGAAACATCCGCATCCAGCGCGGTCCCCTGTGGGAGCGAGCCTGCTCGCGAAGGCGCTCAAACAGGCAAAAACCTCCCCTCCTCTGGTCACAAAACTGCTCTGCATCAGTCCACAGCCCGCCTGCAAACCTCAGCGAAAATCTGCGTAATCGGCCGATGCGGCTGGCGCTTGTGCATCCGCCGCACTTGTTCGCTTAGTCGCAACAGCTCTTCACTGGGCTTGGCCCATTGCTCTTCGGGCATCGGCTCTGACCATGCACGCATGACTTCCGGCAGCGTCTGCTTGCCGATTCTTTCGAGTCGGCGCACTTCCCATTCGACCAAACGGTTTGGAATCGTCCATAAAGTCATGACGTGATACAGGTACCAAAAAAATCCCGACAGCCGCGAGCGCCGGCCTTCACGGATCTGCTGATGCATCCGCGCGCGGGCATTGTGGAATGTATGCAGGCCTTCGTGGGGTGGGTCGTCCGGGCCTTGCAGGTCTTGCAGGTCCTGGATCGATTTGAGGTCGTTGACCTCGTACTCCATGTAGCCGCGAATCGCTTCCCAATGACTGATCGCGAGCTCCAGGCCGGCGCATTGGAATTCGAGGCTGGTGAGGGTTTCGCCGTGATGAAAACCGATGCCCATGCCGTATTGCCGATGGATGCCGAATTGGGTGGCGCCTTTGGCTTCGATGATCCACGCGGACAGCGATTCCCACGGGACAAAGACAGGTTCGGTGGCGCCTTCGGGCATGAAGCAGACTTCGCGGCGTTGGCGGTTGAAGCGGGTTGGGATGAGGGAGAGGCGTTTCTTGTGGACGTGGTGCCAGACGCCTAGGCCGATGAACAGGGTAAAAGGCCCGGTAAATACAGTGTTCTCGCAAGCCTCTTCGAAGATGGCAAGCATTGACGCCCAAATGGCTTCTTGACCAAAGCCGAAAATAATCCCCAAAAACCCAGTAAAAACTGGGAATAAAAAAAGCACCGAGAACGACGTAGCAAATGGCCCTCCCAACGTCATTTGCCACATGAAAGCTTGCGGCTGGCCTAATCCGAAGTCCATGTAAACATCATTGAGCTCACCGATATGTGGGCCATAAGGGGGCATCGGTGTGGGCAGTGGCAACGGTGCGAGATAGGTAGTTTTTCCGCTTGGGAACGGCTCTACATCACCCGCTCTTCTAATCACCTCACATTGCGCATCAACAAGAGGCTCATTGTGATTATTCAGCATGGTCAGCCCATTCGAGGTATTGAGTTTCTACCAGCAGTACCGGAGGGTTTTCCTTGACCGAGCCGGGAACTACTACAGCGAAATGGCCAGTATCCCGAGGATCAATATGAATGACACGTGTTCGGGATGCCCACTCGCCTTTACCATTCACAGCTTGAATACATACGGCAAGTTCTAGCGTTTCCTTTGCAGGCACGTATTCAGAGTTAGGACGTACGGGGTATTGAAGACAAAGCACCAAACCATCTGGTGATGACTTCACGATTCGCAGACTGCTCAATATTTCCTCACTGATGACTTCCTTGCGCAATTGCGGCACACCGCGACCATGCAGCGGTACAACAAGGCGATGGGCACCGATTCCCAGCCGTTGACTCGGTTTACCGTTTAACGACGGCAGAAGATCATTTAGCGCCTGCCTCGGCAGAACCAAATGAATATCGCTAGGCTTCGCGCCAAAAAGCAAAGCCTTCAGCCAAGTGTCGCTTGACTCAGGTCCTGATTGTGCATAAGGAGCGTGTATTAAAAACGCGAGATAACTTTGATAGTCATCGAGGGAGTGGTCACCGCGCATCTCTTCATCACGGCTCCAGGGCGTGATTTTCAACCACTTGTCGTGGGCGGAGAGGTTGTACCGATTGAACAGCCAAGTCCCGACGAACTCCAGCACGGTGAACAACGCGCCGGCTAAATTGAAGCGAAAGAATATTAAAGAAAGACGTGTACCAGCGGCAGCCCAAGCGACTGTCCGCGCCGCATTGTTTTGGGCAGTAATTACTTTGTAGCCAGCAAACAGGGTTTCACCTAAACCGTATGAGTTGGCGGACGCCATGCCGCCGGCGCCCATCGTGGCAAGTGCAGCCCCGCTTTGCGCCGAGTGATCTCCGCTACGAACAGCTTCCTGCCAATTGCGTCTGTGATTTTTAAAACTATTTACGGATGACACTAGGCCGAAGGTGTAAGTGAATATCCCCAACCCCACATGCAACTTACCCATTTGCACACGAACCTGTTGCAACGCTTCAAGCTGCAAACTCCCAACTAGACTCGTGCTGCGAGCCTTCAAAGCTGTATCAGCAAGCCCCTGCGCAGCGGTAAAACCCGCCGCGCCTGTCGCGGCAAGAGCCGCAAAAAAATCCGCCCGTTTCTTCCTGTCCCTCGTCTGCTTCATTACCTCTCGATACGCCCCCACCAAATTCACCACCTGCACCAACACCACCAACAATCCCATCCCCTCCGTCCGCACCAGACTCGCCTTCGAAACCCCCGCCACCCCCGCGCGAATATTCTCCAGCAACCCACGCAATTCCCCGTGCTGCGCCGGCGGAAACACCACCGTCAATCCCGCTTTCGCCGGGGTGGCGCCGTACAGCCGTGCCGAGCGATCCGGCAGTTCGTCAATCGGGCTCAACGCCGCCGCGAGGCGGCCT
>NZ_JH635999.1:2298988-2302877 GCF_000257605.1 Pseudomonas sp. R62
TGGCCGGGCGGTCGATCAGGTCATTGATGCCGCGTTTGCCGCTGAGCAGCGGGCCGTCGAGCACGTCTTTCATGCGCCGGTTCTGATCCTTGCCGAGGTCGACCAGTGTGCTCAGATGGCGCTCGACGAAGTCGGCCGGGGCCACTTCAGCGAAATATTCGCGGGTGTAAAAGCGTCGATCCGCCTCGGCGGTGACGCGAGCGTGCGCCGTGAAATCCGGGGCAACGCCGTCGAAGCGGTTCAGCGCCAGTGACTCGTCCAAAGCCTTTTCGCGCTGTTGCTGCAGTTCAGGTCGAGACTGAGTATCTGCCGGGACAATCTCACCCCCCTTGTTCAGATAGTCGAGCAGCGCCTGCCGGGTATTTTCCCGATCCGCTTCGGGCAATTGCTCCAGCTCAGCGAACAATGCCTGGGCGCGCGGATCGTCGCTGGCCTTGGCCAGGGTGTCGAAATCCTGAGCGCCGAGCTGGCTCAGCGACTCGATGTAACTGGCCAACAGATAGTCGCGCTCATTGTTGTCGGTGTTGCTCCACTGCTCGATCCAGCCGACCACCAGGTCCTGATAATCGGCCAGATCGCGCATCACCCCGAGGTCGTCGTTGACCAGCAGAAACAGCGTGTCGTCCTGATAAGGCCCGCGCACCCGGCCAAGAAATTCGCCGATATGCGCCTCGCGAAAACGCCGTGGGTTTTCCCACAGATAGGGTTCGCGCTCGTGCTCCGGCGCATCGCTGACCTGCACCGCCGGCATGCGCGTGGCGTCCGCCTCGGCCAGCGGTTTCGCTGTGCAGGCGACTTCCGCCAGCCACTGTTTCGCCTGGGCCACGGTGAGCAGATGCTCGCCGCCGATCAGACAATGCACCGGGCCGAGATCGACCGCCTGCATGAAGTGCTCGCGCTCCTCCGCGCTGTCCAGCACCTGTCGGCATTTCGCCGCGCTCAACTGCACGTCGGCGAAGGTCACGTAGAGGGTGCTTTTGCGCGAGAAGATCAACGCCGGACGTTCTTCGATGGCGCTGCGCTGATCCTCGCTGACGCTTTTGCCGCGATGCAGCAATGCGCTGATGACGCCGTCGAGCACGCGATATTCGTACAGCTCACCGTTGAGACTGTCGACGATGTACAGCCAACCGTCGCGCAGGCGGCGGATGCCCATGGGGCGCGTGGTCAGGGTGTACGGCAGCGTGATTTCGGTGCTGGGGTCGAAGGGTTTTTCGACAAGGCCGTACGCGAGGGGCAATAGTTGCACGTGGGTGTTGCGCAAGGGGCAGGCGGCGGGGCCGATGATCGGGGCTTTGGACGCGGCGGCTGCCGCAAGGTCGGCGGGATGGTTCATGGTCGGACTCTTTCAGACGCCCATTGGCGGGCCATTGAAACGGCCAGCGTCAAGCGCTCACCGATCGGTTGCAGGGAGGGCTCGTGTAGCAAGTGCTGGATCTGCGGATGCCGATCCGGATCAGCGCCGTTGAGAGAGGCGACAAGGTTGGCGAAGTAAAGCCATTCCGATTGGCTGCTCAGGCCGAGCGCGCTGGCTTTTGCCTCGATTTGTTCCAGAAGCATCCAACGTTCAGCGATGGTTTCCCCGGTATGAAACCAGGGAAAATATTCAAGCAAATACGCATCGACTTGTAGCAACACCCGCCGCCGATCCACCCGATCCAGCGCGGCATCCTGCTCCGCACTCAACCGATACGGCGCCACCAGCGCCCCACCCTGCCCTTGCTGAGGTCGCTGACAGTGCCAGACTTGCCGCGCACCATCCGCCGTGACCACGCACCCCAGCGGCCCGAACAGACTCGCATCGCCGCTGGCAAACAGCGCCTGCGCCACCGCGGCATCCGCCAGCCGCAACAACACCGGCGAGCCGACCGGCAACTCGACGATCAGCAACTGACGCAAGTGCGCGACGATTTCATGCGCCGGCGCGGCGCTGAACAACAGCACGCCCCATTCCTGTTGGGCGTGCTGGCGATAAAACCGCGCCACCGGATCGTCAGCGTCAGCGAGCGCCACCAGCAGCGGCGAGACGTCACGCAGGGCCGAAAACGGTGGCTGGTCGTAGAGCGCAAAAGCGTTGGCGGCGGGGTCGAGCCTTCGCAGTTGCGCCGGCAAATCGGCGATCGTCGCACCGTCGAGCAGCACAAACGCCTGCTGCTCAGCCCACGGCAAACCTTCAGGCCAATCCGTCAAAAGGCTCATGCCTGGGCCGCCTCGCAGATCAGGCAACGCGAGGTCCGCGTGGTCAGCAGCGCATGCCGTTGCTGCACGGCATCGAACGTCGCCTTGAGCAACGGCGCAGCCCCCGGTAGCAAGGGTTCCGCTGGCAGACACACCGTCGGCGCCCCGCCCTGCACCACCGGCACACTGCTGAAAATGCCGGCGGCGCCGACCGTCAGCCAATGCCCGCCAGCAGCCAGAGTGATCTGCAGGCCGCTGTTGAAAACCACCTGCTCGCCCGCGCCGAAATGCAGCTGCTGCGCGGCACTGACGCGCTGGCTGGCGACCCGCACATGCTGCTCGCCCTGCACCCACAGATGATCGTCCTGCTTGAGTTCAGTCAGGCGATTGCCATGGGTCAGATGATGTTCTTCGTCGCGCAACTCAAGGCTGGAGACGCCGCCAATCACTTGGCTATGCAGGTTGTCGATCTGCACACGCAAGTCATTGAGCACGTGCTGCACCAAGTCGCGCTGCGCCCTGATGGAGATTTCTTCCGCGCCTTGCCGGTCCTCGATGCGCAGTTCGTTGTAACCACCGCCACCGGGGCTGCTCTGGCTGCGCCAGATGCTACGCGTCTGTTGCGCCGGCAGGTCCAGTGGCACCGGGGTTTCGGCGTTGGGCAGGCAGGCGAGCACATGCGGTTTGTCCGGATCGCCATCGGTGAAGCCCACCAGCACTTCCATACCGACGCGAGGAATCTGCACGCTGCCGTAGCGGTCATGTGCCCAGGCAGTGGCCACGCGCAGCCAGCAACTTGACTGTTCATCACGCTGGCCGTCGCGATCCCAGAGCATTTGCACTTTCACCCGGCCGTAGGCATCGCTGTAGATTTCTTCGCCGGGCGGGCCGGTCACCACCGCCAGCTGACTGCCGCTGACGCGCGGTTTGACATGCCTGAGCTGCGGGCGAAACACCACGTCCCACGGTGTCGCGACGAAATGGTTGCGATAGCCCTGACTGAAACCATCTGCGTCAGCCTGCTCGGTGAACGCTTCCTCGAGCACTTGCGGCTGTTTGCCGATGTGCTCGACCTCGGTCAGCAACCATAAATCGTTGCAGTCGGCGCGCGAGTATTCCGCCATGGTCATGAAACTGCCGCCGCGCATCAGCGCCTGATTGCTGCGCCCGTTAGCCAGACGATAGTCGGCACCATGGCGCTCCAGCGCACGCTGGCTGAGGTGCTTGCCGCGCTCGCGATGGGTGAACTGCCCGGGAAACTCATAATCTTCCAGCAGCGGAACTTGCGCTGCACTGACCTTGGCGTCCAACTGCACTGCGGGCTTTTCGAAGTGATAGTCGCGGCGCTCGACGAGGTTGGAGCGTGGCTCCAGGCGCACAGTGAACTGGTCGATAACCGGCGCATTGGCAACCAGGCCGTTGCCCTGCACATAGCGCGTCGTCACGTCGTGTTTGAGGAACGCCGTTTGATCGTCGCCGAACACCAACAGGTGCGCCTCACGGCGGTGGCGGAAGTGAAAGTGCAGGCCCTCCTCTTCGCACAGCCTCTGGATGAAGTGCAGATCGGATTCCTGGTATTGCACGCAATACACCCGCGCCGGGTACTCGGCGCTGAGCTGAAAATGCCAGGCATCGGCCTGCATGCCGTGATCGCTCAACACATTGGCGATGATCTGCGGCACGCTCAGGTTCTGGAAAATCCGCTGATTGC
>NZ_JH635999.1:2304086-2309390 GCF_000257605.1 Pseudomonas sp. R62
CCAAGGTGATCTTGTAACGGCTCAGCCGAACACCGCAATCACCCTGGCCGACCCGATAGACCAGCCCGTGCATGCCGCTACCGTCGGCACCGAAACAGAGAAAGGCCGGCCGATGCAGCAAGCCTTCCAGATCCAGATCGGGGCGCTCGCTGACCAGCTCGAGATCCAGTTCGTAGGTCTGGTTGAGCACTTCCCGGGTGCGAAAACCGAACACTTGAAGATCGTGGGAAACGCCTTCTATCTCGAGAGTGAAAACAACGGGCCTGCCAGCGATGCGCATCCACCTGTCCCTGTGTCTGATTGAAAGACGGGACTGTGCAACGGTGCACTGCAATGGGTGAAGTCAGACCTTTCCCTGTTTTGCCGGCCTGCGAGCGAAAAGGACATGGCCCACAGAGAAGCGGCCGGGATCCTACGGAAATGATCCCGGATCCTATGCCTTTCCCCTGTGGTCAGGGCAGCAAAATGATCTTGTCGCCACCGCCCTGATTGACCTCTTCATAGCGCGCCAGCCCTTCAGCCAGCGGCACTTGCACCAAGCCCTGCGGCAGCGGCAAGCGATCCTCATCGAAGAACCGCCCGAACTGCTCGAGCATCGCCGCGCACGCCTCAACGCCGTACAACAACGAGTTGATCCCGACCACCGAACCGCCCTTGCGATACAGCGCCAGCGCCGGCAATTGCACGTGGCCGTCGACCGGCGCGGCGATGATGGCGATGCGGCCGAAGGTGGCCAGTGCCGCCACCGAAGCGGGCAGCCAGAAACCGGTGGTGTCGAAGATGACATCGGCGCCACCGCGATACACCGCGTTGACCTGCGCACCGAGGTCTTCTGGCTTATCCAGTTGAATCGTCTGATAGCCCTGCTTCTGCAAATCGGCTACCTGCTCGGGCCGGCGCGCCGCCGCCAGCAATTGCGCGCCGCGCACTTTTGCCAGGGCCAAAGCCGCGGTTGCCACTGCCCCGCCGCCGATCACCAGCAAGCGCGTATCGGCGCTGACCAGGCTGCGTTCCAGCGCATCCCACGCCGTGGTGTACGGCACGCCAAGGCTGGCCGCCTGAGCGAAACTCAAATGCGCCGGTTTGTGCGCCACGCCGCTGGCCGGCAATTTGACGAATTGCGCATGGGCGCCGTCGGCGAAGAAGCCCAGCTCGCGCCCGGTACCCCAGACTTCCTGACCGATCAGTGCTTGCGGCCCCTCGACCACCACCCCGGCAAAATCCCGCCCCGGAACCCGTGGCAGTGTGGTGTAAGGAAAACGCCCAAGGACGTTTTTCACATCGCTGGGATTGAGGCCGGCAGCCTTGATCTGCACCAGCACTTCATCGGCGCCGGGCACCGGGGTCGGAACGTCGACGAAACGCAGGGAAGACAGGTCGCCGGTCTGATCGAATTGCAACGCTTTCATGGGCACATCCACCGAAAGGAAAAAGGGAAATTCAGGACAACCAGCCAGCGACCAGTTGCCGGCCCAGCGGCCACAACTGCTCACCGACCAACATGCCGAGCAGACCGACCAGCGCGATCGCCGGTGGTGCGGGAGAACGGAAGTCGAGCGCGCCGTAGAGCAGGCCGACGCCCAGGCCGATGGCCAGAGAAATGAGGTAGTTCATGGAGGAACTCCGCCGCGATAAGTGATGGGCAGAGTCTAGGGAAACGGGCGGAGCGGTATCGGCCAAGGACTTCTGAATTTCGGACAAACCTTCTGCAGCCGCCATAGAACCGTGTGGGAGCGAGCCTGCTCGCGAATGCGGTCTTCCAGTCAAAACTTCATTGCCTGGTGCAAAGCTTTCGCGAGCAGGCTCGCTCCCACCGGGATCTGTTCAAGTTGCCGAGAATTGCGAAGGCGCCACGCCAAGCTCCCGGCGAAACATGTCGCTGAAGCTGCTCGGTGAATAACCCAGTTCGCGAGCAATGACGCTCACCGCCACGCCCTGAATCAACGCTGCCGCCGCCGTCGCCAACTGCACCTGCCGTCGCCACTCGGCGAAGCCCATGCCGAGGCTGTCCTTGAACAACCGCGCCAGCGTACGCACGCTGGCCCCGGCGTTCTGCGCATGCTGCTCGAACGGGATCTCCAGCGACGGCGCGGCCATCACGGCCTGACACAGATTCATCAGACGCCGGTCGGACTCATCCGGCAGCGGAATCTTCAACTGCGAACGCCTTGCCCGGCGCAACTCCAGCAACGCCAGCCCGACCAGTGCCTCGTAATACTCGGCCTCGCCGGCATCGCCCTGCGCCACCAGCCCGACAATCAACTCGCGCAGCAGACCACCGACTTCGATCACCTGCACCGTCGCATCCAGCGTCGCCGCCAGCGCCGGGCGCAGGTAGATATTGCGCATCTGCAAATCCGACACCACACGAATCCCGTGCGGCACTCCCGGCGGCAACCACACCGCCCGCTGCGGCGGCACCACCAGCGCTTCGTGCGGGGTTTCCACCCACATCACCCCGCTCATCGCATACAGCAACTGCCCCCAGACATGCTCGTGCGGCTCGATGAACAAACCACGCGGATAGGTTCGCGCCAGCGGTTGCACGGGCACATCGGTGTCGGTCAGATCAGGGGGCGCGGCGAGGGCCATGGCGAGCGTTCACAGGGGATTGGCGAAGCCGCCATGGTAACCAGCACGCCCCGCCCTCGCCAACGATAGCTACCGTCGGACAATCCGAATGAATTTTCCCGGCACAGCGCGATCCGTTTAATACCACAGGGAGGAATTCGGGCTTTATGAACAACGCAAAACTTTACGTCATCGACTACACACTGCATGGCACCCCCAAGTCGTTCATTATCCGCTCGGACAAAATGGACAACGCCGAAGCCTGGCATTGGGCAAGCTGCGACGCGGGCGTAGGTCGCATCCCGCGCTTCGGCCGCGAGAAAGTGCAAAAGACCAGCAAACCGATGGCAGAAAAATTCGGCCTGGAAAACGTCACCTGGCGCCAGACCAACTGACCCCACCGCCTTCACCGCAGGCTTGGCAATCGACAGGGGGAATTGACCGATGACCGACACTTATCACCCGGCCCGACTGGACTACGGCCTGACCACCTTCTTCGGCCAGATCACCAAAACGGTGAATTGCGCAGTCGCACTGGAAACGGTTGCGGACGACCCTTACCGCTTCACCCTGTGCGTCCAGGCACCGGTACCGGAAGACCTCCACCAAGCCAAGGTTGTGGTGGTCAAGGTCGAAGGGCGAACCTTGCAAGGCACGGTCAGGCACTTTGAACGACAGGACGACGACAGTCTGAAAATGGAAGTGGAACCTGATTAGGCTCCACTTTTTTTTGCCGCGCTTATTTCGGATGAGCGCAACCGCAACCCTTCATCGCACACTCTTCACCGTGCTTATGGTGATGAGCGCAAGCCTCGCAGCAATAGTGTTTACCGTGTACAGCGTAGGAATGTTCGCCTTCTTTGATGGTGCAGTTGCAGCCCGGGCAGTCGCATTTTTTATCGGACATGGGACAGACTCCTTGCGTGGTGGTTGTCTGGGGCTTGCGAGCAAGCCATATGGGACAGTGTAGAAGGTGGTGTTGCAGGCTGGGCCATTGATGAGAGATTGAGCGACCGGAAGATGGCTTTCGCGAGCAGGCTCGCTCCCATAGGTGTTCGCCGCACAAAGCAATGAGCGTTAGCTCGAATAGCTTTTGATCTTGATCTCAGAGCCCGTCGGCAGGCTGAGCGGAGGGCAACACCCGCAGCACCGGATATGTACTCAAAAATCACTGCGCCTGCCGCGAACTCCGATACATAAACACCAAAGCCACCGCCAGACATACCATGGCCAACATCCGACTCGGAGACAAGCCGATCGCCGGATTCCCCAACCAGCCGAAATTGTCGATCAACATCCCCATCCCCAACTGCCCGACAATCACCGCCACCGTCGCCACAGCCGTCCCGACCACCGGCACCGCGCCAACCATCACCATCATGTACACCACGCCGAACAGCGCCCCGGTCAACTGCCATTTCGGCACCTCAAGCAGACTCACCGCCTGCGCCGGCTCGAAAAACAGAATCAACAACCCGGTCACCACCGCGCCCACCGCAAAGGTCAGCAGACTGCTACGCAGCACCCCCACCGTCTCACCCAGACGCCCATTGATCGCGGCCTGCACACTCAACACCGCACCGGCCAACACCACCACCGCCAACAAAATCACCAGACCCATCACTCACCCCCGCGCAATCAGAACCAAAGCCACCACAATCAAGCCCAACGCCAGCCAGCGCTCGCCGTTGACCTTCTTGCGCGTCGCGCCGAACCAGCCGAAATGGTCGATCAGCACACTCTTGCCGACCTGACCGGACAAAATCGCAATCATCGTCATGGCGATGCCGATATGCGGCGTCGCCAGCGTCAGCACCACCACGTAGATCGGCCCGAGAAACCCGCCGATCAACTGCCAGCGCGGCAGTTCGGTCAGCGCCGGACCTTTTTGCGGACCGGCAAACAGCAAAAGCAAAAACAGAATCGCCGAACCCACACCGAAGATGCTCAACGTCGCCCACAAATGCCCGACCTGCTCACCCAGCGGCCCGAGCAAACCGGCCTCCACCGACAAGCCCATGCCAGCGAGAATCACCAGCGGCAGCAACAGCAGACGCAACACCGATCTTTTCACCGGTGCAGCAACCACCCCTTCATCCAACGTCTGCATACATAACCTTCCACGCTCGAAAACAATGGCGCGGATTATCGGCTGGCGCCGCTGTGCGATAAATGGGAGCATCCGGACAACACTTTTGCGCAATACGCACAGCGAGACAAGGCATGCACGGGCTCAACGAACTCGGATTCAAAGCGTTAAGGCTATTTGTAGCGGTCCTCGACCACGGCAGTTTTTCCGAAGTCGCCCGCCGCGAAGGGGTCGCGCCCTCCTCCATTTCGCGGCAGATCCAATTGATGGAGCAGGCGCTCAACCAGCAATTGCTCTACCGCCACACCCGCGCCGTCACCCCGACCGAAGCCGGGCGCACGCTCGGGCACCATGCGCGGTTACTGCTGGTGCAATTGGAAGAAGCCGAACAGGCGTTGCAGGAACAGCAAAGCGAACCCACCGGACTGGTGCGCATCAACGCGCCAGTGGTGTTCGGCCAACGCCATCTGACGCCCTGGCTGGGCCAGCTCTGCGCGCGTTATCCGAAGCTGCAACTGGATATCCAGCAAACCGACCATTACGTCGACCCGCTACAGGAAGGCGCCGACCTGCTGTTTCGCATCGGCGCGCTGCACGATTCAAGCATGCAGGCACGCATTCTGGCGCCGCACCGTTTTCAGGTC
>NZ_JH635999.1:2309940-2319162 GCF_000257605.1 Pseudomonas sp. R62
CCCGGTGCTGGGGGAATATCAGGTGTCGAACAGCCTGGAACCGCAGCAGATCGCCGTGCTGTGGCCGGGCAGCCGACGGCTGTCGGTGAAGGTGAGGACGGTGATTGATTTTTTTGTCGAGTGCTTTGGCGAAATTCCCTACTGGGACAGAGCCTGAAGATCAAGAGCCCCTCACCCTAGCCCTCTCCCTGAGGGAGAGGGAACCGACCGAGGTGTCCCACCCACTGCATCGACCTGAAAAACCGCGTCGATTATGGATTCAAAGCAGGACTTTCAGGTCGGCGTAATCCCGCAATATTCCCCAATCGGTTCCCTCTCCCTCTGGGAGAGGGCTAGGGTGAGGGGCTTTTCAGGCCATCAGATACGGAACTGCCCGACCAGCTTGCCCAACCGCTGGCCCAGCTCCGCCAGACTGCGTGACGTCTGCGCGCCCAGTTGCGTTTCATCGGCGACGCTGTCCACCGCCACGGCAATCTGATGCACGCTGCGGTTGATCTCTTCGGCCACGGCCGTCTGCTCTTCCGCTGCGCTGGCGATCTGCGCGTTCATCGAGTTGATCGTCGCGATCAACTGCGCCATGGCGTCCAGCGATGCACCGGCCTGATTGGCTTGCTGCGAAGTGCCGTCGCCGGCCTCGCTGGAACGGCGCATCGCTTCGACCGCCTGCTGCGTGCCGGCCTGCAAGCGGTCGATCATGCCCTGGATTTCCTGGGTGCTGATCTGCGTGCGGCTGGCCAGTGCGCGTACTTCGTCCGCAACCACCGCAAAGCCACGCCCGGCCTCACCGGCACGTGCCGCTTCGATCGCGGCGTTAAGCGCCAGCAGGTTGGTCTGCTCGGCAATCGAACGAATCACCCCAAGCACGCCGACAATCGAACTGACGTCCTGCTGCAAGCTGTCCAGCGATACGCCGCTGTTGCGGATGTCGTCGACCAATGCATGAATCTGCTTGATGCTGCCCGCCACCACGCGCTTGGCGCTCTGGCCTTCTTCGTCGGTCTGCTGCGCGGCGACGGCGGCGTTTTGCGCGCTCTTCGCCACTTCCTGGGCGGCGGCGGACATTTCGTTGATCGCCGTGGCGACCTGATCGGTTTCGTGGCGTTGACGCTCCATCGCCTGATCGGAACGCTGCGCCTGTTCCGAGACCTGAGTAACCAGCCCGGTCAGTTGCGTGGTCATCTCGGTGATCTGCCGAACCAGGCCGTGGATCTTGTCGACGAAGCGGTTGAACGAGCCGGCCAGTTCGCCGAGTTCGTCCTGGCTGGTGATGTTCAGGCGCCGGGTCAGGTCGCCCTCGCCTGCCGCGATGTCGTCGAGGTTGGCTTTCATCAGGGTCAGCGGGCGCAGAATGGTGTTGGCCAGCAGCATCCCCGCCGCCGCGATCACCAACAGCACCAGCACCGCAACGCCGACAATGCTCAGCACCACGCCTTGCACGCGCTCCTGCACTTGCGCCTCGACCTGCGCCACTTGCGCTTCGATGCCGTCGAGGTTGACCGAAGTACCGACCGCCATGTCCCACTTCGGCAGGTATTCGGTGTAGCCGAGTTTCGGCACCAGCACCTTGGCGTTGCCCGGCAGCGGCGAGCTGTATTGCAGATAGTGAGTGCCGTCCTTGGCCACTTTGACCAGGCCGAGGTTGACGTAGACGCCGTTCGGATCGCGGTTGTCCTTGAAGCTTTTGCCCACGCCGTCGGGGTCGTTGGCCTTGAACAGACGCACGGTCTCGGAGTCGTAGCCGAAGAAGTAGCCATCCTTGCCGTAGCGGATGCCCGAGAGCAATTTGATCGCCTGCGCCCGCGCCGCGTCATCGCCCGGTGCGGCGGCGTCGTACAGCGGTTTGATCGTGGTCATGGCCACGGCGACGTAACTTTGCAGGGTGGCCTTGGCGTCGCTGAGCAGCCGCTCGCGGGTCTGTTCGACCTCCTTGCGCGCCTGTTCCTGGAGGATGAACAGCGTGGTCACGCTGATGACCAGCGCAAAGAGCAGCACCGGCAGAACGGCAAGGGACAGGACTTTAGCCTTGAGACTCAGGCGCATCGGGGGACTCACTCTTTTGATTTTGTTGGCGTGGTTAAAGGCTTTAACGGCACGCCGGAGCAAAAGTTGAGTCTTGAAACATCGCCGCCCCCCCTGTGGGAGCGAGCCTGCTCGCGAAAGCGTTGGCTCAGCAACCTGTGTGTCGACTGACACGACGCCTTCGCGAGCAGGCTCGCTCCCACATGGGGCAGTTGTGGATTCTTACAGAACCATCGCCGCGACCCAGCCAAACACCAGCAGCGGCAGGTTGTAGTGCAGGAAGGTCGGTACGACGGTGTCCCAGATGTGGTGATGCTGGCCGTCGATGTTCAGACCCGAGGTCGGGCCGAGGGTCGAGTCCGAGGCTGGTGAACCGGCATCGCCCAGCGCACCGGCAGTGCCGACGATGCAGACAATGGCGATCGGGCTGAAGCCCAGTTGCACGCACAACGGCACGAAAATCGCTGCGAGAATCGGCACGGTGGAGAACGACGAGCCGATGCCCATGGTTACCAGCAAGCCCACCAGCAGCATCAACAAAGCCCCGACGCCTTTGCTGTGATTGATCCAGGCCGCCGACGATTCGACCAGCGTCTGCACCTGCCCGGTGGCCTTCATCACCTCGGCAAAACCTGAGGCGGCGATCATGATGAAGCCGATCATCGCCATCATTTTCATGCCTTCGGTGAACAGGTCATCGGTCTCGCGCCACTTGACGATGCCCGACACCGAGAAAATCAGGAACCCGACCAGAGCGCCGATAATCATCGAGTCCAGCAGCAACTGCACCACGAATGCCGAAGCAATGGCCACACCAGCGATCATCAGGCTCAGCGGGTTGTATTGCACCGCCGTCTGCTCGACCTGTTCGATTTTGGCCAGGTCATAAACGCGCTTCTTGCGGTAGCTGATAAACGCCATCGCCAGGCCGAAGACCATGCCCAGCGCCGGAATACCCATGGCGTGGGTGACATTGATGCCGCTGATGTCGACGCCGCTGCGGGCGACGTTGGCCAGCAGGATTTCGTTGAGGAAGATGTTGCCGAAGCCCACCGGCAGAAACATGTACGGGGTGATCAGGCCGAAGGTCATGACACAGGCGATCAGACGGCGATCGAGTTGCAGCTTGGTCAGTACATATAGAAGTGGCGGCACCAGCAGCGGGATGAATGCAATGTGGATCGGCAGAATGTTCTGCGAGGCAATCGCTACTACCCACAGCAGGCCGATCAGCAGCCATTTGACGTTACCGCCGCCGGTTGCATGCTGCCGATCCACCATGGCCAGGGCCTTGTCGGCCAACGCATGGGCCAGGCCGGATTTGGCAATCGCCACGGCGAACGCGCCGAGCAAGGCGTAGGACAACGCCACGGTCGCGCCGCCGCCCAAGCCGCTGTTGAACGCCTTGAGTGTTGCGTCGATGCCCAGACCGCCGGTCAGGCCACCGACCAGCGCCCCGACGATCAGCGCGATCACCACATGCACGCGCGACAGGCTGAGGATCAGCATGACGCCGACGGCTGCTATGACTGCATTCATTTCACTACCTCAAAAAACACTGCGGGTGAAAACACACCGCCAGACAGGATGAGTCCGCCCGGGGTTGGCCGGCGGATGTGTACAGAGGGTCTTGTTAGAGGGCGCGCACTGTGCCGCAGAGTGGCGGCGCTGTCAAAGCCCTGTGGCTAGGGGATTGATCGTTCCCACGCTCTGCGTGGGAATGCAGCCCGGGACGCTCCGCGTCCCTTCCAGAGCCGAACGCGGAGCGTCCGTTGAGGCATTCCTTTGCTGCGCGTGGGTACGATCATAACCCTATACGCAAATGTCACGACTGCTTCGCAGCCGAACGGGGATAAATCCCCTCGCCACTGGACCACAGGACCACAGGACCACAGGAGCACAGGACCACAGGCCCCGCATGCGGCAATCGGTCATATTGCGTTCACGACATAAAGAAAGCCGAAACGC
Source organism: Pseudomonas sp. R62 (assembly GCF_000257605.1). Lineage (NCBI taxonomy): Bacteria > Pseudomonadati > Pseudomonadota > Gammaproteobacteria > Pseudomonadales > Pseudomonadaceae > Pseudomonas > Pseudomonas sp. R62. The sequence continues at coordinate 2,313,928 of NZ_JH635999.1, forward strand.
GGCCGCTACAGTGCAAAGTCTCAGATATTTATCGGATAAGGATGTTTTCCATGTCGCTCAGACAACTTTCCATCCAATGGAAAATCACCCTGCTCGCCGGCCTCTGCCTGGCCGGTATCGTGACCCTGTTGGTCGGTCTTTCGCTGTATCGCATGGAACACAGCTCGGCGCTGGTCAAGGCCTCGAGCATGGAGATGCTCACCGAGTCGGCGCAGGCGCGGATCGAGTCGCAAGGTGAAGTGCAGGCCGCCGGCATTCGTCAGCAATTCATGGACGCCTATCAGTACGGCCACGGTTTCTCGCGGCAGGTGCTGTTTTTGCGTGAGCAGGCCGAGAAGCGTTTTCTCGATGCCTTCGATCTGCGCGAGGACATGACCCGTCAGGTCAAATCCGCGCTGCAAGCCAACCCGGACCTGCTCGGCCTGTCGCTGGTGTTCGAAGCCAACGCGCTGGACGGCAAGGACGAACTGTTCGCCGATCAGGCTGAACTGGGCAGCAACGACAAGGGCCGTTTTGCCCTGTACTGGTCGCAGCCGACCCCGGGCAAAGTCACCTCGATGGCGCTACCGGAAAGCGACATGAGCGACACCAGCACCGGCCCCAGCGGTCAGGCCGCCAACGCTTGGTTCACCTGCCCGCGCACCACGCTCAAACCGTGTGTGATCGAGCCGTACTTCTATGTCATCGACGGCCACAAAGTGCTGATGACCAGCATCGTCTTCCCGCTGCAGGTCAACGGCAAAGTCATCGCCTCGCTGTCGGTCGACATCAATCTCAACAGCCTGCAAGCGATCAGCCAGAACGCCAGCCGCAAACTGTATGACGGTCAGACCGCCGTCAGTATTGTCAGCCCCGCCGGCCTGCTCGCCGGTTACAGCCCGGATGCCGGCAAACTCAGCCAGCGTCTGGATGCGGTGGATCAGGCCAGCGGCAGCGAGTTGCTGCGCCTGCTCGCCGCGAGCACTGGCGTGAGCAGCCTGCACAGCAACGGCCAGTTGAAAGTGCTGTCGCCGTTCCAGCCGATTCCCGACGGGCCGGCGTGGGGCGTGTTGCTCGATGTGCCGGAGAAAGTCCTGGTCAGCCGCGCCGAAGCGCTCAAGCAGCAACTGGATGCGAGCAATACCTCGGGCACACTGATCGAACTGAGCCTGGGCCTGCTCGCCGCGCTGATCGGTCTGTTGCTGGTGTGGCTGATGGCGCGCAGCGTGACCAAGCCGATCCTCGGTGTGGCGCACATGCTTGAAGACATCGCCAGCGGCGAAGGCGACCTGACCCGGCGCCTGGCCTACGACAAGCAGGACGAGCTTGGCCAGCTGGCCGGTTGGTTCAACAAGTTCCTCGACAAGCTGCAACCGATCATCGCCGAGGTGAAGCGCTCGGTGCAGGACGCGCGCAACACCGCTGACCAGTCTTCGGCCATCGCCACTCAGACCAGCGCTGGCATGGAGCAGCAATACCGTCAGGTCGATCAGGTCGCCACCGCGTCCCACGAAATGAGCGCCACCGCCCAGGACGTCGCGCGCAGTGCCGCCCAGGCCGCCGAAGCTGCCAAAGACGCCGACCGCGCCACCCGTCAGGGCCTGACCGTGATCGACCGCACCACCGCAAGCATCGACACCCTCGCCGCCGACATGAGCGCAGCGATGGTTCAGGTCGAAGGGCTGGCTGCGAACAGCGAGAAGATCGGCACGGTGCTGGAAACCATCCGCGCCATCGCCGAGCAGACCAACCTCCTGGCACTCAACGCCGCCATCGAAGCCGCCCGCGCCGGTGAGGCCGGACGCGGTTTTGCCGTGGTCGCCGATGAGGTGCGCAACCTCGCCCGCCGCACCCAGGAATCGGTGGAAGAAACCCGCCAGGTCATCGAGCAATTGCAGAACGGCACGCAGGAAGTGGTCGGCTCGATGGGCAACAGCCATCGTCAGGCCCAGGGCAGTGTCGAGCAGGTGGGCCAGGCCGTCACCGCGCTGCGGCAGATCGGCGATGCGGTTACCGTGATCAGCGACATGAACCTGCAAATCGCCAGTGCTGCCGAAGAGCAGAGCGCGGTGGCTGAGGAGATCAATAACAACGTGGCGACGATTCGCGATGTGACCGAATCGCTGTCCGGGCAGGCGAATGAATCGGCGCGCGTCAGCCAGTCGCTTAACAGCCTGGCGAATCAGCAGCAGCGGTTGATGGATCAGTTTCGCGTTTGACAAGTGCGGGGTGTCAGTTGCAATCCCCCCTCACCCCAGCCCTCTCCCCCCAAGGGGGGCGACGGGGAAAGGGAGCCGATCTTCATGCCATTCAAGTCCTGAGTTCGACTCGGATTTCAAGTGGGTGCATCTCTCAAGAACAACTCAATCAGTCCCCTCTCCCTCTGGGAGAGGGTTAGGGTGAGGGGCTTTTCAAGGGCTCACCGCCGAGGCAGTTCAATCACCACTTTCAACCCGCCCCACTCGCTTTCGCCCAGCACCAGCAAGCCACCCCAGGTATCGACAATATCCCGCACGATCCCAAGGCCGAGCCCATGCCCGTGGGTCTGCTCATCCAGCCGCGTGCCACGGCTGAACACCTGAGACCGCTGCTCCTCGGGAATCCCCGGGCCGTCATCTTCCACGCTCAGGGCAAAGCCGTCAGACCTTTCGATCACACTCAAGCGCACCTCGGCATCGGCCCATTTGCAGGCGTTGTCGAGCAGGTTGCCGAGCAGTTCGAGCAAGTCCTCGCGGTCCCACGGCAGTTGCAAGCCCGGCGGTGCAACGTAACTCAAGGCCAAATGCTCGCCGTGAATCATGTTCAAGGTCGCCAGCAACCCCGGCAGCTCGGCATCGCAATCGAACAACGCGCCGGGTAGCGCATCCCCCGACAACCGCGCGCGATTGAGTTCGCGATTGAGGCGCTGCTGCACCTGCTCCAATTGCTCCTTGAGAATTCTGCGCAGCTCGGGATGGTCATCGAGCTTGTCGCTGGAGGCCAGGCTGAGCAGCACCGCCAACGGGGTTTTCAGCGCGTGGCCGAGGTTGCCCAAGGCATTGCGCGAGCGCTTGAGGCTGTCTTCGGTGTGGGCGAGCAAGTGGTTGATCTGCGCCACCAGCGGCTCCAGTTCCACCGGCACCTGATCGTCGAGTTGCGAGCGCTGGCCCTGTTGCAACTGAGCGATCTGCTCGCGCGCGCGTTCCAGCGGTTTCAGCGCGCGGCGCACGGTCAGGCGTTGCAGGAACAGGATCAACAGCAATGCCGCCAGCCCCAGACCGAGGCCGATCTGGCGCATGCGCTGGAAACTGTCGCTGACCGGCGTGTAATCCTGGGCGACGCTGATCGAGATCGACTGACCCAGGCGCCGATAGTCCGAGCGCAGTATCAGCAAGCGTTGCCCGCCCGGGCCCAGTTGCAGGTTGCTGTGCAGCCCCGGGTGTTGCAGCAGCGGCAGTTCCTGATCCCACAGCGAGCGCGAACGCCAGTGGCTGTCGGAAAAATCGATGCGAAAGTAATGCCCGGAAAACGGCCGCTGATAGGCCGGCGAGAGATGCCGCTCATCCAATTGCAGACCTTGCGGGCCGCGCACCAGCGCCACCAGCAGGCTTTCGCTGTCGTTGCGCAGGCCGGCTTCGAGGTAGCGCTGCAAACCGACTTCGAACAACCACAGGCTGGTTTGTGCCAGTACCAGACCGACGATCACCATCACACTGATCAAACCCAGGCTCAAACGGCGCTGGATTGATCTCATGAAGCTTGCCCGCCGAACAGGTAACCCTGGCCGCGACGGGTTTCGATCACGCTTTTGCCGAGCTTGCGCCGCAGGTGATTGACGTGCACTTCGAGGACGTTGGAGTCACGCTCGGTCTCACCGTCGTAGAGGTGTTCGGCGAGGTGGCTTTTCGAGAGGATCTGTTCGGGGTGCAGCATGAAATAGCGCAGCAGACGGAATTCAGCGGCGGTCAGCTGAATGTCGGCGCCGTCGCGAACCACGCACTGGCGACCTTCGTCCAGATGCAGGCCGGCGGCTTGCAAAGTCGGCTGGTTGGCCTGGCCCTTGGAGCGGCGCAACAGTGACTGAATCCGCAGGTACAGCTCTTCCGGATGGAACGGTTTGGTCAGGTAATCGTCAGCGCCGGCCTTCAGCCCTTCGATGCGCTCGGCCCAGGAATCACGCGCGGTGAGGATCAGCACCGGAATCGCCAGGCCGGCGGCGCGCCACTGCGCCAACACGTCCAGCCCCGGCACGCCGGGCAGGCCGAGGTCGAGGATGATCAGGTCATAGGGCTCGCTGCTGCCCTGATACACCGCGTCACGACCATCGGCCAGCCAATCCACCGCGTAGCCTTGGCGTTGCAGGCCGGCGAGCAATTCGTCGGCCAGCGGTACGTGGTCTTCCACCAGAAGCAAACGCATCGATCAATCTTCCTTGTCTTTGACTAACTCGCCGGTATCGGCCTTCAGGTGCAGCTCGCGCGCCACGCCTTCGACCGTCAGCAATTCGACTTCGTAAATGTACACGTCGTGTTTTTCTTCCAGCTCGACTTCCAGCAGTTTGGCGCCGGGGTAGCGATCCATGGCCTGCTGCAGCACTTGCTCCAGCGGCAGGATCACGCCATCGCGACGCAGGGCCAGCGCCTCGTCCTGATCGAGGTCGCGAGCCATGGCCGTGCTGCACAACAACACCAGCGCCAGCGCCGTCAGGCGGGTGGCGCGACTATTCAGCTTCATTACGTATCCTGATGATCCCTGAGCACTTCACCATCGACCGCGTTCAACTCCAGATCCCACTTCAGCCCTTTCGGGTCGCGCAGTTCGATCTGGTAAATGAACTTGCCGTACTCTTCCTCCAGCTCGGTTTCGGTGATTTCCGAACCGGGATGTTTTTCCAGGGCGATGGCGTTGAGCTTCTCGAAGGAAACGATAGTACCAGCGTCGCGCAAACGAAGCGCTTCGTCGGGTCCGAGATCGCGCGCCAGCGCAGTGTTGGCGCCAAGGCCGAGGATCGAGGCAGTGGTCAGGGCAGTCAGGGTTTTCATGGGTGTCTCCGAATTCTTATATGTTGCTTACGGTGGGCACCATAGCGGGATCAACTTAACTGAAACTGAATGGCCATCATTGTGCCCCTCAGTCCGATCGTTCCCACGCTCCGCGTGGGAATGCCTCAAGGGACGCTCCGCGTTCCAATGGGACGCAGAGCGTCCCCGGCTGCATTCCCACGCGGAGCGTGGGAACGATCTGTACGCCGTCGTCGCGGGCCCTCCCACAGGATTC
>NZ_JH635999.1:2320116-2324352 GCF_000257605.1 Pseudomonas sp. R62
ACCCTCAAGGCCGGCCCACGGGCCATGGCGCGGATTCGTGCGCAGGGATTGCACGCCGCGGACGTCGGCACCCTGCCCGGTGCGGCCGGTGGGCCGAAGGCGTTGGGGATTCAGGGGCTCGATCTGGCGTTGTTCGGCGAGTGGCTGCCGAGTGCGCCGCGCGAGCGTTCGCTGATCGGCGCCTCGGTGGGTTCCTGGCGCTTCGCCAGCGCCTGCCTGCCGGACGCCGCCGAAGGCATTCGCCGCCTCGGCCAGCTCTACGCCGAGCAGCATTTCAACAAAGGCGTGAGCATGGCCGAGATCAGCCAGAGCTCGCAGCGCATGCTCAATGATCTGCTCGACGGCCGCGATGCGAGCATCCTCGAAAACGCCGGTTACCGACTGAACATCATGGTGGTGAAAAGCCAGGGCCGCCTCGCCGAAGACCATCGCGGACGCCTCGGTCTGGCGCTGGGCTCAGTGATCGCCGACAACCTGCGCGGTCGTGCACGTCTGTCGCGGCACTTCGAACGGCTGATCATCCACGACCCGCGCCTGGCGCCGCCGCTTGATGCCTTGACCGATTTCCCCTCGCGTTTCGTTGCCCTCAACACCGGCAACCTGCGCCAGGCCCTGCTCGCTTCCGGATCGATCCCGATGGTCATGGAAGGCGTACGCGACTTGCCCGGCGCCGGCGCGGGTACGTTCCGCGACGGCGGTTTGCTCGACTACCATCTCGACCTGCCCTACAGCGGCGACGGTATCGTGCTCTATCCGCACTTCACCGATCGGGTGATTCCCGGCTGGTTCGACAAGACTCTGCCCTGGCGCCGCGCTTCGGTGCAGCGTTTGCAAGATGTGCTGCTGGTCGCGCCGTCGAAGGAATATCTGGCGCGCCTGCCCTACGGCAAACTGCCCGATCGAAATGACTTCAAACGCTTTATGGGCGATGCGCCGAGCCGGCAGAAATACTGGCACACGGCGATGGACGAGAGCCGCCGACTGGGCGACGAATTTCTCGAACTGACGGCCAATGGTCGCCTCGCCGAGCGCTTGCTGACCCTTTAGTCAGCACGGCCAAAGACAAGCTGATAAACTCGCCGCCTGCCCGAATCGCTGCGGCGAACGCCATCTGAACAGAGCCGAAAATACCGTGGAAATCTTCAAAGAGTTTACTTTCGAATCCGCCCACCGCCTGCCGCACGTCCCGGACGGCCACAAGTGCGGCCGCCTGCACGGTCACTCATTCAAGGTCGCGCTGCACCTGAGCGGCGACCTCGATCCGCACACTGGCTGGATTCGCGATTTCTCCGAGATCAAAGCGATTTTCAAGCCGCTGTATGAGCGTCTTGACCACAACTACCTGAACGACATTCCCGGCCTGGAAAACCCGACCAGCGAAGTGCTGGCCAAATTCATCTGGAACGAGATGAAGCCATTGCTGCCGGAACTCAGCGCGATCCGCATTCATGAGACGTGCACCAGCGGCTGCATCTATCGCGGCGAATAGCAACAAAGATCTCCTGCCAAAGCCATCGCCGCTGCCCTCATGCGCTTCTTCTGACCCAACATTATTTTCCCTGACACCGATCGTTCCCACGCTCTGCGTGGGAATGCCTCAACGGACGCTCCGCGTTCGGCTTTGGAATGGGACGCGGAGCGTCCTGGGCTGCATTCCCACGCAGAGCGTGGGAACGATCAGAGAGGACAGCCCCACGACGGCTCGCTCCCACATTGGGCTCCTGGTGCATTCAGTGCACTGCTTTCGCGCTGAAAACCCCAGTCGCGTCTCCACATTCGGTCACTTGCCCCGCTTGGCACGACCGCTGCAACCCTTCTGCGTCTTCCCCTTCCAGCAAGGACTGCCCCATGACGCAGAACGCTTCCGGCAACGATTACCCGCTCAGTGAAGTCCCCATGCACGCGCGCAAAGGCCTGGCCTCGACGGCGATGGTGTTACTGGGCTTCACGTTTTTCACCGCGACCATGTTTGCCGGCGGCAAGCTGGGGGTCGCGTTCGGTTTCGCCGAGATGATGGCGGTGATCATTGTCGGCAACCTGCTGCTCGGTCTGTACGCAGCAGGGCTGGGTTACATCGCCTTCAAGAGCGGCCTCAATTCAGTGCTGATGGGCCGCTTCTGTTTTGGCGAAGTTGGCAGCAAGCTCAGCGACCTGATCCTCGGCTTCACCCAGATTGGCTGGTACGCCTGGGGCACGGCGACGGCGGCGGTGGTGATCGGCAAGTATTTCAATCTCGATGAAACCACCGTGCTGGTCCTGATGGTGCTGTTCGGTCTGGGCTTCTGCGCTACGGCGTACATCGGTTATCGCGGCCTGGAAATTCTCTCGTACATCGCGGTGCCAGCGATGATGTTGCTGCTGATGCTGTCGATGTGGGCAGCGACCGTGAAAGTCGGCGGCTTCGAAGGCTTGCTCAGCGTGGTGCCGAGCGGTTCGCTGGACTGGTCGACGGCGATCACCCTGGTCTTCGGCACCTTCGTCAGCGGCGCGACCCAAGCCACCAACTGGACGCGATTTTCGCGCTCGGCAAAAGTGGCAGTGCTGGCCAGCCTGATCGGTTTTTTCATCGGCAACGGCCTGATGGTGCTGATCGGCGCATACGGCGCGATCGTCTATCAACAGCCGGATGTGGTTGAAGTGCTGCTGTTGCAGGGCTTCGCCATGGCCGCGATGGCCATGCTCTTGCTGAACATCTGGAGTACGCAGGACAACACCATCTACAACTTCGCCGTGGCCGGCTGCAACCTGCTGCGTACCGGTCGGCGCAGAACCGTTACCCTCGGTGGTGCGGTGATCGGCACCCTGCTTGCCCTGCTGGGCATGTACGACATGCTGGTGCCGTACCTGATTCTGCTCGGCACGGTGATTCCGCCGATTGGCGGGGTGATCATGGCTGACTTCTTCTACCGCTGGCGCGGGCACTATCCGCGTCTGGCCGACGCACGGTTGCCGGCGTTCAACTGGCCGGGGCTCGGGGCCTACGGGGTGGGCACCGTCGCTGCGTTCAGTTCGCCCTGGGTCGCACCGCTGGTAGGGATTGCCGCTGCCGCGCTAACGTATGTCATCGTCACCGGTATGCTCGGCGCCCGTCGCGTCAGCGCACCACTACAAGACCTATAAAAGGATTTGCCTGATGCACATCATCAACGCCCGCCTGCGCAACCAGGAAGGCCTGCACGAGTTGCACCTTGAAGACGGCCTGATCCGCAGCATCGCCCGTCAGACCGAAGCGCCGACCCTCGGCCCGGATGACCTCGATGCCGGCGGCAATCTGGTGGTGCCGCCCTTCGTCGAGCCGCACATCCACCTCGACGCCACCCTCACCGCTGGCGAGCCGCGCTGGAACATGAGCGGCACGCTGTTCGAAGGCATCGAATGCTGGGGCGAGCGCAAGTTCACCATCACCGAAGAAGACACCAAGACCCGCGCCAAGAAGACCATTCAGGCCCTGGCCGCCCACGGTATTCAGCACGTGCGCACCCACGTTGACGTCACCGACCCGCAACTCACCGCGCTCAAGGCCATGCTCGAAGTGCGTGAGGAAAGCCGTCACCTGATTGACCTGCAAATCGTCGCGTTCCCGCAGGAAGGCATCGAGTCGTTCCGCAACGGGCGCGAGCTGATGGAAGAGGCGATCCGCATGGGCGCTGACGTGGTCGGCGGCATTCCGCATTTCGAATACACCCGTGATCAGGGCGTCAGCTCGGTGAAGTTCCTCATGGACCTGGCCGAGCGCACCGGCTGCCTGGTCGACGTGCACTGCGACGAGACTGACGATCCGCATTCACGTTTCCTCGAAGTGCTTGCCGAAGAAGCGCGCAGCCGCGACATGGGCGCCCGCGTCACCGCCAGCCACACCACCGCGATGGGCTCTTATGACAACGCCTACTGCGCCAAACTGTTCCGCCTGCTCGGCCATTCCGGGATCAGTTTTGTTTCCTGCCCGACCGAAAGCATTCATCTGCAAGGGCGCTTCGACAACTTCCCGAAACGCCGGGGCGTGACCCGCGTCAATGAACTGCTCGAAGCCGGGATGAACGTGTGTTTCGGTCAGGATTCGATCGTCGACCCGTGGTATCCGCTGGGTAACGGCAACATCCTGCGCGTGCTTGAAGCGGGTTTGCACATCTGCCACATGCTCGGTTATCGCAACCTGCAAAGCGCGCTGGATCTGGTCACCGACAACAGCGCCAAAGCCATGCACCTGGGCGAGCGCTACGGACTGGAACAGGGCCG
>NZ_JH635999.1:2324656-2337786 GCF_000257605.1 Pseudomonas sp. R62
CTGGAACAGGGCCGCCCGGCGAACCTACTGATTCTCTCGGCAGACAGTGATTACGAAGTGATCCGCAGCCAGGGCCTGCCGCTGTATTCGATTCGCGGCGGCAAGGTGTTGATGAAGCGGCAGATGCCGGTGGTGGAGTTCAGTTGAGATTGCACTGGGGCTGATGGCCTCATCGCTGGCAAGCCAGGCTCCCACAGGTTTTGTGTTGAGCACATGATTGGGCCCTCATGCAAAACCTGTGGGAGCCTGGCTTGCCAGCGATAGCGTCGGTCGAATCAACCCGCCAACCGCGCCGTGCCAAACAATCTCACGCGCAGCAACTCCCCTCCCGAAACCTCAAGCAAAACCGGTGCGGTGCCGCCCGGCATGACCACCCGCACTTCACCCGCCTCGACCCAACCCACCCGCCACGCTGCACACGCGACCGCACTGGCGCTGGTGCCGGATGACGCGGTTGGACCTTCGCCACGCTCGAATACCCGCGCAGCGATTTTCTGCGGCGACGCCAGCACGGCCCATTGCAGATTGACGCCCGCCGGGCAGGGATTGCCGGCACCGGTGGGCATGGCATAGGCGATTGCTGTAAGCCTTTCGTTCAGCGGTGATTCAAGCATCTGCTCGTTACTCGGCAACATGGCCGGATTGCTTAGCAGCGTCACGCAATGCGGATTGCCGATGCGGACGAATTGGCTGTGGGTCCAAGTGGGATCGAGTTGTGCCAGGGGCTGGACATGGCTGACGTCGCGATTGTTGAACTGAACGTTTTCAACCGTCTGCGAACCCACAGCCTCCGGGCCAAATGTGGGCTGGCCGAGGTCGAGCCAGAAACCGCGCACGCCTTCGACTTGGGCCGGTTTCACCGAGGTTGTTACCGGCTCACCTTTGTCATGATGGACACGCAACACTGCACCCTGCTCCGGCAGCAAGCCTTGCTCGATCAATGCCTGAGAAAAAATCGTCAGACCGTTGCCACTGCGCTCGGCGAGGCTGCCGTCGGTGTTGACGATCAGTACATCGAACGGCGCAGCTGCCTGAAACGGGCCGATCAGCAGGCCGTCGCTGCGGTGGGGTTTGCTGTCGGCCGGGCGTTGGCCTTCGGGCCAGTGACAGCACAAAGCGATGGCGGCCTCGCTCCATTGCTGCCTGGATACGGCGCACTCTGCGGCCCTCGCTGGCAAAGCGATTCCGGCTTCGCGCAAGGCTTGGGGCGAGACCACAGCGTAGATATTGCCGCGTGCGTCGTAGAACTTCGTCATGCCTTGTTCCCGTATTCCATGCTGGCGAAAATCCGACTGTAAACCGCAAACCAGTGTGGGAGCGAGCCTGCTCGCGAAGGCGGTGCGTCAGTCGACAATTCCATATTTGACCCACCGCTTTCGCGAGCAGGCTCGCTCCCACAGGGTAGGATGTTCACCGTTATGCCCCGAAAGGCCTGAGATCGAACCTCAACGCCGTCAGAATGTCACTCGGGATGCAGTTGTTTTTTTGCCAAGGATCGATATGACCAGCCTCAACCCCCAAGACACCTTCGTCCCCGGACGCCTGCAACAGATGTCCACGCGCGTTGCCTTTTTCATTGCCGGCCTCGGCATCGCCGCGTGGGCGCCGCTGGTGCCGTATGCCAAGGCGCGGGCCGGGCTGGATGAGGGCACGCTGGGGTTATTGCTGCTGTGCCTGGGCGTCGGCTCGATTCTGGCGATGCCGCTGGCGGGGATTCTCGCCACGCGTTTTGGTTGCCGACGCGTAGCCACCGGCGGCACCTTGCTGATCTGCGCGGCGCTGCCGTTGCTGGCGACGGTGTCGTCGATCCCGGCGCTGATCGCCACGTTGTTCATGTTCGGCGCCGGCCTCGGCACGGTGGATTCGACGGTGAACCTGCAAGCAGTGATCGTCGAGCGCGCCAGCGGCAAGCACATGATGTCGGGGTTCCACGGCTTGTTCAGCCTCGGCGGCATTGTTGGTGCGGCGGGCGTCAGCGCCCTGCTCGGCCTCGGGCTGACACCGCTGGCAGCAATGCTGGTCGTCGTCGTGTTGCTGATCGGCGCCTTGCTCAAGTGCGTGCCGCACATGTTGCCCTACGGCAGCGAAAGCTCCGGCCCGGCGTTCGCCATTCCCCATGGCATCGTGCTGTTCATCGGCGGCATGTGCTTCATCGTGTTCCTCACCGAAGGCGCGGCGCTGGACTGGAGCGCTGTGTTCCTCGCTCAGGAACGCGGGATCGACACGGCCTACGCAGGCCTGGGTTACGCAGCGTTTGCCCTGACCATGACCGTCGGCCGTCTGCTCGGTGACCGCATCGTGCGCAAGCTGGGTGCGACGCGGATCATTCTGTTCGGCGGGCTGTTGGCGGCGGCGGGGTTGTTTCTCGCCACCTTCGCGCCGAGCTGGCAAGCGGCACTGCTCGGGTATGCGCTGGTCGGCGCCGGTTGCTCGAACATCGTGCCGGTGCTGTACACGGCGGTGGGCAAGCAGACAGTGATGCCGGAAAGCATCGCGGTGCCGGCGATTACCACGCTGGGTTATGCCGGGATTCTCGCCGGGCCGGCGGTGATCGGTTTTGTCGCCCATGCCAGCAGCCTGAGTTTTGCCTTTGGCCTGATGGCGGTGCTGTTGGTCGCGGTGGCCATCGGCGGTAAGACATTGAAAGTATGAAGATTAGCGCGACACCTGTCAGGTTTGACACTAGACAGGCTTCGACCCTTTGAATCATGGTGATTTCCAGCCCCGCGGAAATGGAAATCTGTCATGAACATTCGAATTGGATCGGCTGTTGCACTTATCGCTCTTCTCCAGGGATGCGCCTCCGTCAATCGATACGACTGGGGCGAAGGCGCAGCCAACTTTGCTCCCGCTGAGCGGCTGGCCAATGCCAACGGACGTTATGCGCATTGGCAAGCCATTGGCCGTGTCGAAGTTGAAGGTGGCATGACCTGCTCCGGTACACTCATTGACACACGAGAACCCGGTACTGTGTCGAATCCGGCTTATGTACTGACCTCCGGACACTGCACACATCCGGAGATAGGCAATAACGAGGTCATCGTCAATCAGCCTGCAAAGGGTCGGGTGACGTTCAATTATTTTTTCGACACGCAACCGCACAGTCGCTCATATGCGGTAGGCCGGATTGGTTGGAGCACGCTACGTGGCCAAGACATCTCTATCGTTGAACTTGCTACCTCTCTGGAACAGTTGATCAGCGACGGTATCGAGCCTCTGAAACTGGCGCATGCCCCCTTGCCCCCTGAAGAAAATATTTTGATCACCGGCGCGCCCGTGAACGGCTTCATTCAGCGAATGGCATGCAAACAGGAACATTCGGCAGCGGTCATCGAAGGCCCTTGGCGATGGGTAGGACAATCGAGCAACCGTTGCCTCGATGTTGTCAGTGGATTATCCGGCTCACCATTGCTTGCGCGTTATACCAATGAAGTCGTGGGTGTGTTGGGCACTACCACGCGCGGAAGTGACCGTAATCGATGTGACAAGGGCGCCCCCTGCGAAGTCATTGCCGGGCAGGTCAACAAGCGAACTGCCACCAACTACGCCTCCACAACCGAAGGTCTGGATGCTTGCTTCACCAAGGGACGTTTCGACCCCCGTCCGGGTGACTGCCCGCTGGGAGCGGCATGGTCTTTTCCAACATCATCGCAAAACAGCGATTACATCAGAGTCGAGCGTGACGAGCACGGACAAGTCGTGCCATGGCATTGGCTGCAAACCTTCACATTGAGCGCTCCCTACTACCGCTATCGCTATACGCGCACGCTGGACGAATGCCAGTCGCTTGCTGGGTATAGCCAGGTACAAACCGCTCGCCCTGGTTCCGAGAATCAGTTGAGCCATGAACTCAAAGAAGGTGCGGGGCTATATTTTCTCTGCCTGATTGGCCAACAGCGGCCTACGGACGTGCCAAAACAATCGGATGGAAAAACCCCCAGCATCTATTGGCGGTGGTTGCTGGAAGCACCAGCGCCGTTGGCGCCGGCCTATAAAATCGAATGGGTGGGTGACGATGACTACGATGTCAGGGTTTTTTCGGTCTCACCGGATCTGGATCCCTTTCAATTTCAATACAAGTCCGGGCAGCCCGGGAGCGTCAACTGCAATGACGGGCAGGGATTCCAGCGCGTACCGCCCTCCACGGGCGTGTTCCATGTTTCCGTTGCCAATGGCCAGCAGAACGTCTGCCTCAAAGGCGCAGACCTGGCTGGGAATCCCGGACCGACCATCGACTTTCTGATTCCTCAATAGCTTCAGGCCTGTTGTGGCTGAGCCGTGTGAAACCGGTTCAGCCACAACAGCGCCTTAGAAACCGACGCTGGCCTGCACGAAGAACGTGCGCGGTGCGCCGACATACATCCCCGAGTTGTTGTCGCTGGAGCGGGTGAAGTACTGCTTGTCGAAGACGTTCTTCACCCCGGCACCGAGCTTGAGGTTCGACACCTGCGGACCAAAGTCATAGCCGCCGCGCACGTTCCAGGTCACGTAACCCGGGATGTCGCCGTACTGCCCATCCGCCGTGCCTTCAGTGATGTAGTTGCCATTGAAGCTGCCATCCGCATTCACACCGGTGCCCGGCGAACGCTGTTTCGATTGGGCGAAGCCATCGATGTTGTACGTCCAGCGGTTGACCTCGTAACGCAAACCGACCGTGGCCACCTGCCGCGAATAGAACGGCAGATCGCGGCCCTTGAAGCCGGGGATCTCGCCTTCATAGGTGGCGCGGGTGTAGGTGAAACCGGCGTTGGCGGTCAAACCATCGAGGCGCGGATCGAGGGCGGCCATGTCGTAGTGCGCCGAGGCTTCGATGCCCTGGTGCTTGGTCGCGCCGAGATTGGTCCAGCCGACGTCGTTGCTGATGTATTGCAGTTCGTCATCGAAGTCGATGTAGAACAGCGTCACCTCGCCGCCCCAGACATCATCGTTATAGCGCGTGCCGATCTCGTAGGTCTTGGCCTTTTCCGGCTCCAGACCGTTGGCGGTGCTGTCACCCGAACCGCCCTGGCCGAGCTGGAAATACTGCAGGCTGCCGAATGAGGTTTCGTAATTGGCGAACAACTTCCAGGCATCGGACAGGTGATACATCACGCTCAGCGCCGGCAGCGGTTCGTTGCTTTCGATGCTGCGGTTTTTCTCCGGGACCGGCCGGCCAGCGGTGTCGAGGACAGCGCGATCATGCCAATCGGTGCTGATGTGTTCGAAGCGAATGCCCGGGGTGATGGTCCAGTTGCCGACGTCGATCTTGTTGTCGACATACACCGAATTGGCCTCGGTGCCACCGGTGCGATCCTGGAACACATGGCCGTCGGAAGTCGGCGTGACCACCGGCTGATTGTTGACCAGCGCCAGACGACTCGACTCTTCGTGCATGGCCTCTTTCAGATAGCGATAACCGACGCTGACTTCCTGCGTGGTCGGACCGACATCGAACACCCGCGACACGCGCGGCTCGATGCCGAGGGTGTAGTAGGAACGCGGGTACGAGCTGAGGGTGCGCTGATCGCGCGCGGCGATGGTGCTGCCGCGAAAGCTGTCGGTGTAATAGGTGAGAATTTCTGCCTGGGTGCGCTCGTCGATCTGGCGGATCCACTTGAACGACACGTCCTTGCGCCGGCCTGTGAACTGGTCGTAATCACGCACCGATTCGTACGGTTTGTCGTCGTACTGACGCTGGGTCAGGCCGCCGGGCATGTCGGCGCTGGCGTCGTAGTAGTGGAAATTGAGACTGAAATCGTCCTGATTGGTAGGCGCCCAGTGCGTCTTGAGCAGCACGTCGTCGATGTCGTTGCCGTTGTTGCGCTCGCGATAGCCGTGGCCGTTGACGCCGGAGTACAGCAGCGCGACGCCCATGCCGTTGTCGGCGGTGCCGCCAAGAAATGCGGTGTCGATGTGTTTCCAGCCGCCGTACTGAGTGGTCTCCAGCGTTGTGCCGATTTCGCCGGTGGTTTTCTCCGGGATCGCGCGGGTCACGAAGTTAATCACGCCGCCGACGTTCTGCGGCCCGTAACGCACGGAACCGGCGCCACGCACGACGTCGATGCTGTCGAGATTGCCCGAGGAAATCGGCGCCATCGACAGTTGCGGCTGGCCGTACGGAGCAAACGCGGCAGGTACGCCGTCGATCAGCACGGTCGAGCGTGGCGACAGGCGCGAAGTCAGACCGCGCACCCCGACGTTGAGGGAAATATCACTGCCGCCGGTGCCATTGGAGTCCTGCACCTGCACGCCAGGCACGCGTTTGAGCACGTCGCTGACGTTCATCGCGCCCTGCTCGACCATCGCTTCGCGGCGAATCACCGTGCGTGCGCCGGGGTGGTTCTGCACCACCGCAGCGTCCGCGTCACCGAGCCAGTCGCCGACCACTTTGATGTCGGTCACGCCGAGCTCCAGCGGGCCGTTGCTGGCTGCGGAGGTGGCGGCTGGAGCGAGCGTCACCGAGCCTTCGTTGATCTGATAATCGAGACCGCTGCCCTGCAACAGCTGACGCAAAGCCTGCTCTGGTGAAAGGTCGCCGTCGACCGCTGGCGCCTGTTTGCCGGCCACCAGCTCAGGGCTGAAAAACACCTGCAGCGAGGTTTGCTGGCCCAGTTCGCTCAAGGCCTGGCCCAGCGGTTGCGCGCGGATATGAATGGCTTCAGCGGCAAACGCCAACGGCATCGCGGCGCTGACCGCCAGCGCGAGAGCCAATGGCAACCAAGGGGTTTTTTTATTGTGGGTTGTGGTGATGTTCACGTCGTACGCAGTCCTGTGGATCGCAAGAGTGTGCGGCTGTTAATGCAAACCAGTTGCAGTTGAACAGGAAGACGATGAACGGGGAAAAAACCTGAATGCTATCTGGAAATTATTTCCTGACTGCCATCGGCGAGGGTGCGCACCGTCACCGGCAGGATGCTCGGCAAGGCTTTGAGCAAGGCGTCGGTGTCGTCGGATTTGAACACGCTGGTCAGGCGCAGGCTGGCGACATTCGGCTGGGATACGGTCAGCGGTTTGTCGCGATAGCGCGATACTTCCGCCGCTACTTCGCCGAGGCTGGCGTTGTTGAACACCAGTTTGCCGTTGCGCCATGCGGTCAGTTCCGCCGGGTTGACCGCGTAGGCCGGCAGGACCTTGCCCTGGGCATCGACCGCCGTGCCGAGGCCTGCGGTGAGGTTGATGAATTGGTTGTCCGGGGCAGCACTTCCCTGCACCTTCACCGTGCCCTGCTCCACCGCCACGCGGGTCTGCGTGGCATCGCGGCGCACATCGAAACGCGTACCGGTGACCGTGACCCTGCCGCTGCCGGCTTCGACAATAAACGGACGCGAGGCGTCGTGTTCAACACTGAACATCGCCTCGCCCGCGCTCAATTCGATCAGCCGTCGATCCTTCTCATAACGCACCTGCAAGCGGCTGCGACTGTTCAGATCGATCAGCGAACCGTCCGGCAACGCCACATGCTTGCGCTCGCCCGGCGCCGTGGCGAATTCGGCGCGGTAAGCGCCCGGATGATTCAAACCACTGAACAGGCCAAGTCCCAGCGCCACGGCCAGAACACTCGCGGCGACGGCATAACGCAGCATCGGCCGGCGTTCGCGGCGGGGAGTTTGCGCAAGCGCCTGAAGACGCGACGTCGGCAGCAGATCAGCCGCCGTCCACAAGCCTTGCAGCAACTGGAATTCTTCGCGGTGTTGCGGATGCTCGTTCAGCCAGGCCTCGAAGCGCTGCTGTTGCTCGACGCTGACATTCGGCTCCTGCAGACGCACGAACCAGGCCGCCGCTTCGTCACGCACCGCCGTTTGCCCACAGGCGCAATCACCCGTTTCCATCATGGAATGTCCTGTCCGGCTGAGAATGAAAAGGTGCGAACGCTCATGATTGCAAGCCATCCAGCCGCTCACGCAGATGGCGCAGGGTGCGGATCATATACTTTTCGACCATGTTCTTGGACAGCCCCAGGCGTTCGGCGATTTCTGCCTGAGTCAGGCCTTCGATCTTCTGCCAGACAAAGATCTTGCGGCAGTTGAGCGGCAGCTCGGTGAGCGCGCGTTCGATGGAATCGGCCAACTGGATCGCGTGCATGTAATGCTCCGGATCGCCCGCCGACGACGCACTGTCCTCGACCGCCTCCGACTCCATGACGCCCCGCCGGTCCTCCCGCCGATAACCATCGACCGCGATATTGCGCGCGGTCTGATGCAGATACGCGCGGGGCTGCTGCACCGCCGCCGAATCTGCCTCGAGCACCCGCACAAAGGTGTCGTGCGCCAGATCCTCGGCCTGCGCGCGATTGCGCAGGCGCCGAGTCCAGGTGCCGATCAACTCTTCGTAATGCTCGAAAAAGCCGGATCTGCGGGAGCGCATGGGGGATGGGCGGCGTGGTGAGAAAGGGGCGTGAATAGTAATGCTTCGTATTAATACAAAGCAATGCACGCTGTGATGGTGTTCTTGATGCGCAAGGTGCAACCACCGACAGCCCCGGGTGCGCAAGCACACTGAAGATACCTCTGTAGGAGCTGCCGAAGGCTGCGATCTTTTGCCTTTGCTTATAAAAAAGCCAAGATCAAAAGATCGCAGCCTTCGGCAGCTCCTACAGGGGATTGTGGGCAGCTTAAGCCTGCGGCAGTTTGCGGAAGCCCACCGCCAGGCGATTCCAGCCGTTGATGGTGTTGATCGCCACCGTCAGGTCAACCAGTTCCTTCGGCGAAAACTGCGCAGCGACGACTTCATAGTCTTCGTCCGGCGCGTGGGTCAGGCTCAGTTGTGTCAGCGACTCGGTCCACAGCAGCGCGGCGCGTTCACGCTCGCTGAAGAACGGCGCTTCCCGCCATGCCGTCACGGCGAACAGGCGGCGCGGGGTTTCGCCGTCCTTGATCGCGTCGGCGGTGTGCATGTCGATGCAGAATGCGCAGCCGTTGATCTGTGAAGAGCGCAGCTTGACCAGTTCGAGCAGGCTCTTTTCCAGCGACAGTTTCGAGACGGCATTTTCCAGCGCCATCATCGCTTTCATGGCATCAGGGGAAGCGGTGTAGAAATCGGCACGAGGTTGCATGGTGGGCTCCGGGGTAGCGATTGAATGTGTGGCTACGTTAGTCCCCGGGGGTGCTTCGGCAAATAGCCAATATTGCAGAAGAAAGGTAGGCCACTTGGCGCGGCGACTGACCGCTCGTCACTCGACGGGCACCAAGGTTTCAGTGCGCAAGACCAACATCAGGTAATCCCCTTTATCAGGAGACGTACCATGATGACGCGCAAATTCACTTCGTTATTGTTGGCCGGCCTGCTCGCCACGGCGTCCGCCGCCAGCTTCGCGGCCAATGACAGCACCGATGCGACGGGCACCAAGTCCGGCGGCGCCAGCAGCTCGACCATGCCGCCAGACAACACCCCGGGCTCGCCATCGGGTGGCAGCGGTTCTGGCGGAACCAATAACGGCACCGGCACCGGTACTGGCTCGGGAATGGGCACCGGTACGGGCACCAATGGCGGCGCCAGCGGTTCGGGTTCCGGCGCGGGCGGTGGCACCGGCTCGGCCGGCGGCGGCACGGGTGGTGCGGGCGGTGGCACGGGCGGCTGAACGAACAAGAGCCATCCCAGATAGTACTGAGTCCATCACGGACCAATGTGGGAGCGAGCCTGCTCGCGAAAGCGGTCTGTCAGCCAACCTTGATGCAAGCTGACACACCGATTCGCGAGCAGGCTCGCTCCCACTTCTGATTTCTGTTGATTGAAAGAATCAGCGATCCGAACGCATCAGCTCGGCGAAACCCTCTTCAGCTGCAAACACCGCCGCGCGATTGCGCCCGGCATTTTTCGCCTGATACAACGCCGCGTCCGCGCGCTGGATAAACACCTGCGGGCTGTCGTTGCCGTGCGGAATAAACGCATAACAGCCCAGGCTCACGGTGAGATAACCGGTCGGCGAGCCGCTGTGGATGATGTGCTTGTCGATCACGCTACGGCGAATCTGCCCGGCTATCGCCAGCGCGCCGTTGATGTCGGTGTCCGGCAGCAGCACGGCAAATTCTTCGCCGCCGTAACGCACCGCCAGATCCGACTTGCGCTGGCAGCAGGCCTTCACCACTTGCGCCACCTGCGCCAGGCATTGATCGCCGGCGACATGGCCGTAAGCATCGTTGTAACGCTTGAAGAAATCGATATCGAGCATGATCAGGCTGACCGGACTGACCTGACGTGCGCCCCGGGCAAATTCAATGTCCAGCGAGCGCTCGAACAAGCGCCGATTGGCCAACCCGGTCAGGCTGTCGTGGGTGGCAATCTGCTCCAGCGCCCGTTGCGCCTTGCGCAGGTTTTTCTCGATACGTTCGCCGTCGCGCACTTGATGAATGAACACCCAGCCGAACAGGCCAACCCCGAGAATCACCAGCGCGACAATCACGCTGGACTGAAACGCGCGGTCATACCAGCCCTGCAGAATCGTGTCTTGCGACGTCGCGGCAGAGACCACCAGCGGATACGAGGCGAGCTGTCGATAGCCATACAAGCGGGTCACGCCGTCGACCACGGAGTTGAGCATCGCCGTGCCCGCGTTAGCGTTCGGCAGCAAGGTTTGATAGATCTCGCCGTGGGCCACCGAGGTATTGATCAACGACTCATCAAAGGGCCGTCGCGCCAGCAAGGTGCCGTCGGTCAGCGCCAGAAACATGATGCCGCTGTCATCGAGGCTGAAGCTTTTGAAGAACTGATCGAAGTAGGACATGCGGATGCCGGCCATCAGCACGCCCTGAAAATTGCCGAGCTGGTCATTCACGCGTCTGGAAATCGGGATGATCCATTCGCCGTTTTCGCGGCTGCGAATCGCCGGGCCGATGTGCGCAACGGTCGACGCATTCTGCTGATGGAACTTGAAATAGTCGCGATCGGCCACGCCGTTGCCACGAGGCAGATCAGCGAACGAGGTGATGATCCACTGCCCTTCGCGATCGAAGAGAAAGATGCCATGCAGCTGATCCAGTTGCTGCGCGCGGCGGGCAAAGATCCGCTGCAACCGAGGGCGCTGCGCCGCCCCGTAACCATCGTCCTGAATCCAGTCGACCAGGCTGGTCATCACCAGATCCGCTGCACGCACAGTGTCTTCGGCCTGCTGCGCCATGGCCCGGGTCAGGTTGCCCGAGGCCATCTTCGCCACCGCCAGATCCTGACGCCGCGACTGCTCCAATTGCAGGTACAGCAGACCGCACAGGCACAGGCTCACCGCAACGATAAACAGCACCGCCGCTTTGCGAAGCGGCAACCGTTTGAGCGTGCCGGGGGCCTGATGCGGATCGTGAATGGGGATTGGCAAAAGCATGTCCTGGGCAGGTACGACAGGGGCGCGAGCCCGAAACCCTTGTATGTGTGAGCGTAGCCCACCGGGATGTACCGGGCAAACGCCCGCCTCCCGCCCAGTTATCGGCGCGTCGCGAGTTTGGATGATCGCTTTTCGTCGATTTATTTACGATTGCTTCTTTACGGTTAATCAGTTGTGCAGGGCCAGGCGTCGCATCGCGCTGGTCAGGTGTGCGCGGGCACTTTGCGCATCGCCTTCACGCATCTGTTCATAGGCGTGCTGCGCAATCGCATGAGGCACCGGTTTCAATTCGCGCTGAGTGGCCATCGCCAGCAGTTGCACCTGCGCGGCGCGTTCCAGGTAATACAGATCGTCCCAGGCTTCGGCGATGGTCGGCGCGGCGACAATCACCCCGTGGTTTTTCAGAAAGAGAATGTCGGCATCGCCCATAACGCTGGCGATGCGGTCGCCTTCGGATGCGTCCAGTGCGAGGCCGTTGTAATCCTCGTCCACCGCTGTGCGCCCGTAAAACTTCAGCGCAGTCTGCCCCAGCCACAGCAGCGGCGGGCCTTGCAACAGGCACAACGCGGTGGCGTGGGGCATGTGCGTGTGGAACGCGACTTTTACTCGTGGCAGTTGTTTGTGCAGGCGCGCGTGGATGTAGAACGCGGTCGCTTCGGGCTCGCCATCGCCAGCGACCACATTGCCGGCGAAGTCACAGACCAGCAGATTTTGCGCGGTCACTTCCGAAAAAGCGTAGCCGTATGGATTGACCAGAAACAGATCATCATGCCCCGGCAGCATCGCCGAAAAGTGATTGCAGATGCCCTCCTCCAGACCATGCAATGCGGCCAGTTGAAAGCACGCAGCAAGTTCGTTGCGGGCGGTGATGATCGCCTCGGTGTCCAGGTGCAGCGTTGCGCTGGGTCTGGCTTTGCCAGTGCCGCTCAAGATATGAGCCATGGCAATTCTCCTTAGGTCCAGCCGAGGGATTTGAACAGCGGCAGCACTTGATCGAGGCTGGACAGGATCGCGTCGGGGCGATAGTCCGGCAACAACTGACGACCCGTGCCGCGATCGATCCACACGCAACGAAAACCCATGTCCCGCGCCGCCGTGTGATCGAGCGTCGGGCTGGCGCAGATGTGCACCACTTCATCCCGGGTCACGCCCAATTGCTCATGAGCGTAGTCGAACAGGCGCGGCGCCGGCTTGTAGGCACCGGCCTGTTGCGCGGTGATCACCCGGTCGATATGGCCGCCGAGCTGCGCAACGTTGCCGGCAATGATGTCGTCGTCGGTGTTGGAGACAATGCATAGCTTGAAGCCCATGGCTTTGAGCTGCGCGAGGGTGTCGATCACTTCGACAAATGGCGGCATGTTCGGGATGGCCGCCGCCAGGCGTTGACTGTCCTCGGGCTGGCTCGGCAAGCCCAATTCTGCCAGCGCCAGTTGCAGGCCGAGGGTGCTCAGTTCGCGAAAGGAACGGTGCGGCGGCGTTTGTTCGAGACGGTGCTCGTGACGGTCGTAGACTTCGATCAACTTAGTGGCGTCGACTGCGTGCTCGCCCTTGTCGCTGAGCATTTTCTCGACCACGGCTTTCAGCCCTTCATCCCACTGAAGCAGCGTGCCGTAGCAATCGAAGGTCAGCCATTGCGGGCGTGGCGTGTTGTTCAAGGTCATCGGTCGATTCCTCCAGAGTGAGGACTTCAGCTTATGAGCGTGCGGTGATAGTGTGAAATTAAATAAACACCCGATTGTCATTCGCAAATCAACTATCAGGAACGCCGCCATGCTGGATCTGGAACTGCTGAAAACCTTTGTCTGCGTGGTCGACGAAGGCAGCTTCACCCGCGCAGCCG
>NZ_JH635999.1:2337907-2340178 GCF_000257605.1 Pseudomonas sp. R62
ACTGCTGATCCACTATGCGCGCCGGTTGCTGGCGCTGTCCGCCGAAGCCACGCAAGCGCTGGCCAGTGACGTCGACCTGGAAGTGCTGCGCATCGGCATGCCGGAAGACTTCGACGCCCGGCGCATGGCACTGATCCTCGCCGGCTTCACCCGCAACCATCCGCAAGTGCGCCTGGAAACCATCAGCGGCATGAGCCTCGACCTGCGCCAACGCCTCGACGCCGGCGACATCGACATTGCCCTGATCAAACGCGAACCCGACAGCGGCCCGGCATGGGCCACCTGGCCGGAACGACTGGTCTGGGTCAAAGGCACCGAATTCGACACCTCCAGCGGTGTGCTGCCGCTGGCGCTGTTTCCGCAGGGCTGCCTGTACCGACAACGGGCGATTCGCTTGCTCGATGTGGCGCAGCGACCATGGCGAGTGGCGTTCGGCAGCCATAGCCTGACCGGGATTCAAGCGGCGGTAGCGTCTGGGTTAGGGATTTCGGTTTTGCCGGTTTCGGCGCTATTGCCAGAGCATGAGGTGTGTACGGATCTGCCGGAGTTGGCGCCGACGGAACTGGCGCTGGTTAGTCGTGAGGGAGTGTTGAGCGGGTTGCAGCGGGGGCTGGTGGAGTTTTTGCGTGGGGAATTGGGGGTGGATGCGGGGGGATTTGCCTGAATCCCCCCGGGGTTGTTTATTCGGGTTTGTTGATTTCGCGGAGCAGGTCGGCGGTGGGGATGTTCATGGTGTTTGAGTAGTAGGTTTTGTAGCCAAAGGCGGTGATGACGACTTTGCAGGGGATTTGGGTTTTATTGTATAGGAGGTTATTTAGCTCCGTTTTTGACAGGTGACGTTGTGAACTACGGTCGCTGGAGGTTTCAACCAGAAACGCGCTGGTGAGATAGGAAGATTTCTCTTTCTCTCTCTTGCTCACGTCTGAATCAATCAAACCTACGGCAGAAAATTGCATTGCTTTATCAACCGAGAAATCATGGTCATCCGCCAAGGCACACTCAAGCGTCCCTGACGCCATACCGACTCCCTCTCCACGATTAAAAAGATCCAGAACATCAACGTCCGATTGATATCGGATAGCGTACAACCGAAAACTTTCTCTTTCGACCGACACATAATTCAAATTTGCTGGAGGCTTCGCATGGTCTTTCGCACAGCCGGAACAAACGGCTAACAATGCGCAAAGCAAAAATCTGCACATCACGAAAACTCCCTCATGACTGATTCGAACAACAAATCGCTTGCGGATTTAGCTCCAGAGATAGGTGCGACAAATAGACCTTTAGCGTCTGCATGATTGGTATCTACGTTAGCATTAAGGGAAGGACCGCAAGATATGAGCCATTTTTCGCCAAAATCCGCTACACCATCTGAAGGATCTCTTTGAGTAGGCATCGCTCTGACGTTTATCCAATCCTCCGCAATGGGCTCGGGACGCTCACGATAGATATCCGAGCCTACCCACACCAATGCGCCTTCACCGACAGGGTCCAAAGTAATCAGCATAGGCACTCTGTACCCCCACTCCGACATTATTCTCGTAAGGTGCGCCCCATTCCACCCCCCAAGACTATGTCCAATAATGTAGATAGGGCAGCTTTTGTACGGTATCAGACTCAAAACATGTCGCTGAATATCTGACTTGCCTCTGACCTCGTTGTAGCCCAGCCACTCCGACTTGTATTTCCCCTCATCTTGTAACGACTCAGCACGCTTATTAAAGTCCAGCCACGCCCGTTGTATATTTCGATACGGCCCAGAGAAGTAATAACTCTCCTTATCCCCGGCCCCACCAATAAAAAGCACGATCGCCTTGGTACTTTCCACCGGCACAGGCTTGGCGCTGACATCCTTCTTGTCGGTCAGCGTATGCTCCTTGTGCAGCTTGTAAGTGTTGCCCTTCGCGCACGTTACCGTCTCCGCAGCCATTGCCTCACTCCTCCAGAAACAGCTTGATGGTTTCAGGCAGGTGCGAACTGACTTCGTGAGTAAACCCGTCGGCATCAGACACGCCATGCTCCATGCGCCCGTCGGCGCGCTGGATCATATAGGGATGGTTGGGCATCGGTTCGCCAGTTACATCGTTGACCAGTTTCAACTTGTCGGTGAAGTGCACCGGCATCGGCAGCAGACCACTGAAAGGCGCCGCGACTACGGTGTCGCCAATGATCACCGTGCCTGAACCGCCGATGACGACATTGCCGTGGCCACCGGTGCTGTCCAGCGTCGCCGCGTTCAAGCCATTGATGAACACGGTGCCAGATACAGCG
>NZ_JH635999.1:2340198-2357624 GCF_000257605.1 Pseudomonas sp. R62
CACGGTGCCAGATACAGCGCCGCTGATCGCACTGCCGCAAGCGGACTTGTCGGTCATGCGCGCAGCCGCCAGTCCATCAAAATTGACATTCGGCGAGCCGCTGACGATCGGGTTGGTGCCGTGTCCCGGCAACGGGCAGGCGGTGGGGTCGGTGACGCGGGCAGCGGGTTTTCCGCTCATGAACAGCTCCTTGCAATGTGTCGTGCAGATCCTTTGAGGCGCGCAGCATGCGCGAATTTGCCCTCCCCTTCAAATCTTCAGGCAAAAAAAAGGCGCTCATGCGAGCGCCTCTTTTCCTGGGCCGTTACGGATGCTCACCGTACCGTCGGCACCCGAATCTCCCCCGCCCGACACTGCGTCTTCACCCCTTTGCCACACGCGCCGAACTGCAAATCCCTGTCCATGCACACCCGCACTTCCGACAGCTGCGGGCCGCTGCAAACCACCGCAATTCCGTCCTCGGGAATACCCGGATTGGCCTTGCGAAACAGATCGACAATCTCCTGCGCTTCGAAGTAGTACGACGTCGAGCCGAACGGCTGTAACGCCTGCGGAATCTTCACCGCGCCGAGGGCCTGATCGGACTTGTCCAGATAGCCCTCCGCGCCAAGACCGCTGCAGGTACCGTGCTTGGACCATTCGTGATCAAGAAGTTTTTTCGTCGGGTACATCGTCAGGCCCTTGCTGGTTTCTGCCGCCGATAGCCTGGTCAGCGGCGGGCAGGATTCTGGCCAGCCGCCCTTGGCGTATTGCGGCCACAAACCGTGCAGGACAAAACCGTAACCGTTGCCGGTGCACTGCGCGTCGTCCTTGTGCGTCAGACAAAAAGTCGGCGACCAGGAAAGCGCCAGCAGGTAGTAGTCGAACACCCCCGCCACCGATTCCGCCTGCGCTTTGTTCGACGCCGGCTGACGCGCCGAACTCAGGCCGATGCTACCGGCCGTCAGCGCGATCAGCGCCAGAATTGTAAACAGCTTTTTCATTAACCCGTTCCTTGGGACGCCTGCGTCCGTGGTTTTCGTTGTTGGCCAGACCTGGCCAGTGCTGATTTCGACACGCTTGTATTGCAAGCGCATGACGCAAGGCAAGGCCCTGCGCCGTGCAAAGGTCTACGCTGAACAGGCAGACATCCAACAAGGGAACCGACATGAGTAAAGCAGACGAACTCGCCGCCAGACTCAAGCAGACACGGCATACCCAGGCTGATGCGGCGCTGGAAATCGATTGCTGGCCTGCTCAGGTGTACGACTTGTACCACCGCATTGAGGGCTGGCTGCAACCAGTCACCGAAGTAGGACTGAAGATTCGGCGCAATCCTACGCACGTTTGCGAAAGTTCGCCGGACGGCGAAAGCCACGACTACGCCATCGACCAGTTGGTGATCGAAGCGAACAATCACAGTCTGATTTTCGATCCGATTGCGCGGTTCACCGAGGACGGTTGCGGACGTGTCGAGATCAAGGTGCCGGGGCGCGATCAGTCGTTGCTGCGCACGGTTGACGAGCATGGCGAAAGCCATTGGTGGTTGCAGACTATCGAGACCGGCCAGGAGCTGGATGCGATCGCGCTGACGGAAAACAATCTGCTGCAGGTGGTGCAGCAAGGGTTGAACCTGTAAGCCGCCCGGGTTAACTGACAAAACTGTAATGTTTGCCTCAGCCAACTGAAAGCCGGGGCTGGCTAGTCTCTCTGTCATGAGCCAGACGGGGATTTCCAGCGCATGCCTTCCATTCTCACAAGACGCACTTTTGTCAAAGGCCTGGCCGCCGGTAGCTTGCTCGGTGGCCTCGGGCTCTGGCGGACACCGGTCTGGGCACTGAACGGCGCCGCGCCCGTGAACGAACTGAGCGGCAACGAATTCGAGTTGTTCATCGGCGAAACTCCGGTCAATTTCACGGGTTCGGCACGCACAGCGATGACCATCAACGGCAGCCTGCCCGGCCCGCTGTTGCGCTGGCGCGAAGGCGATACCGTGACGCTGCGCGTGCGTAACCGGCTCGCGGCAGACACCTCGATTCACTGGCACGGCATTCTGCTGCCGGCGAACATGGACGGCGTACCGGGTCTGAGTTTCCATGGCATCGAACCGGGCGGCGTGTACGTTTACCAGTTCAAGGTTCGGCAACACGGCACCTACTGGTATCACAGCCATTCCGGCTTACAGGAACAGGCCGGCGTCTACGGGCCGCTGGTCATTGAGGCCAAAGAGCCGGAACCGTTCCAGTACGATCGCGACTACGTGGTGATGCTCAGCGACTGGACCGACGAAGACCCGGCCAGCCTGATGAAGACCCTGAAAAAACAGTCCGACTACTACAACTTTCACAAACGCACCGTTGGCGACTTTATCAACGACGTCAGTGAAAAAGGCTGGGGCGCCACGGTTGCCGATCGCACGATGTGGGCGCAAATGAACATGAACCCCACCGACATCGCCGACGTCAGTGGCGCCACGTACACCTTCTTGATCAACGGCCAGGCCCCCGATGACAACTTCACCTGGCTGTTCCGTCCCGGCGAAAAACTGCGCCTGCGCCTGATCAACGGCTCGGCCATGACCTATTTCGATGTGCGTATTCCGGGATTGAAAATGACTGTGGTGGCTGCCGATGGCCTGCACGTCAAACCGGTCAGCGTCGATGAACTGCGCATTGCCGTGGCCGAGACCTATGACGTGATCGTCGAACCTGAAACCGAGGCGTACACCCTCTTCGCTCAGGCAATGGATCGCACCGGCTACGCCCGTGGCACTCTCGCCACACGCGCCGGCATGTCGGCAGCAGTGCCGGCGCTGGATCCGCGTCCGTTGGTGAGCATGGACGACATGGGCATGGGCGGCATGGATCACGGCAGCATGGACATGAGCGCCATGGATCACTCCAGCATGGGCCCGATGCAAGCCCATCCCGACAGTGAAAACAACAATCCGCTGGTGGACATGCAGGCCATGATCACCGCGCCAAAGCTCGACGACCCAGGCCTCGGCCTGCGCAACAACGGCCGCCGAGTGCTGACCTACGCCGACCTGCGCAGCACCTTCGAGGACCCGGACGGCCGCGATCCGGGCCGCACGATAGAACTGCACCTGACCGGCCACATGGAGAAATTCGCCTGGTCGTTCAACGGCATCAAGTTCTCCGATGCCGAGCCTCTACGTCTGAAATACGGCGAGCGCATCCGCCTGGTGCTGGTAAACGACACCATGATGACCCACCCGATCCACCTGCACGGGATGTGGAGCGATCTGGAAGACGAAAACGGCAACTTTCAGGTGCGCAAACACACCATCGACATGCCGCCCGGCAGCCGCCGCAGCTATCGCGTCACCGCCGACGCCCTCGGCCGCTGGGCCTATCACTGTCATCTGCTTTATCACATGGAAACGGGCATGTTCCGCGAAGTGCGGGTGGAAGAATGAAGAGGTCCATCATGACTCGACTCAGCGTGTTTCCGCTGCTGCTAGCCGGCACCTCCGCCATGGCCGCCGACGCCATGCACGGCATGGACCACAGCCAGATGCCCGAGATGGATCATTCGGCAATGCAAAGCATGGACGACGGCATGATGCAGCCCGCCGCGCCCAGCGAAAGCCGCACGCCGATTGCGCCCGTGACCGACGCCGACCGCGCTGCGGTGTTTATCAGCCCCGGCGGTCATCAGGTGCATGACAGCGTCGTCAACAGTTACTTTCTTGCCGACAAACTCGAATGGCAGAACGCCGATGACGGCAGCGCTTTGGCCTGGGACCTGTCCGGCTGGATCGGTGGGGATACCGATCGGCTGTGGCTGCGCTCTGAAGGCGAGCGCAACAACGGCAAGACTGAAGACGCGGAAATTCAAGCGCTGTGGGGCCACGCCATTTCACCGTGGTGGGACGTGGTCAGCGGCGTGCGTCAGGACTTCAAACCCGGCGCACCGCAAACCTGGGCCGCGTTCGGCGTGCAGGGCATGGCGCTGTACAACTTCGAGGCCGAAGCCACGGCTTTCCTTGGCGAGGGCGGCCAGAGTGCGGTACGGCTGGAGGGCGACTACGACATCCTGCTGACCAATCGACTGATCCTGCAGCCGACCGCAGAACTGAATATCTATGGCAAAAACGATCCGCAGCGGGGCATCGGCTCAGGGTTGTCCAATACCGAGGCGGGCCTGCGGTTGCGCTATGAAATCCGCCGCGAATTCGCGCCTTATATCGGCGTGACGTGGAATCGCACTTACGGCAACACCGCCGACTATGCCCGCGAAGAAGACGAGGACCGCAGTGAGGCACGCCTCGTCCTCGGCGTCAGGCTGTGGTTCTGAATTCTTCTACAAAAACAAACCGGAGACCTTGCATGCGCACATTGACCCTGCCCCTGATATTCGCCAGCGGATTGCTCCTGAGCACCCTCGCCCAGGCCCATCCGAAACTGCTCTCGTCGACGCCAGCCGAAGGCGCGGAAGGCGCCGCGCCGGGCAGGATCGAGCTGCACTTTTCCGAGAGCCTGGTCACGCAGTTCTCCGGGGCCAAACTGGTAATGACCGAAATGGGTGGCATGGCTCACTCGCCGATGCCGATGAAAGCCAAGGTCAGCGCCAGCAGCGATCCGAAAACCATGCTGATCACCCCGCTCGCCCCGCTGCCTGCCGGCACCTATCAGGTGCAGTGGCGCGCGGTGTCCGCCGACACGCACCCGATCACCGGTAACGTCACGTTCAAAGTGAAGTGAACAATGGCGGACCTGCTCAATATCATCCTGCGGTTCGCCTTGTATGTGGATTTGCTGCTGTTGTTCGGGCTGGCGTTGTTTGGCTTGTACAGCTTCAACGCGCTGCTGCGGTTCCGTCCGTTGTTGCGGGGCATGGCAGTGACAGGCGCGTTACTGTCAGTGGCCGGGCTGGTGCTGATGACCCGCGCCATGAGTGGCGAAACCCAGCTCGCGGCGTTGTGGCCGCACCTGCAGATGATGCTGCTGGAAACGGACGTTGGCCTGGCGTGGGCGCTGCGGATGACAGCGCTGGCCATCGTAGTGATCCGGCCGAGTCTGTGGCCAGCGTCGTTGGCAGGCGCCATTGCCCTCGCTTCGCTGGCATGGAGCGGGCACGGAGCGATGGACGAAGGATGGCTGCGGTTCTGGCACTTTCTCAGCGACATCTTGCACTTGCTTGCGGCGGGAGCGTGGTTGGGTGCCTTGCTGGCGCTGGTGTTGATGGCGAGCGGGCGGATCGGTGACACACGCTTTCGCCTGCTCGCCGATGCAGTGAAACGCTTCGAATGGGTGGGCGCATTGATCGTGCTGACGGTGTCGGTCACCGGCGTGATGAATTATCTCTTCATCGTCGGCCCAAGGCTCGACGGAGTGCTGTTCGGGACCTACGGGCAGTTGCTTACGATCAAGGTGCTGGCGTTTGCCGTGATGCTGGTGCTGGCTGCGTTGAACCGCTTTCATCTTGGACCGTCACTGCAACAATCGCTGCGCGACGGCCAGCACCTCATCGCCGCGAACGCGCTGCGGCGCAGTGTGGTGATGGAGCTGGCCCTTGCCCTGTTGATCGTGGCGCTGGTGGCGTGGCTGGGCACATTGAGTCCGGACCCGGGATGACACCCGTGGAAGGCTTTCACTACACTGGGCCACCTTCCCTTTCAGAAGCCCGATCTCAATGACAACACTAAAAAGCACGATGATCCTCGGCGGCCTGCTGACCCTGGCGACTGGCGCTCACGCCGATCCCGCCACGTCCCACCTCGACAGCATTCAGCAACAAGGCCAGTTGCGCGTCTGCACCACCGGCGACTACAAGCCCTATACCTTCAAGCGCAACGATGGCGACTTCGAAGGCATCGACATCAGCATGGCCCGCTCCCTGGCCGACAGCCTCGGCGTCAAGGTGCAATGGGTGCAGACCACCTGGAAAACCCTGATGCCCGACATGCAGGCCGGCAAATGCGACATCGGCATGGGCGGCATCTCGGTCACACTGGAACGGCAGAAAAAAGCCTACTTCAGCAACACCCTCGACACTGACGGCAAAATCCCGCTGGTGCGCTGCGCCGACCAGTCCAAATACCAGACCATCGACCAGATCAACCAGCCCAACGTGCGCCTGGTGGAACCTGCCGGCGGCACCAACGAAGCCTTCGTCCACGCCTTCCTGCCCAAGGCACAGCTGGCCCTGCACGACAACGTGACGATCTTCCAGCAACTGCTCGACAACAAAGCCGACGTGATGATCACCGACGCCTCGGAAGCGCTGTATCAGCAGAAACTCAAACCGGGGTTGTGCGCAGTGAATCCGCATAAGTACATGCAGTACGGGGAGAAGGCTTACTTGCTGCCGCGTGATGACATGAGTTGGAAAGTGTATGTCGATCAGTGGCTGCATTTGAGCAAGGTCACTGGCAAGTATCAGCAGACGTTGAGTGAGTGGATAGCGGTGCCGCAATAAGCCACTGAACCCGGCCACCGCGCGCGTTGAGGGAACGGTTCGCTCAATGCACGCGGTGTCGGGAATCTGAACGTGCTCAAACTGAATGCATTCCTGGCCGGCCTGCTGTTCGGCGTCGGTTTGGGGATAGCCGGCATCTGCCCCGGCCCGGCGGTGACCATCCTGTTGACGGGCCACTGGCAGGCAATCGTTTTCGTATTGGCGATGCTCGCAGGCATGGGCCTATTTACGTTGCTGGAAACCCGACGCACCCCGTGACCGCAGAACAACCGGCATTCAGGCGCATGGCACTCACGGCAGCCAGTGTTGGTGGCTGTCAATGTTTTGCATAAGAGCGCGGATTGGATGATCTCCCCAGCCACGCACTCGTCGAGATCTGCGCCAACGATTTGAACGAGGGCCTGGCGAACCAGTAGCCTTGCATCAGGTAAATGCCGCAATCGGCGAGAAAGTCTCTTTCCTCGGCACTTTCTATGCCCTCAGCGATCACTTCCACGCCCAGCTCTCTGCACATGTTCACCACGTTGCGCACGATCGTCTGGCGTACGCGGTCACGGTGAATATTGCGGATCAGCGCCATATCCAGCTTGATCAGGTCCGGTTGAAAATCCGCCAACAAGTTAAGGCCGGAATAGCCTGCGCCAAAGTCGTCGATGGCCGTCTTGAAACCAAACTCACGATACTCACGCAAGATATTCATCAAGTGTTTGTTGCTTTCGACGTGCTCGCCTTCCACAGCCTCGAAGATCAGCCGCTCCAGCGGAAAGCCGTACGTGCGCGCCGCTTCCAGCGTGCTGCGAATACACATCTCCGGCCGGTAAACGGCATTCGGCAGAAAGTTGATCGACAGGTACTGCGTCATACCCAAGTCAGCCGCCGTGGAAATCGCCCGCACTCGACACAGTTGATCGAATCGATAACGGTTCTGATCGTCCACCTTTTCCAGGACAGACAAGGCGCCTTCGCCGTTCACGCCGCGAACCAACGCTTCATGGGCAAACGTCGTTTGATCGCGCAGGTCCACAATGGGCTGGAAAGCGAAGGCGAAATCCATCTCCGGCACGCCTTTGTTCCTACAGCCCTGGCAGCCTCCGGGAGACGCGAATGATTTTGGAAAGTCGGTCATGAACCACCTGATGACGGGGTGCAACCTTCCATGGCGATAAATAAAACAGCTGCTGGCCTTAGTTATCTGCAAACAACGCAATAACTTCAGCCCCCGCGGCGCCTGAATAGTTGAAGGCACCGCGTGCGCCAAGTTGAAAAGATCAGGTGCGGAAATGCGCGGTCATTCGCTGCAGGTCCTGCCCCAGGGACGCCAATTCGATCGTCGCCGCCGCACTTTCTTCGCTGGCGACAGCCGACTGGTCAGCCACATCACGCACACTGACAATGCTGCGGTTGATTTCGTCGGCCACGGCACTTTGCTGCTCGGCGGCGGCCGATATCTGCAGACTCATCTCCTGGATCGTACCGATGGACTGATTGATCTCGGTAATCGCCAATTCGGCTTTCTGCGCCAGTACCACCGTATCGAGGGTGCGCTCGCGGCTTGAGGTCATCAGCGTCGCGGCCGCTTGCGTGCCTTGTTGCAGGGTGACGATCAGCGCTTCGATTTCCTTGGTCGAGTCCTGCGTGCGCTGCGCCAGCGAGCGCACTTCGTCTGCCACCACAGCAAAACCACGACCCTGCTCACCCGCCCGCGCGGCTTCGATAGCAGCGTTCAACGCGAGCAGATTGGTCTGCTCGGCGACGGCTTTGATCACATCGATGACTTTGCCGATCTGCTCGCTGTCCTGAGTCAGCACATTCATCGCACCGCCCAACTCTTCAATGGCCATGGCAAGTTCGCTGATCTGCACCGTCGCCTGCTTGACCACCGTGCTGCCGTGGCGCGCCTGCTGATCGGCGAGGGTCGCGGCAGCGGAGGCATCGGTGGTGTTACGCGCAACTTCCTGCACCGTCGAAGCCATTTCGTGCATCGCCGTGGCAACTTGATCCACTTCACTTTTTTGCTGACGTACACCTGCGCTGGTCTGCTCGCTCATGGCCGAGAGCTTTTCCGCAGAGGTGGAAATCTGCGTGACGCCATTGCCGATACCTTGCACCAGCGTGTTCAGGTTCTGCGCCATCTCCTGCATCGCATTTTGCAGATCGCCCAACTCATCTTTGCGCGCAGACCTGGCCTGGACCGTCAGGTCGCCTTTGGCAATCCGTC
This sequence comes from Pseudomonas sp. R62, assembly GCF_000257605.1. NCBI lineage: Bacteria > Pseudomonadati > Pseudomonadota > Gammaproteobacteria > Pseudomonadales > Pseudomonadaceae > Pseudomonas > Pseudomonas sp. R62. Next base: position 2,348,840 of record NZ_JH635999.1, read on the forward strand.
GTGCCAGATCAACCGTCAGCGCTAGCGGCGCAGTGATCTGGCGCGAGATGACCACCGAAGCCAACAGCCCGATCACCAGCGCCAACGCAGTCAATACCGCCATCTGAATAAAAGCCGAATGCTGATCCTCATGCGCAAGGCGCTGCTGGGTGTCCATCAGGCCACTCATGATCTTGTCCATCGCCTTGCTTTCCTGGTCGACCTGCTCGCGCATGTTCTGCTTCTGCTCAAACAGTCCGGCCACTTCCACCAGTACTTCGCGATAACGGCGCATGCCGGCGTGGGCTTCTTCCAGTTGGCTCGACAGCGCCGTCGGCAGGCTGGTGCGCGCCTTGCTGATATCACTCAAGAAGGTATCGATGGTTTCCATCAGCAGTTTTTTGTTCACGTCGTTGGGCACCGCGATGTAACGACGCAACATCAGGCGAAACGTGGTCATGCCATTGCGCAAATCGGCCACCGTGCGCAGCTCCCGAACGCGTTCGCCATCGGCAGACGCCAGTGCACTGGTCGTGGTGCCTTCAAGCATGCTGGCAAAAGTTTGCGCGTACTTGTCCGACAGCGCCGTCAGCGGTTTCAGCGCATCGGTGGTCGACTGATCGGCAGCGATCAGCCGTTTGACCTTCTGGTCGTAGGCAACAATCGTGGTTTGCAAAGCCTTCAAGGCTTGCTGGTTTTCAGCGCGGGTCAAGGTATCCAGTGCCTTGCCCACAAGGCCCTGCAAGACATTCAACTGCGCGTTATAGGACTCGGCGAAGGCTGCGTCAGCGGCGGCTTCGTACTGTTTCTCGGACAGACGCATATTTTGCGTAGCGTCATTCAACGTGCCGATCAGACGCGTCGTACTCAAGCGATCAACCAGCACGCTGTTGCTGTTATAGCCAATGAAGGCAACCGCCAAAACGGCCAGCAGAAGAATGCCGAAGCCGGTTCCCAGCTTGCGGGAAACTTTGATGTCACCGAGGAAATTCGATGCTACTGCCATATTCAGCCTCAAACGTCCTGACGTGAAACGCCAGGCATAAAAAAATTGATCTCCGGTAACCACAGTCACCGTCCAGACATTCGGGGGTCGTCATCCAGGGCGTAATACGGGACGCTCCAGCTGTCCCGGAAATGCAAATGCCAATGCTGTTGAAGCGTCGAAAACAACCCGACGCGAGCACCGACAGACAAACCTTTCACGTCGCAAACAGAGCATCTGCACGCTGGATTTATCGTTTCAGCAAAGGTGTGTGGAGGGATGCTATTAATTTTGCGAAAACTTGTACAACTTTATATTTTTGTATAATCGTTGAACTTTTTGCGCGGCGTGATGACGCATTGCCATCATGATTTGTGGCACATCGCTATCGGCGTGAAAAGACGATGAAAATGTCAATGCAGAACCCCGCCCCTCTGCAGCAACGGCGTGCCGCATGCCACAGAGGGACACGGGTTTACGGCTTGATTTCAACCTTATCCAACGCCTGATTCACCGCCAACTCCGCCAACATCACCACCTGCGCAATGCCTAGCGCAGATTTGCGGCGCGAGTTATCCAGCGTCGCGGCAAAGTTGTTGAGCATTTCGGAGGCAGAACCCAGGGTTTCGCAGGCATTGGCCAACAGGGATTCCATGTCGTACTTGGGATTGGCGAGGTACATGCGTTCGGGCGCATCGGTGCTGGCCCTGATTAGGCTGGCGGGAAGGAGATAGTGATCAAGCGCGCGCTCGGCGGCTTCGTGGAGTTTTTTGGAATTGGCGGATTCGTAGGGGGATGCGGGGTCGGTTTCTGGCGGGTTGGGTGTTGGTTTGAACATGGTGTAACTCCTGACGGATTAACGAAAAGGAGCCATCACTCTCGCTACCAAACGAAGGGTGGAGGCCATACGCAGGTTGGTAGACCGGTCGTCAGGAACCCCGGCGCATCCGAAGACGCCCCGCGCATGACCACCATAAAACGAAGACGAGAAACGTCATCGCAAGACAGTAGTCTTGTGCTTCTGACGGAACGGGCTACCAAACCCGATCACTGTTTTCAGTGACCCGGAGACGATAAAACCCGCAGGCTAGACGCACAAGCCGGCGGATTCTGTCTTAGGTGTAGGGGGAGGCGCAAGACAAGGTAGGCTTCGGATAACTTTCACCAGTCAGATTTAAACAAGCGCCTGCGCAATCGTTTAAACGCATACTGAAGGACAGAAAACAGGCAGAAATACACTTCCTCCCATCAGGCCGAGCGCGTCGGAGCCCAGTTCAAACCACAAACAGCGCCTCGCAAGCCTTTGCCTGTTCGCAGACCTGATAAACTCTTGCGCCTTCGCCTTCTTGATCCAGATTCCTCACATGTCCCTACAACCCGTCACACTCTCCCGCCGCTTCTCCGTCGCCCCGATGATGGATTGGCACGGCTAATCCTGTAGGCCGCTAAATCCGTAGCCTCCAGCATCATCAAGAATCGCGCGTACCATTTTCGTACCACCCCATTTCTTTTTCTTCCCAGGCGGGACAAGCGACATACCTCTCGCATCGTCGGTACACGCCTGTCGCTCCAATCCAAAGCACTTCCCACAAACGTTTTTGTCGCGGGCAAAACGACTGCGCACGAGTGTCTCTTCGTCATCTGCTTGAGTGAGTGGCGAGGCAATCGGCTGTACCACCTGATAGGCAATGTTCCTTTTTCGGGAAAGGCATCGGAAAAAGGTAATTTTGGTAAGCCGAGCGGTCAATCTGGCTGAAAGCCTTGTTTTTACTGGGCTGCAAAGGATCAGCATGAAGTAATTTTTGAGTAATGTAGAAGTAAGGTAATTACCTTTTAAAAAAGTAATATTTGTTTTTGTGCATCCCATATAAATCAACCACTTACAGCCACATTACCTTTTTCATTACTCAAAATTACTTTCCGAAGTAAGCCAGCAAAGCCAATGAATACGGGGCTTTTGCCGGTGCCTCGATATTCGAATTACCACATTACTTTTTTCCGACGGCGTTCCTGAAAAAAGCCGCATCGAAAGGTTTACCTACCTGCCTTCCGCTTCGCCAGGTCCGCCCTGTCAGACACCCACCCTTCGCAGGGATCCGCAGGCTTTTTGACCTTCGACGCCACTACTACAGCGCCCGGCCGTGAGGGCGCTCGGCCAGGTGCAGGATTGCGGAAAAAAAGACCCATTTAGCCCGCAGGCGAGGTGGGGGGACGACGGCGCGCGCCAAGTCAGCATTGCGAGCACGCTTTCGATGCGCGCACCAAATAAGCGCACAATCTCGACACTGGCGCTGCATTACTAATACAAGCGACTGCACATATCGAATAGATAACAATTGATCAGAGGGGGTAGCGACAGAAGTGCTATAACGTATAGGTGAGGATTATCTAAAGCGAAAGCTGAAGAACATATTTTGCTGAATCGCTTCAACTAAAGCCGAACGTAGCCAACATCACACAACCACAAAAGAAAGGGATGTCCAATGATTACGTCAATAGCAAAACTTGAAAACTTTGGAATATTTGGTAGCTATGCGAAACCAGCCACCCTTGAAGACTTTACCCAGTACAACCTAATCTATGGTTGGAATGGTAGTGGGAAGTCAACACTCTCGAAGATATTTGAATGCATAGCGAAAGGACAAATCATAGAGGATTTCCCAGAAGGAATACTGACCATAAATACAGCCTCAGGCATTATAAACAATCGCAATTTAGCATCCAGACCTATTGATCTTTGCGTATTCAACTCAAATTTCATAAAAGAAAACATCAACTGGGACAGCATCGTCAAAAGCATCCTGCTGATATCACAGGACAAAATTGAAGAAAAGAAACAACTTAAAGAAAAACAGGACAACCTGAAAGAAAAAGAAAAAGAACTTAAAGAAATGTCAGACGCGCAGAGCAATCTACTAGAAACCAATCAAAACATACTAAGCGCAATAGCAAAAAGCATTAAAAGCAGATTCCAAATACTCGACAGCTCCGACAACTACTTCGTAAGTTACAACCGCGTAAAGGTACAGACAAAAATAAGCACCCACTTATAAGATCTAAAGATTGGCACTTATCTCTTATCCCCCGATGCATTTGAAACAAACCAGAAAGCAACATCCCCGAAATTCAAACCCGCCATAACACACTCCCTCAACAGAATCAAACACGACACCTACTCGCAACTTGCCAATCAGTTGAACTCTTTATTTAAAGAAACTGTCACATCAACCAAGATAACTCACTTACTTGAAAACCCACCTATCCAAAAATGGGTAGAACAGGGACTTCAAATACATGAAGGGTTAGCTAAGTGTGAATTCTGTGAAAACGATCTATCTTCGGAACGCTTAGAGACTCTTAACAAGCACTTTAGCGAAGCATTCAAAACCTTCAAGAACAAGCTAGAAGGCGCGCATGCGCTAATCGACACTCTAGTTCTTTATAAAGCCCCTCACGTTCCCCAGGTGGATCTTTACGAGGAATATTACGCAAATCTTCCGAAACAAGAGAAAGAGCTGGATCACATAACCGACACTATCAATGAACGACTCAAAAACTGGAAGGTCGCGCTTGATGAAAAAATTGACAACCCATTTATAGATACAGGTACTGCGATTGAGCTTCCGCCCTCTCTCTTTCATGACCATGAAGAGGTATGCGAGCAAATTGAAAAAATAGTTTCGCTACATAACGAGAAAGCAATTAACTTTCAAAATCAAATAAGCAGCGCCAAGTCATCATTAGAGCTTCACTTCCTAACCGAAGAACTGAACGACTGTGACTTTATAAAAAACCAACAGCTACATGAGTCACATAAACAACCTGTGATCGACCTGCAAAAGACAGTCAATGATATATCCGATGAGATAGTTGAGCTTGAGAAGAAGCTTAACAACGAAAGCATCGGCGCAGAAGAGTTTAATAAATCACTTCACAAGTTCCTAGGCAGAAATCAATTCTCATTGAAATTCGACAAAGTTCGCAAGGGTTATCAAATACTGAGAGCGCCAGAAAACACTCCTGCAAAAAATCTGAGCGAAGGCGAAAAAAACGCTATCGGGCTTATATACTTCCTGACAAAGCTATCGGAAAATGAAAGAGACCTATCAAAATCTGTCGTGGTTTTTGACGATCCGGTCTCTAGCTTCGACTCTAACAATCTGTTCAATGCTCATTCCTTCCTCAGGAATCACTGTCAAACTGCGCAGCAGCTCTTCATCCTTACTCACAGCTTTAACTATTTCAAACTAGTACGTGACTGGCTAGCGGGGAAAAATGACAAAAAGGATGAAAACAAGAACCCGATTATACGCGCTCGATTCTATAATATTGAGGCGTCCCCAACTGCCTTGAGAACGTCCACAATCAATAACGCGCCCAAAAGCTTGACCGGCTTCAACTCCGAGTACCACTTCCTTTACTCAACACTCAAGCAATATGTTGACCAAGAAACCCTTGCGCTCGAAACAGCATTTGCCGTTGCCAACATGTCACGAAAACTATTAGAAGCCTTTCTTACATTCAAATATCCCCACGGGCGCGGGAACTTTAGAGGACTAATGGATCAAGCCATTACAGATGAAGTCACATGTGAAAGAATCTATCGATTCATCAATAAATATTCTCACAATCAAATAATTGAATTCGACGACAGCACCGCAGACAACATAGCGTCAGAATCGGAATATATTGTTAGAGATATTTTCAAGGAGATTGAGCGTCTAGATAAAAGTCACTATGAAGGGATGACAAAAGCCTTAGCTTGAGTCTGGATACGGTTGCGGCCTCGCAGCCGCAGCCGTTTTAGTCCGCGAGCTAAATCAGATTCCTATTCCTATTTCATATTTTTCAAACTTGATTACCTCCTCGCCTATCCAATTATTCAACTGCGTCATCCTCGCCTGAATGGGCTCCAGCTCATTAGCTGCATAAATCTGCGCAGCCTCCCGAATCGACCCGAACCCACCCGCGTTTTGCGGCACAATCCCCGTCAACTGCGGCGGAATACGCAAGCTCGCTAACACATCATCCCGCGTCTGATTCTTGATCGAGTTGAACTCATCCTTCGCCGCCACCTCACTCACGGGGATCAGTTGAATCCCGTCCTTCTTGCCGGTCGGTGAGTAGACAAACAGATTCCGAAAATTCCCCGGCCCTTTCGACTCCTTCAACGCCTTCCGCAACGCATCAATATCAGCCTCGGTCTGCGCCGCATCCGTCATGTAAAGGATGAACCCGGCATGACTGCCGTTCTCGTAATACTTGCGCCGAAAGAGCGTCGCCGACTCGTTCAGCAACGCCGACTGCAAAGCACTGATCCACTCCGGCAGCCCATAAATCTCCTGATGCAGATCCGCCTCACGCAGGTGAAAAATGCTGTCCGGCTCAAACGCGTGCTCATCCTTCCATCCCCGCACCTGGTAAAACTGCCCATCCGGCCCAGCGCGCATGTACTTCGCCAACGGCGCCTCCAGCTTACGAACCCCGCCCAACCGCGAACGCCGCCCTTCCAGATAGCCATTGCCCAGACACAGAAAGTCCAACGCAAACTGCTCAAACGAAGACCGCGACAACAGCGGATGCGGGATAAACGTCTTGCTCAACAGGTTGCGCTTGAACATCAACCCGGAATGCAAATGCACGCTCGCCCCAACCGACCGGGCCAGCCCGTCCAGCGACAGCGGCGGCTCATACCACCGCCCGTTGAACCAGCACTCCAGATAGTCGAAAACCTCACGACCACCCAGCACCGGCGTCGGCTCGCCGAAGGAAAACACCTGCGTCCCGGCGCCGGTGGCGGGTGTGGTCGCTGGCAACGTCTGGTTGGCCATTTGTTCATTCATCAGTAAATCTCCATACGCCCGGTGTTGGCAGTGGTCTGCCCCTCAAGCGGTTGGTGACCTCAATCCAGTCCCACCTCTCCTCGGAGACCCTTTCGCCATTTTCCGGTAACCTTTCAGCACCCAGGCCAGTCCTGGCGTAAGTCAATGGACGATGGAAACAAGGATGATATTGAATGATTTCCTCTGCACGATTAGGCGACAAACACGTCTGCCCATTACCAGGTCACGGCACTACCCCGATCGCCTCCGCCAGCGGTGACGTAAACATCAATTTCATGGGCTCTGCTCGAGTCGGTGATACGTGTGGTTGCGGAGCGGTGATTACAACAGGCTTCCCATCTATTCAGGTCAACGGTCGCCCAATGGCCCACTTGGGCAGTCCGACCAGTCACGGCGGCACAGTCATAACCGGATCAGGTGACGTCGGTGGCGGCTTCGTGATGGGGGACGCAGGCGGTGCAACGATCATCAATTTCATGGCGCTCGGAGCCTTCCGCCCCGACGGATCCCTGGACGATGAGAAGATGGCAACGTTGCTGGCCGACCCGAAACTCACTGAAAAAGCCAAAGCAGCAAATGCTCTGGTTGAGCCAAAGTCCGCCGCAAAGCAGCCTGATAAAAAAACCGAAGAGAAACCCGAGCCAAAAGCCGCACCCGCTGCCTGTAAAGACCCGGACATGATGGAGCAACTGGCGACTTACATCGCGGCCGAGATGAACACCAACATAAATAGCCCAGCCGTTCGCCAGATGAAGGAACTGAACAGCTACGACGCACATGCAAAAACCAAGGAATACATGGCACTGCCCTTTTACCTTCAGCTCGGTCCCAAGCCAGACTTCTATAGCTTGGCGCTGGGAATGAAGGCAAAGGCTCTGGCTATCTGGACTGAGCGGGTTGGCCAGAATCGCCCATGGGACCACAAACCGATCATCCGCAGGACTATCGGGGGCGTTTGGCACAAGCAGGGAGAGTACGATTACTTCTACGATATTTGGTCGAACATTCATTACGGCTATGTGGGCAGGGCTGGCGGCCTATCCGAAAGTGCATTACTGGATGGTGCAGGTGGCGAGCAGATCGTTTCTGACGCTTTACGAAAAGCCCAGGAGGTCGTAACGAAACCAAAAGAACAGTGGGAGCTACCCGGCCCAAACCGTTCAGGCAATGTCGACGGTTTGAGAGCGTGGGACGATGCGCCCGACCGAATATCCATCAGTATCGGCGTGAAGCTCTATCGCCAACATCCCAATGGGGGCATTACCGCCAAAATGATCATGGATCAGGTGCTTGCAGTGCCCTCTAAAGAATGGGGAAAAGGAATCAAACTACATGAATGCAAATAAAACCAGACGCCGGTATGGGCGCTGGATCCTTCTGGCGCTCATTGCTCTTCCAATCGCTGTCTGGTACCTCGGCTCCCCCGTCGTAGCGGTCAATTTTTCCCCGAACAGTGAGGGAGAATTTCACTACGTTTGGAACACCCAGGACAGGATTCATAGAGGCGATATCAAGCATGGTGGCGCAGCCGTCGAGTTCGGCTACCTATTTCCTGATGACGATTTTTTCATGATGTTTGATTGGTGGACTGATAAAGGTTTTCAGAGGTGCATCGACATCAGCCCCAAATGGGGCCGAACCATTGATATTTATCTGGATGCAACAGGCAGGATCGATATTGCTAAAACCGGCCCGGACGTTATTGCTCGAATAAAACAATGCACTGGCGAACCTGACCCTTTCCGACCATGAGTTAGCCGTGAGCTCTCATGGAACAGCAAGTAGGCCACATCGATCGTCATAGATGGGGCGGCAGCGCCCCAATCTACTCCGAGAATGTCATTCAGTCTTTCCAGCGCAACCAAGACTGGACGTAAGTGCAGCCATAGATGCACTCGAATCCTGCGTTATCGCCCGCTTGAGCGCCCGCTCATCCAGCTCTGATCCGCGCTCGTGTAGTTCGTTTCCGGGGCGCAAA
>NZ_JH635999.1:2358427-2363543 GCF_000257605.1 Pseudomonas sp. R62
GTAGACTTGCACTCCATTCCGCCTGATGTGGTGCTGCGCGGTGTAACGCACAGCTCACATTCGCCAGTTTTCGAGTCCCGACAACTGCCATAACCGAAAGTGGTACGCATTGAGTTCGAATGGGTACATCGTACCCATCAGATCCCGAAAACCCTTGAAAACGCCCAAAAGCACGCCGAAAACACGTTGAGTAAAATGGTCCAGAATCAGAGCTTTAGCCCAGTAAAACCAACGCCTGAGCCGTCCCGGCGCTTCAGTGTGGCACCCATGATGGATTGGACGGACCGCCATTGCCGTTTCTTCCTACGTCTCCTATCGAAGAACGCCCTGCTCTACACCGAAATGGTCACCACCGGCGCTCTGCTCAACGGCGATCACGAACGTTTCCTGCGTCACAACGAAGCCGAGCACCCGCTGGCGTTGCAGCTCGGTGGTAGTGTTCCGCTCGATCTCGCCGCCTGCGCGCGCATGGCTCAGGAGCACGGTTACGACGAGGTGAACCTGAACGTCGGCTGCCCGAGTGATCGTGTGCAAAACAACATGATCGGCGCGTGCCTGATGGGGCATCCGCAGTTGGTGGCCGATTGTGTGAAGGCGATGCGTGATGCGGTGTCGATTCCGGTGACGGTGAAGCACCGGATCGGCATTAACGGGCGCGACAGTTATGCCGAGCTGTGTGATTTCGTCGGTACGGTGCGGGATGCAGGGTGCACGAGTTTTACCGTGCATGCGCGGATTGCGATTCTGGAGGGGTTGTCGCCGAAGGAGAATCGCGACATTCCGCCGTTGCGCTATGACGTCGCGGCGCAGCTGAAGGCGGATTTTCCGGAGCTGGAAATTGTGCTGAACGGCGGGATCAAGACCATGGAAGCCTGCCATGAGCATTTGCAGACCTTCGATGGCGTGATGTTGGGGCGTGAGGCTTATCACAATCCGTATCTGCTGGCGGAGGTGGATCAGCAGTTATTTGGCAGTTCGGCGCCGGTGATCAGTCGGGCTGAGGCGTTGGCGCAGTTGCGGCCGTATATCGCTGAACATCTGCTGGCCGGTGGTGCGATGCATCACATCACGCGGCATGTGCTGGGCTTGGGCACAGGGTTCCCCGGGGCGCGCAAGTTTCGTCAGTTGTTGTCGGTGGATATTCACAAGGCAAAAGATCCGTTGGCGTTGCTGGATCAGGCGGCTGAGTTGCTTGAAGGTCGTTGATTGATGGTTTGAGTGTGCGGGCGCCGCATGAGCGTTGCCCGCTGTTTTGATGTACTGACAGGATGTCTCTTGGTTATGCCCGCGTTTAAACGTGCTCTGTTCAATAGCTTCACCCTCCTCGCTTTATGCTCGACGGCTTCCTCCAACATCTTCGCCGAGTGCAATTTTGCGCGAGGGTGTGGTGAAGGGAGCGGTGGCCCTTTTGAATCAACGCAAATGTCCGGCTTTCTGGTGTTCACGGCGACGATGGTGTCGGTCGATGGAACCTCGGACATATCCGGCCTCAAAAAACGTGTTTACTCGGCTGAGGAAATCGAAGCCGCGCGGTACTTCCTGGCCAGCGACGGCATGCTGCAAGCCGCGTATTTCACCTCGGCCTTGCAGCGCTTTCGTCAGGAGTCGTCGGATTCGACGTTAAACGATCTCGCCGTGGCGGCGTTGATCAGCGCGCAGTGATCAGGCGGCCGCTGCGGCGGTCCAGTTCACCCAGCCAAACAGCCAGGTTGCCAGAATCAACAAACCAAAACCGATCCGGTACCACGCGAACGCGGCATAGCTGTGGTTGGCGATAAATTTCAGCAGGCCACGCACGGCGATCATGGCGAAGATGAACGCGGTGACGAAGCCGAGGGCGAAGACTGGCAGGTCGTTGGGTTGGAACAGGTCGCGGTATTTGTAGCCGGAATAAACGGCGGCACCAACCATGGTCGGCATGGCGAGGAAGAACGAGAACTCAGTGGCGGCTTTGCGTGAAAGGCCGAAGAGCAGGCCGCCGATGATGGTCGAGCCGGAGCGCGAGGTGCCGGGAATCATCGCCAGGCATTGTACGAAACCGACCTTCAACGCGTGGGACCAGCGCATGTCGTCGACATGTTCGACGCTGACTACATGGCTGCGCTGTTCGGCCCACAACATGACGATGCCGCCAACAACCAGGGCCACCGCAACGGTGATTGGGTTGAACAGGTATTCATGAATCGCGTCGGCGAATAACACGCCGAGGATAACGGCCGGGAAAAACGCGATCAGCAGATTAAGGGTGAAACGTTGCGCGTTGCGCTCGGTGGGCAGGCCTTTGACGATTTCGAAGATCTTCGGACGAAATTCCCAGACCACAGCAAGAATGGCCCCCAGTTGAATAATGATGTTGAACGCCATCGCGCGTTCGCCGCCAAACTCGAGCAGGTCGGCGACAATAATCTGGTGGCCGGTACTTGAAATGGGCAAGAACTCGGTCAAGCCTTCTACCGCGCCTAATATCAACACCTGGAAAAGGGTCCAGAAATCCATTAATCCTCCGTCAGAGCACTCAGGGTGAGCGACCAGTAAATAACACTCAGGGGTTGAGTATCTGAGTTACACAATTGGCGCATATGAAGATCTAAAGATCGCAGCCTTCGGCAGCTCCTACATTTGGAATGCATTTCCATGTAGGAGCTGCCGAAGGCTGCGATCTTTTGATTTCGAAGAATAGGTCTAACGGACTGCCACACTCAAGTCATGTTAGTAATCGTCGGCCGACGAACTAAACGGAAAAAATTTACATCTATTACGACAAATATTTCAGTTCAGATATGAAGTGTGATCAACCTCACACATTGTTGACATGGCCAATCAGTGGCAAAAGGACATAGACAAAGCCATCGCCGCAAGCTCAAAATAGTGGCACCATTGCATATAGCCATCATCTACGCGCTAGTTCACAAGCCCGAGAAAATCAACTAAAAGCTTGAAAAGCTTAGTTATTGTTAGAAATCTCGGGAGACACGTCTAAAATCCGCGCAAATGTTACCAATTGTCAGTCACAGATAAGAACCGGTGCTTTAACATCCCGATGTCAGCACCTAATTCGAGTCAACGCATGATGCTCTCAGGGAACTTGGCGACGAGAAGTCCGCGCCCGACAAATGATGAATCCGGTGTTCTTGCGCTGGGTCGTACACTGGGTGTGGCTGATCATTTGAGATCGCTGATCGCAAAGCACGTGCAACCCGATATGACCCTGGAAACAGGTGCTTTCACTAGTTCATATAAACAGCACGGCTACATAGGTTCCTATCGCGCCATTTTCGTCATCATCGATAGTCCACAAGCCATCGAAGAAAATCTGGCCCTGGTGCAGACCCTGCGCGATGACAACTTGAAGCCGCTTATTTGCGCAATTGTCACCGGCCGCGGTGCCGTCAACAAGATCAAATATTTCCTCGCCGGGGCGGATGCCTGTATCAAGCTCAACACATTGAGCGATGACAGCGAAGACTTGCTGGCGGAGTTCTTCAACAGCGAAGACTGGCAACGAGATATCAATCTCACGCTTGATCCGACGCGGATCTGCCTGATGGACAGTCGGCGCAAACTGGATATCTCTTTCGCCGAAATGAAGATCCTCGAGGCCTTTGCGCACACCGGCAATCACATTCTGAGTCATGATGAAATCGCCAGCATCATGGGCCTCAACGCCAATTTCTACGACCCTCGGGCACTGGAAAAATCAATCAGTCGCTTGCGTGGAAAAATCAAGGACATGTATGGTACAAACGCGATTCAGAGCATCCGCGGCTACGGCTATCGCCTGATGCGGGGCCTGATATCGACTGCCTGAGTCTCGGGCAGTCTTCCCTTTTGCATACGTACGAAGGATCGTCTGATGCAGCCATATCGTTTCAATTGCGCCTCATACTTATTAAAACTCAAGCACTTGAATGAGCACGGCATCACGCCACATAACAATAAAACTCCATAACATAGCAGCAGATCGAGTGGAATTTATCGATGGCCATTTTCGGCCAGAACCCTGCCTACGATTACTTCCGAGGAAGTCATTGCTCGCCTGCCGATTTATCTTTTAGCCAATTTTGGTGTGTATTTAGGAGAGAGACATGGAAACGAGTACAACCCTCCCCAGAAAATATTTTGTTGTTGTGACGCACAGCACAACGTCGCAACGTGAACTGGAAAGTATCTTGTCCAGCGAGCGTTTCAATTCGTTTGGCACGTCGCAGGCACAAATGTTTGTTGAAGGTGTTGCTTCGCCCTCTTCCGCCCCGATGGTCATGGAGTTCAGTTACCCAAGCCTCAGCCGAAAGAATGTTGCGCGCAGTATCGAACATGATACTCAACGCATACTGGCCACTCTTGAAAATGAATGGCGAGCCGCGCAAACAGACAATCCGTTTCAAAGCTTCCCGACCCGCAGTGCAGAACGCGCTCATATCTCCAATGTCAGCGACAGCACTGAGCCTTGCAGCGACACTTGGCATCTTGACGATGAACAAGGCGTGTTGCTCAAGGACAATGTTGCGATCAGCCTGACTGGCCTGGAAACCGCTCTGGTCAGGAAAATGCTGAGCCATGAAGAGCGCGTGGTCAGTCGTGATGACTTGATCATCAGCATTGGTCGGGAACCCGAGCAATACCGTGGCCTGGAAATGTGCCTGAGCCGATTGCAGGATAAATTCAAGAGCGCAAGTAATGGCGAGAGATTGTTCCGAGCCGTAAGAAATCGCGGATATTGCCTGATTCAAGAAGTCGTTGCGTAACCGAAGAAGACCTTCAAACCGAGACAAACAGATATAAAGTGCGACTACAACAACAAGAAGAGCACTCTGTTTGGTTTTCCTCCCTGATTCGATAAAAGCTTTCCCTGCCTCCACCCTCAAACAGTAACAAATACGTCCCCGCTTTTTCATCCCTCTTTCTGCGACCTTTTCTAACAGCCATCTATTTAATTATTAAAAGTTGGCATTGTGCCATCTTGTTAGAACTCGTCAGACACCATTCCCGACAATAACTTAGTCTATTGGCTGACGACAGTTCGGCTCTCGATGTTGTTACCTCAAGACACTCGCTAAAACAAAAACAATAAGTCTGCATAACAACTCGGCTTTCAACTGTTGAAACCTGAATGGAC
>NZ_JH635999.1:2364005-2369201 GCF_000257605.1 Pseudomonas sp. R62
TTCAACTGTTGAAACCTGAATGGACGTCTTTTGGGGATATCGTATGGATCTTTCTCTCAGTATTAATCGAAGCACGGGCCTCAAGGGACTGACCTTTTGGGGCCAATGGGCGCTGGCACAGGCTTTCGTTGTGACGCTGCTGTTCATTCTCGCTGAACAGCACACCGGCACCGTCGCGTTCTACTACCGAATGTGCGCCACCCTCGCCGTCCTGGCTTCGGTGCCGGCTTACACATTCAGCGGCGTTTATCGCAAACGCGACAACTACCTGACCGGCCTCGGCCGCTTGTTCATGGGCTGGTCGATGACCATGGCCGCGCTGGCGTGCATCGCGTTTGTCTGCCAGGCCGATGAGCTGTTTTCCCGTCAGGTGATTCTCAGCTGGGCGGTGTATGGCTTCCTCGGTCAGGCGTTCCTCTACGCGCCGCTGCATGCGTTTTCCAAGTACTACCAGCGTTCGCGTAAAAGCGAACACCGGACGTTGATCGTCGGTACTGGCGAATTGGCGTTGGGCCTGGCGAAAAAGCTCAGCCAACTGGAAAACCTGCCGCTGATCGGTCTGGTCAGCAACGGTGACAAACCGGTCCTCGCTTCCGACGCACCGCGTGTCGTAGGTGCTCAGGACGAGTTGCTCGAGCTGATCGAAGCCCATGACATTCGCCGCCTCTACATTACTCTGCCGCTGTGCGAAGCCGCGAAGATCGAAGCGATGTATGTCGACTTGCTCGGGGCCAACGTCGATGTGGTGTGGGTGCCGGACTTGAACAGCCTGACCCTGCTCAACCACTCCGTGAAAGTCGTGGACGGCCTACCGGCGATCTACTTGAACGAAAGTCCGCTGACCAGCCGCCCCACCGCTGCCCTGAGCAAGAGTCTGGTTGAAAAAACCGTGGCATTCCTGGCGATCATCGCGCTCAGTCCGCTGCTGTTGATCATCGCTCTGGCGGTGAAAATCAACTCGCCCGGCCCGGTATTTTTCAAGCAGGACCGCCATGGCTGGAACGGCAAGGTGATCAAGGTCTGGAAATTCCGCTCAATGCGTGTTCACGATGACCGCGAAGTGAAACAGGCCAGCCGCAATGACTCGCGCATTACCGCAGTAGGCCGTTTTATTCGCCGCACTTCCCTGGATGAGTTGCCGCAACTGTTCAACGTGTTGCAGGGACATATGGCGCTGGTAGGTCCACGGCCGCATGCGGTGGCGCACAACAATTACTACTCGGGCAAGATCCTCGCTTACATGGCCCGTCACCGAATCAAACCGGGCATCACTGGCCTGGCACAGATCAGTGGCTGCCGCGGTGAGACCGACACCATCGACAAGATGCAGAAGCGTGTCGAGATCGACCTGCAGTACATCAACAGCTGGTCATTGTGGCTGGATCTGAAGATCCTCGTTAAGACGCCGTTTACGTTGTTGTCGAAGGATATTTACTGAGGCTTAGCGCTGCAGATCACAAGGGGACGAAAGTCCCCTTTTTTGTGGGCGGGATTTGGCACACCGGTATTGCTCAACCACGCAGGATCATTGTGGGAGCTGGCTTGCCAGCGATAGCGTTAGCCCAGGCAATGGAGTTGTGATTGAGCGGCCCCATCGCTGGCAAGCCAGCTCCCACAGGGATTAGGGATTGGGTCGATAATTGCGGTGTAACACAAGCCGCATGTGGGAGCTGGCTTGCCAGCGATAGCGTTAGCCCAGGCAATGGAGTTGTAATTGAGCGGCCCTATCGCTGGCAAGCCAGCTCCCACAGGGTTCGAGTTGCGCCCGGACCCTGGCGCTTACTCGGTAATCTTCTCGAAGTTGCGATAGAACATGTCCCCTTCCCGGCTATCCGTCATCGAGTGCAGTTGATAGCTGCGGCTCAGTCTGGCGCCGCCATCTCGGGTCAGTGGCGCCCAGACCAGGTTGGCGCGGCGCATGGTCGACATGCTCATCATTTCGTCGAACGGGATCGACAGGTACAGGCCCTTGTCGAAACTACCTTCGCCATATTCGGCGCTACTGGCCGTGGTGATGGTTGCCCAGGCACCGACGCGCACGCCGTTAAAAAACTCGCGCGAGATGTCCACGGTCGTGCCCCAGTCTCCGGCCAGATAGCGACCAACACTGACCGCCGCCAGCGTGTCGAACGGCAGATCGGTATAGCCGGTGATATGCCCGGTCACGACCGAGTAATCGCGCAAGGCAAAGCCCTGATCGAAATCACGTTGGCGCACCCAGTTCAGATCCGCGCCCAGCGACCAGCGCTCGCCGGTCGGGCGGAACAACACTTCCGCACCGACGCCGGCAAACATCGATTCCAGATAACCGCCATAAACCATGCCGTAGAGATCCTTATCCAACTGCTCGGCATGGCTGAGCTGAAACAACGGCATGGTCGTGTTTGACGTCGTCAGGTACTGGCGCAAATCCGTGCGCACGCGAGGCAATCCGCTCGGCGCGTCATAGACGAATTTGTCGAAGTTGTTGACCAGGTTGGCGCTGAGCAAACCGCTCCACCAGGTGTTGCGGTTGAAGCGATATTCAGCGTCCGCATCAGCACTGAATTGATAGAGCAAACCATCCGGGCCGCCGACGTTTTGCTTGAAGCCCAGACCCACGCCATAGCTGAAATGCTGCGGCGCTTCGGTGTAGAGGGTTTTCTCGTTGTGCGGCATCGCCGGGTTGATTTCGGTGGTGCGGTGCAGCGCCTCCAAGGGTTCCTCGTTGTTGATCACTTCGCGGAAGGTCTGGCGCGGCAGGCTGGTTTCTTCCAGCGGCAAGTCGTAGCGCTTGTTGACCACGGTGAACCAGTCGATGTCGTCGTTGACGCTGTTGTCGAGAATCCGGCTCGCGCGGCCAACGGCTTTGGACGAATGGAAATAACGCTGCTGCTCGCCATAGACGATCAGTTCGGAATCGCGCTGGCTGATGCGCTCGACCTTGTACCCGGCATTCTGCTGCAAACGCCGCGACACATCGGCCCAGTTGACCTGTTCCATCGAGGTCGTCGGCGCCTTCGCCGGCAGCGGTTCGGGGGTCGGATCGTAGGTCTTGGCCGGCGCCTTGCGGCTGACGAAATTGGTGTGAAAGGTCACGCCGAACATCGCCGTGTTGCCCCGCTCCCACGCGGCGCTCAGGTCGATCGAATCGGTCACCTTGAACACAGCGCCAAGGTTGATCGGCGAGTCCTGTTTGATCTCGTTGTCCTTCGGCTCGTTTTTGTAGTCGTTACCTTCGAATTCAAGCTTCAAACTCAGCCGATCCCAAGGCGTCTGGTAGCTCACGCCACCGAACAGCGAAGGCTTGCCACGAAAGTATGAGCCGGAGTTGACGTCGCCGGTGCCTTCCAGCGCCGGGCGCGTATCGAAGCGATTGCTGACGTAGCCCAGCGGGTTGTCGAAGTCGCCGCGATTACCGATGTAGCCCCAGGCAATGCCGGCGCTGAAGTCGAAATTGTCGAAGCGCTTGTTGGCGACGAAGAATTCGCTGGAGAACAAACCGGTACCACCGATATCTCGAAAGCCCAGCGCCACTTCTGGCGCCCAGTGGCTTTCCTGCCACAGGCGTACTTTGGCGTCGACCGCCTTGTCCTTATAGCTTTGACTGCCGCTGAGGGCCTCCGAGCCGTACGGCCGGTTGGTGATCGCGGTGTAGCGGAACGAACCTTCGAGCCAGTCCAGCGGTTGCAACGACACGCTGTAGCGGCTGTAGGGATCGGTGCGGTTGGCGTTGACGCTCAGCTCGCCGGCCGGGGCCATGCGCGCCGTCGGCGTCTGCAACAGACCGGCGCCACCGAAGTCATTCTGGGTGATGCGCGGCTCGGCGTGGGCCAGACCGCAGGGCAATAACAACACAGCTGCAAAACGTAACTTCAACGAACCACCTCGGCCAGCTGCGTGGCAATGAATTCGGCCAACTGCTGATTCAGTTCAGGAAGAGGCGGATCTAGATCATCATTTTTTATCGGCACCAGAATCCTGCTGCCGGCCACCGGAAACTGCCCGGACTCGCGATTCCAATGCGCGATGCCGACGCGCCGCGAGACGCCGTTGGGCTGGATCAGCCACAGGTAATCGGCCTCGGCATCGTCGAGAATCGAGCAGCCTTCCAGGTATTCGCGCGCCTCCTGCAATGGCTGGTACGGCAAGTGACATGGCTCGGTGACCGCGCCCAACACTTGCACTTCATCAACCCGTTTCGGGTAGATCAGTCGATCGCCGTCATCCAGGCGAATGTTGCGCGCGAAGCCGACTTCCACCGCCACCGGATCAAGGTCAGCGATCTGCCGTCCGGTCACCGGCATCTGTCGAACCTCTTCGGCAATGCGCTGTGCCAGTGCCGCGCGGCTTGGCCGATCAAACAGCGTCGCCATGCGTTGCAGGACCTCGAGATCGAACAACACGCCGACCTTGAGCCGCGTCTGCTCCTCGACCAGCGACTGGCGCAACAAGCCGCCCGCCAGCCAATAGCCTTCGGCATTGGGCACGGCTTCGCTGATCACATCGAACAGGCGTCCACCCGACGGCAACGCGATCGGACCGGGATTGGCGACGTCGCCGGACACAGTGACGGCGGCCTGACTCGCCCCTGCGATCAGCAGAAGACCCGCCGCGATTAGGCTTAAGCGCTTCACGGCAGATGCCTGCGGTCAGGAGTCAATTGCACCAGCTTCACGCGCAGTTGCGAGGTCAGTTGTTGCTCGCTTTGCAGGATGAAACCGTCGCGCGGGTCGACCCAGTAACGGTTGGTCGCACTGAGGCCGATGGCTGGCGCGTCGATCTGTTCATCGACGCGCAGCACCGAGTAAGGCTTGTCGAGAATTTCCAGGGTTTCGGTGGCGCGGCGCGAGAAGCGGCTGTTGACGATCACGCCGACTTCCTGGCCTTTGTACAGATCGATCCAGCGCCGTGTGGTGAAACCGTCGGCGACGTGATGCAGGCCTTGCTTGAACGGCGAGTCATCGGCCAGCCGCGTGCCATCCAGGTCGCCTTGCAGACCGAGACCGATGCTGCGCACGGCGAGGCCATCGCGCAGCAGCAACACTTGCTTGCCGGAGGCGACCCAGAATTGCAGGTCTTCGCGCTCGCGCACCAGCGCCAGCACGCCTGAGCCGGATGGCGTGGTCAGTTTCAGTTGCGGGTAGTTGACCCCGGCGACTTCGGCCGCCGAAACGTCAACCTCGTCGGGGCCGACGACGGCGGCCTTGAGGTTGT
>NZ_JH635999.1:2369717-2372756 GCF_000257605.1 Pseudomonas sp. R62
TTGCGGTCTTGAAGCTCAGCGCGCGCGGCTGGTTGACCTCGCCCATGACGTAGATGCGCTTGTTGTCGTTGTACGGCAGATACAGCTGATCGCCGCCCTTGAGGTAGACGTTCTGCAGTTCGGAATCCTGCTGATTGAGCGTGTCGAGATTGAGTGGATAGACCCGCCCGTTGCGCGTCAGCAGCAGGCCCGACAAGTCGGCGTTATTGGTGTCGATGCCAGCGGAACCGAGAGCCTCGACCACGCTCAACGGATTGGTCGAAATCGCTTGCGGGCCGGCCTTCGTCACGGCGCCGGTGACCACGACTTTCTGGCTGGCGAAGCGCAGCACCGCGACGTCGACCTGCGGTTCGGCGATGAATGCCGACAAACGCTGTTCGATGTCCGCGCGCAGTTGCTGGATGGTCCGGCCGGCGGCCTGGACTTCCTTGATGAACGGGTAATACAGCGTGCCATCGGAGCGCACCAGACGGCCGTTGGCATCGATCTGTTGTTGCGCGCCGGAGGGGGCAGTCAGCTCCGGGTGATCCCAGACGGTGATGTACAGCACGTCATTGTTGCCGATGCGATATTCCGCCGGCGTCACCAGCAGCTCCGCCGGCAGCGACTCACGCTTCTGGGTGGCGCGGTTCATGGCGATCAACTTCGGGGTGATCGGAATCAGCTCGACCCGACTGCTTTCGCTGGCACCCTGGCGGGTGATATCGCTGGTGCTCAGGTACTGGCCGGGGGAAAACATGCAACCTTGCAAAGCGAGACTTGCCAACATTAAAAGATAAACACTACGAGTCATAATGGCACTACGCTATTCAAGGGCGAATCCAAAAAACAAAGTCACCCGACTTGCGTCGGGCGACTCTGTACTGCACTAACAAATGTTCCTGTTAGTTATGCGTGCCGGTTGTACCGGTGGTACCCGTCGTACCGGTGGTACCGCCGTTGGCACTGCCACCGCTGTTGGACGCCGCTACAGCACTGGCAACCATTGCAGTACTGGCCGCGGGCGCTTGCGAAGCCGCCACACTGCCACCTACATTGGTTACCGCTGTCAACGGCGCTTCAGCGGCGGCAGCCCAGTTGCTCAACATCGTCAACAGGGCAACTGCCATCACTTTTTTCATAACAACTCCTTTCTAACATTCGAACTGTTAAAAAACAGATCTGTGTCAGAGCTGGTAGCTTTCAAGTCCGCAAAGAGCGCGAACAAGATCCGTTGTTCTTTCACAGTCCTGTGCAACTGCTAAAGTCGAACGGCAGGTTTATATCTACGGATTTGCAAATGGCATTGCCAGTGTAATTTCCCGACGTTATCTAACAACCTGACTGAAACTAACATCGGACTAAATGGCCATCATCGCGAATAACCATTGGGATGATTCGATTGCCAGCGCCAAGTGTCGGCAACCATGTCCTGCAAGTTGCGCGTGGCTTTCCAGCCGAGCTCTTTCGCCGCTTTCGAAGCATCGGCAAAACTCTCGGCAATATCACCGGCGCGGCGCGGCATCATCCGGTACGGCACCGGCCGCCCGCAGGCCTGTTCGAAGGCATGCAGCACTTGCAGCACGCTGTAGCCATCGCCGGTGCCGAGGTTCCAGGTGTGAATGCCGGTGCGCTCGCTGATCGACTGCAACGCTTTCAAATGCCCGTCCGCCAGATCGACGACATGAATGTAATCGCGCACGCCGGTGCCATCGGCGGTCGGGTAATCGTTACCGAAGATCGACAGCTCGCGCAGGCTGCCGACGGCAACCTGGCTGATATACGGCACCAGATTGTTCGGAATGCCGTTGGGGTCTTCGCCCATGTGCCCGCTGGCGTGGGCGCCGATCGGGTTGAAATAGCGCAGCAGCGCGATGCTCCAGCGCGGCTCGGCGAGGCTCAGGTCGCGCAGCACGTTCTCGACGATCAGCTTGGACTGGCCGTAGGGATTGGTCGGATTGCCCGTAGGAAAATCCTCGCGAATCGGCATCTCTTCAGGCTCGCCGTACACCGTCGCCGAGGAACTGAACACCAGGCGGAAAACTCCCGCCGCCGCCATCGCCTGACACAGAGTGATGCTGCCGCCGACGTTGGTTTCGTAATATTCGAGCGGCTTGCGCACACTCTCGCCCACGGCTTTGAGCCCGGCGAAATGCAGCACGGCGTCGATCTGATGCTCGCGGAAAATCCGGTCGAGCAGCGGCCGATCGCAGACATCGCCGCGAATCATCCATGCACTTTTGCCGCAAATGGCTTCAACGGCGTGAAGTGCTGCGTCGCTGCTGTTACAAAGATTATCCAGAACGACAACTTCATAACCTGCCTCAAGCAATGCAAGTGTGGTATGCGAGCCGATATAGCCGGCACCACCCGTTACCAGAATCTTCATAGCGCGGTCCGTCATTGAATAAATACCCGGTAGCGTGTCAAGCCATGCCTGGTGGATATGCGGAACAATTCACACAAACAGGGCGACAACAACCTCAAACAAATTTAGTTCAACCACTGGCAATAATTATTTTTGCCGGTCAAACTGTTTGACGGGTACTTATTAGCACTCCCTGGACACTTATCACTATCGACAGATACCGACTAAAAATAACTAATAACCAAGTAGTCGACATCTCATAACATTAGCGCTTTTTAACAGCGCAACTAATTGCCAGCAACAACCTGACTCGGGTATTAAAGTAAGCCTTCAATAATCATTGAAACTTGCCGCCACTTTGTGGTGCGCAACCGTCGCCTGTGTTCCATGACTGTCCAGGATACTTTTATGATTCGTAAATGTTTGTTCCCCGCTGCCGGCTACGGCACGCGTTTCTTGCCGGCGACCAAAGCCATGCCGAAAGAGATGCTGCCGATCGTCAACAAGCCGTTGATCGAATATGCCGTTGAAGAAGCACGGGACGCTGGCCTGCAACACATGGCCATCGTCACCGGCCGGGGCAAGCGCGCGCTGGAAGACCACTTCGACATCAGCTACGAACTCGAGCACCAGATCCGTGGCACCGAGAAAGAGAAATTCCTCGCCGGCACCCGCGAGCTGATCGACACCTG
>NZ_JH635999.1:2375007-2392636 GCF_000257605.1 Pseudomonas sp. R62
CCTTGCCCTCGCGCCACTGCGCAAAGCGCTGGCGGGCATCGTCTACCGTGATGGCCGTGGTGGCGACGGGTTGAGGGGCGTCAACTGGCATCATTGAATATTTCCTTTGTCCGGGATGGCCCCTTCGCGAGCAGGCTCGCTCCCACAAAAGACCTTGTGCAATTCACACAACCTCTGTGGGAGCGAGCCTGCTCGCGAAGCTTTCAGCTGTTCTGCGTCTGCACCACCGGAGCCACAATCACCGGTGCTTTTTTCTTCGCCGCACGCTCGCCAAGGAACAGCACCGAAGTGAAGTTGAAACGACTGAACACCATCGCCAACAGCACCGGCCCGAGCAATCCACAACTCAGACCACCCAGCACCAGCAAGCTCTCATCCTTCACGCCGAGGCGCCCAAGGACAAACCGCGAGGTCGCGGCAAACAGCACATGAAAAAGGAAAATCGCATAGGAATACCCGCCGAGCCAGGTCAGCGCTTTCGAGCGCATGTCACTCGACAGCAATGCGATACAAGACACGCACCCCACCGTCAAACCAATCAGGCTGCGGCGATCGACAATCAGCTCACGATCAATCGCCGCGACGTACAACAGCGTCAGTGAAATCAACACAAACAACAGCGGCCCGATCACTTTGAAACGCTGCTTCAAAACATCGACATTTTCCTGACCGATCATCCCTGCAACAAAAAACGGCAGCAGGTAAATCGCACCGTTGATACCGAACGCATCCAGCGGCAACGGCGGCAGCAGGAACAACACTGCCGCAAACGCAAACAAGCCATACAGCCGCGTTGCTGAATGCAACAGGCCGCGCCATTCCAGCAAGCCGACGAAGATGAAAATGCTGAACACCGCCTGCAGGAACCAGAAGTGGTTGATCGGCACCCAGAACGACAACAACGCATCGATCACGCCGACGTCCTTGTTCACCCCCGGCCCCACCGCTTGCAGCACCGAGAACGGCACGCCGACGCAGAACAGCGGCACGATCAGCCGCCGCACCTTGCCGGCGAAGAACGCGGAAAAGTCATTGCCGCGAATCTTGTAGATCGAATAGATGTAGCCGGAGATGAACGTGAACAGCGGCATGCGCACGTACACCATCGAGTCGGCGATGACCCGGAACGGCGAGCCGATGTCGATCTTCAAGCCGCCGCCCAGCGGGCCGATGACGTGATAGAGCACCAGCAGCAGGCACGCCAGGCCGCGCAGGGTTTCGATCTCCAGGGATTTTTTCTTGCTCGACATAGAGCACCTGCCTTAAGTGAGAATTCTTGATTCGACCTGCACCGGTTTGTTCGCGCGCAGCATCAAGCCCAGGCCGACGAACAACACCGGCACCACCATCGAGAAGTGGCGGGCGAAGGAGCCGAAGTCCGGCTCGAACAAGCCTTGCACCAACAGAAACGCCAGCGGAATCGCGATCAGTTCCTTGGGTTTGGTCTGGATCGGCGCGCCCTTGTAGTCGGTCGAAGTGATGACTTTGAACAGCAGCAGCGCGGTCATGATCATCAGCGCAACGAAGATCACCTGCCCCGGCCCGGACAGCAGAATCAGCTCAACCGGAAACGACAGCCGAAAGAAAATGATCATCGAGTCCAGTGCCTGGGAGACGAAGTCGCTGCCGCTGAGCCACGAGACGATCAGCGATTTCGAGCCCTCCTCGCCCGCCGTGCGCAGCTCGTTGTTGCTCGCGCGGATCGATGACACCGGAAAGCCCAGCGCCAGCTGAATGGCCATGGCCACCGCCAGATAAAACAGGAACAGCATCAGAAAGAAGGTGAAGCGCGAGACGTACTTTTTCATCACGCAGACGCCGACCCACGACAGCGAAAACAGGATCCAGTACGGCCGGATCAGCACCCCGTAAATCACCGCCGAGAGGAAAAAACCGCCGCGATATTTGCGCGTCAATGCGCTGAGCAGAATGCTCAACACCGCCACCGACACGATGATTTCCTTGGTCAGGTTCTCGAGGAAAAACGAACGCACGATGCCCCACAGGCACAGGGTGCCGAAAATGGTCAGCGGCATGCGCCGAAACACCACCACCGGAATTGCAGTGAGGAAGAAATTGCAGAACATGCCGTAGGCCCAGGCGTTGGTCAGGTTGATCCCGGTGGGCCGCAGCAGGAACGCCGAACATTCGTAGGACGAGCGATCCGGCGAGAACGGGTTCCAGAAATTGCAGTTGTCGGCGCGCGCATATGACGACCACAAGGTCATCGCATCCGGCCCCGGATCACGCGGCACCAGCAACGGCATCGCCACTGACAGAAACAGCCCAGTGAACAGGATCAGAAAGGAAATCGACGAATCGAATTTGCGCCCACGAAACTCGATGCGCGGCAGTTTCAGGCCCATGACAGCGCAGCCTTTTTCGCGCCGGTGACACGGGTCAACACTGCAATCACACTGAGCTGCACGACGATGGCGAAAACGTTGCCCCACGCCGCGCCATAGATCGAGTAATGCTTGATCAGCACATAGCTGACCGGCACCGAAATCAGCAGGCAGAGCGCCGCGCTGGCCAGCGACACCCGGCTGGTTTTCGAGGCAATCAAACCGCCCCAGACGATGTCGCCGATCGCCCGCAAAGCAAAGGAAAAGATCAGCACCGCGAGGAGCGCGTTATCCGGGCGCGGCACGCTGCTGGCGACGTAATCGAGCAGCACATTGAAAAACACATAGATCGCCACGGCCACAACGGCGGAAACCACCAGCGAGCGCATCACCCATTTGTTGACGAACAGTTGCCTGACCGTGAACGCCTGTTGATCGGCCTGGAAACGCTTGGCCAGCACCGGAATGCCGACCACTGCCACCACCGCATACGACAACGCCTGCAAGGTATTGGCCGCTGACCACGCGTACACGTATTTACCGAGGCTGGCGTAAGGCTCCAGGTCGATGATCAGAAAGCGCTCGGCGTACTGACTCAGGGCGATCAGACCGGTGCCGAGATAGAACGGCAACCCGGCCTTCCACACCGTCGCGGTGTCCAGTGCCGCTGCTTCGCGGCCCTTGTGCACGTTCACCACGATCAAATAACCGGCGATGATCACCAGCACGTTGGCGGCGACCCACAGCCACAACACACTGGCGATGCCCGCGACCCAGCCGAGCACCATGCCGCCCACCGCCAACACCGCCCACAGGCCGGTCTTGATGAAGAACAGCAGGGCACCGGCGGTGGCTTTCTGCGCGGAGAACACGAAGGAATTGATTTCGAACGACAGGTGCTCGGTGAGCAGCACCAGGGTCACGCACAGGATCAACGTGGCGGTCGCTTCCACCGACTGGAACAGCGAATAGATCAGCACCGTCAGCACCGACAACAACAGCCCCACCGCCAGATACAGCAGCAGAACCTTGTCGACCACCCGCCGCGAACTGCCGCCGACGCTGATCAGCCGGTTGATTTCGGAACTGAAGCCGACGCTGTAGAACTTCGAGGCGATCAACGACGCCGCGACCACCACACCGTAAAAACCCAGCGCCTCGTAACCGAGGTAATGGGTGATGGCCAACACCAGCAAGAACTTCGCGCCCAAGGCTCCGCCGCGAAGCAACAGCCGAAATATCATCGAACGACACCCTTGATGATTTCGTCCATGGCCACGGTTTTCGCTTCGATTTCGCGGCAAGTGTCGGTCAGGCGCTTGCCGAAATCCGCCAAGGCATTGGGCGCGTAAACGGTGTCGATGATGGTGTCGACGTCGATGTCGCCGCCGTTGATCACCCAGTCCTCGACGCCCATGTCCTGATAGGCGCCAAAGCCTTTGCGCTCGTAGCTGATGTGATACGCCGGCACGCCGGAGAGCAGCGATTCGATGGCGCCGTGCAGACGCACCGAGATCACCAGGTCCGGTTGGTACTTGGCAATGGTTGCCTTCAGCGACAGCAGATCTTCGTTGATGCCCAGCTCGCGGTAGAACGCGCCGTCATCGTTGCCACGTACGGCGCTTTGCACGGCGCAGACCACTTTGCTTTTGTTCTTCAGACGCTGCAGCAGCAGTTTCAGATTGGCCACGTAGGCGACCTTCTTCTCTTTGCTCCACTCCGGGGGCTTGCGCAGCACCACGCAGACTGTCGCCGGCGAGGCGGCGCAGCGGGTGAATTTCGGTTGCTGAAGAATCTTGCTCGCCAGCGACTGCACCGCCAGATCCGGCGCGCGGTAGACGTTTTCGCAAGCATCAAAAATTGCCGAGGAACGGTTGTCACGCACGAACACCGCATCGGCGCTGGCGTAGTGTTCAACGATCTTGCTGCTCTCACCGTGGAACGGGCCGATGCTCTGCGGCAGGTACACCGACGGCACTTTGCTGAGAATCGCGGTTTCCAGTTGCTTGGCATGGCCGAGCTTCAGCTTGATGTGCTCGAAGGCGCTTTTCGAACGCATGTAACCACCGCCAACGCCGACGATCAGATCGGTCTTCTTCAGCAGATCGGCGAGCCCGGCGTAGGACTGATTGAGAAACACCGCTTGCTTGACCCGGCCAAGACCTTTGGCCGCCATCACCGGCGCATCGAAACGCGGGTGCGGCAGATAGTTGAACGACTCAGGGTCGGACGCCACGACACTGATCGCGGTGTCGTCACCGAAGTTACGCTGCACCAGAGCAATGGCCAGATCGACGAGCAGACCGTCACCGGAGTTGGACGCACTGTAGCCATGCAAAATCGTTACGTTCATAAGCTTGAGTTCTACTTAATAAGTGGGAGCGTGATACAGGTCGTAGGTCTGGCGGATCATCAACGCGGCGCTGAAGCGTTCGCGAACAATGCTCCGGCCTTCATTGCCGAGGTCGAGCAGGCGCGGCTTCTGGATGATCGTCAAAACATCGGCCAGCGCCTGGTGATCGCCGGAGGGGAAGACGTAGCCGGACACTTCATTGGTGACCAGTTCCGGCAGCGAGGTGCAGTTGCTGGCAATCACCGGCAGCCCCATGGCCATGCCTTCCAGCGGCACCATGGCAAAGCCTTCCCAGCGACTCGGCACGATCAGCGCATCGGCTTTCTGATACAGCGCCTGCACTTCACTCGGGGTCACCCACGGCAGGTACTCGACCGAATCCATCGGCGGGCACTCGACCGAGTCTTCGTTGACCGCACTGCCAACCACCGTCAGTTTGAGGTCGTTGCGATTGACCTTGGCGTAGGCCTTGAGCAGCACGTCGAAGCCTTTCTGGTAATCCAGACGCCCGACGAACAGCAGATGAATCGGCTCGGCGCCAGCGCTTTTCGGTGCGTCGTCCTTGTGATGAATGCCGTTGTAGATCAGCTTCATGCGCTTGCGCTCGATGCCGAAACGCGCGGCTTTATCCAGCTCGTACTGGCTGACGCAGATGATCACGTCGGTGACTTTCTGCAGCACGCGCTCGATCCACGCATAGACCTTCTGCTTGGTCGGCGAGCTTTCCATCAGGAACGAAAACGCGTGCGGGCAGTAGACTATTTTCGGCTTGCGCCATGGTCGCAACAGCACACACACCACACGGCCGATAACTCCGGAAAAGGTGCTGTGCAAATGCACCACGTCGGGCTTTTCCTTGAGCAGCACCTGGCTCAGACGCCAGGCGAAACGCAGCAGCGACGGCACGTTGCGACCACTGCGTGGAAAGGTGCGCACCTGCTGCGGGGCGATGCCGTGCAGCTCCTTGGCCTGATCCTCGGGCACCAGATAGACCAGTTGATAATTCGCTGCGTCATCTTCGGGGGATGCCGAGATCGTGCGGATCACCGTCGCCACGCCACCTTTGATCGTCTCTGCCACGTGCAGTATTTTTTTCACAGCTCACCCACTTCAAACAGGAAAGAACAATCGGCAACCATCAGGATTTGTCGGACGCGTATTCGTAGTTGTAATAGCCAGTGCCGCCGTAATAGCTGGCCGCACGCTTCTCGACGCCGTTGAACACCGCGCCTTTCAACTCGATGCCGTTCTGGGCGAAGCGGCGAATGGTCAGTTCGATCTCTTTGGCCGGGTTCACCCCGAAGCGGGTGACGATCAGGCTGATGCCGGCCTCGCGACCGACGATGGCGGCATCGGTCACTGCCAACAGCGGCGGCGTGTCGATGATCACCAGGTCGTAGCGCTCGCTGAGTTCTGCCAGCAGTTCGCGGAAGTTGGCGTGCATCAGCAGCTCGGAAGGATTAGGCGGCACCTGTCCCCGGCTGATGAAGTGCAGGTTGTCGACTTCGACTTTGTTGATCGCCTGTTCAAGGGTGCAGCGCTTGACCAGCAGGTCGGACAGACCGTTGCTGATCGGCGTGTTGAGGGTTTTGTGCAGGTGCCCTTTGCGCATGTCGGCATCGATCAGCACCACGCGCTGGCCGCTCAGGGCCATGACCGCCGCAAGGTTGGACGAGACGAAGGTCTTGCCGACCTGCGGGCTCGGCCCGGAAATCATGATGCGGTTGTTGGTCGAATCGAGCCCGGCAAAATGCAGGCAGGTGCGCAGGCTGCGGATCGATTCGATCGACAGATCGGTCGGGTTGCGCAGCGCCAGCAGGTACGCAGGTTTGTCGACGCCGTCGCGGGCGCGGCCCTTTTTGTTGTCCTCTTCTTCCTGCAAGGCGCTGTAGGGAATCGACGCATAAACCGGCAGGCCCAACTGCTCGATGCCCTCCGGGCCTTCAAGGCCTCGGCTGAGGGATTTGCGCAGCAGCACCAGCGCCACGCCGACAAACGCGCCGAGCAATGTCGCGATCAGCACGATCAGTGGTTTTTTGGGTTTGATCGGATTGGTCAGGTCGACATCGGCAGTGTCGATCAGGCGCACGTTACCGACGGCCCCGGCGCGGACGATGTCGAGTTCTTGGGATTTGTTCAGCAACTGCGTGTAGATCTGCGAAGCCACCTCGACGTCGCGGGTCAGGTTGAGCAGTTCCTGCTGGGTGGCCGGCAAGTCCTGAACCTTGCCTTCGAGGGATTTCTGCTGCTGGGTCAATTCGCCGATCTGCGTCATCAAGGCGCGATAGGCCGGGTGCTGTTTGGTGAACTTGCGATCAAGCTCGGCCTGCTGCATTTTCAGTTCGGAGATGCGCGTTTCCAGCGCCACCGACTGGCCCAGCACCGACTGGGTTTCCAGCGAGATGTTCACGGTCTTGCCGTGGGTCTGGTAGGCATTCAAGGCGTCGCTGGCCTTGGCCAGATCACGCTTGACCTGGGGCAACTGGCTTTGCAGGAAGGCGAGGCTCTGCGCAGCTTCCGCCGAAGTGCGCCGTACGTTTTGCTCGACGTAGAGCGAGGCGATCTTGTTGAGGATCTTCACCGCCTCGGCCGCGTCGGAGCTGGCCAGCGCCAGACGAATGATCCCCGACTCCTTGCCCTGTTCGGAGATATCCAGCGCATCCTGATAGCCCTGAATGGTCACGATGCGTGGATTGCGCACCACCTGAAAGCGCGTGCCGGGGTTGGCCGACAAGTGCGCGATCTGCCCTTCTACACCGTCATTGGCAAACGCTTCGCCGGCGACGCCTTCGGCGAGCAGATTGTCGTTTTCATCGAACAGCTCAAAGCGCTGCTGCTCGCCGGCGATCAGGGTAAGTTTCTTGCCGAGCAGGTCTTTCGGCAATTGCAGCCGATTGAATTCCAGACGTTCGCCGCCCCAGGCGTAACTGTGCAAACCGAAACGCGGCGGCGCGACGCTGGTCTCGCTGTCACCGCGATAGCGCCGCGAAAGGAAGCCGCCGAGCAACGGGAACGTGTTGGGGGTGACGTCGATATCCAGGCGCAGGTCGTCAACGGTTTTGCCGATCACCGCGCGGGATTTGATGATGCCGATTTCGGTCACTGACGGCGATTGCCCACCGAGCATGCTGTTGAGGTCGGAGAAACCGAGCATGTCGTTCTTTTTCGGTTCGACCTGCACCAGCGCGTTCGCCAGGTACACGGGCGTCGCCAGAACCGCATAGGCGACGCCGGTGACCATGAAGGCACCGGTCAGCGCGCCGATCAGCCACTTCTGGTCGATCAGGCTGCCGAAGATGCCGAGCAGATCAATACTGTCTTGATCATTGTCGCGGGTGCCGATTACGGACGGTAACTGCATAAGTCTGTTCTTACCATTTACTGTTCTGAAGAAGATTCATCAATGCCCGAGACGCTTCGCCCATGAACTAACAGCATCTTCAATCAATGCGTGGGCATGAATAAACGCGGCTTTGCCTTGACGATACGGATCATGTATTTCGCGCTCGCTCTGCCATTTACCGAGCAGAAACACTTTGCCTCGGGCGTGCGAGGCAATCTTCAGCACTTGATTGACGTGGGCTTTTTCCATGACCAGGATCAGGTCCGAGTCATTGACGATGTCCGAGGTCAGTTGCCGCGCCTTGAAAGCCTCCGCGCAATGCCCGTGCTCTTCGAGAACCTGCCGCGCCGAGGCTTCCACGCCCTCGCCCACGCGGGCGGACAGGCCGGCTGAGGACACGGTGATAGCGGACGGGCCCAGCGCGTTGCGCAGCAGCAGTTCAGCCGTCGGACTTCGGCATATATTGCCCACGCAGACAACGAGGATCTTTTTGAACAAGTCTTGCTTTCCTGTGTAATATCAAACAGCCAACATGCCGTGAAAGTTAATGAACCCTCACGACTTTCCTGCACTCAGAAATAGCTTCGCCCTGTTAGTACAGGAACATTAAGTACCACAGCGTTTTAAGCCGCCCCAACCACAATTAGCGGACTAAAAATAACTGTGATTTTCAGTTGCTGTTTTCCTGACAAAAAATAACATTCGCGCACTTAGTGCCATCACCGTTATCGGAAATTGAGTAACGGGATAAATATTCGTAGTTGTCATTCTCTTCAGGAGAGCAGACATGAAAACAGCACAGCGCAATACACTCGCCGCCCTCGCCCTGATGGCGCTCGGTGCCACCAGCCAGGTTCACGCCAGTGAGCTGTTCCCCAACCTTCCAGCAAAAACCATCGGCGTGCAGGTGAAAATCCAGAGCTTCACCGCCGCCGATGCCGCGCAAATCAAGGCCGCAGGCTTCAGCTTTGTGCGCTTCGGTGTGTGGAGCGACAGCCTCACCGCCAAGACGTATCAGAAACAGGTCAGCGACGCCTTCGCCGCCGCCGCTTCCGCCGGCCTGCCGGTGCTGCTGACGGTGCGCGCGATCAAGGCATTGCCGGCCACGTCGCCCGAGGAGCTGAACGCCGCCGGCGGTAAGTTCGCCACCACCGTGACCGGGCTGGAAAAAACCTGGAGTTCGCAATTGGTGGCGATCGAAATCTGGAACGAGCCGGACCTGGAAACCTATTGGCCGACGCGCAATTTCGATACCACCTTCGTGCCGTTCATGGCTGGCATGTGCAAGGCCTTCGAAGGTCAGCCGCAGACGACGCCACGGGTCGGTTTCGGCTTCGCCCGGCCGCCAAGCGCGGGCTCGGCGTCGACGGTAGCGATGAAAAGTATCGTCAGCGATTACCCGAAATGCCTCAACGCGGTTTCGTATCATCCTTATGGGATGACCGCGACGCAGATCAGCAACGCACAGACCTTCATCCAGCAGAACTTCAATCTGCCGGGGGTCATCAGTGAATGGGGGGTGTCGGCCCTCGCCTCCAACGGTGGTCCCGAGGGGCAAGCGACCAAGATCAACGCGTTTATTACCGACGTTAAACGCCTGAATATTCCCCTGACGTCTATCTATGAATGGCGGAACAGTGATTCCGGCAGCAACGATCGCGAAAAGAACTTCGGCTTTCTCACCTCTGACGGCCAGCCAAAACCGGCGCGCTTGTCGGTAGAAGGTCTGTTGAACGCTGAGTAGGCATTGGGCAACCGGTCTGTTCACAGGTCGGTTGCTTTGAACCTGTGGGCTGTTTTGGCATCGTATTCAGCGACACCGCGCCCCACCTTTCAAACAATCGTTTTCAGGTTGTTGCCGCAGGGGCCATCGATCCACGAATGCACCCTTGAGTGCCCGTCAGCGCTCGGGTAATGTCTTCAGACCCATAGGATAGAGCACGCCCATGACTTCCAAGCTGGAACAACTCAAACAGTTCACCACCGTGGTTGCCGACACCGGCGACTTCGAAGCGATCGCCCGAGTCAAACCGACCGATGCCACCACCAACCCTTCCCTGCTGCTCAAGGCTTCGGCCATTCACGGTTACGCCGAACTGCTGAACGATTGCGTTCGCGACTGCAAGGGCGATGTCGGCCTGGCCAGCGACCGTTTCGGCGTGGCAGTGGGCAAGGAAATTCTCAACGTGGTTCCGGGCCGCATCTCCACCGAAGTGGATGCGCGCCTGTCCTTCGACCAGGATGCGATCCTCAAGCGTGCGCATCGTCTGATCGAGCTGTACGACAAGGCCGGCGTCGGCCGCGACCGCGTGCTGATCAAGATCGCCTCGACCTGGGAAGGCATCCGCGCCGCCGAGATCCTCGAGAAGGAAGGCATCCAGACCAATCTGACCCTGCTGTTCTCTTTCGCCCAGGCCGCCGCCTGCGCCGACGCCGGGGTGTTCCTGATTTCGCCGTTCGTGGGCCGTATCTACGACTGGTACAAGAAAGCCAACGGCAACGACTACACCGGCGCTGATGATCCGGGCGTGCAGTCGGTGACGCGCATCTACAACTACTACAAGGCCAATGACTACAAGACCGTGGTCATGGGTGCCAGCTTCCGTAACATCAACCAGATCGAACAACTGGCTGGCTGCGATCGCTTGACCATCAGCCCGGAACTGCTGGAGAAGCTCGCCGCCGACACCGGCAAGCTGGAACGCAAACTGGCGCCGGGCAATGCCGGTGAAGCGCGTCTGAGCCTCAACGAAGCGCAATTCCGCTGGTTGTCCAACGAAGACGCGATGGCCACCGAGAAACTGGCTGAAGGCATCCGTCAGTTCGCGCGCGACCAGGAGAAGCTGGAAGCGTTGCTGCAGGCCAAGCTGTGATTTGAGTTTGTAGAATGCAAAAAGGGCGAACCTTCACAGGTTCGCCCTTTTTCATTCTGCATTGAGAGGCGCGTTGACCGAACTGAAACCTTCGCGAGCAAGCTCGCTCCCACAAGGGGATTTGTGATCGAACTGATCCAGTGTGGGAGCGAGCTTGCTCGCGAAGAGGCCAGCCCAGACACCATCAATTCACGAGATCAGTGTCTTTCCAGCGCATTCACCAGATCATGAAACGCTTCCCGATTGGAATCGTTCAGGCCCATGAGAATCTTGTGCGCTTCCAGCACCTTGATTCGCACCACTTCTTCGGATTGGTCCTGATCCGGCAGGTCGTCCAGGCACTCCGGGCACGGCACCGGGTGGTTGACAATGTTGAACACCTGCTCGAAGCCCATCGACTGCAAAAGCCGAGTGATGTCTTCGTGGGTGGTGACAACCGTCGGCAAAAGGCCGACCTTCTGCCGCGACAGGATCGACAGTTTGGCCAGCAGGCCGAGGGTGGTGCTGTCGATGCTGCGGGTTTCGGTCAAATCGATCACGATCGCGTTGAAATTCAGCGCGGTGAAGATTTTCTCAATAGTCGCATCCAACGCCGAACACAGGGTCAGGCGAACTTCACCGACGAACTTCAGGACGAAGGTGCCGTCCTGCTCGGCGAACTGGATTCTACCGGTACTCATTAAAGATTCCTGCTCAACACCAACAGGGCGATATCATCCGGCATCTCCCCTAGCGTGGCCAAACCAAACACTTGCCGCAGACCATCCAGGCTGCCGCCCGCTGACTTCACCCGTTCGGGCAAAGCAGCCTCTTTTTCTTTGAGCGTTGCTTCCGGCAAAAGGTCCAGAATGCCATCAGACATCAGCGTCAGGCTGAACGTCGGCGGCAGCTCAAGCACGTGGTCTTCGTAAGTGGCTTCGTTGAAAAGCCCCACCGGCAAACCACGGCCTTCGAGATAACGAACACTGTCAGGCGTGTACAACACAGGCAACGGCAGATGGCCGCCGATGCTATAGGTCAACAAACCGGTCTCCTCGTCGATGACTCCACCGACCATTGTGACGTGTTTACCCAGCTTACAACTGATCAGTCCCCGGTTGATATGACCGAGCACTTCCGAAGGCTTGAACTCCGGCAAGGTACCGCTGCGTTTCGATTCGAAGAGCAAACGCGTGGTCATGAACTTCAGCAGCACGGTGACGAAGGCTGATGACGCGCCATGCCCGGAAACATCCGCCAGATAAAACGCGACCCGGCGCTCGTCAACGCGGAAATAGTCGACAAAATCACCCGACAGGTACAGCGACGGGATGATCTGATGGGCAAAATTGAATTCGTCAATGCTCCACGGGCTTTCCGGCAGCATGTTCATCTGCACCTGGCGACCGGCGTTCTGGTCTTCCTGGAGCAGGTTCAGGCTGGCTTCGAGCTCGCGGTTGGCCTTTTCCAGCTTCTCGCTGTAGCGCTGGTTTTCCACCAGCAGCCGCGCACGATCCAGGGCCCGGCGCACGGAGTGCTCGAGCACAGCCAGATCTTCGAGAGGCTTGATCAGGTAATCCGCCGCGCCCAGGCGCAGGGCCTCGACCGCGTCGTTCATCACCCCGGCACCCGAGACCACGATCACCGGTGTATCGGGTGAGCGCTCGGTGACCTGACGGATCAGTTCGAGACCGCCCATCTGCGGCATGCGCAGATCGCAGATGACCAGATCGGGCTCGTCTTGCTCGAATACCTGAAGACCCTGTTGACCGTTGCCGGCCTGCAGGACGCTGAAACCACTGTCTTCCAGATAGGCCGCGAGGCTCGCGCGCACTACCTCGTCATCATCGATTATCAGCAGCGTGGCACTGGTTTTTGGCATGTGGGCAAACGGCGCCAGAATTAGGTTGGCGTAGTGAGCGGGGCAACGGCCCTGCGCAGACTACTGGATTCGCTTTCTAGCCTCTCTGTTGCAGCGCTTTCAAGCATTCGCCTGGCGCGCGGTTTTAAACAGAGGTGCCCTTCTAAGGCGCAGACGGTACTCCCATCCGCAGAGCGTTTCAAGCATGCGCCGATTGTCGCTTGACGACTTTGTTTGTCAAATCACCGGGAGTTATAAGAACCGCTTCAACGGTAACCCGATGGAAGGTAGCGGCAGTCGCCGGTGACGCTCTGGCGCGGACAAAAAAGGCGACCCGAGGGTCGCCTTTCTGTCGCCGGTCGAAATCAGAAATCGTCTTCGACCTGACCGTCCTTCACCTTGAACTCGCGGTTTTGCAGGTAAGCATTGCGGATGAAGGTGTATTTGTCGCCGCTGATTAGCTTCTCGCTCGACAGCAGGCTGGCGCGGGTGTCGACGATGTTCAGGCCGAAGATCGAGTTACGCGTCGGCACGTGGTCGATGTAGCGGTACGCGCCGGTGAAGCTGTCGACGTATTTCGACGGTGCGTCACGCAGGGTGCTCGGGCCCATCAACGGCAGCATCACGTACGGGCCGCTGCCCACGCCCCAGTAACCGAGGGTCTGACCGAAGTCTTCGTCGCTGCGGTTCAAGCCCATCTTGGTGCCGACGTCGAAGAAGCCGAGCAGACCGAAGGTGGTGTTGAAAATCAGTCGGGCGGTATCAACGCCCGCTGCAGCCGGTTTGGCCTGGAGAATGTTGTTCGCCAGGTTGGTCACGTCACCGACGTTGCGGAACATATTGTGAATGCCGTCTTCAACGAACTGCGGGGTGATGAACTCATAGCCCTGCGCCAAAGGCTTCAGCGCGTAAGTATCAACGAAGTCGTTGAACTGGAAAATCGGCCGGTTGACGCTTTCCCAAGGGTCTTCTTCGGTGGCCGCCTGGGTGGCGAACGGCGCCAGCAACAGGCTGGCACATACACTTAGCTGAGTGAGCGAAGGGCTCCAGCGCATAGAAAAACTCCTTGGATTTGATACTGGCGCGGACCTCTCGGCCCAAGCATTAAGGCCGCTAGTATAAGCATAAACGGCGATTTGGGCAGTGCGCCGCTGCAAGGATATGCAGGAAGTTTCCTACGCAGGCTTTCACCCGCCTGTCATGCAACTGTCACCCCAGCGCCCTAGTCTTGAGCGTTATTTCAGGGACGTTGCCATGACTCACGCCGAAACCTTGCCCGTCGCCGCGCCCGGCCTGACTGCCGTGCTGTTCGGCCTGAGCGGTTGCCTGGTGGATTTCGGTGCCCGCGCCGCGCAAGAGCTCAACGCCCAGCCGGAACATGCCAAAACTACACCCGGCGCACTCGATAGCCTGAAAAGTTTGCAGCGCCAGGGAACTCCCTGCGCGTGGCTCGACGAATTGCCCGCTGCCCTCGCTCAGCCACTGGCCGCCTCGCTGCCAGACTGGATCAAACCGACGCAACATTCAGCAACAATGAATCCATGGCCAGCGCCCAACGCGTGCTGGCAGGCGTTGATGAGTTTGAACATCGACCGCCTCGACGGCTGCGTGCTGGTCAGCGGTGAGCCGCGCCTGTTACAGGCCGGTCTGAATGCCGGGTTATGGACGATTGGCCTGGCGTCCTGTGGCTCGCTATGCGGCCTGAGCCCGAGCGAGTGGCAGGCTTTGTCACAAAAGGAACGCGAAAAGTTGCGCGGCAAGGCAACCGTGCAGTTGTTCGGCCTGGGCGTGCATTCGGTAATCGATCATCTCGGCGAACTGGACGCCTGCCTCGCCGACATCAGCCTGCGCCGCGCCAAAGGCGAAAAGCCCTGATCGGCGTCATGCAGGTTTACCGAGAGTGGATTAATCTAAAGGTCAGCCATAGACCTTTGGCGCGTGGCTGCGGTCAATGCCAGTGCCTATTGATAAAAGGAAACCACCATGCCCGCCCAAGAACTGCAAAAACAGCTCGATACCCTGCGCGAGCAGCTGGAACACAATCCACCGCTGTCGGAAGCCGAGCGTGAGGATCTGCATGCGCTGATGGCGCAGATCGAATCGGAAATCCAGCTGGAAACTGCCACCCAGGACGCGAGCATCGCCGACGGCGTGAACCTGGCGGTCGAGCGCTTCGAAGTCGAACACCCGGCGATCGCCGGCACCCTGCGCAATATCATGAATACGCTGGGCAGCATGGGCATCTGACGCCCCGCCGCACAAAAAAAGCCCTGCCAGCGATGGCAGGGCTTTTTCATTTGCAAAATGTGCATGCAAGCCCTTGTGGGAGCGAGCCTGCTCGCGAAGGCGTCGTGTCAGTCGACATCATCGTTGAATGAAACACCGCATTCGCGAGCAGGCTCGCCCCCACAAGGGATATCGCACATTCCGTTTCTTTATTGACGTACGAGCCGGTGATTCGGCAGCTGCACCTCTTCAGTGCTGCGATACGGGTTGATATCCAGCCCACCCCGGCGTACATAGCGCGCAAACACCGTGAGTTTCTCCGGCTTCAACAACCGCTGCAGATCGAGAAAAATTCGCTCAACGCATTGCTCATGGAAATCCGAATGCTGGCGGAAGCTGACGATGTACTCCAGCAGGCTGGCGTGATCCAGCGCGGCGCCGCGATATTCCACTACCACGCTGCCCCAGTCCGGCTGGCTGGTCACCGGGCAGTTGGATTTGAGCAGGTGGCTGTGCACGCTCTCTTCAACGATCCGCGAATCATCGCAACGCAGCAGCTCCGGACGCGGGTGTTCATAATTGCTGACGCTGATATCCAGATCGTCGATGCACACGCCCGGCAACGCCACCACGCCTTCAGCTTCCACGTCTTTCAGACTGCGCACCCGCACGCCCACCGGTTTGCCGGCAGCGGCGGACAGATCCTTGACCAGCGTCGCTTGCAATGTGGCGACGTCGGCGAACGGCGTCTGGTTCAGCGAGTTGAGGTAAAGCTTGAACGACTTCGATTCGATGATGTTCGGCGAGTCCGCCGGGATGCTGAATTCAGCGATCGCCACCACCGGTTTGCCCGAGGGCAGCAGCCACGACAGCTCGAAGCAGTTCCAGAAATCCACGCCTTTATACGGCAGGGTTTCGGCGGTCAGGCCCAGCTCGGCCCATTTCGCGGTACGCGGAATCGGGAACAGCAGGGACGGTGTGTAAGTGGCGATGTATTCGCTGGATTTGCCCAGCGGCGAATGTTCGGCTGCGGGATGCATGGCGGAAACCTGACTGAAGAATCAGCGGATTCTACCAGCCTTTGCCCGCGCCTTTGAGTGCTTACTGACTGACTGTCAGTTTGCCGACCATGCCCGCCTGATAATGCCCGGGGATATTGCAGGCAAACTCGAGCGCCGTTGCCTTGCTGAAGGTCCAGGTCAACTCAGCAGTTTTACCGGGCTCGACCAGTACGCTGTTGGGGTCGTCATGCTGCATGCCATGGCCCATCGCCGCGTGATCCATGCCTGCCATGTCGTGGGACATTTCTTTCATGCCGGTAGGCGTAAGCATGCCGCTTTGCTGCATCTGCAACATTTCCTGCTGGTGACTGGCATGCATCGCCGCATCACCGAGGTTGAATTCGTGCAGTAACTGGCCTTTATTCACCAGCACAAAGCGAATGGTCTCACCGGCCTTGACCTGTATGGCTTTCGGGTCGAAGTTCATGTCGCCCATGACGATTTCGATAGTCCGCGTGGCCTGGCTCGCCGCTGCCGGCTGGCCGAAGGCGAAGGCGTGCACCGGTGTCGCCCAAGCTGGCGTACTCAATGCCAGCAGACAGGCGGCTATTTTCAGCGAGGTGCGCAAAAACATGGTCGTACTCCAACAAGAGAAGGTTCAGCCTGTGGGAAACTCTAGCCACCCAGGGCTGGCATCGACCTGACAGGCAGATTACAACTTTGTCAGCTTGGCGCTTATCGCCGGATCTCACGGTATAACGCCTTCGCCCTTTTTCATCCCGAACCAGCCCGAGTCGCCCATGAAACTGTTGATCGTCGAAGACCAAGCGAAAACCGGCCACTACCTGCGTCAGGGCCTGACCGAGGCCGGTTTCAATACCGAGCTGGTGGCTGATGGGATCAGCGGCCAGCAATTGGCCTTGAGCGGCGACTACGCGCTGTTGATCCTCGATGTAATGCTGCCCGGGCGCAGTGGCTGGCAGATTCTCCAAGCAGTGCGCAGCGCCGGCCTCGACACGCCGGTACTGTTTCTCACCGCCAAAGACGCGGTGGAGGACAGGGTTCACGGCCTCGAACTGGGCGCCGACGATTATCTGGTCAAGCCATTCGCCTTTTCCGAGCTGCTCGCGCGGGTGCGCAGCCTGTTGCGGCGCGGCAGCGGAATCGCCCAGGAAACCAGTCTGCAACTGGCCGATCTGCGCCTGGATCTGATCCGCCGCCGGGTCGAACGCAGCGGCCAGCGCATCGACCTGACCGCCAAGGAATTCGCCCTGCTGGAAATGCTCCTGCGCCGTCAGGGTGAAGTCCTGCCCAAATCGCTGATCGCCTCGCAGGTCTGGGACATGAATTTCGACAGCGACACCAACGTCATCGAAGTGGCGATCCGCCGATTGCGCCTGAAGATCGACGATGACTTTCCCAACAAGTTGATCCACACCGTGCGCGGCATGGGTTACGTGCTCGAAGAGCGTTCGCTGTGATGCGTCGTTGGTCCTTGAGCACGCGCCTGGCGCTGTTGTTTGCCGCTTGCACTGCGGTGGTCTCGCTGTTCGCCGGGGTGCTGTTCGACCGCGCCAGCGAGGCGCACTTCATCGAACTCGATCAGCAACAACTGGAGACGAAACTGATCGGCCTGCGCCGCGCCTTG
>NZ_JH635999.1:2393218-2394696 GCF_000257605.1 Pseudomonas sp. R62
GTCGTTGCGCATTACCAGTGGCGACGGTCAGCACTGGTATGACAGCTCGGTGCAGATTCCGAAGAATCTGCCGCTGCAAACCGGCCTGTCGACCATCAGCCATGACGGCACCGATTACCGCGTGCTGCGCGCCCCGCTCTACCCGGACGCAGCGGATTCGCCGCAACTGACGCTGCTGCTGGACATCACCCATCACCAGCATTTTCTTACGCGCATGCAGCATCTGATCTGGCTGACCGTCGGCCTGTCAGCGCTGGCTACCGCCCTGCTCGGCGCCTGGGCCGCGCGCAGCGGTCTGCGCCCGTTGCGGCGGATGAGCGCGGTGGCCCGTGGGATTTCTGCGCAATCGCTGAATGCCCGACTGCCTGAAGAGAAGATGCCGCCAGAGCTTGCGGAAATGGCCTACAGCTTCAACGCCATGCTCGCACGCCTCGACGACTCGTTTCAGCGCCTCTCGGCGTTCTCCGCCGACATTGCCCATGAGCTGCGCACACCGTTGTCGAATCTGCTGACCCACACCCAGGTCACCCTCACCCGCCCTCGCGCACTGGAGGACTACCGCGAAGCGCTGCACAGCAACCTCGAAGAACTGCAATGGATGGCGCAACTGGTCAACGACATGCTCTATCTGGCCAAGGCTGACCACGGCTTGCTGATGCCCAAGCGCGAACCGCTGGAGCTGGCGGATGAAGCTGACATGTTGCTCGAGTTTTTTGCGCCATTGGCGGAAGACGCTGGCGTGAGTTTGAGCCGTGAAGGTGAGGCGCAAATCGAAGGTGATCGCGGCATGTTGCGCCGGGCCTTGTCGAACCTGCTGGATAACGCACTGCGGTTTACCCCGGCCGAGGGTTATGTGCGCTTCAGCATCGTCGACGA
The DNA here is from genome assembly GCF_000257605.1 of Pseudomonas sp. R62. Taxonomy (NCBI): domain Bacteria; kingdom Pseudomonadati; phylum Pseudomonadota; class Gammaproteobacteria; order Pseudomonadales; family Pseudomonadaceae; genus Pseudomonas; species Pseudomonas sp. R62. Next base: position 2,394,095 of record NZ_JH635999.1, read on the forward strand.
GGGGGAGATCGTGCGCGTCTGCGTCGAGAACAGTGGCGAGGGTATTTCCGCGCAATTACTGCCACGTCTGTTCGACCGCTTCTATCGAGCGGATCCGGCGCGGCAGGAAGGCAGCAGTGAGCATGCGGGGTTGGGCTTGGCGATTACCCAGTCGATCGTGCGGGCACATGGCGGGACGATTCATTGCGAATCGGAGGTGGGGTTTACGCGGTTTGTGATCCAGTTACCGAAGCAGAACTGAGGCCAGCAGGTCCGGCCCCTTCGCGAGCAGGCTCGCTCCCACAGGGAAATGCATTCCAACCGTGGGAGCGAGCCTGCTCGCGAAGGCGGTCTAAAGGTTACGAGTATCTCAGCGCATGCGCCGGTTCGATCTTCGCCGCCCGCCACGCCGGATACACCGTGGCCAGGAAGCTCAGAATGAACCCCGCCGAGCAGATCAACAGCACATCGCCGCCCTGCAGTTCCGAAGGCAGGTTGCTGACGAAATACACGTCCGAACTGAAGATATGCTGGCCGGTCACACGCTCGACCCAGCCGACCAGCTCACTGACATTGAGCGCCGCAATCACGCCCAGCACGCCGCCAATGATGGTGCCGACAAT
>NZ_JH635999.1:2395053-2401997 GCF_000257605.1 Pseudomonas sp. R62
AGCCGATCAGGTTTTTTCCATCTTCATCGCGCTGAACAGGCTGCCCTGGGTGTGAGTCCAGTCGTCAGCCTTGAAGTCAGCGCCGAGGCCACCGGCAATGTCCGCAGACACCTTCGGCGCGGCGTACAGATCCTTGACTGCCAGCCGCACGCTCTGCACCTGATTCGGCTGCCAGTGCTGCATGGTCGCGGCATCGGCGACGTGGATCAGGCCCATCGAGCCGTCCAGCTCGGCGCCGACCTTGAACACGCCCACCACATTCAGGCGCTGCATGCGCGGGGTGATACCGCCCGGCGCGGTGCTGACTTCCGGGACGATCAGAGTGATCTTGTCGCCGACATTGAGGCGGAAACGCCGCGCGGTGATTTCACCGATCACCACACCGAATTCGCCCGGCTTCAAGGCATCGAGACGCCCCTGGACGATGTGCTGGGCAACGATCGACACCTTGCCTTCCTGGGCCGGATCAACGCCGCTGATCTGAATCGGCTGCATCGAACCCTTGTAGGACAGCATGCCTTCCATCTCGGTGAACGGCACGGCGGCAGTCACTTCGGGATTTTTCATCGCAGCGGCGGCCACTGGCTGCCAGTCATCGATCGGCTTTACGCCGACGATGGTCGCATGGGGCACCATGCCGAGGATGCGCGAGCTCATTTCGCGCTGGAAGCCGTTCATCACCGACAGCACCACGATCATCGCCAGCACGCCGAGGGCGAGGCCGATCATCGAGGTCATCGAAATGAACGAAACAAAGCGATTGCGGCGCTTGGCGCGGGTATAGCGCGTGCCGATAAAGATCGATAACGGTCTGAACATTCGCTGGGGCACCGTATAGAAATAAAAGACCCGGCGCCGTTACGGGCGCCCGGTTTCAGCCAGTCAGATGGGAGTGAGGCAACCTTCCTGCAATTGCAGGACGCGGTCCATCTGGCGAGCCAGGTTCATGTCGTGCGTCACCACCAGGAACGCCGTGCGCATCGAAGTGCTCAGTTCCAGCATCAGGTCCTGAATGCCTTCGGCGGTGTGCAGGTCGAGGTTGCCGGTTGGCTCATCGAGCATTACCAGCCCCGGGTTGTTGACCAGGGCACGGGCGATGGCCACGCGCTGACGCTCGCCGCCGGACAGTTCCGCCGGTTTGTGTTCCAGACGATGGCCGAGACCGACACGCTCCAGCAAAGCGGTGGCACGCTGACGCGCCTCCGGGATGGCGGTCTTGCCGATCAACAGCGGCATGCAGACGTTTTCCAGCGCGGTGAATTCCGGCAGCAAATGGTGAAACTGATAAACGAAACCAAGCGCGCGATTGCGCAGCAGGCCACGCTTTTTCTCGCTTAATGCCGACAGCTCTTCGCCGTCGAGCCAGACACTGCCTTTGCTCGGCGTATCGAGACCGCCGAGCAGGTTGAGCAAAGTACTCTTGCCGGAACCGGATTTGCCCACGATCGCTACACGTTCGCCCGGGTGCAACTCCAGTTGCAGGCCGGCCAGCACTTGTACCGACTCAGGGCCCTCCTCATAGGACTTGCCCAGGTTACGGCAGCTCAGAATTGCTTGTTCACTCATGCCCGACTCACTCATAACGTAACGCCTCCGCCGGCTGGGTGCGCGCGGCACGCCAGGCGGGATACAGGGTGGCGAGGAAACTCAGGACCAACGCAGCGGCGCAGACCATGACGACGTCCTGGCTCTGTACCTGCGAAGGAAGATAATCAATGAAATACACGTCAGCATTAAGGAACTTGTGCCCGATCAGCCCTTCAAGCGCCGAAATGGCCGCACTGACATTCAGTGCCGCGAGGATCCCGACCACCGCGCCGATCGCCGTGCCGACCACGCCGATCACCGTGCCCTGAACCATGAACGTACGCATGATCGTGCCCGGAGTAGCGCCTAGGGTGCGCAGAATGGCGATGTCACCCTTCTTGTCGTTCACCACCATCACCAGCGTGGAAATAATGTTGAACGCGGCGACCGCGACGATCAGCAGCAACAGCAGCCCGATCATGGCTTTTTCCATGCGGATCGCCTGATACAGGTTGCCGTGGGTACGGGTCCAGTCGCGGGCGTAGTAGCGGTCTTCGCCGAGTTGCTGGGCAATATTCCACGCCTCGCGCGGTGCCTGGAACAGGTCGTCGAACTTCAGACGCAGGCCCTGCACCTGATCGGCTTTCCAGCGGTGCATTTTCGCCAGATCCTGCAGATTGGTCACGCCGAGGTAGCCGTCGAGCTCACCGGCGCCGACATGGAAAATGCCGACCACGGTGAAGCGCTTCATGCGCGGGAACATCCCGGCCGGGGTCACGCTGACCTCCGGTGCGACGAAGGTGACCCTTGTCACCGATGCCGACGCCGAGCTTGGTCGCCGCCTTGTCGCCGATGACGATGCCGAAGCTGCCCGGTGTCAGGTCGTCGAGTTTGCCCTGCTTCATGAAGTTGTCGATGATCGACACATTGCGCTCGAGCGCAGGATCAATGGCATTGAGCAACACCTTGGAAACCTGACCGTTGTTGGTCAGCAGGCCCTGCATCTGGGTGAATGGCGCCACCGCCGTCACCTGCCGGTTCTGCTTGACCTTGTCGGCCAGGCTCTGCCAGTCATTGATCGGCTCGCCGGTCTCGAGAGTGGCGTGGGGCACCATGCCCAGCACGCGGGTGCGCATCTCATGATCGAAGCCGTTCATCACCGACAGCACGACGATCATCACGACCACGCCAAGGGCGAGCCCGATCATCGAAGTCAGGGAAATGAATGACACAAAATGATTGCGACGCTTTGCACGGGTATAACGCGTGCCGATAAATACGAAGAGAGGTCTGAACATGTCGGGGCTTGTTCGGAGGGAAAAGGAACGTCCTTGTGGCGGGGGTCGAAAACCAGCTTTACACTCAGACCACCGCCGCTACCATGGGTTCGCCATGTCGACATTAGATGAAGAAGATCGCCGCGAATACTACCGTATCGAGGACACGATCGCACTGGAAATTCGGCCCCTGTCCGCTCCCGAAGCCGCAGGCCAGGAAGTGTTGCAGGATGCTTCCCCACTCTTCAACCTGCTCAGCGAACTGCACCTGAGCGAATTCGAGTCGCAGCACCTGTTGCGGCAGATCAGCGAGCGCGACCGCGCCATCGCGGCGTTTCTCAAATCGCAGAACAAACGCATTGACCTGCTCAGCCAAGTGATCGCCCTGACCGTGCTCGGCCACATCGGCGAGCCACAGCCGGTGATCATCTCCGAGGGCGGGATCGACTTTCAGTACCCGACCCCGATTGCCACTGGCGCACACCTGTCGGTGAAACTGGTGCTGATGCCGCAGGCACTCGGCCTGCTGCTGCGTGCCCGGGTCACCCATTGCGATCCCAAGGGCGATGGCTATGACGTCGGCACCGAGTTCGAGCGTCCGACCGATGCTCAGCGCCAATTGCTCGCGCGCTACATCTTGCAAAAGCAGGCTCAGGAACGCCGTCTGGCCCGCGAACAGAACGAATCTGGCATTTAACTTAAGGAAGCACCGTGACCCTCATCTACGGCCACCGCGGCGCCAAGGGCGAAGCACCGGAAAACACCCTGAGCAGCTTTCAGGAATGCCTCAAGCACGGCGTGCGCCGCTGCGAACTGGATCTGCACCTGTCCAAGGACGGCGAGCTGATGGTCATCCATGACCCGACCCTCAAGCGCACCACCGACCGTCGCGGCAAAGTCGTCGAGCACACCGCTGCCGAGCTGGTCACCTACGACGCGCGCAAGGGCGGCCCGGGCTGGATCAAGCCGTGCCCGATTCCGACGCTGGAAGAGTTGTTCGAGCAATGTGATTTCGAGCACTGGCAGCTGGAAGTCAAAAGCGCATCACGCACCCGCGCGGCGACTACCGTGCTGGCGATTCGGGAAATGGCTCAGCGCCACGGCCTGCTCGACAAGGTGACGATCACTTCGAGTTCGCGGGAAGTCTTGAAGGCAGCGCTGGATCTGGTACCCGACGTATCCCGTGGCTTGGTGGCCGAATATGCCTGGCTCGATCCGCTGAAAGTCGCGGCGAGCTACGGCTGCGAGATTCTCGCCTTGAACTGGACGCTGTGTACGCCGGAACGCCTGCAGAAGGCGCAGCGTCAGGGCCTGCATGTGTCGGTGTGGACCGTCAACGAGCCTGCGCTGATGCGCAGACTCGCCGACTTCGGCGTTGACAGCCTGATTACAGACTTTCCCGGTTTGGCCACTGCCACCCTTGAGAATTGCTGAAATCGGTCTCCCCGGCCGGCTCAGGCCACCGGCCGGAGCCCGTCAAAAAAGCCGGTTGAGGCCGTCGTACGCCGCTACCCGATAGGCTTCCGCCATGGTCGGGTAGTTGAACGTGGTGTTGACGAAATACTTCAGCGTATTCAGCTCACCCGGCTGGTTCATGATCGCCTGACCGATGTGAACGATCTCCGACGCCTGATAACCGAAGCAGTGCACGCCGAGCACTTCCAGCGTTTCGCGGTGGAAGAGGATCTTCAGCATGCCCTGCGGCTCGCCGGCAATCTGCGCCCGAGCCATGCTCTTGAAGAAGGCCTTGCCGACTTCGTACGGCACTTTCGCCTGGGTCAGCTCCTGCTCGTTCTTGCCGATCGAGCTGATCTCCGGAATGGTGTAGATGCCGGTCGGCACGTCATTGACGAAGCGCCAGCTGCCATTGTCGACGATGCTGCCAGCGGCCGAACGACCCTGGTCGTGGGCGGCACTGGCCAGGCTTGGCCAGCCGATCACGTCACCGGCGCCGTAGATGTTTTCCACGCAGGTGCGGTAGTTCTGGTCAACTTCGATCTGGCCACGGCTGTTGACCTTGACCCCGATGTTTTCCAGACCCAGCGTGTCGGTGTTACCGGTACGGCCGTTGCACCAGAGCAAGGCGTCGGCCTTGATCTTCTTGCCGGATTTGAGATGCAGGATCACACCGTTGTCCACGCCTTCGACGCGGTCGTACTCTTCGTTGTGACGCACGGTGATGTTGTTGTTGCTGAAGTGGTAGCTCAACGCCTGGGAAATTTCCGAGTCGAGGAAGCTCAGCAACTGGCCACGGTTGTCGACCAGCTCGACCAGCACACCCAGACCACTGAAGATCGATGCGTATTCGCAACCGATCACACCAGCGCCGTAAACGATCAGTTTGCGCGGGGTGTGGCCGAGGCTGAGGATGGTGTCGCTATCGTAGATACGCGGGTGGTGGAAATCGATGTCCGCCGGGCGATACGGACGCGAACCGGTGGCGATGATGATGTGCTTGGCCACCAGTTTTTCCACCACGCCGTTGCCGCAGACCACTTCGATGGTTTGCTCGTCGGCGAAGCTGCCGGTACCGAAGAACACGTCGACGCGGTTACGGGCGTAGTAGCCGGTGCGCGATGCGACTTGTTTGGAAATGACTTTTTCGGCGCTTTTCAACACGTCCGGGAAAGAGAACCAGCGTGGCTCGCCGATCGCGCGGAACATCGGGTTGGTGTTGAACTGCATGATCTGCCGCACCGAGTGACGCAGTGCCTTGGACGGGATGGTGCCGAGGTGGGTGCAGTTGCCGCCGACCTGACGACGGCTGTCGACCATCGCGACCTTGCGCCCCGCTTTGGCGGCGTTCATTGCCGCGCCTTCTCCCGCCGGGCCGGAACCCAGTACCACCACGTCGTAGTTGTAGACAGCCATGCGTACTCCTCAGAACAGGCCGCGGTGCCAGCAGCACCGGCGGCTAAATCACGCCGAACGGCGGCGCGAAGGAACAATTGGGGGCCAGTGAAGAACCCGGACACAGTCTATAGAAGCGTCAACGCCGCGCACATTAACCCTTGGTCGCGTCGTAGGCTACTTTTGCCTGCACTACAACGCCAGCTTTCGTCTTGTCTTCGGTCAGTTTTTTTCACCGACAAGCTGCGCAAATGCCTGACTGCTGCGGGTGACGAAACCTGTATCGGCACGCAAGACAAAGAATGCAGCAATGTCATGTTTTTGGGCATAGTCCCGCGCCCTTTCCGGCCCGAGAATCAGCAACAGCGTCGATAGTCCATCGGCCATCAACGCTGAAGGATGAATCACCGTGACTGACGCCAGGTCGTGTAGGACCGGTCGCCCGCTGCGTGCATCGAAGGTGTGGGAATAACGCCGACCGTCCTGCAGAAAATAATGGTGGTAGTCACCGGAGGTGGACACGCCGTAGCCATCGACATCGATAATCCGCTCGGCCACTTGCTGGTCATCGCGAGGCTCTTCGAGAGCGATGCGCCACGCTGAACCATCCGGCTTCTTACCCCGGGCTTTGAGTTCGCCCGTGGCTTCGACCAGATAATTGTCGATGCCCATGCCCTGCAATCTGGCGGCGATGGCATCCACGGCGTAACCGGCGGCAATACTGTTGAAGTCGACTTCGACGGCGGCGTCCTTGCACAACTGCTCGCCGTCGATGCGCAGATGCTGATGACCGACTCGCTGCATGACCTCGGCCACAGCGGCCGCATCAGGGATCTTTTCTTCGCGTCCTTGCGGGCCGAATCCCCAGAGGTCCAGCAGCGGTTCCACGGTCAGGTCGTAGGAGCCTTCGCTTTGCGTTGAAAGCTGTTCGCCGATGCGGACCAATTCGAGCACCGCTGCCGGCATGGCTTGGCAGCTATCGGCGGGCAACGCGTTGAAACGCTGGATGGCGGAGTCACTTCGGTAAGTCGACAGCTGTTGATCGACTTCACCGAGGATGGCCTGCACTTCGCCGCGCACCCGCGCAGGATCGGCGCCCGCGGCGTGGCGCACGTACTTGACCGACCAGGTGCTGCCCATGGTCGAACCGCCAACCTGTTCCAGGGAATCGCCGGTGCCGCAGCCGCCGATTGCCACCGCCAACACCACAGCCCCCCACCAGCGTCCAGTTAACAATTCTTCATCTCCCCGCAAAACCACGGCGGCCATTATGAACTACAAGCGCCCGCT
>NZ_JH635999.1:2402660-2408674 GCF_000257605.1 Pseudomonas sp. R62
GCTTCCCCATGGCTGCAACGCCTTTATACAAAATTGAACAGTGAGTACCTCCCATGTCCTCCACCACGGGCAAAGGCAAAGCGATCTTTCGCGTTGTCAGCGGCAACTTCCTCGAAATGTTCGACTTCATGGTCTACGGCTTCTATGCCACGGCCATCGCCAAAACCTTCTTCCCCACCGACAGCGCCTTCGCTTCGCTGATGCTGTCGCTGGCGACCTTCGGCGCCGGCTTCCTGATGCGCCCGCTGGGGGCAATTTTCCTCGGCGCCTATATCGACCGTCACGGACGGCGCAAAGGGCTGATCATCACTTTGGCGATGATGGCCGCCGGTACGGTGCTGATTGCCTGCGTGCCCGGTTACGCGACGCTCGGCGTCGCCGCACCGCTACTGGTGTTGTTCGGCCGCCTGCTGCAAGGCTTCTCGGCGGGCGTGGAATTGGGCGGCGTGTCGGTGTATCTGGCGGAAATTTCTACGCCGGGGCGTAAAGGCTTTTTCGTCAGTTGGCAGTCCGCCAGCCAACAGGCAGCCGTGGTGTTCGCCGGCCTGCTCGGCGTTGCTCTGAATCACTGGCTGAGTCCTGAGCAAATGGGCGAATGGGGCTGGCGCGTGCCGTTTCTGATTGGCTGCATGATCGTGCCGGTGATTTTCTTCATCCGTCGCTCGCTGGAAGAAACTCCGGAATTCCAAGCGCGCACCCACCGCCCTACCCTCGGCGAGATCGTCCGCTCGATCGGGCAGAACTTCGGCATCGTCATTGCCGGCATGGCGCTGGTGGTGATGACCACGGTTTCGTTCTACCTGATCACTGCGTACACGCCGACGTTCGGCAAGGCCGAGTTGCATCTGTCGGACCTCGACGCCTTGCTGGTGACGGTGTGCATCGGCTTGTCGAATTTCTTCTGGCTACCGGTGATGGGCGCGGTATCCGACAAGATCGGCCGAAAACCCTTACTGCTGGCAGCGACGATTCTGGCGATCCTCACGGCGTATCCGGCGCTGTCGTGGCTGGTGGCGAACCCCAGCTTCAGCCATTTGCTGATTGTCGAACTGTGGCTGTCGTTCCTTTATGGCTCGTACAACGGCGCGATGGTGGTGGCACTGACCGAGATCATGCCGGTGGAAGTGCGCACGACCGGTTTCTCGCTGGCCTACAGCCTGGCGACGGCGACGTTCGGCGGCTTTACCCCGGCGGCGTGTACCTACCTGATTCATGTGCTGGACAACAAGGCAGCACCGGGGATCTGGCTCAGTGGCGCGGCGGTGTTGGGCTTGATTGCGACACTGGTGCTGTTCCGTGGCAACCGGCATGAGTTGCGCACGGCGCAGGCTTCGGTAGCCAGCGGCGCCTGACAGAATGCTTTCGCGAGCAGGCTCGCTCCCACAGAAGATTGTGAACGACACTGATCCAGTGTGGGAGCGAGCCTGCTCGCGAAGAGGCCGGCAAGGACGCCGAAGATCCAACAGGCCCACAAACAAAAACGCCCCGACAAAATGCCGGGGCGTTTTCATTCAAGCCTGAGGCTTAGCGCGGGAACGCTGGCGGATTCACATCAGCCATGTCTTCCATTACGCGAACTACCTGGCAGCTGTAGCCGAACTCGTTGTCGTACCAAACGTACAGAACGACGCGGTTGTCCTGCACGATGGTCGCTTCAGCGTCGACCACACCAGCGTGACGCGAGCCAACGAAGTCGGTCGACACCACTTCCTGCGAATTGACGAAGTCGATCTGCTTGTGCAGCTCAGAGTGCAGCGCCATGTAGCGCAGGTACTCGTTCATCTCTTCACGGGTGGCGGCTTTCTCAAGGTTGAGGTTGAGAATGGCCATCGACACGTTCGGCGTCGGAACGCGGATCGCGTTACCGGTCAGCTTGCCGGCCAGCTCAGGCAGAGCCTTGGCAGCAGCGGTGGCGGCACCGGTCTCGGTGATCACCATGTTCAGCGCGGCGCTGCGGCCACGGCGATCGCCCTTGTGGAAGTTGTCGATCAGGTTCTGGTCGTTGGTGTACGAGTGAACGGTTTCGACGTGACCGTTGATGATGCCGAACTTGTCGTTGACCGCTTTGAGCACCGGCACGATGGCGTTGGTGGTGCAGGAAGCAGCCGAGACGATCTTGTCGTCAGCGGTGATTTCACCGTGGTTGATGCCGTGAACGATGTTCTTCAGCTTGCCCTTGCCAGGCGCGGTCAGAACAACGCGGTCGATGCCCGGGCACGCCAGGTGCTGACCCAGGCCGTCGGCGTCACGCCATACACCGGTGTTGTCCACCAGCAGCGCGTCTTTGATGCCGTACTGGGTGTAATCCACCTCGGTCGGGTTCTTCGCGTAGATCACCTGGATCAGGTTACCGTTGGCGGTGATGGTGTTGTTTTCTTCGTCGATGGTAATGGTGCCGTTGAACGAACCGTGTACCGAATCGCGACGCAGCAGGCTGGCGCGTTTGGTCAGGTCGTTCTCGGCGCCTTTGCGCACGACGATGGCGCGCAGACGCAGGCCGTCGCCACCACCGGTTTTCTCGATCAGGATGCGCGCCAGCAGACGGCCGATACGACCGAAGCCGTAAAGAACAACGTCGGTGCCTTTGCGGGCCGAGGCGTTCTGCTGGCCAACCACGTCAGCCATCTCTTCACGCACGAACTGCTCGGCGCTGCGGCCGTTGCCTTCGTTACGGAATTTGAACGCCAGCTTGCCCAGATCCACCGATGCCGCGCCGAGCTTGAGCTCGCTCATGGCCTTGAGCAGTGGGAATGTTTCGTGGACGGAGAGTTCGCTGTCGTCCGAAGAACGGTGGCGAGCAAAGCGGTGAGCTTTGAGAATCGCGATGACAGACTGGTTGATCAGGCTGCGGCCATAGATCGAGCTAACCACGTTGTTATTGCGGTAGAGCTGACCGATAAGCGGGATCATCGCTTCTGCGAGTGCTTCACGGTCGATCCATTCACCAAGACACTGGTCGGGCTTCTGAGTCACGGTAACCTTCCACATGTAGGGGCAGAAAAAAGGGGCTACATTATGCCGCCGACCAGCCCTTTCAGCAATGCGCGCTTGTCGCGCAATCGGTAACAAATTCCCGTTCAAAAAATTTACGCCCTTCTCCAGCCCAATAAAACCGGGGCTTTCAGCGCAGTCAATTTTTCGACGACTGTTAGACGATGTCTGTAACCCTCCGTAACACCACCCGGTTTCGGCACTACATAACCATGAAAAAAGTGCTCGTTTTTATGGTTACCACTACATTTCGTCCAAACCATGAAGATAGACGCAGTCTGCAACTGACAGGCGGCACCGGAGGCCGCTACAATTACCGACTTTGTCGCAACGCCTGGAGCTCAACCTTCCGTGCCTGTTCTGCGTCTACCGCTACTCCCTGCCGAAGCAGGTAAACAGCACTGGGGCAATCTGCCCGGTGCCGCCCTCAGCCTGGCGATTGCCGAGGCTGCCAGCGCTGCCAAGCGCTTTACCCTGCTGCTGACCGCCGACAGCCAAAGCGCCGAACGGCTGGAACAGGAGCTGAGTTTCTTCGCCCCGGATTTGCCCGTACTGCATTTCCCCGACTGGGAAACCCTGCCCTACGACCTGTTCTCGCCGCACCAGGACATCATCTCCCAGCGCATCGCCAGCCTGTATCGCCTGCCGGAACTGGCCCACGGCGTGCTGGTGGTTCCGATCACCACCGCTTTGCATCGCTTGGCGCCGACCAAATTCCTCCTCGGCAGCAGCCTGGTGCTGGACATCGGCCAGAAGCTCGACGTCGAACAGATGCGCGCGCGGCTCGAAGCCAGCGGCTATCGCTATGTCGACACGGTGTACGAGCACGGCGAGTTCACCGTACGCGGCGCGCTGATCGACCTGTTCCCCATGGGCAGCAAACTACCGTATCGCATCGACCTGTTCGACGACGAAATCGAAACCCTGCGCACCTTCGATCCGGAAACCCAGCGTTCGATCGACAAGGTCGAGTCGGTGAAGCTGCTGCCGGCCCGCGAGTTTCCGTTGCAGAAAGACGCAGTCACCCGCTTCAAGGCGCGTTTCCGTGAGCGCTTTGACGTCGATTTTCGCCGCTGCCCGATCTTTCAGGATTTGAGCAGCGGTATCACCCCGGCCGGTATCGAGTACTACCTGCCGCTGTTCTTCGACGAAACTTCGACGCTGTTCGATTACCTGCCTCAGGACACACAAGTGTTTTCGCTGCCGGGCATCGAGCAAGCGGCGGAAAACTTCTGGAACGACGTGCGCAATCGTTACGAAGAACGCCGCGTCGATCCTTCGCGTCCTTTATTGCCACCGGCCGAACTGTTCCTGCCGGTAGAAGATTGCTTCGCGCGCCTGAAGAATTGGCCGCGAGTCGTCGCCAGTCAGCAGGACGTTGAAACCGGCGTCGGCCGTGAGCGCTTCCCGGCGCACGCGCTGCCGGATCTGGCCATCGAGGCTAAAGCTACGCAACCGCTGGCGGCACTCGCCGGTTTCCTCGAAGAATTCCCCGGTCGCGTGCTGTTCACCGCTGAATCGGCGGGTCGTCGCGAAGTCCTGCTGGAACTGCTGGAACGCTTGAAGCTGCGGCCGAAAACCGTCGACAGCTGGCCGGATTTTGTCGCCAGCAAGGATCGTCTGGCGATCACCATCGCCCCGCTCGACGAGGGCCTGGTACTCGACGATCCGGCGCTGGCGCTGGTGGCGGAAAGTCCGCTGTTCGGCCAACGGGTCATGCAACGTCGCCGCCGCGAGAAGCGCAGCGACGTCAGCAACGATGCGGTGATCAAGAACCTCACCGAACTGCGCGAAGGCGCGCCGGTGGTGCATATCGATCACGGCGTCGGCCGCTACCTGGGCCTGACGATTCTGGAAATCGACAATCAGGCCGCCGAATTCCTCACCCTCGAATACGCCGAGAACGCCAAGCTCTACGTGCCGGTGGCCAACCTGCACCTGATCGCACGTTACACCGGCAGCGACGATTCGCTCGCGCCGCTGCACCGCCTCGGCTCGGAGACCTGGCAGAAAGCCAAGCGCAAAGCCGCCGAGCAGGTGCGTGACGTCGCCGCCGAATTGCTCGACATTTACGCCCGTCGCGCCGCCCGTGAAGGTTATGCCTTCGCCGATCCGAAAGCCGATTACGCCACCTTCAGCGCCGGTTTCCCGTTCGAGGAAACACCCGATCAGCAAGCCACCATCGAGGCCGTGCGCGAAGACATGCTCGCGCCGAAACCGATGGATCGTCTGGTCTGCGGCGACGTTGGCTTCGGCAAGACCGAAGTGGCCATGCGCGCCGCGTTCATCGCCGTGCACGGCGGTCGTCAGGTGGCGATTCTGGTACCGACTACCCTGCTCGCCCAGCAGCACTACAACAGTTTCCGCGACCGCTTCGCCGACTGGCCGGTGACGGTCGAAGTGATGAGTCGCTTCAAATCGGCCAAGGAAGTCAACGCGGCGATCGCCGATCTTGCGGAAGGCAAGATCGACATTGTCATCGGCACGCACAAGCTGCTGTCCGACGACGTGAAGATCAAAAACCTCGGGCTGGTGATCATCGACGAAGAACACCGTTTTGGCGTACGCCAGAAAGAACAGCTCAAGGCCCTGCGCAGCGAAGTCGACATCCTCACCCTGACTGCGACGCCGATTCCGCGCACGCTGAACATGGCGGTGTCGGGCATGCGCGATCTGTCGATCATCGCCACGCCGCCAGCGCGACGCCTGTCGGTGCGCACCTTCGTCATGGAACAGAACAAGAGCACGGTCAAGGAAGCCCTGCTGCGTGAACTGCTGCGTGGCGGTCAGGTTTACTACCTGCACAACGATGTGAAGACCATCGAAAAATGCGCCGCCGACCTCGCCGAACTGGTGCCGGAAGCGCGCATCGGTATCGGCCACGGGCAGATGCGCGAACGTGAACTCGAACAGGTGATGAGCGACTTCTACCACAAGCGCTTCAACGTGCTGATCGCCTCGACCATCATCGAGACCGGCATCGACGTGCCGAGCGCCAACACCATCATCATCGAGCGCGCCGA
>NZ_JH635999.1:2408694-2409809 GCF_000257605.1 Pseudomonas sp. R62
GCAGTCACCACCAGGCTTACGCCTACCTGCTGACGCCGCCGCGCCAGCAGATCACTTCCGACGCGGAAAAGCGTCTGGAAGCGATCGCCAATACCCAGGACCTCGGCGCCGGTTTCGTGCTGGCCACCAACGACCTGGAAATCCGTGGCGCCGGCGAACTGCTCGGCGATGGTCAGAGCGGGCAGATTCAGGCCGTCGGTTTCACCCTGTACATGGAAATGCTCGAGCGCGCGGTGAAGTCGATCCGCAAGGGCGAGCAGCCGAACCTCGATCAACCGCTGGGCGGCGGCCCGGAAGTCAATCTGCGGGTGCCGGCGCTGATTCCGGAAGATTATCTGCCGGATGTGCATGCGCGGCTGATTCTGTATAAACGCATCGCCTCGGCCACCGACGAGGAAGGCCTCAAGGACCTGCAGGTGGAGATGATCGACCGCTTCGGCCTGTTGCCGGAGCCGACCAAGAACCTGGTGCGGATCACCGCGCTGAAATTGCAGGCGGAAAAGCTCGGCATCAAGAAAGTCGACGGCGGGCCGCAAGGCGGACGTATCGAGTTCGAAGCGCAGACGCCGGTTGACCCGATGACCCTGATCAAGCTGATCCAGACGCAGCCCAAGCGCTACAAGTTCGAAGGCGCGACGATGTTTAAATTCCAGGTGCCGATGGAGCGCCCGGAAGAACGTTTCAATACTGTCGAGGCGCTGTTTGAGCGTCTCATCCCGAAATCCGCTTGAAGGACGCCCGATGCGCCTGTTCCTCTCTCTGACTTTGTTGCTTGCACTTGCAGCACCGACGGCGTTTGCCGATGACACGTATCAGGTCGAAATGATCCTGGTGCGCCAGAATGCCGTCCCGGCCATTGTCAGCCGCGCCGCCCCGGAAGACTGGGCCGCAGGCGCCCAGCGTCTGGGCAGCGACAGCCAGCGCACCCCAGCGCTGAATGATGTAGTGAGCAAACTCACCGCCAGCGGCGAGTACACCGTGCTGATGCACAAAGCCTGGCAGCAGAGCCTCGGCGAAGCGCCGGCGAAAGTCGCGGTGAGCGAAGGTCAGGAGCAGTTCGGCCAGTTCCCGATCGAGGGCACGCTGGAAATGAAACTCGGCCGCTTCACCGACGT
>NZ_JH635999.1:2410126-2416073 GCF_000257605.1 Pseudomonas sp. R62
TGGGTCAGCCGATTCAAAGAACAGAGTCTGGAGCGCGGCCGCCGCTACGCTTTGGAGAATCGGGTGCGCATCGCCCAGGTCGGCGATGCGACCATCACCGCCAGTTGCGAAGGATCTGGCGGCAGTGTCTACCGGCAGACCATCCATCTGCGCGAGTCAGCCAAAGCGACGCTGTTGCTGGTCGACGCCACATGCACCTGTCCGGTGCGCAGCAACTGCAAACACTGCGCGGCGGTGCTGCTGAAAATCCAGGAAACCCTCGACTACCCCGCCGCCGCTAAAGATGCCGAGCTGCTGGAGAAGCTCCAGGCCGTGCTGGAAAACCGCAGCCCGAAAGCGCCACCGCAACTGCTGGTGGACAACGTGCAGCCGGTGCCGCGCCTGTGGCTGGCGAGCGTCGAGTTCAGCGCCTTCGAGCCGCGCAACGGCAAGATGCAGCGCTACATTCAGCACCGCGCGGCGCTGTCGTTCAGTTATTTGGACGAATACGTCAGCGGGCAAAAACACAGCGATATCCTGATCCGTCAGGAAGCGCAGACCCTGCGGATAAAACGCCACCCGGATGTCGAACAGTCCTACCGCGAACAGTTGCGCATCCTCGGTTTCCGCATCGCGACAAGGCAGAGCAAAGCCCTGCCGGAAAGCGCCGGCGAACTCTACGAGATGGTCAACGATAGCGCCTGGCTGACTTTCACCCTGAATGACTTGCCGAAGTTGCGCAGCCAGGGCTGGGAGTTGCAGATCGATGAGGAATTCGGCTTCGACCTGACCGCCGTCGACGACTGGTACGCCACCGTCGAACAGGCGCCGGAGCGCGACTGGTTTGATCTGGAGCTGGGCATCATTGTCAACGGCGAACGCCTGAGCCTGCTGCCGATCCTGCTGAATCTGATGCGCTCGCACACCGAGATCCTCAACCCGGAACGCCTCGCCCGGCGTCGCGATGACGAGCTGATTCTGGTGAACATTCCGCAACGCAGCAGCGAGCATGGGCCGTTGCAAGTGGCGCTGCCCCTCGGTCGCTTGAAGCCGGTATTGATGACCTTGGGCGAGTTCTATTTGCAGGAGCCGGGCGAAACCACCCTGCGTCTGAGCAAGGCTGACGCCACCCGGCTCAATTCGCTGGAAGGCCTGCCGCTGTTGTGGGAAGGCGGCGAGCAGATGCGCACCTTCGCCCAGCGCCTGCGCGACATCCGAGATTTCAGCGCCCAAGCGCCGCAAGGCTTGAACGCGACGCTGCGCCCGTATCAGCTTGAAGGCTTGAGCTGGATGCAATCGCTGCGGCAACTGGAGGTCGGCGGGATTCTTGCGGATGACATGGGCCTGGGCAAAACCCTACAGACCCTGGCGCATATTCTCAGCGAGAAGAACGCCGGACGCCTCGATCGTCCGTGCATGGTGGTGATGCCGACCAGCCTGATTCCGAACTGGCTAGATGAAGCGGCGCACTTCACCCCGCAACTGAAAGTGCTCGCCCTGTATGGCGCCACGCGCAAGAAATACTTCGACAATCTGGCCGACTTCGACCTGATCCTCACCACTTACGCCCTGTTGCCCAAGGACCTTGAGCGCCTGGCCAAACAGCCGCTGCACGTGCTGGTGCTGGACGAAGCGCAATACATCAAGAACCCCAACAGCAAAGCCGCCCAGGCCGCCCGCGAGCTGAACGCGCGCCAGCGCCTGTGCCTCAGCGGCACGCCGCTGGAAAACCACTTGGGCGAGCTGTGGTCGCTGTTCCACTTCCTGCTGCCGGGCTGGCTCGGCGACGTGAAAAGCTTCAATGCCGATTACCGCGTGCCGATCGAAAAGCGCGGCAGTGAAGTCAGACTGCAACACCTCAACGGTCGGATAAAACCGTTTCTGCTGCGCCGCACCAAAGAGCAGGTCGCCACCGAGCTGCCGCCGAAAACCGAAATCATTCATTGGGTCGAACTCAACGAAGCGCAGCGCGACGTGTACGAAACCATGCGCTTGGCGATGGACAAGAAGGTCCGTGACGAGATCACTCGCAAAGGCGTGGCACGCAGTCAGATCATCATTCTCGAAGCATTGCTCAAGCTGCGCCAGGTCTGCTGCGATCTGCGCCTGGTCAACGACGCCACCCTGCCCGCACGCGGCAGCACTTCGGGCAAGCTCGACAGCCTGATGGAAATGCTTGAGGAACTGTTCGAAGAAGGCCGGCGAATCCTGCTGTTCTCGCAATTCACTTCGATGCTGACATTGATCGAAGAGGAATTGAAAAAACGCAAGATCGCTTACGCCCTTCTCACTGGCCAGACCCGTGACCGGCGCACACCGGTGAAGGAATTCCAGAGCGGCACGCGCCAGATCTTCCTGATCAGCCTGAAGGCTGGCGGTGTCGGTTTGAACCTCACCGAAGCCGATACGGTGATTCACTACGACCCGTGGTGGAACCCGGCAACCGAGAATCAGGCGACTGACCGGGCGTATCGTATTGGCCAGGAAAAACCGGTGTTCGTCTACAAGATGATTGCCCGGGGCACAGTGGAAGAGAAGATTCAGCACCTGCAGAAGGAAAAGTCTGACCTGGCAGCGGGCGTGCTCGATGGGCGCAAGGCCGGGGACTGGAAGTTGCAGAGCGATGATATTGAAGCGCTGTTTGCGCCGTTGCCGGACAAGATCGACAAGCGTTGAAGTCGGCGTCGCTGATCAGATAGCTTTCGCGAGCAGGCTCGATCCCACACGATCCAGATTCACTGAAGATCAAATGTGGGAGCGAGCCTGCTCGCGAATGGCCACACCGCGATTCAAACCCTTCAACCTCTGGAAACCGGCAACGGCGCAAACAGCGCCTCGATATCACTCTGCTCCAGTTTGAATCCGCCCGTCGTGCCACCCTCAAGCACCGCCCCGGCCAGCGCCGCTTTCTCCTGCTGCAACGCCTGGATCTTCTCTTCGACGGTGCCTTTGGCAATCAACTTGTAGACGAACACCGGATTGTTCTGCCCGATGCGATACGCCCGATCAGTCGCCTGATTCTCCACCGCCGGGTTCCACCACGGATCGAAGTGAATCACCGTGTCCGCCGCCGTCAGGTTCAGACCAGTGCCCCCGGCCTTGAGGCTGATCAGGAACAACGGCACCTTGCCGCCCTGGAAATCCCTCACCGGCGTGCGCCGGTCGGTGGTGTCGCCGGTCAGCAACGAGTAGGCAAGACCGCGCTGCTGCAACTCCTGCTCGATCAGCGCCAGCATCGAGGTGAACTGCGAGAACAGCAGAATGCGCCGCCCTTCACCGAGCAATTCTTCAAGCATCTCCATCAGGCTGATCAGCTTGCCGCTGCCCGAGCGCAACGCCTTCGCCGTCAGCGGCATATTGACCAGGCGCAGATCGCAGCAGACCTGGCGCAGCTTGAGCAGCGCATCGAGGATGATGATCTGACTGCGCGCCACGCCGCTGCGGGCGATTTCGTCGCGGACCTTTTTGTCCATCGCCACACGCACCGTCTCATAGACGTCGCGCTGACCATCGCTGAGTTCGACCCAATGAATGATCTCGGTTTTCGGTGGCAACTCGGTGGCGACCTGATCCTTCTTGCGCCGCAGCAAAAACGGCTTGATGCGCGCGGTCAGGTGCTGCATGCGCTGGACATTGCCGTGCTTCTCGATCGGCGTGCGGTAATCGCGGTTGAAGGATTTGCTGTCGCCGAGCCAGCCGGGCATGAGGAAATGGAACTGTGACCACAGCTCACCGAGGTGGTTTTCCAGCGGCGTACCGCTCAGACACAAGCGCTGACGGGCCTGCAAGTCACGGGCGGCCTGGGCGGCTTTGCTCAGCGGGTTCTTGATGTTCTGCGCCTCGTCGAGAATCAGCACGCTCCACGACTGCGGCTGCAAGATTTCCAGATCCCTGGGCAGCAATGCGTAAGTGGTCAGCACCAAGTCGTATTCGCCCAGATTGGCAAAGTCCTTTTGCCGCCCGGTGCCGTGCAGCGCCAGGACTTTCAACTGCGGCGTGAAGCGCTCGGCTTCGTCGAGCCAGTTGGGAATCAGGCTGGTGGGCATCACCGCCAGTGCCGGACAGTCCAGACGCCCGGCGTGTTTTTCCGTGAGCAGATGCGCCAGGGTCTGTAGGGTTTTACCCAAGCCCATGTCATCGCCCAGAATGCCGCCGACCTCCAGCTCGCGCAGGGTCTGCATCCAGTTCAAGCCTTCGAGCTGATACGGACGCAGCTGCGCGTTGAGGCCGGCCGGCGCAGCAACCTGGGCGTGACTGGAATTCTGCAGACGCTTGGCAAAAGTGCGCAGACGTTCGCCGCCCTGCCAATCCAGCGGCACGCCATCGAGCATACTCAGACGCGCGGCGTCTGGAGCGGTCAAGCGCAGCGCATCACCCTGATGGCCGCCCAGGTACAGCTCGCCCAGCGTCTCCATCAGCGGTTTGACCCGACTCAGCGGCAACGCGACTTTGGCGCCCGCCGGCTCGCCAAAACCGCTGGGCTTGAGCTCGATCAGGAGTTTTTCATCATCGCTGCGCTGCGCCAGATTGACCGGGTCGAGCAAGCGCGGCTGGGTCCGCAACAGGTGCAGAAGGATCGGCAGCAAGCTGTAACGTTCGCCGTTGACGACGATACCCAACTGCAGATCAAACCACTGATGCGTGGCCTCTTCTTCGACCTCGGCGTACCACTGTTCAACCGGTTGTACATCGAAATGGAAACCGGGACTGATCTCGATTTTCCAATCTGCGGCGCGCAGCGTGGCCAGCCCTTCGTGCATGAACCCGAGCCAGGCGGAATCATCCGGCAAGGTAAACATCTCGCCAAGACGATCCATTGCACTCTTGCGCGTGGCTTTCTTGAAGCCATGTTTTTGCAGGTTCTGGCGCAGCTTCTTTTCCAGCGCAGGTTGACGCTGAATGCGCTGGGTTTCGCTGCCGTTGAGGATCATCACTTCCGGGTTGCGATCCACCGCCGGATGACCGTTGTAGGTAAACAGCAGAGCGGCGCGGTGCTCCAGCACATATTCCCAGCGCGAGCGTTCTCGACCGCTGACCAGGGTCAGTTGCGGCTGCGGCAGCACGTCATCGATGATCCGTTCGGTGAGCTTGTGTGGTGGCGCAATTTGGGTCGCCGCGCTCATACGATGGCTGAACTGCATGGCCTGACGCGCCGGAATGTCTGGCGCCAGGGTCAAATGGCAGGCGAGTTTTTCTTCCAGCTCAGTGAACAGCGGGCCAACCTGGCGCTGCTCACGATCAAGGTAATAAAGCGGCTCCAGCGCCAGCACGGTTTCCTGCGCGGCTTCGGCACTGCTCCATTGCGCGCGGAATCCGCCGTCAGCCTGCTCGGCCCAAGAGAACAGACCGACGCGTTTCGCCCCCGGTGTCAGCGCTCGCAGGTCTTCGAAGTCGAGGAACAGCCGCGAGGTGCGCAGGAGCATTTCCAGCAGTTCGGCACCACTGCTGCCTTCCAGCGGATAGCCGCTGTAATAGGCGTGATGGGAATGCATGGCGACCAACAGCCGGGCGATGCGCAGATCCAGCTCGGACAGATAACCCGGCTGGCGCATGAGCATTTCCGCGAGCGAGTACATCGGTTTGACTTCGCGTAACTCGCCGCTCTTGAGCTGGTAGACCTTGAAAATATCCAGCAGCCACTTGCCGTTCGCAGACGTCGGTTTGAGCTTGTAAAACAGACGCGTACCTGCGGTTTGCGCACTTTCTTCAGCGGGCTTGGCCGGCACGGGAATTGTCGAAAGCCAATGCTCCAGCGCTCGTCCCAACGGGGTCTGCGCGTCACTTCCAGACGCATCCTCGCCAGTGCCCAGCAGGTGATAGAGCACCGCTGCGCTGTGCTTGCAGTCCAGTGCAACCGGACAGCTGCACAGACATCGCAAGCTAACCGATCCCAACCGATCTTCTGACAGGTAAATGGTTTGCTCATACGCCTGAAGTTGCGATCCGACGCAGAACGCCTCGATCTTCC
>NZ_JH635999.1:2416744-2418435 GCF_000257605.1 Pseudomonas sp. R62
ATCTCGACCCGGTCATCGGCGGCATAAGCGCGGGCCTTGGCCAACGCCTTGCTACTGAATGCGTGGGTCCATGTCAGCCCTTTGAGCCGCTCGATGAAAATGCTCATGGACAGTCCTTAGCTGGCCAGCACTCGGGCCAACGTTGATTTCACCTTGCCCATTCCATCGTGCAGGGCCTGCTCGATTTCAGCCATGGTGATGACTTCGGTGGTCTTGCCGGCTGCAGGATTCACCACCAGCGCCAGACAGGCGTAATCCAGATCCAGCTCACGCGCCAACGCTGCTTCGGGCATGCCGGTCATGCCGACGATGTCGCAGCCGTCACGCTCCAGTCGCACGATCTCGGCGACCGTTTCCAGACGCGGACCCTGGGTGCAGGCGTACACGCCTTGATCGCTGTATTCGCAGCCTTCGGCGGCGACCGCGGCAATCAGTTGCTGACGCAACGGCTCGCTGTAGGGAAAGCTGAAATCGATGTGGGTGACGTGTTCCAGATCATCGGCGAAATAGGTGTGCTCGCGCCCACTGGTGTAGTCGACGATCTGGTGCGGCACGCAGAAATGCCCGGTGCCCATGGCCGGATGAATCCCGCCCACTGCATTCACGGCGATGATCGCTTCGGCACCCGCCTGCTTCAGCGCCCACAGATTGGCGCGGTAGTTGACCTTGTGCGGCGGGAAACGATGCGGGTGACCGTGACGGGCGAGGAACAGCACTTCCTTGCCGGCGTACTCACCAATCTGCACCTCGGCCGAAGGCGCGCCGTACGGGGTGTCGACTGCCAGCGACTGGCGAATGCTCAGACCTTCGAGCTGAGTCAGGCCAGTGCCACCGATGATTGCGTAAACGGTCATAACGAAAAATCCTTAATCGATCAGTTGAGCGTCTTTGAGCGCGCCGAGGGCGGTGAGCCAACGCGGGTCCTGACGATAATCGGTGCTGGCGAAGGCCTGCCCGCGCATCTTCGCGATGCGCGCGGAAGGCTTGACCTTCATACGCTGGGCGGCACTCAACGCCAGCTCGGCAGCGGCGCGGTCGTTGCACACCAGACCCATGTCGCAACCGGCACTCAGCGCGGCTTCGATGCGGCTGGCAGCGTCGCCGACCACGTGGGCGCCGGCCATCGACAGATCATCGCTGAAGATCACGCCGTCGAACTGCAACTCGCCACGCAGGATCTCCTGCAGCCAGCGTCGGGAGAAACCGGCGGGCTGCGAGTCGACTTGCGGATAGATGACATGGGCCGGCATGACGGCGGCCAGCTGCTTGCTCAAACGGGCGAAGGGCACCAGATCATTGGCGCGGATTTCGTCGAGATTGCGCTCGTCGTTCGGAATCGCCACGTGGGAGTCGGCTTCGGCCCAGCCGTGGCCCGGGAAATGTTTGCCGGTGGCGGCCATGCCGGCGCTGTTCATGCCGCGAATGAATGCACCGGCGAGCAAGGCGGCGCGCTCGGGATCGCCTTCGAAAGAACGGGTGCCCACCACGGCGCTGCGCTGATAGTCCAGATCCAGCACCGGGGCGAAACTCAGGTCGAGCCCGACCGCCAGCACTTCGGTGGCCATGATCCAGCCGCATTGCTCGGCGAGATACTCTGCATTCGGGTTATCGGCGATGGCGCGCATCGCTGGCAGACGGACGAAACCCTGACGCAAGCGCTGCACGCGCCCGCCTTCCTGATCCACTGCCAG
>NZ_JH635999.1:2418455-2437225 GCF_000257605.1 Pseudomonas sp. R62
GAATCGCGCGGATCGCGGCACTGAGCTCGCGCACCTGGCGTGGATGCTCAATGTTACGGGCGAAAATGATCAGGCCGCCCACTTCGGGCTGACGCAACAATTGGCGATCTTCGGCCGTCAGCCAGGTACCGGCGACGTCCACCATCAACGAGCCTTGCAGGCCAGCAGTCATAGAGATTCCTTGAAAACGAAAAACCCGATCTGCTTGCATTCGCTACCGTGGGCAACGCCCGGACGGTCAGCAGAATTCATGCAGATCGGGTTCAGTACGAGAGTCGGCATGGCCGGCTAGCTTAGCGGATACCAGCTGCCGCGCCCACCCGTGCGCGGTCAAACCTTGGCGGCGACCGGCATGGATTTGCTGCGCGGACGCAATTGCGCGCTGGCCATGGCTGTATCAGTGACGCCGGTTTCGGCGCGCATGCCGGCAGCGAGGAACGGCACCATCAGGCGCATCACTTGTTCGATGGAGGTATTGACGCCGAAATCGGTCTCGGCAATCGCGCGCAAGGCCTTGATCCCGGACATGCTGAACGCCGCAGCGCCAAGCATGAAGTGCACGCGCCAGAACAGCTCGATCGGTGGAATGCGTGGCGCCGCTTCATTGACCAGCAGCATGTAGCGGCGGAAGACCTTGCCGTACATGTCTTCCAGATAACGTCGCAAGTGGCCCTGGCTCTGACTGAACGCGAGGCCGAGCAAACGCATGAAGATCGACAGATCGTTACCGCTGCGAGGCTGCACGACGAGCGCTTGCTCAACGAGAATTTCCAGCAGTTCCTCGAGGGTCGGCTTGTTCTCAGGCTTGGCCTGACGGCGCTCCAGCTCTTTATCGAGGCTCACGCAGAACGGACCGAGGAAGCGCGAGAATACCGCCTGGATCAGCGC
Organism: Pseudomonas sp. R62; assembly: GCF_000257605.1. Classification (NCBI taxonomy): domain Bacteria; kingdom Pseudomonadati; phylum Pseudomonadota; class Gammaproteobacteria; order Pseudomonadales; family Pseudomonadaceae; genus Pseudomonas; species Pseudomonas sp. R62. The sequence goes on from NZ_JH635999.1 coordinate 2,419,344, forward strand.
CTTTTTCGAGCCGAAGTGATAATTCACCGCAGCCAGATTGACGCCAGCCTTGCTGGTGATCAAACGCAATGAGGTTTCAGCGAATCCTTTCTCCGCGAACAACTGCTCGGCAGCATCAAGAATGCGTTCAACGGTTTCCGACTGGGCCATGGCTACTCCGCCTGACAAACACTTGTTTGAAACATACGTTTCAGCCTGTGCCTTGTCAAGCCTGCCGGTTCGTTTTGGGAATGGTCGGTCAGCTATTTAACCACACAAGGCACCAGCATTAATAAGCGCCCTTCGCGACCGCTCGGCGGGCGGCAAAAAAACGCCCATTGCCAAGACCGCTTCACTGTATATAATCCCAGTCACTGTATAAAAAGACAGAGCGATCAATATGCTAAAGCTGACGCCACGCCAAGCCGAGATTCTGGCCTTTATCAAACGTTGCCTCGAAGACAACGGCTATCCGCCCACCCGTGCGGAAATCGCTCAGGAACTGGGTTTCAAATCGCCAAATGCGGCGGAAGAACATCTCAAGGCCCTGGCCCGCAAGGGCGCGATCGAGATGACCCCGGGCGCTTCCCGCGGCATCCGTATTCCCGGCTTCGAAGCGAAGGCCGACGACTCCACCCTGCCGATCATTGGCCGAGTGGCTGCCGGCGCGCCGATCCTCGCCCAGCAGCACATCGAAGAATCCTGCAACATCAATCCGACCTTCTTCCATCCTCGCGCCGACTACCTGTTGCGTGTGCACGGCATGAGCATGAAGGACATCGGCATCTTCGACGGCGACTTGCTGGCAGTTCACACTACTCGCGAAGCGCGTAACGGCCAGGTTGTGGTTGCGCGTATCGGCGACGAAGTGACGGTCAAACGTTTCAAGCGTGAAGGCAGCAAAGTCTGGCTGATCGCTGAAAACCCCGAGTTCGCCCCTATCGAAGTCGACCTGAAAGATCAGGAACTGGTGATCGAAGGCTTGAGTGTCGGCGTCATTCGCCGCTAAAGGAGGCTCCATGCAGTTCCCACACACACCTCAGCAAACACAACTGCCTTTGTTTGAAGCGTTTCTGGCGCAGCCGATAGCGCCGATCCTCAAAGACGTGGTCGAGCGTGACTGGAATGCCAAACCTGACGCCTTCAGTGAGTTATCACTGCGCGGTGCGGCCGGGAACTGCCTGAACCTGCTAGCGCCGATCCTGCGTGAACTGAGCGAGGATCAGGATGCGCGCTGGCTGACGCTGATCGCCCCACCCGCCAGCCTGACGCAAACCTGGCTGCGCGATGCTGGCCTGAATCGCGAACGCATTCTACTGCTGCAACCGCGCGGCACTCAAAGTGCTCAGCAACTGGCGTGCGAAGCGTTGCGACTGGGTCGCAGCCACACCGTGGTGACATGGCTAAACCCATTGAATGCCAATTCGCGGCAACAACTGATCAGCGCCGCGCATACGGGCGAAGCGCAGAGCCTGAACATTCGTTTGGGTTGATTGATGGTAATGCGCGCTGTGTGAAGCGCAGGGCTTCTCCAGGGACAGAGAAGCCGATCTGAAGCGCAAGCGACCGAGAAAAGGCCAAAGCGTGAATCAATGAAGAACCCGCGGCCCCTCTTCCTTATCGAACTCGCCTTCCACCATACGACCTGCCATCTGCACGCCGACGCTCAACATCGCTTTGGCGATTTCAACGTGCTGGCCCTGCAGGAACGCTTTGGCATCCTCGGAGAAATCCAGCGTCACCAGAGAACCTTCGTCCTCAGCCCTGCGCAGTTCGATTCGGCCGTCTGGTAACTCGACAATTTCTAGAAAGGACGTTGGCATATAGGTCTGTTCTCCACGAAAGGCAGCGATTATATAGACATCATTCGAGCTTCGCTCAGGATCTTGACCAGCAGCATGTTTCAGATTGCCACTGCGCCAAACTACCTCAGCACTCGTTCAAGCCTTCCCGGAAACGCAGGGCCAGGCCCTTGAGGTTCTGCCGCCAGCTCTCCAGCTCATCTCGACCGAGCTCTTCTGGCGCCTCTTCTTCATCAAGATTAATCGCTTGGATCAGCGGCTGCGTCACGTCGCCTTTCGGCTTGCGTGGCGCCCTCGGTGGCTGAAACAGTGCTGCGTGCGCCGCCAGCAGTTTCGCCAGCCAGGTTTCCGGATTACCGGCCAGCTCGACCATTTCCGCCAGCTCCGGGATCGCTATCGATTCCAGCACTTCGCGCCTTAACAACTCCTCTGCCCTTGGGGAATTGGCCTGCGGCAGACGATAAAAGCCAGCGATCTCATGACACAAGCCCAGCAGCGCGCCGTAGAGGTGAAACAGCGCCGACTCACGCCCGGCCTGGATCAGCGCCAGAGAATTCATCGCCCGCCCCTCTTCAGCACGAGCCAGAGCTTCGAGTGACAGGCCGGCGAAATAGATCTTCTGGTTGGTGCGGGTATAGAGTTCGTGGGCCATGACGGCAGCCTCCACAACGAAATAATTGCTTCACACAGGTCGGACAGTGTCGTGGATCAGCCGATGCCACCGCAAGCACAAAACAAAAAGGCCGCATGAAACCCTCAAGGTTTCATGCGGCCTTTTCGCTGTTCAGACTAGCGCTTACTCAGCCTTGGCCTTTGCGCTGCGCTTGTCTTCAACAGTCCACTTGCCACCGTCGTAATACGCCTTCCAGCCTGTCGGCTTGCCGTCGACTTCGGTCTGTACGTATTGCTCCTTGGTCTTGCGGCTGTAGCGAATGACCGCTGGCAGACCGTCAGGATCCTTTTGCGGAGCCTCGCACAGGAAGTGGTACTTCGGATCGATCTCGTCCTTGTGCGGCAGAATCTCGATCACCAGCGGGGCGCGGGTCTCGCGGTTTTTCGGGAACTGGCTGGCGGCCAGGAACAGGCCGGACGCACCATCGCGCAGGATGTAGGTGTCGTTGACCTTTTCGCATTTCAGCTCAGGCATCTTCACCGGATCCATCTTCGGCGGCGCCGCATCACCGCTCTTCAGCAGTTTGCGGGTGTTCTTGCACTCCGGGTTGGTGCAACCGAAGAACTTGCCAAAACGGCCGGTCTTGAGCTGCATCTCGCTGCCGCACTTATCGCATTCCAGACTCGGACCTTCATAGCCCTTGATGCGATAGCTGCCTTCTTCGATTTCGTAACCGGCGCAATCCGGGTTGTTGCCGCAGATGTGCAACTTGCGCTTTTCGTCCAGCAGGTAGGCGTCCATCGCCGTGCTGCAGATTGGGCAGCGATGCTTGCCACGCAGTACCAGCGATTCCGATTCGCCCTCGTCGTCCGCTGCGATTTCATCGCCCGGCACCAGGTTGACCGTGGCCTTGCAGCGCTCTTTCGGCGGCAGGCTGTAGCCCGAGCAGCCGAGGAACACGCCAGTCGATGCGGTACGAATCTGCATCGGACGACCGCAGGTGGTGCACGGAATGTCAGTCATGACCGGCTGGTTGGCGCGCATGCCGCTGTCCGGGTTTTCCGCTACTTCGAGTTTCTTCTTGAAGTCGCCGTAAAACTCGTCCAGCACATTTTTCCAGTCGCGCTCGCCCTGCGCCACGTCATCGAGATTCTCTTCCATGCCGGCGGTGAAGCCGTAGTCCATGAGATTGGAGAAGCTCTCGGACAGACGCTCAGTGACGATGTCGCCCATCTTTTCCGAGTAGAAACGACGGTTGTGGAGGGTCACATAACCGCGATCCTGAATGGTCGAAATGATCGCAGCGTAGGTCGAAGGACGACCGATGCCGCGCTTTTCCATTTCCTTGACCAGACTGGCCTCGGAGTAACGCGCCGGTGGCTTGGTGAAATGCTGCGACGGATCGAGCTTGATCAGCTTCATCACATCGCCCTGGGCCATGTCCGGCAGCACGTCATCATCGCCAGGCTTGGCAATCTGCGGCATCACCCGGGTGTAACCGTCGAACTTGAGGATACGGCCCTTGGCGCGCAGTTCGAAGTCGCCAGCGCCGACGCTGACGGTGGTCGACAGGTACTGCGCAGGCAGCATCTGGCAGGCGAGGAACTGGCGCCAGATCAGCTCGTACAGACGCTCGGCATCACGCTCCATACCCGCCAGCTTGCTTGGCGTAGTGTTGGCGTCGGACGGACGAATCGCTTCGTGAGCCTCTTGCGCGCCTTCCTTGCTGCTGTAGACGTTCGGCGTTTCCGGCAGGTACTTCTTGCCGAATTCGTCCTCGATATAAGTGCGCGCCATCGCCACGGCGTCGGCCGAGAGATTGGTCGAGTCGGTACGCATGTAAGTGATGTAGCCGGCTTCGTACAGACGCTGGGCCATCATCATGGTTTTCTTCACGCCGAAACCGAGGCGGTTGCTCGCAGCCTGCTGCAAGGTCGACGTGATGAACGGCGCCGACGGCTTGCTGCTGGTCGGTTTGTCTTCGCGCTTGACGATGCTGTAGCTGGAGGACTTGAGCTTCTCCAGCGCAGCCATGGCCTGGGCTTCGTTCAGCGGCTTGAAGGCTTCGCCTTTTTCGCGAGCCACCTCGAAACGCACGGTCGAGCCTTTGGCAGTGCCGAGATCGGCATGCACTTCCCAGTATTCTTCGGGATTGAACGCACGGATTTCGCGCTCACGCTCGACCACCAGTTTCACGGCAACCGATTGCACGCGACCGGCGGACAGACCACGGGCGATCTTGGCCCACAGCAGCGGCGAGACCATATAGCCGACGACGCGGTCGAGGAAACGACGCGCCTGCTGGGCGTTGACACGATCAATGTCCAGCTCGCCCGGCTCGGAGAAGGCTTCCTGAATCGCCTTCTTGGTGATCTCGTTGAACACCACGCGCTTGTAGCGGCTGTCGTCACCACCGATGGCTTCGCGCAGGTGCCAGGCAATGGCTTCCCCCTCGCGATCCAAGTCGGTTGCGAGATAGATGGTGTCAGCATCCTTGGCGAGCCGTCGCAGCTCTTCGATGACCTTCTCTTTGCCGGGAAGGATCTCGTACTGGGCTTTCCAGCCGTGCTCGGGATCGACGCCCATGCGCGAGACCAGCTGCTTGCGCGCTTTCTCTTTCGGCGAGAGCACCGGACCTTCGCCCGCAGCAGCCTTGCCGCGCTTGGCGGCTGGCTCTTTGCTGGCGCTAGCCGAACCGCTGGTGGGCAGGTCTCGGATATGGCCGATACTCGACTTCACCACGTATTGGTTACCCAGATACTTGTTGATGGTCTTGGCCTTAGCCGGGGATTCCACAATGACCAGCGATTTGCCCATGGATCAGAAAATTCCTGAATTCTAGAAGTGAAAGGCGGTAGGCGCCTGACGCGGCACCGCTATATATAGTTGATACAAGGTGAGGTCAAGCGCAGGGTTGTCTGCGCAGTCGCCTCATGCCTTGTCAAAAAGGCTCGGTTCGGCTTGCACCAAAGCAAAGCGCGGCACCTGCTCGCCGTCAACCTCGACCGACTCGACGAACATGCTCAGCGGGCGCACCCAAAAGCCGTAATCGCCATACAGGGCTTGGTAAAAGACCACTTCTTCTTCGGTTTCGGAATGCCGCGCAACACTGAATACACGGTATTGCGGACCTTTGTAATGTTGGTAGAGCCCAGGTTGTATCGGCATGCTTCGGCCCTCACTGAAATCTTTTCAAAAATAAATAAAAAACCCAAAAACAAAAACCGGGGCACTGGGCCCCGGCTTCCATCGACGAGACGCTTAAACGCGTTCGAAGACGGTGGAGATGCCTTGGCCGAGACCAATGCACATAGTGGCCACCCCGAAGGTGCCGCTATTCTGCTTCATCACGTTCAACAGGGTGCCGGAAATACGTGCACCGGAGCAACCGAACGGGTGACCCAGGGCGATCGCGCCGCCGTGCAGGTTAACCTTCTCGTTCATCTTGTCGAGCACTTTCAGATCTTTCAGCACTGGCAAGGCCTGTGCGGCGAAAGCTTCGTTGAGCTCGAAGAAGTCGATATCGTTGATGCCAAGGCCCGCACGCTTCAGGGCTTTTTGTGTCGCCGGCACTGGACCATAGCCCATGATCGCCGGGTCCACACCCGCTACTGCCATCGAACGGATCACCGCCATCGGCTGGATACCCAGGTCCTGGGCACGCTGCGCCGACATCACGATCATGCACGAAGCACCGTCGGTGATCTGCGACGAAGTACCGGCAGTCACGGTGCCGCCCTTCGGATTGAATGCCGGCTTGAGCGCCGCCAGACTTTCCAGGGTGGTTTCCGGACGAATGGTTTCGTCGTAGTCGTACAGTTTCAGGAAACCGTTCTCGTCGTAACCCTGCATCGGGATGATTTCGTCCTTGAACTTGCCTTCCACGGTTGCCTTGTGGGCCAACTGGTGGGAACGCACGCCAAAGGCATCCTGCTGCTCACGGGTGATGCCGTGCATCTTGCCGAGCATTTCAGCGGTCAGGCCCATCATGCCCGAGGCTTTCGCCGCGTACAGCGACATGTGCGGGTTCGGATCGACACCATGCATCATGCTCACGTGGCCCATGTGCTCGACGCCGCCGACCACGAACACGTCACCGTTGCCGGTCATGATCGCTTGCGCAGCAGTGTGCAGCGCGCTCATCGACGAACCGCACAGGCGGCTGACGGTCTGGCCAGCAGAAGTGTGCGGGATCTGGGTCATCAGCGACGCCATGCGCGCGATATTCCAGCCCTGCTCCAGGGTCTGGTTGACGCAGCCCCAGATCACGTCCTCGACTTCCGCCGGGTCGACCTTGCTGTTGCGTTCCAGCAGTTTGCTGATCAGGTGCGCCGACATATCTTCGGCGCGGGTGTTGCGGTGCATGCCGCCCTTGGAGCGGCCCATCGGAGTACGACCGAAGTCGACAATCACGACGTCTCTAGGATTCAAGCTCATAAGTTCACTCTCACTCTAGTTGGGGGCGCTTAACCGAAGAAGCTCTGGCCGTTCTTGGCCATTTCGCGCAGCTTCGCGGTCGGGTGGTACAGCGCGCCCAAATCAGCGTACTGGTCAGCCAGGGCAACGAACTCGGCAACACCGATCGAATCGATGTAGCGCAGCGCACCGCCACGGAATGGAGGGAAACCGATACCGTAAACCAGACCCATGTCGGCTTCGGCGGCGGTTTCAACGATGCCGTCTTCCAGGCAACGCACGGTTTCCAGGCACAGCGGGATCATCATCCAGTTGATGATGTCTTCGTCAGTGACTTCGCGCTGCTCGTAAACGATCGGCTTGAGCACTTCGAGTACCGACGGATCGGCGACTTTCTTCTGCTTGCCTTTCTTGTCGGCCTCGTAGGCGTAGAAGCCCTTGCCGTTCTTCTGGCCCAGGCGTTTGGCTTCGTACAGCACGTCGATGGCCGAACGACGGTCATCCTTCATGCGGTCCGGGAAACCGTCAGCCATCACGTCACGACCGTGGTGACCGGTGTCGATGCCGACCACGTCCATAAGGTATGCCGGGCCCATCGGCCAGCCGAATTTTTCCATGACCTTGTCGATGCGAACGAAGTCGACACCGGCGCTGACCAGCTTGGCGAAACCGCCGAAATACGGGAACAACACGCGGTTGACCAAAAAGCCCGGGCAGTCGTTGACGACGATCGGGTTCTTGCCCATTTTCTTCGCGTAGGCAACTGTGGTGGCGATCGCCAGTTCGCTGGACTTCTCGCCACGGATCACTTCCACCAGCGGCATCATGTGCACCGGGTTGAAGAAGTGCATGCCGACGAAGTTTTCCGGACGCTTGAGGGCCTTGGCCAGCAGGCTGATGGAAATGGTCGAGGTGTTGGACGCGAGGATGGTGTCCTCTTTGACCTTGTCTTCGACTTCAGCCAGTACCGCTTGCTTGACCTTCGGGTTCTCGACCACAGCTTCGACAACCAGATCAACGTGACCGAAGTCACCATACGACAGCGTCGGACGAATGCCGTTGAGCACTTCAGCCATTTTCGCTGCGGTCATGCGGCCTTTATCAACGCGGCCAACCAGCAGCTTGGCGGCTTCGGCCAGACCCTGCTCGATACCGTGCTCGTTGATGTCCTTCATCAGGATCGGCGTGCCTTTGGAAGCCGACTGATAGGCGATACCGCCGCCCATGATGCCGGCGCCCAGTACGGCAGCCTGCTTCACGTCTTTGGCGATTTCGTCGTAGGCCTTGGCCTTTTTCTTCAGCTCCTGATCGTTCAGGAACAGGCCGATCAGGCTCTGTGCGGCAGAGGTCTTGGCCAGTTTGACGAAGCCTGCAGCTTCCACTTCCAGTGCTTTGTCGCGACCGAAGTTCGCGGCTTTCTGGATGGTCTTGATCGCTTCAACCGGCGCCGGGTAGTTCGGGCCGGCCTGGCCAGCCACGAAACCTTTGGCGGTTTCGAAAGCCATCATTTGCTCAATGGCGTTCAACTTGAGCTTTTCAAGTTTCGGCTGACGCTTGGCCTTGTAATCGAACTCGCCGGAGATGGCGCGCTTGATCAGTTCAAGGGCAGCTTCCTGCAGCTTCTCTGGAGCAACCACGGCGTCGACGGCGCTGACTTTCAGCGCGTCTTCAGGGCGGTTTTCCTTGCCGGCGGCAATCCACTCGATGGCGTTGTCGACACCGATCAGGCGTGGCAGGCGTACGGTACCGCCGAAGCCCGGGTAGATGCCCAGTTTCACTTCCGGCAGACCGATCTTGGCCTTGGTGGACATGACGCGATAGTCAGCCGCCAGGCACATTTCCAGACCGCCACCGAGGGCGATGCCGTTGATGGCCGCGACGGTTGGCACGTTGAGGTCTTCGAAATCGCTGAAGATCTTGTTGGCTTCGAGATTGCCAGCAACCAGCTCGGCATCCGGCAGCTTGAAGTTGTCGACAAATTCGGTGATGTCGGCGCCGACGATGAATACGTCCTTGCCGCTGCTGACGATCACGCCCTTGATCGAAGCATCTGCCTTGATGGTGTCTACGGCCTGACGCAGTTCGTTCAGGGTTAGACGGTTGAACTTGTTGACGGACTCACCCTTGAGGTCGAATTTTAATTCGACGATGCCACTTTCAAGAGCTTTAACCGTGATGGCTTTACCTTCGTAAATCATCAACTGATCTCCACGATATGGAAGCTGAACAGTACACGTCGGACGCAGGCTTATGGCTCAGAAGGACGCTTTGCTCGTCGATACTGACACCGTCCGCCTGGCACACCCGCCAACGCGATAGTCGGGATTCTGTAGGAGCAGTCTGTAAGACAAACGCTCAATTCATACGCCCGTTTGATTCGGGTACGTCACCTTCACGGAATTTCCGACAATTGTCAATCGCCCTAAATTCGGGCTGAAATGCGACTTTGCAGTCATTTCTGCACCATGATGAGCAGCAACACCCGTCTCGATGTTGAGCCATTCATAGAATCAATAGTTAGAAAAGTCGCCCTAGTTTCCGCCGAGCCCTGTTCAGAAGGCTACGCTGGGGGGACTGCGAGGAAATTTGCCGGGGCGATCAAAGCGCCTGCCGCAAAAAAAGATTACCGGCCTGCCTGGCCAACCCGCCCGACGAATCATGTCGGGCTTTTTATTGCGCGTCTGCCGGACGTTTCACACCGTTGCAGTGAGAAAAGTCCGCGCATCACGCCAGTGCTTTCAGCGCCGCGTCGATATCCTGCAGAACCGTCGCCTCGCCCTTCTCACCCCAGTACAAGGCGATCATCTGCTTGTCCGCTTCGATCTTGAAAACATTGCCCGGCAATTTTTCGAAATAATCGAGCAGGGTCCGGTCACTGCAGACTTCCTGCCATTGGTTGACCCACACGCCCGGGGTTTTCTGCCAGTAGGTCCAGCACGCCGGTTGACTGCCACGCCGCGGCCGGTGGTATTGGGCGCAGGGATTCGGCGGCTCCGGCAGCAGCCAGTGCGGCCACTCCTGCGGCGCCAGTTGCATGGCCAGGCCGATGCGTCGCGCCTCCATGCGCAAGGCCATGCGCCCGCTCTGCGTGCGCGATGGGCGCAACCATGCCAGCGGACTTAAAACTACCAGCAGGATTGACACCACCAGCCAGACCGTCATATCTGTACTCCCGATTTTTGATGAGCCCATTGTGTCACTAGCGAACCAATGCGCTTGAAACCAGCCATACTTACCAATATCGAACCCTCAGGAGGAGCACCTCATGCCCTACCACCACATACTGGTCGCCGTAGATCTGACCGAAGAGTGCGACCCTGTGATCCACCGCGCCCGCGAGCTGTCGGTGAGCAACGCTGCCAAGTTGTCGCTGGTGCATATCGTTGAACCTATGGCCATGGCCTTCGGTGGCGACGTGCCAATGGACCTGTCACAACTGCAACAACAGCAGTTTGATCAGGCCAAGGAGCGTCTTGAAAAACTCAAATCGAAATACCCCGAGCTCGAAGGCGCCAATTGCCATCTGACCTACGGCCAGCCACGCCAGGAAATCCATCATTTCGCCAAGGAACAAGCGTGCGATCTGATTGTGGTCGGCAGTCATGGCCGCCATGGCCTGGCACTGCTGCTCGGCTCGACCGCGAATGACGTGCTGCACGGTGCGCCATGCGATGTACTCGCGGTGCACTTGGTCAAACGCTGATCTGTCTTGCAGTTTGTGGGAGCGAGCCTGCTCGCGAATACGTCGGCACATTCAATATGAGTGCTGCCTGACACACCGCTTTCGCGAGCAGGCTCGCTCCCACAGGTGACCTGCTCCCGCCTGTAGATCGCGTTACATATGAAAAGCCCGGCGCTCATCACTGAGCGCCGGGCTTTTTCACATCGGCAGCAATCAGGCATCCAGCTCGGCCCAACGCTCCACCAACGCATCCAGCTCGGCCTGCAATTGCTCCAGCGAAGCAATCACTTTAGCCGTTTCCGCCGGCGGACGCTGGTAGAAACCGGCTTCAGCCATTTCCGCTTCAACCGCAGCAATCTGCTGCTCCTTGGCGTCGATGTCGCCCGGCAAGGCTTCCAGCTCGCGCTGCAGCTTGTAGCTCAGTTTCTTCTTGGCAACCGGAGCGGCAGCGGCAGGCGCAGCCACCGGAGCCGGCTCAGCGCTAACCACCGCCGAATTCAGGTCAGCCTTGCCCGACTTGCTTTCAGTCACGCCCAACAGACGCGGCGAGCCGCCCTGACGGATCCAGTCCTGATAGCCACCGACGTATTCACGAACCTTGCCTTCACCTTCGAAGACCAGGGTGCTGGTCACCACGTTATCGAGGAATGCCCGGTCGTGGCTGACCATCAGCACGGTGCCGTTGAAAGTCAGCAGCACTTCTTCGAGCAGCTCGAGGGTTTCCACATCGAGGTCGTTGGTCGGTTCGTCGAGTACCAGCAGGTTCGCCGGTTTGCTGAACAGCTTCGCCAGCAACAGACGCGCACGTTCACCGCCGGACAATGCCTTGACCGGCGTCCTCGCACGCTGCGGGCTGAACAGGAAGTCGCCGAGATAGCTCAGCACATGGCGGCTCTGACCGTCGATGTCGATGAAGTCGCGACCTTCGGCGACGTTGTCGATCACGGTTTTTTCCAGATCCAGCTGATGGCGCAACTGGTCGAAGTACGCCACGTCGATCCGCGTGCCCTCTTCCACTTTACCGCTGGTCGGTTGCAGACCGCTGAGCATCAGTTTCAACAGGGTGGTCTTGCCGGTACCGTTGGCGCCGAGCAGACCGATACGGTCGCCGCGCTGCAGGACCATGGAGAAATCCTTGATCAGGAACGGCCCGCCCGGATGCGCGAAGCTCACGTTCTCGAGGACCATCACCTGCTTGCCGGATTTGTCGGCGGTTTCCAGCTGGATGTTGGCCTTGCCGGTACGCTCGCGACGCTCACTGCGCTCAACGCGCAGGGCTTTCAGAGCGCGCACACGACCTTCGTTACGGGTGCGCCGGGCCTTGATACCCTGACGGATCCACACTTCTTCCTGAGCCAGACGCTTGTCGAACAGCGCGTTGGCGGTTTCTTCAGCGGCCAGCGCGGCCTCTTTGTGCACGAGGAAACTGGCGTAGTCGCCGTTCCAGTCGATCAGGCCACCGCGATCCAGTTCGAGGATGCGCGTGGCGAGGTTTTGCAGGAAGGAACGGTCGTGCGTGATGAACAGCACGGCGCCCTGGAAATCTTTCAGCGCCTCTTCGAGCCAGGCAATCGCACCGATGTCCAGGTGGTTGGTCGGTTCGTCGAGCAGCAGCAGATCCGGTTCGGACACCAGCGCCTGCGCCAGCAGCACGCGACGACGCCAGCCGCCGGAGAGCTCGGCGAGAGTCTTGTCGGCCGGCAGTTGCAGGCGGCTGAGGGTGCTGTCGACCAGCGTCTGCAAGCGCCAGCCGTCACGGGCTTCAAGGTCGTGCTGAACGTGCATCAGCTTGTCCAGATCGGCGTCGGTGACGATGTTCTGGCTCAGGTGATGATATTCGGCGAGCAAGGCGCCAACACCATCGAGGCCTTCAGCGACCACGTCGAATACCGTCCGGTCGTCGGCCACTGGCAATTCTTGCGGCAATTCGCCGATTTTCAGACCGGGGGCACGCCACACCGACCCGTCATCGGGCTTCTGGTCGCCCTTGACCAGTTTCATCATGCTGGACTTGCCAGTGCCGTTGCGACCGATGATGCACACCCGCTCACCACGGGCGATCTGCCAGGACACCTTGTCCAACAACGGCATAGCGCCGAACGCAAGGGACACATCGCTGAATTTGAGCAGGGTCATGAGCTTCTCCAAAAACCGGGCGCGCATTCTACCTGACTTGAGGCTTCAGCAGGCCGGCAATTTGTCTGTCGAAGCACTCTGCACAACATTTGTTGCGAACTTGTGCAGCGAGGCTCGCAAAGCTTTCGCCGCTTGCTGGCAAAAGGCTAAGCTACAGGCAATTCAGTGCGGATTTCGATCGGCACTTGTCATGATTTCTCTGCCCGGATGTCTCATGCGCAGTCGCCTTTTCAGTGTTTTGTCCTGCTTGTTTCTTACCGCCACTGCCGCTCAATCCGTCCAGGCGGTGGACCTGTCCACCCAACGCCAGTATTACGATGAAGCCAAGCGCGCCTTGGCCAAGGGTGATACCGGCCCGTATTTCCGTTACAGCCAGGCGCTGGCCGATTATCCGCTGGAACCGTATTTGGCTTACGACGAACTGACCGCGCGTCTGAAGACGGCGAGCAACGCCGAGATCGAGAAATTCCTCGCCGAACACGGTGATTTGCCGCAGGCCAATTGGATGAAACTGCGCTGGTTGCGCTGGCTCGCCGACCGTGGTGACTGGGCGACCTTCGTAAAGTATTACGATCCGAAGCTGAATTTCACCGAACTGGACTGCCTCAACGCGCAGTACCAGATCAGCCACGACAAGAAAGCCGAAGGGTATGCCAGTGCGGAAAAACTCTGGCTGACCGGCAAATCGCAACCGGCTGCGTGTGACGCGCTGTTCGGCATCTGGGCTGCCGACGGCCAGCTTACCGAGCAGAAACGCTGGGAGCGCACCAAACTTGCCGCGCAGGCCCGCAACTATCCGCTGGCCAACAGCCTGATCAACGGCCTCACCACCCTCGCCCCGCGCGGTCGCTTGCTGGTCGACGTGGCGCAGAAACCCGAACTGCTCAACCAGCCGTCGCGCTTCACGCCGGCCGACGAGCCGATGTCAGACGTCGTCAGCCTCGGCCTGCGCCGCCTCGCTCGGCAGGATCCGGACAAGGCCATGGCTTTGCTCGACGGTTACGCCAGCAGCATGCATTTCTCTCGTGATGAGAAAGTCGCGATTGCTCGCGAGATCGGCCTGACCCTTGCGCGCCGCTTCGACAGCCGCGCGCTGGACGTCATGACCAAATACGATCCGGAGCTGCGCGACAACACCGTCTCGGAATGGCGCCTGCGCCTGCTCTTGCGTCTGGCACGCTGGAATGATGCCTACGAGCTGACCAAACGTCTGCCGCAAGACCTGGCCACCACCAACCGTTGGCGCTACTGGCAGGCGCGCAGCCTGGAACTGGCCGAGCCACAAAACCCGCAAGCGCTGACCCTGTACAAGAATCTGGCGCGGGAACGAGACTTCTACGGCTTCCTCGCCGCAGACCGTTCACAGTCGCCTTACTCGCTGAACAACAAGCCGCTGGTGCTCAGCCAGGCGCTGATCAACAAGGTTCGTAATACCCCCGGCGTGCGCCGCGCGCTGGAGTTCCATGCACGCGGGCAGATCGTCGACGGGCGTCGCGAGTGGTATCACGTCAGCCGTCATTTCAACCGCGATGAAATGGTCGCCCAGGCCAAACTGGCCTACGACCTGAAATGGTACTTTCCGGCGATTCGCACCATCAGTCAGGCACAGTACTGGGACGATCTGGACATCCGCTTCCCGATGGCTCACCGCGATACCCTCGTGCGTGAAGCCAAGGTTCGCGGCCTGCATTCGAGCTGGGTGTTCGCCATCACCCGGCAGGAAAGCGCCTTCATGGACGACGCCCGCTCCGGCGTCGGCGCCAGCGGTCTGATGCAATTGATGCCCGGCACGGCCAAGGAAACCGCGCGCAAGTTCAGCATTCCATTGGCCTCACCGCAGCAAGTGCTCGATCCGGATAAGAACATTCAGCTCGGCGCCGCTTACCTCAGCCAGGTTCACAGCCAGTTCAACGGCAACCGCGTGCTCGCCTCCGCCGCTTACAACGCCGGCCCCGGCCGCGTGCGTCAGTGGCTGCGCGGCGCTGATCACCTGAGTTTCGACGTCTGGGTGGAAAGCATCCCTTTCGACGAAACCCGTCAATACGTGCAGAACGTGTTGTCCTACTCGGTGATCTACGGGCAAAAGCTCAACTCGCCGCAACCGCTGGTGGATTGGCATGAGCGGTATTTTGACGATCAGTAATCACCAGGCTGACGCCCGATCATGAAAAATGCCCGTATCGTGAGATACGGGTATTTTTTATGGCGCATTACTAGGTCGGTTACTAGGTCGGTTACTAGGTCGGTTACTAGGTCGGTTACTGGGTCGGTTAATCAGGCTGGCCATCATTAAACTGCAACGCCGCCAGCCGTGCGTACAGCAGATTGCTGACGATCAACTCCTGATGTGTCCCCACCGCTACCAGCTTGCCTTGATCCATCACTGCAATGCGGTCAGCGTTCTTGACCGTGGCCAGCCGGTGCGCGATGACCAACGTGGTGCGGTTTTCCATCAGCGTTGGCAGGGCCTGCTGGATCAGATGCTCGCTTTGTGCGTCGAGGGCACTGGTGGCTTCGTCCAGGAGCAGGATCGGCGCGTCTACCAGCAAGGCGCGGGCGATGGCCAGACGTTGGCGCTGACCGCCGGACAACCCGAGGCCGCCATCTCCCAGATGAGTTTGATAGCCGTCCGGCATTTGTTCGATGAAGTCGTGGGCGTGGGCAATTCGCGCAGCTTCCTTGACTTGTTCAAGCGTGGCCGTCGGGCAGCCGTAGCGGATGTTGTCCTCCACACTGCCGAAGAACAATGCAGGGGTTTGCGAGACCAGGGCGAAACAGCGGCGCAGATCCAGCGGGTCAAGGCTGGTCAGCGGCACGCCATCGAGGAGAATCCGGCCCTCGCGCGGATCGTAAAAGCGCAGTAACAAGTCGTAGACCGTGGACTTGCCCGCGCCCGACGGCCCCACCAACGCCAGGGTTTCGCCCGCCCTCACCGTCAGACTCAAGCCATCAACGGCGTAGCTTTGCGGACGCGACGGGTAGGAAAAACGCACGTCGCGCAGTTCAAGTTCTCCTTTGACTCGCGCTGGCAGAGTGACCAGTCCGGTCGACGGTGGCTGGATGATGTTTTCCGAGCGCAGCAATTCCGCGATGCGTTCAGCGGCACCCGCAGCGCGTTGCAGTTCGCCGATCACTTCGCTCAGCGTGCCGAACGCGCTGCCGACAATCAGGCTGTAGAAAACGAATGCCGCCAGCTCGCCGGCCGAGATACGCCCGGCCATTACGTCCATGCCGCCGACCCACAACATCACCGCCACTGCGCCAAGCACCAGCACGATCACCAAAGTAATTAACCACGCTCGCTGGAAAATCCGTTTGCGCGCGGTTTCGAACGCCTGCTCGACGGTCGAAGCGAAACGCTGCTCGTCCTGAACCTGGTGGTTGTAGGCTTGCACGGTTTTGATCTGGCCGAGGGTTTCCGACACATAGCTGCCAATGTCGGCGATACGGTCCTGGCTCTGGCGCGAGAGATTGCGCACGCGGCGGCCGAAAATCAGGATCGGCGCGATCACCAGCGGCAGTGCAATCACGACAATGCTGGTCAACTTCGGATTGGTGATGAACAGCAGCACTACACCGCCGATCACCATCAGCAGATTGCGCAGGAACAGCGAGAGCGACGAGCCGATCACCGATTGCAGCAGCGTGGTGTCAGCGGTCAGGCGCGACTGGATTTCCGAGCTGCGGTTGTCCTCATAAAAGCCCGGATGCAGATACACCAGGTGATTGAACACCTGACGGCGAATGTCGGCGACCACGCGCTCGCCTATCCACGACACCAGATAGAAACGGGCAAAGGTGCCCAGCGCCAGCCCGAGCACCAGCAACATGAAAATGCCGATGGACTGATTGAGCAGATGCGGCGAACGGGTCATGAAACCCTGGTCTACCAACAACTTGATGCCCTGCCCCATCGACAGGGTAATGCCGGCGGTGACGATCAGCGCGAGCAAAGCGCCGAAGGCATGCCAGCGGTACGGCAGGAGAAAATGACTGGTCAGGCGCAGGGCGCGCCGGTGTCGGGAAGAAAGCATGGAGATCATGGAGTTCACGTCTGCGCAGATGGATCGGGCCAGCCTACAGACTCAGATGGGGTGGAACTCTGTAAATCACAATGAGTCAGGTTAAATATGCCCGGGATGTCCGGATGCTAGAAACGATTGGTCTAAGGTTGCGGTTGAGACGAGCGGTCATTTCTGTTTGAGTAGAGATGCCGCCCGCCGACAGACCGCAGGGAGTTGTCACAGCCTGGTCACGTGGCGGTTTTAACTTAGGCACACAACCTGATGAGGAGACAGGCCATGTCCTTGCAACACAGCAGCGAAGACAAGATTGAAGTGATGCGCACCAAACCCGGTCAGTCTCTGGGTTGCTCGATTATCGATGAGCAGGGCCGCGAAGTACCGATCACTGAAGACATGATCCAGGACGCTTGCCGCGAACTGGAGAAGCGATTGGTCAAGCCTGCCGAACAAGAGTGATGTAGCCACCGTCTTCCTGACCCGGCCCTGATTGGCCGGGTTTTTTATGTCTGTAATTTAGCTGCGAATCGTGTAGGAGCTGCCGAAGGCTGCGATCTTTTGATCTTCAAAAAGCAAGATCAAGAGATCGCAGCCTCGTTTCACTCGACAGCTCCTACAGGACACGGGTTGCCCCCAGCGCCGCCACAATCTGCCGCAACCGGGGCGCATCACCTTCAATTCGCACCTTCAGCCCTTCAATCTCGCGGCGCACCGGATACTGCTTGCGCAACACGTCAAACGCCGCTCGCTGCTCAGCGACGTTCCCCACCAGACTGCGGCGGAAATCCGCATCATCGCGGCGCGGGTCATACACGCCCCGGCACAACATCGCCAGCGCCCACGCCGGATCGCTGTCACCGTGCAGGGAAACTTCCGCCAACCAGGTTGCTGGCAGCAGCTCGCTGAGCTGGATAGCTGCAGGTTGGCCGCTGAAAGCGCAGTAGGCCTGATAGATCTGCGCGGTCCCGCGTTGCTTGCCGTCGAGGCTGTAACCGGCAATATGGGGCGTGGCCAATACGCAGAGCTCGGCCAGCGCAGGATCAACTTCCGGCTCCTTCTCCCAGACATCGAGCACCGCTTGCAGGTCTTCGCGCTCCAGCAGCACCTCACGCAGCGCAGCATTGTCCACCACAGGTCCGCGTGCCGCGTTGATCAGCCATGTTCCCGGCTTGAGTTGCTGCAAACGCTGCTGATCGAACAGGTGCCACGTCGCGTCGTCGCCATTGCGAGTC
>NZ_JH635999.1:2437800-2446977 GCF_000257605.1 Pseudomonas sp. R62
GGCGTATGCAGACTGATCACGTCGCACTGCTCGATGATCTGCTCGAGGCTGACATATTCGCCGCCCTCGGCAGCCTGACGCGGCGGATCGCAAACCTTGACGTTCCAGCCCAGGCCCTTCAGGACCTTGATCAAACGCCCCCCCACTTCACCGGCGCCGACGACGCCGTAAGTGCGCTGAGTGAGATCCGCGCCTTCGATTTCGGCCAGTGTCATCAGACTGCCCAGTACGTAATCGACCACGCCACGGGCATTGCAACCCGGCGCGCTCGACCAGCAGATCCCGGCCTCGGTGAAGTAATCCAGATCCAGATGATCGGTGCCAATGGTGCAGGTGCCGACGAAGCGCACTTTGCTGCCTTCAAGCAGCGCACGATTGACGTTGGTCACCGAACGCACCAGCAATACATCGGCCTGCTCGACCGTCGCGCGGTCAATGGAGCGGCCGGGCACTCGGCGGATGTCACCGAAACCGGCAAAAAAGGCATCGAGCAGCGGGATATTTTCGTCGGCAACAATCAGCATGGCGGGCTCCTTGGGCGGATCGGCAGTTTAGGTGCTGACGCTTCGATCAGCCAGCAGGGTTTGCGCTTACAAATGCGCAACAGAGGATTTTTCCTGACCGAAGCGTCAGCGGCGTAGAATGCGCCGCTCTGCGCATCAATACTTTCTGGACGCTTTGCCTGTGAACCCTGTAACTGACCAACCTGTCGCCGTCTCGCTGAGCCGCCCTGCGCGGATTCGCCTGGAGTTGAAAAACCTGCTCGCCCTCGCCCTGCCGATCATCATCGCGCAACTGGCGACCACGGCCATGGGCTTCGTCGATGCGGTGATGGCCGGGCGCGTCGGGCCCAAGGATCTGGCGGCGGTGGCGCTGGGCAACTCGATCTGGGTTCCGGTATTTCTGTTGATGACCGGCACCCTGCTGGCCACCACGCCAAAGGTCGCGCAGCGTTTCGGCGCCGGCAAGCACAGCGAAATTGGCCCGATCGTGCGTCAGGCGTTATGGCTGGCATTGGTAGTCGGATTGATCGCCACCTCGATGCTGGTCGCCGCCGAGCCGGTCCTGCATCTGATGAAGGTCGATCCCGAGCTGATCGGCCCGTGCATGCAATATCTGCACGGCATCGCCAGCGGCTTGCCGGCGGTGGCCTTCTATCACGTGCTGCGCTGCACCAGCGACGGCATCGGCCGGACCCGCCCGGCCATGGTGCTGGGCCTCTGTGGTCTGGCATTGAACATCCCGCTGAACTATATCTTCATTTATGGCCACTTCGGCGTGCCGGCCATGGGCGGCGTCGGCTGCGGCTGGGCCACGGCGATCGTGATGTGGGTGATGGCGCTGGGCCTGGCCGGGTATGAACGCTGGGCACCGGCCTATCGCTCTAGCGAATTGTTCAGCCGCTTCGACTGGCCGCAGTGGGCGGTGATCAAACGTCTGCTGTCGATTGGTTTGCCGATCGGCATCGCGGTGTTTGCAGAGTCGAGCATTTTTGCCGTGATCGCCCTGCTGATCGGCAGCCTCGGCGCGACGGTGGTGGCCGGGCATCAGATCGCGCTGAACGTCAGCTCGCTGGTGTTCATGATTCCCTATTCGCTGGGCATGGCGGTCACCGTGCGTGTAGGCCAGGCGCTGGGCCGCGAGGAACCGCGAGAGGCACGTTTTGCCGCTGGAGTCGGCATGGGCACGGCGCTGGCCTACGCCTGCCTGTCGGCGAGCCTGATGCTGGCGCTGCGCGAGCCGATTGCGGCGATCTATACCGCTGATCCAACAGTGATTCACATTGCGGCGATGCTGATTGTCTACTCGGCGCTGTTCCAGTTTTCCGACGCAATCCAGGTGACTGCCGCCGGCGCGCTGCGTGGCTATCAGGATACTAGGGTGACGATGATCCTGACTCTGTTCGCCTACTGGGGGATTGGTTTGCCGGTCGGTTATGCGCTGGGCCTGACCGATTGGCTCGGTGAGCCACGTGGGCCGAGCGGCTTGTGGCAGGGTTTGATCGTCGGCCTGAGCTGCGCGGCGCTGATGCTGTCGATCCGGCTGACACGCAGCGCGCGCAAGCGGATTCGAATCAGTCGTTCGGCGGGTTGATCACCCATAAAAAAGACCTGCATTTGCAGGTCTTTTTTTGCCCAGAATCAGGACTTCTTACGAATCCAGTACAGATAGGTGCCGGCCTCTTCGTGCTGGCTGACCAGCTCGTGGTCAAGAAACACGCAGAACTTGGGGATATCGCGCTTGGTCGAGGGATCGGTGGCGATCACCTTGAGCAGGCCGCCGGGCACCAGATCGCGGATGTGCTGGTGCAACATCATCACCGGTTCCGGGCAATTGAGGCCGGTGGCGTCGAGGGTGCCGTCGACCGGGGTATCGATCATTTCACTCATGGTTCACTCCAGAAACTGGCCGGCATTGTCGCGCATTGCTTGGGATATCGTCCAACCCATGTGGGAGCGAGCCTGCTCGCGAAGGCAATCCGTCAGCCCCACCGCTTTCGCGAGCAGGCTCGCTCCCACAGGTTCAGTGTTGTGTCAGCGCGATTTGGGTTTTCTGGTGTCGTGCCGGCGCAGATGACAAGTCACTTCCTCGCGGTCGTGATACAACTGCTTGCAGCCGATATCAACCTTGATCCCACGTGCCTTGAATCCATCGGCAATGCGCTCAAGCAGACGTTTCACTTCGGCATAACGCTGCTTCATCGGCAGCTTCAGGTTGACTACTGCTTCGCGGCAATGTCCTTCGCCGATCCACTCTTCCAGCATTGCCGCGTTGCGCGCAGGTTTCTCGACAATGTCGCAAACCATCCAGTCCACCGGCTGCTTCGGCTTGAAGGTAAAACCGTCCGCCATCAGATGCTGGACCAGTCCGGTTTCCATCAGGCTTTCAGCCATCGGGCCGTTGTCGATCGCCGTCACCAGCATGCCCCGGTTGACCAGTTGCCAGGTCCAGCCGCCCGGCGCGGCGCCAAGGTCAACGCCGGTCATGTCGCTGTGCAGGCGATCTTCCCACTGATCACGTGGAATGAAGTGGTGCCACGCCTCCTCCAGCTTCAAGGTCGAACGGCTGGGCGCCTCGCGAGGAAACTTCAGGCGTGGAATTCCCATCGGCCACATCGCCGAGTTGCCGGCATCGGCCATGCCAAGAAACACCTCGCGTCCGCTTTTGAAGGTCAGCAACAAACGCGGCTTGCTGGCGTCGTCTATCAGTTTGCCAGCGGCGGTCAGCGCCTTGCGCAGCGGTCCTTCGAACTTTTTGCAGAAATTCGACAGTTCCTTGCCGTCATTGGTATCGACCACTTCCAGCCACAGACTGCCAAACACCGGAAAATCGGCCATGTGCGCGAGAATCACACTGATCCGGTCGTTTTCCGGCAGATCGATGAAAAAGCCGCGCGCCCACTGCCGCGGGAAGATCAATTCGGCGAAACGTTGACCGCGCATCAGGCGTTCAGCGCCGTCCGCTTCAGTGCAGACAAACTCGGCGCAGGCCGTGGCGGTTTTGGCTTTGGCGTAACCGGCGACATTGAGACGGGCGGCGAGATCGGAAATCTCCGAACAGACTTCGCCTTCGAAGCCGGGCCGGCAATGCATGAATAGGGTGTTCATTCTTACTCCTGGGCAGCGGTCGATCATTCGGCCGCTGCGCGATGCTCAAGCCTTGCGTTGCCGCAATGCCTGTCACGAAAACCGGCGCATGATAGCTGAAGTCGGAACCTTGGTTCCGTCCATAGAGTCCAGTTATTAGCCAGCTACTCAAAACAGGGCTAGGTTTAATGCTCTGCCCGTCCCCTCAGTCCGTAGCCGTGCGGACTCAAAGGAGTGATCGTAATGCCGTCCCTCGATAGTCTGAAGTCACTGAAAACCCTACAAATCGACGCCACGACCTACCACTATTTCAGCCTGCCGGAAGCCGCCAAAAGCCTGGGCGATCTCGACAAGCTGCCGATGTCATTGAAGGTCCTGCTGGAAAATCTGCTGCGCTGGGAAGACGAAAAAACTGTCACCGGCGCTGACCTCAAGGCCATCGCCGCCTGGCTTAAGGAGCGCCGCTCCGATCGCGAAATCCAGTACCGCCCTGCCCGCGTATTGATGCAGGATTTTACCGGTGTGCCCGCCGTGGTCGACCTCGCCGCCATGCGTGCGGCGATGGCCAAGGCCGGCGGTGATCCGCAGCGGATCAATCCGTTGTCGCCGGTGGATCTGGTGATCGACCACTCGGTGATGGTCGACAAGTTTGCCAGCGCCAGTGCGTTTGAACAGAACGTCGACATCGAAATGCAACGCAACGGCGAGCGCTATGCCTTCCTGCGCTGGGGCCAGAGTGCGTTCGATAACTTCAGCGTGGTCCCGCCGGGCACCGGCATCTGCCACCAGGTCAACCTTGAATATCTCGGCCGCACCGTTTGGACCAAAGACGAGGATGGCCGCACCTACGCCTTCCCCGACACCTTGGTCGGCACCGACTCCCACACCACCATGATCAACGGTCTCGGCGTACTCGGCTGGGGCGTTGGCGGGATCGAAGCGGAAGCGGCGATGCTCGGGCAACCGGTGTCGATGCTGATCCCGGAAGTGATCGGCTTCAAACTCACCGGCAAGCTCAAGGAAGGCATCACCGCGACCGATCTGGTGCTGACCGTGACGCAGATGCTGCGCAAGAAAGGCGTGGTTGGCAAATTCGTCGAATTCTATGGCGACGGTCTCGCCGACCTGCCACTGGCCGACCGCGCGACCATCGCCAATATGGCCCCGGAATACGGCGCGACATGCGGCTTCTTCCCGGTCGACGATGTCACGCTGGAATACCTGCGCTTGTCCGGCCGGCCGCCGGAAGTGGTGAAGCTGGTCGAGGCCTACACCAAGGCTCAAGGCCTGTGGCGTTTGCCGGGCCAGGAGCCGGTGTTCACCGACAGCCTGGCCTTGGACATGGGCAGCGTCGAGGCAAGCCTGGCCGGACCGAAACGTCCGCAGGATCGCGTCTCGCTGCCGAACGTCGCGCAGGCCTTCAGTGATTTCATCGACCTGCAATTCAAACCGACCAGCAAGGAAGAAGGACGCCTGGAAAGCGAGGGCGGTGGCGGCGTGGCGGTGGGCAACGCCGATCTGGTCGGCGAAGCGGACTACGAATACGAGGGCAAGACCTATCGCCTGAAAAACGGTGCCGTGGTCATCGCCGCGATCACTTCCTGCACCAACACTTCCAACCCGAGCGTGATGATGGCGGCCGGGTTGCTGGCGAAGAAAGCTGTAGAGAAAGGCCTGACGCGCAAACCTTGGGTGAAGAGTTCATTGGCGCCGGGTTCGAAAGTCGTCACCGATTATTACAAGGCTGCCGGACTGACACATTACCTTGATCAGCTCGGGTTTTCGTTGGTCGGCTACGGTTGCACCACCTGCATCGGCAACTCCGGGCCACTGCCGGAGCCGATCGAGAAAGCCATTCAGAAAGCCGATCTGACCGTCGCATCAGTCCTGTCCGGCAACCGCAATTTCGAAGGCCGTGTGCACCCACTGGTGAAAACCAACTGGCTGGCCTCGCCTCCTCTGGTCGTCGCGTACGCTTTGGCTGGCAGTGTGCGCACCGATATCAGCAGCGAACCGCTGGGCGAGGATCAGCAGGGCAATCCGGTGTACCTGCGAGATATCTGGCCGAGCAGTCGGGAAATCGCTGAAGCGGTGAATCAGGTCAATACGGCGATGTTCCACAAGGAATACGCCGAAGTGTTTGCCGGTGATGAGCAATGGCAGGCCATCGAGGTGCCGCAAGCGGCGACTTACGTGTGGCAGGACGATTCGACCTACATTCAGCATCCACCTTTCTTCGACGACATTTCCGGCCCTCTGCCGGAAGTCAAAGACGTCAAAGGCGCGCGAGTCTTGGCTTTGCTCGGCGATTCAGTGACCACCGACCATATCTCCCCCGCCGGCAACATCAAGATCGACAGCCCGGCCGGGCGATACCTGCAGGAAAAAGGCGTCGAGCCGCGCGACTTCAACTCCTACGGTTCCCGTCGCGGCAATCATGAAGTGATGATGCGCGGCACGTTTGCCAACATCCGTATTCGCAACGAGATGCTTGGCGGCGAGGAAGGCGGGAACACCATTTACATCCCCACCGGGGAAAAAATGGCGATCTATGACGCAGCGATGAAATATCAGGCTTCGGGGACGCCGTTGGTGGTGATTGCCGGTCAGGAGTACGGCACCGGGTCGAGCCGTGACTGGGCGGCGAAAGGCACCAATCTGCTGGGCGTCAAAGCGGTGATTGCGGAGAGTTTCGAACGTATTCACCGCTCGAATCTGGTCGGCATGGGTGTGCTGCCGTTGCAGTTCAAGCTTGATCAAAACCGCAAGAGTCTCAATCTGACCGGCAAAGAGACGTTTGAAATTCTGGGATTGACCGGCGTCGAGCTAAGGCCGCGGATGAACCTGCCGCTGGTTATCACTCGGGAGGATGGGCGTCAGGAAAGAATCGAAGTCTTGTGCCGCATTGATACGCTGAATGAGGTCGAGTACTTCAAATCCGGGGGGATTCTGCATTATGTGTTGCGGCAGTTGATTGCTTCGTGACGGGGTGACATTCGCCCAGGCTGTGATCTTTTTGACTTGGCTTTCAAAAGCAGGATCAAAAGATCGCAGCCTTCGGCGGCTCCTGCATTCAGGCGAAAAAAAACCCGCCGAAGCGGGTTTTTCCCAAGACCATTATCGACTCCCTGTCGGCAGCGATCCTTGCTATGGTCGATCGTCCATGATCCTGAAACACTCCCTGTGTCTCAGTTGATGTGTGTAGATTACCCAGTGGATCCAATCAGCAATAGTCGTAAAAGCTACCAAAGCGTGTAAGACATTCGCCATACAAACACTTCCGAAAACCCTTAGACCCGTCAGGCACCGCCGCTTTCACGAGCCCTGGCGCTTTCGGCGAGAAACTGTTCAAGCCTGCTCAACTGCTCCTCCCAGCCGCGACTGTCCATGTAATACGCCTCTTTCTGACGGATATCAGGGATGTGCGCGAAGCCGGATTCCGAGACCTTGAGTAGTGTGCCGTCTTCGAAGTCCTGCAATTCGAACTTGACCAGCGTGGTCGGCTCTTGTGAGTAGTCGATCTTCGGGTTGACCGCATACGGGTGCCAGCGGAAAGAAAACAGCTGCTGCGGCTCGACCCGCTCGATCAGCACATTCCACAATACGTGTTCATAACCGGGGTACGTGACCTGGCCCTGCGTCCACTCGCCGGCAATGAAACGCCGGCCCTCGAGCGCCACGCCAAACCACTGGCCAAACGCCTCTGCATCGACCAATGCACGCCAGACGTGGGAACGCGACGCCTTGAGCGTGATCTTGCGTTCGAAACTGTTAGGTACTGGTTTCATACGTCACCTCCTGTTCTGAACACTAGGCTTGTATGACCACATGTCCAATGCGAAGTTGTATCGAAGCGCTGCAGACACCGATTCGAGCGGACACATTCTGCGGTAGTTTGCGCTCTGTGATCGGCGCCGCATGACCTGTTATCTTCCCAGCGAATCCGCAGAAACAAGGACGAATCATGCAGCCCTCTCTTGCCGATCGGTATCGCGGCGCCCTCCTCGGCCTGGCTTGCGGCGATGCGGTCGGCACAACAGTTGAGTTCCAGCCGCGAGGATCATTCCAGCCGCTGAGCGACATGGTCGGCGGTGGCCCGTTCCAGCTCAAGCCAGGGCAATGGACCGATGACACTTCAATGGCACTGTGCCTGGCCGAGAGCCTGCTGCGCAAAAACGGTTTCGACGCGGCTGATCAGATGGGCCGCTATCTCAATTGGTGGAAGTGGGGATACCTTAGCTCCACCGGTGAATGTTTCGACATCGGCATGACCGTGAGCCAGGCGCTGGAACAGTATCAGCGAACCGGGGAGCCTTTCGCAGGGTCGACTGATCCGTTGACTGCTGGTAACGGGTCGCTGATGCGGTTGGCACCAGTCGTGCTGTTTTATTTTCCGGACGCTGGACAGATCCAGATCCACGCTGCCGACAGTTCGCGCACAACCCATGCGGCGCCGGAGGCAATCGAGTGCTGCCAATTGCTGGCTGATCTGATTGCACGAGCGCTTGAGGGTGCGGAGAAAACACAGCTTCGCCGGGCGCCACTGCTCAAGCTTTCCCAGCCCAAGGTGGTTGCGATTGCTCAGGGTGAGTACCTTCACAAAGCGGAAACTGAAATAAAAGGCAGTGGCTATAGCGTCCAATCGCTGGAAGCCGCTTTGTGGTGCTTTCACCATACGCAGACATTCGCCGAAGCGGTGTTGAAAGCAGCCAATCTCGGTGATGATGCGGATACAACGGCTGCTATCGTGGGTCAGTTGGCAGGTGCTTACTACAGCGCTCGGGCGATCCCCGAACACTGGCTGGAGCAGTTGCATGAAGGCGAGGAAATCACCGCCACTGCGGATCGCTTGCTTGAGGCGTCCCGGCTACGTACATAACAATCGATACACCCTTTCCACTCGAGATAGCGAGAACCTTATGTCAGTGCGTTTGCTTCTGGCCTCAGTGCCTTTTTTGTTTGCCCCTTTCGCCCATGCCGCCGTTGATTGCGCCAACGCCAGCGATCAGGCGACGATGAATCAATGCGCGGGGCAAGCCTTCAAAGCGGCGGACAAGGAATTGAATACGCTCTATCAGCAGATCACCGGGCGTCTCAAGGACAACCCGGACGGAAAGAAGCTGTTGGTCAACGCGCAGCGGGCGTGGGTCAGCTTCCGGGATGTCGAGTGCAAGTTTTCGGCTTCTGGGGTGGCGGGCGGGAGTGTTTATCCATTGGTTTACAGTAGTTGTCTCACAGCCGTAACCAAGGCCAGAGTAGAAACCCTCAAGCAGTATTTGAAATGTGAGGAAGGTGATATGAGTTGCCCGGCACCCGGTGCGTAATCACAGGCTCCGCTTACGGAGCCTGTGCTGTGAAACCGTTACGCATCAGACGTGAGGATCGCCCGGCGCCTTGCTCGGCGCTGCGTATTGCGGCTTGAGGTGGCCATCCTGATCGAGTAACCAGGCGTCCATGATCTGCCGCACTACTGGACCGGCAACACGACCACCCGCCTCGCCGTTTTCGATCATTACCGAGATGGCGATCTTTGGATGTTCGGCCGGTGCGAATCCTACAAACAGGGCGTTGTCACGGTGGCGTTCCAGAG
>NZ_JH636000.1:0-1503 GCF_000257605.1 Pseudomonas sp. R62
AGCTCCCGAAGCAACGGATATGCCCCCAAGAGCAAGATCAAAAGCTACCCCCCCCCCCAGCCCTCTCCCCCAAGGGGTCGAGGGGGAAAGGGAGCCGATCTCCATGGAAAACAGAATCTCGGTTAACCCTTGAGAAACTCGGATACTTTCTGCGCGGCGCTGGCCAAATGCTGTTCATGCGTAAACCCAGAAACCTTCAGCGGCTTCAAATCATGATCCCCCGCCACCAACCAAAACACCTCAATCCCCGGCGCTAACGAATACCCCTCAACCGCCTCGCGATTCCCCAGAGCATCCCGCTCCCCCTGCACAATCAACGCCCGCGTGCGCAACGAAGCCAAATGCTCAACCCGAGGCTTCTCCGGCTTCCCCACCGCATAAAACGGATACCCTAGACATACCAACGCATCCACCCTCAACTCATCCGCCACCAGACTCGCCATCCGCCCGCCCATCGACTTGCCGCCAACAGCCAAAACCCCAGCGACATGACGCCGCACAAGCGCAAACACCTCCCGCCAGCAATCCAACAGTTTCGGCGCAGGATTCGGCGGCCGCTTCACCCCATCCACCCGCCGCTGCGCCATATACGGAAACTCAAACCGCAACACGTTGACCCCAAGCCCGGCAAGGCGCCCAGCCATGTCGTTCATCCACTCGCTATCCATCGGCGCCCCCGCCCCGTGCGCCAGAATCAGCGTTGCCGAAGCCTCACCAACAGCGGCATCCCAAAGCCACCCATGATCGAGCACACACTGCGCCCATTGATCCCCGTCAATACTGGCCTTGTGCTGTTTGTCCATGCTTGCCTCGCATTTAGTCTGCCTATAACTCCAGGCGAAGGATTCGCGTCGTTTGCGCGCGCTCACTTCGGCTGAACCGTGGATGGGGAACCATGAACACTTCTATCAGTACCGCCTACAACTACAAGGTGGTCCGCCAATTCGCCATTATGACGGTGGTGTGGGGCATCGTCGGCATGGGCCTCGGGGTTTTTCTCGCGGCGCAATTGGTCTGGCCGGAACTCAACTTCAATTTGCCCTGGACCAGTTTCGGCCGTCTGCGCCCGCTGCACACCAACGCGGTGATCTTCGCCTTTGGTGGCTGCGCGCTGTTCGCCAGCTCTTTCTATTCGGTACAACGCACCTGCCAGACGCAATTGTTCGCGCCGCAAATCGCCGCGTTCTGCTTCTGGGGCTGGCAGCTGGTGATCCTGTTGGCGGCGATCAGCCTGCCGCTGGGTTACACCAGCTCCAAGGAATACGCCGAACTGGAATGGCCGATCGACATCCTGATCACCATCGTCTGGGTCGCCTACGCGATCGTGTTCTTCGGCACGATCATGCAGCGCAAGACCAAGCACATCTATGTGGGCAACTGGTTCTTCGGCGCGTTCATCATCACCGTGGCGATCCTGCACATCGTCAACAACCTCGAGTTGCCGGTGAGTTTCACCAAGTCCTACTCGGTGTACGCCGGTGCAACCGACGCCATGGTGCAGTG
>NZ_JH636000.1:6561-8500 GCF_000257605.1 Pseudomonas sp. R62
GCACTTCTGGCTCGCCACCATCGGCACCGTGCTTTACATCGCCTCGATGTGGGTCAACGGCATCACCCAGGGCCTGATGTGGCGTGCAATCAACGATGACGGCACCCTCACCTACTCGTTCGTCGAAGCGCTGCAGGCCAGCCACCCGGGCTTCATCGTCCGTGCGCTGGGCGGTGCTTTCTTTGCCAGCGGCATGCTGCTGATGGCTTACAACGTGTACCGCACCGTTCGTGCGTCGGATCCGGTTGAAGCCGAAGCCGCCGCCAAGATTGCCGTCGTTGGAGCTCACTGATGAAGCATGAAGCTGTCGAGAAGAATATTGGCCTGCTGGCCTTCTTCATGGTCATCGCCGTCAGCGTCGGTGGCCTGACCCAAATCGTTCCGCTGTTCTTCCAGGACGTCACCAACAAGCCGGTCGAGGGCATGAAGCCGCGCTCGGCGCTGGAACTGGAAGGCCGCGACGTGTACATCGCCAACGGTTGTGTCGGCTGCCACTCGCAGATGATCCGCCCGTTCCGCGCTGAAACCGAACGCTATGGCCACTATTCGGTGGCCGGTGAAAGCGTCTGGGACCACCCGTTCCTGTGGGGCTCCAAACGTACCGGTCCGGACCTGGCCCGCGTGGGCGGTCGTTACTCCGATGACTGGCAACGTGCGCACTTGTACAACCCGCGCAACGTGGTCCCCGAGTCGAAAATGCCGGCTTACCCGTTCCTCGTGGAAAACAAGCTCGACGGCAAGGAAACCGCGAAAAAAATGGAAGTCTTGCGCACCCTCGGCGTGCCTTACACCGACGAAGACATCGCCGGTGCACAGGATGCCGTGAAGGGCAAAACCGAAATGGACGCGCTGGTGGCCTATCTGCAAGGCCTGGGCACCATCATCAAAAGCAAACGGTGAATCTGATGGATATCGGGATGATTCGAGGCCTGGGCACCGTGGTCGTGATGGTGGCCTTCATCGGTCTGGCCTTGTGGGTGTTCAGCCCCAAGCGCAAGTCGGAATTCGACGACGCGACCATGCTGCCTTTTGCCGATGATCCCGAAGCCATCAAGCACGTCGAGCAAGCTTCTAGGAGTAACAAAGAATGACTACATTCTGGAGTCTGTACGTCACAGTCCTCAGTCTCGGTACGATCTTCGCCCTGACCTGGCTGCTGCTGTCGACCCGCAAGGGCCAGCGCAGCGAACAGACGGACGAGACGGTCGGCCACTCCTTCGACGGGATCGAGGAGTACGACAACCCGCTGCCGAAATGGTGGTTCATGCTGTTCGTCGGCACCATCATTTTTGCCCTGGGTTATCTGGTGCTGTACCCGGGCCTGGGCAACTGGAAAGGTCTGCTGCCGGGCTACAACTATCTGGATACCGAGAAGCAGACCGCGTTCGCCAACGGCCAGACCGGCTGGACCGGCGTCCACGAGTGGGAAAAGGAAATGGCCCGTTCGGACGCTCGCTTCGGTCCGATTTTCGCCAAGTTCGCGGCGATGCCGATCGAAGAAGTCGCCAAGGATCCGCAAGCACTGAAGATGGGCGGCCGTCTGTTCGCCTCCAACTGCTCGGTGTGCCACGGATCCGACGCCAAGGGCGCCTACGGCTTTCCCAACCTGACCGACGCCGACTGGCGCTGGGGCGGTGAGCCGGAAACCATCAAGACCACCATCATGGGCGGCCGCCACGCGGTGATGCCGGCATGGGCGGAAGTGATCGGCGAGCAAGGCGTGGCTGACGTAGCGGCCTTCGTGGTGACCAACCTCGACGGGCGCAAACTGCCGGAAGGCACCAAGGCCGACCCGGCCAACGGCCAGAAACTCTTCGCCGCCAACTGCGTGGCTTGCCACGGCCCTGCCGGTAAAGGCACCCCGGCCATGGGCGCGCCTGACCTGACCCATCCGGGCGCATTCATCTACGGCTCGAGCTTCGCGCAACTGCAGCAGACC
>NZ_JH636000.1:14120-15679 GCF_000257605.1 Pseudomonas sp. R62
CCAGGCGGTGGCCGAAGCCATTGTCGCCGGGGGGCTGGAAAGTTATTACCAGCATCGCAGCGAAGCGTCGGCCAATCCCGAAGCGCTGCCGGTGCAACTGAGCGATGAACTGGCGCTGTACGACCGCGCCGACGTGCAGCAGCCCTTCGTGCGCCACGAAGGCGATCTGGCCGAAACCACCTTGTTGATGGAAGGCATCAGTTGCGCCGCTTGCGGCTGGCTGATCGAGAAACACCTGCGCACCCTGCCCGCCGTCGCCGAAGCGCGGTTGAACCTGTCCAACCATCGCCTGCACGTACGCTGGGCCGATGCGCAATTCCCGCTGAGCCAGATCCTCGCCGAGCTGCGCCACATCGGTTACGCCGCCCACCCGTACCAAGCCGACCGTGCCAGCGAACAATTGGCCAGCGAGAATCGCTTGGCCCTGCGCCAACTCGGCGTCGCCGGTCTGCTGTGGTTTCAGGCGATGATGGCGACCATGGCCACTTGGCCGGAATTCAACATCGACCTCAGCCCCGAGCTGCACACGATCCTGCGCTGGGTCGCGCTGTTTCTGACCACACCGATCGTGTTCTACAGCTGCGCGCCGTTCTTCAAAGGCGCGATGCGCGATTTGCGTACCCGCCACCTGACCATGGACGTATCGGTGTCGCTGGCGATCGGGAGTGCTTACATCGGCGGAATCTGGACGTCGATCACCGGGGTCGGCGAGCTGTACTTCGATGCGGTCGGCATGTTCGCGCTGTTTTTGCTCGCCGGGCGTTATCTGGAACGCCGCGCCCGCGAACGCACCGCTGCCGCCACCGCGCAATTGGTCAACCTGTTGCCGGCCTCGTGCCTGCGCCTGGATAGCGATGGCCAGAGCGAACGCATACTGCTCAGCGAGTTGCGTGTAGGCGAGCGGATTCTGGTGCAGCCGGGCTCGATTCTGCCGGCTGACGGCAAGATCATCGATGGCCAGTCGAGCATCGACGAATCGCTGCTCACTGGCGAATACCTGCCACAGCCACGCACGCTCGGTGATGCGGTCACTGCGGGCACGCTCAACGTCGAAGGCGCATTGACCGTGCAAGTGCAGGCGCTGGGACAGGACACGCGTCTCTCCGCGATCGTGCGCCTGCTCGATCGCGCTCAGACGGAGAAACCGCGTCTGGCCGAAATCGCCGACCGCGCCGCGCAATGGTTTTTGCTGCTGTCGCTGATTGCGGCGGCAGTGATCGGCCTGCTGTGGTGGCAGCTGGACTCAGCGCGGGCGTTCTGGATCGTTCTCGCCATGCTGGTGGCGACCTGCCCGTGCGCGCTGTCACTGGCGACGCCGACCGCCCTCACCGCCGCCACCGGTACCCTGCACAAACTCGGCCTGCTGCTGACACGCGGCCATGTGCTGGAAGGCTTGAACCAGATCGACACGGTGATTTTCGACAAGACCGGTACGCTCACCGAAGGCCGCTTGGTGCTGCGCTCGATTCGCCCGCTCGGCAGGCTCGACAGCGAGCAATGCCTGAGCCTTGCCGCTGCGCTGGAAAACCGTTCGGAACACCCGATTGCCCGCGCTTTCG
>NZ_JH636001.1:0-1358 GCF_000257605.1 Pseudomonas sp. R62
AAGCTTTTCCATCAATAAAAAATGGATCAGCCTATGACTGCTCACGCTCCCGCCGCCGCGCCCAGTGATGGTATCGACCCGGTACGCGCCGCCGAAATTTCCGCCCGCATTGATCGGCTGCCTGCCGTTGCCACCATCTGGCGTCTGGTGGCGCTGCTGTCGATCGGCGGTTTTTTCGAACTCTACGATCTGTTCCAGACCGCCTACATCAGTCCTGGGCTGATTCGCGACGGCTTGTTCGCCACGGGCAATCAGGGGGTGTTCGGTTTCTCCGATCAGGCGGCGTTTGCCTCGGCGACGTTCCTCGGCCTGTTCCTCGGCGCCAGCCTGCTCAGTCCGCTGGCGGATCGTTTCGGTCGCCGGGCGATCTTCACCTTCGCGCTGATCTGGTACACGGTGGCGACAGTGCTGATGGGGATTCAGACCTCGGCGCTGGGCATCATCGGCATGCGTTTTCTGGTCGGCATCGGCCTCGGTATCGAGCTGGTGACCATCGACGCTTACCTCTCGGAACTGGTGCCCAAGCGCATGCGCAGCTCGGCGTTTGCCTTTGCGTTTTTCGTGCAGTTCCTCTCGGTGCCGGCGGTGGCCTTGATGTCGTGGTGGCTGGTGCCGCAAGCGCCGTTCGGCATTTCCGGCTGGCGTTGGGTAGTGTTGGCCAGCGCGGTGTTTGCGCTGTTTATCTGGTGGCTGCGCAAGCGTCTGCCGGAATCGCCGCGCTGGCTTGCGCAGCATGGTCGCTTTGATGAGGCCAACCGGATCCTCGACCATCTCGAAGCGCGCTGCGCCAAGGATTACGGCAAAGCGCTGGATGCGCCGGAACCAGTGTCAGTCGATGTCGAAGGCAAGGGCCGTTTCGCCGATATCTGGCAGCCGCCGTACCGCCGTCGCGCGTTGATGCTGATCGTTTTTCATATCTTTCAGGCGATCGGTTTCTTCGGTTTCGGCAACTGGTTGCCGGCGCTGCTTTCGGGGCAAGGCGTGAGCGTCACCCACAGTTTGATGTACGCCTTCATCATCACCCTCGCCTACCCGCTCGGGCCGTTGCTGTTCGTGAAGTTCGCCAACCGTTTCGAAAACAAATGGCAGATCGTCGGCTCGGCCCTCGGCGCGATGACCTTCGGCACCCTGTTCGCCCTGCAGAGCAGCGCGTTCGGGCTGATCTTCTGCGGGGTAATGATCACCTTCTGCAACGCCTGGCTGAGCTTCAGTTATCACTCCTATCAGAGCGAACTGTTCCCGACCAACATCCGCGCCCGCGCGGTCGGGTTCTGCTATTCGTTCAGTCGCTTGTCGACGGTGTTCAGCAGTCTGCTGATCGGCATGTTCCTGGATAATTTCGGCACGCCGGGGGTACT
>NZ_JH636001.1:6331-9296 GCF_000257605.1 Pseudomonas sp. R62
CACCATCAGCGCAGCGGCGATCAGCAGCATGCCAGCGATGCCGACGGTATAGACGATCGACAACGGGAAGCGCTTCCAGATCGGCCGGCCTTCGACCACGTCATAAGCGGCGTTCATCGCGCTCATCATCAGGCGCACGCCGGCGGACGCGGTGTACAGGGCGATGACGATACCGATGGACAGCAGGCCACCCTTGGATTGCTGCAACTGATCGATCACCGGATTGACCTGCTCCAGCGCCTGCGGCGGCAGCACCAGTTCGGATTGCAGACGCAGCCAGGAGAAGAAATCCGGCAGGTGCAGGAAACCGATCAGGGCGATCAGGAAAAGAATGAACGGGAAGAGCGAGAACAGCATCTGGTAGGCCAGTGCCGAGGCGTAGGTCGACATTTCGTCATCGACGAACTCAGTGACCGTGCGCACCATCACCCGGTGCAGGGGCAGACCTTTCATGTCCGGGAATATCATTCGCGTCTCCTTGCGCCGCAAAAGGTTGAAGTCGTGGCGACTCAGGGGCCGTTTTTTACCTCAAGGTAGCCTAGTTGACGAGCCTTTGGCGGATGACCGCAGGGTTCTGATACAAAAACGGCCATCCTTGGATGGCCGCTCGTGTGATTCGTTCAAGGCTCGCTTACGCCTTGTCGACGCCCTTTTTCACAGCGTCCTTGGCGTTGCCAACCGCTTGCTGGGCTTCACCTTTTTTCTCTTGAACCTTGCCTTCGGCGCGCATCTTGTCGTTATCAGTAGCTTTGCCGACGCCTTGCTTGATATTGCCGACGGCTTCGTTGGCCATGCCTTTTACTTTATCGCCTGTGCTACTCATGGTGTTTCTCCGTGAAGCATAAAGGGAAGAAAAGTCATTACGTAACGATTGACCGGTGCGCTTTGCGCCGAGTTTCATTTATTTTGCTGGCATTTCGTCGTGGCATGCAGGTTGCGCTTTATGTTTGCCGGCGTTGCCCCGAGAATGCTCAGCCTACGGGCGCTGAGCCCGGCACACCGATTCGCAGGAATGTCATGAAGCTCAATAAAACCCAGGCCATCGCCCGTCGCAACCAGGAACTGGGCGGCGCCGTGCTCGGCACCAACAACTGCCACTTCGCCGAACTGAACCGTAACCGCAATATCTGGTGGTTCGACCTGCCGGTGTCGCGCTTGGCCATCGGTCAGTACGAGTGGATTCACTTGCTGCTGCACACCCCGGCCACCGATGAGTTGCTGCACCTGAAAGTGCCGACGGTGTTCCTGCGCGAAAAGCTCGAAGGTTTGGTGATTCGCAACGAAGGCAAGC
Organism: Pseudomonas sp. R62; assembly: GCF_000257605.1. Taxonomy (NCBI): domain Bacteria; kingdom Pseudomonadati; phylum Pseudomonadota; class Gammaproteobacteria; order Pseudomonadales; family Pseudomonadaceae; genus Pseudomonas; species Pseudomonas sp. R62. The sequence continues at coordinate 7,623 of NZ_JH636001.1, forward strand.
GCAAGGCAGCGCTGAGCCTGGAATTGAGTGCGGACAAGGATTCGTATCTGCAGGACATGCGACCGGCGGGGACCAATGTGAATTTTGCGCCGTTTCGTCAGTAGGATTTGCATTTGATCGTTCCCACGCTCTGCGTGGGAATGCATCTCGGGACGCTCTGCGTCCCTGCAGTGCTGGACGCGGAGCGTCCGGGGCGGCATTCCCACGCAGAGCGTGGGAACGATCAGTTCACCAACAAAAAGCCCCGCATCTGCGGGGCTTTTTATTTACGCGGCAGACTTGGCCTTGATCTTCTTCAATTCTTCATCCCGCAACTCGCGGCGCAGGATCTTGCCGACGTTGGTAGTTGGCAGTGCGTCGCGGAATTCCACCGAGCGCGGCACCTTGTAGCCGGTGACGTTGGCGCGCATGTGGTCCATGACCTGTTCTTTGGTCAGGGTCACTCCCGGTTTGGCGACGATGAAAATCTTGATCGCCTCACCCGACTTCTCGTCCGGCACACCGATCGCCGCGCACTGCAACACGCCCGGCAAAGTCGCCAGCACGTCTTCCAGTTCGTTCGGATAGACGTTGAAGCCAGACACCAGAATCATGTCTTTCTTGCGATCGACGATGCGCATGTAGCCGTCCGGCTGGATCAGCGCGATGTCACCGGTTTTCAGCCAGCCGTCGCTGTCGAGCATTTCATCGGTGGCTTCCTGACGCTGCCAGTAACCCTTCATCACTTGCGGGCCCTTGACGCACAGTTCGCCGATCTCGCCCAGCGGCTGCTCGACACCGGCATCGTCGATGACTTTGCACAGGGTCGACGGTACCGGAATGCCAATGGTGCCGATCTGGATGTGCTGGATCGGGTTGACCGTGGCCACCGGGCTGGTTTCGGTCATGCCGTAGCCTTCGCAGATGGCGCAACCGGTCACGGCTTTCCAGCGCTCGGCCGCCGCCAGTTGCAGGGCCATGCCGCCGGACAGGGTGACTTTCAGCGCGGAGAAATCCAGCTTGCGGAAACCTTCGTTGTTGCACAGCGCCACGAACAGCGTGTTCAGACCGACAAAACCGCTGAACTTCCACTTCGACAGTTCCTTGACCATCGCTGGCAGGTCGCGCGGGTTGCTGATCAGAATGTTGTGGTTGCCGATCAGCATCATCGCCATGCAATGAAAGGTGAACGCATAGATGTGATACAGCGGCAGCGGCGTGATCAGGATCTCGCAGCCTTCGTTGAGGTTGGAGCCCATCAGCGCCTTGCATTGCAGCATGTTGGCGACCAGGTTGCGGTGCGTCAGCATCGCGCCCTTGGCTACGCCGGTGGTGCCGCCGGTGTATTGCAGCACCGCGACATCGCCGCTGTCCGGGTTGGCTTCGGCCACTGGCTGGCCGTGGCCCTTGCTCAGGACGTCGTTGAATTTGATGGCTTTGGGCAAGTGATAGGCCGGGACCATTTTCTTCACGTACTTGATGACGCTGTTGATCAGCAGGCGCTTGATCGGCGGCAGCAGGTCGGCAACTTCGGTGACGATGACGTGCTTGACGCCGGTTTTCGGCACCACGGCTTCGGCCAGATGCGCCATGTTCGCCAGGCACACCAGCGCTTTGGCGCCTGAGTCGTTGAATTGGTGTTCCATTTCCCGCGCGGTGTACAGCGGGTTGGTGTTGACCACGATCAGCCCGGCG
>NZ_JH636002.1:0-1497 GCF_000257605.1 Pseudomonas sp. R62
CGATCCTCAGCAGAACGCCCTGGCGTGCTCGCTGGCGACCTCGCGTCATGGCCAGGCCGAGCCGATCGAGTGGCTGCGTCAGGAACGTGTGCGTCACGCGATCAAGGTCGGCCCGGCCGGGCTGAACAACCATGATCGCCTGCAACTGCTTAGCGACCCTGTCGCACTGGCACGCCTGCACGAGCAGGTCTGGGCCGAAGGTCACGCTGAGTGGCTGGACGCCTGGCGCGCTTCGGTGAAAGCCGATCCGCATGCGCCGTTGCTGCCGCTGCGACCGGTGAGCCTGCAGGCTCAGCCGGCCTGATAAAAAACCCCGCTGATTCAGCGGGGTTTTTTTATGTCCGCTGATTTGCGAACAAATCCGGATAAAGCCTAAAACCAGTGCATAGCATCCGTCGCCAAATTGGCGCGACCGTTACCTACGACGCGCAAACCGCGCCGCTGCCTTCGCGAGCAGGCTCGCTCCCACCTTGGAATGCGTTTCCCTGTGGGAGCGAGCCTGCTCGCGAATGGCATCACCTCGGTTCCAGGCGAACCGAGGTCGTGCATCAACTCAGACTTTAAAGCGGCCCACCAGCATCTGCAGATGCGTGCCCAACCGCGCCAGTTCAACGCTGGACGCAGCGGTCTCTTCACTCGCCGCCGAGGTCTGATCAGACACATCGCGCACGTTCAGCACGCTGCGGTTGATCTCTTCGGCCACGGCGCTCTGCTGCTCGGCGGCTGCGGCGATCTGCTGGTTCATTGCCTGGATCGCCGAGACGGTGCGGGTGATGCTCTCCAGTGAGCCACCGGCACGCCGGGTCAGCTCGACGCTGCTGTCGGTCAGGCTGCGGCTGTTGTCCATGATCGTCGCCACTTGCTGAGTGCCGTTTTGCAGACCGACGATCAGCTCTTCGATCTCTTCGGTGGACTTCTGCGTGCGCTGGGCGAGGCTGCGCACTTCGTCGGCAACCACGGCGAAACCACGTCCGGCTTCACCGGCGCGGGCCGCTTCGATGGCGGCGTTGAGGGCTAGCAGGTTGGTTTGCTGGGCCACTGACTTGATCACGTCGAGAACGCTGCCGATCTTGTCGCTTTCACGCTTGAGCTCGCCCATGGCTTCAGTGGAGTGACCCACCTCGATTGCCAGACGCTCGATCTGGGCGATGGCTTCGCCGACGACCTTGTCGCCTTCACGGGCCTGTTGGTCAGCGGCGACAGCGGCCTCTGAGGCTTCTTCAGCGTTGCGTGCGACTTCCTGCACGGTGGCGGCCATTTCGTTCATGGCGGTGGCGACCTGATCGGTCTCGACCTTCTGATTATTGACCCCGGCGCTGGTCTGCTCGGTCACCGCGGATAGCTCTTCAGCGGCGCTGGCGATCTGCGTGACGCCGTCGCTGATACCGCCGATCAACTCGCGCAGGCCCTGGGTCATGCTTTGCATCGAGCGCTGCAATTGACCGAGTTCATCGCGACGCAGGGAAACCAGGTTGTGGGTCAGGTCGCCGGCGGCCA
>NZ_JH636002.1:6893-8498 GCF_000257605.1 Pseudomonas sp. R62
CCTGAGCGAGGCGGGTCAGGGTGTCACTCATGTGTGTGTCCTGCGGAATAGATAGCGTGCGGGTCTTTCAGTACCGGGTCGACCGTTTTCCAGTCGCCGTTTTCGAAGACCCGGTAAAAGCAGCTTTGACGGCCGGTGTGGCAGGCGATGTCGCCGATCTGTTCAACCATCAGGATGATCACGTCGGCATCACAGTCCAGGCGCATCTCATGCAGGGTCTGCACATGGCCGGACTCTTCGCCCTTGCGCCACAGCTTGCCACGGGAACGTGACCAGTAGATTGCACGATTCTCCGCAGCGGTCAGTTCCAGCGCTTCGCGGTTCATCCAGGCCATCATCAATACGCGCCCGGTCTTGTGATCCTGGGCAATCGCCGGCACCAGGCCGTCAGCATCCCACTTGATCTCGTCCAGCCAGTTTTTCATCTTCAAATCTCGAAAAGCAGCAGCAAGCCATGAGCTTCAAGCTGCAAGTAAACGCACGTTGCGGTGTGCCTGTAGCGTCAAGCTTGAAGCTGGCAGCTTATAACTTGCAGCTCAATCGTGCTATCGGCGAACGACCAGATACAAACCGACCGCGATCATGATTCCGGCGGGCCAGTGCGCCCACTCGGTCAGCGGACCACCCGCAGCGAGGATCGCGCCGCCGGCCAGATGCGCGCAGCCGAGCAGGCGCAGGAACCAGTCGTCCTTGCGTTTGCGCCACGGCGGCGGTGGGTCTTTGGCGTGGGGTTGCGACATGCGTTCGAGCAGATCGCGGGCCATGTTCGACAGGTGCGGAATCTGTTCCAGCTGGCTCTGCACGTTGCCCAGCAAGGCTTTCGGGCTGACGCGTTCGCGCATCCAGCGCTCGAGAAACGGCTGCGCGGTGTTCCACAGATCCAGATCCGGGTACAGCTGACGACCGAGGCCTTCGATGTTCAGCAAGGTCTTCTGCAACAGCACCAGTTGCGGCTGCACTTCCATGTTGAAACGGCGAGCGGTCTGGAACAGGCGCATCAGCACCTGGCCAAATGAAATATCTTTTAACGGTTTTTCGAAGATCGGTTCGCACACCGTACGGATCGCCGCTTCGAATTCGTTGAGTTTGGTTTCCGCCGGCACCCAGCCCGAATCGATGTGCAACTGCGCGACACGGCGGTAGTCACGCTTGAAGAAGGCGAACAGGTTGCGCGCCAGATAATCCTGGTCTTCCGGGGTCAGGCTGCCGACGATGCCGCAGTCAATCGCGATGTATTGCGGGCTCCACGGATTGACCGTGCTGACGAAAATGTTGCCTGGGTGCATGTCGGCGTGGAAGAAGCTGTCGCGGAATACCTGCGTGAAGAAAATCTCCACGCCGCGCTCGGCGAGCATTTTCATGTCGGTGCGCTGGTCGGCGAGTGTCGCCAGATCGGTGACCTGAATGCCGTAGATGCGCTCCATCACCAGCACTTTCGGCCGGCACCAGTCCCAATAGACTTGCGGTACATAAAGCAGCTGCGAGCCTTCGAAGTTGCGGCGCAACTGGCTGGCGTTGGCCGCCTCGCGCAACAGATCGAGTTCGTCGTAAATGGTTTTTTCGTAGTCCTGCACCACATCGACCGGGTGCAGCAGGCGCGCGTCA
>NZ_AHZM01000805.1:0-4774 GCF_000257605.1 Pseudomonas sp. R62
CGCACATTGATAGCCGGGTTTGCTCAGTTGTTCCTCGAGAACCTGGGCGGCATTGGTCTTGGCTATCAGCCGGGTTTCGAAATCCAGGCCCGGCGACATGTCCCAGTAGGCGTGGCTGGGCCGTGCATAGCAATAGATGCAGCCGTGTTCGCAGCCGCGATAGGGATTGAGCGAACGGTCGAAGGGCAGATCCGGCGAGGTGTTGCGGCTGATGATCGATTTGGCCTTCTCGATGATCACTTCGGTGTTTTGCGTCTCTGGCACTTCCTGATACCAGCCATCGTCCTCGGCCACCGAACGACTGGGGGCAAAGCGGTTGTGCGGGTTGGTTGCGGTGCCGCGACCGCGAGGTGGCAATGGAGTAGACATGAAAACGCCCCGATACTGTATATGCGCACAGTATCGGGGCGATCCTCATCTGGCTAGTGCCGTCGGGCGAGTGGTCAGTTGTGTTGCGTCACTTGGCCCAGATCGTCACCGGAGGTCTGCTTCATATCCTCCGTACGTAACTCGGCAACATCGGCAGCTTTCACCGGCGCACCCTTGTTGCCCCAGCTGCCACGAATGAAGCTCACCACATCCGCGACTTCCTGATCCGACAGGCGCCAGGCGAAACCGGGCATGGTGAAGCTCGATGGCGCGGTGTGCGTTGCCGGCAAAGTCCCGCCCTTGAGCACGATATGAATCAGCGAGGTCGGGTCATCCGTCTGCAGCACCGGATTGCCCGCCAGCGCCGGGAACACCCGGGTGTAGCCATGGCCATCGGTACGGTGGCAGGCCGCGCAGTTGTCGATGTACACCGACGCGCCGCGTTGGCTGTCGTCACCGTTCCACAGCGCTTTGGCCACTTTCTGGTCGTACTGATGCGGCTGATCCGCCGGGTCATTGGCCGGCAGTGATTTGAGATAGCGGGCAATCGCGGTGAGGTCGGCGTCGCTCATGTATTGCATGCTGTGGGTGACCACATCACTCATGCCGCCGAATACTGCGCTGCGATCACTGCGCCCGGTCTTGAGAAACTGCACCAGTTGTTCTTCGCTCGTTCCCACGCTCTGCGTGGGAATGCCTCAACGGACGCTCCGCGTTCGGCTATTGGATGGGACGCAGAGCGTCCCGGGCTGCGTTCCCACGCAGAGCGTGGGAACGATCACGGTGCGGCTAGCGCCAGATCAAAAAACGCCTGAATCAAGCGCAACTCGCGCCGGCGCTCCATGCAGCCAATCATGTGCCGGTTCACCAGTCCTTCCCCGGCGATCGGGATCGCCACCACGCGCGGGTCATGACTGACCTCCACCGATGACACCACACCGACCCCCAACTCGGCCGCGACCGCTTCGGTCACCGCCTCGCGACTGTCCAGCTCCAGCAACACCCGCGGCTGAATCGACGCCTGCATACACGCCTGGTCAAACGTGCGCCGGGTAATCGAAGTCGGCTCGCGCAGGACCATGATCACTTGGTCCAGCTCCTTGAGCTTCACTTCCCCGGAGCGATTCGCCCAGCGATGCCCCGCCGGCACCAGCGCGCAGATCCGCGATTCGCTCAGCGCTTGCAGATGCAGGCCCTTGCGCGGCTCGACCTCGGTCAGCACCGCGACATCGGCGTGTTCCGACAACAGCGCCGCCAAGGTTTCCTGCGCGTTGCCCAGACGCAGGTTGACAGTGATGCCCGGATAGCGTGCGCGCAGGCTTGCCAGCATCGGCATGACCATGTGCGGCCCATCCGCCGCCACCTCCAGACGCCCGGTCAGTAACTGCCGATTGGCCTCGAGCAGCGTCTGCGCTTCTTCCGCCAGGCCGAACATGGCGCGGGTGATCGCTGCCAGTTTGGTGCCCTCCTCGGTCAGTTCCACCCGTCGCGCGGTACGCCGCAGCAAAGTGATCTGGTAATGCTCTTCCAGTGCCTTGATGTGTCCGGTGACTGCCGGCTGGCTGATGAACAACCGCGCAGCCGCGCGGGTGAAGCTGCCTTCGCGGGCCACGGCATCGAAGGCGCGCAGCTGAAACAGATTCATGGATAACCCTCACTGATGGCTGGCATAACAACAAACAATTTGATTGATGCAACGGCTAATTGCAACTTAGGCCCCGTAGCTTCATCCCACAGCGTTTTCGCGAGGACACACGAATGAGTACCGCCGCACCGATTCTGCTCACTCCCGGCCCGTTGACCACTTCGGCCCGCACCCGTCAGGCCATGATGGTCGACTGGGGTTCGTGGGATGACCGCTTCAACCAGCTGACCGCCAGCCTGTGCGAGCAATTGCTGGCCATCCTCAACGGCGCCGCCAGCCACCATTGCGTACCGTTACAGGGCAGCGGCACCTTTGCCGTCGAAGCGGCGATCGGCACGCTGGTACCGCGCGACGGCAAAATCCTCGTGCTGATCAATGGCGCGTATGGCAAGCGTCTGGCGAAGATCTGCGAAGTGCTCGGCCGCTCGTTCAGCACCTTCGAAACCGCCGAAGACGAACCGACCACCGCCGCCGACGTCGACCGCTTGCTGCGCGCCGACGCTGACATCACCCACGTGGCGCTGATCCACTGCGAAACCAGCACCGGCATTCTCAATCCGCTGGCAGAAATCGCCGAGGTCGTCGCGCAACACGGCAAACGCCTGATCATCGACGCCATGAGCTCCTTCGGCGCATTGCCCGTGGATGCGCAAAAAGTACCGTTCGACGCGCTGATCGCCGCCTCCGGCAAATGCCTGGAAGGCGTACCGGGGATGGGTTTTGTCTTCGCCCGCAAGGAATCGCTGGCCGCCGCGGCTGGCAACTCGCACTCGCTGGCGATGGACCTGTACGACCAGCACGCCTACATGATGAAAACCGGGCAATGGCGCTTCACCCCGCCCACCCATGTGGTCGCGGCGCTGCACGAAGCGCTACTGCAATACAGCGAAGAAGGCGGTCTGCCGGCGCGGCATGCGTGTTATGCGGCCAACTGTCAGGCGCTGATGGAAGAGATGAACAAGCTCGGCTTGCGCAGCTTCCTGCCGGCGGCGATTCAGGCGCCGATCATCGCCACGTTCCATGCCCCGCAGGATCCGCGCTACCAGTTCAAGGACTTCTATGAGCGGGTCAAGGCCAAGGGTTACATCCTCTACCCCGGCAAACTGACCCAGGTCGAAACTTTCCGCGTCGGCTGCATCGGCCACGTCACCCCGGACGAAATGCGCCAGGCCGTAGCAGCAGTGGGTGAAGTGCTGCGCGAAATGGAAGTGCTCGGCATCTGAGCCTCACCATAAATCCCCTGTGGGAGCGAGCCTGCTCGCGAAAGCGTCGTCTTAGGCGACACATAGGCTGATGTCAGACCGCTTTCGCGAGCAGGCTCGCTCCCACATTTTGATCTCATATTCAAATCAGGAATTCACGCCATGAACTACACCAATCCAAGCAAGCTGCAAGCCGCGATCCTCGACTGGGCCGGTACCGTGGTCGATTTCGGCTCGTTCGCGCCGACGCAGATCTTCGTCGAAGCCTTCGCCGAGTTCGATGTGCAGGTGTCGATTGAAGAGGCCCGTGGGCCGATGGGCATGGGCAAGTGGGACCACATCCGCACCCTCTGTGATCAGCCGCAAGTGGCCGAGCGTTATCGCAAGGTATTCGGTCGCACGCCGACCGACGATGATGTTACCGCTATCTACAACCGCTTCATGCCGCTGCAGATCGAGAAAATCGCCGAGCACTCGGCCCTGATTCCCGGCGCGCTGGACGCCATCGCCCAACTGCGCGCGCAAGGCATCAAGATCGGTTCCTGCTCCGGCTACCCGAAAGCAGTCATGGACAAAGTCGTCGAACTCGCCGCCAGCAACGGCTACGTCGCCGACCACGTGGTCGCGACCGACGAAGTGCCCAACGGTCGTCCATGGCCGGCGCAGGCGTTGGCCAACGTGATCGCTCTGGGCATCGACGATGTTGCAGCGTGCGTGAAGATCGACGACACCGTGCCGGGCATTCTCGAAGGTCGCCGGGCCGGCATGTGGACGGTTGCGCTGATTTGCTCGGGCAACGCGTTGGGTCTGGACTATGAAGGTTTCCGCGCGTTGGGCAGCGATGAACTCGCCAGTGAGCGCAAGCGCATCCACGCGCTGTTCGCAGATTCGCGGCCGCATTACATGATCGACACTATCAGCGATTTGCCGGAAGTCATCGCCGACATCAACAAGCGTCTGGCCAACGGGGAGATGCCGCAAAACGCTTGAGGCTGGAAAACTAAAACACCGCTGATTGCAATCAGCGGTGTTTTTTTTGCACTGTCTTGAGTAAAGACATCGCTTGATTATGACTTATTCGGAAATAAGGTTACCTTGCGCATCGTACGCAAGACCATCGGGATGTTTAACACTTCCGTCCGGCAATTGTTCAGTTCCATCTTCCCAGACAATACGGCCATCCGGATATTCAACGGTATTATCCGGCCAGACGATTCGCCCGTCCGGATACTCTACCCGGCCGTCTTCATATTGAATGATACCGTCGGGACGCTTGATCGAAGTTTTATCTACAGCGACTACGCTGCCGTCAGGCAGTGTGGTGGAGCCATCGACATTGACTTTCGCACCAATTGTTTGAATCAGCGTTATCAAGGCCACAGGATCGATGTTGATGTTAAGGGTCGGCCATGGCATTGGCGGACGCTTGGTGTCAACCGGCGCCACTGGTTTGGTTGGCGCTACCGGCTTGGTCGGCGCTACCGGCTTGGTCGGCGCTACTGGCTTGGTTGGCGCCACTGGCTTGGTCGGCGCTACTGGCTTGGTTGGCGTCACTGGC
>NZ_AHZM01000806.1:0-3899 GCF_000257605.1 Pseudomonas sp. R62
GGCTGCGGTTGAACAGCAGAATCGGCACAATCAGGATCAACAGCATCACCACCGCCAGCGCAGAAGCCACCGGCCAGTCGCGGTTATTGAAGAACTCCTGCCACAGCACGCGACCGATCATCAGCGTCTCCGGGCCACCCAGCAGTTCCGGGATCACGAACTCGCCGACTACCGGAATGAACACCAGCATGCAACCGGCAATGATGCCGTTCTTGGCCAGCGGCACGGTGATCTTCCAGAAGTTGTTGAAGTTGCTCGAACCCAGATCCTGCGCGGCTTCCAGAAGGCTGTTGTCGTGCTTGACCAGGTTGGCGTAGAGCGGCAGCACCATGAACGGCAGATAGGCATAGACCACGCCGATGTACACCGCAGTGTTGGTGTTGAGGATCTCGATCGGGTGATCGGTGAGCCCGGTCCACATCAGGAACCCGTTGAGCAAACCGTTGTTGCTGAGGATGCCCATCCACGCATACACGCGGATCAGGATCGCCGTCCAGGTCGGCATCATGATCAACAGCAGCAGGACGTTTTGCGTTTCCTTGCCGGTCTTCGTGATCGCGTAGGCCATCGGGAAACCGATCACCAGGCACATCAGCGTGCTCAGTGCCGCGACCTTCAGCGAGCCGAGATACGCCGACAGGTACAGCTCGTCTTCGCCGAGCAGGGTGTAGTTGCCGATGTTCAGCAGCAGCTGGAATTTCTGTTCGGCGAAGGTGTAGATCTCCGAGTACGGCGGGATCGACAGCGCGGCTTCCGAGAAGCTGATCTTCATCACCAGAAAGAACGGCAGCATGAAGAACAGGAACAGCCAGATGAACGGAATGCCGATCACCAGTTTTCGTCCGCTGGGCACCAGGCGCAAGAATTGCTGATTGAAAGTTCTCATGAGCGCAGCACCACGCCGCTGTCGTCTTCCCACCAGACGTAGACTTTGTCGTCCCAGGTCGGCCGCGCGCCACGGCGTTCGGCATTGGCCATGAACGACTGGACGATCTTGCCGCCGGGCAGCTCGACGTAAAACACCGAATGGCCGCCGAGGTAAGCGATGTCATGGACCTTGCCTTCGGACCAGTTGTAGCGGAACTCCGGTTGGGTGGTGCTGACGAGCATTTTTTCCGGGCGGATGGCGTAGGTGATCGACTTGTCCTGTACCGACGTGCTGACGCCGTGACCGACATAGATCTTCTGCTGCAAGTCGGGGCTGTGAATGATCGCGTGGCCTTCGAGATCTTCCACCACAGTGCCGTCGAAAGCGTTCACGTTACCGATGAATTCGCAGACCATGCGGCTGACCGGCGCTTCATAAATGTCCACCGGGCTGCCGATCTGCGCGATCCAGCCCAGGTGCATGATCGCGATGCGCTGGGCCATGGTCATGGCTTCTTCCTGGTCGTGGGTGACCATAACGCAGGTCACGCCGACGCGCTCGATGATTTCCACCAGCTCAAGCTGCATCTGCGAACGCAGCTTTTTATCCAGCGCACCCATCGGCTCGTCGAGCAGCAACAGTTTCGGCCGTTTGGCCAACGAGCGGGCGAGGGCCACGCGCTGCCGCTGGCCGCCGGACAACTGGTGCGGGCGGCGCTTGGCGTATTGGGTCATGTGCACCAGACGCAGCATTTCTTCGACGCGGGCATCGATTTCGCTGGCCGGCAAACGGTCCTGTTTGAGGCCGAAGGCGATGTTCTGTGCCACGGTCATGTGCGGGAACAGCGCGTAGGACTGGAACATCATGTTGATCGGTCGCTCGTACGGCGGCATGTCGGTGATGTCCACGCCATCGAGCAGAATCCGCCCCTCGGTCGGCCGCTCGAAACCGGCGAGCATGCGCAGCAGAGTCGATTTGCCCGAACCGGAACCGCCCAGCAGCGCGAAGATTTCGCCCTGATAGATCTCCAGGGACACATCGTCCACGGCCACGGTTTCGTCGAACTTCTTGGTGACACGATCGACTTTCACCAGCACCTTTTTCGGTTGCTGCTGACCCTCGAGTGCCTTGCGGTAAGTGCTGGAGGCGTTTGCCATGTGAAACTCCCAACAGGTGTCGTGTGCCTGGCCAATGTGGCCGGGCTTAAGTGGATTGCGGAGCGGTCCGGAATGCCTGTCAGCTGGCGCAGAACCTGTGGGAGCGAGCCTGCTCGTGAATACGGAGTGTCAGTCGACATCATCGTTTGCTCATACACCGCTTTCGCGAGCAGGCTCGCTCCCACAGGGGATATGCGTTGACCTGAGTGGCCTTTGTCCGTACCGATCCGGCTTGTTCGGCGCCGCCGTCCTGGCTGCCTGGGTCGTACTTGTTGTTATCACGGGTGTTGCAGTTCACGACGGGAGGATGTGCAAACGCACACCCGCCAGCCGTGGGGGCAGTAAATCGTTATCTGGTCTGGGATTGCGTCAGCGCTGACTGCGCTTCGCCGCCCGTTGCCGGCACGCTGCGCCGAACGCCTGGAAAATCCTCAGGTAGTTCGGGTTGTCCAGCACTTGCCATTCCGGGTGCCATTGCACGCCGAGGGCGAAGGTCGGGCTGTGCTCGACCGAGATCGCTTCGATCAAACCGTCCGGTGCCACGGCTTCAGCACGCAGGCCGGGAGCGAGGCGGTCGATGCCTTGGCTGTGAATCGAATTGACCTGAAATTCGTCGGGCAACTCCAGCGCTTCGAACACGCCGCCAGCGATCACACTGACCGCATGGGCCGGGGCGTATTGCACCGCCACGTCCGGGCTGTCGGCTTCACGGTGATCGAGCATGCCGGGCAGCTCGTGCACCTTCTGATGCAGGCTGCCGCCGAAGGCCACGTTCATTTCCTGGAAGCCACGGCAGATACCGAGCACCGGAACGCCCGCCGCGATGGCTGCACGCAATAAAGGAAGGGTGGTGGCGTCGCGGGCCGGATCATGATCCGTGCCGGGGGCACTGGCCGGGCCTTGATAGTGGAAGGGCTCCACGTTCGAGGGAGAGCCGGTGAGCAACAGACCGTCGAGCTGACCGAGCAGGTCTTCGATTTCAGTCAGGTTGCCGAGGGAAGGAATGACCACTGGCAACCCTTCAGCGCCAACGCTGACAGCACGTACGTACTTGTCGCCGCTGATGTGATAGGGGTGCAGGCCAATCTGTTTGACGCACGCAGTAACGCCGATCAATGGCTTGAATGCCATTTTTATTCACCTCGAAGTCTGTCACTTGAACGAGCTTTTCCGGAGCTTAGCCTCGTTGATTTTAATTAACAACTGCCATGTAAAAAATTCTAAACGCCGTTCATCAAATTGCTCAGGTTTACCGGGGTTTGCCGGCGGATATGGCACGAGAATGTTAAGAAAAGCCCGAAAAATAAAGGCTGCAGGGCAGGGTGTTCGCTATTGACTTCACTTTGCCTTTCGGATTGACTGGCTGCGCAACACAGTGGTGAACATAATAATTAACAGCTAAATAGGTGCATCATGTCGGTCCCTCTGCGTACCGTTCAACTCAACGAAGCCAACGCATTCCTTAAGAAATATCCTGAGGTTTTGTACGTCGACCTTCTGATTGCGGATATGAACGGTGTGGTGCGCGGCAAGCGCATCGAACGCACCAGTCTTCATAAGGTGTACGAAAAAGGTATCAACCTGCCGGCGTCGCTGTTCGCGCTGGACATAAACGGCTCAACGGTGGAAAGCACCGGTCTGGGCCTGGATATTGGCGATGCCGATCGCATCTGCTACCCGATCCCTGGCACCCTGAGCATCGAGCCGTGGCAAAAACGCCCGACCGCTCAACTGCTGATGACCATGCACGAGATCGAAGGCCAGCCGTTCTTCGCCGACCCGCGTGAAGTGCTGGCCAACGTTGTGCGCAAATTCGACGACCTCGGCCTGACCATCTGCGCGGCGTTCGAACTCGAGTTCTACCTGATCGACCA
>NZ_AHZM01000807.1:0-3080 GCF_000257605.1 Pseudomonas sp. R62
CAAATTGCTTGGGTGTTATATGGTCAAGCCTCACGGGCAATTAGTATTGGTTAGCTCAACGCCTCACAGCGCTTACACACCCAACCTATCAACGTCGTAGTCTTCGACGGCCCTTCAGGGAACTCAAGGTTCCAGTGAGATCTCATCTTGAGGCAAGTTTCCCGCTTAGATGCTTTCAGCGGTTATCTTTCCCGAACATAGCTACCCGGCAATGCCACTGGCGTGACAACCGGAACACCAGAGGTTCGTCCACTCCGGTCCTCTCGTACTAGGAGCAGCCCCTCTCAAATCTCAAACGTCCACGGCAGATAGGGACCGAACTGTCTCACGACGTTCTAAACCCAGCTCGCGTACCACTTTAAATGGCGAACAGCCATACCCTTGGGACCGGCTTCAGCCCCAGGATGTGATGAGCCGACATCGAGGTGCCAAACACCGCCGTCGATATGAACTCTTGGGCGGTATCAGCCTGTTATCCCCGGAGTACCTTTTATCCGTTGAGCGATGGCCCTTCCATACAGAACCACCGGATCACTAAGACCTACTTTCGTACCTGCTCGACGTGTCTGTCTCGCAGTCAAGCGCGCTTTTGCCTTTATACTCTACGACCGATTTCCGACCGGTCTGAGCGCACCTTCGTACTCCTCCGTTACTCTTTAGGAGGAGACCGCCCCAGTCAAACTACCCACCATACACTGTCCTCGATCCGGATAACGGACCTGAGTTAGAACCTCAAAGTTGCCAGGGTGGTATTTCAAGGATGGCTCCACGCGAACTGGCGTCCACGCTTCAAAGCCTCCCACCTATCCTACACAAGCAAATTCAAAGTCCAGTGCAAAGCTATAGTAAAGGTTCACGGGGTCTTTCCGTCTAGCCGCGGATACACTGCATCTTCACAGCGATTTCAATTTCACTGAGTCTCGGGTGGAGACAGCGCCGCCATCGTTACGCCATTCGTGCAGGTCGGAACTTACCCGACAAGGAATTTCGCTACCTTAGGACCGTTATAGTTACGGCCGCCGTTTACCGGGGCTTCGATCAAGAGCTTCGCGTTAGCTAACCCCATCAATTAACCTTCCGGCACCGGGCAGGCGTCACACCCTATACGTCCACTTTCGTGTTTGCAGAGTGCTGTGTTTTTAATAAACAGTCGCAGCGGCCTGGTATCTTCGACCGGCATGAGCTTACGGAGCAAGTCCTTCACCCTCACCGGCGCACCTTCTCCCGAAGTTACGGTGCCATTTTGCCTAGTTCCTTCACCCGAGTTCTCTCAAGCGCCTTGGTATTCTCTACCCAACCACCTGTGTCGGTTTGGGGTACGGTTCCTGGTTACCTGAAGCTTAGAAGCTTTTCTTGGAAGCATGGCATCAACCACTTCGTCACCCAGAGGGTAACTCGTCATCAGCTCTCGGCCTTAAGATCCCGGATTTACCTAAGATCTCAGCCTACCACCTTAAACTTGGACAACCAACGCCAAGCTGGCCTAGCCTTCTCCGTCCCTCCATCGCAATAACCAGAAGTACAGGAATATTAACCTGTTTTCCATCGACTACGCTTTTCAGCCTCGCCTTAGGGACCGACTAACCCTGCGTCGATTAACGTTGCGCAGGAAACCTTGGTCTTTCGGCGTGGGTGTTTTTCACACCCATTGTCGTTACTCATGTCAGCATTCGCACTTCTGATACCTCCAGCAAGCTTCTCAACTCACCTTCACAGGCTTACAGAACGCTCCTCTACCGCATCACCCGAAGGTGATACCCGTAGCTTCGGTGTATGGTTTGAGCCCCGTTACATCTTCCGCGCAGGCCGACTCGACTAGTGAGCTATTACGCTTTCTTTAAAGGGTGGCTGCTTCTAAGCCAACCTCCTAGCTGTCTAAGCCTTCCCACATCGTTTCCCACTTAACCATAACTTTGGGACCTTAGCTGACGGTCTGGGTTGTTTCCCTTTTCACGACGGACGTTAGCACCCGCCGTGTGTCTCCCATGCTCGGCACTTGTAGGTATTCGGAGTTTGCATCGGTTTGGTAAGTCGGGATGACCCCCTAGCCGAAACAGTGCTCTACCCCCTACAGTGATACATGAGGCGCTACCTAAATAGCTTTCGAGGAGAACCAGCTATCTCCGAGCTTGATTAGCCTTTCACTCCGATCCACAGGTCATCCGCTAACTTTTCAACGGTAGTCGGTTCGGTCCTCCAGTCAGTGTTACCTAACCTTCAACCTGCCCATGGATAGATCGCCCGGTTTCGGGTCTATTCCCAGCGACTAGACGCCCTATTAAGACTCGCTTTCGCTACGCCTCCCCTATTCGGTTAAGCTCGCCACTGAAAATAAGTCGCTGACCCATTATACAAAAGGTACGCAGTCACAGAACAAAGTCTGCTCCCACTGCTTGTACGCATACGGTTTCAGGATCTATTTCACTCCCCTCTCCGGGGTTCTTTTCGCCTTTCCCTCACGGTACTAGTTCACTATCGGTCAGTCAGTAGTATTTAGCCTTGGAGGATGGTCCCCCCATATTCAGACAAAGTTTCTCGTGCTCCGTCCTACTCGATTTCATGACTAAGAGATTTTCGCGTACAGGGCTATCACCCACTATGGCCGCACTTTCCAGAGCGTTCCGCTAATCTCAAAGCCACTTAAGGGCTAGTCCCCGTTCGCTCGCCACTACTAAGGGAATCTCGGTTGATTTCTTTTCCTCAGGGTACTTAGATGTTTCAGTTCCCCTGGTTCGCCTCTTGCACCTATGTATTCAGTACAAGATAACCATCTTATGATGGCTGGGTTCCCCCATTCAGACATCTCCGGATCAAAGTCTGTTTGCCGACTCCCCGAAGCTTTTCGCAGGCTACCACGTCTTTCATCGCCTCTGACTGCCAAGGCATCCACCGTATGCGCTTCTTCACTTGACCATATAACCCCAAGCAATCTGGTTATACTGTGAAGACGACATTCGCCGAAAATTCGAATTTCTCAACTAAGAGAACTCACAAATTTTACCTTAGCCTGATCCGTTACCAGTGAAAGTAACGTTCAGTCTATCTTTCTATCACATACCCAAATTTTTAAAGAACGATCT
>NZ_AHZM01000808.1:0-2795 GCF_000257605.1 Pseudomonas sp. R62
TCCGTGATTATCTGCGCTCGGTGAGTCAGGTGCCGGCGGAATATCCGAGCGCGGCCGAGTTGCAGCAGGCCTATGACGCCGGCAAGGCCAATTGGCAGACGCCGGCGCTGTATCGGGTCAGTCAGATTTTCCTCTCTGTCAGTGATGCTTCTAATGCGGAAACAGTGCGCAAGCAAGCACTTGAGTTGAGCAAGAAAGCCCAGTCAGCGCCGGGCGACTTTGCCGCGTTGGCTACGCAATATTCGCAGGATCGAGTGACGGCAGAGCGGGGCGGTGATACCGGCCTGCAACCGTTGCAACAGCTGGTGCCGGAAGTGCGTGGCGCCGTGGCGCGGCTCAAGGTAGGCGCGGTATCCGATCCCGTGCAGAGCGCCGCCGGATTTCACGTGATCAAACTCACCGAACAGCAACCGGCCCGCACCGCGACGCTGGAGGAACTGCGCGACCAACTGACCCAGGCCCTGCGCGCTCAACGCCAGGAACAGATCGCCCAGGCTTATCTGGACGGCATGCTCAACACTGCCACCCTCAGCATCGACGGCGCTGAACTGAACAAAATCCTCGAGGAAAAACACTGACGTCAGCCAAACACCAATCACCCCTGTGGGAGCGAGCCTGCTCGCGAATGCGGTGGGTCAGTCAGCGAAGATGTTGAATGTGCCAACGCTTTCGCGAGCAGGCTCGCTCCCACAATGAGATCCGGTGTATTCAGAGCAACCACATTAGATCGACAGGGAGTCATCAATGTCATTCACCGAACCCGCAGGACGCTCGGGCACCGCTGATTATCAAACGCCCTAAACCATCGCCGAACCCTGGCTAAACCAGGCCGCGACCATCGACAGCGAAGTCGCCCAATACTTCCTCGTCAGCGCCCGCTGCGGTTGCTTCATGCAAGCCGCGCGCAGCCTCAATGTGCGCTCGACGCTGCTGCGCAAACAACTCGCGCAACTCGAACAGCAACTGCAACACAGCCTGTTCAGCTTCCAGGGCAGCGCCCTAACGCTCACCCGCGAAGGCCAACTGTTGCAGGTCCGACTCAGCACCCTGGCCCACCAACGCAAACTCCCGGTCATCGAACAACCGCTGATCCGCCTCGCCATCGCCGAATCCATCCTCCACGACATCCTCGGCCGCGACCTCATCGCATTGCTGCGGCGCAACGCCAGCCTGCGTCTGGAAATTATCGCTCTGGATAGCGAACTGGCCTTGCGTGCGGTCAGTGCCGACATCGTCCTCTGGCTCGCCCCCGGCGAAACCCCAAACCCCGGCCCGACGTTCACCACCAGCGAACCGCAACACCTCGCACGGATTGAGTATCTGCCGCACATTGCCAAGCGTTATTCGAGGGTGACAGCGCGACCGGAAACGCCGGAAGATCTGGCGGACTTCATGCTGGTGCAGTGGCAGCATGATCGGCAGGTTGAGAGCTTTCGGCCTTGGAATGAGTTGGTCGAGCAGCGCTTGGCTGGCGTAGTGCAAATGCAGTCTTATGAACTCATGCTGGAGATGATTCGCTGCAGCGCTTGCATCGGATTGCTGCCGGCATACATGAGCCGCTTCGACCGTGGCCTCATCGCACTGCCCGGATTATTCGCCGAGGCGATGCAGCTCCATGCTTGGCTCGCCGTCAACACCGACTCGCAAAACTCCCCCGAAATCCAGGCCCTCACCGACCTCATCCAGCAAACCTTCAACGAACGCCACGAATGGTTCCAGCCTTGACCCGCCCCCATGTAAGAGTGAGCCTGCTCGCGAAAGCAATCCGCCAGTCGAAGCCACAGTGACTGACAAACCGCTTTCGCGAGCAGGCTCGCTCCCACAGGAATCTTCACTGCTTACGCGTTGATCGTTCCCACGCTCCGCGTGGGAATGCAGCCCGGGACGCTCTGCGTCCCCCTCCCAGAGCTGGAACGCGGAGCGTCCCTTGAGGCATTCCCACGCAGAGCGTGGGAACGATCATCAACTGCACCCGTACCGCATCAACAGTGGGAGCGAGCCTGCTCGCGAAAGCAATCCGCCAGTCGAAGCCAAAGTGACTGACAAACCGCATTCGCGAGCAGGCTCGCTCCCACAGGAATCTTCATTGCTTACGCGTTGATCCCCCACGCTCCGCGTGGGAATGCAGCCCGGGACGCTCTGCGTCCCCCCAGAGCTGGAACGCGGAGCGTCCCTTGAGGCATTCCCACGCAGAGCGTGGGAACGATCATCAACTGCACCCGTACCGCATCAACAGTGGGAGTGAGCCTGCTCGCGAACGCAATCCGCCAGTCGAAGCCAAAGTGACGGACAAACCGCATTCGCGAGCAGGCTCGCTCCCACAGGAATCTTCATGGCTTACGCGTTGATCGTCCCCACGCTCCGCGTGGGAATGCAGCCCGGGACGCTCTGCGTCCCCCTCCCAGAGCTGGAACGCGGAGCGTCCCTTGAGGCATTCCCACGCAGAGCGTGGGAACGATCATCAAAGGCCCGCTACTGCGGCAACTCCAGATTATCCAGCACCCGATTCACCGCGAGTTCCCCGAGCATGATCAGTTGCGCAATCCCCATCAGCGTCCGCCGCTGCGATGGCTTTACCAGCCCGGCGAATTCCTGGGCGATGGTTTTCGCGGAGGCGAGGGTTTCGCAGGCGTTGGCCAGCAGGTCTTCGTTTTTGGTGTCGGCGGTGACGGCGTACATGGCGCGGGGGCTGAACGGCGGTGGGGTCGAGCCGGGTGGGCAGAGGTAGTGGTCGAGTGCGCGGTCGGCGGCTTGGTGGAGTTTTTTGGAGTCGAGGGATTCGTAGGGGGAGGTGG
>NZ_AHZM01000809.1:0-2765 GCF_000257605.1 Pseudomonas sp. R62
ACGAACGCCCGGCGCAGGTGGTGCTGGTCACGTCTTCGGTGTCCGGCGAAGGCAAGAGCACCATCGCCAACAATCTCGCTTCGTCGCTGGCGCCGCTGGAACGGGTGCTGCTGATCGATGCCGACATGCGGCAGCCGACGCTGTCGCTGAACTTCGATTTTCCGCCGCAGAGCCCCGGCCTCGCTAACCTCATGGCCGGCAGCGCGCGGCTGGAAGACTGCATCCGCAGCGTCGGCAATCTCGACATGCTCCCGGCCGGCTGCCTGTCGCCATCGGCGCTGGACCCGTTCGAGGCACCGCGTTTGAAAGCCTCGAGCAGTTCGAGCAATGCCGTGGCGCCGGCGCAGGATTTACTCAGCTCACCGCGCCTCGGCCGGCTGTTGCAGATTCTCAAGTCGCGCTACCGGCACATCATCATCGATTCGCCGCCGGCGGAGATCGTCAGTGACGCACTGTTGCTGGCGCAGCATTCCGATGCGGTGATCTACGTGGTCAAGGCGCAGAGCACGCCGGTGGGCCAGGTGCGCAAGAGCATTGCCGTGTTGCAGCAGAGCCAGGCGCCGGTGTTCGGCGTGGTGCTCAATCAGGTCGATCTGCGCAAGGCGCGCAAGTACGGCCATGGCCATTCCCGTTCCTTCTACGACTACGACTTCGCCCCGCGCTGATCCTTCGGGCCGTGCCGCCCGGCAACAGCAAATCCTTCCCTGTTCGACGAATCGGAGATCGCGCCGATGACCTCGCAATATTCCGCGCAAATGGCACACCGTCGCGGCCTCACCTTCTGGGTGCAATGGCTGTGCGCAATGACCCTGGTCAACCTGTTGCTGATCGTGCTGGTGCACTGGCGCATCGGCGAGTTGCCCAGTGAGTACCGCTTGCTGATCATCCTCACCGTGCTTGGCTCAATGCCGGTCTACGGCCTGGTGCAGGTCTACCACAAGCGCCATGGTCTGCTGGTCGGGCTCGGACGTTTGCTCGCCGGTTGGCTGATTCTGCTCGGGCTGCTGATGAGCATCGCCTTCGTCACCCAGACAAGCGCGTTGTTCTCGCGGCAAGTGGTGATTGTCTGGGCCGTGGTCGGTTTTCTCGCCCAGGCGGCGACGTTTCTGCCGCTGCATCTGTTCGTGCGCATGTACACCAAGATGATCAGCAACGAGCGACGCGCGGTGATCATCGGCACCTGCCCGACCGCCCATGAACTGGCGCGCAAACTGCTCGACCCGGATCGTGCGCTGCTGCTCGGTTTTGTCGCGGCGAAAGCCGACAGCGGCCCGGCGCCGAGCATCCTGCCGCTGCTCGGTGAGGTCGAGGACATTCGCGAAATCATCACACGCTTGCAGGCGCGGCGCGTCTACATCGTGCTGCCGATGGCCGAGGCAGCGACCATCGAAGCGCTGTACATCAACCTGCTCGACATGAACGTCGACGTGGTGTGGATTCCGGATCTGGGCAGCATGGTCCTGCTCAATCATTCGATCTCCGAGATCGAGCGGATGCCGGCGATCTATCTCAACGAAAGCCTGCTCACTTCGCACCCCGGCAGCCTGTTCTGCAAGGACCTGTTCGAACGCAGCGTCGCCGCGGTGGCGCTGATTCTGCTCAGCCCGCTGCTGCTCGGCGTGGCCATTGCGGTCAAGCTGACGTCGCCGGGGCCGGTGCTGTTCAAGCAGAACCGCCATGGCTGCGACGGCGAAGTGATCCGCGTGTGGAAATTCCGCTCAATGCGCGTGCACGACGATCAGCAAGTGCGTCAGGCCACCCGCGACGACGACCGCGTCACACCGCTGGGACGCTTTCTGCGACGCAGCTCGATCGATGAGCTGCCGCAGCTATTCAACGTGCTGTTCGGCCACATGGCGCTGGTCGGCCCGCGCCCGCACGCAGTCACTCACAACATCTATTACACCGGCAAGGTGCGCGCCTACATGGCGCGGCATCGGCTCAAGCCTGGCATCACCGGGCTGGCACAGATCACCGGGCATCGCGGCGAAACCGAGACCGTGGAAAAGATGCAGCGCCGGGTCGCCCAGGACCTCAATTACATCAATCAATGGTCGCTGTGGCTGGACATCAAGATCCTGCTGAAGACGCCCTTCACCCTGTTCTCGAAAAACATCTACTGACAGCGGCCAGCGCTCTGGCCCACCCCGCCACGCATGAGGTTTTCCCATGAATGTGAGTGTATTCGGTATCGGTTATGTCGGACTGGTCCAGGGCGCCGCGCTGGCCGAGGTTGGCCACAACGTGCTGTGTGTGGATGTCGACGCGGCCAAGGTGCAAGCCTTGAATGACGGCAGCCTGCCCATCTACGAGCCGGGTCTGAAAAGCCTGGTGCGGGACAATCATCACAGCGGTCGCCTGCAATTCGGCAGTGATCTGGCCGCTGCGGTAAAACACGGCGACGTGTTGCTGATCGCCGTCGGCACGCCGCCGGACGAGGACGGCTCGGCGGATCTCAAACATGTCCTCAGCGTCGCCCGCACCATCGGCGAGCACTTGCGCGGCGAGCAGATCATCGTCGACAAATCCACGGTGCCGGTGGGCACGGCGGACCGGGTGCGCGAATGCATCAGCGCCATCCTCGGCGAAAGCGGCCGTGGTGCACTGACCTTCGATGTGGTTTCCAACCCGGAATTTCTCAAGGAAGGTTGCGCGGTCGACGACTGCATGCGCCCCGACCGGATCATCATCGGCACCGATAGCCCGCGCGCCGAAGCGCTCGATGCGCGAGTTGTACGAACCGTTCAATCGCAACCGCGAAAAAA
>NZ_AHZM01000810.1:0-2719 GCF_000257605.1 Pseudomonas sp. R62
GGTGACGGGCGCATTCGATGTAAGGCACGGCGTGCTCGACAGCACCGTAACCATCGCGGCAGCGGGCCGGTTCGATGCCCAGTTGCCGATGGATATGGGCGTAAAACTGTTGTTTGGGAATTTCCTGCGCAGCCTGGGTTTTCCAGCCACCGCCAAAAAAGGCCAGCGAACCGGCGGGCAATTGCACATCCTGCACAGCGGTAGCCTGCATGCGTTGCAGGGTCTGCCAGAGAAACGCCGGGAAGCCGAAAATCCGTACCGGCAAGCCTTCTTCAGCGAATGACTGCAAGGCGGCGATCACGCCGAATACATCGAACTGATGGCCGCGACCAGTGTTACGCAAGGCGTAGACCACGCGATTGACCGGGGCAAACCGACAGAGAAACTGGTCGGTAAACGAGGTGCCCAAGGTGATGCGTCCTTCGGGTTCGTAGCTCAACAGCAGGTAGTTGCACGGACTATCGGGAGTGTCCCAGGCGTAATGGCGAAAGATCTGCGCAACCATGAACTGCGCCCGAGCCAGGCTGCGTTCGTCGTAACGCATCCGGCTTTTCTGCCCGCTGGTGCCCGACGAAGTCAGTTCAAGGGCGTTCGTCCCCGTGCTGCTGAGCAGAAGGTGTTGCTTGAAGAAACTGGCAAAGATCGGCGGCAGACGCGACCAGTCATTGAGATTGTCGAGGTCCTGCGGCGTCAGTCCATGGGCGTTGAGCCAATGGGCGTAACCCGGGGTGTGATCGCAGTGAAAGCGGCTTATTTCGGTCATCGCCCGATCAAACAGATCGGGCGCGGCTGAATCCGCGCAATAGGGTTGCGTCAACGCGCACAGCGCGTCGGCATAGGGTAGGTGAGTCATCCATGTTCCTTATTGAGGCGAGGCCACATCAGCGGTGGTGGTTTGCAGTAGCCGGTAAACCATGGGCAGGCACATCAGCCCGCCGAATCCGGCCCAGAGAGCGAAGTATTCAAGACGGCTGCCGCCACCGATGGCAGCAATCAGCGAACCGCCAACGCCCATGACGGCGATCGAAATCATGCCGGTCAGCGCCGACACCAAGCCTTTGCTGTCGTCGCTGGAAAACAGCGCCAGGCGATACACCGCCGCGTTGCTCATGCCCAGCCCGACGGCGTACAGCGACAAACTCGCCACCACCGGACCAAGCCCCGCGCCGAGCAATGCGCACGCGGCCAGAAACAGAAGGCCTAGACAGAACGGCCAGAGCGCCAGTTGAATCAATTGCGTCAGCGAATGAGTCTGCAGCAAGCGGTCGAGAATCAGATTGCCGGCGATGACTGCCGAGAACACCGGTATCTGCCACAGGCCATATTCCAGCGGCGGCATTTCCAGTACCCGCACCAGCAGCAATGGCGCCAGGCCTATCCAGGCGATCAGCGGCAGACTCATCAGGCCGAGCGCCAGGCTTGCACAGAGGAAACGCGGATTGCCCAACAGCGCACCGTAGCGCCGACAAGTGAGGCGCCAGGAGAAGGGCACCCGGGGAGTTTGATGACCATCGCGGCGCTCGACGCCCACAGTTTCCGGCATCCACAGCAACAGGCCGAGCCATACCAGCGCTGCTGTGCATCCAAGCAGCAGAAAAATTTCCCGCCAGCTCAGCCATTCCAGCAGCAGGATGCCAAGCAGCGGCCCGAGCAACGGCGATAACAACGCAACATTGCCTAGCAACGCCATCAGCCTGACGGCGTCGGCTTCGCAAAAAACCTCCTGCAATGCCGGGTAGCTCACGGCGACGACGAATCCCAGCCCCATGCCCTGCAACAGACGCAACAGGTTGAACGCTTCAATGCTGTCGGTGCTGAAAGCTGCCGCGCACGACACACCGAACAGCGCGCAGCCTGTCAACAGCAGTGGCCTGCGTCCGAATTGGTCGGACAAGGGGCCAAGCAACCATTGCAGGCAGACGCCACCCAACAGATAAAGATTGAATGCATGGGGAACATGCCGCGCGTCCGCTTCGAGGTCGGTAGTGACGTCCAGCATCGCTGGCATGATCACGTCGCTGGCCATGTAAGTGAGCAGTTCGAAAGCGGTCAGCGCCAGACAGAAACCGGCAACCTGTCTGGGGCCGATATTTATAAGTGTTCTCTGCATGAACATCCCTGTTTTATGAGTGGTAGGAAGTTCGCAGAGCCTAGGTGCAGACGCACAGCCGACCTAGCCGTTTGCTGCGTCAGAAGATTTCAAAAACTTACGGCATGTTTAAAGGGCGGGCGGAACGCAAACATGTTTACCTGGCTGCCATTGCGGCAGAAACAACAATGCTCGCGACAGGGCGGGCATTGTTTGCGGTAAATCGACCGGGCGGGCCGGGCTTCCAGGTTGGGCGGCCATGCAGCGAAAAATCTTCCGCGGCTGTAACATGGCACTCCGTTTGCCCCGGCACGTCCCCGTAATTCGGCAAGCGTATGGCTTGCAAACGCATACATTCCAACGTTTCAGGAAACCGCAATGACCCAGAAGCAACGCTTGATTTATTCGATTCTGATCGCCCTGTCGGTACTGGCGATCATGCTGGGCCTGTCCTGGCTGCAAAACGCCGGCATGATCACCGAGAAAACTTTCCAGTACGTCGCGATCGGCGTGGCGGTGGTTGTGGTGGTGATCAATGGCGTGATGCGCCGCAAGGTCAAGCCCTGAAAGCGAGCCTCATTCGTGGTTGAGGACCGCTGCAGCCTGCGGGTGCAGGCTGTAACTCTTGTC
>NZ_AHZM01000811.1:0-2685 GCF_000257605.1 Pseudomonas sp. R62
CGTCATGCGTTCGTGCATCTGATCGACGTTCAACTTGAAAGCGCCCTGCCCTGCGACACGTTTAGCGCTTACGACCTGCTGATCGACGACGCCATCGGTATGGCTGAGTGGGCGCCTCACCTGCTTTACCCCGGCGCTACCTGCGCGAACCTCGTCGTGCGTTCGCGGATCGATCAATTGCTCCACGGCTCCTGCCGCAAGCCCCATCATCCGGCAACCGATGGCTTGCTCTGCGTCGATCAATTGCTGGCCGACGAAACCGATGCGCAACGACGTCCGGCGTTGCTGATGATGAGCGGTGATCAGGTCTATGCCGACGACGTCGCCGGGCCGATGCTGCGGGCGATTCATGCCTTGATCGAGCGTCTGGGTCTGTTCGATGAGCACCTTGACGGTGCCGTGGTCAGCGACAGCGCCAAGCTCTATGAGCACCCGGCCAGCTACTACCACCGTTCGGATTTGTTACCGGCGCTGGAGAGCAACGAGACCTTGCGCGAGCGATTTTTCGGTGGCGCGCGTAAGCCGATTTTTACCAGCAGCAGTGCCGACAATCACTTGGTGACGTTCGCCGAAGTCATGGCCATGTACATGCTGGTGTGGTCGCCGACGCCGTGGTCGTTGATCAATCCGAGCGCGCCGACGCTGACGCCTGAACGCCGCAAGCGCTACCACCTCGAGCAGACGCGCATCGATGCTTTCAAGGCGGGCCTGGGCAACGTCGCGCGGGCGCTGGCGCATCTGCCGAGCCTGATGATTTTCGATGATCACGACATCACCGATGACTGGAATCTTTCTGCGCAGTGGGAGGAAACCGCCTACGGCCATCCGTTCTCCAAGCGCATCATTGGCAATGCGCTGATTGCCTATTTGTTGTGTCAGGGCTGGGGCAACAATCCGGATGCCTTCAAGGACGTGCTGGAGCAAACCGCACGACTGAGCGCCAGCGGTGATGACGGCTATCTGGACATGCCGGTGCAGGATGATCTGATTGATCAGCTGCTGCGTTTTCAGCAGTGGCATTTCGTATTGCCGAGCACTCCGGCACTGGTGGTGATCGACACGCGCACCCGGCGCTGGCGCAGCGAGATGGCCCTCAAGCAACCGTCGGGCCTGCTCGACTGGGAAGCCTTGAGCGAACTGCAACAGGAACTGCTCGATCACCCTTCGGCAATCATCGTGTCACCGGCGCCGATCTTCGGCGTCAAGCTGATTGAAACTGTGCAGAAAGTGTTCAGCTGGTGCGGTTATCCGCTGCTGGTCGACGCGGAAAACTGGATGGCCCATCGCGGCGCGGCACAGGTGATCCTGAACATTTTCCGACACTCGCGCACACCGGGGAACTACGTGGTGCTGTCCGGCGATGTGCATTATTCCTTCGTCTACGAAGTCCTGATTCGCCACCGCAAGGCCGGCCCCCGGATCTGGCAGATCACCAGCAGCGGCATCAAGAACGAATTCCCGCCAACGCTGCTTGAATGGTTCGATCGCCTCAACCGCTGGCTCTACTCACCGCGCTCGCCATTGAACTGGTTCACCAAACGCCGCTTGATGCGCATCGTCCCGTATACGCCGGAACATGCCGAGGCCGGGGAACGGCTGTGGAATTCGGCGGGGATCGGACAGGTGTTTTTCAATGAACAGGGGCAGCCGAGCGAGATTGTTCAGCACAACTCGAATGGGGCGGTGAAGACGAGGATGCTGGCGCCGGAGTTGGGGGACGGGCTGGATTGAGGCCAGACTCTGAGCATTGGTGGAGTACCTGCAATGGGCACTCCACCTGCTGACAATTACCGCTGATAAGGATTACAAGCCTCTCGGAAACGTCTCCGAAGTGCTTGAGTGATACTGGGCGCAATCACAGTCGACCTCACTGTGTACCGACCACTCGCAGGGCTACATCATGCAAACCATCACCTTCAGCAAAACCACAGCTCACCTGGCCTTGTCGATGGACCAAGCAACCAATGATCGCGAACCGTTGCTGATTACCAGGCGCGGTGCCGAACCGGTTGTGATGATAGGTCTGACTGACTATGAGTCACTTTTGCGGACAGTCAATTCGCTGTCCTTACCAGACACTCCGCAGCAGTGATTATGCAGATAGGGCTGACGACAACGCCCGCCCGACCCCTCTGACAATCATCCCCACCTCGCGCTCATCAATCGTCAGCGGCGGGAGCAACCTGATGGTCTTGCCACGAGTCACGTTGATCAACAAGCCGTGATCCCGTGCGGCGATCAGCGTCAGGTCGCGCACCGGTTGTTTCAGCTCGATGCCGATCATCAGTCCCTGCCCCCGGATTGCCAGCACGTTCGGGTTGTCTGCCAATTCGGCGCGCAAGCGTTCCAGCAGCCGTGCGCCCTGCACCCGCGCATTCTCCAGCAGGCCTTGCTCTTCGATGATGTCCAGCACCGTGCAGCCGACCCGACAGGCCAGTGGATTGCCGCCGAAGGTGCTGCCGTGGCTGCCTGGGGTAAACAGGTCCGCCGCGCGGCCACGGGCCAGGCAGGCGCCGATCGGCACGCCATTGCCGAGGCCTTTGGCCAGAGTCATGACGTCGGGCACGATGCCTTCGTGTTGACAGGCGAACCACTGCCCGGTGCGGCCAATGCCGGTCTGGATTTCATCGAGCATCAGCAGCCACGCGTGGCGATTGCACAGGTCGCGCAGGGCCTTGAGATAAC
>NZ_AHZM01000812.1:0-2613 GCF_000257605.1 Pseudomonas sp. R62
GGCAAAGGCATCTACCTCAACGGCGAGATGATCGACCTGGGTGTGCTGCACGGTTTTGTCGAGAAGTCCGGCGCCTGGTACGCCTACGAAGGCACCAAGATCGGTCAGGGCAAGGCCAACTCGGCCAAGTTCCTGGCGGACAACCCGGAAATTGCCGCGAAGCTCGAGAAGCAGCTGCGTGACAAGCTGCTGTCGCCAGCGGTGATCGCGGACTCCAAGGCCTCGGCGGTCAAAGAGACCGAAGACGACCTGGCCGACGCTGACCTCTGATACCAACGATGACCACCGCCGTACTGGATACCCTCGTCGCGGTGCGGCGAACCGCCCTGGACCTGCTGGCACGTCGCGAGCATGGTCGAGTCGAATTGACGCGTAAGCTGCGTCAGCGCGGCGCCGAGGCGGAGCTGATCGAAACAGCCCTCGACCGTTTGACGGAAGAGGGGCTGCTTTCCGAAGCCCGTTACCTTGAAAGTTTTGTCTCCTACCGCGCCCGTTCCGGCTATGGCCCTCTGCGAATTCGCGAGGAACTCAGCCAGCGGGGTTTGCAACGTACCGATATCGAAATCGCCCTGCGCGAAAGCGGTATCAACTGGCAGGCGCAGCTTCAGGATACGTGGCAACGCAAGTTCTCCGGGCATTTACCGATTGATGCGAAAGAACGGGCCAAGCAAGGCCGGTTTCTGGCGTATCGGGGGTTCTCGATGGAGATGATCAACCGCTTGTTCAGCGGTCGAGGGATGGACGATTAGACCGATTCAACAAAAAAGGCCCGCTATTTTTTAAAAAATAGCGGGCCTTTTTTTGCCTTCAAATCACGTTGAAAGGCTCGAGTGAGCGTTGTGCAGTGGGCGGTTTCGAATCGGCCCAGTTTTCCGGCAGATTGATAAAGTCCACCAACTCCCTCAGACGACCATGGGTACGGCCATTGAAGGCAAACGCCAGCCGTGCCAGATGGCTGAACTGTGCATCGTCGTGTTCTTCACCGCTGTAGGCGTGTTGATGAAACTCGTCGCTCAGGCACAGGTCGGCGAACTCTTCCTGCATCTGCGTCAGTGCCTGGTCGCTGAGCTTGTGGTTCATGCGAATCACAAACTGCCGCTTGAGCCAGCGACTGGAGTGGAAGTTGCTATAGAACTGATTGATCTCCTCCACCGCTTCTTCAACGCTGTAAACCAGGCGCATCAACTTCATATCCGTCGGCAGGATATAGCGGTTTTCTTCCAGCTGACTGCGAATGAAGTCCAGCGCACCTTGCCAGAAGGTACCGCCCGGAACATCCAGCAACACCACCGGCACCAATGGGCTTTTGCCGGTCTGAATCAGTGTCAGCACTTCCAGCGCTTCATCAAGGGTGCCAAACCCGCCCGGGCACAGTACCAGCGCGTCTGCCTCTTTGACGAAGAACAGTTTGCGGGTGAAGAAAAAGTGGAATGGCAACAGATTGTCGGTGCCGTCGACGGTGGGGTTGGCATGTTGTTCGAAGGGCAGGGTGATGTTGAAACCCAAGCTGTGATCTCGACCGGCTCCTTCGTGGGCGGCGGCCATGATGCCGCCGCCGGCGCCGGTGATGACCATCATCTCTGCACGCGTCAGCGCTGCGCCGAGTTCGCGGGCCATCGCGTATAGCGGATGTTCAACTGGCGTGCGTGCCGAGCCGAACACGGTGACTTTGCGCCGGCCCTTGAATTGCTCAAGCACGCGAAACGCCTGCTCCAGTTCACGCAGGGCTTGCAGGGTGATCTTGGCGTTCCAGCGGTTGTGGTCTTCCTGAGCCATGCGCAGCACGGTCAGGATCATGTCGCGGTAGATGGGGATGTTCGGGCTGTCGGTGGAAACACGGTTGAGTTGGGCTTCGATCTGGCTGATGAGGTCGCCGCTTTCTTGAAAATGACGGCTCAAGAGGTCATTCGGTTGATAAGGCATTCAACGTCTCCTTCTGTACAGAGCGGGTAGCCCGGACAACCAGCGTCCGGGCCGCACTGCAAAAACACACAGGGCCGGCAGTTCCATTTCTGCCGTTAACGAATGATCGGGAATACTCTCAATCTAGACCCTCGCACGCATTCACGCTGACTTGAACAGTGCGCTGTAACGTTTTGCCTGGCAACCGCTTACTGATTTGCGCCAAAGCGTCGCCGCTCGTCTGAACGTGTCGCAAAGGGCCATCACTCTGATTTACTCAAATACAGACGTCGTAAGACAACCTTGCGCTTGCGCAAGGCTAGGCAATTCAAGGATTCGTGGGTGGCAAGGAGGCGGGATGCATGGTCAGAGTGGTTCTGGAGATCGATACTCAGCTGTATCGAATGTTGCAGGAGTCGGCCGAGACGCATCAATTGAGTCTCGAAGAAGAGTGCTGCCGACGATTGGCCGGCGGCGAACGCCGCTCGCGCTATCTGCAGGCGCTAGTGGCGGAACTGCGCGCCGAGGATGAACAGCGGCGCGCCAAGGCTTCGCGCTGATTACTTCTTCTTTGCTGGCGCGGCTTTCGGGCAATCGGATTCCTGATAGCTGGCCGAACCGATCGCTTTGTTGGTTTTCACTTCGGTGAAGTCGTAACGCATGATCGCGCCTTTGGCCATCAGCTTGCGATACGACGGGTTGTTGCAGACC
>NZ_AHZM01000813.1:0-2555 GCF_000257605.1 Pseudomonas sp. R62
CTCCAGACACAACAAAGCCCGCACAAGGCGGGCTCTGTTCTGACTCGTTCCAGCCTCAGAAGCGAAACACTTCCATATCCGTACGAATCGGCGAGGCCATTGGAATCTTCGGCTGCTTCTCGGCATCCGCCGCTGGCGCTGCGGGTTTCGGCGCGGCTTTACGCGGTGCCTCGGCCACGGGCGGCTGGTTGGCCAGTGGCTTGAGCGCCACCGACAACTGCTCGGCCAGACGCTGCAACAGAACGCCTTGTGCCTGCACCTGGGACGCGGTGCTGCCAGCGTGCGTTTCCTGCAGGTGAATGATGCGGTTATCGCGCACCTTCCCGCGACGATCGATCAACCGCCACTGCGCATCGAGAATCGCCGGCTGTTTTGCCCCGGAATCCAGACGGGTGATGGTCAGCAACACCTGCACATCGGGCGTGAACCCGGCGGTAGCAGGCGCCAGCACCACACGCTGGCTGTCCAAATGACCGGCGACCTGACGCATCAGCAGCTGATCGATATCCGACGAAAGGCTGCCAGCCCAACGACCGTCGGTCGCCGCTTGCAGGCTGCCGTCCGGTTGACGTTGCAGCAGGGTTTCGCGTTGCAGGTAATCGGCTACAACCACCGGCCCCAGCAAAACCGCCATACCCGCGCTTTGCGCAGGCTGAACCGGACTTCCGCTGTCCAGTTGGTACAGCGACACCGGCTGGTGAACGCTGCAACCCGCCAGGCCAAGAACGCCGGCGAGCAACAAAATAAGGGGGCGTAGAGCAGTCATCATCCCGTCCAGGTGGCCGCCACAAGGCTGACCACAGTGAAAATACTCAAT
The DNA here is from genome assembly GCF_000257605.1 of Pseudomonas sp. R62. Lineage (NCBI taxonomy): Bacteria > Pseudomonadati > Pseudomonadota > Gammaproteobacteria > Pseudomonadales > Pseudomonadaceae > Pseudomonas > Pseudomonas sp. R62. The sequence continues at coordinate 818 of NZ_AHZM01000813.1, forward strand.
AAATATGAAGAACGCTCGGCCACGCCGGCGCTTGAAAGGCCATATCATCCGTGAATATGCGTTCCGACTCCAGCGCCAAAGCGTCGATCTACGCGTTTAATCGCAGATCGAACGCTCTAGGAAGGCGTTCTCGCCTAATTGAGGTTTTCGACGAGCAGCGCATCGACCCGCTGAAAGCCCCGCGGAAGTTTGTTTCCGCGCCGTCCACGCTCACCTTTGTAGTGCTCGAGGTCGTCGGCTTTCAGTGACAGGGTCCGTTTGCCAGCCTGCAACACCAGGGTGGCGCCTTCCGGCAGAACGGCGATGTCCGTGACATATTCTTCGCGACTGGCCACGCGTTCACCGGAAATACCGATGATCTTGTTGCCTTTGCCCTTACCCAATTGTGGCAGATCGCTGATTTTGAAGATCAGCAGGCGACCTTCGGTCGTGACCGAGGCCAGCCAGTTCTGCTCACGATCGGCCACAGGGCGCGGTGCGATGACCTTGGCGTTGTTCGGCAAGCTCAACAGCGCTTTGCCGGCCTTGTTCTTCGCTTGCAGGTCCTCGCCTTTGACCACGAAGCCGTAACCGGCATCGGAGGCAATCACGTACAGCGCATCGTCTTCGGGCATCAGCACGCATTCGAACGAGGCGCCCGGTGGCGGCGTCAGACGGCCGGTCAACGGTTCGCCCTGACCACGGGCCGACGGCAAGGTATGAGCAGCAACCGAATAGCTGCGGCCGGTGGAGTCGATGAACACGGCAAACTGGTTGGAGCGCCCCGCCGCCGAGGTCTTGAAGCCATCGCCGGCCTTGTACGACAGACCGGTGGCATCGATGTCATGGCCCTTGGCCGAACGTACCCAGCCTTTTTCCGACAGCACGACGGTGACTTTCTCGTTCGGCAGCAGGTCGTGCTCGCTCAACGCCTTGGCTTCGGCGCGCTCGACGATTGGCGAGCGGCGGTCGTCGCCGTAGGTTTCGGCGTCTTTGAGCAGCTCGGTGCGCACCAGTTTCTTCAGCTTGGCTTCGCTGCCCAGCAGGGCTTGCAGCTTGGCTTGTTCCTTGAGCAGTTCGTCCTGCTCGTCGCGCAGCTTCATTTCTTCCAGTCGCGCCAACTGACGCAGACGGGTGTCGAGAATGTAGTCGGCCTGGATCTCGCTGAGGGCGAAGCGCTCGATGAGCTTGGCTTTCGGATGCTCCTCGGTACGGATGATGTGAATCACTTCATCCAGGTTGAGGTAGGCGATCAGCAAACCGTCCAACAGGTGCAGGCGACGCTCGACCTTGTCGAGGCGAAATTGCAGGCGGCGACGCACGGTCAGCACGCGGAATTCCAGCCATTCGACCAGCAGCGCACGGAGGTTTTTCAGCTGCGGCTTGCCGTCCAGACCGATGATGTTGACGTTGACCCGGTAGGTCGATTCCAGCTCAGTGCTGGCGAACAGGTGCTGCATCAGCGCTTCGTGATCGACGCGGCTATTGACCGGGATGATCACGATGCGGCACGGGTTTTCGTGGTCGGATTCGTCACGCAGATCGGCGATCTGCGGCGCTTTCGACGGTTTGGCCTGCATCAGCGCGGCGATCTGCTCAAGCACCTTGGCGCCGGAGACCTGATGCGGCAGCGCGGTAACGATGATGTCGCCGTCCTCGACGTGGTACACGGCGCGCATACGCACCGAGCCCTTGCCGGTTTCGTACATCTTCAGCAGGTCGGCGCGCGGCGTGATGATTTCCGCTTCGGTCGGATAGT
>NZ_AHZM01000814.1:0-2543 GCF_000257605.1 Pseudomonas sp. R62
ACCGAAGGTGTTTTCACCGCCGCAGCGGAAACGTCGTAACTGCTCATGCGCGCTCCTGCCGGGGTACGGCGCTGCGTTGCGAGAAGACTTTGCTCAGCACGTGCTCGCGGGTTTCGATAAAACGCGGATCGGATTTGATCGCGCGCGCCGACTCGCCAGCGGCATAACGCTGACCGAAATCCAATTGCAGACGCTCGACGATCTGCCCTGGATTCGGCGCCAGCAGAATCAGGTCCGTGGCGAGGAACACCGCTTCTTCAATATCGTGGGTAATCAGGAAAACCGGCTTGGCCGTGCGTTGCCAGACTTGCAGCAACAGCTCCTGCATCTGCTCGCGAGTGAATGCATCAAGCGCACCGAACGGCTCGTCCATCAGCAACACGCGCGGGTCGGCGGCGAGGGCGCGGGCGAGGCCGACGCGTTGTTTCTGGCCGCCGGACAATTGCCAGATGCGCCGCTCTTCGAAGCCGGCGAGATCGACCAGCGCGAGCATTTCCCGGGCGCGCTGTTCGCGTTTGTCCTTGCCGACACCGGCCAGTTCAAGGCCGAAGGCGACGTTGGCCAAGACGTCCTGCCAGGGCAGCAAGGCGTCGTCCTGAAACACCACGCCACGTTCGGCGCTCGGGCCTTTGACCGGCACGCCGTCGAGGGTGATGCGCCCGGCACTCGGCTCGACGAAACCGGCAATCAGGTTCAACAGCGAAGTCTTGCCACTGCCGGACGGGCCGAGGGCGACCAGCAACTGCTGCGGCCCGAGGGTCAGAGAAATATCCGCCAGCACCGGCTCCGGGCTGCCCGGGTACTGTGCGCTGATGCGCTCCAGCTGTAGCAAGGCCATCGCTGTATCTCCCGATCAGTTGGTGATGTATTTGGCGCTGACGTAAGGCGCGTAGTCCGGCAGGACGGCTTCGACCTTGCCTTGCTCCTTGAGGAACGCGGCAGTGTCAGTGATGGCTTTGGTGGTCGGCGCGCCGAGATCACTGACCTGATCCGCCGCCAGCGGGTAGACGTTGCCCTGCAGCAGCAATGGGATGTCGCTGGCCTTGGCGCCGGATAGTTTGACCAGTTTGTCGACGTTGCTCTGGTTGGCCAGCCAGGCCTGCGGATCCTTGCGGTAATCGGCATAGGCGTCGAGGGTGACCTTGGCGAACGCGGTGACGATTTCCGGGTGCTTCTCGGCGAAGTCCTTGCGCACGATCCACGCATCGAAGGTTGGCGCGCCGAACTTGGCCAGCTCGCCGGAGGTGATCAGCACTTTGCCGTTTTCCTTGGCCACGCCCAGTGCCGGATCCCACACGTAAGTGGCGTCGATATCGCCGCGTTTCCACGCCGCGATGATCGCTGGCGGCGCGAGGTTGAGCACGGTGACTTTCGACGGGTCGATGTTCCAGTGCTTGAGCGCGGCGAGCAGGCTGTAGTGCCCGGTGGACACGAACGGCACGGCGATTTTCTTGCCGATCAGATCCTGCGGAGTCTTGATGCCGGAGCCGTCGCGCGCGACCAGTGCTTCAGCGGCGCCGATCTGCGTGGCAATCAGGAAGGTTTCTACCGGTACCTTGCGGGTGGTCGCGGCGGTCAGTGGACTCGAACCGAGGTAGCCGATCTGCACATCGCCGGACGCGATGGCGGCGATGATGTCGGCGCCGTTATCGAACTTGCGCCAGCTGATATCGGCCTTGGTAGCTTTCTCGTAGGCGCCGTCGGCCTGAGCGACCTTGGCCGGGTCGACGGTAGTCTGATAGGCGACAGTGAGGTCGGCCGCCTGGGCCAGGAAGCTTGCAGCGGCCAGTGAGGCGGCGGCGAGCAGGCGAAGCGGGAAATTCAGTTTCAATTGAGAGCTCCAGATCAGGCGACCGAATGTCGGCGTGAGTGGAGACTAAATGATCTAAGAATCCCGAAATAAATAACTTTTTCGAATGAGCTTATGAGCGGAAAAATCTAAGGCAGGAGAGGATGTGAGCCTTTGACTGATCGTTCCCACGCTCTGCGTGGTAACGCCTCAAGGGACGCGGAGCGTCACAGGCTGCATTCCCACGCAGAGCGTGGGAACGATCAAGGCCGGGGCGGCTTTAATTGCTGATGGCGAGAATACTCGCCTGATACGCGCCGACAAACACATCGAAATCGCCGACTTCGTTCTGCTCAAGCTCGGTCTGCTGCGCCAGCGACGCGCGCGCCAGTTGTTCAAACTTCGCTTGCTCGTCAGCCGCCAACGGCTCGCTGCGGAAGAACTCGGCGTGGGTCTGGCTCTGGCGCAGGGAGAACTGCGCAAAGCTTTCCTTGTGCTCGGCCATGGCCGCCAGCACCTGCGCCGATGGGGTCAGGGACGGGTCGTTGACCTTGGCCAGTTGCGCATCAAGGGCCTTGCTGTGGGCATCGCCGCCAACGCTCTGGTCGAGCATCGCCGCCAGCGGAGCAATCTGTTCCAGCAGTTCAGCGGCCCATTGCTTCATTTCGACCGACTCACCGTCACGCTGCAATTGCAGGCCCGGACGGCGACCTTCCTTGACCACGCTGAGGAAGTTCGAGGTGGCGTTGCCGCA
>NZ_AHZM01000815.1:0-2441 GCF_000257605.1 Pseudomonas sp. R62
CATACACGAGCAGGGCAATGCCGCTGCTGCGGATAACCCGGCGCACGGTGCCGACGTAGCCATGACTGGCACGGTCGAAGAAACGGTTGAACGGACGGAACAGCCAGCCACCGAAGATTCTGTCGAGCACTTTCGAGAAGCGGTCTTTCGGCGCGTCGTGACTCTTCAGCAACACAGCAGCCAGCGCTGGCGACAAGGTCAGCGAGTTGAACGCCGAGATCACTGTCGAGATCGCGATGGTCAGTGCGAACTGTTTGTAGAACTGCCCGGTGAGGCCGGAAATGAATGCCGCCGGAATGAACACGGCACACAGCACCAGTGCCGTGGCCACGATCGGCCCGGTCACTTCACGCATGGCGCGCTTGGTCGCTTCGACCGGCGTCAGTCCGAGTTCGATGTTCCGTTCGACGTTCTCCACCACGACGATGGCGTCGTCCACCACGATACCGATGGCCAGCACCAAGCCGAACAGCGACAGGGCGTTGAGCGAGAAGCCGAACAGGTGCATGACCGCAAACGTACCGATCAACGATACCGGCACCGCCACCAACGGGATGATCGAGGCGCGCCAGGTCTGCAGGAACAGAATCACCACCAGCACCACGAGGATCAGCGCTTCGAACAGGGTGTGCACCACCGCCTCGATCGAGCCACGAACGAAGATCGTCGGGTCATACACGATGCTGTAGTCCATGCCCTGCGGGAAGCCTTTCTTCAGCTCTTCCATCTTGCCGCGCACTTCGTTGGAAATGTCGATGGCGTTGGAACCGGGACGCTGGAAGATCGGGATTGCCACCGCCGGCTGATTGTTCAGCAGCGAGCGCAAGGCGTATTGGCTGGAACCCAGTTCAATGCGCGCGATGTCCTTCAGGCGAGTGATCTCACCGTCGTCGCCTGCACGAATGACGATGTTCTCGAACTCTTCCTCGGAAACCAGACGGCCTTGAGTGTTGACCGACAGCTGGAAGCTTTGCGCGGTCGGGGCAGGGGGCGCGCCCAGTTGACCGGCGGCGACCTGACGGTTCTGCTCGCGAATCGCGGTCACCACATCGGTCGCGGTCAGATTGCGCGAAGCGGTCTTGTTCGGATCAAGCCAGACGCGCAGCGAGTAGTCGCCCATACCGAACAACTGCACGTCACCGACACCACCCAGGCGAGCCAGCTCATCCTTGATGTTGAGGATTGCGTAGTTGGACAGGTAGAGCATGTCGTAGCGCTTGTCCGGTGAGGTCAAGTGCACAACCATGGTCAGGTCGGGCGAAGCCTTGTCGACGGTGATACCGATGCGCGTCACTTCCTCGGGAAGCTTCGGCTCGGTCCGGGTCACCCGGTTCTGCACCTGCACCTGCGCGTTGTCCAGGTCAGTGCCCAGGGCGAAGGTGATGGTCAGGGTTATCTTGCCGTCGGCGGTCGACTGCGAGGACATGTACAGCATGTTCTCGACGCCGGTGATCGCCTGCTCCAGCGGAGCGGCCACGGTTTCACCGATGACTTTGGGGTTGGCCCCCGGGAAGTTGGCGCGCACGACCACGGTCGGCGGCACGACTTCCGGGTATTCGCTGATCGGCAACTGGAACAGCGAGATCGCACCGGCGATCAGGATCAACAGCGACAGCACCGCTGCGAAGATCGGCCGGGAAATGAAGAATTGGGAAAAATTCATCGGAGTTGTCGTCCCTTAACCGCGTGGGGTCGTAGCAGCCAGCTTCGCAGCCGAACCCGATGCGCCCTTGGCAGGGGCAACTTTGGGCAGGTTGCTGGCTTCCAGCGCTTGACGTTGTTGAGCGAGGGCGGCGAGGGTCTGCTCGCTGGCCATCGGAATCACTTCAGGGGTGACCGGTGAGCCAGGACGAACCCGTTGCAGACCCTTGACGATGATGGTGTCGTCCTTGTTCAGACCGTTGCGGACGATGCGCAGGCCTTCGATCTTCGGACCTAGTTCGACGGCACGGTAGGCAGTCTTGTTGTCGCCATCCATCACCAGCACGAACTTCTTGCCCAGGTCAGTGCCCACGGCTTCGTCATTGATCAGCATCGCGTTGTAGGTGCCGCTGCCGACCAGTTTCAAGCGAGCGTAGAGGCCAGGGGTGTAGGTGCCGTCAGCGTTGTCGAAGACTGCGCGACCACGGATGGTGCCGGTTTTCGGATTGACCTGGTTGTCGACGAAGTTCATCTGGCCCAGGTGCGGGTTGCCGTCTTCGTTGGACAGGCCCATGTACACCGGCGTGGTTGCGCCGCGCTGACCGTTGCGGGCCAGTTGGGTGTATTTGAGGAACACGCGTTCGTCGGCGTCGAAGTAGGCGTAGACCTTGTCGGTTGAGACGACGCTGGTCAGCGCGGTGGTGTCGGCGGTCACCAGGTTGCCGGCAGTGATTTCGGCGCGGCTGACGCGGCCGCTGATCGGTGCGGTCACGCGGGTGAAGCTCAGATTCAGTTTGGCC
>NZ_AHZM01000816.1:0-2428 GCF_000257605.1 Pseudomonas sp. R62
CGCGTGCAGTCGATGATGGGCGCGAAAAACCACGCTGTGGTACTGCCGGACGCCAATCGCGAGCAAGCGCTGAATGCCTTGGTCGGTGCCGGTTTCGGTGCCGCCGGGCAACGTTGCATGGCCACGTCGGTGGTGGTGCTGGTCGGTGCCGCAAAACAGTGGCTGCCAGACCTGAAAGCGCTGGCGCAAAAGCTCAAGGTCAACGCCGGCAGCGAGCCGGGTACCGATGTCGGCCCGGTGATTTCGAAAAAAGCCAAGGCGCGGATCCTCGAACTGATCGAAAGCGGCATCAAGGAAGGTGCCAAGCTTGAACTGGACGGTCGCGACATCAGCGTGCCGGGCTACGAGCAAGGCAACTTTGTCGGCCCGACCCTGTTCTCCGGGGTGACCACCGACATGCAGATCTACACCCAGGAAATCTTCGGCCCGGTGCTGGTGGTGCTGGAAGTCGACACCCTCGATCAGGCGATCGCGCTGGTCAACGCCAATCCGTTCGGCAACGGCACTGGCCTGTTCACCCAGAGCGGTGCGGCGGCGCGTAAATTCCAGACTGAAATCGATGTCGGTCAGGTCGGCATCAACATCCCGATTCCGGTACCGGTACCGTTCTTCAGCTTCACCGGCTCGCGCGGTTCGAAACTCGGCGACCTCGGCCCGTACGGCAAGCAAGTGGTGCAGTTCTACACGCAGACCAAAACGGTCACGGCGCGCTGGTTCGACGACGACAGCGTCAACGACGGCGTGAACACCACCATCAACCTGCGCTGAGGATTCGATCATGAAAATCGCATTTATCGGGCTGGGCAACATGGGCGCGCCGATGGCGCGCAACCTGATCAAGGCCGGCCACTCGTTGAACCTGGTCGACCTGAACAAAACCGTGCTGGCGGAACTCGAGCAACTGGGCGGCACCATCCGCGCTTCAGCCCGCGAGGCGGCGGAAGATGCCGAACTGGTGATCACCATGCTCCCGGCGGCTGTGCACGTGCGCAGCGTCTGGCTGGGTGAGGAGGGCGTGCTCGCCGGTATTCGCCAAGGCGTGCCGGCGGTGGATTGCAGCACCATCGATCCGCAGACCGCCCGCGACGTCGCAGCGGCCGCCGCCAAACACGGCGTGGCCATGGCCGATGCGCCGGTCTCCGGCGGCACTGGCGGCGCGACCGCCGGCACGCTGACCTTCATGGTCGGCGCCACCCCGGAACTGTTCGCCACCCTGCAACCGGTGCTGGCGCAGATGGGCCGCAACATCGTCCATTGCGGTGAAGTCGGCACCGGCCAGATCGCCAAGATCTGCAACAACCTGCTGCTGGCGATTTCGATGGTCGGCGTCAGTGAGGCGATGGCGTTGGGCGATGCGCTGGGGATCGACACCGGCGTGCTGGCCGGGATCATCAACAGCTCGACCGGCCGCTGCTGGAGTTCGGAGATGTACAACCCGTGGCCGGGCATCGTCGAAACGGCGCCGGCCTCGCGCGGTTATACCGGCGGGTTCGGGGCAGAACTGATGCTCAAGGATCTTGGGCTGGCGACTGAAGCGGCGCGGCAGGCGCACCAACCGGTGGTGCTCGGCGCGGTGGCGCAGCAGTTGTATCAGGCGATGAGCCAGCGCGGTGATGGCGGGAAGGATTTTTCGGCGATCATCAACAGCTATCGCAAGCCGCAGTAATCGCGATCAGCCCTTTGTGGCGAGGGGATTTATCCCCGTTGGGTTGCGCAGCAGCCCCCTGGAGTGTGTCAGGTAAACCGAGTGCTCAGGGTTTGCGACTGCTGCGCAGTCGAGCGGGGATAAATCCCCTCGCCACAGGTTTTAGCAACGCCGGGACATTTGCCGGGAAATCACGTCGGGTGATTTCCCGGCTTTTTTGCATCAGGCGAAGACGAAATATTTGCGTACGGTCTCGACCACTTCCCACGTGCCTTTCATGCCCGGCTCAACCACGAAGATATCGCCGGCGCGCAGGTGGATCGGCGCCATGCCGTCCGGGGTGATCACGCAGTAGCCTTCCTGGAAATGGCAGTACTCCCACTTCACATAATCGACGCGCCACTTGCCCGGTGTGCAGATCCACGTGCCCATGATCTTGCTGCCGTCTTCGCTGGTGTAGGCGTTGAGGTTGACGGTGTGCGGGTCGCCTTCGAGTTTTTCCCATTTGCAGGCGTCGAGTACCGGCAGCGGGTGGGTGTCGCGCAGAACGGTGATAGGGGCGGTCGCGGTCATGGGGACTCCGGGCAAGTGACTTGAGATCGAAGTCGCACCCTATAGCGCCCGGGTGTCGTTCAGTTGTCTGGGGTCGACATCGGAGTGCTCAGAAACGCGCGCAGCGGTGAGCGCTTGTAACAATGCCTGGGCATAACCCGGCAGCGCGGCGAAGTCTCTCGCGCAGAGCAATAACCTGCGACGCGCCCATGGCTCATTCAGAGTCACGCA
>NZ_AHZM01000817.1:0-2384 GCF_000257605.1 Pseudomonas sp. R62
CTGGCAGCGCTGGTACCGATGAAGTGGGCGAAGTTGTATTTGGTCTGCCGCGCACGCAGTAGCGAGCGGGTCGAGGCGAGTTCTTCCTGCATGCTCAGGTAGCGCTTGAGCATCGGCGACAGCGTGCGCAACTCGTCGAACAGGGCAAAACCGATGGCGCCGATCACGCTGCCGGCATCGTCGTGGATCGGCAGGCGCATCACCACCAGCGGTTCCTTCGGCGTGTCCTGCATGTCCAGCAGAATCGGCCGACCGGTGCGTACCACCTCACGCAGCAGGCTGCCGGGGATCACGCTTTCGCAGGGTTTGCCGATAGCGCCGGCCGCTGAATCGAGACCGAAGCGCCGGGCGTAGCGTTCGTTCATCCAGACGATATTCGCATCGCGGTCAACAATCACCGTGCCTTCGCTGGATTGCTCGATGATCTCGAACAGCGAACGGATCGCCAGGGTGCGTACCCGTTGGTAGTCCTTGAGGCTTTCGGTGGTGTTCATGGAGGCTGATCCTGATTGTTTGTTGCCGGTACCGGTCCCTTCGCGAGCAGGCTCGCTCCCACAGGGGGCTGCATTCCAATGTGGGAGTGAGCCTGCTCGCGAATGCCGCGCCGCGGATTTACAGAAAAAAACCTACCCCGGATGCGCCGCCGCCAACAGCTCTTTGGTGTAGGGATGCTGCGGGTTGTCAAACACGTCGTGACTGGCCCCACGCTCGACCACCTGGCCGTCCTTGATCACGATCATGTCGTGTGCCAACGCGCGCACTACCGCCAGATCATGGCTGATAAACAGGTAGGTCAAACCGTATTTTTCCTGCAAATCACGGAGCAGGGCGACCACTTGTTTCTGCACAGTGCGGTCGAGCGCGGAGGTCGGCTCATCAAGCAAAATCAGCGCCGGCTTAAGCACGAGGGCCCGGGCAATGGCGATGCGTTGGCGCTGGCCGCCGGAAAATTCATGCGGGTAGCGATGGCGGCTTTCCGGGTCGAGGCCGACTTCCTTGAGCACGCGAATCACTTGCTTATCACATTCGTTTGCGGTCGACTCGCAATGCACTTCGAGACCTTCGCTGATGATCTGTGCCACCGACATGCGCGGGCTCAGGCTGCCAAACGGGTCCTGAAACACCACCTGCATCTGCCGCCGCCACGGGCGCAATTGCTTTTGATTGAGGCCATCCAGCGCTTCGCCCTGAAAGCGAATGCTGCCCTCGGAATCCAGCAAACGCAGGATCGCCTGACCCAGCGTCGACTTGCCCGAACCGGACTCGCCAACAATGCCCAAGGTCTTGCCGCGCTGAATATTCAGACTGATGCCATCGACAGCGCGCAGATACTGCTTGCGCCTGAACAACCCGCCACCGACCTGGAAATCGACGCGCAGGTCAGCGACCTCCAACACATTTTCGCGTTCGTCACGGGGCAGGGCTTCACCTTCCGGCTCTGCGTTCAACAGCACGCAGCTGTAAGGGTGTTTGGGTTCGGTAAACAGGGTTTCGCAGGGCGCCTGCTCGACGATCTCGCCAGCCTTCATCACGCACACCCGTTGCGCGATGCTGCGCACCAGATTGAGATCGTGACTGATCAGCAGCAGCGACATGCCGAGCCGCTGTTGCAAGGATTTGAGCAGCAAGAGAATCTTGCGCTGCACGGTGACATCCAGCGCCGTGGTCGGCTCATCAGCGATCAACAACTCCGGTTCGCAGGCCAGGGCCATGGCGATCATCACCCGTTGCCGTTGCCCGCCAGAGAGTTGATGCGGATAGGCTTTCAAACGCTCCTTGGGTTTTTGAATGCCGACCAGTCCGAGTAGTTCGAGAATGCGCTGCTGCGCTTGCTTGCCGCCGAGGCCACGGTGCAGCAACAGGGTTTCGCCAATCTGCTTTTCGATGGTGTGCAACGGATTGAGCGAAGTCATCGGCTCCTGAAAGATCATGGCGATGCGATTGCCGCGCAGTTCTCGCAAGACCTTCGGATCAGCACCGAGCAATTCTTGCCCGCGATAGCGGATGCTGCCACGGGTTTGCGCTTCACTCTCGGGCAGCAGTTGCAGGATCGAATGCGCGGTCACCGATTTCCCCGAGCCCGATTCGCCGACCAGCGCCAGGCACTCACCGGGGCGGATATCCAGGCACAGGTCACGCACCACGGTCTGGCCATGGAAGGCGACATTGAGGTTGCGGATTTCAATCAGGTTTTCTGTCATGGTCACGCTTCAGGATCGAGGGTCAAAAGCGTCACGTAACGCTTCGCCGATGAATACCAGCAAGGAGAGGATCAGCGCCAGGGTAAAGAACGCGGTCAACCCGAGCCACGGCGCTTGCAGGTTTTGCTTGCCCTGACCGATCAGTTCGCCCAGCGAGGCACTGCCGGCCGGCATGCCGAAGCC
>NZ_AHZM01000818.1:0-2312 GCF_000257605.1 Pseudomonas sp. R62
CCTTGGACGATTTGCAGAGGTTCGCCGGGTTTGAGCTGCGGATCGGCAGGAAAGCCGAGCGACTCCTGGCTGCGCTCACGCAATTGCGCGATCACGTCTTCATCGACGCGGGCGGGCACATGGTTGAATTCGACGATGCGGCTGACACCACGGGTCGAGCGAATCGGTGCCCAGTTATCGTCGCGGCTCAGTTCAATGAACACGTAGCCGGGGAACAGCGATTCCAGGGTTCGTTGGCGTTTGCCACGAATACTGCGCTCGCTCATCAGTTGCGGCCGAAAGGTCGAATAGTTCTGTTGCTGCAGATTGAGTTGTGCCCGTTCATCCTGGCGGGGCTTGCACTGCAATAAATACCAGTTAGAACCGTTGCGGCAAACCGTTAGCATGCTGGAGTACTCCATACATAGCGATCGTTTAAGCAGGGCGGCCGATAGCGTGGGACGAGCCGTCATGCTTGCTAGTAGGTAGTAGGCTGATCAAGGCAAAGTGCCGAGCCAGATGCATCAATGTTTATTGGCAGAAGAAGTGTTTCAAAAATGAATCAACTTGGCTGGGTTATTGTTATATCCGTGGCCGTCTTGGCTATAACGAGTCCGCGCTTTTGTTCAAGCAAAGCTACCGCACGGTTCGCAGTTGCGACCTTCAGGATCCAATTACATAAATAGCCGGAGAGCAGAAAAGTGCGCGTCGGCGCGAGCTCGTCGGGCAGTGATTAGTTATCGGCCAGTCTTTGCAAGCTGTCAATTGCTAACAGTCAAAAACATTACCTTTCATCCGCTGATGATGGCCATCTCACGTAGGTTATTGATTGGTAAAGGTGAAATTTATTCGTCGGGTTTTTTAAACTTTTCGAAGTTGTTGAAGTCGCGGAGGTTAGATGGTGCGCGTGATAGCAAATTAGTTTCAATCTTACATGTTTCGGTTCGTAAGAAGTTTTGATTTTAGATGCCTCGCGTCGGATGCTGCTGGCCCGAGTAACTAAGGTCGTCTATGAATAGTTACGGTCGTTCGCGGGTAAATGTTCGTGCTGCATATTTCTTGAAGTCAAACCGGTGAGCCGAGGCAATCATGAGTGTTCTGGTAACGGGTGCCGCAGGTTTTATCGGTTATCACACGGTCATGCGTTTATGTCGCGAAGGGCTAGAGGTTGTGGGTATCGACAATCTCAATCCTTATTACGACGTCAAACTCAAACAGGCGCGTTTGCAGAGATTGCAGACGCTGGTCAATTTTACGTTCCAGCGGCTGGACATTGTCGATCAGAGCGCTTTGACCGCGTTGTTCGAACACGGCCACTACAAACAGGTCATTCACCTCGCTGCGCAGGCCGGAGTGCGCTACTCGCTGGACAATCCTGATGCCTATGCGCAGTCGAATCTGGTCGGGTTTCTCAACGTTCTGGAAGCGTGCCGTCGTCACCCGCCAGAGCACTTGATCTATGCATCGAGCAGTTCGGTGTATGGCGCCAATACCAAGATGCCGTTTGCAGAAGACGATCCGGTCGATCAACCGGTTTCGTTGTACGCCGCGAGCAAACGCGCCAACGAACTGATCGCGCACAGTTACTGCCATCTCTACGGCTTGCAGGCCACCGGCCTGCGCTTCTTTACCGTGTACGGCCCGTGGGGTCGACCGGACATGGCGCTGTTCAAATTCACCGAAGCGATGCTCAACGGGCGCGCCATCGACCTCTACAACCAAGGCGAAATGGCGCGGGACTTCACCTTTATCGACGACATCGTCGAAGCGATTTTCCGACTGCTCGACAAACCGCCCGCAATCAGCGCCGAGCGCGGCATCAACCGGTTATTCAATATTGGCCGGGGCAGTCCGGTAGCGCTATTGAGCTTCGTCGAATGCCTGGAGCAGGCACTGGGCATCAAGGCTCAGCGCCGTTATTTGCCGATGCAGGAGGGCGACGTGCTGAAGACCTGGGCCGACGTATCGGCGCTGGCACGCTGCATCGACTTCAGCCCGCAGGTGCCGATCGAGCAGGGCGTGCAAGCGTTCGTACAGTGGTATCGCGAGTTTTACCAGCTCTGATTCAGTGCAGGGTGACGGCCCTGCGACTTTCCCCGATGCGGATCCGGTCGAGGGCGCGGTTCAACGCATCCAGTGCATCGAGCAGCGCCTTGGCCTCGGCTTCACGCCCGACGCCCCACAGGCGTTCGGCCATTTTGTTCAAGGCCAGAATGGCGCGTTCGATGTCGGCTGCACTGGCGGTGTTCTCAGGGGGTGGTGGTTTTTTCGGCATTCACGGTTCCTCGGCGGTCGGCAAACCACCATACCGCCAAGGCGCCGAGCTATACAGC
>NZ_AHZM01000819.1:0-2308 GCF_000257605.1 Pseudomonas sp. R62
GACGCGGAGCGTCACGGGCGGCATTCCCACGCGGAGCGTGGGAACGATCAAATCAAAAGCGCTATTCGCGAGCAGGCTCGCTCCCAATTTGATCACGGTCGAATGTGGGAGCGAGCCTGCTCGCGAAAGCGTCTTTGAAACCTCAATAATCATCCCCGCGTGCGGTGATGTCCTTCTCGACCATCGGCGCGTTCGGGTCCTGTCCCTCGGGGAATTTGCCTTTCAGGTTCCAGGCAAACGCGATGATCTCGGCGATGGTGCGATAGAGCTCTTCGGGGATGCTGTCGCCCAGTTCCATTCGCGCCAGCAGGCGCACCAGTTCAGGGTTCTCGTAGATCGGCACTTCGTAATCGCGGGCAATGCGCAGAATTTCTTCGGCCAGTTCCTCGTCGCCCTTGGCGGTGAGGGTCGGGGCGTGGTTGCCGTCGTATTTGAGGGCGATGGCCTGGCGTGGGGCAGTGGAATCGTTCATGCGGTTTCGTCGACCCAGCGGTGTTCGAGGCGGGTTTGGTTGCCTTGCGGCGGCGTGCCGTGGTGGCAGTCGAGGTCGCCGACGTTGAGCCCGGAATCGAGCAAGCGCTGGCGCAAGGCAAACAGATTGTTTTCGATCAGGTCGGCGGTGTACGGACGCTCGGCCCACAGCTGACTGGACAGGCTGCCGGCGATCAATTGCGCCTGAATCTGCATTGGCCCGAGCGGCTCCAGATCGAAGGCCAGATCGACGCGCCACAGTTGCTGTTTGGCTTCGCGCTCATCGCGGCGTTCGTGCGGCTGCGGTTCGCGCTCCGGCGCTTCTTCACGCTGGAATTTGACCTGCAGCGGCACGATGTCTTGCAGGTTGCGCATGGGGATTTCCAGCTGCCAGGTGCTGAGCAGGCGGCCATCGTCGGTGACGCCGGTCTGTTCCAGGCTCGACAACTGATGGCTTTGCAGGCGCGACACCGCTGCGGCGGCGAGGCGCAGCAGTTGTTCGAGATCACCTTCGCCTTCGAGTTTCGCCAGCAGTCGTTCGGGCAACGGGAAGCTGCTGGGCACCGGTTTGGCGCTGACCTGGCCGAGGGTGCCGAGGGCGTTCCGGACGAAACTCGGCAGCGCTTGCGCCAGGGTATTGGCGGCGATGATCGCATTGAAATTGGTGTTGCTCGGCAGGCCCGGAGTCAGTTGCGCGATCAGCTTGAGCAGGTCGGCTTTCATGTCCGGGGCGAGAGTCGGATTCTGTCCGCCGAGCAATTTCGCTTCGAGGAACGCGCCGCTGTTGGCCAAGGCCAGCGCCACGCCTTTGGCGGTGCTCATTTGCTGCAGGTCCGGCAGGCTGGCAAGCAACTTGTCGACCACCGCGCGCAGATCGGCCGAAGTCTGATCGCTGGATGGCGGCAGGCTCTGCAACAACTTCAGCAAGCCATCGAGCGAGCCCTGACGATTTTGCTGACCGAGCAATTGCTGACTGACCGCCAGTTGCTCCTGACGGCTGCTCAGCGGCACGAATTTGAGGGTCTGCGCATCCTGCACCTGCGCCGACAACAGGGTGCCGATGCGCAGCGGTTGCGGGCTGTCGACGGTCAAAGTGCTGCCGCTCAATGCGGTGTTGAGCAGGGTGACCATCGAGCGAAATACCGCCGCTTGCCCCGGCGTCTGCGGCAGGGCTTGCGAGGTCACGACTTTGCCTTGCAGCAAGGTGCCGGCGGGCAATTGCGCGGTATCGATGCGGGTCAGGGTGGCGACGCTGCTGGCAATCGCTTGTTGTACGGTGATCGCCAGATTGCCGGCCGACGGCTGAGTGATCGCCAGGTTGGTGCCCTGTGGCAACGGCAGGTTGCTGCTGGCCTGCACGGTGGTCTGACGGCCGCTGTCGAGGGTCACCTTGAGCAGCAATTCAAAGGTCTGGTCGGCCTGCTTGAGCGATAACACCTCGGCCTTGGCGCTTTGCCCGGCGCCGATCAAGCCCTCCACCGGCGTCAGCAGCTTGAGCAGTTCACCCATCTGCGGGCGAGCGCTCGCCGGCACGGTGGGTGGCAGCGGGAGGATGTTCATTTCGCCTGTCATACGCGGACACAACCTGAGGAAATTGCGCTCTTGAGAGTAAGGCACGGCATGTATAATGCCGCGCGTCGTGCGCTTCGTTCAAAAAACCTGGCAATTGTTTGATCCAGCTCGCCAGATCGAGCGATCAAAGCATCTATGCTGCATCTCTTTAACGGCCGCTCCAGAGCCGACTTGAACCGTATAAGGCCCGTGATCCCTTGACCAGTCCTGTCCTGCAAACCGTTGCCCTGGCGTGTGAACGCGATCTGCGGCTGCTTTTCGAAAA
>NZ_AHZM01000820.1:0-2286 GCF_000257605.1 Pseudomonas sp. R62
AGCGCCAGTTCGGTGGCGAGCACGTCGATGGCCAACAGCATGCCGTAGCGCGCCGCCGTCGGTTTGTAGATGAACGAGGTTTCTGCGCCTTGCAGCGGCAGCACGACGTCGGCCAGTTCGGCCAGTGGTGAATCGCCGCGAGTGATGGCGAGAATGCGCGCGCCGTAGTTGCGCGCCAGCTCCACGGTTTCCAAAAGCTCCGGGGTGATGCCGGTCAGCGAGCAGGCGATCAGCACTTGCTCGGCGTTCAAACTGGCGGCGGTGACGCGCATCATCACCGCGTCGTGGCACACCGCAATCGGGTAACCGAGGCGCACTAGGCGCACCTGCAATTCATCGCTGCACAGGGTTGAGCAACCGCCCATGCCGAACGCGTGAATCATCCGCGCCTGACCGAGTAATTTCACTGCGTCGGCGAAGCGCGATTCGTCGAAACCGGCCAGATGCTGGCGCAGGGTGGTTTCGATGTCGCCGACGATCTGCCCGTAGAACGCCGACTGCTCAGGCGTGCCCGCCGGGTCGAGAAACCGGCTGCCAACGCCGCTGGCCTGGGCCAGTTGCAGACGTAGATCACGCAGGTCGCGGCAGCCGACCGTGCGGGCAAAGCGCGACAGCGTGGCGGTGCTGACCTCGGCGCGTTGTGCGAGGTCTTCGAGGCTGGCGCTGGCGGCAAACCCGACATCGTCGAGCATCAACCGCGCAATGCGCCCCTCGCCGGCACTGAAGGAATCCTGGCGGGCGCGGATCTGGTAGAGGATGTCCATGGGCGGCGGGCTCCGGTTACAGCAGGTAGGAAAGGCCGACGGTCAGCGCGAAAGCGACCAGCGAAATCAGCGTCTCGAGCACGGTCCAGGTCTTGAACGTCTGCGCGACCGTCATGTTGAAGTATTCCTTGATCAACCAGAAGCCGCCGTCGTTGACGTGGGAAAAGATAACCGAGCCCGCGCCGGTCGCCAGCACCAAAAGCTCAGGATGTGGATAACCCAGACCGATGGCCACCGGCGCGACAACACCTGATGCGGTGGTCATCGCCACGGTGGCCGAGCCAGTGGCAACGCGCATCAGCGCGGCGAACAGCCAGCCCATGATCAGTGGCGACAAATGAAATTCATGGGCAAGGCCGACGATCTGATCGGTAACGCCGGCATCCACCAGAATCCGATTCAAGCCGCCGCCCGCGCCGACCAGCAAGGTGATGCTGGCGGTGGGCGCGAGGCATTCGTTGGTGAACTTGAGAATCGATTCGCGGTTGAAACCTTGGGCAATCCCTAGCGTCCAGAAGCTCAGCAAAGTCGCCAGCAACAGCGCGATCACCGAATTGCCGATGAACAGCAGGAATTGATTGAACGCGCTGCCGGGGGTGGAAATCAGGTTAGCCCAGCCGCCGATCAACATCAGCACCACCGGCAGCAGAATGGTCGCCATGGTAATGCCGAAACCCGGCAGTTTGTCGCGCGGTTCGCGGTCGAGAAATTGCTTTTCCAGCGGATTGTCCGTCGGCAATTGAATGCGCGGCACGATGAACTTGGCGTACAGCGGCCCGGCGATGATTGCGGTCGGAATGCCGATCGCGATCGCGTACAGCAAGGTCTGCCCGACCGAGGCCTGATAGGCCTGCACCGCGAGCATCGCCGCCGGGTGCGGCGGCACCAGCGCATGCACCACCGAGAGGCCGGCCACCATCGGCAGCCCGACCATCAGAATCGACACGCCGACGCGGCGCGCCACGGTGAAAGCGATTGGCACCAGCAAGACGAAACCGACTTCAAAGAACAGCGGCAAGCCGACCAGAAACGCGATGCAGACCATCGCCCAGTGCGCGTTCTTCTCACCGAATCGCTCGATCAGCGTGCGCGCCATCTGCTCGGCCCCGCCGGACTCGGCCATCATCTTGCCGAGCATCGTTCCCAACGCCACCACCAGCGCAATATGCCCCAACGTCTTGCCGACACCCGCCTCATACGCACCGACCACAGCCGACGGCGGCATCCCGGCCACCAGCGCCAGGCCCAGGGAAATCAGGGTGATGACAATGAACGGATTGAGCCGGTAACGGGCGATCAACACGATCAGCGCGATGATGGCCACGGCGGCGTAGACCAGCAGCCAATAGCCGAGGGAAGGCGTCATGCGGTACTCCTCGAAAGGGTCACGTTCGAATGGGTTGTGAAACTCATAAATCATTTCGAGATCGAGATTTCAAACCGCATGAAAGTAATTTTCGTGGAGAGACAAGAGGTGTCGCTGGTAGGTATGGGGTGTCGTGATTAATGAAAATCGGAGGGT
>NZ_AHZM01000821.1:0-2203 GCF_000257605.1 Pseudomonas sp. R62
GGGTGATTCGTAGTCGGAAGTGACGCTGATGGCTTCCAGTTCAACGGGCTGCGGCTCATCGGCGAAGGCGGGATCGCAGAGCAAACCCAGAGTCAGGCCCAGCAGCGAGGCCTTTTTGCGAGACGACATGTTATGTTGTTCCAATTGCTAGAATTGAAACAATATAACATGCCTGTTGAGAATGTCTGTTATTCGCGCCACTGGCGCGAAAACATTTTTACTCTTCTTTTTCTTTCACCGGTGCCGGCGGTGGACGCAGGCCGATTTCAGCCGTCAGCTTCAGCTCCTTGCCGTTGCGCATAACCTGAATCGTCACCTTGTCGGTCGGTTTGATCCGCGCCACCTGGTTCATCGAGCGGCGACCATCGCCGGCCGGCTCGCCATCGATGCTCAGAATCACATCGCCCAGTTGCAGGCCGGCTTTCTGCGCCGGGCCGTCACGGAAGATTCCGGCGACGACAATCCCCGGACGCCCGGACAAGCCAAACGACTCCGCCAGCTCCTGAGTCAGCGGTTGTACTTCGATGCCCAGCCAGCCACGAATCACCTGGCCGTGCTCGATGATCGACTTCATCACTTCCATCGCCAGTTTCACCGGAATGGCAAAGCCGATGCCTTGCGAGCCGCCGGATTTGGAAAAGATCGCCGTGTTGATACCGGTGAGGTTGCCGTTGGCATCGACCAGCGCACCGCCGGAGTTGCCCGGGTTGATCGCCGCATCGGTCTGGATGAAGTCTTCGTAGTTGTTCAGGCCCAGCTGATTGCGGCCGGTGGCGCTGATGATGCCCATGGTCACGGTCTGGCCGACGCCGAACGGGTTGCCGATGGCCAGCGCGACGTCGCCGATGCGAATGCTGTCGGAGCGGCCGACGGTGATTGCCGGGAGGTTTTTCAGGTCGATTTTCAGGACGGCTAGGTCGGTTTCCGGATCGCTGCCGATCACCCGTGCCAGCGTCTCGCGACCATCCTTGAGCGCCACGACGATCTGGTCGGCGCCGCTGGTGACGTGGTTGTTGGTGAGGATGTAGCCTTCCGGGCTCATGATCACCCCGGAACCGAGGCTCGATTCCATGCGCTTCTGTTTCGGCGAATTGTCACCGAAGAAGCGGCGGAACTGCGGATCCTCGAACAAGGGATGCGCCGGTTTGTTGATGACCTTGGTGGTGTACAGGTTGACCACCGACGGCGCGGCGATGCCCACCGCATCCGCATAGGACACCGGCCCCTGCTGCACGATCGTGGTCTGAGGGGCCTGTTGCAGATTGACGTCGAGGCTCGGCAGCCCGACCCACTCGGGGTAACGCTGAATAATCAACAGAGCGATAAGCACACCGGCCAACAGCGGCCAGCCAAAAAAACGCAGCGCCTTGAGCATTAAGCACGTTCCTGGAAAGGTTGCAGGCGAGGTCAGACCGCCCATAATGTCGCGCATTATACGAGGCCGCGCGCGCCTCTGAACGGGATATTTAGGAGTCTTTCATGGCCGTTGCCCTCAGCACCCTCGTCGAAGAAGCCGACCGTTACCTGGGCAGTGCGAAAATTGCCGATTATTGCCCCAACGGTTTGCAGGTCGAAGGCCGCCCGCAGGTGATGCGCATCGTCAGTGGCGTCACCGCCAGCCAGGCGTTGCTCGATGCCGCCGTCGAAGCCGAGGCCGACCTTATCCTGGTCCACCACGGTTATTTCTGGAAAGGCGAAAACCCTTGCGTCACCGGCATGAAACAGCGCCGCTTGAAAACCTTGCTCAAGCACGACATCAGTCTGCTCGCCTATCACCTGCCGCTGGATCTGCACCCGGACGTCGGCAACAACGTGCAACTGGCGCGTCAGCTCGACATCACTGTCGAAGGGCCGCTCGACCCGAGCAATCCGAAAGTCGTCGGGCTGGTCGGTTCACTGAATGAGCCAATGACTGCGCGGGATTTCGCGCGCAAGGTGCAGGAAGTCATGGGGCGCGAGCCGCTGCTGATCGAAGGCAGCGGCATGATCCGCCGCGTCGGTTGGTGCACCGGCGGCGGCCAGGGCTATATCGATCAGGGCGTGGCGGCGGGGGTCGATCTGTTCATCAGTGGCGAGGCCTCCGAGCAGACTTTCCACAGTGCGCGGGAAAACGACATCAGCTTCATCGCCGCTGGCCACCACGCCACCGAACGCTACGGCGTGCAGGCGCTGGGTGAGTATCTGGCGAAGCGCTTTGCCCTTG
>NZ_AHZM01000822.1:0-2149 GCF_000257605.1 Pseudomonas sp. R62
GACACCTGCACCTTCTCCTACACCCGTCAGGTGGAAATGAAAGGCCTGGGCCACGCCATTCTCAGCGGCCGCCCATTGATCGGCGACGAGCCGTTTGCCGTGGTGCTGGCCGACGACCTGTGCCTGAACCTCGAAGGCGACGGTGTGCTGTCGCAGATGATTCAGCTGTACAAGAAGTTCCGCTGCTCGATCGTCGCCATTCAGGAAGTCCCGGCCGACCAGACCCACAAGTACGGCGTGATTGCCGGTGAGCTGATTTCCGAGGGCATCTACCGGGTCAACAACATGGTGGAAAAACCGGCGCCGCAGGACGCGCCGTCAAACCTGGCGATCATCGGGCGCTACATCCTCACCCCGGACATTTTCGACCTGATCGCCGACACCGAACCGGGCAAGGGCGGCGAAATCCAGATCACCGACGCACTGATGAAACAGGCGCAGAACGGCTGCGTGCTGGCCTACAAATTCAAAGGCCTGCGCTTTGATTGCGGCGATGCCGAGGGCTACTTGCAGGCGACCAACTTCTGCTACGACAACGTGTACCTCAAGGGCCGCTGAGACGGCCCCCCATCACCAGAGGCAGGCAACCATGAACATTGCACAACATTCGACAGAGATTGAACGTGAGGTGGGCAACCTCGGGGTGATGAGCTGGTTGTCGCGCCATCAACCGCTGCCCAGCGCCAACGAAACCTGGCTGGGAACGATTCTGCTGGTGGAACGGATCGGTGTGTTTCCTGCGTCCGGCGATATTCGCCGGCCGCTGCGCGATCCTTATCCGCTGCTCGCGCACCTGAAGGCGTTGTATGGCGAACAGGCGCTGGAAATGGATGACCGTGATGGCCTGAAAGTGATCTTCAGCGACTGGCGTTTTCGCGTGCGCATCTGCTGCAACGATCCGGCGATCATCATTAATGTTGAAACCCGCTGCGATGCGCGGTTGATGCCGCGCAAGCTTGACGAACTGCTGGGGCTCATCGACGCCTTCAAGCACGACGCCTGATCACCCGGGCGTCACGCCGATCCATTGTGGGAGCGAGCCTGCTCGCGAAAGCGGCGGCACAGTCAGCATTGATCGTTCCCACGCTCCGCGTGGGAATGCATCCAGTGACGCTCTGCGTCACGCTGCGGAGGGACGCGGAGCGTCCCGGGCGGCATTCCCACGCGGAGCGTGGGAACGATCAGGGTGGCGAGTCGTCGCAACCGGTACTCGTACCCGTTATCCAGCCATAAAAATAATCGGCAATCACCTTCCCGCCCGTGGCCGGCAACGGATGAATCTTGTCCGGGCCGATCAGCGCGCTGGCGTAGCGTTTAACGTCGGGGCCGAACGCGCATTGCAGGTTGGCGAAGCCCAAATGCTGCTCCCGCGCCCACGGTTCGAGCACCTGCGCATAGGCCGACATCGGATAAGCGCTGGAGCGCGTGGTGTCCTGACGCATGATCAGGTTGATGCTCGCCGCCGGCTGAATCTCGCGCAACATGCTCACCAGGCCCTGGACGTTTTGCAGGTACTGCGCAGGTTTGACACCGAAGCCCTGATCGTTGCCGCCGAGCATGATCAGGTAAACGTCGGCCGGGATCTTCGACACCACCGCTTTCCATTGCGCCTGCCACTGTCGATCGGCGTGATAGAAATCCGCCGATGCCGCGCCGGAGGCCGCCAGTTTCGACACCCGAATGCCCTTCTCATCATTCGTCATCCAAAGGCCGAACAACGTGGGCGCGCCCTTCACCACTTCCAGTCTGAATGACCAGTCTGCGGCTGATGGAACGCCCGCTAGCGCGACTTCCTGAACGCCTGAGCCTGCGAGTTTCAATGGTTGCCAGGCTTGCGCGGGCGACCAGCGATAGCGCAACTCATCGGATTCGCCATTGCCCAGATACAACAGTTTCGCCTGAGTGACCGTGGTATCGATGCGCGGCGAAGGGCTGGCATCGACTTGCAACCAGGCGCCCGGCTTGCCGCTGATCGTGCGACTGTCCGGGCTGGCCTGGCCCAGCTCGGAAACCTTCCAGCCGCCGCCGAAGTATTTGTCGCTGCTGCGGGTGTATTTGAAATGCGTGCCGCCCAGTGCCGCGCCGTGGTTGAAACCGACGTAACCGGGGCCGGCGAAACCCACCTCGGCGACCACTCGCTGCACCAGTT
>NZ_AHZM01000823.1:0-2125 GCF_000257605.1 Pseudomonas sp. R62
CCCCCGCGCCATGTACGCCGTCACCGCCGACACCAAAAATGAAGACCTGCTGGCCAACGCCTGCGAAACGCTTGCGTCGGCCAAAACCATCGCTCAGGAATTCGCCGGGCTGGTAAAGCCATCGCAGCGGCGGACGCTGATGGGGATTGCGCAGTTGATCATGCTCGGCGAACTGGCGGTGAATCGGGTGCTGGATAATCTGGAGTTGCCGCAGTAGCGGGTCTCGCGACGGGCTCTGAATAAGGCGCCGGCAGTGCCGACGCCTTCGCGGGCAAGTCCGCCCACAAGGATCCCAGTCGCGCACAAGGTTGCGGTTACACCGCCGAATTTTCGGGGGGCGAGCCCGCCCAGTACAGGAGGGTGGTCAGGGCTCGAAGTCAGAATTCTTTGTACCGCCCCGGCGTTGAGCAGTCTTAGTCATGGCTTTAACCGGACGACCATTCGTCAGAAAACCGCTCATACCTGTCAGATCTGACAGGTGTGTTTCACCTGAATTCGGGCT
Source organism: Pseudomonas sp. R62 (assembly GCF_000257605.1). Taxonomy (NCBI): domain Bacteria; kingdom Pseudomonadati; phylum Pseudomonadota; class Gammaproteobacteria; order Pseudomonadales; family Pseudomonadaceae; genus Pseudomonas; species Pseudomonas sp. R62. The sequence continues at coordinate 503 of NZ_AHZM01000823.1, forward strand.
CTGATACTTCCTGCCACTCACCGCAGGAAATATGGCCATGTCCTCCACTGAAAACACAGTTCTGCAATTGCTCCCGCCCAAGGTCCATCTTCAAACCAGGCCGATCGAAGGTGCGGACATTGGTGTACCGCTGCACGCAGTCATCATCTATCCCCCTGAACTTGTCTTTAAACGTGCTCAAATCCATATCGATCCGCCGCTGTCAGGCACTGTGCAGGAAGGGGACGACGTAAGGCTTTACTCAACGCTCGACCCCGCGTTGGTAGGCCCGGTCAAGGACGCAAATTTTGCGGATTCAACCACAACCCCCCTGTTGCTGAACGCTACAACTATTCAAAAAGATGTGAACGCCCCGATTCGGATGTACATAAAAGAGAGCCAGTTCCGTCATGACGTGGTCGTTTACCTGTTTTATACGATCACGCGCGGCAGCGAAAACGTCGGTGCTTCATCTTCGTTAAGTTATATCTGGAACCGCATCCGCCCTGGGATGAAAGATGATGTAACCGTTCCTGGTGGCCACGCGAAACTGAAACTGCTGTTGCCTGACGCGATAAAAAATGGTGTCGGCCCCGACTTCGTTACCGCGCGAGTGGCTGTTCAATACCCCTTTTGCCGAGCCTATGACCGTATCACCTTCATGTGCAACGGCAAGATCCTTGAGGTCAATGTAGGCCCCACTGAAGCGCCTGAGCCGCCCGATCACGGTTCCGAAACACCGACGACAATTTACTTCGACGTAGACCGGGCATTTCTGGAACTTGCCAAACAGCAAGACAAGAAAATGGCTTTTCTGTTTACGGTCTACGACCAGCTAAACAACTCGGCCGACCCCGATGCCCAGTGGTCACCGCCGCAGATCATCGATGAAGATCTGGATGGAACCCGCTTTGCAAAACCAATTCTGCGGGAACAACTCAATGACCCGAGCGACACGCCGGAAATCAACTTGGGCAAATTAAAGGACCAGCCGCTAAAGGTCGTCATTGTGCCGGCAGACGCTCGCTTCGAAGCGGGTTATCAAGTCAGGATGTTCTACACTGCCACCCACCCAGACCATACCGATGTGGTCGATGAACAAACCGGCACGGTGATAGTGGATGAATTCGGCCAGAAACAACTCGTCGTCATCGAAGTGCCAAACCAGAAAGTCATCATCGCAGGCAGCACGGTCAAGGTTTTCTACGAAGTGCGTGAGCCTGACAAAGGCGACGGCTCCCCCGGTGATCTGGTGGGCAGATCCAATACCACCGTTGCGCAGGTAGTCGGCTTTCACTTGGACTTGAAACAACCCAGCGTCTTACAAGCCAACGACACAACCTTGGCGCCACTGGACGCGCTGAGCAAACTCACCATCGTCGTGCCACAGGGCACTACGCTGTCTACCGATTTGCTCAGTGTCTGCTGGACAGCCAAACCCGGTACACACACCGAAGGCTCCATCGTCACCGCTGCAAAACCCATCAGCGAGATCGGCCTCAATAACGATATCTCTCCTCAATTAATGGCGTTCAGTCTCGGCGACGTCGTCAGCGTCAGCTACATCATCACTCGCGATGGCGAACAGTGGCCTTCCGAGACACTTTCCCTCACCGTACAAAATTTGCCACAGTCAGCGCTTAT
>NZ_AHZM01000824.1:0-2106 GCF_000257605.1 Pseudomonas sp. R62
CCCCGCGATTGCAGCCACTGAGTGATGTGCGGATGGCGCTCGGCCAATAAGGTCGCGACCTGTTGCAGGTAATCGAAACTGCTGAAGAACGCCAGATAGTTGCCCGGTCGCTCGCTGAACTGACGGGCGATCAGTTCGACGATCGGCTCCAGCGAGGCCTGGCGATGGTTAAAACGCGTGGAGATCTGGCTGACGATGTGCACCTGCAACTGCTCGGCGCTGAACGGCGATTCGACGTCGATGCACACCGTGTCGGCGGGCGTGCCGAGCAGGTCGGCGTAGTAGTTGCGCGGGCTCAGCGTGGCCGAGAACAGCACACTGCTGCGCGCCGCTGTCAGGCGCGGACCGATGAACGCCGCCGGCACCACGTTGCGCAGGCAAAGTTGCGACAGTGGACGCTTGCGGTCGAGGTCGCGTTTGCTGATATCGAACAGGTAATGCTCGTCGTACAGCTCGGCGACCCGGGCAAATTGCAGCAGATCGAAATAGAAATTCTGCAGGCTGCTGTCGAGGCCTTGCGGATGCTCGTTGAGGTAATCGCCAATGGCCGCGCAACACAGCGAGATGGCTTGCAGGAGCTTGTCCGGCGCCTTGTCGTAGGCCTGATAGGCCGCCAGTTGCGGCGCATGCAGCGCGTTCCATTCGCGGTTGACCCGTTGCAGGGAATTTTTCAACGCTGCGGGCGCGGTTTTGCGCACGCTGGCGAGGGTGAACTGGTCGAGGCTGGCGCTGTACATCTGCCGGCCGCGCTCGACCAGGTTGTGCGCCTCGTCGGCGAGCACCGCGACTCTCCACTGATTGAGCTGGGCCAGACCGAACAGCAGCGCGCTGAAGTCGAAGTAATAGTTGTAGTCGGCAACCACCACATCCGCCCAGCGAGCCATTTCCTGACTGAGGTAGTACGGGCACACGCTGTGCTGCGCGGCGACTTCACGCATCGCCGCCTGATCGAGCAGGTTGATGCGGCTGGCCGCTTCGCGGGCGGCCGGCAAGCGATCGTAAAAACCCTGGGCCAGCGGGCAGGATTCGCCATGACAGGCCTTGTCCGGATGCTCGCAGGCCTTGTCGCGAGCGACCATTTCCATCACCCGCAGCGGCAAGTCCGGCGTCTGCCTGAACAACACCTGGCTGGCATCCAGCGCCAGCTTGCGTCCGGGAGTCTTGGCCGTGAGAAAAAACACCTTGTCCAACTGCTGCGGCGCCAGGGCCTTGAGCATCGGGAACAGCGTGCCAAGGGTTTTGCCGATGCCGGTCGGCGCCTGGGCCATGAGGCAGCGGCCGGTGCTGACGGCTTTGAACACTGATTCGGCCAGATGCCGTTGGCCGGGACGAAAATCCGCGTGCGGGAACGCCAGTTGCTGCGCGGCCAGATTGCGCGCTTCGCGATGGGCCATTTCCTGCTCGGCCCATTGCAGGAACAAAGCGCACTGCTGCGCGAAAAACCCCTGAAGCGACTCGGCGCTGTAGGATTCAACCAGGCAGGTTTCCTTTTCGCTGACGACGTCGAAATACACCAGCGCCAGATTGATCTGCTGCAATTGCAGTTTCTGGCACATCAACCAGCCGTAGATTTTCGCCTGCGCCCAGTGCAACTGGCGGTGATTGGCCGGTTGCTTGCTCAAGTCGCCGCGATAGGTTTTGACTTCTTCCAGGCAGTTTTGCGCCGGGTCGTAACCGTCCGCCCTGCCCTTGACCTTCAGCTCGCCGAATTCGCCTTGCAGCGCCACTTCGCTCTGGTACTGCTCGCTGCGTCGCGAGGCCACGGTGCGATGGCCGACGATGCCTTCCAGCGCGGTCGGTGACGGGGTGAAGCGCAGGTCGAGGTCGCCGGTCTTGGCGGTGAACTCGCACAGTGCACGCACGGCAACGCTGTAACTCAAGCGCTCTGCTCCGCCCATTGCACGTAACACACGGCCACCGGCATCTGGTGCTCGTGGCAGAACTCCAGCCAGCGCAGTTGATTGTCCTGCAAGCGGTCGCCCGGGCCTTTGACTTCGATCATCCGGTAGGTCTTGTGCTGCGGCCAGAACTGGATCAGGTCCGGCATGCCGGCGCGGTTGGCCTTGATGTCGAGCAGCAGGCGATTGAACCAGTGTTTCAGGTGTT
>NZ_AHZM01000825.1:0-2049 GCF_000257605.1 Pseudomonas sp. R62
GATCCAGCGTCGAGATCAGATCTTCCGCCAGCACCCGCCCTTCGACTTGAGCCAGCGGCAAGTGCTCGCGCTCGACAATGCGCGACGCATCGGCCATGGCCAGCAAACGCTCGAGCGCCGTTTCGACAGGCAGCAGACTGCCGGTCTTGCCCGGCTTACCCACGGGATTCACACGGCGCCGCCTGCTTCAGGTGGGTGACGAAATTGCACGGACGATGGCGGGCGTCCAGTTGCTCAGCGAGGATGCCATCCCAGCCGGTGCGAACCGCATTGGTCGAACCCGGCAGGCAGCACACCAGCGTGCCGTTGGCCAGACCAGCCAAGGCCCGGGACTGCACAGTCGAAGTGCCGATATCGGCTACGGAAATCTGGCGGAACAGTTCGCCGAATCCGTCGACCTGTTTGTCGAGCAGGCATGCCACCGCTTCCGGCGTGCTGTCACGCCCGGTGAAGCCGGTGCCGCCGGTGATCAACACAACCTGAACCACATCGTCGGCAATCCAGTTGGCGACTTGCGCACGGATTTTGTAGAGATCATCTTTAAGCAAAACCCGCTCGGCCAGCGCGTGACCGGCCGCGATCAAGCGATCAACGAAGACCTGGCCGGAGGTATCGGTTTCCAGGGTTCGGGTGTCGCTGACAGTCAGCACCGCAATATTGAGCGGCACGAAAGGTACATCAGCCTTGGCTTTCATAGGCTCTTCCAGTTGTAGGGGAAACAGCCCGGTGTTATATCACAGCGGCTCATTTTTCCGCCGCCCCTCTGGAGAGTCGTCATGCCCTCGAACAACCCGTTGCCACCCTGCTCCGTCCTGCTTCTGGCCGGTGGACGCGGTCAACGCATGGGCGGTCAGGACAAGGGCCTCATCGAGTGGCTGGGCGAGCCGTTGATCGCGCATCTGCAGCGCAAGGTACGGCCGTTGACCGACGATCTGATCATCTCCTGCAACCGCAATCGCGAGCGTTATGCCGGGTTTGCCGATCAGTTGGTGATGGATGATGAAGGCGATTTCCCCGGGCCGCTGGCCGGTATTCGTGCCGGGCTGAAAGCGGCGCGCCATGCGCATCTGCTGGTGTTGCCATGTGATGTGCCGCGAATCGACGAGGCCTTGCTCGAAGACATGCTGATTACTGCCAATCTGCAACGTGAAAAACCTTTAATGCTGCGCCACGGCGAGCATTGGGAACCGCTGCTGTGCGTGATTCCCGTGGCGCTGTTGCCGGCATTCGAAGCAGCCTGGAATGCAGGCGAGCGCAGCCCGGGGCGGGTAATGCGCAGCCTCGGCGCCGTCGCATTGCAATGCCCTGACAACGACCCGCGACTGGCCAATCTCAACACCCCCGAATTGTTACATCTGCACAACACTGTGTCAGACTGACACTATCCAAGGAACTCTCACGCCTTGTTTACGTCTCAAGCTCAGTAACCAGAAGATTTCCCATTCGGAGACACACTCATGACTCAACGGACCCTCGCCACTTTCATGCTCGCACTGGGCCTGGCAACCCTCGCAGGTTGCTCCTCGCCAACAGTGATCACCTTGAATGACGGTCGCGAAATCCAGGCCGTCGACACCCCGAAATACGATGATGATTCGGGCTTCTACGAGTTCCAGCAGCTGGACGGCAAAGAGACCCGCATCAACAAGGATCAGGTTCGTACCGTTAAAGAGCTGTAAGGCTCCGCGTCGTTACCGGATACAGAAAAGCCCGCATTGTCATGCGGGCTTTTTCATGGGCGCTCGGAAAGCAGTTTCAGCATTACCACTGCAAGGTGATTTGACTCTCGAACTCCCGCAACTCACCGGTCACCGGGTCGATGAAGCGCAGGCCTTGCGCAAGCAGCTTCAACGGGTTGGCGTAATCGTCCTCGACATCTTTCAACACAGTCGGATAAAACGGATCGTTGCAGATACTCGCTCCCAGCGACGTCATGTGCACACGCAACTGATGCTTCTTGCCCGTCACGGGATACAGGCCATAGCGCCACAGATCACCATTTTTCTCACGCACCTCGACCGCCGTTTCGGTATTGCTGGCGCCAGGCCC
>NZ_AHZM01000826.1:0-2048 GCF_000257605.1 Pseudomonas sp. R62
GGCGAAACTGATCTGGCCCTTGCGCTCGAACAGATAGGCCACCGAACCGTCGGTGCCGAGGTTGCCGCCACACTTGCTGAACGCGTGACGCACCGCTGCGGCGGTACGGTTGCGGTTGTCAGTCATGCACTCGACCATCACCGCCACACCGCCCGGGCCGTAGCCTTCATAGGTCAGTTCTTCAACGTTGTCCGCTTCAGTGGCGCCGGCACCGCGCGCGACGGCACGGTCAATGATGTCGCGACTCATGTTGGCGCTCAACGCCTTGTCCAGAGCCAGACGCAGACGCGGGTTGGAACCCGGATCACCGCCACCCTGACGGGCCGCAACGGTCAGTTCACGGATCCACTTGGTGAAGATCTTGCCCCTCTTGGCATCCTGACGTTCTTTGCGGTGCTTGATGTTTGCCCACTTGGAATGACCTGCCATAACTTGCTCCGAATGCTCTTTGAAACCTTGCCCGCCCCGCCAAGGCAGCGGCCGGCAATTGAAAAATTCGACCTGAGAAAGAAAAAAGGCGCATCCGAAGATGCGCCTTCAGGCCCGTCTTACTCAGCCTTTGGCGTTTCGCGCAGGCGAATATGCAGCTCGCGCAATGCCTTGGCATCCACTACGCCCGGAGCCTGCGTCATCACGTCGGCAGCACTCTGGGTTTTCGGGAAGGCGATCACTTCACGGATCGACTGGGCGCCGGTCATCAGCATCACCAGACGGTCCAGACCGAAGGCCAGACCACCGTGCGGCGGTGCACCGTATTTCAGCGCGTCGAGCAGGAAGCCGAACTTCTCTTCCTGTTCCGCTTCGTTGATGCCCAGCAGGCGGAATACCGCTTGCTGCATTTCCTTGCGGTGAATACGGATCGAACCGCCGCCCAGCTCGGTGCCGTTCAACACCATGTCGTACGCACGGGACAGTGCGCCGGCCGGGTTGGCTTCGAGTTCCTGCGGGGTGCACTTCGGTGCGGTGAACGGGTGGTGCAGCGCCGAGAAGCTGCCGTCGTCGTTCTCTTCGAACATCGGGAAGTCGACGACCCACATTGGCGCCCACTCGCAGGTCAGCAGCTTGAGGTCGTGACCGAGCTTGATACGCAGCGCGCCCAGGGCTTCGCTGACGATCTTGGCCTTGTCGGCACCGAAGAACACGATGTCGCCATCGACTGCGCCAACGCGATCGAGGATCACGTTGAGCTTGTCTTCAGGAATATTCTTCACGATCGGCGATTGCAGACCTTCAACACCGGCAGCACGCTCGTTGACCTTGATGTACGCCAGGCCCTTGGCACCGTAGATGCCGACGAACTTGGTGTAGTCGTCGATCTGCTTGCGCGGCATGCTCGCCCCGCCTGGAACACGCAGTGCGGCGATGCGGCACTTCGGATCGTTGGCCGGGCCGCTGAACACCTTGAATTCAACTTCTTTGAGCTGGTCGGCAACGTCGACCAGTTCCAGTGGAATACGCAGGTCCGGCTTGTCCGAACCGTAGCGGCGCATGGCTTCTTCGAAGGTCATGTGCGGGAATTCGCCGAACTCCAGGTTCAGCACTTCCTTGAACAGGTTGCGGATCATCTGCTCGGTCAGACCCATGATCTCTTTTTCATCGAGGAAGCTGGTCTCGATGTCGATCTGGGTGAATTCCGGCTGACGGTCGGCACGCAGGTCTTCGTCACGGAAGCACTTGGCGATCTGGTAGTAACGGTCGAAGCCGGCCACCATCAGCAGTTGCTTGAACAGCTGCGGCGATTGCGGCAGGGCGAAGAACGAACCGGCATGGGTACGGCTCGGCACCAGATAGTCACGCGCACCTTCCGGAGTGGCCCGGGTCAGGATCGGCGTTTCGACGTCGAGGAAGCCGTTCTCGTCGAGGAAGCGACGGATGCTGGTGGTCATGCGCGAACGCAGACGGAGCTTCTCGGCCATTTCCGGACGACGCAGGTCGAGGAAGCGATAGCGCAGGCGGGTTTCTTCGCCGACGTCGGAGAACTCGTTGAGCGGGAACGGCGGGGTTTCCGACTCGTTCAGCACTTCCAGTTCATAACCGAGCACTTCGAT
>NZ_AHZM01000827.1:0-2040 GCF_000257605.1 Pseudomonas sp. R62
CGTGTGATCGGGGGCGATCACCGGTTTCCCGCTGGACATGAACTCCATCAAGGGCAGGCACAACCCTTCGCAGCGTGACGCGTTGACGTAGAAACTGGCCGCCTGATAAAGCCTGGCGTACTGCGCGTCGTCGAGGTAACCGTGCATCACCACGACCCGACAGGCGAACGGCGTGAGTTGCGCCAGCAGGGTCATCAATTCGCTGTAATAGGACGCCAGATCATTCTGGGTAATCTTGAGCACCAGCGTCGCGTCGGGCGTTTCGCGAAACGCCCAGCAGAATGCGCTGATCAGTCGATGCCAGTTCTTGCGGCCATCCTTGGGGTTGAATACCGAGACATACACCACACCCTCGACAGTGGTTTCGACCACCGATGAGGTGTCCGGCAGATCGAGTGGCGCCGGTTCGATCACGGGCACCGGCGCAGCGCCGCACACCTCAGGCCAACGCTGTTGCAGCCAGCCATGCAGAGCGTCCGGCAGCAGATCGCGAATGCCTTCCCAGTACCAGTTGTGCAGAAACTTCACCCGCGGCGCCGGTTCCGCCTGTTCGCGTCCCAAGTCCAGCGCCCACAGCCGCAGGTAATGTCGAGCGATGACCAGTCGGCGTTTGAACGTCAACGGTGGCGGCCGCGCGGCTTCAATTGCTGCGGCCAGTGCAGCCTGCTCTTCAGGGCTGATTGGCGTCGGGATCAGCGCATCGGCTGACAGGCCGAGGGTGCGCGAATCGAATATGCACCCCTTGATTGCCAGTGCAGTGCCCGGGTTGACCGGCATCGGTTGGTGTTGCTGACGAATCGTTGCGAAGCTGTCCCACAACGGCGTCGGCAAAACCAGCACCGGGAACGCTTCGCCCATGGCGCGGCGGATGGCCGTTGCCGTGTGGGTCGACAGGGTGATGACCCGACCGTGGCGCGCGAGCATGCGTGTCCAGTCCTGACGCGGATCGTCGTCCCACTGTTCATCGGGGATCGAATCGAACTCCCAGGCCACCACGCAAATCGTCGGGCATTGCAGATCAACCGGAGTTTTCTGCGGCGGGGTGAAGGACAGGAACACACTGTCTTCGCCAGCGGCGAGCAATTGCCGGTAAATCACATCGACGTCGGCGACAGATCCGGCCACGTGCACGCGCCCCAGGCTTTCCAGCACCGGGCGATAGGCTTTGAGGACAAAGTAATAGCTGTATTCCGGACGCCCGAGACTGGCACTGATGGAGCTGTCGTTGACGTCCGAGTAGAGAATGAAATTCATGGCATCCCACGATGAAGCACCATCCCGGCGACTTCATGCTATGACGGCCGCGCGGCGGATCGGGTCGGCAGGGCCGGCACTCGTCCGTCATCATCGGGCACGTCTCTGTTCTTGTTTTAGTGGTCAGTTTCACCCCGCGTCGCGGCGTCCGGAAAACAACCGGCCAACTCGCGACGAAGGCCATTCTAAACACATCCATCGCGAGTCCGGGAACCGCCGGGCGAGAATAAATCGGACTATGCTGACGAGAACTGACCAGTCACGGTTTGCCCGGTTGAAATTGCCGAGCAATTGGCACAGATTGGCAACCAAACAACTACAACAACGGCTTCGCCTGCTGTTTCACCGGATATTTCCTCCGGTCTGACAGGGCTTTCCTCAAAGCGTGCAAGGAAAGCGGCGCGAGTCATGACCAAGGGGTCGCTGTTTGAAAAAACGTCTGTTCGTCACGGGCCTCAGCGGCTTCGTGGGACAACACATTCAGTCTCGTCTGGCGTCGCCGGGCTCGTCGTGGGAGCTGCTGCCTGCCGCATCGGCCTACGACCTTACGAACGCCGACAGCCTCATCGACCTTTGGCCTGAGTTGCCGGATGCAGTCATTCATCTGGCCGGCCAGACCTTCGTGCCGGAAGCCTTTCGTGACCCGGCCCGCACCTTCGATATCAATCTTTTCGGCACCCTCAACCTGCTGCAGGCGCTCAAGGCTCGCGGCTTTTCCGGCACTTTCCTGTACGTCAGCTCCGGCGACGTTTACGGGCAAGTCGCCGAAGAGCATCTGCCAATCAC
>NZ_AHZM01000828.1:0-1994 GCF_000257605.1 Pseudomonas sp. R62
CTTCAGCTCTGAGCGTGACGGCCAACGCCGCTACCTACGCTTACATTTCAAGCCCCGGCGACGGTCTGATCTCGCAGTATCGCCTTGATCAGAGTAACGGCGCACTCACCCTTATTGAACAGGTTCAGGCCGGTGATCAGGTCAATCCCATGGCGCTCACCCCGGACGGCAAAGTGCTGTTTGCAGCCTTGCGCGTCAAACCTTTTCAGGTGCTGGGTTACCGGATCGATCGCCAAAGCGGTCGCCTGACAAAATTCACCCAAGCGCCCCTGGCAGAGAGCATGGCCTACCTGTCGACCGATCGAAAAGGTCGCTACCTGCTCGCCGCGTCCTACGGCGCCGATACCCTCAGCGTTCAAAAGATCGGCGAAGATCATCAACCTTCCGCCAACATCCTGCGCTACCCGACCGGCCTGCATGCCCATTCGATTCGCACCGAGCCGAGCAATCGCTTTGCCTATGCCGGCAACCTGGGCACCGACAAGGTGCTGCAATATCGCCTGGACGCCAAGACTGGCGAGCTCAGCCCGATCGGCAACGGCTCGGTCAGCGTTCCGGAGAAAACCGGCCCCCGGCATCTGGCGTTCTCGCCGAACGGCAAATTCCTTTACGTCGTCGGCGAAATGAGCGGCACCGTGACTGCGTTTTCAATCGACGAGGCCAGCGGCGCGTTGACTCGAATCGCTGAAACCAACGGCATTCCCGAGCGATTGAAGCTGGCCCACGGCGAAGTCCGTGATGCGCGCAACAACGACTTGAAAGACGACCCGACCCGGCGCATCTGGGCTGCCGACCTGCGCATGTCGCCGGATGGAAAACTGCTGCTGATGAGTGAGCGCACCAGCAGCAGCGTTTCGGGATTTGCCGTGGATCCGGCAACCGGAGCACTCAAGTTCCTCGATAACTACCCGGTGCAAGAACAGCAACCGCGAAATATCGCCTTCTCCCCCGATGGCCACTGGCTGCTGGTGACGGGCGAGAAAAGCGCCAAGGTCGGTACGTACGCGGTGAGCAAGGATGGCGCGCTGAAGCGTGTCGGTGAAGCGGCCTCCGGCAAAGGCGCATTATGGATAGAAATACTGCAAACGCCTGACGCTTGAATACCTGCGGAGCAGCAACTGCTCCGCCGTTCTGCAACTAATCGCCCGCCGCTTCGGTCATTAGGTTTGCCGAGGTTGATACATTTTCGCAGACCTCACTTTCAAGAGACTGCCCCCCGTGATCAGCCATCTCGATCGCCGCAACAACCGCTCGCTGGACAGTCTGAATTTCTTTCTCGCCGATGTCCGCGACGGCCTCGGGCCGTACCTCGCCATCTACTTGCTCGCCGTGCACCACTGGGACCCGGCCAGCATCGGTGTGGTCATGACCCTCGCCGGCATTGCCGCGCTGGTCACGCAGACGCCCGCTGGTGCGCTGGTTGACAGCAGCCGGGCGAAACGTGCGCTGATCATCATCGCCGCGCTGTTGGTGACGGTGAGTTGTCTGCTCCTGCCGTTCATTTCGTCATTCAGTCTGGTGGCGTTGACTCAGGCTTTGAGCGCTGCGGCAGCATCTATTTTTGCCCCGGCGATTTCCGCGATCACCCTGGGCATCACCGGCCCGCGAGCATTCACCCGGCGTACCGGTCGCAACGAGACGTTCAACCACGCCGGCAACGCGTGCGCGGCGTTATTGGCCGGTTTGTTTGCGTATCTGTTCGGTCCGGTGGCGGTGTTTTATCTGATGGCGGTCATGGCGCTGGCCAGCGTGATTGCCGTGCTGTTCGTCTCGGCCGAGGCGATTGATCACGATGTCGCGCGCGGCCTCCAGCCTGGCGATCAAAGCCATCAGCCGTCCGGATTCAAGGTACTGCTGAGCAATCGCCCGTTGCTGATGTTTGCCCTGTGCTGCGCGCTGTTCCACTTGGCCAACGCGGCGATGCTGCCGCTGGTGAGCCAGAAACTCGCCCAAGCCAACTTGCACATGGCCACGCCGCTGACGTCGGCGTGCAT
>NZ_AHZM01000830.1:0-1968 GCF_000257605.1 Pseudomonas sp. R62
CCAATAAGAAACCAAGCAAGACCCTGTGGGAGCGAGCCTGCTCGCGAAGCGGTGTATCAGTCGACAGATGATCAGACTGACACACCGCCTTCGCGAGCAGGCTCGCTCCCACAGTGGTTTTCGGGTTGGCTTAAGATCTGGTTACACACCTGCGACACCATCGCCGCGATAAATCCCCAGCCACCTGCTACGTTTTATTCATGAAGGCTGCGTTTCACTTTTCCTTCACACGGGCACTTTATGCTCGGGGCACAGGTCGATTGATCAGGCCATTTTCATAGCGAGTAGTTGGGGGATTCATACGATGGATGAGTATCAGGAAGAACTGCTCGAATACCAGGCCTTTGAGCTGGATCAACCAGAACCGGCTGACGACGCGACGGAGCTCTGAGCTTCAGGCTCCCGAGCGGTAATTTCGTCGGGATTCGCCGGGCGTCTGCCCGCTCCAGCGCTTGAATGCACGCTGGAAGGCTTCAGCTGAGGCAAAGCCCAGCAGGTAGGCGATCTCGCCGAACGCCAGTTCGGTGTCGCGGATGTAGGTCATTGCCAGGTCGCGGCGTGTGTCATTGAGGATCGCGCGAAATTGCGTGCCTTCCTCTGCTAGTTTGCGTCGCAGGGTCCAGGTCGGCAGTTTCAGGCGTGCCGCGACTTCCTCAAGATCCGGCTCGCGGCCGCCGTTGAGCAACGGGCCGAGCAACTGAGTGATGCGCTCGCGCAAACTGCGGGTGCGGGTCAGTTGTTCCAGCTCCCGCTCGCACAATTGCAGCAGATGTCGCCAGGTGCTCGGGCAATGTTCAGGGTTGCGCAGGGCAAGGGTGTTCAGGCTCAGGCGCAGCTGATTGCGTTCGGCGCTGAACTGGATCGGGCAGTCGCCAAGCATTGTGTAGGCGTCGCGGTAATCCGGCGCTTCGAATTCGATTTCGATTCGCTCGGCGCGCAACGTTTCGCCGCACAGGCTCGACAACTGATGCAGCCAGCCGGCGAGGATCGAGTCGACCACGAAGCGGTTATAGGCGTTGTAAGGACTGATCGAGTAGAAGCGCAGCCACGCACCGTTGGCATCTTCGTGAAAACTGGACTGCCCGCGATAGTTGGAACCGTACAGCGGCTCGAAGCGCGTCAGGCAGCGGGCCGCTTCACGGACGGTGGGCGCTTGCGCCGCAGTGATGCCGGCCAGCCCAGCCTGATTCAAGCGGATCATCCGGCCCATGCGCAGGCCCAGGGCCGGATCGCCGGTCAGTTGAATCGCCGCATGGCCCAGGCGCATGTAACGCGGGATCGACAAGCGTGCCCCGGCCTCGGCCAGTCGCGCGGCATCGAGGCCATATTGTTCAAGCAGAGGCAGCGGATCGGCGTCGTGGCTGCGCACGGCGTCGGCCAGACTATGGACGAAGCCCACCGACAGATCCCCGAGGCGCATCGGCTGCGGCTTCATGGTTTATAGCCAGACGTTCAGCAAGCGCGCACCACGGGCCTCGCCATCGGCGAACTGCTGGCCGTTGCTGCTGAGGAAGCTTGTGCCGGTACTCGGCTTGTCCCAGAACTGCCCGCGCATGAATACACTGACGCCGGCAATCGCGCGGCTGCTCGGTGGTTGTGCGGTGAGGGTCAATCGGTGCCAGGCCTGACCTTCACTGAGGTCGCCGGGCTTGAGGCTGACCGAGCCCGGCGTGCTCGAACCTTTGTAGCCACGCCATGGCTTGTCCCAGGCGCCTTGGCCAATAACCTGCGCCGGCACGGCCACCAGTTGCGCGCCTTGTTCATCGAGGGTGCGGTAGTTACCGGGGTACCAGCTATCACTGCCGATCAGGATGCCCAAGCGTCCGGCCGGTGTGTCGACGACCTGGATGGCGTGTTTGTCTTCGGCCTGAATCACACCTTGCTGATCGAAGATCGGATGCATCTGCCGTTGCGGCTGGCCCAACGGTACGCCGTCGCGACCAAACACCACGCTGCTGTTGAACAGGG
>NZ_AHZM01000831.1:0-1969 GCF_000257605.1 Pseudomonas sp. R62
TGTTTATCGGCAGCGCCCTGCTCGCCCGTCGCGTCGAGCGCATTCGCGACCCATGGGGCGTATTTGGCTTGTTGATTGCCGGTGCAGGTCTGATTGCGCTGCTGGAGATCGCCGTGCTGGGTCGTTGGCTGGTGCTCGCGCAGAGCCATGCGGAAACCTGGCTGCTGAGTCTGGGCGTAAGCGAGCTGGCCGGTATGAGCGCGCGCTTTGCCGTGGCGGCGCTGAGCATCGTGTTTGTGCCGACCCTGCTGCTCGGCGCGGCGTTTCCTCTGGCGTTGCGCCTGAGTGTCGGCAGCGAACGTGTGGGCCGCGATGTCGGCGCCGTTGTCGCGTTCAACACCTTGGGCGGGATCATCGGTGTGATGCTTTGCGGCTTCGTATTGATTCCATTGTTGGGACTTGTCCGCACCCTCGGTCTACTGGCGCTCGTCGCAGCGACAATCGGTTATCTGGCGGTGCGCAAGGGCCATGGCGTGGCGAAAGGTCGGCGCCAGGCCGTGGTCGCACTAGGTCTGGTTTGCGTTGCAGTGGCGGTACTGACGCCCGTCGACAAACTGGCCAGCCTGTTGCCCGGCGCACGCAACGGCACGCTGGCCTTCTACGAGGAAGGACGCGGCGGCACGGTCGCGGTGGTCACTCAGGGACGTGGCGAAAATACCTTCCACCGTTTGTACATCCAGGGCGTGTCGAACACCGGCGATGCCATGCCGTCGCTGCGCTACATGCGCATTCAGGCGCTGCTGCCGCTGCTGATCCACAACGGTGAACCGCGCTCGACCCTGGTGATCGGCTTCGGCACCGGCATCACCGCAGGCGCCATGCTGCGCTATCCGGGTCTGGAACATCGCGTGGTTGCCGAGTTGCTGCCATCGGTGGTGAAAGCAGCGCCGTTGTTCAAGGGCAACTTCAATGCCGCCAGCGATCCCGGCGTCGACGTACGCCTGCGCGACGGTCGCCAGGAACTGCTGCGCAGTGCACAGACCTACGACGTGATCACCCTGGAACCGCCACCGCCCTCCGCCGCCGGCGTGGTCAATCTGTATTCGCGGGACTTCTACCAGCTGGCCGCCAGTCGCTTGCAGGACCAGGGCATCGTTGCGCAGTGGCTGCCGCTGCCGACGCAGAATATCGACGACTCGCGCTCACTGGTGCGCAGCTTCCTCGACGTGTTCCCGCATGCCTCGCTATGGACCAGCGAGTTCCACGAAATGCTGCTGGTTGGCTCAATGAAACCGATGCAACTGGACGCCGCGAAAATCACCGCGCGCTTCCAACAGGACAGCGTACGCGACACCTTGCAGGACGTCGGCATCGGCTCGGCGGCGGCGCTGCTGGCCACCTGGGTCACCGATCGCACCGGCCTGGAGCGCTTCGCCGCCGATGCACCGGCAGTGACTGATGATCAGCCGCGCATCGAATACGCGCCGTGGGTACGCAGCAAGGAAATCACCCGCGTGCTACCGGCGCTGCTGGACTTGTATCAGCCACCTACACTGGTCAATGCCGATGCCGGGTTCAGTGAACGCATGGAAACGCATCGGCAGCGGTTGATGCAGTTTTATCGGGCAAGCCTGCACGCCTACGACGGCGATCGGGACGCCTGGGGGCGGGATATCCGGGAAGTGATGCAAGGGGATCGGGCGAACCCATATTTTCGCTGGTTTGTCGGGCAGTAAGGCGGGGGCTGACAGGGTGCCTTCGCGAGCAGGCTCGCACACAGTATGACCGAGTACCACCGGTGATTTGGGTTGACAGTCAGGCCGTCATCGCGAGCAGACTCACTCCTACAAGGGGGGCGGTGTGCATCAGGAAAAATCAGGTCGACTGTCAGGCCGCCTTCGCGAGCAGGCTCGCTCCCACAGAAAAGCAGAGCAGCGCAGCTGCCCGCGGCGAAGCCGCCCCACTCAACAATGAGCGTTAGCTCGAGTGCTTTTGATCTTGATCCACCGGCGACGTCGGAAGGCTGAGC
>NZ_AHZM01000832.1:0-1965 GCF_000257605.1 Pseudomonas sp. R62
ACCTCAACGACGAATTGATGGCCGGCAGCGAAGACGAGCGCACCACTTACCGGATCAAGGCCGGCGTGCCGGGGCCACTGGTCGAAGCGGCGATTGTCGACGGCGAGGGCAATTTCCTTCCGGCCGACGGCGAAACCCAGGGCGAACTGGTGCTGCGCGCGCCATGGCTGACCGAAGGTTATTTCAACGAGCCGCAGAAGGGCGCCGAGCTCTGGGCCGGTGGCTGGTTGCACACCGGTGACGTCGCCACGCTCGACAGCATGGGCGTGATCGATATTCGTGATCGCATCAAGGACGTGATCAAGACCGGCGGCGAGTGGATCTCCTCCCTCGACCTCGAAGACCTCATCAGCAGGCATGCGGCGGTACGCGAAGTAGCAGTGGTGGGCATCGCCGATCCGCAGTGGGGCGAGCGCCCGTTTGCCTTGCTGGTGGTCCGCGAAGGGCAGGTGATCGGCGCACGGGAACTGAAGGAACACCTCAAGCCGTTCGTCGAGCTGGGGCACCTGAGCAAGTGGGCGATTCCCAGTCAGATCGCCCTTGTTACCGAAATTCCCAAGACCAGTGTCGGCAAGCTCGACAAGAAGCGCATCCGCCTCGACATCACCGAATGGCAGGCCAACAACAGCACCTTCCTTTCGACACTTTAACTGCCTGCTGGCGCGCCGAAACCGGCGCGCCAGACCCACCAAGCAAGCGCTTGGCTTGTGAAATCGAAAAAATCAGCCATCCTTGCCGTGCCGACGTGTGTCGGACTGGCGAAAGGACTGTTCCAGAGTGGTTGGCGGCTGCAAATCACACTTTAGAGGGATCAAGCACTACCACCCGCTGGCTATAGTCCGCTCAAGGACTTTTTGAAAACGGAGCACACGCACTGAACGGGGCGAGCAACTCTGGAACGATTTCGGGCAGCCCTGGCGCCCGGTCCTCCACAGCGTTTTTAAAAGTACTCACTGCCATAACAATAATGCACATGGAGTAGCGTCGATGACCTCAGTAAACCAGTTCTGGCGCCGGGCAAAACTGCCTCTGGCGGTCAGTCTTGCCTCCTCGCTCGCCGGGCCTGCATTCGGCGTCAGTTTCAACGTCGGTGAAATCGAAGGCCAGTTCGACTCGTCCCTGTCGATCGGTGCCAGTTGGTCTACTCAGAGCCCGAACAAGAACCTCATCGGCGTCAACAACGGCGGCCGTGGCCTGTCGCAGACCTCCGATGACGGTCACGCCAACTTCAAGAGCGGCGAGACCTTCTCGAAGATCTTCAAGGGTATCCATGACCTTGAATTGAAATACGGCGACACCGGCGTGTTCGTCCGTGGCAAGTACTGGTACGACTTCGAACTGAAGGACGAGAGCCGCGAGTTCAAGGACATCAGCGACAGCAACCGTAAAGAGGGCGCCAAGTCCTCCGGCGGGCAGATCCTCGACGCCTTCGTCTACCACAACTACGCGATTGCCGATCAGCCGGGCTCCGTGCGTCTGGGCAAGCAGGTAGTGAGCTGGGGTGAAAGTACCTTCATCGGCGGCGGCATCAACTCGATCAACCCGATCGACGTCTCCGCGTTCCGTCGTCCGGGCGCCGAGATCAAGGAAGGCCTGATTCCGGTCAACATGTTCTACGTGTCGCAGAGCCTCACCGATAACCTCTCGGCCGAAGCGTTCTACCAACTGGAATGGGATCAGACCGTCGTCGACAACTGCGGCACCTTCTTCTCCCAGCCAGACATCGTTGCCGACGGTTGCGACAACAATTTGCGCGTACTGAACAAGCGTTCGCAGATTCCGGCGATCGCTTTGGGGCCGTTGGCCGCCAACGGTGTGAACGTCGACCAAGAAGGCGTGCTGGTGCGCCGTGGGCCGGACCGTGACGCGCGCGATAGCGGTCAGTGGGGCGCGTCCCTCAAATACATGTTCGAGCCACTCGACACCGAGTTCGGCGCCTACTTCATGAACTACCACAGCCGTGCG
>NZ_AHZM01000833.1:0-1959 GCF_000257605.1 Pseudomonas sp. R62
CGCTACAGCGGCCAGACCGACCTGCGCATCGGCGCGCCGGTGGCCAACCGCATCCGCCCGGAAAGCGAAGGGCTGATCGGTGCGTTCCTCAACACCCAGGTGCTGCGTTGCCAGCTCGACGGGCAGATGTCGGTCGGCGAACTGTTCGAGCAGGTGCGCCACACCGTGATCGAAGGCCAGTCCCATCAGGATCTGCCGTTCGATCATCTGGTCGAAGCCTTGCAGCCGCCACGCAGCGCGGCCTACAACCCGCTGTTCCAGGTGATGTGCAACGTGCAGCGCTGGGAATTCCAGCAGAGCCGCACCCTCGCTGGGATGACTGTCGAGTACCTGGCCAACGATGCGCGGGCGACCAAGTTCGATCTCAATCTGGAAGTCACCGACCTCGACCATCGCCTCGGCTGCTGCCTGACTTACAGCACCGATCTGTTCGACGAGCCGACCATCGAACGCATGGCCAGGCATTGGCGCAACCTGCTTGAAGCGTTGATCGCTGATCCGCAGCAACGCCTCAGCGAACTGCCGTTGCTCGACAACACCGAGCAACAGCACCTGCTCGACAGCCTTGGCATCGAGCCGGGCGAGCATCGTCTCGATCAGTGCATCCATCATCTGTTCGCCGAGCAGGCACTGGCGCGCAAAGACGCGCCAGCGCTGACCTTCGCCGGGCAGACCCTGAGCTACGCCGAACTCGATGCCCGGGCCAATCGTCTGGCCTGGGCGCTGCGTGAACGTGGGGTTGGCCCGCAGGTGCGGGTGGGGCTGGCGCTGGAGCGTTCGCTGGAAATGGTCATCGGCCTGCTGGCGATTCTCAAGGCTGGCGGCGCCTATGTGCCGCTGGATCCGGAGTACCCGCTCGACCGTCTGCATTACATGATCAAAGACAGCCGCATCGGTCTGCTGCTCAGCGATCGGGCGATGTTTCAGGCCCTGGGTGACTTGCCGTCAGACGTGGCGCGCTGGTGTCTGGAAGATGACAGCCCGGGATTGGCCGACTACCCGGCCAGCGAGCTGCCGTTTATCAGCCTGCCGCAACATCAGGCCTACTTGATTTACACCTCGGGCTCGACCGGCAAACCGAAAGGCGTGGTGGTCTCCCACGGTGAAATTGCCATGCACTGTCAGGCCGTGATCGAACGCTTCGGCATGCGCCCGGACGACTGTGAACTGCATTTCTATTCGATCAACTTCGACGCCGCCACCGAACGTCTGCTGGTGCCGCTGCTCAGCGGTGCGCAGGTGGTGCTGCGGGCGCAAGGGCAGTGGGACGCGGAAGAAATCTGCGGCTTGATTCGTGCGCATCGGATCAACGTCCTCGGCTTCACGCCGAGCTACGGCAGCCAATTGGCGCAATTCCTTGCCACGCAGAATGACGTCCTGCCGGTGCGCATGATCATCACCGGCGGTGAAGCGCTGACCGGCGAGCATCTGCAGCGCATCCGCGCGGCGTTCCAGCCAGCGCTGTTCTTCAACGCCTACGGCCCGACTGAAACCGTAGTCATGCCGCTGGCCAGTCTGGCGCCGCAGGTACTGGAAGAGGGCGCCGGCAGTGTGCCGATCGGCAGCGTGATCGGGGCGCGAGTCGCCTACATTCTCGACGCCGATCTGGCCTTGGTGCCGCAAGGCGCGACCGGTGAATTGTTTGTCGGCGGCGCCGGTCTGGCTCAGGCCTATCACGACCGCCCGGGCATCAGCGCCGAGCGTTTTGTCGCTGACCCGTTTGCCGCTGATGGCGGGCGCATGTATCGCACCGGCGACCTGGTGCGCCAGCGTGCCGATGGTCTGGTCGAGTATCTGGGGCGGATCGACCATCAAGTGAAAATCCGTGGTTTCCGCATCGAACTGGGCGAAATCGAAACGCGCCTGCTCGATCACCCTTCGATCCGCGAAGCGGTGGTGCTGGCGCTGGATGCGCCGAGTGGCAAGCAGTTGGTGGGTTATCTCGTTACCGATGTCGCC
>NZ_AHZM01000834.1:0-1918 GCF_000257605.1 Pseudomonas sp. R62
CCATCAGCTTGTTGTACAGCTCCTGCTGGCCAGTGAAGATCTTCGGCGGATTGACATCGAGCTTCTTCACCACATCGCCTTCGTAATACGTCGCCGGCACCGGTTTGCCCGAAGCCATCAGTTCGTCAACGTAGCCCTTGAGCTCCTTGAGGGTGAAGCCGGAGAACACCTGCGCCACCCATGGGTAGCAGACCATGTCGTCGACTTCGCAGAGCCGGTAGTAATAACTGAACAGGCTTTCCTTGTGCTCGGCGGTGTCCTTGAAGGGCATCAGTTTCAGCGAGGGGTCGAGCTTGTCGCGGGTGATCAGGCCCTTGTTTTCCATGAACGGCAGCAAGGATTCTTCGAGGTCGTAGCGGTAACTGGTGTTGTCCATATCGAACACCGCGTAATTACCCTTGTTGGCGTTGGCAGCGATCATCGCGTCCAGCGCCTTGGCCTGATCTGCCGGCCAATGCTTGAGATCCGTGGCCAATGCATGGCCGGCGAGGCCAGCCGCCAGTGCCACAGCCAACAACGTGCGTGCAATTCTCATAGCGCTACTCCCCGATGCAAAGAGTTCGACGCTAACAAATCAGTGTGACAACCCTCGCCTGTCAGCGACCGCTGACGTCCCCTGCGCGTCAGTTGCATTGCCGACAGCGACACGCGCTTATTCCAAAAACGACGGATGCCCTGCCATTTCGGTATTAAATCATTGCAAATCAAGCTGTTAGGCTTGCCGGTTCGCAGCAGCCCCGGATGGCTGTTGGCACAGTCTTTACTGGAGTTCCCATGAATCTACCGCTGATTCTCAACCTGCTGGTGTTCCTCGCCCTGCTCTTCGGTCTGGCGCAAACCCGCCACACCACTTGGAGCCTGGCGAAAAAAGTCCTGCTCGCACTGGTCCTCGGCGTGGCGTTCGGCGTTGCCCTGCACACGATTTACGGTGCCGGCAACCCGGTGCTGAAAGCCTCGATCGGCTGGTTCGACCTGGTCGGCAACGGTTACGTGCAGTTGCTGCAAATGATCGTTATCCCGCTGGTGTTTGCTTCGATCCTCAGCGCCGTGGCACGCCTGCACAACGCTTCGTCGCTGGGCAAAATCAGTTTCCTGACCATCGGCACGCTGCTGTTCACCACCGCCATCGCGGCGTTGATCGGCATCGGCCTGACCAACCTGTTCGGCCTCAGCGCTGAAGGTCTGGTTGCCGGCACCCAGGAAATGGCGCGCCTGCAAACCATTCAGAACGACTACGCCGGCAAGGTTGCCGACCTGAATGTGCCGCAATTGCTGCTGTCGTTCATTCCGCAGAACCCGTTCGCCGACCTGGCCCGGGCCAAGCCGACCTCGATCATCAGCGTAGTGATCTTCGCCGCGTTCCTTGGGGTTGCTGCGTTGCAGCTGCTCAAGGATGACGTGGAAAAAGGTCAGAAAGTGATCAACGCCATCGACACCCTGCAAGCCTGGGTGATGCGTCTGGTGCGTCTGGTGATGAAGCTGACCCCGTACGGTGTGCTGGCGCTGATGACCAAAGTGGTCGCCGGTTCCAACCTGCAGGACATCATCAAGCTCGGCAGTTTCGTCGTGGTCTCGTATATCGGCCTGGGCCTGATGTTCGTCGTGCACGGCGTGCTGGTGTCGGCCGCCGGGATCAACCCGCTGCGCTTCTTCCGCAAGATCTGGCCGGTGCTGACCTTCGCCTTCACCAGCCGCTCCAGCGCAGCGACCATTCCGTTGAGCATCGAAGCGCAGACCCGTCGTCTGGGCATTCCTTCGTCGGTCGCCAGTTTCGCTGCGTCGTTCGGCGCGACGATTGGCCAGAACGGTTGCGCCGGTCTCTATCCGGCAATGTTGGCAGTGGTGGTGGCACCAACGGTCGGCATCAACCCGCTGGATCCGTTGTGGATCGCGACGCTGGTGGCGATTGGTCGACGTT
>NZ_AHZM01000835.1:0-1903 GCF_000257605.1 Pseudomonas sp. R62
CGCGACTGCACAAGCCGCGGATGCGAGAGGGGCTAGCGGACGATTTTGATTTCGGTGCGACGGTTCTGCGCACGACCATCAGCCGACTTGTTGTCAGCCACAGGCTGGCTTTCACCAAGGCCCGACACCGAAACGAAGCTGGCACGTGGCACGCCCTGCTGGATCAGGTATTCCACCACCGAGTGCGCACGACGATCCGACAGTTTCTTGTTGTAGGCATCGCTGCCGACACTGTCGGTGTGACCGGTCACGGTCAGTTGCGCGGTAGAGGATTCCTGTTTCAGGCGATCGGCGACCTTGTCCAGCACTTGCTTGTCAGGGCCGGTCAGCGTGGCTTTGTCGAACTCGAAATGCACATCACGAATGACGATGGTTTCCTCCTTGACCACAACCGCTTCTTCGACCACTGGCGCAGGCGTCGGTGGCGGGCAACCGTCAGCATCGACCTGCACGCCTTTAGGCGTACCCGGGCACTTGTCGCGACTGTCCGGCACGCCGTCGCCGTCTTCATCACCATCACCGTGCACCCAGCAATAGGCCGCCGCCGTACCACCGACAATCAGTGCACCGTAACCGGCCCACGAAGCGCTTTCCGTCGCGCCGAGACCGGCACCGACCACACCGCCGACCGCCGCACAGGTCGGCCAGTCGGTTTTCTGCAAACCTGCACAACCAGTCAACACACTGGTTAGCAGAACCAAGGGTAATGCTGTCCGAACTATGCTCATCTAGTTTTCTCCTGAGGGATCGGCTTAAAACCGATTCAGGGAGTAAAGACCGGAGTTTTAATCTCCGCCAGCAATAGGCCACCGCTGTTTGCGACCGTGTTCACAGGGGTTTGCCTCTTTTGGCGAAAACCGCCGCCACCGGGCGCTTTGCCGACGCGGTCTGGCAGGCTAGTCTTGGCGGTCTGACTGAGGAGCTTCGATGAACGCCGCCATTTCTTCGCGCACGCCGCAACAGGCGTTGGCCGCTTTGCTGGATCGCTACGCCCCGGCCCGACTGCTGCTGATCGGCGCCAGCGAATTTCCCGCCTTGAGCGCTTTCAAGGACGCGCATCCAGACACCGTGGTCGCTCATGCCGCGCCCGGCGCGTTGCCCGCCGAATTGGCTGCGCAACGCTTCGATCTGGCGCTGGTAGTCGATTGCCTGGAACATTTGCCCAAACGCGATGGCGTGAACCTGTTGGGCGGCATTCGCAATCTCAACGCCAGTCGGATCGCGGTGCTGGCGGATCTGGCGGCCAGCGGCTGGCAGGAAACCGACTTCTATTCGCTGGCACTGCAGGCCAGCGAGCGTTTTCAGCGCGACGCGCAGGTGCTGACCCTGTTCACCTACGATCTGCTTGACTACAAACAAGTCCCCGACTGGCTCAATTCACGCTTCTGGGCCAATCCGGAAAACTTCGGGAAATACTGGTGGTAATGCAATGAGTACAGCCATTTGCCCTTGCGGCAGCGGCAATCTGCTGGATGCCTGCTGCGGCCCTTATCATGACGGCCACCCGGCGCCGTGTGCCGAAGCCTTGATGCGTTCGCGCTACAGCGCTTATGTGCTGGGGCTGATCGACTATCTGGTGGCGACCACCCTGCCCGCGCAACAGGCGGGGCTGAACCGACAATCGATCAGCGACTGGAGTGCGCAAAGCACCTGGCTCGGCCTTGAGGTTGAAAGCTCGGAAGTGTTCGGCGGCCAGCCGGAACACGCTTTTGTGACCTTCACCGCGCGCTGGCATGACAGCCAGGGCGAGCACAGCCATCGCGAGCGCTCTTCGTTTGTGCAGAACGGCGGGCGCTGGTACTTCATCGATCCGACGGTGCAGATGAAGCTGGGGCGCAATGACGGCTGCCCGTGTGGCAGCGGGCAGAAGTTCAAGAAGTGTTGTTCGGGTTATTTCGGCGCT
>NZ_AHZM01000836.1:0-1839 GCF_000257605.1 Pseudomonas sp. R62
CGAAGTTGCGCGGCTGGGCCTGATGATCGGCGACACGGTGATCATTCGCCGCGCCGGCGATGTGATTCCGCAAGTGGTGCAGGTAGTCACCGAGCGTCGCCCCGATGACGCGCGCCCGGTGGCCATTCCTGAAAGCTGCCCGGTGTGCGGCTCGCACGTTGAACGCACGCAACTGGTCAAGCGCAGCAAGGGCAAGGAAACCTTCAGCGAAGGTGCGGTGTATCGCTGCGTCGGCCGACTGGCCTGTGGTGCGCAACTGAAACAGGCGATCATTCACTTCGTCTCGCGCCGGGCCATGGACATCGAAGGCTTGGGCGACAAGAGCGTCGAGCAACTGGTCGACGAAGGTCTGGTCAGCTCGCCAGCCGATCTGTATGCGCTGAAGTTCGACGACATCGTCGATCTGGAAGGCTTCGCCGAGGTATCGAGCAACAAGCTTCTCAAAGCCATTGAAGACAGCAAGCAACCGAGCCTGGCACGTTTCATCTATGCCCTCGGCATTCCCGATGTCGGCGAAGAGACGGCGAAGGTGCTGGCGCGTTCGCTGGGTTCGCTGGAACGCGTGCAACAGGCCTTGCCGCATGTGCTGACCTACCTGCCGGATGTCGGCCTGGAAGTGGCGCACGAGATCCACAGTTTCTTTGAGGATGCGCACAACCAGCAGGTCATCAGCGAATTGCTCGGCCATGGTTTGCAGATTCAGGATCAAGGCGAGTTGGGCGCCGAATTCGCCGCCAGTACCACCCTGGGCGGCTTGCTCGACAAACTGCACATTCCCTTCGTCGGCCCCGGTGGTGCGCAGAAACTCGCCGATCGCTTCGGTTCGCTGGAAGCGGTGATGAACGCTGACTGGCTGGACATGCGCCAGGCATTGCCGGAGAAGCAGGCCAACTCGGTGCGCGAGTTCTTCGCCTCGCCTGAGCATCGGCAACTGGCCGAGCGGGCCGAGCAGCAATTGCGCGATTTCGGCATGCATTGGCAGAGCGAGAAGAAAGTCGTCGAAGGTCTGCCGCTGTCCGGCGAAACCTGGGTGCTGACCGGCAAGGTCGAACTGATGAGCCGGGATGTGGCCAAGGAGCATCTGGAAAGCCTGGGCGCCAAGGTCGCCGGTTCGGTGTCGGCGAAAACCCATTGCGTGGTCGCAGGCCCGGGTGCCGGCTCGAAACTGACCAAGGCCAATGAACTGGGGGTGAAGGTCATGGACGAAGAAGCGTTTATCGCCTTCCTAAAAAACCACGGCGTCCCTGTCTGACCGGACGAACCCCTGTGGCGAGGGGATTTATCCCCGTACGGCGACATCGTCGTCGCAGAACCATACGACTCGGTATACCTGATTAACCGCGTTGTATGGTTTTGGGGGTCGCTTCGCAACCCAGCGGGGATAAATCCCCTCACCACAATGGTGCTATCACCCGGCTGCGCGGTTATGGGTGGGAACGATGTTGTCTTCCGGATGATCTAGTCTTGGCCAGTCCCAGGGAGAGATCGCCATGCACCGTTTTTTCGAGCAGCTCAGTTCCCGCATCATCGCGCCGTTCGTGGCCGGATCCTCGCGCAACAGCAAAGTCTGGCCGTGCCGTTGCGGCCAGTCGCTGTTCTTTCGCAACAGTCAGTGCCTGGCCTGTAACGCCTTGCTCGGCTATCAACCTGAAGAAAGTCGCCTGACCTCGCTGCAGCCGGGGCCGGAAGAGGGCACCTGGACGCTCGACGCCGATCCCGAGGCCGGACTGTTCCGCCGCTGCGCCAACCTCGACATGCCCGCCGCGTGCAACTGGCTGCTGCCGGCCAACGATCACGACACCTTGTGCATCGCTTGCAGCCTCAACCGCACCATTCCCG
>NZ_AHZM01000837.1:0-1830 GCF_000257605.1 Pseudomonas sp. R62
GAATCATCTCCACCGCATCCAGATTGAGATTGCGCCCACCGAGGATAGCCAGGACTTCCTGGGTGATGCCGACGCGGTCGATGAAGCTGACGTGGATACGCATGGGGGCGGTTCAGTGATCTGCAGAGCGGAGGGGGGGCAAGTATGCCTTAAATCAAAAACCCCCTCACCCCAGCCCTCTCCCGGAGGGAGAGGGAGCCGACCGAGGTGTCTGAGGTTATGCATCGACCTGAAAGTACCGGGCGATTATGGATTCAGTGATGCAGGATCAGTTCGACGCAATGCTGCAGCATCCCCCAATCGGTTCCCTCTCCCTCCGGGAGAGGGCTAGGGTGAGGGGCTTTTGATTTTTATTCGAAATGCTCGAGGTTCACCGGATCCCCCGACTGCATATTCAACTTCTGCCGAATGTCTTCAAACATCAGATCGTAATGCTTGTGCACCGAGCCGATCTGGCTGTGGGTCTTGGGGATTCCGTACTTCTCGGCAATCTGCGTGACATCGCGGGCGAAGTTGTAGGCCTCTTCCTTGGGCAGGAAAAACGTCTCCTTCATGTCCTTGCCCTGCATGCTGCCGTGCAGGGTGAACTGAATCCCTTTGCCTTTCTGTGGATCAGTGAACACTTCATAGTCCAGATGCACGTTGTAATTGACGTCATCGTCGGTCAACGCGTGCCGCTCGATGTGCAGATGACCGGGTTCGAACAGGGCCATTGAGCTACTCCTTTCAAGGCATGGAAGCGGGGCAGGCGTTGAACCTGCCCCGGCGTTTATTGTTATCGGTAGCTGATCCCCGGCTTCGCCGTGCTGACCCGCGTACCGGCGGTGCCCTGGACGATGGCTTCGATATCGGCCAGCGAACCGATCACCGCGACCTTGCCAGTATGGCGCGCGAATTCGCAGGCTGCCTGCACCTTCGGTCCCATGGAGCCTGCGGCGAAACCGAGACGTTCGAGTTCGTCCGGGTGGGCTTCGGCGATGGCTTTCTGGGTTGGTTTGCCATAGTCGATAAAAGCCGCGTTGACGTCGGTGGCGATCACCAGCAGGTCGGCTTCCAATTGCTCGGCAAGCAACGACGAACACAGGTCCTTGTCGATCACCGCCTCAATACCTTTGAGGTTGCGCTGCTCGTCATACATGGTCGGAATCCCGCCACCACCAGCGCAGATCACGATGCTGCCCTTGTCCAGCAGCCACTTGATCGGGCGGATTTCGAAGATGCGTTTCGGCCGTGGACTGGCGACGACGCGGCGGAATTTGTCGCCATCGGCAGCAATTGCCCAGCCTTTCTCGGCGGCGAGTTTTTCCGCTTCGGCTTTCTCGTAGACCGGGCCGATCGGTTTGGTCGGGTTCTTGAAAGCCGGGTCATTGGCGTCGACTTCGACCTGGGTCAGCAGGGTGGCGAACGGCACTTCGAAGTCGAGCAGATTGCCCAGTTCCTGTTCGATGATGTAGCCGATCATGCCTTCGGTTTCAGCGCCGAGCACGTCCAGCGGGTAGGGGGTGACAGAGGTGTAGGCCGCCGCTTGCAGCGACAGCAGGCCGACTTGCGGGCCATTGCCGTGAGCGATGACCAGTTGGTTGCCGGGATGGATCTTGGCGATTTGCTCGGTGGCGATGCGGATGTTGGCGCGCTGGTTGTCAGCGGTCATCGGCTCACCACGGCGGAGCAGGGCGTTACCGCCCAGGGCTACGACGATACGCATGGTGCATGTCCTTTTCGTATTGATCGTTCCCACGCTCTGCGTGGGAATGCCGCCACGGACGCTCTGCGTCCGCTGTGACGCAGAGCGTCACGGGATGCATTCCCACGCGGGAGCGTGGGAACGAT
>NZ_AHZM01000838.1:0-1801 GCF_000257605.1 Pseudomonas sp. R62
GGAACCAAAATTTGCGGACGATAAAAAACATTAATTATTTCGGTTATATTATCAATTGTACGATCTCCATCAGCCCACTCAATCACCGCCTCCTGTACGAAATCGTTCAGAGACCCGAGATCCACGGCAACTTTCAAACCCAAACCTTGAAGCATATCCTTTCCGTAAAACAACAAATCTTTCTCATTGTCAGGCCGAAGCCCCGCTCTATTTTTAAAATCTATTAACTCATCGTCACTGGCGGCAGCTAACCAAGGCAAGCTTTTGGCTCGCCCGATACTAATATCACGAGAGTTCGGTCTCAATAAGTCTCCTATCTCCATATGCGTATATTGATACTTGGCATTCAAGGCTGCGAAAGATGCGTGGTAGCGAAACTCCCCGAATTTTGAGGTGGTCTTTTGGGGCTGAGCACCAGCGTCCAGGGCAAAAAAAACAAAATCGTGATTTCCATAACGCGAAATATTAATTGTTCCTGAGTTACCCAGATAATCCTCTTTGGTTCTTTCGCTTCGCAACGTGAATAACGTTTTGAAATGAACTCCATCCTGATCAGTAAAATCTGCGTTACTGAAATGCGTAATTGAATAATCATCAATCGAAAAACGCGAAAAACTCTTAACAAAGCTTTCTTTGTCGCTCACTATCAACCTCGCTATCCAAGAGAATAACATTAGCACAGGAGACACGTGCAATCGTGTCAACTCCACTTTCAGATACCAAACTCAATCCGTCCCATACTTCACCCTCACTGAACATTAGATCGTAAGCATGAGCCACATCAAGCGGAGGCGTGGAGTTCGCACCAAAAAAGTCCAACTTGGACACCGGATTGTTAACCGTAAACAAATAACGATTGGGGCCGTCAATATCACCAAGAGGATCGGAGTTCAACCACCGCTGTAACCACGGCGCGTAATAACGATAGCCATAATAGTAAAGACCGGTCGCATCCCGCTCTTTGCCTGAGTAACGAATCGTTTTGTTTTTCGCCGCCAATGCATTTTTACCCGCCCAGCACGCGGTGCCACCAAACGGGTAATAGTGCTCCTGAGTCAAAATCCCCGCACCATCATCCAATTCCAGCGTGCTGGAACCAAGATGATCACTGAGGCTGTAACGCAGTTGGTCTCCGTCCACCGCGCTTGGCCAGTGCAGCAGTCGTACCTGATTGCGCCCGGTGTCGACATTGACGACATGTCGCTCGACACCATCGACTTCGCGATGAATCTCGAGCCCCGGCAGATAACGAACTTCTACCGTCAGCGTCTGACCGGACGCTTGGCTGACAGTCGTTTTACGCAACCGATGGCCCGGCTCGTCGCAGCCATAACACTCGTAGTCATCGCTTTCATTCGCACGCTTCACCAACACAACCCGGCTTAACTCATTGCGTACGTTCCAGTACATGGCCTGACCGCGTTGCAACTCCAACTGGTTGCCCGCCGCATCAAATCCCAGCGCTATCTCCGATTCCCCGGGCAAAGAACCATCGTCACGCTGCGCCAGGCTTCGGTTGCTGCGCTGGGAGGTGTACATCGAAAAACCCGGCGCACCGCTATGCTGGCGAGTGATGAGGTTGCCCGCTGCGTCGTAGTCGAATTTCTGCGTGTAGTTGCGCCGTTGATTGGGGTCCAGTGGTGTGGGCAGCAGCTCCGGCAAGGCCGGACCATGGCTGTTCTGGCTGACTTCCCAACCACTGGCCTCGATCAGTTGATAAAGGCTGTCGTAGCGATAACGACTGACCGGATCGATGCGCTGATTATTGAACCAGGATACGACTTGAGTCTTGTCTTCCAGG
>NZ_AHZM01000839.1:0-1799 GCF_000257605.1 Pseudomonas sp. R62
AA
This sequence comes from Pseudomonas sp. R62, assembly GCF_000257605.1. Taxonomy (NCBI): domain Bacteria; kingdom Pseudomonadati; phylum Pseudomonadota; class Gammaproteobacteria; order Pseudomonadales; family Pseudomonadaceae; genus Pseudomonas; species Pseudomonas sp. R62. The sequence goes on from NZ_AHZM01000839.1 coordinate 3, forward strand.
GCAACGTGTTGTTCAGATCGGCGCCGATCTGATCCATCAGCCGCTGGCGCTGACCGTTCAACATGCCCTGCGCCTGTCCACCGCCGAGCAGTCCCGGGATCATCGAACTCAAGCTGTCCGCCGCTACGCCGGCAATCGCCAGGCTGACCTCGGCGCCCGCCTCACGGGCTGGCAGGGCCTGGGCGAGATGGCCGATGATCAGCAAGCGACTGTCGCTGGCCTGCATCTTCGGCAGGCCCTGAGCATTTTTTGCCAGTTGATCGCGACGGGTTGCGAGCAATTCGGCGGCGACGATTTTCTTGCCCAGCGGTGACTGGAAGAAGGTCAGCGCCGGTTTCGGGTCGGCGAGTTTCTGCCGCAGTTGCGCTTCGGCACGCTGATCCATGGCCTGCGCGGCAAAGCGTTGATTGCTGTTGTTGACCAGCGCCTGAAATACCGCAGGCGGCAGGCTGTTCTGATAGCGCTGCTGGGCGGCGCTCAGGGCATCGTTGAAATGCGCGCGTTGTTCTGGCCAGCCGGCGACCTTGTACAACTGATCGTGGCCGTCCGCCCAGGTGGGCAATACGCAGAACATCAACAGTGAAAAAAGCAAACGGCGCATAGGGACTCCTGTCAGCAGCGGACTATTGTCCGTGCGGTGCCGGTACTTGTCGAGAATTCGTAGCAAGGCGCTGCGTGGCTCTGTCGGATTTATCGCCGTCGGCATACTATGCGCGCCATGCCGATATCCTCTGAACACCCGCTGCTGTTACGCATTGTCGACGACCTGGCCGAACACGGCTGGTCGCAGCAGAACATCTTCCTGCCCGCCGATCTGACCCGGGCGCTGGCGGCCGAGTGCCGTAAACGTGAAGCCGAAGGTGAGCTGGCGCCGGCGGCGGTCGGACGCGGGCCGTTTTCGGAGATTCGTGAAGGTATTCGCGGCGATCACATTCAGTGGATCGACCCGGGTCAGGCCGACGCCACTGACAGTTACCTGAGCCTGATGGACAGTCTGCGCGAGGCACTTAATCGCGGCTTGTTTCTGGGGCTTGAGGATTTCGAGTGCCATTTCGCCCTGTACCCGCCCGGCGCGTTTTACCTCAAGCACGTCGACCGCTTTCGCGATGATGACCGGCGCATGGTCTCGGCCGTCATTTACCTCAACGAGGCCTGGTTGCCGGAGGACGGTGGCCAGTTGCGCATGTACCTGGGCGAGGAACGTGTGCACGACGTGCAGCCGACCGGCGGCTGCCTGGTGGTGTTTCTCTCCGGCGAAGTGCCCCACGAAGTGTTGCCGGCCCATCGCGAGCGCCTGTCGCTGACTGGCTGGTTCCGTCGCCGTGGCAACGAGCCGTTCTGAACATGGAAAAGATCCTGGTCAGTCGCTGCCTGTTGGGCCATCGCGTGCGTTATGACGGTGGTGCGAGCGGGCCGTTTGATCTGCTTGAGCAGTGGATCGAAGAAGGGCGCGTGGTGCCGTTGTGTCCGGAGGTGGCGGGTGGATTGCCGACGCCGCGGGCGGCGGCGGAGATTCCTGGCGGGCAGGGCGGTGAGGTGCTGGATGGCATTGCCGCAGTCATCACTACTGATGGCGAGGATGTCAGCGCGCAGTTTCTCGAGGGGGCGCGGCAAGCGCTGGAACTGGTGCAAAAGCACGGCATTCGGGTGGCGGTGCTCAAGGCCAACAGTCCGTCTTGCGGGAATCTGCTGACGTATGACGGCACGTTCAGTGGGGTCAGAGTCAGTGGCGAAGGGGTGACGGCGGCGTTGCTCAAGCGCCATGGGGTTCGGGTTTTCAGTGAGCTTGAACTGCCG
>NZ_AHZM01000840.1:0-1795 GCF_000257605.1 Pseudomonas sp. R62
TGTAGCGCTCACCCTGCTTGATCGCCACCACTTGCGCCGTACCACTCTTGCCGGCGATGCGGTATTGCGCGCCCGCAGCGGCCGCTCGTGCGATGCCTCGAGCATCGTGCATGACCATCTGCATACCGTGGTTGACCTGCTCCCAATCCCGCGGATCTTTAAGCAGAATGTTCGGCATCGGGTGCTCGTCAACCGGCGCAACGCCGTCGACCGACTTGGCCAGGTGCGGCCGATTCCATATCCCTTTGTTGGCAATCAGTGCAGTGGCTTGGGCCAATTGCAGCGGGGTGACCTGCATGTAGCCCTGGCCGATGCCGAGAATAACTGTCTCGCCGGGATACCAGGCCTGTCGCCGTGTAGCGCGTTTCCACGCTTGCGACGGCATCAGACCGGGGGACTCTTCAAACATGTCCAGTGAGACTTTTTCACCAAGGCCGAACATCGCCATGTAGTCGTGCAGACGATCGATGCCAAGCTTGTGCGCCAGGTCGTAGAAGTAGGTGTCGTTGGAACGCATGATCGCCGCGTCCATGTCCACCCAACCGTCACCACTGTGGTTCCAGTTGCGATACTTGTGATCGAAGTCCGGTAATTGGTAATAGCCGGGATCGAATACGCGGGTCTGCGGAGTTACGACGCCTGCGTCCAGCCCTGCGATGGCGACTTCCGGTTTGATCGTCGAGCCTGGGGCGTACAGGCCACGCAATACGCGGTTGAACAATGGCCGATCGATGGAATCTCGCAGCGCTGAATATTCCTTCGAACTGATCCCGGTGACGAACAGATTCGGATCGAAACTCGGATTGCTGACCATCGCCAGCACTTCTCCAGTGGACGGGTCGAGAGCTACCACTGAACCACGACGGTCGCCCAAAGCGGCTTCGGCAGCTTCTTGCAGCTTGACATCGAGGCTCAGGACGATGTTCTTGCCTGGCACCGGATCGGTGTGCTTGAGTACCCGTAGCACACGGCCTTGAGCATTGGTTTCGACTTCTTCGTAACCGACATGGCCGTGCAACTGCGCTTCATAAAAACGCTCGATACCGGTTTTACCAATGGATTGCGTACCTCGATATTCCACGGAGTCGAGGGTTTTCGATTCTTTTTCATTGATCCGACCGACATAACCGATCGAATGGGCGAAATGTGCGCCTAGGGGATAGTGCCGGACAAACTGCGGCTCGACATCAATGCCCGGCAAGCGAAACTCGTTAACCGCCAGGACGGCAATCTGCTCTTCCGTCAGCTCATAAAACAGGGTGACCGGTGTGAACGGATGCCGGGATTGCTTCATCGCCTTGTCGAATACCGTGCGGTCTTCAGCAGGCAAGTGCAGCAAGTTGATGACTTCGTCCAATTCTTGATTGACGTCGGTGGCCCGCTCACGGGTGATGGTCAGGTTGTAGCTGGGGCGATTGTCGGCGAGCAACACACCGTTGCGGTCGTAGATCAATCCACGCGTTGGCGGTATCGGGAGGACATGGACGCGATTGTTTTCGGAGATGGTCGAGTGGTAGTCGAATTCCACGACCTGAAGGATGTACAGGCGCACCACCAGAGCGCAGCTGATGGCGAAGACAAACAGAGCGCAGGCGATCAATCGTTTGTTGACCAGCCGCGTCTCTTTTTCATGATCCTTGATCGGGATTGGTTCAGGCATTTCTACAGCAACTCTTTGACATAAATGAGTGCCGATCCGTGGGCAGGACATCAGTCCGTTAAAAAACGAGCTGCACCATACCAAAACTCGCCACCCACTTCAGGATGAATTTCCCCGGTGGCAGGCTGTAAGAAC
>NZ_AHZM01000841.1:0-1779 GCF_000257605.1 Pseudomonas sp. R62
CCAGGCGTTGTAGTTGCGCAGGTGATTGCGCTCGAAAGTCGATTGCAGCAAGTCGCCCATTTCCACGCCAAGGTCCAGATGATGCCTGGAGGTCCAGCGCCCCACTTCGGAGTAGACGTGCCAGCCCATCGGGATCAACGCACCGTTTTTCAACAGAGAATGGCCGGCGAGAGCGACGAAGCCGCAACAGACGTGCAGCATCAGCCAGCCTTGATGGGCGTCGATAATCGCTGTGGGATCAAAGGTTCTCAGCGCTACCACGCGGTAGTCGCCAAGGTCGGCACTGCGCGTCATCAACTCGGCATCAAGCCGCGACACGAAAGCCCGTATAGCCACGCCGCCAGTGCGCTGGGCCATGCAGAGAATTTCCACAGCCTGTCGATTCGGGTCGTCAGAAGAGCCGGTAGTTTTCACCAGACCATACAGACGCATGGACGCCTGCAGTCCGCTCATAGCTGGTCACTCATTGACGCAGCGAGGGTTCCACAGGCGCGGAGAAATTTTGCCAGATGCATTGCAGGTGTCGTCCGTGAGCGCGCAAAAATGGCGCACAGAATGCCGGACTAGAGCGGTGGCGACAACTGAATCAGCAGTAGATTGCCATCATTGTGCTCAGCCCTCGGCAAATTCGCGCAACACCTTGCCATCCATGCGATACCGCACCCATTCCTCCTGCGGTTGCGCACCGAGCGATTTATAGAATTCGATGGCCGGGGTGTTCCATTCCAGCACGCTCCATTCGAAGCGGCCGCAGTCGTTGGCGCAGGCGATTTTCGCCAGGTGGCGCAGCAGGGTTTTGCCGGCGCCGCCGCCACGTTGTTCGGGGGTGATGTAGAGGTCTTCGAGGTACAGGCAATTGCTGCCCAGCCACGTTGAATAACTGAAGAAGAACACCGCGAAGCCAATCGGCAAGCCGTCGCGCAGGCAGATCAGGCCGTGGGCGGTGGCGCCTTCGCCGAACAGGCTGCGTTCGATGTCAGCGACGCTGGCGATGACTTCGTGACGGGCCTTCTCGAAATCTGCCAGTTCGGTGATGAAGGTGAGGATTTGCGGCGCATCGCTGGGGGTCGCCGGGCGGATTTCGATCGTCATGGACGGGCCTTGTATGCAAATTAAAGCGCCATACTAAGGCGCGCAGCGGCGCTCGTCACATGGCAAACATACTGATCTGTCCAATTTGCTGAACACTGTTGCCCTTGTGGGAGCGAGCCTGCTCGCGAAAGCATTCTGTCAGTTGAATCAACGTCTGACTGATATGACGCTTTCGCGAGCAGGCTCGCTCCCACAGTTGATATCGCAAATTCTGAAAGGATGCTTATGACCGTTAACTGTTTTGCGCCGCCGGAAACACTAGCGATCGGTATCGTCTGAACAGCAGACACGCGCGCCCGGCATAGACCGTTCGTCGATCATCAGGCACCAATCCGTCATCAGGGCTGACCAATCCAGTGTAAGGATTCCAATCACTGGAGAAGCCCTATGATCCCGTCAAGGTTGACCGCTTTAGTCTTCAGCGCCCTGCTTTGCCCTGCGGTGTTCGCCGCCTCGTCCACGGCAGCGGGCACTGGCCCTACCGATCCGACCCCGCCACGCGCGCCTGCTATCAACAGTGCCCCCGGAATGAACACCGATGGTTCCGGCGTGCCGCTGATCAATCAGCCACCCGCCACCGGCACCGATCCGCGCACTCAAGGCAGCGATCCGGGCCGCCAGGGTGGCATGAACACGCCCGACTCTCCTGCCACTGCGCCTGACAATGCCGGCCCCGGTGTTGGCTCG
>NZ_AHZM01000842.1:0-1760 GCF_000257605.1 Pseudomonas sp. R62
CAGGTTGTAGCCCACTGGATGCCCAAAACGGGCACTCAACATAATCGACACAGCCCCATGGAATTTCCCCATTCGGTAGTCCGAAGGCAGCGGAAGGTCAGGACTTGCCGTTTTCATTTGTTCCCGCAAAGTTCGCCACGCCTCATCCGACTCTTTGCTGTCCGTTGCTGCATGCTGCATCCAGAAATCGAGAAAGGCCTGCCGGGCTCGGTCGCTGCTCACGCTACTCAATAGCTCGGCCCTTAGCGTGTCGTAGTCCTTGAAAAAAACCTTTTGCTCTTGGGCGTTCACGATCAGTTGATCAAGAAACACCTCCTCCATTACCCATTCGTCAATGATCGTCTTGCCCCTGAGATGGGGTATGGCGTACCAGCAGTCTAGGGCCATGCGCCTCGCCACCCGAGATCGAGCAAGCGTCGCTTCATTTACGATGAAGACGTTGTTGTTATTCAGGAAGAAAATGTCCTCTTCAGAGGTGCGGGTCGAACTCGGGTCGAAGCTATGGAATATCCAGACCATAGCCCCGTTGTTCGCTCGGTAGAACTCACGTCGACCCGCGATTTCTGTCAGGTACGTGGTCGAAAGCTGCACCTCAAATGCCAGGCGTTGGCCATTGAGCTCAGCTTGGACATCGGGCTTTCGCCATTGCGCGCGATCGGCGAGGCGCACGCCCTTCCACACCTTCTCCACCAACGGCTCGGAGCACTGCTCATCGACTATAAGGCTGTCTCGAATAATGCCTTTGAGCCTCAGGTGTGCTGCGCTCTCCTTCGCAGCGTTGTACTTGATGCAGTTGATCTGCTCGGCACTCAATTGCCCACGCGTTGAAATTGAGCATTTTTGCTCTGCCTCCGCACGTGGGTGATGACGGAAATGGAAGCGCCGTTCCATGGTGCGCACGAGTATCACCGGGGCCATGCACAACGCGCACACAAGCCAAGGATTGCCGGGATCACGAGCATAACGACTCGCCAACTCCCCCCTGTCTTTCATGACCAAACCCAGATCGCGGGTCAAGAAGCTCTGCAGTTCGACATCCAATCCCGTTTCTTGATCGAGGATCTCCGTCAGGAGCATGGTGGCAGTGGGTTGAGCGACCTCATACGTGAACATACAGTTTCCTTTGGCTGGAACTCGCAGCCCCAACCTTTAACCTAAAGCCGTAGGTGATTCCACCCAACACCGTGCGTTTGCCTACCCCTGCCCCAGGTCTCTATCTCGCCTAGCCTGAAGGGGTCGTTGCCACGTTGCATTTCAGTCAGAGGTATTTCAGGGCCTTCTCCAATGCCGGGAGAGTACCTGGATGAAACACCGTGTCCCCCTTGGCGTTCAGCACATCCCCCCTCTTCCCCCGCTCAAACCTCCACTGCAGCAGGAAGCTCTCCGACAATAAGAATGTTAGGGCGTCGCGCTCGAACTCGTTCAGCTTAAAGCTTGGAACGACCTCAGACGACTGCCCGCGACGATCGTCGACTCTAAACTCAATACCCGGAGGTATCAGCTCCTTGAGCTCACTCCTTGCTTCAGCCAGTTCAGCGAGCGTCCGGTCAACAAGAATTCGAAGCTTCGGATCCTTGATGCCGTCAACCCAGTCAGTGGAGGACGATGATTTTTTTGCCCGCTTACGAGTACCAGGGGCGTCCTTGAAGCACTTGATCAGAGCTTTGAAATTGTCGCCAGTTTTATTCCGAATCGTCTGTGCACGGGGCCCTCCTCGGGTAGCCCCCACCCGGCCAATATGCTCCGAAGTAAAATTCGTC
>NZ_AHZM01000843.1:0-1717 GCF_000257605.1 Pseudomonas sp. R62
CAGTTGATTGATCACCAGCACCGACTGATCGATTTCGCTGGCCAGCGCGGCAATGCTGCCCTGCTGCGATTCCACCAGGCCGCGCCCGCTGAGGGTTTCGTCGTTGACGCTGTGGGCGCTGCTCACCGCCGCAGCAGCACTGCGCGCGACTTCCATTGAAGTCGCCGACATCTGGTTCATCGCCGTCGCCACTTGTTCGATTTGCGAGCGCTGCCCAGCGACAGCCTGATTGCTCTGCGCCGACACGCTTTCGACCTGGCCCGCCTGACGCTCGACCTCGCCAACGGTGTGACCGACGCGCTCGATCAGGTCGTGAATCTTCTTCACCGTGCCGTTGAACACCTCGCCCAACTCGCCCAGTTCATCGCGGCTGCTGGCCTTGAAGTTGACGGTCATGTCACCGGCGGCGACCTTGTCCATCATGGCGCCCAGGCTTTTCAGGGTGGTCCGGGTCGAGGCGTAGAAACCGCCATAAAGATAGAAAATCAGCACAAAGACCACCGACAGCGCCGAGGCTTGCAGAATCATGTGCGTGCGGTTCTGCGCCAGACGCTGCTGCAATTGGCTGTCGAGGAATTTCAGCGTGGCCTGATTGAGCTGGTAGGTGTGTTCCATCAGCCCGGTCACTTGGTCGTAAAACGCCTGCCACGGCGCATCGAGGGTGTCGGCCATCACCACTTGTTCTTCGAACAGCTCGCTGGCCTGCTTGAGCGAAGCCTTGCTGCTGTCGGCCTGGGCACTGAGGGATTCGCGTGCGGCGTTGCTGGAGCCGAGGGCGTCTTGCAGTTTCAGGGCGTATTCGGCCTGGAGTTTTTCGATCTGCACCAGCAGCTCGTCAAAACGCGTGCTGGAGGAACTGTTGAGAAAACCCTGACCCAACGAATACGAACCCATCGCCCGGCCCTCGCCGAGGGTTTGCGTGACGCTGGGGGTAATCAGCGTGACCAGTTCGCTGAGCTGACGAATGTCGCTCTGGTTGTCGCGGCTCAACCCGGCCTGACTGGTGATGATCTGGCTGAAAATCTGCGCACTGGCCAGCAACTTGCCAATCAACGCGCTTTTGCTTTGCAGCGAGCTCTCCGCCTGCTGGGCCTTGAACGCGGCGATCATTTCATCGCGTTTGGCCTCGAATTGCTTGATCTGCTCGGGGTCTTCGGTCATCGCCGTCAGCCCTTCGAGGCGCGCGAGCACAGCCTGCTCCAGCGTCTGGATCTGCGCTTCGACATTGCCGGCCTTGCCGGACTGGCCGAGGGTGACGTCGATCTGCACCAGATTGTTCAGGGTCTCCAGATCCCGGCGCAGGGTCAGGCTGCTGCCCAGCAGGTCGAGGCTCTGCAATTCGACGCGGGTGCCCTGAAATTCGCGATAGGAGTCGCGCACCAGATAGAAATTGGTCACCAGCATCGGCACCAGGAACAGCACGCTGATCAGGCTGAACTTCATGCCGAAGCTCAGACGGTTCATCAGCGAGACGGCGGGATAGAGCAAGCTCTTCACTGGAAGTCTCCCTTGGTTTTTCTTGTTTTTATTGGCAGGCGCGGGACGACAGCAGATAGCCACTATCGGGCGCTATCTCTGTATAGCGTAAATCGGCGGGAGGTTTTGTAACTTATGGTTACTGATGAATGATGGAACAGGGTTTTCAGGGCTGCGGCGCAGCCCATCGGGGATAAATCCCCTCGCCACAATGAGTTTCACTTTGGCTTATCAGTGAACC
>NZ_AHZM01000844.1:0-1695 GCF_000257605.1 Pseudomonas sp. R62
GCCTTGCAGACGCCAAGCTTCACCGACGACAAAACCCTGGATGCCTTCTTCGACCTGACCCGCGCGCAGAACGTCGAGCGCGCCTCGGACGCCAGCCGCGAAATCCGCGCCATCACCCTGAATCTGGTCTTTGCCGATGCGAGCAATATCGGCTGGCAAGTCACCGGGCGCTTTCCCAACCGTCGCGAAGGCGAAGGCCTGCTGCCCTCGCCGGGTTGGGACGGTCGCTACGACTGGGACGGTTATGCCGACCCGATGCTGCACCCCTACGATCAGGACCCGGCACAAGGCTGGCTCGGCACCGCCAACCAGCGCGTCATCCCCGACGGCTACGGCATGCAGTTGTCGAAATCCTGGGCGGCACCGGAGCGTGGCGAACGCTTGGCGGAAATGGCTGGCAGCGGCAAGCACGACAGCCGCAGCGTGATCGCCATGCAGTACGACCAGACCACCACGTTCGCCGCCAAGCTGAAAAAAGTCTTCGAAGCACCGGGGATGAAGCAACCGCTGAAACAGGCGATCGACGCCCTGCCGGACGCCGAACGCAGCAAGGCTCGTGAAGCCTTCACGCGCTTGATGGCGTTCGACGGCAAGCTCAGCCCGACCTCGGCGGATGCGGCGATTTATGAACTGTTTCTGCAGGAAAGCATGAAGCAGATCTTCCTCGATGAACTGGGTCCTGAGTCGAGCCCGGCGTGGAAGGCCTTTGTCGCCAATGGCGATCTGTCCTACGCGGCGCAGGCCGATCATCTCTTGGGACGTGAGGACAGTCCGTTCTGGGATGACCTGCGCACGCCGCAGAAGGAAGACAAATCCGTGATTCTCGCCCGCAGCCTCGCTGCAGCGATTACAGCGGGCGACAGCCAGTTGGGCGGCGATCATCGCGCCTGGCAGTGGGGCAAATTGCACAGCTATGCGTGGAAAAACAGCAACGGTCAGACTGTACGCGGGCCGCTGGCGGCTGGAGGCGATCACACCACGCTGAACAGCTCGGCGTTTGCCTGGGGCCAGGACTTCGTCACCACGCGCGCGCCGTCGATGCGTTTTATCGTCGACTTCGGCCAGAGCGAGCCACTGATGGCGCAGAACGGTACGGGGCAGTCGGGCAATCCACTGAGTCCGAACTACCTGAACGGGATCGATGCGTGGCTGAAAGGTCAGTACATCGGCCTGCCGATGCAGCCGCAAAACTTTGATCGGGTGTATGGCAAGACCCGTTTGACCCTGACGCCCGGGAAATAGAGCAAAGATCAACAGCCCCTCACCCTAGCCATCTCCCGGAGGGAGAGGGGACTGATTGGGGGATGCTTGGGTCTTGCGCCGACCTGAAAGAGAGACAGCGAATCCAACATTGGATCAGGCTCAAGGCTGTGCCGGATCCATATTCAACTCGGTCCCCCAGGTCGATGTACCTCACCAGATACCTCGGTCGGCCCCCTCTCCCTCTGGGAGAGGGCTGGGGTGAGGGTAGCGCTTTAAAGCCGATCGAACTTCCAGCCTCACGCCTGCCTCATAGCTAACAAGCCCCCCATTCCGGTCACGACATGGATCTTGTTATTGCCCGACCTGAAGGTCTCTACTGCCCCGCCGGGGATTTCTATATCGATCCGTGGCGGCCGGTCGAGCGTTCGGTGATCACCCATGCCCATGGCGATCACGCGCGCACCGGTAATCAGCACTACCTGTCGAGCAGCG
>NZ_AHZM01000845.1:0-1692 GCF_000257605.1 Pseudomonas sp. R62
CAGCCTTTGCTCGTCAGTCAGGACAACAGCTTCAAAACGGGTGTCGCGGCTACCCCGACGGCAGCTTGCGCATGCAGCTGGCGCAGCAGCACCAGTGCGTCAGCAACGAAGCCGATCACGTCTGAAGCACCAGCCTCCGCAGCCAAAGCGTGCAACTGCGCTCGACCATCCATGTCAGGGAACTGCTCGATCCGCTGCAACAAACGGAACGCGAGAGGGCTGACCTGGGAGAATTGCACCTGGCCACTCGGCACACGGCTGATCAGCAGCAACGTTGGTTGTTCTGGCGGTTCAGAAGGCAGATGACCTGGCCCAAGACGATGTACGGCCCAGGTGTAAGCCAGCGGCCAGACAAGTGGGGAAAGCCTGAGGGGACGGTCGAGTAAATGCGCCGCATCACTGGCTTTTAACGGCGCAGCGTCCAACTGTTGCAGCGCCATCTCCACCCACTCGTAATGAGCCAATTCAGGCAAGAACGGGTACCAGGGATGCTCAAAGCCGGGCGAGTCTTCCAGGCTCGCTACGAAGTCTACAAACTCACGAGCAATTTCTCCGAAGCGTGGCGTTTGCGCGCGGTAATCACGCAAAAAACGTCGTACCAGTGCACGCCAACCGGCATCACCCAGCACGGCAACCAGCACCGGAAACGTCCCACCCAGCAACCCCAACAGATTGTTCAACACCAGGTTGAGATAGACCTGCGCTCTCTCGGGATTCATCTGCGCAGGCGGCGCATAACTGTCCGGGTCACGCAGGTACCGGGTCAGCGCGAGCTGCTGACTGTGCAAACTTGAAGGGGAGTCAGCCATCGACAGTCACCCGCAACAAAGCATTTGCGTCGCGTTGCAAGCGCCTGATGGTGTTCAGCTCAGCCACCAGTTCGTCGTAGGACGGAAAGTTGAAATCGCGCTCCAGCAGGGTTGGCTTCACGCCGAAAAGGTCATAAGCCTGGCCCAGCAATGACCAGACTACCGGTTTGACCGAAGCACCATGGGTGTCGATGATCAGGTCATCAGCTTCGTCGTAATGGCCAGCCACATGCATGGCGACTACGCGTTCTGGTTCCAGGCCGGCGAGGAAAACCGCTGGATCGAAGCGGTGGTTCACTGAGTTGACGTACACATTGTTAACATCGAGCAACAGGTCGCAATCGGCCTCGCGAAGCACTGCATTGGTGAACGTCAGTTCGTCCATGTCCTGATGAGCAGCGGCGTAGTAGGAGACGTTTTCTACAGCAAGACGACGACCGAGAATGTCCTGTGCACGGCGGATGCGCGCAGCAACGTGATGAACGGCCTCCTCAGTGAATGGCAACGGTAGCAGGTCGTATAAATGGCCATCGTCACTGCAGTAACTGAGGTGTTCGCTATAGAACGGCACGTTGAAGCGATCAAGAAACCCGCGGACTTGCTCAAGAAAAGATTCGTCCAGCGGCGCACTGCCACCCAGCGACAGTGACAGGCCATGGCATGACAGCGGATAGCGTTCAGCCAGCAACTGCAAAGCCTCACCATGAGCGCCGCCGATGCCGATCCAATTCTCTGGAGCAACCTCCAGAAAATCGAAATCCCCGACTGGAGCGTCACGAAGCGTGTTGAGCAGCGCACGGCGCAATCCCAGCCCGACGGTCGCCCCAAAGGGGAGCTGTGGATCTAAATGTGTTGATGATGAAGTGTTCGTTTGCATGAGCTC
>NZ_AHZM01000846.1:0-1679 GCF_000257605.1 Pseudomonas sp. R62
AGTTCCATGACCTTGGTGTACATCTCCAGCCAGTCGCCGATCTGGTCTTTCGGGGTGAACACCGGCCAGTGGTCGGGGAAGGGCAGGTAGGGCATGTGGTCGTACCAGACCGGGTCGTGCAGGCACAGCGACTTGTAGCGGCCGCGCCATTGATCGCCGGGGCGTTCGGCTTTGTCGATGATCAGCGTCGGTACGCCCATGCGTTTGAGCCTTGCGCCGAGGCCGAGCCCGCCCTGACCGCCGCCGACGATCAGGCAGTACGGTTGCGTGGTGATGCCCAGCGCCGCTTCTTCATCGCGGCGGCGCTCCAGCCAGTTGCGCTTGTCAGCGTGGGCATGGCCGTGGCTCGCGCCCATCGGCCGGCGGCGGCCGCTGGGTTCTTCGAAGCCTTTGAGTTCGCGCATGGTGGTCAACAAAGTCCAGCACAGACCGTCCTTCAGGCGCACGTAGCCTTTGCCACGCGCGGTGTCGGTTTCCAGACTCATCCAGCCTTCGAGCACGCCGTCGCTAAGCGTGGCTTCACCTTCGAGTTGCCAGCGTTCGGGCCGGGTCTGCTCAAGGCGTGTTTCGAGCATGTCGCGAATCGCCGGTTTGCCTTCCAGGGTGACGAGGTTCCAGCTGAACAGCAGCAAGTCACGCCAGTGGCATTCTTCGGCAAACAGCTCCAGCGTGCCGTCCACATCTCGTTGCGCCAGACGTTCGCCGAGGCGTTCGACCCAGGCCGCAAGTTGCGCTGTTGGCGATTGCAAAGGGGTTTCAATAGCGATGTTCATGGGGCCACTCCCGATCTTGTTGTTTTGGTAAGCCATGGCATCAGAGCAAGGCTTGGGCCATCTCATTGAAAGGCGCGGGCCAGAGCGTTTGATGCAAAGGCCGACAAGGCTTGGCGCAGGCGACATGTCACAAATTCGAGAATCGCGGATGACACTGTGTCACTCGGCGCGAAATTCCCCCGCAATGAGCTTTTCATCTAAGCTGCGGACACACCCGTGTCTTCACCGAAGCGGAGAACAACAACAATGAAACCGGCCTCGATCAACGCCCACGCGCGCCAGGTACTGCAAGCCGTGCAGGGCTCTGTTGCCAGCCACAGCGCGGCGGCAGACCTGGCGATCACCCGTTCGTGGCGGCGCTGCCTGGATCAATACCAGCTCGATCCGGCCAGCCGCCGCGCGCCGGACGTGCTCGAACAGGCGCGTTTGCGCGAACACCGTGCGCCGCTGGAACACATCATTTCCGTGGCGCACTGGCAGATGAACAGCCTGCACCAGCAACTGGGACGTGACGGCCATGTCGTGCTGCTCACCGATGCGCGCGGCGTGGCGATCGACAGCGTGTTCAACGAAGCCGAACGCGGCGAGTTCCAGCGCTCCGGGCTGTGGCTCGGCTCGGTCTGGAGCGAGGAGCACGAGGGCACCAACGGTGTCGGCACCTGCCTGGTCGAGCGCCAGCACGTGACCATTCGCCGCGACGAGCATTTTCGTGGCCAGCACGTCGGCCTGACCTGTTCGGCCAGCCCGATATTCGACGCCAGCGGTGAGTTGCTCGCCGTGCTCAACCTGTCCTCCGTGCGCGAGGAAAGCAGCCTTGAGCAACGCTTCAAGGCCATGGCCCTGACCAATCTGTCGGCCAGGTTGATCGAGAGCTGTTTTTTCCTTGGCCACGATCCGCAGCGCTAT
>NZ_AHZM01000847.1:0-1668 GCF_000257605.1 Pseudomonas sp. R62
CCATGGCGCCGGTGATGGACGCGGTGCGAGTACCGCCATCGGCCTGGATCACGTCGCAATCGACGTACAGGGTCACGTCGCCGAGCTTGGACATGTCCAGCGCTGCGCGCAGGGAACGGCCGATCAGGCGCTGGATTTCGAGAGTACGACCGCCCTGCTTGCCACGGCTGGCTTCACGCTGGTTACGCTCGCCGGTGGCGCGCGGCAGCATGCCGTACTCGGCAGTCAACCAGCCCTGGCCCTGACCTTTGAGGAAACGCGGCACGCCATTTTCGACGCTGACGGTGCAGATGACTTTGGTATCACCGAATTCGACCAGTACGGATCCCTCGGCGTGTTTGGTGTAGTTGCGGGTGATGCGGATCGAGCGGAGCTGATCGGCAGCGCGACCACTTGGACGTTTCATAGGGATACCTGTACTGAGGACGGAAAACTGCCGAGCATTATAGAGTGCTGCACCGCGAGTGGGCACTGGTTAAAACCGCCGGCCGACGACCGAAGCCCCTCAAGCGCGCATAACCGACGGGCTGCAGCGCTTTGTCACACCGTGTGTTTGGGCGCATTCGCCGCACTGCGCTACAATCCTGCGCCTTTGCTGCCAGTCGGCTTAAATTCATTGAAATCGCGCCTGCGAAACAGCGTTTCGCGCCGATCTGCATTGCGAGGTCACCGCCATGGTGCACAGCATGACCGCCTTCGCCCGCGTCGAGAAAGCCGGCGTTCAGGGCACCCTGAGCTGGGAACTGCGCTCGGTCAACAGCCGCTATCTGGAACCGCACCTGCGCTTGCCCGAATCGTTTCGCGACCTCGAGGGCGCCGTACGTGAAGCGCTGCGTCAGGGCCTGTCGCGGGGCAAACTGGAATGCACGCTGCGCTTCACCGAAGAAAGCACCGGCAAACCGCTGCAAGTGGACCGCGAGCGCGCCGCGCAACTGGTGGCCGCTGCGGAAACCGTGGCCGGGCTGATCAAGAATCCCGCCGCGCTGAATCCGCTGGAAGTGCTGGCCTGGCCCGGCGTGCTGGTGGCCGATGCGACCGACCCGCAAGCGCTGAACGCCGAAGCGCTGGCGCTGTTCAATCAGGGATTGAAGGATCTGAAGGCTGGCCGCGAGCGCGAAGGCGCGGAGCTGGCTCGCTTGATCAACGACCGCCTGACGTCCATCGAAGAAGACGTCGTGACCCTGCGAGAACTGGTGCCGCAGATGCTCGCCACCCAGCGCCAGAAGGTCCTCGACCGCTTCGCCGACATGAAGGCCGAGCTCGACCCGCAGCGCCTGGAACAGGAAATGGTCATCCTCGCGCAAAAAAGCGACGTGGCCGAAGAACTGGATCGCCTGAGCACTCACATCATCGAAGTTCGCCGGGTGCTCAAGTCCGGTGGTGCCGCCGGGCGGCGTCTGGACTTCCTGATGCAGGAGCTCAACCGCGAGGCCAACACACTGGGCTCCAAAGCCTTCGACCCGCGCAGCACCCAGGCCGCCGTCAACCTCAAGGTGTTGATCGAGCAGATGCGCGAACAAGTGCAGAATATTGAGTAAGGCTACCTGACATGACCCAACACACCGGCACCCTGTACATCATTTCCGCGCCATCGGGCGCGGGCAAGAGCAGTCTGGTCAAGGCGTTGACCGACGCCGATCCGGAGATTCGCGTTTCCGTTTCGCACAC
>NZ_AHZM01000848.1:0-1666 GCF_000257605.1 Pseudomonas sp. R62
ACCACGTCATCCTCCAGCGCCAGTTGACCGGCGGCGCGAGCTTCTTCTGGGAGTGGCAGCGCGAGGGCAAAGCCGCCCGCTGCGTGCGGCACTGGGCGTCGTTCTCGCAGATGAACACCCGTTACGTCTGGAACGATGATGACGCCAGCGTGACCGTGCATTACGTCGACGGCACCGAAGAAGTCTACGTCCACGACGAGCGCGCGCGGCTGGTGCGCCAGGTTGCGGCCGATGGCGGCGAGCAGCTCAAGGCCTATGACGAGCAGGGGCGCTTGATCGCCGAGCAGGATGCGTTGGGCGCGGTTACCGAATACCGCTACGACGAAGTCGGACGGCTGATCGCGCTGATTCCGCCGGACGATGCACCAACGTCCTACGAGTACCGCAACGGTTTTCTCTACAAGCGTTGCCGTGGTGAGGCGGTGTGGATCTACCGGCGCAACGCTGAAGGCGCCGTCACCGAAGCGGTCGATCCCGACGGCCAGGTCACCCATTACTACTACAACCTGCGCGGCCAATTGCTGTCGCTGCGTTATCCCGACAGCAGCCGCCACCGCTGGGTGTGGAACGAGCTCGGCCAGCTCATCGAAGAAACCCTGCCCGATGGCGGCGTGCGGCGCTTTTCCTACGATGCGCTGGGCCGGCGGATTACCACCCAGGACGAATTTGGTGTTGTCAGTCGTCAGCAGTGGGACGCGGCCGGCCGACTGATCCTGACGACTTCTCCTACGGGCAGCACGCGCGCCTACAGCTACGGCGCCTACGGCCAGATCACCGCCGAACGCGATGAACTCGGGCGCATCACCCGTTACGAATATGACGACGACCTGCATCTGGTCTCGCGGCGGATCAACCCTGACGGCACCCGCGTGCAGTATCGCTATGACCATGCGCGGCTGTTGCTGACCGAGATCGAAAACGAGTCAGGGGAAAAATACTGCCTGGATTACACGCCGACCGGATTGATCCGACAGGAAACCGGGTTTGATGGGCGGCGTACGGCTTACGTCTACGACCTCAACGGGCACCTGCTGGAGAAGACCGAGTTCGGCGAGCAGGGTTTATCGCTGGTCACCCACTACCAGCGCGATAAGGCCGGGCGTTTGCTGGTCAAGACCCTGCCCGATGGCGCCAAGATCCGCTATGACTACGACCGCCTCGGCCGATTGATCGGTGTCGATGACGGCCA
This sequence comes from Pseudomonas sp. R62, assembly GCF_000257605.1. NCBI lineage: Bacteria > Pseudomonadati > Pseudomonadota > Gammaproteobacteria > Pseudomonadales > Pseudomonadaceae > Pseudomonas > Pseudomonas sp. R62. The sequence goes on from NZ_AHZM01000848.1 coordinate 1,190, forward strand.
GGACCATCCGCTGGCCTTCGAGTATGACCGTCAGGATCGCTTGATCACCGAGCATCAGGGCTGGGGCACCTTGCGCTACGCCTATGACGCCTGCAGCCAGCTCAAGCGGATGCGCCTGCCGGACAACAGCAAGCTCGACTATCACTATGCCAAGGGCGGTGCGCTGAGCGCCATCGACCTCAACGGCACGCCGCTCACGCGCCACGTCTACCAGTCCGGTCGCGAGCAGCAACGCCAGCAAGGTCTGCTGCTCAGCGAATACTCCTACGACGATCAGGGCCGCTTGCTTGCCCACGCTGTAGGTCATCGCCACGCTTCGCTGTACCGCCGCGATTATGCCTACAGCGCCAACGGCAATCTCGAGCACATCGCCGACAGCCGCCACGGCCAGCGTACTTATGGCTACGACGCCCTCGACCGGTTGATCCGCGTACGTCACTCACGCGACGAACTGCCCGAATCCTTCGCCCACGACCC
>NZ_AHZM01000849.1:0-1655 GCF_000257605.1 Pseudomonas sp. R62
GGCCCACGGTATTCCATTCCAGGTGGTGCCGGGCATTACGGCGGCCAGCGGTTGCGCTGCTTATGCGGGGATTCCGCTGACCCACCGTGACCATGCGCAGTCCGTGCGGTTTGTCACTGGCCACTTGAAGGATGGTTCCACCGATCTGCCATGGGCCGATCTTGTCGCCCCGGCGCAGACGCTGGTGTTCTACATGGGCCTGGTGGGTTTGCCGATCATCTGTGAGCAGTTGATCAAGCATGGTCGCGCGGCAGATACCCCGGCGGCGTTGATTCAGCAGGGCACTACAGTCAATCAGCGGGTTTTCACACCGGCACGCTGGCGGATTTGCCGCGAATGGTGGCGGAGCATGAAGTGCATGCGCCGACCCTGGTGATCGTCGGCGAAGTGGTACAACTTCGCGAGAAGCTGGCGTGGTTTGAAGGGGCTCAGGCGCAGGTCTAAACACCGCGTCGCCCCAATCGCTGGCAAGCCAGCTCCCACAGGTATTGTGTCAAAGCTGCAATCTTCAGCATTACACAAGACCTTGTGGGAGCTGGCTTGCCAGCGATGGCGCCCTTAAGAGCTGCTCGAATTTCAACCCCGGCGCCAAACCCCTTTCCCGATCAACCGCTCGCGATCATGCGCTACGCTGAAATCCTGCTGCGGCCCCTTCGGCACCACGCCGGTCGGGTTGATGGTCTTGTGGCTGCCATAGTAGTGATGCTTGATATGCTGAAAATCCACCGTCTCGGCAATCCCCGGCCACTGATACATCTCGCGCAGCCAGTTCGACAGGTTCGGGTAGTCGGCAATCCGCCGCAGGTTGCACTTGAAGTGCCCGTGGTACACCGCGTCGAAACGAATCATCGTGGTGAACAAACGCACATCGGCCTCGGTCAGGTATTCCCCGCTCAGGTAACGATTGGCACCCAGCAGTTGCTCCAGATGATCCAGTTCGGCGAAGACTTCATCGAACGCCTGTTCGTAGGCTTGCTGCGAAGTAGCGAATCCGGCGCGGTAGACACCGTTGTTCACCGCCGGGTAGATCCGCTCGTTCAGCGCATCGATCTCGTTGCGTAGCGGCGCCGGGTACAAGTCCAGATCGTTACCAGTGATCCCGTCGAAGGCGCTGTTGAACATGCGGATGATTTCCGCCGATTCATTGCTGACAATGCGCTTGAGTTTCTTGTCCCACAGCACTGGCACCGTCACGCGCCCGGTGTAATCAGGCGTGTCAGCGGTGTAGCGCTGATGCATGAAGTCGAAGCCATCGAGTTTGTCGCCGGTCGAGCCGAGCGCTTTGTCGAAAGTCCAGCCGTTCTCCAGCATCAGCCAGCTGACCACCGACACGTCGATCAGACCTTCCAGCCCTTTGAGTTTGCGCAGGATCAGCGTGCGATGCGCCCAAGGGCAGGCGAGGGAAGCATAGAGGTGATAGCGCCCGGCTTCGGCAGTGAAACCGCCTTCACCGCTGGGGCCTGGCTGACCGTCGGCGGTCACCCAGTTGCGGCGTTGCGCTTGTTCGCGCTGGAACGCGCCGTCCTTGCTGCTTTCGTACCACTTGTCCTGCCAGTGGCCGTCGACGAGTAAACCCATGATCAAGACTCCCAAAACCAATATTCGTTGGAGTCGAGTCTATTCCGATGAGTTCGAACAAAAAGCGCAAAGATCGG
>NZ_AHZM01000850.1:0-1623 GCF_000257605.1 Pseudomonas sp. R62
CTGGTGATGGAAGTGAACTCGTCGCCGGGACTGGAAGGCATCGAGACCACGACGGGCAAGAATGTCGCCGGGATCATCATCGAGCATCTGGAAAAGAATGGCGGGCCGAATATGACCCGCACCAAGGGCAAGGGCTAGAGAAGCAGCTGCTAGCGGCAAGCTTCAAGCGGCAAGTGAACAGCGCTTTGCTTGCAGCTTGTAGCTTGTAGCTTGTAGCTTGTAGCTGCTTCTAAACAGCATCTCGGGGCAACATCAATCCAAGCGGCAATCTCACCCGCGCCTCCAGTCCACCCCCGGACCGGTTGCGCAATTCGACATTGCCGCCATGCATCGCCGCAATCCGTTTGACGATCGCCAGCCCCAGCCCGGTGCCTTTGCCACCGCGAGCCCGATCACCTCGGGTAAACGGGTTGAAGATCGCTTCAAGCTCGGACGGATCAATCCCCGCGCCACGGTCCATCACGCTCAGAACCACATACGGCGCGCTGGTATCTCCGGACACATAAGCCGCGACCTCAACACCGGTGCCGGCATGGTTCAAGGCGTTGCCGATCAGGTTGTTGAGCAGGCGTTTCATCGACACTCGACGCAGCGGAAACGGCTGGATCGGTTCCAGGCGCAGGCGCACTTTCTCTTCGTTCTGGTTGTACGGCGCGGCGACTTCACGCACCAGATCGCTGAGGTCCACCTCCTCCACTGACTCATCACGACCATCGCGGATGAACGCGAGGAACTGGTCGAGAATCGCGTCCATGTCTTCGATATCGCGGACCATGTCGTCGGTGAGATCGGTGTGATCGCCCATCAATTCCAGCGACAGGCGCAAGCGCGTCAGCGGTGTGCGCAAGTCGTGGGAAACCCCCGCCAGCATCAGCTCGCGCTCGCGTCCGGCCTGTTCAACGTCCTCGGCCATCTGGTTGAAGGCGCGATAAACCTCGGTCATTTCGCTCGGCGTGTCGCTGATCGGCAGGCGCACGCTGCGGCCTTGGCCGAGTTGCCGCGCGGCATACACCAGGCGCTTCAACGGCTGATTGAGCTGGCTGACGAAGATCCATGCCGATGCCGTCGACAACAGGCCGATGGCGAGGAACCAGCCGAGCACGTTCCAGATTTTCTGGCCGCGCAGCGGATGCGGATACAACGGCACTTTCAGCCAGCCATCGCCCAGACTCGGCGCCCTCACCCACAGCGCTGGTGGCGAGTGCATGCGCAAACGCACCTCGGTGTCGGCACCCAGTTCCGCCTGCATCTGACGTTGGTAGATTTCGCTGTACGGCCAGTGCTGTTCACCTTCCGGCACACCGGCGCCGACCACACGAATCAGGGTCGCGGCATCGGCAATTTTTGCGCGGTTTTCCTCATCGGCGGCCCAATAGGCGCGCAGCGTCAGAGCGACGCCATGGCTGTATTGGCGATCCACCAGCACGTCCTCGTTCATCAACAGATAAACCAGGGTCAGCGCCTTGGAAAACAGCACGACGATCAGCACCAGCCAGAGGGTGCGGGAGAAAAAACTTTGGGGGAACCAGACGGGGGTTTTCATCTTTAACCGCTACACACTTGCAGGAGCGAGCAATGCTCGCATATTGCGGATTGCGAGTCTGTGGCAATGGCCGTGCGGCC
>NZ_AHZM01000851.1:0-1615 GCF_000257605.1 Pseudomonas sp. R62
TTGTTGCTGCCAGCCAGTCCGTCGCTGCAACACAACGCGGGCAGTGCGTTCACTTTCAGTGCCTGGCTGCGTCTGGATCAGGCAAGTGGCGAGCAACTGATTCTCGCTCGACGCGAAGGCACGCAAAGTCTGTTGGTCGGCGTAAGCCAGGGTCTGCCATTCGTGGAAATCGATGGCCAGCGCGCCGCTGCCACCCAAGCGCTGGCGCCGGGGCAATGGCAACACCTCGCACTGACCGCCGAGGGCTCGAAAGTCACCCTGTACATCAACGGTCGCGAAAGCGCTGCGTTGGCTCAGGCGATGCCGGCGTTCAACTCGGTCATGGCCATCGGCACCGATCTGCAGGAAGGCGCGTTCCAGCCATTCGCTGGCGCAATTGATGAGCTGCGCCTGTCGAAAGTCGCCCGTCCGGCCGCGCTGTTGCTGGCCGATGCCACCTCGCAAGGCGCCGAGTCGAAACTGGTGGCTTACGGCGTCGATGAAGAACAATCCGGGTTTGGCTTCGGCAGCCTCGGCTTCCTGCTCAACGCGGTGCCGATCGACGCCTGGGTGATTATTGCCGTGCTGGTGCTGATGATGTTCCAGTCGTGGATCATCATGCTGCGCAAGAACCGCAGCCTCAGCCGCGTCACCGCTGCCAACGAAGACTTCCGCGTGCAATTCGCCAAGGTCGGCACGCGCCTGGAAATGTTCGCCGACGACGCGCAACTGGCTCAGCGTCTGCAGCATTCGTCGCTGTGGCGCCTGTATCTGGTGGCGGTCAAAGAGATCCGTACCCGCCGCGAGCAGGGCGCCGATACCTCTTCGGTCTCTGCCGCGACTATCGAGGCCATTCGCTGCTCGATGGACGGCGTGCGCACCCGCGAGAACCAGCAACTGAGTTCGAAACTCTCGACCCTGTCCAACGCCATCGCCGGCGGTCCGTATATCGGCCTGCTAGGCACGGTGCTGGGGATCATGGTGGTGTTCCTCGGCACGGCGATGGCCGGCGACGTGAATATCAATGCCATCGCGCCGGGCATGGCCGCCGCGCTGTTGGCCACGGCGATGGGCCTGTTCGTCGCGATCCCCGCGCTGTTTGGCTACAACCGCCTGATCACCCGCAACAAGGAAGTCAGCGCCGACATGCGTGTGTTCGTCGACGAGTTCATCACCCGTCTGGCGGAGATGCACGGCGAGAGCCAGTTCAGTGAGGCGTCGCACCAGCGCGGCCATCATGCCAACCACCCCGTACCGGCCTGAGGAGCACTGCCATGGCGTCCGTAAATGCCTCCCACGACGATGATGACGATGCCGCCGTCGACAGCATCAACATCACCCCGTTGGTCGATGTGCTGATGGTGGTGCTGGTGATGTTCATCCTCACTGCCACCGCGCAGGTCTCCGGGATCCAGATCAACCTGCCCAAGGCCAGCGCGTCGGTGTCGCTGTCGGAAGCCAAGACCAAGGCGATCTCGGTCAACGACGGCGGCCAGGTGTTCCTCGATGCCTATCCGGTCACTTTGGCCGAGCTGGAAGAGCGCCTGCGCATCGAGAAAGCACAAAGCCCGGATTTTACGGTGATCGTGCGTGGCGATGCGACGGTGCAGTACCAGAAAGTCATCGAAGTGCTCGA
>NZ_AHZM01000852.1:0-1614 GCF_000257605.1 Pseudomonas sp. R62
CTCTTCGATCTCTTCGCCACCGCGGCCGAAGATAAACGGATCGCCACCCTTCAACCGCACCACACGCTTGCCGGCCTTGGCCAGATCGACCAGTTGCTGGTTGATCTGATCCTGCGGCACGGCGTGTTCGGAGCGACGCTTGCCGACATACACCCGCTCGGCATCGCGACGGCACAACTCGAGAATCGCCGGCGCCACCAGACGGTCATAGAGCACCACATCGGCTTGCTGCATCAGACGCAGCGCGCGGAAGGTCAACAGATCCGGATCACCGGGGCCGGCACCGACCAGATAAACCTCGCCAGTGGTGACCATGGGCTCGCCATCGACCTTGGCCTGCAACAGGCGCTCGGCTTCAGCGCCCTGCCCGGCCAGTTGACGATCGGCAATCGGGCCTTGGAAAACGTCTTCCCAGAAGCCGCGACGCTGCTGAACATCCGGAAACAGGTTTTTCACCTGATTGCGAAAACGCGCAGCCAATCCAGCCAACTGACCGTAAGTGGAAGGAATCCAGGTTTCGATTTTCGCGCGGATCAGACGCGCCAGTACCGGCGCATCGCCGCCGCTGGACACGGCGATGATCAACGGCGAGCGATCGACGATCGCCGGGAAGATCACGCTGCACAAGGCCGGCGCATCGACCACGTTGACCGGCACGCAACGGCGGTGGGCGTCGGTGGAGACTTGCGCGTTGAGCGTTTCGTCGTCGGTAGCGGCAATGATCAGCCCGCAACCGTCCAGATCCGTTTCGGCGTAACCGCGCAACAGGCATTCACCGCCGCTGGTAGCGACCAGTTCAGCCAGTTGCGTTTCGATTTCAGGTGCGACCACCCGCAGCAGCGCACCGGCATCGGCCAGCAGGCGGGATTTGCGCAAGGCAATTTCCCCCCCACCGACAACCAACACACGACTGCCGCGCAGGTTGTGAAACAGCGGCAGATATTTCATTTAGCCGATGACCTCGAGGCCACCCATGTACGGCTTGAGCACGTCCGGTACGCGGATAGAACCGTCGGCCTGCTGGTAGTTTTCCAGCACGGCAACCAGAGTGCGACCGACCGCCAGGCCGGAACCGTTCAAGGTGTGCACCAGCTCGGGCTTGCCAGTTTCCGGGTTGCGGAAACGCGCCTGCATGCGCCGCGCCTGGAAGTCGCCGCAGTTGGAGCACGAGGAGATTTCGCGGTATTTGTCCTGGCTCGGAATCCACACTTCCAGGTCATAGGTCTTGACCGCGCTGAAGCCCATGTCGCCGGTGCACAGCGCCAGGGTGCGGTAAGGCAGACCGAGCAGTTGCAGAACCTTTTCGGCGTTGGCGGTCAGGCCTTCCAGCGCTTCCATCGATTGCGATGGCTCGACGATCTGGACCATTTCGACTTTGTCGAACTGGTGCTGGCGGATCATGCCACGCGTGTCGCGGCCCGACGCACCGGCTTCGCTGCGGAAGCATGGGGTATGGGCGACGAACTTGATCGGCAGCAGTTTCGAATCGACGATTTCGCCGGCAACGATGTTGGTCAGCGACACTTCGGCAGTCGGGATCAGGTACAGATCGGCTTCGCCTTCGCGGGCAATCTTGAACAGATCCTCTTCGAACTTTGGCAACTGGCCGGTGCC
>NZ_AHZM01000853.1:0-1598 GCF_000257605.1 Pseudomonas sp. R62
GCGACGATCGTCTGAGCAGTTGTCTGCGCCTGCTCGGCAGCACCGACGCTGTGTTGTTGTCCGGCGATGCGGTGTATGCGATGCAACCGGACACTGCGCCGTTCGCTGCTCTGCAAGAGCGACCAATCAAACTTTTTGTATTGGTTGAGGACGCACAGGCGCGTGCGATCGAGGTTCCAGACTGGGCCGAGGCCATTGACTACCCGGCCTTCGTCGAACTGTCGATCCATCACGCCAAGGTCAACAGCTGGCTATGAATTCAATGACCGTCGGCGCCCGCGCCATCGAACTGGACAAGGACGGCTTTCTCGTTGACCTCAGCGACTGGTCGGCTGAAGTCGCCAGCGCCCTCGCCGCCGCCGAAGACATCGAGTTGACGCCCGAACACTGGGAAGTCCTTGAGCTTCTGCGTAGCTTCTACGCCGAATTTCAGCTATCGCCGGCCACGCGGCCGCTGATCAAGTACACCGCGTTGAAACTCGGCGCGGACAAAGGCAACAGCCTGCACCTGAACCGACTGTTCAAAGGCACCCCTGCCAAACTCGCCGCGAAACTGGCGGGCCTGCCCAAACCGACGAATTGCCTATGAACGATTTTCCAGCTTTGACCCTCGAAACGCCTGCCGAGCATCCATTCGCGCAATTCGTGCGCATTCTCGGCAAGGGCAAGCGCGGCGCCCGCGACCTGACGCGCGAGGAAGCCCGCGAGGCCATGGGCATGGTGCTCGATGACAAGGTCGAAGATACGCAACTGGGTGCCTTCCTGATGTTGCTGCGGCACAAGGAAGAAAGTGCCGAGGAAATGGCCGGTTTCACCGAAGCCCTGCGCGCACGCTTGCACGCGCCCGCATTGAATGTCGACCTGGACTGGCCGACCTACGCCGGCAAAAAACGCCACCTGCCGTGGTATCTGCTGGCGGCCAAGTGCCTGGCGCAAAACGGCGTACGCATCTTCATGCATGGCGGCGGCGCGCACACGGCCGGGCGTCTGTACAGCGAACAACTGCTGGGCGAACTGAACATTCCCCTGTGCCGCAATTGGCAGCAGGTCGGCGCGGCACTGGACAACGGCGGCCTGGCGTTTATGCCGCTGGTGGACTGGGCGCCACAGTTGCAAAAGATGATCGACCTGCGCAATACCCTGGGCCTGCGGTCGCCGATCCACTCGCTGGCGCGGATTCTCAATCCGCTCGGCGCACGTTGTGGCCTGCAAAGCATTTTCCACCCGGGCTATCAGGCGGTGCATCGCGATGCCAGCGGCTTGCTCGGCGACACGGCAATTGTGGTCAAGGGCGATGGCGGTGAAATCGAGATCAACCCCGACGCCACCAGCCACCTTTATGGCACCAGCGGCGGTCAGAGCTGGGACGAAGAATGGCCGCAGCTGTCAGCGCAGCGCCACGTCAAACCCGCCTCGCTGGACATCGAGCACTTGAAAGCCGTGTGGCGTGGCGATGTGGTCGACAGTTACCCGCAAATGGCCTTGATTGCGACCATGGCCCTCGCCCTGCGCGGTCTCGGTCAGCATCGCGAACAGGCCTTCGCAACCGCAGAACAGTACTGGGCGGCGCGCAACACATCGATCTAACCGATCATTAG
>NZ_AHZM01000854.1:0-1546 GCF_000257605.1 Pseudomonas sp. R62
AAAGCCATCGCTACTGAGGAAAAGCTGGCAGACGCCCATCCGGCCGAAGACCTGCTCTCGCTTGAGGGTATGGACAAGGATTTGGCGATGGAACTGGCGGTGCGCGGCGTAATTACCCGCGAAGACCTGGCCGAGCAGTCTATTGACGACCTGCTCGACATCGACGGCATTGACGATGATCGTGCCGGCAAGTTGATCATGGCCGCCCGAGCCCACTGGTTCGAGTAATTAGGCGCGGCCTGAGGAGAGAAGTGCATGACGCAAGTCACGGTGAAACAACTGGCCGATGAGGTCAAAACACCGGTAGAGCGCCTGTTGCAGCAGATGCGTGAGGCAGGTCTGCCGCACACCGCCGCCGACGAAAATGTGACTGACAGTGAGAAGCAATCCCTGCTGACTCACTTGAAGAGCAGTCACAAGGCGAAAGTGGAAGAACCACGCAAGATCACGCTGCAGCGTAAAACCACCAGCACCCTGCGTGTGGCTGGTAGCAAGAGCATCAGCGTTGAAGTTCGCAAGAAGAAAGTTTTCGTACAGCGCAGCCCGGAAGAAATCGAAGCCGAGCGCAAGCGTGAACTGGATGAGCGTCGCGCAGTAGAAAATGCTGCCCGTCAGAAGGCTGAAGAAGAAGCCAAGCAACGCGCCGAAGAAGAAGCGCGTCGCCAGCCTGCTGCTGCGCAAACCGCTGCCAGCGACGCCGTTGCGGCGCCGGCTGCCGCTGCCGAACCTGTTCGCGAAAGCGCACCGGTGGCTGCTGCTCCTGCTCCATCGGCTGACGTTCGCAACAAGCAGAACGAACAGCGCCGTCCGGACAAGCCACGTGCCGACGACAACAATCGTCGCAGCGGTGGTGGTGATGGCGAGCGCAAAAACGCTCCGCATCGCGCATCGGTCAAAGAAAAAGCCCCGGCGCCACGTGTGGCGCCACGCACTACCGACGAAGAAAGCGATGGCTTCCGTCGTGGTGGTCGCGGCAAGGCCAAGCTGAAGAAGCGCAACGCCCACGGTTTCCAGAGCCCGACCGGCCCTGTCGTGCGTGATGTGCAGATCGGCGAGACCATCACGGTTGGCGATCTGGCCAATCAGATGTCGGTCAAAGCGGCTGAAATCATCAAGTTCATGTTCAAACTGGGTACCCCAGCGACCATCAACCAGGTGCTTGATCAGGAAACTGCTCAACTGGTAGCCGAAGAACTGGGCCACAAAGTGACCCTGGTCAGCGACACCGCTCTGGAAGATTCCCTTGCCGAGTCCCTGAAGTTTGAAGGTGAGTCGTTCTCCCGTGCACCAGTCGTGACCGTAATGGGTCACGTTGACCACGGTAAGACTTCCCTGCTCGACTACATCCGTCGTGCCAAGGTAGCTGCTGGCGAAGCCGGCGGTATCACCCAGCACATCGGTGCATACCACGTTGAGACTGATCGCGGCATGGTCACTTTCCTCGACACCCCTGGTCACGCTGCGTTTACCGCAATGCGTGCCCGTGGTGCCAAGGCGACCGACATCGTGATCCTCGTGGTTGCAGCGGACGACGGCGTGATGCCGC
>NZ_AHZM01000855.1:0-1512 GCF_000257605.1 Pseudomonas sp. R62
CCATTTTTTATTGATGGAAAAGCTTAGCCTGCTATCGGTGTTTGCGGATTGTGAATGTCGGCGGTTTAACAGGTTGAACCGCTGATTTCTCGCAATATCTGCTTACGAATTAGCGATTTATGTCGCAGCGGCAGAATCCGGCAACGCCGAGCTCGGCAGGCCGAAGATCCGGTCGAACAGCCAGTTGAACACGAAGGTGTAGCACGGGATGAAAATGATCAGTGCCAGATCCAGCAGGAACGCCTGCACCAGACTGATGTTCATCCACCACGCGATCAACGGAATCAGAAACACGATCAGCGTCAGTTGAAAGCCGACGGCGTGGGCGATACGTCGTTTGACCGTACGGGTGCGCGAGACCTGGCGACTTTCCCAGCGCTCGAACAACGAGGTGTAAATGAAATTCCAGGTCACGGCGATGCTGGTGATGATCACCGCCAGCGGCCCGGTGCTGCCCGGCGATGTGCCCGATAACAGTGCCAGACCAAGTGCCGAGAAGGTCATGCCGATCACTTCGTAGAGCGACACGTAGACCAGTTTGCGTTTCACGCCTTGCATGCAGATTTGCCTCTTTCTTGCCGAATGTTGGCCAGCAGGGCTGGCGAAGGCGGCGAAAGATAGCTTCAATAGACCTGACAGAAAAAGTCGGAAGCTTTCAGTTTTATTGATAGGTGAGGCATTTGAATTTCAGCAGCGACAGCATCGAATTGTTTCTCGCGGTGATCGAACGCGGCTCGTTCTCCGCTGCCGCGCGGCAGTTGGGCAAGGTGCCCTCCGCGGTGAGCATGGGCATTGCCAATCTTGAAGCGGAACTCGGTTACCCGTTGTTCGACCGCAGCCATCGCGAGCCGCAACCCACGGCGATGGCGCAGTCGCTGGTGCCCCACGCGCGACTGATCGCCGAGCAGCTCAAGCAGCTGCAAGTGCACGCGGTGGAGCTGTCGTTGGGACTGGAAAGCAGGTTGTCGATCGGCGTGGTTGCGGACGTTGATCGGCGGCGCTTGCTGGCAGCGATCAAGGTGATTGCCGAGCGGCATCCGTTGCTCGACATCGAAGTGCAGACTGCGCCGCAGGATGATGTGCTGGCGATGTTGCACAGTGGCCGGGTCAGGGTGTGCCTGGCGTTCGCCGGTTTGAGCGTGAATGCGCTGGAGCGGTTCCAGTTTGTCGGCAGCGAACGGATGATCGCCACGCTGGCGGCGGACAGCCCGTTGTTGCAGGGGCGGGATGTGTTTCTTGAAGATCTGGTGCAGGTGCGGCAGATCATCGTCGCCAGCCGTGACTTGCCGATCAGCGAGACGCGGCCGTTGGTGGCTGAGTCTTACTGGCGTACGGACAATCTCGAGACGGCAATGGAGATGGTCGAAGCGGGGTTGGGTTGGGGTAATTTTCCGCTGTCGGTGGTGCAGCCGTGGCTGGACACGGAACGTTTGAAAAGGCTGAATTTTCGCAACATCGAAAATGGCCTGGTGCTGCCGGTGCACGCGGTGTGGCTCAAGAGCCAGCCATTGC
>NZ_AHZM01000856.1:0-1497 GCF_000257605.1 Pseudomonas sp. R62
ATCGTCGCCGAACGGGGAATGAGACAACACATGCAAAGTCGACATCAGAGGGTGATCACCTGATCGTAGCGGTCAATAAGGGCGGTGATTTGATCAGCGGCGAGTGGCTGCGCTTCGTCCAGCGACAGGTTGCCAAGACCGCGAGCATTGGCGCTTTCGGCGCAATAGAACAGCTCTTCGACACCAAACATCGGCAGCGCCTGCAGATTGGCGCTGAGGTCTTTCTGCTGCACGGCCTTGGCGTTCTGCCCGGCGGCCAATTGCAGCACGCCGTCATCGAGAAACAGCAAACCGATCGGCAGATCGAAGGCGCCACCGGCGAGCACGATATCCAGCGCTTCCCGCGCACCGGGGCCGGACCACGGCGATTGTCGGCTGATGATCAACAGCGATTTGGCCATGTTCAAGCGCCTCCGAAACAGATGAGCCGATCAGCGTCCTGCACGGCGTCGTGCAATTGACCCAGACCGGACAATTCCCACGGCGCGCTGAGCGAAATCGCTTCACGCTGGTAACGCTTGGCTTCTTCTTCGTTCAACACACCACGGCGCAAAGCGGCGGCGATGCAGACCACGCCGTCGAGTTGCTTTTCGTTGATAAAGGCGCGCCATTGCTTGGGCAAGTCCAGTTCATCCTGCGGCGTCACCACCGCATCGGAGGCGTTGAACACGCCGTCCTGATAGAAGAACAGCCGAACAATCTCATGGCCGCCGGCCAGCGCGGCCTGGGCAAACAGCAAGGCACGGCGCGAGGAGGGCGCATGGGCGGCGGAAAACAGCGCGATGGCGAACTTCATGATGGACTCGATCAGCGAAACTGCGGCCATGATAAAGCTTTATTGCGCGTGCCGCGAAATCTGGTAATACGCGGTTCACGGTGGGAGCCTGCTCGCGAAAGCGTCATCTCGTTCGAGATCAGTTTCGGCAGTCACACCGCCTTCGCGAGCAGGCTCGCTCCCACGGGAGATTTGCGGCGGCTGGATTACGGGGTGATGCCGTAAAGATCGCAATACTCGATCCAGCCCATCCCCGCCATTTCCGCCACTTCCCGATGCACTTCCAGCCGTTGCGCCTGATATTCCTCGGGCGAAGCAGCGGTCAGCTGCAACGTCAGCTCCCAGGCGAACAACCTCTGTCTCTCCGCTTCTTCCTCAAACGCCTCATGCAAGCGTTCTTCGCGATACTGCGCCTGGGTTTCGCCCTTGGCCTGAGCCAGCAGCGGGTTGAGATGGTCGAGGGTTTCACGTAGTTCGGGTCGCGCATCGAGAAACAGTTTCAAAGCCTGTTCATGTCGCTGGTCGCTAGGCGCCATGTAATTTCCTTGTGTGACTGATGACCATAGGGTGCCGCACCTGCTTGCGCATGTCGCGCATAAAAACAGTAAAGCAGAACGATTTGCCGCGTCGCAGTGCTACAGTCCGCTTTTTTCTCGATGAGCAAATGCAATGCGAATGCTGATGGTAGTGCTGGCGGCGGCCCTGTTGGCCGGGTGCGCCGG
>NZ_AHZM01000857.1:0-1489 GCF_000257605.1 Pseudomonas sp. R62
CCTCGTCCTCGGCCCCGAAGACTGGCGCAAACGCCTCAACCAACTGCTCGACGACTTCCAAAGCCAATGCCGCCGCTTCTATCGGCCTGAACACCTTGAGGCGGGATGTTTTATTGCGCCGAATCGCCAGGGTGTGCGGCAGGAGTTTGCGTTGTTGTCGTTATCGATTGGGGTAGTGCATTTGCGACCTGAGGCTTGTGCAGCGCTTGATGCCAGCCAGCTTGCGGAGATGGCTTCGCAGGCTAAGCATCATGCGAAGGGGGTTGTGGGGTTTAGTGTGTATTTGCTCGATGCTGCAGCGCCTCCGGCCCAGACATCACAGCTAGTTGGTTAAACCCCAGCACAGTAGCGCATCATAAACTCCATGTAGTTCACAATCATAATCTAGCGATCACATGCCGCTCTTTCAAGACTCGGAAGGGTAGTAAGTAGTCACGACTAATTCTCAATCTATCGGATAGTCGCAAGCCCAAGGGGGAACGAACAACTCTGGATTGATCCCATTCAATTCAAGAAAGGCATATATTTCGTCCTCCGTCTCCATTTTTTTCAGTTTTGTAATTGTGGTATCCCTAGCACCAAAACTATCTCTGGTTTCCAAAATATGAACTGGCACGGTGAACTCAATGAAGACGAACTTAGAGCTCTTGGAATCCTCAAGGAAGTCGTAATAGCATTCTCCTGGGTGCCTATCCATAAAATTCAAGTGATACACAGCATAAATGGCAGCCCATTTCCGAAGCGAACGATCATGCGAAGGCATCTCTTGGGCTATCTCTGTGTAATTTCTAGCTTCCAGCCCCCACCATACTTTTCTAGAAATCACTTTGTGGCTGCTCATTTTTGCTCTCCGAATTGATTCGGCCAATAGATCCTAATCACTTCACCTTTGACTGGATGCAGTTGCAGATGTGGATTAGTGCCATGCGGATCACTTGGGTCATGATTCGCCATTGTGACCTTTCTTGTTTTAATATCTGACATTGGAGTGTCATCCCAATGGTAATATTTTTCGGGGCTTTTAACTTTTCTAAAATGCGTTTTCGCAGTTGCTGAATTGAACTCTTCAGCATTTCTGTACCCTTGTCCGGCATATTTCCCCAAGAACAACTCTTCAGCCTCAGCCCTGGTATTGACGGTAACAGATGTCGCGCCTCTATCCAGTGCTTCTGACGCTCGTTTGGTGGAGCTGTTCGACCACGGAATTTCTGGTGCTGACGGCTCTCTGGTATCAACCTTTGCATTCCCGCATGGTGCCGTTGGATTCCCTTTTCCGTCTCCATCTGGCGGGCATCCGTTCAACCCCAACGGATCCACCCACCCCGTCGGATTCGGCACGTACTGGTACTGATTCAACCCACCCGCGAGCTTCACCGGGTCCGGCGTCAGATACCGCCCTAGCCTCGGGTCGTAATACCGATGGCGGTTGTAATGCAGTCCGCTTTCCGCATCGAAATACTGCCCCTGAAACCGCAGCGGTTGGTCGAGG
>NZ_AHZM01000858.1:0-1480 GCF_000257605.1 Pseudomonas sp. R62
AAAACCTGAGTTCGGCGCGGTATCTCAAGTCGGCGTATCTACCGCAAACACCTCGGTCAGTCCCCTCTCCCTCTGGGAGAGGGCTAGGGTGAGGGTGCTTTTGACGTTCAGGCAGCCTGAGAATAGAAATCGAGCACGCTCACTCCGGTCAGCAAATCGGTCTCGGGCAAGTCCGCATGCTGATGCCCGCCCAGCGCGCAATACACTAGCCAGTGCCGGTCCTGCACGTTGAAGGCGAGGCTGCCGACCAAGCTTTGCTGGTCGTCGTAAGGAGTAATGAGGTACAGGCGATCCTGGTTTTCCGCGTGCAGCATGTCGCATTCCATTCGGGTTTCGAGGCGCGCAGGGTGAAGCATCCACGTGACGATGCCATGACACAGGACAGCCATCGGTCGATTGTCATGTTATTTGTCGCAAAGGCTGGGGCAGGGCGTCAGGGTTTGGGTAGAATCCGCGCCGCGGTCGTCGGTCTGGCGTCTGCCACACCGGTTAAGTTCGAGGTCTGTGATGTCGCTGCACTTGATGACGCTGTTTACCGCCCATCCCGCCAAGTTGATCAACCTGCTGGCCTTGCTCCTGGCCTTTCCGGGCAGCTGGCTGCTGCACGCGACCCGCCGCCGAGAGCAGCGCGCCCAGGCCAGTCTGGCGGCACAGCGCCAGGCGCAGCCCAATGCCGAGCCGATGCTCGATTGGGCGACGTTGCGCATGAACCGGTTTTTCTATCGTTTTGGTTTTGCTTGCCTGGGCCTGGCTTTGATCGTCTCCTGGATCAGCACCCGCTTTTAAAAGCAAAAGATCGCAGCCTTCGGCAGCTCCTACAGGATGTACATCATTCCCATGTAGGAGCTGCCGAAGGCTGCGATCTTTTGATCTTGCTGTTGCTTTACAGCGGCAACCCAGCCTTGACCCGATACTGATTACGCACCGGCGTCGCATATTGCAGCACCAGATACGGGCGATGCTCAGCGGGGCACGCATCCAGTCGGCTTTGCCATTCATCCTGCGCCTTGGCCAGTTCGTCAGCCGGGAACACCTCGGCCGCCTTCGGCACATTCAGTTGCGGATCGGCATCCGCCCACTGCGCGTACGCCAGGTAATGCACCGGGAACAACCGGTAGCCGCCGAGAATCTGCTTGTCCATCTCGATCGCCAATTGCTTGGTGTCCTCGAACACTTCGGTGATCGGCGCGGCAAAGTTCACGTGGACCCGGCCCTTGTAGCCGGTGATGCCCTTGGCAATGCTCACGTCATCCTCGCCCGGCGCCTTGGCGTAGGTGCCGGTGGTGGCGCGGATGTAGAGTTCGCGGGCCTTGGCCTGGTCACACGGGTCGTACTCATAGCTGATCGACACCGGCGTCACGTTGAGCGAGCGGATCACTTCGCCAAACGGCTCGTCCTTGCGGCTCATGTGGAACATCTTGAGGATCGCCGACTCGGTGCGGTCGTCGCCGTCCTTCGCCCGCCCTTCCGCCTGAGCAAT
>NZ_AHZM01000859.1:0-1479 GCF_000257605.1 Pseudomonas sp. R62
TCCCGGAGGGAGAGGGAGCTGATCTCCGTGCTTTTCAAACCTGAGTTCGACTGGATATCTCAGGTCGGTGTATGACCCAAGAGCAACACAGTCGGCCCCCTCTCCCTCCGGGAGAGGGCTGGGGTGAGGGGGTAGCGATCTAAAGCTCAAGCACCCGATCAACCAACGCCTCAACCTGCTCCTGCCTTTCCGCCTGATTCAACTTCGCCTGCGGATTGAGCGACGACCACTGCGGATGCGCGCGCGCCTTGTTCAGCGCTTCCGGCAACTTGCCTTCGCGCCAGGTTTTATCCACAGGCGTGGCCACCTGAATGCTGTCCATCGCCGCATGCCCGCGCTGATCGAGTGCCAGCAGCAACTGGCGCTGGCGCAGCGCCAGAAGGCGCAGCACGGCGTCATCCACTGTCAATTCCCGCTGGCCTTTGATCTTGCCGAGCAGGCGACTGCCATAACTGCGCGCGGTTTGCAGCGCACCGCCGGCGATCGCACCGGCCAACGCCGCCGCGCCGAGGGTAATCCCGCCGACCAGCAAATCCACACCAGCCCCGGCCGCTGCACCGGCAGCAATGCCACCGCCGACGCGCACGCCCAGTTGCTTCAGGGTTTCCGGGTTGAACAGGTCATCGCCCCAGCGCCCGTCGAGCAACGGCAAGTCACTGGCCGCCGCGTCCTGCGGGCGAAACGCGTAGAGCTTGAGCAACGCCTCAACGCACTTCTGCTCACGCTGGCGTACGGCTTTGCGCAGCTCGCTGATCGCCTGCTGTTCCTGCTCGGCTTCGCTGACCACACTGCGCCGGCACGCAGCGCAGTCGATCAGCAATTCGGCAATCAGGCGTGCGGCGCTTTGCTGACGGGCGAGGCGCTGCGCCTGCTGGTCGGCGATCAACCGCTCCAGTTGCGGCCGGGCGTTTTCCAATAGCAGGGCGAGGCTCTCGTACAAGCGCCGCTCGCCATCTTCGGGCGGTGCGACGCTGTCGAAACGTACCAGCGCATGCAGCCCCAACCGCGCTAGCGCCTCGCGCCAATCGGGTTCGCGATGGTTGGCGCTGCTGACGAAATTCAGCACCGGCAGCAGCGGTTTGCCGCAACTGGCGAGCACTTCCAGTTCGTCGCGGTACTTGGCCAGCACCGGTTCACGGGCGTCGATCACATACAGACCAGCATCGGAGGCCAGCAGTTGTCGCAGTACCTTGGCTTCCTGTTCGAAACGCTGGCGCGCCTCGCTGCCGTCGAGAAACCGTGCCAGCCGTGCCGGGCCGTCGAGGCGTTCGCCGGGGCGCTCCAGACGTTCGAGAAAATCCAGCAGGGCGATGGCATCTTCCAGCCCCGGCGTGTCGTACAGATCGAGCAACGGCTCGCCATCCACCGACAACCGCGCGCCTTCGACATGCCGGGTGGTGCTCGGCCGATGCGAGACTTCGCCGAAGCCGACATCGCGGGTCAGCGTGCGCAGCAGCGAGGTCTTGCCGACATTGGTGT
>NZ_AHZM01000860.1:0-1471 GCF_000257605.1 Pseudomonas sp. R62
GAACCAGGACGCAGAGTTTCTGCGCCAGCTGCGTGACGGCGCCTGCGAGTCATTCAGTGTGGTGTTGAGTCCGGACTACAATGCCGCTCATCGCAATCACTTTCATGTCGATGTCGGGCGCTGGAGCGTGTGTCGCTGAGGATCAGGCGGCGAGGCGCAGGTTCTGCAGAACGATCGGGCGAGCCCAGCCATTATCGAAGTCCAGGGCTTTCTGTTGCTCGACGATTTCTTCCGGCGGGAACGGCGGGTAAGGCTTCTGCAGCAAGTCCAGGTCGAACTCGGCAATCGGCAGGTACAGCGGACGTTTCTGCGGAGCAGGGCCTGGCTCCGGCAGTGGCTGGCCATTGTTGATCACAATCGGGCGTACCCAACTGCTGTCGAAATCCTGTTGCTCTTGCTGGGCTTTAAGTTCTTCTGGCGGGAACGGTGGGAACGGCTTGTCCAGCAGCTCCATTTCGAACTCGGCGATCGGCAGGAACAGTGGCTCTGGCGGGCGAACCTGGGTTTCGACCACGTCGCACTCACGCTGGCTGACGATGTGCGCGTGCAACTCGCTGCCAACGGTTGGTTCTTCCGGGCTGTTCAGGTCAACCGGTGGAAACGTGCCACAGGCAGGCACCACTTCACTCGTCTGTTCGGCCAGGGCCTGGGCAAAGAAATCCTGCCACAGGTGACTGACGCCGCTCAGTGCTTGAGTGTTATGACGGCTGAAGTCGCCATGGGGCGAAACGTAGCCAATCGATGTGGGAAGAATGCCTGACATTTTTTTCGGTTGACGCTCAGCTCTGGCAAAATGCGCGTTGAATGGTTTATCGGCGGTTTTTGTCGATCCTTAACTTTTTTGAGCGTTTTTTCATGATCGAGTCACCCGCGGCCTGCCGCATCCATGTCCAGGCCCTCGCCCCGACGTTTCAAGCGCAAGCCGAGCACTGGGCCGAACGTCTCGGCTTGCCGCTCGGCGAGGCCGACGGTGAGTTCGCCTTGCAGGTCGGCGAGCAGGGTTTGCAGTTGCAGCAGCTTGGCCCGGATGCGCCTGGACCGGTGCGGGTCGACTTCGTCGAAGGCGGCGCGGCGCATCGTCGTTTGTATGGCGGCGGCAGCGGGCAGATGATTGCTAAAGCGGTCGGCATCGCCCAAGGCGTGCGCCCGCGCGTCCTAGATGCCACGGCGGGGCTGGGCAAGGACGCGTTTGTGCTGGCCAGTCTCGGTTGTGAAATGAGCCTGATCGAGCGCCAGCCGCTGATCGGCGCACTGCTTGAGGATGGCTTGGCGCGGGCGGCGGAAGATTTCGATGTAGCGCCAATCGTTGCGCGGATGAAACTGCTCAAGGGAAACTCCATCGAAGTGATGCGCAGTTGGGAAGGGGAACCGCCGCAGGTGATCTACCTCGACCCGATGTTCCCGCATCGCGAGAAAACCGCGCTGGTGAAAAAAGAGATGCGCCTGTTCCGCCCGCTGGTGGGCGATGACC
>NZ_AHZM01000861.1:0-1451 GCF_000257605.1 Pseudomonas sp. R62
GTACCGCCGGGATCGCCACGGCCATAGAGCATGGTCGCGGGGCCGCGCAGCACTTCCAGACGCTCGATGGTATTGGCGTCGGGCATGTTCGGGTAGCCACGGTTGATCGGGAAACCGTTGCGGTAGAACTCACCCGTGGTGAAGCCGCGCACGGTGAACGTGGTCAGGCCCTGCCCACCGAAATTGTTCGCCCGTCCGATGCCGCCAGCGTAATCCAGCGCATCCTGCAAACGCGTCGCGCCGAGGTCTTCGACGGCATCCTTGGTCACCACGCTGATTGACTGCGGGGTTTCATGAATCGAAGTGTCGGTGCGCGTGGCGCTGGCCGAACGCGTCGCGCGATAGCCTTGCACCGGGCCGTCTGCCCTTTCGTAATCCGCCGTGCCGACCACGTCGGTGGCTTCCAGCTCAAGGGCTGAAGAAGTCGGTTCGGCTGACTCAGCCCACGAGGAAGAAGACAACGCCTGCAGCACACAAATGGAAAGCAGAGTTCGACGCATGAGGTGAAAACCTTTACGAATAGGCCAGAACGAAGGGCAAAACCGCCAGTGAAAACGCCGCGCATGGTATACGGTCGCATTAGTAATTGAAACGTATTCTTATTTGTCATGTTGATCAGGATTGGTGAGCGGGATTCATCATTCCATCCTGAAACCGCGCATTATCAGCAGCGCGTCGATGGCCTAGGCTCGTAGAGATCCGACGTCAATCGATGGCTGCGCCGCGCTACGTGGGCGCCGCCAGCCTGTCTGAAAGGAATTTGCAGATGAAATTCGACACCCCGGCCGGCTCCAATCCGATCGACCAGCTGAACGTCATCGGCCAACCTGCCGACCGCATCGACGGCAAGCTGAAAACCACCGGCACCGCCCCCTACGCCTACGAGCAAAACGCAGCGGTGCCGGACGCCGCCTATGGCTATATCGTCGGCGCCGGGATCGGCAAGGGGCGCATTGCCTCGATCGATTGGACGCAAGCGCGGGAGGCGTCCGGGGTGATTGCCATCGTCACTTACGAAAACGCCGGGCCATTGGCCAAAGGCGAGTTTTACGTAGCCAGGGCCTTGGCCGGGCCGCAGGTCGATCACTATCACCAGGCCGTGGCAATTGTCGTCGCAGACACTTTTGAACAGGCCCGCGCGGCCGCCGGCTTGCTCGACATCCGCTACGTGGCCGAACCAGGTTCCTTCGATCTGGCGGCTGCGAAAGACTCCGCAACCCCACCGCCACCGGCCGGCTTCGGCCCGCCGCCGCAGACCAGCGTCGGTGACTTTGAAGGCGCCTTCAACGCTGCGCCCGTGCAAATCGATCAGCACTACAGCACGCCTGACCAGGCCCACGCGATGATGGAACCGCACGCAACCATTGCCCGCTGGAGTGGCAAGCAATTGACCTTGTGGACATCGATCCAACAGATCAACTGGGGCGTGCGCGATCTGGCGAAAACCCTCG
>NZ_AHZM01000862.1:0-1445 GCF_000257605.1 Pseudomonas sp. R62
GTCACCAAGCACCAGCGCCGCCAGCGCGCCCTCTCGTCCTTGCGCATCGGCCGCCAGCAGGCGCTGGCGAACGCCGTCGCGCCATGCATACCGGGCCTCAGCCAGGCGCTGGCCATCCTTGATCGTGCCGGTCGCCCCGATCCGTTGCGCCAGCAGCCAGGCCTCGTAATCGAAAGCGTCCGGGTTGAGCAAGCCACCCGGGCGCTTCAATTTCACCGCCAGACGCCAACGCTCACCACTATTCACCGCCGGCCCGGCGTACCAGGCCAGGCGCAGCAGCGATGGCAGCTTTTCGTGGCGTGAACGCGCATCAGCCAGCTCGAAACGCACCACGCCATCGTTGTGTTGCGGCAAGCCGACCACCCGCCCTTCAAGCCAACGGGTTTCGCCGTCAAGACCCGGTGGCAAGCGGTCAGTCAGCGCCCACTGCGCACTGAAACAAGCCCACGTGAAACCAAACAGCAAAAAAGCCAATGGATAGCTGCGAAACGGCAGCAGCATCAGCGCCACCACTGGCAGCACTACCAGCAAGCCGACCGGCGGCAAGGCCGGCAAAAAAACCGGGGCCAGCAGACCGACTGCCAGCGCCATCATCCCTGTGCGCATATGCCCGTCCTTGAGAGTCCCCTCCTTAGGCATAGCGGGTGTGCGGCACCACCGTCGTCAACAATTGTCACAAAGTCTGAATGGGCGGTTCGTAGAATCCAGACATACTTGCCGCCTTAACCGACCGAGAAGCCTTATGCCCCGGCGCTTATTCAAACGTTACATGCCCGACCCGACGAGCATCAGGGAACACAAATCCTTACGCTTTCTCGGCACGTTGCTGCATGACCCGAACCTCTGGCATCTCAACCGCCACTCGGTCGCCCGGGCGATGGCGGTCGGCCTGTTTGCGGCATTCCTGCCGATACCTGCGCAGATGCTGGTGGCGGCGGCATTGGCGGTGATGGTGCGCGGCAATATGCCGATCGCGGTGAGTCTGGTCTGGCTGACCAATCCGATCACCATGCCGGCGGTGTTTTTCTGCACCTACCAGGCCGGGGCGTTCCTGATGGATGTGCCGGCGCGGCATCTGCCGGACGAGCTGACCTGGGAATGGATCAGCGGTGAGCTGTCGACATTGTGGCAGCCGTTTTTGTTGGGCTCGGTGGTTGTCGGTCTGGTGCTCGGCGTTCTCGCGTACTTTCTGGTGATGCTGTACTGGCGCTGGTGGGTAGCGCGGCAATGGCGGCGGCGCAAGAAAAGTCGGCAGAAGTGAATGCAAAACGGCCTCCGCTATGGGAGGCCGTTTTTTGTTGTGTCTGGGCTGGCCCCTTCGCGAGCAGGCTCGCTCCCACAGAGAACATCATTCCAATGTGGGAGCGAGCCTGCTCGCGAAGAAAGCGACGCGGTCGGGATCAGGTACGCATCCCGCGCCCGCTCACCAGCAACCGCGCACAGCC
>NZ_AHZM01000863.1:0-1443 GCF_000257605.1 Pseudomonas sp. R62
ACACTGCGTCGAAATCTTCGGCCTTCACATCAGCCAGACGACCGGTGCTGGCCAACGCTTGTTGCGCCGCTGGATCGGCGCGGAAGCGATCGGTCTCGGCAGTCTGCGCGCTTGGCTCATCGCTTTTCGGATCGAGCGGAGGCTGGCCGCCGGCAGGCGATACCAGGGTGACGTCGGCGCCGGCGTCCTTGAAGGCAAAGTAGGGCGCGGCGAACTCTTCCAGCCAGAAGCCGGTTTTCTTGCCAGTGTTGCCGAGTTGATCGTGGGAAGTCAGAACCATCAAGATTTTCATAGAGCACCCTTGGGTTGGTCTGGCATCGGCAGAAGGCGAGGGATTCGCTTGTTGTCGGTGCCGCATGAATTTGTGTGTCGGGGCGCAGCATAGTTTCCAATTAGACCAGTCGTCTAGTAATTTTTTCAGAAAATGTTTTTGCCCGTCGGTTATGGCAAACTCCCGGTCCTGAAAACTATACGACTGGTCTATTGTCTGGAATTTTGCGCACCATGAAGCCGACCTTTGACGACACCCGCCAACACTTGCTCGACACCGGCCACCGGATGATGGCCGAGAAGGGCTTCACCAGCGTCGGCCTCAACGAGATCCTGCAGACCGCCGGCGTGCCCAAGGGCTCGTTCTATCACTACTTCAAATCCAAGGAGTTGTACGGCCAGGCGCTGCTCGAGGATTACTTCGTCGACTACCTCGCCGACATGGAGCGCCGCCTGACATTGCCTGGGCTGACGGCCTTCGAGCGTTTGATGGATTACTGGCAGGGCTGGCAGAACCGCTGCACCCTCGAAGGCCATGGCGATGAATGCCTGGTGGTGAAACTCAGCGCCGAAGTCGCCGACCTGTCCGAATCAATGCGCCTGACCCTGCGCGACGGCGCCGAACGCATCGTCGCGCGCATCACCGAATGCATCGAACAAGGCCAGACCGACAAAAGCCTGCCGGAGGGCGATGCGCGCAAGTTGGCGGAGACGCTGTATCAGCTCTGGCTCGGCGCCAGTTTGCTGAACAAATTGCAGCGCACCGGACAGTCGCTGGAAACCTCGATGGCGATGACCCGGCAGTTGTTGCAAGTCTGAGCCTCGCCGCTGGTTCCTGTGGGAGTGAGCCTGCTCGCGATGGCGGCGGCACATTCAATATTTTCATCACCTGACCGGATGCATTCGCGAGCAAGCTCGCTCCCACAGGTTTTCGCGGCGTGTGCCAAATCCCGGCGACACGCAAAATCCAGTGTGGGAGCGAGCTTGCTCGCGAAGAGGGCGGCACATTCAACATCTTCATTGCCTGACCCAATGCATTCGCGAGCAAGCTCGCTCCCACAGGTTTTCACGGCGTGTGCCAAATCCCGGCGACATGCAAAATCCAGTGTGGGAGCGAGCCTGCTCGCGAAGACTGCGGCACATTCAACATCTTCATTGCCTGACCCAATGCAT
>NZ_AHZM01000864.1:0-1439 GCF_000257605.1 Pseudomonas sp. R62
CGATGACCTTGTGCTCGACCACACCCAGGTCGCGAGCAACGCGGGCGGCAGCGTGCAATTCGGCGTGCGAGCGCTGGCCGTAATCGAAGCTCATGGTGTAGCAGGCGTAGCCTTCGGCGCGTGCCATCGCCACGACGGTGGCCGAGTCGAGGCCGCCGGACAGCAAAATGACTGCACGTTTTTCAGTGGTGTTCAGTTGTTCAGTCATCTCAGCGCCCCGGCTCGTCGTTCCAAAGATATTTATGCAGCTGCAATTGCAGGCGTACCGGCAGGTTGTCCGCCACTACCCAGTCCGCCAGTTCCCGAGCATTCAGGTCGTGGTGACTCGGCGAAAACAGTACTTCGCCGGCGCGCTGGTCGAGACCGTACTGGATCAGCTTGGAGACCGCCCAGTCGTAGTCTTCCCGCGAGCAGATGACAAACTTCACCTGATCGTTGCGGGTCAGCAGTTCGATGTTCTCGTAACGGTTTCGGTGGGCTTCTTTCGAGCCCGGCGTTTTCAGATCGACGACGCGACTGACACGCGGATCGACAGCGGATACGTCTAGGGCGCCGCTGGTTTCCAGCGACACCTCGTAGCCGGCATCACACAACCGCTCAAGCAAAGGAATGGCATTCGGCTGAGCCAACGGCTCACCGCCGGTGACACAAACGTAGCGCGGACGATATCCGGCCACTTGCTCAAGGATGTCGTCGAGGGTGCGGACGGTGCCGCCGCTGAACGCATACGCGCTATCGCAGTACTGGCAACGCAACGGGCAACCGGTCAGGCGCACGAAAACCGTGGGCAGCCCTGCAGTCCGAGTTTCACCCTGCAATGAGTAGAAAACTTCGGTGATTCTCAATGTGTCTTGCATAGTCGCCACGGGCGTAACAGCTAAACAGGCTGTCCGCCTCCGTCAGGCACTTCAGGCAATCCCGCCAACGCGTAGACCACAAGAAGCGTGTTTCAGAAAAAGGGCGTGAATTCTAACGAAAAAACCCGCGACAAGCGCGGGTTTCTTCAAAACACGGATGAACAGGCTTACATGCGCTGTAAATCACGCTGGGCCAGCTGCGCGGCGGAAGTGCCCGGATATTGGGACACCACCTGCTGCAGAATGCCTTTGACCTTGTCGGTGTGACCGAGGCGGCGCTCTACGTCAGCCAGCTTGTACAGCGAGTCCGGCACTTTGTTGTGCTTGGGATACAGCTGCGAAACCTTGGCAAAGGCCTGACCTGCACCTTGCAGATCACCCTTGGCCAGGTTCACTTCGCCCAACCAGTACTGGGCGTTGCCCGCGTACTGGCTGTTGGGGTATTTGCGCAGGAAAGCGGCGAAGGCCTGGCTGGCCTTGTCGAAATCCTTGGCTTTGATCAGGTCGAAAGCGGCATCGTAATACAGCTTTTCCTTGGCCGGATCAGCCGGTTCGCTACCCGCAGCAGGGGCCTGGGCTGCC
>NZ_AHZM01000865.1:0-1421 GCF_000257605.1 Pseudomonas sp. R62
CTGATGGGCGAGGGGCAAATCTGCGCTGTCGAGGGCCACTGGGTCGGGGAGGGTGCACGGATGGCGCTCACCGGCCATGTCGATTTGCAGCGTGCAGGCATTTTTATCTATGAGAAATGAGAACAGGCGGATGACCGGGTACACGGTCGGACGTCCGCCGACAATGCCGGTCAGACCGGGCGCCATACCGGTCGCGGCCTGGGCGATCTCTTTGGAAAACAGCACCAGCGCGCGTTTGTCAGGATGGCGTACGGCGATTTTGATCACCACTTCACGGCTGTCGCGGCGCTGGCCGTGTGGGCCGTAGGTGGCTTCGCTGCCGAGCAGTTCGACATGGGTTTCGCTGTACGGCGCCCAGCCGCGCAGGCTGAACATCTCGGCGGTCTTGTCGATGATCGCCTGACTGACCCGCCGCGCCTTGTCCACCGCGTCGATGCCGGCCATCAGGCAACTGGCGGTGCAGCGAAAACCGTCCGGGTACGTGGCGCTGACCTTGTATTTGTCGCTGGGCGGCAGGCCTTTGGCACCGTGCACCTGCACGACGTTTTTGCCTTGTTGCTGGAGTTTGACCTGAGTGAAATCGCAGATCACATCGGGTAACAGATAGGCCTGCGGATCGCCGATTTCGTAGAGCATCTGCTCGCCGACGGTCAGCGGCGTGACCAGGCCGCCGGAGCCTTCGGGTTTGCTGACGAGGAACTGGCCATCGGCGCTGACCTCGACGATCGGAAAACCGATGTGCTCGTAATCCGGCACCTCGCGCCAGTCGGTGAAATTACCGCCGGTGCACTGCGCGCCGCATTCGATGATGTGCCCGGCCAGCGCGGCCTGGGCGAGTTTGTCGTAGTCATGCCACGACCAGCCGAATTCGTGGACCAGCGCCGCGCTGACCACGGCGCTGTCGACCACCCGGCCGGTGATGACAATGTCGGCACCCAGGCGCAGCGCTTCGACAATCCCCGGCGCGCCGAGGTAGGCGTTGGTCGACACGCACATGCGCGGAAGCGGCGCGCAGCTGAACATTTCGCGGATATCGGCGGGGTTTTTGAGCTGTCCTTGCAAGTCGTCGCCGAGCAACACGGCGATCTTCAGCTGGACCCCAGCCTGGTCGCAGGCTGCTTGCAGGGCCGCCGCGCAAGCCTGCGGATTGACCCCACCGGCATTGCTGATCACGCGGATGTTCTGTTCGGCCAGTTGCGTCAGCAGCGGCGCCAGCACTTCGATGAAGTCTCCGGCGAACCCGGCCTGCGGGTCTTTCAGGCGCGCGCCGGCCATCAGCGACATGGTGATCTCGGCCAGATAATCGAACACCAGATAATCCAGGTTTCCGCCGGAGACAAGCTGGGCGGCAGCAGTGGAAGTGTCGCCCCTAAAAAGCACTGGCGCAGCCGATTCGCACGGTGGTTGGCATTTTTATCTCC
>NZ_AHZM01000866.1:0-1380 GCF_000257605.1 Pseudomonas sp. R62
ATTTCGTCAATGAACACGCTTGGGGCGGGGTGTGGAATCGTGAGGGGCTGCCGCTGAAAACCCGCAGCCTGATCACCCTCGCCGCGCTGACCGCGTTGAAGTGTCCGCAGGAGTTGAAAGGCCATGTGCGCGGTGCGCTGAACAACGGCTGCACGGTGGAAGAGATTCGCGAAGCACTGCTGCATTGCGCGGTGTATGCCGGCGTGCCGGCGGCGATCGATGCGTTTCGCGCGGCGCAGGAAGTGATCGACAGCTACCAGAAACCGCAGTGACCGCCTTCGCGAGCAGGCTCGCTCCCACATTTGGGATGCGTTTCCCTGTGGGAGCGAGCCTGCTCGCGAAGAGGCCCTGGCAGACACCGCAAATCCTTGTCAGATCCACCCACCCCACTGCAACACAAAGATCCCGACATTGGTGGTAATCGCCGCCATCAACGTGGTCATCACGATAATCGCCGCTGCCAGCTCATGATTGCCCTGCGCCGCCCGGGCCATGACGAAACTTGCCGCCGCCGTCGGGCTGCCAAAGTAGAGAAACAGAATCCCCAGTTCCGCCCCGCGAAAGCCCCACAGCCACGCGCCCACGGTTGCCAGTAACGGCAGACCGACCATCTTCACCAGGCTGGAGCTGAGCGCCATCTTGCCGCTCTTGCGTAACGCTGCGAGTGACAACGTGCCGCCGATACAAATCAGCGCCAGCGGCAAAGTGGTCTGCGCCAGATACTGGCCGGAGGTCTCCAGCCAGCCCGGCAAACCGATCTTGAAATAGGCGAACGGCGCTGCCGAAATCACGCTGATGATCAGCGGGTTGCTGAACACGCTTTTGCAGATGCTCCACGGATCGGACTTGATCACCGGGCTGTACACCGCCAGCACGATGGTCGACAGCGTGTTGTAGAACAGGATCACCAGCGCCGCGAGAATTGCCCCGAGGGAAATGCCGTAATCGCCGTACATGCTTGCCGCGAGTGCCAGGCCGATCACGCCGTTGTTGCCGCGAAACGCGCCCTGGGTGTAGATGCCGCGATCTTCCCGCGGACATTTGAAAATCGCCCAGCCCCAGGCCACGGCGAAACTCACCAGGGTGGCAAGGGAAAAGTAGATGAGGAGCGAAGGTTGCAGCGCGGCGTGCAGGTCAGCGTGGAGAATGCCGAGGAACAGCAGCGCCGGCATGGTCACGTTGAACACCAGCGACGAGGCGGTGTGGATGAAGTTGTCGTTGATCCAGTCGATGCGCTTGAGCAGCACACCGAGAAACAGCATGGCAAACACCGGCGCGGTGATGTTCAGGGTTTCAAGAAAGATTGCCAGCATGCCGGAGAGCCTTGGGTGAGCGTCGATAGGGGGCTAATGATAAGCCACTTTCACCCTGATCGTTCCC
>NZ_AHZM01000867.1:0-1358 GCF_000257605.1 Pseudomonas sp. R62
ATCGGCGCAATCAGCAGGTTGCCGGTTCAGGTCTGGGCTTGGCGATTGTCGGCGAGATCTGTCGCGCGCATCTGGCGCAGATCACCTTGCATGATGGCGAGCAGGCAGGGTTGAAGGTGCGGGTCAGTTTTATTACCGGGTAATACTTTTGTGGCAGGGGTTTTTGTGGCGAGGGGATTTATCCCCGCTCGGCTGCGCAGCAGTCGCAGTTCAGCGATCACAATCTGTCTGGAAAAAACCGGGTCGCAGAGTTCAGCGTCGCTTCGCAACCCAACGGGGATAAATCCCCTCACCACAGGTCAGTAGAACATCGACCGCGATTCTTCCAGATCCGCGCAGAACTGCTTGTTCTCCGGATCAATCCCGAGCTTTCTGAACGCCGGCACGCTAAACGGGTCAATCCGCGCAAACGGATGGTCGGTGTCCTTGCGGCAATACAGATTGGCTACCTGCACGACATCGACGTAATCGATGCGCGTCGAGTCGCGGCTGAAGTCTTGATACAGCAACGGCAAATGCACCAGGCGCTCGGGAAACTCCCACACCCGCAGCAATTTCTCGCCCAGCAATGGGTGAATCTGCTCGATCACATGGGTCAGGCTGACCGCATCCGAGAGCAGTTCATTGTGGTCTTCGGCGTAAGTCAGGATCGGCAGCACGCCAATCTGATGCACCAGTCCGCCGAGTGCCGCCTGATCGGGTTTGAGCTGAGTGTGACGACGACACAGCGCATAGCTGACGCCAGCGAT
This sequence comes from Pseudomonas sp. R62, assembly GCF_000257605.1. Classification (NCBI taxonomy): domain Bacteria; kingdom Pseudomonadati; phylum Pseudomonadota; class Gammaproteobacteria; order Pseudomonadales; family Pseudomonadaceae; genus Pseudomonas; species Pseudomonas sp. R62. The sequence continues at coordinate 750 of NZ_AHZM01000867.1, forward strand.
TTCCAGACTGCTGCGCCAGACTTCGCGCATTTTCTGTTCGACCACTTCGGAGCGGGCATTGAAGATCTGCTCCATCACCAGACCGATCGCCAGGTTGCTGCTGTAGTTGATGCCCAAACGGGTGATGGCGGTGTGCAGGTCGGTGACTTCCTGCGCGGCGCGCAGCAGCGGACTGTTGACCACTTTGATCAGGCGCGCCGACAGCGCGGTGTCGCGGCCGATAACTTTGCTCAGGTCGCTGACGCTGATTTCCGGATCCTCGGCAGCCTTGCGAATCTGCAGGGCCACTTCCGGCAAAGTTGGCAGAACCAGGTCATCGTTATCGATGGCCGCAACCAAATCCTGTTGGACCTTTTCCGCCAGTTCGCTCATTTGGACTCTCTAGGGTGTTGCAACAATGCTGCGATCAACGCTGGATTTCGCGGTCGCGATCCAGTTCGTAAGGCAGGTCGAGCACGTGCAACGCGGGGCCTTCGAGGGCGCCCAGACGCAAATCACCGGCTTCGGCAGCTTCGGCCTGCAACACGGCCAGGAGTTCAATGTTTCCCTCGGCATTGGCCGCCAGCACCACTTCGCCGATCGAGCTGTTGTGGCTGGGGGCGAACAGTT
>NZ_AHZM01000868.1:0-1294 GCF_000257605.1 Pseudomonas sp. R62
ACGAGATCTCACCAGACGGCCTGATTCCGAACCTGATCGCCTTCAACGTTGGTGTCGAGATCGGCCAATTGCTGGCCCTCAGCGCGATTCTCATTTTGATGGGGTATTGGCGGCGCACCGGTAGTTTCTGGCGCCACGCGTATACCGCCAACGTCGCCATGATGAGTGCCGGTTTCCTCTTGATCGGTTACCAGATCACCGGCCTGTTTGTCTCCGCCTAAGGAATTCTGACCATGTTCAATACTCCGCTTCCAACTGTTAATGAACTGCCCAGCACCCGCAGACTGCTGCGCTCGACCGTCATCGCGATACTGGTTGCTACCGGCCTTTTGGTGACCGTTGTCATGCCGTCTGAATACGCCATTGATCCGACAGGTGTAGGTAGAACACTGGGGCTGACCCAGATGGGCGAGCTGAAACTCATCCTTGCTCAAGAAGCGTTGGCGGAAGCCGCTACGCCTCAAGCAACCGCTCCAGCTCCAGCTCCGACTCCAACTTCTGCTCCAGCTCCAGCGCAGCAAGTTGCACAAGTCCAACCCATTGAGAAGCCTGTTACCAAGCCAGTAACCGCGCCCGCCACGGCGCTGAAAACCAATCAGATGAGCGTAACGCTCAAACCTGGCGAAGGTACGGAAATCAAACTGGAAATGCTGAAGGGCAAGACTGTCAGCTACGAATGGACGGCGGTCGGTGGCCTTGTGAACTACGACACGCACGGCGAGCCCTATAACGGTGAAAAGGGTTACTTCCACAGCTATAACAAGGGCAAGCAGGTCAAAAGCAATAAAGGCGAATTCACCGCGTTATTCGACGGCACCCATGGCTGGTTCTGGCGTAACCGCAGCAACAAGGACGTGACCATCTCGCTGAATACGACCGGCGATTACCTGAGCGTCAAACAGTAGTCCGGAACATATGGAAAACGAGGCCGCAAATGCGGCCTCGTTTTTTCTGCGCGAAGAAAAGTGCTGGATTCAAATCCCACAAATGTCCGTGCGCTGCCGCCAGGCGTCCTTCGCCGGCGGCATACCGAACAAGCGGGCGTAGTCCCGACTGAACTGCGAGGGACTTTCGTAACCGACTGCATATCCCGCCTCTGCGGCATCGACCGCTTCGGTGACCATCAGCCGGCGTGCTTCCTGTAGCCGCAACTGGTTACGAAATTCCAGCGGGCTCATCGAGGTGATCGCCTTGAAATGCGTGTGAAACGAAGAACGGCTCATGCCGGCGATACCGACGAGTTCATCTATTCGACACGCTTCGTTGTAGTGGCTGCGCAGCCAGGCAATGGCCT
>NZ_AHZM01000869.1:0-1286 GCF_000257605.1 Pseudomonas sp. R62
GTGTATGTACCGGAGACATGGTGGACACATGTTCGGAGACATGGTGGACGGTTTTAGATCTTCTTACCTGCCGTCACGACCTGCAAGTTCAAGTCGATTCGGGCGATACGATGTCTACTCCAGTAGACATCGTGGATGCCGTCCTCCGTCGTTTCCCGGATAGCTACTGATCTTCCGTAAAAAGCCTTTCCGACCATGTATTCACGATTCCTCCAGTAGATCTCTCCTTTTACCTGAACCTTCCTGACCACATCCCCATCGTCGTACTCCGGTGCCGCTGGTTGCTCCTGGTATTCCCGTGAGCTGCTGCTGTAGCGAGTAGCAGGAACCTGCATGTTCAGTGCTTGATGCGGACGCTTCTGGTTGTAGATATCACGCCAGATATCAAACGCCCGTTGTGCATCGTCCAGATCGATGAAGAGTTGGCCTTGTAGGACTTCCCTTTTCAGACTGCGGTGGAAGCGCTCCAGCTTTCCCTGGGTTTGCGGGTGATAAGGTCGGGAGTGGCCGACCTTGATGCCCTGGCTCATCAGCCAGACCTCCAGTGCGGTATAAACGCCGGTCTGGTCACCCCATGGCGAACCGTTGTCCATCGTCATGCGCAGAGGCAGACCGTAGAGCCGAAAGGCCCGCATTAGTTGCTCCTGGACGGTTCGGCGCTGCTCATTGGCGCACGCAGCGATGCACAGTGAGAACCGCGAGTGATCGTCCAGTATCGTCAGCGGATGGCAACGTCCGTGGCTCAGGCTGATATGGCCCTTGAAGTCGATCTGCCAAAGATCGTTGGGCGCCTCGTGCTCGAACCGGATAAACGGTTTGATCTCGGCAGCCTTTGGATCAACGCGCGAATGACGCTGTAAAACCGCATGCACGGTGCTGACAGAGGGCATCACTTTGCCGTCGTCTTCCAACACGCGCTTGAGCTTGCGAGCGCCCCAAGCGGCGTACTCCTGACTCATGGTCAAAATCTGCTGCTCAACCTCTTCAGCGCAGCGTTTGGGTGACGTCTTTGGTCGTCGAGACTGATCGATCAACCCTTGCGCACCGAGATTTTCAAACCTGCTGAGCCATTTGTAGGCAGTGCTTGGGCTGATATTGTATCGACGGCAAAGCTGCCGAACATTGGCCCCTTCTTGCCGAGCCAACAGCACGAATTCCGAACGAAGCTGCACAGTGGACACCTCTTGCCAAGACACAGGCCATCTCCTTCGCGATGAGCAATGTGCCTATTAAAATGTGTCCACCATGTCTCCGAACACCTGTCCACCATGTCTCCGGTACATACA
>NZ_AHZM01000870.1:0-1280 GCF_000257605.1 Pseudomonas sp. R62
CACTCGCATGTCGGCTGAGAGCGCCGTTCTCACGGTTGTAGACATTGCGGCAGGCGAAGCTGCCGAGGTGATCGACCCGCGCGATTTTCTGGCCGTAAACCGATTGCGCCGCCGGTTGCAGGGTGTGGTGTTCAAACATTGCGTAGGCCACCGCCAGCGGGCAACTGGCGATGAAACTGCTGCTCAGCGCCACTTCACCGCCCTGCACCCGCAGAGCACCGATCAGCGGACACTTGGCGCCCGCGCTGTCGGCCTGGGGGCTGACGCGCAGATCCGAGCTGCTCAATGCCTGTGCGCAAAGCTCGGGATCACTGCGCAGGCGCATGAGTTTGTAACCGGTCAGCCAGTTGGGCGCGGCTTTTATGTCCAATGGCGCCCACGGGTTCCACTGCGGCGGCACCTCCAGCCAGCCGCGCCAGACACTTACCGCTGCACCACCCATCGCGAGCAACACCACCCAGAACAGCCAACGTCCCATGCTCAGTCCTTGAAAAATTGATTGGCCTTGGCATAAGGCATCGACTGTGACGTGAAGCCAAAGGTGCCGGATTGCTGGATTTCTTCAGCTGCGCGGAAGAACTCGCCGAACGCCGCCAGCGCCAGTGCCGAGCCGGTGCTGATGCGGCGTACGCCCAGTTCCTCGAGCTGTTGCACGGTCAGTTTCAAACCGCCAGACATCAGCACATTGACCGGTTTCGGCGCCACCGCTTGCACCACTGCACGCACTTCTTCGGCGCTGCGCAAACCCGGTGCATAAAGCACGTCGGCACCCGCCGCGGCAAATGCCTGCAAACGGCGAATGGTGTCGTCGAGATCGGGATTACCGTGCAGGTAATTTTCGGCGCGAGCCGTGAGGATGAAGGGAAACGGCAGGGTGCGCACCGCCGCGACGGCGGCTTCAATCCGTGCGACGGCGTGTTCGAAGCAATAGATCGGCGCGCCCGGGCGCCCGGTCGCGTCCTCGATCGACCCGCCCACCGCGCCCACCTCGGCGGCACGGAGAAGACTCTGCGCAGCCTCGACCGGGTCATCGGCAAAGCCGTTTTCCAGATCCACCACCACCGGCAGATCCGTCGCTGCGACAATCGCGCGGACATTGGCCAGGGTCTCGTCGAGACTCAGTGCGCCATCAGCCTTGCCCTGGGAAAACGCGTAACCGGCGCTGGTGGTGGCCAAGGCCTGATAGCCAAGACTGGCGAGCATCTTCGCCGAGCCGGCATCCCACGGATTGGGGATGACGAAGATCCCCTGACGATCATGCAGGGCCTTGAAGGCTTGGG
>NZ_AHZM01000871.1:0-1234 GCF_000257605.1 Pseudomonas sp. R62
AGGTCTACGACGAAATCGAGGCTGCCGGCCACCCGCAACCGGCGGTTATCCCGTTCAACCTCGAGACCGCCCTGCCCCATCAATATGATGAGCTGGCGGCGATGATCGAAACCGAGTTCGGCCATCTCGACGGCCTGCTGCACAACGCTTCGATCATCGGCCCGCGCACGCCGATCGAACAACTGTCCGGCGAAAACTTCATGCGGGTCATGCAGGTCAACGTCAACGCGATGTTCATGCTGACCAGCACCCTGCTGCCGCTGCTCAAGCTCTCGCAGGACGCCTCGGTGGTGTTCACCTCGAGCAGCGTCGGGCGCAAGGGTCGCGCGTACTGGGGCGCTTACGGTGTGTCGAAATTTGCCACCGAAGGCCTGATGCAAACCCTGGCCGATGAAGTCGAAGGCGTTGCGCCGGTACGCTCCAATAGCATCAACCCGGGCGGTACGCGCACCAGCATGCGCGCGCAGGCTTATCCGGGGGAAAATCCGCTGAACAACCCGACACCGGAAGAGATCATGCCGGTGTATCTGTACCTGATGGGCCCGGACAGCGCGGGCGTCAATGGCCAGGCTTTCAACGCCCAATAACGCCATACGTCGCATTTGTTGCCGCGGCAGAATGCTGTCGCGGCAAGCCATTGCCGCTCATAACCGTCACAAAGCCGCCAATAACCCAGCGCGGCCGCCCGGCATCCATCAGCAAGTCTTTGATTCGAAAAGCTTTAAATTAAATCGAACCGAATGGCACGGGTTTCGCTCTAAATTCCCTCAAAACATGCCGTGTGATGGCCATGGGGCAACGCCGATTTCGATAGCTGACTGATCGTCTTGCGGCAGACTAAACTTACGCCAAACGTCCTACGGGACTGATGGATCAGTACGACGCGCAGCCCATAGCCGCTCTCACCCAGCCTGTAAGACAGACTTACTGCTTAGGGGCTCACGCCATATGAAATCTCCTTCCCAGACCCATGCAATTGACTTTGACAGTGCCAAATTGCAGCGCCTGGGCTTCGGTCAACTACCGGCGCTGATCGAGCGCCCGACCAGCCTGGCGCAATTGCGTCAGCAAATGAGCCTGCAACTTCAAACCAGCCTGGAGCCACAGCGCATCCTTGGCCTGTTCTTCCGCGAAATCCAACGCCTGGTGCCACTGGACGCCCTGAGCTATGTGCATCAGGCCAGCGACTTGCGCCTGGAGTTCGGCGCGCGCGGCCACCACTCGCTCAGCTACA
>NZ_AHZM01000872.1:0-1214 GCF_000257605.1 Pseudomonas sp. R62
TTCCATTTCCCGCGCGGTGTACAGCGGGTTGGTGTTGACCACGATCAGCCCGGCGCGAATGGCACCGAAGACCGCGACCGGATACTGCAGGACGTTGGGCAGTTGCACGGCGATTCGATCACCGGGCTGCAAGTCGGTATGCTGTTGCAGATACGCGGCAAAGGCCCCGGACAGCTCGTACAGCTCACCGTAGGTGATTGTCTTGCCGAGGTTGCTGAAAGCCGGTTTGTTGGCGAAGCGTTGGCAGGATTGCTTCAACACTGCCTGAATGTTCGGATACTCGTCTGGATTGATCTCGGCTGCGATTCCAGCCGGGTACTTATCCTTCCAAAAGTCTTCGATCATGGAAGCCCACTCCTCAGCAACGCGAATTCTTCACCGCATTTGATGCGATTATTATTGGTGTGTGTTTTGTATTGGTGAATCCGGCGTTTTACAGGCCGAGAAGTCACAAAGCGCGCCGAGAGTAGCAGCTTTGCCAAGGGTCGACCAGAGCCAAAAGAGGCCCCTACAGTCATATTGATGACTCAAGACTTGCCAGCGGTCATTTTAGAGCAAAAATCCTATAACTCCCCAAAACCCCCGAATTCAGCGGGCACAAAAGATTCGCGAGCAGGCTCGCTCCCACAGAAACCATCGATACCTGTGGGAGCGAGCCTGCTCGCGAATGTCACAAGCGCTGCGGTTCAGACCTAGGCGATATCCCGCAACTCGCGCCGCAGAATTTTCCCTACAGGCGTCATCGGCAACGACTCACGCAGCACGATGTGTTTCGGCACCTTGTAGGCCGTGAAATTCTCTTTGCAGTACGCCTTCAGCTCTTCCAGGCTGACCCCGCTCTCCCGCGCTACCACAAACAGCTTCACCGCCTCTCCCGAACGTTCGTCCGGCACGCCGATGACCGCGCAGTTGGCGACTTTCGGGTGGGCCATGACCACGTCTTCGATTTCGTTGGGGTACACGTTGAAACCGGAGACGATGATCATGTCCTTCTTGCGATCGACGATGCGCACAAAACCGTCCGGGTCGATCACGGCGATATCGCCAGACTTGAACCAACCCTCGGCATCCAGCACTTCGGCGGTGGCTTCGGGTTTGTTCCAGTAACCCTTCATGATCTGCGGGCCTTTGATGCACAGCTCGCCGCGCTCGCCCAGCGGCTGCTCGACGCCGTCATCGTTGATGATTTTCACCAGCGTACCCGGCACCGGCAG
>NZ_AHZM01000873.1:0-1199 GCF_000257605.1 Pseudomonas sp. R62
ACGTACGTACGTACGTACGTACGTACGTACGTACGTACGTCGTACGTACGTACGTACGTACGTACGTACGTACGTACGTACGTACGTACGTACGTACGTACGTACGTACGTACGTACGTACGTACGTACGTACGTACGTACGTACGTACGTACGTACGTACGTACGTACGTACGTACGTACGTACGTACGTACGTACGTACGTACGTACGTACGTACGTACGTACGTACGTACGTACGTACGTACGTACGTACGTACGTACGTACGTACGTACGTACGTACGTACGTACGTACGTACGTACGTACGTACGTACGTACGTACGTACGTACGTACGTACGTACGTACGTACGTACGTACGTACGTACGTACGTACGTACGTACGTACGTACGTACGTACGTACGTACGTACGTACGTACGTACGTACGTACGTACGTACGTACGTACGTACGTACGTACGTACGTACGTACGTACGTACGTACGTACGTACGTACGTACGTACGTACGTACGTACGTACGTACGTACGTACGTACGTACGTACGTACGTACGTACGTACGTACGTACGTACGTACGTACGTACGTACGTACGTACGTACGTACGTACGTACGTACGTACGTACGTACGTACGTACGTACGTACGTACGTACGTACGTACGTACGTACGTACGTACGTACGTACGTACGTACGTACGTACGTGTACGTACGTACGTACGTACGTACGTACGTACGTACGTACGTACGTACGTACGTACGTACGTACGTACGTACGTACGTACGTACGTACGTACGTACGTACGTACGTACGTACGTACGTACGTACGTACGTACGTACGTACGTACGTACGTACGTACGTACGTACGTACGTACGTACGTACGTACGTACGTACGTACGTACGTACGTACGTACGTACGTACGTACGTACGTACGTACGTACGTACGTACGTACGTACGTACGTACGTACGTACGTACGTACGTACGTACGTACGTACGTACGTACGTACGTACGTACGTACGTACGTACGTACGTACGTACGTACGTACGTACGTACGTACGTACGTACGTACGTACGTACGTACGTACGTACGTACGTACGTACGTACGTACGTACGTACGTACGTACGTACGTACGTACGTACGTACGTACGNNNNTCGTACGTAGTACGTACGTACGTACGTACGTACGTACGTCGTA
>NZ_AHZM01000874.1:0-1207 GCF_000257605.1 Pseudomonas sp. R62
ATGCGCACCGAACTCGTCTTCAGGCAGGTAGGCAATCCCCAGCCCGTTCACAGCGGCGTCGGCGATGTGCACGGTGGAGTTGAACACCAGTTGGCCGTCGACCCGCACTTTCAGCTTTTTGCCCTGACGCTCAAATTCCCAGGCATCGACACCGTCGTAGGTCGGAAATCGAATGTCGATGCAGCGGTGCGCCGCCAGGTCGCGCGGATGTTGCGGGGCGGGGTGCCGGGCAAAGTAGTCGGGCGAGGCGACGACGGCCATGCGCAGCGGCGGGCCGATCGGTACGGCGATCATGTCCTGGGCGACGGTATCGCTGAAACGCACGCCGGCATCGAAGCGGTCGGCAACGATGTCACGGAAACCGTAGTTGATATCGAACTCGAGCTTGATGTCCGGGTATTGCAGCAATAGTGGCGTCAGCTTGGGCAGCAGAGTGGTCTTGATGATGTTGTCGCCGCAGGTGATGCGCACCGTACCGGCAGGCTTGTCGCGCAACTCGGTCAGCGCGTCCAGTTCGGCTTCGATCTCATCGAAACGATGACCCACGGTGTGCAGCAAACGTTCGCCGGCCGCCGTCAGTGACACGCTGCGTGTGGTGCGGGTCAGCAGGCGAATTTTCAGACGCGCTTCCAGCGCCGAGACTACCTGGCTCACCGCCGATTGCGTCACGCCCAGTTGCACCGCCGCGCGGGTGAAACTGCCGGTGCGGGCCACGGTGACGAAGGCGAGCAGGTCATTGAAGTTGGGTTTGGCCATGGCGCAATGCTCAGGTTTATTGATTAGCAGTGTTTATAACCGCATTAAGCACTCATTAGCTAATCAAAGCCTCAAGCCTGCGCAACAATACCTTCATCCCGGCCACGCCTGGCTTCTCGATCAAGGACGCCCCCCATGAAACGACTGTTCATACTGCTCGGGTTTCTCCTGAGTTCATTTACTGCATTCGGAGCTGACATGTCCCACGGTGCCGACAATTTCTTCAAGAGCGACAGGGTGACCGTGCAGAAGGTCAGCTTCAAAAATCAATATCAACTCACCGTGGTCGGCAACCTGTTTGTCCCTAAAGGACTCGACCCGGCAGCGCGCAGCGCGGCGATTATCGTTGGTCATCCGATGGGCGCGGTGAAGGAGCAGAGCGCCAGTCTGTACGCACAGAAACTGGCGGAGCAGGGCTTTGTCACCCTGTCGCTGGATCTGTCGTTCTGGG
>NZ_AHZM01000875.1:0-1191 GCF_000257605.1 Pseudomonas sp. R62
GAAGCGGTGCGCGCGGCGATCCCCAGCGATGTGACCACCGTGCATCGTTTGCTCGGCAGTCGACCGGGCACCCGGCATTTCCGTCACCATGCCGGCAACCGCCTGCCGCTGGATGTGCTGGTGGTCGACGAAGCTTCGATGATCGACCTGGAAATGATGGCGAACTTGCTCGACGCCATGCCGGCCCATGCGCGGCTGGTACTGTTGGGCGACAAGGATCAACTGGCCTCGGTCGAGGCCGGTGCGGTGTTGGGCGATCTGTGCCGTGACGCCGAGGGCGGTTGGTACAGCCCGCAGACGCGGCAATGGCTGGAGTCGGTCAGTGGCGAGTCGTTGCAGGGCAGCGGTATGCATGAGGACCGCGACGGCACCCATCCGCTGGCGCAGCAAGTGGTGATGCTGCGGCACTCGCGCCGTTTCGGCGAGGGCAGTGGCATCGGTCAGCTCGCGCGTCGGGTCAATCAGCAATTGGCCGACGAGGCGCGACAGTTGCTCGCGGCCGGCAGCTACGACGACGTGTATTCGCTGCCGCTCAAAGGCGAACATGATCAGAAGCTCGAACGCCTGTTGCTCGAAGGTCACGGCAACGGCCCGCAAGGTTATCGCCATTACTTGAGCGTACTGCGCGATCAGCGTCCATCATCGACGCGGCCTCTTGAGCATGCGGACTGGACCGATTGGGCCCGGGAAGTCTTGCAGGCGTTCGATACGTTCCAGTTGCTGTGCGCGGTGCGCAAAGGGCCGTGGGGCGTTGAAGGTCTGAACCAGCGCATCACCGCTGCGTTGCTCAAGGCGCGTCTGATCGAGAGCGATCAGCAGTGGTATGAAGGTCGGCCCGTGCTGATGACTCGTAATGACTATGGTCTGGGCCTGATGAACGGCGACATCGGCATCGCCCTGAAACTGCCCGAGCGTGAAGGCGCAGAGATCGGCAAAACGGTTCTGCGCGTGGCCTTCCCGCGTAACGATGGTCAGGGCGGCGTGCGCTTTGTGTTACCGAGTCGGCTCAATGATGTTGAAACCGTGTACGCCATGACGGTGCACAAGTCCCAGGGCTCGGAGTTCGCCCATACGGCGCTGATCCTGCCGGATGCGTTGAACCCCGTGCTGACCAAAGAACTGATCTACACCGGAATTACTCGCGCCCGGCACTGGTTCACCTTGATCGAGCCACGTGCCGGCGTGTTTGAG
>NZ_AHZM01000876.1:0-1168 GCF_000257605.1 Pseudomonas sp. R62
GCCATCGTCGGCGTGCTGATCGTGCTGTATGCGTGGCAACTGCCGCCATTCAGCAGTGCGGTCGAAACCACCGAAAACGCCTTGATTCGCGGGCAGGTGACGATCATCGGGCCGCAGCTCAGCGGCTATGTGTTCGAGGTGCCGGTCCAGGACTTCCAGTACGTCAAGGCCGGGGATCTGCTGGTGCGTCTGGACGACCGCATTTATCAGCAACGCCTCGACCAGTCCTTGGCACAACTGGCAGTACAGAAGGCCGGACTGGCCAACGTCGTGCAGCAGCGCAACAGCGCCGAAGCGACGATCAAATTGCGTCAGGCGGTGCTTGCCGACAGCCAGGCGCAGTTGCGCAAGAGCGAGGCGGATCTGCGGCGTAATCAGGAGCTGGTGCGCGACGGCTCGGTGTCCAAGCGCGAATTTGACGTGACCCTCGCTGCCAACGCGCAAAGCACGGCTTCTGTGGCGCAGGCCAAGGCCAATCTGGAAATCGCCCGGCAGGATCTGCAAACGGTGATCGTCAATCGCGGCTCGCTGGAGGCCGCCGTGGCCAGTGCCGAAGCGGCGGTGCAACTGGCGCGGATCGATCTGTCGAACACGCGAATTGTCGCCCCGCGCGACGGTCAGCTCGGGCAGATCGGCGTGCGCCTCGGCGCCTACGTCAACTCCGGCGCGCAGTTGATGGCGTTGGTCCCGGACCAGAAGTGGGTGATCGCCAACATGAAGGAAACCCAGATGGCCAACGTGCGGGTCGGGCAACCGGTACGCTTTACCGTCGACGCCTTGAACCACCGCAGATTCACCGGCCACGTGCAGCATATTTCGCCGGGCACCGGCTCGGAATTTGCCTTGCTGCAGGCCGACAACGCCACCGGCAACTTCGTCAAGATCGCCCAGCGCGTGCCGGTGCGCATCACCATCGATCCCGACCAGCAGGAAGAAGAACGCTTGCGGCCGGGGATGTCAGTGGTTGTCAGCATCGACACCGCCGCCGGCGACACCCAACCCCACTGATCAATGCATGACCCTGTGGGAGCGAGCCTGCTCGCTCCCACAGGATTAGTGCGCACGGGCTCTATTCACTCGGTTGAGGGGGTGACCCGGCAACTTTTGCGGTTGCGGATCTGCTCGTCGCTGGGCCTCTCGCGAACGAATTCGAAGCGCGGTTCGCCTT
>NZ_AHZM01000877.1:0-1164 GCF_000257605.1 Pseudomonas sp. R62
CGCTCGCCTCGGTACCGCACTGCAAGGTCTGGCTCACGCCGAAATCGGCTTCCAGGGCGGTCTGAAATACGCTCGTGATCGCCTGCAAATGCGCTCGCTGACTGGCCCGAAAGCGCCGGACAAAGCCGCTGACCCGATCATCGTCCACCCGGACGTGCGCCGCATGCTGTTGACCATGAAGGCGTTCGCCGAAGGCAACCGCGCGATGGTCTACTTCACCGCCAAGCAAGTCGACATCGTCAAATACGGCGTCGATGAAGAAGAGAAGAAGAAAGCTGACGCCCTGCTGGCGTTCATGACCCCGATCGCCAAAGCGTTCATGACCGAAGTCGGTTTCGAAGCCGCCAACCACGGCGTGCAGATCTACGGCGGCCACGGTTTCATCGCCGAGTGGGGCATGGAGCAGAACGTTCGCGACAGCCGCATTTCGATGCTGTACGAAGGCACCACCGGCATCCAGGCTCTCGACCTGCTCGGCCGTAAAGTGTTGATGACTCAAGGCGAAGCTTTGAAAGGCTTCACCAAGATCGTCCACAAGTTCTGCCAGACCAACGAAGGCAACGAAGCCGTTCAGGAATTCGTCGCGCCGCTGGCTGCACTGAACAAGGAATGGGGCGAGCTGACCATGAAGGTCGGTATGGCCGCCATGAAAGACCGCGAAGAAGTCGGCGCGGCCTCCGTGGACTACCTGATGTACTCCGGTTATGCCTGCCTGGCCTACTTCTGGGCGGACATGGCGCGTCTGGCTGCGGAAAAACTGGCTGCCGGCACCAGCGACGAGGCGTTCTACACCGCCAAGCTGCAAACCGCGCGCTTCTACTTCCAGCGCATCCTGCCGCGTACCCGTACCCACGTGGCCACTATGCTGTCGGGTGCTGGCAACCTGATGGACATGAAAGAAGAAGACTTCGCACTGGGCTACTAAGCCTTAACGCAGTCTGACGAAAACCGCTGCTCCCGTTAGGGGGCAGCGGTTTTTTTGTTTGCGGATCGCTCAGATAGTCGAGCTTCCGGCCGTTACAGAGACCGTGTGTGATCTGGATCACATTGTATGGGCTTGGCCGCACTTTGCAGGCACAATGCCATCTCTTTGCTATGACGGGTCGGAGCTTACCCTTGCCGCGTTCTTCCGCTGTGCGTTTCAGCCATTTCCTGCCATCACTG
>NZ_AHZM01000878.1:0-1160 GCF_000257605.1 Pseudomonas sp. R62
CCGCTGCGGTCGGGTATTTCTCGCCGAGCGTCTGCAACGTGCGCTCGATACCTTCAGCGAACGCCGCTTTCACGTCCCCGGACTGCCGCGCCGCATCGCCGCACAGCGCTGCCATGGTGCAACCGGTGGAGCGGCCGTCGCGATGGTCTCGCGACACGTACACATTGATGAAATCCTGCACGCTCATGCTTTCGGCGGCGGCCGTGGACTGCGCCAGGCTGTTGGCCGAGGCTTCGGTCATCAGGTCGGCCTTGGAGCCGAAGTGCTTGTAGAAACCGCCGTGAGTAAAACCGGCGGCCGCCATCAGGTCAGCCACGCCGACCCCGTCATAACCGCGTTCGCGGAACATCACTGATGCCGTTTCGACAATGTGCTCGCGATTGGCCTGAGCCTGAGCCTTGGATACGCGCATGTTGAATACCTCCAGCGCTGAAAATTCATGGGCCGATGATACATAGATGTTGGCCATAATCAAAACCGTTGACAGGTTAGATTTCGATCATCATCCTAAAGGCCCGCAATCAGTCTTCAACTGACAAAGAGCCCACACCATGACTACTCGCCCTACTGTTCTGATCACTGGCGCCTCCTCCGGCATCGGCGCGGTTTACGCCGCACGTTTCGCCCAACGCGGTCACGATCTGGTGCTGGTCGCCCGTGACCAGGCGCGCCTGGATACCCTTGCCGCCGGTTTGCGCGCTGAACACAACGTCAATGTCGAAGTGCTGCAAGCCGATCTGACCCGACTCAGCGACCTGCAAAGCGTCGAGGCGCGTCTGCGTGACGACGCGCGCATCGGCATTCTCGTCAACAATGCCGGCGCGGCGCAGTCCGGTACCTTCATCGAGCAGAGCACCGACAGCGTGGCGCAACTGGTCGCGCTCAACACCACGGCGCTGGTGCGTTTGGCCAGTGCGATCGCCCCGCGTCTGGCCAAGGCCGGCGACGGCGCGATCATCAACATCGGCTCGGTGGTGGGCCTGGCGCCGGAGTTCGGCATGTCGGTGTATGGCGCGACCAAGGCGTTCGTACTGTTCCTCTCCCAAGGCCTGAGCCTGGAACTGTCGCCACAAGGCGTGTACGTGCAAGCCGTGCTGCCTGCCGCCACCCGCACGGAAATCTGGGACCGCGCCGGTATCGACATCAACACCCTCACCGAC
>NZ_AHZM01000879.1:0-1161 GCF_000257605.1 Pseudomonas sp. R62
CGCGGGGATTGTCTGGGCGCCGGTGGCGGTGTACTTCCTGCTCAGCGGCATGATCTGGCAGGGCGTGGTGCTGGGCTTGTTCGGCGTATTCGTGATTGGCCTGGTCGACAACGTGCTGCGCCCGATCCTGGTCGGCAAAGATACCAAGATGCCTGATTACCTGATTCTGGTTTCCACCCTCGGCGGCCTCGCGGTCTTCGGCCTCAACGGCTTTGTGATCGGACCGCTGATTGCCGCGTTGTTCCTGTCGAGCTGGGCGCTGTTCGTCGAGACCAAGCCCAAGGTGCAGCTGCCTTAGGCATGAAACGTATTGCTGGCGACTTGTTGCGACAAGGCCTGTGCTGCTGGCAAGGAGGTGAGCGGGCCGCTGATCGGCTCGCCATCGCGCACCAGATACCAGCAAGCGAGCAAACCGGATGCACGCAGCGAAGCGGGAACTGCGCTGCCGATCACCGACATGATTTGAACCTGTGCCATGGGAAAACCTCCATCAAACTGATGGGGCTACCTTAGGGATTTGCCGGCACGACGGACAATCAACGCTTTCGATAGTGGTCATTGATGCCAGTGAGGTCTGGCGTCATTCGACCACTTGATCGAGCATGTGCATGACTTCGCGCTCATTGAGCAGGCCCTTGTGCACGAGGTTTTCGGCGAGCAGGGACAGCAGCTTGGCGCAGCGATGGCCTTCCAGATGCTTGAGCTCGGTAAGTGCGCTGTACACCTTGCTCGAGGTGCACAGACCGACTATGCGGTGCGGGTTTTGTGTGGGCATACAGTCGTCCTTGTTGTTATCGATCTGTTGTTTACGGACGGATTCAGATTGCGGTTCCGTCATGACAAAGCGGTGACCTTTTGATGAAAAAAATCTCTACGGTCGATTCCATCATGCCGACTTTAGCTGCTCGAACTGTCCTCACAGCGACCTTGGCGAGATTTTTTCAGACGTTGGCCGACCAGCGGTCATAAAAAAGCCCCGCTCGAAAGCAGGGCTCTGTGTTGCGCTTACCAGCGTGGACCGCCGTAGTAGCCATGCGGGCCGCCGTAGTAGCCGTGGGGCCGACCGTAATAACCACGAGGCGGGCCGTAATAGACGGGGGCCGGCTGCACGTAGACCGGTTGTTGTACATACACCGGCGCCGGCTGGTAATAGACCGGTGG
>NZ_AHZM01000880.1:0-1144 GCF_000257605.1 Pseudomonas sp. R62
AAACACTACCACATACGTCATTCAGGTCGGAGCAGGTTTTCTCCATCATGGCTCACATACCAATCAATCCACTTGCGGGACGCAGCTCATGAAACTTGAAGCCAACACGATCTTCATCACCGGCGGCACTTCCGGCATCGGCCGCGCACTGGCCGAGGCCCTGCATCAGCGCGGCAACAAGGTCATCATCGCAGGTCGTCGCCAGATCTTGCTGGCAGAGATTGCCCAAGCGAATCCGGGCATCGACACCGTGCAGCTGGACATCAACGATGCGCAGCAGATCAAGGACGTCGCCGCCGAAGTCATCCGCCGCCATCCGTCGTTGAACGTAATCATCAACAACGCCGGGATCATGCCCTTCGACAACGCGGGTTCCGGCGACTACAACGATGAACAGGCGGTCGGTCTGTTGCAGACCAACCTGCTCGGCCCGGTGCGCGTCAGCGCGGCGTTCGTCGAACACCTCAAGCGCCAGCCCGAGGCCTACATCATCAACAACAGCTCGGTACTGGCCTACCTGCCGCTGGCGACCACGGCGCTGTATTCGGCGACCAAAGCGGCGATCCATTCCTACTCGCTGTCGCAGCGTTTCATGCTGCGCGACACCAGCGTCAAGGTCCTGGAAATCGCGCCACCTTGGGTTGATACCGACCTGATTCACAAGAGCGGCGACGAGCGCGCCATGCCGCTGGGCGAGTTTATCGAGGAAACCCTGATCAAGCTGGAAACCGCCACCACCGAAGTGCTGGTTGATCGAGTCTTGCCGCTGCGAGCCAACCAGGGCGCGAACGAGCACGGGTTGATCGAGCAATTCAACCTGTCGCTGCTGGAAAATCCTATTCCGGTGGCCTGAACTCACCGACAGAAACACCCGGGCTCAATGCCCGGGTAGCCTGGCTGTTGATCATATTCATTCACAACGCGGCAAGCCAAACACCACCCGCGCCCCGCTCGGCTCATTGCGCTCGGCCCACAATTTGCCGCCGTGTCCTTCAATGATCGTGCGGCAAATCGACAGGCCCATGCCCAGCCCGGTGGATTTGGTCGTGTAGAACGCCGTGAACACTTGCTCCGCCCGCTCGCAGGCAAAGCCCGGCCCTGAATCGCTGACACTGATGTGCACGTTATCACCCAGCGCCTCACT
>NZ_AHZM01000881.1:0-1126 GCF_000257605.1 Pseudomonas sp. R62
GATCTCTTCAGTCACCGCCGACTGCTCTTCGGTTGCCGTCGCCACCTGATGGTTCATATCGCTGATGCGCTCAACTTGGCCGGTGATTGCCGTCAGCGATGCACCGGTGCGCTGGCTTGACTCAACCCCGGTGCCGGTCGCGGCCTGGCCGGTGCGCATCGATGACACGGCGTTTTCCGCGCCTTGCTTGAGGCTGCCGATCATCAGTTGAATTTCGTCGGTCGAGGCCTGGGTCCTGCGCGCGAGGGTGCGCACTTCATCGGCGACCACCGCGAAGCCACGGCCCATGTCGCCAGCGCGGGCGGCTTCGATGGCGGCGTTGAGTGCCAGCAGATTGGTCTGTTCGGAAACGCCACGAATCACCGCCAGCACCGAATCGATCGACGCCACTTGCTGTGCCAGCTCACCCACCGCCCCTGCCGCCACGCCGATCTCATCGGACATGCTTTCGATATGACGGATCGAGCCACCGACCACTTCCCGCGCCTGCAACGCCTCATCGCGCGCGGTTTGCGAGGCAAGCGCGGCGTTGCCAGCGTTCTGCGCGATTTCCTGCACGGTCAGGCCCATTTCGTGGACGGCGGTGGCTACCATGTCGGTCATTTCCTGCTGCCGGCCGGAACGCTCGGCGGTGTTGTCCACCACCTTCGCCACTTGCCCCACGGCCGTGCGCAGGCGCTCGCTGGTGGTCAGCACTTCGCCGATCATCGCGCGCTGGCTGTCGAGGAAGCGGTTGAAGCCGCGCGCCAGGTCACCCAACTCATCGGCACGGCTGGAATCTAACCGGTGAGTCAAATCTCCACCACCGCTACCGATGGCCACCAGCGCCCGTGTTACTTGTCGAATCGGTCGCACCAGCCCCTGCGCCAGCCACACCACTAGTGCCAGGCAGACCAGCGCCACCACCAGACCGATGCCGCCACTCATCCACATCGCTTTCCGTGCTTCGGCGTAGATCTGCGACTGCGGCACTTCGGCCACCAGCGTCCAGCCGAGATCGCGCAGCGGCAGGCTGAAGGCGAGGAAGTCTTCACCCTCGCGCTGGAAGCTACTGTTGACCGCCTCCTTGTGCCCCATCAGCGCTTGCGCCGCATTGGCACCGATCTGCTCGGTCAAGGTGCGTTTA
>NZ_AHZM01000882.1:0-1109 GCF_000257605.1 Pseudomonas sp. R62
GCCGCCGCGTTATCGCGATTACATCGGTTGGCTGCAACGCCAGAGCCTGGCCGAGGCGCGGCAGTGGTGGCGGCAGAATCTGCAAGGCTTCGAGCGCACCACGCCGATCCCGAGCGACCGCCCGTTCCTGCGCGAACACGCCGGTGAAAGCGGCGGCATGATCGTCGGCGACCGCTACACCCGCCTCAATGTCGAGGACGGCGCACGGCTGCGGGAACTGGCGCAGGCACATCAACTGACCGTCAACACTTTCGCCCAGGCTGCGTGGGCTCTGGTTTTGCGGCGCCTGAGCGGCGATCGCGACGTGCTCTTCGGCGTGACTGTGGCCGGGCGGCCGGTGGAGATGCCGGAAATGCAACGCACCGTCGGCCTGTTCATCAACAGCATCGCCTTGCGGGTGAAGATGCCTGCGGACGATCAGCGCAGCAGCGTGCGTCAATGGCTCAGCGCTTTGCTCGACAGCAACATGCAACTGCGCGAGTACGAATACCTGCCACTGGTAAACATCCAGGAACAGAGCGAATTGCCCAAAGGCCAGCCGTTGTTCGACAGCCTGTTCGTCTTCGAAAACGCCCCGGTGGAAGTCTCGGTGCTTGATCGTGCACAGAGCCTGAATGCGACCTCGGATTCCGGCCGTACCCACACCAACTTCCCGCTGACGGCGGTATGTTACCCGGGCGATGACCTTGGCCTGCACCTGTCCTATGACCAGCGTTACTTCGACGAGGCGACGGTCGAGCGCATGCTCAGTGAGTTCAAGCGCCTGCTGCTGGCGCTGGTCGACGGCTTCCATGGCGACATGGCCGATTTGCCGCTGCTGGGCGACGAAGAGCGCGACTTCCTGCTGCACGGTTGCAACCAGAGCGGCCATGACTATCCGCTGGAGCAAAGCTACGTGGCGTTGTTCGAAGCGCAGGTCGCGGCGCATCCGCAGCGCATCGCCGCCAGTTGCCTCGATCAGCAATTGAGCTATGCCGAACTGAATCACAACGCCAACCGCCTCGGCCATGCCCTGGTCGCTGCCGGTGTGCGCATGGATCAACCGGTGGCGCTGCTGGCCGAGCGTAATCTCGACCTGCTCGCCATGATCATCGGCAGCTTCAAGGCCG
>NZ_AHZM01000883.1:0-1099 GCF_000257605.1 Pseudomonas sp. R62
CCCCGCGCCTGCGTGAAGCTGAAGTGAAGGCGTTCAAGCGCTGATCGGCGCTTGAATACTTTTTCTCGGCCATGGGCGAGTTTGAGCTGATCCGCAATTTCTTCGCCGCCGCGCCTTGTGCGCAAGGCGGCGAGGGCGTTGCTTTGGGGATCGGCGACGACTGCGCCTTGCTGGCAGTTCCCGTTGGGGAGCAGCTGGCGGTTTCCACCGATACGCTGGTGGCCGGTGTGCATTTCGCCGACCCCTGCGATCCGTTTCTGCTCGGTCAGCGCTCGCTGGCCGTCGCGGTCAGTGACCTGGCCGCCATGGGCGCCGCGCCCGTTGCCTTCACCCTTGCCCTGACCTTACCGACGGTAACTGCCGATTGGCTGCAAGCCTATGCCCGGGGTTTGAACCGCATGGCGCAAAGCTGCGGCGTCGCGCTGGTCGGCGGCGACACCACGCGCGGGCCGTTGAGCCTGACGGTCACCGTGTTCGGCCGCCTACCCGCTGGCCAGGCCTTGACCCGCAGCGGTGCGCAGGCCGGTGATCTGCTCTGCGTCGGCGGCGAACTGGGCAATGCAGCCGGCGCCTTGCCGCTGGTTTTGGCCCAACGTGATGCCGAAGCGCATATCGCCCAGCCGCTGCTCGAGCATTACTGGTCGCCGCAGCCGCAACTGGCCCTCGGTCAGGCCCTGCGCGGCAAGGCCACGGCGGCACTGGATATCTCCGACGGCCTGCTCGCCGATTGCGGGCATATCGCGCTGGCGTCGAAGGTGCGACTTGAGATTGAACGCGAGCGTGTACCGTTGTCGGATGCTTTAGTCGCGTTTCTCGGTCAGCGCGGTGCCGAGCGCGCGGCATTGAGCGGTGGTGATGATTACGTACTGGCCTTCACCTTGCCGTCCGCCGAGTTGCCGGCACTGTTGGCCGACGGCTGGCCGATCCATGTGATCGGGCGAGTGCTGCCGGGCCAGGGCGTGCTGCTGCTGGACCGCGACGGGCACGACATCACTCCGCAGATTCGCGGCTACCAACATTTTCAGGAGACACCGTGACAGATCACCCGAAACAGGTCCCTGCCGAATTCGTGCCTCCCTCGGTCTGGCGCAATCCGTGG
>NZ_AHZM01000884.1:0-1089 GCF_000257605.1 Pseudomonas sp. R62
AGCGAGCCTGCTCGCGAAGGCGGTATATCAGTCGGTTTGATCTTGGCTGTCACAGCGCTTTCGCGAGCGGGCTCGCTCCCACAGGGGTTTTGTGGGAGTTCAGAAGGTGATTTGGGCTGCCGGTTTGACGTCGATTCGTGCCACGGAACTGGTCAGGGCGGCGAAGTCCTTGTTGTGTTCGGCAATGATGTCCTCGGCGCTCATGTTGCCGTTATCGACCGTCGAATGCGCATCTCGCGCGACGACGATGTCGTAGCCCAGTGAATGCGCGCTGCGCACCGTGGCGTTGACGCAGTAATCGGTTTGCAGGCCGCAGATGATCAGGCGTTCGAAGTCCTCGCTGGGCAGCAGCTTGCCGAGATCGGTCTGGTAGAAAGAGTCCCCGGTGGTTTTGTCTACGCGCAGGTCTTTCGTAGAAGTCAGAAGGTTTTTCGCCAGTTGCCAACCCTCAGCACCGCGAACAAATGAGCCGTCCTTTTCTTCGTGCTGAATCAAAACCACCGGAACGCCAGCCGTACGGGCGCGTTGGCTCAGATCATTGATCGTGGCGATCACGCGGTCGATTTCAAAGCACTGATATTCACCAGCACACAGCGCCTGCTGGACGTCGATGATCAGTAATGCGGTGGTCATGTCGAGCCTTCCTTGATCAGTCCTTGAGAATGGGGCGGACCTGCGCCCGCCCCTCTTTTACTCCGCTCAGTAACCCAAAGACAAGCCGGTATTGCGCCGTGGATCGTTGGCGCCGTAGAAGCGATTCTTGCCAACCGGTTTGCCGTCCAGTGACGGCGCGCCGACCAGAATCGCGGCGATGTGGTTGGCATCCTGCGGGCCGGCAAACTTGTGGCCCCAGCTTTCCAGGATTTTTTTCGTATCCGGGCTGGCGGCGAAGTCTTCGAGGTTGGTTTCCTCCGGCATCCACTGCTGATGGAAGCGCGGCGCGTCGACCGCTTCCTGCAAGCCCATGCCGTAATCGATGACGTTGAGCATGGTCAGCAAGGTCGCGGTGATGATCCGGCTACCCCCCGGCGTGCCGACCACCATCACCACTTTGCCATCCTTGGTGACGATGGTCGGACTCATCGACGA
>NZ_AHZM01000885.1:0-1061 GCF_000257605.1 Pseudomonas sp. R62
AGGCTTCGACGGCGAGGGCTTTCTGCTCGGCTTCGATGTCGACGAAACGCGCGCCCTTGATGCGGCTTGGCACACCACGGAAGCTCAGCTCGCAGACTTCTTCGGACAGGCCGATGGCCTCGAACAGCTGCGCACCGCGATACGAAGCGATGGTCGAGATACCCATCTTCGACAGGATCTTCAGCAGCCCTTTGGTGATGCCTTTGCGGTAGTTCTTGAACACCTCGTAGAGGTCGCCCAGGACTTCACCGGTACGGATCAGGTCGCCCAATACTTCGTAGGCCAGGAACGGATACACCGCCGAGGCGCCGAAACCGATCAGCACCGCGAAGTGATGCGGGTCACGGGCGGTCGCGGTTTCAACGAGGATGTTGGAATCGCAACGCAAGCCTTTTTCGGTCAGGCGGTGGTGCACGGCACCGGTCGCCAGCGAGGCGTGGATCGGCAGCTTGCCCGGGGCGATATGGCGGTCGCTGAGGACGATCTGGGTACGCCCGGCGCGCACGGCTTCTTCAGCCTGATCGGCAACGTTGCGGATGGCCGCTTCGAGGCCGAGGCTTTCGTCGTAGTTGAGGTCGATGATCGCCCGTTCGAAACCCGGACGGTCGAGGTTCATCAGCGAGCGCCACTTGGCCGGCGAGATCACTGGCGAGCTGAGGATCACGCGCGAGGCGTGTTCCGGCGACTCCTGGAAAATGTTGCGCTCGGCACCGAGGCAGATTTCCAGCGACATCACGATCGCTTCACGCAGCGGGTCGATCGGCGGGTTGGTGACCTGCGCGAACTGCTGGCGGAAATAGTCGTACGGCGTGCGCACACGCTGGGACAGCACGGCCATCGGCGTGTCGTCGCCCATCGAGCCCACGGCTTCGTAACCTTGCTCGCCAAGCGGGCGCAGCACCTGATCACGCTCCTCGAACGTGACCTGATACATCTTCATGTACTGCTTGAGCTGGTCGACGTCGTAGAAAGCCGAACCGTGGTCGTTGTCTTCCATGGTCGCCTGAATGCGCAGGGCATTCTTGCGCAGCCATTGCTTGTACGGATGACGGGATTTCAGA
>NZ_AHZM01000886.1:0-1058 GCF_000257605.1 Pseudomonas sp. R62
GCGTGGGAATGCAGCCCGGGACGCTCCGCGTCCCAACAGCGGACGCCGAGCGTCCATGGCGGCGTTACCACGCAGAGCGTGGGAACGATCAATAAGGCGAAGTAGTTAGCCTGCTTTCTTTTATCCCGGCCCCGCGCCATGATGTCGGCAACTCTCCCACCGCCGCCCGCGAACGAGTGCTCATGTCTGCGCAGCCACTGCCACCGCAAAGCTCCCTGGCGATCACCCTGCAGATCGTCTCCATCGTTTTCTACACTTTCATTGCCTTTCTCTGTATCGGTTTGCCGATTGCGGTATTGCCCGGTTACGTCCATGAGCAACTGGGTTTCAGCGCGATCATTGCCGGCCTGGTGATCGGCTCGCAATACCTCGCCACCCTGCTCAGTCGGCCAATGGCCGGGCGCATGTCGGACACGCTCGGCACCAAGCGGGCGATCATTTATGGCTTGTGGGGGATTGTCCTCAGTGGCGCGCTGACGTTGCTGTCGACCTTGCTGCAAAGCTTTCCGCTGACCAGCCTGTTGATCCTGATTGCCGGGCGCTTGTTGCTCGGTATCGCCCAAGGCCTGATCGGCGTCGGCACCATCAGTTGGTGCATGGGCCAGGTCGGTGTCGAGCATACGGCGAAATCCATCGGCTGGAACGGCATTGCTTCTTACGGCGCGATCGCCATTGGTGCGCCGTTGGGCGTGGTGATGGTTGCCGAATATGGCTTTGTCAGCCTTGGCCTCGCGCTGTCGGCGTTGGCGGCAGGTGCGCTGTGGTTGATCCGCAACAAGCCTTCGGTGCCGGTGATTCGTGGTGAGCGCCTGTCGTTCTGGGCGGTGTTCGGCAAGATTGCGCCGTACGGCACCAGCCTGACGCTGGCCTCGATCGGATACGGCACGCTGACCACCTTCATCACCCTTTATTACCTCAACCGAGGCTGGACCGGCGCGGCGTACTGCCTGACCGTGTTTGGCGTGTGTTTCATCCTGTCGCGGCTGTTGTTCATCTCGGCGATTGCCCGGTTTGGCGGGTTTGCCTCGGCCATCGTTTGCATGTCGGTTGAAACCGTC
>NZ_AHZM01000887.1:0-1055 GCF_000257605.1 Pseudomonas sp. R62
ACAAGATGAACTGACGGTCACCGCGGATGCGGGCTACTCCAATGGCAAGCAGTTCCAGGCATGTGAGGATGAGAACATCACGGCTTATGTGCCTGTGGCGCGATCACTCAACTCCTGCGGCAAGGAGCAGATATTTTTCGATCGAACAGCATTTGCCTACGATGCGTCGCAAGATCGATATCAATGCCCTGCCGGAAAATGGCTGATCTTTAAGCAGATCAGCAACAAAGGCCGGATCTACCAAGCGAAGGTCAGCGACTGCGCAAGCTGCCCGATTAAAGCGAAGTGCACCGACGCCAAACGCCGATACATCTCGCGCCATCTGCACGAACAGGCTTTCGAGCGAATGGAGCAGCGAATGCAGACACATCCCGAAATGATGGTCAGTCGACGATCCATCGTCGAACATCCCTTCGGCAACCTTAAACAGTGGTTATTTGGTAACGCTCGATTCTTGCTGCGACGGCTTGAAGGCGCGAGAGCTGAAATGGCCTTGGCGGTGAACGCCTACAACCTGAAAAGAGCAATTAACGTGTTGGGCGTCCGCCAGATGATGGCGCTGATGGGCTGAAACGCCTTTTTTCGTTTGCTGTGAGCACAAAAGCAAACGCCCCGAACAAGTCGGGGCGTTTGCTGGAACCACCATCAGTGCGTTTTCACACAGTCTGGCCAGGCCGGGTTTTCGTTGATCGTTCAGCGATGTTTATTTTTGTGTTTGTTCTTGTGCTTGTGGCCGCCGGAATGAGATCCGCCGTCGTCGTCGCCAAGATTGTTACCTACCGCGCCGCCTGCTGCGCCGCCCAGGCCCGCGCCGATGGCGGAGCCGGTGGAGCCGCCGAGGCTGTTGCCGACGACCGAGCCGCCTGCTGCGCCAAGACCGCCGCCAATCGCGGCTTCGGTGCGGTTGCGTTTGTTCGCGCCGACGGCACTGCCGGCCGCGCCGCCAACACCTGCGCCGACCGCTGCGCCCGTGCTGCCGCCAAGTTGTCCGCCAACCACATTACCCAGCGCACCGCCGAGACCACCGCCTACGGCAGCGGTGCCATCTCCGGCCG
>NZ_AHZM01000888.1:0-1047 GCF_000257605.1 Pseudomonas sp. R62
CCATGTGCACCTCACCTCAGAACAGTTGATGATCGTTAAAGGGTAGAACACTTTTGCGCGCCCGAATTCACCAAGGAATTTTGTCCCGCGCGGCGTACCATAGCGCCATCCACCCTTACGTCAGGAAGACGCCATGCTCTACCGAATCGCCGCCGACGGGCTGGTGCTGTTTCACTTGTGTTTCATCTTGTTCGTGCTGTTCGGCGGGCTGCTGGTGCTGCGCTGGCCACGTTTGATGTGGCTGCACTTGCCGGCGGCCGCATGGGGCGTGGCGGTCGAGGTATTGCACCTGACCTGTCCGTTGACCTACTGGGAAAACCTCATGCGCCACGCGGCCGGGCAGACCGAATACGCCGACGGCTTCATTGAGCATTACATCTGGCCGATCATCTACCCGGCCGGTCTGACGCCGCAGATTCAACTGGCCCTCGGCAGCGTGGTGCTGGCGGTCAACCTGTTGGTGTACGCACGACTGCTGCGCTCATGGAAATTGCGCCGGGCCCGGCGCATTCCGTTTTAACGCGAGGCCGGTTTCAACGTTTCCAGCCACTGCGGATCGAAGCGTGGCTGGTCAGAATCAAGTCCCTGCGCCTGCATCCGCGCCTTGTGCTGTTCGACTTCGTCACGCAGTTGTCCATGATCGCTGGAGTTGCCGTCCAGCTCATGCATTTGCAGCAATCCGAGGTGATAGAAACGCAACACCTTCATCGCCGTCGGATCGTTGTTCTGCACCGCGGCTGTCACCTGATGCATGACATTGGTGATGCTCATCAGATTGCGCTTGAGGCGCCAGCTGTACACCGCCGGGGCCATCCAGGTCTGATGCCAGAAACGCCCGCGCAACAGCGCCGCCGTCAGCAGAAACGCCACGAATACGCCGCCGACATTGAAACGCAGGTTATCCCCGTCGGGTTCACCGAACACTGCCACCGCAACCGACGAAAACAGCATGGCCAGCAGCAGAAACAGCACGGCGATGATGATCGTGCTACGGCGGGTCTGCTGACGAAAGGTAGCGGGGTCCATCGGCTGAATCTCGAACATCGA
>NZ_AHZM01000889.1:0-1033 GCF_000257605.1 Pseudomonas sp. R62
CACAGCTACACCGGCAACCCGCTGGCCTGCGCTGCGGCACTGGCGACGCTGGATATCTTCGAGCAGGACAACGTCATCGAGAACAACCAGGCGCTGGCTCAGCGCATGGCTTCGGCGACGGCGCATCTGGTCGATCACCCGAACGTCTCCGAAGTGCGCCAGACCGGCATGGTCCTGGCCATCGAGATGGTCAAGGATAAAGCCACGAAAGAGGCCTACCCTTGGCAGGAGCGTCGTGGCTTGAAAGTTTTCCAGCATGCGCTGGAGCGCGGTGCGTTGTTGCGCCCGCTGGGCAGCGTGGTGTATTTCCTGCCGCCGTATGTGATCACCCCGGAGCAGATCGACTTCCTGGCCGAAGTGGCCAGTGAAGGTATTGATATTGCTACGCGTGACAGCGTCAGCGTGGCGGTGCCGAAAGACTTCCATCCGGGATTCCGCGACCCGGGCTAACCGTAATTTCTCGTTCCCACGCTCCGCGTGGGAATGCAGCCCGGGACGCTCCGCGTCCCAAAAGCGGACGCAGAGCGTCCGATGAGGCATTCCCACGCAGAGCGTGGGAACGATCTAATCTGAGAGACCCGAAATGAGACTGTCCCGCTTCTTTATCGACGCCCCGCTGAGCACTGGCGAACACGAACTGCCGGAAGCCCAGGCGCATTACATCAGCCGCGTGTTGCGCATGGCCGAAGGCGATGCGGTGCAGTTGTTCGACGGTTCCGGCCATGAGTTTCGCGGGTCCTTGGTGGATGTCGGCAAGAAACGCGTGGTCGTGCAGATCGACGAGCAATTCGCCGGGCAAATCGAATCGCCACTGCAGATCCACCTCGGCCAGGGCCTGTCCCGGGGCGAGCGCATGGACTGGGCGATTCAGAAAGCCACCGAACTGGGCGTGACACAAATCACGCCGATCTTCAGCGAACGCTGCGAAGTGCGGCTCAAGGACGAACGCGCCGACAAGCGCTTGCTGCACTGGCGCCAAGTGGCGATCAGTGCCTGCGAACAGTGCGGGCGTTCACGGGTGCCGGTGATTCAT
>NZ_AHZM01000890.1:0-1028 GCF_000257605.1 Pseudomonas sp. R62
AGCGGCCGGTGCTATCGCCTTCAACCAGGGCGAAGTCTGTACTGCCGGCTCGCGTCTGTTGGTCGAGCGCTCGATTCGCGAGCAGTTCATCCCGTTGCTGGTGGAAGCGCTGCAAGCGTGGAAACCGGGGCATGCACTGGATCCGGCCACTACCGTCGGCGCCGTGGTCGACCAGCGTCAACTGGACAACGTGCTGCGCTACATCAGCATCGGCCGCGAGCAGGGCGCCGAGTTGATTGCCGGCGGCCAACGCACCCTCGAAGAAACCGGCGGCCTCTACGTGCAGCCAGCGATTTTCGACGGCGTGACCAACGCGATGACCATCGCTCAGGAAGAAATCTTCGGCCCGGTGCTGTCGCTGATCACCTTCGACACTGCCGAAGAAGCCCTGCAGATCGCCAACGACAGCATCTTCGGCCTCGCCGCCGGGGTTTGGACCAGCAACCTGAGCAAGGCTCACACCTTCGCCCGCGGTTTGCGCGCCGGCAGCGTCTGGGTCAACCAGTACGACGGCGGCGACATGACCGCGCCGTTCGGTGGCTTCAAGCAATCGGGCAACGGTCGCGACAAATCGCTGCACGCGTTCGACAAGTACACCGAACTGAAAGCGACCTGGATCAAGCTCTGACTCTTTTACAGCGGCGGCCGCCCCTGGTTGGTGGCCCTCGGAGAAACCTATGAAACAGCAACACGTAAACAGCTACTACGCCGCCACCCGCAACGAAGTCATCGACTTCCCGATTCTCGAAGAAGCGCTGGACTGCGACGTCTGCATTATCGGCGCCGGCTACACGGGCCTGTCATCGGCACTGTTCCTCAGCGAAGCCGGCTACAAAGTCACCGTGCTGGAAGCGGCGAAAGTCGGCTACGGCGCCAGCGGGCGCAATGGCGGGCAACTGGTCAACTCCTACAGCCGCGACGTCGATGTCATCGAAGAGCGCTACGGCGACAAGACTGCAGAAATCCTCGGCAGCATGATCTTCGAAGGCGCCGATATCATTCGCTCGCGCATCAAGGATTACGACATC
>NZ_AHZM01000891.1:0-1025 GCF_000257605.1 Pseudomonas sp. R62
CCTCGGGGAGAGGGCTAGGGTGAGGGGCTCTAGATCTGGCTTTTGCTTTGGCTTTGATCTTTTGCCCCTTCAGCAGGCTGCGCCCGGATCGGTCCCGTAACGAAGGTACCCCGAGCTCCAGCGAGCGGGCCGTACGCCGGGGCAAAGCCTTTTGGTTCCTTTTTGCTGTGCCGGCACTCCGGCGTTTGAAAAAGGGACTCGCTGTAAGAGCAAAACCTTAAGAAGCCGTTACCGCAGCAACGGATATACCCCCAGTTTCAGACTCACCGACCATTGACCCACGACGGACCCATGCGTAGCCTTGCGCTTTCGAGGTTCTTCGGCACTCGCCGAAGCTAAGAAGGGAACGCGGTCAAAGCCGCGGCTGCCCCCGCAACTGTGAACGGTGATGTTCGTTGCCACGCCACTGCCAGCTCAACCGATGAGCCAGCGGGAAGGCGCAATGGACGCCAGGTCTCGCGCCTGAACGCCGTCAGCCAGGAGACCTGCCTCGTCACAGATTCTCACTACAACCGGGCGGGGTGATCCGGTGGCGAATGCTTCCGGCGTGCATGCGCGCTGCCGGTTCTCGTCCCGTATGCCCGCCGCTTGCCAAAGGGCATACCGATGAAAACACTGGCCAAACTCCCCGTCACCATCGTCACCGGTTTCCTCGGTTCAGGCAAAACCACGCTGCTGCGGCACATGCTCGACAACGCTCAGGGCCGGCGCATCGCGGTGATCGTCAACGAGTTTGGCGAGCTCGGCATCGACGGTGAGATCCTCAAGCAATGCACCATCGGCTGCACCGAAGAAGAGGCCAGCGGCCGCGTATATGAGCTGGCCAACGGCTGCCTGTGCTGCACGGTGCAGGAAGAATTCTTCCCGGTAATGCGCGAACTGGTTGCCCGTCGCGGTGATCTCGACCACATCCTTATTGAAACCTCGGGCCTGGCCCTGCCAAAACCGCTGGTGCAAGCCTTCCAGTGGCCGGAAATCCGTAGCGCCTGCACCGTTGACGCGGTGATCACCGTGGTCGACAGCCC
>NZ_AHZM01000892.1:0-1024 GCF_000257605.1 Pseudomonas sp. R62
CTGGCGCGGCTGCGTGCGCGCGGCAAGAACCTGCCGGTGTTGATGTTGACTGCGCGCAGTGACGTCAAGGATCGCGTGCATGGCCTCAATCTCGGTGCTGACGACTACCTGGCCAAGCCGTTCGAACTGACGGAACTGGAAGCGCGGGTCAAAGCCTTGCTGCGCCGCAGTGTGCTGGGCGGCGAGCGTCAGCAGCGCTGTGGTGTGCTGGCTTACGACCTCGATACGCGGCGCTTCACCCTCGGCGACGAACTGCTGACCCTCACCTCCCGCGAGCAAGCTGTCCTGGAAGCGTTGATCGCGCGACCGGGGCGAGTGATGAGCAAGGAACAACTGGCCGCGCAGGTGTTCGGCCTCGACGAAGAAGCCAGCCCCGACGCCATCGAAATCTACGTGCACCGCTTGCGCAAGAAACTCGATGGCCAGTCCGTGGCCATCGTCACCTTCCGTGGCCTCGGCTATCTGCTGGAAAGCCGCGATGCATAAGCCCAGCAGCCTGCGCTGGCGGTTGCTGTGGAACCTTGGATGGTTGCTGGTGGTGCTGATGCTCGCCAGCGGCTTGAGCGCTTACTGGAATGGTCGCGAAGCCGCCGACACCGCGTATGACCGTACGCTGCTGGCCTCGGCACGCACCATCGCTGCCGGATTGTCGCAGCGCGACGGCAGCCTCAGCGCTGATGTGCCTTACGTGGCGCTGGATACCTTCGCCTACGACAGCGCCGGGCGCATCTATTACCAGGTCAACGACATTCACCAGAAGCTGATTTCCGGCTACGAAAATCTTCCCGGGCCACCGCCCGGCACGCCGCGTACCGACAGCTATCCGGCGCTGGCGCGCTTTTACAACGCGAAGTACAACGGCCAGAACGTGCGTGTGGTCAGCCTGCTCAAAGCGGTGAGCGAACCGAACATGAACGGCATGGCGGAAATCCGCGTGGCTGAAACCGACGAAGCACGGGTCAGCATGGCGCGCAGTCTGGCGGCTGACACCCTGTTGCGCCTGGGCATGTTGGCCGTGGGTGCA
>NZ_AHZM01000893.1:0-1012 GCF_000257605.1 Pseudomonas sp. R62
TGCACCAGACGCCGTGTGGCAGCGGGCGGGTAATCGATGTGGCGCAAATACAGGTACAACACCGGGATCGCCGTTATGGCGAAGACCAGTCCGATGGCCAGTGCGTTGAGCCACTGCTGCGACGGCAGCAACCAATACGCGACCGCCAGCCCGCAAGCGAACGGCACGGCGAAACTCGGCACAGCGATTTTTACGCTTTGGCGATCCAGACGCAGATCGATGACATCGCTGAGGATGTGCCCGAGCAGCAAGGCGAAACTCAGGCTGTAGAGGTTTTTCAACCAGTCCGGGGCGATCAGTTGTGCGCCGCTGAGCTGCCAGCCCGGTTCGATCCAGAAGTACATCAGCAGCGGCAAACCGAAGCTCGCCAGCAGCAGCTGACTGACGATCGGAATCAGGCCGAAGTGACGGCCGACCCGGGTCGCCAGGGCAAACAGCGCCAAGGCCAGCAACCAGAAGCCGAAGACCATCATGCCGCTGGCTCCGCAACCGGTTCACGGCGCCCGGCCCACGGTGCGAGCATGAAGCTGAACGCCAGACCGAGGCTTACCGACAGGCCGAAATTGCTCACCGCCGGCGTACTGGAGACCGCCAGCAGGCCGAACGATAGCCACGTGGTGACGGCGGCGAGCAAGGTGCCGAGCAGACTTACCGCCGCGCCGCCCACCTGTTCGCGCATGAGGATTGCGTAATCGACGCTGATTGCCGTCACCAGCAACAGGCCGAACAGGCTGAACAGGGTCAGCGGCTGACCGAGCCAGCCGAGGCTGGCCAGACTGCACAGCGCCGCCAGCAGTGGCAGGGCGACGATGCGCAGTGCGCCAGTCAGGCCGAACGGCAGCATCAGCACCAGCACGATCAACACGCAGGAGGCCAGTTTCAGTTCGGCGGCGCTGATTTGCGTGGCGGCAAACACCTTGTTCAGGTCACCGAGGCGATCGACCAGCACCACCCCCGGCAAGTCCAGTGCCTGCACGCGCAGCAATGACGGATTGTTCAAGCCCTGCAAACT
>NZ_AHZM01000894.1:0-1009 GCF_000257605.1 Pseudomonas sp. R62
CGAAGTTGGCCGTCTTCCTTAATTGCGTATGGCATGTCTCACCTCTCGAACAGGTATCCGTTCGCGTAAACGTTGAACAAGGCGTTAGCCGACCCGTCGTGCCGCCATTGAAATGACTGTGCGCTGCTCAGAGCAAGGTCGCAGCTATACGCACCCCCTGCCAGAACGAAGTAGCTGTGAGAGGACGACGAAACCGGAGCCTGAAAATCAGGGTTGCCAAGCCGGGCGTTCGAATCAGTCGCAGCATTCGCAAACAGGCAGCTCAGATGCGTGGCTGTAATTGGGACCACGGGTAGGCAGCTGACAGTCTGGGCCACGTTTACCGCGCCTGAAACCAAAAGGAAAGGAGCGATAAAGAGGTTTTCCCAATACGAAACACGGCCGTCCACGTGTGTGAATTTCATCAGCGTGTTGGCAGTTTTCGATAGTGCCGAGCCAATATATCGCCGGGATGTGTCGCCAGTTTTGTGCCTGGCTTTTCCCGAGTAAATCACCGGCGCTGTAGTTACGAGTTCGATTGCTGGCGTGCCGGCGTTGTCATAGAAATAGGCGTGATACATCGTGCTTGCACTGAGGACCAGCCCGGAAAGAGTGATGGTCGATGCCGACAGCAGATTTTTCGCAGTCGATGGGATGTAAGCGGACCCACTGGAAAAAGATATCGAGTTCGCGCTGATGTATGTCATGCGGAAGCCGTCGATGTACCCCCGCCCGACGCCGAGTGTCGCGGCAGTTCCGGCGGATGCGGCGGCGTTCGTTTCGGACTGGGCTGCTGCGTTTTTGGACGCCAGAGCAGCGGCTGCCGACGCGCTAGCATTCGTTTCGGATGTCGCCGCTGCGTTCCTCGAGCCGAGCGCCGCAGCGGCAGACGCCGCCGCATTGGTTTCCGACGCACTTGCCGCATTTTTGGAGCTAAGCGCCGAACCAGCGGATGCACTGGCATTCGCTTCAGATGTCGCCGCTTCGTTCTTGGAGCTGAGAGCAGCGGCGGCAGAATCAGCCGCCTGCT
>NZ_AHZM01000895.1:0-1005 GCF_000257605.1 Pseudomonas sp. R62
TCGTGGCAGGCATGAAGGAAATGCTTCAGGCATAAAAAAGCCCCCATTGCCTGCAAGGCAATGGGGGCTCTCTGTGGCGCTTACTTCTCGACGAACGCACGCTCGATCAGGTAATCACCCGGCTCGCGCATCCGCGCCGAGATCTTCAGGCCGAAGCTGTCGAGCACTTCGCTGGTCTCGTCGAGCATGCTCGGGCTGCCGCAGATCATCGCGCGGTCGTCCTGCGGGTTGATCGGTGGCAGGCCGATGTCGCTGAACAGCTTGCTGCTGCGCATCAGGTCAGTCAGGCGGCCCTGATTCTCGAACGGCTCGCGGGTCACGGTCGGGTAGTAGATCAGCTTGTCACGCAGCGCCTCGCCGAAGAACTCGTTCTGCGGCAGGTGCTCGGTGATGAACTCGCGGTAGGCGACTTCGTTGACGTAGCGCACACCGTGAACCAGGATCACTTTCTCAAAACGCTCGTAGGTTTCCGGGTCCTGAATGACGCTCATGAACGGCGCCAGACCGGTACCGGTGCTCAGCAGGTACAGGTGCTTGCCCGGGTTCAGGTCATCAAGAACCAGCGTGCCGGTAGGCTTCTTCGAGATGATGATCTCGTCGCCTTCCTTCAAGTGCTGCAACTGGGACGTCAGCGGACCGTCCTGCACTTTGATGCTGAAGAACTCGAGATGCTCTTCCCAGTTCGGGCTGGCGATCGAGTAAGCGCGCATAAGCGGGCGGCCGTTGGGCTGTTGCAGGCCGATCATCACGAACTGACCGTTCTCGAAGCGCAGGCCCGGATCGCGGGTGCACTTGAAGCTGAACAGAGTGTCGTTCCAGTGATGAACACTGAGGACACGCTCGTGGTTCATGTTGCTCATGTACGTTTGACTCCTGGAGATTGGTCTGCGCGGCTCAATGAGGCTCAACGTGCGCAATTGCATCGCATTCTAATAGCGACGACAATATCTGTTAACTGGATTATTAAGATAAGGGTTATCGGTTATATCGATATGCGATTTACTC
>NZ_AHZM01000896.1:0-994 GCF_000257605.1 Pseudomonas sp. R62
CATTTCCAGCTCGGAGAACAAGCCGGTTTCAGCGCGCTGCCATTGCGCAATCAATTGGCCTTGCGCGTCGAGCACTCGGGCATCCGCTACTTCCTCGGTGGCGGCGATGATCGCCAGCGCCTCGGTTGCCGCCGCTTTGTCATTGAACACGACGGCCGCTTCGACGGTGTAGCTGATCGACCGGGCGATCAAGTGCAGGTTGTGATCGGCATATACCCGCAGCGCGAGCACGCCCAGCAAGGTCAGCGAAACACTGGCCATTGCCACCGCCACCAGCGCGACAATCAAATGCCCACGGCCGATGACCGAGCCCAGGGTCGGGCGAGCCTTCCAACTGAACAGCTTCATGGCGCTGCCGCTTTGCGACGGGACAACTGCAACACGCTGGGGTGTATGCGCACACCACTGCGAGCCACGGAGTCGAGATTGACCTCGAACGACACTTGCTCATCGCCAACGCGCAGGCAGAACAGACTGCCGACGGTGCATTGATCGTCGGCTTCGCTGATGCTCAGCACCGGGTGCCCGATCAACGATGCAAACAGACGACTGCGTTCATCGGCGGTGAGCTTGCCGATGTACACCGCATCGCATTCGCTGACGATGCCCGGGTTGTCCGCCAGCAGACGCCGCACAGCCACCGGCCGGCCCGTGGCTTGGCTGGTGCCTTTGACCAGGTCATCGGTGTATTCGGTGGGCCCGACGATGCACAGGCGCAATTGCGCCGGTTCCACCGGCCAGCGTGCATAACTGAGGATGCCAAGCACCACTTGCGTGACCGCTTTGGCCCGTTGCTCGGCCGGCCCGGTTTGCGCTTGGGCGATGGCGCTGCCCGTGAACAACCAGAGCAAAACGATCAGCAATGCGTGCTGGCAGGCCACCACACGCTGTGTCGCCCAGACGGCCACCTTCATGGAGGGATTCTCTTGGAGCGTAACGAAATGATGCCGCAACGATAGCACAGCGCCGAAACGCCAGCGAGGCGCCTGCCTCT
>NZ_AHZM01000897.1:0-993 GCF_000257605.1 Pseudomonas sp. R62
GATTCTCGGCCTGCTGGCCGTGGTGCGTTGCGGTGAGCAGGCGATCGTCAAAGCCATGAGCCTGATGGTCTATCCGTTCATCGTCGCGCTGCTGTTCCTCGCCGTGTACCTGATTCCGCACTGGAACGGCGGCATCCTCGCCACCGCCTCGCAAGTGCCGGCGCCGTCAGCGCTGCTGCACACGCTGTGGCTGGCGATTACGGTGATGGTGTTCTCGTTCAACCATTCGCCGATCATCTCGGCGTTCGCGATGGACCAGAAGCGTCGTTACGGTGTGCACGCCGACGAGCGCAGCTCACAGATCCTCGCGCGCGCTCATGCATTGATGGTCATTTTGGTGCTGTTCTTCGTATTCAGTTGCGTGCTGACCCTGTCGCCAGAGCAACTGGCTGAGGCGAAAGAGCAGAATCTTTCGATCCTGTCGTACCTGGCCAACCACTTCAGCAACCCGACCATCGAGTTTGCGGCGCCGTTGATTGCGTTTGTGGCGATCTCCAAGTCGTTCCTCGGTCATTACATCGGGGCCAGCGAAGGCCTCAAGGGCCTGATCGTCAAGAGCGGCAGACGTCCGGGCGCCAAGGCGCTGGATCGCATCGTGGCGGCGTTCATGCTGGTGATCTGCTGGATCGTCGCAACGCTTGATCCGAGCATCCTGGGCATGATCGAAACCGTCGGTGGGCCGGTGATTGCGGCAATCCTGTTCCTGATGCCGATGTACGCGATTCGCAAAGTGCCAGCGATGGCGCGCTATCGCGGTCAGGCGTCGAACGTGTTTGTCACGGCGGTGGGACTAGTGGCGATTTCGGCGCTGGTTTACAAGCTGGCTGTCTGACCTGTCACTGATGACTGATCGTTCCCACGCTCTGCGTGGGAATGCCTCTTGTGACGCTCTGCGTCACGCTTGGGGACGCAGAGCGTCCGGGGCTGCATTCCCACGCGGAGCGTGGGAACGATCAAAAAAAACGCCGCTCATCTCACGATGGGCGGCGTTTT
>NZ_AHZM01000898.1:0-970 GCF_000257605.1 Pseudomonas sp. R62
CGCGCCAGCGCATTGCTCAACACAAGAATCAGTGAGTGCTTAAGGTGGGTTAGTCCTTCTGGTCCCGCAGCACATTGCCGGAAGCGCCATCAATGCGGAATTCGTAAACAGTGCCGTCGGCCTTGCGCCCTTCGCCTTCCCAGTAGCCGTCATTGTCGGCGCCGATCTCATAGACCTCGACATAACCGGCCTTGGTCTTGGCGACCTCGATGGCTTTTTCGATGGTGATCCAGCCTGCGCCTGGCTTGTCCGCCAGGGCGGCACCGGCGCTGAGCAGACCGGCAGTGGCAATCAGGGCTGCGAATGTCTTTTTGATCATTTTTTCACTCCATTTATGGATAGTAGGCAGTTGCTTCCTGTTTTTTTGGGCGCCACAGGGAAAAATAAGTTCCACGTTGATGGGTAAATGCCATGACGGATGTTCTCGGCAGCCTGCCGGCGAGGTTAGAATGAGCGAAATCAGGACGAGTCAATGACCCAAGACACTCTCTCGGAAGCCGAATACGATGCGATCACCGATGCCGCCGCGCACTGGTGCATGCGTCTGCACGCCGCTGACTGCACGGACGAGGAGCGTCGCGCATTTGAAGCCTGGCACGAAGCCCATCCGCTGCACGCCTTTGAATACGAAGCCATGCAGGAAATCTGGGAAGTCGCCGGAGACCTGCCTCGAACCGAACCCGAGGCGCTCGCCGCGCAGCGCAAACCCTTGCGTTCGTGGCGAGCGCCTCGGGTTCGGTTCGAGGCAGGTCTCCGGCGCCTGCGCTATCGGCTTGCCGCTCGCGGCCTACAGCGGCTGGAGTCTGGGCTGGGTGCCCAACAGTTATCAGCATTACGCCGCCACCGACAGTGTGCGTCAGATCACTCTGAGTGACGGCAGCCAGCTGGAACTCAACCTGAACACCGACCTGACGTTCAGCAATTACAAGAATGAACGTCGCGCCACTCTGAACAAGGGCGAGGCGTTTTT
>NZ_AHZM01000899.1:0-968 GCF_000257605.1 Pseudomonas sp. R62
GGTGACAGGCTCAGCACTGCGCCGCCGTCGGGCAGGCTCTGGAACCCGGAGAACGGCGTCGGGCAGGCCTGACGCAAAGCGCAGTAAGCCAGCCACGGATCGCCCTGGCATTCAGCACGAAAGCGTTGCGCGAAGTTGACCTGATAGCAGTCGCCAGCCTGGATGTAGCCCTGAATGCGTTCGAACGCCTGACGGTAATCGTCGGCCGAGAGATCAGCGGCCATCGGGGCGTTCAGTTTGAAGGGCGCCAGCGCGTCAACTTGAGGCTGAGTGAACAGCGCGACCAATCGCTGCCGTTCACTGTCGACAAGCGATGGATGAAAGACCAATTGGCTGGTTTGCCCGTGGTGATCGCTGATCAGCGCCCAGTCGTACAGGCCAAAACGCGCATCGGGCAGTTGCAGGTCATCCAGTGCCTGACTCGGCAGGTTTTCCAGATGCCGGCCGAAGTCGTAGCTCAGATAGCCGATCAGCCCGCCGGCGAATGGTGATTCATACCCGGCAGGCAACTGAGCTTCGCCCAAGCGGCTGAGATGGTCACGCAGGCGCTGGAGGAAATTCGCACCGCTTTCCTCCGGCAACACCGCCAGTTGTTCCAGCGGCCAGGCGCTGAGCAAGTCATAACGGCCGCGTTCAGCGCTCGGCCGGCCGCTGTCGAGCAGCACGGCGCCGGGTGCGTTGCGAATGGCCGCGAAATAGTCGGCCGGATTGGCACGGTAGGGCAGTGGGTGTACGGAGCAGGTCAACATGGGCGGGGCAGATCGGCCGTTGAGGCGGGGTTGGGATTGTAGTCCTCTGCGCTGCCAGATCAAAGTCAAAAGCCTCCCCCTCACCCCAGCCCTCTCCCCCAAGGGGGCGAGGGGGAAAGGGAGCCGATCTTCATGCTTTTCAAGGCCGGAGTTCGACCGGATATTTCAGGTCGGCGCAGCTCTCGCATCCACCACGGTCAGTCCCCTCTCCCTCCGGGA
>NZ_AHZM01000900.1:0-964 GCF_000257605.1 Pseudomonas sp. R62
ACATCAATGCCGACCCGGACGCTGGCACCAGCGAAGCCCCCGGCATCGGCGGCCCGACCGGTCAGCGCATCAATACCCGCGCGTCCGTGATCGATTTGTGGAAACAGGCGCGTCAGGCCCTCGAGGCCGCTGGCGCCGAAGTCGTCGAAACCGATTTCCCGCTAGTCTCCAACTGCGAAGGCGACCGCCCTGGCGCGCCAACCGTGTTCACCCGTGGGCTGGTGTCGAAAGAATTCCTCCACCATGAACTGTGGGATCTGACTGCCTGGGCGTTCGATGACTTCCTGCAAGCCAACGGTGACCCGAAGCTTAATCGTCTGGTTGACGTCGACGGGCCGAAGATCTTCCCGCACGACCCTGGCACCCTACCCAACCGCGAAGGCGATCTGGCCGCCGGCATGGACGAATACGTGCGCATGGCCGAACGCGGCATCACGCCGTGGAATGAAATCCCAACCGTGCCTGATGGCTTGCGCGGTCTGGAGCAGACCCGACGCATCGACCTCGAAGACTGGATGGACAGCCTCGGCCTCGACGCCGTGCTGTTCCCGACCGTCGCCGACGTCGGCCCGGCGGATGCGGATGTCAATCCTGCTTCGGCCGACATCGCCTGGAGCAACGGCGTCTGGGTGGCCAACGGCAACCTTGCGATCCGCCACCTCGGCGTGCCGACCGTCACCGTGCCCATGGGCGTGATGGCCGACATCGGCATGCCCGTCGGCCTGACCTTCGCCGGCCGCGCGTACGACGACTCGAGCCTGCTGCGCTTCGCCGCCGCTTTCGAATCCACCGGCAGCAAACGCCAGATCCCACCGCGTACACCGCCGCTGGCTTAATGCACTGTGTCAGCTCCCACAAACCCTGTGGGAGCTGACTTGCAAGCGATGGCGGCCTGACAGACGCCACAGTTTTACCTGACTACACCGACTCAAACTGTGGGAGCGAGCCTGCTCGCGAAAGCGCT
>NZ_AHZM01000901.1:0-937 GCF_000257605.1 Pseudomonas sp. R62
GGCGCGAACGACTTACTACGTGGCTGGGCTGCCAGGTTGCATAGCCAACAGCAGATCATCAATGATCGCTTTGCCCATTTCACCCAAATAGTGCGAGGCGAAAGCGAACTTCTCCGCCTTGGGGTCCATGGCGGCCTCAAGCGAGAGCATTTTTGCGTAATAAAGCACGTGCGAGGCGTGTTCAAGGGCTTCCAGCAGCGGAACCCCTGCGTTGACACGGAACACTTTCAAATGGCTTTTGTTTTCTCCGCAATCTGCAAAGGTCGCGGCGCCGATAGTTTCGGCTGAGGGTATTTCGTACGGCATAGCTTGCTCCTTTGGTACAACCAAAAAGAGCTGCCAGTCACGATTCCAAGCGTGGGGGGGGCAGCTGTACGCTGGTTGGAATCCGAGAAGAAGCAACTCGGCAGGCACAAGGCCTCCCACGTACAGTCGCCATAAAGCACAAACAGCAGGCACAAAAAAGCGCCGACTAATTGTTTGACGGCGCTGTAGCGTGTTCTTTCCCGGGATTCCACGCCCGCTCATCACAGACTTTGCTTCCGCTCCAATGGACGGTTAAGGTTCGTTCAGGTTTTTCGCCCCGCGAGTTTTCAATGTTCAACGCTTCTGTGATCAAACCCCTGGCCTTCGCCCTCTTGGCCGCCGCCGCTGTGCCTGCCCATGCCGACTGGTATCTGGATAACGAGTCCTCGCGCCTGTCGTTCGTCACCACCAAGAACACCGAAATCGCCGAAGTGCAGCGCTTCCTGGTGTTGCACGGCAAAGTCGACAGCAAGGGCGCCGCGCAACTGGAGGTGGAACTGGAGTCGGTCAACAGCGGCGTTCCGCTGCGCGACGAGCGCATGCGCAATCAGTTGTTCGAGATCAAGACGTTTCCAGACGCGCTGATCAACGCGCAGATCAACCTGCAACCGATCAACGATTTGGCCCCTGG
>NZ_AHZM01000902.1:0-935 GCF_000257605.1 Pseudomonas sp. R62
TCCTTCCGCTGTCTCTGGCTGCGCCAGACGGTCGCTACGCTCCCACACCCGGATCAATCCCTCCGCTCAGCCTTCCGACGTCGCCGGTGGATCAAAAGCAAGATCAGAAGCACTCGAGCTTGCGCTCATTGTTGAGTGGGGCGGCTTTGCCGCGGGCAGCTGCGCTGCTTTGCTTTTCTGTGGGAGCGAGCCTGCTCGCGAAGGCGGCCTGACAGCCGACCTGATCTTGAATTTTTACCTTTCTTTTGCATTTAGAACACGCCGGTCGGTTCTGGGGTGTTATGGCCGTCGAGCCGACAAGCCACGGCGAAATTGCGCGCGTTGATCGATCATTTGTCCACGCGGCTTTTTCCTGGCGCTCATGACCGGTAAAGTTGTAACCGATTCTTGACACTATTCCATGCGCCATGGGGCGGCGATCTGTTGCACAATACGCCCCGGACTGTTTTCCCTCAGGATGTTCAATGTTGATTTTCACTCCCATGCGTGTTGTCGGGCTGGCGCTTTTGTTGACTGCGGTGGCCGGTTGTTCGAAGGACAAGCCGATCTATGAGCATGAGAACTTCGATGACTCCGGCACCTTTTCGCGCAATTATCCGGTGACCGACACCGCCAGTTGCGAAGCGGCCCGGCGCGCGTTGCTCAGTCAGGGCTACATCATTACCAGCAGTGATCCGAAGCTGGTCAGCGGTCACAAGAGCTTCCAGCAGACCGGCGAGACCCATCTCGAGATCAGCTTCAACGTGGTCTGCGCCGAAGATGGCAGCGCCGGCCATCATGCGACGGTGTTCGCCAACGCCTTGCAGGATCGTTATGCGTTGAAGAAGACCAACAACTCGGCCAGCCTCGGGGTTGGTGTGTTGGGCTCGGTGTCGATGCCGATCGGCTCCTCGGATGATTCGATGGTCAAGGTCGCCAGTGAGACGGTCACGGCG
>NZ_AHZM01000903.1:0-929 GCF_000257605.1 Pseudomonas sp. R62
CCGTGGCCGCGGCGGTACATCTTCAGGCGGGCCAGCAGGTTCTGGTGGTTGCGGTCGAACTCTTCCTCGCCAGCATGGGGCGACAGGCAGTCGATGTGTACCTGGCCCGACTTGCTGATCCAGAGAATATGGCTGTCGTGGCTGTCTTTCTGCGCCGCGAACATACGCGCCAGTTCTTCAATGGTGGGTTGATTGTTCAGATTCATTGTTATGCCCCTTGACCAGTCTGGTGATCTTTCAAAGTTGATTCGCTAATACAGGTAGCCCATCGGTTAGTTGATCCCTGGCACCGAAACCAGGACGTCAGCGCTCGCCCGTATGAAGTACGGGGTCGTGCATCTGTTGCATGTAGTCTTGTTGAATAACTGCTACGCAATAGCGTCACAACGAGGAGAAGCAGCGAAAACCGGGAGGCTCCTTGACGACAATCCAGTGTCGGCCACAAGCGTCTTGAGAATTTTCGCCAGCGCTTCTCGTCCTTGTACTGGACGTTCAGGCCAGGTCAGCTTCTTCAATCTGCCTTGTGGGCAGCGTGTATCCGGAAAAAACAACTCGGCGGTCAGACGAGTTTGCTCAAGCGTGTTACCAGTGCTCCCGATCGGGGAACGTCTTCATCATGCAAAAGCAAAACGATGCCGTCAACGGTTTTGTAGTGATTATTTTCAAGCACTACATATTGTCGGACAAAGCTGTTTTGGAATGAGAAAAGATCCGTTTCAGCAACGTAGAGAAGGGAACCTCAAGGGATTCATCGAGTCGCCGGTCGCGCCGTGCGTTTGCGCGTACCGGCGGTTTTGCTGGCCGTCGACTTGCGCTTTTTCTTCCACGGCGCTGCGGCTTTGCCGGCTGGCGGCGGGCCGCTGATGGTCAGGCTGAGAGCTGAGCAGCGGCTGACCTGCTTGCTCATCCACGCAGCCTGTTTGGTGACG
>NZ_AHZM01000904.1:0-919 GCF_000257605.1 Pseudomonas sp. R62
CGGTTGTTGTTGCACATACACCGGCCGATCCTGATTGATCAGTGCCGAGCCGATGATGGCCGAGCCGACGATCGCGCCAAACACTGCAGGGCCCTGCCAGCCATGGCCACCACCCGCTTCAGCCTGGCCGGTGACGGCAAGTGCGCCAATCAACAAAGCCATGATGGGAAGTTTACGAATCATGATAAGTCCTCGGTTCTTCGACCCGGCGCCGCGGCCTGAGTCAGGCCCACAGTTGTCGCGGGGATACAGCTAAGACAGCAAATTTGCGAAATTCAGCACAGCCGCTGGGTAAATTTTGTGTAAGGTCTGTAGCGGCTTCTTTACCCGGCTGCGCGGCGCCACAAACAAGCCCCAATGATGATTCAGAACCCGGTGGGCTGGCCAATCCCGTCCATCCGAAAGTGCGTTTGAAGGAGAAGTTTCATGCAGATGAACCCGAACAAAGACACCCAACTGTGCATGTCCCTGTCGGGGCGCCCGGGGAATTTCGGTCTGCGTTTTCACAACCATTTGTATGAACAGCTGGGCCTGAATTTCTACTACAAGGCGTTCAGCAGCCAGGACCTGACCGGCGCGGTCGGTGGCATCCGGGCACTGGGCATTCGTGGCTGCGGCGTGTCGATGCCGTTCAAGGAAGCCTGCATTGCGCTGGTCGATGAGCTGGATGCGTCGGCGGCGGCGATCCAGTCGATCAACACCATCGTCAACACTGGCGGCCACCTCAAGGCCTACAACACCGATTACATCGCCGTCGCGCAATTGCTGGAAAGCCACGCGGTGCCGAAAGATTCGACCTTCGCCCTGCGTGGCAGCGGCGGCATGGCCAAAGCGGTGGCCAGCGCCCTGCGCGATGGTGGCTACCAGAACGGTTTGATGGTCGCCCGTAACGAGCGCGCCGGCCGCGCCCTGGCGGATT
>NZ_AHZM01000905.1:0-920 GCF_000257605.1 Pseudomonas sp. R62
CAGTCCATCCAGGGTCATTCAGCTGTTGACCCTATCCCACACGGCCCGGCAAACCCACGGACAGTTAGGGAAAACTTCAAGCAGTACAGTTTGCCTTCAGCTCGGACGACCGTGCAGCTGTATGGCACGTTCGGCGCTCATCTCACCCTGTTGGTCGAAGCCGAAAGTCTTCTGCGGCTGGCCGAGCAATTGGGCTTTTTTCGCGTGGTATTCGTCGAACGACAAGCCGCTGCGGTTCAGCGCTTCCAGCGCCAGTTCGCGGGATTCTTCAGCGGTGTAAGGGCGCAGCTCGGGCGAAACATGGCCGGCACAACCTGCGAGTACGGAAACAGCGAGCATCAGCGAAACAGTCAGTAAACGGTTCATGGGAGCGTCCTGGCGAGCTATGTGGGGTCGATGGAGAAAGGCTACGCCCCGGCTCGCTCGCGCAGAAATCAACGCTCTCAATAGTGGCTATCAGCTTTGCGCTAATACTGGCTGACCGGCAGACGACAATGCAGCGCATCGTCGTGACTGCGGGCAATGCTGCTGTGAACCTGGAACGAATTGAAGGTCACGGTTTTTGCCCGATGGGTGCGGATCAATTGCCAGAAATCCTCCTCGCCGCTTTCGAAACTGCGAAACGCCGCCTCCCCCGCTTCGCGGCTCTGCCATTGCAAAAAGCTCAGCACGCGGCGGCCGTCGTCGCTGGCCTGCACGCTGGCGCTGAGAAACCCGTCGTAACGCTGGGCCAGCCCCTCGGTCTGCGTGGCCAATGCCGAGACCAGCGCCGCTTGCTGACGGGGTTCGATTTCGAATTCGATCAATTGGGTAAAGCTGCGATTGCTCATGTAAAGCCCCCACTCATCTTGATGCGAGCCTTGCGACCCGAAGAGCTGCAGGGTAAAACCTCTAGTTAAGTCAAGGTCAAGAGTATTTTC
>NZ_AHZM01000906.1:0-906 GCF_000257605.1 Pseudomonas sp. R62
CACCCGCTCTGTAATCGCTGCCGGAGCCCCCGTGTCAGCCAATGCTGACGCGGGCCAACGGTGATCGCGCCTGTCAGGTTTGACAGTAGACCGGTACCTTCAATTGCGCGACGCTTGGATCCAATCATGCTCCGCCTGGCGAGGCATGGGCA
This sequence comes from Pseudomonas sp. R62, assembly GCF_000257605.1. Classification (NCBI taxonomy): domain Bacteria; kingdom Pseudomonadati; phylum Pseudomonadota; class Gammaproteobacteria; order Pseudomonadales; family Pseudomonadaceae; genus Pseudomonas; species Pseudomonas sp. R62. The sequence continues at coordinate 153 of NZ_AHZM01000906.1, forward strand.
CAACCCGGAGGCAACACTCAACAACAAGGATCGTTATGAACAATCAAGCCATGGGCCGGCACCTGCCGCGCGACACAGAAGGCATCTATCCGTTCGCCGGACTTCCGGTGCGGCTGGGCTTTCCATCCTGCGACGACTTCCAGATCATTCACAACGAACGAGGCGTTGCCACGGCAGTGGTCGCGCGCCGTGAGTTTCTGCGCATCAGCCGAATGTGCCGGGTTTCCGGGCAATTGCTGCCCTATCGCTGTCGACAGACCCGTCAGCTGCAAACCGGCATTCACGTTTACGATCCGCGCTTTTGCGGGGTGTTGGAACACGCCTGCGACCCGAATGTATTTCTCGACATGAGCGAATTGTGGCTGTGGGCCTTGAAAGATATCCACAGCGGCGAACATCTGAGCATCGATTACGCATCGACCGAAGACAAACTGCTACGCCAGTTCGCCTGCGATTGCGGTTCGTCGCGCTGCCGTGGCTGGATCACCGGTTACGACGAACCACCCACGCCTGAAGGCCAGCGCTTTTTACAGCGCTGGCGGCATCCAGGCCGAAGCTGAAAGCTGCGGTTACGGCGCGCCGACCGGACGCAAACGGTATTGCGGCGGCAACTGTTCGAAACCACTGATGGTGGTATTGAGACTTTTCCAGCGGCCATCCTTGATGCCGTAGATGCAGCCGTGGATCGACAGCGGCTGCCCGCGATGCCAAGCGTTCTGAATGATGCTGGTGTGCGCGACGTTGGCCACTTGCT
>NZ_AHZM01000907.1:0-895 GCF_000257605.1 Pseudomonas sp. R62
GCTCGAGCATCGCGCGTTGGACAGCGGCCAACGGCACGATGGCCAGGCCGGCGCCATGGGCGACCATGCGCATGGCGCCATCAAAGCCATCGGCGCGAATGCGCACCTGCATTCGCGCGCCGCTGTGCAGCGCCTGTTCTTCCAGATAAATCGCCAATGCGCTGTCGGCGCTGAGTCCGACAAAGTCGTGCTGCAACGCGTCGCTGAAACTGACCTCGGCGGCGTCAGACAACGGGTGATTGAGCGGCAGAATCAGCACCAGCGGATCGTCGCAAAACGCTTGAGTCTGTAGGCCGTTGGTGTCGACCGCGTCGGACACAATCCCCAGATCCGCCGCTCCTTCCCGCAAGGCATGGGTGATCCGCGCGCTGGGCAGCTCCTGTAGATCGATATCGAGATTGGGATGGCTGCGCAAGAAGTCCGCGAGCACTTCTGGGAGGTACTCGGTGATCGCCGTGGTGTTGCACAACAGCCGCACCTGGCCTTTGACGCCATGCGCGTAATCGGCCAGATCCTGCTGCATGCGTTCGGCCTGTTGCAAAAGGATGCGCGCGTGGCGGGCGAGGGCTTTGCCGGCAGGCGTCGGGGTGACGCCACGGCGGCCGCGCTCGAGGAATTCGGCGCCGAGTGAGGCCTCCATCGCGCGGATTCGAGCGCTGGCGGCGGCGAGGGACAAGTGGCTGCGGGCGGCGCCGGCAGTGATGTTGCCGGTGTCGAGAATGTGCAGGTAGAGGCGCAGGTCGGTGAGGTCGAAGTGCATGGGGTTTGCCTGTGGTTTCGCGGTGGCTGGGCTGGCCCTTTCGCGAGCAGGCTCGCTCCCACATGGACTTATGTACAGCGCAGATCCCGTGTGGGAGCGAGCCTGCTCGCGAAGAGGCCAGATGCCTCAACGCCG
>NZ_AHZM01000908.1:0-882 GCF_000257605.1 Pseudomonas sp. R62
CTTGATCAGCACCCTGCCGATCATCAGCCGCGCGCAGATTGCCTTCCGCCGCATTGCCGAACTCAGCGAACAGTTCTCCTCACCGGAGCCGCACCTGTTGCTGCAGGATCAGGGCAGCAAGCCAGCCGCCGTCAACAGCCTGGAACTGCGCAACGTGCGCTACGCCTTCCCGCCCGTCGAAGGCAGCGAGCCGTTCCGCCTCGGCCCGGTGAACCTGCGCATCGAACAGGGCGACATCGTGTTCATCGTCGGTGAGAACGGCTGCGGCAAAACCACGCTGATCAAATTGCTCCTGGGCCTGTACGCGCCGACCGAGGGCGAAATTCGCGTTAACGACAAGCCGATCACTGCGGTCAATCGCGATGATTACCGGCAGAATTTCACGACGATCTTCGCTGACTACTACCTGTTCGATGACTTGATCCAGGGCGATCGTGAAGTGCCGCAGGATGCCACCCGCTACCTCGAACGTCTGGAGATCGCGCACAAGGTCAGCGTGCGCGACGGCGCGTTCAGCACCACCGACCTGTCCACAGGCCAGCGCAAACGCCTGGCACTGGTCAACGCCTGGCTCGAAGAGCGCCCAGTGCTGGTGTTCGATGAATGGGCGGCGGATCAGGACCCGACCTTCCGGCGGATCTTCTATACCGAGCTGCTGCCCGACCTCAAGCGTCTGGGCAAAACCATCATCGTGATTTCCCACGACGACCGTTATTTCGACGTCGCCGATCAACTGGTGCGCATGGAGGCCGGCAAGGTCAGAAGCGAACTGCAAACCGCCTGATCGAGGCAGCCGCGACCGGGCCGGAGAAAAAACTTTTCCGGTTTGCCGCGGCTTCCTCGTCTTAATGAGATGAATAAGAACCATTAACAACTATACCT
>NZ_AHZM01000909.1:0-882 GCF_000257605.1 Pseudomonas sp. R62
GATCTTCGGCCTCGCCGTTACCGGGCTTGTGGAAAAGCGCCACATGAAACGCAACGACACCGCCACCGCCGGTTGCCTGTTGTACCTGACCAAACCGTTGGGCATCGGCATCCTCACCACCGCCGAAAAGAAGGGCAAGTTGCGCGCCGCCGACGTCGGTGTCGCCCGCGACTGGATGTGCACCTTGAACAAGCCCGGCAGCCGCTTCGGCAAACTCGCCGGCGTCACCGCGATGACCGACGTCACCGGTTTCGGCCTGCTCGGGCACTTGGTGGAAATGGCCGATGGCAGCCAGTTGACCGCGCGCATCGCCTATGACCGCGTGCCGCGTCTGGACAGCGTCGAGTACTACCTCGATCAGGGCTGCGTGCCGGGCGGTACGCTGCGCAACTTCGACAGCTATTCGAGCAAGGTTGGCCGCGTGCAGGAGTTGCACAAACGCGTGCTGTGCGATCCGCAGACCAGCGGTGGTCTGCTGATTGCGGTCACGCCTGAAGGCAATGACGAGTTCCTCGGCGTTGCCGCCGAACTCGGCCTGAACCTTGCGCCGATCGGCGAACTGGTTGAGCGACAGACGAACGCGGTCGAGGTGATTTGATGCTCCGCGACTGCACCGACTACCGCGACATTTTCCTCAACGACCGGCCGATGATGGATGCCCGCGCGCCGGTCGAGTTTCACAAAGGCGCGTTCCCCGGCGTGGTCAATCTGCCGCTGATGAATGATCTGGAACGGCAGAAGATCGGCACCTGCTACAAGCAGCATGGCCAGCAGGCGGCAATCGAGCTGGGCCATCAAATGGTGTCCGGCGCAGTCAAGGCCGAGCGCATCCAGGCCTGGGCCGACTTCGCGCGGGCTCATCCCGATGGTTATCTGTACTGT
>NZ_AHZM01000910.1:0-875 GCF_000257605.1 Pseudomonas sp. R62
CAGTCAGACCTTCCTCGCCATCACCCGCAACAGCACCGATCTGGAATGGCTGCAAAGCGCCCTCGCGCCACTCGGCCAGGTCATCAGCGCCGGTGCCGGCAGCCTCGACGAATTGCTCGCACTGGTCGATGTAACGTTCGCCAATCTGGTCTTCGTCGGCCTTGATCGCGAGCACGTCGTGGCGCAGAGCGCCCTGATCGAAGGTGCGCTGGAAGCCAAGCCGATGCTGGCGATCGTTGCTCTCGGCGACGGCATGGACAATCAACTTGTGCTCAATGCAATGAGGGCCGGCGCGCGGGATTTTGTCGCCTATGGCTCGCGTTCCAGCGAAGTCGCCGGACTGGTGCGGCGCCTGAGCAAACGGCTGCCGGCCGTTACCCCCAGCACGCAGCTCGGCGGCCTCACCGTTCTGTACGGTGTGCAAGGCGCATCGGACGGCGCCTTGATCGCCAATCACATGGCCATGGTCGTGCAGAAAAGCGGCCAGCAAACCCTGCTGCTCGACCTCGGTCTGCCGCGTGGCGATAGTCTGGCGCTGTTGGGTCTGGAGAGTTCGTTTCACTTCGGCGATGCCCTGCGTCATTTGCGCCGCCTCGACGCCACGCTGATCGACAGCGCTTTCACCAGCGCCGAGCACGGCCTGCGAATTCTTGCTTACGCCAACAGCGACGAGCCGCTGGAATCCACCAGTGCCGCCGAGCTGTACATGCTCCTCAGCGCCCTGCGCCAGCACTTCCAGCACATTGTCGTGAACCTCACCGGGCAGGCCGACAGTGAAGCGTTGCGCACCTTCGTCAGCCATTGCGACAAACTGCTGTGGTACACCGACCAGAACGTACTCAACTGCCGACGCAACCTCGCCGTGCTCAACCAGT
>NZ_AHZM01000911.1:0-865 GCF_000257605.1 Pseudomonas sp. R62
GACGGAGACGCCGGCCAACCGCGCGATATCACTGAGTTTCAACCCGGTATTTCCTTGTTTTTTCGAGCATGCCGCGACATTTTCGCCAATCCTACCCGATAAGGGCAGTCGACTTATTGCCTGGGCAGATCCGACCAGTTGGACTTCAAGGATGAGACATTATCGAGTAACGTGCCGATCAATCTAGATTAAACGTTTCAGCAAGCGTATTTTCTACGTTTTAGACGCCTTTGGACGGTCCTGCCGTGAAACCGCCAAAACTGCCGCTGAAAAGCGCGGCAGAGCGCCTAAGCTGTGAACCATTCAAAACAATACCTGGCGTTGAACTGCGCCAAAAAGGAGATCGCATGCTCGAGCTCACTATAGAGCAGATATCCATGGGCCAGTCGGCCGTGGATAAACCCGCTGCCCTGCAATTGCTGGCCAGTCATCTGGTCGCCGACGGTCTGGTTGCCGACGGCTACCTCGCCGGCCTGCAGGCCCGGGAAGCCCAGGGCTCGACCTTTCTCGGTCAAGGCATCGCCATTCCCCACGGCACCCCGGAAACCCGCGATCAGGTATTCGCCACCGGCGTGCGCCTGATGCAGTTTCCCGACGGCGTCGACTGGGGCGATGGCCAGATCGTTTATCTGGCGATCGGCATCGCGGCGAAATCCGACGAACACCTGCGCCTGCTGCAACTGCTGACCCGCGCCCTCGGCGAGACCGATCTGGGCCAGGCCTTGCGTCGCGCCAGCTCCCCCGAAGCGCTGCTTAAACTGTTGCAAGGCGCGCCGCAGGAACTGGCGCTGGATGCGCAGATGATCGGCCTCGGCGTGTCGGCCGACGATTTCGAAGAACTGGTCTGGCGCGGCGCACGTCTGCT
>NZ_AHZM01000912.1:0-861 GCF_000257605.1 Pseudomonas sp. R62
GGTCTACCTGCTTGATCCGGAAACCAATCGCTTCGTCCTGATGGCCACCGAGGGCTTGAACAAGCGCTCGATCGGCAAGGTCAGCATGGCCCCCAACGAGGGTCTGGTCGGTCTGGTCGGCACGCGTGAAGAACCCCTGAACCTGGAAAACGCTTCGGTTCACCCGCGCTATCGCTACTTCGCCGAAACCGGTGAAGAGCGTTACGCCTCGTTCCTCGGTGCCCCGATCATTCACCACCGCCGCGTCGTCGGCGTGTTGGTCATCCAGCAGAAAGAACGCCGCCAGTTCGACGAAGGTGAAGAAGCCTTCCTCGTGACCATGAGCGCGCAGCTCGCCGGCGTAATCGCCCACGCCGAGGCCACCGGTTCGATCCGTGGTCTGGGCCGGCAGGGCAAGGGCATTCAGGAAGCCAAGTTCGTCGGCGTGCCGGGTTCGCCGGGGGCTGCCGTCGGTACCGCCGTGGTCATGCTGCCGCCGGCGGACCTGGACGTGGTGCCGGACAAGACCATCACCGACATCAACGCCGAGCTGGCGCTGTTCAAGACCGCCATCGAAGGCGTGCGCGCCGACATGCGCGCCTTGTCCGCCAAACTCGCGACCCAGTTGCGCCCGGAAGAGCGCGCGTTGTTCGACGTCTACCTGATGATGCTCGACGATGCCTCGCTGGGCAGCGAAATCACTACGGTGATCAAGACGGGGCAGTGGGCCCAGGGCGCGCTGCGTCAGGTGGTCACTGAGCACGTCAACCGTTTCGAACTGATGGACGACGCCTACCTGCGCGAACGCGCCTCGGACGTCAAAGACCTTGGCCGCCGTCTGCTCGCCTATCTGCAGGAAGAGCGTCAGCAGAACCTGGTCTA
>NZ_AHZM01000913.1:0-854 GCF_000257605.1 Pseudomonas sp. R62
GCAACGCCGTTGGCGGGTTTGCACAGCTTGCCGATCTGCTCGGTGCTCGCTGGAATCACCGCCACATGTCCGGCCAGTTGTCCGCTGGCATCGCAGTCGACCAACGCGCGCAACAGTTGCGCCGTCAGGCCTTGATCGCTGCGGCTGGGGCGCAACCAGTTGACGTTGCCGGCGAGCAGACTTTCCACCACCGCGCAAAAGGCCAGCAGCGGCGCGTTGGCCGGAGTGATGTGCACCACCAGCCCGAGCGGACGCCAGGCTTCGAAGCGTGGCTGGCGATAATCGAAACGACGCAGGCAATCGGCCTCGGCGCCCAATTCACGCTGGCGTTTGTAGGCTAGCGCTTCGGGTTGGCAGAAATCGATCAGGGTCTGCCGCTGCTCGTTGTCGAGGGGCAGATCCGAGTGCGCGTCATGCAGTTGCCGGGCAAATTTCGCGACTGCGTCGATGACTGTGCGGCTGTCGAGTGCCCTCGCCAAGTGTTGCGGCAACGCCTGTTGCAGGTCTTGCAGCGCTTGGTCGAGGCTATAAGCGTGGTGCAGTTGTCCATTGATCAAATACATATCAGTGACTCCCCATTAATTCGGCGGCGGCCATTGCGCAGCTTCTGCCCGCTGTGGTGGCGGCGCGGCCGTGCAGTTCGAACCAGTCGCTGGTCAATCCACAGCCGCAACTTGCGCCCGGGTGCAGCGTGGCAAGGTCGCTCATGACCACGGCGTGGGCCGGGCTGGAGGAGATGTAAGGCGAGACGAAGCCGAGCAGGCCTTGTTGGCCATAGGGCAGCAGGGAAAAATCCGCCGGATCGCGAATCAGCACTCGCGAATACACCGGCACATGAAAGCGGTGACGGGCGC
>NZ_AHZM01000914.1:0-836 GCF_000257605.1 Pseudomonas sp. R62
TGGCCGGGCCCACCAGGGTTCTTTGCTGAGGATCTCGCGCATGGCAGCCTCCGGTTGATGGCAATCCTTGAACTATAGCTTCCTGTCGCGAGTCGTCAGAACAGGCTGTGTAGAATCGGCGCGATCATGACGATATGGGGGGGCAGGGCGATGATGGATGAAGTGCGCAGGGATGAACCGTCGAAACGGCTGTTTTTCGCTTTGGACTGCCCACCGGCGCAGCGCAAGGCGATCGCCCAGTGGCGCGCGGAGCTGGGTCTGCGCAGCGGCAAACCGGTGCCGGCGGATAATTTTCATCTGACCCTGCTGTTTCTCGGTGCGGTGCCGCTGGCGCAGATTCACGGCGTATGCGAAGCAGCGGGCAGTGTGCGTATTCCCGGCGAAACGTTGCGCATTGAGCTGGATCGCTTGCAGGTCTGGCATCGCCCCGGTGTGCTATCGCTGGCACCGGAACAGGCGCCGCCGGCGTTGTTGCGCCTGGTCTACGCGCTGGAGCAGGCGATGCTGCCGTTCGGTTTTGACGAGCCCACCCACGAGTTCCGCCCGCACCTGACACTGGCCCGCGAATACCGCGCGCCGGAGCCGGAAGCGCGCACGCCGCCGGAGTTCGTTCTGCGTGCCGAACGCTTCGCTCTGTTCGAATCGCACAAGGGGCGGTATCGGGTTGTGCAGGACTGGCCGTTGATCTGAACGGACAAAAAAAGGCGCCCGAAGGCGCCTGCAAATTCACCCGAGCCGAGGGAGCCGGGTGAGGCCGTTCAGAGCAGGGTGCAGCGGTGGTAAGGCGCTGCGTGAACGGAAAATTTTCAGCACTGCATTGATCGTTCCCACGCTCC
>NZ_AHZM01000915.1:0-834 GCF_000257605.1 Pseudomonas sp. R62
GCGGGTTGACGCTGTCGACCATGCCGCAGCGAGCGTGGTTGACGCGCTCACGCAGGGCGGCGTCCTGGATGATCATGAACGAGGTCTTGAGGCCGGCGATGTTGTAGGCCTTGCTCGCCGACATCAGGGTGATCGTGTGTTTGGAAATCTCGGGGCTCAGCGATGCGGTGGGAATGTGCACGCGGCCGTCGAAGCACAGTTCGGCGTGAATCTCGTCGGAGATGATCCACGCGTCCTGCGCTGCGCAGATATCCGCCACTGCCTGCAATTCTTCGCGATCGAAGACCTTGCCGAGCGGGTTGTGCGGGTTGCTCAACAGCAGGGCGCCGCCGCCTTTCAGCGACTCGCGCAGTGCGTCCAGCGGCGTGGCGTAGGTGCCATCGGCCTGGGCGTTGAATTCCAGCTCGACCTTGTTCAGGCCCCAATGCCCTGGTGCATGGCGCAGCGGCGGGTAGTTCGGCACTTGCACGACGACATTCTGCTGCGCCTGGACCAAAGCCTTCAGCGCCATGTTGAAGCCCGATTCCACGCCCGGCAGGAAGATCAGCTCCTGCGGTTTGACCTGCCATGAATACTTGTTCCACAGGTCGGCGACGATCGCTTCACGCAGGTTGTCCTGGGCCACGCTGTAACCGAGCAACGGGTGCAGCAGGCGCTGTTGCAAGGCTTCGACGATGACCGGCGGCGCGGCAAAATCCATATCAGCGACCCACATCGGCAACACATCGGCCGGGTAGCGGCTCCACTTGGTGCTGCCAGTGTGGTGGCGGTCGAACAGCTGATCAAAATCGAAAGTCATGCGCGGTCTCGTCAAGGCGGAGTTGGTTCTGCCGG
>NZ_AHZM01000916.1:0-828 GCF_000257605.1 Pseudomonas sp. R62
CCGCTGCTCAGCGGCAAACGCGGCATCAATGACCTGATCGACCGCCCGGCCATGGACGAGGTGCTGAACAGTCATCGCGACAACCTGGGCCGCTGGAATCGCCTGCTCGAACGCATCAGCGCCGATCGCGCGCAACTGCTGTGCGCCGGGCGTTTCCATCGCGCGGCGTGGTATTTCGACGGGCAAGTGCAGATCGATCAGGCTTTCGCCAGCGAATACGCCTGCCTCAAGGACATCGGCCGTAGCGATGCGGCCAACGAACAAATGCTCGATTACCTCGAACAACACCCGCAACTGACCCGCCCGCTGTTCTACACCTTGCCGCTGCGCTTGCAGACCGAGCAGGCCGGGCAATATTCAACGCTGTTCAACGCCGGCATGGCGATGTTCAACAACCTGCCGGACTGGCTGGCCAAATTGCAGAGCATCGAGCAGCCGCAGCTGCCGGCCCTCGACGATCTGCCCGCACACAGCCGCGTCCTCGCCGATGCCGTGCAAGACACCTACAGCCCGGCGCTGAACCTCGGCCTGAGCCGGGCGCTGGAAGGCTTTGATCTTGCCGGCGAGAAAATCCCCGACCTCGACGAGCTGTTCCAGCGCCTGCCCAAAGCCCTGCGCCTGCGCGTCTTCGACGCCGCGCGAACCAGTGGCGTGACCTTCACCGTGTCCACCCCGGCGGAACAAGCGGCGCTGCAAGCCACGATCAAGGAAGTGCTGCGCGAACGCGACTACCTGAAAACCCTCAACCGCGAACGCAACCAGCTCACCCACAACAAAAACCGCCAGGGCCACAAAACCGCCCGGGCGGTGGAATTGCAGCAGGAAATC
>NZ_AHZM01000917.1:0-817 GCF_000257605.1 Pseudomonas sp. R62
AATAAGGAATAACACTATGGGTTCGCTGCACCGTATCGCTGTGTTGTGTGGTCTGACTGCCGTACTTGCCACTTCGGTAGCCCAGGCAGAAGACTGGAAAGTGGCCAAGAACGAAGACGGCATCAAGGTTTCCCTGAGCGAAATACCCGGTTCGGACTACAAGTCCTACCAAGGCGTCGCGCTGATGAAAACCACCGTTGCCAAACTGCGCGCCTTGCAGGAAGACGTCTCTGGCGCCTGCGCGTGGATTCACGAGTGCAAGAGCCAGAAACTGCTCAAGCACGAAGGCGATCTGAGCTGGACCTATTCGCAATTCAACACGCCGTGGCCGGTGACCCCGCGTGATTCGGTGCTCAAGATCACCACCGTTGAAGGTGCCGATGGCAGCCTGACCCGGAACCTTGAAGGTGTACCGACCTATCTGCCGGAAGAAAAAGGTTTCGTGCGGGTTCAGCAGGTCAAAGGCTTCTGGAAGTTCGTGCCTAAGGGCGATCAGGTTGAAGTGACTTATCAGGTGCACACCGAGCCGGGCGGTAGCGTGCCGGCCATGGTCGCCAACAAGTTTGTGGTGGATGCGCCATTCAATACCCTGAAAGCGCTGAAAGAACGCGCCGAGAAATAATCAATTCGCTGTAAGCAAAACGCCCCGACCGGTTCGGGGCGTTTTGTTTTGTCTCTAAATTGTATTTCCAGATATGCGTTGCACGAAATTTTCACAAAGTCTCCAAGACAATTCGCCCGCACTTGTTGCCTGCCATTGCGCTGTCAGCCCTCTGAATGAAAGTCTCGAAGGGCAGGGCAGTAATCAATGGCAATG
>NZ_AHZM01000918.1:0-815 GCF_000257605.1 Pseudomonas sp. R62
CCTCATCGTAGGCGCGGCAATGAGGGTAATCGAACGTCAGGAGTACGCCTTTGGCGGCCTGATCCTTGTCAATCACCGCCGGGTTGCCGAGCCCTTCGGGCAGACTGATCAGCAGCCCCGGATGATCACCGGTGCCAGGCACATCATTGCCGCCGGGCAACGTGTCGTTGTAGAGGGCCCACGCTTCGATGGATTTGCTGTCATTGCCGGCGACGTTTTTCAGAATGTATTGGATGGTGTTGATGACGCCGTCGTGAAGTGCCCTCTGGAAAACGGGAAAGACCATTCTCGCGTTGACGACTGTCTGTGCACCGCCGCTCTGCTCACCGTTGACGAAGAGTCTGATACTGCCATATTGACCAACGTCCTCAGGCGGATCGACCACCACCTGTACACCAGCGGCGTTGATTTCATCGCGCGTGAGCTCCGTGAATACGTCCAACGGCAAGCCATAGGTGACTGTCGGTGGCTCTGCTGGCGGGTCAGTGATCACGTTCTTGGTGGCAACAGGAATTATCACCGGATACAGCGTCATGACAGTGTTGTCGGGTTGCGTCTTTTCCATGGCACACCTTCCTGATGAGACGGCCAGGGAGGGCTGGCCGGGATGGAGATATCAGATACCGGGCGGGAGAAGTTCGCTACTGTCAGATCTGACAGTTGAAAGTGGGTTTGCGACGGACGGTAGGTCTGCACTCGGAGATGCGCAGGCCGATGCCGACGCACAATCAGCGGCGCGGCCGGGCTTCAAACCTGGTTGGAGACGGCATCCGTTCCCGGGCAGGTTCGACTCCGGCTGTCTTCCGCCAGTCTCG
>NZ_AHZM01000919.1:0-814 GCF_000257605.1 Pseudomonas sp. R62
CTGCTCGCGAAGAGGCCATCAAATACTCCGAAAAATCCGCATCAGATCAACCCTGCTCCTGCTCATACCGATCCAGCGTATCACTGGCAATCTGTCTGCCCAGCGCGATCAACTCCGGCGCCTTGTAGAACTCGAAAAACCGGCACACCCGCTTCGGCACGTTGATCAGGATATCCGGCGGATACCCGGCGATCTTGTACTGCGCCAGTGAGGTCTGCATCACCTCGAAACTCTGGTTGATCAAATCCAGCAGCGACGCCGGCCCGACGTTATCGATGATGAACGAACCGGTGGCGGATTTCGGCGCGCCTTCGCGTTCCGGGGCGGAGGCCGGTTGTTGGCTTTCCGGTTCGACGCCTTCGAGCCACGGATTGATTTCCGCCGCCTCGGCGCGCAACGCTTCCTGTTCCAGCTTCAACAATTGCTCGGCCTGTTTACGCCGGAATGGCAACTTCGAACCCATGGATTTGATCAGACTGTCGAAGCGCGAACGGAACGCCGCTGGCCGCTCGATCACCGGCAACTTGTACTGGCGCTGATTGGTGGCGTTGAGGTTGACCGCGATGATCAGGTCGCAATGGCTCGATACCACCGGAACGATCGGCAACGGATTGAGAATGCCGCCGTCGACCAGCATGCGGTTGCCCTGCATCACCGGGGTAAACAGGCTGGGAATCGCCGCCGAGGCGCGCATGGCCTGATGCAGGCAGCCTTCCTGAAACCAGATTTCCTGCTGGTTGGTCAGATCGGCGGCGACGGCGGTGTAGGGGATGCGCAGGTCTTCGATGTTGATCTCGCCGACGATCTTGCGGAT
>NZ_AHZM01000920.1:0-815 GCF_000257605.1 Pseudomonas sp. R62
CTTGATCGTAGGCGCGGCAATGAGGGTAATCGAACGTCAGGAGTACGCCTTTGGCGGCCTGATCCTTGTCGATCACCGCCGGGTTGCCGAGCCCTTCGGGCAGACTGATCAGCAGCCCCGGATGATCGCCGGTGCCAGGCACATCATTGCCGCCGGGCAACGTGTCGTTGTAGAGGGCCCACGCTTCGATGGACTTGCTGTCATTGCCGGCGACGTTTTTCAGAATGTATTGGATTGTGTTGATGACGCCGTCGTGAAGTGCCCTCTGGAACACGGGAAAGACCATTCTCGCGTTGACGACTGTCTGTGCACCGCCGCTCTGCTCACCGTTGACGAAGAGTCTGATACTGCCATATTGACCAACGTCCTCAGGCGGATCGACCACCACCTGTACACCAGCGGCGTTGATTTCATCGCGCGTGAGCTCCGTGAATACGTCCAACGGCAAGCCATAGGTGACTGTCGGTGGCTCTGCCGGCGGGTCAGTGATCACGTTCTTGGTGGCAACAGGAATTATCACCGGATACAGCGTCATGACCGTGTTGTCGGGTTGCGTCTTTTCCATGGCACACCTTCCTGATGAGACGGCCAGGGAGGGCTGGCCGGGATGGAGACATCAGATACCGGGCGGGGGTAGTTGGCTACTGTCAGATCTGACAGTTGAAAGTGGGTTTGCGACGGACGGTAGGTCTGCACTCGGAGATGCGCAGGCCGATGCCGACGCACAATCAGCGGCGCGGCCGGGCTTCAAACCTGGTTGGAGACGGCAACCGTTCCCGCGCAGGTTCGACTCCGGCTGTCTTCCGCCAGTCTCC
>NZ_AHZM01000921.1:0-796 GCF_000257605.1 Pseudomonas sp. R62
CAATTGCCTATCAACTGGCGCGTGTCGCGGCGGCGCGCAACCTGCCGGTGTCGACCTTGCAGCAATTGCTCGATAAGCACATCGAACAGCCGCTGGTTGGGCCGCCGGTGGTGAATGTGCTGGAGCTGAATCTGGCACTGCAAAACCTGTAATTCAGTTGATACCGATCGTTCCCACGCTCTGCGTGGGAATGCATCAATAGACGCTCTGCGTCTGCTTTTATGGGACGCAGAGCGTCCCGGACTGCATTCCCACGCAGAGCGTGGGAACGATCATCAGGAAGAGAGACATCAAGCATGAGCGACTCCGGCCGCGCCGACGCATTGTTAGCAGACCTGCCCCGCGATGGCCGTGGCCGGCTCAAGGTTTTCCTCGGCGCCGCCCCCGGGGTCGGCAAGACCTACGCCATGCTCCAGGCTGCCCACACGCAACTGCGCCAAGGCGTGAAGGTCCTGGCCGGCGTGGTCGAAACCCATGGCCGCGCCGAAACCGAAGCCTTGCTCGGCGGCCTGCCGCAGCAGCCGTTGGTGCGCAGCGAATACCGTGGCGTGCTGCTCGAGGAAATGGACCTCGACGGCATTCTCGCGGCCAAGCCGAAACTGGTGCTCGTCGATGAACTGGCTCACAGCAACGCCCCCGGCAGCCGTCACGCCAAGCGCTGGCAAGACATTCAGGAACTGCTCGCCGCCGGCATCGACGTGTTCACCACGGTCAACGTCCAGCACCTGGAAAGCCTCAACGATCAGGTGCGCGGCATCACTGGCGTGCAGGTGCGCGAAACCCTGCCGGACTGGGT
>NZ_AHZM01000922.1:0-795 GCF_000257605.1 Pseudomonas sp. R62
TCTGTACATTTTCTTCTACGACTCTTCCACACTGCCCAACCCACGCCCCGATGGCCCGGAGTTCGTCCGCGCGCTGCGAGCGGTCATGGCGGAAAACTGGAAGAAGTCGCTGCTGTTCAAGGATTACAGCGACTATTTCTACGACACCTTCAGCATCACCCCGCAACGCATCGCCGGGCTCAACAGTCACCTGATCCAGCGCATGTCCCAAGCGACCACGCTGAGTTTCAAGGATGACCACGGCTCATGGTTCGAAACGCCGATGAGCAGCATCAAGAAGTGGACCGACATCAACGGCGTCGGCAACTTCGACCTCGCCCCCGGCGAAATCGCCACCCACAGCGAAGCTATCAACGGCCATGTGAAGTTCAAGGGCACCTTCCTCAGCACCATCCCGTTCGCGCGCAAGTACGGCGTGCTGGAATCGCCGCTCGAGCTGTGGATCGAGAATTCGACCATCAGCCGCATCGCCACCGACGTGCCGGGGCTTGAGCACGACTTCAACAAGTACCTGGATGCCAACCCGTCGAACCGGCGGATTGAGGAGTTGGGGATTGGCACAAACGAAGGCGTGAAGGATCTATATGCGCGCAATGCCGGGTTTGAGGAGCGGCATTGTGGGTTGCATCTTGGATTAGGCGGTGGCGCCAAGGGCAGTCATCACCTGGACCTGATTTTTTCTGGCGGGGTGTTGGCGCTGGATGACAAGCCGGTGTTTGACGGGCGGTTTGTGTTTTAGGTGACTGACGCCTTCGCGAGCAGGCTCGCTCCCACAGGGGATTATGTAAGCCGCAG
>NZ_AHZM01000923.1:0-791 GCF_000257605.1 Pseudomonas sp. R62
CCTTGACACCGAAGGCGCGACACGGGTTTTGTACCGATTGCCCGGCCCATTGGCCGAGTGCGGAGCACAGTTGTCACGCTGGGAAAATGAGCTCGGCGTTCTGAATCTCGAACTCAGCCAATGGATCAACCAGGCCGCCGTGACTGCCGCCGAATCGGGAGAACGTCTGCCGCTCGAGGCGCAGACCCGCGAACTGGATGCCAGGCGAGACTTTGCGCAACAGATCGAACAATTCTGGCGCAGCCCGCCCACGTACCCGCGCCTTGAAGAACTCAGGGCAACGGCGGCCTTCAGTGGCGATGTGCCGATACTCAGCACCGGTCTGGAGCGCGTTACCCGGTTGAACCTCGTTGGCAACGCCAATATCACCGCCGCCCTGCGCTTCGTGGAGCGCTTGCCCAACCTTGCCAAGCTGAAAATGAGCGGCTTCGAACTGGAACCGCTGGCGCTTGGCGAAGCAAAACTGCCTCGGCTGACCGACCTGGAGCTGAAGAATTGTGGCGTGGTCATGACCCCGGAAAACCAGGCTGCGCTGCTCTCACTCACCGCCCTGGACACGCTGGACCTGAGCAACAATCCGCTGGGAACGTTCCCCGACCTGAACCTGTTGCCGGAATTGTTCCATATCGACCTGTCCAACTGCGGGTTGACCGACGTACCCGAAGGACTGAGCAGCCATCCGGGGTTACGAATCGCAGGCCCTCTCCGGCAACCGCATCACGCAATTGCCGGAGGCGCTGTTCGACCTCCCCGCCGAGCGCAGTGACGGCATTGACCTTGCCGACAATCCG
>NZ_AHZM01000924.1:0-786 GCF_000257605.1 Pseudomonas sp. R62
CAAATGCGGCAGGTGAAAAAACAATTCCCAGAAATTCAGACCGTTGGCACCGTTGAAGGGACCATTGAGTTCAACAAATTCTGCGCCGGTCGGCGACGGTTCGAGAATGAACTGGTTGGACCAGTCCAGCACGGCGTCCACGGAAATATTCGAACGCCTTACCAGCTCCGAACCGAATAATGAATTGAGCCGAACGTATTTCAACGCCAGTCCAGCTTGATTGAATGACAGGAACTGTGCCGTGCCTGCACTGCTCCTGTGCAGAGTTGGCGGGACGAAGTCCATGAGATCGACAATCGTCAGGTCGAACTCTTTCTGTCCTGTAGGGTAACTGGGAGAGGCGAATAAAAACGTGACTGGTGTGGGCCAGGTGCCTTTCGTCCGCGAGGAAGTCCACGCTTGAGTTGTCCAGCCACCGCTTGCATCCTGGAGTTCACTAATCGGCGGCGGATCGATATCAGACGATCCCGTCACTTGCAGCACCATATTCAACATAGCGCTTTCAAGTCCCGTGGGACTGCAGAAACCCTGCACCGTCAGCACATCGTTGTCATCGACGCGCGTTGCCATAACGTTCAGACCAAGATAGGGGGTCAGAGAACCATGGTTCGTTATGCGAGGGACAGCAGTAACCTGAATGTCGAGCGGGTGCTGAACCGTATCGCTGCTGACGAATCGCTCCTCAAGTGCCAGATCCAGCCACGCGCCACCGTCCAGGAGGGGGCGCATCAGCACGTCGTAAATCGCATGCACTGTCAGATCCGTTTCAGCAGAATCTTCCGGTGG
>NZ_AHZM01000925.1:0-781 GCF_000257605.1 Pseudomonas sp. R62
CTTCGCAGCAACTGCTGCTACCACGTCTTCCTTGGTCACACGACCGCCCTTGCCGGTGCCGGCAACGGAAGCGATGTTGATGCCGTTCTCTTCAGCCAGCTTGCGAGCGGCAGGAGCTGCGATCGGGTCATCTTCGCCATCGGCAGCAGCTGGTGCGGCAGCGGCAGTAGCAGCCGGAGCAGCAGCGGCGGCAGGAGCGGCAGCAGCAGCGCCGCCCTCTTCGATCGAGCCCAGGACCTGGTTCGACAGAACGGTAGCGCCCTCTTCGGCAACGATTGCGCCCAGCACGCCGTCAGCTTCAGCCAACACTTCGAGCACGACTTTGTCGGTTTCGATGTCGACGATCAGGTCGTCACGCTTGACGGCCTCACCTGGTTTCTTGTGCCAGGTGGCAACGGTGCCATCAGCAACCGATTCCGGGAATGACGGGGCTTTGATTTCGATAGCCATTATCTGTGGGTCCTTAAAATTCGGTTTCAGTCAGCGCGAAGGCGTTAAACAGTGAAAGCATCTTGCAGCAGTTTTTCCTGCTGCTCGGCGTGCATCGATGCGTAACCACAAGCTGGCGCAGCCGAAGCCTCACGGCCCGCGTACTCGAGTACGAGAGTCCTGTCGAGGTTGGCGATGCTGCGACGCAAGTGATGCTGGCTGCAGTACCAGGCACCCTGGTTCATCGGCTCTTCCTGACACCAAACGGCGTGTTTGACGTTGGTGTATGGAGCCAGGACTTCTTTCAAGTCGTCCTCAGGGAACGGATACAGCTGCTCGATACGCACGATGG
>NZ_AHZM01000926.1:0-779 GCF_000257605.1 Pseudomonas sp. R62
CAAAAGCAAAGATCGCAGCCTTCGGCAGCTTCTACATCGATTTGTAGGAGCTGCCGAAGGCTGCGATCTTTTGATTTTCGGTGATACGAGAAGGTTAGAGATTACGCTGCGCTTCCATCCGGTCATGCAAGATTCTGATTATCGCGATCCCATAGGCGGTGATTCGAAAATAAATCACGTGACTCTCCACGCTGCAGCGTCGGTAACCGGGGCGGATCGCGTCGCATGCGGGTGCTGTTTTGGGACGATCAGCCAACTGCTCGAAAGACGCAGTCAGGATGTCGATGTAGCGATTGGCCTGATCCAAACCCCATTGTTGAGCTGTATAGGTCCAGATAGCCTCAAGATCCGCTTCGGCGGCGGGGGTAAGTCGGTATTCAGCCATGCGCCCTCAACATTCTCTTTTTGAAAGCATCAGCATCGAATGGCCGGGGGGCACCACTGGATTCTCCTTCTCGAAGGGCTGCGCGGACGGTTTCCAGTTCAGCGTTTCGCTCTTGCTCTCGACGGATCAAATCGCGGATGTATTCGCTGTCGTTGGTGTAATGTCCCGCTTCTATTTGAGCTTTGATCCAATGGTCTTGCTGGTCAGTCACGGTTATGGTTTTTCGTACGGTAGCCATGGTCGGGCCTTTTGCGGGTGGGGAACTTTGCGCAAATTATCATACTAATGGTGCGCTAACGAGTATGAGCCTAGCCGTTACAAGAACGAATCACAGCCTTCGGCAGCTCATGCGTATATCACTTGAGCTGCCGCAGGCTGCATTTTCAGACCCGCG
>NZ_AHZM01000927.1:0-769 GCF_000257605.1 Pseudomonas sp. R62
CCCACCAGAACGAAGGCTTGAGCGCAGAGGCGCAGCAGCTGGTGCAACACCTCGACAGCTCGCTGCGTTCGGCGGAAGACCTGATCAGCGATCTGCTGGACATCTCGCGCCTGGAAAACGGCAAGATCAACCCGGATCGCAAAGCCTTCGCCGTCAATGAACTGTTCGACACCCTCGGCGCAGAATTCAAGGCGCTGGCTCAAGAGCAAAAGCTCACGTTCCGGGTGCGTGGCAGTCAATTGCGCATCGACAGCGACATCAAACTGCTGCGGCGGATTCTGCAAAACTTCCTCACCAACGCGTTCCGCTATGCCAAAGGCCCGGTGCTGCTGGGCGTGCGTCGGCGCGGTGGCGAGCTGTGCCTGGAAGTATGGGATCGCGGCCCGGGCATTCCGGAAGACAAGCAGCAAGTGATTTTCGAAGAATTCAAACGCCTCGACAGCCACCAGACCCGCGCCGAAAAAGGTCTGGGCCTGGGTCTGGCGATCGCCGACGGCTTGTGCCGCGTGCTCGGGCATACCTTGCGCGTTCGTTCCTGGCCGGGGCGCGGCAGTGTGTTCAGCGTGACAGTGCCGATCGCCCGCACGCAAACGCCTCCAGTCAGCGCCACGGTGGAACTGAACGGAAAGCTGCTCAGCGGCGCGCAGGTACTGTGCATCGATAACGAAGACAGCATCCTGATCGGCATGAACAGCCTGTTGAGCCGCTGGGGCTGCCAAGTGTGGACGGCGCGCAATCGCGAAGAATGCGCAGCGATATTGAATGAAGG
>NZ_AHZM01000928.1:0-762 GCF_000257605.1 Pseudomonas sp. R62
AGCAAATACGTTTCAAGGCTGTTCTCCGGCGGTGGCCAGGCTGTCGAGCAGCTTCTGGCCGAGCAATTCGCGGCGCCAGCCACGCAGCGAATCGGGCAATTGGTAAGGACCCTCGGGGAAGCCGCTTTTGACCAGGGCTTCGAGGGTTTTCTTGCGCAGCATCAGTTCCGGGGCAATACCCAGGCGTTCGGCCTCGGCCTGACCCAGCGCGCGCAGTTGTTTGATCAGCGCAGCGGCTTCGATCGGCAACGGCTCGGGCACTGCCGGTGGCCATTGATCCGGCCCCACACTGCCAGAGCGCTTGATCAGATCAAGCAGAAACTGACCGTCCTGACGTACGGTACGCGGGTGCATGTCTTCGATCTTGCCCAGCGCCGCGAGGTTATCCGGCTGCGTGCGGGCCAGGGGCCACAGCGAGTGTTCCCGGACGATGCGGTTGCGCGGCAGGTCGCGGGCGCGGGCTTCTTTTTCGCGCCAGGCGCACAGTTCACGCAGCACGGCCAGTTGCGCACGGGACAGCTTCCACGCCAGTTTCGCCTCGCGATAGACCTCGTACGGATCGGTCTCGCGGCGCAGGTTGGCAACCAGTTCGGCGCCATCCTCCAGCACCCAGGCGAACTTGTCGTCGGACAGCTTGGGCCGCAACTCGACGAACACCTCGGCCAGATGCACGGCATCTTCGGCGGCATAGCTGATCTGGGTTTCGGACAGCGGACGCTGCAACCAGTCGGAGCGGGTCTCGCCCTTGGGCAGGTCGATGCC
>NZ_AHZM01000929.1:0-763 GCF_000257605.1 Pseudomonas sp. R62
CCAGGCCTTCAGCCAGCACCGACAACTGCGTGCCGATCGAGCCGTAGCCGACAATGCCCAGCTTCTTGCCACGGATCTCGAACGAGTTGGCGGCGGACTTGATCCAGCCGCCACGGTGGCAGGATGCATTCTTCTCAGGGATGCCGCGCAGCAGCAGGATCGCTTCGGCCAGTACCAGCTCGGCTACGGAACGGGTGTTGGAGTACGGCGCGTTGAACACGGCAATACCGCGCTCGCGGGCCGCACTGAGGTCAACCTGGTTGGTGCCGATGCAGAAACAGCCGACCGCGACCAGTTTCTTCGCGTGATCGAAGATCTCTTCGGTCAGTTGCGTGCGCGAGCGAATGCCGATGAAGTGAGCGTCAGCGATCTTTTCCTTGAGC
The DNA here is from genome assembly GCF_000257605.1 of Pseudomonas sp. R62. NCBI lineage: Bacteria > Pseudomonadati > Pseudomonadota > Gammaproteobacteria > Pseudomonadales > Pseudomonadaceae > Pseudomonas > Pseudomonas sp. R62. Next base: position 384 of record NZ_AHZM01000929.1, read on the forward strand.
TGGGCTTCCGGCAAGGAACCAGTCAGGTATTCGATGCTGGTGTAGCCCGCCGCCTTGAGGACGTCGACAGCCGATTGGTGGACGCCTTCGAGAAGAAGGAACTTGATCTTGCTCTTATCGAGAGAAGTCTTGCTCATCTGCGTAAACCTGTATCCCGGAGAAAAATGGCAGGGAGGGAGCAGCCTGGAGCTGACCCGCACGGCAACAAAGCCGTCACCGCGGATCTGGCCTTGGGCACTGTCCTGCGGGGTCGGTATGCTAGCATAGCCACCCCGCTAAACACTCATTCCTGCGACGTGAAGCGTTCTCAGGATGACCATGAACTGTTCGAGAGTTCTGTCGATGACCAATCCTGCGCTGATTGATGAACTGAAGACCCT
>NZ_AHZM01000930.1:0-751 GCF_000257605.1 Pseudomonas sp. R62
ACGGAATGCCGCCGACGCTCCAGCGCATCGCCAGATGGCGCATGAATTCCGGGGTCACGCCTTTGATGTAGGGCAGCTCCTGGCACTCGTCCCAGTGTTTCATGGTGGACGCCGGATAGGCTTCGACGGCGACTTCCGAAGGCCGCGAGGCACCGAAGCTGCCCTGAATGATCGTCACCACTTGGCCATTTTGCATGGCGCGACCCAACACTTGGCTGACGGCTTTGCCTTCACGCAGCACATCGACTTCGAAACTCACCGGCACCTCCGGCTCGACCGGACCGACAAAGGTAATCGCCAGCGAACGCACGGGGCGCTCCGTCGGCACCCTGGCGCGCATGGCTTCAAATTGCAGCGCGGCCACCAGTCCGCCAAAACTGGCACGGCCCTGCCCCCATTCGGCGGGGATGATTACTTCAGGTTGTTGGCGGACAGCATCGAGCAGATCGCAAAAGCGCATGACAACCTCGGAAAACGAGAAAGGAATGCGCGGATCTTACCCAGCCCCGGGCGGCGGCGCAGCGTCTATTCCGGTCAAATGGGCTGACAGATAGGCCTTGGCCCGATTCCTTCAAGCGACAAATCACCTTGTGGGAGCGAGCCTGCTCGCGAAAGCGGTCGATCAGTCGACAACGATTGCGACTGACACGGCCCCTTCGCGAGCAGGCTCGCTCCCACAGGGGAACAGAGCCATCTTCAGGAGTGTTTGAAACACGTAGCGCTGAGCTTTTCCAGCACTTGATCGGCCTTC
>NZ_AHZM01000931.1:0-749 GCF_000257605.1 Pseudomonas sp. R62
TGAGTTCGCACATGCGATCGACCTGCTCTTCTTCGGTCGCCAGCTTGGCCAGTTCTTCGCGTTTCTCGTAGTACAGATCGCGGATCGAGCGCAGCCAGCCGTCGATCAGGCCGAACTGGCGATCCTGCATCGATGCGCGCACGCCGCCGCAGCCGTAGTGGCCGGTGACGAGGATGTGTTTGACCTTGAGCACATCCACCGCGTACTGGATCACGGACAGGCAGTTGAGGTCGGTGTGCAGCACGACGTTGGCGACGTTGCGGTGCACGAACAGATCGCCCGGCAGCATGCCGACGATTTCATTGGCCGGTACGCGTGCGTCGGAGCAGCCGATCCATAGATATTCCGGAGTCTGCTGGCGCGCCAGTTTGGCGAAGAAATCCGGGTCTTCCTTGGTGATCGCGTCAGCCCAACGCTCGTTGTTATCAATCAGGTCTTGTAGATCGTGCATGGATAAGGCCTCAAGAAAGATGCGCAGGTTTGATAGACGACCCCCCGTCGAAGTCACGCCGCCAGCGCAAAGTGTTTTCGTTGGAATTCTCGCGCGCCCGGTGAGTCCACTCAGTAAGGCCCACACTATGAGGAATTGCCATGACTGATTCACGACGCCCTTATGATGCGGTGCAACCGGAACCCATCGATGATAACGAAGACCGCATGGGCTCGGTGCACGAGCTGGATTTCGACGATGAAGAGCCCAGCGCGAAGATCGGCGATGAGCTGCCCGAGCGTGAACGTGAACAATTGAT
>NZ_AHZM01000932.1:0-740 GCF_000257605.1 Pseudomonas sp. R62
CGCAGTCATCGAGCATCGGCCGTAGTTGTTTGAGCGCCTGCATCACCGGCAGATCTCGCGCGCATTCAACATGGCAAAGGGCTTCGGGGCTGACCCGACAGGCAATCGAATCGAGCGGCATAAACGCCGCCAGCCGCTGCTCACGCAACACACCGCGCACGCCGACCGCGACAAAACCGTCAGCACTCAACGCCCGCCGCACCACCACCGGTTGCCCGGCCGCCAGCGCCGCGACCGCCCACGCTGGCGCATCCGCCGGCAACTGCGTTGGGGTCATACCCCAGAGCAGGTCGTGGGCCAGAGGCAGGTTCACCACTGTGCCCTCAGCAATTCGCGGACTTTGCTGGAGGCGGCACGATTGCTCGCACCAAGGCGCCCTTTCAAATCAGTGCTGGTCACATCGCTGATCGCTTGCTTCAGGCACTCAGTCACGCGCGTCAGATCTTCCTCTGTCGGCTGTTCAATCTGCTGCACCGAGAGGGTTTCCCAGAGCAGACCGAGGCTGGCGTAGCTGTCGATGTCGTAGGCCATCGGCGGCACGCTGGCGGCCAACGCTTCCAGCTCTTCGACGCTGCGCAAGGTCACCCGCGCCGCTGAGGCCTTGCCCATCGCATGCACCATCACGCCGGGATCGCGCAGGGCGATCAGGCGGTTGGCCTGATAACCATGAGCCAGAAACGCCCCGGACATCGCTTTGCCCACCAGCAGCGCAATCACCGGATGCCCGGCCAAGCGTGCAC
>NZ_AHZM01000933.1:0-733 GCF_000257605.1 Pseudomonas sp. R62
CAGCGGCAGCCAGCTCGCTCGGCCTCCGGTGCCTGGCCTCAAGGAGCATGCGTTCGATGTCGATCAGATCGAATCCTCGGCGCGTCTGGAACGTCATCTCATCGCCCTCGGCAACCAACCGCCCAGCGTTGCGCGCAACACCGTGGTGGTCGCGGGTGGCGGTTTCACCGGGATTGAAACTGCGACGGGAATGCCGGCGCGCCTGCGTGCGATCCTCGGTGAGGATCAAGACCTGCGCGTGATCATTGTCGATCGCAGCAAGGACATCGCCGCGACCATGGGTGATGGCATTCGCCCGTCGATCATCGAGGCGTCCAATGACCTGGGTATCGAATGGATCGTCGATGCCAGCGTTGCCGCTGTGGATGCCAATGGCGTCACCCTCGCCGATGGCCGCCACATCGAAAGCCAGACCGTGATCTGGACCGTAGGTTTCCGCGCCAGCCCGCTCACCGAACAACTCGACGCCGAACGCGATGGCCAGGGCCGCCTGCACGTCGATGGCAACCTCAAGGTGCACGGCATCGATCACGTCTTTGCCGCTGGTGATGTCGCTCGCGCCGCCACAGACGACTTCGGCAACTATGCTGCGATGTCTTGCCAGCACGCGATCAGCCTGGGTCGCTACGCCGGCAACAACGCCGCCGCCGATCTCCTCGGCGTCGCTCCGACAATGTATCGCCAGCCCAAGTACGTGACTTGCCTGGATCTGGGCGCCTGGGGCGCGGTATAC
>NZ_AHZM01000934.1:0-733 GCF_000257605.1 Pseudomonas sp. R62
GGTTCACCCATCGACACCCAGACGTCGGTGTGAATGAAGTCCACGCCTTTGACCGCTTCTTTCGGATCTTCGGTGAGGGTGATGCGTGCGCCACTTTCCTCGCCGTACTTTTTGCAGCGCGCCACCAGATCGTCCAGCGGCCACAGCGCTTTCGGTGCGCAGATGCGCACGTCCATGCCGAGCTTGGCGCCGATCAGCAGCAGCGAGTTGCCCATGTTGTTGCGCGCGTCGCCCAAGTAGGCGTAGCTGATTTCGTGGATCGGCTTGTCAGCGTGTTCGCGCATGGTCAGCACGTCGGCGATCATCTGGGTCGGGTGATATTCATCGGTCAGGCCGTTGAACACCGGCACGCCGGCGAACTTGGCCAGCTCTTCGACGATTTCCTGCTTGAAGCCACGGTACTCGATGGCGTCGTACATGCGCCCGAGCACGCGGGCGGTGTCCTTCATGCTTTCCTTGTGGCCGATTTGCGAGGAGTTCGGGTCGATGTAAGTGACGTTGGCGCCTTGGTCATAGGCCGCCACTTCGAAGGCGCAACGGGTACGGGTCGAAGTTTTCTCGAAAATCAGGGCGATGTTGTTGCCCTTCAGGTGTTGTTGTTCGGTGCCGGTGTATTTCGCGCGTTTCAGGATCACGGGACAGGTCGAGCAGGTAACGCAGCTCACGTGGGGTGTGGTGTTCCAGGCTGAGCAGGTTACGGTTGTGAATGTTAAAAGCCATGATGGATCTCCTT
>NZ_AHZM01000935.1:0-731 GCF_000257605.1 Pseudomonas sp. R62
ATTTTGATCTCCACTTGTGGGTATTTCGCCGTTCATTTGCCGAGCAGGTGGCTCATGGCGGTCTTGAGTTTCATCGGGCGTACCGGCTTGTGCATCAGGGTGTGTCCCAACTCGCGGATCTGCTGCTTCAACTCATTGCTGTAGTTGGCGGTGATCATCAACGCCGGTATCGCGCGGCCGCGTCGTCCATTGATGCGGGCGACGGCGTCGACGCCGTTCTGGTCGTCGTCGAGGTGGTAATCGGCGATCAGCAAGTCGGCTTCGGCATGGTAGTTATCCACCTGCCGTGCCAGGTCTTGCTCCGACAACGCCGTGATCACCTGGCAGCCCCAGCCTTCCAGCAAGGTGCGCATGCCCGCGCAGATCGCCGCGTCGTTATCCAGCACCCACACCCGCGCGCCTTGCAGGCGTTCGAGCATCGGTTCGCTCATGGCCAGTATTGGCAGCGACTTGGGCGCCGTGGCGCTCAACGGCACCTCCACCGAGAACATTGAGCCTTTACCCGGCCAGGATTTGACGCTGATACGATGACCCAGGATCCCGGCAATCTTTTCCACAATCGCCAGCCCCAGGCCAACCCCCGGTCCTGGTCGGGCCGCTGCACATCACCGCGCTTGAACTCCTGGAAAATCTCCTCCAACCGCTCCTCGGCGATGCCCATGCCGCTGTCCCACACCTGGATCAACAAACGCTGATGCTGGCGGCGACACCCCAGCACCACACGCCCGTTG
>NZ_AHZM01000936.1:0-728 GCF_000257605.1 Pseudomonas sp. R62
GATTCTGGCGGCGGTGGTGACCATGTACATCGTGCTAGGCGTGCTCTACGAGAGCTACATCCACCCGATCACCATTCTTTCGACCTTGCCGTCGGCAGCGGTCGGTGCCTTGCTGGCTTTGCTGCTCAGTGGCAACGATTTGGGCATGATCGCGATCATCGGCATCATCCTGCTGATCGGTATCGTCAAGAAGAACGCGATCATGATGATCGACTTCGCCCTCGACGCCGAACGCACCCAGGGCATGGCCCCGGCAGAGGCGATCTATCAAGCGGCGCTGCTGCGCTTCCGGCCGATTCTGATGACCACGCTGGCGGCGTTGTTCGGCGCAGTGCCGCTGATGCTGGCCACGGGGTCTGGCGCGGAACTGCGTCAGCCGTTGGGTCTGGTGATGGTCGGCGGTTTGCTGGTGAGCCAGGTGTTGACGCTGTTCACCACGCCGGTGATTTACCTGGCTTTTGATCGGTTGGGGCGGCGTTGGACCAAGCCTGTCGCGGGAGAGGTGGTGTGAGCGGCGTGGTGAAAGCAGCTTCAAGCTGCAAGCTTCAAGCTGCAAGAAAACAGCAGCCTGCGCGCGCAGGAACAGCTTGTAGCTCGCAGCTTGCAGCTTGGAGCTCGACGCTATGAACCTCTCCGGCCCTTTCATCAAACGCCCCGTAGCAACCATGCTGCTCTCGCTGGCAATCATGTTGCTCGGCGGGGTCAGCTTCGGTCTGTTGCCGGTATCG
>NZ_AHZM01000937.1:0-726 GCF_000257605.1 Pseudomonas sp. R62
GACCTTTTCAATGTCCAGCGTCGGCTCTTCGATCACCGCTTCGCCGTCGCCGGCCTCTTTCGCCGCCTGCCGCTTGGCCAGCGCGCGCTGATAAGCCAGACGCCGCGCGGCAACGCTCAGGCCCCGTACGAAAGTGGCCTCGATCACCAGCCAGAACATCAGCAGGTACAGGGTGTTGATCAAACGGTCGCTGAGTTTCAGCGCGGTGTAGTAGTAGCCGAAGCACACCGCGACAAACAGGGCGATCGGCAGCAGGGTGAACATCACTCCGACGGCTTTGCGGAACAGCGAAGCGTTCTGGTGCGTCGGGCTGCTGATCAGCAGGCGACTGAGCAGCCACGCCATCAAGGCGTAGCAGGTCAGCACCACCGGCATGCCGAGCACGTCATCAGCCAGCGCCGCTGGTTGCAACTCGGCGACGGCCACCACGGCCACCAGCGCCATGACCACAAGGCCCAATCGACGCACCCAGCCCTGAAGGAACTCGACCTGCGGCTTCTCCCAGCGAAAGTGCAATTCCGCCACGCCACCCGGCGCAAGAATCCGGTACGCGGTGTAGAACACCAGCCAGGCCTGGCCCATCTGCAACAGCGCCGCACCCATGTTGGCGTTCTGCCCGCGCGCGTCGATCTGCAGGGCCAGGCCGCACAGCGCCAGACCCAGCGCCACCGGCATCGCCAACAGGATGTTGATCAGAATCGCCTGCGGCGTGTGCCACTGGCTGTC
>NZ_AHZM01000938.1:0-710 GCF_000257605.1 Pseudomonas sp. R62
AAGGCTTCGGCCCGATGGACCGTACCGTCACGCCAAACGGCCGTCGTGCCAGCACCGCGCGCGGTTACCTGGACACGGCCAAGAAGCGTTCGACACTGACCATCGTCACCCACGCCCTCACCGACAAAGTGTTGTTCGAAGGCAAGCGTGCCGTGGGCGTGCGTTACCTGATCGGCGCCGCCGAAGAACGCGTTGAAGCCCGCGCCCGTAAAGAAGTACTGGTGTGCAGCGGCGCAATCGCTTCGCCGCAATTGCTGCAACGCTCCGGTGTCGGCCCGGCCAAACTGCTGGAAAGCCTCGACATCCCGGTGGTCCATGACCTGCCAGGCGTCGGCGAAAACCTGCAGGACCACCTTGAGCTGTACCTGCAATACGCGTGCACCCAACCCGTGTCGCTGTACCCGTCGCTGCTCTGGTACAACCAGCCGGCCATTGGCGCCGAGTGGCTGTTCAACGGCACCGGCATCGGCGCCAGCAACCAGTTCGAAGCGGGCGGTTTCATCCGCACCCGTGAAGAGTTCGAGTGGCCGAACATCCAGTACCACTTCCTGCCGGTAGCGATTAACTACAACGGCAGCAACGGTGTGAAAGAGCACGGTTTCCAGGCGCACATGGGCTCCATGCGTTCGCCGAGCCGTGGCCGCATCCAGCTGAAGTCGAAGAACCCACGGGACTACCCGAGCATCCTCTTCAACTACATGGCCACCGAA
>NZ_AHZM01000939.1:0-709 GCF_000257605.1 Pseudomonas sp. R62
GCGTATGCACGCGGATGAACCAGCGCCACAGCAGCGCCGCCACGGCGGCCGCGACGACGGCGATCAGCACCAGCAGCTTGTTGGTCGGCAGGATACTGGCCGACAAGGCTGCCAACAGCAGGAAAATCACCAGCAGCGAGAGAATCGGGATCACTTCGGCGATCACCCGACGCACTCGCTGCGTGTGACGCCCGGCCATCTCCGGCTTGACGCCCATCTCCGCCAGCAGCATCGACAGCGCCTTGAGCTTGCGATAAGCCGCGATCAGAAATGGTAGCGAGACCAGCAACGCCCCGCCCCAGATCAGTGCCTTCTGCCAGCTCGGATCGCTGATCCAGTCCTGCAGCCACAACGACATGCGCTCGGCGAAGTATGCGCCGGCAAAGAAGATCGCAATCACCAGCGCCAGATTGACCCCGACCTGCAACAGGATCCGCCGGATCATCGACGCCAGCAGCGCACCCTCGCCCTGCGGCTGAATACTGCGCAACCATTCGCCATACATGCCGAGCACCCGCCCGAGCCGCTTGGGCACAGCGGCCGAGAGCTTGATCGACAGCGGGTCCGCCGCGCGGATCAGATACGGCGTCAGCAGCGTGGTGATCACCGACACGGCCACAGCGACCGGATAGAGGAAGTTGCTGGTCACCTGCAAGGTCATGCCCAACGCGGCGATGATGAAGGAAAATTCGCCAATCTGTGACAGACC
>NZ_AHZM01000940.1:0-692 GCF_000257605.1 Pseudomonas sp. R62
GAGGCGGTTGATCTCGCGGATCATCTCGGCCTCGCTGGCCCACAGGCTTGGGCGCAGATTCGGGTCGAACGACACGCTGCGTCCGGCGGCGCGCATGCGGGTCATCAGTTCGACGGACATTTCCCGCGCCGAGGCGGATAGCGCTGGAGGAATACCGGTGGCGTGTAAATGGCGGGCGCTGAGCAGGTTGTCGTTGATGGAGTGCGGCGACAGATGACTGGCCGCCGAACCACGGCGGAAATACTCCACCTGCGGGTCGCTGCCGTCGTCGTTACGCGATTTGAACTGGAATCCGGTCGGATAGTTTTTATCGACTTCGACGTGGCTGCAATCCAGACCTTCCTTGATCAGCGTCTCGACCACAAAGCGTCCGAGTGAATCGTTACCGACCCGGCTCAGCCACGCGACGTTGAAACCCAAGCGCGACAAGCCGATCGCGACGTTGCTGTCGGCTCCGGCAATCCGTTTGTGAAACTGCTCGACCTTGGCCAGATCGCCGGTCTGCTCGGCGACCAGCATTGCCATGGTTTCTCCGAAAGAAAGGATATCGATCTCAGACATGAGCAGGCTCCAGGCGCGATTGACCGAGGCGGGCGAGGGCGGCGACGTGTTCGGTGGTCAGTTGCACCAGGTCATCGCCTTGCAGCGGGTATTCGGCGGCGCGCATAACGCCTTGGTCCATGTGCCGCAGC
>NZ_AHZM01000941.1:0-691 GCF_000257605.1 Pseudomonas sp. R62
CACGTACAGGCGATCACAGAATGCGGCAGCCAGGTTGAGGTCGTGAATGCTCGCCAGGGTGCCGATGTTCAAGCGCTTGACCAACTTCAACAGCTCAAGCTGATAGCGCGGGTCGAGGTGGTTGGTCGGTTCGTCGAGGATCAGCAGTTGCGGCTGCTGGGCCAAGGCGCGGGCGAGGATCACACGCTGCTTTTCTCCGCCGGAAAGGGTGGCGAAGGCGTGGTCTTCGAAGCCTTGCATGCCGACCGATTCCAGTGCCTGCTGGATCAGTTGCTGGTCGTGCAACGTATCGCCATCGAGCAACCCCTTGTGGGGCGTGCGGCCCATGGCGACCACTTCATCGACACGCAGGCCGAACGCCTCGGGGAATTCCTGCAGCACCACGGCGACGCGTTGTGCACACCACTTCGCGCTTTGCTTCCACACATTCTGGTGGTCGAGCAACACGTCACCGCGCGCCGGCTTACTGAAACGGTACGCACAGCGCAACAGGCTGGTCTTGCCGCTGCCATTGGGCCCTATGAGCCCTACAAACTCCCCTGCACCAACCTGCAGGTTGGCGTCACGCAGGTGGAATTGGTGATGGCAGTGGCCTGTGGGGGACCAGTTGAGGTCGGTGAGGGTTAGCGAAGTCATCGAGTCTCTCAAGTCCAACACCGTTAGAAGGTGTAGTCCGCAGTGACAAAGAACG
>NZ_AHZM01000942.1:0-681 GCF_000257605.1 Pseudomonas sp. R62
CCGTGTCGGACAAGCATCAGCTGGAACTGGGCGCCAGCCTCGGCTGGCAGCACAACCTGAGCAGCGTCGATGCCGACAGCCATCTGGCCTTCGCCAACGGCAACAGCGCCTTCACCGTGCAGAGCGTGTCGATGGATCGTGACGCTGCCGTGGTCGGCGTGCGCGCCGGGCTGGCGCTCAATCGCGACGTGCGGGTCAACCTCGACTACAACGGCCTGATCGGCTCGAACGAGAAAGATCACGGCGTCGGTCTGACCCTCGACTGGCAGTTCTGAGGCGTAACCGGCAGCACTTCATGGGCTGCCGGTTTTTTTACAAAAGGAGCGCTGCACATGGGATTGTTCGATTACAAAAATGCCGACGGCAAGGGCCTTTACAGCGATGCCATCGCGCTGACGCTGTATGCCTACACGCCCACCGGCAAACCATTGCCGGCCACCGCGTGGGCACCGGTCACGGCGACGGCGCTGGGCTATCAGGGCAAGGTCGGCGTGCAAGGCACGTTCTTCGGGGAACAGGATGGCTTCACCAGCGCCGAGGCGGAAGTGCTCGGCAAGTACGACGCCGCTGGCAAATTGATCGGCCTCGGCATTGCCTTTCGCGGCACCGGCGGGCTGGGTTACAGCGACACTTTCGGCGATCTGAAAAACAATCTGCTCGCGGCGGTCGGGCCATCGGATT
>NZ_AHZM01000943.1:0-680 GCF_000257605.1 Pseudomonas sp. R62
AAATCCACTGTCTTATCTATTTTGGATCTATTCTGTTGCAAAGTGTCTTGATATTTATCGCGTGCCTTAACGTATTCTGGACCTGTACGTAACGAACTCATCCTGCCCAGTTGTGCCTCGGCGATTAAATTTGCATTGGCCAGCGTTCCTAAAAGCTTTTGAACTTGTTCAGAAAACGGGCCGTAGCTAGCTTTTTTAAATTCCAGATCAGTCGCTACACCCAATGCTGTGACCGCATGACAGATCTTTTGGAAAATCGTCCGCCCGACGTTTGGAGAGTAGGGCTGTTGCTCTAGCTGATAAAGCACTTCCAGCAATACAACCCAGTTTGGATTTACTTTTTGGCCCATGACACCTTTGTGGCTTCGATCCTCAAAAAGGCGAGACTGGGCAGGGCTCAAAAACTCCTGTGTGAGTTTGCTTGCCGGAGTGCCGAACGGAGCAAATATTTCCACTGGGATATCTACTTTCGAAAGCATTCTATACATAATAGGTCCTATTAAGTCCCACTCCAGTCCGCCATTACCACACCCAAGTGGGGGGAAGGCTACAGAAGTTACATTCCATGTTTTGTAGTTCTGTACAAAGAGCTCCAAACCTTTCTCGATATCCACTAACTTTGAGGGGGATCTCCAGTGGTCTTTAGTTGGGAAATTTACAATGGAAGTCCCAAGCATATC
>NZ_AHZM01000944.1:0-670 GCF_000257605.1 Pseudomonas sp. R62
CTTTCCGATCCCGAACAGCAAGATCACAGCAATCGTCAACGGTTCGGCCAAAGTCGACTATCAACTGCTACGCGCCAACGTGCCCGCGCGCCCGTCCAATAACGTTGTCGTCACGGTCACCGGCGAAGTCAGTCAGTTGAAGCCGCCCACGGTTGTCGAGGCGCCGGATTACAAACTTGACCCGAACCGGCATCAGAATGGATTTACCGTGGTGTTTGACACCGCCGCGTTTGACGCAAATCACGAGGTAAAACTGGAAATCGCCGGCACACCCGGCGCCGGCTCAGTACCTCCCCAGCAAAAGCCGGTGGAGGGACAATCGAAAGTGCAATTCGACATTGATTTCTCCGTCACCGGTGCAAATCTGCAGCGCAGTGTGGAGCTGATATACAGCCTGATTGTCAATGGACAGCCGACGCCGGTGCAGAGTGTGACGCTGGTGATTGGTGAGTTGTTGCAGACGAGCATGCCGATGCCGAAGCTCGAAGGGTTTGATGGTGAAGTGCTGGATGTTGGGTTGATCAAGGATGACACCAAGGTTTTGTGTGAGGCTTGGCCGTTTCAGTGCGCCGGGTGTCCGATTTGGTTGGAGTATGTGGAGACGTTTGCGGGGGGTGGGGAGCGGGTCAAGCAGCAGTTTGTGGGGGCAGCGCATGATCAGGAAGTGGGG
>NZ_AHZM01000945.1:0-668 GCF_000257605.1 Pseudomonas sp. R62
ATTCCGTATAACCCCACCGAGTATTTCGGCGCCGATTTCCTCAAGCGCTACATCCGTGACCCGCAGAGTTTACGGCACTGGCCGCAGGCGAAGATGCCGGCGTTTGCGGCCAGTGTGTTGCCGGACAGTGAGCTGGATTTGTTGGTGGGCTATTTGAAACACATGACAGGGCGTAAGCAGCCATAAGCTTGGCGCATTCCCTCTGTGGGAGCGGGCTTGCTCGCGAAAGCGGTGTGTCAGTCAATAAATGTGTGGCTGACCCACCGTATTCGCGAGCAAGCCCGCTCCCACAGGGGGGGGAACGCTCCGCTCTGGAGATCATTGCTGTTGGACGGCGATCACCGGGGTCGCGCCACAAACACCTTGGCATGCATCTGCTCATGCCCACCGCCACGGCGCATGCCGCGTACCGGGCAGGCATCGAGGTAATCCAACCCCACCGCCAGTTTCAAATGCCGCTCCGGCCGTGACAGCTGGTTGGTCACATCAAAGCTGTACCAGGCGTCATCCAGCCAGGCTTCGGCCCAGGCGTGACTGGCCAGGTGCGTGCTGTCCTCACTGTACAAATACCCCGACACATACCGCGCAGGGATCCCCAGGCTGCGCGCGCACGCCAGGAATGCATGGGTGTGATCCTGGCACACCCCCGCACGACCCGCGAAGGCCTG
>NZ_AHZM01000946.1:0-664 GCF_000257605.1 Pseudomonas sp. R62
TTTTCTGACTTTTTATTTGTGTTATTTATTAAGTCAGAAAACTAGAGTGGTGTAAGGCACTACGCGATGATTTTAGTAAATGTAATTGTTGTTAGGGGTGTACTCTTTTCTCTCCATGAGGTTTACTTTTTTGACCGAGTGTCCATGCTTTAAGAATTTGTAGACGAAATACCTAGAGACTTTCTCTTCGTGCGTAGAAAGAATTATTTGTTTTTCTGAGAATTCATTTCTGAGTAGTTCAACTAGAGAAGACATATTTATGTCATCCATCGTCTGCACTGGATCGTCAATAAGAATGGTAGAAAAAGATTTTGCGTAAACTTTGTTCAGCGCAAGGGCTAGGGAGATCACAACGGCTGATATTTGTCCGGAACTCATAGTGTTTAGAATGTCATGGTCACTTTTCCAATTAGAAACAAGCCGAACATTTTTTAGCTCATCTCCTCCAGTTGGGTCTTTAATAAGAACACCTAGACCTAATCCTGCCTGATGGGCTTGAAGTATTTTTCCGGAGTAAATATAAGATGGTATTTCGATGTCAGTTATAAGCTTTTTTCTGTATTGTCTAATTTGAGTGCGTAGAGTACTCATTATCTCAGTTAGCTCTTCCCCTGACTGCTTTAATGTTAAGAATTTTTTGTCAAGCGCAGTAAGTTCCATTGCA
>NZ_AHZM01000947.1:0-655 GCF_000257605.1 Pseudomonas sp. R62
GGGAACTTGTCCTACGGTTCCCGGTCAATTTTCGCAGTGCTTCACTGCACGAGTTATGTGAGTCGGAGGTTTTTTCGTATGACCACTTCTTTGCAACCTGCCTATGCCTTGGTCCCGGGTGCGAACCTGGAAGCCTACGTGCACACGGTCAACAGCATTCCATTGCTGACGCCTGAGCAGGAGCGTGAACTGGCCGAGAGTCTCTACTATGAGCAGGATTTGGGGGCGGCTCGGCAGATGGTGCTCGCCCACCTGCGTTTTGTCGTACATATCGCCCGTAGCTACAGTGGCTACGGCCTGGCCCAGGCTGACCTGATCCAGGAAGGCAACGTCGGCCTGATGAAGGCCGTGAAACGTTTCAACCCTGAAATGGGTGTGCGTCTGGTGTCGTTTGCTGTGCACTGGATCAAGGCGGAAATCCACGAGTTCATCCTGCGCAACTGGCGCATTGTGAAAGTCGCGACCACCAAGGCCCAGCGCAAGCTGTTCTTCAATCTGCGCAGCCAGAAGAAACGTCTGGCGTGGCTGAACAACGAGGAAGTCCACCGCGTGGCCGAAAGCCTCGGTGTGGAACCCCGTGAAGTGCGTGAGATGGAAAGCCGCCTGACCGGCCATGACATGGCCTTCGACCCGGCCGCCGAAGCGGACGACGACA
>NZ_AHZM01000948.1:0-653 GCF_000257605.1 Pseudomonas sp. R62
GGCGCCGACGTCGATGTAGTAACCCGAGCCACGGCGTACGTATTTCATGAACAAACCCGATTCATCGTCGCCGAAATCGAGCATGAAACCCGCCCGGCTCAGGCGTTCATAGAAGTCCTTGTCGCGCTCCTTGATCGCGTCGAAGATCGGCCGATGAAACTGTGGCATGACTTTGTACGGAATCGAGGCGAACAGCAGGTCGGCCTTGTCCGTGGTCAGCCCCGACTCGAGCGCCTCTTCGGAATAAAGCCCGCCGAAAACCAGTTCCATCAGGCTGTCCGAACGCACGATGTGCGTGCTCGAACGTTGCACCATGGTCACCTCGGTGCCGTTTTCCACCAGATCGGCGCAGATGTCGTGGGCTGAATTGTTCGCGCCGATGACCACTGCGCGCTTGCCTTTCCACGCATCGCCGCCGGGGTGACGGCTGGAGTGATGTTGCTGGCCCTGGAAGTTTTCGGCGCCGGGATACACCGGCACATTCGGTACGCCAGACATGCCGGTGGCGAGGATCAGTTGCGTCGGTTGCAGGGTGATGCGCTCGCCGTTGCGCAGGACCTCCACGGTCCAGCGGCCAGTCTCTTCGTCAAACGTAGCGCCGAGGCATTCAGTGCGCGGCCAGTAGTTGAGTTCCATGACCTTGGTGTACATCT
>NZ_AHZM01000949.1:0-644 GCF_000257605.1 Pseudomonas sp. R62
CGTCCTGTGCCAGAACGGTGCCTAAACCAAGCTCTGCTTCGCTGTCACTGATCCAGCGTTGCCCCGGTTGATACTGCTGCGCCATGCTGCCTGACTCCCACCTTGAAAAAGCGGGCTATCTTAACGGAATGCGCCCCTGAGGGCCAAAGGAATAGGAGCAGCGGCAAGCTTTTAGCTTCGAGCTGCAAGCCGAAGCCGAGGCGTCATGTGTCGCTTTTTTAAAGCGGCAGGGCACCAGTCAGTGTCTACCGGGTCACAAGTTTGCGACAGGCGGCTCAAGGCGCCTGCGCCCCAGCCGATAGCCTGCAGACAGGAGACCTTTATATGTTGCCACCGATGCTCCCCTTGAGCGCCGTGCCGATCACTTCCCAGCAGGATCCGATCCGCCAGCGGCCGGACATCCCGCCAGTGGTGCCGGTGCAGGAAAGCTCCAACGAAAGCACGATCGATCTGCAGAAGCGTGATCCGGAAGAGGATCGTCTGCTGGCGCGCGAAGAACAGCGTCGTCAACAGGAACGTGACCGCCGACGCCGCGAGGCGGATGAAGATCCTGAAGAGCATCTGGCCGTGCCGGGTACCGAGTTGAATGCCGACAACACCGTGCCGGTGGTGCCGTTGATAGACGATCAGCCGCGTCAGGGGCT
>NZ_AHZM01000950.1:0-644 GCF_000257605.1 Pseudomonas sp. R62
TTCGAGTTCTCATCCCAGGTAGAGCGCATGCCCTGGGGCACAACTTGGCTCAAGCCGAACGCGAAGCGATCCCCGAGGGGCATGACCATGAACCCGGTTGGCAACCAGGCCGTAAACCCGCCCTGCCCACCGTCATTGTTATTGACCGTAGTCGCCGTCCCATCGGGAAAACCATTGGCATCCAATGGCGTATTGGAAATGGGGTTGCCCGCATAATCAGAGGCATCGCCCTTGTACTTGATCTTGATGCGCGCGTAGTCGACCGTAAATTGCGCAACGTTGTGCTCCACAAACGCCATGGCCGCCGGGTTGTTGTACGCTGAGCTCGGGTCGTTCTTAAACAGTGAACCACCGGCAAATGCCCGGCCCCACCCTGGCGCCCCGTAGGTCGGTGTTGAAAAACCGCCGGCCTGTGCGGGTGCCGTCGCCATAGCCCCGCCCATCAACGCCAGCCCCAGCAAAACCTGCACATGTTGTTTCTTATTATTCATGCGGCACTCCTTATTATTATCTCTGAGCCAGCCCTGCCGGTTCGTCTTGCGGCTTGCAATTCATGAACTGGCGCCCTGTGGAGGCGCCAGTTTTTCACCGGGTGATCAACCCTTTGTTCTCAGGCCTTCTTCAAGGCACGATGGTCAGTGCAG
>NZ_AHZM01000951.1:0-641 GCF_000257605.1 Pseudomonas sp. R62
CGCACCCGTCCGGCCCGTGATCTGTTGGCGGCGATACCCACGGCGCACGCCCGGGCGGTGGTGGATATCGGTTGCGGGCCGGGCAATTCCACCGAGTTGCTGGTGCAGCGTTTTCCCGAGGCCCGGGTCAGTGGCCTGGACAGTTCGGCGGACATGATCGCCGCCGCGCGCAAGCGCTTGCCCGATGTGCAGTTCGAGGTGGCCGAGATCGACAAGTGGACCGATGAAGGCCCGTTCGATGTGATCTTCGCCAATGCGGTGCTGCAATGGGTGCCTGATCACGCTTCGTTGCTGCCAGCCTTGGCGAGCAAGCTTTCAGATGGTGGCAGCCTGGCGATCCAGATGCCGGACAACCTCAACGAACCGTCCCACCGTTTGATGCGTGAAGTCGCCGCCAATGGGCCGTGGGCGAGCAGGCTGGCAGACGCTGCCGGGCAGCGTACCGACATGGCCAGTGCCAGTGAGTATTTTTCGATGCTGCGCCCGCATTGCGCGCGGGTCGATGTGTGGCGCACCACCTATCACCACCAACTTCGGGACGGGGCGGCGGGGGTGGTGGAGTGGTTCAAGGGTAGCGGGTTGATTCCATTCCTGAGCCCATTGACCGAGGAGGAGCGGGCGCAGTATCTGCAGCGGTATCT
>NZ_AHZM01000952.1:0-637 GCF_000257605.1 Pseudomonas sp. R62
CAGGGCAATGACAAGGTGCACCTGCTGGCGGCGTACGTTTACAGCCTGTCCCATGGTGAAAAAGCGCCGGAGGCAAAGGCTGAGTAAGGCCAACGCTTGAAGCAAAAAAGGCCCCGCCAATGGGAATTGGCGGGGCCTTTTTTCATGCTGGCATTCACGATTCGAAACGGTTGCTCGATGGACCTGAGCTGAGATGCACGGTAGGTTTTTTTCGCCCCGATAGCCATATCGGCTCCACTTCAAGGATGAAGCCCCAATGTCGAAAGATCACCAAAGCACACTGCAAAATCAGCCTCAACCCGGCTCTACCCATAGGGTAGGGTTCGAACGAACATCTGTGAAACCGTTACTTGAGGTATCGCAGCAAACCATGAACAGCCCCGGTAACGGTGGCGGACTCGACGGCCTCGGCGGCGGTAGATTGCTCTGACAAGGGCAGCTAAAACACCGAATTTACCCCCTATATCCAGCGCCTCGCGTCTTGGCGGGAGGCATTTTCGCCGGTGCCCTTATGAAAGTGACAAACCGATCGTCCTCTACCCGCCTTTCCGATTGCAGGGGAAATCTCAAGGTAGTAACGTTCCTACATCAGAATTTCTGGAGGCCAAACATGATGGCCATCACCACTATTTCCAGC
>NZ_AHZM01000953.1:0-634 GCF_000257605.1 Pseudomonas sp. R62
CGACGGCCACCGGCACGCTGGACGTAAACATCGTCGACGACCTGCCGAAAGCCAACGATGACAGCAACGGCACTGCCACAGAAAGCCAACTGACCCTGACCGGCAACGTCCTGACCAACGACGTGCAAGGTGCCGACCGCGTACCTACCGGCCCGGTTACGCCGGGCACTTTCACTGGTACTTTCGGTACATTGGTTCTGAACGCCGACGGCACTTACACCTACACCCTGAATACCAGCGATGCTGATTTCAAAGCCTTGACCGGCGGTGGCAACGGAACCGAAACGTTCGCCTACACAATCACCGATGCCGACGGCGATAGCAGCAGCGCCAATTTGGTTCTGCAGATCCACAACAACGACGATCCAGTCACCATCGATGGCCTGAACGTCGCTGGCGGCGAGCTCACGGTTTACGAAAAAAACCTCAGCGACGGCAGCGCCCCGGACACTGGCGCGCTGACGCAAAACGGCACGTTCACCATCACTGCACTGGACGGCGTCACCACGCTGACTGTTGGTGGAATTGCCGTGGTGACCAATGGCGTCGCCGCAGGTTTCCCGCAATCGATCACCACGCCGCTGGGCAGCACGCTGACGATTACTGGTTTCAACGCTGGCACGGGCGTGGTCAG
>NZ_AHZM01000954.1:0-631 GCF_000257605.1 Pseudomonas sp. R62
CCCTGGAAGCGGCGATCATGGCGCTGGCACTGGAGCTGTATTTCCATATCCCGCTGGCCCTGGCCTATGTGATCTGCTCGCTGCTGGTGATCCCACTTGTGGCGTACGGCGTGACGCTGATCAGCCGCCTGCAACTGTGGACGCAACCGATCTGGCTGTTGTTGCTGGTGCTGCCGTATGGCTTTGTGGGGTGGAAGAACCCCGACGCCTTCAGCGACTGGACCAGCTTTGTCGGACGCAGCGGTGACGGCGGCGGCTTCAACCTGTTGGCGTTCTGCGCCGCCTGCACGGTGGCGTTGTCGCTGGTGACGCAGATCGGTGAACAGGTGGATTATCTGCGGTTCCTGCCGGAAAAAACTGCTGCCAACCGCAAGCGCTGGTGGGCCGCCCTGCTCTGCGCCGGCCCCGGCTGGATCATCCCCGGCGCTTTGAAGATGTTCGCCGGGGCGTTCCTGGCGTTTCTCGCGCTGCAACATGAAATCCCCATGGAACGCGCTGCCGAGCCGACCCAGATGTACCTGGTTGCGTTCCGCTACGTGTTCAGTTCGCCGGAATGGGCGCTCGGCGCCATGGTGCTGTTCGTGATCATTTCGCAAATGAAGATCAACCTGACCAATGCCTACGCGGGCTC
>NZ_AHZM01000955.1:0-629 GCF_000257605.1 Pseudomonas sp. R62
CCCCGTTTATCCGGTCCCCATTTATCCGCTTTTCTTTCAATCGTCGGGAATCTCGATATGAAACGAATCTGCATCAATTTTCAAAGACATCCATCCTGGCCCAGGCAAAACATTTATTTCACCCTCAAGAAAATACTCACTTGCAGACTTATCGACTTTAGGCCCACTAATAAACTCCTCGACAAACTCATTACCTGAGGAACTCTTTCGATCGAGAGAATATTCATAGATAACTTTTCTCAACACACTCACACCCGAAAAGACCAGCCAGCAGTCACCCACATATTCATGCATTGCGTGCAAACCTTCACTCTCGCTCTCGTATCTGACCCATTCACCACCCTCGCTTCGAGCGTGTAACAAACCATTTACAAGACTCCATTCAACATACTCCACATCTCTAGCGGGATCGTAAATGTAATGAACAGGAAAAATACTTTCGCCCTTAGGACACTCATCTTCATCACACTGTACGATCCGAGCGCCATCCGCCGCTGTTACCAACTTCGTTTTTTTCAAGGCTAGGCCTCTTTCGACATAAAGGCGAACTACTCCATTTTCGAGCTCAAAGCCTCCATATACGCAGTCAAATGTGACGAGGGAATCAAACATCGCTGAAACTATCATTT
>NZ_AHZM01000956.1:0-627 GCF_000257605.1 Pseudomonas sp. R62
TGCCACGACCAGTTTTATCAATAACGGCGGAAACCTTGGAGCGGTTTTCGCGGACGTTACTTCATCCGATGCACTGAAGGGCTATGTGATTTCCGGAGTGACAGCCGGATTGATGGCCGAATACCTGAACCAGCTGACGGGTATGAAATACGATCCGAATACCGGAAAGCTGCTCGGCCCGTCGTTAGCCACGTGGGAGGGCGTCGGTAGATTCGCTGGAAGCCAAATCATCCAGGGTGGCACTTCCGCGCTGATCACCAAGGCAGTCGGCGGCGATGCAAGTGCCGGTGACGTTCTGAAGACGGCTCTGTTCAATACCGTCGCAGCGTTCAGCTTCAACATGGTGGGCGATCTCACGCAGGGCGTTCTGGATGATGGCTCAGCGGGCAAAATCATCATTCATGCGGCGGTGGGTGGGCTGTTGTCGGAGATGACCGGCGGGGATTTTGCGACAGGCGCGTTGGCGGCTGGTGCGAATGAAGCGCTTGTTGGTGAGATGAACAAATGGTTCAAGGGCAATCCCGAGTTGTTGCTCATGGGGTCGCAGATAGTGGGGGTCCTCTCCGCAACTGCGCTGGGCAATACTGATCAAGAGTCATTGGAAAACGCTTCTTGGGTTGCCAACAA
>NZ_AHZM01000957.1:0-627 GCF_000257605.1 Pseudomonas sp. R62
CAGGCCGCCTTCGCTGGCAAGCCAGCTCCCACAGGGACGGGGTGAATCTGGCAGAGATGGGTTGGCAGTGGAGACGCCTTCGCGAGCAGGCTCGCTCCCACAGTTTGAATCGAGTACATCAGCGAGAAACAGGTCGGCTGTCAGGCCGCCTTCGCTGGCAAGCCAGCACCCACAGAAAAGCAAAAGCAAGATCAAAAGATCGCAGCCTTCGGCAGCTCCTACAGTTGGATTGGGTACAACCTCAAGATCAGGCCGGCTGTCAGGCCGCCATCGCGAGCAGGCTCACTCCTACAAAAGCAAAGGCAAAGCAGCGCAGCTGCCCGCGGCGAAGCCGCCCCACTCAACAATGAGCGTTAGCTCGAGTGCTCTTGATCTTGATCCACCGGCGACGTCGGAAGGCTGAGTGGAGGGATTGATCCGGGGGTGGGAGCGCAGCGACCGTCTGGCGCAGCCAGACACAACGGAAGGAGGTGCAGCGAAGCAAACCGGAGCCGCTGCGCTCGGATCAGTCCCGGAGCGAAGGGACCCGAGCCTGCGAGGGCCGAACGTAGGAGCTAGCGTTTTTTGCTTACTTTTTTAGGCGCTTGTAAAAAAGTAAGTCGCCGTCAGGCGAAACCGCCAGCCGCC
>NZ_AHZM01000958.1:0-622 GCF_000257605.1 Pseudomonas sp. R62
AACCTACGCAGGCGGCACATCCAACAGCAGGCGCTGAGCGTTGCTGTCGTAGTCACTGTGCAGACCCGGGATCGTGTCCAACGCCACGCTGCCACTCAGTTCACCGGGCAGTTTCATGCCCACATCCTGCAGCGCACTGGCCGGCACATAGAGCTGCCCGGCCCGTTGATCGACCGCGATGACGCGGCCGGTGTCCATCTGGTTGACCACCAGTTCCAGAAACAACTGTGCATCGGCGACAGCCTCCATACTGCTCGGGGGCGGTGGCAGGTCGCCAGCCACGCCCTGCGGCGCAATCATTGCGCCCCATAGCCCGCTTACCATTGCTACCGACGGCCATAGACCTCGAGTCCAACCACGACTCACACATGGCGTTGTGTCCTTCAATGGACATCTCCATCCGTTTAAATCCCGGAGCTTCCCGCCCCGTTACACCCGGTTACCGTGTCGGCGCAAGGTTCTCCAACTGCTGCGCGCCGTTGATCCTGACCTGCAGGGGCTGGTCAGCCGACAGCCCATCCGGCACCGGCCAGCGCATGGTCGCGCCCGGCAAGACATAGCCAAGCAAACCGTCCACCAAGGGCCGTGTCTGCCCGCCCTGCTTGAATGAGGCATCGGTGAG
>NZ_AHZM01000959.1:0-616 GCF_000257605.1 Pseudomonas sp. R62
CTTCGCCTGGCCCATCGAGCCTGTCGTGAGCGGCCCGGCGGGTCGCCCGACGGCGATCGAGAACACTCGACCGACGATTGTCTGCATCGTCGATGACGACGCGTCGGTGCGCAAAAGCCTGTCGAATCTGCTGCGTTCGGTCGGTTATCGCGCGCAGGTTTATGCCAGTGGCGAAGCGTTTCTCGCCGAAGCCGACTTCCCCGAAATCGCCTGCCTGCTGCTGGATCTGCGCATGCCCGGCCTGTCCGGCATCGACGTGATGCGCCAGCTGCCGCGACAGTTTCCGGTGATCTGCATGTCCGCCCATTGGGACGAGGCGGCGCTGGCTGAGTCCGGGCATTACCAGGCGTTTGAATGCCTGTGCAAACCCTTCGAAGAAGAGGTTTTGCTGGCGGCACTCGACAAGGCCCTGCACCGCCAGCACTGATCGCTTCAGCTGTCCTGCGTGTCTTGTTCCGCAGTTTCGATCGCGGGCAGCGACTCAGTCATCGAAGCGTGACACACCGCCAGAATCTCATCGGCCAGCGCCGAGTCATCCGGGCAGGCGCGCGACAGCATGATCGCCCCGACGGCGCGGGCCAGCAGGTCGATCATCCGGGTTCGGCCCTCACCTTGC
>NZ_AHZM01000960.1:0-612 GCF_000257605.1 Pseudomonas sp. R62
GTGAAGGCGAGTTTGCAGGCGTCCTCGGCGTACACGGCTGTTCCATCCGTGAGTATGGCAACGCCAGTCAAGTCTCCGGAATTGGCGCCCTCGCCTGCCGAGATATCGATGGCGATATGCGTGGCATCACGACGTTGGGTGACAAGGGTCGCCGAGGTCGAGGTGCCGCGCGGAATCAGTTGCCAGGTGGCATCCCAACTGAAGGGCTGAACCGCGTGTTCGAGCTCAGTGAGGCGCATCAGGTATTCGCGCCGCAGACACGCGCTCAGGGCACCGCAGGCGTTGCGGTTTTTCAGCCACTGACGCTGGTCGGTTTTCAGCATTTTGGGATCGGCAACTTTGCCCAGCGTGGTCCGCCATTGCTCGGCGAGCTTGTCGTCAAGGGTTGAGAGGTAGGGATCAGTGCAGATGGCTTTTTCGGTTTTGCTGGTGGCGTCGGTGCAGTCGAAACTGCTGGCATGGGCGGTGCAGGCGAGGACGATAGATGTCAGCGCCACGGCGTGACGCAGGTAGATAGCGAACATCGAGAGATTCCATTCTTCGGGCGGCGGGGATTATGCCAGTGCTGCTGCCGTAAATCGCCGCTGTCGTAGAGCCTGCTCACCCCTGTGG
>NZ_AHZM01000961.1:0-610 GCF_000257605.1 Pseudomonas sp. R62
GGGTCGATCAGCAGTTTGTTGTGGTTGAAGCGGTGACCATTGGCCGGGTCATAAGGACCATATACGCGGTAGCCGTAGATCAAGCCAGGATGCGCATCGGGCAGGTAGCCGTGGTAAATCTCATCGGTGTATTCCGGCAGCTCGATGCGTTCGAGCTCGACCTCGCCGGCATCGTCGAAAATGCACAGCTCGACCTTGGTGGCGTTGGCGGAAAACAGAGCAAAGTTCACCCCCAGACCATCCCAGGTCGCACCGAGCGGGAAGGGCAGGCCTTCACGGATTCTCGACGGCTCGGCGTGCGCAGCGGGTTCGGCTTTCTTTGGACGGGTCATGATTGCTCCTGCAAAAAAACGGGACAGTTCAGGCAATGAGATTTCCTGGTGGGAGCGAGCCTGCTCGCGAAAGCGTCGGTACATTCGACATTTTCACCAACTGACCTAGCGCTTTCGCGAGCAGGCTCGCTCCCACAGGGTTGTGTGTTTTTCCCAATAAGGGACTTTCTTCGGGGCGCAAGAGCCCCTTGTGGCGAGCACGCTCGCCACACAGTCATTCAGTTCAAAAATGGATCGGGTCAGTTCGCCGGAGGCTTCTTCGCTGCTCGCGGCTTTTT
>NZ_AHZM01000962.1:0-606 GCF_000257605.1 Pseudomonas sp. R62
ATGGCTGAAATGCGCACGTTGTCACGAAACAACCGGAAGTGCGACAGGCCGTCGGCGGGGTAGTGCACCTGGGTCGGCAGCCAGCGCATTGGCTGGTTGCGCCAGGCCAGGCGCACCAGAATGTCGGAGTCGAGGTCCATGCGCGTGCCGATGTAGGCCGAGTCCATCAGCGCCAGCACCGGTGTCAGCGGGTACACGCGAAAGCCGCACATCGAGTCGCGGATCTGCAGCGACAAGGTGTTGATCCACACCCACACGTGGGTCAGGTAGCGCGCATACAGGCGGCCTTTGGGCACACTGTCGTCGTATTCGGGGTAGCCGCAGATAATGGCATCGGGGTGACGGCGCGAGGTGTCGAGGAAGGTCTCGACTTCGCGCAGGTCGTGTTGGCCGTCGGCGTCGACTTGCAGGGCGTGGCTGAAGCCCAGGCGTGCGGCTTCGCGGAACCCGGCCATCACTGCACCGCCCTTGCCCTGGTTGGTGGGCAAGGTCAGTAGGGTGACGTTGTCGATCGTCGCCAGTTGCGCCAGAACCGCTGCGCAGGCCGGGCTGCTGCCGTCGTCGACCAACAGGCAAGGCAGGCCACTGTTCAACAGGCTGCGGACC
>NZ_AHZM01000963.1:0-604 GCF_000257605.1 Pseudomonas sp. R62
CCGACCAGTCGTGCAATGAGTGCAACCTGATTGAACCACCAGCCGTCATGAATGGTTTTGTAGCGCGCGATCATGGAACTGAAGCCGGTGTTAGCGCCTACTTGATTACTATCGTGCTGGCGGTAATCCATTGAAGGATGAGGATCGATGTACCAACTGAAACCATGGCTGCGAGCGAAGGCATAGCAATACCAGTCATGCAGACCGACCGCTTGCAAGGTATCCCACTGTGCCAGCATCGACTGCTTCATCGCCCGCACCAATGGCGCTCCCAGCACATAGGTGCAGCCCGGACCGGCGGCCTCAAAAAAATAATCCCAACGGGTCTGCGGTTGCGCCTTGTTGAGCAGATGTGTCCTGCCGTCGTCCCAAAACGCGATGACATTGCTGGAACAGGCATCCACATCCTTCTCAAGCAATGAAGCGATAGCGCGCTGCAATTTATCGGGGTGCCAGATATCGTCCTGATCGGCGAAGGAAACATAGTCGTAGCTAGTCAGGTCGACATCGCGGATCAACCGGAAAAAATTGCGCGATGCCCCACCGAAGCGGAAACCGGACGGCAGCACAACCATATTCTGGTGGTCTGCGGCGAATTGCGCGC
>NZ_AHZM01000964.1:0-600 GCF_000257605.1 Pseudomonas sp. R62
CTGGAATCCGCGATGCATTACCTGCGCAAAACCCGGCCGAAACTTCATGCCAGCGACCTTGAACTGGCAGAGGCAATTCTCGTCCAATAGTTATCCTTGTCCTTCCGGAGTCGTTCCATGCGTAGCCCGCTGATTGCTGCCGCCCTTGGCCTGTTTGTGTTGGCCGATGTGGCCCAGGCGCACACCCTGGTAGCCACCAGTAACATCATCGTTCGTGCCTCCCAGCGCAGCATCGATTTCACTTCCGATACCACCACATCGATTCGCGATTCGAAAATCATCCGCGAAGCCCACGACGACGCCGCCAGTTTCGTCGCCAGCAACGGCGACATCCGTGGGGCGCACCTCGAAGCCGCCCTCAACACCTTGCGCAATCGCGTGCCGGAAGCGCGCGACGCCAGTGATCAGGTACTCGCCGAAGCCATTCTCGCACTGTGAAGTCCGTTGGCGCCTGGCTGCTGGCCGGGGCGTTGTTGCTGCTTGGCAACAGCGCCCACGCCGGCCTGCAATTGCGGCTCAAGACCGAGGGTCTGAGCCCGGCTCAACAACAGGCCAGTCAGGCGCTGATCGATGAGGCGATGGCGAAACTGCCGCCGAGCT
>NZ_AHZM01000965.1:0-598 GCF_000257605.1 Pseudomonas sp. R62
AATCGAGAGAAGTGCGGCCCCCAACAGCTCAAATATCTCAGTCACGCTAATTCTCCTTTGGGTAGTTCATGAGTATGGCCTTGGGACACCATAGCTGGAAGCCCCGCGTATCAAAGCCTCCAAAACCCCTCACTATTAGGATAGGGGGCCTAAAGATATCCCCTTAAAGACCATCTCAAAGACCCAGAGAGGGTTGGTGATTATGCTGATAAGCATCACCTCCAAAGGGCAGACATAAAGGAGCAAACAGGAATGAAGGAAGCTTCGAGGGCCGTATGGCCGTCCCTTCGGATCCTGCTGACGCAACGTGTCACCTACCGATTTCTTGCTTTACTCCTTGTCTCTCTCGGAGTTGTTCAAGGTGGTCCACTTGTCGAAACCTTTGGGGATGTCGTCTGTGTTCTACTTGGTGGCTGTGACGGGTGACCTTAGCGGGATTTTCTTAGGGTTCGTAAAGAATTCAAATGCGACTATGATGTCATTTTTGCCACTTCAAGGTGCAAGGATATGCCAGTAATCGACCTATATTCAAAACGTCAAAAGCGGTTACGTGGCGAGGTTTCTGATGTGTTCGTGTATGACGTGTTTCCCGATAAAT
>NZ_AHZM01000966.1:0-598 GCF_000257605.1 Pseudomonas sp. R62
AGATTGGGCTGAGTGGGCATTTGGCGGAAATCTCCCGGTCGGTGTCTTGCGCGCCACTGTAGCGGCAAGCGCCGTCTCGATAAAGTCTGTTCATCCCCCACAGACAAAGGAGCAACACAGCATGACCAGCCTGGTTCGCGAAATTCCCGCCGCCCCGTCGGCGATTGCCCTGATGCATTTCAGCAATCGTCTGACCTTCGAAACCGATTGTTCCGACGTGTTCAGTAGCCACGAGGCCGGGGAGGTCGATTTTGTTCTGGTGGATGTGCGCGGCCCATTGGCGTTCGAGCGCGGCCATGTGCCCGGCGCGATCAATATCCCGACCCGCTTGCTCACGGCGGAGCGCTTGGCCGATTACCCGAAACACACTTTGTTCGTGGTCTATTGCGCCGGGCCGCATTGCAATGGGGCGAACAAGGCGGCGGTGAAGCTCGCGGCGTTGGGTTATCCGGTGAAAGAGATGATTGGCGGTGTCACCGGATGGCTCGATGAGGGTTTCGAACTGAGCGTGGCGTCAGTCGCCAATACACCTGTCGCCTGCGAATGCTGACGTTCTGTAGGAGCTGCCGGAGGCTGCGATCTTTGTATCTTGTATCTC
>NZ_AHZM01000967.1:0-595 GCF_000257605.1 Pseudomonas sp. R62
ACGCTTTGCGCGATCGCTTTCCAGCGGTCGAGGTAGATGCCGACGCGATCTTCATTCAGCAAGGCAAGGTCTGGACCTCGGCCGGAGTCACCGCCGGGATCGATCTGGCGCTGGCGCTGGTCGAGGCCGATTGCGGCCGTGAAGTGACGTTGCAAGTCGCGCGGGAACTGGTGGTGTACATCAAACGCCCCGGCGGCCAGGCGCAATACAGCACGCTGCTGCAATCGCAGGCGCAGGACGCTGCGATGTTCGATGATCTGCACCTTTGGCTCATGGAGCGCCTCGGCGATCCGAATCTGACGGTGGAGCGCCTCGCCGAGCAAGCCGCAATGAGCCTGCGCAACTTCACGCGGGTCTATAAAGCGCGCACCGGGCGCACACCGTCGAAAGCGCTCGAGCTGTTCCGACTCGAAGCGGCCAAACGCCTACTGGAAAACTCCCCGCACAAAATCGAACGAATCGCCCGCATCTGCGGCTTCAACGATGAAGAACGCCTGCGCGCCTGCTTCCAGCGCCACCTGTCGATCTCCCCGCGCGACTACCGCAGTCGCTTCAGCCGCGATGGCTGAACCGCTATACCTACGTATAGTTTTGC
>NZ_AHZM01000968.1:0-592 GCF_000257605.1 Pseudomonas sp. R62
GTTTTCGGCCAGTCCCGTGGGTTCGCGGAAATACCGTGATGCTCGTCACTCATTGCCTGCCTTCCTCATCACCACGCAAGGGAATCGACGCTGCAGTGGCCGTTACGCCACTGCGCACAAGCGCTTATAAGGCGCCTTTTTCCTTGTAGTAGCGCTCGGCCCCGGGGTGCAGCGCGATCGGCAGGTTTTTCGCAGCCGCTTCCAGCTTGATGTCCTTGGCCGCCGAATGGGAGTTACCCAAGCGCCCCAGGTTGTCGAACAGCAGGCGGGTCATGTCATAGACGACGTCATCGGGCAGGTCGGCGCGGGTCACCAGAATATTGGTGATTGCCACGGTGGGCACGGCTTCGGCCTGTCCGTCGTAGGTGTTGGCCGGGATCATTGCGCTCTGGTAGGCCGGATTGCCGATTTTTGCCACCACTTCACTCGGGATCGCCACGTAGTTCAGCGGCATCACCGACGACAGGTCGCGAATGGCGGCCATGCCCAGTCCCGACGATTGCAGGGTGGCATCCAGTTGCCGGTTCTTGATCAATTCCACCGATTCGGCGAACGGCAGATATTGCACCTTGCCCATGTCCTCGTAGGTCAG
>NZ_AHZM01000969.1:0-586 GCF_000257605.1 Pseudomonas sp. R62
GGCCGGTGTTGGTCTACCCGCAATGGGGCGCGCCGCTGGCTGGACTGATCGACGCCGCCGGCTTACCACTCGGACGGGTGCTGAGTATCGCCGTCGCCGCCGCGAATGCGCTGGTCCACTCTCGCCATCCGGAAACACCGCAAAACCCTGTGGGAGCGAACCTGCTCGCGAAAGCGTCATTCCAGCCGACATCACCCCTGACTGACCCACCGCTTTCGCGAGCAGGCTCGCTCCCACAGTGTTCTTTATTGCCTTGGCATCTGCTGGTCGATGCTGACGACAGCGTCAGGCTGATGGGCTTTCACACCCACGCGCAGGAAACGCCGGCGACCGAACTGCCGAGCCTGGAACACTGGCCTTATCTGGCGCCGGAACAGCTGCAGCGCGACAGTGTCGATTCCGATGAGCGCAGCGACGTCTATGCGCTGTCGGCAATCATCTACGAGGCGCTGACCGGGCGCCCGCCGCTGATCGCTCGCGACGCCTCGCAATGGTTGCATGTGCACGCCGCCGTCCAGCCTTTGTCGCCAGCGCAATACCAACCCGACCTGCCGCAAGGCATTTGTCATGTGCTGCTCAAGGGCCT
>NZ_AHZM01000970.1:0-585 GCF_000257605.1 Pseudomonas sp. R62
TCTGCTCAAGGCCGTCGCCGCTTTCGCGATTGCCAACGGTGTTGCTGCCAAGGACGTATTGATCAGCGGCCACAGCCTCGGCGGGCTTGGGGTTAATAGCGTTGCTGAATTGAGCGGGGACAACTGGGGCGGCTTCTACAAGGATGCCAATTACATCGCCTTCGCCTCGCCGACCCAGAGCAGCTCCGGCCCCCAGGTGCTCAACATCGGTTTCGAGAACGATCCGGTATTTCGCGTGCTCGACGGCACCACGTTCAGCACGGCATCGATGGGCAAGCACGACAAGCCGCACGAATCGACCACTGACAACCTTGTCAATTTCACCGACAACTACGCTTCCACGGCGCAGAACCTGGTGCCATTCAGCATCGCAAATCCGCTGAACTGGTCGGCGCACAGTTCCCTGGGCTACGCCGGTGGCTTGAATCGGGTGATCGATTCGGCGTTCTACAACCTGACCGAGCGCGACTCGACGATCATCGTCTCCAATCTCGAAGAGGCATCGCGGAGCAAGACCTGGGTCGAGGACCTGGGCCGCAGCGGCGAGCCGCATAGCGGCAGCACCTTCATCATCGGCACGCAGAG
>NZ_AHZM01000971.1:0-582 GCF_000257605.1 Pseudomonas sp. R62
ATGCGCACCATCATCCCGCCCGCCACCAACCAGTTCATCTCGATGCTCAAGGACTCGTCCCTGATCTCAGTGATGGGCGTGTGGGAAGTGATGTTCCTGGCGCAGTCCTATGGACGCTCAAGCTATCGCTACATCGAGATGCTCACCACCGCAGCAATCATCTACTAGGTGATGTCCCTCGGACTGGAACTGATCCAGGCACGGATGGAGCGGCATTACGGCAAGGGCTACGTACGGCGCGGGTGAGGGTCAGTTGCTCCATTTACGACGGACCTTGACCACGCCCATCTGCAAGCCGAAGGGGCGGAACACCGCGTTCAGCGACTTCAGGGTCTGATTGCCTTCACCGTGTTCGATACGCGGCCACAGCAGATGCGTTTTTAATCGCGCCGGACTAGAGACAACTCCCGCAAACCAGGGGTAGTTGGCCTGACAGTTATCACCCCGCGATCTCGCTAAATTCCCGGCCTCATTCATCAGAGGTTGGGATTTCATGTCCTTTACACAACACCGACTCGCACTTGTCATTGCCCTTGCCCTCAGCGCCGCCAGCCTTCAAACCGCGCAGGCGCGAGGCGATAT
>NZ_AHZM01000972.1:0-579 GCF_000257605.1 Pseudomonas sp. R62
GGCTATAACGGCCGGTTTTTTTACATCCGAATAAAACTTATGCACGGATTTCGTTCAACTCATTGATTTATAAATATCGATTAAAATCAATAAGTTAGAAAACGATTACGGTCTTTCGAAGCAAAAGCGTACACAGGTTATCCACAAAATTCAGACAGCCAGTTGGTCACTCGCGGCCGGTTCCTGTGGCGCCGGTGGCAGCGAGCCCATTTCTCGCTGGGTCTTCTCGTTCCACGCCTGCACACGGTCATTCAGATCAGCGATGGCGCGCGGCCCGCTGCCTTCGGCATACATCGGTTCGCCAATGACCACGGTGATCACTCCGGCCTGTTTGCCCCAGCCGATTTTTGGCCAGAATTTGCCGGCATTGTGTGCAATCGGCAGCACCGGAAGCGCCGCATTCACCGCCAATGCGCTGCCACTGCGGGAGAATTTTCCGACAGTGCCGTAGGGGACTCGTGTGCCTTCGGGAAAGATCAGCACCCAGACGTGGTCCTTGAGCAGCTCGTCGCCTTTGGCCGCGACTTGTTTGAGCGCGGCCTTCGGGTTGTCGCGGTCGATGGCGATCGGGCGCAGCAT
>NZ_AHZM01000973.1:0-566 GCF_000257605.1 Pseudomonas sp. R62
CATTCCGCATCCGGCGGTGATTGCCCACCGTGGCGCGTCGTTCGATGCCCCGGAATCTACCGCTGCGGCCTACAAACTGGCCCGTGACCTCGGCGCCGATTACCTGGAAATGGATTTGCAGCGCAGCAAGGACGGCGTGCTCTTCGCCCTGCACGACGACAACCTGCAACGCACTACCGACGTCGCCAGCAAATTCCCCGAGCGCAAGGACAGCCCGGCCACCGCGTTCACCATGGCCGAACTGAAAACCCTCGATGCCGGCAGCTGGTTCAACAGCAAATATCCTGACCGCGCACGCCCCTCCTACGCCGGGCTGAAGATTCTTACCCTCGATGAAATCATCGACATCGCCCGCGCCAACCCGCAGCACAAGCCGGGCCTGTACATCGAAACCAAAGAGCCGCAGCTGTTTCCCGGCATCGAACATGACCTCAAGGAAAAACTGCAGGATCGCGGCTGGCTGAGTCCGGCCGGTTCGAAGCTGGCGAAAAGCGCGCTGGGCGTCGGTCAGGGCAAAGGCAAGGTGATCCTGCAGACCTTCGATAAGAACAGCCTGCAATTGCTGG
>NZ_AHZM01000974.1:0-558 GCF_000257605.1 Pseudomonas sp. R62
GCCGGCATGTTCGAGCGCCGCCCCAACGCGAGCATGATGCCCAGCGGCAAGGCGCCGGCGATGCCGACAGTGGCGATTACCAGGGTCAGCATCAGGCCGCCCCATTGGCTGGTCGCCACATTGGTCAGGCCGAAAATCCCGCCGTGCAGCAGGAAGAACGCGATGATCGGGTACAGCACCAGGAAACCCAGGCCGTAGACCGCCTTGCGCTGGAAACGCGAGATAAACAACGGCGCCACACCGACGATGGCCAGCCACACGGTCAGGTCCACGCGCCAGCGCAGGTCGCCGGGGTAGTAGCCGTACATGAACTGCCCGAAGCGCTGTTGGATAAACACCCAGCAGGCGCCCTCTTTGGTGCAATCGGCACGCGTGGTGCCAACCCAGTTGGCGTCGATGATCGCCCAGCTCAGGATTGGCGGCACCACCAGGTAGATCAGGTAGAACGCCAGCAGCGTCAGCAGGGTGTTGAGCCAGCTGGAAAACAGGTTGGCGCGCATCCATGCCATCGGCCCGAACACTTTGTTCGGCGGCGGCATATCCGGTTTGAAAGTATGT
>NZ_AHZM01000975.1:0-555 GCF_000257605.1 Pseudomonas sp. R62
ACCAGAATCAGCGCGGCGCACATGCCGCCGTAGATGCGCAGGAAAATCGAATTCACAGCGCCAGGTCTGCGCAGGCCTCAGGGACGAACAGGTAGCCTTTGCTGCGGATGGTCTTGATCAGGCGCGGATGGTCGGGGTCGTCGCCGATTTTCGGGCGGATACGCGAGATGCGCACGTCGATCGAACGGTCCTGGCCGTCGTAGCCGATGCCGCGCAATGCAGTGAAGATTTCTTCCCGGGAAAGAATCCGCCCGGCGTTGGACACCAGCAGCCACAGCAGGTCGAACTCGGCGCTGGTCAGCTCGATGCCGTTGTCGCTCAGCCAGGCTTCGCGCAATGCGTTGTCGACCACCAGTGGACCGAATTGCAAACGCCGGGATTTTTCCGCGACCGGCTCCGGTGTGTCACTGCGCCGCAGCAACGCCTGGATCCGCGCCAGCAACAAGCGCGGACGCACGGGTTTGCATACGTAGTCGTCGGCACCGAGGTCGAGGCCGTGGATCTGATCAGCGTCATCGGTGCGCGCGGTGAGCATCAGGATCGGCCCGTCGTACT
>NZ_AHZM01000976.1:0-545 GCF_000257605.1 Pseudomonas sp. R62
CGACTCCTGATACTCCGCCTGCCAGTCCGAATCGGCGACGATCCCGCCGCCGCCCCAGCAGCACACCTGACCATCCTTGACCAGCAGACTGCGAATGGCGATGGAGCTGTCCATCTCGCCGCGCACGTCCAGGTACAGCAACGAGCCGCAATACAGACCGCGCCGGGTCGGTTCCAGCTCGTCAATGATCTGCATCGCCCGAATCTTCGGTGCGCCGGTGATCGAGCCGCCGGGGAAGCTGCCAGCGATCAGGTCCAGCGCATCACGATCCGCCGCCAGTTCACCGGTCACGCTGCTGACCAGGTGATGCACGTTCGGATAGCTTTCCAGACTGAACAACTCCGGCACCCGCACCGAGCCGATGCGGCAGGTGCGCCCGAGGTCGTTGCGCAGCAGGTCGACGATCATCAGGTTTTCTGCGCGGTCCTTGGGGCTCGCCAAGAGTTCGGCGGCGTTGGCCGCGTCCTCGGCTGGGGTCAGGCCGCGAGGGCGGGTGCCCTTGATCGGACGGGTTTCAACCTGACGCTGGCTGACTCTGACGAAAC
>NZ_AHZM01000977.1:0-545 GCF_000257605.1 Pseudomonas sp. R62
TCCCAGACTCACGGTGATCTCGATCAACTGGCCATCGGCAAAGTATTCCTCCGACTGCGTCGCCTGGCGCAAACGCTCGCCGACCATCGCCGCCGCCTCGCGACCGGTGTTGGACAGCAGGATCAGAAACTCTTCGCCGCCATAACGGAACACCATGTCGACGTTGCGCAGTTGCGCCTTGATCGACGCGGCAATTGCTCTGAGCACCTCATCACCGGCGCCATGCCCGTGGTCATCGTTGACCCGTTTGAAGTGGTCGATGTCGAGCATCAGCACCGATAGCGGCTGCGCATGGCGGCGCGACATGTCGATCTCGCGCTGCAAGGTCTGCTCCATGGCCACCCGGTTGCCGGCACCGGTCAACGGGTCGCGCAAGGCACTTTGCGTTGCGGCGCGATAGAGCAGGGCGTTGCGCATCGGGTATAGCAGGCAGGACAGCAGCGACTCGAGGTCGCCCTGTTCCTTGTCGTTGAAGCGTTGATTACGGCGGAAGACCAACTCGCCCATGTGCTCGCCTTCGTGGCTGAGGGTGTAGCTGAGCGAGT
>NZ_AHZM01000978.1:0-541 GCF_000257605.1 Pseudomonas sp. R62
CAGCGCAACCATGCCCGCCCCCCGCAATGCCAGCGGAATGGCTTTCACACCCGCATTGGGCTTGATGAACGGCCCGTTGACGTACAGCGGTGAGCGCAGGGAGAACAGGCGGAAGCCTTTGGATTCCGGATTGATGGTCAGGTCCAACTGTTCCGTGGCCATGTTCGCCGTGCCCTCGATGTAAATGATGGCGTTCTCGGTATCGAACACAAACAAACGCGTGGTCGCCAGGCCTGTCTTGATGCCGAAGTCCGCCGCCGCGCAGTTGATCTTCACCTCCTTGTCGCCAAACAGGCGGCCCACCACGTAGTTGCCCACGTTGAGCCCGGCGATTTCCATCAGGCCACGGCTAATGGCGCCGTCGTTGATCAGCATCTTCAGGTCACCGTTTGAGGTGCCCAGGAGTGCCGCCACGGAGTTGCCACGCCCGGAAATGTCGGCATCGCCGTTGAGTTCACCGAAGCTGGTTTTCATCGGTTCGAAGGTCGGGAACAGCTGCTTGAGCTTGAAGTTGCGCGCAGTGAGTTTGGCGCGACCTTCC
>NZ_AHZM01000979.1:0-538 GCF_000257605.1 Pseudomonas sp. R62
GAGTTGGTTGGTTTTCTCAGCGCTGTCGCGGATGGCTTGCCTACGTTTTACCGAGGGGGCAACCGGGAGGCGGACCCGGGGCCGGTCCAGACCCGAGGTGGTTAGCTCGTACTCCCACGACAGAGAGCCGCCATAGGTGGCGCCGCATCCTAGGTTGGTGCACTCGCCATACATGGTCTTGAAGATGGGCGTCTGCTCTTCCGAATTGCGGATGCGCATACGGCTGCCGCAGGCCGGGCACAGACACTTGTAACCGCCGCCGTGATTGGTGCTCATGAACTCTCCCCGCCGCGAGTGCGGCATTGGCCGAAGCCGAAAAATGCGACGCTTCGTGCGTCTATTACTGTTCCTGATTGCCCGGGGTTTTCCGGTGCAACGTGATAACTGCCCCCACCTCCGCATGCCGGGCGGCAATGTGCGCGCGGTGTGCGGCGATGATGTCGGCGAGCTCGGCCTCGTCTAGGCGGCCATCGGCCAAGGCCTTGGCAATGATCTGGTCGACCTTGCCCTCTGCCACGTCGGTGACCAGGGAGCGCTG
>NZ_AHZM01000980.1:0-534 GCF_000257605.1 Pseudomonas sp. R62
CACAAACGCCTGCCAGCGATCACTGTGCGCCTTGACCGTGCCGTAATGCCCGTCGCCAAATAGATCTTTTAGCGCCTGCGGTCCGGCGTAACTCAGTTGTCGCCCATAGCCAAAATTGCGCCCATTTCGCCTGCCCACCAGTGCCATGATCGAACTCCTCTCGAAGCCAAAACGTTTAAACCTTCCTCACGTCATCCCGCCACGAATGTTGAGTGTTATCAGGGATCAAGGCCCCTGCGACCTGTGAGGGTTGTCCACTAACGCGGGACTGGCGGCTCTTTACGACCGGGAGCTTGGGCATCTCATGATCTGGCCTCCTGAACACCTCCGAAGAGGTGGGCGGGTGGAGGCTGCGCTGGCTGACGAAACCGGCGCCGCGAGATCCTGAGTCGGGTGAAGGCAGTGATGCGATGATCGGGGCATGCCTGACTGTCAGTCAGGTGCAGTCCATTCCCTGGGCTGGGGCACCATCATCTGCATCGCTGTTGCTGGTGACTTCGGTGTTTGTCACGCTGATTGTCACGAGGAGGAATG
>NZ_AHZM01000981.1:0-536 GCF_000257605.1 Pseudomonas sp. R62
TAAGCAGAAACCCGAATTCGTGGATTGACTGACATGACCCCAGGCTGGATTACCACAACGTTGCTGGACAACGACACCCCCGGTGGCTGGGCCGTCGCCCGCAGCCGCGAGGGCTTTTTACACGACACCAATGGCCCCTTGTTTCCCCGGGAGTGGCTCAAGCGCCAGGACCTCTCGGTGTTCGCCGAACACGGCATTGGCCACCTTGATGGCGAACCGGTGTACCTGCTGGAACTCGATGCCCCTGCTGAAGTACCGGGCTGCAGCTGGCAGGGTCTGCGCGGCTTCATGCTGCAAGGCGACCACACGCTTTACAAAGTGCTGGGGTATGCGGCACAGATCGGTACCTGGGCGCGTGAACACAGGTTTTGTGGGCGTTGCGGCCAGGCCATGGTCCAGGTGCCACGCGAGCGGGCGATGTATTGCGAGGCCTGCGACTTGCGCAGCTACCCACGGATCTCGCCGAGCATGATCGTGCTGGTGACCCGTGGCGACGAGATCCTGCTGGCGCGTTCGCCACGTTTTGCGACGGGGGT
>NZ_AHZM01000982.1:0-532 GCF_000257605.1 Pseudomonas sp. R62
TTCGCCGCCGCCGCTGCGGTCAGGGCTTCGGCGCTGCCCAGATTGAGGGTGCGTCACGCCCAGGTTCAGGTGACGGGTGCCGTAACGCACCTGTTCGCCGAGCTGGAAGGTGCTGTCGGTCAGGGCCACGATGCTGCCGTTGGAGTACAGCCCGGTCTGGCCACCGCACACCCCACCGCTGCAGGCACCGATATTGATCCCCTGGCTGATCACACTGCCCACCTTGGGCGCACTGATCACGTTGAGCAGGCCATTGGACACCGCCAGCGTGTTGGCCACCTGGTAGATATAGCCGTCACGGGCATCGTAGCTGGCATTACCGCGCCCCAGGGTGTTGATCGAAGCCCCCTGCTCCACGATGATCGAGCCGGTGTTACTCACCAGGAACACTTCCGGTGCCGCAAGGGTTGCGCCATTTCGCAAGATCACGTTGCTATCGGCGCGATTGACCCCGTTCGCCAGGTAAATGAAGTTCCC
Source organism: Pseudomonas sp. R62 (assembly GCF_000257605.1). NCBI lineage: Bacteria > Pseudomonadati > Pseudomonadota > Gammaproteobacteria > Pseudomonadales > Pseudomonadaceae > Pseudomonas > Pseudomonas sp. R62. The sequence goes on from NZ_AHZM01000982.1 coordinate 478, forward strand.
GGACTGGCCGTACTCCACAACCGTCATTCCACCCACCACCAACCGCGAAGCCCCC
>NZ_AHZM01000983.1:0-531 GCF_000257605.1 Pseudomonas sp. R62
GTTCTTACAGCCTTCGCAGACCTCGTCCGGCTGTCACAGCCGGCCGACAATGCTAAGGTTCTGCCTCGGCTTTAGCGATTTTCCAAGGAATCCATATGTCGGACGCCCAGTCCCTCAACGCTGCATTCATGGTGGTTCAGAGCAACAGCCTCGATGAGCTGCGCAGCCTTGTGGTCAGCATCATGCGGCGTTACCCACTGGCACCCTTGGAAAACGAAATCGCTTTGGTGCAAAGCAACGGCATCGCCCAATGGCTCAAACTGGCATTGGCCGAAGATCCTGAAGACGATGACCTTGGCGGTTGCGGGATCGCTGCGGCGATTGACGTTCAACTACCCGGCAGTTTCATGTGGCAGCTGTATCGCCTGGTATTGGGACGAGAAGAGATTCCGCCTAAATCCCTGCTCGACAAAGCCCCGCTGACCTGGCGCCTGATGCGCCTCTTGCCACAGGTAATCGATCGCCCCCATTTCGAGCCGCTGCAACGCTTCCTTACCCACGACAGCGATCTGCGTAAGCGCTATCAATTGT
>NZ_AHZM01000984.1:0-530 GCF_000257605.1 Pseudomonas sp. R62
AAAAACTCCACCAAGCCGCCGACCGCGCCCTCGACCACTACCTCTGCCCACCCGGCTCGACCCCGCCGCCCTTCAGCCCCCGCGCCATGTACGCCGTCACCGCCGACACCAAAAATGAAGACCTGCTGGCCAACGCCTGCGAAACCCTCGCCTCGGCCAAAACCATCGCCCAGGAATTCGCCGGGCTGGTAAAGCCATCGCAGCGCCGGACGCTGATGGGGATTGCGCAGTTGATCATGCTCGGGGAACTGGCGGTGAATCGGGTGCTGGATAATCTGGAGTTGCCGCAGTAGCGGAGCCCGATGATCGTTCCCACGCTCCTGCGTGGGAATGCCTCAACGGACGCTCCGCGTTCGGCTCCCGATGGGATCCGGAGCGTCCCGGCTGCATGCCTTTGCGCATGGGAACACTCTTCATGACCGTTCATCGCAAACCCCCTCCGACCTGTCAGAGTTGACACAGCACAAAGGCGCGCACAAAGGGGACGGATTTATTTAACCCGATGGATGTGCTCGGGCAGCAGCTTCGGT
>NZ_AHZM01000985.1:0-531 GCF_000257605.1 Pseudomonas sp. R62
GATAGAGGCCTTTATAGATGAACAGGCCGACAAAGATCACATCGAGGACGAACCACAGCGCCCAGCATTGCAGGCGTTTTTGCGCCATCCACAGTTGCGCCACCAGACTGAAACCGGTGAGCGCGGCATCGAGCCACGGCTGTGCGGCGTCGGTCCAGTGCGCCATCGCCGCGCCCAGCGACAGGCTGCCGATCGCTCCAATGCCAAGGCCGAGCAGAATCGAGCGTGCATCGAGGCGGGTGACTTGGCGACCGTCATGCATCGTTCCGGCGCGGGTCCATTGCCACCAGCCGTAGATCTGCAGCGCGGCGTAGATCACTTGCAGCAACATGTCCGAATACAGCTTCACCTCAAAGAAGATCCAGCTGTAGAGCAACACCATGACCAGCCCGATCGGCCAGCACCACGGATTCTGCTTGACCGTCAGCCACACGGCGATGACACCGAGGGCAGCAGCAAACAGTTCAAGCCCGGACATGGCGGATCCTTGGGGGAGTTGAGAAGGGGGCGGATTGTACTGCATTAGTCAGG
>NZ_AHZM01000986.1:0-531 GCF_000257605.1 Pseudomonas sp. R62
CGAACTGACTTTCGACAACCGCTTCGCCCGCCTGGGCGACGCGTTCTCCGCGCACGTGCTGCCCGAACCGATCGACAATCCGCGTCTGGTGGTCGCCAGCCCGGCCGCCCTGGCTCTGTTGGATCTTGATCCGGCCAGCGCCGAAACCGAAGAATTCGCGCAACTGTTTGGCGGCCACAAGCTGTGGGCCGACGCCGAGCCACGGGCGATGGTGTATTCCGGGCATCAGTTCGGCGGTTATACCCCGCAACTGGGCGACGGGCGCGGTCTGCTGCTGGGCGAGGTGTACAACACCGCCGGCGAGCATTGGGACTTGCACCTCAAGGGCGCCGGGCAGACGCCGTTTTCGCGCATGGGCGATGGCCGCGCGGTGCTGCGCTCATCGATTCGCGAGTTTCTCGCCTCCGAGGCGCTGTTTGCGCTGAACATCCCGTCTTCGCGGGCCGCCTGCGTGATCGGCTCCGACACGCCGGTCTGGCGGGAAAAGCAGGAACGCGCGGCGATGGTGCTGCGTCTGGCGCCGAGCCACAT
>NZ_AHZM01000987.1:0-520 GCF_000257605.1 Pseudomonas sp. R62
TGAATTCCACCTGAAGCTGGCGGAAGCGGCAATGAACGCACCGTTGATCAGCTTCCAGCGCAGCCTGGTGTCGCAGACCTCGCTGATCATCGCCCAGTACGAAAGCGGCAACCGCTCGCATTGTTCGTACGACGAACACACCCAGTTGATCGACGCCATTGAAAAGCGCGACGGCGAACTGGCGGTGAACCTGATGATGCATCACATGGATCACATCGACAGCAAGCTCAACCTCGACGAGGAAGGCGCGTCGGATGATCTGCATGCGGTGTTCTCGCATTTGTTGCAGACCAAGAAGCCGGGGCGTCCAGCGGCCAAGCTCTGATCTGAAACCGAGTCGCCCCAATCGCTGGCAAGCCAGCTCCCACAGGTTTCTCGGTGTATCGCAGATTTGGTGAACCCCACAAAACCCTGTGGGAGCTGGCTTGCCAGCGATAGCTCCCTGACCGGCATCAAAAATCCCCCGGGGTAAACACCACCGGGGATGATCGTTCCCACGCTCTGCGTGGGAACGCCTCTA
>NZ_AHZM01000988.1:0-517 GCF_000257605.1 Pseudomonas sp. R62
ACGGCCGTGTGCGCGTCCGCTCTCTGCGGCTTATGCATGACAAACGTTGCCTTTACCCGTTTGGATACCAGCATGTAAGGCACCCAGATGAACAAGGTAATCAATGTCCGTGCCAGCTCTTTTGTCGTGTTGGAGTCGAAAATGGGTTCATCTACGAACACCAGTGAGCACACCCAGGCATCGAGGGGAATGAACACCGCCGACGCAATCACCGTCGCGATATAAACCTTGGGGAATAGATAGTGCTCGGAGATGAAAAGGTAAATGAGGTAGGCGTAGGTGGCGACAAACAACCCATTAATCAGCGCTTCCGACACCAAAATCGGCGCCCACAACGGGTTGTACAGCGTCGTCCCAGGCGTAGACAGCACGGTAAAAGTGCCATCTGCAAAAAGAGGGTAATGCACCGCGAGAAGGCTATAGGCCGTGCGGGAAATCGAGATGACCAGGCCTATTACAATGAGCACGAGCCAGCCTCGTAACCCTCTCAACGCTTCGCTTTCTTGCATGTTGCTCT
>NZ_AHZM01000989.1:0-517 GCF_000257605.1 Pseudomonas sp. R62
TTATGTCGGCAAGAAGGCTGCGGCCGACAAGGACTTCATCGGCAGTGTGCTGCAGACGCTGAAACAGGCGTGGGATTCGATGCAGAACAAAAATGAAGTTCGGGTGATTGATCGGTTTTATTGAATAATACTTCAGTAAAAAAAGGCCTGCTTCGATAAGAAGCAGGCCTTTTTACATCCAGAACTCACCCTTACTTTGTGGGAGCGAGCCTGCTCGCGAATGCAGTCTTCAGGCGCAAGCATCAGCGCCTGACACAACATATTCGCGAGCAGGCTCGCTCCCACAGGTGTTGTTCACGCCCTATGCATTTCCAAAACAAGATCAACAAACGCCAACGCCGCCGCACTGTGATAATTATTTCTGCGCCGCAACAACGCCGCGCCACGCTGTGGCGCCTCCCCTTCGACCCGCAAGCGGCGCAACGCGCGGTCTTCGCTGGCAATCGCCTCGGGCAGCATGGTCGCCAGCGGCGCATGCCGCACCACTTCCAGCAACGTACTCACCGAATTCACTTCA
>NZ_AHZM01000990.1:0-513 GCF_000257605.1 Pseudomonas sp. R62
CATTTTTGGCATCATCACATCCAGCACGATCACGTCGAACGGGGTTTCCAGGGCCTGGTGCAGACCGTCCACGCCGTCGCGGGCGAGACTCACGGAATAGCCCAGTTCCTGCAGGCCATTGAGCAGGTAATTGCCGGCCTTGGGTTCGTCTTCGACTACGAGAATGTTCATGGGAAATGCCCTGTCTCAATGCGTGGCGCAAGTGTAGCCCGATCAATTGTCACTGGCGCAACCAATGCCCTGCACCTGGTAGTCCAGCACGTGTTCGCGGCCTTGGCTGTCGAGGTAGTTGAGGCGTGCGGGGACGATGCCGCATTGGCCGTAGGTGTCGGTGCTCGACAGGACTTTTGCCACGTCCAGGTGGACGAAAAAGCCGGTTTTATCGTGGATCACGGGCTCGGCGGCAAACACGGAACCGGTAGCGAGCAACGCGGCAACGCCGAAGATAAACAGTTTCATGGCGGTATCTCTCTTAATGGGTTGGCTGCCAGGTCATGGCAGTGAGTTCTCGTA
>NZ_AHZM01000991.1:0-502 GCF_000257605.1 Pseudomonas sp. R62
TGGGCGACGGCCTGCAGGCGGTTTTCCTCTGCTGAAATGGGCTTGATGTTATGAAAGTCCATGACTTGCTGGTAAGTCATGTTCGCGCTGGCACCGGCGGCTATCAGTTCGATTCGATTTACCGCACTTGAAAAGTTGACCCATTCTGGGGAACCAAGCTTCAACGTCGACGGTAGGTCTTTGACCAGCAAATGTGGCGCTGCACCGGACATCAATAGGCGGGTGACTGCCGGACGAAGGTGGGTCGGGACCTGTTGGGTATCAGCCAAATGTTGGCTTAAAAGCTCACTGAGCTTGCCAGCACCTAAGCCCCAGTTCGCAGGCCACATGAAGTCGAAACCTGCAACGCGATTGCGCTGGGTGCCGGCCGTTGGATCAAGCGCTAGCACAAGCGCGGTCAATAGCCATTGCTTTAGGCTGGTTGGGGTAGCAGCGCCCTTCATTGCGGTTTGCAAGTGTGTGGCGAGCTCCAGGGCGATGTCACTGGAGAGGAGCTGTTGCA